>CAWKGK010000010.1:0-76938 GCA_963849115.1 uncultured Actinomycetes bacterium | reverse complement strand
CCTCGTCCCCCCCATTGAGGTCTGAATCGGGGGACAGAGGGACGCCGGGGACTCGATATGCACCCCCCCCGGCGGTTTCGACCTGACCATCGAGAGCCATTCGTTGCAGCGACTTCTTGGCGGTCTCGTGAGCGATGTCCGTGTAATCAGCGAGAGCCTTGGGGGTTAGTGCTCCTTGTTCTCTAAGGGCTGCCAGCCCTTCGTCGGGTCTCGGACAAGGCCCACTCGGCGGCGTCGCCCAAGAGCGTCCACGTCCCGTTACCCCCGTCGAATCGGAGGGCGAGATCCTGTTCCTCGACGTCACGACCGGTGATGTGGAGAGTGGCGTCGGCCTGGCCCCGAGCCCGTTTGCAAACCAGGATGGTGTCAGCCGCAGCCGCCAGCCCGTGGGTGCCTGAGACCGTCTCCACGAAGTCTTCGGCCCCTGCCTTGCGGGTGTGATGCAGTGCCACCACGGCAAGCCCATGCTTATCGGCGACGGTCTTGAGCGGCTGGGCGGCCTCGTAGTCGGCGAGGTAACGATCGCTGCGATCGCCCACCCGAGGGCGGACCCGAGCGAGCACGTCGACGATGATCAGCCGGCCCGCCGGGTGCTCCTCGACCCACGTCTGGATGGCCTCCGCTCCCCCCTCGCTCAAGCGGTCCCACTCCGTATAGAAATGAAGGCCTGCGGGGGCCGGGTCGCCGGCGAGCATCTTCTCGAGACGGCTCTTGAGACGGCGGGGGGAATCCTCAAGGGCGAGGTAGAGCACTCCGCCTCGCTCTACGGGGATCTGTCCCAGGGCACACCCTCCCGATGCGACCGCTATCGTGATCCCCAGCGCCCACCACGACTTCCCGAGCTTGGGTGCGCCGGCCATGAAGTTGAGGCCCTCGGCGAGGATGTCGGGCACGGCGAAGCGAGGCTCGGGAAGTCTGTGGCGAGGAGGTCGATAGCCGAGTAGCTGATGCGACGACTCACAATCGGGGAAGGAGTCTCGATCTCGACCCACTCCACCTCGATGTTCTTGCGCTCGCCTTCGTGCCAGGCCATTGGTTTACCCGACTGCTCTTGGCGCACGACCTCTTCACTTGGGGGGAAGGGGGTGCCGTCGGGGTAGTAGGGGCGCCGGCTCACGAGGCCTTCCGGGTCCCGGCTTCGGCCCGGACAGGGATCCCTGTTCTGCGATCGGATCCGTTCGCAGGGCCGTGGCAATGGCAGGTCAGCCCGTAATTCGTAGCGACGAAAGCCCTGGCCTCTTGGAAGCTGATCGACAGGGCGCTGGGCACCGAGCGGTCGAGGTTGTCGACTTCAGCGGTTGCTGCGGCTACTCCCCACAGGTCAAATTGAAGCTGCTTCCGCCAGTAGGTCTCCCAGGCCCGGCGCCGCCGCATCTCCGCCACTTGCCGAGTCCTGCTGGTAATGTTCTCGGTGGTGGTGGTGGCGACGGGCCCGTTTCCTTGCGAGGGGGACGGGCTTTCGCTTTTCACGAGGCCGCAGGAATGAGCCGTCGGCTCTTGAGGTAGTCCTCCAACCCGGCGTCAGTGAACATCAGACGACCACCAACCTTGATTCCGCCCAATTCGGCAGCGTGCCTGTGGACCCACTTGTCGGGCTTCCGCCGAACATCTCGCACACGTAAGAGACGTCCCTCAATGGGCTCTCGAGTATCGCTCGGTCCTCCTGGTTGGCACCGTTTCCTCCTCAAGTAGTGCTGTGGGAAAACCTGTCCGCTTAGGAATACCAGCGATGTAGTTTGAGGTCAAGCATTCCCTTGTGAGGCCTTGACGGGTATGGTGTCCCCTTATGGGGGAGAAAGAAGCGCCGAAGCCACTGAACCGCCTGCTGCAAGAGAGGGTCCGAGCCGTCCGCATCGAGCGGGGTTGGCTGCAAGAGGAATTGGCCCTGCGAGCTCGGGCCTGGGGACTGCCCTGGACTGCCGGCACCGTCGCCCAACTCGAGAACGGGCGCCGAGTGGTGGCGGTCGAGGAATTCGTCGTGCTGGGGAGGCTGCTGGGAGTACGGCTGCCCGAGCTGCTCGAGCCGGACCAGCCGGTCGGCATCGGCGAGGGGTGGTTCAAGTGGTCAGTCATCACCGAGGCGCTCGCCGGTCGTGGCGATAAGGACACCGGGCAGCTAGAGGATGCGCTGCAAGCAGCGGTTGAGAGGGCTGACAAGTTGGCCGCAGACTTGCCCGACGAGACCTGGGCTCACTCGGGGCGAGTTGCCGAGCGTAAGGCGGCGGCGAAGTTCGGAGTCTCGGTTCAGGAACTGTCGATTGTCGCCGGCCGCCTGTGGGAGGGCGGGCTCAGCGCCGAACGGGACCGGCGCCTTGAGGCCAGGGTCCACTTCGGCACTACCGCCCGCTCCCGCCAGGCACACCGGGGGCGAATCACCCGGCAGCTGCTCGAGGAACTCCGACCGCACATCGAAAAGGAAGTGAGGAAGTAATGGCATGGGCTAGGAAGTTGCCCTCGGGCAAGTGGCAGGGGTATTACCGAGCCCCAGATCGCAGGGTCCGCCGGGCCTCCGAACACGGCACGTTTCTGCGGAAGAAAGACGCTGAGGACACCGCTCGGGCGCAGGAACGGAAGGTCAGTCGAGGCGAGTGGACCGACCCCGAGCTCGCCAGCATCGCCGTAGAAGACTTGGCGGAACAGTGGTTCGAGGGCGCCCGTCCCATGCTCCAACCGAAGACTGTGGCGTCCTACGAGTCGCTGCTCAGATCCCGCATCCTGCCGACGTTCGGGAGTCGACAAGTCGGCACGTCAGCCTTCGGATGTCACCACCTGGGTCGGGGGATGGTCGCCGACGGCTTGAGCCCGAGCCGTACCCGCCAAGCCCACGTAGTTCTGCGGTTGCTTTTCGATAGCGCCGTGCGAGACGGGTATCTCACCCGTAACCCCGCCATGGGGGTGAAGCTGCCAAGGCTCGAGCACACCGAGGCGTCCTTCTTCGAGCCGCAGGTTGTCGACGCCCTAGTCGACGCCCTGGAGGCTCCCTACGACTTGCTCACGGCGGTCATGGGCGTGTGCGGACTGCGCTGGGGCGAAGCGGTGGCGCTGCGGCGCTGCCACGCCGATTTGCTGCGCCGGCGCCTGCGAGTAGAGGAGTCGCTCGCCGAGGTCTCTGGGCACTTCATGTGGGGGCCGACCAAGAGCCACGCCCGCCGCTCGGTGCCACTATCGCCGGGACTGATAGCAGGTATCTCCTCGCATCTCGAAAGACTCGACACAGGCCCTCGAACGCTGCTGTTCACCGGCCCCAAGGGCGGGCCACTGCGATATCGCTACTTCCTTATGAAGCCGTGGCGAGAGGCACTCGCATCGCTCGGACTTCCGGCCGTCGGAGTCCACGTCTTGCGCCACAGCGCCGCCGCTCGGATGATCGCAGCCGGGGGCTCGGCGAAGACGCTCCAAACGGTGCTGGGGCACCGCAGCGCCGCCTTCTGCTGACCGTTTACGGGCACCTGTTCGACGCAGACCTCGACGCACTGGCCGACCGACTGGACACCGAAGGAAAGCGCAGTGACGTACACACCCCACCCTATGCCTCATGCTGCCCCCTCTCACCGAAGACGAGTACCGGGCACTCAAGGCCGATATCGAAGAACACGGCATCGTCTATCCAATCGTCATCGACGAGGAGGACAAGGTGCTCGACGGCGTGCACCGTCTCCGTATCGCCACCGAGCTCGGCATTGACCTCCCGGTAGCCCGGCAGGAGGGGCTATCCGATGACCACAAGCTTCACCTAGCGATGGGGCTGAACATGCGCCGACGTCACCTCGACATCGAAAGGCGCCGTGCCTTGGTTCTCAGTCTCCGTAAGGAGCAAGGACTCTCACTCCGCAAAATGGCCTCCATTACCGGGTGGTCGAAGTCTCAGGTAGCTCGGGACCTGAAGCCGCCCGAGAAGATTGTCAGCTGGGACGAGATGATGGCGGAAATAGACGAGATCAAGGATGAGCAGATCCGTCTTGCCGAGCTGATCTACAGCGTTATCGAGGAGCCCGCCAAGCTTGACGGGCCGCCCGCAACTCCGGAACAGGTAGCAGACCATTTGGGCTGGGAAGTGGAATTAGTCGGCGCCACCGTCCGGGAGTGGAGGCGTTACGCCGAGGGCGAACAGACCCGTGATGAGCTCTGGAGGTCCCTCCTCCACGCCGAATAGCTGTCCCATTTGGGACATGCAGACGACCCCCGTCCTGAAAATTCTGCTGCACGTTTGCTGCACGCCGGAAAACGAATTACAAGAATTTCAGACGAAAACACGCTCTGACCTGCGGTTATAGGGGTGGGCCGCCAGGGAATCGAACCCTGAACCTACGGATTAAGAGTCCGTTGCTCTGCCTGATTGAGCTAGCGACCCGCCGGCGCAGTCTAGCAACGGTCAGACCGGGCCCGGCCCCCAGCGTTCTTTGGAGATTTACCCACATCTGAGGTGGGTGGATCTCCAAAGAACGTTCAAGAACGAGAGGGCGACCGACCGGATTCGAACCGGCGACATCCTGGACCACAACCAGGTGCTCTAACCTTGCTGAGCTACGGCCGCCAAGGCCCCCAGCGTAACGCAGCTCTACCAGCCGTAGCGGCCGGGCACGAGGCGAGTCACCACCTGACGGACCGGGTAGGGCTGGGAGCCCGAGGTCGAGAAGAAGCCCAAGTCCGTCCACTGCCCCCCGGCCACCTGCCAGCGCGCGCTCCAGATGACCTCGACCCCGACGGAGTATGCCCCTCTCACCTCGTAGAGGTGGGCGATGTCGCCGGGCTGCTGAGGGCTCCACGGCCGCCCCGGATGGGACGTCACTGCGGTGGCGCCGTCCCCGAAGTCCCACACGTATTGCACCGGCCGGGCCTGCGCGATCACTGTGAGTCCCGGCACGGAGGCGACCGCTTCGATGGGCTCGGGCCGGTTCGCCAGCCACACAAAGCTGTCGAGCCCGGTGAGGCCCACGGCGGAGGGCGCAAGACGCAGCTCGGGGACGGCGGCGGCCGCTACGGCTCGGTCGATGGCTACCTGTGCGAGCTCCTCGGGAGACGGCGGCGGTGGTGCGGGCGGCTTGGGGCCGCCGCCGGGTGGTTTCGGGTTCGTAGGGTTTGTCGGTGGGGGGACGCAGTCCGGCATGGAGGGGACGAAACAACCATCGCCGATTACGGGGAGCGGATCAAACTGTCCTGCTGGATCGACACCCGGGCCAACGGGAGTGATGGGTAGCTCGGCGACCGGGGCGCCGACTTCCGAGATGGAGACGGCGACGCCGGAGCTTCCCTCGGCCGCCGTGCCCCCGGAGGACTCAGCGATCCCCGAGGATTCCGTTCCCTCAGAAGACACACCGCCGGTCCCTGCCGACGTCCCCGGCGGCTGCGATCCTCCGTACTCGGCAACGGCGGTTACTCCCGGCACCCCATTCTGCTGGGTGGTGACATCGGCATCTCCGTGTGGCTCCTTGGCCGCGCCGAGGTTCGGCACGGTCAGCGCGGCTGCGGCTACGATCGCAACAATGATCTTTCTCATCGCTTTCCCCTCCGGAGCGGCACCACCGCTCGCACCCGTGAGTTGGAGATCTTCCAGACTCCGTTCGTAGGTCGCAGCATCCAGTCGGTGGTCACGAGGTTGGCTTGGGGATCGATCGTGATGTCCCTTCCGGAGGAGTAGAAGCGGGGGTCTTGCACCGAGACATGGCGCACGACGATCACTCGGCGATGGAGACGTCCTGATGCTGATGCGGCGAGTCCGGGCTCGAGGCCGCATCACCACCTCGTCGGCTCGCAGGCGACCGATCTCCTTGCGCCCGACCTCATGCAGGCCGCTGTCGGGAGTGAGATAGGCGCTGAAAAGCGACACGTCCCGCTCCCGGTAGGCGCGCAGTCGCAGCGCATCGAGAGCGCGGTAGCGATCCACGGCTTGCGCCCGGGTCAAGACCGGCGCGCGCTCGGAGGCGACACTCTGGATTGTGGGTTTGGGTTGCGCGGCAGAATCGCCCACGGGCTCGGCGAGGGGAGGCGTATCGGCGGCGCTCTGAGCCAGGAACAGTGCCACCACCAGGAGCGCCATCAGCCCCACGAAGGTGCCCAGCGGGGGCAGCACCCGGTTGGTAGGAGCGGGAGGAGGATCCAGGCCGAACTGTGACCGGCGAATAGGTTGCATGAGTCACCTCAGGTGATGTCCGCAGCACCTCTGGTGGAGATTAATAACAGGAAATGTCAACGATTACCAGCAGAGCGAGGGTGAAACAAACGACTGCGCAAGAGGAGTGGGCCGCCCAGCTCGCCGCCTGGGCCATCCCTCAGCACATCCTCGAGAGAGCCCCGGAGTCGCCGTGGGGATTTCCGCCCTCGCTGTTCCTTTCATCGGAGGGGGAGCAAAGCCCGGCCCACCGGCGCGCCCTGGAGGTCCTGCCCCCGTCCGGCTCCGTGCTGGACGTAGGAGCGGGAGGTGGAGCGTCGAGCCTCCCCCTGGCCGGCCGCGCGGGTGTGATCGTGGCGCTCGACGAGAGCGCGGCCATGCTCGAGACGTTCTCCCGCGAGGCGGACCGGCTGGGCGTCGACCATCGCGAGATCCAGGGCACATGGCCCGAAGTGTCGGCTGAAGCACCGCCGGTCGACGTCGTCATCTGCGCCAACGTCTTCTACAACGTCGCCGCTCTGACCCCTTTTGCTCTTGCCCTCGGCCGACATGCGGGCATCCGCGTCGTCGCCGAGCTCACCGCTCACCACCCTCAGGTCGCACTCAATCACCTGTGGCGGCACTTCCACGGCCTCGATCGCCCCCAGGGACCGACCTGTGAGGACGCCCTGGCGGTTCTCGTCGAGGCAGGGATAGATGCGCATCTCGAGCACTGGAAACGAAACCCACCGGATCGGTCCCGGACGAGGCCGGAGCTGGTCGCGTTCGTCCGCCGCCGCTTGTGTCTGGGCCGGGAGCGGGATTCAGAGATCGACGAGTTGCTGGGAGAGCAGGGAGTCTTGCAGCCGGGGGACATGGCGACCCTGTGGTGGGACGTCTAGGACGCGGCCCCCTCAGCTAGCCGGGCCAGCTCGGCCCCCACTCGCTCGACCTCCTCGGGAGTGTTCAAGTGACAGAAGCCGATGCGCAGGGCGCCGCCCGAGGCCTGAAGCCCGAGCCGCTCCATGACCGCGAGGGCGTAGTAGTTGCCGTCCCACGCGTAGATGCCCCTTCTCCCGAGGTCTTCGGCCGCGGCCCTCGGAGTCACGCCCTCCACCGTCAGAGCAAAGGTCGGCGTGCGCTCATCGAGCCGCGCCCGCTCCGAGATGCCGTACAGCCGCACACCGGGGATCGCCTCGATGCGATCGAGAAAAAGGCCGGCGAGCGTCCTTTCGTGCTCCAAGACCGCCGCCATTCCGGCCGCTAAGCCCGCGCGCCGGTCGAAGGCAGGAGCGGTGAGACCGCCGAGGTAGTCCACCGCGGCGGTGAACCCGGCGAGAGCCTCGTGGCTCAGCGTCCCGGTCTCGAAGCGGTGGGGGACCTCGTCGGATGCCGGGCGCACCTTGTAAGGCTCCAATTCCTCCAGCAGGCTGCGTCGTCCGAACATCACGCCGAGGTGAGGCCCGAAGAACTTGTACGGCGAGCACAGCAGTACATCGACGTCCAAGCTCGTGACATCGATCAGGCGGTGAGGAGCGAAGTGGACTGCGTCTGCCACTACCAGCGCAGAAGTCGTGCGCGCCATTTCGACCACACGCGCCGCTGCGCTGATAGTCCCGGTAGCGTTCGAGGCGAGAGTGAAGGCGACCACGCGCGTGCTCGGGTTCAGCGCTTCCTCCAGAGAGCGAAGGTCGAGAGTGCAGTCGGAGGGGTCGATGTCGACCCATCTGATCGCGGCCCCCTTGTCCTCTGCCGCCGCCAACCATGGTGCGATATTGGCGTCGTGGTCGAGGCGAGTCACGATCACCTCGTCGCCCGGCCCCAGAGTGCGGGCGATCGAGCGCGACAACGACAGGTTCAGCGTCGTCATGTTGGGCCCGAAGACGACCTCGTCCGGCGAACAACCGAGGAGATCGGCGCCCGCTCGGCGGGCCTCGGAGATCACCCTGTCGGTGGCGGCGCTGGTGGCGAAGGCCCCACCGGCGTTGGCATTGCTGCGCTCGAGGTAGACGGCCATGGCGTCGATCACTTCGGCCGGTACCTGGGTGCCTCCCGGCGAGTCGACGAAGACATCACCCTTGCGCGCAGCCAGCGCCGGAAAGCGCTTGCGAAGGTGCTCCACATCGAGCGGCATATCTTGAAGAGCCATGTGTTGGCGGACCTCCTGACCTGGTCGCTTGCAGCATAGGGTGTCGCAGTCAGAATCGAATGTCGAACTCCTCCATCGATAAGGAGTCGCCGTGCGCCTCGCCACCCTCGCCGACGGACGTCCCGCCCGCATCGAAGCGGATCGTTGCTACCCCTTGCCGGGCACGTTGGTCGATCACCTCTGCCGTGCTCCCTCGTCGCCGATAGGCAAGGGACTGGCGCTTGAGGACGCAGTCTTTGGGCCGCCGGTAAGGCGTCCGGGAAAAATCATCTGCATCGGGCTCAACTATCTCGACCATGCGCGCGAGACCAATGCCCAGCCCCCCGAGAAGCCGCTGCTTTTCTCGAAGCCGTCGAGTTGCGTGATCGGCCCAGGCGATGCCATCGAGATGCCCAAGGGTGAGGTCAAGCTCGACTACGAGGCCGAGTTGGCCGTTGTGATCGGCGCGCCGGCTCGCGGCGTGTCGGCCGAGCAGGCGGTCGCCGCCATCGGAGGCTATGCCTGCTTCAACGACGTCTCCGAGCGCGTGGCGCAGCTCTCCGACGGGCAGTGGTTCAGGGGCAAGAGCTTCGACACCTTCGCGCCCTTCGGGCCCTGGGTGGTTACGCCGGACGACATCTCGGACCCCCACGACCTCGGGATTCGCTCGCTGGTCAACGGAGAGATCCGCCAGGACTCGAGCACCTCCCAACTGATATTCAAGGTGCCCGCGCTGGTTTCCTATTGCTCCCACACGTTTTCACTGGAGCCCGGCGACGTCATCGCCACCGGGACGCCGGCCGGGGTGGCGCTGGGGACCGGCGCCTACATGAAGCCGGGCGACGTGGTCACTGTCGAGATCGACGGGCTCGGCTCCCTCACCAATGAGGTCGTGGCCGTCTAGGCCACCTGTCGCGAAGTGGTTCTGATCGAGTGAGGGCGATGATTCTGGAGCGGCGTGACGGTCTAGATCGCCGTACCCCCCGGAGCGAGGAAGAGGAGCGAGTCCCATGCGCATCGTGATCATTGAGTTCATGAGCTTGGACGGCGTCGTGCAGGCGCCGGGCGGACCCGACGAAGACACGGACGGTGGCTTCGCCCACGGCGGCTGGACGCACCCATTCTTCGAACCGGAGGTGGTGGGCAGTGCCTTCGACGAAGCGATGATCGAGACCCAGGCCCTGCTGTTCGGGCGCCGCACGTGGCAGACGATGGCCGCGGCGTGGCCCGGGCGAGCCGGCGACCCGTTCGCCGACCAGATGAACGCCATCCCGAAGTACGTGGTGTCCGAGACGCTGGGCGACGACGAGCTGACGTGGGACAACACCAGTCGTATCCCCGGCGATGAGGCCGTCGCCCGCATCCGGGAGTTGCACGAGACCGACGGCGGTGACCTGTTGGTCATGGGGAGCTCCACGCTCGCGCGCACCCTCCTGCGCGAGGGCCTGGTCGACGAGCTCCGGCTCCTGATCATGCCGGTGATCCTCGGCGGCGGCAAGACGATTTTCCCCGACGACGGTGCGCGTCGCACGCTCGAGCTGGTCTCCACGGTCACCAGCGGCACGGGCGTGAACGTGTGTACCTACCGGCCGGTCGCCGAGGGGTAGGTCGGGGGCCGGCGGCGCTCTCGATCAGTTGAGGACCTCCTAGCGGCACGTACCGTCTAGATCGAGTCGGCGCGCACGCTTAGAAGCACGAGGCCGCCCAGCGCCACCGCGGCCCCCACCAGGAACGAGCCCGCATATCCCATCGTCCCGGCGACCGCTCCCAGCGCCACTGCACCGAGGCCGAAGCCAAAGTCGAAGAACGCCGAGAAGGTCCCGACCACGGCACCCCGCTCGGACGCCCTGGCGCGACCGACCGCCATCGACATGAGCGCCGGGAACGCCAGCGACTGACCCAGCGCGTACACGACCGTTCCCACCAGCAGACCCGTGGGTGTTTGCCAAAGCGCTGCTATCGAGAGGCCTGCCGCCTGCCCACTGAGTGCGCCGCGGGCGCTCTTCAGGGAGCCGAGGCGGTCCGGGAGCCGGGCCCCCAGGGATCGGATCACCAGCACGATTCCCGAGAAAAGCGCGAACACCAGCTTCGAGCCCGACATGCCGAGCTCGAGCGCGTAGAGGGGGACAAAGGTGAAGAAGCCGCCGAGCCCCAGCATGCTGGTCGCCAGCACCGTTCCCGGCAGGAACGCTCCAGGATGTACGAAGCGGCGCCAGCCCGAGACCGAGTTCGTACCATCGTCGGGCCTGGTGTCCCCGACGGCAATCCCAAGCAGGGCGGCAAGCCCTGCGAGCCCGGCTGCGAGCAGCCACACATTCCCGTAAGAGTCTTGGCCGAGGATCGTCTCTCCCAGCACCGGGCCCAATACCAGGCCGCCGTAAAGCGCCAGCGAGAAGTAGCTGACCGCTTCCCCTTGGCGGTTCTCGGGGGCGAGGTCGCTCACCGCCGCCGCGGCGCCGACC
Organism: uncultured Actinomycetes bacterium; assembly: GCA_963849115.1. Classification (GTDB taxonomy): domain Bacteria; phylum Actinomycetota; class CADDZG01; order CADDZG01; family WHSQ01; genus JACDAL01. The sequence continues at coordinate 66,260 of CAWKGK010000010.1, read as the reverse complement.
CAGAAGAGCGCCTCACCCACACCGGACGCCACTCGCAGCGGCACAAGCCATGCCAGAGACTCGACCCAGATCTGGCACAGGATGGCAGCGGCCACGGTGGCCGCCCCCAGCACGATCGTTATGCGGCGGCCGTGTACATCCGAGAGATAGCCGCCGAAGGGCCGCATGAGCACGGCTGCGATGCTGAAGACCCCCACCGACAGGCCCACCGCGACGCTGCCTCCGCCGAGCGGTCCCTCGACGAAGCGGGGCAGCGTCGGTTGGAGCGCTCCCACCGAGGTGAAGTAGGCGAAGGTGGACAAGGTGACGAGGACGAACAGCGGCGACAAAAGCCGAGTCGGGGTCGGAACCGACTCCGGCGCAAGGGCGCGCTTGTCCGGAACTTTGACTGTACGCATCTGATTGACGCTAACGGGTCTCTTGGCGAGCGTATTCCTCACGGCGATTGTGTCGCTTACATCCAAGCTCTCACCGAGCAATTAGTCTGGATTGCCCGCTTCAACTTGAGAGAGTCGAATTCGACCGTGACGGTGATCTGAGTGGACAAGGAAAACAAGCAGCGCTTCGGGCCCAACGAGTGGCTTGTCGAGGACATGTACCGGCAGTTTCAAGAGAACCCTCAGTCGGTCACAGAGTCTTGGAGGGAGTTCTTCGAGGACTACCGGCCGGCCAAGTCCCGCACGGCCGAGGCTCCTGAGCGTCAGGCGGAGCGCGCCCCCGAGGAGCGCGTCGAGACCAAGCCAACCGCCACGGAGTCGCGCGCCACTCAAGAGTCTTCTGCAGATGGGAAGCCGCCCGAAGAAGCCGTTCCGCTGCGCGGCGTGGCCGCCCGAATCGCCGAGAACATGGAGACCTCACTGCAGGTTCCCACCGCAACCTCGGTGAGAACCATCCCTGCGAAGCTGCTCGAAGAGAACCGGCGCGTGGTGAACCGTTATCTCAGAGACAGGCGCTCGGGCAAGGTGTCGTTCACGCACATCATCGCGTGGACGGTCCTGAAGGCGCTGAAGGCGCGTCCTGCGATGAAGGCCAGCTACACGGAGGTCTCGGGCGATCCCTATCTCGTGCAGCACAAGAACGTCAATCTAGGGCTCGCCGTCGACGTCGAGCGCTCCGGAGGCCGCACACTTCTTGTCCCCAACATCAAGGACGCAGACTCGCTCGATTTCTCGAGTTTCCTGGCAGCCTATGAAGAGGTCATTCGCAAGGTGCGTTCAAACAAGCTGGCTCCCTCGGACTTCCAGGACACAACGGTAACGATCACCAACCCGGGGACCGTGGGCACGAGTCAGTCGGTGCCGCGCCTGATGTTGGGCCAGGGTCTGATCGTTGGTGTCGGCTCGATCGGTTATCCCACCGAGTACGAGGCCGCGGACGAGAGGATGCTCGCGCACGTCGCGGTCAGCAAGATCGTTACGTTGACGAGCACCTACGATCATCGCGTGATACAGGGGGCCGAGTCGGGCCAGTTCCTCGCCTACATCCACGACCTCCTCTTGGGCGGGGAGCGTTTCTACGACGAGATCTTCGCATCGCTCGGGGTGCCCTACGATCCGGCGCGCTGGCGACGTGACCGGGCAACGGCGGATGACACCGATCTCTATCTCGAAAAGCAATCGCATGTCAGTCAACTGATCAACATGCACCGTGTACGGGGTCACATGCTTGCGGAGCTCAACCCGATTGGCTCGGAGGTGCTGCGCCATCCCGAGCTCGACATTGCGACCTACGGCCTCACGGTGTGGGACCTCGATCGGGAGTTCCTGACCGACGCGCTCGGCGGACCCCGCCGGGAATCGCTCCGAGACATCCTCGACACGCTTCGCGACGCCTATTGCGGAACCATCGGCATCGAATACATGCACATCTCCGATCCCGAGCGGAAGCGCTGGATCCAAGAGCGAGTCGAGTCCTCCACGCAACGCGTGCTCACCCTCGACGAGAAGAAGCACATACTCGATCGGCTCAATGCAGCGGAAGCATTTGAGCGCTTCCTGCATTCGAAATACACGGGCCAGCGCCGCTACTCGCTCGAGGGTGCCGACGCGGTCATACCAATGCTCGATGCATTGCTCGAGGAGGCGGCCGAGCAGGGCATGGTTGAGACGGTGATGGGCATGTCGCACCGGGGCCGGCTGAACGTCCTCGCTAACATCGTCGGGAAATCCTTGCAGGACATGTTCCACGAGTTCCAAGGAGACATCGATCCTGAGACCGTGCAGGGGTCAGGCGATGTCAAGTACCACCTCGGTATGACGGGGCGCTTCACGTCGCGTTCGGGCAAGGACCTCGCCGTGATCTTGAGTTCGAACGCGTCTCATCTCGAGTCCGTCGACCCCGTCGTCGAGGGAATGGCGCGCGCCAAGCAAGGCCTCATCGGTCCTACCGGCCATTTCAGGATTCTGCCGGTGCTGCTCCATGGTGACGCAGCCTTTGCAGGCCAGGGGGTGGTTGCCGAGACGTTCAACATGTCGCAGCTATCCGGATATCGCACCGGCGGCACGATTCACGTCGTCGTAAACAACAACATCGGGTTCACGACTTCGCCGACAGAAGGACGCTCCAGCACCTATGCAACCGACATCGCCAAGATGATCCAGGCCCCCATCTTCCACGTCAACGGAGATGATCCCGAAGCCTGCGTGAGAGTGGCGCGTCTCGCTTTCGAATACCGACAGGAGTACACCTCGGACGTGGTGATCGATCTCGTTTGCTATAGGAGACACGGTCATCAGGAGGTCGACGACCCTTCGTTCACGCAGCCTTTGATGTACCAGAACATCGCCGATCGGCGCTCGTTGCGCAAGATCTACACCGAGAAGCTCGTGAACCGCAACGAGCTGACCGTTGATGAGGCAGAGAAGCTGCTCGATAATTTCCGCTCGCGGTTGGACAAGGCTTTCGAAGAGACCAGAAACTCTGCCCCCCAATCGGATCTGCAAGCGTCGCCTCCACCAGAGGCAGAGGGTGTGTTGTCCCTGGTCAAGACCGGGGTCGAGCGAGAGCGTCTGGAGCACATCCACGACGTGCTCACGTCATGGCCCGCCGACTTCGAGCCTCACCCAAAGCTCAAGAAGATGCTCGAACGCCGACGATCGTTGCTTGCCGACGACGCCATCGACTGGGCACACGCGGAGCTGCTGTCGTTCGGATCCCTTCTTCTCGAGGGACTGCGGGTGCGGTTGTCGGGACAGGACTCCCGGCGCGGCACCTTCAGCCAGAGGCACTCGGTCTTCGCCGATTACCGCACCGGCGAGGAGTACATGGCGCTCAACCACGTCGGCGATGACCAGGCCCCCTTTAGGGCCTTTGACAGCCTGCTGTCGGAGAACGCGGTGCTCGGTTTCGAGTACGGCTACTCGGTCGCCAACGGGGATGCGCTGGTGTTATGGGAGGCGCAGTTCGGCGACTTTGCGAACGGCGCTCAGGTGGTGATCGACCAGTACATTGCCGCCGGCGAAGACAAGTGGGACCAGACCAGTGGCCTCGTCCTGCTGCTGCCGCACGGTTACGAGGGACAAGGGCCGGAGCATTCCAGCGCCCGGCTGGAACGCTTTCTCACACTCTGCGCCGAGGACAACCTGCAGGTGGTTCAGCCGTCCACTCCCGCCCAATACTTCCATGTGCTCCGGCGCCAGATGCATCGCACGGTCAGAAAGCCGCTTGTGGTGATGACTCCGAAGTCGCTGCTGCGATCGCCCCACGCGCGCAGCGCCACCGAGGAGCTCACCGACGGCTCTTTTCGAGAGATCATGGACGATCCCTGGATCGGCTCCAAGGACGAAGTCGAGCGCATCATTCTCTGCAGCGGCAAGTTTGCCTACGCATTGAAGGACAAGCGCGACGAAGACGGGGGCCGCGCCGCGATTGTGCGCGTCGAGCAGCTCTACCCGTTCCCTCAGGAACAGATCGAGGAGCTAATCAAGACGTATCCAAACGCGTCGAGTCTGTGCTGGGCGCAGGAGGAGCCAGCGAACATGGGGGCGTGGGCCTTCATCCATGCCCGCCTCCACCGCATGGACTTCGCTCCCCTGAAGCTGACCCATGTCGCCCGGGCCGAGAGCGCCAGCCCCGCCACCGGCAACCACAAAGTGCACGAGCAGGAGCAGGAGGAACTGGTCACCGAGGCCCTGGGCCTCTAACCCCTTTTCATGCCGAGTGGTGGTGAGGTGACGGCAACCATAAGGAGCATCTGACCACCACTCGGCGGTGAGCGGCCTACTGGTTCGACGCCGCGGCCGCCTCGAAGGCTCTTAAGGCGGCTTCATCGAACAGTACGAACAGCACCCGTTCGACCTTGGTGGGGGCCGTGCGCACGGCCTTGAGCGCGACCGGCGCGGCCTCCTTCAGGGGGTAGCCGTAGATCCCGGTCGAGATGGCGGGGAACGCAACGCTGTGCGCCCCCAGCTCGTCCGCCACGCGCAGTGACTCGGCGTGGCAGGAGGCGAGCAGGTGCGAGCGGTCCTCGGACTTGGCGTAGACGGGCCCGACCGTGTGGATGACCCATTTCGCCGGTAGCTCGCCCCCCGTCGTGGCGACGGCCTGGCCGGTGGGCAGACCGTCCGGATAGCGCTCGGCCCGGATCTCCCTACACTCCGCAAGGATGCGAGGTCCCCCGGCTCTGTGGATGGCGCCGTCCACGCCTCCTCCTCCCAGCAGGGACTTGTTGGCTGCGTTGACGATGGCGTCGACCGTCTGCCGGGTTATGTCGCCGCGAACCATCTCTATGTCCATGGCTCAGACCTTACGATCATCCCGAGCTATCGAAGGGAACTGGAGGTTCAGGATTGCGTTGGGCGGGGTTCGCGGTCGGGCTCTTCATCGTGCTGGGGACCGGGGGCAGTTTGGTGAAGACCCTGGTCGTTCCGCGCGGCTTCACTTCCAGACTGTCGGTGTTCATCGGCCGCAGGCTCACGCTGAAGACTTTCCTGTTCGTTGCCAACCGCTTCGAGAGCTACGAGATGAAGGACAGGATCCTGGCGATCTCCGCTCCGGTATCCCTGCTCACGCTGCTGGGCGCGTGGCTGCTCCTTTTCTTCGTCGGCTTCGCTCTGTTGTTGTGGCCGTTCGTTCCTGGCCCCTTCTCCTCGGCGCTGAGGGAGAGCGGCTCGTCGATGCTGACACTGGGCTTCGCCGGCACGGCTGAGACCGGTGCCGACGCCATTCACTTCATTGCGGCGGCCACCGGCCTCGTTGTGGTGGCGCTCCAGATTGCCTACCTTCCAACTCTGTACGGAGCCTTCAACCGACGGGAGATGCTGGTCACGATGTTGCAGAGCCGGGCGGGCTCCCCGGCGTGGGGACCCGAGCTGCTGGTTCGGGCGCAGATGGTGAGCTTGATGGACTCCCTGCCCGACCTCTACGGTGAGTGGGAACGATGGGCGGCCGAGGTCGCCGAGAGCCACACGACTTACCCGGCTCTGGTGTGGTTCCGCTCGCCGCATCCGCTGCGCAGTTGGGTCGTCGGGTTGCTGGCGGTCATGGACTCGGCCGCCCTCTACCTGTCGCTTTCACCGTCGCGCGCTCCGGTGGAGGCTCGCCTCTGTCTCCGAATGGGTTTCACCGCGCTGCGTGACATTGCCGGCGCCATCCACATTCCCTATGACCCGGACCCCTTCCCGGACGAGGAGATCACGCTCACCTATGAGGAGTACGCGGGCGGCGTTCGTAAGCTGCAAGAGGCGGGCTTTGCGATGGAGCGCACGCCCGAGGACGCGTGGCAGGACTTCCGCGGCTGGCGCGTCAACTACGAATCGCTGTGTTATGCGCTGGCCGATGCCACCGTCGCGGTACCGGGGCCCTGGTCCGGCCCCCGCAAGCATCTTCCCGATATGGCGATCCTGCCGCAGCGACCCGCCAACCGCCGGCCCAACGATCCCGAGGCAAGTACAGAGCCCAAGGCCGAGCGTTTCGGCTGGAGGGCCTAGTTCGTCTCCGTGCCGAGTGGTGGTCAGATGCTCCATGTGGCCATTTATCCACCACTCGGCACGGGCAGAGCGATCTCGCGCTCCAGCCCGAGGTTGTCGAGGAAGCTGCGGTCGTGACTCACCACCACCAGGGTCCCGGGATACGAAGCCAGCGCCCTCTCGAGCTCCTCGATGGCGGGGATGTCGAGCTGATTGGTGGGCTCGTCCAGCAACAGGCAATTGGCCTCGGCGGCCGCCAGCAGTGCCAGCCCGGCCCGAGTGCGCTCTCCCGGGGACAGGGAATCGACGCTGCGCTCGACATGCTCGGAGTAGAGGTCGAACTTGGCAAGCAAGCGGCGCGCGCTTTCCTCGAGCAAGCCCGATCGGTCTTGGAACTGCGACAGCATGACGCCGTCACCGAACAACGCTCGTCGCTGGTCCAAGATCCCCACCACAACGCCGGGGCCCACATAGCGACGGCCGCCGGCCAGTGGAACTTGGCCGAGAATCGCCCTCAGCAACGTAGTTTTGCCGGAGCCGTTGGGCCCCATTAGCGCGATCCGCTCGCCGTAGGTGATCTCGAGATCGAGGGAGCCGAGCTTCCAGGCCCCCCTTGTCAGAACGGCCCCTTCGAGGCGCACCACAATGTCTCCGCTGCGCCTTCCCGGTGCAATATCGAGGTCCAGGTTCCAACCCTCCCACGGTTTCTCCACAGTCTCGAGTTGGTCGAGGCGCCGCTCCAACGAGCTCGCTTTCGAGGCGAGGTTCTGCGCCCCCTGAGTCTTGCCGAAACGGATGTTCTTGTCCGGTTCGTTTGAGTGACGAGCCCGGCGTGCCCCTTTTTCCGCCCAGCTTCTCTGCCTTCTGATGCGCTGTTGCAGCCGGGCGCGTTCCGATACGTAGCGATCGTGAGCCCGGCGTTGCTGGGCTCGGCTAAGCGCGGCGGCCTCTCGGTAGGCGCTGAAGCCTCCGGCGAAAGCCGTCGCCGTGTGCGAGTGCTCGTCCAGTTCGAGGATGTCCTTGACAATCCGGTCGAGGAAGTGGCGGTCGTGGGACACAACCGCCACGCCACCCTTGAGCCCGCCGATCCAGTCCTCGAGTCGGGCGAGCCCTTCGAAGTCCAGATCGTTGGTGGGCTCGTCGAGCAAGAAGACATCGAAGCGGGCGAGGAGCATCGACGCGAGAGCGGCGCGCGCCCGCTGACCTCCGGACAGGACACTCATCTCGAAATCGGGGTCGGCCGGAAGCCGCAGGGAATCGCACAGTTCCGCGGCACGCGCTTCGATGTCCCCGCCCCCCAATGCCCTGAAGCGCTCCACCGTTTCGGTAAGGGGCTCGATCGCAGTGAGGTCTCCTTGAATACGGTCTTCAAGCGCGTCCATTCGTGCTGCCACCGGGCCGAGGCCCGTACGCCGCCAGAGATAACTCCTCACGGTTTCTCGCGGCAACGCGTCGTGCTCTTGCGCGAGAAGTCCTACCTCGAGCGAGCGAGGGTCACGAGTCAGCATCTCCTGAGTCGGGGGCCTCGAGTCCCGCAAGGATGCGTAGCAGGGTCGACTTCCCTGCGCCGTTACGGCCCACGATCCCGAGCCGGGAAGTGGAATGGAGCTCAACAGAGACGTTGTCGAGCACGAGCTGGGACCCGTGATGCTTGGAGATGCGAGCAGCGGCGATACGAACCACATGAACCCCTCATGAAGAAGCTGCGCTCGCCGGTGGGCGAGCCGTGGACGGGGTTCAGCGCTTCATCGAATAGGACGCCTTTCTTGAGCTCGCGAGTAGGCCCCCGAGCATAGCGTGGGAGGATCTGCCCATGCCCTCGGGGTCCTGCCATTCGTTAGCGGAGTTGCCTGCCCGTGCCTCGGGCGTCGCCTCAAGCGCCGAGCGCGGCGTGCTCGGCACGCTCGACACACACGGCCGCCCTCATCTCGTCCCCGTCTGTTGGATCGCTTTGGGGGAGCGACTCTATGTGCCCGTCGACCACAAGCCCAAGTCGTCCAAGGTTCAGCAGCGGGTCCGAAACATCGAGCGCAACCCCGAGGCCACCTTGCTGCTCGACCACTACGAGAGAGACTGGACCCGCCTGGGCTGGGTGATGGTCCGCGGCCTGGCTCATGTCGAGCCGGTGGGGGAGGCGAGCGCCCACCTAGCGAGTCGTTACGAGCAATACGCCCTGCACCCTCCCGAGGACGAGGCAATCGTGCTCGATCCACGGCGCATTCTGTGGTGGACGTGGCAATGAGTATCGATGTCGAGGCCGCCGCCGAGCAGGTGCTGGCCCAAGGGGACGAGTGGCAGTGCTGGCGCGCGCTCAGGCTGTCCGGGGAAGAGCCCGGGGACATGCCCCTGATCCCGCTACAGCGCGAGGACGGGGCCTTCCTCGACCTCGGCGGGGCCGCCTCGACCGCCGCCACCGGCGCAGGGCTCTGTCACCTGGGCTTGATCGAGCTGCAGGCGTCCGATTCGGCGAGGAGAGCAGGAGACTGGCTCGAAGGTGCCAAGGCTCCATCTCAGGCATGGACGGACACCGCAGAGCATGTGCCGGGTGAGCTCACCACCCCCGGTGGAATCGAGGTGTGGGCGACCGCGGCCGCCGCCTGTGGCTTGCTGTCGCTGGGCCGAGACCCCGGCCCCCGTGCCATCGACCTGCTGAGAGGGGAGGCTGATCTGGAGGGGAGGGTCACCGGCGGGGCCTACCCGACCTTCGCCGCGGCCGCCGCCTACTGGCTCGCCGAAGGACCCAAGACCGAGATGGCCGAATGGGGGCTGCGCTGGGCGCGGGAGAACGCGGAGGAGTGGGGGCCCGAGGAGTGGGCGAGCGCGCTGGTCTTCTGGGCCGCTGCCCGCATACCGCCCGAACACCTTTCCGTCGACACCCTCACCGAGCTGCTGCGGGGCGCCGCGGCCCCCGAAGGCTTTGCCGATCTCGAGCTCACTCTCACCACCCTCGAGCTGCTCGACCGTTTCGACTCCCGGGCATGAGGATCGCGGACTGAACTGGTGATGCGATAGGGGACATGGGCCCCTCGAAGGACAACTTCGCGGAGCCAATGCTCAAGAGCGCAGCGGCAACCGAGACCCAACATTTTCAAGCATCAACCATTCCTAATCGAATGCGACGCGTAATTTTCTGGGGCTTGGGTAACCCAGGAGAAAGAGCGATCGTCATTACGGACCCAAAGAAAGATCTCCGGGAGGAGACGGCAGCGAGGGGGCATCAAACGATGGTGCATCGAGAGATCACCTACTACCGAGTCGTCGACCAGCGCTACGCGCTGCAGAGGCTCTTGGGTCGGGGGGGATTGGGCGTGGTGTGGGAGGCGGACGACAACGTCTTGAATCGCCGGGTCGCGCTCAAAGAGATCGACATACCAAGCGTCGTGGGCGCCGAGGCCGACGGGGTGAGAGCGCGGGTACTCCGCGAGGCGATCGCGGCGGCGCGCCTGAACCACCCGTGCGCGGTCACGACCTATGACGTGATCCGCGACGAGGATCGGGTGTACATCGTCATGGAGCTGGTCGAGGTCCCAACCCTGGCGGAGATCGTGGCCAAAGAGGGTCCTCTGACCCCCGAGCGCGCCGCCGCGATCGGGGCACAGGTCGCAGAGGTGTTGGCCAATGCCCACGAGCGCGGGATCGTGCACCGCGACGTCAAGCCCGGGAACCTGATGGTTGGTCCGGGCGATCGGGTCAAGCTTGCAGACTTTGGCATCGCGTCGGTAAAGGACGATTCCCGAATCACGGCCACAGGACTCGTCCTTGGCTCGCCGCCGTTCATGGCCCCGGAGCAGGCTCAGTCGTCGGACAGCGGCCCTCCCGCGGATACCTGGGCCCTCGGAGCCACCCTCTTCTATGCGGTCGAGGGAGTCCCTCCGTTTGACAAGGGCTCCGCGATTTCGACCCTTGCTGCGGCCGCCTCGGAGGATCCACCTCCGGCCACGCGCGCCGGCCCTCTCGAGCCCGTGATCTCGGAGATGTTGACGAAGGAGCCCAATCGGCGCCCGTCCGACGAGGACCTCATCGTCAGGCTTCGGGAGGTGGCGGGTGGAGCGGCCGGAAGCCGCAGGCCGACCGATATCTTCGAGCGGACGCGGCCGCTGCTGCCGGAATGGAACTCGGTCTCAGAAGAGGAGCCCTACGAGGTCGTCCGGCCCGCGCAGCGCCGCGCGCGGTTGCCCTGGGTCCTCACAACCGCGGCCCTCGCCGCCGCCGCGGCGCTCGCGGGACTGTGGGCTGTCGATGCCGTGCGCGATGGGACCGGATCCGGTCGCGACCCGGAACCGGCCGTCGCCGAGGCCGGCGAGCGCGGGGACTCCTCTTCGGCTGGTGGTTCGGACGCCCAGGGCCCCGGCCCGAGCGAGAACCAGGCCCCGGCCCGAGCGAGAACCCTGGCCCTAGTGGGGACTCGGGAGGGACGGACGATGAGGCGGAGGTCCCACAAGGGGCGCCGGCGTCGTGGGCCGCCTACACCGATCCCGAGACCGGTTACGCGCTCGCCTATCCGGCAGACTGGGTCGTGCGACCTCAGTCGGCTTCCTTGACGACGACCGACTTCGTGGACCCCGAGACCGGCACGTACCTGCGAGTGGACTGGACCGGCGACCCGGGCCCCTCGCCCGAGGCGCATTGGGACCAGTTCTCAGCGGCTTTCGCCGAGAGCCACGCCGACTACGCGGAGATCCGCATCGACCCGACGATCTACAAGGGTCATGAGGCCGCTCTGTGGGAGTACAGCTACAGCGACGGCGGAACGGAGTTGCATGCTTACAACCTCGGCTTCGTCACATCCGATTTCGGGTTCGCCCTCAACTTCCAGTCGCACGCCGAGAACTGGAACGACTCGCAGGCCTTGTTCGAGCGCTTCAAAGCGGTCTTCCAGGTGCCCGACTAGTCTCCTTCTCGCAAGCTACAAGTCTGTAATTCTAACTGCCGGGTGGATCAAGCCGCCGTAGGCTTCTGTGATGGTCTGGACGCGGATAGCAGAGCTTCCCCTACAGAATCCAGTGGGACATTGGAAGATAGACCTGTGGCGCACGATCAACTCGCACGGGATCACGGAGCTGCCGCCCCTGAGCCTCGACGAGGCCGCTCGCACGCTCCAGGTCACCCTGCGCCTTCCCGGTGGCGGCGCTCGCACGGTGACCGTAGGGGAGTTCCGGTCCGGCTACGTGGGCATCGAGGTAGCGGGGCGGCGCCCAGCGGCAGCGGCGGTTGAGAGCCTGCGGCAGGCGGTAGCCCACATCCTGCGCCTCGACGAGGACCTCTCACCCTTCTATGCGCAGGCGGCCGGAGACCCTCAGCTCGCCTGGGTGACACAGGGGGCCGGCCGCATGGTGCGCAGCGCCACCGTGTTCGAGGAAGTCGTCAAGACCATCTGCACCACGAACTGTTCGTGGTCGGCGACGCGGCGGATGGTTTCCGCTCTCGTAGAGCACCTGGGCGAGAAGGCGCCGGGAGCCCCGCCCTCGGGCGCGGGCGGGCGCTGTTTTCCTACTCCTGCGGCGATGGCCTCGGCCGGCGAGTCGTTCTATCGGGAGGTGGCACGCTCCGGCTACAGATGGCGCTACCTGCACGATCTCGCCCAACGAGTGGCTGTGGGCGAGCTGGATCTGGAGCAGCTGGGCCGGGCAAAGCCCTCAGAGCTCTCGGACGACGAGCTCGAGGCCCGCCTGCTGGCGCTGCCCGGCGTGGGCCCGTATGCGGCCGCCCACGTCATGCTGATGCTGGGCCGCTACTCGCGGCTGATCCTGGACTCTTGGACCCGGCCCACCTATCTCCGCTTGGCCGGCAAACGTTCCTCCACCGACACCACCATCAAGCGCCGTTTTGCCCGCTACGGCCGCTACGCGGGGCTCGCCTTCTGGCTCTACATCACCCGGGACTGGGTGGAGGACGACACCACCCCGTCGCCTGCTCCGCTGGTCGAGCGGCGGTAGCTCCCGAGCGATCGTGGGTAGGGACAAGATAGAGAAAGCCACATCTAAGAGGAGGTAATGCACCATGCCACGAAGCAGCAGGGAGGGAATTCTCTCCGACGCCAAGAAGGCCGAGCGGGAAGAGGTCATCGGGCTCCTGACCCGCGCCTACTGGATGGAGATCGAGACCGTCATGAGCTACATGGCCAACTCGATCAACCCCGACGGTGTGCGGGCTCAGGAGATCATCGAGTCGCTCGAGCAGGACGTCCAGGAGGAGCTCGGTCACGCCCGGCAGTTCGGCGAGCGCATCAAGGAGCTCTACGGAACGGTTCCCGGCTCCCTCGACTTCACCGCCGAGCAGAAGTACCTTCAGCCGCCCGAGCAGCAAACCGACATTGTCCACGTCATCCGTGGTGTGATCGAGGCCGAGACCGGCGCAATCGAGCACTACAACAAGCTCATCCAGTTCACCGACGACGTCGATCTCGTCACCCAGGACATGGTCATAGCGATCCTGCGCGACGAGGAGGGCCACAGGCGCCTGTTCGAGGGCTTCCTGCGAGAGTTCGAGGCCGAGGGCCTGGCCTAACCCGCTCTTTGCAGACCTGGCCCCGCTGAGCGGGGCTCAGCCTGCATAGAGCTAGACGCTGTCGGAATCCAACCGAGTGCGGCGGGTCTGATCTGCGCGGAGTCGTTCCTCCACCTTCTCCGAGACGTGCTGCGCCAGCACCGTGTCGGCGTCCAAGAGCCGCCGGAACGACTCCTTGGGGAGGATCATCAGCTCCGAGTCCTCCGTTGCTCGGGCGTTCTTGGAGTGGGTGCGGTCCTCGAGCAAGGACAGCTCGCCAAAGAACTCGCCCGGCCCGATGGAGGCGACCTCGGTTTCGCTGTCTCGGGGGCCGACGAGGATGCGGACACAACCCGAAAGGACGATGTAGAGCCCTTCGGCCGCAGCGCCCTCTGTGAACACGATGCCGCCCGTGGGCCAGTGCAGGTTCATGGAGACGCCGACAATCTGGAGCAGGTCGCGGTCGTCGAGGGAGGAGAAGCCGGGGACGCTGCGTAGCGCCTTCACCAGGCTGTGCCCTATCTCCTTCCTTATCCTCCTGCCCTTATCCTCGCGGGCGAATTCCTTTCCGGTCCTTCGCATGCCTCGCCTATTGGGAGCTGAAATGTCGCTTTCCACTCTACCCGTCCGCCTCGCCCAGATCTCAGACATCCACTGCGGCGAGATCACCTTCGACCGCAAGCTGATGCAGTCGATCATCGACCGCGTCAACACCATGGAGCTGGACCTGGTCGTCGTGGCCGGGGATCTGACCGCGGCCGGCTACGAGTGGGAGTTCGAGGAGGCGGCCGGCTGGCTCCAGCAAATCGAGCATCCCATGGTGGTCATCCCCGGGAACCACGATTCGAGAAACGTCGGCTATGTCCACTTCGAACGGCTCTTCGGCAGCCGCTTCTCGATCTTTCGCCGGGAGTTCGATGAGGTTCGTGCCGAGCGCATGCAGGCTTCTGGTTTCACGGTGGTCGCGGTCGACTCCTCGTCGCCGGACATGAACGAGGGCCACTGCGGACGTGAGAACTACGCCTGGCTCCGAGAGGGCTTCGACCACCCCGACGATCTCAAGATCCTTGCGATACACCATCACCTCGTGTCGATCCCCGGGACCGGCCGGGAACGCAACATCATCACCGACGCAGGCGACCTGCTCGGCGAGATCACGAAGCTGGACGTCGATGTCGTGCTTTCCGGACACAAGCACGTGCCCTTCTTCTGGGGCCTCAACGGAATGCTGATCTGCAACTCCGGAACGGCCGCGACGAGAAGGGTGAGAGGTTTGACGCCGCCGTCGTGGAACGAAATCCGCATCGACGGGTCCACGATCAAGTCCTTCTTGCACTACGAGGACGGCCGGCGAGAGCTGTCGCTGATCTTCAGCCTCAAGACCCGTACCCTGACCCGCGACGACTTTTATCTCACGGAGGCATTCATGGATTCGAATAAGGTTTTCGCCGGATCTGCGCCCCCGGCCCCCGGACGTTGACCTACCTCGGCCGCAACCGCTCAGGACTTTGAACAAGCGCTGGCCCACAGCCTTAGCTCTGGCCGGAATCGCCTGGTATGCCAGCGACAGCCTCAGGCATCGGCGAGAAGGAGGACACGGCTACGAGCTCGAGGCCTCGCTCGACGTTGCAAGCGATTCCTTCTTGCGCGCCACCGAGGCGCTCACCGGGGCGCCCGTCTCTCACGGCAACGACGTCGAGTTGCTGGTCAACGGAGACAACATCTTTCCCGTTTTTCTCGAGACGATTGGCTCTGCCAAGCAGACTCTGAACCTGCTCACTTACGTCTACTGGACGGGCGACATAGCGCACGACGTCGCCGACGCTTTGTCGCAGAGAGCGCGCGACGGCGTCACCTGCAACGTACTCCTCGACGCGGTAGGCGCCATGAAGATGGACACCTCCCTGGTTTCGAGCATGGAGGAGGCGGGCGTACGGGTTAGGCGCTTCAGGCCGGTGAAGCCCTACGCTATTCGCCGAATCGCGAACCGCACCCACCGCAAGATCCTCGTGGCGGATGGGTCAATCGGCATGACCGGGGGCGTGGGGATCGCCGAAGAGTGGACGGGAAATGCAGACGACCCTGACCACTGGCGCGATACACACGTGCGGGTGCGCGGACCTGTGGTGCGCGGCCTTCAGGGGGCCTTTGCCGAGAACTGGCTCGAGGCCACCGGCGAGGTCTTGGCGGGGGATGGTTATCTGCCGGTGCTGGGTCCGGTCAATGGCGGAGGCGCGATGCAGGTGATGCGCTCGAGCGCCGGGGTGGGTGATACCGACGCAGAGGCGCTCTACTACCTCGCGGTTGCATCGGCTCGGGAGACGTTGGACCTGACCTCGGCGTACTTCGCACCCCGCCCCGCATTTATCGAAGCCCTGGTGGAAGCCTCACATCGAGGTGTCGAGGTGCGCATCCTGGTACCGGGGTCTCACATGGCCAAAGAGATCGTCCGTCAAGCGGGGCGCTCGACCTACGATCGACTGCTCTCCGAAGGTGTCCGGATCTTCGAGTTCCAGCCTACGATGTTGCATGCCAAGTCCTTGGTGGTGGACGGCATCTGGAGCTCCGTCGGTTCGGTCAACTTCGACAATCGAAGCTTTCAGCTAAACGACGAAGCTACGTTGTGCGTCCAGAGCCGACGCTTCGCCGCGCAGCTAACGGAGGTCTTCGAGCAAGACCTTACCCACTCGGAGGAGTTTCACCGCGGGAGGTGGAGAAAGCGCCCTCTGCGTCAGCGGATGTCGGAGCAGGCGGGCCGTATCATTCGGCGTGAGCTTTAGTGGCATTCTCTTGAGTTGGGGGAGGCATCATGTTCGCTTTGATATATCGGTTGTTCCGGGCCCGGGTCCTGTTTGCCGTGGTCGGTCGGCTGATCAGGCTCTTTCGGAGCCGTCGGGCCGGGGGCCGTCGCTACTGAGCTGGCCACGCCGATAGGCCTCAGCCACAGGCCCACACAGGCACACTGCATGGTGTCACCAACCACCTTCAATAGATCGTCCTCGAGGGAGTCGAGATTGACGTGGTCTCTCAGCCGCAACCCGAAGGCGTCGATCGTCTTTTGGGCGTCGTACTTGCGGCGGTTGAAGCGGCGGTCGATGAGCGCTTGGAAGCGGTTCTTGGCGGGGCG
Source organism: uncultured Actinomycetes bacterium (assembly GCA_963849115.1). Taxonomy (GTDB): domain Bacteria; phylum Actinomycetota; class CADDZG01; order CADDZG01; family WHSQ01; genus JACDAL01. Next base: position 50,741 of record CAWKGK010000010.1, on the reverse strand, counting down.
AAAGAGAGCTGAGACCGCGAGGGTTGAAATCGTTGCCGCCACTGTGGAACCCCGCGTGACGTCGCTGAACACCTGTTGCAGTAGGACGATGGCTCCCACATAAGCGAGGCCGAGAGACGCGGTCAAGGAACCGTAGACAAGGGCTCGGTTGACGAACAGGTCGATGTCCCAGAGCCCATAGCGCAGCACCGAGACTGCAATAGAGAGCGGCAAAGCAAGCAATGCGACCGCTAAGAACGCCAAGAGGATCAGCTCGTAAAGAGCTTCCACCCGGGGAGTGACGACCGCTAAGCCCGGAAGCGCCTGACTCAGCCGAGGGCTGATCGCCACGAGCAACGGCGGCACGGCTGCGATAGTGCCCAGCGCCATGAGCACGAGCTGGGTTTGATGCCGGCGAGCGGGGCTCGAGTCCAAGGCGTAGCGGTGAACCTGAGCGTAGAGCCCGGTTGCCGGGACGGCGATGATCCAGAAGTACTGCAGGGGCAGGGGCCATAGATCGACCGCAAAGATCGAGCCGGGGCCGAGCGACCACAGAACGATGTGGCCGAGAATGGCGGCGGCTACCCAACGCGTGAAGCCCGGGATGAAGCGCCCGTCCGGAAACAGATACAGGAAGAGGAGAAAGGAAAGTCCCCCCAGTGAGCGCCCGAAGAGCGGGGAGTTCGGCTGAAAGTTTCCCACCAGACCAACCGCCCAACTCCATTCCGGGTGGTTGCGAGCGAGGAGGGGGAGGGGAGCGAACACCGAGGCCCCGAACGCGGTCAGCGTCGCCGAGGTGAGCCCCATCATCCAGTCGCGCGATCTGCGGACAAAGATCACTGCGGCGGTCACCACGAAGACGACGAAGCCCAGCAGCCGGAAGATCAGATCGGCTCTTTCGACCAGTTCCAGGGAGATCCCCAGCGCCTCGAGTCCCTGAGCAAGCCGGGGGCTGAACTCGAAGACGCCGACGGTCGACAGTGCGTTGAGCGAGCTGTCCGAGGCGAGCGCCACGAAGGCCGCCGTCGAGACCACCAGCGCAAGCATCGTAACGGCCGCCCACAGCCAGCGAAGTGTGGCCAGCCGCCACCCCTGAGACGGGGAGCGCCCTGCCCCGGCTGAGCGCAGCTGTCCTGCTATCACCCTTGTGTTCGCCATAACTTGACCTCAATCATGAGCGCGGCCGTCACGACACCGTTACGCGGCCCCCGAGCCCACGCACCAGTTGTCGGCCGGCGGGTGCCGCCTGTAGTCGCAAATCGGCTCAAGCCTGCCCGCTGTGGTCCATCGAGGTCTTTCGCAGCTCCTCGAAGAACGCCGCCGCGGTCGCCTCCCAGGTAGGGAGTTCCTGCCCCCTTCGCCGAGCCGCGGCCCCCATCATCTTGCGCAGTTCCCGGTCTGTCGTCAGCCGGCTGATGGCGTCGGCGAGCGCCGAGACGTCACCAGGCTCGCTCAACAATCCCTCGAGACCGTCTGTGACCAGGTACGGCAGGTTCCCGGCACGCCATCCGACCACCGGCAGACCAGCTGCCAGAGCCTCCCCATAGACGGTGCCGTAGGGCTCCTGGATGCTGGCCAACACGAAGATGTCGGCCTGTTCATACATCGCCTGCACGCGGGCGCGTGACTGCGCGCCGTGCACCACGACTGAGCTACTCAGAGGAACGAGGCGATCCCTTACGGCTTCGGCGTAGGAGGGATCGACTGCGTCGCTCCCGACCAGGTGCAGGGTTGCGAGGCCCTTGGGGAGACGCGAGAACGCTTCCAGTAGCTCGATGATCTGCTTGCGGCGAACCCAGTTCCCCACGCACAGAAGGGCCGCCTGGCGTCCTTGCCGCAAGTCCTCCACCGGCGTCTCGATACCCCCTTCGGTCGGAGCGTCTCTGCCGGGTGCAATCACAACGAGGGAATGATCGCCGAAGCCCTCGCGGATGAATTGTTGCCGCAACTGCTCGCTGGCCACGATCAAGCGATCCATGCGTCGATACGCAGCCCGGTCAAGGCGTTGTCTCGCCAGCCGTCCGAGTGTGCCCGGTTCCATGCCTCCGGGGGGCTGGTGGATCATCGCCACCACCGCAGCCCTTCGTCTTTGTGGCGCCGAGGCCCTCAAGAACGTGGCGACTATGGAGTCGCAGACGACCACGTCTCGCTCCCGTTCGGCTGCCCGGAGCATGCGATGTGCCGTTGTCACGCTTGAGGCAAGAGGACCTACTGGAACCGATGCAAACTCGAAGGCGAAGTTGTGACGCTGGGCCGCTTCCTCCATGCGACTGTGGTAGAGGTAGCCGCCCGTCACCGTCTTCGGATCTCCGAGGGTTATCAAGGTCACCTGCATGCTCATCGCTCATGTCGTTCCTACACCCTTTGGGGGCTCGGGCCTGTTTGGAGGTGGTGAGCGCTTCCCTCTGGAGCTGTGCCGGGCGCTTTCACGTCATGTTCCCTGCCGGATGATCACCTTTGGTAGCCGGCCGATGCGAGCTCGCGAAGACGACCTAGAGATCGTCGTCCTGCGAACGATCCTGCGTCTCAAGGGACACCCCGTGCATCCCATCGCCCGGGGTCTAGCAGCCGAGCTCCGTGACGCAGACATCGTCCACACCCATCAAACCTGGAGCGCTCCTGGTGCACTCGCCGCGCTGCTGAGCATGTTGCAGCGCACGCCCGCCGTCACCACCGACCATGGGCTCGGCGCAGGGCGGCTGAGGCTGCCGTCGAGTCTGTTCGAGCGCTTCCTCCTTGTATCTCACAGCTCGGCCGAGACGATGAGGGCCGCGCCGGACGGGACTCGAGTGATCCTTGGCGGCGTCGACGTAGATCGATTCCACCCGCAGGATACTGCGCGCTCGGGCGTCCTCTATGGGGGGCGCATCACTCCGCACAAGGGTTTGGATCGCTTGATCGAGGCGTTGCCGTCAGGGGTGGAGCTGCGGATCGCCGGAACCACGGGTCATGACACTGGAACCCCCGAACGCGATTACCCGAATCTCTTGCGGGATCTCGCTCGAGGAAAGGATGTGGTCTTTTGCGGAGGAGTGGACGATGACCTTCTTGCGGAACTTCATCGCCGGGCGCAGGTCTTTGTGCTCCCGTCCGTCGCTCGGACCGTTTACGGCAAGTCTGTGGCAATTTCCGAACTGTTGAGCCTATCTATCTTGGAAGCCATGGCCAGCGGAACGCCGGTCGTGGCGAGCCGCATTGGCGGGGTGCCGGAGGTCGTTCGCCACGGTGAGACCGGTTATCTGGTCACTCCCGGCGATGTCGGGGAGCTGCGGAGCCGCATCGAGGAGCTCGTGGGCGATCCGCAAAAGGCGCGCCGGATGGGACTTGCAGGACGGCGTCTGGCGCTTGAGAACTTTACCTGGGAGCATTGCGCGCACCGCTGTATGAGTGCTTACAACGAGGTTCTGTCGATGCGGTCGAAGTAGCCGCCGAACGCGTCAGGCGATTCCCATGCCCGCACAGCGAGTTCGTCCGCGCCACCGGCCGCAATCTCTGGCGAGATCTGATCGAACGCCCACTTCGCCAGATACTCGACCGTGACGGCGGCACCCTCCGGCGGCAAAATTCGTTCCAGATCTTGGCCGGCGATGTCCCCGACGACCTGATCGAGCAATTTCTGTAGCACGTCGATGTCGACGACCATCTCACGTTCGTCGAGCTCTTGCCTGCTCACGACCACATCGAGCTTGTATTCATGTTGGTGACGGGTGCTCTCGGGTCCGGGGATGTCGGGCATTACGTGCCATGCGGTGAAGCTCTTGGACAAACCCACTTCATACATGCGCGCTCGTTTGGATCGCGGGCTCGTAGCGGAGGGCAGCGTGAAGAAGACCCTCCTCTCCTTGAGCGATAGTCCCGTAGGCCGAGGCGGCAGAGGTAAACGGAAACTCGTGTGTAGCGAGAGCCTCGACCGGCAACCGATCAATTAGTCCGAGTGCCGCTTCCCGGCGCCGCCGCACCGTCCATTGCGAAGCTAACTGCGCAGGAATTGTGGACACTTGAGTACTCCTGATCGTAAGCCTGCGGCGGTGGAAGGCTCCGCCCAACGGGAGCGACGCGAGCTTAAGACCGTACCAGGAAGCCACCAGTGCCGTCCCCTCGTGGCCGAGCAAGTCGAGCGCGGAGGCGAGCGCTTCCGGGTCGCCGCTGGCCTCGACCACGACCGCTGCTCCCTGGCCCCCGCTTTGCCGGCGCACTGCTTCCGGGGCCGCCGCCGGCTCGACCGCATCAATGCCCAGAGCTCGCGCTGCCTCGGCCCGCCAAGGGCTGATGTCGACCCCGATCACGGTGTGGCCCCGCTGCTCCATGAGAGCTGCCGTCAACATGCCGACCGCTCCCAGCCCGATGACGACGGTCGGGCCCGAGCCGATTTGCTCCACTTCAAGGTAGATCTGCAAGGCGGTTTCTACCAGCGGAAACAAGGTGGCCACACGCGGGGAGAGATTTGAGATCACGAGAACGTCCGACTCTGGTTTCGAGAACAGCTCCTGATGTGGATGAAAGGCAAAGACCACGGAACCATGCAGAGGTGACTCTGGCGGCCGTTCGACCACGCCAACGGAGCTGTAGCCGTACTGAAAGGGATAGCTGAAGGTTCCTCTAAGAGCTTCGATGCGCTCGTCGAGGGGCAACCCAGCCTCGACCAGCCCTTGATACACAAGCATCTCGGTTCCCGAACTAATGCCGGAATAGATAGAGCGAATAAGGACCTCGCCCGGGCCTGGGTCGGGCACATCGATCCAGCGCAACTCAACTTGCCTTGGTGCGACAAATAAGAGGGCACGGGCTTTCAAAAGGCGCTGCCAAGTACCGGTGGTTGCTTCACGAGAGTGTCGATCTTAGAGTCCCGTCTCGGAGGTCCCCGCCAGATTCAGAGCATACTCGTACGTTCTCGATGCCGTGACGGGACTTGCGCAAGCAGCCCGAATCGACGCTGTCGGAGAAGACCGGAAGGATTACAATCACGGGGTGAACCTGAGGGAAGTCGCCAATCTGGAGCTTCCCACGTCCTATGGATGCTTCCGCGCCAGGGCTTTCGAGTCCTCTTCCGGCTTCGTGCACGTCGCCCTTTCAGTCGGTGACCTCTCAACCGGCGGTCCCGCGCTCACCCGCGTGCACTCGGAGTGTCTTACGGGGGACGCCCTTGGTTCGCTGCGCTGTGACTGTGGAGTTCAGCTCCGGACCGCCTTACGGGCCATCGCAGCCGAGGAACGAGGAGTCTTGGTCTACGTGACGGGCCATGAAGGCCGCGGGGTGGGACTCATCAACAAACTTCGATCCTACGTCGTTCAAGACGGCGGTGCCGATACCGTCGACGCGAATCTCCATCTTGGCCTTCCCGTTGATGGCCGCAAGTACGAAGATGCTGCTTCCGTGCTCGGAGCACTTGGCATTGACTCCATACGCCTGTTGTCCAACAATCCGGACAAGGCAGCTGCTCTGAGCCGGGCCGGCTTGAAGGTGGTCGGTCTGGAACCACTGCATGTCGCTGCGCACAATCGAAATATCGATTACCTGCAAACCAAGCGCAACAGAATGGGTCATCTCGGCCCCCATTTGGGCGTTGCGGAGAGCCTCCATTCTCCGGATTCGGGGGAGCTCCTGGGCAATATCCGATCTTCGAGCCGGCGGCCCTATGTAGCGGTCAAGTATGCGCAGAGCATCGATGGGCGTATTGCCACAGCAGTAGGAGACTCGAAGTGGATCAGCGGCGAAGACGAGCGGGCGGTGTCCCATTCGCTGCGCGCTCGTTGCGATGCCTGCATGGTGGGGATCGGAACCGTCCTGCGTGATGATCCGCAGCTCACCGTGCGGATGGTCCCCGGGGCGTCGCCCATTCGGGTGGTGTTGGATTCGACTCTGCGTATTCCGCTCGCGGCGAACGTGCTGGGACGCGATGCCGCAACGGTGATCCTGACTACGCCGCGCGCTCACCCAGAGAAGATAGAGCAGTTGCGGCGCCAAAACGTTTCGGTGAGGGTTCTGCCCGAGGGGTCCGCGGGAGTGGACCTGCCCGCTGCGATGGCTTCCTTGAGGGCCTCCGGAATCCAATCCTTGCTTGTCGAGGGAGGGGCGAAGGTGATCACCGAGTTGCTGAGCCAACATCTAGTCGATCGCCTTGTGGTTGCCTGCGCCCCGGTCATCCTGGGAAGGGGTCTGGCGGCGGTGGGCGATCTGAGAGTGGCCAGAGTCTCACAAGGCATTTCTCTCACCAACCGGAGTCTCTTCGTGATGGACGACGACGTCATGCTGGCGTGGGATGTGTGCTCTAACGACGGTGACGAAAACGGCCAGACGTGATCGATAGTTCGCTCAGAGCGGCCTGAGCACATCTCAAACCCTTATCGAGGGCAACCACGTCGAGGGTCGTGAGTTGTGCCACGTCGACCTCTACTTCATACCGTCGACGCAGTGCAGGCTTCTCACCTGATGCAAGGGTAAGCGCGAGACTTATCGGAAAAGCGTGTCCTATGACGACAACGGCGTTCTCTGGCTGCTCGAGGACTCGCCTCCATCCCGCTACGAAGCGAGAGATAGCCTCGAGCTGACTCTCTCCTCCCGCAGGCGCCTGGTCCCAGGCATGTTGCTCAAACCATTCTCGGTGGCGTTCTACATCGAGGCCCTCGAGCGCTCCAAGCACGGGGTCGTTGAGAAGAGGCTCGACGACGCGCGTTAGGTCTCTCCCGCCGAAGGCGATGTACGCAGTCTTCCTTGTCCGTTCGAAGGCGCTTGTAATGCACAGGTCAAGTGGCGTGCTCTCCAGTTTGCGCCCCATCTCAGTTGCCTGTTGGAGGCCGCGAGTTGTCAGTGGGCATGGTTTGGACGGGTCGCCGTTGAGCACGCCGGCCCGGGAGCATTTCGTTTCGGCGTGCCGGGCGACGATAAGCTGCGACGTCATGACCGGGAGCATAAAAGGGCTGTTGTTGCTCGACGCCGTCCTCGCATCGTTTGGATGACACGCTCTTCGTTAGCGAGGCGTCAGAGCAACGAGTGGCCGTCGGCACGAAGGATCCGAGCAGTCCATCGTCGCCTTGTTGAGACATACGGGCCGATCCAGGCGCAACAGAAGGCTCCCATCGTCGACTGCCTCGTCGGAACGATCCTCTCGCAGCACACTTCTGACATCAATTCGGGGCGGGCCTGGCATGCCCTCAAGGAGCGCTGGCCGTCCTGGGACGCGTTCGCCGAGGCCTCCTTGGACGAGATCGAGGAGGCGATCCGCCCCGGAGGTCTGGCTCGGCTCAAGGCCCCGCGCATCAGGGCGGTTCTCGACGAGATTCTCGAGCGGGAAGGCCGGGTCGACCTGTCCGGCCTCGAGCTCCTGGCCGACGACGAGGTCTACGCCTACCTGCGGTCGTTGCCCGGGGTGGGCCCCAAGACGGCGGATTGCGTGCTGGCCTTCGCGATGCAGCGGGACGCGTTCCCCATCGACACCCACGTACACAGAGTGGTCGGGCGGCTGGGTTGGGTGTCGGCCAAGACCTCCGCCGAAGGGGCGAGCCGGGAGCTCGGCCCCCGCATCCCCTCAGGCCTGCGCTATCAGTTGCACGTAGCGATGATCGTGCACGGCCGCCAAACCTGCCGCGCACGCCGGCCCCTGTGCTCTGAGTGTCCTGTGTTGGACCTCTGCGACGCCGGGCCTCGTTTGCTGGCCGACGGCACGGCGGGCTAGGCCTGCCCCGCCCGGCGTACAACCCCCGCACCTGAGCCTGGCGTTGTGTCAGGAAACGTGCGGAATCCGCCCCTGATCTGGCAAAGAGCCGGCTGAGGGGCGGCTTTATGGTGAGCACATGGAAGCCACAGAGCAACGCTCAGCTCTGCCCGTCGCCAGGCGGGTCGTCTTCGTGGTCCTGGTGCTTGTATCTATCCTGTTCACCGCCCTGCTCACCCCTTTTCCCTATCTCGTCCTGGGTTGGTTCGTGGAGCTCGGACCGGACGAGGTCTCACACAAGGTGCATGAGATCTCCTTCGGAGCCCTCTTCGTCCTTCCTTTCGTGGGTTTGGTGGCGCAGCTACGTCGCCCTCACAGCAAGATCGCGGCGATGTATCAGATAGTGCTTCCCCTGGCAACGACGATTGTCGTGCTGGCGGTGGTGGCCGGCCAGGGAGATCCCACCATGATCGTTTTCGTGGTCATGCCCCTCCTCATAGTCCTTTTTCATCCCGCGCGGTCCCAGGTGCTGCGACCATCCCTTGCTCCCAGCCCACTGCTGCTGGGCATGGCTGCGCTTGCGTCCGTTCCCCTGCTAATCCTTGCGGTCGATCAGTTGAGCGTCTCACGGGAGGCCGGCCGGATCGCCCCTCAGGTGTTCGACTCGCTGCCCGAAAACGCCACCGACGCCGAGGTCGATAGGGCCCTCAGGGGGGCCGCGTCGGGGGAGGCGCTGGAGGCCATCGAGCACTACGGGCATTGGTCGGCGATGGGTGCCTTTGCGCTGTCGATCATTGGCGCTGCTTTCATCGCTGCGTCGAGGCCGCCCGGCTGGCCCATCACCGCCTGGTCGACCGCTGCGGTGACCATCCTGTACGGAGTCGCTTCGCTCGTCTTTCCGGCCGATGCCTCCGCGCTGGGGAGCCTGTGGGCCGTGCTCGCGATTCTGTGGGGCGTTGCGTTCGTGTTCGTCTCCCGGAGGGAAAGCTCTCCCCCGGCAGACTTAGTTCCGATACCCGCGAGTTCGACCTCGCCTTCCGGATAGACTTGTAATTCCCCGGTCGTTCTTTTGATGGCCGCGGCGGGGCCTCGATTCGATTCCGGATTCGATTCGTTCGAGGATTCGACTCAACTGGAGTAGCCAATGCGCGCTGAGGTTCGCCGCAACGAAGAACAACGCTCTGTTTTTGGGCGCGGGGTTCGGATCATCGCGTCCTACGTCAGGATGCACCCGCTCCCGTTTGCGATCTCGCTGATCGGCGGGGTGCTGTACTCGGCCGCCACCGTGGCCTCAACGATCATCTTGGGCCGCGTCACCGACGAGATCATCTATCCAGCTTTCAGATCGGGAGTGGACCCGAGGACCTTGTGGGGAGGAGTTGTGGCGCTCGTCTGTGTGGTCGCGGTGCGCGCCGGTGCCATCGTTCTGCGCCGCTACTTCGCAGGGATGACCTCCTACAGGATGCAGGCGTCCCTGAGGACCAGGGTGATCGAGCGCTACCGGGACCTGCCGCTTGCCTTCCACCGCTCGAGACCCGCCGGCGAGTTGCTCGCTCACGCGGAGGCCGACGTACAGGCAGCAACCGACGTGCTGAATCCGGTTCCGTTCTCGGTGACCGTGATCTTCCTTGTTCTGTTCGCAGTCATATCCCTGGTCCTCACCGATCCCTTGCTGGCCTGTGTAGGGCTGGTGATCCTGCCGCTTCTCGGGCTCTTGAACCGCCTCTACGGGCGGACCGTCGAGCCGGCGGCAACCGCGGCGCAGCAGGCCATCGGCGAGGTGTCGGCGGTCGCGCACGAGAGCATCGACGGCGCGCTGGTGGTCAAGACCCTCGGTCGTGAGGATTCCGAGGTGTCCCGCTTCGACCAAAAAGCTGCCGCGCTGGAGCAGGAGCGCGTGCGCATGGGCAGGCTCAGAGCCAGTTTCGAGCCTGCTTTCGAGACCGTCCCCAATCTCGGCATCATTGCATTGCTGGCAATGGGGGCGTGGCGGCTGTCCACGGGAGCCGTGACGGTGGGAACGCTGGTTCAGCTGGTGAGCTTGTTCCAGTTGCTCGCTTTTCCCATGCGGATGATCGGCTTCGTGCTGGCGCTGATACCGCGCGCGGTCGTGGGCCGGGAGCGCCTCCAAGGCATCTTTGTGGAGCCGTCCTCCCTGGGTACCCCGGAGCAGGCGGCCGACCTCCCCTCAGGGCCGGTGGGTGTGTCGGCGCGCGCGCTCGCTTTCTCCTACGGCGAGCACCGCGTCCTGAAGGATCTGAGCTTCGAGGTCGCCGCCAACGAGTCGGTGGCGCTGGTCGGCCCGACCGGTTCGGGCAAGAGCACACTCGCAGAGCTGCTCGTGCGTCTCGCAGACCCGGATGAAGGCACGATCCTGCTCGGAGGCATCGATCTGCGTCAGGTCGCGCCGGGTCATCTGCGCCAAAGCGCCGCGGTCGTGTTCCAGCGCAGCTTCATGTTCGCAAGCAGCGTGAAAGACAACATCGCGCTGGACTCAGAGGCATCCGAGGAAGAGGTTGTGGAGGCCGCCCGCCGGGCGCAGGCCGACGGCTTCATCAGGGCGCTTCCGGAGGGCTACGACACCGTGGTCGGAGAGCGGGGGGTGACCTTGTCCGGAGGACAGCGCCAGCGGATCGCTTTGGCGCGGGCCCTGGCTCGAAAGCCGCGTCTCTTGATCCTCGACGACGCCACCTCGGCGGTCGATCCCACGGTCGAGGCGGCGATCCTCAATCGCTTGCGAGCTGAGCTCAACACGACGCTGATAGTGATCGCATACCGGGTCTCGGCCATCGCTCTGGCGGATCGCGTCCTGTTCCTCGAGGGCGGGAGGATCCAGGCGTCCGGCAAGCACGAGGAGCTAATGAGCTTCGCCCCCTACGAGGCAATGGTGCGGGCGTACGAGCTGGGGGCCGGGACATCGAGGGTGAGGGCCGGGCGGTGATGCGGAGTATGCGGCCGGCCTCGGCCGAGGACCCCGAGGTCTCGCCGGCACTCGACGGAGCCTGGAAGGTCCTGCGCAGAGGCCTGGCCGAGTCGCCGGAGCTGCGCTCGGGGATGCTCTACACGGTCTTGTTGGCAGTGGTCTCGACCATTGGGTCCCTGGCTCTGCCGGTGTTGATTCAGCAGGTTCTCGATCGCGGGCTCGGCGGCGACCAGGAGCCGCGCCTTGGTTTCGTGATGTGGGCGTGCGTGCTCACGGCCGTGGTCACCGGCGCCATTTACTTTGCCGGCAGAGCCGCCTTCGCTCGCCTCGCCACCTCCTCGGAACGGGCCCTTAGGAACCTGCGGGTGCGGGTCTTCGCCCACATCCACTCGCTCAGCATCGCCGAACAGACTGAGCAGAAGAGAGGCGTGTACGTGGCGCGGGTTACCGCCGACGTCGACACGCTGAGCCATTTCCTCGAGTGGTCCGGAGTGTCGTGGATCACGGGATCGGTCTTGATAGTCGGGACCTTCGCCCTCATGGCGTTGTACTCGTGGCAGCTCACGTTGATCGTGCTGGTCGCGATTGCTCCCCTCGCGCTGATCCTGCGGCTGTTGCAGGTCAACCTTCTGTCCTCCTACGACCTCGTGCGCACACGGGTCGGCCAGACTCTGTCGGAGATATCCGAGAGCGTCATGGGCGCCGACGTGGTCCGCGCCTACGGCCTCGACGAGCGCATCGACCGCCGCCTCAAGGGCGCCATCGATCGCCAGTACAGGGCGCAGATGCGGGCCATGAAGTTCCAGGCCATGGTGTTCCCGTCGGGAAACTTTTTCGGGGCGGTGGCCATGGGCGCGGTGGTGGCGGTAGGCGTGCTTCTCGGCCCCTCATGGGGGCTGAGTTCGGGACGACTGGTCGCGTTCATGTTCCTCGTCAATCTGTTGACCTTTCCGCTGGCCGAGATGGCCGAGAACTTCGACCAGACCCAGACCGCCATCGCGGGTTGGCGCAAGGTCCTCGCGGTCCTCGATATTCCTCGCGGACTGGAGGAGCCCTCGCCGGGCGTGGTTCTGCCTGAGGGAGAGCTCTCGATCGAGGCGCGCGCGGTCGAGTTCTCCTACACGGGCGGCCCCCCAGTGCTCAGAGGTATCGATCTGGACGTGGCTGCTGGGGCCCATGTCGCGATCGTCGGCGAGACCGGCTGCGGCAAGACGACCTTCGCCAAGCTTCTTTCGCGTCTCGCCGACCCCACCTCCGGGCGCATCCTGATCGGCGGTGTCGATCTCACTACCGTGGCGCCGGAGGCGCGGCGGCGCGCCATTCGCATGGTTCCGCAGGACGGGTTTCTCTTCGACGGCACCATTCGGGCCAACGTCGCCTACGGCCGCCATGACGCGAGCCCAGTCGACGTGGCGGCAGCCTTTCACGAGTTGGGGCTACAGGACTGGCTCCAGTGGTTGCCGCAGGGGCTCGACACCCGGGTGGGCCAGCGGGGCGAGGATCTCTCGGCGGGGGAGGCTCAGATGGTCGCCCTGGCGCGCGCCCAGATCGCCGAGCCCTCGGTGTTGATCCTCGACGAGGCCACGAGCGCAGTCGATCCCGAGACCGAGCGAGCACTGTCGGAGGCACTCAGACGACTGTCCGAAGGGCGTACGACCGTGACGATCGCTCATCGGCTCTCGACGGCGGAGGCCGCCGACTGGGTCTTCGTTTTCGATCAGGGTCGGCTCGTCGAGCAAGGTGGCCACGTCGAGCTCCTGACACTGGGCGGCCGCTACACCGACCTCTATGAGAGCTGGCTGGGCAACACGCAGCTACCCTCACGATCTTTTCACCACAACCCGCGCTGAGAGCGCCGGCTGCAGTGAAAAAGTCGCCCTCAAGGCGGTCGCAGCCATAGTGACTCATGGGCGGGCTCCATTGTCTGGTCGACCACCGCTAAGAGGTCGGCGATCAGGCGTTCAAGGTCGACATCCTGTCGAACCCGCTCGCTGAACGCCTCGATGGTCTGAGCAGCGTCGTAGCGTCGGCGGTTGAAACTCCGGTCGACCGCCTCCTGAATGCGGCGGCGGGCAGGCTGGAACAGGCCGGCCATCGCCAGAGTCGCCACCGCCACGGAGAGGCTCGACTCCCGCCCCAGAATTCCACCAAGTAGCAGAACCACAGCCACGTATCCGGCGGCAAGCAGGAGTGTGAGGGATCCGTATGCCAGCGCGCGGCTGATGATGTGGTCCAGTTCATACAGCCGATAGCGCAGGATCGCGGCACCGATGGCTACCGGCAGCAGCGCGAGGCAGAGCTGCACCGCCACGTCGCCGATCAGCGACGTGTATCCCATCGTGTCGGCCGCCACGCCGACGAGGGCTAGGGGGCCTATGGGCGCCGCAGCAAGCGCCACCCACCGCAGCTGCAGGCGTTCGGTGCCGCGGGAGCGGCGAAAGCGCACCACCAGAGATGCCGCTCCCACCCCCACGGTTAGGGCGGTGACCGCCAACACGGCCCGGTGAGCGCCCAGCACGATCCCGCCATAGGCGGTGAAGTCGCCGGGGCTCGCAAGCGCCTGGAAGTCAGAGGCCGACGGCTTGGGTGCGAGTGTCACCATGACCAGGTTGACGATCGGCGCAGCTGCGGCAACCCACACCCACCAGCGCCAGCGGGGCGAAGGTGGCGATCCGGTCGGAGTCAGTAGCGAGACCAAGCCGATGCAAGCCAGCGCCGCCAGGGCGAAGGTTGGGTAGTACGCGGCCACCCAGCCGGGGGCCGGGAGGACGCCGGGCCGAACCACCAGTCCGTAAGGCGCATATCCTGAGATCACCCCGTCCGCGCCGAGGAACACGGCGACGGCCAGCAGGAGCCAGCCCACCGGGTGACCCGGTCGGCGGCGCGCCAATACCAGTCCCACCGTCGCCGCGCTCACGAGCGCAACGACGAGGAGGGGGTCCAGCGTCATCAGGTCGGGCCGGCCCGCCCGGTGCAGCAAGTGATGCAGCCAGATGGTCCCCGCGATGCCGAGCATGGCCAGCGCCCACAGCGCCCATGCCGACATGCCCGGCCACCCTGTTCGGGGACTCAGGGTCACTCCCATGGTCGTTTGCACATGCGCATCACGTCCGAGCGGCGACCGTCAACTGGCGCGAGCATCCCCCACCTCCGTCACGGAAGCGTTACGGATTGGGCCAGCGAGGGCCGGGCTCATCTTTGCGCCAGAACCCGCGCTGAGCGCGCGGACTGCAGTGAAAAGTCGTGCTCAGGGGCCGAGGGGGTTGATCGCCAGCTGTTCGACCAGCAGCCTGACCCCGGTCAAGAGCAGTCCGAGGATGCTCCAGGTGATCAGAACCTTGAACGCAAGGTGGCGCGGGGCCAGCGCGGGCGTGCCCGCGTAGCGCACCGGACGGCTCTTGTCGAAAGCCATGAGACCGGCCTCGACGCCGTAGAGGCGACCCAGTCCGGCTGCGATCTCGATCGCCTGGTCCCCGTTCCTGAAGGTTTCCGGGACGACGAACAACTTTTTCGGGTAGGCGAACTCGCAGCGAAACCCGTGCTCGGCGGGGATGACCCGGCCCCACAGCGAGACCTCCCCCACGATCAGCCGATTCGTATAGATGAAACGGACGATCTTGCGCAGGCTCTCGAGGTCCTTGGCCGCGTAGCAGCCACAGGTGCAGGATGCGTGCGGCGAGGGGTGCGGAACGTGCTTGTGATCGAGCTGTCCCGGAAGCGGCCTGCAGATGGCCGTTTTGGGCGACCTGGGCTCCCAGCGGTCCTCGACCACGGTGGACTTGAGGACACCCTTTTCATCGAGGTTCCAGTAGCGCCAGCCGACGATCGGCGAGACGGCGTCGGGGATGGACGCGTCGGTCACGTCCTGGCGGGCTCCTTAACGGGCGGCTCGGCAGGTTCGACGATCGGTTGAGTAACCGGGTCTTCCAGGGGTTCGACCACGATGGGCTTGGATTCCTTGCCGATGTCCACTGTCCCTCCCGTAAATTGTGGCCGGTCCGCTAGGTCGGTCGTTCGGAACGGCCCTATTGTTGCATCTCAGCCGAAGTCTCCGCCTCCGAAATCGCCCCCGCCAAAGTCTCCGCCTCCGAAGTCTCCGCCTCCGAAATCGCCCCCGCCAAAGTCTCCGCCCCCGGAGTCGCCCGAGTCGCCTCCCCAGCCTCCGAACCCGAACCCGTCACCACCCAGCATCGAGCCCAGCAGCATGCCCTCGAAGAGCCCGAAGCCCCCGAAGTAGCCTCCGGCCCAAGGCCCGTAATAGGAGGGGGCTCCCCAGTAGGGGGTGGAGCGCCCGCCGACCATGACCTCGCGCGAGACGGGCTCTTCGCCGCGCTCCACTCGGAGGGCGTCGTCGGCGCACGCCGGCACCTGGCGCGGGGAACCTCCTGGAGGAGTCCACTCGACGTCCTTGAGCGAGGGGCCGTGGCGGGGGTCGAAGAAGCAGGGGGACCGGCGCTCGGGGGCCGGACGGCCGTCGAGGTGAGCGCGGGCGGATGCCATCGCCCAGCGGCCCTCCTCCAAAGCAGCCGACACGGGCTCGAGATCCTGTGGCTTCTGCACTCGGTCGAGGTCCGCGCTGGCCCGCTCGTAGCAAGACAGCGCCTGGACATAGCTTTTCTTGGCGCGGTCATCCTCCTGGGGCATTTCCACGTCGATCTCCAGCGTGCGGAGGTCCTCGCCCAGGGCGACCAAATCCTCCTCGGCGACGTCGCGCACCTCTTGAAGCCTCTCGGCACTGAGCTGCTGTTCGCGGCGCCGGCGACGCATTCGGCTGAGGATGAAGAATCCCCCGCCGACCAGGACCACTATCCAGAAGAAGCTGATCCCGCCGCCGCTTTCTGCTGGTGGGCTCTGGGCGAGGTTCTCTACGAAGGCGAGCAGCACGGCCGCAGTCCCGTTGCCGCCTTCCGCCTGTACGGCCTCGTTGGCGAGACCGGGTACCACGCCTTCGACATCCGTGTGGGCCGCGCGCAGCTCGTCGCCCGCCGCCACCGCATAGGTGCCCTGGTCTTGCTCCGCTTGATAGAGCAACCTAACCAGCGCAGTGGCGTCTCCCGCACTCTGGGGGAACACCGCTATGTAGATGGAGCCGGCATCCGCCTCAGCTATCGCCGCCTCGATGTCCTGCTCCTCCGAGGCGCTCACCTCCGCCCGGGCGTCGGGGTGCACGTAGACGGATTCTCCTCCCAGCTCCTGGGCGGCGCGCTCGATCAGCGCCGTCTGATCCTCCTGCGCCAGCGCAGGAGGGGCGGCGAGAAGAAGGACCATTGCTCCTAACAACGCTATGACTCTCATAATGGATAGTGTGCTCCTAACTGGAGCATAAGAACAATAGAACCTCAGGGAGAGTGTGATGGGCTTGATGCAGCGATTGTCGATGGTCTTCAAATCGAAGGCCAGCCGGGCTCTCGACAAGGCGGAGGATCCGCGCGAGACGCTCGATTACTCCTATGAGCGGCAGCTCGAGCTGCTCCAGCAGATGCGCCGCGGCGTGACCGACGTGGCGACCTCTCGCAAGCGTGTCGAGCTGCAGGCGGAGCAGCTCCAGAAGAGCGCCACCAAGCTCGAGGGGCAGGCACGTCAGGCCCTCGAGCAGGGCCGCGAGGACCTCGCCCGCGAGGCGTTGGCTCGGCGGGCGGCGATCTCGACGCAGGCGGTCGAGCTGAAGGCCCAGCACGACCAGCTCAAGGGTGAAGAGGCCAAGCTAGTGGATGCCTCGCGCCGACTCGAGGCCAAGATCCAGGCCTTCCGCATTCGGAAGGAGACGATCAAGGCGAACTACTCGGCCGCCGAGGCCCAGACCAAGGTGGGCGAGGCGCTGTCGGGGATCTCCGAGGAGATGGGCGATGTCGGGATGGCGATGCAGCGGGCCGAGGACAAGGTCGCTTCGATGCAGGCACGATCGGGGGCCGTGGATGAGCTCATGGCCTCGGGTGCGCTCGACGACATGAGCTCCGACAGTGACCCGCTCCAGGCAGAGCTCGACCGCGTCTCGACGGGCTCGGGAGTGGATCGGGAGCTGGAGCGACTCAAGGGCGAGCTGGGCTCCTCGGAGGCCAAGTCGCTGGACTCCGGCGGCAAATCAGACGAGGAACAGAAATGATCCTGCGCATCCTCGAAGAGGGCCAGTACGAGGTCCCCGATGACGCCCTCGACGCCTTGAACACGCTCGACGACGAGCTCGTGGCCGCGATCGAGGCGGGGGAACGAGAGAGCTTCGAGCGCTCCCTGGTCGAGCTCTTGGGGCGAGTGCGGGAGAGTGGGAGCCGGGTGCCCGATGACTACCTCGGTCCCTCCGATCTCGTGCTCCCGCCCGCAGACGCGAGCCTCGAGGAAGTGCGCGCGATGCTCTCCGAGGAAGGCCTCATCCCCGGCTGACTCGCCTCGCATCCGGCCTTTCGCGGTGGCAAATATCCACGGTGTGCGTTAACCGACGATTTTCCCTGTGGAGAATTCCACAGTCCGCGTTTGCCACCATTGCTCACCAACCGCGGCCATCGGCCAGGATCCGGTCGCCCTCGATCTGCAGCGACCGGATCGCCTCCAGCAGGGCAGTGCTCGCCTCGATTGCCGCTCGCCGGTCGTTGCGCCCGTGCCACCTCGAGAGGTCGAGGGGCTCGCCGATGACCACGACCGCGGGCCGGCGCAGCATCCACTTCGGCCGCCCGCGCTCAAGCCCGCTCGAGGCCACAGGAATCACCTGCGCTCCACCGCCGAGGGCAAGGAGCCCGGCCCCCGGTCGCCCCGCAGCCAGCGTTCCGGGCGCCGGAATCGTGCCTTCCGGATAGATGACGACGGACTGGCCGGCCTCCAGCGCGGCGCGCCCCTGCTCGAGCAATCCCTGTGCCCCTGCCCCCCGTGTGACCGTGATCGTGCGCCCCCGCCGCAACAGCCATCCCAGCCCCGGCACGCTCATCAGGTCGGAGAGAGCGACGAAGCGAATCCGGCGCCCGAGGCGGTGGCCGACAACGTAGAGGGCCGGGGGGTCCAGGAACGAGACGTGGTTCGCGGCGATCAGGACACCTCCCGAGCGCGGCAGCCGCTCGGGGTGGACGATGCGAAGATCAAGAACGAGGCGGGCGACCAGGTCGATCGCGGGAGCCACTACTCGACGGAGCGGCTCGGGCCGCCTCCAATGATCGGGTTCGGGATTCTCCAACTTTTCCACGTCAGCCCCGCCGCCCGGGGCTGGTGTTGATTTGGTTCGCTCTCGGCCCCCTGTCGGTCACGTTGCGCAGCCCTGTTCTCTTCATCGATCGCCGATGACGGTAGCAGGGGCCGGGACAGACGGCTGGTTTTCGTTCGGTGAGCCCTAAGGGCCTGCGGCTCCGTGGCAGGTGCCACTGCCCTTATCGAGGACCTGGCCGCCCACTGCGACGAACTCCCATGAGTAGTCCTGGGCGCCGAGCTTCATCTTGAGGATTCCGTAGACGTTTGCTTCCCGCTGCGTGCTGTTGGCCACGACTGAGCCGACGCCGCGCAGATCGTCACCTCCGGTCCCAACCGTGAACTGCTGCACACCGGCGGGGTCGGGCTTGGCATCCGGCGACTGTGGCTCGAAGCGCTCATAGATGTGGTCGTGGCCCACGAGGTTCACGTCGACACCGTTCTGATACATGACATCCCACAGTGGCGCCATGGACTGGTCGCTGCCATGGTTGGCACCAGACGAGAAGCGCGCGTGGTGCCAGATACACGATCTCGCAGCTCTTATTGTCCTTGGCAAGGTCCGATTCAAGGAAACTGACGCTTCCCGAGACCTCGTTCGAGTCAAGAGACACGAGGTGCCAGTTGCCAAGGTCGAAGCTGTATCGCTGTGGGACATTGAAGTAGTCCTTGTAGCCCGAATTGTAGGTGTCGTGATTGCCGGGGGCCGGGTGCAGGATGTTCTTGAAGCGACCCCACGCGGGATCGAAGGCGCTCTGGAAGTTGCTCAGCTCGCCGTTCTCGTACTGGTTGTCACCGAGGGTGAGGACCGCATCGATGGACGGATCCGCCGCGACGAGATCGGCCGTCTTCATGCAATCGACGCCATCCGGCTTGCAGAGATCGCCAGCAGCCGCTATCACGACCCCACCCTGGACGGGCCCCGGGCTGGGGGAGGGGCTTGGGCTCGGCTCGGGCGAAGGACTCGGCTCGGAAGGGCTCGGTTCGGGAGAGGGACTGGGGTCGGGCGATGGGCCGGGTTCCGAGGGAGAAGGATCCGGGCTGGGAGTCGGCTCGGGAGTGACGCTCGGCTCGGGAGTCGGACTGATCTCGGGAGCCGGGCTGGCCGAAGGAAGCGTGCCCGTTTCGACGTTGCTGTAGCAGATCACCGTCGCGTCGTTGCACACGGTGAGTTGGTCGGGCGGGATCGATGGGTCGTCTTCGGGTCCCAGAATGTTGCCGTAGATCGCGATGCCCAAGACCGCGTTCTTGCCCTCTTGGACCGTCACCGCGTTGGTGTTGCCGCCGAACATGTTGCCGGAGATATCGACACTGGACGCGGAGTCGATGACGACTCCTCCGCCTCCGTTTCCCTGAATAACGTTACGGGCGACTATGGCCGAGCCTGAGACCTTCTCGTCGTGCTCCCAGCGAATTCCGGCGAGCGCGTTATTCACTACGACGCTCTCCGACACCACGAGGCTCTCGGCCTGGATGTCTGCCCACACACCGACACCGAGGTTGTCATGGACGTAGGAGGAGGTCACTTCAAATGAGCGCGCCGACTTGATGCCCGCGGCGGTTATGCCCGAGTAGCCTTTTGATCCGTTCGAGTAGAGCTCGACGTTGTCGATCAGGCCGGTGAACGCCTTGACACCAGCGTTGGCGTTGTCGTGGGAGACGAGGTTGCGCAGCGTGGTGTCCTTGCCGTGCACGACGCCGACTCCTGAGTTACGTCCATCGTCACTCAGAGCCCCGCTTCCGGTGGCTCCGGAGATGTCGAGGTTCTCGAGGAGAACGCCGTTCGCCCGAGCCAAGTCGACGATAGCAACGCCGGTTCCGACGATTTTGGTAGCAGCTTGAATCGCGCCGTCCGGCGCTACGGTGACGGGCGCCCCGATGACCCGGTCTCGGTCTCCGGGACGCAGGATGTCGTTACCGAGGTTGTAGGTCCCGGGGGCGAGGCAGAAGGTCGCATCGGCGGTCCCGTTCACGATGCCGACGAGATCGTCGGCGGGGGTCACGTCTTGCCCCTGGCACGCCTTGTCGAGCGGCCGGGAACCGATGAAGGTTGCGGTGGCGCCGACGAGGAGGAACAAAATCGCTGCCAGGGCGATGTGGCGGGTGCGAAACCGCGAGAACAGCTCCGGGAAGACGGTCCTGGTCATCGAGAGTTACCTCCTGGGCTCGAGGGATGGCCCCCGGGCCACTTGTGCGGTGAGGAAAAAATTGCCGCCTGATGGTGCGGCTGCTCGCTATATGTGGCTTTGGTCAATCGTTGTGCGAGCACGTCTGCTAATCGGCATCGGGAGTCCGCTCTTTAGTAGTGAGAGGGACATTTCGGGCAGCCCGGCTCAATCTGATTTTCGGCACCTCTTGCAGTCGCGGCTTGCTATCGTGCCGGCGGGGGGACGCACGATCTCAAGGAGTGAAATGAGATTCCCAACAAGGAGTGCGGTGACCTCGGCCTTGAAATCGACTGCGCTAGCAGCCAAGTCGGGAGCGCAAGCAGGCGGTGAGGCAACTAGGGTGGCAGCGCGCACGACGACTCCCAAGATCAAGGCAGCCTCCTTGGCCACAGCGCATGCTTCGGTGAAGGCGGCACAGGTCTCAGCGCCCCGGGTAGCAAGAGGAGGAAAGGCCGTTGCAAGGGTGGTTGTCAAGGGAGCCAATGCCACCGCTCCCTATGCAAAGACGGCCGGCAAGTTGGTCGTCGAGAATCATCTCGAGATCGCGGTCGGTGTCGCGGCAGTTGGGGCAGCAGTGGCAACTGCGCCTGTTACGGCTCCCGTCGCTGCAGCGGCCGCTGCAACGGCGACAGCGGCCGGCGTGGTTGCGGCAGTCGGTCGGGCCATCTCCAAAGCAAGGGTGGGAGACGATGACGGCAAGGCGACGAGTAGGAAGTCTGACTCAGCCGCGTAACTGCCCGACCGCCGCTCCCGACAACTTTCCCTCCCCACCCTGATCCCCGCGCTTAGTAGCTGTTTTTGCGGCGGTCGCTCCGGCACAACCGGCTATCACGAGCTAGCGCGCCGCGCGGTGCGCCGGCGGATTGGCGGCCTTGATGTCGACATTGCCGCGCTGGAAGACATTGCCGCGCTGGAAGACATTGTTCGCTCGAAACAGGCGGCCGGGCGGGAAGCGGATCTGCGGGCGCTGCCGGTGCTGCGCAAGCTACTGGAGCACCAGCCCCCTACCACGTGATGAGCTTTAGCCACCACTCGGCACCAAGCGTAGGTCCAAGCGTCGCAACAGCTGGGCGTTGAGTGCCACGACTATCGTGGAAAGCGACATCAGCACGGCCCCAATAGCCGGTGACAGCGAAATGCCGGCCCAGGCTAGGACCCCGGCGGCCAGAGGTATCGCAAACGCGTTGTATCCGGTTGCCCACACGAGGTTCTGAACCATCTTGCGATACGAGGCCTTGGATAGTTTGATGACGCCCACGACCGAACGCGGATCATCTGAAGCCAAGATGACGCCGGCGGATTCGATAGCGACATCAGTTCCGGCTCCGATGGCAATCCCGACGTCTGCCCTTGCAAGCGCAGGGGCGTCGTTGACGCCATCACCGACCATCGCCACGCGCTGTCCACGTCGCTGAAGCTCGGCAACCTTGGAGTCTTTGTCCTCCGGCAGCACCTGAGCAAAGTACTCGTCGATGCCGAGTTCTCCAGCCACCGCAGCCGCGACCTGCTCGGCGTCACCGGTGATCATCGCGACTTCGATCCCCAGATCATGAAGAGCGCGCACCGCTTCGTGCGACTCACTGCGAACCTCGTCCTCGAGCGCAAGGGCTCCGAGCACCTTGTCGCGCTCGATCAGGTAAAGAACCGCTGCGCCGCGGCTCTCCCATTCCTGCACGTCGTCTCTCAGGCTCGGCGGCAGATCGGCACCGCGCTCTTGCATCAGCTGAGGGCCGCCAACTGCAAGTGTTCGGCCGTCGACCAAGGCTTGTACGCCGCGCGCGGGCATGGATCTGAACTCGGTCGCCTTGCGCTGCTCCCCCTCGGCTTGTGCGGCTCTGACGATGGCGCGGGCGAGAGGGTGCTCGCTGTCGGCCTCGACGGCGCCTGCAAGCGACAACACGTCACTCCGGCTGTGATGGGCTGCCGCGATCCCGGTCACCACGTGTTGAGCCTCGGTCAGAGTGCCCGTCTTGTCGAAGAGCACGATATCGACTTCACGCATACGCTCCAGCGCTAGACGATCCTTGACGAGGATCCCGTGGCGAGCCGACAGAGCGGTCGAGATCGAGATGACCAACGGGATTGCGAGTCCGAGAGCATGAGGGCAGGCGATGACCAGCACGGTTACCGTTCTCTCGACGGCGCTCCTGGAGTCGCCCAAGATGCTCCAGGCAATGAAGGTGACGAGCCCGGCCGCGCTTGCAACGTAGAACAGGAACGCGGCCGCGCGGTCGGCGAGTGCCTGGGCTCTGGAGCGGGAGTTCTGCGCTTGCTCCACCAGTCGCTGGATGCCGGCGAGAGCCGTATCGGCTCCCACCGCGTCGACTTCGATTCGCAGCGCCGAATCGGTGGCGATCGTTCCTGCGGTTACAGGATCGCCTGGGGATTTCGATACGGGACGCGACTCGCCGGTCAGCATCGATTCGTCGACATCGGCGTGACCCTCGATCACGTGGCCGTCTGCGGCAACCCTCGCTCCGGGACGAACGAGAATGACGTCGCCTCTTCTCAGTTCAGACGCCGCCACTGTCTCGACACCGTGTGAGGTGAGTCGCTCGGTTTCGTCGGGGAGCAGATCGGCCAGCGCGGCAAGCGCGTTGCCCGCTTGAGAGATCGCCTTCATCTCCTGCCAGTGGCCGAGCAGCATGATCGTTATCAACGCGGCAAGCTCCCACCAGAAGTCTAGATCGAAAGCACCGAGCTCAGTGGAGACACTCGCTACGAACGCGACAGAGATGGCAAGCCCGATCAATAGCATCATGCCGGGCTGGCGGGCACGCGTTTCGTGCACCGCGCCTGTAATAAAAGGCCACCCCCCGTAGAAGAAGATGACGGTGCCAAGCGCCGGGGCGATCAAGGAGCTGCCCGTGAAGCGGGGAGCTGCGTAGCCCAGGAGCTCCTGGAACATGTTGCTGAAGAAGATCACCGGCACCGCCAAGGCGAGCGTGATCCAGAAGCGATCCCTGAACTGCGCGGGATCATGAGCACTGTGCTCGCCGTGGTCGTGCTGATCACCGGAGCCGCCGGGGGAGTGGTCGAGCTCATGGGCCAGCGGCTCGTTGCCGTGGGTGGAGTGGCCCGGCTGCTGGTGTGTCTGCTGGTTGGTCACGGATGCCTTCCTCTCGCTTGACTTGACTACCATACCCCTCTAGGGTATAGATATGTCAAGCCCGACGGAAGGAGGCCCGTTTGAGGGGCTACTACGAAGACAAGGAAGAGATCCTCGCAAGGCTCAAGCGCATCGAGGGTCAGATTCGGGGCTTGCAACGGATGGTCGGTAACGACGAGTACTGCATCGACATCCTCACGCAGATCACGGCCGCCTCAAACGCGTTGAAGAAGGTGGCGGTGGGACTGCTCGACGATCACATTCGCCACTGTGTCTTGCAGGGGACCGAGGACGGGAAGGACATGGTGCGAGAAGCGACCGCGGCGATCGAACGGCTGGTCAAGTCGTAGGGCTTGAGCCTTTCCGTTCTAGGGAGTCGACTACGTCGGTCACACTTCGCATCCAGCGCTCCAGCTCCGAGGCCGTGGGCGACAGCTCGTATGCGTGATGGTGGCAGGCGCCGCTCAGCGCGGCCCACGTGTGACTCGCCTCTTCTGCGAGTTGCTCATCCGCGTAGCTGCGCAGACAAAGCAGTTGTGCGTGGCGTGAGGAGTGCTCGACTCCGGGTGCGTGCTTGCGCCAGAAATCGTCGAGCCCTTGTTCCAACGCTTGGCGCGCCAACAAGGCAGCAGCGCGTGGCCACAACCCGGCGGTCGTCGTGTCGCTATAGGAAAGCAGGCTTTGGGCGGCAGCGAGCGGTCCGGGGACGAGCGCGCTCAACCAGGCACCGCCAGCTTTTTGCATAGCTTCTCCGCATCGGTCACCAGCCTGAAAAGGCTGCCGGGATAGGAGTGATGGGTACCCTTGTTGACCTGCTTGAAGGTGTCGCCGGCCCACCCACCCAATTGGTTGAGCCTTTTCATGACGTCTGATCCTCGGGCCTTATCGTCGAACAGGGCAATCGCTGCGAGCTCGGTCAGTGTGTTTTTGGAGGCGAGCTCTTCTTCGACGGCTGCGTGCTCCGCTCCGGCCGCCAATCGGCGTCCACGAACCCTATCGGTGAAGACAGCTTCCAGCGCCGAACGACAGAAGCCAGGAACCACGCGCCGGCGAACATCCTCGGGAAGCCCTGAGTCGGCTGCCAGAGCGCGGGCATCGGTTAGATAGGCCTCCACGGGATCCGACGTGGGGCGGAGCTCGACGACCGAAGCCGGTCGCCTCGTCACTCCGATCGTGGTTGCTTCGATTCCCAGCCGGCGAACTGACTCCGGCAGCCTGTCGTCGTGGGTGAAGACGATCACCTGGCGCTCTTGGGCCACCTTTTCGAAGGCGCGCGCCAGTCCATCCACACGCGCGGGATCCATGGATTGCACCGGGTCGTCCACGACAACGAACCGGAAAGGGCTTTCCTCCAGTGTGGCGCGAGGGAGGAAAAGGCTCAGTGCAAGTGCATGAAGCTCGCCTTGGCTCATGACACCGAGCGCGGCTCCAGCGACCCCGTCGACGGTGACATCCAGCGTCACGCGCCGGCGCGTCTTGGCACCGGCCAGCTCGATCTTGCCCAACTGCACATTTGATTGCTGTCTCAGATGCTCCCAGAGCTCAATGGCTTGATTGCCTATGGGCTCGAAGCGCTGAGCGCGAATCGAGTCGCCGGTTTCCTTGAGCCAGTCCTCGGCCGCCTTCAGCGATGCGTCATGTTCCATCCCGAGGCATGCACTGCGCGCCTCCTTGGCCCACTGGGTGAGGTCGCGCGCCACGGGCCGCCAACGTTCTCGTCGCGCGTTCAACTCTGCCTGAGCTTCGATCTTCAAGTTTTCGAGCGCGTCGAGCAAAGGCTCGTGGTTCTTCTCCAAGTGACCGGCAAGTTCCTCTGGCACGGTGAGTGTGATGCCTGCGCGCCACTGCTCCCATGTTCTTAGCGTGGTCCCAGCGGAGATGATGCCTGCCACCTCCTGCAGCGCGGACGGGGCCGGCACGAGCAGCTCTGTTGCCTCTCGCACCGCCTCCCTTAGCGTGCGCTCTGCCCCGTCCCAGGCGGCCGCCTCTGTGCGTAACCGGTCAGCCTCATCCTGTGCTCGATTTTTCCACTGCGGGTCGAGGGCTCCGGGAGTCTTGCACACGGGACACTCCGAGCCATTGTCGTGTTCGTGGTAGTCGAGAGCTCCTTCAAGAAGAGACGCGAGCGTGCCGGCGCGATGAGCGCCGGACCCGATGGCGGCCTGGCGCTCTAGTGATGCTTGCCTCAACTTGGTGGCGGTCTCGGCAACTCGGGCGGGGGCCGGGAGATCGAGAACGACAACTCGCCGCAGCTGGTCGATTTCGCCGGCCGCCGCGGTGTCGTCACCGGTCAGGGCCTCGACCGCGTCCAGATCCCAGGTCCGACCCCCGGTTGCCGCCAGGCAATCCACTGCACGCTGATCGCCTCCTTCGTCGCGCACCTGCTCGAGCCGAGCTCTGAGCGGCACCAGGACCTTCTTCGCCGCGTCCATTGCCTTCTTGCGATCACGGCGGCTGTTTGAAAGGGCGGCCTGGGCTTCAACCAGGTCCTCGAGGCCGAGGACGAGCGAGAGCGCGTCGTAGAGCTTGCCGGGACCCTCGTCGAGCATCGAGGAGAGCTCGTTGTAGGAAAGGAACGGGCGGTGAGTCACGAGCGCCTCGTCCCAGCCAAGGTAGTCGAGGCTCTGCTTCGCCTTGCCGTGGGGAAAGACCTCGGCAATCCCCGCTTCGACACCGTCATCCCGCTTCCACCGCCTCGTCGCCGTGGCCTGTCCGGCGCCTTCGACCAGGAGAACCGCCTCGACCATGGCCGGGTGGGGATGGTGCAGGTTGCGCCAGCCGTCCTTCCATACCTGCGCCCGCCGGCCGGCCCAGCGCTGGCTGTCGCCGGTGAAGAGCACCTCGAGAGCGTCGGCGAAGCTCGATTTGCCCGACCCGTTTCGGCCCACCACGAGTGTGAAGCCGGGTCCCGCCTGCAGCTTCAGGGTTGCCTCCGGGCCTATTCCACGAAAGCCCTGAACCGTGATGGAGGAGAGGTACGCGCCGGCCGGAGTGCTGTTGGAGGTCGGCGGGGCGATTTCGGAGGCCTCAATGGCCGACGAGGACTCGAGAGTGGCCTCCAAGTCGGCGGCTCCATTGCAGGCCGAGATGACATAAACGCTCCAGTCGAGGTCTAGAGAACCGTCCGCCTTAAGCCGCTCGAAGACAATTCTCTGCAGCGATTCGTCCATGACCGAGCATTATGTCCTATTTGGTCTGGTGGAGGGTTCCGGAAATCGACTGCGGCTGGTCGATCTCGACGGTGAGCTGGCCGAAGGGCTCAAGAACGCGCAACGGCCGTGGCGTGTGCCACGGCCGTAGGAGAAATCCGCTGGGATCAGGCGGTGCGCCGTCCGCCTCCTCTTCCAGCCACCATCCGGTAGATCAACAGCAGGATGATCGACCCCACGATCGCGGTGAGCCAGGTCGAGAGGTCGAAGAACTCGTCCATCGGCTTGGCGTCGAACAACGCCCCCGCCAGAAATCCGCCCAGCAGAGCGCCGGCGACGCCGATGATCATCGTGATGATGAAGCCGCCGGGGTCGTCGCCCGGCAGCAGCGCTTTGGCGATGGCGCCCGCCAGTAGCCCCAGTATCAGCAAAGCAATGATTCCCATGCCCCCTACCTTCCTGTGGTTGTAGCACCACGCCCTGCGCGTGGATCGTTAGTGTGCACCGACCGTCGGGCCGTTTCAAGCCCCTTGAGGCAAGAATCAGACGCAATAGAAGCACACCTGGCCGGCAGTCTCGGCGAGAGCTTCACGGAACGAGCGACTGGCTCGATGATCACGTTCGCCGGGACCGGTGGTCGAGCACGGACTCCCTAGTGGGTGCCCGCCGAGGGGCGGCCGCGAGTGGGACGACTACTACCGATGGTCGATTCTCGAAAGAGCACATGAACCCTTTGGGTGCCGCCTCCGTATTACCTCGGATAAGTCCTTGAGATGGGAGGTCTCTTTATGCGTCGCATCCTTGCCCTTTCCGCCGTCGCGGCCCTGTTGCTGGCCGGCTGCGGGTCCGACGACAGTCAGAGCCCCGCGCAGCCAGGGTCGTCCTCACAACAGGAGGAGTCGAGCGGTCCCGTGCTGGAGCTGGCGAGCAGCGACCTCGGCGAGTTGGTCGTAGACCAGGACGGCATGGCCCTCTACATGTTCGTGCCCGATCAGCAGCAAGACGGAAAGCCGACCTGCTACGGCGACTGTGCGGAGGCGTGGCCGGCGATGGAGGGCAAGGTGAGTGCGGGAGACGGTATCGACGAGTCTCTGCTCGGGACCGCCGAACGCAAGGACGGGACCCAGCAGGTGACCTACAACGACTTGCCCCTGTACCACTTCTCCGGCGACAAGAAGGCCGGCGACGTCAATGGTCAAGGGCTCAGCGACGTTTGGTGGGTGGTGGACGCGGCCGGCGACCCCATCAAGAAGGGTGGAAAATAGGGTGGCGCAAGCAGCCATTCCCCTTTAGCGTCCTGATACATGAGGCCGCTGCCCGATGAATCGCTGCTCGCGGGGTTCGCGTCCAGAGACCCGGAGGTAACCGCAGCGTTTGTGCGACGCTTCCAGGAGCGTGTGTTCGGGCTGGCGCTGGCAATCTTGAAGGAGCCTGCGAGTGCGGAGGATATTGCTCAGGAGACGTTCGTGCGGGCCTGGGAACATGCGGGGGTCTTCGATCCCCGCCGCGGGCGCGTCGACACATGGCTGCTCACCATCGCTCGCAATTTGGCTATCGACGCTCTACGCGTGCGCGTGCGCAACGTGAATGTGCTCGAAGACACGACCCTGCTGTACCTGAGCCGCCCCCAGCCCGATACCGAGCGTGAGGGCATGCTCGCTGCGGAGGTCGAACGATTACGCCGGGCGATCCTGGAGCTCCCCGAAGAGCAGCGCCGGGTGCTGCTGCTGGCTGCCTTCCAGGGAAGAACCAGTCGGGAGATAAGCGAGAGGGAGGGCATTCCGCTGGGGACGGCAAAGACCCGATTGCGAGCGGCGATGCTGCGCTTGCGCGCTGCGCTCGGGGTGACCAATGAATAGACCGGGATGTGCGGAGGGTGAGCTGCTGCTTCCTGAGCTGGCGCTTGGCACACTCACCGGCGAGGATCGAGCGCGTGCCCTCGAGCATGTGGGTAGCTGCCAGCGCTGCAGTGACGAGCTCCGGAGGCTCAACGAGTTGGGCGACGCACTCTTGCTGTTGGCACCCAGTGCCGAGCCGCCCGTGGGCTTTGAATCGCGCGTCGTAGACCGTCTTGGAGTGAACAGCGAGAAGAAATGGAGGCAGCGCAAGAAGGTCCTGATCACGGCAGTAGCGTTGCTCTCGATCCTACTGAGCGCATCGGCGATGTACGTCGTGGGGCGAGGAGATCGTGAACTGGCCGACAGCTACCGAGACACGCTTAGGATCGCCAACGGCGATTACGTTGCGGCCCATCCGCTCACCGACGAGCGCGGGGTCCGCTTCGGGTACATCTTCGGCTATCAGGGATCCCCTTCGTGGATCTTCTGCGTGATCACATCTGGACGATCGACGACGACTTACGACGGCGAGGTGTTGTCCGAAGACGGTCGGACCTGGGAACTGGGGGAGATCTACGTGCACGAGGGGGAGGGCTCGTGGGGAAAGTCGTTGCCGATCCCACTGCACGATCTCGAAGAGATCAGGCTCGTAGCCCAATCTGGGGAAGAGACACTGGCCGCGAGTTGGTCGAATGATAAATAGCAGTCGCCCTCTCTTGACGAACTGCAATAATCGGTAGGTCATGGCCGACTGGATTACGGTACGCGTCGAGCTGGTGAGTGGGCGAGGCATGGACTTTGACCCGCCACCCGGGCGCGTCTTCGTCGTCGGCCCGACCAACACCTTCGGCGACCTGGCCGACGCGATCGATCTGCATTTGGCGCGCTGGGACCTCGGCCATTTGCAGGTTTTCCGGCTCCAAGACGGACGAGAGATCGGTTACCCGGATCCCGAGTTCCCCGACTGGCTCGACCACGAACGGGTCACGGTTTCTTCCGAGCTCTCCAAGGGCGATGAGTTCGAGTACGTCTTTGATTTCGGTGACGACTGGACTCATCACTGCAGGGTCGAAGAAGTTGGCATCGACCCCGCGGAGGTCTTCGGCGAGGAACCGGCGTTACCGATTCCGATCTGGGGCTGGGGATCTATCCCCGATCAGTACGGGCGCCGGTCAGAGAACGATAACGGCGAGGACCGCGAAGACCTGCTGGAGTAGCAGCTCGTGCCGCCCCGGTGCCAGGTGTCGTCTTGGGCACCCACGAGGCCGAAGGCCTCTCCGGTCAGAGTGATGCGTCGGCTCAACTCAGAGTCGGGTCCTGATATCGGGTGAGGGAGCCCTTCGGGTCGCGAAAGCGGGCTGTCGCTCCATTACCCGCCCTCGGTTGATGTTCGCAATTGACAATCATTTTCAATAAGGGTAAGACCTCCGCATGGGTACTCAAGCTTCATGGGCTCCGGCCCTGATAGGGGTCGTCTTGATCAGTTCCTTCTCGGTGATCGGTGCGATCGGTCTCGTGATCAAACGAGACTGGCTCGAGAGAAGCCTCTTCTTCGTGGTGGCGTTCGCAGCCGGCGCGCTGCTGGGTGATGCCTTCTTCCATCTCATCCCCGAGATAGCTGAATCGCCCAGGGGGTTCGATGTGACCGCGTCGACGGCCCTGCTTGCCGGCGTGCTGACGCTATTCACGCTCGAGAAGGTGCTGCACTGGCACCACGCGCACTTCCCTCATGAGGAAGTCCTGCATCCCGTGGCGATCACGAACCTGGTGGGAGACGGCCTCCACAATTTCGTGGACGGGGCGATAGTCGCCGGTTCGTTCGCAGTCTCAACCGAGCTGGGGATGGCGACCACCATTGCCGTGGCTCTCCATGAGATTCCTCAAGAGTTCGGAGACTTCGGGATCCTGTTGCACGCGGGCCTTAGCCCGAGACGCGCCCTTGCCCTCAATTTCTTGAGCGCAGCCGTGGCGGTGTTGGGAGCTCTGGCCGTTCTGATCCTCGTGCCGGTTGAATTGATCGAAAGGATGCTCGTTCCGTTTTCGGCCGGATCATTCATCTACATCGCAAGCACGGATCTCCTTCCGGACCTCCACAAGGAACCAGAGCCGGCCAAATCTCTCGCGCAACTGGTAGCTCTGGTCGGTGGCATCGGCGCCATGGCGGCCTTGCTATTGCTGGAGTAGTGATGACGAACTTGGTGGTCAGGAAAACTTGGCAGCGGTCTGCTATCCAGGAAGTTCTGGAAGAGACGTCGCCATTTCGCACTGCTCAGGAACTACACAGCGTGTTGATCGACCGCGGTGTGAGAGTCGGGCTCACGACTGTGTACCGGACCCTCCAAGTTCTGGAGGCCGCCGGAGAGGTCGATGTCGTACGCAACGATGAGGGTGAGGCGTTGTATCGACGTTGCGCGATCGATGAGCACCACCACCACATCGTGTGCCGATCATGTGGCAAGACCGCAGTGATCCGCAGCCGAGCGATCGAGACCTGGGTAAGAGAGGCCGGCCGCCGACACGGGTTCTCCTCTGTAACTCACACGGCTGAGGTGTTCGGGCTCTGCAGCGCCTGCGATCAGAACGAAGGGCGGGGGGTCTGAGATACTCGCACTGATGGGCCCCTCTCTCCGGGAGCGCCGTGGTCACGTTTCTTAGCGACCTCACGTCCCGGGGCCAGCTCTGTCCTGCGGCACAAGGGTTTGCAGCCCTCTCCACCCCAAGCTGTCCCGATTGTCGAGTTTGGGGAGCGTTCAGAGCTACCCTGACTGCCATGTCTCATACAGCGACCTGTCACCTCGATCAGGACCACACGCACGAGCTGCCTGAGCTTGATCGGCGAACGCGCGAGGGGCTGCGGGCAGTTGGCTTATCTCTCGGCATCCTAGGAGCTACCGCGCTTGCTCAGGTCGCCATCGTCGTCGCGAGTGCCAGCGTTGCCCTGTTCGCGGACCTCATCCACAACATCGGCGACGCCCTCACCGCAGTCCCGGTCGGGATCGCATTCGCTCTGAGGTCAGCGAGAGCCGAGAGGTATGCGGGTCTGGCGGTCGTATTCGCGATCCTGGTCAGCGGTGTCGTGGCGGGAGTCGCGGCAGTAGACAAGCTGATCAATCCGCAGACGCCCGATCACTTGCTCTCATTAGCCCTTGCAGGTGTGATTGGCGTAGCAGGCAATGCAGTGGCAGCACGCGTCCGCTCACGAGCGGGCGAGAGAATCAACAGCCCAGCCCTCATCGCAGACGGCCATCACGCTCGCGTGGATGCGATGGTAAGCGGAGGAGTCGTGCTGAGTGCAATAGTTGTGGGCATCGGTTTCCCGATCGGCGATCCTCTAATCGCGCTCGCCATCACGGCTGTTATTGGGCACATCGCATGGGAGGCATGGGAGACGGTTCAAGGGCGACACTGACTGTCCCTCTGGTTTCTCAGGGTTAGTATGTATCGCTCCCACGCGTTCGCTGGTTGAGCTCGGGGAAGCCCTAGCGGCGTTGTCTCCTAAACATCGACTTCAATCAGGATCTGGCAGTGGTCGCTTCGGCCCCATGTCGCTGGCTCGTTGAGAGCGCGTACCCGTGTGCGCTCTGCGAGGTCCTGTGAAACGAAAACGAAGTCCATCTGCCGAGTGGCTCCGGCCGGGCCCTTGGCGTGGGTGTGGTAGGTGGGCACGTTCATGCTGTCGATCGGTAGCTCCTTGGGCCATGGCTCGGCCTGACGACCATTCGGGTGACGGGGACCAGCGAAGTGGAGTCCCATGGCCCTCGCTCGCTCGAACACTGTGGCGTAACGATCTCTCCAGTAGGGGCTGCCGTAGTCCCCGTACCCGAACAGAATGTTCAGGTCACCGGCGGCGACGATCCTATGCCCGCTCCTGCCCCATACGAGCGTGGCGAGGTCGGACAGCAGCCGGTGAGCCGACGAATCAGAGGTAATCGGGCGATTCTCTCCCGGCGGTCGCTCCCATGCCGCGTACATGGAGACGGCTGTGAACGCGACGGTGTCACCTACCACGACATCTGCGGCTGTGAGTGTGCCGGGGCGGCTAACAACGATCCCGCTTCGGTCCCGGTCACCTATACCAACCATTGCGCGCGGTTGGAGACTCACTCGCTCGGACACCCGGGCGATGGCGGTCCGCCAGGGGCGGTGCTCCCAGCCGGCGGTGAACCAAGCAGAGTCGCGGGTCGGCGTGATGTCGAGGGGACAGTCTTCCTCTGGGCGGCGAGCTTCTTGCAAAAGCGCGACATCGACAGTTGCGTCTGCTGCGATATCCGGCCAGAGATTAAGGTTGTGCAGGTTCCAGCTCAGTAGAGTCACCATGACTTCACCGTAAGCCGACGACAGGGCACCTTTCCTTCATGGATTGGCACTCATGTGGGAATGCAGAGTCCTTGAGGCTACTTGTTCTCTTTCGATGTAACGAAATCAAGTTCGTATGAAGCGAAATGTGGCAGCTTTTGCTGAACCGCACTCTTCGCAACACACCACCGTCTCCTCCTAGGCCGAGCACACTAATGCTTGAAGCATAGACACATAGACGGCTGGCCTTAGCACGCATATCGGCATTGTCGAGCCGAGTTGAGGGGCTGAATGTGACCTGCTTCTGCTAGAAGGAGGCCTGGCTGGCACTCTTCGACGAAGCCAAGGCAGAGGGTGGCGACGAAATGGACTGGGACGAGTTCATTCAGCAACCTCGATTCACGGTAACGGTCAAGAAAGGCCGCTCGGCGTCAATATACGCGTTTGAGCCATCTCCATTAAGCGGAAAATCCAAGCCGCCGTAGACGTTGGTGTGGCCTACCTTCGCTTTTGAGTGGACCTTCACCTCCAGAGCGGAGTAGCCTCAGGAGGATGCGGGGAGTTCCATTCGTTCTGCGTGCGACGGCGTTGGCAGCTGTCCTCGTTGCGCTTCCGTCGTGCGAACAAGTGCGTGGACGAGTGCAGGCAGAGAGCGGCTCGCCCGCGCCGCCCTTAGGTAGAGGAAGGGTCGACGTTGGAGGATATCGACTCTCATACGAGTGCCGCGGTGAGGGGAGCCCGGCTGTGATCCTGGAGGCTGGGCTCGACTCCGACGGAACCAGCACCTGGCTCGGTTTCATGCCACTGCTCGACGACGCCGCTACTCGTGTATGCACTTATGATCGAGCTGGCACGGGAACGAGCGACCCGCGGCCGAAGGACGCCGGGACACCCACAGCCGCTCTCCAGGCGGAGGAATTGCATAGCTTGCTGGAAGGGGCGCGGATCGAACCCCCTTACGTTCTCGTTCCTCACTCCTATGGCGGACTTATCACCCGGGTCTACGCCGATCGTTACCCTGATGATATTGCGGGCTTCGTCTTCGAAGATGTGTCCACTGCATGGGAGATCGACTTGTGGCCAAAGTGGGACGACAGCCCCTGGATTGACGGCGGACGAAAAGTCGATATTCAAGCGACCGAAGAACAGGTGCTCGACGCCGCCCCGCTCGGCGATCTCCCCTCCATCGTCCTTTCACAGGCAACATATGAGGGGGAGGGGATCCCTCGGTGGGCGGCTCCCATCTTCGCGAGGCATCAGGCGAGGTTGGCAGAGCTGGGGGACAACTCGATCCATCTTCGTGCAGACGGCACCGGACACTTCATCCATGAAGAGCGCCCGAGCGTGGTGGTGACGGCCGTGGAAGCCGTAGTCACAGCGGCTCGGAGCGACGAGCCCCTACCTCGCTGCCCGGCTGTCTTCGGAGAGGCTCTGGGTACGTGCCTCTCCTAACGATGGACTAGCTTCGTTTGGGAAGGCTTTGTCGCGTCGCTCCCAGGGCGGGGTTAAGACCCGCGAGAGCGCGTAGTGAGGCGACCGGCGCGGGCGGGCTCAGACGACGAGTAAAGGAGGTGACACATCGCCTCGCCCACCTTCGCTCCGTCGCGAGTGCAAGGTCCTTTGGAAAAACACTCACTAACGGCGCCGTTGACGCCGCGCCTTAGTCGCCGCTAGTGCCGAAGGGCGACCTCGTTGATGCGAGGCGACCGCCAGACGGCCCGCATGAATGCACACATTTCGAAATCCGAACCCCCTACCTTTTGGAATCATTCCAGACAAAGCGAGCGAGTCATCCCGGAGCTGAGAAACCTGAACCAATCATCGGGTCGTGATGAGGGCAGCGACATACAAGGCCGACGGGTTGCCGGGCTCCCAGCCGGGAAGGGGGTCGATGCTGTCAATCTGTACGAAGCCCCGGTGTTCCCAGAAGGCCCTGGTGGCCTCGTATGGAGCGTAGCTCGCGGAGCGGTCCAGCGTCTTGACTTCGACAACGGCGATGCCCTCAAGTCGCAGGGTGCGAAGTACGGCGTCAAGCAGGAGCGTGCCGTACCCGGCGTTGCGTCGATCTGGACGGATGGCCATCCAGAGAATCTCCGCCGCAAGAGGAGAGCGCCTCTCCGCCACGAGAAACCCGACGAGCCCCTCTGCCTCCAGGATGACCCAAGCGGCGTGGCGCTGCAGATCGCGGAGAACGTTGTCCGGGACGTCCTCGGTGAAGAAGTCGGGTAGTCCTCGGACGATTTCAAGGCACGCGTCTAGTTCTTCTGGACGGAAGTTGCGAACTTGGTTCAGAAAGACTCCTTCGCTCGAGTTATCAGGATTCCAGGCCCAAGTAGTGATGAAGGGTAGAGTTTCTTTGGAAGGTCTGCACGATTTCCCCAGCCAGGACTGGATATACACCTCTTGGTCCAGCGTCGAGCGCCTCGAGACACGTAATCGGCGATTGCCGGCTAGACACCTCCTGTACGACGTGGCACGATCTCGCAGGTGACCAGCAGACCCGCCGCGGCGCAGCACCTGCGCGACCTCGCGCGGCTGCGCCGCGTCCGCGACCGGATCGACCGGGAGTACGCGCAGCCGCTGGACGTCGAGGCACTCGCTCGCGGCGCCCACATGTCGGCTGGGCACCTCAGCCGCCAGTTCCGGCTCGCCTACGGCGAGTCGCCGTACAGCTATCTGATGACGCGGCGCATCGAGCGCGCGATGGCGCTGCTTCGTCGTGGCGACTTCAGCGTCACCGAGGTCTGCTTCGCGGTCGGCTGCTCGTCGCTGGGCACCTTCAGCACTCGCTTCACCGAGCTCGTCGGTATGCCGCCCAGCACCTACCGACGCCACGAGGCGGGCGCGATGGCGGGGATACCGCCGTGCGTTGCGAAACAGGTGACCAGACCGATCAGGAATCGAGAAGCGCCGGTCACGGAACCACAGCTAACATGACAGCCATGGACATAACCATCTACCAGACCATGCTCCCGCACGATGACCCCGACGCATCCCTCGCCTTCTATCGCGACACCCTCGGCTTCGAGGTCCGCGACGACGTCGAATACGGCGGGATGCACTGGATCACGGTGGGCCCTGTCGACCAGCCGGGCACGTCCATCGTCCTCTACCCGCCGGGCGCAACCCCCGGCCTCACAGACGACGAGCGCCGCACCATCGCCGAGATGATGGCCAAGGGCACCTACGCCTCCATCAACCTGGCCACGAGGGACGTCGACTCCACATTCGAGCGGCTGGAGGCCGGCGACGCCGAGGTCGTCCAGGAGCCGATCGACCAGCCGTATGGGCTTCGCGACTGCGCCTTCCGGGATCCCGCGGGCAACCTGATCCGCATCCAGCAGCAGCGTTGAGCCGTCCGCGATCGCGGACCTGACTGACAGCTGAGACACGTCGATCTCGGCTACATCCAGAACCGTTCGTACCACTCTTGGTGACGCTGATGCAGGCGCAGTCGCCACCTCAGCCCTGGCGGCGATGCTCGCAGCCCGTAGCGCGGTGCTGCTCACCGCATCTCCGCTCGGCACCGCGCTGGGCGGACCGCTCACCACCGCGCTGGGCCCGCGCCCGACGCTAGGCGGCTCAGGGGTCGCGACTGTCATATTCAGCGCCATCGCTTGCGTCGTGCTGCTGGCCCAGCGCAAGAACCACTGAGCACAGGTGACTAGACCGATCAGGAATCGAGAAGCGTCGGTCACGTGCCGCAACTAGATTGAACACGACCGTACACACCGGGTCGATATGACCCACGACTTCAGGAGTGACCATGACCGGCTCTTCCACCCAGGGAATCAAGACCGTGCTGCACCCCGTTTCCGACCTGGCGACGGCCAAGGAGGTGTACGCCGCCCTGCTCGGCGTACCGCCGCAGACCGACGAGTCCTACTACGTCGGCTTCGAGGCCGAGGGCCAGCACATCGGGCTGGTCCCGGGCGGTGGACCCCAGGACATGACCACACCGGTGGCCTACTGGCACGTGGCGGACATCGAGGCGAAGCTGGCCGAGGTGACCGCCGCGGGTGCCACCGTGAAGGAGCCCGCGCACGACGTCAGTTGGCGGCCGCCTGGTGGCCACCGTCACCGACCCCGATGGCAACGTCCTCGGACTGCTTCAGGACCGATGATTGCCGACCCCCGGCTCCCTAGCATGAGGGTCGTCCCCCATCAAGACTCGTAGAGGAGGAAACCTGCAATGAAGGACACGCAGAAGTCCGCCAAGACCACCACCGCGAAGAAGTCCAAGGGATTCACGGACGAGGAACGAGATGCGATGAAGGAGCGCGCCCAAGAGCTGAAGGCGGAAGCGCGCCGCGGCCCGCGCTCGGACAAGGCGGACGGGGAAAGCGCCGTGCTCGCGAAGATTGCCGAGATGCAGGGATCGGAGCGCGCCATGGCTAAGCGGCTCCATGCCATCATCAAAGCTAGCGCGCCAGCCCTCTCGCCGAAAACCTGGTACGGGATGCCCGCGTATGCCAAGGACGGCAAAGTCGTCTGCTACTTCCAAAGCGCGCAGAAGTTCAAGTCGAGGTACGCGACGTTCGGCTTCAGCGACGAGGCGAATCTCGACAGAGGCGCCATGTGGCCGACCTCCTTCGCGCTGAAGGAGTTGACCGCCGCGGAAGAGGCAAAGATCGCCGCGCTCGTGAAGAAAGCGGTGAGATAGGCGGATCTCGACAGTCCGGCCGCCCGAGCAATACACGATCACCAGCTACGGGCCGACTACCCGGCAGATGGGCTGGTCAAGAGGATGAATTCCGAATCCGTACTCGTCCCGGAGATTGTTAGGGTCCGAATCGTGAACGAGATTGGCGAGCGGGCGGTGATACTACGGCCGGTGCACGAGTCTGATCTGGACGCGCTGTTTCGCCAGTGGAGCGATCCGGAGTCGGTCAGAATGGCAGCATTCACGCCCGAAAACCCGGATGACCGGCAGCGGTTCGACGCACACATGGTGAGGGTGATGGAGTCGCCCGAGAACACGCTGCGCGCAATCACATGGGAGGGCGAGTTGGTCGGCAGCATCGGCAGCTTCGTCGTCGAGGGGCAGACCGAGGTCACGTACTGGATCGACCGTGCCGTATGGGGGCGGGGCATCGCCAGTCGGGCCCTTTCCTTGTTTCTCGAAGTGGTTCGGGTTCGACCCCTTTATGCCCGGGCTGCGAGCGACAACGTCGGCTCACTCCGGGTGCTTGAGAAGACTGGGTTCCGAATCATCGGCACGGAGGTGTCCTTCGCTCCGCCACGTGGAGCCGAAATCGAAGAGACGATCCTGCAGTTGGGCTAGCAAGACAAGTCGTTACCATGCTTGTCGCCACCCGTCAGAAGTTCGACACTGACGGCGACGCACGGACATGCCGCAGATTGCGTGCGCGCTGCGGCCACCCGGTCTGCCGTGATCCGAGCGGCCTTTGGAGAGAGAACAAAGCGAGCTCGCGCCCTAGGTCGTGTCTCAAAGTCAGCTTCCCTACTGCATGGCCAACGGCAAATTGCCCAGCTGCCCGGACAGGGGCGACCCTGAAATCATTTCGCCCGTGCATCGCCTCGTCTGGTACGGTCGCGGGATTGTTTCACTGCTGGGAGGCCCATGGTTCGCGTGTGGCCTCCCCGGAGTTCCCAGGCTGAGAGCAGGTTTCGTTAATGGCATGTCGTATCAGTGAGCTCGTGCTCGGTTGCCGCGACCCTGAGGTGCTGGCGCGGTTCTGGTGCGAGGTCCTGGACTTCGTCGTGCTCGATCGCGAGGACGACGGCTCGGTGGAGATCGGGCCGCGCGAAGGGTTCGGCGGTCCGCAGCCGACGATCATCCTCAGTCGCAGGGATGAGCCGGAGAAGGGGAAATCCCGGCTGCACATCGACGTCAACGCCACCGACCGCGATCAGGACGCCGAGCTCGAACGCCTTCTGAAGCTCGGTGCGCGCCCGGCCGACATCGGCCAGACAGGGGAGGAGCAGTGGCATGTCCTGACCGACCCCGAAGGCAATGAGTTCTGCCTGCTCAAGGCCCGCCTGGACCCACTCTGATGCTTATCGGTCACACCTCGACATCAGGTACCTAGGGGTCTGCCTCGCAGTCCGGTGTGACGGGCGTGTCGTGATCGGGAAGTAAGTGAGGTGTCCCGTAGAGGGTTCATCGACCAAGAAGAACACCGGAGACCTCGTGGCCACCCTAGCGGTGACGAGGCGGCTTGGCCTGACCGATGAGCAGTGGGCGCGGCTGGAGCCGCTGTTGCCTGTGCCCACGCGGTCGGGTCGGCCGTCGGAGTAGACGAAACGGCAGCTCATCGACGGGATCAGGTGGCGGGTGCGGGTCGTTGCGCCCTGGCGGGACGTCCCGGACTGAACGCCTGGCCGAGTTGCTCCTTGATCGGCCGACTCGGGGCTAGCAAGCCCGAAGGCTATCTTCTCGGCTCGTAACGCATTGCCACGACCCCCGAGCCGAACTCCAGTCGGCTCACGAGCTTCAAGTCGACATGCTTCGATAGTCCCGCGAACAACGTCGGCCCATGGCCCGCTAGCGTGGGGTGCACCACGAACTCGAACTCATCGATCAATCCCAGCTCCGTCAACGCCAGCGGAAGCTTCACGCCTCCGGTGAACAGTCCTTTACCCGACTCCCGCTTGAGCTGCTGAACGGCCTTCCCCAGATCACCGCGCACGAGCTCCGCGTTCCAATCGACCCGCTCCAGGGTGTTCGACACGACGTACTTCTTTGCCGCGTCGATCGTCCGGGCGAAGGGTTCCATCCAATCAGGCCTCGCTCCCGGCGGCGCCGGCGGCCGCCACGCTGCCTCCATCATTTCGTAGGTCACCCGGCCAAAGAGGAGGGCATCGGCCTGGGCGAGGTTCTCGGCCGCATGACGATGCAGCTCTTCGTCCGGCGAAATCCCTGCACGATGATCGCAGCACCCGTCCAATGTGACGTTGATGGAATACCGAAGGGGTCGCATTACGTAAGAGTACCGGCGATGGGTTAGGACTGCCTGTGGCGCTCGTGCAGGCCGACGAGCGGGGGAACACAATGGCGGGTCGGGGATCCCTCACGCTTTTGCCGTTCCTTCGCTCAGTTCGTTCGCCCACCGCTGCTCGAACTCAGCCGGCGGGAACGTAGCCAATCGGGCCGAGCAGGCGGCGACCGGGCTCACAAGGTACTGAGTGAGATCGTCCTTTCCTGGCGTCTCGCCAGATCAGGGCGCACCACTACGTCGGAAGCCATTCCCCACCCCACAAGCGTCGCTACGAACGGGTAGGAGGCGCCGGCGGCGAGCCTCGGGATCGGAGGTGTGTGGCCCTCGCGTCGAACGATCGGTGGCTCCCCTCGCCCAGCGCGATCATCTGCCAGTCGACTTTGCGGGCGTCCCCTTGCCCACTATTTACGAGCACTAGGAAGCGACCGCCGTCCCCCCGCGGAGTGAAAATGAGCGCTCACAAAGGGCTCTGCTGGCGCCTAAGCTCGGGCCACACGTAGTCAGTCTCAAGAATCAGGTGTCATGTCCTACGGCTCCTGCTCGATCCAAAAGCCGACGTCTTGACAGCCGAGGCGAGTT
The DNA here is from genome assembly GCA_963849115.1 of uncultured Actinomycetes bacterium. Classification (GTDB taxonomy): domain Bacteria; phylum Actinomycetota; class CADDZG01; order CADDZG01; family WHSQ01; genus JACDAL01. The sequence goes on along the minus strand of CAWKGK010000010.1, from coordinate 10,920 downwards.
CGTTCAGGACGTTGCACTCGCCTTCGTAGATCGCGCGCATCTCATTTCCTAAGTCCTCAAGCAAGTCGGCAAAGGCTTCCCATTCGAACGGTCGCGCTCCATCCTTGGCATCTCGAAGGCTCCACAGCTCCTTCGCCACTCCTCGAGCTGCGGGTCTGGCTGCGTCGCCTCCGTCCAACATGTGCTCGTGCAGGGCGTCGATCAGCTTCCGGGCGTGGCCAAACGAGCCGACGTCCTTCGGAGCGGCTCGTTCGGCCAGTTGAATCCACTGATGGTCTAGGTTTCTGTACCCGTCGGCAACCGATTTCAACGCGGGACACTCAAGGATCTCAGCGGCCTCGTCCAAGAAGATTGCATAGAGCCTCCGCAACGTTCCCCCTCCATATCCGGAGGACTCGATGCTCTCGTACATGGACAGCAAGGCTCCGAAGAGCCCGACCTGGCCGTCGAATGCGGTGGCCCAACCCTTCTTCTGACGAGTGTCTGTGAGCATCCGCGCCCACTTCCGCCAAGCTGGTAAGGAGAACGAGTCGGACTCAGATTCAAGATGGCTCACCTGATCCGCGAGTCCGTCCTCAATCGCTCCCACCAGCACGGCCTCGGGGATGTCGTCGGGTACTCGGAAGGTGACGAGGCGATTCCGGTACGAAGACACGCGACCGCGAGCGGCTGTTAACGTCGCTTCGTCCACGGATAGCGGGACGCTGTTTCGGTCATCGACAAGAAAGCGCCCCTCTAGATCCTGGTAGATGACGATTGGATAGCCGCCGTGGCCCGAGAATCGCTGTGGCATATGCCAATAGCCGATCTCCTGCGCATCGATCCAAACGAGTGGTCGGGGGCCGGGCGATGTGAGAGCGTCCCGCAGGGACCTGAGAGCGGAGACGTGACCCGAGGTTTCCCTGACCGCTGGCTCGATCCCTAGACGGCGACTGGTCTTGACCAGCCAGCGATCGGGGTACTGCCATTGATTGCGAAACCCCAGAGTCACGATCGGGTGATGACCTGTGAACTGCCACAGTATGTAACCGGCACCAAGGCCACCGCCGATCCCAAGCATCAGCGCTTCACTTGGCGATTTACCGGAAATGGTGACGTCCGCGTTGGCTAACGTGTTCGCGAACGCGGCCGTGTCGGGATGAACGCCTCCTCGCAGCCTGTAGCCGGTCTCGGCCTGCTCAACATCCGGGCGTGCCGCGATGACGCGTCGACGGGCGGCACTGTAGCTCTCGCCCGTCTTGCTCATGCGCGCGCGGACTCGATCTTTAAGGTGTTTGTGTTTAGTCATCACGTGTCCTCACGGCATACGGCAGAACCCACGCTCCATACCGCTGCCGGGCTCAGACACGCCAGCAACATCTACCCGAGGACATCGATCCCCTTTACCCCCTAGTCGCCGGAGAGCGTGGGTCTCCGAACGGGAGTCGAGCGTGGGCCAACGCGGATTAGATCGTAGCAGCTTAGCGGGTGGGGTGCCACGACTTGCTCCAAAATCCCGGTAGGGATTAGTGTAAGGCTTGCGATCGAAGCGGCCTCTAGAAGCCGAACTAGCTTGGGCGGGGAGTACAGCGCGCCCCGCCGAATGGCTCTCAAGAGCCTAGAGGCATCCTGTCGCACATCACAACTCTACGGCGCGCTTGGCCTCGGGGTACGCCGAGCAACTCGCGATCACAGGCAACCTTGAAGGCCGACCCCCGCTACGCGGAAGCGCTTCGAACACTGCGGAACTGCTATTGCTATGAGCAACGGGCCGACTCGACGTGTCCTAAGAACTCAGTTCTCGCATTCCGTTACCAACTGGTCCTCAGGCTGGGTGACACACTTGTCGGTGCCGGGTCCTCCGTTAGTTTCACCGTCAGTTCCCGGTCCGGGGACCAAGAGATCATTACCGCCTTCACCATAGACGTAGTCAAAGTCACCATCTCCACGTCCGTAAAGCCTATCGTTACCCTCGCCGCCCCTGAGGTATTCGAACTCGGAGCCTCCGTAGATCAGGTCACTGCCTGTCCCGCCGCCTAGGTCCTGTTCGCCGTGGCAGCAGGTGCCGAAGCCATAAAGGGTGTCGTTTCCTGGACCGCCATCGAGTTCGTCGTCATAGTTGGCGCTCCCAAGCAAAACGTCGTTACCCTCGTCACCTCGAATGCCCCCGTACCAGCCGGCTCCCTGGCAAAGGAGATCGTTGCCACCGAGACCATCAATATGATCGGTGCCGGCCAGCCCGTTGATGACATCGTTACCCTCGGTCCCCGTAATCGTCTCACTTTCGGCGGTCCCGACGATGGTCACCGGCTGTCCCTTACATGTAACAGTCGTGTCCCCTGCTTGAGCTAAAGGCTGAGCAAGCCCACCCCCCAGTAGGCAAGTAACGATCGCGACGGCGCGCATCCCCCTCATGCTCATCTCCTCCCAAGCGTCCCTCGTCACTATGTCACCCTTTCCTGGGCAAGCAAGGTCTCGACGGCTCGTCAAGCAGGCCGAGAATGCCCGTGCTGTGGGAGTCACCCAAACCGCCCTAAACCGGGCGAGGCCATCCACTCGCCTCGTCAACAGGACGAACCTGACCTGTTATGGCCATGGTCCGGGCTGCGTTACGGACACGACTCCCCAATGCACTGCTTGTCACTGGCAAGTTTAGAAGACAACTGCGACAGGTTCGGGGGGTCATTGTTCGGGTCCTGATCTCCCAAGAGATTCGTCAGTTGCCAGGGGTCATCGACGAGGTCGTAGTACTCGTGTTCCCCAGTCGTGTACTCCGTGTACTGATAGGAAGGGGTCAATGTTGAGGCCCAAGGCGGAGCGTCCCCTTTGCTCTTGAAGAACTCGGTCAGGAGACGGGTACGTGAGCCGGCCAACAAGAGGGAGCGCCCATCCAGTGGCGCGTTGGCGGCATTTACACCCGCAGCTTCCAGTACTGTGGGAACAATATCGATGTTTGCTACTATACGACCGTCCAAGTTTCCTGTCGGGAAATGCCCTGGCCAGCGAGCAAACATCGGCACCTGGATTGACTGAAGATATGGAACCGACTTACAACAACGCATGTGTTCTCCCCATAAGCGGCCGTTGTCCGAAATGAACAGGGCCAACGTGTTGTTCAGGTGAGCCGTGTCTCGCAGTGCGACGAAAACTCGCTGAACCAGATCGTCCACTGAGAGGAGGGTCCGCAATTGTTTCTTTGCCACGTCGGCACCGTTCGTGAAGGAAGAGTTTCGCACGAAAAGTGGCTTGTCCGAACGATCTGTCTCCTCTATAGCTGGATTGGACTCAAAAGGACCTACATCCGCTCTCGCGTACTGAGCTTCTGCGACAAAGGGGCCATGGGGGTTCGGGGTGGCAAGATATAGGAGCCACGGTTGGGCGCTCGAGCTTCGAATGAGTGCTTCCGCGCGATCACCCATATAATGAGTCGCATACTTTCCTGTATTGGTTACAGTGCCGTCGACGTTCCAGTCTTGACCGTTATAGGCGGCCAAGTTGGAATTCTTGAAGTAAGCGAACTCGTCCCAGTTGGGAGGTGGCGCGTCAAGTGGCCAGCTGTTCAGGTATTTTCCGAATAGGGCAGTGTGGTATCCGGCATTGTTGAGATAGTAATTAATGGTTGTTGCTTGATCGAGTACCGTGGCCTTAACCTCGTTATTGACTTTGTGATTGTGCACGTACCTGCCGGTCAGGATGGAAGCACGTGAGGGGCAGCAGGTAGGTGTGGTGACGTAGGCGTTCGTGTACCGGGTGCCTCCCTGCCCGAACCATCTCATCGTGTCATCCATGACATGAAGGCCGCCTCGCTGATCATCAGTAACGATGATTAGGACGTTGGGGCGCCTGTCAGCATTGGCGACGTGTACTTGTTGGCCCATGAAAGTAGGGGCTACCAGCGCAAAGAGAGGAACCAACGCCAAAGCTTTCCACGGCTTTTCCATTCCCCTCCCTGCTTGTATTCCGTACTCAATCTATATGATTCGCACCAAGAGATCAAGCCAATCCGATGTAGGAGTTTCGCGCACTCATCGTCATTACGTTGCAAGGCTATCCGGCAGAAACACGTTAGCCATAGCGCGAGACGTTAACATTTTGAGGGCGCAAAACGCTCACGGAGATCCTCAATTTTCAGATAGCTATCTGTGTATAGTCGCCAGCTCGGGCGCAGGCAGCCGCAACTCGAAAGGAAGCCCCATGAAATTCCTATAACTGGTCACCAAGGGCGGAGAAGTAGTACCGCTTAACTCAGCCCAGTGATGACCGTGACATTTCGAGAGGGCATAAGCGTGATCTGTTCCAATGGTTGCACCGTGACAAAATTGTCCTAGGCACCCTTGCATCGTACGATAGGCGTCACGATAGGGCTAACAATGCATGCGTATGGCGACCAACGATGTTGATGTAACGTCCAAATGTCTCTGCTAACCATCTCCAAGCTCCTGGATCTGTAAAATGCCTCGGCGTAGCTGTAGAAGCTTCAGTCAATAGCGACATAGACACGACCTGTCGCCTTCGAGGCGAAAGGCTTCCAGGCGTCCACTCTCTATCCACGCCCTGATCGTATTCGTGCAGACGAATTCGCGCTGCGCAACTTCCTGTTTGGGCCTAAGAACCGTGTTGATGCCCGGCACCGGTCAGTGCAGAGCGGTTGTCATTCTGCTCCCAGTTTCTCAGCAAGCGTCTTGACGGCCACCAGCCTGATGCCCGGCTCAGCCGCCATGGCGGTAGCGAAGGCGTCCTCGTCTCGAACTTCAGTTAGCGCATCCTTGATCAGCCGGTCCAAATCGTCGGGGTCGAGCGCTTCAACCTCAGCCTTGAAGTCCAGCGGCCAATCCTTGGGGGGAGCCTTGATGAACATCTCTCTGCGTTCGTGAGGAAGCGCGAGAGCCTGCTCCTCTGTGAGCGCCACCTGACGTACAACGAGATCGTCGTCGCTGCCTCCATAGTCACGCAGGAACGCTCGCACGTCGGCTTCTAGTGCCATGGCGATGTTCTTGACTCCTGCGGGGTCGAAGTCCACCACCACCAAGAACAACGTGCGCTGCTGCTCCCTCATCGTCCTGACCACTCGCAGCGCCGCCTGACGATTGGCCTCGATGGGAACCGAGCCTGATCCCGAGTGCACCTCGATGCCATAGGGGTGACAGATGCTGCCGATGCGAGAGAGATTGCCCTTGGCCTCGACCCACATCTCGATCCGAAAGGGCTGGCCCTTCTGACGATCACCCTGCATGCCCTCGACCCGCCTGGGAGATCGGTCACAGTCCACGGAGCCGCCATGGCGGTTCGCTGATCGTCGATGGACTCCCAAGGGACGATCCCAGCACGCCGAGTGGGGCCGATGATGTCACTGATCGCCTTGTTCAGCGCAAGCTTGTCTCGATAGAGAGCCGTGACCCACTTGGGCAGCAACTGATAGCCGATCGTCCTGTTGCCCAGCGGGAGATGGTCGTCGAAACGTTCGAGAACGTCTTGCGTGTCTAGCAACAGTCGCTCCTCAATGGTGCCGTCCTTTGGGTACCAATCCTCCATCAGACCTTTTGGTCGTGCGTGAGGGGTCGCTAGGCGGGGCAAGGGGCGACCGGGGATTTTCATATGCCAACCTTCTCAGACGGGCTGAGAGAATGATACACGTAGTCACCGACACCTTTAGGTCCGAACTCCATATGCGTGCATGACACTGCGGACAAAGAACGCGACAGTTGGTTGGATCGACCTCTGCTCCACCGAGACTGATCGGGACTACGTGATCTACTTCTAGACGGCGTACGCCCCTGGTGCAGTTGCAGTTGAGCAGACTGGCTGCATCCTGCGTAGCGTCTGTGAGTGGAGCTGCCATGTACCACCGCGACTACGTCCACGGCCATGATCGATCCTTCTGATCTCATGATCTGGGCATCGTGATGCGTCAGTTACTACACCGCAGTCGAGCTCATTTCCACGTCGCAATTCTTCTACAGCAGCCCACTTGGTATCGCCATCGTCACCGTACTGACTCGTACCCGTCCACAGTGTGGGTGTGTCGGTCGTAGTCAGAGCTGGTGGAGCCGGATGCGAGTAGCCGTCCAGTAGTACGATGCACGCGAGATTGCGTTGTGCTGAATGCTGAGGTGTTTACGCTGTCGAGCTTCGCTATCGTCGCTGCACTCGGATTACCTACACGTCGAAAGTGATCGATCATTTCATCCAGTCCGGTCACTTCTATTCGGTATGTGCTCACCCTCTGTGTATCGGCACTCTCTTCCATCACCATCTAGCTGCGCATCACGATTCGCAGTTGAGCGCACCACCTGCTGTATTGGGGTTCTGACAAGTGTCCGAGCCGGCGCCTCCATCATTGGAGTTAGTACCGGCACCGCCGTCTAGAGAATCGTCTCCATCTCCGCCAGAAAGGGTGTCGTTGTTGGAGTCGCCCTGCAGGGTGTCGTTTCCCCCCCTGCCAGAAAGTGTGTCGGAACCCACTTCGCAGCAGGTCCCCCCGCCGCCAGCATGTTATCGCTAGAGTCTCCGAGCAGAAGGTCGCCGAAGAATCCCCCGGTTACATTCTCTAGCTCGGTGACGGAATCATTGCCCCATCCCGTTGCTATTTCTGTGGCGAGATCGACAGTTAACGCACGATCCAGGCTGCAGTTGCAATTGAAGGTGAGATGATCGACGTCGTCTCCTCCAATGTAGGAATCGTCACCCTCATCCTTGGGACCGAGGGTGCCCCCAGAGAGCTCAATTCCGGTAAACCGGTCGCGCCCAGAGCCGCCCTCCATAACATCATCCCCGCTGTCGCCAATGTCCGAGTGGTCGAAGCTTTGGAGAGTGTTACCCGAATGGCCGCCCAAGAAGTCGTCTCCCGCCTTGCCTGCAAGGGTGTCGTCGCCGCCACCACCTCTTAGCCAGTTGGAACCGTCATCACCTGAAATGGTGTCGCCGAAGGCAGAGCCGAAAGCCGAGGATATCCCGATCAAGGTATCGTTTCCTTGGCCCTGGGCGGTCCCCAGCTCTAGATCGACGCTTACGGGACCGGGAGCTGAGGCGTAGCTCACAGCATCGAAGAAGAATTGACTGAAGTTCTGCTCCACGCCCTCTTTTCCGCCATCCAGCGTGTCGTCCCCTGGGCCTCCAATAAAGACTTCCCCGGCGACGTTAATGCCATAGGCTTGACCACCTGCAATTAAATCATCGCCTTCGCCTCCGAGCAGGAGATCCACAAATTTAGTGCTGCATGTGCAATCGCTGTCTACGGCACCTCCACCTTTTATGAGATCTTTCCCGCGACCACCACTGAACTGATCAATGCCTGCTGTCCCAATGAGAGTGTCTGTGCCTCTGCCCCCACTGCCGACATCCGTTCCACCCCCGAAACTGGCAATGTTGCCGCCGGTTTTCAGGAGGTCGCTGCCCTTATGACCGAACAACGTGTCAAGGCCGTTCTCGCCCTTAATCTTGTCGTTGCCAATGCCGCCGAAAAGCCTGTCCTGTCCCTGGTTCCCGCAAATACGATCATTCCCGCCTCGACCCTTGATCACGTCGCCGCGCCCGGCCAGGCCGACGATCACGTCGGCCCTGGGGGTTCCGATCAGGCGGTCGGCGCGTCCCGTTCCCACGATCGTGGCTCGCTTGCCAAAGCACTGCGGTGCCGCTGCTTGGACGGGGATTGCCCATCCGTTGATGGTGATAGCTCCCCCGACCAATATTGCCGCAACCTTGGCTCTGCTCATCTCAGCCTCCTCGTTTAGCTGCCTTCTGCAGCTCTAGAGGTAATGCTCCTCCGGCTTGGGTCAGAGGGTAGTCACGAAACGAACAGGCAGGCTGTTCGCTTCCTTACAAGTAACGTCGACCGTCCACCAGAGAGACTTAGTGATTAAGCTGTCAACCGCCTGGGATGTTTTGGTGATGGCGCTACCCTCCCCAGTGCTCATCACCACCTGAGTCTGCGCGGCGGCCGGGCATGATATAGGTGACTCTTGGAATGTCCTTTGGGGCTCAGTTCAGAACGATGTGACGTGGTGTTGCGGCCAAACCTCTAGGAGGATCACGTGGACCCGGAGCCGACTACATGGCACTACGGAGTCGTCGCGCGTTACTGGGCGGAATTCAACGTCTCAGGGCCCGAGATCGCATACTTCCAGAAGTTCATTGAACGCTACGGCGAACCTGTTCTCGACGCGGCATGCGGCACCGGACGATTGCTGGTTCCATACCTTTTAGCCGGCCTCGATGTAGACGGCTGCGACATCTCCCCCGACATGCTGGCATTGTGCAGCGAGCGCGCAGAACGAGAGGGGCTGGCGCCCACACTTTACGCTCAACCGATGCACGATCTCTCGCTCCCACGTAGGTACAACACGATTGTCCTCTGTGGCGCCCTGGGGCTCGGAGGCTCCCGCGATCACGACGTGATCGGCCTCCGCCGCTTATACGAGCATCTGGAGCACGGCGGTGCTCTTGTGCTCGATACCGAGGTCCCCTACGCATCCAATAAGGAATGGACCTACTGGCTCAAAGAAAACCGGCACCGACTGCCAGAGGACTGGGGCCCTCCGGGAGAACGCAGACGAGGGTCGGATGGAATCGAGTACGAATTGCGGTCCCGACTCGTGGAGGTCGATCCGCTAGCGCAGCGTGTCACCCTTGAGATGCACGCCCAGTCGTGGCGAGAGAACGAGCAGCTCGCCGATGAGAAGCACTTACTCACGATGACCCTGTACTTCAAGGACGAAATCCTTCTGTTGCTCGAACGGGCCGGCTTCGCCGACGTCCAGGTACTTGGAGACCACAACGATGTCGAGCCCACACCGGACGACGACTACCTCGTGTTCGTCGCGACCAAGTAGAGACGAATTACCGTTGATCTCGAGCTCAGGCCGTTCGACGGGCAACCCTGCCGTCGAAGAGATACTGGGGCTTTCCGCTCGTGAAGTTGAGAAAGAACAGGGGGTGATGCTCTTCGACGTCCTTGTCGTAAACGAAGAAGGTTGATTCATTTGCAGGGAGGAGGGCACGCTCACCTTGCCCCTCTCCCTCTAGCTCGGCTAGCTCACCCGCCAGTGTTTGGTCGAGGACGAGCTGCTCCTCCCGTTTGCTGACTACGTTCCTGACGCCCCGTCTTTCGTAGCCGCCTGTGTATGAGCCGAGGTCGAGCTCCGGCGGCTCGTCCGCAGGCGGCTGAGGTCGCTGCGGCATGCGGATGCCCCGGAGCTCTTCGAACACCTGTCGGAAGAGCTGCTCGTAGAGAGGCCCGCTGGCGTAGGAGTTGGAAACAAGAGCAACTGCGAGCTCCTTGTCGGGAGCAATGCGCAAAAAGGCCCGTTGACCGATCGTCCCCCCGTCGTGGCCGAAGATGGGCTCCCCACCCCAGACATCGAGGGCCCAGCCCAGCCCCCACGCCTCCTCGCCCGGACGGGTGCTCGGCAGCTCGATCTGACGCTCCTGCATCGCAGCCACGCTTCCAGGAGAGAGCACATACTTGCTGTCATCAAAGCGGCCCTCGTCGAGGTGCAATCGAGCTAGGGCGAGGAGGTCGCGTGCGGTGCCACAGGTCGTTCCCCCAGCAGGAGCAGTAGCGTGGGGAAGGTCCACACTGAGGTGACCTTCGGGACATCGTGTTGAGGGTCTTTCACATGCCCCGCTGCTACGCGGTGAAGGATCGCTTCCTCCGGAAGGGTCAGAGGTCCTTCCACCCCGAGTGGCTCAACGAGCCTCGAACGGAGCGCGATGCGAAAGGGTTCTCGAGTGAGGACTTCGATGATCCTGCCCAGGGCGACGAATCCCGCATTGCAATAGGAAAACATTTCGCCGGGCGAGAAGAGTTGGGGAAGTCGAGCGCAGGCCGCCGCGTATCTTCTAATGGCCCCATCTCCTCGGCCGAAGTCCTCGAAGTAGTCACCATCGATGCCGCTCGTGTGGGAGAGGAGGTGGCGCACGGTAATGGGCGTCTGGGTCTCAGAGCTTCCGAGCCGAGAGTCGGGCAGGTACTCCTCGACTGGGTGGTCCAAGTCGATCGCACCCTGATCAATCAATTGCATGACGAGTGTCGCCGTATAGATCTTGGTGATCGAACCGATCTGAAAAAGGCTGTCGGTGGTGGTGGCAACTCCGGTGTTGAGGTTGAGCAGGCCGGTTGCGCACTCTCCAACGTCTCGGCCGTCAAGAATCGCAAGGACCGCCCCCTGCAATTGTGCTTCGACGCGAGCTCGCCGAGTTGTTGACCAAGGCTCTTCATGAGGCCATCGCTCAGCGCCATCTTCCCCAGAACGCTATACCCGGATGAAGTGGAGCCAGTTCGACTTCGTCCACAGTCTCTTTGCCGACGTGAGACCGCTCACCTTGACTTGCCCCTAGGCGATCCAGGAATCGACGGCCCGTGTCCCAGCCTGCAAGCGGGGTCAGGGAGGGCTCGAAGATGTTGGGGAGCAGTCCAGTAAGCCGAAGGGGTAGCCAGTACGCACCTTGAGGTAGCCTGACGAGGGGAATCAGCACGAAGGGAGCGTGCGTCACGACCCTGGGCAACGAACACGCCGGCGTTCAACTTCTCCTCCTTCACTTCAGCTATGCCTCCAGACGACCTCAGACCCCTCAATCCGATCAGTCGCTGCTCTCGATCCGCCCTGACGTCGCATGGTGACTGAAGTGCCCGGCTCGAAGAGGGGCGGAATCCAGACCTTCCTCATCGCCGACATCCGTGGCTACACGCGCTTCACGCAGGCCGAGGGCGACGAGGCCGCGGGGCCGGCTGGCCGCTAAGTTCGCCTCTCTGACCCGGGAGAACATCGAAGCTCATGGCGGGCGGCTGCTCGAGCTCCGGGGGGACGAGGCGCTCGTCGTCTTCGATTCCCCCAGGCTTGCGTTGCGGGCAGCGGTCGATCTCCAAGCCCGCTTCCTGGAAGCGACCGAGGCCGAGCCCGAGCTTCCTCTGGGCGTCGGCATCGGCATCGACGCGGGCGAGGC
>CAWKGK010000009.1:0-1170848 GCA_963849115.1 uncultured Actinomycetes bacterium | reverse complement strand
CGTAGTGGGATTGAACCACTGACCTCTTGCTTGTCGAGCAAGCGCTCTCCCGCTGAGCTAACGCCCCTGGGATCCTGTCCGTCGCGCAGTCTAGACCATGAGCCCACTCAATTCACGCGCCAGCTCAACCTTGTCCGAAGCCGCCCGTGAGGACGTTTTCGGCCAAACCTCGGTGAAACCTAGCGGTAGCTGAGCAGGTCGATCGCGTCTCGCAGCACGGGGAAGGGACAGTGGGCCGCCCTCGCCGAGGGAGAGCCCATGAGGCAGCCCCGCACCGGGCCTGGGACTCCGGCTGCTTCGAGGTTCCGGGCCATAGTGGTCAGAAGGGTATGGAATGTGAAGGCGATTCCAGCCCGCTTTTCGACCGCACGGGCGGCCGCCAGCAGTCTCTCAGGGGAAGAATCCGAGGAGAGTATCGACGTGCGCTCGGCTTCCAGGGCGATGTGTGTGGGCACGTCGCGCACGCCGTAGTGACCCTGAAACGAAATCCTGCCGCGGCTCCATCCTCGGCTCTCCACACACGGGTTCTCGTACAGGGCTACTCCTGCGTACAGCGGCAAGAACACCGCCCGCAACTCAATGGGGCTCGTGCAGCTCGTGAGGACGGCTCCGGCCTCCTCGGGCGCGAGAACGCGCTTCAGGTTGGTTGCCCTAACGATAGGTGCGGCCTTCAACATATGCACTGGCTTTCTGCGGGAGGAATTCACTATGAATTCAATCATGCACCCAATTCTTGCTAGTGGGAATCCCCCGATTGGGTAGGGGTGATACCCCGTTTGGGGGGAGGGGTCGACGTCAAGAGGCGGCGAGCGGAATCGAACCGCTGTGCGGGGCTTTGCAGGCCCCTGCCTAACCACTCGGCCACGCCGCCGCGCCGGTACGCTCGTAAGCGCGAGCAGGATAACCGGGCTCAGGGAGGAAGCCCGCGGTGGCGGAGATGCGACAGTCGCTCATCGGCCACGCTTGATCGGTACGGCAATTCACTCGCGGCCGAGCCACGGTGCCAGGTCAATTAAGCTGTGTGTGGGGGAATTCGGATCAAGCAAGACAACAAGGGGGTCGCATGTCGGTGTTGATGGAGTCGGCGGTACGGCGCCACAGCCGATCCTCGCTATGGGCGGACGTGACGCTGGTCGTACTAGGTAGCCTGATCGTCGCCGGCCTGGCCCAGCTGTCCTTGAGGCTTCCCTTCACGCCGGTGCCCGTCACCGGGCAGACCCTGGCGGTCCTGGTCGTGGGTGCATCGCTCGGACCGGTCAGGGGCGGGATCTCGCTTCTCCTCTATCTGGCGGAGGGGGCGGTCGGCCTCCCCGTGTTCGTAGAGGGCGGTGCGGGACCGGCTCGGCTCCTCTTTCCCTCGGTCACAGGCGGCTACCTATGGGGATTTGTTGTGGCTGCGTTTGTGGTGGGAGCGCTGGCGCAGCGGCGCTGGGACCGCCGCCTGTCCAGCGCTATAGGAGCGATGCTGCTCGGAGAGATCGTTATCTTTTCCTGCGGGGTGGTGTGGCTGTCGGCCGCGCTCGGCGTGCCGGGCTCCGAAGCCCTGGAGTTGGGTCTTTATCCGTTCGTTCTCGGCGAGCTCGTCAAGCTACTGATGGCCGCCGGGATTCTCCCGGCCGCGTGGAAACTGTCCGCTCCGCCCGACATGGGCCGCATCAACCTTCGATAGCGCAGTCGGGCCCCTCGATAGGGGCGACGCCGCTCAGGGGAGCGCCATCAGCCGAAAAGGCTCGCCCTCGTCTTCGCCTGAAGGCTCGGCCTCGAGGACGCTGGAGCTCGGCAGTCTCAGGGTGAAGATCGATCCCGCCGCGTCGGAGCGTTCCAGAACGAGCGCGCCTCCGAGGATCTCTGCCAGCTTTCTGCAGATGTAGAGGCCCAGTCCCGTCCCACCGGCACGGCGCGTCGACGTCTGGTCGACCTGGTAGAAGCGCTCGAACACCTTCTCCTGAAGGTGGCCGGGAATGCCTTCGCCTTCATCCTCAACCGAGATCGTCACCCCGTCCCCTTCTCTGCGGCCGGAGACGTAAACCGTGGTGTCCTCGGGCGTGTACTTGGAGGCGTTTTCCATCAGGTTCGCCAAGACCTGACGCAGCTTCTCGCCGTCTGTGCGCAGCAGAGGGAAGTCCGACGAAAAGACTAGCTCGAAGCGATGCCTTGATGAGCGTGCCCCTATCTCCTCGGAGAGCGCAGTGGCTAGCTCCCGGATCGAGACAGTGTTTTGGCTTATCGAATGGCTGCCCGATTCGATGTGCGACACGATGAGGAGATCTTCGATGAGATGCCTGAGCCTGTCGCTCTGCTCCTCGATGGTATTGACGAATGAGGCCTTCTGTTCCGAGGAGAGCTTGTCGGACTTGCGCGCCAAAATCTTGATGTACCCACTTATCGAAGTGAGCGGAGTTCTGAGCTCGTGCGAGACCGTGGCCACGAAGTCATCCTTGAGCCGGTTCATCTCGGTGAGGCGGATGAGGGACTCCTTGAGGCGATCGACAAGCCGTGCATTCTCCAACGAGACACTGGCATGATTTGCAAGCGTTTCTACCAGCGTTACGTCCTCGGGGCTGAAGGTCGAGACGTCGCTGAGGCGGTTGCCGACCATCATCGTTCCAATGACGCCGCTCTCTCCGTGTAGTGGCGCTGCGATAGCATCCCTCACCTCTCGGGAGGCGAAGTACGTCCTGAGCTTCTCGTTGCTGATGGGCCGAGGCACGAGTACTGCCCGGCCTTCGGCCGCAACCCTTGCCCACACTCCCTCGGTGGGATCGAGCTCCGCTGCGCGCATCACGTCGAGATGCTCGCCTGGGCCGAGCGTGGTGACGTAAGCGGGTTCGTCCACGCCTCGAGGAAACAGAATGATCTCGGCCATCTCCGCGCGAAACATCTCGCAGGCTGATGACAGCAGCGACAACAGAACTGCATCCATTTCGAGCGACTGATGCGCCACACGGGTCGACTCATATAGCGCTCCGAGACTGTCGTGTTGGGCTCGCATGGATGTGTATGAGCGGTAGGAGAGAAAGAGCACAACGAGCACAATGAGCAGCAACCACAGCGCCTGCGGGCTTTGCTCTAGTAGGGTGACGGCGAGCAACGCGAGACTCGTGTTGGCCGCGGTCACGGCAAAACTGGGAACCAAAGACTTTGTCAGAGTCTGCAGCTTCACCTGTCCTTCGGCCAATGATATCGCCAGGGCGATCATGACCGCTCCTAGGGTCGTCACCAAGAGCGTGGCAAAGAAGGCCGCGGTCCACTCGGCGGGACCGTTGACCAATCCCCAACCGGTCCAAAAGTGGAAGAGCATTATGGCGAGAGCGGCCTCCAGAGCGAAATTGGCGAGGTTGAACGCCAGCTTTATCGGCGACTGGCGCCTGTAGAGAAGGAGAGCACTGCCCACGCCCACAATCTGCGCCAGCATGAGCTCTGAGGGGCTCGCAAAGAAAAGCGCCAGGACCAACGGGATCTCGCCCAGCGAGAACGAGTGCGCCTCCCTCTTGAACTCCAAATGCACCACCAGGATCTCGGTGACACAGAAAACTGGCGCTAAGAGCCACCAGGGGAAATGGATGCCTGAGTCGAGCAACTCGATATGGCGGGCGTAGGAGAAGAACAGAATGCCGGCCAGTAGCGCCAGCGCCGCGTTCAGGAGCCAGACTCGCGCCCGGCCCCCGATCCTCGGCCGGGCCGAGCCTGCCGTTAGTGCTCGCCCCACTGCGCACTCGACCACGAGTTGCGGCTCCACGAGTTGCGGCTCCACGAGTCTGCGGACCATGAGTTGCGAGCCCAGACATCGCCCTCCCAGTGAGAACCCGACCACGAGTTCCGGGCCCAGTAGGTGTCAGACCACGAGTTGCGGCTCCACGAGTTGCGAGTCCACACGATTCCCGACCACGAGTTGTGGCTCCACGAGTTCCTGGTCCAGGAGTCGCCCGCCCACACCTCGGAGTTCCACAAGCCACCGGACCAGCTCGTTCCCGACCACGAGTTGCGTGCCCACGTAGCGCCGTCCCACGGCTCACCGAAAATGTCTTGTTCACCGCTGAGAGCGTCGCCGTCCATCTCGACATGCGCGCTTCCGCGGGCTGCCTCGAGCGATCCCGTGCCCTCGGAGGGGATGTGTTCCTGGGTCGCCTCCGGGGTGGGGGCAGCCGCGGCCGCCCTTACGTCGAGTGCGCCCGCGCCTTGCGCGACCGAATCGGCATTCCGCAGGTGGGAAGCAGTGGACGTAAAGAGCGCCTTCACTTGGTCGGGTGACAGCTCCGGCCGCTTGTCAAGCAGCAGCGCGGCCGCTCCCGAGACGACTGCGGCCGCCTGAGAGGTCCCGCTGCCACGGAAGAAGCGGTCCCCAACGCGACCCTCCGGGTAAGTTAGGTCGATCTCGGAGCCAGGGTTGCGCAGGCTCACAATCGACTTGCCGGGCGCCACCAGGTCGGGGTTGCGCACCCCATCGCCGCGACTCGACCAATCGGGCACTACGTCGTCGGTCTTTGACTTGGTGCCCTGATCGTCGAGCGCCCCCACTGCAAGCAGGTAAGGGTCATAAGCGGGGTTGTTGAGCTTGTCGGATCCGTAGCCTGCATTGCCGACCGCGGCCACGACGACGATCCCTCGTCGCCAAGCGACTTCTGCCGCATAAGAAAGGGGGTCGATTGTGTAGGGCTGGGTACCATCGGTGCCGAAGGAGAGGTTGAGTACCCTGATGTTGAGCCCGCCGTCACCACGATGCTCCACCACCCAGTCGATGGCCGCCAGGACCTGAGACACGTCCGTGGCGCCGCTGGCGCTGGCGACCTTGACACTGACGAGGCGGGCGCCGGGAGCGATGCCCTCGTAACCCTCCCCCGAGCCGGCGATGATCCCGGCCATGTGGGTTCCGTGCCCGTAGGTATCGAGGTAGCGCAAGTTCTCCGCCGAAGACTCGAAGGAGAGATCGGGGCCGTTGACGATCTTGTCCTCACCGGCGAGACCGACGGCGGGAACGACTCCCGAGTCGATCAGGGCGACGTCGATTCCGCGCCCCGTGATGCCCTTCTTCAGCAAATGGTCTGCGTTGATGGCTCGGCGGACGGCCTCGAGCGACCCGGCATCCCCGTGCAGCTCGCCCTTGGGATGATCGAGCAAGTCGATGCGCCCGTTCACGGTCACAGAGCGGACACCCGGGGTCATCCGCAGCCTGTTGAGGGTCCTCGACGGCAACCGGGCCACGAAACCGTTGATGATGTCGAGCTCGCGTCCCACCTTTCCGCCGAATCGCAGCACCACGTCCTCGAGTGCGGCGCGGGCGCCGGGATGGGCAGTGACGATGAACTCGCGGGAGGGCTGCACGGATACGGCAGCGGGAGCGAGCGGCGCGGTCAGCGCCATCGCCAACAGGGTCGCGCTCACCAACCCGGCCAGACTTCGGCGGGCGTTTACTGCTTGCGGAGCACGGGCCCCGGGCATCGGTGGACCTCCGTGGAAGGAGTAGACACTCTTACGTAGTCATCTTCGACCAGTTTTTCCCATCGCTTGAGGCCGACGGCGAGCGCCGGGCGGGTGAGGGGCGGCGGCCACGCTGGCGTCCGAGTCCTGCTGCCCGCCTCCGTGGACTACCTAGTGACTGCGAGATGGCCGCCCCCTCCCGGCTTGGTTAGTCTGCGCCGATGTCTGAAGTGCGAGCCTGGATCGAGCTGTCCGACGGGGTGCGGCTGGCGGCCACTCTGTACCGCCCCGAGAGTGGGGGGCCCTGGCCCGTGATCCTGGAGGCGCTCCCCTATCGTAAGGACGACGTCACCCTGTACCACGTCCCCGAATACCGGCGGCTGTGCGCCGAGGGTGATTACGTGGTGGCGCGCGTGGACCTCAGGGGCACGGGCTCCTCTGAAGGAGTGGGCACCGACGAATACCCACCTCAAGAGCAAGAGGACCTGTGTGAGGTGATCGCGTGGCTCGCCGCACAACCCTGGTCGACTGGTGCGGTCGGGATGTACGGAGTGTCATACGGAGGCTTCAACTCAATCCAGGTCGCCATGGAGCGTCCCCCAGCTCTCAAAGCGATAATTCCGATCTTCGCCACCGACGATCGCTACACCGACGACGTCCACTTCTACGGCGGCGTGAAGAAGCAGCTCGACTTCATCGACTATCCGCTCTACATGGTGTGCATGAACGCGCTGCCGCCGGTGCCCGAGATCGCCGGGCCGAACTGGCGCAAGCTGTGGTTGGAACGGCTCGAAGCGCTAGAGCCGTGGCTCCCCCGCTGGATAGAGGAGCAGAACGACGGGGCGTACTGGCGACACGGCTCGTTACGTCCTCACTACGAGCGGATCGTCTGCCCGACCATGATCGTGGCCGGGTGGGCGGACGGCTATCGCAATGCGAGCTTTCGCATGTTCGAGCGGCTCGAGGTGGCAAAGCGCCTGCTGTTCGGCCCCTGGGCCCACGCCTCTACCGAGACCTCCTTGCCGGGTCCCCGCATCGACCTCGTTCCGGAGCTGCTGCGCTGGTTCGATCACCACCTCAAGGGTGAGGACAACGGGATCGACAAGGAGCCCCCGATCGTGGTCTTCGCCCGGCGCTCCACCCGGCCCGCAACCGACCTCGACAGCTACAAGGGAGAGTGGCGTCACGAGCCGGCGTGGCCGCCCGAGCGACTTGAGGAGCGCCGGCTCGAGCTGCCCGGTGCAGACGAGCGGCGACTCGAGGTGCGCGGCGACGTCGGTGTCACGGCGTGGATCTCGTGCGCGGGACACGGGCCCTTCGGCCAGCCCGACGATCAGCGCCCCGACGAGGCGTTCTCTCTGCTCTACGACTGGGGGCCGTTCGATGAGGAGCTCGAGATTCTCGGGTACCCCCGGCTCGAGGTCGGTATAGCGGCGTCGTCCCCAGTTGCCTTCCTCTCCGCCAAGCTCTCGGACGTGTTCGAGGATGGGGCCTCCGCACTGGTGGCGCGCGGCTTCTTGAACCTCACCCATCGCGATTCTCACGAGGAGCCAGAGGCTCTCGAGCCCGGGCGCACCTACGACGTCGCTCTCGAGCTCGACGCGACCTCGTGGACATGGGAGCCGGGGCACGTCCTTCGCCTCGCCATCGCAGGCACCGATTGGCCGAACGCGTGGCCACCCCCCGAGAAAGTGACGCTGAATGTGGAGCGAGCCCGTTCGGCGCTCGTGCTTCCCGTGGTGCAAGGCGCAACTCCCGCGACCGAGCCCGTCATACTCCACCCACCCACCACATCCACCGATCCGGAGCCGGTGACTTCGCCTCTCACTTGGCGCATCGAGCGCGATGTGCCGGGGCGGGTCACCCGGGCTGTGATCGACCACGGCGCGAGCGGCCGGCTCGAAAACGGGACCCATTTCACCGAGAATTACGGGGGCGAGGTCGGGGTCTCCGCCGCCGACCTGGGCAACGCCTGGGCCGTGGGGAAGAATTCGTTCGGCTTGAGCTGGGGCGCAATTCAGGTGGGGGCCGAGGCCCGGGGCGAACTGCGCTCGGACCGCGACTTCTACCACCTCTCGCTCGAGCTCGATGTTAGCGAGGCAGGGCGGCCCCTGTGGAGCAAACGCTGGCAGCAGCGTTACCCCCGCCGCCTCCAGTAAAGCCCGGTGTTGCACGAACGCGGTCCAGAGTGCGTTTGGTACAAAGGTTGGCTCCAAAGACGGGGAGTCGGACCCGGTTTGGATAACGTCGGGACGACTGTACGATTCCGGTAGTAGAGCAAGCCGATGACCGAGGGCGAGGCTCGTACGCAACGAGGCGGACGGGCCGGCCAGGGGGTGAGTGGATGAAGCTGCGATGGATCGGCCTAGCGCTGACGGCACTGCTGGTCGCCGGGGGTTGTGCTTCGACGCCGCAGGATTCCGGGGGTGGTGGCGACGCCGCCGGGAGCAGCGGGATCCTCAGGCTCGGCACGAACAACTACATCGACACGCTCAATCCGTTTATAGCGATCGAGTCGCAGTCCTATAACGCGTTCATCATGCAGTATCCGCAGTTGGTTCAGTACGGGCCCGGACTCGAGATCGAGGGCGACTGGGCCAAGAGCTGGGAGAACACCCCCGATGGCCTGAAGTGGACCTTCCACCTCGAGCCGGGGGTCAAATGGTCTGACGGCGAACCGATGACTGCCGCCGATGCGGCGTGGACCGGCAATACGATCATCAAGTACGGGGACGGTCCCACGGCGGCGCTGGTAGTGGCCCTGAATCAGATCAAAGAGTTCACCGCTCCCGACGACGACACGCTCGTGATCGAGTACAAGAAGCCGATCGGCAACGTCCTCGCCCAGATGGAACAGTTCTATGTCTTCCCCCAGCATGTGTGGTCGAAGCACATCGGCAACAAGGGCAAGGACATCAAGACCTTCCAGCCCGAAAAGGAGCTTCCCACGGTGGCCGGCGGCGCTTACTTCATCGATCAATACGAGAAGAAGGGCACCACGGTATTCAAGCCCAACCCCGAGTTCTACGGGCCCAAGTCCAATGCGGCTGCAGTGGCGCTCATCTACTACACGAACTCCACCTCTATGATCGCCGACCTCAGGGCGGGGCAGCTCGACTGGATCGAGGCCGTGCCGACCAATGCCGTCGATGCACTCGAGTCTGAGCCCGGAATCACGGTCGAGAGCACGGGGAGCTCTCAGGTCGACAACATCACGTTCAACTCCAACCCGGTGAAGCCCCAGAACCGGGAGCTGCTCGATCCCAAGGTGCGCGAAGCGCTCGAGTACGCCACGAACCGTCAGGAGATCATCGAGGTCGTACACAACGGGTATGCCAAGCCGTGGGCGAACCTGATCTCCTCACAGTCGGGTGACTGGGTCAACCCCGACGTGAAGCCGCTGCCCTACGACCCGGACAAAGCCAACCAGATCCTCGACTCGCTGGGCTACGACTTGAGAGATGGAGTGCGCTGGGCTCCGGCCACTTCCGGAGAATTCGCGCAACCGGCTCACCCCATGTCGTACGAGATGATCGTTCCCGCCAGCCTCAACTTCAACGGGGACCGCTACTTCGAGATCATCAAGGACAACTGGGCACAGGTCGGGGTCGAATTGAAGAACAAGCCTGGTGGCGACACCAGCCAGGCCTATGCGCTGGAGACGGCGGGCGACTACACCAAATTCGACCTCGCGGCATGGGACTGGGTCGGCTACATCGACCCCGACTTCATGCTGTCGGTGATGACCAAGGGTCAGTGGTACAGCTGGAACGACACCGGCTATAACGACCCCGCCTACGACCGCATGTACGAGAAGCAGGCGACCCTGGTAGATCCGGAAGAGCGCCGCGAGCTGGTGTGGAAGATGCAGGCGAAACTCGCCCGGGAGCGGCCCTACATCCACACCGTGCAGGAGGAGATCATCATGGCCTACCGGGACGAGTGGACCGGGATCGAGCCCGATCTGGGCGCCTACTGCAAGTGCTACTACACCAGTCCCCAAAAGACTCAATGACCCACGCCGACAACTGATAGGCAGCCCATGAGGGGGGCCGATTACCTCATCAAGCGCACGGGCGCGGCGCTGCTCACCGTGTTCGTGGCCATCACGCTCAACTTCGTCCTCTTCCGGGCCATCCCCGGTAACGCGATCACCGCGCTCCGCTGTCTCCATTGCACCAAGCAGTTCAAGGCCGCGCTCGAAAAGGAGCTCGGCCTTGACAAGCCCATGTTGGAGCAGTACACGATCTATCTGAGCAACCTCGCGCAGGGGGATCTCGGAACCTCCCTAGTCGACCGTCGCCCGGTGTGGCAGAACCTCAAGGAACCCATTCTCAACACTCTGCCAATGCTCGCGGTTGCAACGATCGTATCGGTGGTAGTTGGTGTGGTTGCCGGCTTGATGTCGGCATGGCGCAGGGGCACCAGGCTGGATCGAATCAATACCTGGACTGCCCTCTCTTTCTACGCGATGCCGACGCAATGGATCGGCTTGATGATCGTTTTCTATGTTGCGCTCAGGTACGGCTTTCCTGTCGCCGGGATTCGCGACCCCACGCTGGGGATTCTCGGTGAGCCGTCGACATGGACGGTGATCAACGACCGCATCCGCCATCTCATACTACCGGCCCTCACTCTGGGGATCGGGCTCTACGGCGAGTACGCGTTGATCGTGCGCTCTTCAATGCTCGAGACGCTCGGAGAGGATTATGTTCTTACTGCCCGAGCCAAGGGGCTCAAGAACCTTCGGATCGTGTACCGCCACGGTCTCAGAAACGCCATGCTGCCGCTCGTCACGTTGATTGCGTTGTCGTTCGGATACATCCTCGCAGGGGCAATCGTGATCGAGGAGGTCTTCTCTTATCCGGGCATCGGGTTGGCGACAATTGATGCAATCGACCGGCGCGATTACCCAGTGCTTCAGGGTGCCTTTCTGTTGCTGACACTTACGGTCATTTTCTTCAACTTCGTGGCGGACCTGTTGTACTTCAAGCTCGACCCTAGGGTGACGTCATGACCATGGAGGCGATTCCTCCTAAGGGAGGCATGGTAGTAGCCCCGGTCGCCCCCACCCGGACGCGACGCGGACTTGCGTGGAAATTCTTGACCGGCGATCGTCAGGCCCTGGTGGGCGCCATTGTCCTTACCTTATTCGTATTCGTCGCGGTGGCCGCCCCGTTGCTCTCCCCCTACAGCCCCACCACCAAAGTCGGTGACGTCTACGGACGGCCTTCGTCGGCGCACTGGCTCGGTCTCGACGACGGCGGGATCGACATGCTGACGATCCTCATCTGGGGGGCGAGAGTGTCGCTGCTGGTGGGGTTTGCAGCCTCTTTTATGGCGATGCTGATCGGAGGCACGGTGGGTATCGTGTCCGGCTACATGGGCGGCAAGACCGACGCCGTCTTGATGCGAGTGACCGACTACTTCCTGGTCATTCCCGACGTCCCGCTGATGATCGTCGTCGCCGCAATCTGGGGGCAGAGCCTGTTCAATATCGTCGTGATCATCGCCGTGATCTACTGGACGAGCACCGCACGATTGATCCGGTCTCAGGTGAAGAGTGTGCGCGAGCAGGTCTACGTTAAGCGGGCTCGGTCTCTGGGAGCAAGCAACGCCCGGCTGATCATGAAGCATGTCCTGCCGCAGGTGACGCCGTTGTTGGTCGCCAACACAGTCCTTACGGTTGCCACTGCTATCTTCGCCGAGACCTACATTGCCTTTCTGGGGCTTGGTGATCCCTCGCAGGTGTCGTGGGGAAAGTTGATTCAGAACTCGCTCTCGGGCGGGGCAATATTTCACGACGCGTGGTGGGCCATCGTTCCGCCCGGTATCTGCGTCACGCTCGTGATCCTCGCGTGCACGATGATCGGCCAGTCCATGGAAGATGCCATGAATCCGCGGCTCAAGGTGGGCCATCTTTCGGTTCACAGGTTCCGTCTCCGTTCCCTTCCCCGGGAGCCGGGAGGGGACTAACGATATGGCCGAGCCGATTCTTCAGGTCGAGGATCTCCACGTCTGGTTCGACCTGGACGTCGGCGAGCTTCATGCCGTTCAAGGGGTGAGCTTCGAACTGGAGCGCGGGGAACGGATGGGACTGGTCGGTGAATCCGGATGTGGGAAGACGACTACGATCCTTGCGGTGATGGGACTGCTCCCCGCCAACGCCAGCGTTGCGGGCAGGGTCCTTCTCAACGGCGAGGACATCCTTAAAGACGGCGAGAGCAGCGTGGCGCCCCACCGTTGGAAGGACATCGCGATGGTCTTCCAGGGGGCTATGAACGCGTTCAACCCAGTGAAGAGGATCGGAGACCAGATCGCAGAACCCATGGAGCTTCATGGGACGGCGCAGGGACGTCAGGCCAAGGGCCGGGTGGGCGATCTACTAGAGTTGGTAGGCATTCCCGGGAGCCGGGCCGATCGCTATCCGCACGAGTTTTCAGGCGGCATGAGGCAGCGCGCCGCCATCGCAATGGCGCTGGCCTGTGGCCCCAAGATATTGCTTGCAGACGAACCTACAACTGCGCTGGATGTGATGGTGCAGGCGCAGATCCTCGAGCTGTTGGTGGGTCTCACCGAAGAGCTTGGGTTGGCGCTTGTGTTCGTGACCCACGACCTACCCGTCGTCGCCCAGACCTGTGGACGCGCGGCAGTGATGTACGCAGGTCGCATTGCCGAGGAGGGCGCAACCGCCGACCTCTATCACGACGCCCGCCATCCCTACACGAGGCTTCTGTTCGCCGCCACTCCCGATCTTCACGGACAGGAGAAGATCATTTCGATCCCGGGGGCACCTCCGCGGCTTGATCGGGTGATCACCGGCTGTCCCTTCCAGCCGCGTTGCGATCGGGCATTCGCGCCGTGCCCGACCCTCACGCCGCGAACGGTTTCGGTCGCAGCCAGACACGTGGCCGCGTGTCACCTCAACGAAGTACCGGCCGGGCGCCTCGGCGGAGCGGGAGCGACCGGAGCGAGCGGAGCGGGAGCGACCGGAGAAAGATGAGTTCGGGGCCGCCTCTTCTGGAGGTCGAGAACCTTGTGACGCATTATCGGCTCCGGCGCGGCTTCCTCGGGACCATTACGGGGAAGCCGGAGAACAGTGTCCACGCCCTGGACGGAGTGTCCTTTACCGTGCACTCAGGGGAACTGCTGGCGCTGGTCGGCGAATCGGGCTGCGGCAAGACCACCACCGCGCAGACGATCGTACGGATGATCGAGGCGAACAGCGGCCGCATCCTGTTCAAGGGCAAGGACATAACCCGATTGTCGGCCGGGGAAATGCGCCCTTTGCGTCGGGAGATCCAGCTCGTGTACCAGGATCCATACGAGTCGCTGGATCCTCGTTTCCGCGTGCGCGACACCATCGAGGAGCCGTTGGCCATCCATGGAGTGGATGTGGCAGGTGATGGACTGCAGCCAATTCTCTCGGCCCTGGAACGGGCCGGGCTCTCTCCGCCTGAGCTCTACATCGACCGCTACCCCCACGAGCTCTCCGGGGGCCAGCGTCAACGCGTTGCGATCGCGGCCAGCCTGGTGTTGAATCCTGCACTGCTGGTCGCCGACGAGCCGGTTTCGATGCTCGATGTCTCGGTGCGCGCCGGGATTCTCGACCTTTTGGCCGGCCTGCGCCGGTCGGGCCTAGGGATCCTCATGATCACTCACGATCTCTCGACCGCGGCCCACTATGCCGACCGCATCGCCGTCATGTACCTAGGCCGCATCGTCGAGCTGGGACCGGCGGTGGAGGTCATCAGCAACCCCCAGCATCCCTACACGCGCGCCCTCATATCGGTGGTGCCGAGCCGAGACCCGCTCGCCCGCGCCCGTCCACAGCTGCTGAAGGGCGAAACGCCCAACCCCACCGACATTCCACCGGGATGCCGGTTCGCCCCTCGCTGTCCGATGGTGGAGGAGCGCTGTAGGACCGTGGACCCGGAACTTCGCCCGGTCGGCGAGGCTCACGAGGCGGCGTGCATCCTGGTGGGTGCCTCCAGCGCGAGGTAGCCAATCGCGCGTTACGCGCGTTAGACGACCGGATCGGTAGCGGATCGCGCGTAACGCGCTTTCGAGGACCCACATGGATCGGCCGTGTGATGGCTAGAGCCAGGGACAGTGCTTGTCCTTTCCCTGCCCCCGGCCGGTGCGCCGCTCACAGTCCTTGCCCTTGTCGGGCTGCGGGTCACCGGCGGGCCGGTTCCTCTCACCGTCGCCGTCCACAGGCTCTTCGGGATCCTCGGGTTTATCGGGTGGTGGCGTCTCGGCCTTCGGTTTATCGACGCGAGGGTTCTCTTTCTCGGGTGCCTCGGCGGGCTCCTCGACGGCGGCCCCCGGTCCCTCAGGGGCCGGAGCTCCGGAGGCGCCGTCAGTTTCCCCGGGTGGCCGAGGAGGCGCGCCTGCGGGGGCGGGTCGCGTCGGGTGCGCGGTCAGCGCGGCGGTGCGAGACCTCAGAGGCGCAGGAGCTTGGACGCGTTTTCCTGTGTGGTCCCGTGTCCGCAAGGGTGCACGAAGTGGTTCGGGACGGCCGGCCGGCTCGGTCCTCGTACTTTCGGCCTCAGCGACCTCCATCGCAGGCGCCGGTCGGATCGGCGGCGTGGGGACCGTCGCCAA
Organism: uncultured Actinomycetes bacterium; assembly: GCA_963849115.1. Taxonomy (GTDB): domain Bacteria; phylum Actinomycetota; class CADDZG01; order CADDZG01; family WHSQ01; genus JACDAL01. The sequence goes on along the minus strand of CAWKGK010000009.1, from coordinate 1,156,823 downwards.
ACCCGAGCCGAGCACCATCGCCGTGGCCGTTACGGCGGCCGCGGCAGGGCTGGCCGCGGCCGATCCCGTGCTGAAAGCCGTTCGAAGGAGGCGGCGGCCGCTGAAGATCAGGGGGATGAGGGCCGGCACGACCACGTTGCGCTGCTGACAGCGCTCGAACGCGGCGATCACCCGAGGATCGAACTGACGCCCGGACTCCTCCTTCAGGATCTCCATCGCCCGCCCATGACTCATTCCGCGGCGATAGGGGCGGTCGGAGGTCATGGCGTCGTAGGCGTCGGCCACCGCGATTATGCGAGCGAACAGAGGAATGTCCTCGCCTCCAAGACCCTTGGGGTAACCGCGCCCGTCCCAGCTCTCGTGGTGATGCAGCACTGCCGCAGTGAGCTGGGTCCTGCCTAGAGCCGATACGAGCCGGGCCCCGACCTCCGGGTGCTCCTGCACGGCCGCCAACTCCTCGATGGTCAGGGCGCCGTTCTTCGTTAGCACCGCGTCGGGTACCCGAATCTTGCCGATGTCGTGGAGTGCAGCCGCCTCCGCCAGCTCCTCGAGCTCCCTTTCCCCGAGAGAAAGCTCGGCGGCGATGCGGCAGGCCTGTCGGGCGACCCTGCGGGAGTGCCCGAGCGTGTAGAGGTCCTTGCGTTCGAGTGCACTCGCGAGCTTGGTGAGAATCCTGAGATCATGCCTCGGCCGCAGCTCTCCCGCCCAATCGGGCCGATCGGCGTGCAGAAGCTCGTCGAAGTCCAGGAGGCGGGTACCGGTGGCGAGGCGCCGCTCGGCGTGTATGCGCGCGAACCAGTTCCACAAGAGCAGGTCCGAGAAGTTGCGCTGGTAGCGCGCCCCCAGGGCACCGGCCGCCAGCGAAGCCGCCGCCGTCAATAGCCCGGAGAGGTAGAGAGGCGGGTTATGGGGCGCGGCGAGCGACAGGAACAGAATTCCTGTAGCGAGTGGCACTCCCACGGCCCATGTCGTGGCGACCATGGAACGGGTTAGCCCTGGGTGTAGTTCATGACTGACTCGGGACAGGCTCATCGCCTTCCTAGATCCTTCGCGCAATACGTAGTCAGATCGTGACTATACGCTATATTGCCTAGGATTTCCAGACTGAGTTCAGTCTCACTCGAGCCCGGCCATCTGCAGGACCGACCCGGGTGGGTTGAAGCCAAGGGGGATCCCTCTCCCGTGAGCTACCAGTCGACCAAGCGCCAAATGGCGGGCTGCAGCTTTCCGGGCTCACCGATGTCGGCGAATAGGGCGACCGCTCGCTTCAGCTCCTCCATTGCTTCCTCATGGCGTCCCAGATCGTGGAGAAGGTCGGCGAGGTTGTTGCGCAGAGCGGCCTCGCGATGGCGGTCTCCGAAACTCGCGCAGAGGGACAAGGCCTGTTCGGTCAGCTCCCGGGCAAGAGTCGCTGCGCCCGCCACCCTGTGGGCGAGCGCCAGGTTGTTGAGAGCAGCAACGCGGGCGGCCGGATCGCCGGCAGCCTCCGCGTAGGCGAGACTTCTCTCCAGCTCGGCCACCGCATCCGCCCCCCCACCCGCGACCATCCCCAAGATGTTGTGGGCTTGAGCGAGGGCGATCAGATCCTCGGCCCCCCGCGCCAGCCGCAGCGCCTCGCGGCCGAGCTCCACTGCAAGCGGATCGTCGCCTCTTCGGTGGGCGGTCAGGCTTTGGTCCGCCGTTATGCGGGCCTTGAGGGCCTCGTCGGGGGCCGATGAGAGGGCGGCCTCGTAATGGCTGTCGGCCAGGTCCCATTTGCCGGTGCGATGGTGCACGTTGCCGATCTTGTGTTCGATCCGCGGCAAGCGCGGGAGCGTTGAGGAGGGAGGGTGGGAAGTGGACGGGTGGGCCGCGGCGGCTTCGTAGGAATCGAGTGCCCGCTGATACTCCCCCGCCAGGGTGTGGAGGTCACCCATGGCCTCGTGGAGATCTCCGGTCTCAGGGTGACCGTAGGCGAGAGCGGAGCCGTAATGGGACAGAGCCTCTGCGTTGGCGTAAAGGTTGCGGGCTTCGTCCCCGGCCCGCAGGTACCACTCCGCCGCCTCGGCCAGATCACCGCCCGCCTGGTAATGGCGAGCCACTGCTCCGGGACGACCACTAGGCGTGCCTCGCCGGGCCCCGCCCGCCAGTTCCTCGGCCGCCCGGGCGTGGAGCAACCTGCGCCGCGCTGCCGAGATCTGCTCGTAGACGAGCTCTCGGACCTTGTCGTGGCTGAAGTCGTAGAGAGGATCTGAGTCGAACGCGCCTTGCTCGACTACGAAGCCTCGCCCGATGACCTCCTCGAGAGCTCCCACGGCTTCGTCTTCGCTGCGCCCGCTTACCGTGCGGACGCTATCGAGCTCGAACGAGCCGCCGATGACGGCAGCAGCCCCCAGCAACTGGCGGGCAACCTGCGACAGCGGCGCCAGCCGGGCCTGCAACAGATCCCGTATGCCTCGCGGCAGCGGCCATTGCTCGCCCTCATCGCGCGCGGGCAGGGCGGCCAGGTACTCCATCACAAAGAACGGAAGCCCGTCGGTCTCGGCATAGAGACGGTTGACGAAGTCTGGGGTCGCTTCGGGAGCGACGGTGGCCACGATCTCGGCCGTCTGCGCGCGGCCCAGCCGCTGCAAGGGGATCGACGATCCCGACCCCGCCAAGGTCGCCTCCGAGAGCATCAGGTCCAGCCGGTGGCCGGGAGGCACCTCCTCGCGACGCCACGCCGCCAGCACCAGCAACGACCGTTCGCGCACGCGATGCAGGAGAAAGGACAGGAAATCGAGTGAGGCGTCATCCGCCCAGTGAAGGTCATCGACGAATATCACACCGGGCCCGTCACTACAGCAGGCTCTGTCGAGGGCCGTCGCAACCCCCTCGTACAGACGAATCCGTCCACCCGGCTCGTCCCCCGGCGGAGGCGGTGTTGCCTCGGAGCGCAGCTCGGCTAGCTCGGGGACCAGGCGGGCCGCTTCCTGGGCCGAGCGGGTTGGCAACTCGATCGCCCAGCCCCGATCATGGTTCAAGGCGGCGCGCAGGAGCTGGGAGATGGGTGCCATCGCGAGGCCCTGCTCGCCCGGGTAACAACGCGCCGACAGGATCTCGGCCCCCTGCTCTCCCAGCCGGCCCAGCGCGGTCTCAACCAGGCTCGACTTTCCCACCCCTGCTTCGCCTTCGACCACCACGAAACAACCTTGCTGTGACGCACCTGAGAATGCCTGCAGAAGCTCCCCCAACTCCCTCTCACGCCCGACCAGAAGCCGCTCGATCAGTGAGGATGCCGGAGGGCCGGGCTCCTCCGGGGCCGCTTGCGGCGTGGGTGCGGGTGCGGGGGATTCAAGCTGTCCGCTTTCGATCGCCCGGTAAAGTGCGGCCGTCTCTTCGAGCGGTGGTACCCCAAGCTCGCGATCGAGCACCAGAACGCACTCCCGGTATTGGCTCAATGCCTTGGAGCGGAGGTTCTTCCATGCATACAGTCGCATCAACGCCCGGTGGGCCGGCTCGTGGAGAGGGTCGAGCTGAAGCCAGCGCCGCGCGATGTCGACCGCCGGCCCCAGCTCGCCCGCGCCGATCAGCGCGGTCACGAGTCGCTCGAGTGCTTCCCCGACAGCGCGACGGAGCTCCTCCGATTGAAAGAACATCCAGTCCTCGAACTCGGGCGAATCGCGCAAGAAGAAGCCCGACATGAAGTCACCGCGAGAGAGCTCCGCTGCCTCTCCAAGGTCCGAGACGCACCGCCGGCAGACCTCGTCGGCGGGGTGGTCGTGGGCCCGGGCCGCGCCTATCAGTTCGTGGAACCTGGCCGTGTCCAGCCACATGTCCTGGATTTCGAGCGACACACGGCTGCGCCCGCCCGCAAGGCCCGAACCTCCCAGGCCCTTGCGCAGCGCGGACAGGGTCCGTCGCAGCGCGGCCCGCGCTCTGTCCTGGTTCAGATCGGGCCACAGCAGCGCAGCAAGGGCATCGCGGCCATGGGGGCGGCCGGTGACCGACAGATACGCGAGCAGGGCTATCGCCTTGCGGGTATCCACCTCGACGGGGGCGCCGTCGAGTTCGATCCTGGGCGGGCCGAACAGCCAGATCTTCAGCCGGGTCATGACTTCGTAACGTAGCCTGGCGTGAGGGCTGGCCCGTAACGATCAGAGCCGGGCATGGCTCGACTGCCGGGCCTAGAGGGGCCCCGCTGAAGAGCTGCTCGGCCCGGGAGAGGATGGATCAATGAGCGAGCTGCGTACAAACGTCTGCAATGTGCTGGTGATTGGTGCGGGGGCTGCCGGGCTGAGGGCGGCCATCGAGATCCATCGCTTGGGAGCCGAGGTGGTGGTGGTGGCCAAGCGTTCGAGTCGGGACGCTCATACCGTGCTCGCCGCCGGCGGAATAAACGCGGCACTGGGGACGCGCGACCCCGAGGACACATGGGAGCAACATTTCGCCGACACGTACAGGGAGGGCTACTACTTGTCGGACCCGCGGGTGGTCGAGATTGTCACGAGGGAAGCCCCCGCGGCCATCCACGAGCTGCGCGAGTGGGGTTGCCCCTTCGCTCTCCTCGAGGACGGCCGAGTTGATCAGCGCTTCTTCGGCGCGCACACCTATCGTCGGACGTGCTACGCCGGCGACTACACGGGCAGGGCGATGCTCTATACGCTGGCGGCGAAAGTCGGCGAGCTGGGAGTCCGGATCGCCGACAATCACTACATCTCGAGCTTGCTCGTGCACGATGACGTCTGTTTCGGAGCGCTTGGGTTCGACCAGGATTCGGGAGAGCGCACCGCCTTCTTCGCTGATGCGGTGATCCTCGCCACCGGAGGACACACGAGGCTGTGGCGGCGCTCGTCCTCGCGCCGTGACGAGAACAACGGCGACGGAATGAGTCTCGCGTTGAGCGCCGGTTGCCGCCTTCAGGACATGGAGCTTGTTCAGTTCCACCCAACCGGGATGGTCGGTACCGAAGACCTCGCCGGTACTCTCGTAACCGAAGCAGTGCGAGGGGAAGGGGGTCGCCTGTTCAATTCGGAACACGAACGCTTCATGACGCGCTACGACCCAGCCCGCATGGAGTTGTCGACGCGCGATCGAATCGCTCTCGCCAACTACACGGAGATCACAGAGGGCCGGGGAGGTCCTCATGGGGGCGTCTTTCTCGACATCTCCCATCAAGACAAGGGATTCATTCTGGACAAGCTGCCGCGCATGTATCGGCAATTCATCGAGCATCAGATGCTGGACATATCCAGGCACGCGATGGAGGTCGCGCCCACGGCTCACTATTCCATGGGGGGAGTTGTCGTCGATCCGGAGACACACGCCACCGATATCGACGGCCTGTTCGCGGCAGGTGAAATCGCCGCCGGTCTCCACGGTGCAAATCGTCTGGGTGGGAACTCACTGACCGAGACGGTCGTCTTTGGTCGTCGCGCCGGTTACGCAGCAGCTGAGCTCTCTCGCAGTCGCGAGGCACAACTACGTTCCCGGCGTGCCCTCGATGCGGCGCAGGATGACCTCGACTCACTGGTCCACGATGGTGACGAGATAGTCCGCCCCGTGCAACGAGCTCTGCGAGATGTGATGTGGGAATGCTGCGGAGTGGTTCGCTCCGAGGAGGGGCTCGAGCAGGGCCTGTCCCGGCTCGAAGAGATCGAACAGATGATGGGTGACATCGACGTTCGTCCGACTGCCGAGGGCTTCGGCGACCTGGCACATGTGCTGGACTTGCGCGCTTCCATGGCTACGGCGAGGGCGACGCTATCCGGAGCGCTGGAGCGCCGTGAGTCGCGAGGGTCCCACAACCGCTCGGACTATCCGGAGATCGAGCCGAAGCTTCAGGTCAACTTGCGGGCCCGGCTCGATCCCTCGGGGAAGTTGCAGATAGAAACTCAGCCGGTGGCCACGCTGCCCACCCATCTCGAAGAGACTCTGGCGGCGGCAGCGGAGCTCGACAGCTCGAGAGGACTGCTGGAGTAGGGCGGGAGACCCGGGGACTTTCACTCCGACCCGCTCTGAACGCGGTTGTGGTGAAAAGATCGTGATGGCGATCATGCCGTAACGATTTGCAGACGGTCGGGGAGTAGAAAGGTAGGCAAATGACTGGGCTCACGAAGTTCCTGAGGCGCAAACCGAAGGACGAGCAGCCGCACGAGGCGGCTGGGCCGCGGACTCCGGTGGAGTCGGCGGCCGTGGACATCTCCCCCACTGATCCGCTCATCGCCTATTTCCAGAGCACCACCGGTGCGGTCGAGCTCGACGGACTCGAGCTGGAGTCCCCGGCCAAGGATGCTCTCAAGCAAGCGGGCATGAAGCTGGTCGTGCCTCTGATCAGCCAGGGAGAGCTCATCGGCCTCTTGAACCTCGGCCCCCGGCTCAGCGAGCGCGACTATTCGGGAGACGACCGGAAGCTGCTCGACAACCTCGCCGCCCATGCCGCCCCCGCCGTGAGAGTGGCTCAGCTCGTGCGCCAGCAGGAGGCGGAGGTGCGGAACCGGGAGCGTATCGAACAAGAGCTCCGGGTGGCGCAGCTCATCCAGCAGCAGTTCCTGCCCAAAGAGCTCCCGAACCTCCCCAGGTGGCAGGTGGCCGCCTACTACCAACCCGCCCGAACGGTGGGCGGGGATTTCTACGACTTCATCGACCTCCCCGACGGTCACATCGGAATCGTGGTCGGGGACGTCACCGACAAGGGTGTGCCCGCGGCGCTCGTGATGGCGACCACGCACAGCATCCTGAGAGGGGACGCGCCGCGGCTGGTGTCCCCTGCGGAGGTACTCAGGCACGCCAACGACCGTCTCTATCCGGAGATCCCCGCGCGCATGTTCGTCACCTGTCTCTATATGGTGCTGAACCCCGAGACCGGACACCTGCGTTTCGCCAACGCCGGCCACAACCTTCCCTATGTTCGGTCGGAGGGCAAGGTGACCGAACTGCACGCCACCGGAATGCCGCTGGGTCTGATGCCGGACATGGATTACGAGGAGAAAGAGGCGGTCCTGGAGCCGGGGCAGAGCCTGCTGTTGCACTCGGACGGACTCGCCGAGGCCCACGGGGCAGGAGACGAGATGTTCGGCTTTCCCCGGCTGATGGGTTTGGTTGGTGTATCCGAAGGCGGGAGTTCGCTGATCGACCGCCTCTTGAACGAGTTGCACTCTTTTACGGGATCGGACTGGGAGCAGGAGGACGACATCACCCTCGTGACCCTCGAGCGTTCCGCGGCCGCCCCCTCGATGTCGGCGCATTCAACCAACTCGGCGCATACGCTTGCCGAGTTCACGGTGGCGAGCGAGCCGGGTAACGAGCGCATTGCGATGGAGCGTGTGGCTGAGGCGGTGAAAGGCCTGGGCCTCGAAAGCAGCCAGCTCGAGCGACTGAGAACCGCTGTCTCGGAGGCGACCATGAACGCGATCGAGCATGGTAACCACAACGACGCCGAGCTGGACGTTGCGCTTCACGTCGCCGCTTCGGAGGAAGACATCAAGGTCCGGATAACCGATCAGGGCGGGGGTCGCGAGATTCCCGGAGAGGTGGAAACGCCCGACATCGAAGCCAAACTCAATGGCCTGCAGACACCCCGCGGCTGGGGACTCTTCTTGATCCAGAACATGGTAGACGACATGAAGGTGACGAGTGATGAGCACACTCACACCATCGAGCTGTCCCTCAAACTGAAAGGAGACGGCAATGGCAGCTAAGCTCTTCGGGGCCACCGTCAGAAGTCACGACGGAGTCGCCGTCATCGACCTCTCCGGGGAGGTGAACGCGGGCGCCGACGCGCTGCTGGATGCCGCTTATTCCGAAGCCGTCGCCACGGGTGCCACTTCGGTCCTCTTGAATTTCGAGGCCGTCGACTACATCAACAGCACGGGCATCGCACTCATCGTCGGGATCCTGGCCCGCTCCAAGAAGGAACAGCGAGAAGTGCTGGCGTGCGGACTCAGCGAGCATTACCGAAAGATCTTCGAGATCACCCGAGTCGCCGACTTCATGCACCTGTTCCAAGACGAGCAAGCAGCGATCAAGCAAGCAAGCTAGCCTTAGGAGGCATGAACGTGACCGACAACACATTGAGCATCGAAGTGAGGCCGGCGGGGCAGGCGGCAAGTGTGATCGACATCAAAGGAGACGTCACCGCCGACTCGGAAGATGTCCTCACGAACGCCTATACCGAGGCGAGTGCCCAGAAGATCCGAGCCATCGTCCTGAACTTCACGGGGCTCGATTACATGAACAGCTCCGGCATAGGCTTGCTGGTGACCCTCTTGGTCCGGGCCAATCGACAGCGCCAGAAGGTGCTCGCTTACGGGTTGAACGAACACTACAGGCAGATCTTTCAGTTAACTCGCCTCGATGAGGCGATCACTATCTGCGACGACGAAACCACCGCGCTACGCACAGCCGGCGCTTGAGTCCAAGGGAGGAGCAATGAGCGTACCCTTGCCGCCAGATGACCCCAGGGCTGAGGAAGCCCCGGGTGAGGTGGAGACTGCGGCTGCGGTGCCGCGCGACGCAGAACACTGGGCCAAGCTCGTTTCCACACTCGACGTCACCAACGCGCCTGAGGGCGCTGTGAACATAAACGTCACCGGCAAGTCCCTTGTGTCTCCGATCCAAGGCTTCGGCAAGATGTGGCAGAAGACCTACAAGGTGCCGCTTCACGGATCCGAGGCAACGCCTGTGGATGTGATAAGGGAATGGAAGGCTAACTTCCCCTCGTTCTGGCCGCCGCGCAACTTCTTCTATGGAGGTTTGACGGGGATCGCTCCCGGAGATGTCGCGCTCCTCAACCTAAGCATGCCTGGTCGCCTGAAGCTTTCCACCGGGGTCTTCGTTCTGTTCGCCGACGACGAATCATTCACCTTCATGAACCCCCAGGGCCATATGTTTGCGGGGTGGATAACCTTCTGCTCCTATGTGAAGTCGGACGTCACGGTGGCGCAGGCGCAGGTCTTGATCCGCGCGAACGACCCTATCTATGAGGTCGGGATGATGTTGGGCGGGCACCGCAAGGAGGACAAGTTCTGGCACCAGACACTGACCAACCTGAGCACCCACTTCGGAGTGAAGGAAGAGGTGGAAACGCAAATCGTTTGCGTTGACAAGAAACGGCAGTGGAACAAGGCCAAGAACGTGTGGCACAACGCCGCTATCCGCTCGGGGATCTACATGATGGGGACACCCTTCCGCTTGATGGCGAAACCCTTCCGAGCCGACAAACAGCTCTGAGCTACGACGCGGTCGTCGTCGGGGCAGGCCCCAACGGCCTCACCGCGGCGATCGAGCTCGCCTCCGCCGGCCTCAGTGTGGTCGTTCTCGAGGCCGAGGAATCGATCGGAGGCGGCACCCGTTCGGCGGAGCTGACTCTGCCCGGATTCGCGCACGACATCTGCTCCGCCGTGCACCCGTTGGGCGCCGCCTCGCCTGCGTTCCGGAAGCTGCCGCTGGATCAGCAGGGGCTTAGTTGGATTCAGCCCGATCTCCCCTTGGCTCATGCGCTGGATGGGGGCCGCGCCGCGGTCTTGCATCGATCGCTCGAGGAAACCGTTGCCGGGCTGGGCGACGATGGGGTCGCGTGGCGGAAGCTGTTTGGCTCGCTTGTGGCGGGCTTCGACCACATCGTCCCCTACCTGCTGGGCCCGCCCATTGCGGGGCGAGTATCCGGGCCCCCTCCGCTGCACGGGTTAAGAGGGATGCTGCGCTTTGCGGTCTCGGGATTGAGCTCGGTCACCGGCTTGTCCGGGCGGCGCTTCTCGCTCGAAGAGGCGCCGGCGTTGCTCGGTGGGATGGCGGCGCACGCCATGCTTCCGCTCGATCGATCACCGACGGCGGGATTCGGTCTTTTGATCGGTCTCTTGGGCCATGGGGTGGGGTGGCCGGTCGCTGCGGGAGGTTCCCAGAGCGTCGCCGACGCTCTGGCCGGCCATCTCTGCTCGCTCGGAGGAGAGATAGAGACCTCTCAGCGAGTGCGCTCGATGAGCGACGTTCCCAGCGCTCGTGCGACGCTCTTCGATCTCACGCCTCGCCGTCTCCTCGAGGTCGCCGGCGACCGCTTCCCCGAGCGCTTTCGGCGACGCTTGGAACACTCCTCGCTTGGGCCCGGCGTCTTCAAGCTGGACTGGGCACTGGACGGCCCCGTGCCGTGGACCGCCGAGCCCTGCCGGCGGGCGGGGACCGTGCACCTCGGCGGGACGCTTGAAGAATTGGCCGCAGCGGAGGGTGCGGTCGCCTCGGGGCGTCATCCGGAGCGCCCTTACGTCCTCATCGCCCAGCAGAGCCTTTTCGATCCAAGCCGCGCGCCCGCCGGCAAGCACACGCTATGGGGCTACTGCCACGTCCCCAACGGCTCGAGCGTCGACATGACCGAGGCGATCGAGTCGCAGATCGAGCGCTTTGCTCCCGGTTTCAGGGATCTAGTCCTTGGGCGCAGCATCATGGGACCGGCTGCAATGGAGACGCACAATGCGAACTTCATAGGCGGGGATATAAGCGGCGGCCTCCAGGACCTACGCCACATGTTCGTGCGTCCCTCCGCCCGCTGGAACCTGTACACGACGCCCGATGAAAGCATCTACATATGCTCGTCCTCGACGCCGCCCGGGGGAGGAGTGCACGGGATGTGCGGCTTCCACGCAGCGGGGGCCGCGCTGAAGAAGTCTTTTGGAATCCGCCGAGGTTGAGCTAGAGGACGGCTTCCAAGAAACGCCGGGTCTGCTCGTGCTTGCACGACTTGATGAGCTCGCTCGGGACACCCTCCTCGAGAATGATCCCTTCGTCGAAGAAGCACATGCGGTCGGCTACCTCGCGGGCGAAACCCATCTCGTGAGTAACGACCAACATCGTCATGCCTTCCTCGGCGAGCTTCTTCATAGCCGTGAGGACCTCGCCGATGAGCTCCGGGTCGAGGGCCGACGTGGGCTCGTCGAAGAGCATGATCTTGGGTTGCATGTTGAGCGCCCGAGCTATCGCCACGCGCTGCTTCTGGCCGCCCGAGAGCCGGATCGGGTATTCGTCGGCCTTATCACTGAGCCCCACCTTCTCAAGCAGATCCCGGCCCCGCTCGGTCGCCTCCTTTTTGGACTCACCCTTGACCGTGACGGGGGCTTCGATGAGGTTCTGCATCACGGTGAGATGGGGGAACAGGTTGAAGTCCTGAAACACCATGCCCGCCTTCATGCGTATCTCGCGGATGGTCTTGGTCCGCTCCTTGGTGATGTGGCCGGCCTCCAGTCTCGTACCGTCGACCTCGACGCTGCCCCCGGTGGGGGTCTCGAGGAAATTAACGCAGCGCAATAGGGTGCTCTTGCCCGAGCCGGAGCGTCCGAAGATAACCACAACCTCGCCCGTGCCAACGTCCATCGAGATGTTCTTTAATACCTGAAGCTGACCGAAGTGCTTCTCTATATTCTTGAGCCGAATCACTACATCAGTGGCCATGGAACTCCTCTCGCACATGTCCCCTCGCGTAGCGCTTCTCGACCTTGCGCTGGAAGAAGGAGAAGATCCCGGTCAACGCCCAGTAGATGAGCGCTGCGATCAGAAGTGTCTCGAACGCCCGGCTCTCGGCCTTGCCGACCACCTGTGCCCGGTTGAAGAGCTCTTGCACGGTACCGACCACACCGACCAGCGACGAATCCTTGAGCATGGCGATGAAGTCGTTTCCGGTAGGCGGGATGATCACGCGCACTGCCTGCGGCAGAATCACGCGGCGCATCGTTTGCCCTGCGTTCATACCGAGGGCGTGCGCGGCCTCGGCCTGCCCGTGACCAATGGACTGGATACCGGCGCGAAAGATCTCGGTCATGTAGGCGCCGTAGTTGAGGCCCAGGGCGAGTACCCCAGCAAAGATAACGTCGTACACGAGCAGGGGCTGGAGAAAGTCTGGAGAGCCCGGCTTGAATGCAAGCTGAGGAAAGGCGAAATAGATGAAGAAGATCTGCACCAGCAGTGGGGTTCCTCTGAAGAACGAAGTGTAAAAGTTGGCCAGTCCGTTGAGAACCCCGGACTTCGAGAGCCGCCCCAGGGCACCGAGCAGCGCCAAAGGGACGGCCAGTGCGATGCCGCCAAAGCACAGGATCAACGTGTAATAGGTACCCCGAGCGATGTAAGGGAACCACTCCCGTATGAAGGGAAGGTCGAATTGGAACGTCCATGACAGCAGCAGCCCGAGGACGGCGATGACCCCATAAGTCAGATACTTCTTGGTCCTAAATGAAACCCCCGGCGGGCGGGCGGTCTCCCGCTTCTTCAGGCCTCCAACCGCCGCCTCAGCCATGAGCCCATCTCCTTAGGATCGTACCGTCAACTCGTTTTCTTGCTCAGATCTATGCCGTCGTACCACTTCTTTGAGAACTCCGTCAGAGTCCCATCCGAGTGCATCTCCTCGATGATCTTGGTGACCTCTTCGAGGAACGCCTTGGGGTCCTCAGGGGAGCTCTTGTCGATGGCAACGCCGAGCGGCTCGTAGAACAGAGGGTCGCCGATGACTTTAATGGCAACGTCGTTGCCGACGGCCTGTTCCAGTGTAGGCAAGGCCGACATCACCGCGTCGAGCCTGACACCGGGCCCCACCGCGAGCTCCTGGATCGCGGTGGTATCCGTCTCATATGTCTCGATGACGGGGTCGTCGATCACGTACTCGGGCGACTCACCCGGGATGTTCAGATCCTTCTCGAGATAGAATTGATAGCTGCACTCAACGCAGACCCCGATCTTCTTGCCATCGAGATCGTTCTCGGTGTCCTGGATGTCTGTGGTCTCGGAGTGGATCGCGATCGAGGCGGGGGTGTAGTAGTACGGCGGCGTGAAGTGCAGCACCTTCTGTCGTTCTGGGGTGATCGTGACAGAACCGACGCTCAGATCCCACCTTCCGCTCCAGCCTCCCGAGACGATTGCGTTGAAGGCGGGGGTCACGTACTCCACGTCGACTCCCAACCGCTTGGCGATCTCGTTGGTGACATCGATGTCGAATCCTTCGAGCTCGCCATCGGGCGTGCGGGAGGACTGCGGCGGATAAGCCGGGTCCGTCGACGCCACGAGCGTGCCGCGCTCCTTTACGACCGCCAGCAGGTCGTTTCCCTCTTTACCGGCGCTACCGGTGCTATCGCCTCCACCGCTGTCGCCGCCGGCGGTAGTGGTCTCTCCTCCGCCGCAGGCCGCCGCGAACAGAAGCAGCAGCATCGATACCAAGACCAGCAATCGCGTTTGGCGCATTTGCAACTCCCCCATTTGAATCGTTCGACCGTTCTTAGTCGACTTGCTTGCATCGGAGTCTACCGGCTGGGGCGGGTAGCGTCTCCGACCGTGGATCCGCTGCAGATTATCGGGAACGCAGACGAGATGGGTGACGTCGACGTCGACTTGGGCGGCGACGCCTTGCTCGAGCTGTACTCCTCGCTCGTGCTCCTGCGCACCTTCGACGAGCGTGCCGTCGCCCTGCAGCGTCAAGGCCGGATCGGCACCTATCCGACTTTCTGGGGAGAAGAGGGGACCCAGGCGGGCCCGATGCTCGCTCTCCGGAACAAGGACTGGGTCTTTCCCTCCTACCGGCAGAATGCCGTCGGGTTGCTGCGGGGCTTGCCGGCCTCGGTCCCGCTCGCTTACCGGCGAGGCTACGGCGGCACCCACGGTTTCTGGAACCCTCGGCTTTATCGCGTCGCTCCCATGTGTGTCCCGATCGGTACCCACCTCCCCCATGCCGTCGGTTTGGCCTGGGCGGCCAAACTGCGAGGCGAGGACCTCTGCTCCTTGGTGTGGTTCGGTGACGGCGCCACCTCCGAGGGAGACTTCCACGAGGCTATGAACTTCGCGTCGGTGTTCGCGGCCCCCGTAATCTTCTTCTGCGTCAACAACCAGTGGGCGATCTCGACTCCCTTCTCCCGCCAGAGCGGCACGGCGACCGTTGCCGAGAAGGCGGCCGCCTATGCCATGCCCGCCCTGCGGGTCGACGGCTTCGATCCCCTGGCGTGCTGGTGGGCCACTCGTGAAGCCGCTGAGCGGGCCCTCGCCGGGGGCGGCCCAACTCTGATCGAGGCGGTGACCTACCGCCTCGGCCCCCATGCGACCGCCGACGACCCGAGCCTGTACCGGGATGAGTCCGAGACGGCCCGCTATCGCGCCCTCGAGCCCGTGGGCCGCATGACCGCGTATCTCCGCCGTCGCGAGCTGCTGCCGGCAGAACTCGAGGCCGATATTCGGGCCGAGGTCCGGGCGGCCCTGGATCGAGCGGTCGCCGACATGGAAGCGATCCCGAAGCCGGGGGCCGAGATCATGTTCGATCACCTGTACGCCGCCCTGCGGCCGGAGTCTTGATCGATTCGCTCCCTCGCCCCGACCCCTGTCTCCGGTCGTCAAACGCGCGTTACGCGCCAACGACCACCGGAACGGTAGTGGATCGCGCGCTACGCGCTATCGAGGACCTGAACTGGTGGCCCATTTATTCTTGAGCGGTGTGGCGCAGAGCACACCTGAGCGTCACCCCACCTGGTTGCATGCCTGCGATGAAGCCCCTTCAGACCTGCAAACGGGTCGCCGCCGGACAATACGGAACCATTGCTCGTCGCCAGGCGCTGGCAGAGGGCATGACCCCCCGGCAGATATCTCGGAGGTTGGCCTCGGGCGATTGGCGAGTGGAGCAGCCCGCCACCTACGCGCTTGCCGACTTTCCCCGGACGTGGTGGCAGCGGGCCAAGGCCGCCGAGCTGTGGGGGGGTCAGGGAGCAGCGCTGGCCGGAAACTCGGCGGCGTTCGTATGGGGACTCGAGGGCTTTACGCCGGGGCCGATCGAGCTGGCTGCGATTCGCCGCCTCCGCTCTTCGGAGCTCGTCGTCCACTATGTGGGCCCTTGGATGGAAGGCGAGATCATCGCCCGGAAAGGAATACTGGTCACGGGAGCCGAACGGACAATTGCAGACCAGGCGCGGACCAACAGCTCGGAGCGGCTTGAGGCTCTGCTCGACGAATCTCTCCGCCGCAGGCTCACGACCGAGGCCCGCATGTCCGCCTATGTCCGGAGCCTGGACGGCCGATGCGTGCGCGGTATTGGACGCCTGCGTGAGGTACTCACCGCTCGAGTCAACGGTCCGCCGGCCGAGAGCCCGCTTGAGACGATGCTTGCTCGTCTTCTGCGATCGTCCAACCTTCCTCAGCCGGAGCGGCAGCATGCAATCTTGCGGGGTGGCCGGTGCATCGCCCGAGTCGACTTCGCATGGCCCGCCTACAGGGTCGCGGTAGAGGCGCAGAGTCGGACTCACCACGCCGACAAGACTTCTTTCGAGAGGGATCTCGGGCGCATGAACGCTCTCACCGAGGCAGGTTGGTTGGTGATCTACATCACTTGGGACGACGTGCACCGACGGCCCCGAGAGACTCTGCGGCTGATCGAGAGGTCTCTGCGCCGGGGCGGGCTGAGGTAGCCAAACGCGCCTATCGCGCGATCGAAGCCCGAATCGGTAGCGGATGGCGCATTACGCGCGTTTGAGATCCACGGCGGCGGCGAGGGCCGGCCCCCCACCCGGCAGCTGCTACGGTGGGGCCGACCTTTCGAGTGTTCGCTCAGGAGTGATGACTTGCACGGTTGGCGGCGGTTCGACGACTACGGGGACATCCACTACGACACCCTCGGGGGCATAGCCAAGGTCACGATCAACCGCCCCGAGGTCCGCAACGCGTTCCGCCCCCAGACCCTGTTCGAGCTCGCGGCCGCGTTCGAGCGGGCGCGGGACGACCCGGCGATAGGAGTGGTCATCCTGACCGGCGAAGGGCCCGACGCCTTCTGCTCCGGAGGTGACCAGAAGGTCAGGGGCGACGACGGCTACAAGGACGAGCAGGGGGTGGGGCGGCTCAACGTCCTGGACCTCCAGATCCAGATGCGCCGCCTCCCCAAGCCGATCGTTGCCATGGTCGCGGGCTACGCCATCGGGGGCGGCCACGTGCTGCACCTCGTCTGCGACCTGACCATCGCCGCCGACAACGCCCGCTTCGGCCAGACGGGCCCCCTGGTCGGCTCCTTCGACGGCGGCTACGGAGCCGGCCTGTTGGCGCGGACCGTGGGCCAGAAGAAGGCGCGTGAGATCTGGTACCTGTGCCGCCAGTACGACGCTCGACAGGCACTCGACATGGGGCTGGTCAACACGGTGGTGCCGCTGGATCGCCTGGAGGACGAGACCGTCGAGTGGTGCCGGCGAATCCTCGAAATGAGCCCCCTGGCGCTGCGGCTGCTCAAAGCCGCCTTCAACGCCGAGAGCGACGGGCTGGCCGGCATCCAGCAACTCGCAGGCGACGCCACCCTCCTCTACTACATGTCAGAGGAAGCTCAAGAGGGCCGGAACGCCTATGTGGAGAAGCGACGGCCCAACTTCGAGCAGTTCCCCCGCCGGCCCTAGTGAACGCCTGGGTCGAGGCGGCCCGCCCCAAGACCCTGGTCGCAGCGGTGGCGCCGGTGCTGGTGGGGACCGCGGCCGCCGATCGCTTCCTGGGGGACCGCTTCGTCTTGACGCTCGTTGTGGCGGTGGCGCTTCAGGTCGCGGTCAACTACGCCAACGATCTCTCCGACGCCGCCCGCGGCGTCGATGCCCAGCGTCGCGGCCCCCGCCGCGCAGTGAGCTCCGGCTTGATCTCTCAGAGCGTGATGAAGCTCGGCATCGCCTGCGCCCTAGGGGTCGCCTGCGTCGCGGGCCTCGTGTTGGTGCTTCAGGTGGGCCTCGAGCTCGCGGTCCTGGGCGGCGCCAGCATCATCGCCGCCCTCGCCTACTCGGGGGGGCCGCGACCCTACGCTTCCGAAGGGCTGGGCGAGGTATTCGTGTTCGTCTTCTTCGGGCTCGTCGCCACCGCGGGCTCCGCCTACGTGCAGGAGGAGCAGGTCTCGATGGTGGCGCTGGCGGCCGCGGTCCCGGTGGGGCTCCTGGCGAGCGCCATCCTGGTGGTGAACAACCTGCGCGACATCGACAGCGACGCCGCCGCGGGAAAGCGCACTCTCGCCGTCCGCATCGGCGACCGGGCCACGCGCAGCCTCTACCGCCGCCTGGTGCTGGCGGCCTTTGCCCTGCTCCCGGTGGTGGCCGGAGTGGCGATGTCGATCGGTCCGCTGGTCGCCTTCCTCACGCTTCCGCTCGGGCTCCAAGCCCTGCGCCTGGGCGAGGACGCGCTCGTACAGTCGGCCCGACTCGAGCTCGTTTTCGCCATCCTGCTCGCCGCAGGCCTCGGCCTGCCGACGTGAGCCGAGCCTTTCGCATTCCCCTGCGCACCCGTTTCCGGGGTCAGGAGGAGCGCCAGGGCCTGCTGCTGCACGGCCCCCGCGGGTGGGGCGAGTTCTCGCCCTTCCCGGAGTACCCGCCGGAGGTGGTGCGGCGGTGGCTCGCAGCGGCGCACGAGGCGATCTCGACGCCCTGGCCCGAGCCCAAGCGACAGACGATCCCGGTCAACGTCACCGTGCCGGCCGTGGCTGCAGAAGAGGCCCATGCCCTGGTATCGGCGTCGGGCTGTGGCACGGCCAAGGTCAAGGTCGCCGAGGGTGACGACGAGGGCCGAGTCGAGGCCGTCCGCCACGCGCTTGGACCATCGGGCAAGCTGCGCATCGATGCCAACGGCGCCTGGAGTGTGGACGAAGCGAGGGCCGCACTCATGCGGCTGGGCCGCTACGACCTGGAGTACGCGGAACAGCCGGTGGCCTCGCTGGCCGAGATGGCCCGCTTGCGCCGGGTGGTGGACGTTCCCCTGGCGGCGGACGAGCCGGTGCGGATGAGTGCCGCTCCCAGCAGCCTGAAGCTGACCGAGGCGGCCGACATCTTGGTGCTCAAAGTGCAGCCGCTGGGCGGAGTGTGGCCCGCCCTCGAGGTCGCCGAGCGGAGCGGGCTCCCGGCCGTCGTGTCGAGCGCACTCGAGACTTCGATCGGCATCGCGGCCGGACTGGCGCTGGCGGCCGCTCTCGACGAGCTGCCCTACGCCTGTGGGCTCGCCACCGTGGCGCTGCTTGCGGGCGACGTGGTGGCGAATCCTCTCCTGCCTCGGGACGGCATCATCGAGTTGCGCCGCCCCGAGGTCTCCGAGGAAGCCTTGACCCCCTGGCAGATCGAGCCGACGGCATGGCTGCAACGCGCCCGTGCGGCCGAAGAGGCGTCGTGATCCCCTCTGCCGGCCTCGCCGCCGTGTTGGTCGACGAGCTCTGTCGAGCCGGACTCGTCCATGCGGTGCTGGCGCCGGGCTCGCGCTCCGCCCCCCTGGCCCTCGCCCTCCATCGCGACACCCGCATGAGCGTCCACGTCGTGATCGACGAGCGTTCGGCCGCCTTCATGGCGCTGGGCATCGCTCGCGCCACCCGGGCGCCCGCTCTCGTCCTCTGCACCTCGGGGACGGCAGCCGCCAATTTCCACCCCGCGGTGATCGAAGCCGACCAGGCCCGGGTGCCGCTGCTGTTAGTGACCGCAGACAGACCCGAGGAGCTGCAGGCGACCGGCGCCAACCAGACCATCGTCCAGACCAGGCTCTATGGGGGCGCGGTGCGCTTCTTCGCCCAGATAGCCGCGCCCCACGGCTCCTCGGGAGAGGAGGCGCCGCACTGGCGTTCGGTCGTAGGCCAGGCAGTCGCGGCCGCCACAGCCCCGCCCCCCGGTCCGGTTCATCTCAACGTCGCTTTCCGGGAGCCCCTGGTCGAGGCTGGAGGTGAGCTCGCAGATTCTGCAGCCGGAGGACGTCCGGGGGGCCGGGCGTGGACCGAGACGATGGTGGCCGCTCGGCGCCCCTCTATCGAATTCACCTCCAGGCTCGCCGGGGAGATCGCCGCGATCGAACGCGGGCTCATCGTCGCCGGCGACTGCGACCTCGACCCAGGGCCGGTGGTGGAGCTGGCCGAAAGGACGGGGTGGCCGCTGCTGGCGGAGCCGACGTCGGGCGCCCGCCGGGGCCGGCAAGCGATCACCACCTTCGACGCCCTCCTGCGCCACCCCCCCTTCGCCGCCGCTCACCGTCCCGAGCTCGTCCTGCGCGTCGGCAAGCCGGCGCTCTCGCGCTCCCTGGCGAGGCTGCTCTCATCCGAGGTGCCCCAGGTGCTCATCGACCGCGACGGCGCTCGCCTCGACCCCGAGCGAGTAGTGAGCCGGATTGTCGCCGCCGACGAGGCCCTCCTCTGCAGGATGTTGTGCGAGCGATTGGAGCCTCGGGGAGAGTCTGCCTGGCTGAGATCATGGCAAGAGGCTGAGAAGGCGGCGCGCTCCGCCATCGACGACC
The DNA here is from genome assembly GCA_963849115.1 of uncultured Actinomycetes bacterium. GTDB lineage: Bacteria > Actinomycetota > CADDZG01 > CADDZG01 > WHSQ01 > JACDAL01. Next base: position 1,137,641 of record CAWKGK010000009.1, on the reverse strand, counting down.
TGCTCGATTGCGACGATGCCCCCAGCGAGCCGCGCACGGCGCGCGATCTCGCTGCTCTGGTGCCCCATGGCGATGTGCTCGTGGCCGCTTCGAGCATGCCCATTCGCGACCTCAACTCGTTCATGGCCGCCCGTCCCGGGCTGAGGGTGCTCGGCAACCGCGGCGCCAGCGGGATCGACGGCTTCGTCTCCGGCGCAGTGGGCATCGCGCTCGGTCTCCCCCTCCAGGACCTATGCGCTCGCAGGCGACCTCTCGCTGCTGCACGATCAGAACGGGCTCATCGACCGGACGAACGCCAACCTGGCGCTGGTCGTGCTCAACAACGACGGCGGAGGCATCTTCTCCCTGCTCCCTCAAGCCGCGCTCGCAGCCGGTTTCGAGGAGCTGTTCGGGACTCCCCACGGGCTCGACCTGCCGACGCTGGCGCGGCTCTATGGACTCGAGTACCGCCGCGTGGAAAGGGCTGATGACCTCGATGCCGCGATCTCGGGTGAGGGCCTGACGCTGATCGAGATCCGTACCGAGCGAGAGGCAAATGCGCGCCTGCACCACCGCCTGTGGTCGGCCGTGGCCGCAGCGCTAGAGGCTAGCCCTCCAGCGCGGCCTGCATGGCCCGGAGCTTGAGGCGCGTCTCCTCGAGCTCCGCCTCCGGCAGGGAGCCCTTGACGATGCCCGAACCGGCGAAGAGGCGCCCGCGGCCCCCAGTGAGCTCTGCGCACCTCAGGGCGATCCCCCATTCGCCGTCGCCCGAGGCCGAGATCCAGCCCACCGGCCCGCTGTAGCGGGCGCGCTCCATCCCCTCGAGCGAGTGAATCAGCTCTAGCGCGATGGTCGTGGGCGTCCCGCAGATCGCGGCCGTCGGGTGCAGGCTCCCGGCCAGCTCCAGCGCCGAGAGGGGGGACGCCAGGCGTCCCCGCAGCTTGGTGGCAAGGTGCTGGACGTTGGCGAGCTTGAGCAGGAACGGCTCGGCATCTGACCCCAGCTCGGAGCACACCTCGCTCAGAACCGAGCGCACCGACTCCAGCGCAGGGCGGTGCTCGTCTAGATCCTTTACCGAGTTCAGTAGGTCTAAGCCGAGCGTCTTGTCGGCGGCTTCGTCTCGACCACGAGCCGCGGACCCGGCCAGTACCAGGGACTCGACCTCCAGACCCCGCCGCCGCACCAACAACTCGGGAGTGGCGCCGATTAGCCCGTCGAACACGAACGTGAAACATTGCGGGTAGAGGGTGGCCAGTCTCCCAGCCAGGACCCGCACATCGAAGCCGGTCTTGGACCACACCAGCAGATCGCGCGCCAGGACGACCTTGTCGAGCTTGCCCTCTTCGATCGCGCCGATGACTCGCGCGACGATCTCGAGCCACCTCAGCTCGGACATGGTTGAGCCTGCGTAGCGGATGCGTTCGGTGGGAGCGGGCGTCGGCGGAGAAGCGCGCAACGGCGGCGGTTCGGCCCCATCCACGACCGTGACCCAGCGGCGGCCGCCGCGAGACCCAAGCACCACCTGCGGCACTACCAGGGCCGAACCCGTCCCGTCCCTGTCGAAGGTGAAGGCGCCGAAGGCCACCGGCCCCGAGCCCAGCTCTTCGACCTCGTCGTGCACCGCGCAGGAGGAGAAGAAGCTCGCGATCGCGGCCTGGGAGCGTTCGAAACGTCCCGCGCCCGGAGCGATCTCGAAGCGCGCAGCCTCCCCCAGGCCCACGAGGCCGCCTCCCTCATGAAGCCACACAGGCCCGGAGCCGTCGGGGAGGTTGGCGAGAAGGTCGAAGGGCTCCTCGACCACCGTGCTGCACACCAAGTGCGCGCTCATGGCGATCTCATTCAGTTCCTGGTGGCGGTCATGAGCTGAGCGGCTCCCAGCGCAAACAGCCGCCGACGAACGCGCCCGAAGCCCGCCTCCTCCAGCAAGTGTTGGAGCGCGGGAGGATCGGGAAGGTAGGCGGCCGACTCGGGAAGGTAGCGGTAGGCGGCTTTGTCGGAGAGGGCGCCTCCCAGCAGGGGCACGATGCGGTTGAAGTAGAGGGAGTGGCCGGTCCGCAGCAGGCTCCCCTCGGGACGAGCCACCTCGAGCAGCGCAAGCCGTCCCCCACGCTCTAGCACCCGGGCCAGCTCTCCCAGCAGGGCGCCGATGTCGGTCACGTTGCGCAGGGCGAAGCCGCACGTGACGCCGGCGGCCGAGCCGTTGCCAAAGGGAAGCCGCAGCGCGTCCGCCTGCACGAGGGGCGCCTCCGTCCGGGCCGACGCCAGCATGCCCCAGGAAAAGTCGACTCCCACGGCGCCGTAGCCGGCCGAGGACAGCTCACGGCAGAAGTCCCCCGTACCGCAGGCCACGTCCACGACGGTCGAGCCGCGCGGCTGTCCCAGAGCTTCGACTGCTGCCCGGCGCCAGGATCGGTCGAGTCCGAAGGTCATGACCCTGTTCACGAGGTCGTAGCGGGGGGCGATAGCGTCGAACATCGAGCGCACCGCCCCGGCCTTGTCCTGTGGCTCGGGTAGAGGGCTCACGACGATGCGCCGGGGGTGGCCTCGAGCCCCTCGACCCCCTCTCGCTCCATGCGAGCGCGCGCTATCTGGAGGAGCCGCCGTCGAAAGTGGTGGGCAACAAGCGCAGCCGTGGCGGGCAGCATCGTGTTGAAGGACTCCACGATGCGCTCGGCCGCAGAGTCGTCGGCGCGGGCCGAGGCCCGGAGCGGGTCGCGCACGAAGCGCACGAACACGTCCACCGCCTGCTCGGCGATGTCCGTCATGGCAGCGTCGTGACGACGGGCGAGGTCGAGCAGTTCGCTCAAGGGGAGCCCCGCCTCGAGCAGCTTCAGTCCGGCCCGGACGGCGTCGGCATCGGCGCTCGTGTAACCGCTCTCTCCGGCGTCGGATAACAACAACCCGGTGCGGGCGATTGCCTCGAGAAGGGTCTCGGAAACGCCGGTGTGGGCGGCGAGTTGCTCCAGAGTCATCAGCTCGCCGCCCTCGGAGTCCTCGCCCGGCAGCGGTCCCGAGACCGCAGCCGCGAGCGCGGCGTCGATCGGGTCGAGCTCCCCCGTCAGAAGGCGTCGAATGAAGTCGAGCGTGAAGCCCCGTTCCTTGAGCGCCCGCACCCGCTCGAGCTGCTCGAGGTGGACCTTCGAGTACCACGCGATGCGGCCCTCCCGCTCGGGCTGGCCCAGCAACCCCTTGGACTGGTAGAAGCGCACGGTATCGACACTGAGCCCGCTGCGGGCGGCGAGCTCATCAACCCTCAATCTCATGAGTAATCACTCTACGAGTGTTTGCTTTAAAGATCAAAGCCCGTGGGGGCAGAGTCGTCCTGTGGGAGACTCGGCCCCATGACCGTTCACCCTCAGGCGCAGGCCGTCCTCGACAAGATGGCCGCCATGGGTGCACCGCCCTTCTACGAGCTGTCGCCCACACAGGCACGGCGCGTTTACGACTCCTCCCCAGACTTCTCGGCGAACCCGGAGCCGGTCGCCCACGTGGAGGACGTCACGATTCCAGGCCCCGGAGGTCTGCTCGAGGCTCGCATCTACCGCGCGGGCGCGGGAGCCGCAGAGCCGCCTCCGCTGCTTCTCTATCTCCACGGTGGCGGTTGGGTGATGGGCGGGATCGACCCCGTCGACTCTCCACTGCGGACGCTCGCCAACCGCTCGGGCGCGGTGATCTGCTCGCTGGGATACCGGCTCGCGCCGGAGACGCCTTTCCCCGGCCCCCTCGAGGACGTCCTGGCAGCTGTGTCGTGGCTCGCCGGAGAGGCGCCGTCTCTGGGCGCCGATGGGGAACGGATCGTGGTGGGTGGCGACAGTGCAGGTGGCAACCTCGCTGCAGCCGCTGCCTTGGCGGCGAAGATGGGCCGGGGCCCGCGGCCGGCCGGGCAGGTCCTGATCTACCCGGTCATGGATTTCGACTTCGACACCGCGTCGTACCGGGAGCACGCCGAGGGCTTCGGGCTCACCAGGGAGTCGATGCGCTGGTACTGGGATTGCTACGCTCCGACGGAGGCCCGGCGAGATCCCCTGGCGGCGCCGCTTCGAGCCGCGGACCTTAACGGCCTGCCACCGGCGCTGGTCGTCTCGGCCGAGCACGACGTGCTGCGGGATGAAGCCGAGATCTTCGCTCGCCGGTTGGAAGAAGCCGGAGTTCCGGTAACGCTGAGCCGCTACGACGGAATGGTTCACGGCTTCTTTCGCATGGCCGGCGCGGTGGACGCGGGCTCCGAGCTGATCGACGAGATCGCAAGCTGGCTCCGGGCCCTGCCCAGAGATTTGGTTCAGCCACAGCCCCGCTGAGCGGGGCTAGCTCTGCACAGAGCTTGCCTGCTATGGGCGCAGCCGCCCGTCGTCGTCGAGGTAGTCACGCCACGAGCGTGTGGGCGCATAGCCCAACAGGCGCTCTGCCTTGGCGCAGGAGATACCGGAGGCGTCGGGGCGGGCGAGCTCCCTGACCTCGATGCGTTCGCCGTAGTGGCGGCGCGCCGCCTCCTTCAGATCGCGACCCCCAGCGTTGTCCGGCGAAGCGATGTAGAAAACCTCGTGGCCGTCGAGGTCAGACTCGACCGCCAAGCACATGGCGTCGGCGAGGTCGTAGACATCGATGTAGCTCCACAAACTCTCGGTGAGCTCGTCCGGGTTGCGCAACAGGGGGCCGAGGTTGCGCTCGTAGTTGCCCTCGTGCTGGACCCACGAGGGCCGGATCGAGATGCAGCGGATGTCCGAGCGCCGCACCGCAGCGTCCATCAGCTGCTCGCCGAAGTGCTTGGAGAGCGCGTAGGGGTCCTGGGGGCGGATGGGGTGCTCCTCGTCGACGGGCACGTAGTCGGGGAGGAACTTGCGCTCGGCAAAGAAGAAGCCGGGCACAGTCTCGCTCGAGGTGTTGACGAAGCGGGGGACGCCCGCGCGCACCGCGGCCTCGAGAGTGTTGAACGTGGCCATGAGGTTGTTGCCGAACACCACATGGGGCGGGTTGTGGTTGGGATCGGGAATGGCGGCCGTGTGAACGACCGCGTCGACGCCGCGCACCAGCGCATATGCGTCGCCGGCATCGGTGAGGTCGGCCTCCATGTAGTCGGGCTCGCCCGGCTCGGGGCGCTCGAACGTGCCGCGCTGGAGATCGGTGGCGCGGACCTCGTGGCCGCGCTTCAATAGCGCCGCCACGGTGGCGGAGCCCACTTTCCCCTTGGCGCCGGTTACGAGCACGAGCATGTCAGTCCCTCTCTCCTCGCCGAGTGGTCGTCAGATGGTCATATACAGCATCCTGCGACCACTCGGAAGCTCTCTGGCCTAGAGTTGACCGCGGTGGACATCCCCGAACGCTACGTGCGGCTCTGCTTGCGGGTGGGTCGTCACATCGACGGGTTCATCGACGCGTTCATCGGTCCCTCGGAATGGGAGCAGTCCATCGCCGCCGACCAACTTGTCGATCCGAGGCACCTACGCGATGAAGCGCAGCTTCTTCTGGACGGTCTCGGCGACGCCGACCTGGAGGAAGACCGTCGGCGGTGGTTGCGCGGTCAACTCGAAGCGCTCGAATGCATCACCGCGCGCCTCTCGGGTGGGGACATCGCCTGGACCGACGAGGTCGAACGTTGCCTCGGTGTGCGTCCCACACGGACCGACACGAGGGTCTTCGAGGGTGCACACGGACGGTTGGACGCGGCTCTTCCAGGGAGCGGCACCGTTCGCGAGCGATACATCGCGTGGGATGAGAACAACGCAGTACCGCGCGAGAAGCTGGTCCCCGCGCTCGAGCGTTTGAAGGAGGTCCTCGGTCCCCGAGCGCACGCTCTTGCGCCAATGCCTGCCGGGGAGTCCGTCACCTACGAGTTCGTCTCAAACAAGCCGTGGATCGCCTACAACTGGTACAAGGGTCAGCACCGGAGCACCGTTGAGGTCAATGCAGACCTCCCGATGTCGATCGTTCTCGTAGTCGGCCTCGCTGCACACGAGGCGTACCCCGGTCACCACACCGAGCGGACGGTGAAGGACGCTCGCCTCTATCGAGACCTCGGCCGTCTGGAGACGAGCGTCGTGATCATCTCGGCCCCCGAATCCCTCGTCTCCGAAGGCATCGCCATGAACGCACTGGAAGAGGCACTTGGGCCCGAGCCCTTCGATGTCGTCGCGGACGTCCTGGCCGATTTGGACCTGAGGTTCGATCCGATCCAAGCTCATGAGTTCCATCGGGCCGAGATGGCGCTTTACGCCACCGCAACGAACGCCGCCTTCATGCTTTACGAGGAAGGCGCGGCCACCGAGGAAGCAGAGGAATACCTGCGCGAATGGGCTTGCGAATCGAATGAGAAAGCCGCTCGTACCGTGGCGTTCATAACCGATCCTTCGTCGTGTGCGTACGTGCCTGCCTATACGGACGGTCGGCGGCTATGCCGGGACTTCGCGGAACGGGCGCTCGGGAACTTCACACGGCTTCTGACCGAGCAGCTCACCAGTGCCGACCTCCTATCCTGAGCCCCCTTAAGTCCTGCGCCGAGTGGTCGTCAGATGGTCATATTCAGCATCCTGTGACCACTCGGCAGGCGTGAGGGCCCGGGTCACCTCGGAGAAGGCTTCGAAGCGTTCGGCGGCTTGCTCGTAGGCCTCTCTCACCTCGGCGCGCGGCTCGTAGACCCGTCCCTCGCCGGGGGGTGTGGGGGCGTCCTCGAGCGAGTCGATCTCGCCCAGGGCCTTCAGGGCCAGGACCGCCGCCCCCCAGGCGGTGCCCTCGACGCTCGGCGCCACCTTCACCGGGAGGCCGAAGATGTCGGCCATGATCTGGCTCCACAGCTCGGAGTGGGCGAATCCGCCGGTGGCGCGCACCTCAGTCGCGGGCCCCGCCAGAGGCTCGAGCGTGCGCGCGACGATGAGGAGCTGCAAGAGCACCCCCTCCAAGGCAGAGCGAACCAGCGAAGCGCGGTTGTGCCCAATCGTCAGGCCGATCCAGGAGGCTCGGGCACCTGCTTTCCAGTGCGGCGCTCGTTCCCCCAGCAGATGAGGGAGGAACACCAAACCGTCACACCCCGCCGGCGCACCGGCGGCGAGATCATCGAGCGCCGAGACGTCGTCCACATCGGTGAAGACGTGCTCGAGGAGCCAGTCGAGGACGACTCCCCCGTTGTTGACCGGGCCCCCGATCACCCACAATTTCTCACTGAGGGCGTAGCAGAAGGTTCTCCCCGCGGGATCGATTCGGATCTCCGGCACCGTCACGCGCGCCGCGCCGCTGGTCCCGACCGAGCAGACCATGACCTCGGGGCTCACTGCGCCCACGCCCAGGTTGGCCAGCACTCCATCGGCGGCGCCCGGGATCACCACGAGATTGGACTCGTTCGCCCGGAGCATCTCCACCGGCGACACGAGTGCCGCAAGCTGTCGACGCTCGATCCGTGCCGTGGCCAGTGCACCGTCGTCCCAGTCTCCGCTCTCCAGATTTAGCAGCCCGCTGGACGAGGCGACCGAACGGTCGACGACCCACTCGCCGGTGAGGCGATGCAGCAGCAGCTCCTTGATCGAGACCCAGCGAGCCGTGTTGCGGAATACCTCCGGCTCCTCCTGCGCGAACCACATCAGCTTGGTGAGGGGCGACATGGGATGAAGCGGCACGCCGGTGCGCTCGTAGAGGGCGAGGGCACCGCCTCCCTGCTCCAACCGGGCGGTCTGTGGCGCCGAGCGGGCGTCCGCCCACGTCACCAGTCCCGTAATGGGCCGATCCTGCTCGTCCAAAGCTGCGAGGCTGTGCATAAACGTGCTGAGAGCTACCGCCCGCACTGTGGTCTGGGAGCAGACCTCTGAAAGCGTGGCGAAGGCCGCGTCGGTGACGACCGTGGGGTCCAGCTCGGCCCGACCCCGGCCGGGATGAACGAGCTCATAGGAGCGCACCGCCGACGCGAGCAGCCGGCCGTCGCCATCGAAGGCAAGCGCACGCGCGCTCGAGGTGCCGACATCAAGCCCCACCACCGCCCCCGAGGTCATGCCGGCGCGCGGAAGAGCCGCTCGGCTACCTGTTCGAATGACGCCTCCGCCCGGTTGCGCTCGAGATCGACCGCCTTGAGCCTCTGCTTGGGGATGCCCAAGACCAGCGTTGCGAGATCTCCGGCGCGCTGGAGCGGAGAGATGGTGATCCTCAGGTCCTGGACGTTGGGCAGCGCCACGAACGATGTCTGCCGCACGAGCACACCGCGTCGGACGATCAGGTGCGGTCGGTCGACGCGATGTCCGAGCGCTCGCCACCCGGCCCACGCCGGCAGCGCACCCGCCACGCCCACCGCAAGGGCGGTGGTACCAACAGCACCGAACGCAATTACCCCCGCCGCGCCGGCCGCAATAGCCACAATCCCGGCGAAGAGCAACCGGCGCCAGAGCGAGGCGCGAGGGGCGGGAATGAGGTCCTCGATCAGCCGGGAGGCGTCGGTTCCGAGCACCGCAGCGATGAGTTCGAGAGCAATGCGGCGCGTCCCGGTGGGGAGCAGCAGGCTGGTTTCGTGCTGCTCCTCTTTGGGCCCGGCCCTGCCGGCCACCACGACCGTGACCGAGGCCAGCCCGAGCGCACGCCTCAGCACGTTCTCCTGCATCGTCACCGCCTGAAGTCGGTGCAGCGCGACCTGGCTCCTCCTGCGATCGAGCAGACCCCTGGTAAGGAGCAGGCGCTCGCCGGAGCGTTCCACCGTGAAATCCCACAGCGTCACCACCGTGGCGCCCAGGGAAATCGCTCCCGCGATCACGATGAAGCCTGCAATCGAGGAGATCACCAGCCATACTCCCCCGACGCCCCTGTCCACGAGCCGTTCGGCCCCCGACGAGATGAAGTCGTCCGGAGCGAGCTGCTGCAGGTAGCCGAGCAGCACCGCGATGATCGCCACGCGGCCCCCCGTCAGCCCTGCCAGCACGAGATCGCGCCGCGTCATGCGAACCAGCACGGGGGGGGCCGGCGCCTCCGGATCGACCGCGACCTCCTCCTGGGACAAGGATCTCCGCACCCGCTCGGCTTCCTCGGGAGTCAGGGCGACCAGAGCGGCTTCGGTGCCGCTGCCGCCCGCGACTTCGATGCGCAGCTCGACGATGCCGAAGGCGCGATGTCGGAGTTTCTGGACGATGTCGATGCTCTGCACGCGTGCCGCCGGGATGGTGCGCCGCCAACGGTTCACCACTCCTCCCTCGACCACCAGGGTGCCGGGGGTCGTGTGATAGCGGAAGCGAAGCCAGCGAACGGCTGGTGCCAGTGTGGCCACGACGAGACCTGCGAGGAGCAGGAGCCGCACTCGCCCACCGATCGCCAGCAGCGGGATGAGCCCCAAACCCAGGCGGCGGCCTTCCTCAATGAACCACACCGCGATCGCGGCCGGATGAAGCCTGGCTCCCTCAGACGCTGACGGTGCCCGCAACCCGGGACAGCTCCTCTCGCAATGAACCGGCTTCCTCGTCGCCGAGGCCGGGGATGCGCCCCGCCTGCCCGGCGGCCGTGTAGACCACGAGCTGGTGCAGTGAAAAGGCGCGATCGAGTGGCCCCTGGCGAGTCTCCACGAACTGGATGCGATCGAAGGGGATCAGCGTGCGAGTAACGAACAGCCCGCCGCGCGAGGTGTAGAGGTCGTGAGCGCGGATCTCATAGGCCCACAAGCGATAGCGGACCGGCGGCACAACTCCTGCCAGAGCGGCGGCGGCGAGCACGATCAGGACCGCAAACGGCGCCGGAAGGAGATCCAGGAACCAGGCGACACCACAGCCGGTGGCGATCAGCGCCACGAGGGCGGCGGAGGCGGCCCACCACAGGCCCAGTACACGGCGATCGAGCCTGCGTGCAGGCGCCTTCACCGGATCACGCCGAGGTGGCCCACGCAAGGGGCGGCGCAGGGGGGAGGGCCACTAGGTGGTGAGGGACACTAGGTGGTTAGGGACTCGACTGCTTGCTCGAGGCTCGACACGCCCCGAATCTCGAGGCCGGTCTCGTCGACGGCGGTGACCTCGGACTCGGGCACCAGGAAGACGTCTGCGCCGGCCCGCTCCAGAGCTTCGGCCTTGGCCGGGAGCCCGCCGACCGAACCGACCGCCCCTTCGAGGTCGATGGTGCCGGTGGCCCCCACCTCCCGCCCCTCGGTGAAGTCGCCGGGCTCAAGCATGTCGGCGATGGCGAGAGCATAGGCGAGCCCTGCGGAGGGGCCCCCGATGCGGCGCTCGGTGAACTCGATCTCGAAGGGAAGCTCGACATCGAAATCGCGTGTCGAGATGAGCACCCCGATGCCCGTTACCGCGTCCCCGGCTCCCGGGAGCCGGGCGCTGCGAACCTCAATCGACCGGGTCAACTGGTCGCGTTGGACCTCGAGCTCAAAAGACGCGCCCGCGGGCCGGGCTCGTATCGCTGCCTGAAGATCGGAGTTCGTTTTCACTCGCCGGCCATCGATCGCCACGATGACATCGGACTCCTGAAGCACCTCGGCCGCCGGTGACTGGGGAACCAGCTGTTCGACAATCACCCCGGTCCCTTTTATGGCGACCTCTAACCCCGCGGAGCGGGCCGCGGCAGCCGCAGCCGCAAGCCGGCTCTGATCGAAGATCTGGCGCTGCTGCCGGAAGTAGTCGCCCGCATCGGTGCCTTCGGGCAGCAGCTGCGACAGCGCCGCCACCTCTCTTCCCGAGGCCGCCGCCCATGCCAGCCCCAGCACGTTGGGCTGGGCCAATCGCACGGAGGTCAGCAGGTAACTGCCCCGCGGCCGCTCGGACAGAACGCCTGTAATCGTGATGTCCTCGGAGACGTCGAGGGTGGTGCCGGGCTCGAACACCACCAGGGGTGGCCGGTAGATGGCCCCGGCGGCGATCAGCATTGCGACCGCCACCACCGCCCACACGAGCCCGCCGCCGCGCCTGCTCGGGGCGGGTTGCGACGTTTTGGTGGGCTCGCTCTCGAGCACGCGGGCGACGTCCGACAGCGACAACAGGCCGGCCAGTCGGCCCTGCTCGATCACCAGCGCCCGCTTGGACTCATCGCGGAGGGACTCCAGCGCAACGACGATCTCGTCGTCGGGGCTGAGGACCGTGAGCTCTGACAGCGGCTGCATCACGTCCTCGATCCGGCGCCGGTCACGTTCGGCTGCCGGCACCTGCTCGGCGCGGCGAAGCGACACCAGTCCCACCGGGTCATCGCCGCGTATGACGGGATAGGTCGAGTAGCGGCGGGAGCCGATCTGCTCCAGAAAAGTCGCCACCGTGAACTGGGGCGGGACGGTCTCAACCGAGGAGGTCATCAGCTCCCTCACACGCCGGCCGCGCAGGGACTGGCGCACGAGCGCACCGGACGCCTCCGACTGGGCCGCCTGGACCAGGAACCAACCCAGGAACAGCAGCCACAGACCGCCTCCCCCGCCGCCCCCGGTGAAGAAGTCGAGCAAACCGAGCACGGCAAGCACCACGCCGAAAGCCTTGCCCGCGCGCGCCGCGGAGACCGTTGCCGCCGAGAAGCTCCCCTGGCGCTTCCACAGCCACGAGCGGAGCACCCGGCCCCCATCCAGCGGCAGGGCGGGAACGAGGTTGAATCCGACCAGGATGGCATTGATGCGAGCGAGATAGTCGGCCACACCCTCCGCTGCCTGCGCTGCTTCCGAGGAGCCCTCGATCGAGCCCAAGAGAAAGAAGACGACGGCAATGGCGACGGAGACGAGGGGGCCCGCGATGGCGATACGGAACTCGGCGCCGGGCGAGGCGAACATGCCCCGGAAGCGAGCCACGCCCCCGAACAGCCACAGAGTGATGCCGTCGATCTCCATGCCCTCTCTGAGGGCGGCGAAGGCGTGTCCTAGCTCATGGGCCAGGATCGCGGCGAAGAACAGCAGCCCGGCGACGATACCCATCGCCAGGTAGGTAGCCTCGGAGAGGCCGGGGAAGCTCGCCGGGAAAAGAGACTGGCTCAGCGACCACACGACCAGGCCCGCGACCAGGAGCCACGACCAGTGGGCTCCGATCGGGATGCCTCGCAGGCGCAGGACCGTAAAGCTCGACTCCATGGGACAAACCTTACGGCCCGCGCCTTTTTTGGCGCGACGTAGCGGATGTGTTGGAACCGGGCTCCACCGTCCATGGGCGGCAAACGCGGACCGCGGGCCTCTGCCCACAAGAAAGCGTGGGCAAACGCACACGGTGATCGTTTGCCACCTGTGCTTCGGAGGCGGACGGCCGGGTCACAATCTCTCGATGACTCAACGACTGGTGTGCAAGGCGCTGCTCTTCGATCTCGACGGGGTCCTTGCAGACACGACCGCGCTGGTCGAGGCGATGTGGGAGGCGTGGGCTGAGTCGCGCGGGCTTGATGCGGGCCTGGCCACCGAGGTCCACGGCCGCCCTACGGCGGAGATAATCGGCGACGTGGCGCCCGGGCTCGATCCCACCGAGGAGGCTCGCTCCATCGAGCGCACCCAGGAGGGCCAGATCCCCACTGTGTCTCCGGTGGAGGGGGCGCTCGAGCTGGTCGCCTCGCTGCCGGCCGGGAGTTGGGCGATCGTGACCTCGGGAACCAGAGCCCAGGCGGCCGCACGCCTCGCCGCCATCGGGCTGCAGCCGCCCGCGATAGTGATCACATCCGAGGACGTCGCTGCGGGCAAGCCCGACCCGGAGCCCTATCTCAGCGCAGCCGCCCGGCTCGGTGTCACGCCGGAGGAGTGCGTTGTGTTCGAGGATGCTCCCGCCGGTATCGAGTCGGGCCGGACCGCGGGCATGACGACGATCGGAGTCACGACGACCATGGGGCCAGATCGCCTCGTGGCCGCCGACCATGTCGTGGCCTCGTTCCGCCAGATCCGAGCCGAGCTCGATGGAGATTGCATAGCGGTGGAGGTGGACACCTCGCCGGGAAGTGGATAAAGGTTTGCTGTGCAACCACTAACCACCACTCGGTAGCGTGTGGCCGCGCTCAGTCGGCGTCCCTCTCCCCCCAGCCCCCTCCGCCGGGTGTGCGTACCTCGACCACATCGCCCGGAGCCAGGCGAGCGCCGGCTTTGGGGGCGAGCTCGGCGCCGTTAACGAGGTTTGCGCCCGTGCCGCCATCGCCACCCCCGGCGGCCCCCTGAGGCCTGTGCCGGCGCCGGTCCGTAAGGAGCGACAGGCTTGCTTTCTCCAGGGCACGCACCGCGCGCACCAATCCGTCGCCGCCCCGGTGCCCTCCTTCGCCGCCGCTCCCGTAAACAAGCTCGTAGCGCTCGACCCGCAACGGGTACTCCAGCTCCAGCGCCTCGATCGGAGTGTTCAGCGTGTTCGTCATGCCGACATGGATGCCCGACGCCCCCGTTCCCCTCGAAGACGCGCCCTGCCCCCCGCCGAGCGTCTCGTAATAGGTCCAGCGCTCACCGCCGATCACGAGATTGTTCATCGTGCCTTGGCCCTGAGCGGGCAGATCGGCCGCCTGGGCGAGCGCAAGAAGCACGGTATCGGCGATCCGCTGGCTGGTCTCGACGTTGCCTGCGACGACCGCGGCGGGTCGAGCAGCGTTGACGAGGGTTCGCTCGGGAGCGGATATCGACATGACCCGGTGCACGCCTTCGTTGCTGGGCACATCCGATGGCAGCAGCACCCTCAAGGCGAAAAAGCAGGCCGCGCGCGTCACTGCCAGGGGACAGTTGACGTTGCCGGCAACCTGGGGGGCGCTGCCGTCGAAAGCGACGGTCATGCCGTCGCCCTCGATTGCCACGGAGGCGGCGATGCGGAAGTCGTCGTCCGAGTGGCCGTCGCCCTCGATCTCGCCGGAGGCTTCGTACACGCCGTCCGGCAGCCGTCCAACGAGCTCGCGGGCGCGCCGCTCACCGTAGGACACGACCTCGTCGAAGGCCGCGCGCACCGTCTGCGCGCCGCGTCTTTCGATGAGCTCTTCGAGGCGGGTAGCGGCGAGCCGGTTGGCGGCGAGCTGCGCCCTGAGATCCCCGCGCCGGAGCTCCGGGGTCCGGCAGTTGGCGAGGATGAGCTCGAGCACATCATCGCAGGTGTCGCCTCCGCGCACCAGACGCACCGGAGGAATGATGACGCCCTCCTGGAACAGCTCACTCGAATCGGCCGGCATCGAGCCGGCCCGCATGCCCCCGACATCCGAGTGGTGGGCGCGGGTCACCCCGTAGCCCAGGCGCTCGCCCCCGTGCCACAGGACCGACACAAGGGTGATGTCTGGGAGGTGGCTGCCGCCGGTGAAGGGATCGTTGACGATGAACACGTCGCCCGGCTCCGGGTCGCGCAGCGCGACGGCCGCCACCGCCTCGGGCATCGCCCCGAGATGAACGGGGATGTGTTCAGCCTGGGCAACCAGGGTGCCGGAGGCGTCGAACAGCGCCGCCGAGCAGTCCTTTCTCTCCTTGATGTTCGAGGAGTAGGACGCCCGCACCAGCAAGGCCCCCATCTCTTCGGCGATTCCGGCGAGCGCGCTCTGCAGCACGGACAGGCTCACCGGGTCAAGCATCGGAGGCCCGCAGCACCAATGTCCCAGAGTCGTCGACGACGCCCTCCCACTGCGGGCGCACGACGCAGGTCGCCTCGGCCAGCTCCACCACGGCGGGTCCCTCGACCGTCGAGCCCGCGCCCATGCCGCTCCGCTGCCACACCGGGACCTCGATCCACTCCCCCTCGAGGTTGACCCGGCGCAGAGGGGGCCGCTCGGCCTGGGGGGCGGGCACGGTCGGTAGATCGGGGGCGTCCACCAGGACCGTCTCGACCGAGCGCAGGCTGACCACGTCCACGCGTTCGTCCGGCAGCGCGTAGCCGTAGCGCCGCTCGTGGTGCTCATCGAAGCGGCCGCGCAGGTCGGAGAGGTCGTCGGCCTCGACCGTGAGCTCGTGAGATTGCGCCGCATAGCGCAGGTCGGCGTAGCGCTCTCGGCTGGAGCCTTCGGCGGAGGCTTGTTGTTCGAGCTCTACAAACGCGCTCTCGAGAACGGCGCCGGCTTCCTGGTCGAGCGGGCGGTGGATGGCTATGACCCGATCCCGCCGGATGTCCGAGAGCGCGAGGCCCAGCGCGCTCAACACTCCCGAGGCGCTCGGCACCAGTACCGCCGTTATCGACAGCTCCTCGGCCAAGGCGCAGGCATGCATCGGACCGGCGCCTCCGAACGCCACCAGTGCGAAGGTGCGCGGGTCGATGCCGCGCTCGACGGTGACCACGCGCAGGGCGCGGGCCATCTCCGCCTCGGCGACTCGCACCACGCCGAGGGCGGTTTCCGTGGCATCGAGCTTCAGCGCATCGCCGAGGGTGGCGAGCGCCCGAGTCGCGCGCTCCCGATCGAGCTTCAGCTCGCCTCCCAGCGTGGCGCCGTCCGCCAGGTAGCCGAGGGTGAGGTCGGCGTCGGTGACCGTAGGGGCCTCACCTCCCCGACCATAGGCCGCAGGCCCGGGGTCGGCGCCGGCCGAGCCGGGTCCCACCCGCAGGCCCTTTCCTTCGTCGCTCCAGGCAATCGAGCCGCCCCCCGCGCTCACGGTGTGGACGTCGACCATCGGCAGCTTGAGCGGCACACCGGCGACCACCGACTCGGTGGAGGTCGCGACGCGGCCCCCGATGATCGGAGCGACATCGGTGCTGGTCCCCCCCATGTCGAAGCTGACGGCGTCGGCGAACCCGGAGAGGGCGGCGATGTGGGCGGCGGCCACCACTCCCCCGGCGGGGCCGGACAGGACGCACCCGGCCGCGTTGGCGCCCGCCTCCTCGATGTCGATGATCCCCCCCGACGACTGCATCACGAGGGGGGACGGAAGACGGGCTTCGTCGCAGCGAGCCTTCAGCTTGTCGAGATAGGAGGACAGCAGCGGTGTGAGGTAGGCGGCCGCCACCGTCGTCGAGAAGCGCTCGAACTCCCTGAACTCGGCCACCACCTCAGAGGACGCCATCACCCGCACACCACCCGGAAGCCGGGCGCGCAGGATCTCTGCCGCGCGCCGCTCGTGGGCGGGATGGAGAAAAGCGAACAAGAAGCAGACCGCTACCGCCTCTGCTCCCGATTCTGCGAGAAGGGTGCCGATCTCCCCGAGCCCGGCCTCGTCGAGGGGCTCGATCTCGCCCTCGGAACCCATGCGCTCGCGCACGGTGAAGCGGAGGTCGCGCGTCACGAGCGGAGGGGGCCGGGTGGCCGTCAGATCGTAGAGGGAGGGCCGATCCTGGCGCCCGATCTCGATGATGTCGCGAAATCCCTCGGTGGTGACGAGGGCGGTGCGGGCCCCCTTGCGCTCGAGCAATGCGTTGGTCGCCACGGTGGTTCCGTGAGCGAGCACCTCGACGGCTTCCACACCGGCCGCGGCCAGCGCGCCCATGATTCCCTGCGACTGGTTCTCGGGAGTAGAGGGAACTTTGGCGGTAACGATGCCCTCGCCGGTGAGCGCGACCAGGTCGGTGAAGGTCCCGCCCACATCGATCCCGACGCGGACCCGTGTCACGGAGCCCTCAAGCGCGGGTCAACGGAGGCACCGGCTCCGATCTCGCCTGCGGGGCGCTGCCCGCGCCGGCTACTCGGCCGGATCGAGGCGGGATCGAAGGATACGGAAGCTGCGAGACTTGGGCTTGGCCGGGAGGATCGCCTGAACCCGGGGGGACTTCTTCGGGGCTGATGGGGCGAGAGACTTGGCGTGGCGTCGGCATAGCCTCAGCTGTACCTCGTCACCGTTGATCGCCAAGGGCATCTCTTCGGTGGCGTAGGAGGAGCAGTAGAAACAAGTGATAACTGGCATGATGCCGTCATTATCGGCCTTTACCATGTTCTTCCTGAAGGGCTTTGGGCTCCGCAATTGGCGCAATCTTCCCTGCGGAAGGATCGCGTGAAGGCTCTGTCCGCTGACTCCGGTGACTCCATAAGGCGGCCTCGTCTTGCTCCGGCGGCAACTCCTCTGTACTGAAGGCCACTGTAGCCCTCAGACCGCACCTCGTCACGGATCCGCGAACCTTTCCGCGCGCCATGGCGGCGGGTGATGCTGAGCGCGAAAAATCCTCCCTACCAGGTTGCGATGACGCGGCAGGGCCCTCCCGAGCCCTCTTCCCAGGGGATCAGGCCCACGTACGCGTGGGCGCCGTGCGGCGGTATCGACTCGAGGTGGGCGAGGTTCTCCAACCCGTACTTGTCGGCGCCGAGCAGAGTCAGGTGGACCTCGAAGGTGGTGGACTCGCCGACGTCCAAGCTCAAAGTGTCGACGCCGATGGCGCTGATGTGCCGCCGGTCGAGCAGCCATTCGAGCGCGTCGATACCGAAGCCGGGGAAGTGGTACTTGCCGTCCGCGCCGACGTTCTTGTAGGCGGCAGGATCGCCCACCCGCGTCTCCCACCCCGAGAACATCGCCACTACCGCCCCCTTTGGGATCCGTCCGTGGCGGCGCTCGAACCGCACCAGGTCGCGCACCTCCACGGCGGCGTCGGGGTTCTTGGCGGCTCGCCTCGAGATGTCGATTACGACGATCGGAGCCAGCAGCTCCTCGAGCTTCATCTCGGGAGCCCGGCGACCGTCGGTCACAAAGTGCCCGGGGCAGTCCATGTGAGTGCCCGAGTGCTCGCCCAAGGTCCACTTCTGGATGTAGAAGCCGTCGTTCTCGACCGTCACCACGGTTTCTCGTGTGGGGGGATCGAAGGTGTAGACGGGAAAGCCCTCGCTGAGCACGTGGGTGAGGTCCGAGAGATGCCCGCCGTGATGACCGTCGTCGGCGAGCGCCCGGGCGCCGCCGGTCAGGGTTGCGGCCGCGGCCGCCGCTACTCCGCCCTTGATCGCGGCCCTGCGGCTCACGCGCGGGAGTCCCTCCTCATCGATTCGCTGCTTGACCAGCTCGGCGGTTCCCGGCAGACACATTGACCGTCCCCTTCTCCAGGCTTATGCGACGGCCCCTACGCTAACTGGTCATGGCGGCGGGCTTAGGGACGTGCTTCGAGCACCATGCTGAAGGGCGTCTCAGCGGCGCGCCGGAAACGAGTGAACCCCGCTTCGGTCGCCATCGCCCGGAGCCTCTTTTCTCCGGCGGCGGCCCCCAATGGCCTGCCAGTCCCCTGCGACAGCGCGTTGGGGACACAGATGAAAGTGGAGGCCGAGTACAGGAGCCGCCCCAGCGAGTTGCGATTGTCCTCCACGGTGTCGCCGGCGTTCAGCTCCACGATCAGCCAGGTCCCGTCGGGGGCCAGGGACGTACGTACGTGGCGGGCAATTTCGACTGGGTCGCCCATGTCGTGGATCGCATCGAAGGTGCATATCAGGTCATACCCTTCACCAGGAAAGTCGGCGCCGGTGGCGACCTCGAATGTGAGGCGATCGCTAACGCCGGCCTCGGCCGCGGCCTTGCGCGCGGCATCTATGGAGTGGGAGTGGTAGTCGAAACCCGCAAACACAGAGCCCGGATATGCCTCCGCCAACAGGATCGTGGGCACACCGTAGCCGCATCCGACATCCGCGACCCGCGCGCCCGACCGCAGCTTCTCCTCGACGCCATCCAGCGCGGGTATCCACTCCGGGATCAAAGGCAAGTAGTCGACCTGTGAAGTTCGATTCAACCCCTCGAACAAGTCGTGATCGTGCTCGTGCCAGCCGAACGTGCTCTCACCGGTGAACGCGCTGCGAACGCGCTGCTCGTCCTTGTGCAACGCGCCGGCGATTCCCATTTGCGGGGCGACGTACGCGGGGCTCGTGTCGTCGGCAAGGCAAAAGGCCTGTTCGGGTGTGAGGTAGTAGCGATCCGTGGCCGGGTCGTGGACACAGTAGTCGCTGGCGGCTTGGGCGTTCACCCACTCCTCCACGAGACGGGGCTCACAACCCGTGCGGTGCGCAAGCTCCGCAGGCGTCTGAGGACCGCCCACAGCCATCGCCTTGTAGAGACCTAGCTTCTCACCCACGGTAACGGTAGCGGCATGCGCGGCGGCGCCGAGATCACCAATGAACCTATCCAGGAACGCTTCCAGTTTCTGCTCGTCGAGCTTCATCGCCTTTCCCCTTCGTTGTCGTCGGTGTCCATGGCGTCGTCCAGCGCAACCACGGGCAGGACCCGGCTGTGGGTTCTCCCTACGAGTCCAGCCGCCAGGAGCGCCTCCTCGATCGCGTGCGCGTTGGGGGCGTCTACCAGCATGAAGATCTCGTGTGCAGCGCGATTAACCCACGATCCCTTCAGAGCGAGCCCCCTGTCGGGCAACGATTCCTCGAACTCGTCTCCCGCGTGGTGCATGAGCTCCTCTTCCTCCTTGCCGCGGAAGGCGCAACTCTCGGGGTTATGGGTGCTGACGATCATGTGCAGCATTTGCTTCCTCCCTCTAGGCCGCCGCTTACTGCTTAGAGATTCAAACAGGACGCGATCGCCCGCACATCGGGTGATGTGTGCAACTTGGGAGGAGACGTATGGGTCGATCTACCCAGGCGTGGGAGGTGCCAGGCCGTGCTCGAAGGCGTACGCGGCCGCCTCGGTTCGGGTCGACGCGCCCAGCTTGGTGAAGATATTGGAGAGATGCCGGGCGACGGTCTTCTGGCTGATGGAGAGCTCCGCCGCGACATCACGGTTGGAGCGCCCGCTCGCGACGAGCGCAAGCACCTCCACCTCTCGCTCGGTGAGTCCGCCGGGCTGCCGCCTTCTCCCTCTCGACTCGACGACACCTCGTGCGTCAGGCACAGCGCCGAGTCGATCGAAAACCGTTGCGGCTGCATCGAGCTCGCGACGAGCAGCATCCGCATCGCCGAGTGCCTCATAGGCACTTGCCAACAGAACACAAGCCTTGGATGCGTTGTAGTCGGCGCCGAGCTCCCGCCATCGCCGGCATGCGTCGCGCAGAATCGGAAGAGCGGCTTCCGGTAGACCTTCTGCAAGCGCGACCGCGCCACGAGCATGACGCGCCATAGCCTCGAGTCCTGAGGTCGCATAGATGGAAGCGGTCGCTTCCAGCTCATCGCATGCCCGCTGTGCAGTGTCGATGCTTCCAGCGGCAAGGGCAATATCGATCTGGGCCGCGCACAACGGCGCGCGTGCGAGCGGGTTCTGGTTCTCCGCCACAAGAGCAGCCTGGATCGATGCCGAAGCCGCGGGGAGCCGTCCCTGGGCCAGCCGAAGCAGCGCCAGGCCCGGCTGGGGGTCGCGACCACACTCGTGGGCGCGCTCGTAGGATCCTTCAGCCGCAGCCAGCTCACCACGCAAGCGCTGAATCTCCCCCACCTGATAGTGGCCTTCGGCCAAGCCGGCGACGTGGATGTTCGCCAGGTCGAGGCACACGCGTGCGGCTTCACGCTCGGCCTGGTCCCATGCCCCCGTGATCTGAAGCACCTGGGAGCGGTGCAGGCGGCAAATGGCGGTGAACAAGACGGCCGGAGGCAGACTCTCCACCCAACGCGCCGTCGCTTCGACCCACTCTGCAGCACGGCGAATGTCGACGAGCTCATGAAACACCGACATGAGATGGCAATAGACATTTCCCGCCCAATCGGGAAGCATCTCGTCGGCCAGGACGGTCACCATGGCTTCGTCGAGGAAGCCCATGCCCTCCTTCAACCGACCTTGCCGGACGAGAGCGCGTCCTTCGAAGAGAACCCCGCCGGCGGCGAGGTTGGCGTCTTCGTACCGCCGTCCCATCTCCCCGAGAACGCGTGCCTTTGCGATCACCTCATCCAGCTCTCCTTGCTCGAACGCCACCTCGGTGTCGAGGTAGAGGAGGTAACCGTGCTCGGCTGCCTCAGGTTCGTCGCGCAGCAACCTCTGGGCGCGGTTCATCCAGCCGGATCCGAGCTCTGTCTCTCCGCGAAGGAACAACGACACCGCGAGACCCAGTGCATGTATGGCGGCCTGTCGCGGTTGCTGTCCCTGCAAGTACAGGCGATAGGCTCCCTCGAACGCCGCCAGCGCTTCGTCGACATCTCCGATCCACCACGCCGAGTCACCCAGGGCCGAGAGATCGTCGGGCGACAGCTCCACGTTCTCGCGTACGGCCTCGAAGCTCTCCCGAGCGGCTGGCCAATCGTGGCGGGCGAATGCCTCACGCGTGGATTCGAGAACCGCGGCGACATCATCCATCTAGGTATTCAATCGCGCGCAAAGCGAGCCTGAGTACCACCTGCCTGCCCTGCCCTGCAGCGAGCGCGACGCTACCTGAGTCTGCCCCTCATGAGATGGCGACCGGTCCGACCGCGCCAGTTGCCGCCCCTGACCTTCATCCTATAGGAGCTTGATTTGGTTGGGGCGAGGAAAGAGAATGGGACTTGTCGCACGAACCGCAAGGAGAGGTCATGGCCACCGCTTCAGCCGTGAAGAAGTCGCCGGGGGTGAAGGAGTTCACCGCTCGGTTTACGCACGCAATGGCCGTCGGTATGCTCCCAGGCGCGCTCGCGGGGCTGATCGCAGGCGGGGTCGGCTCGAGGCTGGCGATGCGGGTGATGGCCGCTACCTCAACCGCCGCGGTTCAGGGCACCGAGACCGAGTTCGGGGCAACCGTGGGTGAGATCTCGTTCGGAGGCACGCTGTTCCTGCTGATCGCGGGTGCGATCCTGGGCGCGGCGGGTGGCTTGAGCTTCATGGCGATCCGGCGCTTGCTGCCCTGGACTGGTTGGGCCGGGGGCCTGGCCTTCGGCGTTCTCCTGCTCGGGGTCTTCGGGAGGCTGATCATCGACCCGAACAACTTCGACTTCGACGTCCTCGACCCGGCCGCTCTGGCAGTGGTGATGTTCGCGGCGATTTTCATCCTCTACGGCCTGTTGCTTGTGCCCATCCTCGAGAGCCTCGAGCCGTCGATCCGCCGTGCCCCTCCGTGGCTTTGGATCCCATTGCTGGGCATAGTTCTGCTCCCTCTGCTTCTGACAGGTGTGGGGGGACTTGTTCTCGTCGCAGCCTTTGCGATCGGGTTTAGCGTCGCTGCAAGCGGGGGCTGGAGGAGAATCTCCGGGAGCCCCGCCGTCATGGTAACCGGCCGGGCGGCATTGGTTCTGGTCTTCCTACTCGGCGGGTGGGCGGTAATCAGGGCCATCCTCGAGATCGTCTGACGAACCTGGTCCCTCCGGCCCGAGAGAAATGCCCGGCGAAACACAAATCGAGGCCCCACCCGTAGCGCTTTCGGAACGCCTGCAGGAACACAATGGCGGCATGCGGGATAGTTTGGCGCAGCCGAAAAGCTCGCATCGCATGGCGCAGATCGCCTTTGCCGCCACGATCCTGCTCTTCCTCGCCGGCCTTGCGTTGTTGGTGGCCGTGGGAGAGCTTTCCTGGCCGACCGCGGTCTTCTTCACAGTGGAGCTGGCATTTCCCGCCACCGGCTTCCTCATCGTGCTGCGCACAGGAAACCGGGTGGGCTGGGTCTTCCTGTGGGCCGGGCTGGGACTCGGCATCCAGGCGTTCTGCGCCGGATACGCGGAGTACGCTCTCGTCGTTAGGCCGGGCAGCCTTCCGGCCGCCCGATTCTTCGCCTGGCTGGGCGAGATCATCTGGCTGCCCCAACTCCTCATGGGGACGATGTTTCTCTTCCTCTTGTTCCCGGACGGACGCGTTCCTGGCCCACGGTGGCGCTGGGTCGTCCGCGTAGGAGTGGCCGGGGCGCTGCTCGTCGAGGCCGGTGTCGCGTTCGAGTCCAGGCTCTACAGCTATCCGAACCTAAGGGCACCGCTCGGCGGCCTAATCTCCCAAGGCTACCTGGACGTCCTCTCAACGGTCGGAAGCTTAGCCGTGCTGTTGGCCATGCTGCTGGCCTTGGCCTCGCTCGTCGTTCGATACCGACATTCGGGGGAAATCGCACGTCTGCAGATCAAGTGGTTCCTGTACGCTGCAGTCACCTTTCTCGCCGACCAGTTGGTCTTCAACGTCTTCGAGCTTCCCCGGGACAATGGATTGCTGGCGATCGTGGGGGGCTTGAGCACTCTGCTTATCCCCGCGGCGGTGGCCGTCGCCGTTCTCAAGCACCGCCTCTACGACATCGATTTCATCATCAACCGCACGCTGCTCTGGACTTGTCTGACCGCGACGCTGTCCGCCGTTTATCTCTTTGCCGTTACGGTCTTGCAAGGAGCGCTTCATCCGCTGGCGGGTGACTCCGCGCTTTCAGTAGCCGTCTCCACGCTTGCGGTCGCAGCTTTGTTTCGGCCCGCGCGAACGCACATTCAGGCGTTTATCGATCGCCGTTTCTACCGCAGCAGATATGACGCGGGCAAGACCATAGAGGCGTTCGCAGCAAGGCTTCGCGACGAGGTCGACCTCGACGCTCTTACCGCCGAGCTGGTTTCGGTGACTCGCAAAGTCATGCAGCCCACGCAGGCGTCGCTGTGGCTGAGGGAACCGCCGGGACGAGCTCCGCCATGAGGTGGGTTCAGTGCGACCGGCGCCCTCCGGCAACCGAACCCGGTGGTTCACTGTCTGGGTGCAACCTTATCGAGGCAGCTGGGCGTCAATAGCAACATGAGGATGCAGCAGCGAGACGCCGAGTTCAAGGACTTCTACTCCGGAGAGGTCGCCGGTCTTAGGCGACTAGCGCTGTTCGTCAGCGCAAGCCCTGCCGACGCCGAGGATCTGACCCAAGAGGCCCTGCTCAAGGCGTACACGGCGTGGCCCCGTATCCGCAACGTGGACCCCGGGCCGTACGTGCGACGGACGCTTGTCAACCTCTGCCGCAGCCACCACCGGCGAAAGGCTCTGGAACGGCGTAAGGCTCCAGAACCCGTGGTTTCGACGATCCAGCCCGACGTGACGGAGGCGATGCGGGTGGCCCAGGCGCTCTCCGTGCTCTCCCCGGTCAAGCGTGCGGTCGTCGTGATGCGCTTCTACGAGGACTTGAGCGAGGCCGACATTGCCCGCATCCTCGACCGCCCCCTCAACACCGTCAAATCCGATCTCCGGCGCGCGCTGGTGCGACTGCGTCCCGAGCTCGGCGAAGGAGTGACCGCACAATGAACATCGAAGAGCGTTTGAGAGACATGGGCCGGCACCAGCCCGCCGAGCTGCCGTCGCAGAACGAGTGGGACCGGTTCCGGGCCCGCGGGCACGTACGGCTTCTGCGTCGCCGGGTGGGCGTTGCCCTCGCCGCCGCCGTGATCGTCGTGGTTGGCGTTCAGGGAGCGAGCTCGTTGCTGCAGCAGCAAGCCGCACCGCTTCCTCCCGCCGGTGAGGACTCCCCCAGAGCGGCTGACTGGTCCCCCGGCCTGATCGCTATGCAGACATGGTACGCCCAGGGCGACCTCCTGTACCTCAACCACCAGCTCATCCCGACTCCCATGGTGAGCGAGACTGAGCGCGGCCCGGCCGGGGCAGATCGCGTAGCTCTTTTGGAGGCGACTTTGGAGTGGGTTCTGCGCGGCCCCTCCGATTCGTCTTCGCGGACCGTCTTCCCGGGGGGCACTCGCCTCATCGCAGTCGATCTCGATCGCCTGACGACCGTCAACCTGTCTGCGTTCTCGAAGGGCCTCTCCGCTGGGGAGCAGGATCTCGCCCTGGCGCAAATCGCTGCGACGGTCCTTCAGCTCGAGGAGGTCGAAAGCGTCACGGTCCTCGAGGACGGCACTTCGGTGACGGATGCGCCCCTGACCGAGGCCTCCTACGAGGGGCTGCTCCCCCCCATCGTGATCACGCAGCCAGCCTTTGCCGAGCACCCGCAGTCGTTCGCCGGCAGCCTCGTGTTCGAAGGCACCGCGAACGTGTTCGAGGCGAACGTCCTGTACGAGCTGGTCGGCGACGACGAAAAGGTCTTCGCCGAGGGTTTCACCACCGCGACCTGCGGGACAGGCTGCCGCGGCGACCTGTCCCAGCGGGTGAGATTCAATGTCGATGAGCCGACCCTTGCCACTCTCAACGTGTATTCGGCGTCGGCGGAGGACGGATCGCGCATGTTCGAGGTGTCCGTGCCGGTGTACCTGTGCCCGGCCGCCAGCGAGATCGGTGACAACCCCTACGCTACCTGCGGGCAGAGCTGAAGGTATTTGCTTGCGCCGTTGGGCCACGCCCGAGATGATGAGAAGGATCGCGCCATAGACTCGACTCCGTCACTTGGCTCGGGCTGTAGAAGGAGGGCACCTGATACGGGGTCGGACCCAGAGCGGTCACAAGCCGCCGCGCTGGCATGAGTGATGATCGAGCAGATCCCCGCGTTGCCGTCGTCACGGGCGCATCTAGCGGCATCGGGGCTGCAACCGCGATTGCACTCGCACGAGCAGGGTTCTGCGTCATCCTCGGAGCCAGACGCCTGGACGCGCTGGAGGAGGTCGCAGCCCGCTGCGACGGGACCGTTGTAGCTCTGGACGTCACACAGGCCTCGTCCGTAGACGCGTTCGCCGGTGCGATTGACCACGTCGACGTGCTGGTGAACAACGCAGGTCTGGCCGTGGGGCGTGACCCGCTCGCAGAACTGAGCGACGAAGCCGCCCACACGATGTGGCAGACGAACGTAGCTGGGCTGTTGCGCGTGACACGAGCGTTGCTCCCGCTGCTCGCCGACTCACGCAGGGGACACATCGTCAACGTGGGCTCCGTAGGGGGCTTCGACGTATATGCGGGCGGCGGGGGCTACACCATGACGAAGCATGCGGTACGCGCGATCACGCGAACCCTGCGGCTCGAGCT
Organism: uncultured Actinomycetes bacterium; assembly: GCA_963849115.1. GTDB lineage: Bacteria > Actinomycetota > CADDZG01 > CADDZG01 > WHSQ01 > JACDAL01. The sequence continues at coordinate 1,112,179 of CAWKGK010000009.1, read as the reverse complement.
GCTCGATGCCGGGATCCGCGTCACCGAGGTCGCGCCGGGGCTCGTCGAGACCGATTTCTCACTCGTTCGCTACGCGGGTGATGCTGTGCGGGCCGCAAAGACATATGAGGGGGTGCCCACGCTCGCCGCCGAGGACGTTGCCGACTGCATCGTGTGGGCGGTGACGCGCCCTCCGCACGTCAACGTCGACGAGATCGTCGTGGGACCGACTGCAGTGTAGTCATCAGCCTTCCCGCCTCCTTTTGGAAGCGAATGGGCAAATTCTCGGGACATGGGTGGCGCATCAAGTTCGGTTGGCTATGCCGCTTCTGTTCGTCGCCGCGTCTGTATCTCCTTACCAGGTTCGGGGGTCACTCTCCAGCCTTGACCCTTCTCTCCCGCTTGACCTTACCTTTCCCCCGTATGAAGATTGACGGCGAGGTGGGTCCGTTCTCGTTTAGCCTTTAGAGGTACTCGAAAGGGGGTAGCCGTGACGTTCATGCTCGTGTTCCGGCTCTTGCACATCGTGGCTGGCGTGCTCTGGGTCGGATCCTCATTTATGTTCGTCGCCTTCATCGGACCTTCGGCCGCCGAAGTGGGTCCGAGTGCCGGTCCGCTTCTCCACGCAGTGGTAAAGAAGCGCAAGGTGCCGAAGGTTATCACCGGCTTGTCCCTCATCACCGTGGTGGCCGGCTGGGTCATGTGGGTTCGCAACATGAACCAGTTCGGATCCCTCGGAGATTGGGTGAGCACCAACTTCGGCCTGGCCCTCACCGTCGGCGGGATCATTGCGACGGTCGCAGCCATTGAGGGATCCCTTGGGGTAGGTCGGAACGTGGAACGGCTGGTCGATCTGAGCGACGAGGTGGCCGCATCCGGTGGCCCTCCCTCGCCTGAGCAGCAGTCGCAGATCCAACGCCTTGGGGCCAAGATCGAGAAGTTCGGCAAGATCGATCTCGTTCTGCTGCTTCTGGCGGTGGCAGCAATGGCGACGGCGAGTTATTGGTAGGGCTGCTGCCATGCCGAACTCTTAACGGTGCTCCGAACATCGGGGCCAACGGATGTCCAGACCCTTGGCCTAGCGCAGGGATGCGAGCATCACATTTCGACGCCACATCAGGGTCGGAGAGCAACTTGGATTTCACAGCCACGCTCTCTTCGCGACCAAGGGGGACCATCATGCAAAGCACCTTGTTAACCCTGTCGCGGGCCGCGGTTAGTGCCCGCAATTGCCCGAGCCTTCTCATCTCCTGAGTCATTTTGTGCGATGCCTCCATTCTCTGTCTCATTTTTTAGGCTCGCCCCAGGTCCTTCCAGCTTGTGGGCGTTGTCCCGGCTGCTTTAATTGGAGGATGAGTGAACGTGACGACTTCCTCGCTTGGGTGGGGTCTCAGCTCACAGACGCAGAGATAGCGCTGCACAATGGCGACGCCACCGCGTGGCGCGCGATTTGGTCTCGCAAGGAACCAGTGACTGTCTTCGGTGCCAGGAAGAGCGTGGTCGGACGCACCGAGGTTGACGAACTCTTCAGCTGGCTAGAGCGAAGGTTTTCCGGCTGCGCATCGTACACCTACGAGGTCGTCGCGGCCGAGGTGATGGGCGACATGGCGTACACCGTCGGCTACGACCACGTTCAAGCCACTATCAACGGGGAACCTCAGACCTACACCCTGCGAGCGACCCAGATCTACCGGCGCGAGGGTGGTGAATGGAGAGTGGTCCATCGGCACGGCGACGCACCACCCGACCAGGATTAGCGGTTCACGGCCACTGGAACCGCCGCTCACCCGTACCAGCGAACCGGGCGGCGTGCTGAGCACACGCCATCTCTTTGTCTGACGGGCGACTGTTGATCCGCTCTGTGCCCAGAGTGATGAACTCCTCGATCCAATCATAAAGCCGCAGCATCTGCGCTCATAGGAGTGGCTGATACTTGCCGGTGCGAAAATCACTTGTTCGTGCGCCGGCATTGGATGACGCGTGATGCGTGCTGTCGGGTCGGCTGGCGAATGCGGCAGCCAAGGCGCCGGACCTACGGAAATGGGAGTAGCGAAATGCGTGTGTTGTTGTCGACGTATACGGCCGGAGCGTGGCTATGACCGAGCATGCGGTGGTGATCGCCGGCGGAGGTCCGACGGGACTGATGTTGGCGGGCGAGCTGGCGCTGGCAGGCGTGGACATTGCCATCGTCGAGCGGCGCCCCAGTCAGGACCTTCCCGGCTCGCGCTCGGGCGGTTTGCACTCACGCACGATCGAGGTTCTCGATCAACGCGGCATCGCCGATCGGTTCCTGGCAGAAGGGCAGGTGGCCCAGGTCGCAGGGTTCGCCTTCAACCGCTTGGACATCAGCGACTTCCCCACCCGGCACAACTACGGACTCGGGCTGTGGCAGAAGCACATCGAGCGCATCTTGGCCGGCTGGGTCGACGAGTTGGCAGTGACGATCTATCGCGGCCGCGAGGTGGCGGGCTTAACGCAGGACGCCAACGGCGTCGACGTCCATTTGTCCGAGGGTGAGTCGATGCGGGCGGCATATCTCGCAGGGTGCGACGGAGGACGCAGTGTGGTCCGCAAAGCAACCGGCATCGAGTTCCCCGGGTGGGATCCGACGACGAGCGCCCTGCTCGCCCAGGTCGAGGTGGCCGAGGAGCCGGAATTGGGCATCCGCCAGGACGACCTCGGCACCCATTCCTTCGGCAGGATGGAGTACGAGATCCGCGACGGTGAGATCGTTTACGCGGATGAGGGTCCGGTAGGGGTCATGGTGACCGAAAGACAACCCGCACCCTCGACCGAGCCGACGCTGCGTGATCTCAGCAAGGCGCTCATCACCGTCTACGGGACGGATTACGGGGTCCACAGTCCCACCTGGATCACCAGATTCACGGACATGACGCGGCAGGCCGCGTCCTACCGAGACCGACGGGTGCTACTGGCCGGCGACGCCGCGCACGTGCACTCCCCTGCGGGTGGTCAAGGGCTCAACACCGGTGTGCAGGATGCGGTGAACCTGGGATGGAAGCTGGCGCAGGTGGTCAACGGGTCATCGCCGGCCAGCCTCCTCAATACGTACCACTCCGAGCGCCACCCCGTCGCTGCCCGCGTGCTGCGTAACACGATGGCGCAAACCGCGCTCATGCGCCCCGCCGACGCGCGCCTCGAGGCCTTGCGCGACACCGTGTCCGAGCTGCTGAGCATGGACGAGCCGCGCAAGCGGTTCGCCGCGATGTTGTCCGGCCTGGACATTCATTACGACCTCGGCGAGGGACACCCGCTGCTCGGGCGACGCATGCCCGACCTCGACTTGATCACCGCCAACGGCCCGCTGCGAGTGTTCACGCTGCTGCACGACGCCCGGCCCGTGCTGCTCAACCCCGGTGAACCCGGCGGCTTCAACATCACACCGTGGGCGGATCGGGTTCAGATGATCGATGCAAAATATGTTGGTTCGTGGGAGCTTCCGGTACTTGGCGCGGTCACTGCTCCCCCCGCTGTGTTGATCCGGCCCGACGGACATGTGGCCTGGGTGGGAGACCTCACCGAGCCGGGACTCCCCGACGCGCTCACCACCTGGTTCGGACCGCCTGCTGCGGCGTAGCGCACCGGCTTCCAAGATCAATCTGTTAGGAGTTCTTAAGGACCTGACCAACGCTTCGGCGATCGTCACCGGTCGAGTCGGTTGACGACGCGGGCGACGTACCAGCCGGGCCTCAAGGCCACCCGTCGCAACGATTTTGCGAGGCTAGGTCTGCGGCCTGAATAGGATAGGATTCTCGAAATCTCGCTGCGCAGAAGGGGGAACATTTCATGCATGGGGTGGTAGTGAAGGCCACGATTAACGACTTCGAGCAGGCAAGGAACTTCCTAAGGCAGGAAGCCATACCGCGCTTTAGGCAGGCCCCGGGTTTCGTCACGGCTCACTGGGTCAGGCTCGGCGAAACCAGCGGCACCTCAATGATCATCTTTGAATCCGAAGAAGCAGCGCAAGCAGGGGCCGAGCAACTCAAGGCCAACCCGCCACCGGGTAATGCGGTCACGATCAACAGTGTTGAAATCGGCGAGGTGGTCGAGCACGCCTAACGCGTGCAGCCGGCCACATTCTCGCTCTTCATGCCTGTTGTGGCCTCATGCAGCTGGCCGACCACGAATCCAGCGAGCGGGTCGCCGAGATTGGCCTGCCGCTCAACCGTGGACGCTCGCCAAAGGCGAAGCGTCATCGCCTGGCTTCGTCGGGGCTACCCTGATCGTCGGCCGGAGTTGTCAAGGCACCCGCCGCCTTTAAGGCCTCGTGCGCTGCCTGGAAGGCATGCCTCCCCGCGGGTGTCCCACAATAGACAGTGGCGTGAACGAGAGCATCCCTTATCTCGGGCACTGTAACTCCACTCGCCAACGCGCCTTTTACGTAGATTCCGAGTTCCTCGAAGCGCCCCAGCGCCGTCAGCAATCCGAGGTTCAAGATGCTTCGTGTCCTGTGATCAAGTCCCGGGTTACTCCACGCATAGCCCCACGCCCACTCGGTGACGACCCGTTGGAATGCCATCATGAAGTCGTCTGCCTCGGCGAGATTGGCGTCCACGTAGTCCGCCCCCAGAACTTCCCGTCGCACTTCAAACCCCTTGTCAAACAGTTCACTCTCGGCCACTCCCCCACTCCTCTCTCGAATAACGTGGCACTGACTGGCATCATCGAGCCTATCCGGCTAAGTCTTGCAGTTCATTGGCCTCGTGGAGAGGGATAGGGCGGATCCTCGCCGCGTCACGACCCTCTTCAGAGCGACCAGGTGGGCGCATCGCTGCTTAGCCGGGCAATGAGCAGCTCCGCCTGCGGGCCCTTGACTAGGATGCTTGGAGAAGGCGGCGCTCAAATGTGGTCCAAAGAGACGGGTCCGGAGAAGTCTGGGATCGATTGTTCGGCCCGGCTCTATGCCTTCTCAATGCCTGCGGTTGTGACGACATCCGCATCCAAGTCCCGCCCGAAGACCCGCCACTGCCCTCTGCCTGCAGCCTTGGCTGCGTACATGGCCGCATCGGCCTGACGCAGAAGTTGATCGAGCCCCTCACCGCCCTGCCGGATCGCAACTCCGATGCTGAAAGCGATCGGTACTTCGGCCGCCGTAATAGGCCAAGTGGTGCTGAAGGTCTGGGTGAGGCGCCGAGCTGTTTGAATGGCTCCACTCAAACCGGCTCCTTCCAGCAAGACTGCGAACTCGTCACCACCAAGGCGGGCTGCAGTGTCTTCGGCACGCAACGATCCTCTCAGACGTTCGGAGACCGTCACTAGCAACTCGTCACCTGCCTCATGCCCATAGGTGTCATTGACTGCCTTAAACCCGTCGAGATCGAGGTACAGAACAGAGAAGTGCGTGCCACTCCGGTCAGAGCGCGCTATCGCGTGTCCCATCCGCTCTATGAATAGGGTCCTGTTGGGAAGCCCGGTTAGGGGGTCGTGCCGGGCTTGAGAGTGCAATTCATCCGTGCTGCGCTGAAGCTTGCCGGCCATGTCGTTGAAGGCACGGCTCACACGAGCGAGCTCGTCGTCGCCCGTTACAGAGATCCGGTGCGAAAGCTCATCCGAGCCGAACTGGGAAGCCGCCCTTTCCAGCAAGGCCAGTGGGGTCGTAATCGACCGATACACTCGCCGACCCAGCAGACCAGCCGCTATCGAGCTGATGACGAGAATCGCAAGAGCTGTCCACAACTGCCGCCGCTCCCGTTGTTGCACGGACGAGATCTCGTCGGCTACCTGGTTCAAGTTGAGGGAATACGCGTCCGCTACCAGCGATCCCGCCTGATCGATTAGGTCGTGGAAGTCATCAAGGTCGTTGTCACGGTATTGCCCGGCAGGAACCGAAGCTGCCCTATTGGCAGCCGCGAAGGCTTCCTCCCATCGAGCACGGGCTGCGGCTGCCACCTGGCGTTCCTGTAGTGAGCTGAGAGTCGCCAGTGTAACGAAGCCGCGATCGATCTTGATGCTTAGCTTCTTGAATCGCCTACCCATTACCCGGTCATGCTTCTCAACGTAAGCTTCGCCCAGATCGTCAGCGCGGACAAGCAATTCCCTGACGCTTTCGATGGGTTTGGACTCGCCGACCGTTTCATCACGGAAATCTTCGAGTGCCGCGACTGAAGACCGAAAAGTGAGCACACCGGCACCTGCCACGGCCACAACCGGCAGCAGCATCGCGGTAAGGGCCAGGATGAGACGTCGCGCCAGCGATCTCGAATGGCGAGGTGGCCTGGTGCTCTCTTCCACCCCGGAGGGTGATTGGCGAGCACTCATCGTGAACGACTCCTTCGACTTCATCAGAACACCCCTGTGGAGGGACCGTCACCCATTTATCGACGTCATGTGGCGCGACCTGAGCCCTTCACTTCCACGAAGGGGGGCGGCAGAGGCATCCGCCGAAAATCTCGGTGGGCATTGTGGAGGCGATTTGGTGAACGGACGTTCACCCTTCCTTGACGCCCCAAAAGGGCCTGTGACCTGCACCTACGGAAATGGGCGGTACTGGGATCGAACCAGTGACCTCTGCCGTGTGAAGGCAAATCAGGCCAGTTCGCCTACCTGCGGTTTCGCGTGTTTCGCAGGTAGGAGGCGCTTTGCGGGTGGTCAAGGATGGACGCTGATGGCCAGCTTTGGCCACTTCTTGTTGCATGTTTGCTGCACGCCGTTCGGTCCAGACCGATGCTTTCTGCAGCCGGCGCTCACGGGCATAGTGCATCCCGCATAGGCCGTGGGCGACGGCGCGTGCCCCGCAGTCACAGAGTTTGGGAGACCTCTGCTTCCGGGGGTCTTCCTTTCTCGTCTCAGGACTCGGCGCTGCTTCTCCGAGGTGCCACCCCAAATGCCGAAAGCCTCTTTTCGAGCCAAGGCCAGTTCTAGACACTCGAGGCTACAGGGCACCTACGACAGAAGGCACGGCCCGCCTTAGAGCTTCCCCCTCGCTGGGGGAAGAAGGCGGCGTCCGCCTCTTCGGGCTCGAGATCCTTGCAAGCCGCATCCTGCGCCCAGTCGGGGGCGAGTAGTTCGCTTACGGCAATCGACAGCCGCACCCAAGGCAGTTGAGCCAGCATCCCTCAAACCGTAGTGGAGAGCTAGCCACTCGCCTTGGATTACGTCCGGCGCTCCGAGGCTCGGTAGCGGAGCTCGAACTCGTTGCTCTGCAAGGGACCCCACCCCTTACAAAGCGGTTTACCTGTATCGTCTGGAGGGTTTTCCCCGCCGGGGAAATCGACAGAGGAGGATGAGCCGTGCCTTTGTTCATGGATGTGCACAACACGCTCCCGGAGGGAGCAACGGCCAAGGACGTAGCCGGCGCTCACCAGGCGGACCTGGAGACTCAGGAGAAGTACGGTGTGAAATATCTCAACTATTGGGTCGACGACAAGGCGGGCAAGGTCTTTTGCCTCGTCGATGCGCCCGACGCCGAGACTGCTCACACCGTTCACCGAGAGGCGCACGGGCTCGTAGCAGACGAGATTTATCCGGTTGAGCAGGGCTAATGGCCGGTATCGAAAAGGGCAGCTTCGACTCGCCCGATGAAACACGCACACCTGAGAAGATGCGGCTTGAGGCCGTGAATCTCGGTGGAATGACCGCAGGCCGCATGACAGCCCAACCAGGCTGGAAATGGGCCGAAAGCATCAAACCCATCGTTGGGACTGAGAGGTGTCAGGCACGGCATGTTGGGACCCTCATCTCAGGAACGCTGCACGTGGTACATGACGACGGTACCGAGTTCGATCTTGTCGCTGGCGACGCCTATGTCATCGAGCCGGGTCATGATGCATGGGTGGCTGGGGACGAACCAGTCGTTGGGTACGAATTCGAAGCGAAGACCGTGCAGACGTACGGAAAGGGTTAGCGGACTGCCCGACGAGCAAGCCTGAAGCGTGCGCCGCATTTCTAGCGTTCGCCTGCTACAGCTCTACGAGGATCTACTAGGAGTGCCCGGGGGAAAGGGAACGTTGCCGAGGTGGGCGAGCGACACCGCGGGGGTTAGAGAAGGCAAAAATCCCCCGCGGTGTCGTCGCGTCGCGCAAAGGGGGCGGATAAGGCCCCCGCGCGATAAAGGCCTGGCGCACGTGGAATCAGCAGCGAGAAAAGAAGGTTCGAAAACAACTCGCCTACTCCACCTTGGTTCCGGTTACGAGTGAAGGAGCGTTTGGAAAAACACTCGCTGACGGTGACGTTGACGCCGGGCTCTGAATCACTTCTTGGAGCGTCTCCGGGATGCTTCGAGCACTCCCGCCTCGGTCATACGGTCCTATCGTGCGCGGTCCCGCCGGAAACACTAGCCCCCCACCCCAGAGGCCCTGACTCCCCAATCTCCTGGCTGGGAGAAGTTACCACTTGTAGGCCGACCCTTTCTGGCGGATGCTGTCTTATACCGGAACAGGCAAAGGAGGAGGGGACGATGGGTGAAGCCCGAGACGCCATGAACCGAGTTACGGACGCCTTCTTCAGTGGGGAGTGGGACACGGGGGGGAAGCTTTACGCTCCCGATGCCGTCGCTGTCACGCCTGATAAAGGAGAGGTTACCGGCAGGGACAACATTGTCGTGTGGTCGAGGGAGCTTACTGATGCCTTTCCGGACGCCAAGTATGAGCCTGTGAACGAATATGAGTCAGGCAATACCGCGATCGACGAAGGCTACTTTGCGGGTACAAATACTGGACCCCTACAGGGCCCCACGGGGGAAACTATTCCTGCGACCGGCAAATCCGTGCGGGTACGCGCTTGCGATATCGCGACAGTCGAAAATGGGGTCATCACCAGCCACCGGTTCTACTTCGACCAGATGGAGTTTCTCGGTCAGCTCGGGCTGATGGAAGGTACGGAGTAAGAGGGGCGGTCAAGGGGAGGGAGCCGCTTCCCTTCCCCTGACCGACAACCGAATTGCTTCTTCGAGCAGTCCTCAGGCTGCGGATCATCGATGCGCAAACCCTCCGCCGAGTGCTCGAGGGAGCGACGAACGCCGCGTACACGACGGCTTCTTGGTCTGTGTTGTTGCGGACCAGGGCCGGCTTGTTGTCGTCCTCCACGAACCCTTCGCCCGGCTCACAACCCTCTTGAGAGCGACTAGGTGCGCGCAACGTTGCTTAGCAGGGCATGAGCAGCCCCACATGCCGGCGGTCGCTCTCTCAATCTAGAGCGGCGAACTAGGGCGCGAAGAATGATTATTCGCGCTCTGGGTTGCGCTTGAGACGTTGTGGGACCAGACTTCGAGCAGCCGAGGGAGGGGCAGGCGCGTCTCGGGGGGGCGGACGCCGAGTCCGAGCCTGCCCCTTGTCCGGCAAGTGCGCCGACACAAATTGGGAAAACTTGTCCTGCGCGTAATTCGGCGGCGAAAGACGGTCTTTCGTGGGGTTCAAAGCTGGAAAATGGAGCCCCCGTGGATACCGACGTCGCTTAGGAGGAGGACAACCGTGGGACACCTTGAAGCCAACAAGCAACTGGTGCGATTCCACTTTCAAGCGTTGAATCACCAGGACTACCAACTTCTCGATGAAGTTCACCATCCGGAGGGTCGCAACCACGCTAAATCCGCCTTCGACCTGTCGGAGTGGCCGAAAGAGGGCGTCCCCTTTGGGCCTCGTGAGGTTCAAGGAACCTTCGAATGGCTCCGGCGGGGATTCTCGAACCTCAAAGTAGAGATCCTTGACCTTATCGCCGAGGGCAACAAGGTGATGGCTCGAGTAGAGATGACAGGTGAACAGGATGGCGCATTCGTAGGACTGGAGCCCACGGGCCGTTCTTGGAGGTACCAGCACGTCCACATCTTCCGGATCGAGGGCGGTCTCATTGCAGAGCATTGGGCGGTGAGAGAGGACCTGAAGGCAATGATCCAGCTGGGAGTTATCACTCCACCGGACGGTCCATCTTGAGTGTCTCGACCAAGTTTCACCGCAACCTCTCGACCCCAGGCCTCACCACAACCCGCTTCAGAGCCGTCAGGTGGCAGCAGCGGCCCTTAGCCGGACAGGAGCACCACCAGATATCGTTCTCGTGACCGAGCCGGTCCTGGGATGCTCGGCATTCCGGAAACCGGAAGGCCCCTTGCGTGACCGGTGACCGACTGAAAGAGAACGCTTCCGGGATGCCGCCGACTGCTCGAAGGTGCTGCGAGCTCGAGCCGTCGAAATCAAAGAAGCGGCCCCAGTCGTGCGGGCCGCTTCCTTTGTGGTCCTTTTAGGAAGTGGAACTAGTGGTCGTGACTTGTGACCCCACAGGTTGCTGGGATCGTGGCCTCCTGCGGCAGACTGGGGTCGAGATCCGACTTACCGAGACTGCCGAAGTCGTACATGTCATTTTCGTTGGCGTCGATACCGTGCACGACTACCTGGAAGTCCTCTAGGTTCCGGGCAATCTCGCCAGGGAAGTTCTTGCCGATCGTGAACGTGCGCTCGTAGTCGAGCTCGCCGCTCTTGTTGGCTACGGGGAACCTGTCCACCGCCAGACCGCTGGCTGGGCTGGTGTCACCTGTGGTGGTAAGCGAGACGGTGATGGGTCCGTAGTCGGGCAGCCCTTCGCTGGTGTCGATGATTCCGTCGTCCTTCCGATCATTGCGTGCTTCTTTGGTGGGGCACTCGCTGTCACCAACACCGTGAATGTGCTGGGCATGGACGAGTTTGGGCGCGAGGCCCTGCGCCTCGACCTCGACAGTAACCTTCCGGCCCTTGACTTCGAAGTCGACATCACCGGTGACGTGGGAGCCGCCCACGGCCTCGGGCTTATGCGGCACCGGCTTCAAGTCCGCATCAAATTCTCTTTCTCCCCAACCCGCTTGCGCGGCGAGAGGCAATACGACCAATGCCACTAACGCCGCCATCGCGACTAAGGACCACGTCCTCATGCTCTTACCAGCTAGCTTCATTCACACTCTCCTCGTCTAGAACCTCTGGGCTCCCAGCCCAATCGTGCCTATCGGGTGTTATTCGGTCCCCACACGCTTATCGGATTGGTCGTCATGAGGTGCGCTGCATCGCGCCTGCCCGGAAAGGGCGGGTCCCCGGCCAAAGTTCCCCTCGATCTAGAGCGCGAACTAGGGCGCGAAGAATGATTATTTCGCGCTCTGGGTTGTGCTTTAACCGTTGCGGGACCAGACTCAAAGCAGCCGAGGGAGGGGCAGGCGCGTCTCGGGGAGGCGGACAGCGAGTTTCGATCTTGCCCGTTGTGGTCGGCGAGCGTGGAGCCGAGCCTGCCCCTTGTCCGGCAAGCCCCCCAGGTCTTCCAAAAATATTGCAGGCAAGCAACCGGCGTCCCGGGACGATCGATCGTCGCTTTCCATATTTCCATATAGTGTCCCCGGATACTCTGGTCTGATGTTTGGGCGGATAGTGGGAGCGGTGCTCATCATGCTGGGAACCTTTGTTGCCTACATGGGGATCGAAATTGCCGTCACCATGACTGGACTCTTCTTTGACGGTGGAGGTGGCTGGGGCCTGAGCCAGAGATGCTTATACCCATAGCTGCCCTCTTTGTTGCTGCCCTCATGTGTTGGTTGGGTGCGCGGCTTTGGGGGCGCAGGGAACATCAGCATTAGGCCCCCCTGATGTCAGTCGTGCAGTTATCGGCTCCCGGCGCGATACTTGCCCGCAACGATGAGGCGCTTGCTAAGGACGGTTGCATGGGTTTACCTACTCCTTGGGCCGTGGGGCCTTGTTTTGGAACGGCGCACGAGTCTCCGGTGCGCATGCACTGAAGACTGCTGGTGCAAGCGGCCCGGACTGAGCCTGTGTCGCTGGGTGTTTCCCTTCGGCCATCGATGGCCGGAGCCGTAGTCAACTCTCACAAGATTGCTGATCCAAGTGAGCGCAGAGCTTTCAGTCCAGACTCGGGCACAGCTCGATTCAAGTGACCTTCGACGTCTACGGGCACCTGCTGCCGGCCCTAGATGAAGAGCTCGCCAAGGGCCTCGACGCGACCCGGAGCGCCGCACTGTCTGAGATTTCTGCTGCATATCTGCTGCACGCCGAGGACCCACGAATATAGGTTCGCTTCGGAAAAGTGGCTCTCACCTGCAGTGGTGGGCGGTACGGGATCGAACCAGTGACCTCTGCCGTGTGAAGGCAGTTCAGAGCAGTTTCGTGAGCTGCAGAAACAACTGAAAAAGGGGCTCTGACCTGCGGAAATAAGCTGCTGATGCTTATCGTTGTTTTCCGCTGCTTTACGACCTCTCACGGCCTGGAGACGGCCTGGGTCACATATATCCCGCTTGCGCCAAAGGCCCACTCGTAGCATGATCCCCGGCGAGGCTAGGGTCGCTCGCCTCCTTTCCACAGATGACCCCACCTGCGCCAGGTCCCCTCTTCACGCTGACGGGCCTCATCCACCAGTCCGCACAGCGATGACACCGGGGGGCCGCCCACCACCGGCGTGATGTCGCTCGCACAACCTCCTAGTCCTCCGTGCAGCATCCTCGACAGCCGGCTGTTGCCGATGCGCTTGGGAGGGTTTGACGCTTGACCTCACCGCCCGAAGGCTGTTTGATTTGGCTTGGTCTGGAAACCGATCGAAAGTGGAGGCCGGATGAGGAGACGTCTGAAGCTGGTTGCGACCCTGGGGGTCCTGGGGTTGCTGGGCGCCCTGGTGGTTGCACCTATGGAGGCCGGGGCCGCGGTCAAGACCTACAAGGTCCAGGTGGGAGCTCCTCTGTTCAGTCAGGCGGCGCCGGCGCCGGCCGACGGAATGAAGTTCTACGCGCCCCCGCTAAAGGTCCACAAGGGTGACTCCATCCAGTTCCAACTAAGGGGCTTCCATACCGCCACCCTCACTCCGGCGAACGTCGGTGTCTTCGATTGGGTCACGGACAACGCCGGCGGTGTCAACAAGCCGTGGTCCCTGCTCAGCCCCGATCCCGATGACAGCAAGGGGCACGTCAAGTTCAACAACGCGGCCATCTTTCCCTCAGAGCAGAACTGTGGAACCGCAGATGATCCTTGTGCCTACTCCGGGGCCGACGTCGTCAACTCGGGCGCCTTCGTGGCCTCGCCCAACTTCACCGTCGAAATAAACGCTGACCCCGGCGACTTCTTCTGGGCAGTCTGTCTCGTCCACCCACGAATGAAACTCAAAATCGAGGTTGTGCCCGACGGGGAGGCGACCACCAAACAGAGCGCGATCGACGCGTACAAGGACAGCGCGATCAAGAGCCAGGTCCGACGCGCTAAGGCGCTGCACAACAATCTCCTCGGCTACGACAAGACCACTCGCTCGGGATCCGGGACGGTGGTCCACCACGCCTACGCCGGCTATGACGGCAAAGGCTTCTCTCTGCTCGGCTTCTATCCGAAGCGCGCCGAGATCCGCAAGGGCCAGAAGGTCCACTGGCACTGGGGGAAGCTGCGCTACGAAGACCACACGGTGACGTTCCCGGCCAAGAAAGCGCGGGCCCTGGCCCAAGGGACAGGAGCTCCGGTGTGCGACCCCGACGGCGACGGTGGGCCCGGGCCTGACAATCCACCCGACACCAACCAGCCGCCCTTCTGCAACAATCCAAACCAGGTGGAGTTCGACATCCCGGCCAGGTTTGCTGAGAAGCGGGGCGACGGACGCTTCAAGCGCTTCGACTTCAGCAATTCGGGCGCCGAAGGCGCCGGCATCCACACCGGACAGGACCCCTACACGCTCAAGTTCACACGCGTGGCGGCCAAGAAGGGGTTCGGCTACATCTGCTTGATTCATCCATTTATGCGGGCTCGCGTGGTGGTTAAGCCTCGTCGCTAGCTCCGACGTAACCCCGCTTCCGTAGGGCGACGGCCCCCCGTGGGGCCGTCGCCCCTATTCTTGGGGCGGCAGCCCGCGCTATTTGCGCCTGCCAAAATCCGCGAGCACCAGGGCGGCTGCTGCTGGACGGGAACATCCTGTCGCCGAGGCCATCCGGGATCATGATCTCCGATTGCCCCGGGGCAACCACCTGGATCTCGTGACTCCTGCGGGCGAAGTGCATCCTGCGCGGATCTGGCAGCCGCAGCATCACGGCCAAAATGGCCGCCGATGCAGTCAGGATGCGGCGGAGCATCGGCCCAAGGACTCCGAGGACACCCGCGACCGCTCGAGCAGCGATAGCCCCAAGGAGGGCCTCGGACTCACTTGGAGCGTTTTCGCGCCGCCTTGGGAGCTTCGAGAACTCCTGCCTCGGCTAGGCGCGCGCCTTCGACCTCGGTGAGCTCCACTTCGTCGCCCTCAGAGAACATGTGGCCTTCGTAGCCGACTGCCACAGTGGCCTTGGGGAACGTGGGCACCACCACGTCTACTGGGGCACTATGTGATAGCTCACGGCCCTCTGCGACCTTGTATACGGGCACCTAGTTCAGTCCAGTAATGGATATCAGAGAGGTGGGACGCGGCACCGCGAGGGCGAGCCGCTCCTCACAGCGCGCAAGGGTCTGGTTGGCGATGAACTCGGTGGTTCCTCCACCGAGTGGAGCGAGCTCCACTACCGGAGGCTGGCGCACGTAGATCCTCGCTGCCTCTGCGAAGTTGCCCATCAATGCAGTGTTGAGCGTGATCTTGGTCGTCGCCACAACCCTCATTCCGAAGAGCTGCTCCGGTCCTGGTGCCGCCGGGTCGTTGGTGATGTAACGACCGTCCCCGTCCTTCGCCGTTTGAATCGTGAGCAAGTTGGTGGGGTGGATCACGAGTGCATCGGGCTCGGTGAAGCTCGCCCCGACGCGGAGGGCCGCCTTAGCCTTGAGGATCGCGTCCAAGGACGAGTCTGCGCCACGGGCCTGGGTGAGGATGCCGGACGTGGTGAGAAGCCCGGTGAGGTTCGGCGCGACGCCAGAGCCGACAAGGAGCTGAGCGTTCTCCGCGTCGATGAGGCCGGCTAGAAGCGCCGTGCCGATCACCTGCCTGAAGTTGGTGAAGTCCTGAAGCACTTCGTCATTGATTCGGACGTAGTGAGCAAGCTTTCGGACTGGCGCTGACACCTGAGTCCAAACCGGGCTCGACTCCGGCTTGGCTGCGCCCTCGGCTACGGCTGCTGCTGCTGACGCCGCCGTTGAGCCCTTGAAGTAGAAAACCGTAGGGGCGTCGGTTCGCTCGACTGGAATCAAATTCGCAACCTGCGGCTTGTCTCGCAGGAAGGGGAACGGGGTCATGCGGTAGTCGCCCACTGCGGCCATAGGGGCGTCAGTGGAGTCGATGTCAACCTTGAAGTGATAAGCGCCCTGGGCCGCGGTGTGCATCGCCCTGATTTGTTCTGAGATTTCTGCTGCATATCTGCTGCACGCCGAGGACCCACGAACATAGGTTCGCTTCGGAAAAGTGGCTCTCACTTGCCCTCTTAGTGGTGGGCGGTACTGGGATCGAACCAGTGACCTCTGCCGTGTGAAGGCAGCGCTCTACCGCTGAGCCAACCGCCCGAAAACAGTGACCCACCCTAACTTGTGAAGGCAGCGCTCTACCGCTGAGCCAACCGCCCGAAAACAGTGACCCACCCTAACTTGTGAAGGCAGCGCTCTACCCCTGGTGGTTCACGTGCGACGTCCAACCCCCTCAGCGGCGGGCCGTCGCCTGACGGCGCGGCTTCTTGGCCGCCGCCGCTCGGCGTCGCGGCGTCGGACGGACGAGCGAGCGCAGGTACTGCCCAGTGTAGGAGTCGGGACTGGCGGCGACCTCCTCCGGCGTGCCCGTGGCGACGACTCGCCCCCCGCCCCCGCCGCCCTCGGGGCCCAGGTCGATGAGGTAGTCGGCGGTCTTGATGACCTCGAGGTTGTGCTCGATCACCACAACGGTGTTCCCTGCGTCGACGAGCCGGTGCAGCACCCCCAACAGCTTGGCGACGTCGTCGAAGTGCAACCCGGTGGTGGGTTCGTCGAGGATGTAGAGCGTCCTGCCGGTGGCACGTTTGGAGAGCTCCGAAGCGAGCTTTACTCGCTGCGCCTCTCCTCCCGACAATGTCGTCGCCGGTTGGCCCAGCTTGACATAGCCCAGGCCCACATCCCGCAGCGTTGTCATGTGGCGGGCGATCGGGGGAATCGGCGCGAAAAAGTCGCACGCCTCCTCGACGCTCATGCTGAGTACCTCGTAGATGTTCTTGCCCTTGTAATGAACCTGCAGGGTCTCGCGGTTGTAGCGCTTTCCCTTACACACCTCGCAAGGGACATATATGTCGGGCAGGAAGTGCATCTCGATCTTGATGTTGCCGTCCCCCGCGCACGCCTCGCATCGTCCGCCGCGGACGTTGAACGAGAAGCGGCCCGGCTGGTAACCCCGCCGCCGCGCGTCCAGAGTCTTCGAGAACAGCTTACGCACGTGGTCGAACACCCCGGTGTAAGTAGCCGGGTTCGAGCGTGGCGTGCGCCCGATCGGAGACTGGTCGATGTCGATGACCTTGTCGACCTGATCGAGCCCCTCGATGGACTTGTGACGGCCGGCGACCAAGCGCGCATTGCGGTTCAGCCTTTGATGCACGGCTCGGTAGAGCACGTCGTTGACGAGCGTCGACTTGCCCGACCCGGACACTCCTGTCACCGCCACGAAGCGCCCGAGCGGGAACGACACATCGATGTTGTCGAGGTTGTGCTGGCGCGCCCCTCGGACGACGATGTCCTGAGTATCCGTTGTGCGGCGCTGGGTGGGAAGAGGTATGGCGCGTCTGCCGGTGAGGTAGTCGCCGGTGAGGGAGTCGGCCTGTTGCTTCAAGCCCTCCAAGGGCCCCGAGTACACGATCCTTCCGCCGTGGTCGCCGGCGCCGGGGCCGATGTCGACGATGTGATCCGAATTGCGGATCGTGTCTTCGTCGTGCTCGACCACGATAAGAGTGTTGCCGAGATCTCGAAGCCGTACCAGCGTATCTATCAATCGTCTGTTGTCGCGCTGGTGCAGACCGATCGAAGGCTCGTCGAGGACATAGAGCACACCGACCAGCCCCGACCCGATCTGGGTCGCCAGCCGTATGCGTTGAGCTTCCCCACCGGCCAGCGTCGCGGAGCCGCGCGACAAGCTCAGGTAGTCGAGCCCGACGTCCAGCAGGAAGCCGAGCCGGGCGTGGATCTCCTTGAGCAGTCGCTCTGCAATCGTCGTCTCGCGATCGGAAAGCTCGAGCTTGCGCAGGAAATCGTCGGTATCTGAGATGCACATCTCACAAAGCTCGAAGATGTTCATGTCTGCAACCGTGACCGCCAGTGACTCAGGCCGCAAGCGGGCGCCGTGGCAGAGGGGGCAGGGCACCTGGCGAAAGTACTGCTCGTAGCGCTCGCGCGCCCATTCCGAATCAGTCTGCGAGCGCCGCCGCTCGAGCCACGGAATGACACCTTCGAACGCGGTCCAATAGGAGCGCACTCGCCCGAAGCGGTTCTTGTAGCGAACGTGGACTTCATCGTCGGAGCCGTAGAGCAGAATCTCGCGCGTCTTCTTGGACAGCCTCTTGAAGGGCACGGTGGTCTTGAAGCCGAATGTTCTGGCCGCGGAGTCCATTAGCCGGTCGAAGTATTCGAGCGTCTTATGGGACCACGGTGCGATCGCGCCCTCGTCCAGGGACAGTTCCGGATTCGGGATGATCAGGTCGGGGTCCACCTCGAGATGGGTCCCGAGCCCGTCGCAGCGTTCGCACGCTCCGTAGGGGGAGTTGAAAGAGAAGTTTCGCGGCGCGAGCTCGTCGAAACTGATCCCGCAGTCGATGCAGGCGAAGTGCTCGGAGAACATGATGTCCTCGGAGACGTCGTCGACGAGGTCGACTGCAGCCACTCCCTCGGCCAGCTTGAGCGCGGTTTCGAACGAGTCGGCAAGGCGCGAGTCGATGCCGGGCTTGATCACGAGCCGGTCGACCACGACATCGATGTTGTGCGAGTAGTAGCGGTCGAGCTTCAGCTTGTCGGACAACTCCTTGACTTCGCCGTCGACCCGCGCGCGCACGAAACCGCGCCGCACGAGGTCCTCGAAGAGAGCGGCGAACTCGCCCTTGCGGCCCCGCACCACCGGTGCCAGCACCTGGAAGCGAGTGCCTTCGGGAAGCTGCAAGACCTGG
Source organism: uncultured Actinomycetes bacterium (assembly GCA_963849115.1). Lineage (GTDB taxonomy): Bacteria > Actinomycetota > CADDZG01 > CADDZG01 > WHSQ01 > JACDAL01. The sequence continues at coordinate 1,094,226 of CAWKGK010000009.1, read as the reverse complement.
TCGACGATCTGCTCTGGCGTCTGCCGAGCGATGGGCCTCCCGCACTGGTGGCAGTGGGGCCGCCCGATGCGGGCATAGAGCAGGCGCATGTAGTCGTAGATCTCGGTGATGGTCCCGACGGTGGAGCGGGGGCTGCGTGGCGCAGACTTCTGGTCTATCGAGATCGCCGGAGAGAGGCCCTCGATGAAGTCGACGTCGGGCTTGTCCATCTGGCCGAGGAACTGGCGGGCATAGGACGACAGTGACTCGACGTAGCGGCGCTGGCCTTCGGCGTAGATCGTGTCGAACGCCAGCGACGACTTACCCGACCCGGAGATTCCGGTGAAGACGATCAGCGCGTCGCGCGGCAGTTCGAGGCTGACGTTCTTGAGGTTGTGCTCTCGAGCCCCCCTGATGACGAGGTTGCCGGAGGCGAGGGGGATGGATTCTGAGCGCATCATGCGATCGTAAACCACGTCCGTGTAACTTGCGCCGGGACCGAGGCAGGGAGGGGCAAAAACCTCGCTCAGCGTGGGTCGACGTCGACCCACAGGCGGCTTGTCCTGGGAGCTCCCGACACCAGCGGGCGCAGGGCCTCTGCGACTGGGTCTGCTCCCTGCAGACACTTGGCGAGGAGCTGCTGTTCCGGGGGTTCCCCCCGCAGCCTGCGAACGATCGGACCCAGCACCTCGGCGCCCGCCTCCCGGCAGGCCGCCGCCGCTCCCTGTGCGAGCGTCGAAGCCTCCGGCCCGGAGGCCTTCACCACGACGAGCTCGGAGTAAGGAGGGTAGCGGAGCTCGGCGCGCTGAGCGAGCTCGCGCTCGACAAAGAAGCCGTGGTCGGCCCGCATCAGGGCCTGGACGGCGTGGTGGGCGGGCTCCGAGGTTTCGATCAGAAGCCTTCCTCCAGTGGACGCGGGGCCGGCCCACTCGGCCATCGCCACCAGCGCCTGATAGGCATTCTCGGCGGCCCTGAAGTCGGGCCTGCGAACAAGGCCGTCGACGTCGAGGACGCCCACCACCGAGACCTCGGGGCGCAGCTCGGGCTTGGTCCCGACCCAGGTCGAGACGTAGATGTCACAGGGTTCCAGCACCCCTCGGCCCGCAGAGCTCTCGAGGACATCGGGGTCGATGCGCCCCACTGCCGCGCGCGGAAAGGACCGCGCCAGCTGCTCGGCGAGGCGTTCGGAGCCGGCGCCGAGCGCGCGCAGCTCTGTCGCCGAGCAGCGGGGGCAGCGGGACGGCACCGGAGCCTGATAGTCGCAGCGCGGACAGCGCACTCGCGAGGAGGCTCGGTCGTAGGCGAGCCCGGCCTCGCACACCGGGCAGCGAAGGGACGCGCGACAGGACGCGCACCACAGCGTGCGGGCGTAACCGCGCCGGGAGGCGAGAAGCCCGACTTTCTCGCCTCGCTCGAGCGCGGCGGCAACGCGTTCGTGGAAGGCGTGGGAGAAGGCGCGCTCGGACGCAGGCTCGAGAAGCTCGATGACCGGTCGCATGGCCCTGCGGCGCAGCGGGGCGGGCTCGACCGAGCGCAGCGACGAGGGCCCGTACCACTCCAGAGAAGGTGCTGCGCTCACCAGCACGCACACGGCCCCCTGAAGCTGCGCCCGCTTCAGCGCCACCCGGCGGGGGTCGAACCGAGGGGCGCGGTCCTCCTTGTAGCTGGGATTGTGCTCGTCGTCGACCACGATGAGCCCCAGACCGGGGGCCGGGGCAAGCACCGCGGCACGGCCGCCGGCTCCCCCGCCGTGGCCCGCCGCCAAACGCAACCACGCCTTGGAGCGCTCCCCCTCGGACCGTGAGCTGTCGACGCGCTCCAGTTCCGGCCACCGCCGCGCCAGCTCCTCGAGGAGCAGGGAGCCGTGGCGCACCTCGGGCGCCGCCACCAGGGCCGCTCGGGGGGAGGCGGCCGCGACCATCTCGGCGATGAGGGCGCCGCGGTCCTCCGCCCAGGCGCTCTGCAGGCACCATGCGCCCGCCCCGCCTGCTCCCAGCGCGGCCAGCAATTGCCCTCCCGCCCGATAGGTGGGCAGCAAATGGGGCGCGGCCGCGACCGGCGTCAACGATTCGGGAGGACGAACCGTCACACGCACCCGGGGGGGGACCACGCGGGCGAAGGCGGCGCCGCGCGGCGCCACGTAGCGGCGGGCCATCCACTCCAGGAGGTCGGTGAGCGGGGGCCGGGCCGGCGCCGGGGTCACGATCACCGCCAGCACGGGCTCGAGCCCTGAGGGGGCCGGGGCGTCGCCTCCCCCCACCACGACCCCACGCACGTTGCGGTGACCCAGCCGGACCCTGACGACGGAGCCCACCTCGATCGTGTCCGCGATCTTGTCCGGGACGGAGTAGTCGAAGCTGTGGTCGAGGCGCCACGCCGGGACCAGCGGGATGACCGAGACTTGCCGGAGAGCGGGAGGCCGCATTACCGCGGCCGCAAGCCGGCTAACCGGCGAGCCGGCGGAGGTCGTCGGCGTGCTCCATTCGCTCCCACGTAAAGCCGCCGGACGCGCTCGGTGGACGACCGAAGTGGCCGTAGGAAGCCGTTTCCTGATAGATCGGCCGCCGTAGGTCGAGGTCCCGGATGATCGCCGCCGGGCGCAGGTCGAAGCAGGCGCGCACGGCCGCCTCGATCTTTTCCGGCGCAACCTTGTTGGTGCCGAACGAATCCATCGCCAGAGACACGGGATGGGCGACGCCGATGGCATAGGCGACCTGCAGCTCAAAACGATCGGCAAGCCCCGCAGCCACCACGTTCTTCGCCGCATGGCGGGCCGCATAGGCGGCGGAGCGGTCGACCTTGGTGGGGTCCTTGCCCGAGAATGCACCCCCGCCGTGCCGCGCCATGCCCCCGTAGGTGTCGACGATGATCTTGCGCCCGGTCAGGCCCGTGTCGGCGCGCGGCCCCCCCACTTCGAACCTGCCGGTCGGGTTGATCAGCACTCTCGCCCCATCGGCATCGAGCGACTCTGGTATCAGCGGCTCGATGACGTGCTGCATGAGGTCGGGCTGGAGCAGCGTGGAGATGTCTACGTTGGGCTCGTGCTGCGCCGAGCACACCACGGTCTCGAGCGTGCGGGGAACGGCGCCGTCGTAGCCGATCGTGACCTGTACCTTGCCGTCGGGGCGCAAGTACGGCAACTGCCCCGACTTGCGGACCTCCGCCAGGCGCGCAGCCACTCGGTGTGCCAGCCACACGGGCATCGGCATGAAGTCGTCGTTGTCCCGGCAGGCATAACCGAACATCATGCCCTGATCGCCGGCCCCCTGGTGGTCGAGCGGATCGGTTCCGGACCCGTCGCGCTCCTCGTGGCTGTGGGCGACGCCCTCCTCGATGTCGGGCGACTGCTCCTGCAGCGCCACGGTCACGCCACAGGTGGCGCCGTCGAAGCCGATCTTGGAGCTGGTGTAGCCGATGTCGGTGATCGTGCGCCGCACCACCACGGGGATGTCTACGTAAGTCGAGGTCGTGATCTCACCGGCCACCACCGCCCACCCGGTCGTGACCATGGTCTCGCACGCCACCCGGCCGCAGGGGTCGTCCTTGAGTATCTCGTCGAGGATCGCGTCGGAGATCTGGTCCGCCATCTTGTCGGGGTGCCCCTCGGTGACGGACTCGGAGGTGAACAGGCGCAGGGGTCGGCTCATTGCGTCTCGATCCTAGTGCTCTCACGCCGAGTGGTGGTGAGATGCTCTATATGGTCCCCCACCACCACTCGGCGTGGGTTTAGTCGATATCGGGCACGTCCTGCGGCGGCTCCGGCCCCGTGTAGCTGGCTGCGGGCCGGATGAGACGGTTGTCCGACGCCTGCTCGAGGATGTGCGCAGTCCAACCGATGACCCGGCTGCAGCTGAACGTGGGCGTGAACAGCTCGGGCGGCATGCCGATCATCTCCATGACCACGCCCGAGTAGAACTCGACGTTCGGATAGAGCATGCGTCCCGGCTTGAGCTCCTTGAGGATCTCGACGGCCTTCTTCTCGACGTACTTGGCAAGCTCGACCTTGCGGCTGCCGGGCTCGAGCCTCTCGGCCACACTCCGTAACAGCTCGGAGCGAGGGTCGTCGGTCTTGTAGACGCGATGTCCGAATCCCATGAGCCGCTTGCCGTGCTCGACCGCGTCCCGCAGCCACGGCTCGGCGTTCTCCTCCGAGCCGATCTCCCGCAGCATGTCGAGGGCGCGGCTGGGGGCGCCGCCGTGCAGCGGTCCCGAGAGCGCCCCGAGTGCCCCGAGGACGGCGGAGCCGAGGTCGGCGCCGGTCGAAGTGATCACCCGGGCGGTAAAGGTCGAGGCGTTGAAGCCGTGGTCGATCGTCGCGATGAGGTATTGCTCCATGGCACGAGCGTGTTCGTCGGAGGGAACCTCGCCGGTCAGCATGTAAAGGTAGTTGGACGAATGAGTTAGGTCGTCGCGCGGCTCCACGGCCTCGTCGCCGTTGTGGAGCCGGTAGAGCGCCATGATGAGGATCGGGAACACGGCGCAGGTCCGCAGCGCCTCCGAGCGCAGCGTGTCCCGGTCTGTGTCCAGGTTCGGCTTGAAGTCCTGTGATGACGCGTAGACCCCGTAGGCGGCCCGCACGGCCTCCAGAGGCACGAAACGGTCCCCGAGCGTTGCGATGGAGGCCATGTGTCGCTTGACCTCGTCGGGAATCACTCGAAGTGGCCGGATCTCCTCCTCGAACGCCTTGCGCTCGCTGCGATCAGGGAGATGGCCTTCGAACATCAGGTACCACACGTCCTCGAGGGTCCTCTTCTCGGCGAGGTCGACCGCGCTGTACTGCCGGTAGTGGTAGAAGCCCTCGCTTCCCCGCACGTCTCCAAGGTCGGTGTGAGCCACATGCACGCCCTCGAGCCCCTCGGGGATCTCGACGTCGTGGAAATCGACGGGGGCGATCCGGGCGATGCGCATCATGTCGCGCATCGAGACGATGCCCACCAGCTCGGCGTCCTTGACCACCGGGATGTGGCGGTAGGAGGCCTGAGAGAGGTTCTTGAAAGCTTCGACCGAGTCCTCGTCGGGCGACGCGGTGAAGGGGTCCTTGGTCATCCACTCCGACACGGTTGCCGTGGCTGCGTCCCCGCCTTCGGCCGCGAACCGCACCAGGTCACGCTCTGTCAGAATCCCGGTGACCCGGTCCGACTCGACCACGACCACGGATCCAACCCCTACCTCCATCATGCGCTTGCCGACCACTGCGATGGTGTCCGATTCCGAGGCGGTCACGACCGGGTGGCTCATGAGGTCGGCCACGGTCAAAGATTTGGCGTCCTTAGGCATCAGCTACCCCTTCAGTAGTCGTACCACTGCATCCACCACTGCCCCGGCGAGGGCCGTCTTGCTCACGAGGCCCGCATCCACGATTCCGTCGGGCCCCGCGATGACTGCTCGGTTCGTGCGGGTCCCGAACCCCGAGTCGGAGCTCGACACGTCGTTGGCGACGATGAGGTCCGCCCCCTTGGAAGTGCGCTTGGCGGCTGCCAGGCGGCCCAGCTCCTCGGGATCGCTCTCGGTCTCGGCGGCAAAGCCCACCAACAACGAGCCCGGTTTCCTGAGCGTGGGGTTGTTCCCTAGCTCCTTGAGGATATCGGGCGTGGGCACCAGCTCAACCGATGGCGCTCCCGCCGCCTTCTTGAGCTTCTTTTCGGCCGCCTTGCTCGGTCTGAAGTCGGCCACCGCGGCCGCCTTGATAACCACGTCTGCGTCGGCGGCCACCTCGAGCACAGCCGCTCGCATGTCCTCTGCGCTCCTGACCCGGACGACATCGACGCCGGAAGGCGGTTGCAGTGAGGTATCGCCCACGATGAGGGTCACCTTAGCGCCCCGCCGGGAGGCCTCGGAAGCGAGCGCAAAGCCCATGAGCCCGGAGGAGCGGTTGCCGATGAAGCGCACCGGATCGATCGGCTCCTGCGTTCCGCCGGCGGTCACCAACACCCGTTTTCCGGCGAGTTGAACAGGCGCCTTCAGGAGGTCGAGCACCGCGTCCACGATCTCAGACGGCTCGACCATCCTCCCGGAGCCGCTGTCGCCCGACACCAGGGGGCCGGACGCGGGTCCTAGAAAGTGGGCCCCCCGCTCGGCCAGCAGGGCACAGTTCGCTTGGGTGGCGGGATGCTCCCACATCTCGGAGTGCATCGCCGGCACGATGAGCACGGGGCAGCGGACCATCAGCAGCGTGGCGGAGAGGAGGTCGTTGGCGGCGCCGGTGGCCAGCCGGGAGAGGGTATGGGCGGTGGCCGGGGCCAGCACCACGACATCGGTGGCCCGGGCGAGCTCCACATGCGTTACTTCGCCGGAGTCCGAGAAGATCTCCGTGACGACCTCTCGACCGGTCACCGAGGCGAAGGTTTGGCGGCCCACGAACCGCTGCGCCGAGCGGGTCATCACGACGGTAACCTCGGCCCCCAGCTCCGACAGGCTGCGGGCGACCTCGACCACCTTGTAGGCGGCGATGCCACCGCTCACGCCCAGCAAGACTCGGGCCGGCGCTCTCATGGAGGGGTGCCGGTTACCAGAGGCGGCTCGCTTCGCGGCGGACGGCGCCGGCCGCGCCGGCTACTTGATGCCGTCGGCGGTCCGTTCGTAGCTGATCTTGCCCTCTGCCACTTCCTGAAGAGCTATGGAGAGGGACTTGGGCGCGCGATCGGCGCGCAGCGGCACCTGGGGGGGCGTGAACTCGGCGATGCCTTCGCCCAACTGCGAAAAGTAGGAGTTGATCTGGCGGGCGCGCTTGGCGGCCAGGATGACCAGTGTGTATTTGGAGTCGACATCCTCCAGGAGCTTCTCGATCTTCGGCTCGATCATCATGTTGGTAGTTCCTTCCCGATCACTGACCTGATCGCAGGGCTGGTTGGGAGCGGATGGGCCGCTTGCGTACTTTCTTACCCGTCCAGTATACGGAGCAACTCCCCCACGGCGTCATCGGCACTCTCGTTGACGATGACGTGGTCGTAGGCGTCGGCGTGCTCGAGCTCGCCGCGGGCCGCCTCACTCCGCTGGGCCAGGGTCCCCGCATCCTCGGTTCCCCTACTTGCGAGGCGAGCTTCGAGCTCTTCGAGGGAGGGGGGCTTGATGAACACCAGCACGGCCTCCGGGAGTGACTCCCTCACCTGGAGTGCTCCCTGGACGTCGACCTCCAGAACGACGTCGTGGCCCGCCGCGAGGGCGTCCTCTACAGGGCGGCGGGGGGTTCCGTAGAGGTGCCCATAAACCTCCGCCCACTCCAGCAGCTCACCGATCTCAGCCAGCGATCGGAAGCTCTCCTCGGACAAGAAGCGGTAGTCCGTTCCGTTCCGCTCACCCGGGCGGGGAGCGCGTGTCGTGGCCGACACCGACAGGATCGTCTCGGGCCGGCGGGCGAGCAGGCCCCTCACCACCGTCCCCTTGCCGGCCCCCGAGGGCCCGGACACGATCACCAGCCGCCCCGGGGAGGGAGGGGTCACGTTGTGCCCATGGGGTGTCCTAGCGCCGCGGAAACTCTCCCAGCAGGTTCTGCCTCTGCTTTGTCCCGAGGCCCTTCATGCGCCGGGTCTCCGAGATGTCGAGGCGCTCCATGATCTGGCGCGCCCGCACGCGGCCCACTCCAGGAAGGGACTCGAGCACGGCGGTCACCTTCATCTTGGCCACGACCGCGTCCTCGCTGCGATCGAGCAGCTCTGGCAGGGTCGTGCTCCCGCTCTTGAGCTGATCCTTCAGCTCGGCCCGGCGCCGCCTGGCGTCGGCGGCTTTGGCTAGCGCTTCCCGGCGTTGCTCCTGCGTGAGAGGTGGTGGCAAGGGCATGAAACGGACCTCCTTGGACCGTGCTGGTTGGGTCGCCCGGAGGTCCCGTGTCCCCGCCCCTCCGACGGTCGGCAGTATAGGAGATCGAGCCGGATCCGCCACTTCTGGGTGCCGAGTGGTGGCCAGATGCTCTATATGGTCATGTGGCCACCACTCGGCGAGGTGCGGCGGCTGCCGGGGTCCTCGAGCGGCGCATCGGCGGCGCACAGGGGGCATGCGGCCGCCTCCCACGACCTGGCTTCGAGCCGTAGGAGTGATTTCAGCGGCACCCCCAGCCCGATCTCTTCTTCCGAACGATCGAGGAGCGCGCCGACCCCGAGGACCTCGGCCCCCCACTCTTGCGCCAGCTCGACCACCTCACGAGCCGAGCCTCCGGTGGTAACGACGTCCTCCACCACCAGCACCCGCTCCCCGGGACCCAAGGTGAAGCCCCGCCGCAGCTTCAGCCCACCGTCGACGCGCTCGGCAAAGACGCTGCGCGCTCCCCTCGCCAGCGCCACCGAGAAACCCAGCACCACCGCACCCAGGGCGGGGCTCGCCACCGCGGCGAAGTCGCCGAAGAGGTCGGCGAGGGCGACGCCGAGGGCGCGGGTGGCGGCGGGCTGCTCGAAGACGCGGAACTTCTGCACGTAGAGGTCCGAATGACGGCCCGAGGAGAGCCGAAAGTGGCCCTGCAAGAGGGCTCCAGACTCCTCGAGCAGGGCTCTCACCTGCTCCGGGGTCACGGTGCGAGCTGTTCCTGAAGCGCTCGGGCCGCCGCCGCCGGGTCGGGGGCCTCGCTGATCGGGCGCCCCACGACCACGATATCGGCGCCCGCAGCACGAGCCTCGGCGGCCGACATCGTCCTGCGCTGGTCTCCGGCGTCCTCCTCAGGTCCGCGAATGCCGGGGGTGACGAGCAGGGGCCCGCCGGCGGCAAGGGGGCCGAAGCGGGAGCGCAACTCCGCGACCTCGAGGGGCGAGCACACCAGGCCGGCGGCGCCCCCCTCCAGGGCGATCTCGGCGAGTCGGATAGCCTGCTCCTCGATCGGGACAGGGACGCCGAGGCGGGCCAGCATCGCCTGATCGAGGCTCGTGAGCACCGTCACCCCCAGAATCTCGCATTGCGGAGCGGCGCGGGCGGCGGCCGCCACCATCTCGGGTCCCCCCGCGGCATGGACGGTGACGTAGGTAGCGCCGATCTCTTGCGCTACTCCTGCGGCGCCGGCCACCTGAGCGGGGATGTCGTGCAGTTTGAGGTCCAGAAAAACCGGCCGCTGCACGGCGAGCTCGACGACCGCGTCCTGCCCCAAAGAGCAGAACGCGGCGAGCCCCACCTTGAAGACACCGGCGCTGTCCAGGGTCAGCTTGGCGAGGTGGCTGAACGCGGCCCCGTCGGTGGTGTCGAGCGCAATGCAGAGGGCCGAGTGGAGCTTGGGGGCGAGCTTTACCATGTGCGGTCCCTGCGGCCTAAAGCTTGACGGCCCCAACGAGCTCTCCTACCGAGGCGACCCCGTGACGCTCCATATAGGCCTCTATGCCTTTCGTGATCTCGAGCGCGGCCCGCGGATTGATGAAGTTGGCGGTGCCCACGGCGACCGCGGTGGCGCCGGCGAGGACCAGCTCGAGTGCGTCGCTCGCCGACGAGATGCCGCCCTGCCCGATGATGGGGGCTTCGGGAAAGGCGCGATGGACCTCGTGTACGGCCCGCACCGCCACCGGACGGATAGCGGGGCCCGACAGGCCGCCGATTGTGCCGGCGAGCCTGGGCACGCGCTCCTCCACATCGATCGCCATGCCGAAGACCGTGTTGACGAGCGACAAACCCGCGGCCCCCGCACCCAGTGCGGCTTCGGCTATCTGGACGAGCGAGGTGACGTTGGGTGACAGCTTGGCGAACACCGGGATTCGCGGCAGCGCCCTCACCACCGCCGAGGTCACGGCCTCTGTGGAAGCGGCGGAATGCGCGAACATGTTGCTCTGGTCCTCCAGGTTGGGGCAGGAGATATTGAGCTCGATGCCGGAGACGCCCCGGCCCCCGGTGCGCAGCTTGTCGGCGACCTTCACGAACTCCCGCACGCTGTTTCCGGCAATCGAGGCGAACACGGTGGCGTCTTGGCGTCTCAACCAGGGAAGGTCCTCGGCCAGGAAGTGGTCGACCCCCTTGTTCTGAATGCCGATCGCGTTGAGCATCCCCGACGGCGTCTCGCACATTCGCGGCGTGGGTTTGCCCTTCCACGGCGACGCGGTCATCGACTTGACGATGATGCCGCCGAGCCCTGACAGCTCCACGAATTGCGCCCCTTCCCTCCCCGCACCAAAGGTGCCTGAGGCAAGGAGGACCGGGCTTCGCAGCGCCACCGGGCCCAGCTCGGACGTCAGTGAAGCCATCAGTTCCCCGGAGGGGCTAGCTCTGCCTGCCGCGTCTCGTCCGCGCCTGTCCGGGCCGAAAGGCCCCCCATCGGCGGTTCGGCCTGCTCCGGCGTCACCCGCCCCTCGTTCTCGAACCAGCACACGGTGGCCCCGTCGAACACCGGGCCCTCGGTGCATACCCGCGCGTAGACGCGCTCCTCGGACCCGGCGCGGGTCGAGCCGGTGCGGACGGGGATCACGCAGGTCATGCAGACGCCGTATCCGCAAGCCATGAGCTCCTCGACCGCAACCTGAAGCGGCAGGGCCCGCTCGTTGCACATCTGGGCCACCGCGGCGAGCATGGGGTGGGGGCCACAGGCGTAGACGATGTCGGAGGAGCAGCGCTCGACCATGTCGTCGATCACGTCGGTGACGACTCCCTCCTGGCCCATGCTGCCGTCCTCGGTGGTGATTCGTGACACGGACGCCAGCCGTCTGACGTCGATGGCGTTGAGCAGGCGATGGATCGAGCGGGCCCCCATGATCACGTCGACACGGTGGCCCTCGTTACGCAGCTCGTCCGCCAGGAAGAACAGCGGCGCCGCTCCGATCCCGCCTCCAATCAACAGGCAGTGAGAGCGAGCGGAAGGCAGCTTGAAGCCCTGTCCGCACGGCCCCAGCAGGCCCAGCGTGTCGTGGGCGCGCGCTTGGGCGAGATGCTTGGTCCCCGGCCCCCTGATGTCGAAGACGATCTCGATCGTGGCGGCCCATCCCCCGCGCTTGTGTACGCGGTAGACGGAGAAAGGTCGGCGCAGGATGAACGAGCGATCGGTGTCCGAGGCGACGTTGACGAACTGGCCTGGGGCCACCTGCTCGCCGATCTGCGGCGCGACGATCGTGAGCGAGTGGAAGTGCTCGCCGTATTTCTTGTGAGTCAGGACCTCCCCCACCGCGGTCAGCATGGTTATGAAAGGTAGTCCTGCAGTGACCGTACGCGCGCAGGCTGGCCCGCGAGCGACTCGATTGCCTGCACCGCAGCCGCCATTCCGGCGACCGTGGTGATCGACGGCACCCCCGCTTCGACCGCCGCAGTCCTAATGAAGTAGCCGTCGCTGCGGGCGCGCGGCCCCCAGGGAGTGTTGAGGACGAGATCGATCTCGCCCCGGCGCAGACGCTGAACGACGTTGTCCGCGCCATCCCCTTCACCCGGGCTGCCTGCGCCCGCCTTCGGCACCACTGCCGCATCCACCCCCCAGCGCCGCAGCACCTCCGCGGTCCCCTTGGTGGCGAGGATGTCGAAGCCGAGCTCTGACAGCCGCTTGGCCGGCCACACCACCGCACGCTTGTCGCGGTCCGCCACCGAGATGAAAACTGTGCCCTTGGCCGGAAGCCGCACTCCTGCGGCGATCTCGGCCTTCCCAAAGGCGCGTCCGAAGCTGCCGTCGATGCCCATTACCTCTCCGGTCGAGCGCATCTCTGGGCCCAGCACGGTGTCGGTGCCGGGGAAGCGGTCGAACGGCATCACCGCCTCCTTGACCGCTATGTGCGAGCTGCTCGGTGAGCTCAGCCCCGCCGGGAGCAGGCCCTCGTCCCGCAGCCGGGCCAGGGAGGCCCCCGCCATCACCCTCGCCGCCACCTTGGCGAGCGGGACGCCGGTCGCTTTGGACACGAACGGGACCGTGCGCGAGGCGCGCGGGTTGGCCTCGAGCACGTAGACGGTCTCGTCCTTGAGCGCGTACTGGACGTTCAAGAGCCCCCGCACACCGAGCCCTCTGGCGAGCGCCTCGGTGTGCTCGGAGACGAGCCGGATCTGACGCTCGCTCAACGTGATGGGCGGCAGAGTGCAGGCCGAGTCGCCGGAATGGATGCCCGCCTCCTCGATGTGCTCGAGCACCCCGCCCACGAACATCTCCGCGCCGTCGAAGACCGCGTCGCAATCGACCTCGATGGCCCCCTCCAAGAAGCGATCGACCAGCACGGGATGCTCGGCCCAGACCGCCCCCCCGCCGTGAGCGGAGAGGTAACGCCTCAGCCCTGCCTCCGAGTAGACGATCTCCATGGCCCTTCCCCCGAGCACGTAGGACGGCCGCACCAGCACCGGATACCCGATGGTCGTCGCCGTGGCGACGGCTTCGTCGAGCGAGCGGGCGATGCCCCCGGGCGCGTGTGGGAGGCGAAGGTCGGCCAGCAGCGCGGCGAAGCGCTCGCGGTCCTCGGCCCTGTCGATGGCTTCGAGCGGGGTGCCGAGGATGCTCACCCCGGCCGCGTCGAGGGCTGCGGCGAGCTTCAGGGGGGTCTGGCCCCCCAGAGTCAGGATCACGCCGTCGGGACGCTCGCGCTCGATCACGTTCATGACGTCCTCGAATGTCAGCGGCTCGAAGTAGAGGCGGTCGGAGGTCTCGGGGTCGGTCGAGACGGTTTCCGGGTTGCAATTAACCATGATGGTCTCGTAGCCCGCCTCCCCCAGGGCGAGTGCCGCATGCACGCAGCAATAGTCGAACTCGATGCCCTGGCCGATGCGGTTGGGCCCCGATCCCAGGATCACTACCTTGGGCACCGCACGCGGCAGCCCCTCGTCCTCGTCCTCGTAGGCCGAATAGAGATACGGCGTCAAAGCCTCGAACTCGGCGGCGCAGGTATCGACGGTCTTGTAGCTCGGGAGCACCCCGAGAGCCTTGCGGCGAGCCCTCACCTCTGTCTCGGAGCTGGACAGGCACGAGGCGATCTCCACGTCGGCCAGCCCGAGCCGCTTGGCGCACCGTAGCTCCGCTTCGCTCGCCCGGGCCAGTGAGGGGATCTGCAGGAGCACTCGGCGGCCCTCGACGAGACGTTCGAGTTGGGCGACGAACCAGGGGCTCAGCCGGGCCGTCGCCGCCACCTCGTCTCGTTCCAGGCCGAGCTCGAGGGCGCGCTCGATCAGCTCGAGGCGGTCGGGATGATGTTCGGTGAGCCTGGCGCGCACCTGCTCGAGGGACAGCGCACCAACGGCGCCCGGCTCCGTTTCGAGCGCCCGCCGCCCCTTGCCCAGCGCCTCGAGGAAGGTCCGGCCCATGGCCATAACCTCGCCCACGGATTTCATCTTGGTCCCGAGCCCCTCCGAGGCGGGAAACTTCTCCATCGAGAAGCGCGGCAGCTTGACCGCCACGTAGTCGATCGAAGGCTCGAACGATGCCGGGGTCACTCCGGTGATGTCGTTGGGTATCTCGTCCAGCGAGTAGCCCACCGCGAGCTTGGCGGCGATCTTGGCGATCGGGAACCCGGTCGCCTTGGACGCCAGCGCGCTGGAGCGCGACACGCGTGGATTCATCTCGATGACCACCCGGCGGCCGGTGGCCGGCTCGACCGCGAATTGCACGTTGGACCCGCCGGTCTCGACCCCGACCGCGCGCATGACCCTGATGCCGTCGTCGCGCATCGCCTGGTACTCGACGTCGGTCAGAGTCATCGCCGGGGCAACGGTCACTGAGTCCCCGGTATGCACCCCCATCGGGTCGAGGTTCTCGATCGAGCACACCACGACGACGTTGTCGTTGCGGTCGCGCATCAGCTCGAGCTCGAACTCCCTCCAGCCTTCGATCGACTCCTCGACCAGTACTTCAGAGATGCTGGACAGTCGCAGCCCCTCGGCCGCCACTTTCCGCAGGGAGTCGAGGTCCGACACCACTCCCGAACCCCCGCCGCCGAGCACGTAAGAGGGTCTGATGATGACCGGCAGCCCGATCTCCTCTGCGGCGGCCACGGCCTCGGCCTCGGAGTAGGCGAAGGCCGAGCGCGGCAGCGCCAACCCCTCGGCGGCCATCGTTTCCTTGAACACGCGCCGGTCCTCGGCCCTCCGGATCGTCTCGGTGGAGGCCCCGATGAGCTCGACCGAGAAGGCGTCGAGCGTGCCCGAGGAGTGGAGCTCCATGGCGACGTTGAGTGCGGTCTGGCCTCCGAGCGTGGGCAACAGCGCGTCGGGGCGCTCCCGCTCGATCACTGCGGCGACGTAGTCGGCGGTGATCGGCTCGATGTAGGTGGCCGCGGCCCGCTCGGGGTCGGTCATGATCGTGGCCGGGTTCGAGTTCACCAGGACCACCCGATAGCCCTCCTGCTGCAACGCCCGGCACGCCTGCGTTCCGGAGTAGTCGAACTCGCAGGCCTGGCCGATGACGATGGGTCCGGAGCCGACCACCAGGATCGAGGTGAGGTCTGTGCGAGCCGGCATCAGCTCGGCTTGAATCGGCTAGCGGCGGCGGCGTTCGGCCCCTCTGACATCTGCCGCGCGCCTTGTCCGGGCCAACTTCTTGCGCTGCCTGTCCTTCTTCCACCTGACCGACTTGCGGTCTCCCCTGCCCAAGCTCGCTCCCTTCGGTTGTGTGGACGCACTCTAAGTGCTCCGGGCGGGGACTGGGACGGCTGGGAAGCTCGCCATGAGCTCCGAGAAGCGCTCGAAGAGGTAGCGGGCGTCCCGGGGGCCGGGGCCGGACTCGGGGTGGTACTGGACCGAGAAACAAACCCCGTCCACGGCGATGCCCTCGATCGTGGAGTCGTTGAGGTTCACGTGCGTGACCCGTACCCCGTTCCGCTCGAGTGAGCCGGGCGTGACCGCGAACCCGTGGTTCTGGCAGGTGATCTCGACGCGGCCGTCCTCGTAGCGGCGGACCGGGTGGTTGCCGCCGCGGTGGCCGAACGGCAGCTTGTAGGTGGCCCCGCCCAACGCCAGGCCAAGGATCTGATGTCCGAGGCAGATGCCGAACACAGGAACCCTTCCGATCAGCTCGGAGGCGGTTGCGATCACGCCGCTGAGGGGCTCGGGGTCCCCGGGGCCGTTGGTCAACAGCACGCCGTCGTAGCCACCGGCGAGGATCGCGGGGGCCGGGGTCGACGCCGGGAGCACGGTGACCTCGCAGCCGCGCCTGGTGAGCAGGTCGAGCATGTTGGCCTTGATGCCGAGGTCGAGGGCTGCCACGCGGCGGGGGGGCAAGTCGTCGTCCGCGGCGACCGGGGGGCACACGTAGGGGGCCGGTGTGCTCACCTCCGCCACCAGGTCGCGGCCTGCATAAGGGGGCGACGAGCGTGCGATATCGACCAGCTGCGAGGCATCCGTGACCGTGCTCGACAGCGCCCCCTTGAGCGCCCCCCGGCTGCGGACGTGACGGGTGAGCGCGCGGGTGTCCATCTCTGTCGCGGCCACGACACGGTGGCGTTCGAGGTACGAGGACAGCGAGCCCGTCGCCCGCCACGAGCTGTAAGCCGCGGACGCCTCTCTCACGACCAAGCCCGCGGCCCACGGCCTGCTCGCCTGATCGTCGGCGTCGTTGACGCCGGTGTTTCCGATGTGCGGGGCGGTCAGGGCGACGATCTGGCCGTGGTAGCTGGGGTCGGTGAGCACCTCCTGATAGCCGGTCATCGAGGTGTTGAAGCACACCTCACCCGTGACCGTCCCCCGAGCGCCGAGCGCGTCCCCAGAAAAAACCCGGCCGTCCTCCAGCGCCAACAACGCGGTGGGCACTTGTCTCACGCCGGCATTCGTGCGGGAACTGCAACGGGCTCGGCCGCGAAGGTCACCGCGCCGTCGTGCAAGGTCCACAACACCCTCCCCCTCAGCTTTCTCCCCCCGAAGGGAGTGTTGCGGGAGCGGGAGAGAAACTCCCGCGGATCGACCGTCCACGACGCCTGCGGGTCGACGACCACGAGGTTGGCGGGTCTCCCCACCGCGATGCGCCCGTGGTCCGTGAGCCCCAAGATGCGTGCCGGCGCGGCCGACATGCGCTCGAACAGCTCCTGCCAGCCGAGGTGCCCCGGCTCGACGAGCTCGGTCACGGCGAGGCCCAGGGCGGTCTCTAGACCGACCAGGCCGGGCGGAGCGAGCACGAGCTCAACTTCCTTCTCCTCGATCGCATGGGGGGCGTGGTCGGTGGCGATTGCGTCGATGGTGCCGTCGGCGAGGCCTGCGATCAGGGCGTCCCTGTCGTGCCCCTCTCGCAGCGGGGGATTGACCTTGGCGTTGGGGTCGTAGCCCTCGAGAGCGGCATCGGTCAAGGTGAAGTGGTGCGGGGTCGCCTCCGCGGTCACGGCCACGCCCTCGGCCTTGGCCCGGCGCACGAGCTCGACCGTGCCTGCGGTCGAGATGTGCAACAGATGAAGCCGGCAGCCGGTGAGCTTGGCCAGGGCGATGTCGCGCGCCGCCATCAGCTCCTCTGCTTCGGCGGGGATGCCCCTCAACCCCAACGCCATCGAGCGTCCGCCCTCGTGCATCTGCCCGCCGCGAGCGAGGCTGTCGTCTTCGCAATGCTCCGCGTAGATGCAGTCGAATCCCGACAGGTACTCCATGGCCCTGCGGGCGAAGAGCGCGTCCTGGACCCCATGGCCGTCGTCGGTGAACAGGCGCACGCGGGCCCGGCCGCGCGCCATCTCGCCGAGGTCGGCCATCTCGACGCCCCTCAAACCGCGCGACAGGGCCCCCGCAGGCACCACTTCGACCAGCCCTACGCTGTGGCCTCTCGCCCATACCTTCTCCACCACCGCGGCGCTGTCCGCCACCGGGTCGGTGTTGGGCATGGCGCACAGGGCCGTGTAGCCGCCGGCCGCAGCCGCCGCCGAGGCAGAGGCGATGTCTTCCTCGTCCTCGCGCCCGGGCTCGCGCAGGTGGGTGTGGAGGTCGACGAGACCGGGACCCAGCAGCGCCCCCTCGAGATCGATCACCTCCGCGCCTGCGGCGTCGAGGCCGCGCCCGAGAGCCTTGACCACACCCTCGGCCACCAGCACGTCGCAGATCTCATCTCGCCCCGAAGCCGGATCGATCAGACGCGCCCCGGCGAACAGCAGTGCCTGCGTCATGACCACTCGTCTCTGCCGCCGAGCATCAGATAGAGGAGGCTCATCCGCACCGCGAGGCCGTTGGCCACCTGGTCCAGAATGATGGCGCGCTCAGACTCAGAGGCCTCGGCCGAGATCTCGACCCCGCGATTGAGGGGGCCGGGGTGCATGACGAGGGCTTCGGGCTTCATGCGGTGCAGCCGCTTGGAATCGAGCCCCCAGCAGGCCGCGTACTCACGGTCGGAGGGGAACAGCTGCTCCGACTGGCGTTCCTTCTGTACGCGCAGCAGGTAGCAGATGTCGACGTCGCCGATGACCTCATCGAGGTCGTGCACGATGGTCGCTCCCCACGCCGACGCGCTCCTCGGAACCAGTGTGTGGGGGCCTACGAGGGTAACGCTCGCCCCCATTGCGAGCAGTCCCTTGACGTTTGACCTCGCCACGCGCGAGTTCATCACGTCGCCGACGATCGCCACCTCGAGGCCCTCGAAGTCCTTGAAGCGCCTGCGGATCGAGAACAGGTCGAGCAGGGCCTGGGTGGGGTGCTCGTGGCAGCCGTCGCCGGCGTTGATCACGCTCGCCTTGACCCACCGGGCGAGCTGGTGCGGCGCCCCCGACGCCCCGTGGCGCACGATGATTGCGTCGACGCCCATGGCCTCGAGCGTCCACGCGGTGTCCTTGAACGACTCCCCCTTGGCGACTGCCGACTTCCCGTCGGCGGAGAAGTTGATGACATCTGCGCTCAGCCGCTTGGCCGCCAGCTCGAACGAGATGCGCGTGCGGGTTGAGGCCTCGTAGAAGAGGTTGCAGACGGTCCTGCCCCGAAGGGTGGGGAGCTTCTTGATGGGGCGATGGGTGACCTCGAGCAACGACTCGGCGGTATCGAGGATCGTCGTTATATCCGAGGCGGCAAGCTGGTCCATCGACAACAGGTGCTCGATCATGCGCGGCCCCCGCCAAGCTTGGAGATCATCACCGCGTCCTCTCCGTCGGTCTCCGTGAGGTGGACCGAGACGACTTCCTGAACCGAGGTCGGCAGGTTGCGGCCGACGTGGTCGGCGCGGATCGGGAACTCGCGATGGCCTCGGTCGACCAGAACCGCCAAGCGCACGACGCGCGGGCGGCCGAGGTCGAGCAGCGCGTCGAGCGCGGCCCGGATCGTACGGCCGGTGTAGAGGACGTCGTCGACCAGTACCACCGCGAGGCCGTTCACATCGGCCGACACTGTGGTTCGTTCCACCGAGCGCGGCCGCTTGAGCGCGACATCGTCGCGATAGAGCGTGACGTCGAGCGCGCCCGAGGGCACGGCCACGCCCTCGAAAGAGGCGATGGAGTGCGCCAGTCGCTCGGCCAGAGGCGCGCCCCGGGTCCTGATCCCCACCAGGCAGAGATCCTCGGCGCCCTTGTTGTGCTCGACTATCTCGTGAGCGATCCGGGTGAGCGCACGCCGGATCTCGTCCGACTCCATGACGTGGGCCGGGCCGGGTGGTGCGGCCGGCTCTGCGTGGTCGTGGGAGAGGCCCCCGCCCATCAAAAAACGCTTCCCGATGACGACCAAGCTCGGGAAGCGCGCGCGTGCAGAGCGATCATCGTGCTCCTTTCCGGCCTCACAGGGCCGAGTTAAAGGACTGTTGTTGGGCCGACGCTATCGCGTCGCCCGGCCCCAAGGCAAGGACCTGAGGCTTTTGAGCGCCTCTCGACGCGGAAAACCGCGCTCTGAGGCCCCTAGAAAATGCCCGTGATTTTTTGAGCGCCTCTCGACGCGGAAAACCGCGCTCTGACGCGCTCAAAACGCGAGGGGGGGTTCAGGTCCGGGCGGATTTCCCCTCTGCGATCCGGCCCAGCACCCCGTTCACGAAGCGCCCCGAGTCGTCAGTCGACAACGACTTCACGAGCTCGACGGCCTCGTTGATCGCCACCGCCACCGGGATGTCCTCCCCCCACAGCAGCTCGCAGGTCGCCATTCGGAGCACGGTCCTGTCCACCACCGGCATGCGCTGCAGCCCCCAGCGCTCCGCGTGCTTGACGATGAGCTCGTCGATGTCGGCCTGGTGCTCCTGCACACCTTCGACGAGGCCGCGCGCGTAGTCGACGACATCATCTCTCGTTGCGTCGCGATCGCCGAGCCGATCGCTCGTCTCATCCGAGTCGTCTTCGAGCAGCGCCTCCACCGGGTCGAGCGTGTCCTCTGCGGCGGGGATGACCCAGCCGTGATGCTCGCGCTCCAAGAACGCTTCCACCGGCGAGCGGCCGCGGATCTCGGCTTCGTAGAGCACATCGAGCGCGAGCCGGCGGGCGGCGCGGCGGCCCTTCAAGAGTGAGTCGTGCTGCTCACGCGCGCGACATGTAGGTGCCGGAGCGAGTGTCGACCTTGATTTTCTGGCCCTGCTCGATGAACAGCGGCACCTGCACCACGGCCCCCGTCTCGACCGTCGCCGGCTTGAGCGCGCCGGAGACGCGGTCGCCCTTGTGGCCGGGCTCGGTTTCGGTCACCTCGAGCTCGAGCGACAGCGGAAGCTCGGCACCGATTGGTGTGCCCTCGTAAGTCGGCACCAGGCAGGTGGCCCCGTCGCTCAAGAAGCGGCGCGACTCCCCCAGAAGCTCGGGATCGACGTGGACCTGCTCGTAGCTCTCCTTGTCCATGAACACGAGCCCGGCGTCGTCCTCGTAGAGATACTGCATCTCCCGCTTGTCGAGAACCGCGAGACTGACCTTCTCGTCGGCGCGAAAGGTCCGGTCGGTGACCGCACCCGACTTGACGTTCTTCAGCTTGGTCTTAACGAACGCTTGGCCCTTGCCCGGCTTCACGTGCTGATAGTTGACGATCGTGAAGAGGTCGCCGGAGAGCTCGAGCGTCTGGCCCGGGCGCATGTCGTTGGTCGAGATCAAAGACTTTTCATACTTCCAGGAGGTGGTCCTTGGGGGCAGAGCCGAGGACCTCGCAGCCCTGCTCCGTCACCAGGACGCAGTCCTCGATGCGAATGCCGAACTTGCCGATGAGGTAAACGCCGGGCTCGATCGTCACCACGTCCTGGGCCTTCAGCGACTTGGCGTCGAGATCCTCCTCGGGAGACTTGCCGAGCCGGGGCGCCTCGTGGATGTGGAGCCCCACCCCGTGGCCCAGCGAGTGCTTGAACTCGTCGCCGTGGCCGCCTTCCTCGATAACATGGCGGGCGGCAACATCCACATCCTCGGTTCCGGCCCCCGCTTTCGCCGCGGCGATTCCCTCTGCCTGCGCCCTCAAGACCAGGTCGTAGATCTCCCGTTGCTCATCACTTGCGGCCCCCACCACGACCGTGCGGGTGAGGTCCGAGCAGTAGCCCTCATAACGGCAACCGAAGTCCATCAGCACGATGTCTCCCCGCTGCAGCACTCGCTCCGAGGGGGTGTGGTGGATGTGAGCGCTCAGAGGGCCGCTACCGACGATTGGCTCGAACGACACCGCCTCCGCCCCGGAGCTCCGCAGGTGCACCTCGAGGTCCAGCGCCACCTGCCGCTCGGAGGCCCCCTCCCCCAGGCGCTGAAGCACCCACGAGAACGACTCGTCGCCGATCCGGATCGCCTCGCGCAACAGCGCGGCCTCCTCCTGATCCTTGGTGCGGCGCAGGTTTTCGACCACCGACTTCGTGGGTACGAGCTCGACCCCGTCCAGTCGCTCGGTGAGCGACTCCAGACTCGCAACCGAGAGGTTCCCCGCCTCTATTCCGAGCCTGCCGACGCCGTCGAGCCGCTCCTTCAGGGCGTCGCTCATGCGGTGCGGGTAAATGATGACCTCGGCCCCCTGCACCATGTCGGCGGCCCTCGCTGCGTAGCGCGAGTCCGACATGAACACGGCCGCGTTCTCGGTGACCAGGACCTGCCCGTTGCTGCCCGAGAACCCCGTCAGGTAACGCACGTTGGCGAGGTCGGTGACGAGCAACGCCTCGGCGTTGTGGGCCGAAAGGGACTCCCTGACGCGTTTGGTGCGGGCCTCGTGATCCATGCCCTCAGCTTCTCACGATGTTGGCGAGGGCGCGGAGCCCGAGCACGTAGGAGTCGGCGCCGAACCCCGAGATCAAGCCCCGGCACCTCTCCGCGGTCACCGACACCCGCCGCCACTCCTCCCGAGCATGGATGTTGGAGAGGTGGACCTCGACGACCGGGTAGCCGACGGCTTCGATGGCGTCGGCGATGGCACGGCTGGTGTGGGCGTAGGCGCCGGGGTTGAGAAGAGCCCCCTCGACCTCGCCGATGCCCTGGTGCAGGAGCTCGATGATCTCGCCCTCGCGCGCGCTGTGGTGGATAGAGAGCTCGAGCTCCAGCGCGCGAGCTTCCTTCTCGAGGAGCTCGTCGATGTCGGCGAGAGAGCTCGTCCCGTAGAGGGCGGGATCGCGCAGATGAACCAGGTTGAGGTTGGGGCCGTGCACCACCAGAGCCTTCATGCGATCGCCACCCTGGCCAGGGCTCGTTCGAGCACCGGGCCCGACGCGGACACACCCGAGCGCGGCCGCCCGAGGCCCTCCAGCACCACGAAGCGCGCCTCGCCGTCGTACTTCTTGTCGTGGCGCCAGATGTCTTCGAGCTCGGCGATGGAGAGCTCCGCGGCGACCGGCAAGCCCATCGAGCCGAGCAGCCGGCGATGGAGAGCGACGACGTCGTTGTCGATAAGCCCCAGCTCGGAGGCGAGGCAGGCGGCGCAGATCATGCCCAGCGAGATCGCCTCGCCGTGACGCATTCCCGAGAGATGCTCGATGGCATGACCGAAGGTGTGTCCGTAGTTGAGGTGAGCTCGCTCGCCGCTCTCGCGCTCGTCGCGCGCCACGACCGCGGCTTTGATGGCGGCGCAAGTGGCGACGATCTCCTCCAGAAGCTCCGGGTCGCGTTGCAGGATGTCGGAGGCACGCTTATCGAGTAGCTCGAGGAGGTCGGGGGCCGCGATGAACCCGTACTTGCAAACCTCTGCTAGGCCCGAGACGAGCTCCTCCTGCGGCAGACTCTGCAGCACGTCTATGTCGCAGACGACCGCGGAGGGCTGATGGATGGCGCCCACGAGGTTCTTGCCGTGGGGCGTGTTGACGCCCGTCTTTCCCCCGATGGCGGCATCCACCTGAGCCAGCAGCGTGGTGGGGACGTGGACGACCGGCATCCCGCGATGGTAGGTGGCGGCGACGAAGCCGCTGAGGTCCGAGAGCACTCCCCCGCCGACGCTCACCACCAGGTCGCGCCGGTGCGCGCCCGCCTCGGCGAGAACGTCGTAGAGGTGCTCGGCCGAGGCCAGTGATTTCGAGCCCTCGCCCTCCGGGACCTCGGTTACCAGCGTGGTGAGACCGCGCCGCGCCACCGCAGCCCCAACCTCGCCGGCGACAGTCTTCAGCGAGGGGTGGGTCACGATCACGGCTTTCTCCGCCCCCTCGATCGGGGGCAGGAGCCCGTCTATTCGGGCGATCAGGCCGCGGCCCACGACCACCTCGTGGGCCCGGCCGGGAAGGGGAACGGGTATGCGGCGGGGCTCGGGCTGTGGCCGAAGCTTCCCGGCGACCTCGTCGGCAACTTCCTCCGGCCCCCTCTCGTCGGTCGCGACCACGACATCGGCGGCGGCCGCGTAGACGCCGAGGCGGGCGGCATAGAGCCCGGCTGGATCGGCGGCCAGCAGCGGCCGCGACTCGTCCGATCCCAGCCGGCGCAACGCTTCCTCGAAGGAGACCTCGAGATGCACCACCCGGGCCTCGGCCAGCGCCGCACGGGTGGCGGCGTCCCCGAGCGCCCCTCCCCCCAGCGCGACCACTCCCGGGCCACCCATCAGCGCCTCCGCCACCACGTCGCGCTCGAGCGCCCGAAAGGCGTCCTCGCCGGCGCGGCTGAAGATGTCCTTGACCGGGGCGCCGGCGCGGGCCTCGATCAGGGCGTCGGTGTCGGCGAAGGCGCAGCCGAGCCGCTCCGCCAGCAGACGGCCCACGGTGGATTTGCCCGCGCCCATGAACCCCACGAGGACGATCACCGGGGACCGGTTCTCTCGAGGCGCAGACGGTGCGCGCTCACGAAATCATCGAGGGTGTCGCCGCCGAAACTCTCGAGGGCCGCGTCGGCGAGCACCAGGGCGACTACCGCTTCGCACACGACCCCGGCGGCGGGCACCGCGCAGACATCGGTTCTCTCCTGGAACGCCTCGGCAGCCTCGCCGCTGTCGAGGTCCACGGTCCGCAAGCCTCTTCTTGAGCGTCGACAACGGCTTCATCGCCACCCTCATCCGCAGCGTCCCACCCATAGAGATCCCGCCCTCGGTCCCACCCGCCCGGTCGCTTCGGCGGGTGAGATCGGTGTTTATCTCGTCGTGAGCCTGGGAGCCGCGCCGGCGAGCGAGGTCGAAACCGTCGCCCAGTTCGACTCCCTTCATGGCGGGCACCGCCATGAGCGCGCCGGCGAGGCGGCCGTCGAGCTTGCGGTCCCAGTGGACGTGGCTCCCAAGGCCGGTGGGGACCCCGTTGGCGATGACCTCCACGACTCCGCCGAGGGAGTCGCCCTCGGCCCCCGCCGCCTCTATGGCCTCGATCATGCGCTCGGAGGTGCCCGGGTCGAAGCAGCGCACCGGTGACGCATCGATCGCCTCGAGGTCGGAGGGGCCGGGCCGGGGGGCCGAGTCGTCGGTGGCCGCGCCCCCGATGCTCACGACGTGTGAGATCACCGAGGTGCCGATCTGGCTAAGCAGCGCCTTGGCCACGGCGCCGATCGCCACCCTCGCCGCGGTCTCCCGGGCGCTTGCCCGCTCGAGCACGTTGCGGGCGTCCGAGAAGCCGTACTTGAGCATCCCGGGGAGGTCGGCGTGGCCGGGCCGGGGGCGCGTCAGAGGCCTTCCCGAGGCCTCTCCCTCGAGCGGCATGATGCGCGACCACTTGTCCCACTCGCTGTTGTGGATGACGAAGGACAGGGGGCTGCCGAGCGTGAGCCCGCTGCGGACCCCCGAGAGCAACTCGAGGCGGTCCTTTTCGAACTTCATGCGCGGCCCCCGGCCGTAGCCGTGGCGGCGCCGGGCGAGCTCGTCGGCGACTGCCTTGAGCGAGACGGGCACGCCGGCCGGCAGGCCCTCGAGGATCGCCACGAGGGCCGGGCCGTGCGACTCACCGGCGGTGAGGTATCGGAGCCTGGTCACTCTCTAATCCTCCCACCCCCGCCCGGGCCTCGCCAGCCCCCCGGTCCCGGCCCTACGGTGGCTGACATGCGACGGTCTACCGCCAACCACCCGAATCGGTGGCTGACGTGCGACGGTCTACCCACAACCACCTCGTGATAGTTCCCGCAAACTGTGCTCTGCACCACATCCCGGGGCCCAAACACCTGCTGAAATGCTGTCCATGGATGCCCCGCAACGAAGGCTTATCGCGCGGCGCTGCTCGCAGATCGCAGGCCGCCAATTCGGAGTCATCACGCGCGAGCAGGCTCTAGCAGCCGGAATGACCTCGCGCCAGGTCGAACGGATGCTCAAGAGCAGCAAATGGCTCCGGCTCCTTCCGTCTACCTACTCGGTGGCCGCCGCCTCACCTTCTCTTCAGCAGCAGGCAATGGCCGCCACCAGCTGGGGAGGCCCCGACGCGGCCGTGTCGCATGAGACCGCCTGTGCGCTGCGTCGATTCGCCAATGTCCGCAGTCGACCCATCGAGATCTCGGGTAGCCGAAACCTACGATTCGGAGACGTCGTCGTCCACGTCGTTCGGCCTTGGGAGACGGGAGAGGTGGAGCTCAGAGATGGGATCCCGATGACCTCCATCGAGCGGACCTTGATGGACATGGCGGATCGAGAGTTGGCCCCGCGCCTTGAGGAACTTCTCGACGAAGCGTTCCGGCGATCGCTCACCACCCCCCACCGCCTGCATTCGTACGTTCAGATGAGGCGGGGAACAGGAAGGCATGGCGCCGCCGCATTGCAAAGGCTGCTGCCCCGCTACATGAACGGCGGGGCCTTCTCCGAGAGCATCCTCGAGACCAGACTGCGACATCTCTTGGAGGAGTCGGGTCTTCCCCAGCCGGTCGCCCAGTATGAGGTCCGGAACGGAGGGCGCTTCGTCGCCCGCGTCGACTTCGCTTGGCCGGGCTTGAAGGTGGGAGTTGAGGCATTGGGCAGGTCGTACCACGAAGGGCAATGGCAGCGGGATCTGTCCCGTACTAATCGATTGACGGAGTGTGGCTGGGTCGTGATCTACGTAACCTGGGAGGACCTCCACATGCGTCCGCGCGAAACGGTGATGTCGATAGCGCGAGCGCTGGGAATCACGTTGTGAAGCGAGGAGGCTAGCCGTAGACGGTCGCACGCCAGCCACCGTTTTGGGTGGTTGGCGGTAGACCGTCGCACTTCAGCCACCGCAGGGCCGGCTCAGGGGGACTACTTGAGGATTTCTTCTCCCTCGCAAAGCGTGAACTGGTCGTCGCCGAACAGCATCGTGGCGCAGGTGCCGGAGACGGAGGTCAGCTGGAAGTTTTCGGCGAAGGTCTCGCCCTCGGCGACTGTGTAGACCGAGCCGTCCACGGAGACCTGGGCTCGCGGCGAGCCGTCCTGACTGAATACATCCACCAGCCTCACCGTATGGCCGCCGACGGCCTGGCCGCCGGTGCCGGGGTCCGTGGTGCCGGGGTCCGTGGTGCCGGGGTCCGTAGTCCCCGGGTCGGTCGTGCCCGGGTCGATCGTGGCCGGGGGCGTGGTGGTACCCGGCGTAGTGCTGCCGGCGGTGGCGGGGGTGGCGTCGATCAGGGGCTCGAAGGGGTCTTTCGATGCGAACAACTCGAACGTCTCGACCGGCTCCTTCTTCTTGCCGTCCTTCTGAGCGGCCGCCTCGTCGTCGCCTTCATTCTGCGCCGTCGCGGCGGCGTCATCCGTGCTCGCCGGGGTGGGCGAGCTCTGTGGCTCGACCGGCTCGTCGCCGGGTCTAAGGACGAAGAACCACACCAGCGCCAGGACCACGATCAGACCGCCAATGAGCATGGCGACCTGGGCGGGGTTGACGCCCTTCTTTGTCTCTACCGTCTCCTCTGTAGCAGCCATGTCTCTCAGCCCTCGCTTAGGAACTCGGCTCGGGAGCCGGGGTCGTGGTTTCGGTCGTTGCGGGCGCGGTGGCCCCTACGGGCAGCTCGAAGAAGATGCGGGCAGTGGCCCCGAGCTTCACCAGCGTCTCCTGCGTTGTCTGGTCCTCTTCGGCATCCATAGTCACTTCGTCGATGCGGACGGCGCGGTCGAGGCCGTAGAGCCTGCGGAAGAAGTCCTGCACTGCGAAGTAGCCACCACGAGCGCCGATGATCGACTTGACCTCGGCGACCTGGGCGCCCTCTACGGGCGGCGTGGGCAGGTCTGGAGTGATCTCCACGAAGCCGACGCCGGACTCGTTGGCGGCCTCCTGCACCTGGAAGATGAAGTTGGCTACCTGGTCGTCCTCGGGAACGAGCTCGCGATACTTGGCTATCTGCGCCTCGAGCTGAGGCGCGTTCTCCTGAAGCTGCTGCCGGTGCGCGAGTTCGGCCTCCAGCGACTGCGTACGGTCCTGCTCCTTGGCGACGTTGTCGCGCACTCTCCCCAGCTCGTCCTGCCGTGGCTTGACGGCGAGGAAGAAAGTGGCAACGCCTACGGCTACCACGCCCAGCACCGACAAGATCATCTTGGTCCTGCCGGTCATGGCCGCTCCTCCTGGAAGCGAAGGCTCGCGGCCTTCTCGTTGAACTCAATCGTGCTGTCGAAATCGAAGCTTGCAGGAATGCCCTGTTCGATCTGCGCCGGCTGTCTCGGTGGCTGTGGTCAGCCACACCGCCTGGAAGTCCTTGACGCTGCCGAGGCGGATCATCCACTTACCGATGCCCGGCATCGATAACGAGGTGCCCTGGAACTGCACCCGGCCGAACGACTCAGCCTTAGCGACGTCGATCTCGGCGTCCTCCGTCCCGACCAGAGTGCCGTCGGGGGTCACGGCCGAGCCCTGAAGCCCCGTCAGCCACACCTCTCCGGGAACGACCATGGCTATCTCGGTGAGGACCGCAGGCCAGTCGACGTCACCTGTCATGGCGGCCTGCAGAGCGGCCTGGCGCTGCTGCACCTCCTGCTCGAGGCGGGCGAAGCGGGCGAGCTCGTCGATCTGCGCTTGCAACTCCGCGTTGCTCGCCTGGACCTCGGCCAGTCGCTCCTCCTCGGCGGATATCTGAGTGCCCAGGAAGACCCACCAGGCGAGCAGTACCACCACGATCACAAGGCCCGCCACGGCCACCATCCCCACTGCGCGCCGTTGCTTCCGGCGTTCGGCGTAGGACGCCGGCATCAAGTCGATTCTGCGCATCATCGCTTCGAGGCTCCCATCGCCAGGCCCAGCGCCACTGCGGCGACGGGCTCAACCTGGGCGACCTGTTCTTCGGTCAGCCCGGACTTAGAGATGTTCATGTCGGCCAGCGGAGCACTCCGCCGCACGGGAAGGCTCATGCTGCGTTCCAGGCCCTCGCTGAGTCCCGGTGTGAGCGATCCCCCTCCGGTGATCATCAGGGAGGAGAAGGGCTGGCTCTCGGGCTGCGACAGGTAGTACTCGAGCGAGCTTCGGATTTCCTCCACCAACTCGTCGACGCGTGCGCTCAACGCCTGCTGCGCCTTGGGACCTCCCACGCCGCGGCCCAGGTCGAGCTTGGTCGCCTCGGCCTCTTCGAGCGGCAAGTCGAGCTCTTCGGCGAGCGCGCGCGTTGCGTCGTCGCCGCCGGTCAAGAGAATGCGCACGAAGCGTGGTTCGCCGTTGTCGTGGACCATGATGTTGGTCACCCCGGCGCCGATGTCGACGACGGCTTCGGCCCCCGCCAGACCGGCGTCGCCGCGCGCTGCGGCGCTTACCGCACGCGCCACTGCGAAGGCGGCGAGGTCGATGCCGACCGGCTCGACACCGCCGGCCGACGCGGCTGAGATGAAGCTCTCGACCATGTCGGTGGCTGCCGCCACAAGCAGCACACGCATCATGTGCTCGCCTGTCTCGGAGACGTAGTCGTCGAGGATCTGGAAATCGATCTCCGCGGTTTCCACCGGCATCGGTATGAAGTCGGACACCTGGAAGCGCAGCGCGGCGCGGAACTCTTTCTCCTCTTGGAAAGGAAGGTCCACCTGGCGCACGACCACGCGCTGGTTGGCGATGCCGATCACGACCTTCTTGGACCTGATCTTGACTCGCTTCCACAGCTCGGCGACGGCCTCGGATACGGGGCCGGCGTCCTGGATCTCACCATCCGAAACCGCTCCGACGGGAAGAGGCACCTGCCCGAAGCTCTGCAGAGAGGCCGAGCCACCGCCCCCGGTCACAACTGCGGCTCGCACCGCGCTGGTGCCGATGTCGAGCCCGACTATGGACGTACCTCCGAACCCCATCACTCACCCGCCCTTATGTGAACGGCTCTGTCGGCGAGATAGCGCTCGACGTCGTGGCCGCGAAGCCTGTAGTTCTTTCCCACGCGGATGGCCGCCAGCTGACCGGACTTGATCAGCCGGTAGACCGTCATGTTCGACACGCGCATTCTGTCGGCTACCTCACTGACAGTGAGAAGCGGATCTGCCATGTCTATTTCGGGCATACGACCTCGCCTTTCAAGCTTGAGCTCGCGAGCACTGTGGGCGAGCAACTTGCTCTTGCGCCGCCAAGGCGCAACAGCCCGCACAACAGCGGACAGGAGGGTCATCGGCAACGCCACTACGTAACTTGAGCAAAGCCCCCAGGCTGAATTGGAGGGCAAAGCGGAGCATGAGAGGCCGGGCGGGACCGAGGGTCAGTCGGGGCCCAGGAGGAGCTGCTCGAGCTCGTCTTCGCCCCGTGCAGGGGCCCGCAGCACCGATAGCAGCCATGGGATCTGCTCTCCGACGATGGGATGTGCGACCCAGTGGCCCTGGGCGGCGTCGCAGCCCAGATCCGCCAGTGTTTTCCACAGCGCCTCGTTTTCGACGCCCTCTGCCACGGTTCGAAGCCCCAGCACCCGGGCGATCTCGATGGTCGAGCGCACGATGACGAATCCGGCGTCGTCGCGGCGCACGCCGCTGACGAAGCTCTTGTCGATCTTGACTCCGGTCACGGGCAGGCGCTGCAAATAGGCGAGCGACGAGTAACCGGTGCCGAAGTCGTCAACCGTGAGCTTGACTCCCAACGACCGAAGCTGGTTCAGGATTGCGATCGCGCGCTCGGGGTCCGACATCAGCGCGCTTTCGGTTATCTCGAGCTCAAGAGCATGTGGAGGAACCGAGAAGCGGCGCAGCAGTTGCTGGATCTCGTCTGCGAACGAGGGGTCGACGAGGTCGCGCGCCGAGACGTTTACGGCCACGCCCACATCGAGGCCCTGGGATCGCCACATCCCGTTCTGGCGCAGCGCGTTCTCGAGCACCCAGCGAGACAGATCGCGGATCAACCCCGACTTCTCCGCTAGAGGAATGAATTCCTGGGGCGAGAGCAGTCCGCGCCCGGGATGCTGCCAGCGGACCAGAGCTTCAACCATTTCCACGCCGCGGCCGGGGAGGTTCAGCTGCGGTTGGTAGTGGAGTACAAGCTGGCCCAGGTCGATGGCCGAGCGGAGGTCGTGCGTGAGCGTCAGCTTGCCGGCGGAGTTCTGGTCCCGCGTAGCCGTGTATATCTCAAACCCGCCACCTACCGCCTTGGCTTGATACATAGCCACATCGGCGCGCTTCATCAGCGTCTCGAAATCGTTCCCGTGGCGGGGCGACACGGCTATTCCGATGCTCGCATCGATGCTGATCGTGAAGCCGTCGAGAACAAGCGGGCGCCGCACGGCTTCCAGGATCTTGGCGACGACCTTGTGTATCGCAGCGTCGTCGTCGGCGTCGGTAAGTAGCACCGCGAACTCGTCGCCGCCGAAGCGGGCAACCGTGTCGACCTCTCGCAGCGCCGAGGTGAGTCGCTGCGAGACCTCTTTCAGAAGCAGGTCCCCGTGATGATGGCCGAGGCTGTCGTTAACCTCCTTGAAGCGGTCGAGGTCCATGATCATCATCGCGATCCCGGAAGCGTTGCGGCGGGCTTGTCCCAGCGACTGCAGCGCCCGGTCCCGGAACAGGGCCCGGTTGGGCAAGCCCGTAAGCTCGTCGTGCAGCGCCCAGTGACGATTCTGGGTCACGAGCTGCTGTAGGCGGCTCGAGCGTCGAAGAAAGAACTCGACGACCAGCAGCATGGTCAGCACCACGAGCAGGGCGGCCGTCCCGAAGCCCGCGTAGCGCCCGCGCGCCTCGGCGAGCACCCGGTCCTGCAAGTCTTCGTAGGGAGTCGTTATCAGCACTGCGCCGGCCTCGTCGCCCAACGGGCCGGTGACCTCGAGCCACGCCGCTCCATCGGGGGCGTCGAAAAGGCGAGCCCCCTGCGTCAATGAGGGCGGGGCGGGGCCGTCGGGAGCGCGCCCGGCCTGGTAGAGCACGCGGCCGGAGGCGTCCACGAGCTCGACCCGACCACCCAAGCGCTCGAGATGCCGGGGCGCGAATGCAGCAATGGGCCCGCTGTCCATAGTTCCGTCGGTCGGCGTCGAAAGCTCTGCCACGAGGCCGGCGTCGCGCTCGATGGCGTCGACCGCCACCGCCACCGAGCTGTGGAAGTCTCTCCACACGAACGTCGATGCGGCCGCAACCAACGCCACGAACAGGAGCGCGTAGGGAATCGGGGCGAGGCGTCGGCGGGGGCCGCGCGGAGTGGAAGGTTGGTCCATACCTGGAAGATCGACCCAGGAAGGGGTTTCGTTAAGGAGATCGCCCTAAGTGCTTAGCGCCGCTAACAGTTGTCGGCGTCGGAGGGAGCGGGAGAGCCGTCGCTGCTGTTGTAAACCGCGGTCTCCCACTCGTCGGAAGCATCGAGAAGCGAATGCGTGGCGGTGATGCAATAGACTGTTCCGGCACCCAGGGCCGCGACGGTGATCTCGACCGTGCTCGCCTTCTTGTAGCCGTTAGCTGTTAGCAGCACGTATTCAGCGTTGTTCGCGGCAGAGTCGGCACCGTCAAGGGCCCCGTAATTGCCTCCTGTCCCGGTGCCGTGCGACTCTATGGCGGTTGCCGCCCCCTTGAGTGCGGAGCGCACCTGAGATCCCCACGCCTTCTCGCGCTGTTTGAGGAAGACCGATATGGCGATGGCCGCCAGAATGGCGATGATCACGATTACGACCAGCGTCTCGATGAGGGTGAAGCCCTGGTCTCGTTCGTTTCTCAAGTTGCCCATTGGTTGAATGGATCGACCTTAGGCGACGAAAGCTTGAGGGGGTCGCAAACGCAGAAGAGGCGGAGACAAGCTCCCCCCTTCCAAGGACTTTCTACGAAATTCGGTTATCAGCAAGTGCCGGAGTCGGGCTGGCCCTCGTTGCTGTTGTACGTAACGCAGAAGAGGCGGAGACAAGCTCCGCCCCTTCCAAGGACTTACTACGAACTTTCGGTTATCAGCAAGCGCCGGAGTCGGGCTGGCCCTCGTTGCTGTTGTACGTGGCGACTTGCCAGGCGTGCGCCGCGGCCAGGTTGGCATGAGTCGCCGTGACGCAATAGGTGCTGGCCGTGGCCGCTACGGCAAGCGTCACGCCGGCTATGGGGCTGTAGCCCTCAGCCGCAAGCAGGGTGCCGTCGTCGCCCTGGAGACCGACGTAGGAGCCGGCGGTCTGACTCGTGGCGTAGGACTCGGCCGCGGTGGCGGCGTTCTTCAGGGCCGACTGCTGAGCTGCAATCCAGCCCTTCTCCCGCTGACGCAGGAAGACGGGAATTGCGATCGCCGCCAGGATGGCGATGATCAGGATAACTACCAGGAGCTCGATGAGGGTGAAACCGCCCTCTTTCCGCTCCTTCATCTCGTGGAACCGCTGGAACATCCCAGCACCGTCCTTTCTTCGTGTCTGTAAGGTGGCCTCAAACCAGAAGGAGGCGGAGACAAGCTCCGCCCCCTTCTTGAGGGTGTTGCTAGAGACGTACGATTAGCAGGCGTCGGCTGCTAGGGGCTGGCCGTCGGCGCTGTCGTAGCTGGCGACGAGCCAAGCGTGCCCGGCAGGTAGGTTGGCATGAGTTGCAACGATGCAGTAGCTGTTGGCCGTCGCGGTCGGCACGGTAATTGTCACGCCGGCCACGTTGCTGTAACCCTCAGCGACCAATAGGGCAGGGGTGAGACCGACGTAGGTCCCGGCGGTCTGACCAGTTGCGTAGGACTCCGCCGCGGTGGCGGAGTTCTTCAGGGCCGACTGCTGAGCTGCAATCCAGCCCTTCTCCCTCTGACGCAGGAAGACGGGAATTGCGATCGCCGCCAGAATGGCGATGATCAGGATAACTACCAAGAGCTCGATGAGGGTGAAACCCGCCTCATTCCGCTCCTTCATCTCGTGAAACCGCTGGAACATCCAGCACCTTCCTTTCGTCCCTGCAAGCTGGCCTCAGGGACCTGTAAGCGACATGACGAACCGTTGCGCTTCGCCTGCGAGTGGCGGTCCGCGTCGGACCGTCCCTGCAACAGGTAGCTCGGCTGGCCCCAACGAGGCCCCGTGGCTTTGCGTCGCCGCCTTGCGGCGGGTTTGCCTTTGACTGCGCTGGTAATCCAGCTTGCAGAAGTTCTATCGGCGGACCGCCGAAAGGGCTTTAGCAGGCGGCCTAGGCAATTTGCGCAAGAGTTGCTGCCCGATCACTCCTTGGTTGGATGGGGGCAGCTCTCGTTGCTAACGTCGTCGCGATGCGACGGTCGCACGTGAGCCACCGGATAGGCCGGCGCCTCCGGGCGGGAAACCGGCGGAGGGCCATGCCACGAGAGGTGGGTGCAGCCGAGGCGGCTACTCGATGAGGTCGAAAATCGCGAACATCGGCATGTACAGCGCTATGACCATGGCGCCGACGATGCCGCCGAGGACCGCGATCATGATCGGCTCGATCAGTGAGGTCAGTGCCTCGGTGGTGGCCTCGACCTCCTGGTCGTAGAAGTCCGAGATCTTGTCGAGCATTTCATCGATCGCACCGGTGTCCTCCCCGACAGAGATCATCTGCACGACCATGGGCGGGAACACCTTGTGGTTCTCCAGCGGGGAGGCCATCGACTCGCCGCTTCTGACGCTCTCCTTCACATCCTGCGAGGCGCGGGCCAGGACCTCGTTGCCGGTCGAGTCCGCCACGATGTCAAGCGCCTGCAGTACGGGGACGCCGGCGCGCAGTAGCAGCGCCAAGGTCCGCGCGAAGCGGGACAGCGCCACTTTGCTGAACAGATCCCCGAACACGGGGACCTTGAGCATGATCGTGTCAAAGCGCAGGCGGTAATTGGCGCTTGATGCCTTGAGGCGCTTGTGGGTGATGAAACCTACGATCGACAGCACGAAGCCGATCGGGACCAGGAACTTCGCCTGCTGGCTGATCGCGAGCAGGATCTTGGTCGGCAGCGGCAGCTCGCCGCCGAGGTCGTCGAACATACCGGCGAACGTCGGCACCACGAACAGCAGCATGACGATCACCAGGCCCCCGGCGATGACGGCTACCACCACCGGATACGTCATCGCCGACTTGACTTTCTGGCGCAGCTTGTAGTCGGCCTCGAGGCCGTCGGCGACGCGGTTCAGCACGATATCGAGCTGACCGCCGGTCTCACCCGCCTTGACCATCGAAACGAACAACTTGCTGAAGACCTTCGGGAACTTCGACATCGACGCCGACAGGCTCGAGCCGCGCTCGATGTCGTCGCGCAGGAGCCCGATGGTCTTGGCCAGGGTTGGGTTCTCGGTCTGCTCTGCCAGAATGTTGAGGCTGCGCAGCAGCGACAGCCCCGCATTTATCATCGTCGCGAACTGGCGGGAGAAGATTGCGAGGTCCTTGAGCTTGACCTTCGGCTCCCTAATGCGGATCTCCATCTTCATGGAGGCCTTCTTGTCTTTGGTGATCTGGATCGGCGTCATGCCCTGCTGTCGCAGGCGGGATGCGACGGCGCCTTCACCGGTCGCGTCCATCTTGCCCTCGAGGACGCGGCCCTCTTTGGTACGGACCTTGTAGGCGAACGAAGTTGCAGCCATCTCCCTATCCCTTTCCGACCAAGCGGTTGAACTCCTCGACTTTGTGGCAGCGCTCGAGAGCCATCTCGTAGCGCACCTTGCCGCTCTTGACGATCTCGGCGAGGTGCTGGTCCATGACCTGCATCCCGTACTTCGCGCCCGCCTGCATCGAGGTGTAGATCTGGTGCGTCTTCCCTTCGCGGATGAGGTTTCTCACCGCGGGAGTCGCGACGAGGATCTCGGCGGCGACGGCGCGCCCCTTTCCGGACGCGAGTGGCACGAGCTGCTGTGACATGACGCCGGCGATCGAGCTTGCGAGCTGTACACGGATCTGTTGCTGCGCATGCGGCGGGAACACGTCGATGACGCGGTCGACCGACTGCGGAGCATCCTGCGTGTGCAGTGTGCCGAATACAAGGTGGCCGGTCTCTGCTGCGGTCAGCGCGGTCGAGATCGTCTCGAGGTCGCGCATCTCCCCCACCAGGATGACGTCGGGGTCCTGACGCAGCACTCGCTTCAGTGCTTCGGCGAAGCTATAGGTGTCGGTTCCCACCTCGCGCTGGTTGACCACCGACTTCTTGTGGTTGTGCAGGAACTCGATGGGATCCTCCACCGTCATGATGTGTTCGTGGCGCGTCGAGTTGATGTAGTCGATGAGCGCGGCCAGAGACGTCGACTTCCCCGAGCCGGTGATGCCGGTCACGAGCACGAGCCCGCGCCGCAGCCGTGCAAACTCGAGCACCGCGGGAGGAAGCCCGAGATCGTCCACGGACTTGATCTCATAGGGGATAAGGCGCATGACGCTTCCGACTGCGTCTCGCTGTTGGAACACGTTGACACGAAAGCGCGCCTTGCCCGGAAGCGCATAGGAAACGTCGAGCTCGAGGTGCTCCTCGAAGTTCTCTCGCTGCTTCTGGGTAAGCATCGAATAGATGAGCTGCTGCAGGTCCCTCGGCATGAGCTTGCGGTAGCCCTTGATGGGCTGGATCTCGCCGTGGATGCGTATCATCGGAGGCAGGCCGGCGGTCAGGTGAAGGTCGGACCCGGCCCCCTCCAGCACTGCGATGAGGAACTCCGCGAGGTTGGGCTCCTTGTCAACCTCTTCCACCGGCTCCAGGTCGGCTTCGATCAACGGAGGCGGCGGCGCCTCGACGAGGTCGCCGGGGCCGAACGAGGTCGGAGGCGGGGCGGCATGTCCCTGGGGCGGGGGCGGTGGGGAACTCGGCTGCGAGAAGGCCCTGTCGATGGCGGCGGCGAGGTCCGCCCGATAGGCGACCGCAGGGACGATCTGCTTGCCCGAGACCTGCGCCAGCTCCTCGACCGCAAGATGGTTGCGAGGATCGGCCATGGCGACCACCAGGGCCCCGTCGAGCAGAGACATGGGAAGGGCGACCTGGCGCCGAATCATGTCCTCGGGCACGAGCGCAAGCGCATCGGCGTCGGGTTGCTCCTTGGCGAGGTCTGAGAAGTCGAGCCCTATCTGGGCGGCGCGCGCCCTCAGCAGGTCTCGTTCGGTTACCTGACCCTGCTCGAGCAGGACCTTCCACGCCGACTTGCCGCTGCGGGCCTCCTCGGCCAGCGCCAGCTCGAGGTTGGCCTGATCGATCAGCCCTTCCTCGATGAGGATTTCTCCCAGGTCCCTTCGGGTTTGCATCGGCGGCTCACTCCTGTCCAAGGCATGGCATGGCTTGCAGGGCGCGTTGCCCTGCGCACCGGAGTTATCGGCCGCCCCCGGCCTCGGGTTGAGCGAGTCACTTATAGTTGCTTTACGCCTGCCTCAAACGCGGCTCACACGACCACGCGCAGGATCTCCTCGATCGAGGTCGCTCCCTTGACCACCTTCTCCATACCGTCGTGGCGCAGAGTTTTCATCCCCTGGCTCTGGGCGGTTCGCTTCATCTCCTCCGCGGACGCACTCTCGACCACCAGGCGCTGGAGGTCTTCGGTCACGGCCATGACCTCGTGGATGGCCATGCGGCCCTTGTAGCCGGTGTTGCTGCAGGTGGAGCACCCAATGGGCTTGAACAGCTCGGGGAGGTCCCCCTCCGGGTCGAAGGGAAAGCGAGCCGTGGTCAACTCCTCGATCGTCGGCTTGTAGGGCTCCTTGCACTTCGAGCAGAGCCTGCGGGCGAGCCTCTGTGCGAGGACGCAGTCGAGCGCGGAGGCGACCAGATAGGGCTCGATCCCCATCTCGACCAGGCGAGTCAGCGCCGAAGGGGCGTCGTTCGTGTGCAGGCTCGACAGCACGAGGTGCCCGGTTAGCGCCGCCTCGGTCGCGATCAGCGCGGTCTCGTGGTCGCGGATCTCGCCGATGAGGACGATGTCGGGGTCGCACCGCAGGATCGAGCGCAGGGCCGCGGCGAAGGTGAGACCCGCCTTTACGTTCGTCTGCACCTGGTTGATTCCCTGCAGGCGGTACTCGACCGGGTCCTCCACCGTGATCGTATTGACCTCGGGGCGGTTGAGGATGTTGAGCGTCGCGTACAGGGTCGTGGACTTTCCCGAGCCGGTCGGCCCGGTCACGAGTATCTCTCCGTACGGCTTCTTGTAGGACTCCTGGAACATCTGGAAGTTGTGGTCGGAGAAGCCGAGGTCCGCGAGGTCGAGCATCACGCTCGACTTGTCGAGGATCCGCATCACGATCTTCTCCCCGAACACGGTGGGCAGGGTCGCGACACGGAGCTCGATCGGCCTGCCCTGAAGCTGAACGGTGATCCGGCCGTCCTGTGGGATCCGGCGCTCGGCGATGTTTATCTCGGCCATAATCTTGAGGCGGCTGGTCATCCCCGCCTGCACCGCCTTGGGCGGCCTCATTACCTCGTGCAGAACGCCGTCGATGCGGTAACGAACCCTGACCCCGCGCTCTTCGGGCTCGATGTGGATGTCGGAGGCGCGGTCGTTAACGGCCTGGGTGATGAGGAGGTTGACGAGCTTGATGATCGGGGCGTCGTCCGCGCCGCCCGAGGCGAGCTGCGCCTCGAGGTCGTCCTCCGCCTTCCCCAGGTCTTCGGCGGCCTCCTCGACCAACGACTCGGCGGCGCTGTCGAGCCGGTAGAAACGGTTGATGGCGGCCGCCACGTCGGCGCGCGTGGCTACGACCTGGCGCACCTCGCGCTTGGACATGGCTCGGATGTCGTCCACCGCCACGACGTTGGCCGGGTCCGCCATCGCGATCACGAGGCGGCCGCGCTCGAAGGCGATGGGGATGAGGTTGTGGCGGCGGGCGACCGTTTCCGGCACCATCGCCACCGCGCTCTGATCGATCTTGGTCTCGCTGAGGTCGACGAAGCCGAGGTTCAGCTGCTCGGCCAGGATGGAGAACACCGCGCTCTCGGGGACGAGGTTTTCCTCGATGAGAAAGCGGACCAGGGCTTGCTTTTTCTCCGCGGCGGCAAGACGGGCGCTGTCGAGCTGCTCCGGAGTGAGAAACCCGCGCGCCAGCAACAGCTCGTGAAGCTGCCCCCCTGAAGCCCTTACCGACACGCCTGCCCCTCTCTAAAAAGGTCGTCCAGAAACCGGTCGCCAAGGAGTTCGGCCAACACCAGCTGGGAAAAATGAATCAAGTACTCACGTCACTTATCGACGCGACTTCAGAAGGGTTGAAGGTGATGCCGCTGTTACTTAGGGAGCCCGGGGGCCTGGGGACCGCTAGTAGATGCCGCGGGCGAGGCCGCGGATCCGGCGCTCGATGAGCGTCTGGTCCGATACCGGGACCGTCAGACCGTCGTCGAAGATGAGCTTCACCAGCGGGCGGGGCGGGCTCGCACCCACGAACGAGCGCGCCAAGGCGCAGGCGCGCCGCACCTGAGGGTCGTCACCGGTGACGGTATCGACGCCGCCGTCCGAGAAGCTCACGGTCACCGAGGGTCTCCGGTGTCCTTGCCGGGACTCGGAGCCCTCAGCCATTTATTGCTCCGCCCTCAGCTACCCGGAGACGCTTCTGCACCGCGATGAAGATTCGCAGCAGGAGGGCCTTGACGTCCTCACGTTGGCGCGGGTCACAGGCCAGCACCGGGACCTCCGGCGCAACCCCGAGCCGCGCCCGCACCTCCTCGAGCACATCCCCTGAGGGGCTCCCGACGCGATCGAGGTGCGTCACCCCGACACAGAAGGGAACGTCCGCGAAGCGCCTGAAGGTCTCCAGAATCGAGCGAGCCTCCTTCGCCGAGCGATCGTCGCCCGCGTGGACGAGCAACACGAGGCCGACCATCCCATCCGCAACTGCGTTCCAGACGTCCTCGAAGCGACGCTGTCCGGGAGTCCCGAAGATGTGGATGGAGGCGCCGTTGCCGAAGGAGATGCGACCGAAATCCATCGCCACGGTGGTGGTTCCTTTGACCGCGCTTGTGTGGTCGGTGATCTGGCGCTCGGTGGTGAGGACGGCGACCTCCGAGATGGTGCTGATGAGGGTCGTCTTGCCCGCCGAAAAAGGCCCGGCCACGACAACCTTGACGGGACGGGCGTGGCTCTCGAAGTCGTGGTGGCGCCAGGCGATGGCGCGACGGGACGTCATCGGATTCGCTTCACTACAAGCTTTTGAGCCCGTCGATCAGCTTGGCCACTAGCTCCGAGTCAATCTCTTCTTCGTCTTCCACGCGCCTGGGACTGTTCGAACCTTCGTCCTGCCCCGCTGCCGGCGTTTGTGTCCCGATTGGTTCCTCGAGAAGCTCCCGGCTCACAAGCTCTCCGGGAGCAGGCTCGTCGAAGCTCGTCACCGCCGGCTCCGGATCGGAGAACCACTCCGACGCCTCGGGAGGAGGCTCCACGGGCCGAAGGAAGAACTCGGGATCATCGATGACGCCCCCGCCTTCGGCATCCTCGGGCGTGAAACTGCTCCCCGACCAGCCGATCGCCCTCTGGCGCCCGGAGGCGGCCTCCCCGCCATCCTCGGGCTGCCCGCGACTGGTCTGGGCAAGCCCTCGGTCTCCGGACATCAACTCGATGAGGCCGGCGCGCGCAAGGCCGTGGAGGACCCTGAGGGCTTTATCGTCGTCGATGGTGGAGAGGGCGGCGACCTCGGCGACCGACCGGCGGCCGTCCACCAGCACGAGGACCCGCCACTCCTCGGGCGCGATCGTTATCCGGGCACCGGTTCGGGGAGCCTCTGCGGCCATGGTCATGACCGACTCGGGGGAAGGAATTTGGTCCTGGATCAGCTCCAGCTCGTCGATTCTTCGAGACGCTTCCATGATGAGATCCTCAACCGTGAGGTCGAGGGTTATGTCAGCGTCCACTGCCATGTCGGGTTGCCAGGAGAACTCGCCCCGGTCCCAGCGCATGAGGTCGAAGACCGCGTCCTCGATCTGGGCTCGCAGCGCCCCCTCGAGCTGGGGGCGGCTGATTGCATTTATCGACACCAGTACATCGCCCACCCTCTGATCGGTGACGGCATTGATGTCGAGCGCCTCCATCAGCTGACGTTCGGTCAAGAGTCCCAGGGAGATGAGCTTGCGACCTAAGGGCACGCGCGCCAGGCTCGACGTCGCAAAGTAGATGGCTCCGGCCCGGAAATAGACGTGACCACGCCCCGCGCGACGCACGACGTCGAGCCGTCCGGTTTTCTGGGAACGCGAGAACAGCCGGAACAACTCCGGCAACATGAACCCATCGAGACTGCCCTTCAGCACTACATCACTCCGTCGTTACCGCCAGCTCGGCGCGGGCTCTGACTCCGCGGGGTCGGCCGTCACGGAGCTCTCGGGGGCAGGATCTTGGGAGCGCGTCTGGGCGCGTCGGTGATGCCAGCCTGCCGCGGCGGGCTCGCCGTCGGTGGGCTCGCCGTCACTGCCTTCGTCGGCCGTGTCCTGTTGCTCGGCGCCCACCGGGGAGCCATGCGGGTCCCATGCGGCAGGGTCGGCTTCGGCGGCCCCGCCGGGCTCGACGACTTCTCCTGCAGTGGCGCTCGCCTCGGCGGGAATGGTCTCCTCCGACGCTGCGGGTTGCGGCTCCGCAGTGCCCGACCGCCACTCGCTGGACCCCGACTCCCAGATCCGTTCAGGAGGTGCCGGGGGTGCGCCGACTTCATTCACACGGGACACGACATCTGGCTCCCCGAGGGCGGCAGGATCGACGGCGATCTCCGTCTGGCTCGCGGCCCCCGCCTGTCTGTAGGACCCGTCCATGACTGCGGCGATGGTTTCCACCGCTTTTTTCATCTCGAACAACACCAACCCGACTTTGGCGTCGTGGGAAGTGACGGCGACAAGAACGGCGTTGGGGCCGGCCGCCATCAACAGGACATAGCCGCGCTCTCCCTCGACCAGGACCTGCGCCAGCTCACCCCGGTTGAGGTTGTGTGCGGCCCTCTCGCCGAGGGTGAGCAGAGACGCGCTCATCGCCGCGAGGCGGTCCTCCTCGACGTCGGGAGGAAGCGCCGAGGCCATGGGAAGGCCATCCGGGCTCACTACCGCGGCGGCCTCAACCTCCCAGGAGACGTCGAGGAATTCGTTCAGCGCAGCTGCCATCGCTTCGGCCTTGGTCACGTGGCCCTCCTTCTTATGTGCTCGTCGGCAGCCGGTCGCAACCTTGCCCACTTGATTCGGCTGATGCTGCCGCCGAATTGAGCGGGGGGCCACACGGGCTCGGCTCGCGCCCACCCCCTGCGACGAACGATACCCTTCGAGCGATCGAGGCGCCGGCCCCTCACGCTCCCCGACGCCTAAAGGTATCGTGCGCGGGAGCGGGAAGTCACGCGGCGCATCCGGATAAGGCTCTCTGCGCGATTGAACTCGCAGTCTGAGCCCGATAACACTTTGCGCAGCACTTTGTCCGCGATTGGGCCCGGCGCCTTACTTTGGCCGACCTGCTAAAGACCCCCCCTGGAACGCACGATAAATGAGTCTGTCGAGTCACCTCAGGCGACATCTTTCTCGCGATCCTTCAGCGGATCGCTAGCGCTCTGGAGTGGCCTGCGAGTTGGGGGACGCCGTCCCGCGAGCCTCGCTCGCTCAAGCGCCGTCCCGAAGAGCTTGAAGCGGACGCTTCACCTCAGGGAAAGGACGCCCGATGTTCCTGAACGGGAGCCTGGAGAATTTCTCCGTGGCAGACATTCTCCAACTTCTCTCGTTCTCGAAGCAAACGGGAGCGCTTCATGTGACCGGAGAGATCGCCGGAGTCCTCTATCTCGACGACGGTGAGGTCTACTTCGCCACCAGGGAAGGTGCCGGGCACCTCGAGGACACCGTTGCCGCCGCCGGGATACCCAGAGAAGACTGGAATGCTGCGCTCGAGAGCGCGGGCCACAGCCATGCGGCCGGTCGGGCGCTCGCGGAACGCGGGGTGGCCGCCGACCTGATCGCTTACGCCGTGCACCACATCGTCTCCGACGCTGCGTTCGAGCTCATGCGCATGCCGCGCTCAGGTGGGACTTTCGACTTCCGGGTCGACGAGCTGCACCCGATAGGCCCGGCGCACAAGCTCAGAGTCGACGAGCTTGTCGCCGAGGTGAGAGACCGGCTTGCCGAATGGGACGCGATTTCGGAGTACATCTCTTCGCCCTCTGACCTGGTGTCGGCCGCCTCCGCATTGACGGATGACTCGGTGGAGCTGACGGTTAGCCGCGAACAGTGGGCTCTGCTGGTGGCGACAATCCGTAACGAGCGTGCAACCATCTCAGAGCTGGCACGCGCAACGGATCGCTCAGAGGCCGAGGTTGCCGGCGCACTGCACCCCCTCATCAGCTCCGGTCTGATGGAGGTCGAGCCGCACGCCGAGGCTACGGCCGCCGCAGAGCCGGCGTCCGTGTTGGAGGCGGACTCAGACCCGCTCGCTCGCGAGGTGTTCGAGGAGGCTCTCGGCTCGTTTGATTCTCCCCCCGCTCTCGACTCTTCCGACGAGGACCTGGCCCTGTCCTGGGAGCCCCTGGAGCCTGGGCTCCCCCAGGGACCGCCGAGCGATCAAGCCGAGCTGGACATGATTGAGCCGATCGGCCCGGAGCTCGACGAGTGGAGACACGAGGGCGATTCCCAGATCGATCCGCTGGAGGATCGCGACGATAAAGAGCAGGAGCAGGTCGGCGATTTGGAGCCAGAGAGCGAGAGCCCGCTCTGGGACCTGGACCGTGCCGGCACAGATCTCGAGGAGAACCAATCGGTAGAAGAGGAGGAGGAGTCCCCGCTGTCCCCCGCAGAGACCATCGACGTGGGGCCGTCGGGGGCCGAAAACGCGGGCATCAGGACTATGGCTCTGCAGGAGCTGCGGGACCTGGCCGGGAGCGCCTCGGTGCAGCCCGCCGCGGGAGCGCGTTCGACAAACTCAAGAAAACCGGCCGAGACCTCCGACGATCCACCGCCGGCGCAACCGAAAGTGCGTGCGCTGAAGCGGATCATCGCCGCGGTCAGAGGACTGTGACCGAAGCATGAGCCAACTAGAGGTAGTGACGATAAAGGTCGTCGTGACCGGACACTTCGCGGCAGGCAAGACGGCATTGATCTCGACGATCTCAGAGATCCCAGTGCTCTCAACCGAGACTGGAGTCTCCGACGAGACTGCTGAAACCAAGGACCACACTACGGTAACCATGGACTTTGGCAAGCTCACGGTCAAAGACGAAGAAATGCTGGCGGAGCTCTACTTGTTCGGGACACCCGGACAGGAGCGCTTCGACTTCATGTGGGACGTGCTGGCGGAGGGAATGGACGGTTACATTGTCATGACCGATCTGTCGCGCGGCGAGCAGGCGCTCGACGAGGCCGCCTCCATCTTGGAGCATTTCCGCGGCATCTCGGATGCTCCCTTCATTATCGCCGCCAACCGCGGTGCGAGCCATCCGGAACTGCTCGAGCGTCTACACGACATCATGCGAGCCGGTCCGGACGCCACCATCGTTGTGTGTGAAGCGACCGACAAGGAGTCGGCCAAAGAAGTTCTCCTGGTGCTGCTAATCAAGGTTCTCACGCAGCTCGCCGACGACGCCGAAGTAAGCGTCGCCTAGTGCACCTTTGCGTAAGTGCAGAGCGCAGGAGAAGGCTCGCGCGATGAATGATGCAAGCTTGATCGATAGCAGCGCGCTTCAGGAAGCCAGTACGCTGGCGCGGCGCTACTGGAACACGTTCGAGCGCGATCCGGGTGCGGGGCGGGCTATCGCGGGAGGCAACGCAGTGGTGATCGTCGACGCTCAGGCGCTGGCGATAACGCTTCCCACGGTGCTGGACGATCTTCTGGGAAGCGCGGGCGCCGAGCTATCGATCTACGGCTTCGGCAAGTCCTACGGGCTCGCCGCGGCCCAGCACTTCGGAACCTGGGCTCGATCGCACGGAGCGTCGGAGCACTGCGCCGCGTGCGGCGCGCTCTTCTGGCCCATGCACATCGGGCTGGCTGCTCGGATCACGATATTGGAAGCGCATACGGAACCGCACGTGCTGCTTCTGGTAGAGATCAACCACGGGGTTCTGAGCGAAGTTCGCATCGGCGCCGGGCTCGACACGAAACCTGCACGGATGCTGGTGTCGGGAGTCGTTTCCGGGGCGCTCACACAGAAATTCGGGCAACCTCTCGATGCGCGCGAGTTGTCCGGTGACGGAAGCGCCTATCGCGTCGTGGTAGCGCCACCCGCGGCGCTGGCACAAGATCTAGCCGATCCGAAGCTGAGCGCCCCGACGAGCTCCTTCACCGGCGCGGTAGTGATCGAGGTCTAGGAACAGATGGCTGATCCAGAACGGTTCCATCAGGCGATCAAGGCCCTGCGTTCCTCGGTCGATGGCATTCAGGGAGTGATGATCGCCTCCTCCGACGGGCTCATGCTTGCGCATGACATCGCCGAGGACGAGTCGCCGCGGACGGCCGCAATGGCCGCCACCGCCCTCGGCCTGGGTCGGCGAATCGTCCAGGTCTTCGAGCAAGGCCACTTCGAGGAGATCCTGACGCGCGGGAGCGACGGATACCTCGTCGTCTACGCCGCCGGAAGCAAGGGAGTCCTTGCTGTGGTGGCCCCTGCCAAGGTGAACCTGGGGCTTCTGCACCACGAGGCCCGTCGCATCGCCACGCACATCGCCGGCATCATCGGCTGATCGTGTGGGGCCGCGCCTTCCACATTCAGTCCGTGAGGTCGCCCGTCAAGGTATCGAGAGCAATTGCCGACAAATACACCGTCAGAGCCCCGGGACGCCAACAACAGAAATGGAGTAAACGGATGGGTAATGTCGCAGACAGCCTCAAGGCGTCGATGGAGATCGACGGCGCGCTTGGCGTCGCACTGGTCGACTACAACAGCGGCATGACACTCGGAACCGACGGTGGAGGCCCTGATCTCGACCTGGAGGTCGCCGCCGCCGGCACCACCGAGGTAATCAGGGCCAAGATGAAGACCATGTCCAGGCTGGGTCTCGATGACAAGATCGAGGACATCCTCGTCACTCTGGGCACTCAGATACACATCCTACGAATGATGTCGAGCGCAAGTGGAGAGGGCTTGTTCATCTACCTCTGCCTCGACAAGAGCAGGGCGAACCTGGCCATGGCCCGCCGCGAGCTTCAGAACATAGAGCGCGGGCTCAACATTTAGCCGTCCTCCGATGACATCGCTTCGCCCAGTGGTGTTCAGATGTTCTATATGGTCACCTCACCACCACTCGGCATGGTGGCCCGCTCCATAGCCTCCAGCGGCGGCTCGAGGCCGGTCCAAATTCTCAGCGAAGCCGCCGCCTGG
This sequence comes from uncultured Actinomycetes bacterium, assembly GCA_963849115.1. Lineage (GTDB taxonomy): Bacteria > Actinomycetota > CADDZG01 > CADDZG01 > WHSQ01 > JACDAL01. The sequence goes on along the minus strand of CAWKGK010000009.1, from coordinate 1,049,748 downwards.
TGGACCAGCATGCCGAGCCCCCCCACGGCCTGAGCCCCCTCCGCGCGCGCTCGCCGTAGCAGCTCGGTCTCCGCCGGGACATAGACGAGGTCCACGACCACCTGGCCGGGCCCGAAGCGGGCGCCTGAAAGCGGATCGCCCCCTACTGCGCTCAAAGGGGTGGCGTTGACCACGAGCGCGGCCGTCTTCGCAGACTCCTCCCGGCGCTCCCATGCCACTGCGTTAACGTTATTTGCGAGCCCCGTGACGGCAATTGCCGCCTCCTGACGCCGGGCACAGACGGCGATGTCGTTCGCACCCATCTGTTCTAGCGCCCGCACCACCGCCCGCGCCGCTCCCCCGGCCCCCAGCACCGAGCGCGCTGCGCCCCGACATGTCCACGCCGGACTGTTGCAGAGAAGCGCTGAATCCGGCCACATCGGTGTTGTGACCGACGAGTGATTCGCCCACGCGAGAGATCGTGTTGACCGCGCCGAGGCTGCGCGCCTCTGCCGACACTTCGTCGAGCAGCTCCATCACCGGCTCTTTGTGGGGCATCGTGACGTTTGCCCCCACGGCACCCAGCGCCCTCAACCCGTCGACCGCGGCGGCGAGCCGCTCCGGCGGCATCGGCCACGCCAGGTAGGTCCACGGGATGCCCAGTGCCTCGAATGCGGCCCTGTGGATGACCGGGGACAAGGTGCTGTTCAGCGGCCATCCCAGCACTCCGAGAAAGCCCGGCCCATCCAGGGGTCCGCCCCTCAGCAGGACAGCTCCTGGTAGGTGGCCTTGTTGTTGAGGAAGTCGTCGTAGGAAACGCTGAAGGCGTGGGCGCCGCGGCAATTCTTGAGCACGTAATAGAGCCACTTCCCCTCGGCCGGGTGGGCGGCGGCCTTGAGCGAGGCCATCCCGGGCGCCCCGATGGGGGTAGGGGGCAGCCCCGCCACAACCCTCGTGTTGTAGGGCGAGTCGACCTCGAGGTCGGTCTCGGTCAGCTCTCGCTTGTGCTCGCCGAGCGCGTAGTTGACCGTCGCATCGATGCCCAGCGGGATGCCCTGCTGCAGGCGGTTGTAGATCACCCGTGCGATCTTGGCTCGTTCGGAGTCGAGCCTGGCTTCGGCCTCGACCATGGAAGCCACGACGACCGCCTCGTAGACGCTCACACCGGTCCCCTGCACCTGGGAGAAGTCGACCTCGTCGGCGCGACGCTCGAACTCCTTGACCATACGCACGGCCACGCTGCGAGCATCGTCCTTGGGCACCACCTGATAGGTCGAAGGCCACATCAGGCCCTCGAGTGTGTCGACGCCCTTCGGCTGCAGCGCCGAACGGACCTTGCCGGAGGTGGCGAGACGCATGAACTTTTGGCCCGAGATATCGGTGAGCTTCCCTAAAGTGGCTGCGAAGTCCTCGACCCAGGACCCCTCGGGGAAGGTGACGCTGACGAAGCGCTGCTTGGGGCCCTCCAGCAGTGTCGCCAGGGCGGCCCTGGCGCTTAGCCCCTGGGCCAGCTCGTAGCGTCCCGCCTGGATCCCCTCGGCCGCCCCCTCGAGGTTCAACGCAAGGCGAAAGCCAAGGGCGGACGGAATCACTCCGGAGGCCTCGAGCAGCTCGCCCACCTCGGCGCCGGAGGCCCCCTTGGGGATCCTGACCGTGGCGGAGCCATGAGGACGGGAGGCGCCCCACAGGCCGATCGAGCGAAGATAGAAGAAGCCGGCGCCGGCGGCAAGCCCGGCCAGCAGCGCGACCACCAGCAAGAACCGCAGCAGGCGGCCACCCCGGCTCATGAGCGGGGGTGAGCGTCGAGGTAGCCCTGCAATATTGCCTGGGCCGCGACCGCATCCCGGAGCTTCTTGCGGCGCGGGGCCGAAGCGCCCGCGGCGCGCAGCGCTCGCTCGGCCACGACCGTGCTGAGGCGCTCGTCGTGAAGTCGGACCTCAACCGGGACGGCGGCCCTCAGGCGCTCGGCAAAGGCCTCGGCGGCGAGGGCCTGGGGGCCGCGATGTCCGGACAGGCTCAGCGGCATTCCCACGACGATCAGCGTCGCGCCGATCTCCTCACAGACGCCGACAATGCGCGCTATCGGATCGATGCGGGCCGCGTCGATGACCTCCAGCGGCCGGGCGAAGCGTGTCCCGAGGTCCCCGGCGGCGAGCCCGATTCGGCGCCCGCCGGGGTCGACCCCCAGGATCATCCCTGCAGTGCGCGCCGCGCAGCCTCCGCGACCGCCTCGATCGCTTCCGGCAGCCGCTCGGCGCGGGGCCCTCCCGAGATCGCCAGCTCGGGCTTGCCGCCGGCTCCGCCGCCCAACAGCTCGGCCCCCTGGCCCAGAAGAGCCCGCGCCGAAAGCCCCTTGTCGACAAGATCCTTGGTCGCCGCCGCCACCAGGTTGGCGTGACCCTGAGCCGCGGTGCCCAGCACGATGACCCCCGATCCAAGCCGCCCCCTCAAGCCCTGCGCCAGGGCCCGCAGCGCGTCGACGCCGAGATCTCGTCGCGCCACCACGAGGCGGCTCCCGTTGCACTCGATCGCAGCTTCGAGCAACTCCCGCGCGTCCTGATCCTGGCTCTTGCGCTCGACCTCCTGGAGGCGGCGCTCCATGTCCTTGGTCGTCGCCTGCAGCTTCTCCACACGATCGGCCACGTCATCGGGCGCCACCCGCAGAAGGTCGGCGGCGCGCTCAAGCTCTCGCGCCCTGCCTTCCAGGTAGGCGATCCCGTCGCGGCCGACCAGGGCCTCGACGCGGCGCAGGTTGGCGCCGACCGAGCCCTCGTGGGTGAGCACGACCACGCCGATCCGGCTGGTGTGGGGCACATGGGTGCCGCCGCATAGCTCCTTGGAGTAGTCGCCGATCTCCACCACCCGCACGAAGTCCCCGTACTTCTCGCCGAAGATAGCCATGGCGCCAGAGGAGCGGGCGAATTCGAACGTGGTCTCGAAGGCCCTCACGGAGTCGTCCTGCAGCACCCTGTCTTGAAGCTCTGCGGAGATGTCCGCGACCTGGGTGTCCGAGAGTGCCTCGAAGTGCGTGAAGTCGAAGCGCAGTCTGCCGGGCTCGACCAGGGAGCCCGCCTGGGTGGCGTGGGGGCCCACCCTCTCTCTGAGGATGTAGTGGAGCACGTGCGTGGCGCTGTGGGCGCGCTCGGCCCCCTCACGTCGCGCTCGATCCACCTCGAGAGCCACCGCATCGCCGGTGGCGATGGCCCCCTCGGTGACCTCTGTCCGGTGAGCGGTCACACCCGGAGCGATGCTGCGAGTGTCGACCACGCGCCCCACTCCCGAGGGCGCGCGCACGAGGCCCCTGTCTCCCACCTGGCCGCCGCTCTCCGCATAGAACACCGTGCGATCGAAGAGCAGGTCGACGGTCTCGCCCGCGCTCGCCGCGGGGACCCCGGACCCTTCGGTGACCACACCGACGACGGCTGCGTTTGCCTGGAGGTGCTCGTAGCCGATGAACTCCGTCTCTTGCAGGTCCTTCAGAGGCGTCGTTGAGGCCGCCTCACCCGTGTGGCGCGCTTCTCTGGCTCTTTGGCGTTGCTCATCCATGAGCTGGTCGAAGCGAGCCTGATCCACCTCCAGGCCAGACTCGCGTGCGAACTCGGTGGTCATGTCGATGGGAAAGCCGAACGTGTCGTGGAGCAGGAAGGCGACCTCGCCGGGAACTGCCGCGGCGCCCTGAGAGCGGCCCTCGGCGATGGCGCGCTCGAGCAGGCCGAGCCCCTGGCGCAAGGTGGCGCCGAAACGCTCCTCCTCCTGAGCTGCGATCTCGGTGATGTCGTCGCGCCGCTCGGCAAGCTCGGGATAGGCGTCTCCCATCAGCTCGATGCAGCGCTCTGCGAGCATGGCCAGCAACGGGGCCTCGAACCCCAGGAGCCGTGCGTGGCGCAAGGCCCGGCGCATGATCCGCCGTAACACGTAGCCGCGCTCCTCGTTCGAGGGCCGCACTCCATCGGCGATCATGAACGTGAGCGAGCGGGCGTGGTCTGAGAGGATGCGCAGGCCCACGTCGGAGCGCGCTTCCTTGCCGTAGACGATGCCGGTGAGCGCGGCCGCCTCGTCGATGAGCGCGAGCAGCACGTCGGTCTCGAACACGGTCTCGACTCCCTGCAGGAGCATGGTCGTGCGCTCGAGGCCGAGGCCTGTGTCGATGTTCTTTTGTGGCAGCTCTGCGATGGGCTCGATGGCGTCGTTGCAGTCGTTCTGCATGAACACGAGGTTCCAGAACTCGAGATAGCGCTCTTCGTTGTCGTCGGGCCCCTTTGGCGAAGCCTCGCCGTAACGGGGGCCGCGGTCGATGAAGATCTCCGAGCACGGCCCGCAGGGCCCCGCCTCGCCCATCGACCAGAAGTTGTCCGCCTTGCCGCGGTAGATGATCCGCTCCGGGCGCACGCCGACGGCGTCGGCCCAAATCTCGCGCGCCTCGTGGTCGGTTTCGAAGACCGTGACCCACAGCAGGTCCGGGTCCATCCCGAAGCCCTCGGTGACGAGCTCCCACGCCCATTTCGAGGCGTCCGTCTTGTAGTAGTCACCGAAGGAGAAGTTGCCGAGCATCTCGAAGAAGGTGAGGTGGCGCGCGGTCTTGCCGACCTCCTCGAGGTCGTTGTGCTTGCCCCCCGCCCGAATGCATTTCTGAGCCGTGACCGCCCTCTTGTAGGGCGGCGTCTGCCGGCCGAGAAAATAGGGTTTGAACTGGTTCATCCCGGCGTTGGTTAGCAGCAGTGTGGGGTCGTCCGGAACGACCGACGACGACGCCACCCGATCGTGGCCGCGCTCGGCGAAGAACGCCAGAAAGCGCTCGCGTATCGTCCCCGAGTCCATGCCATCCATGTCCCCAGGTTACGACTTCGGGGGCGGCGTCGCCTTAGTAGCGAGACTGGCTGCGGGCGCGGTTGTTTTCGAGCCGCTGGTTGATCTTGTCGAGCATGGTCCCGGTGATCGCGTTCGGCGTGAGCTGCGATCGCTTCTGCCGCAGCCACCGGTCCGCCTGCAGCGCTCCCACAGCCCCCAGCACTATCCAGAACAATCGTTTCAGCATGGGGTTACCCTACCGCCCGTCCGAGTTTCTCGCCGAGTGGTGGAGCGCAGGGGGCTCATTGGTCATCTGATGACCACTCGGCCCTTTTGGCCTCGAGGTCGCGGGCCAGGTCCTGTTCCCTTCCGGCGATGGGACTGTAATAACGGCGCTCGCGGAGCTCATCGGGCAGGTATTGCTGCTCCGCCCAGCCCCCGTGGTCGTGCGGATAGCTGTAGCCGCGGCCCGCGCCGAGAGAGCGTGACGCGCTCGAGTGCGAGTCGCGCAGGTGGACCGGGACCGGCAGGGGGCCGGACGCCTTGACGTCCTCCTGCGCCTTCCATATCGCCATCGCCGAGGCGTTGGACTTGGGAGCCAATGCTTGATAGGCGGCCGCTTGTGACAGGTTGAGCTGGGCCTCGGGCAGCCCCACGAACTCGAGAGCGTGGTGAGCTGCGACGGCCACCTCCAGCGCGGTGGGGTCGGCGTTGCCGACATCCTCGGAGGCGAAGATCACCATGCGCCGGGCGATGAAGCGAGGATCCTCGCCTGCGTCCAGCATGCGGGCGAGCCAGTAGACCGCGGCATCAGGGTCCGAGCCGCGCATCGACTTGATGAACGCCGAGATCACGTCGTAGTGCCAGTCCCCTGCCTTGTCGTAGGGAAGCGCCCGTCGCTGCAGCGCCTCCTCGGCGGCCGCGAGGTCGAGAACCCCCGAGGAGGTTGCGGCAATCGTGGCGGCGGCCTCCAGAGCGTTGAGCGCGGCCCGCGCATCTCCTCCGGTGCGCGCGGCGATGTGCTCGATGGCCTCGGGAGCGGTCTCGACGCCGAGCTTGCCCAGCCCTCTGGTCGTGTCGGCGAGGGCTCTCTGCAGCAGCTCGATCACGTCGGCGTCCTCGAGCGCCTCGAGGCGGAACAGCAGACTCCGAGACATCAGCGGCGAGTTGACCTCGAAAGAGGGGTTCTCGGTGGTGGCGCCGACGAGGATGATCCAGCCGTTCTCGACCGCCGGGAGCAGCGCGTCCTGCTGCGACTTGTTGAAGCGATGGATCTCGTCCAGGAACAGCAGGGTCTTGACGCCCTGCTGCGCCAGCCGGTCCTTGGCCTGGGAGATGATTTTGCGGACGTCGGCCACCCCTGAGCTCACCGCAGACATCGGCTCGAAGTGAGCCTTGGAGGCCCCCGCGATGATGTGCGCCAGCGTGGTCTTGCCCGACCCCGCCGGCCCCCACAGGATGATCGAGGAGATCTCGCCGGAGTCGATCAGGGCCCGGAGCGCCCTGCCCTCCGCCAAGAGGTGGCGCTGTCCGTGGACCTCGTCGAGGGTCTGGGGCCGCATGCGGGCGGCGAGGGGGGCGTAATCGGCGAAACGGTCGCTGAGCGAAGACTCGAACAGGTCCATCGGCCCATCGTAGGCCGACCTTTCCTACGCCGGCCTCGCTGAGCGAGGCTCAGGTAGAAAAGATCAGTAAATGTGGCGTACGCCACTCCCAGACCAGCCGAATCCGGGTCCACTGGCTCGATGCAAACCCCGATCGATCGGCATGCCTGGAGCTCGCCGCGACCCAATATTGGGTGATGACCCGACGGCAAGCGCTCGCGCTCGGCCTCTCCCCCAAGGCAATCGACCGTCGTATGGCTTCCGGCGCCCTCATGCCACTACATACCTGCGTCTACCGAATCGCCACCGCGCCCGAGTCATGGCACCAGCAGCTCCTGGGTGCCTGCCTATGGGTGCGAGGCGTCGCTTCCCACCGAAGCGCCCTCAAGCTGCTGGGGATCGAGGGTTACTCGGGGGACATCGTAGAGGTGACCTCGACGGGAGCGAAAGAACCTCCACGGAAAGGGTGCGCTTTCACCACCTCTCGAGGCTGCTTTCGTCCGACGTCAGGATGGTCGGCTCGATTCCGACGACTAATCCGACCCGCACGCTGCTTGATGTTGGTTTGGTCCTTCCTCCGAGGGCCCTCGAGGAGGCGCTCGACTCGGCACTGCGCCAACGCCTGACCTCTCTCGACCGGCTACGTGTGGGAGTAGAGAAACTCGGCGGGCGCGGCAGAAGGGGGCCGGCCACCCTCGGCAAGCTACTCGACGCACGGGGCGATGTGATCCCGACGGACAGCGCCCTGGAAACGCGGCTCAGCCGACTCCTGCGGCGCCATCACCTCCCCCAACCGCAGCGTCAAGTGGAGGTGCGGGATGGACAAGGCTTCGTTGGTCGCGTCGACTTCGCCTATCCTGAGCTGAAGATTGCGATCGAGGTGCAGTCCTACAGGTGGCACTCGAGCCGGGCCGCGTGGCACTCAGATACGGATCGGTTGAACCGGCTTCAGGCGTTTGGGTGGATCATCATCCAGGTCACATACGAGGACCTCGAGCGCCGCCCCGACGTGGTGGCCCAGCGCATCAGGGATGCGATCGACCTCCGACCGGGTCGGCGGGGGTCCACCTGACCCGGAGATGTCTTGCGGCGCGCGCCTCATCCGGCCGCCGAACGGGCGTCGTGATCGGGGCGGAGCGCAGAAGCTCGGGATCGCTCTCGGCCTCTTCTGCAATCTGGTTCAGGGCTGCGGCGAGCGAGTCGAGCGTCTCCTTCGACTCCGTCTCGGTCGGCTCCACCATTAGAGCCTCCTCTACGACCAGTGGAAAGTAGATGGTCGGCGGATGAAAACCAAAGTCGATGAGTCGTTTGCATACGTCCGTGGCGCGCACACCGAGCCTCTTGAGCCGCGCTGCGCTGGAGACAAACTCGTGCATGCACGGCCCGGGGTAGGCCGTGGGGAATGCTCCCGCGATGAGTGCCCGCAGATAGTTGGCGTTGAGCACGGCCCGCTCCGCCACCTGTCTCAGCCCTGCCGGCCCCAGCGAGCGCAGGTAGCAGTAGGCACGAAGGTTGATGCCGAAGTTTCCGTGGAAGGAGTGGATGCGTCCTATCGACTGCGGGCGGTCGTGGTCCCAGCTCCAGCTCTCGGCTCCCTCGTCCCACTCGAGGACGGGAGCCGGCAAGAAGGGTGCAAGCCGCTCCGCCACTCCCAACGGGCCGGAGCCGGGCCCGCCGCCCCCATGGGGTGTCGCAAATGTCTTGTGGAGGTTCAGGTGGACGATGTCGAAGCCCATGTCGCCGGGACGCACGAGTCCGACTATCGAGTTGAAGTTGGCGCCGTCGTAGTAGAGCAACCCACCCGCGTCATGAACCGAAGTCGCAATCTCTGCGATGTCCCGCTCGAAGAGCCCGAGCGTGTTGGGGTTCGTGAGCATCAGGCCGGCGACATCGTCCCCGAGCGCATCTCTGAGCGCGCCCAGGTCGACGAGGCCGCGCGCGTCCGAGGGCGTCTCGTGGGCCTCGAACCCCGCGAGCGTGACGCTCGCCGGATTGGTCCCGTGCGCCGAGTCCGGGATGATCACACGCCTGCGGTGATCGCCCCTAGCGGCGTGGTAGGCGCGCATGATCAGCAGGCCGGTGAGCTCGCCCTGTGCGCCGGCCGCGGGCTGGAAGGTCATTCGAGCCATCCCGGTCGCCTCGCAGAGGGCAAGCTCCAGGGTTCCGAGCAGCTCGAGCGCCCCCTGCACGAGGTCGTCGTCCTCGAAGGGGTGCAGGTCGCGGAAGCCGGGCAGCGAGGCGGCCTCCTCGGAGAGCTTGGGGTTGTACTTCATCGTGCAGGAACCGAGCGGGTAGGCGCCGACGTCGATCGCCCAGTTGCGCTGAGAGAGGCGCGTGTAGTGGCGAACGAGATCGCGCTCGGAGAGCTGGGGGAGATTCGGCGGATCCACCCGGCGGTGTGCCTCGGGCAGGAGCTCCTCGAGCATCGGGCTATCGACGTCCGGCTCGGGCAGCGACCAGGCTCGCCTCCCCGGGCGCGACAGCTCGAAGACCACCGGGAACTGTTCGGGCGTACGCGTGCCCGCGGAGGCCTCCAGGGACGCACCCGCGCCGGTCACTGCGCGAGCTCTTTCTCGATGGCCTCCGCGAGGCCATCGATGTCGGCCTGCGTCCGTCTCTCCGTCACTGCAACGAGCAGGCAGTCGCCCAGGGCCTCGTACCAGCGGCCGAGCGCCGGCCCCACGAGGTAGCCGCGCCGAGACAGTCCCGCCGTTATCTCGTCTGCCGCGCTCGGCAGCTGGAGGACCACCTCTTTGAAGCGCGGCCCGGGAAACCTCACTTTGCAACCGGGGATCTCCGCCAGCCTCTGCGCCGCGTAGGCGGTCCGCCTGACGCAGATCTCCCCGAGCCGGGCGAGACCTGAGGGCCCGAGCCAGCAGAGGTGCACGGCTGCCGCAAGCGCCATCAGCGTCTGGTTGGTGCAGACGTTGGAAGTCGCCCGAGCCCTCCGAATGTGCTGCTCGCGCGCTTGGAGTGTGAGCACGAAGGCACGCCGGCCGTCGCGATCCGTGGTCTCGCCGGCGATGCGTCCGGGCACCTGTCGCACGAGCCGCTCGGAGGTGGCGAAGAGGCCGACGTAGGGCCCCCCGTAGGCGAGAGCGTTTCCGAGGGCGTGGCCTTCGCCCACGGCCACGTCCGCGCCCTTGTCGCCGGGCGCGGCAAGCACGCCCATGGAGGTGGGGTCGGTGACGGCGACAACAAGGCCCCCGCGCGGGTGGGCCTTTGCGGCCGCCTCGGACACATCTTCGAGGACGCCGAAGAAGTTGGGTGAAGAGATCACCAGCGCGGCGGCTCCGGCGGCATCGACCGAGCCCCAATCGACCACTCCCAGTGTGGGGTCGAACGCCACCGTCTCGATGTCTAAACCTAAGCCCGATGTGTAGGTCCTGAGGACGTCCCGATAATGCGGGTGGACGGTCGAGCCGACCACCACCCGCTCTCGGCCCGTGGCTCTCACCGCCAAGTTCACAGCTTCCACGAGCGCGTTGGCGCCGTCGTAGAGGGACGCGTTGGCTACCTCCATGGCGAAGAGCTCGCAGACAAGCGTCTGGAACTCGAACAACGCCTGCAGTACCCCCTGGGAGAGCTCTGCCTGATAGGGGGTGTAGGAGGTTGCGAACTCGGCTCGGGAAGCGAGCGCCGAAACCGCAGCGGGAACGTGGTGGTCGTAGGCGCCCCCTCCGGCAAAGCAGATAAGACGCTCTGTCCCCTGCGAGCGGCCCGCGAGCTCAACCACATGAGCTCGCAGGGAGACCTCGTCGAGTGCTTCAGGCACGGCGAGGTCACGCTGGAGTCGCAGCTTCTCGGCCACCGGCTCGAAGAGCTCTTCGAGCCCGGACTTGCCCAACACCGAGAGCATGTCCTCTATGTCCTCGATGGTGTGTGGAAGGAAGTCCACCCCAGAGCCCCTCGTCCGATTGACTACTTACATACTTGACTACTTGTTGCTTTGTGGTCGCGCGCGCTCGATGAACGGCGGCCTCACGATAGCGCCCCCGACGAGCCTTCCCCGTATCCTGATCGCGACCTCCGCTCCTGGGTCGGGAGCGGGAGCGGGCCCCAGGGCGAGAGCTATCCCGGTCCCGACGGTCGGCGAGAAGTTGCCGCTCGTGACCTCTCCCACCACGCTCCCTCCCGCGACCACCTCGCAGCCGCGGCGCGGGACCCCCGGGGATGAGCAGCGGACCCCGAAGAGGCTTCGGGCCGGGCCGGAGCCGCGCACGGCTAGCAGGGCCTCACGACCCCGGAATGGTTGGTTCCAGGCGATCGCCCAACCGAGACCGGCTTCGAGCGGGTTGATCTCGGGGCCGAGCTCGTGCCCGTGCAGCGCGTAGCCCATCTCGAGCCGGAGAGTGTCGCGGGCCCCCAGGCCGGCCGGCGTGCAGCCGGCATCGAGCAATCGTTCGAAAGCGCCCTCGGCCTGGGCCCAGGCGACGTAGAGCTCGTAGCCTCGCTCGCCCGTGTAGCCGGTTCGGGCCACGAAACCGTCGGCACCGAACTCTTCGACCGTTCTCCAGGTGTGCAGCTTCAGCTCCGAGACCCCCCGAGAAGGCCACGTGCTCTCGAATGCTGCGGTGGACGAGGGGCCCTGGAGCGCCAGGATCGCCCACCGATCCCAGGCGTCCTCTACCTCTGTGGCCCCTGCGGCGCGCAGGGCGTTCTTGACCACGGCGACGTTGGCGGCGTTGGGCACGACAAGCCACTGGGATTCGCCGAGGCGATAGACGAAGATGTCGTCGAGGCAGCCCCCGTCGTCTCGAAGGACGAAGCCGTAGGCCGCGCGGCCGGGCTCGAGAGTGGCCACGTCGGCGGTCAGCGCGCGCTCCAGGGCGGGGCGCGCGCCGGGCCCGCCAAGCCTGAGCTTTCCGAGATGGGACACGTCGAAGACCCCGGCGTGGCTGCGTACGGCGCGGTGCTCGGTGACGACTCCTTCGTATTGAAGAGGCATGTTCCAGCCGGCAAACTCGGTCATCCTCCCTCCGAGGCGGCGATGCGCCTCGAGAAGCGGGGTGTTCCGGCCGGCCATGCTCAGGCCACGCCCGAGACGCCCGGAGAAACGGGCCCTGCGAGCTTCGTGTCGGTGGAAACCATGACCCTATAGCACAGCTTTAGAGATGTCATGGTTCACGAGTCCACTTCCTGTTCGAGCCATTGCTGGTACTCGTCTGCCCCCATGAGCTCTTCGAGAGGCGAGCCGGAGGCATCCACCGCCACCAGCCAACCCCGTCCATAGGGGTCGGAGTTGATCACCTCCGGGTTCTGCTCAGCCTCCGAGTTTTTCTCGAGCACCGTGCCCGTGACCGGGCTGTAGACGTCGGCCACGGACTTAGTGGATTCGACCTCGCCCAGCGGCTCCCCGGCGGTCACCCTGGCTCCGGGCTCGGGCAGACCCAAATAGACGATGTCGCCGAGCTGGTCTTGGGCATAGTCGGTGATCCCAACCAGGATCCGGCCATCGCTCTCCATCGCCCACTCGTGAGCGCGCGTGTAGCGCCGGTCGCCCGGCAGGTGGGTCATCTGCTCCCCCTTTTCTCGATATGTCGCTGGATCTGGCATCACACTCTAGGCCGACCTTCTCCACCTAAGCAGCGCCCCGCGCTCATTTCGGGGTGAAAAGATCCGGCGAGGCCGGTTGCTAGGGTTCTCGTCATGGCTGTTATCGAGGTCGAGGGACTCACCAAGCGCTACCGGCGGTTCCGCAAGGGCGTCACCACGGCCGTCGACGGCCTCGATCTCGTCGTTCCCGAGGGCGGGGTGTTCGGTTTTCTCGGCCCCAACGGAGCAGGCAAGACCACGACCGTCCGCTGCCTGCTGGCACTGATACGGCCCACCTCGGGCCGCTGCCACATCCTCGGTGCCGACCCCCAACAAGGCCGCCTGAACGAGGTCATCGGGAGGATCGGCGCGATCGTCGAGACTCCCGCCCTGTTTCCCGGATTCTCCGGCCGTCGCAACCTCGAGCTCTTGGCGCGGCCTTCGGGTATCGGCACCACGGCGGTCGAGGGTGTTCTCGAACGAGTCGACCTGGCGGAGCGGGGCGACGATCGCGTGAAGACTTACTCGCTCGGAATGAAGCAGCGGCTCGGGATAGCTGCCGCGTTGCTCAAGGACCCCGAGCTGTTGATCCTCGACGAGCCGGCCAACGGGCTCGACCCGGCCGGGATCCGTGAGGTTCGTCAGCTTCTGAAGAAGCTGGGGGCCGAGGGGCGAACGGTGTTCGTGTCGAGTCACATCCTCTCCGAGGTCCAGCAGACCTGCGACCGCGTGGCGATCCTCGCCCGTGGGCGCTGCGTCGCCCAGGGACCTGTCGACGAGGTGCTTGCCACAGGCCAAGCTGCGAAGCTTCTCGTCGTGGTCGACGACGCGGCTCGCGCCGGCGAGCTGTTGAGCGCCGAGGGAATTCCGTGGTCGGCGAACGGTGAAGCCCTGACGGTGGACCTACCTCGCGAGCAAGGAGCGCGCGTCACCCAGACGCTCGCGAACGGTGGTCTTTATCTCTCCGAGCTGCGCGCGAGCAACGACGACCTCGAGTCCGTCTTCCTCAAGCTCACCGAAGATCCCGAAGTTGAAGAGAGATGATCCAATCGCTCGTGGCCGAGCTGCACAGGATGTGGTCGCGTCGTTTGCTGAAGGTGCTCGTGGCGCTAGTGATGGTTGCCATGGTGGTGAGTGCCGCGATTACCTTTGTGCAATCCAACCGGGATTACGGCGCTCTTCGGCGCCAGGCAGAGGTTGAGCGCCGACAATCCATCGCCAGCTGCGTACGTGGCGAATTCGACCCCGGGGGCCGCAACCGCAATAGCGCAAACAAGCAAGAACGATGCGAACGCTTCATCGGCGAGTACGAGGTGCCCGACCCGCGCTGGCAGTACGTCGATCTGCAACCCGTTCTCCTCGGGAGCAGCCCTCTGCTGGCTATCCTGTGCCTTCTGCTGGGTGCGACATTCGTCGGCGCCGAGTGGCAGAAGGGAACGATCACTACAGCTCTCACGTGGGAGCCACGGCGCGTGCGGCTGCTGGTAACGAAGTTCGCCGCAATTGCGATCGTCGGTTTGGCCTTCGTCGTCGTCATGCACCTCTTTCTCGCCGCGGTGATGGGAGTGGTTGCCGTTCTTGCAGGTAGCACGGAGGGTGTCAACGCGGCTTGGGCGCGCGAGACGGCGGGCTTCACGGTACGAGTAGCCGCCGTCGGCAGTCTTACCGCGGTCGTGGGCTGTGCGATCGCCACCGTGGGTCGCAACACCACCGCCGCGTTGGGGGTGGCGTTCGTCTACTTCGCCGTTCTCGAGGGCCTGATTCGAGGCTTCCGTCCCCAATGGCAGCCGTGGTTGCTGGGCGACAACGCCGGCCAGTTCATCTCGGGGGAGGCGGTGGGCCCGGCGATGGCGGACAAGACGACGATGGATGTGGCGCTGACCTTGCTGATTTACGTAGCGGTATTCGTAACCGTGGCGACGATCTTCTTCAAGAATCGCGACGTCACCTGAAGCTTGAACCCAGAAGACCTGCTTACATTCCTTTGACGAGGCCCACCATGTTGCCCCCGGGGTCCTTGAACTGAGCGATTGTCGTTCCGTCTCCAACCGAGTCCGGCGCCATCACCGTCTCACCGCCCAGCTCCTCGATGCGAGCCAGGGTTCCCTCAAGGTCATCGGTCTGGATGTAGAAGGTGAGGTGGCCCGGATAGTCACCCGGCGCGTCGGCGACACCCCCACCGATCCCTTCACCCTCGGCTTCGACCATCCCGTAGCCCATGGCGTTGTCGGCGTCGATCTTCCAACCGAAGGCCTCGGAGTAGAAGCTCTTTAGCTTGCCGCCCTCCTTGCTAACGATCTCGAAATGAACCACGGGATTTCCCAGGCCGCGCCCCTTCCCGTTCTTCGTCTCTTCTGTTCCTTCGGGGGCATTGTGCCACCGAATGGATCCCTGCGCTCGGCCCTTGCGCGGAGCAGGGCAGTCGGCCATGATCGTCGTGCTCGGATCGGCTCGCAGATGAGGGACTTTTCCTGAGACAAGACCAGACGGTAAAGAAGAGAGGGCTCCAGCCGGCGCGAGTGGCGCAGGTCGTAATCGCCCTCGCAGTGGTAGGCGTGATCTTTGTCTATTTCCTGCCCCGCATCGTGGACTTCGGCGAAGTGTGGGCGACCATCCGAGCGATGACGTGGCTGGAGCTAGCCACCCTTGCTGCCCTGGCCGCCTGGAACCAGGCGACCTATGTGCTCGTCGAAATGTCGGCAAGACCGGGGCTCGGATTCGGGCAGGCGCTGAAGATCACCCAGACCTCGACCGCAGTCACCAACACGCTTCCCGGTGGGGCCGCGCTGGGGGCAGGCCTGCAGAGCGCCATGTACGTTTCCTACGGCTTTGCTCCACCCGATATCGCCATCTCCCTTACCCTCACCGGTACCTGGAACACCTTTGCGAAGCTGGGCATGCCCATCGTGGCGCTGGCGCTCTTGGCAATCGGGGGGCAGGCAAACGGCGGTCTCGTCGCCGTCTCCGTAATCGGCCTGGGGATACTGGTGGGGGCAAGCCTTGCATTCGCCATGGTCCTTAGTAGCGAGCGGGGCGCCTCCGTAGTGGGGCGGCGTCTTGGGGTGCTCGTTTCCTTCATGGCCCGTCTACTCGGTCGCTCCCCCAGGCCAGACTGGGCTACGGCGGCGGTCGACTTCAGGCGCAGAATCATTGAGCTCCTGCGCACGCAGTGGGCGGCATTGACGGTGGCCACCGTGATCAGCCATATCACCCTCTACCTCGTTCTCCTCTTGGCGCTGCGCCACGTGGGAGTATCGAACGATGCAGTCAGCTGGCAGCAAGCCCTGGCGTCGTTCGCCTTCGTTCGGCTCCTCTCGGCCGTACCGATTACTCCCGGTGGCCTGGGGGTCGTAGAGCTGGGGCTGACCGCCACTCTGGTGGCGGCCGGAGGCGAAGAGGCGCTCGTCGTCGCAGCGATACTGATCTACCGGCTTCTCACCTTCGTTCTGCCAATTCCCATCGGTGCGATCTCCTACCTGCTGTGGCAGAAAGAGCTCCGCCGGCTCAAGCCCTCCTTCGCACGAACAGACCCGTGACCAAGTTGGCCACAGTGCCTATCGCCCAGCCGGCGGCTGCCCCTCCCACCACGTCGAGAGGAAGGTGCGCCCCCACATAAACGCGCGCAACACAGACGAGTAACGCCGTGGTCCAGACGACGACTTGCCATTTGCGTGCAACGTGAGGATGGACGACCACCGCCAAACCGACCGCAATTACGGCATGGCCCGAAACAAATGCCTGACCTGCTGCGGGAGCGTCGCGAAGCACGACGTCCGAGAGGACACTGGCCGGCCGCTCGCGGAGGAAGACGTCCTTCAGCAACCGGCTCGAGTACCACTTCCCTACCCCAACTATCAGAGCCGCGATAGCAAGTCGATAGCGTCTGAACAGCAATGCAGCAATCGCGACCGCGGGCACAGCGATCAAGTTGCCGAGCTGCATGACGACCCAGGCGGGCCAGTAGATCACCGACGGGAATCCGTTGAAGAATCGAAACACAGCTCGCTCGGTACCGGAAGCATAGTTGCCGTCTACATGCATGCCCGTGAGGATCAGCACAGTTAGGGCGACAAAGATGCTGATAACTCCCAGCCCAAAATTAGGGCGCGAGCTTCTAACTCGTAGACTTCGTGAGCTTGTTTTCACCGCGCGCCGGCTCCCCCAGTAGGACGTGCACGATCGATCCTATAGCCCATCCCATGGCCATGCCCCCGAACACATCCAGCGGAAGGTGGGCGCCGACATAAATGCGACCGAAGCCCACAAGCGCGGCGATGACCCACACCGTCACCTGCCACCGGCGGCTGAGGTAAGGGGTCACGGCCGCCGCAAGGGCTGCAGCGACGGCCGTGTGACCCGAAACATATCCATTGCCGGCGGCCGGAGAGCCGCGGACGATGACGTCCTCGAAGATCGCCGCCGGCCGTGGGCGGCCCGAGAGATCCTTCACAACCTTGGCCAGGAGCCAAGCCGAGGCCCCCGCGACGGCAAGATCGAGGCCCTGTCGAATTCGCCGAGCGAAGAGGGCGACCAAGGACACAATCGTCACCGTCAAGAGGTTGCCGGCCTGCATCATCAGCCAGACGGGCGCAAACAACCACTCCGGCAGTCCATTGATGGCGTCGAACATGTTCGCTTCCCATATGCCGACCGGTCGCCGCACGGGAATGGCGGTGAGCAACAGGACAACGAGGGCAACGGCCACTTGGAGAGCGTGACGCTTCCGATGCGACGAAAGTTTTCTTTGCGACGCAGGAGCATTCCGTGCGGCGTTCAGCCTCACTCCCCAAAGCCAATGCGGGCGGCGAGCGAGTCTTTCCTCACAGTTCGAGCCCAGTCTCTCTTTCAAGCAGCCTCTCCCCCTCCGCGCGGGAGAGAAAACCCAATCCCAGCGATACTTCGTTAGCCAGGGACGCGCTGCGGGAGTTGACAAAGTCAAACTCGTATCGCACGCAGCCGCCCTCGAATGTGTAGATGCGGTCGCCCGAGAATACGTCGCCAATCACCCTTATTCTCTCGAAGCGCCGAGTCCCCTCCTCGTCGGATGGCACTTCGCTGGCCCCCGACGTGTCGCAACTAGGTTTGAGCAAAACCGTCACGGGACGAGTGTTCTCCCGGTCATAGCTCAACAAGAACCTGCTCGAGCCATCTCGAACATAGAGAGAGTCGAAGCTCCATCCCACCGGAAGGGAGTCGAGGCAAGGGACCCGTGAAGCGGTTTCTACCGACTGCGCCATCAGAATGACTGGGTCCTCTGGCTTCTGGCAATCGGGAGCATGAGGGATGGGAACGGAGGGCGCCGAGAAGAGACCGAAGCCGCCGAGGTTTCCCACCGTTATGCCGATTGCAAGGAGTGCAGAAAACAGCACCGACAGAGTCAGGACAATCCTCCGCCACGTCCAGCGCTGGATCGCCACTGGCCGGCGCTTCGGACAAAGGTCCCGGAAGCGGGCAATCAGATCGCCCTGCGCCTTACGCAGTAGATTTCGGGACTGGCTGGGCATGGTGACGCTGTGAGTGGCTGCGAAAGCTTCGGCGATTTCTTCGGGACTGAAGAACTTGAGCGCGTGCTCGTAGACTCTTTCGGGGCTGGTCCGGAAAGCGAGGACCAGCATCATGTTCGCGAGATCGACGGCCTGCCGCCAAGGCGACGGTCGCACCTCCCCGAAGGCGACGTCGATGAGATAAACATTGCTCCCCCGGACGAGCACATTCGAGGGTTTGATGTCGCGGTGTGCGACGCCGGCATCCCAGAGCGCCCTTACCTCCCGCAGCCCATCTTCGATGACTTCGTCGTCCACCTCGGCGTCCAAAAGCTCCTTGCCCCCATCCACGAATGAGGTAACTAGCAGATACTCTCGCTCTGGGGTGATCTCGGCGATCCCATAGCTCTTGGGCACTTTCAGGCCCGCGTCCCCCATTACTCGGAGCAGGTAGTCCTCGTATTGGATGAGCCGCCGGACCGTTGAGAACGCAGCCTCGTCCTCCAGGCGCCCGTAGAGCAGTGTGCGGCCGAGCTTGTACCAACGGTCGGCGCGCAGGTGATTCTTGGCGTAGAGCTTGGCGAAGAGGTATTCGTCTTCCTCGCCCTCCACCCGCAATCGCAGTGGCGTCGACCCTCCCGACCCCCCCAACCCAAACGGAGCCATGTCGAGCACCTTCAGGCCAAGCTGTTCCTCCAGTGCTGAGCGGATCGCCAAGCCCCGCGCTCCGCCAACGTCAAGGTGTGCGGAGCGACCTCGCGAGTATGTGACCGGAAAGACGTCATTGGGAGTCAAGAGACGAAAGGCAATCAAGGGAACGGCCACGCCGATGATGGCGGCAACCAACACATCGCTGGGATGGTCGACCCCGAGATAGAGACGTGCCAGGCAGAACACAACGATGAAGGCAGCCGCCACCCACTTCGCTCGGTTCCGCGCCTTGCCCGCAACGACGAGGGAATAGGCGATTCCGACGAGGGTAACTGTGAGCGCAGCCACCGGCCTGGATGGCTGCGAGGGACCCTCCCACGAGGTGAGGATGTCAATTGCGAGGGGGCGCGGCCGGGAGATCGCAAAGGCCGCGAACGTTGTAATGGCTCCCACCGCCAGGATCGATCCGAAGAACACGAACAGGTGACGGAAGCGACGAAAGTAGAGGAGCACGAGCAAGGCGCTCCAGCGGACGGTGCGGAGGACGACGTCGGAGCCGATGAACTCGACGGCGCGAGCAACTGCGGTCAGCCCCGGAGTTCGAGCATCGACGAAGGGCTGTAACACCGCCAGGTCGGCGCGTGTGCCTTCGACCCCAGCTCCTTGCACCCCAAAAATGATCCCCCAGGTCGCGAGCACCACGACGGATAGCCCCAGCCAGTAGCGGCCAGTTCTCTCCAATCTCTTTGGGAGCGGTGGCGCCTCCCCCGAGGGACGCCTGCGCTTACCACGGCGGCCTCCGGCGTCGGCTTCGGCACCCGGGGTGGAATCCGTAGCGCCTCCTTCGGCTCTCCTCTGTGCAGCCGACGTTGCGATATCAGGATTGTGCGTCATTCAATGAGCCCCTGTTCGGTCAGCCATTCCCCGGCTACGTCTCTCGGCCTTCGCCCCTCTACTTCGATACTTCGATTTAGAGTTCGCAGTTCAGGGGTCGACAAGCGAAGCGTCACCCCCCGGATGGCTCTCGAGAAGGCAGAACCATAACGATCGAGCACGACCGAGCGCACGATGGGGACCACGTTCTCCGCGGGTTGCAGTTCGCGATCGTCCTCGAGAAGCACGAGATCGTGCGCAGCAATATCCGGATCCGTCGTGAACAGCAATGCAACATCCACTTCTCCTGTCTGGAGCGCTCCGGTGGTGGCCGGCCCACTCGCATCGAGAGAGAGGAACTCTTGAAAGTTGAGTCCGTAGCGCTCTTCGAGGCCGGCCAGACAGAGCGGTCGTTCGGGGCATTCCGGAGGCCCACCGAAGGTGAGACTCTCGGCCTCGCCCTTCAGGTCGCTGATCGCGGCGAGCCCAAGGCGATCTGCGGTCTCTTGGGTCACGACAAATCCGTTCTGATTTTGTGCTGCGGCATGTCCGGGAACGCTGACGCCTTTAGGACGCAAGGCGGTCGCAAGCTGATTTACCGTGTCTTGGGCGTCTGAGGATGGAGCGGAGCGGCCCAGAGTCGAGAAGACCAGAGCAGTGCCCGCGTACTCGGGAACGAAGTCGACAAGACCTTGAAAGAGCGCAGGATCGACCGTTTCGCGTGAACCCAAGTTGATCAAGCGCGTGACTGGGTAGCCCTCTTCCTCGAGCATCGCCGCATACAACTCGGCCAGCAGGGCACTCTCGGGGAAGTCGAAGGACGCCACCACGATGTCGTCTCCAGCTCTACCCGTGTCCAGCGGAAGCCTCGTCGCCGATGAGCCAGTACTCACGCACGAGGCAGCGAATACGCTCAACGCAAAGAGCGTGAGCCGAGTTTGGTGGCGATACGAACAAGAGCTCACCGGCTTTGCTCATCCGCTGGGACGGTGGGCTCGCCAAGACGGGCCGCCACGCGTTGGGGCCGGCCCTTGGCGCCCTTGCGCCAGAAGGCGTAGGCCGCGAGGCCCATGGGGATTGGAGGCAGGTAGGTGGCCGCTCGATAAACCAGCACCGCCGCCACCACCTGTCCGCGATCCCCTCCTGCAGCGATCAGGGCCGCCGTCGCACCGAGCTCGACCACTCCGAGACCACCCGGGGTGATAGGCAGCGCGGTGAGAAGACGCACGAAACAGAACGCAGCGAGCGCCTCCTGCCAGCTGACCTCGTCGTTCGACACTCCGACGTGGCGAAGCGCGATGAGAAGAACGGCAAAGAGCGAGAAGTGACTCACCACTGTTGCCACGGTGAGTGCCGGCCAACGCGAATGAAGTAACCCCATAGTCTCCGTGCGAAAGCGCACCAGAGAGCCGGAGATGCTGCCGCGAGCGGGGCGACGTAGAATTCTGGCGACTCGGCCCCAGACGGCATCTAGCCATCGCCCCACCGTTTCGGCCCCATTGTCGCTACGAAGGACGAGACCGAACAGGACGACCGCGCCGACGAGCACCGCCATTCCGATCAACGCCGCCGTTACCAGAGCCCCGCCCGCCTGGCCCGCGATCGCCAAGAGCGCCAATGCGATCACGGGCATGCCCAGCTTGACGAAGTTGTTCCAAACCCCCGAAACGACGATGGCGCTCCCGATCTGCGCTCCGGTGAAACCGTAGCTCGTGTACATCCCGCTCGTCACGCCTATCCCCAGCGCGCCTCCGCCGGGAAGGGTGTTCGCTATCGCGGTCGAAGTGAGATTCACCTTCATCGCCTGCCAGTAGTTCAGGCCCGGCAGGGAATTGACCATGACCGGCCAGTAGGAGACCAGGTTCCACAGGGCCGCTAGGCTCAGAGTCAGCAGCTCGATGGGGGTCATGGCCGTTATCGCGGCCCACACTTCAGAGTAGTCGGCGAACTTCGGCAGCGCGAAGAAGAACACCGCGCCGACCACGGCGAGAGATACGACAACCTGCAGCACCCGCCGAAGTGAGAGCTTCTTCGTCATCGATCCTCCCGGCTAGTCGATCTGACGGGCCAACAACGGCATCATCGCGGAGAGGGCGATGTCAACCACAAGCAGGCTAGCAGCGCCACGCATTCGATCTTTTCTACAGCAACCTCGCTGAGCGGGGTTATCGTGGATAAGGTCGACTAAGGTCCGCTTAGAGCGAGGGCGTCAAGGTACTTGGCTCCCGTCCCCGTGTTGTAGAGGACGACCGGTCCCTCCAGCCTCCCGGCGCGAGCAAGGGCCGCGCCCGCCGCCACGGTGGCGGCCCCCTCGGGGCAGGCCAGCACGCCTTCGGCGCTGGCCAGCTCCCCCACCGCCGAAACCAGATCGCGCTCCTCGACCGCAATCATCGACCCGCCCGAAGCCCGCACCCGCTCGAGCACCAGAGAACCCTCCGACGGAGAGGGGACCCTCAGGCCCGCGGCGATCGTGTCCGGGGGAACGGGCCACGGTCTCGGCTCACCGTCACCCTCGAAGGCCTCCACCAACGGGGCACAGCCCGCCGGCTGCACCCCCACGATCCGGGGACCCTCATCCGTCGCCCAGGAGGCACCCGCCATCTCCTCCACCGCCTTGCACGCCGCCACCGCCGCGATCCCCCCTCCCACCGGCAGCACGAGCGTTCGCGGCCAGCGCCCCAACTGCTCCCGCAGCTCGAACCAGGCCGACTTCTTGCCCTCGAGCCGGTAGGGCTCGGAGAACGTCGAGGCGAGGTAGGCGTTGCGGGATCGGGCGATCTCCTGAGCCCGCCTCCCGGCATCGGCGATCGTTCCCTCGACGAGCTCGAGGTCGCCTCCTGCGAGCTCGACTTCAACTTGATTCGTTCGGGGAGCCGATCGCGCCATCGTCACCGTGACCCTCAACCCCGCACGGGCCCCATAGAGAGACCAGGCCCCCCCAGCATTCCCGGCGCTCGGCAGCACCACCTCAGTTGTGCCGAGCTCGCGGGCCCGCGCGACCCCTATGCAGGCGCCGCGCGCCTTGAAGGTTCCGCCGGGCAGCCCGCCGTCGTCCTTCACCCATACCTCAGCCCCCCAGCGTTCGGACAAGACGGGGAGCGCCAAGAGCGGCGTGCGAGGCTCGCCGAGAGAAATGCCCTCCCCGCTAACCGGCAGAAGCTGCCGATAGCGCCACAGCCCGCCGCTCTCCAGGTGACTCGGATCGAAGCGACCGAGGTGATAGCGGACGAACAGCGTGCCACCGCAGGAGCAGCGGTTCTGAACGACGCCGGCATCGAGCTCGCGTTCACAACGGGTGCATTGGAGATGCGAGAGGAGGGACTCCATCGAGCCGAGGCTACGCTACGCTGAGATCGACATGGGGGAGCAAGGGGGTTCGAACGGCCACCTCGTTCGGCTGGACGACGTCACCAAGAGCTTCGGAGACAACGTCGTCCTCGACAAGGTGAGCATGGCGGTCGGTCGCGGCGAGGCCGTCGTCGTTGCCGGGCCGTCCGGCTCAGGAAAGTCCACGATGCTACGTTGCGTCAACGCGCTCGAGACCATCGACTCGGGCGATATCGTCTTCGACGGGAACTCCATCCCGTCGGCCGGAAAGTCCATTCACCGCCTGCGCGCTGAGATTGGCATGGTCTTCCAGCAATTCAATCTCTTTCCGCACAAGACCGTGCTCGAGAACATCATGCTGGGACCGGTCCAAGTCCTTTCCGTGGCGCGGCCGGAAGCCAAAGAGCGAGCCGAAGCGCTGCTCGAGCAAGTGGGTATTCCGGAGAAGTCCGACGCCTATCCGGCCGACCTCTCCGGTGGGCAGCAGCAACGCGTCGCCATCGCCCGAGCGCTGGCCATGCAGCCGAAACTGATGTTGTTCGACGAACCGACCTCGGCCCTCGATCCGGAAATGATTCGCGAGGTCCTCGACGTCATGCGCGATCTCGCTCGCGGCGGGATGACGATGATCGTCGTTACTCACGAGATGGGTTTCGCGCGCGAAGTGTGCGACCAGATCGTATTCATCGATGAGGGCAGGATCGTCGAGCAAGCTCCGCCGGAGGAGTTCTTCAAAGAAGCCAAGAGCGAGCGAGCGCGCGATTTCGTCGACAAGATCATTCATCATTGACATCGAGCTGAATGCCGTCTATACCCGGCGAGGCCGGAAAAGGGGGAATGACATGAGAGATCCACGAAGAAGGAAATGGTGGGTTGTTGCGGTCGCCTGCCTCCTGCTGGTAGCCGTCGCCTGCGGCGGCGGAGAGGAACCATCGGAGCAGCCGTCCGGTAACGGTAACGGCGGCGGCAGCCAGCCGCAGTTCGAGGCGGGCACGACGATGGCCAAGCTACAAGACGAAGGCAAGGTCGTGATAGGCGTAAAGTACGATGTTCCGCCGTTCGGTTTTCAGAACCCCGAGAGCGGAGAAGTCGAGGGCTTTGACGTCGACCTGGGCAAGATCATCGCCTCGGAGCTGGGGGTGGAAGCGGAGTTCGAAGAGGCGATCTCTGACAACCGGATCCCATTCCTGCAGGACGGAACCGTCGACCTCATCCTTTCAACGATGACGATAACGACGGATCGGGACACCGAGATCGACTACTCGCGCCCCTACTTCATCGCTCACGGCCGCATACTGGCGCCCAAGGGATCGGACATCAAGGGAATCGATGATCTCAACGGCAAGCGTGTGTGCACGGCGCTGGGCTCAACCTACGAAAGCACTATCAAGGAGCAGGCGCCCGACGCCGACCTCGAGCTGGTCGACTCCTACTCCGAGTGCACCGAGTTGCTGCAGAACGAATCAATCGACGCGATCTCTACCGACGACGTCATCCTCACCGGCATGATCATCCAGGACAACTCGTTGGAGCTGGTCGGAGATCAACTCACGGTCGAGCCTTACGGCGTGGGGATTGCCCAGGGCGACAAAGAGCTGAAAGCCTTCGTCGACGGAGTTCTTGACGAGTTCCTGCAGGGCGGAGAGTTCGACAGACTCTACGAGAAATGGGTGGGCCAGTACATAGGCGAGCCCGCCGACGATCCGGCAAAGATGACTCTGAAAGAGGCCCTGAAGCTATACCCCTGCGACGAGACCTGCTGAGGGTCCCCGAGCCATGAGTGGATTGTGGGATGTGCTCGTCCGGAACTTCCCACAATTCCTCTCGGGTTTCGTGGTCACGATCCAGCTTGTGGCCGCGGCGTTTGTGGTGGCCGTCGTAATAGGCGTTGTGGTGGCGGGGCTGCGAGTGCAACCGTTGCCACCGCTGCGTCTCGTCGGCACCATCTATGTCGAGCTCTTCCGCAACATTCCGCTGTTGATATTGCTGTTCATCGCCTTCGCCGGACTGCGGCGGGCGGGACTGGACATCAGCCGCTTCGCGGCGGGAGCCGGCAGCCTCGGGCTCTACACCGCCGCCTATGTCGCCGAGGCGATTCGTTCGGGGGTATTCGCAGTGGGGCAGGGACAGATCGATGCCGCGCTTTCCCTCGGCTTCACCTATCCACGAACGCTCCGCATGATCGTGCTGCCGCAAGCGATCCGTAGCGTAATTCCACCGCTGGGAAACCTCATGATCGCGATGATCAAGAACTCCGCCATCATCGGAGTCGCGCTGGCCCTCGCCGACGACCTCCTCAAGGAGGCCCGCGTCATTAACTCGCGTACCTTCCAGACCAACGAGGTCTTCTTCTGGGCCGCGGTCGGCTATCTCATCTTGACGGTGGGGACGACGTTCGTCGTTCGTTATCTGGAACGACGGCTCGTGATCCGGAGATAGGGATGGGCTATCTCTTTGATCCGGCCAATTGGGAGTGGCTCTTCGCCGGAAACAACCTGCGCTTTTTGCTGCAGGGCTTCTTGATCAACCTGCAACTCGCAGCCTTGGCCATGATGCTCTCACTCGTGGCTGGGCTGGGCCTGGCTTTGCTCCGCGTGTCCCGTTGGACAGGGGTGAAAGCGGCTACGGGCGTGTGGATCGATGTGTGGCGCAACCTGCCCTTGATCTTCATCATGCTGTATCTGTCGTTGTCGATTCCGGAGAGCTGGCGCACTGCTTATCAAGACCTGATACCTGCGTGGCTTCCGGACGCATTCGACTCCCCGTTCTTTCCGGCTGCGGTGGCCGCGCTTACCCTCTACAACTCCGCGGTCATCGCCGAGATCATGCGGGCCGGGATCCAGTCGTTGGAACGGGGGCAGGGGGAGGCGGCCGCGGCCCTCGGTCTCCCCTACTGGAAGTCCATGCGGCTCGTGATTCTCCCCCAAGGACTGCGGCGCATGGTGCCCGCCACCGTGTCCCAGCTCATAACTCTCAACAAGGACACGACGTTGGTGAGCATCATCGCGATCCAGGAAGCGCTACGGCACAGCCGGATTATCACGGCCACAAGCGGCAGTCCCTTCACCGGCACCGGCGTCGACGCTCCCCTGCTGCACGTTTTTCTCGTGACCGGCCTCCTGTTCGTGGCGGTCAACTTCGCGCTGTCGCGCCTCTCGAGGCGGCTGGAGGTGCGGGAACGTGAGCGCAGTGGAATCGCAGTCCAACGGCCGACCGGCATCGAGGATCAACTCGAGACGGCCTGAGGTCTAGACGAATCCCAGGGCGGATTTCGCCAGCGGAGTCATCTTCTCGGGACTCCACGGCGGGTACATGACGACTTCGGTGGAGACCTCGCCGATCCCTTCGATCCCCGCCGTCGCCTGTTTGATCTCTTCGTCGATCATCGGCGCGATCGGGCAGCCCATGGTCGTGAGCGTGAACTCGATCTTGACGTCTCCCGAATCGTTGATATCGACGTCGTAGACCAACCCGAGGTTGTAGATGTCGATCCCGAGTTCCGGGTCGTTGACCGTCTTGAGAGCCTCTTCGACCTCGGCCCTAATGTCTTCTGTGGTTGCCATAGCCCGATTCTACGTTGCTCAGCCGACTCCGGCGCACGTCTCGGCCGCGAGGGCATCGACCACGTCCTCGAATCTGCCGGTGCGGGCGTAGACCACGCGCTGCCGGTCGGCTCCGTTGCCTCGCCTGAGCGTGTCGGCCACGAGAAAGGAAACCTCGTCGAAGTCGCCGAGACGCTCGAGGGCGGGACGGACGTACTGCAGCAGGTCCCTCACCAGCTCCGGCGCCGGCTTGGCTCGGGCGGTGCGAACGTCGATGAGCTCGCCGCTCAGTCCGTCTCTCCCGGCACGCCACTTCGCCGCCTGCAGCAGCTCGGGCCGGGGCATTGGTGTCGCGGTTCCCCGCTTGATCTCGTCCAGACAGATCACCACAAGGGCTCGCACGAGCCCGGCCACCATGACCGTCTCGTCGATGGATGGCGGCACGTCGGTGCCCCTGAACTCGAGCGTGTCGTAGCGCATCGAGGGCCTGATGTCCCAGTAGATCTGAGATGCATCGGGCACACTTCCCCCCGCCACCAGATCGTCGATGAGCTTGTCGTACTCGGCGCGGGAACGGAAGTGATGCGGCAGGTCGGACTGCGGCCAGCGGCGGGCGACCTCGGCGCGAAAGCTCGCGTAGCCGGTGTCGGCCCCGGCCCAGAATGGCGAGTTGGCGGCCACTGCGATCAACACCGGGGTCCACAGACGGGCCCGGTTCATGACCTCGATCAGTTCCTCGGGATCGTCGATACCGACGTGCACGTGGCTCCCGAAGATGACCGTCTCGCGCACGATCTGCCGGTAGCTCTCCTCGAGCTCCTCGTAGCGAGGAGAGTCGGTCACGGCCTGGTGCTCCCAGCGACTGAACGGGTGCGTTCCACCGGCGACCAGCCGAGCCCCCCGGGCTGCGGCCATCTCGCTTACCGAGCGCCGTGCTGCGGCGATCTCCGAACGGAGCTCGCCCAGATTGGTGCAAACGCGGGTTCCGACTTCGATCTGCGAAGAGTGGAGCTCCTCCTTGACATCGAGGTCCAGTCTTTCGGCCCGCAGAACGATGCGGGGCGCCACCGCCAGCAGCGCCCGAGTGTCGGGGTCGACGAGCTGATACTCCTCCTCGACCCCCACAGTCACCGGCTCGCCCGTCATGGCCGTCTGGATATATCCCGCGCCTCCAACTGTCAAGGAACGGGATGTAGCGAGGGGATTCAGGCGCGGCTCAAGAGCCCCTCAATCAGCGCGGCGTATTGGAGCAGATGGCGGACTCCCAGGAACTCGTCGCGAACTCGCTTCTGCGCCTCGGCCCCCAGTTGTCGCGCCCGGGGCTGATCCTCCAGCAGTTCTGCGACCGCAGTGCCATAGGACTCTAGATCGGCAGGGTCGTCGACCAGGATGCCGCTGACCCCGTGCTCGATCTGGTCCTGGATCCCGCCGATGCGGGTGGCGACAACGGCCCGAGCCTTCCACATCGCTTCCGCGACCGTGAGGCCGAAGCCTTCGGCGATGCTCTTCTGGATCACGACCGTCGCCCGGCGCTGCAGCGCGTTGACGATGGCGGCGTTCTCCTCCCGATCCTCCATCGGAAGTGCAGCCAGGTGAACGCGAGCCCGGGATTGCTTGGGGAGCGCCCGCCACGCCGCCTTCGATTCGGCCAGGACCTCCGCCCCCTCGGGATCGTCGGCGACAGCAGCCACGCTCGGGCCGGCGACGACGAGGTGGGCGTCGGTGACGGGGGCGACGTGACGGCCGAAGCCCTCGATGACCCCGACGGGGTCCTTGAGTCGGTCCCAGCGAGAAACCTGGGTCACGAGCGGGGCGCCCGGCGGCACGGGCACGTCCTCGAACATCTCGGCGTGCCGGTCGACTCGTCCCGGGGCGCCGTCCTCGCGCAGGAAGGCTCCGAGCCCCGCGTCACCGTCCGGCACCACCCTGGAGGTGTTGAGTATGGCGGTGACGTCAGCGCGGCTGAGGTCCTGGTTCTTGGGAGAGAAGGCGTCGATGGAAGGTGCGATCAGGACGATCTTGTGGTCCGCCAGGCGCTCCCACGCGAACGCCCGGCGGGAGAAGACGTAGGCGTGGGCGGGCCTTACGTAGCGTCTTAGGAAGTTCCACGCCGCTCTCGCCGTCTCATTCGGGTGGTCGAGGCCGACGTGGCAGCGCCATATCACCACCGCACCCGACTTCACTAGGCTTCGGCATAAGCCGGCCGGCTGGGGATCGTGGACGATCACGATGTCCCCCGGCCGCACCAGGTCGCAGAGCTCCTCCGCAGAGGGAGCGAGCGTTCTCTCGTAGATTGCCGCCTCATCGGCCCCCAGTCCGCCGCCGTCGCCGGGACTGCCGTGGAGATTGTTGTGGAGTCTCTTCGTGAGCCGAAAGAAGTCCTCGTTGCCGGGGATGACGATCCAGCGCGCATCAACCCCTTCACCGCGAGCGTAGGCGAGCAGTGAGCGCAGCATCTCGGCCACACCGCCGCCCGCGGCGGTCGAGTTGACGTTCCAGACGGCCCGGCCCTCGAGCAGCCGCGCCCCCTCTTTCATCCGTCTGGCAAAGGGAGCAAAGCGCTCGGCGCCTACTGATTCCTCGAAGCGCTCCGGGGGCAGGACGCCCACCGGCACCTGAGTGAGTCCGGTCATGA
Source organism: uncultured Actinomycetes bacterium (assembly GCA_963849115.1). GTDB lineage: Bacteria > Actinomycetota > CADDZG01 > CADDZG01 > WHSQ01 > JACDAL01. The sequence goes on along the minus strand of CAWKGK010000009.1, from coordinate 1,021,331 downwards.
TAAGTCGAGTCCCAGGAGCCGGGCCGCGTTGTGCTTGAGCACGTCGTCGGTCTTGTCTCCGAGGCCCAGCTCCGATATCTCGTCGAGAATCCTGCCGGGATCCAGCATCGGGTAATCGCTGCCCCATACGAAACGGTCCGAAAGGCGGCCTCGGGCGTCGCGCTTGACCTCCTCGGGGATGTACTTGGGACGCCAGCCGGAGAGGTCGACCCACACATTGGTCTTGTGCATAGCCGAAGCGAGAACTTCCAGATGCCAGGGGTAGCCGAAGTGGGCCATGACCACGGTGAGCCCGGGATGGCGAGCTGCGACCGTGTCCATGAGCATCGGTCGCCCGAAGTCGTAGGCGATCCCCGACCCACCCGGCACCCCCGCCCCCAGACCGGTTTGCCCGACGTGGACGATTATCGGCAGCGAGTGCGCCTCGCAGACGTCCCACAGCGGCTCGAAGCGGGTCTCGTCGGGATAGAAGGCCTGCACCTGAGGATGGATCTTGAGGCCTTTGAGGCCCAGTTCCGTAACCGCCCGTTCGAGCTCTTCGGTCGCGTCGGCTTTGTGAGGGTCTACCGATGCGAAGCCCACGAATTGCTCCGGGTAGGCGCGGCAGATCTCCGCCACCCGGTCGTTGGTGAGAGGCGGCTGGCCGGTGGCGGTCTCCGCGTCCCACGCCAACAGAACGCCGAGGAGGTCCCAGGCCCGGTACTCCTCGGCCATCTCCTCGACCGTGCGAACCCTGACCTCGGTGCGGAAGTAGCGGGCGGTAGCCTCGAGCATCGGGCCGATGGAACCCTCGAGCCACTCCGCGGTGGAGCAGTGAACGTGGAAATCGATGGCGCGCGGCATTGGTACTTCCCCTCTCTCTATAGGAAGAAGAATGAAACGGCCATGATGAGGTAGGCGGCCACGAGCTGCGCGCCCTCTATCCAATTGGAGCGGGCGTCGAGCGTGATGAAGCCAAGGATCAGCGCGGAGAACGCCACCGCCGCGATCTCGATCCCCGAGAAGATCAGATCCAGCGGTTGTCCCACCAGCAGCGACACGAACACGAGCACGGGGGCGACGAACAGAGCGATCTGGGTCGACGAGCCCACTGCGATCTCGACCGAGACGTCCATCTTGTCCTTGGCCGCCAGGAAGATCGCCGATGAGTGCTCGGCCGCGTTGCCCACGAGTGGCACGACGATGAGGCCCACGAACAGCTTGGAGAGTCCCAGCTCTTCGGTAGTGACCTCGAGCGCGCCCACGAGGAACTCGCTCATGAGACCCACCAGCACGGTGGCCCCGGCCAGCACTCCGAGAGCGCGGCCCAACGACCACTTGGGCTCTTCTGAGTGCGCCGTCCCTCGGAAGAGCGCCTTGTGCGTCTTGAAAGAGAACAGGAGGCTAAGGGCGTAGACGGCTATGAGAATGATCGCAACCCCGACCGAAACGGCTTCTGTGCGAAAACCCGAGGCCTCCGGAGTGAACGAAAACAGGGCCGGCATCATCAGACCCACCACCGCAATCACCAGCGACGCCGAGTGCAGGCCGGCCGAGGCCCGGTTGAAGGTCTGCTCCTCGCGCGTCCAGCCTCCTACCAGGAACGCCAGGCCCAGGACCACGAGAACGTTGCCGATGATCGAGCCGGTGATGGACGCCTTCACGACCTCGAGCTCGCCCTCGAGGATCAAGAAGAAAGCGATGATCATCTCGGTGACGTTGCCGAAGGTGGCGTTCAGCAGCCCTCCGATCTGGGGGCCGGAGCGGGCCGCCATGTCCTCGGTGGCGTGGCCGATCTGACCGGCAAGCGGCAGGATGGCGAGGGCCGAGACGGCGAAGATGATCACGGGGTCCGCATGCGTCAGCTCGAGCACCACCGCCACGGGCACAAAGACGAGCAGCCACGCGAGCTTCGGCTTGAACATTTCCAGAACCTATATGTCAGGAAGCGCGCGACCTCGGATCAGTAGAACGAGCGTCAGCGTTGGAGCCGGGCCCTCACCCATTCCACGAGCCCGCCCGAATTGATCATCTCGGTCATGAACTCCGGGAGAGGAGCGATCTCGTAGCGCTCACCCGAGACCTCGATGGCACCGGCGTCGGTGTCGATACGGATCCTCTGGCCGGACACCGCCGCCGCCGCCGCTTGCGGCGAGGTCACTACGGGAAGCCCCAGGTTGATGCAGTTGCGGTGGAAGATGCGGGCGAAGCTGTGGCCCAAAACGCAGCCGACGCCCCACGCCTTCATAGCCAGGGGAACGTGCTCGCGGGATGACCCAGAGCCGAAGTTGTCCCCGACCACGAGCACACAGGAGGGCTCGAGACGGTCCCGGATGGAGGGGTCGAGGCCCTCGAACAGATACGGCTTCATGGCATCGGGGTCATCGATGTTGAGCCACGAGCCCGGGTAGAGAACGTCGGTGTCGACATTGTCACCCTCGACCATGACTGCGGTCCCCTCGATGATCACTCGCGCGGCTCGACGATCTCTCCGGCAACCGCGGCAGCCGCGGCCACATAGGCGTTGGCGAGGAACACCCCAGCCTCGCCCGAGCCCATGCGGCCTTTGAAGTTTCGGTTAGTGGTCGTGAGCGCGTTCTCACCCGGTCCCATCACCCCGTTGTGACCGCCGAAGCAGGCCCCACAAGTGGGGGTCGAGACGATCGCCCCGGCCTCGATGAAGACCTCGAGCAGACCTTCGGCCATGGCCTGTAGGTAGATGTCCTGGGTGGCGGGCACGATGATTGCGCGCGTGTCGGCGTGGACCTTGTGGCCCCGCAGCATCTCGGCAGTCTGGCGCAGGTCGGTCATGGTTCCGTTGGAGCAGTTGCCGATGTAGACCTGGTCGATCTTGGTCCCGGTGATATCGGCCACCGGGACCACGTTTCCCGGCGAGTGAGGCTTGGAGACCAGGGGGCCGAGCACTGAGAGATCGATTTCGAGCACGTCTGAGAAGTGGGCGCCGGGATCGGATGCCTCGGCCGTCCACGCTCTGCGAGCGCGGCCCTCGAGGTATGCGGCGGTGACCTCGTCCGCCGCGAACAGGCCGGTCTCGGCCCCCGCCTCGATCGCCATGTTGGCGACCGCCAGACGCTCGTCCATGGACAGTCCCGCGGCCCCCTCCCCGGAGAACTCGAGCACCTGGTTGGTGCCGCCGGCGACGCCGATCCTCTCGATCACGGCAAGGATTACGTCCTTGCCGGTGACGTACTTGGCGCGGCTGCCTGAGAGCCTGACCAGGATGGTCTCGGGTACGGCCTGCCAGAACTCCCCCAGCGCGAGGCAGGCGGCGATGTCGGTGGATCCCAACCCGGTCCCGAAGGCGCCGAGAGCCCCGTGGGTGCAGGTGTGGGAGTCGCCTCCGGCGAGCACGATGCCGGGCGTGACCCAGCCCTCCTCGGCGAGCAGGGTGTGCTCGATGCCGCCCCGGCCCTGTCCGTAGTAGGTCACTCCCTGGGCGTCCGACCAGTCCTTGAGGCTCTTCTGCAGCCCGGCCGAACGTGCGTCCTTGGCGGGCATGAAGTGGTCGGCGACCATGACAACCTTGGAGGGATCGAAGACCCGCTCGGCCCCCATCTTCCTCATCGCCCTGAAAGCGACCGGGCCGGAGACGTCGTTGGCCATGACCACGTCGCATCGCACCAGCACGACTTCCCCGGGAGTGAGCTCGCCCTTGTCGGTGTGGGCGAGGAGGATCTTCTCGGTCAGGGTGAGGGCCATCGCCCGAGAGCCTACAATCCGTCCAGGAACACGACGAGCTCCCGACCTTTCCCACGCCTGACTCCCTCAGCGAGTTCAGACGGGGGGAGTTCAGGACATGTGGGCGTCGGTGAAGGGGACCTCGTCCAAACGGGCTCGCAGCCGCGCGGCCGCCTTCGGCGGGTCGGCCGCCTCAGTGATCGCTCGCACGACCACTATGCGGCGGGTGCCTGCGTCGATAACCGAGCCCAGATTCGACTCGTCGACGCCGCCGATGGCGAACCAGGGCCGCTCCGTGCCCAGCGCCGCGGCGTGGGAGATCAGCTCGAGCCCCGCGGCCGGGCGACCCAGCTTGGTGGGAGTGGCGAAGACCGGCCCCACCGCGAAATAGTCGATGTCATCAGTGGCTGCGGCCGCGTCGACTTCTTGCACGGCGTGGGTCGAAAGGCCGACGATCTGGGAGGGAAGGATGCGGCGAACGGCCTCGATGGGCAGGTCGTTCTGTCCTACGTGCACGCCGTCGGCCCCCAGCGCGATAGCGATGTCGGGGCGGTCGTTGATGATGAAGGGAATGCCGGCGTCGCGGCAGGCGGCCAGCAACGGCTCGGCCAGGCGCAGGACGTCTCTGGCCTCCATCTCCTTCTCTCGCAGCTGGACGACGTCCACGCCCGCTTGGGCCAGCTCCCCGACCATTTCGACGAGGGCTCCGGCCCGAATCCGGGCGGGAGCCACCAGATAGAGACGCTTGCTCTTCACAGAGCCAGCTCGGCCGGCCCCCCGTTCTCGCCGCCCCCATCCAAGGGTTGGTCGGGGTCCTCACCCGCCTGACGCTCGTACTCCCTCATGCGCCGAGCGATGGCTCGCAGGATGAACGGCGTGCGCAGCAGGGCCGCCGAGACGACGAGGTAGGGAAGCACGTCGGTCGTCACCTCGTACCAGCTCTTGTCGAGAATGCCCCTCACGACCGTCACCCACACGACGACGAGGGCGAGCAGGACCGCCGCCAGCAGACGGGCGGTTCCCGATGCTGCCGCGGTCTCGAAGCGCACCCGGGTCGCCCTCACCGCTCGGCGTCCGTGCAGACGCCGCAGTCGCCACCAGGCATCACGAGCCGGATAGAACCGTCCCAACGACTCGATGAAACCGAGCGCCACGAGCCCGATCAGAGCTGCAAGAATCCCCGAACCCACGCCCCGAGCGTATCTTTTCTGGCTAACCGAGCCGGAACGGCGGTGTGTCATATCGTTCCGCGGCCGAAGCCGAGCTCTCCCCTGCTGGCGCCTGTTCTCCTCTCGGGGTCTCGAAGGTCGAGCCCTGCGAGTTGACCGCTCTGTAGAAGCCGTCGGGATCAGGCAGGTAATTCATGCGGTCGAGAGCCTGATCTTGGCCTGCCGTCTCCAGGATGAGGGCCCCGTACCCCAACACCAAGCCCCAGACGGTCCGTCGATAGGTCAAGTCGGTGACCTTCCACAGCGGCATGGAGTAGACGTGCTGTGTCACCAGCCCCCGAACCTCGAAGATGCGGCGGTCGGTGACGAAGATGACGTCGTACCACCACCCGAGGAGCTTGAACAGGAAGCGCACGACGAACGCCAGCACTATCCAGCCGAGCACAGTGCCGAGTGGATCACTGCCATTGCGGGGGCCCGAAGCAGCGCCGATCGCCGACGCGGCCCATCCCACGCCGACGGTGACGAGAAATGGAACAAGGACCGCGGCGAGATGACGGCGGGTGCTTAGCACTTCCCTCTCGCCGTCCGCCATATAGCGCTTCCGGATTCGCTCGAGCCGCATGAGACCGCTGCGAGCGGCTAGCTCACAGGGCCTTGACGAAGCGCGCCAGCGACTCGACCGCCGACGCCAGGGTCTGGCCCGTTTCCTTGACGATGTTGGCGGCCTCCACCGGGGAGGTGATCAAGAAGAAGAAGGCAAACGCCACGAAGAATATCCACACCACCCTCTTGAGGCTCATGAGTCACAATAATATCCACATTCAACACCCCAGGTTGGATTAGGTGAGCGCGGGTTCCGCCGCCGGGCCCAGGTTTGGGACAAAACGCCGGGTTATCGGGCGTTCTTCTACGAAAGCTGGTCCTGGGGCGGGCGGGCTCAGGCGCCCCGCGACCACCAGTCCAGCCACAGCCGGCGTGAGGTGCGCAGGTGCTCACGCTCCCGGGAGAAGACCTCGAGCGTGACGGTCCCATCCCAGCCCACCCCTCGCAACAGCTTCACCACTCCTCTCCAGTCGAGCGCCCCGGCCCCCAGGGGCAGATGCAGGTCATCGGGCCCGCCGCGATTGTCGGACAGGTGCACGTGGGCCAGGCGGCGCCCGAATGCTTCAAGCAAGGCTCCAGTTCGGTTCGGCTCGCCGAGGCCGAGTCTGAGATTGGCGTGTCCGACGTCGAGATGAAAGCCGGCCTCGGGGACACGGTCGAAGATGGCCGTCAGGGCCTCGACTCCGGAGAAGGTGCGGTCGTCGTTCTCGACCATGATCCTGATGCCGCGCTGGGCGGCGGCCTCGGCCAGCTCGGCGATGGCGTGGGCGTTGTGCGACAGCACCTGCTGCCGGGCGTGCATCGGGATGCGCTGGTCGGGATGAACGTTGACGAGAGAAACGCCCGCCTCCGAGAAGACGTCGAGCGCCCGGCGGTAGAGATCGTGAGCGGTGCGGCGCAGCTCGGGAAAAGCGGATGCGATCGGTAGGTACCAGGCGGTGTGCCCCACAGCCGGGAGGCCCAGGTCCGACAACAGACGGCCGACCTTGGCCCCGTCGGGAGTCCACGCCGCAGGCGGCTCGAGCGTCAGATCGACGAAGTCGAAGCCGTCCTCGGAGATGCGATGAATCTCCTTTGAGACCGAACGACCGGGAAAGTTCATGGCGCCGACGAGCACAGAGCGATTGTGGCACGGGGGGCGACCCCCCACTCCGGCCCTATCCTTCCCGGAGTGGAGACCTTGGACGCCATCCTCACGCGGCGCTCGGTGGCTCGGGTTACAGACAGGGTCCCCGATCGGCAGTCGATCGAGAGGCTGCTGGAAGCGGCCGTCAGAGCCCCCACCCACCATCTCACTCAGCCGTGGCGCTTCGTGGTGCTGGCGGGCGAGGAGCGCGAACGGCTGGGGCGGGCGTGGGCTGAGGGCGTCGAGCGGGCGGGCAAGGACTCATCCGGGATCGTCACCAAGGCGCTGAGGGCGCCCGTCATCGTGTGCGTGATCGAGCGGCCCAAGCACCACCTCCCCAAGGTCGTCGAGATCGAGGAGCATCACGCCACCGGAGCAGCCCTCCAGAACATCCTCCTGGCGGCCCACGACAGTGGGCTCGGAGCGATGTTGCGGACCGGCCCAGCCTGCGCCATGCCCGAGGTCCGAAGCGTGCTGGGTGTGGAGGAGAACGAGCTCGTGGCGGGCTTCGTCTATCTCGGCTACCCGCAGGAGGGGACCGAGGAACGCCCGATGACCCGCCGCACCGCGGCCGCCGAGCTCACGGAATGGCGGGGTTTCTAGGTTCTAGGGGCCTCAGAGCGCGGAAAACCGCGCCGAGAGACGCTCAAAACGCGAGAGGGGCTTAGCGGCGTGGCGCGCGGGTCTTGTCGCGCGTGAGCCTCTCGAGCTCGAGTACGGCCCCCCGGGCCCGGGCAGCGTCGGTGAGCCCTCCGTAGCGTTCCTCGTCGAAGGCGTCGGCCGCGGCATCTGAGGAGCCCAGCCGGTGGAGCAGCTCGCGGGCGGTCTCGGGAGGAGCGCGCTGCTCCCCCGTCTCTCGCAAGGCGGACTCGAGCTCTCGCCACGCAGCCTCGATCGGGCCTCCCGGCTCGCCGGCCGGGGGCCGGCGCACTCCTCTAAGGCGGCGCCGACGCCACAGCACGGCCGCGGCCCCCGCGGCCACCAGGGCCACGGCCAGCGCCGCGGAGTCGAGGAGGCTGGGCTCACCGAGCGAGAAGCCGCCGAGCTTCTTCTTAGCCGCCTCGAGCAGGCGCGCCAGAGGCAGTGAGCTCGAGGTCTGCACCTGCGCCGGGGGGACCGCGTAGGTGGGATCGAACTCGTACCAGCCCAAGGAGGGGAAGTACACCTCGACCCAGGCGTGGGCGTCGGAGTTGCGAACCTCGTAGTAGCCGGTGAAGGGGTTGCGGGTTCCGGGCGTGTAGCCGGCGACCAGCCGCGCGGGGATGTCCAAGCTGCGCAACAGGACGGTAGTGGCGGAGGCGAACTGCTCACAGAAACCGACGTCGGTATCGAACAGGAAGTGGTCGACCGCATCCCTGCCCTCGGGGGGTACCGGCGAGTCGGTCGAGTAGCGGTAGTTGCGAGCCATGTGGTCCTCTATGGCCTTGACCTTGTCGTAGGTGGTCTCGGCCGACGCAGTGATGCGCCGGGCCAGTGCCCCGACTCGCTTCGGCACGCTCGAGGGAACCTCGAGGTAGCGGCTCATCGTCTCGGGCGCCTCCGGTGCACCCAGCTTTCGCAGCTGATCGGGAGTGGCCGCACCCCGGCTCGCCACCACGCTGTAGACGGTGCCTTCGCTGAGCGTGCCGCCGGTGCGGAGGCCGCCGAGCGCGTCCACCGCCACACCTCCCTCGTAGAAGATGCGGTCGGGGTAGGCGGCGGAGAAGATCGCGTTGGGCTGCTCGGCCTCGATATAGAAGGTCTGGCTTACCTCGGCACGGGGGCCGAGACTGCGCTGCTCCACGGGATAGAAGTAAGGAGGAGTCCCGTCCAGCGCAACCGGGTCATCGGACGGTTGCGACCAGCTGACCCCGTCGTAGCTGTCGAAGATCATGCCCCGCAACATGGCGGGGGCCGAGCTGCGCACCCTCATGACGACCTCGTCGGAAAGCTCGCCCCGGACTCGGAGGTCGAGGCTGTCGTTGAAACCGTGGTAGGCGGTGCCCGAGGAGCGGGAGCCGAGCCCACCCGACTCGAAGCCGGGGTTGAACAGCGACTCGCCGGCAGCGATCCCCGCGCTGTTTCCGAGGGAGAACGGAAGCGCCAGCGTTCGCACTCCGGTGCTCTGAGGCGTCAACAGGTAGAGAACCACCCCGGCAGCGGCGATCCCCGCTCCGGTGCGGGCGAGTTGGGACCAGACCCGGGGCCGTCGGGCCCCCGGCTCCGGGCGCAGCGTGGCCACGGTGCCGTCGGCCGCCTCGCTTACCTGCGCCAGGTGCAGGGCGCACAGAGCCAGTGCGAAGTAGACGACCACGAAGGGGGCGTAGGACATCGTCTGCGCCAGTGACCCGGCGACCCCCATCAGCGCCAGCGAGGAGCCCAGCGAGAAGTGCAGGTCTTTGCGCTCGGGAAGATCGAAGCTGTGCAGCACCTGGATCCACAGAAAGATCTCGGCCAGCGGGAAGCGGATCTCATCCAGCGTCTGGACGCTTCCCAGCTGCGAGAAGAAGGCCACGATCGCGAGCACCGCTCCCAGAGCCAGCGCAAGCTTGACGTACCAGTTGTCCGCGCTGCGCCGCTTATAGGAGAACCAGTAGGCGCACGGCAGCACGGCCAACACCACCCCGGTGCGCAGGGGGGAGATCGCCCCCTCGACGCCGGCTGCGGCGACTCCGGTGAAAACCGCTCCGAGAACCGCGGCCCGCAGTGGGATCGAGTCTTCCGGCCGCCGTGTGGCGTTTATCGCCTTGACCCGCGCTCCTACGCCCCCAGACATGTCCGCAAGCTCGCGTCGCGCGACACGGTTCTCGTGGTCGCTCCTGCCACGGACAGGTTCGTCCGAGGCGGCGCTCGATGCCGGAGCCAGGAGCCGGGGTCCGCAACCACCGCCACGGTGTGACATCCGCGTGCGGCGGCCATTGCGGCGGCCCGCTCGAGATCCGACCTGGTCTTGTCCGATTCGCAAGCCAGCAGCACCACCGTGCCGCCCCTGCCCAGGCGCGCCAGGGGGGCGCCCAGCCGGGGGCTGAGCGGCCGGGCGTCGGGCCCGGCTGCGGCGAGGGCTTCGAGGCACTCCGAGAAGCGGGCGTCGGAGAGCTCGCCGGCCGAGTGCAGCAGGCTCACCTGGTGGCCGTTGTCTATCGAGGATTTAGCGATCGAGGCGGCCGCCTGCGCGAGCGTCTCGAAGGCTGAATCCGGAGGCTCGCCGGCATCTTCTCCGCCCAGGGCAATCAGTACGCGCCGACGCGACTCCTCTTCGAACTCGGTGACGATGAGCCGCCCCGCGCGAGCGGCCGAGCGCCAATGCACGGACCGCAACAGATCGCCGGGGCGATAGTCGCGGACGCCGAGGTAGTCGCCCGTTTCCTGGCCGGCCCGGGCGTTGGGATGCTCGCCCCCCAGCCCGCCGGATCGCAAGGGGGACCAGGTCTCGAGCTCGACCCAGGAGGGCACCACAGTGACGCTCGCGGGAGCATCCTGGACGACCAGGCGGCGTGCGAAGCCCAGGGGGGCCGAGGTCTGAAGTCGCACCGAGCCACTCTTGTAAACGCCCCGGCGCTGGGCTCGGCGCACGGTTTCGGCGCTACTCGTTGCTCCCGGGCTCAGCTCCATGGACCACAGCGCCACGGGATCGAACGCCTCCAGAGAGTCCTCGACGCGCATCACCGGTAACGCCCGCTTGCCCCGGTTGGTCATGCGCAGTCCGACCGTCACTTCCTCGCCGACCCGAGCTCGGCGAGGCAAATCCCAGACGATCTCGGCTCCTCGGAGGCGTGGCAAGAGCAGCACCGATCCGGCCACTCCGCCCAGGACGCCGGCCGCAAGAACGAACAGCCATCCCGCCTGAGCAGTCGTTCCGGCCAGGATCAGCGCAGCTCCAACGAGAAGGGCGCTCAAAGCGCGCCTGGAGACGCGCCGGGACGAGCGGACGACACTCACCTGATGCCGGCAGATGGGGCGGGGGCCCCCGCGACTCCGGGTGGAGGTGGGGGTGACCAGCCGGCGCCGACCGTCTCCAAGGGTGGAGGTGGCGGCGGGGCCGGACCGGGGGCCGCAGGGGAGGCGGTGGGTCGTCGTCGAGAGGCAGACGTGCGGCGCCCACTCGTGATGACGGGCACGGGCACCGAGGTCACAATCTCCGCAATCACCGCGGTGCCGCGGCCTTTGTCGACCCTCTGCTCTCCCGTGGGCAGGATCCTGTGCCCCAGCACGGGGCCGGCGAGAACCTTGACATCGTCGGGCGTGACGAAGCTGCGCCCGTTCAACAGTGCTCGGGCCTGGGCGCAGCGCACCAGGCCCACCAACGCCCGAGGGCTTGCTCCGAGGTGGAGGAGCGGGTGCTTGCGGGTGGCGGTGACCAGCGCGAGGGCATAGCCGAGGACGTCGTCGGCGACGCCCGTGTGCCTGACGGCGATCTGGATGGCAATCACCTCGCGGGGCGACAGCACCGGCTCCAGCTGCTCGATCGGGTGGTGCTCCAACTGGGAGCGAACGATCTGCAGCTCAGAGGCGCCGTCGACGTAGCCCAGCTCCATGGCGATGGAAAAGCGGTCGAGCTGTCCCTCGGGCAGAGGGTAGGTACCGTGCTGCTCCAGCGGGTTCTGGGTCGCTATGACGAACAGAGGCTCGGGCAGAACATGGCGGATCCCATCCACCGTGACCGCGTGCTCCTCCATCGCTTCGAGCAGTGCCGACTGAGTACGGGGAGTGGTCCGGTTGATCTCGTCGAGCAGGACCACATTGGCGAAGATCGGGCCGGGGATGAACTCGAAGGAGAAGTCGCGCTGGTTGAAGATCGAGCTCCCGGTGATATCCGAGGGAAGCAGGTCGGGGGTTGCCTGGACCCGTTTGAACGAGCCCGACAGCGAGCGGGCCAGGGAGCGGCCCAGCATGGTCTTGCCCATGCCGGGGATGTCCTCCACCAGCAGGTGTCCGCCGGCGAACAGGGCGGTGGCGGCCGCCTCTACGGCGGCTCGCTTGCCCCTGATGACACGCTCGACGTTTGTGACCAGGAGGCGGGCGCTGCGGGTGGCCGTGGCGCGATCCATAGGCGTCGTATCGACCCGTTCCTAGCTCAGGTTGACCCGCTCAGAGCTCGAACTTTGGTACGAAACGCGGGCTATAGACCCATTTTGTACCAGACTAGTGCTTTTCATTGCGGCATAGCGAGCGCGGCCCCCTGAGCCCTCAGCACCCCGGCAAGGTCGTGAGCGTTCTGCTGAGCGTAGTCTCGGTAGCAGTTGTTCATGAGCACGTGGGTGCTTTCGGTCCGTTCGGCCAGCCCCACCACGCGCGGCCCCCATTCGGCCAGCTCGGCCTCGGAGTAGAGGTACTTGAAACGCCGCTGCACCGAGCCGCTCTCCCAATCGGCCGAGTTGCGCCCGTGGAAGCGCACGACTGCGATGTCGGCCGTGGCTTCGGCGACGGGGGGAAGCGAGCTCACAAAACCCTGCGGCATGTCCACGCACACATAGGGGAGCCCGTGGCCCTCGAGGAATTCGAGCGTGCGGTCCCGGTTGCGCTCGCTCATCCACGTCTTGTTGCGAAACTCGATGCAGATGCGGTCGGGCGCGGCCCGAGCGGCGCACTCGATAATGTAGTCGCGGTTCTTGCTACCCACCGGGAACCACTGCGGGAACTGAAACAGTAGGAGCCCTAGCTTGCCCGCCGCGCGCAGCGGCTCCAAGCCCTCGAGAAAAGCCTCCCACACCGCGTCGCGCACGCCTTCCTCGACGTCTGCAATATAGATGTTCTTCTTGTCTTCCTCGATGTCGCCCTCCGCGACAAAGTCCTTGAGGGCCTGTGGCTTGGTGGGGTGCTGGGTGAGCAGCGAGAAAGCCTTGACGTTGAACGTGAAGCCGGCCGGACTCCGCTCGGCCCACAGCCTCGAGTTCTTGTCCGAGGGCAGGAAGTAATAGGAGGAGTCGACCTCGACGAGCGGGAACTGGGTCGTGTAGAAACGCAGCCGAGCATCCGCGCTGGAGGCGTCCTTGGGGTACCAACCCGATTGCACCAGAGACTTGTCGGTCCACGATGCGGTCCCGATCAGGATCTCACCCATCAACCCCCGCCGAGTGGTGGCCAGATGATCTATTTGGTCATCCTATGACCACTCGGCAAGGGGGGGCCGATCAGCCGGCCGCAACCAACGCCACTGAGGCCCCCGCCAGCAGCAGGCCGACGCCCTGCGAGCGGCGGATTCGTTCGTGCAACAACAGCGCGGCGAGCAGCACGGTGCTGGCCGGATAAAGGGATGCCAGGACCGAAGCGACTGTCAGGAGCCCGGACTGCGTCGACAGTAGGAACAGCGAGGTCGCGAGCGCGCCGAGGAGCCCGGCGATGCTCGCCGCGGCCTCGCCTCGGTAGCGCGGGAGCCAGGGCTGCCGGAGCCCGGTCGCGAGGGCGACGATCGCCACCACCGAGGAGGCCTGCGCCAGAGTCAGGGGGCCGAGCCCGCTGGCATCGTCGACCTGGCCGAGAGCCGCGAACAAGGACCCGAAGCCGAGGCCGGCAAGCAGCCCGTCGGTTACGCCCGTACGACCGATGCGGTCATTGCCCGGAGCCTCCTCGGCGGCTCGAGACACCAGCCAGATGGCAGGGAACGCACACGCCACACCGAGCCAGGTCACAACTGTTGGGCGCTCGCCCGAGATGAAGCCGACCACTGCCGGCAGCAGGGCGGCCGCCACCGCCGACAGAGGTGCGACCACGCTCATCCGACCCGACGCCAGCCCGCGGTAGAGGAAGACTGCGCCGAGGCCGCTGCCGACGCCGGCGACGGCGCCCCATACCCAGTCCGGAGTGGCCGGCTCACCGCTAAAGAACAACATAGCGGCGACGCCGGTGCCTGCCGTCGAGGCCGTCTGGCCCACGACTGCTACGGCGAATACCCTTGCACGCCGGGCCAGGATCCCGCCGATGAAGTCGGAGAGCCCGTAGGCCACCGCCGAACCCAGCGCCAGTAAGACGGCCACGGCGCGACCCTACCGGCAAAGCTCACACCCTGGATGTCGGTTACGGCGACCTTTTCAACACCGGCCCCGCGGAGCGAGGCTCCCGTTGATTAGATCGCCATCGCTACTTGGGCGCGCCGGTAGAGTTCCTCCTCCGAGTACACCGAAGGCGCGGTTTCCTCGCCCTCCCGTCGCAGCCGCCGGCGGGCGGAGAACATCGTTCCACGCGACGGAATCGTGGGCGCGAAGCCCGACATGCCCGTGTGTTCGATGTCTATGAAAGCCGCCTCCATCTCCCCGTTACGCACATATAGCTCATGCCAGAACCCCGTACCGCCTGTGTCGACCAGGTATTTCTGCCACCACTGTTTGTGCGTTCCCGAACGCGACCAACGCTCGAGAGAGTCGAAATCTCGCCAGTACTGGCGCATACCGGCGTGGGGAGGCACCAGAGAGAAGAGGAAGTTCTCGTGGAGCAAGAGGCCGTCCGGCTTCTCGGCGACGGATCTCTGAATCTTGGGGCCGAAACTGATAAGTGTCTTGACGCCACCCGGTGACCTCACCTTCATCCCGAGATAGATAACGACAAGATCGGGATATTGGGAGAGGTCCGGTGTTCGACGCTCGCTCCTCCTGCTCTTACCGGTCTGCTCCGACGTCATGGCCAGAACCCCCTTCGGTAGACCAGATGGTTCCTCGGCGCATCCTATCGAGCCTTGTTTACCCCTACCTGGCCCTCGGGCACGCGGCTCGGCTCCCGCCCGCTTCGACGGACATGGCCGGCGAACAAGCGTGCATCGCGCAGGGCGCATCCGAGAGGGTCATTGTTGAAGAAGCAGAACACGTCCTCCTCACCGCTCCACAGCTCGGCCACCCGGGCCGCCCACGACCGCAGGGCAGTCGCTCCGTAACACGGCTCGGGCGCCGCCCGGCCCTGGTGCCAGCGCACGTATCCCCAGGGAGCCGTGCGCCACAATGGCGTCACGGGCTTCGAGCCCCTGTCGGCGAGACATAGGGCCGCCCCCCGCTGCTCCAACAACGCCCTCGTCTCGGCCGTGAACCAGGAGTCGTGGCGAAACTCCACCGCGACCCGAACCTGAGGCGTCAACAGGAGAAGCACCTCATCGAGCCGGGCGAGGTCGGCCTTGAGAGTGGGAGGAAGCTGAAGCAGCACAGGCCCCAGCTTGGGACCGAGGCCTTGGGCTCTCTCGAGGAACCGTTGCACGGGCTCCGAAGGGTCCGCCAGCCGCTTGATGTGAGTCAGATAGCGACTCATCTTCACCGCCCACACAAAGCCGGGCGGCGTCCGCCGCCCCCAGCTGTCGAACGTGGCCCGCTCCGGCAGGCGATAGAAGGCGTTGTTTGACTCCACCGTCTCGAAGCGCTCCGCGTAGTGCTCGAGCCAGTTCCGCTGTGGGACCCCGATCGGATAGAAGAGCTCGCGCCAGTGCCTGTACTGCCATCCCGAGGTACCTATCAGGACGGGCATCGACCTCTCAGAGCTCGGGTAGACCCTCGAAGGTCGTGGACGGCTCGGCATAGAGGCGGCGGGGGATGCGCCCGGCCCTATGCGCCAGCCGCCCCGCCTCGACCGCGAGACGCATTGCTTCGGCCATGGTTGCGGGTTTCTGGGCGCGGGTGACGGCGCTCGCGAGCAGAACTGCATCACATCCGAGCTCCATCCCAAGGGTCGCGTCCGAGGCGGTACCGACCCCTGCGTCCAACACGACCGGGACCGAGGTCTGCTCGACGATGAGCCGCAGGTTGTAGGGATTCAGCAGCCCCATGCCGCTGCCGATCGGTGACCCCAGGGGCATGACCGCGGCGCACCCGATGTGCTCCAGGCGCCGTGCCACAACGGGGTCCTCGTTGGTATACGCCAAGACCTTGAAGCCATCGTCTACGAGGGTCTCTGCCGCGTCGACGAGCTCGACCACATCGGGCAGCAAAGTGCGGTCGTCCCCGATGACCTCCAGCTTGATCCAGTCCGTCTGAAACGCCTCGCGCGCCAAGCGGGCGGTGGTGACTGCGTCATGAGCCGTGAAGCACCCTGCGGTATTGGGGATCAAGCGGCATCCCGCCCGCTCGAGGACATCGACTATCGATCCGCGCGCATCGGGGCTGACCCGGCGCAGAGCGACGGTCGCCAGCTCGGCCCCCGAGGCCACCAGCGCCTTCTCGAGTGCCTCCAGGCTCGCCGCTCCCCCGGTCCCGAGCACCAACCGGCTGGAGAAACTCTCATCCGCCAGAACGAAGGGGTCGTCCATCCTCAGTGCACCTAACCGCCCTGGACCGCGCCCAGTATCTCGACCCGATCGCCTTCTTCGACGGCGGTGGCGCCCCATCTATGGCGGTTGACTACCTCGCCGTTGCGAGCGGCCGCAATTCCTCTTCCATCCGGCGCATGGCCTACGAGCTTGATGAGATCGGCGACCGTGACATCCTCGGGGACATCTCGCTCGCGGCCGTTGACGACGATGTTCATGCCGCGAACCGTAGGGGCGAGAACGATTCTATGAGGGACGGCGTGACACCCGTCAAGAGGCGCTCTACAAGAGCGTCGGCCGTCACCGGAGCGAGCAGGATACCGTTGCGGTAATGGCCGGTGGCGGCGAACAGAGCAGGTACCGACGTCTCTCCGATAAGCGGGGCGTTATCGACCGAACCCGGCCGCAGCCCTGCCACCGATTCCGTCAAGCTGAGCTCGGTGATCCCGGGCACCAGCTCGTAAGCCGCACGCAACAGCTCGAATACGGCGCCGGCCGTCACTCTGGTGTCGAAACCTGCTTCCTCCACGGTCGCCCCAACGATAAGCCTCCCGTCGCTTCTCGGAACGAGATAGGAGTCGACTCCACGCACCGTCATGTTCACCAAGGGTGACTCAGGTGGACCTGAGAGGTGCAGCAACTGGCCTTTGACCGGCCGCACCGACTCCGCCACCTCAGGCGGCATCCCTTCGATGGCTCCCGATTCCGCACCGGCCGCAAGCACCACGGCGTCCCCGCGCACGACCTCGCCGGCAGCGGTCCGAACCATTCCCGCGGCAACCTCCGTGGCGCGGTCAAGCTTCACGCATACCCGAGCTCTCTCACAGGCGACCACCAGGGCCCGGGCGAGAGCGCGATTGTCGACGGAATTGTCACCCTCGACCAGCAGGCCACCGCGAACGGTGGGGGCCAGGGCAGGTTGCAGCTTCCGGCACTCCCGAGCACGCAACCTTCGGGCGGAGAGTCCCAGGCTCTGCTGGTGGGTGTGCAACTCATCGAGTTGAGCTTGATCGTCTAGATCCCGCGCCACGAACAAGGTCCCCGTGGGTCTGTAGCCGACGTCTGCGCCCGAGCAAACTTCGAGCTCCTTGACAAACTCCGGGTAGCGTTCGGCGGCGGCAAGGTTGAGCGCCAAGAGCGCCTCTTCCCCATACGACACCTCGCTTACCGGGGCCAGCATCCCGGCGGCCGCGTGGGTGGCGCCCGCGTGCGCCCGATCGTCGACCACCGCGACCGAAAGGCCCCGAGCAGCGGCCGTCCACGCCACGCTCAGTCCGATGATCCCCCCGCCCACCACGACGACATCGAAGCCGCTCATACCAGCGGCATGACGTGGGTTAGGGAGTGGGACTCGCAAGACGCGCAGAAGCGAGCTGCCTCAGCACCGAGCCCTCTGTAAGCGTCAGCTTCTTGGAGAGCTTCACGGACGTGCTGTCGGCGTTGCGCTTGAACGAGAGGTGGTCGACGAGGTGGCTCATCAGCAGCATGCCGCGGCCACTCTCCGCATCCAAGGAAGCCGCGGAGGAAGTCTCCGTCACCTCGCCTGGAGGCCCCAGATTCGTTACCGTGACCTCGGCGGAGGAGCCGTCCACCCGGGCAGAAACCTCGTATTGCTCCTCGGCTGCGTGGGAGTGCTTGAGGGCATTCGAGCAAGCCTCGGTCACGGCGAGCTCGAGCTCCTCGACACACTCGGGGGCGACGCCCAGCTGGTCCAGGGATGCGCCAAAGAGATGCCGCACCATCGGCACCGTGAGGTGATCGCGAGGAAGCAGGAGGTCGAACAGGAGTTCCATCACAGTGACAACTACCCGATGTCATTTCGGGCAAACCCGTCATTAGTACCGCGCGCTGCTCTGACCTAAAGGACGCGCTTGAAGATCTCGAGGGCGCGCTCCGTATCGTCGCTCGAGACATCGCGATGCGTCACCAACCTCACTGTGGCCGAGCCGGGGAACCCGAGCGTGAGCACGCCGTGCTCTCGTAGCGTGTCACTCAGTTCGACCGCTGATTTCGAGAACGGCACCAGGTCGAGGTAGACCATGTTGGTCTCGACCCCGGCGACGTCGACACAATCTGGATTCAGGTCGGCCAGGCCCTCCGCAAGCCGCCGGGCGTTGGCATGGTCCTCAGCGAGCCGTTCGACACCAGTCTCAAGCGCCACACGGGCCGCCGCCGCGATCACACCGACCTGGCGCATGCCACCGCCCAGTCTCTTTCGCAGCCGGTGGGCCTCCGAGACGACCTCGGCGGTGGAGCACACCATCGAGCCGATGGGCGCGCCCAGCCCCTTGGAGAAGCAGAACGACAACGAGTCCGCGGAAGCTGCCCACTCGCGGGCGGCGATACCGGTGGCGGCCTGAGCGTTGAACAGCCTGGCGCCGTCGAGATGCACGGGCACGCCGCTCGCGCGACAAACCTCGGCCACCGCGCGCGCCTGTTCGAGGGGAAAGACACGGCCCCCAGCGGAGTTGTGGGTGTTCTCGATCGCCACCACCGCGGTTCGAGGCGTGTGCTCGCTCCCCGCTCGCAGCGCGGCCCCCACTTGCTTGTGTGAGATCGCGGCGCCCTGTCCCGGAAGGGTGCGCATCATCAGGCCGAGATGGGCCGCGGCGGCGCCTCCTTCGAAGTGGAGAAAATGAGCACCGTCGTGACAGAGCACCTCGGAGCCCGGCGGGGCCAGCGCGCCGAGGCAGACCTGGTTGCCCATCGAGCCCGAAGGCACGAACAAAGCGGCCTCCTTGCCCAGGAGCGAGGCGGACATCTCCTGCAGCTCGATGACGGTGGGATCGTCACCCAGTACGTCGTCGCCGACTTCGGCGTCGGCCATGGCCCGGCGCATCTCGGGCGTGGGGCGGGTGACTGTGTCGGAGCGGAGGTCTATGAAATCGTTCATGAGCACAAGTTAGCCGAAGAACACTCCCGCCGAGTCGTAGAGCTCCTGAGTCAGGGTCTTCAGCTCGCCCACCGCCTCCGACAGCGGTACACGAACGATGTCGGTCCCTCTGAGGGCCACCATGACGCCGTAGTCACCGGCCTCGACCGCATCGATGGCCGCTATCCCGAAGCGGGTGGCGAGAACGCGATCGTATGCGGTCGGCGTCCCGCCGCGCTGGATGTGTCCCAGGATCGTAACGCGGGTCTCGAAACCGGTGTGCGCCTCGATCTCGCGCTCGAGCCACACCCCGATGCCGCCCAAACGGACGTGCCCAAAGGCGTCCTTGTCCTGGCTCTGTAGTGTCTCTCCGCCCTCTTGAGGAGTGGCGCCCTCGGCCACTACCACGATCGAGAAGGTGCGGCCGCGGTCATGGCGATGGCGGATGTGGGCGCAGACCTCTTCGATGTCGAAGGGCTGCTCGGGAACGAGGATTTCGTCGGCCCCTCCGGCCAGGCCCGAGTAGGTCGCGATCCACCCCGCGTGCCTGCCCATGACTTCGACCACCATGACCCGGTTGTGCGATTCGGCGGTCGTGTGGAGACGGTCGATCGCGTCGGTGCAGATCTGGACCGCGGTGTGGAAGCCGAAAGTGAAGTCGGTGCCGGAGAGGTCGTTGTCGATGGTCTTGGGAACGCCGACGACCTTCACGCCCTCGGAGGTGAGCTTGTCGGCCACCCCCAGCGTGTCCTCGCCTCCCACCGCGATCAGCGCATCGATGTTCTCCGACGACAGGCTGTGCTTGACTCGCTCGACGTCACCTTCCACCTTGAACGGGTTCGTGCGCGAGGAGCCCAGGATCGTGCCCCCTCGATGAAGGATCCCCGAGGTGTTGTCGGGGGTCAGGTGCAGGGTGCGTCCTTCGAGCACCCCTTTCCAGCCGTCCCGGTAGCCCACGATCGCGTGACCGTAGCGGTTGACGCCCTTGCGCACCACCGCGCGGATCACCGCGTTGAGCCCGGGGCAGTCGCCGCCCCCGGTGAGAATGCCGATCCTGCCCATTCCTGTCTCCTCCTTCCGGGTGTGAGGTGCGGCCGCAATCTTGGCAGCGTTTGCCCGGTCCATGTCACTCTCAACGCGCCGGGGCTCGGTGACCCGCCTCAACCCGCCGCCCGGGACCGCCGACAACCACTTAGTGAAACCCGTCGCGCGCGCTCTGATCGCAGCCTCCCTGGTCCTGCTCGCAGGCGTTGCCACGCTGCCTCGGGCCGCGGCCGAAGATCTCGATGAGCTTCGCACGAGGGCACAGGAGGTGGCCGACCGGCTCAGCTCCCTCGAGCGGCGCCTGATCTCGCTCGAGGACCGCAGAGAAGGGCTTGAGGAGGACATCCTCACCTCGGATCAGCGCATCGGGGCACTGGAACTTTCGATTCACGAGTTCGAGGCCGATTACAGGGCCGCCCGGGGGCGCTACGTCGACAGCGCTATTCGTGCCTACAAGGCCGGCTCCAACCCGCAGCTCGAGCTGCTGCTGTCGGCCCGCAGCATGTCGGAGCTCGCCTCCTTGGTTCAGGCCGCCGACGAGATCGCACGGATCGACTCCGCCGCCCTGACCGAGGCACTGGCCGCCCAACGCCGGGCGCTGGGGGCCCAGGCCGCCCTCGACACCGAGAAGCAGGGGCTGCTTGCTGCGCGGGAACAAGTGGAATCCGTAACCGCCTCCCTCAGCGCAGTCACCGATGAGCGCAGCGCGGTGCTCGACGAGCTCACCACCGAGATCGCCAGGCTCGAGCAGGAGGCGCGCGAGCGGGCGCTGGCGGCCCGGCTCGCAGCAGCCGAGGCGGCTGAGGCGGGCTCTCTCGACGAAGCCTTCCTCGAGGTGCTGGAACCCGATGCATCGGGAGCCGGTCCGGCTCAGAACCTCCCGGATGGATTCGCCGCAACCGGCGTAAGCTTCGAGGGGGCCGCGTCCTGGTACGGGCCCGGGTTCGAGGGCGACGCTACCGCCAACGGCGAGATCTACGATCCCGAGCAATTCACTGCCGCCAGCAAGGAGCTCCCCTTCGACACCTGGCTGTACGTGAGCTACGAGGGCCGCGCCGTCATCGTTCGGATCAACGACAGGGGGCCCTATGTTGGGGAGCGCATCCTCGACCTGAGCCAGGCCGCGGCCCAGGCGGTGGGACTGTCGGGAGTCGGCTGGGTAGAGATCGAGATCCTCATCAAGACCTCCTGAGCTGCACGTCCCGCATCGGCCCCGCCGTTTATCGTCGGCGTATGCCTTCGGAGACGATAACGCTGTCGGGCCACATCATCGACTCGCTCACGCTGCCCGGCGTTCTCGACGAGATCATCGATTTCGGCGCCACCTACGAGACCGTCGAGCTGCGGCTCGGCATGCGGCACGAAGACGAATCGCTCGCCCGGTTACGCGTCACCACCAGCACCGAGAAGGAGCTCGCTCGGCTGCTCGACCGCCTTCAGCATCTCGGCGCCAACCCGGACACTGTGGAGGACGCACGCCTTGTCGAGGCAGACGTCGCCGGCTCCTTCCCCGAGGGTTTCTACTCGACCACGAACCTCGACACCGAAGTCAGGATCGACGGGCACTGGTTTCCCGTCACCCATCCTGAGATGGATTGCGGCATCGTTGTCGAAGGCAACGGCGCTCGCACGATTCCCATGGGCGAGGTCTCCTCCGGGATGCGGATCGTGATGTCGGGGCTCGGCATCAGAGTGACACCTCTCGAAAAACCACGTGGCCAGGAGCGACAAGCGTTCGAGTTCATGTCTTCGGACGTCTCCTCCGAAAAGCCCAAGGCTCTGCTCGTCGAGCAGGTTGCTCAGATGATGCGAGCCGTCAAGGAGCAGGGCAGCCGCATAATGTGGGTGGCCGGGCCCGCGGTGGTTCACACGGGATCGGGACCCGACCTCTGCGCGCTGATCCGGGCCGGATATGTCGATGCGTTCTTTGCAGGGAACGGCGTCGCGGCTCACGACATCGAGTCGAACCTATTCGGCACATCTCTTGGTGTGCATCTCGATCAAGGCATCGCAATGGACCACGGCCACGAGCACCACATCCGAGCCGTCAACCAAGTGCGCCGACATGGCTCTTTCCAAAAAGCCATTGACGCGGGCTTGATCAAGGGCGGCATTGTCTACGACTTGGTCGCGTGCGGGGCGGAGTTCGTGTTCGGGGGCAGTGTGCGCGACGACGGCCCCCTGCCCGACGTGGTCACCGACATGCTCGAGGTGCAACGCCGCGTGCGCGAGCTGATCTGGGGCCGCGACGGCGATGACCTGGTGGGCTTCTGCATCGTGGTGGGGACGATGCTGCACGGGATAGCGACCGGCAACTGCCTGCCCGCGTCGGTACCGCTCGTGTGCGTCGACATCAACCAGGCGACGGTCACCAAGCTGATGGACAGAGGCTCGTTTCAGTCGGTGGGGATCATCACGGACGTGGGTTTGTTCATAAGGGGCCTGGCCGAACGCCTGACCGAAGTGGAGCCGTAGTCCGACTCATCCGGTGCTGCGGCGCGCGTCACAGTTCTATGCAGAACAGACCCCGCTCAGCAGGGCTGGCTCTGCATTGAACTACATCTGAAGCCGCCGCTTCAGCAACTCGGCGAGCCTCGGCTCGGACACTTCCTCCAGCTCGTAGCCGGCGCGATAAGCGGGCACTTCGAGAGCGATCACCTCGCGCAGGTCGATCGGAGTTGCGATGAGCACCACCTCCGCGTCGGAGGAGTTGATTGTGGCGGCTAGCTCCTCGCGCTGTCTCTCCGAATAACCCATCGCAGGCAGCAGCTCCTCCATGTGCGGGTAGCGCTCGTAGACCTCCTTGATGCTGCCCACCGCCCACGGCCTCGGATCGACAAGCTTCGCATTTGCTCGCCGGGCCGCGACCACGCCGGCGCCGTAGCCCATCTCACCGTGGGTCAAGGTGGGCCCGTCCTCGACCACGAGGACTCTCTTTCCTTCAAGTACGACGCCGTCTTCGATAGTGATCGGAGAACGAGCCTTGACGATGTCGGCGTTGGGGTTGAGCGCGTGAATGGTCCGCTCCAGCTCCTCGACCGCGCCGGGCTCCGCCGAGTCGATCTTGTTGATGACCACCACATCCGCACTCCGGAGGTTCGCCTCGCCCGGGTGATAGCGAGTCTCGTGGCCCACTCGGAGCGGGTCTGCGACCGTGATGTGGACATCCGGAACGTAGAAGGGGAGGTCGTTGTTCCCGCCGTCCCACAGGATCACCTCGGCCTCCTGTTGCGCCTGCTCGAGAATGGCGCCGTAGTCGATCCCTGCGTAGACGATCGAGCCGGCCGCGAGGTGGGGCTCGTACTCCTCCCTCTCCTCGATGGTGCAGTCGGCGGCGGCGAGATCGTCGAGACTCTCGAATCGCTGCACCGCCTGGCGGGCCAGGTCCCCATAGGGCATCGGGTGCCTCACTATCGCCACCCGGCGGCCCCATCCCCGGAGAATGCGGGCCACAGCCCTGGTGGTCTGCGACTTGCCGGACCCCGTCCGCACGGCACATACGGCGACCACCGGGACGTGGGCCTTGAGGGCGGTGCGTGAGGGGCCCAGCAGAGTGAAGTCCGGCCCCGCCGCCAGCACCCGTGATGCTTGATGCATGACGGACTCGTGGGAGACGTCCGAGTAGGAGAACACGACCTCGTCGACTCCGTGCGATGCGATGAGCGACTCGAGGTCGCCTTCCGGATGGATGCCAATGCCGTCTGGATAGAGCGGCCCTGCGAGTTCCGGGGGGTATAGCCTGCCCTCGATACCGGGGATCTGCGCGGCGGTGAACGCCATCACCTCGGTGCCCTCGTCGTCGCGATAGGCGACGTTGAAGTTGTGGAAATCACGGCCGGCGGCGCCCATGATGAGGACACGTCTGCGGGAAGCGGGGGATGGGCTCATGGTGCCGGGACTCTAACAACCGACCAAGGAGCACGATGGCGACCAGGAAGCTCACCAAGAGGGGGACCCGCCGCCGGGTCCAGCTACTCGAGGTCGCATACCGGCTGTTCGCCGACCAGGGCTACCACCGCACCACGATCGCTGATGTCTGCGACGCGCTCGGCGTCGGCAAGGGAGTCTTCTACTGGTACTTCGAGTCCAAGGAAGTGTTGTTCGTCGAGCTCTTGCAGGGCTCCTTGCGCGCCCTGCGTCGCTCCCAACAGGTGGCCATCCGCGGAGTCTCCGACCCCTGCGAGCGTATTGAGTACGGCATCAGAGCCTCGATCGAGTTCTTTCGCGCCGACCCCGGCTTTCTCGCACTCATCCGCACCGCGGCTCGTTACGAGGAGTTCTCCTCCTACGTGCAGCGAGGCCAGCAGGTCATCGCGGCCGACACGGCGGTGCACATCAAGGAGGGCATGGAGGCCGGCTCGATCCCGCTCGGGGACCCCGCACTCATGGCGCACGGCATCCTCGGTGCGATCTTCCACTTCGTTGAGGTCTACTTCGGCACCGAGGCAGAGGCCTCCTTCCGCCGCCCTCAACTCGCCGAGGAGGCGGTCGCCTTCTGTATGCACGGGATCCTCGGTGCGCACAACACCGAGGAGTTCTAGAATCCTGCTGGTGCTGCCCGGCCATGCCTAGGGCGCAGGGGGATCCAGGGCGAGCGCGGCCCTCATGCCCCTGACGGCCTGGCGGATCCGTTGCTCGTTCTCCACCAGAGCAAAGCGTACGAAGCCGTCCCCGGAGGGCCCGAAGCCGATGCCCGGCGACACCGCCACCTTGCCCTCTCTGAGCAGGAACTTCGAGAACTCGAGTGAGCCGAGATGGGCGAACCGCTCCGGGATGGGCGCCCACGCGAACATCGTCGCCGGGGGCGTCGGCATGTCCCAACCGATCCGGGCAAGACCTTCGCAAAGCGCGTCCCGCCGGCTGCGGTATATCTCCCGGATCTCCTTGGGGACCGTCTGGCACTCGTTCAGGGCAATGATCCCGGCGATCTGGATGGGCTGAAATACGCCGTAGTCGAGATAGGACTTGAGCTTGGTGAGCGCCTGCACGATCTCCGGGTTGCCCACGCAGAAGGCGAGCCTCCAGCCCGCCATCGAGTAGGACTTCGACATCGAGAAGAACTCGACCCCCACGTCCTTCGCGCCGGCTACCTGCAGCAGCGAAGGTGCATGGTCGGCGTCGAAGACGAGATCGGCGTAAGCGAGGTCGTGGACGATCACCATGTTGCGGCGGCGTGCGAAGTCCACCAGCTGCTCGAAGAAGGCGAGGTCGACAACCGCGGTGGTGGGGTTGTGGGGGAACGAGCACAGGACCACGCGCGGTCTGGGCTCCGAGCGCTCGTAGGCGGCCACGAGGTCTGAGAAGAAATCCGATTCCAGCGCCAGCGGGACCGCGGTGATGTTGGCTCCCGAAAGTATCATTGCGTAGGTGTGAATGGGATAGGTGGGCTCGGGCACCAGCACCGAGTCTCCCGGCTGGCACAGAGCCCACGCCAGATGGGAGAGGCCCTCCTTGGCGCCGATCGTTGCCACCGCCTCGGTGTCGGGATCGATCTCGACACTCCACGAGCGCTCGTAGCGGTCTGCGATCGCCGCTCTCAGCTTGGGGATGCCCTTGGACGCCGAGTAGCGGTGGTTGCGGGGATTGTCCGCCGCCTCCTTGAGCTTCTCCACCACCGGCTCGGGCGTCGGGATGTCGGGGTTTCCCATACCGAGATCGATGATGTCTTCGCCCGCCCGCCGGGCGGCCATCTTGAGGTCGTTGACGATGGAGAAGACGTAGGGCGGGAACCTGGAGATACGCCGGAACTCCATGTGGGGCCAAACCCTAGCAGCCGGCGCCTACTGGTTGGGGTCCTCGAGATCGGGACTGACCCCGTCGAGCCGCTCCACCCGCCCGAACCTGATGCCGTCCCCATCCGGCTCCGCCTCCACCGCGATCATCCCGCCGTTCGAGAGCCCCCTCAACCGGTCCGAGCCCGCCACCCCGTACCCCTTCGCCGCGGCCACCAACCACCTGATCGTGCCCCCGTGGCCGACAATCACGACCGTCCCCGAGGGATGCGCCTCGAGTACCCGTCGCAGGCCCGCGAGCGCCCGCTCGGTGACCTCCTCGGGAGACTCGCCCCCCGGTCGCCTGTTGACGTGGCGGGCGGGTCCCCACAGCTCAGGCCACCGGCGGCGGATCTCGTCGATATGAACGCCCTCCCAGTCGCCCTGATCGATCTCCCTGAACGCGGGGTCGGTCACCACCTCCAGACCGTGCTCTGTGGCGATGGCCCGGGCCGTGTCGAGGGCGCGCTGAAGGTCGCTGGCGTAGACGGCTCCGAGGTCGGAGGAGGAGAGTGCGGCGGCCGCGTCCCTAGCCTGCCGCCGCCCCTTGCGATTGAGGGGGATGTCGGCCTGGCCTTGGGCGAGTCGGGCCTTGTTCCAATCGGTGGCGCCGTGACGCACCAGCAGGACGCGTGTGATCGGAGCTCCTCAGCGCTCGCCGGCCAGCGCCTGGGCGAGGCGCACGGCCGAGCTGCCGAGATTGTGCTCTGTCCCGAGGAACTCCAGCCGGTCGAGCTCCGGGGGGTGGGGCTCGGTAGCCGAGAGTCGAGCATCTCTGACCAGCTCGACGACGCCCCGAGCGGCCAAGAGGTAGTCGAGCGCTTCTTCGAAGGTCGCCTTCTGGGTGGGGGGCAGCTCCTCGAGGTTCGCGATGATCCCGGCCACCGAGCCATATTCCGATAACAGCTTCGCCGCTCGCACGGGCCCAATCCCCGGCACCCCGGGGAGCCCGTCGGAGGGATCGCCTCTCAGTGTCGCAAAGTCTGCATAGAGGCGCGGAGGGACGCCGTACTTCGCTTCAACGGCGGTCTCGTCGAAGACGATCACGTCTCTTACCCCCCGAAGCGGAAACAGCAGCCGCACGTCCGGATCGCGCACGAGCGGAAGGAGGTCGCGATCTCCCGTCACAATGGTCGCCATCTCGGCGGCCTCCTTGTCCTCGATGAGTGTGGCGATGGCGTCGTCGGCCTCGAGTTCGGGAGCTTCGATGCAGCAGATGCCGGCGGCATCGAGCACGGCTGCGAGGACGTCGAACTGAGCAGGAAGCTCGGGAGGATCATCGGGTCTTTCCGCCTTGTAGCCGGCATACGCCTCGACCCGGAAGGCCGGGCGCCACTCGGCGTCGAAGACCGCCACGATGTCATCAGGGTGGTGGTCGACGACCATGCGAGTCACCATCTCCATGAATCCTCGTACTGCGTTCACCGGGTGTCCTGCGGGATCGGTGATCGTGGTCGGCCAGGAGAAGAACGCCCGGTAGACGAGGCTCGGGGAGTCGAGGTAGAAGCGGTCGGACATGCCGCAACCCTAAGAGCGAGGAACCTCCGCGCCCGCAGGGCACCGTTGAGTCAAGCTCCGAGGCCGGCGGCGTTTTTGTGGGCCTCAGAGTGCCCAAAACGGCACCGAGAAGCGCTCAAAACGCGAAACGGCGCAGCCGGAGGGCGTTGAGCACGACCGAGACCGACGACAGAGCCATTGCACCGGCCGCGATCATCGGGCTCAACAGCCCCAGCGCGGCCAGGGGCAAGGCGGCGATGTTGTAGGCGAAAGCCCAGAAGAGGTTCTGCTTGATCACCCGCAGCGTCCGCCGGGACAATGTGATGGCTGCCACCGCCAGGCGAGGGTCGCCCGAAACGATCGTGACGTCGGAGGCCCCGATGGCGACGTCGGCGCCGGTCCCCACCGCTACTCCGAGGTCGGCTTGCGCCAGGGCCGGGGCGTCGTTGATTCCGTCCCCCACCATGGCCACTCGGCGGCCGCTAGCCTGAAGGCGGGCGATCTCGGCCGCCTTGCCGGCCGGCATGACCTCGGCCAACACCCGCCCGATCCCCGCGCGCGAGGCGATCGCCTCCGCCGCGGCCCGGTTGTCGCCGGTGATCATCACGGTCTCGAGCCCGGCGGCGCGTAGGCCCGCTACGGCTTGGGCCGCGGTGGGCTTGAGCTCGTCGGCGAGAGCCAAGAACCCCGCCACATCGTCGTCCACGCGCACCCAGGCGGTCGTGCTCCCGTCGGACTCGAGCCCCTCGGCGGCCTCCGTGAGCTCCCGCGGAGCATCGCCTACGAGGGCGCGGCGACCAACCACGACGGCGCGGCCCCCAACTCTTGCCCGGACTCCGAAGCCGGCCTCCGAGGAGAAGTCCTGCGGCCACTGAGGCTCCAGGGACCGGGCACGGGCTCCGGCGACGATCGCGCGCCCGATCGGGTGCTCGGAGGGAAGCTCTGCGGCGGACGCCGCGCTCAGCAGCTCCTCGTTGGAAAAGCCTGCTGCGGAGACGGCATCGGTGACCCGCATCTCGCCCCGGGTGATGGTTCCGGTCTTGTCCAGCACAACCACGTCGAGGTCGCCCGAGCGTTCCAGCACATCTCCGCCCTTGAACACGATCCCGAGCCCAGCCCCACGCCCGGCTCCCACCATCACTGCGGCCGGAGTCGCCAGCCCCATGGCACAGGGACAGGCGATGATGAGGACAGAGACGGCCGCGACGAGGCCCTCCTCGAAGGCGTGGCCGCTCACGATCCAAGCGACCAGCGTCCCCGCAGCCAACGCCATGACCACGGGCACGAACACCCCGGCGACCCGGTCGGCGAGGCGCTCAATCGGAGCCTTGCGACCCAAGGCCTCCGAGACCAGACGGGCGATCTGCGCCCGCGCGGTGTCGCCTCCGACCCGCCGGGCCTCCACGATCAGGGAGCCGGACTGGTTGAGCGTCCCCCCGAAGACCGGGTCACCGGTCCCCTTGTCCACCGGGACCGACTCGCCGGTCAGCATCGATTCGTCGATGCTGCTCGCGCCCTCGACGATCTCGCCGTCGGTCGGGATCATCTCGCCGGGTCGCACCCGCATGCGGTCGGATACCTCGACTTCGGCGAGCTCTACGACGACCTCCCGGCCCTCCCGCAGGACGCAGGCCTGCTTCGCCGCGAGCTCCAACAAACCTTGAAGGGCGGACGCCGCGCGGCTCTTGGAGCGGTGCTCGAGATAGCGCCCGAGCAGGAGGAACGTGATGATGACCCCGGCGGACTCGAAGTAGAGGTGTCCCCCGAACAACAACGACCACACCGAGTAGAGGTAGGCGGCCAGCGTCCCGAGCGCGATGAGCGTGTCCATATTGGCGCGGCGGTGGAGTGCGCCTCGGTAGGCGCTCTTGAGGAAGGGGAGGCCGGCCCAGAACTCGACCGGAGTGATCAGGGCGCCCTGAAGCCACAGCGCCCAGGAGTCCATTGTTCCGAGCATCGACAGCAGCACCGCGGGGGCAGTGAGCAGGGCAGCAGCGATCACGCGGCCCCGGCCGGCGCTCTCAGAGTCGTCGTGATCGGCGCCTGCCTCGTGTGCCGGGACGAGCGTGTAGCCGAGCGCGGCCACCGCGTCGACCAGCGCCTCCTCGTCGACCTCGGGCTCTGCCTCCACTGTCGCTCGCTCGAGCGCCAGGTTGACCCCGGCGACGAGCACATCGTCGGCCTCGCCCAGCGTCTTCTGCACCCGCTGGGCGCACGAGGCGCAGTGCATGCCGATGACCTGGAATTCGATTCGCCGTACCGATGAGGTGATGGTGGCCATTTGCAAACTATACCCCAGGGGGGTACCTGAGGTGTCCGCCATCGTTACCCGCTTACAAAAGCAGGGGCCGGACTGCCTCCGCCAGCAGCGCGTAAACGGAGGGGTCGCGCGCGTTGGGGAACGTGAGCACGAGGTGGGTTGCACCTGCGCGGTGGCGCTCGGCGAGCGCTTCTGCGACGGTGGCGGGACCTCCCCAGATGTATGAGCTCGGGTCTCTGGAGCCCAGCTTGCGCTGTGCCTCCGCCTCGTCCGAGCCCAGGATCACGAGACCGGCCCAGGTGATCTCGACCGCTCGCCCGGCGGCCGCCGCGCGCACGTGCGCGGCGTCGTGGACGAGGTTCTCGGCGGCGCCGCCCCAGCCGTTCCAACCGTCCGCGAGGCGGCCCGCGGCTTCGATGATCCCTTCGGAGCGACCGGCCAGCCACAGCCGCGGGGGAACCGGGGGCCGCGGCAGCACCTCGAGGCCTTCGATCGCGACGAAGTCGTCTTCCTTGGTCACCGGCGGATCATGCCAAGCCGCGTGGAGCACCTCGGCGCAGCTCACGAGCTGGGCGACGCGTCGCCTCCCGGCGAAATAGGGCACACCGAAGGCCTCGTTTTCATCCCTGCTCTGCTCGTCGCCGGAACCAAGGGCCACGGTGAGCCGGCCGGGGGCGACCTCGGCCACCGTAGCCGCCATCTTGGCCAGCACCGCCGCAGGTCTGATCGTCGAGCGGGTGACCAGGGTGCCCAGCTCGATGCGGCTGGTGGCGGCGGCGAGATAGGCGAGCAGCGTCCACGCTTCCAAGGCGGGACGCTCCTTTCCTCCACTCAGAGGCCAGAGATGGTCGAACACCCAGGCCGAGTCGAGGCCGAGGGCCTCGGCCCTCAGGGCCGCGTCCACGACGTGGACGGGCTCTGCTGTGAATTGGGGAAGCGTCACACCCAGCTTGAGCTCGCTCATGCACTGAGCATGAGGTATCGCACCAAAAACTCCGACACGCCGGCCGTAAGGATGGCGACGTAATAGAGGCCGGTGGCGGACTGGATCGAGCGAAGCTCGACACACCTCTTGGCCATCCACACGACTGCTCCGGTAAAGGTCACCAAGCTCACCCAGATCACGAAAAAAGCTGTCGACAACGATCCCGAGCCGGGCCAGGAGAATGCAGCACCCTCGGTGGAAGCGCCCGTCAGCAGGCCCCCTCCCGCCACCCCCGACAACACGCTCGCCACGACAGCCACCAGTGTCAGGGTGGTGAGCCGAGCGAGCGCCCAGGTCTTGAGCCCCGGCTGGTTCAGATACCAGTGGCCCAGCAGCATGCCGTTCGTCACCGCGCCCAGCAGGAGGGCCCCGGAGATGAGGCCCGCGCTTGCCTGTAGCCACGGCCACGACGGGAGAAGGCTCGCAAGAAAAGCCAGAGCCGCCACCCCGAGCGCGCCGCCGGCGTAGCCGACCGCCACACCGGCCAGTTCGGCTCGCACGTACTGGGACACCACATAGACCACAGCTACTGCTACGAACGCGGCGAGCAGCGGACCCGTTTCTCCGGCGGCTTGCAGGGCGAGCCCGGCCAGGCCCGCCAGGAGCACGCCGGTCCATGCCACAACGCGAAAGTGGCCGCGCCGCACGATCGACCACGACTGGGTCCAAGCCGCAGCCACCAAGAGCCCCGCGCTCCACTCCAGCAGGACCAGGGCCACGACCGACTCGGCGCCCCTCAACAGGGCGCCTCTATCAGCCGGGCAGCAGCCGCTTGAGCCAGCGCGGCACAAGAGTGCCGGCGATCTCGGCGATGTTGCGGATGAGCTCGAGCACGTCTTCGTCGCCGTCCCAGTGCTCTCGGAGAACCGCGACCGGGACCTGGTTGATCATGTAATCGAGGGCGAACGCGGCGATCACGAGGTCGTCGAGCTGTCCTACCCCCGGGATCATGTCGGGTATGACATCGATGGGTGAGGCGAGGTAGCCCGCCACCAGGATCAGCACCGCTTTACTGCGGGGAGGAACACGCGGGTCCCTCATCAGCCGCACGATCAGCTTGACCAGGCGCGGCGCGATCAGCGCGTATTCCTTCAGTGTCGTCTGCCGCACGATCCGGTCCCGTCGCTCGATCATGTCTCTCCGGCCCCCTTCTCCGTTGCTGGAACTGGTCATCGCTCCTCCGATCCGCCCTGCGTCTCGCCGAGGGCCAGCGAAGCAGCTCCGATGATGCCTGCGTCGCCCCCCAAGGCGGCGATCACTATGCGCAACGGCCGTCTCCGCTGCGCCTGAGTCATCCTGGCGATCTCATCGCGGGCAGGGCCCAGGAAGGGTTCCCCCGCCCTCACCACTCCCCCGCCCAGAACGATGACCTCGGAGTCGAAGAGGTTGGCGATGTTGGACAGCCCGATCGCCAACGCACGGCCGGCCCTCCTCAGCACGGCGCACGCGGTCTCGTCGTATTCATGAGCGGCTCGGGAAACATCGGCCGCCGTCACCTCGGCGATGGACGCCGCATGGTCCAGGATCGAGCTTGCCGGATCCTCGGCCAGCGCCTCCCTCGCCATGCGCGCAATCGCCTGGCCCGACGCGTATTGTTCGAGGCAGCCCCGGAGCCCGCACTTGCAGGGAGGGCCGAAGGCCTCGATCACGGTGTGACCCATCTCCGCCCCCGCGCCGGTCAACCCGCGCACGAGCCTGCCCGCTTCGATGAATCCCGAGCCGATGCCGGTGCCCATCCCGAGGTATGCGACATGATCCGATCCCCGGGCCGAGCCGTGGGCGCGCTCTCCCCAGCAGGCTGCGTTGGCGTCGTTGTCGACCAGGGTGTGAAGCCCGGTGTGGGTACGCACCGCCTGGGCGATGTGCGGGTCGTCGTAGGTGAGGTTCGGCGCGAAGGTCACAGTCCCGCTGGCGGCGTCAATGAAGCCGGCCGCGCCGATGCCGACGGCTTCGACCTCGAGGCCAAGCTCGTCCGCCTTGACCATCAGGTCCTCGGCCACGGCGATCGCTCCCTTGGTGCCCCCCGAGAACAGCGTCGGTCGCTCGACGCGTCCGACGATCTCACCCGAGTCGTGAACCAGGGCGCCCTTGGTGCCGGTCCCGCCCACATCGATTCCGATGGCCGTGCGTCTCAGTCCCACCACACCAGGATAGGGCCGCGGAGGCGACTTTTCCTCTTTAAGATCGGTGGGGGGTCCCTGGGTGGAGAAAGCTGGGTCTCCCCGGCCCCCTCAGTCGTCGCCGGAGCGGTGGGCGAAGGCCCGGCGGGTCCTCCTGAAGTAGCCGACGTTCAAGCACAGAGTGCGCCCGATGTGCATCGAGGACATAAGCGGCTGGTGCACGTGACCAAAGTAGTGGCGGCGGGGCTGCACCTCCTCGATGTAGGCGAGAAGCGCATCGCTGCCTCGCTCCACCCTCTTGGCTCGTGTGTCGTAACAAAGCTCCGGCACCGCAGGAGGTATGTGCGAGCAGAGGACGTCGGCCTCCCCGAGCGACTCCACCTTTGCTCTCATCTCCTCGACCGAGATCTCGCCGGCGACGTGCAACGGGGTGGGCAGAGCGCCCCCGACGAAGCCGAAGCGCTCGCCGTCGAGCTCGAAGACACGGCCGTCAGCCGGCGTCACGGCTGGAGTGGCCTCACAAAGCGACTTGGCAAGCGCGGGGTTGTCGACGTTTCCGAGAATCAGATAAGTGGGCTCTGGCAGGGCTCCGAACACCCGGTCGTACTCTCTCCGGACGAGCGAGGAGATCTCGGCCCGCACCTCCTGCTCCCGGCCCTCGGAGCGAGCCTCCATGATGCGCCGGGCCTCGAGCACATCACCGGCGGTGCGCAGGCGGACGACCTCGGACACCGTCTCTAGAGAAAAGACCTCGGTGAGGATCCCGCTCATCGACGTGTAGTCGATGAAGTTGATGAGATCTCCCAAGAGAAACAGGATGGCGCCCTCTGGTACCGCCTTCACGAGCGCGTCGTCTGCTCCGTGAAGATCGGACACGACATAGATCGCCACCCGGGGATGGTACCGGTTCGCCCCTCCAGTGATCGTGCGGATCGTTGATCAGTGACGATCGTTGACGCCGGTACCGATGCGACAGAGGATCAGTTCGTGCGTGTCTACGTTCATGGAGGAGTCTCGGGGAAGGCCCGGACGGCGCGTGACCTGACCTATGCGGTCGTTTCGGCCCGTGACTCGTCGAGCGCTCTGGGGGCTGTAGAGGCCGCCATCTGCCGGCTGGAAGACGACCCTGAGCTGAACGCCGGCTACGGCGCGGTACTCAATGGGGCGGGTGAGCTCGAGCTCGATGCCGGGATCGCCGACGGATCCACGGGTGCGGTCGGTGCGGTCGCCGCCGTCGCAGTGCGCAATCCCATCCGTCTGGCGCGCGCCGTACTCGAGCGCACTCCCCACGTCTTGGTGGCGGGACCGGGGGCGGCTCGTCTTGCCGCGGCCATAGGGCTCGAACCCCTCGGGGATACCACTCCCGAACAACGATCGTTGTGGCGGATTGTGAGCTCGGGGGGCGGTCACGATCGGGACAGCTCCAGTGCGCACGATCACATGGACACCGTAGGCGCCGTCGCTCTCGACGACAGCGGCCACCTTTGCGCGGGGAGCTCGACCGGAGGTGTGACCGGTCAGATGCCCGGGAGGGTCGGCGATTCCCCCTTGTTCGGCGCCGGTTTCTACGCCTCACAAAGAGCGGCTGTCACCGGAACCGGGATCGGCGAGCTGTTCGTCGAGGGGCTCGCGAGCGTGCGGGTTGGACTCTTGATCGAGAACGGGGTCGCCCCCCAACAGGCCTGCGAAACCGTTATTGCGATGCTCGGGGAGCGACGGGGAGATGCCACAGCGGGCCTTCTGGCGCTGGACGATGGGGGTCGAGTCGGCGCCGCCTACAGGGGCGGCTCGTGGTTCGTCGCCGGTCCCGAGGGGATGGTGGACGCTCTTGAGGTGGCCCCGGTCAGCTAGAGCTCAGGGTCACGATGAACACCATGGATAGCTGCAGGCCCAGCAGCCCCAAGACCAGATAGAGAAAGTGCCGGCTCTTGATCAGGGCGAGGGCCGGCGAGCCCGATGCCTCGCGGAAGGCGTCGTGGGCAGAGATCACCCACAGACAAAAGGCGATGACGCCGAAGGCGATCGCCAGCAGCATCCCCTTCCCGCCTTGGACGCTGGCGAAGAAGCAGACGAGCACCGCCCAGATGCTGACCACGGCTCTCGCCACTCCCTGGCCCCAATCGCCCATGTAGGCATGCCCCGCTCCGGGAAAGAACAGCGATATCAGCGCAACCGTTCCCGGATCGCGCGTCACCTGCTGCTTCTCCTCCTTGAGGACCTCGCCGAAGCTGGCGCCGCAGACCGAGCAACTCTGCTCGGCAAGCAGGTTGCGTGCCTCACACCATTTGCAAACCCAGGTGATCTCTCCAGCCCTAACACTGAATGCGCCCGCATCGACTTCGGGCGCTTCGGTGTCGGCCGGGGCCGGTTGCCGGGCGGCGGTCGCAGGCGCAGTGGCACCTCCGGACTTCTTGGCCAGGAGCAGGAGCGCTTCCTCGAGAGTGGTGGGGTCGGCCTGGGGCGCGGCCGCGTGCGCGGGCTCATCCGGCTCGGGCGGCGCCGATTCAGGGGGGGGCTCCGCCGTGGTCCTACTCACCGGGCGGGGGCCGGGAGTAGTGGCGGGAGCAACGAAGCATTGTCCGCACCATTGCGCGCCCGCTCGATTGGTGGCGCCGCACCCCTGACACTTCCATGTCTCTGTTCTTGATGGGGCGCCGTGCGGCGCCGAAGTCTGTCCCATGCTGACTCCCGCTATGGCCTGTAGCTTCGAGCGCGCTCGGCGCGCACCCGTGTTCGTCTATCGGCAGACACGGCGTTTTCCTCAAGCGGATACCGGGGCGGGCGGTCCAATCACTAGGCCGGCATGGTGGCCGGTTTAGCCGCAGGGTTAGTCGTAGGAGTGCTCGGAGTCGGGGAAGGAGCCCTCCGCGACCTCCCGGGCGAACTCCTGGACCGCCCTCGTGACCTCGTCTCCCAGCGATGCATAACGCTTGACAAACCGCGGCGTGCGTCCCGTCGTGAGGCCGAGAAAGTCGTGCAATACCAGCACCTGGGCGTCGCAGTGAGGACCCGCGCCGATGCCGATCGTAGGAATCGAAAGGCTTTCGGTGACCTCGCGCCCGAGCGCCTGGGGAACCGCCTCCAGCACCACAGCGAATGCGCCCGCAGCCTCGAGATCCTTGGCATCCTGCAGAATCCTCGCGGCGGCCTCACCCCGCCCCTGCACGCGATAGCCCCCCAGTTGATGGACGGACTGCGGAGTGAGACCAAGGTGTCCCATTACCGGGATACCGGCCTCCACCATGCGATTGACGACCTCTGCAATAGGGCCGCCCCCCTCGAGCTTCACGGCATTGACCCCGGCCTCCTTCAGGTGGCGACCGGCGTTGTGGAGCGCTTCGATGGTCGATGCCTGGTAGCTCATGAACGGCATATCGCCGACGACGAATGCATTCTCCACTGCCCTGGTGACAGCAGTCGCGTGGTGAATCATGTCGTCCATGGTCACGGGGACGGTCGAGCTATGGCCCAGCATCACCTCGCCCAGTGTGTCCCCGACCAGAAGCACCGGGGCCCCCGCCCGATCGAGTAACCGGGCCATCGAGGCATCGTAGGCGGTGAGCATGATGAAGCGCTCGCCGCGCTCCTTGAACGCGTGGAGGTCACGCACGGTGATCGGCACTGTCGCCTCCTCAGAAAGGTAGCCGCAGAGATCTCAGCATAGTGTGCCCGGACAAGAATCCTGGACTGAGCTAGTCGGCGCCGGCCCTGAGAGCGGCCCTGATCCGCTCCGCCGTCGGAGGGTGACTGTAGAGCAGGACGACGGCAGCCGGGGGCGGGGCGAGGTCGGCGATGTTCGACAACGCCAGGCGCCGAAACGACGACACGGCGGCTTCTGGATCGTTGGTCAAGGACACCGCGATGGCGTCGGCGCGGCGTTCGAAGGCGCGCGATATCGCGCTCTGGAGCGGAAGCGTGAGGAGTCCGACGACCGTTGCATACAGCACCAGCAACGGCAGGGCACGTAGATCTGACGGTCCCGATGCACCCGCCCACGACCACCACGTCCCTCGGCTCGACAGCAAGGCCAACAGAGAGAAGCCTCCAAAGAGTCCCGCAGAGGACAGCGCTATGTTCTTGAGGACGTGGCTCTCTGCCTCGTGTCCGAGCTCGTGGGCGACCACGAACAGCGTCTCCCGTTCGGTGCCGGAGCGCAGCAGCGTGTCGTACAGCACCATGCGCTTGGTCTGAGAAAAGCCCGCCACATAGGCATTCTCCGCGGTGCTGCGGCGGCTCGCATCCGCCACCAAGACGTCTCCAAGCGACACGTCGGCGGCGGCCGCCAATGCTCTGATGCGACCGGCCAGTTCCCGGTCCTGGAGAGGAGTGAAGCGGTTGAACAGCGGCGCTACGACCACCGGCCACACAAACGCCAGCAACACGCTCAATAACGTAAACGCCCCCCACCCCCACAGCCACCAAGTGCGCGGCTGCCAGCGGACCAGCGCGAAAAAGACCACTGCTCCGACCGCTCCCGTAACCGTCCCGATCAGCAGCGCGCGGAGCTGGTCCCCGGCCCAACCCCCAGGGCTCTGGGTCGACAGGTTCCAGGCCTGCTCGATCGAATAGCCACGCACGAACGACAGCGGCAGACCTGCCAGTGAGAGCGCGGCAACCACGGCCGCACCGCCCAGGGCCGCGGCCACGACAAACCCACCCGGCACGTCATCGAGCCGGTCGATCAGCCGGGGGAAGGGCCCTCGCATCAGGATGACGAGAACTGCCGTCTGGAGAGTTATCGACAGTCCGAGAGATAGATAGGCGGGGCCCCGGTAGGCGCCGTGCCTGGCGATCTGCTGAGGGGTGAAGTGAGCACCCAGCGCCGGGTCACGGGCCCCCGGAGGTGGCTCCGCAAGGCGCACTTCGCCGGGCGTGCGCGAGACGAGCGCAAGAACCCCGGCCGCGGCCCCCGCAAGCAACAGGATCACGACCACCGCTCTGCCGACGCTCACCGGCTCAGCCTACGCGGCGGGATTCCCCCTCGGCGCGCGGCTTGAAGCGCAGAACCGGGAGCAGCCCGGCTCCAGAAAGCGCCTCCAGCGGCGAGTCCAGCTCTTCATCGATCTCGACCCCGGTCCCGGGGGGGTGCAACACCGCAGTCACGAGGCAGTCCTCGCAGTGCTCGGTGCGAAACATCACGCAATCGTTGCAGTCGATCCTCACGGCGGCCTCCTCGAGGGCGTTGGTGAACCTGTTGGGGATGAACCTAGGACAGACCTATGACACGCGGCCTCTGACGACATTTTCAACACCAACCCCGCTCAGCGGGGCTCCTCTTGATTTGTTAGAGAAATGTGGCGCGCAACACTCCAAGGCAGGCAGCTAATGGGTCGACTGTTCGGATGAACACCGTCGATCGGGCATGCCTGAAGCTGGCCGCCTCACAACATTGGGTGATCGCCCGCACGCAGTTGCTGCTGCTCGGCCTCTCGGCCACGGGAATCGACCGACGCCTGAGCTCAGGGCTATTCGTTCGGCTGTACCCCAGCGTCTACCGAATTGGAGCAGCCCCCGAGTCATGGCGCCAGCGGCTCCTGGGCGCCTGTCTGTGGACCAGCGGGGTCGCGTCGCACAGGAGCGCTCTGATGCTCTTGGGAATCGAGGGCTTCTCCGGCGAAATCCTCGAGGTCACAACCACGGTCACGAGACGCACCTCCACCGGGGCGGTCCGCATCCACCGCTCGACCGACCTTGATCCTTTCGAGCTGACGACCGTCGATTCGATCCCGTCGACCACCCCGACTCGGACGCTGATCGATGTTGGTTCAGTCCTCTCTCAGAAGGGCCTCGAGGAGGCGGTCGACTCGGCGCTCAGGCAGCGCCTGACCTCGGTGGATCGGCTGCGAGCGGGTGTTGAAAGATTCGGTGGGCGCGGCAGCAGGGGGCCGGGCGCACTTGCAAAGCTGCTCGACGCCCGAGGGGATGTGGCGCCCACGGACAGCGCCCTGGAGACTCGGCTGAGTCGGCTGCTGAGGCGCCACCGCTTGCCGCAGCCCGAACGGCAGGTCGAGATACGGGAAGGAAGAGAGTTCATAGGTCGCGTCGACTTCGCTTATCCCGAACTGAAGGTCGCGATCGAGGTCCGGTCGTATCGGTGGCACTCGAGCTGGGCTGCGCGGCTCTCGGATATGGAGCGGCTGAACCGGCTCCAGACGCTCGGTTGGATCATCATCCAATCACCTACGAAGACTTGGAACGCCGTTCCGACACGGTGGCGCAGCGCATCCGGGCGGCACTGGAGGCCCGATCTCGATCTAATCAACACCAGCCCGGTGAGCGGGGCTCCTGTTGAAAAGATCGTTCGCCGGGCGGGCTCAGCGGAGGGCGGCCAGCAGCTGCTCGGAGGTGGCGATCGTCGCCCCTCGGGGGCGGCAGCGCTCCTGCAGCCCCTTATCGCTGGTCGCCACCACCACCGGGCTGGGAGGCCACGAGGCAAGCAGTGCGACGACGTGATCATCGCCCGACTCCGGGGGCCGCGAATACTCCACCTTGACCAGGCCGCGCCGCCTTGGGGAGGTGCCGGGAGCAACGTCGGCGCCGTCGAAAACCACGGTTGTGGGCACCCCGTGACGCCGGGCGATACGAGAGACCTCATCGATCGTGCGGGCGCGCTGGTCCTCCGGCGACAGTGCGCGGAACGCCCCGTCCTGTCTCGCCACGTTGTAGCCGTCCACCAGAAGACCCACGTCAACCGCGCCGAGCCAGTGAGCGAGAGTGGCAGGGTCGTCCTCCAGCAGCCCGGGCGGGGCCGGCAACGCCCGGCGGATGCGCGGGCGGGCCGCGGAGCGCGTCGTTCCAGCTGCGGCACGCTCAGGAGTGTCCTTGGGAGCCCCGGCGCTACGGGTCGGGGCACGGGCCCGTTCCGCGGCGTCGGCCCGCCGCGCCTCCCGCTTTACCTCCCGGCGGAGGGCCTTTGCCTCGGACAGCGCCCGGTCCCGTTGGGCCGCAGCCTTGTCCGCAGCCCGCTGCAGCCGCCGTAGCTCCCTGTGCTGTCCCTGCTTGGTGGCCTGAGCGGCCGCGGCCGCCTCGCGCGCCGCGCTCTCGGCCGTCTCTGTCCGGCTGCGCAACTCTGCGACCTGCCGAGTCAGCGCCGCTGAGGCCGAGGCATGATCTCGAGTGGTAGCGCGCAGCTGTGCCCGCAGCCTGCGAGCCTCTGCCTTGTAGTCGGGGTCGGGCGCCTTTGATAGAGCCTCTTCGGGCATCGGCTGGGACGGCGGGTCGGGAGGGGCCTTTGCGAGCTGCTCCTCCCACCCCTCGGCCCGTTCGGCAACCACGCGCAATACCCGTTCCTGCTGCGCCGTGAGGCGGGACTTGCTCTCCTCCAGCCACTCAAGGATGGCGGCACGCAGGTCGTCGTCCTTGCCGAGCGCCTCCAACAACCTGTCCCGATGGGGCCGCAGAGCGGCCTGACGAAAGTTGCGGAAGCGCCGGATCGAGGGCGGGAGCTCCGATACCGGCGCCGCCCGAAGGTAAGCCCCCAGAGCCCGCAACAACTCTCGCTCGGCCCCTTCGGGCACCCTCACGGCCGAGGGGCGCTCAGTCGCCTGAGCACCAGCACGACGGTGTCGTCGGTGACCTCGCCGAACGACCGCGCATCTTCGTAGACGCGCTGCACCAGCTCCTCGGAGGAGGCCTCCGCGGCGTGGCGGGCGATCGACGCGGCGACTCGCTGGGCCCCGAACAGCTCGTCGCCTCGCCGCGCCTCGATCAACCCATCCGTGAACACCACGAGCCCGTCTCCCGGCTCCAAGATGGTCTTCTCGGCTGCGTAGGTCTGATCTTCGAACGCTCCCAGCAGGTGCCCACGGGCCGTTATCGACTCGGCGGTGGCGGAGGCGGCGCGAAAGACGAACGGCGGGGGGTGGCCGCCGAGAGCGAACTCCAGGACGTGGTCGGCGGTGAGGACTCCGTAGAAGGCCGTGGCGAAGCGGTCGGTGCCGATCCTGCCGAAGAGGGCATTGTTGAGGTGGTACAGGACTGAGTCGGGCCTGTTATTTCGCAGCGCGTAGGCACGCAGCATGTACTTCGCCATCGCCGTCTGTGCCGCCGCCTCCAATCCTTTGCCGGAGATGTCGCCCACCACCAGAGCCACCGAATCACCGAGCTCGAAGATGTCGTAGAAATCCCCCCCAACCTCGGCGTCGGCCTCGGATGCCTGGTATATCCAGGCGAGCTCGTAACCCTCTATGTCCGGCACATCCCTGGTAACCAGCGCCCTCTGGAGAGTCTTTGCCATTGCCCTCTGGCGCTCGAACCGCTGTGAATTCTCGATGGCGATCCCCGCTTGGACGGCGGCCACCCTCAGGGCCTCTGCGCGCAGGGGGCCGAGCCTTAGCGGCCACCCGAAGGAAAGCACCAGTGCGCCGAGGATCGAGCCGTTGGAAGCAAGGAGGCCGACTGCGACCGCCCCGCCCGACTCCGGAGCGCCCGACTCCTGAACGGCGGTCACCTCACGCTGCTGCAGGCGGTCCCAGGGGAGTCCGTCCGAGTCCTCGAGGAGCACCGTCGGAGAATCCACCAGCACCACCTCCGCCTGGTCGGCATCGACCAGCTCGCGCGCCGCCTCGCAGATCTGGTCGATCAGCGGGCGCAAGCGCTGCCGGGTGGAGATCCTGACCCCGAAGGCCCGGATCTTCGTCAGCATGGTGAAGCGACGGGCGTTGACCAACGCCATCCCCAGGAGCCGGGCGATCCCTTCCGCCATGCGCTCCTGCTCGCGTCCGAAGTCCTGGGCTCGGCTGAACTCCAGTGCCATGCCCCCGATGGCCTCCTCCCCCCGCAGCAGAGGGATCCCGATGTAGGCGCCCAGGGAGCGGCTCCGAGCCTGTTCGGCATCCAACAAGGAGCTCGCGGCAACGTCCGCGAGCACCATGACCTTCTGATGGTCGAGAACGTGGGTCATGAGCGGGAGCCCTCCGCGCACCCCAGCTTGCTTCTCGAGGTAAGCCTGGAGCACGGGATCGAAGCCCACAGAGCTCATGACCTCGAGCACCCCGCCCCTCTCCCGTCGCGACACGACGTAGGTACGCTCGGCACCGAACATGTCGCGGCACGCCTCCGTCGACCAGCGAATCGTGTCCTGGAATCCTCGGATCTCGGACAGCCTGGAAGCCAGTGTGAGCAGGGCGCCCGCCGCGGAGGCCTCGGCCCGGGCCGAAGCCAGCATCGCCTCGAGTTGCTCCCGCGTCGCGGGGCGGCCTGTTCCCATGGAGGCCGATCCTATGGCGAACACCCCCGCTCCCCACGCTCACGCACCGCAGTTGCCACCGTATTTGACGAGAGGAGCCGGCTATTCGCCGGTGGTGCCGTCGATCAGCTCACGCACGATGTCGGCGTGGCCGTTGTGGCGCGCGGTCTCCTGAATCATGTGCAACAGAACCCACCGCAGGCTGGGGCGTGCTTCGCCCCTGTGAGCGCGCCGGGCCACGGCGTCGAGCTCGGCGGCCGAGGCGATCGTGCGGGCGCGCTCGTTCTCCGCGCGGTAGAGCGCGAACACCTGCTCGGCGGTCTCGTCGGCCTCCGCCCGGAAGTCGGCGTCGGGGTCGTCGTCGGTCCACGGGAAGTGCACGTCGTCCCCGGCATGGATCCACTGGAACCACCAGCGCTCCACGTAGGCGAGGTGTTTGACTAATCCCAGCAAGTTCGTCCCCGAGGCGGTCATCTCCCGGCGCAGATCGTGCTCGGAGAGGCCGGAGGTCTTCTGCAGCAGTGTGGCGCGGTGGAAATCGAGGGTGGCCTCGAGCAGCTCCTTCTCCGAGCCCTCGAACGGTGTGTCTTTCCGCTCTGTCGTCATGAGGGCAAACCTAAAGGGAGCGGGACACCTCGATGAGCCGGTCGAGGGTCACGGCCGCGGCCCCCGAATCCAGCGCACCTGCGGCCCCCACCAGTCCCTCCTCCAGATCGGGGGCGCGCCCGGCCGCCACCAGGCCGGCGGCGGCATTCAACAGCACGATGTCACGCCGCGGCCCCCTTTCGCCCTCCAGCACCGATCGAATCGTGGCCGCGTTCGTGGCTGCGCTGCCTCCCCTGATCGCCTCCTCCGGAGCGGGCTCGAGCCCTAGCTCCACCGGGTCCACCACGGTCCGGCGGATCTCTCCCGAGACCAGCTCGACCACCTGCGAGGGCCCCGCGGTGGAAAGCTCGTCGAGCCCGCCGTAGCCATGAAAGGCGACCACGTGAACGCTGCCGAGGCGCGCCAGCGTGGCAACCATGACTTCCAGCATGCGGAGGTCGGACACCCCGAGGGCCTGGCGTGTGACGCCGGCGGGATTCGTGAGGGGGCCGAGGAAGTTGAAGACCG
The DNA here is from genome assembly GCA_963849115.1 of uncultured Actinomycetes bacterium. Lineage (GTDB taxonomy): Bacteria > Actinomycetota > CADDZG01 > CADDZG01 > WHSQ01 > JACDAL01. The sequence continues at coordinate 978,704 of CAWKGK010000009.1, read as the reverse complement.
TGGCCACGCCCAGCTCCCGGCGAGGTGCGGCAGCGTGGCGCATGGCGGGATGAAACACAGGCGCGAAGCAGAACCCCATCCCCGCCTCTTCGATGCAGTAGGCGACCTTCTCCGGAGGGAGGTCGATGCGGACCCCGAGGGTCTCCAGCACGTCCGCCGAGCCGCAGCGTGACGACGCGGCACGGTTTCCATGCTTCGCTACCCGCGCCCCTGCGCCGGCGCACACGAGGGCCGCGGCGGTGGAGACGTTGAAGGTCCCGGCCCGGTCACCCCCCGTCCCGCAAGTGTCGAGCAGCTCGCCGGCCACGGGCACCCGGGCGGCGAACGCTCGCATCGTCTTGACCAGGCCCGAAACCTCTTGGGGTGTCTCGCCCTTGGCCCTCAGCGCTACCACGAAACCCGCCACCTGCGCCGGCGTCGCGGCCCCCTGCATGATCTCCGACATCGCCATGGCCGCGCGCTCCTCGGAGAGGTCACGCCCTCCGAGAAGCTCGCTGAGCGTATGCGACCACGAGAACTCCCTCACCGGGGGCTCAGCAGGTCGGCGAACGCGAGCGCATAGGCCACCGCGGCCCGTTCGACCTCGTCGAGATCGACCGACTCCCGCGCGGTGTGGGCGAGAGTGATGTCGCCGGGGCCGCAAATGATCACCTCGGCGCCCGCCGCGGCCAGGAAGCGAGCGTCGGAGGCGCCCCGAAAGCCCATCAGCTCGGCGGGGCGACTGCAGGCCTGCTCGGTGGCCCGCGCCATGGCTCGGACCACCTCAGAGTCCTCATTCACCTCGAAGGGCTCACCGTAGAAGGTCATCTCGACGGAGGCGTCGATGTCCTCGAAGCGAGCGCGGGCGCGCTCGATCGCCTCCTCGACCGAGGCGATCACGCTGGCCTCGCTCTCCGGAGGCACGCTGCGACGGTCGATCTCCACGGTGCAGGAGGCGGGCACGATGTTGACCTTGGCGCCCCCCGAGATGACCCCGACGTTGATGCTCGGACCTCCGAGGACGGGGTGCGACACGTCGGGAAGGGCCCCCTCCAGCTGGAGGATGATCTCGGCCATGTGCTTGATCGCGCTCACGCCGCGCTCCGGGGCGGAGCCGTGGCCCGCCCGGCCCGAGGTCGTGACCCGCATCCAGCACGCCCCCCGTTGCGCGTGCACCACTCTGAGCGAGGTGGGCTCACCTACGATGGCATAGTCGGGCCGGAGGATGCCCTTCTCGACCAGAGCTCCAGCGCCGCAGAACCCCATCGTCTCCTCATCTGCCACCAGGGCCAGCTCGAGCACGCCCGCAAGGGGAACCTCGGCTTCCTTGAGCACCGCCACCGCCTCCAGAGCGGCCGCCACCGGGCCTTTGGCATCACCCGATCCCCGTCCGTGCATTCTGCCTGCGGCAATATCCGCTGAATAGGGGTCGTGCTCCCACAGCGAATGCTCGCCCGCGGGGACGACGTCGATGTGAGAGCAGTAGGTCAGAGTCGGTCCCTCTTCGCTCCCGCGCAGCCGGGCGACCACGTTGGGCCTTCCGGGGACCGCCTCGTGGAGCTCGACCTCGAGGCCGAGCTCCTCACAATAGGACGCCACCAACGCCGACGCCTCGGCCTCGTCTCCGGGAGGGTTCTCCGATGGCGTCCGCACCAGACGGACGAGGCGATCGATGAGCCGCCGGCGCTCCACCCCCTCAGCCGCCGCAGCCGGGGAGAAGCTCATCGTCTGCGACACTTTGGGGTGTGACGTACCGCGTCTTTCTTGGGTTGGTGCTCCTCACCTGGCCTCTGGTGATCGTGGGCCTGCTGTTCTTCATGGGCAAGCTCGAGAGCTACGTCAACCGGCTCGACGCAGACACTCCCGAAGAGGCCGGAGTCGAACCGGTTGCGGGAAGCAGCCACGATAAAGAGGTGACTATCGTCTTCGGCGACCAGGTGGTGGGCGAACCCGACTGAGCTCATAGCGAAACTGTTGACTATTGGAGGGCTATGCATTCGATCTCTACCCGCGCGCCCTTGGGCAGCCCGCTCGCTCCGACGGCGGCGCGAGCCGGCGGGTCGGACTGGAAGTAGGAGGAGTAGGCGTCGTTGAACTCGGCGAAGTCCGCGATGTCCTCCAGGTAGACGTTGACCTTTGCGACACGCTCCAGGCCTGAGCCCGCCGCCGACAGCACCGCGCTGAGGTTGTCGAGGCAGCGCCGGGTCTGGTCTGCGACCGAGCCGCCGACCATCTCCCCCGTGGCGGGGTCGAGGGGAATCTGTCCGGAGCAGAATACGAACCCGTTGCCGGTAGTCGCCTGGGAGTACGCGCCCACCGCCTCGGGAGCCTCCGGCGTCGCAATGATCTCCCTAGTCATGAGGTCCTCCTGTCGTCGGGGAATGCTGCGTCGATGTTAGTAAGAAGTAAGGGGATGCAGGGGCGGAGGCGGGACACGCTTGAGATGGCAGACGAGGTGGGCGTCACAGACTCACATGGTGACAGGGCCGAGCCCGGGCGCGTCTTCAACGCGGTACTCGAGCAGGCCATGGAGCTGGTCGCAGCGGATTTCGGCGCGCTCGCGGTCTTCACCCCCACAGGTGCGATGCGGGATTTCGTGGCCTTGGGCAGGGGCGCCGCCGAGATAGCTCGCCCCGAGGGCGAGCACGGACCACCCTCCGCCGGTCGCCCACTGCGCTGGAGCCGCACCGAAGGGTACTCGGACACCGACTGCACCGGACCGGTGCCGGCCGCATCCCATTCTTTTCTCGGGGTTCCCCTGCCGCTGGCGGACGGGGCTGGGGTCCTCTATCTCTATCTGGGTCGGAGCTTGGGTGACTCCTCTTTCTCGGACGCCGACGCCGACGCCGTATCAGGGCTCGCTACACTGGCGTCCCTGGCGGTGGGACATGCGCGACTGCTCGAGGGCGAGCGACTGCGTGCGGACGCTATCTCGGTGTTCGTTCACGAGCTTCGCTCCCCTCTGACCGTGATCTCGGGCATCGCACACCTTCTGAAACGACCGGCCGACGAGATCGCGGACGACCTGCGCGCGGAGCTCGTGGAGATCTTGGGTCGCGAGTCGTCCCGGCTCACGAGGCTGGTGTCGAACGTGCTGGACGCCGAAACCCTGCGACGGCACCAAGGCTCAATAGAGGTGGCGCGCTGCGATCTGGTGGAGCTCGCCGGTGAGGCCGCACTGGATGCCGGCGGCGGGGGCCGGGTGGCAGTGGCCGCGCCCGCTGAGCCGGTCACCGCGGCCGTCGATCGCGACAAGATCAAGCAGGTGCTTGTCAATCTTGTATCCAACGCTCTCAAGTTCGCCCCCGAGCCCACCCCCATAACGCTCTCGGTTAGAGCGGAGGAGGCACGGGCCGGGGCCCCGCGCTGGGCCGAGATCGCGGTCGAGGATTTCGGCCCGGGCATTGCGGCACCCGACCTGCCCAAGCTGTTTCACATGTTTACGCGCGTCGGCGCCCGCGACAAGCCTGGTTCGGGCCTCGGGCTCTACGCCTCCAAGGCGATCATCGAGCGGCATGGGGGCTCGATGTGGGTCGACAGCGAGCCGGGCCGGGGCTCTCGTTTCAGCTTCAGGCTGCCGCGCGACTGAGGAGCACGGTGCCGAGTGGTGGTGTGGTGACCAGATAGAGCATCTGGCCACCACTCGGCACGAAAAAGGCGGGAGCCGGCCTGTAAGCCGGGTTCTGTTCGACCCCCTTGCGGGGGCCGCGGCGGCCATCCCTCTACGACGAGCGTTACCGCTCGCCTCTAGCGGCCTACCCGGGGGCACCCGGCGAACCGGGGCGGACGGGCCGCCCTCACCCCCTGCTTGGCCTTGCTCCGGACGGGGTTTGCCGAGCCGCGCCGGTCGCCCGGCGCGCTGGTGAGCTCTTACCTCACCGTTTCACCCTTACCCCGGCCGACTGAATCGAGCCGGGGCGGTCTGTTTTCTGTGGCACTGTCCACGGGTCGCCCCGCCTGGGACTTTCCCCAGCGTCCTGCCCTGCGGAGCCCGGACTTTCCTCGGCCTCGGCGTCTCCGCCTGGGCCGCGGCCGCCCGGCCGACTCCCGTCCCATTCTCCCAGAGAAAGCCGCCCGCCGTGCGGCCCGATCGAGGCTTGCTAGGGCTCCTGCGCGAAAGTAGCGTCAGCATCCAGAGCGGTCTCTGCGCGGCGAGGGCAAGGCGCGAGGAGTCGAGCGTACCCGGAGGGTACGTGAGCGACGAGGAACGCCGCCATCGTCGATGCAGGGACGTTCTGGTGCGACGGGACTTACGCAAGGGTGCACTAGGGGCGCAGGTAACCGTCGAGGAGGAACCGGCGCAACCGTCCGTCGCTGCCGAGCCGAAAGGCCACGTAGAACCACGCCAAACAGAGGGCCCCCACTGCCTCCGCACCCCAGGTACCCAGGTGGGACAGAGGGTTTGTGAGAAGGTCCCACGAGTAGGGCTCGGCAGGGGCGGAGGAAAAAGCCGAGCCGAACGCCGGCCACAGAAATGTCCGAGGCGAATTCCACATCCCGTCGCCGACCAGATGCAGGAGCCACCCGACCGCAAGGCCGAACGCCGCCAGGCGCCGTTCGCCCGACGTGGTGACGAGGACGGCGAGCGCCACCGCGATGACGGCCAGGAGGGAATGTGCGAGATAGCGCCCGGAGGAGTTACTCGGCAGTGCCAGGCGCAGCACAGAGTCGACCAGGTCGGGTGCGATTGCCCCCACCAGCACGAAGCGGTAGTCGATGCGTCTCCGCCCCAGGCTGACGTAGGTGATCACCGCCGCCACGCCCAAGTGCCACAGGAGCACGCTAAGGCACTAGAGGATCTGGGATTGCTGTGGAGCGATGCCCGGCTCCGCCAGCGATGCCGAGTCCATCCCGATGTTCGCGAGACGATCGGCGCGTGCGTTTTCGAGTCGCGGCACGTGAGAAATGGAGACCTGCCCGAAGCGATCCAGCAACGACCGTGCTTTCACCGCCAGGGACCGGAGAGAGTCGCTCTTGATCTTCCACCGGCCCTCAACCTGCATCGCAACGAGCTTCGAGTCGATCCGAACCTCAAGCTCGGTGCAACCGTGCTCGAGGGCGAGCTCGAGCCCCGCTATGAGCGCACGATACTCCGCCACGTTGTTTGTGGCGTATCCGATTCCCTCGGCGATCTCCGCCACAACATCGCCCTCTGAATCCTCGAGCACGACTCCGATTCCCGCAGGCCCAGGATTGCCACGCGCGCCACCGTCGGTGTAGAGAACCGATCTCATGGGACCACCAGGATGCGCCGGCAGTTGTCACAACGCTGCAAACCGCCTTCGGCTCGCAGGCGTTCGACCTCGCGCGCCGGCAGCTTCGTGTGACATCCCTGACACGTCCCCCGCTCTAGAGCAGCTGCCCCGACGCCACCTTTGGCCGAGCGAATCTTCTCGTAGAGCTCGACGAGCTCTTGGGACAGCCCACTCCTCAACTCGTCGCGAGCTTGCTGATGGCCTTCCAAATCCGATTCGATCTCTCTCGACAGGCGCGCCACTTCCATGCCCAACTCTGAAACCGAAGACGCCAGCTCGTCGTGCTCCGAGCTCAGTGATTGAAGAGTTGAGACGGAAGCATCGCGCGCCACCATGGACTCGAGCAGCTCGTCTTCGAGCCCGCCTCGACGGCGCGTGAGCATCTCCACCTCGGCCTGCAGGTTCGAGAGCTCCTTGGGATTGCCCACCTGTCCCGAATACATCCGCTGCTGCTCTCGCTGCAGCTTCTGCTCCAGCACGGAGATCTCTTGCTCGAGTCGATCCTGAACGCGGGCAATATCGTCTCTGTGGCGCGCAGCCACGACCACATCGGAGGAGAGCTCTTCAAGCTGTTGCTCGAGCTTGTCGAGCCTGGCTCTCTCGGGTAACTCCTCGAGGCGCCTGCGCCCTCTGTCCAGGGAGCTGTCCTCGCTCTGGAGTTGGAGCAGGCGCTCGAGGGCTGCGGCGTCGGCGCGAATCGGCATCTCGAGAGAATCTAGCAGCCGCTTCGAAGTAGCGCCGAGAAGGGTAGAAGATAGGAGCAGCGAGGCCGACCGCAAGTCTTTCATGACGCAGTCGAACTTCGGAGGCGGCTACGACGGGAGCCCAAGCGATGGTCAGAGCCGACGCAGAGAACGAGCTTCTGCGCGCCGTCGGCCGCAGCGACCCGGACGCCCTGGGGGAGCTGTACCGGGCCTTTGAGAGGCCCCTCTACTCCCTCGGCATGCGATGGCTGTCGGATCACAAGCTGGCAGAGGAGCTAGTGCAAGAGGTCACTTTTCGGATATGGAGAAGGGCGTCTACTTTCGATGAGCGCCGCGGCGCGGCTTCGTCGTGGATCTTCGGCATCGCTCGCAATGTCGCCGCCGACCTCGCACGTGAGCGAGCCCGCCGGCCCCTCGCCCTGGCCGAACCTCCGCGCGACCAGGAGGCTTGGGACGAAGACAAGGCCTGGGAGGCATGGCAAGTCTCTCTGGAGCTGAAGCGGCTGCCTCGCAAGCAACAGGAGATCATCGAGCTCGCCTACGGGCGGGACATGACACAGGCGGAAGTCGCTCGAACGTTGGGCATCCCGCTCGGCACCGTGAAGACGCGCCTCTACGCGGGACTCAAAAGCCTCCGCCGCAGCCTGGTTGAACGAGGTGTGGTTGAGGAGAGCAGCCGGTGAGACGCTGCGGCGAGATCCGCCTCGACCTTCCCGCCTACCTCTCGAGCGAGCTCGACCCCGCTCGGGCGGGCGCCCTCGATGATCACCTTGCCGCCTGCCAAACCTGCCTCTCAGAGCTTTCGGAATTGGATCTGGTGACTGCGGCCCTGTTGGATTCCGGGCTCGAGCACCCGCCCCCCCGGCACCTCGAGCACGAGGTGCTCACCCTGGTCACGCTCGAGCCCGACCCTGCGGGCCGCGAGGGGGTATCGACCAAGGATTTCTCGCACGCGTCCCGGCTGAGGGGCAAGAGCATCCGCGTGATAATCGCCCCCACGCTGGCCGCCGCCGCCGTTACCTTGGCGGCGTTCGGAATGGCGTGGCGCTCCGATCTCTCGACTGCCAGAGACCGAATTCAGGCCATGCAGGAGCAGCTTGTGCCGACCGGCGCCACGGTGCGGACGATCTCTTTCGACGAGGCTGGCGGGATCTCGGCGCGCGGTGAGCTCGTGCAGCAACCGGACGGGAACCACCGGATCGTGCTGTGGGCCAAGGGTCTGCGCCCCACTCGAGCAGGCGAGCACTACGAGGTGTGGCTGTCCGGGGAGCGGGGCTGGGTCTCGGCCGGCTCCTTCAAAGTCGCTAGATGAGATGTGGAGCTGCCCCGTTGGAGTGTCCCTGGCCGCCTACTCGGAGGTCTGGGTAACGCTCGAGCCCGACGACGGTGACCCGGACCCCCGCAAGGACCGATCGGTGCTGCAAGCCACACTCTAGTGGGGCCCAAATCGCCGAGTGGTGCACAAGTTTGCAAAGTGACCATTGATATCCACTCGACAACCCTCCGGCGAGGGGAAACTGCGTAGATTGCTGATACGGCGAGTCGAGCCCGCGCCGATAACTCTGTCATGGCTCCCAAGACGCTGCTCAAGAGTTTCTCCTCCGACAAATCTCGCGCTCACCGGGCCACTGCGGGCGCCTCCCCTCGAGGAAGTTGGCTCGATCGCTGGCTGGAGACTGTCTCTGACCTAGCACGGCTCAAGGAGCGACACCCGATGCTCGATGCAGTCATCGACGAGATCGACGGCCGCAAGATCCGCATCGGCGACCACTGGCTCTATGACTTCGCTTCCTGCAACTACCTCGGCCTCGACCTCGACGACACGGTGATTCAGTCGGTGCTGCCCTACCTCGAGAAGTGGGGCACACACCCGAGCTGGTCGCGTCTGCTCGGCAGCCCCGTGATCTACGAGGAGATCGAAGCCAAGCTAACCACTCTTCTCGGCGCCGAGGACGTGCTAGCTCTGCCGACGATCACGCACATCCACATGTCGGTCATACCGATCCTCGCCGGATCGGGCACCATTTTTCTTGACGGCCGCGCCCACAAGACGATCTACGACGGCTGCCAGGTTGCCCGCCATCACGGCGCCAAGGTGAAGAAGTTCCGTCACGACGATCCCGACCACCTTCAGGAGCTTCTAGCCGCCGACGGCTCCAAGACCAAGCTCATCTGCATGGACGGAGTCAACAGCATGACCGGGAACGCTCCCGACCTGCGTCAGTTTGCGAGCCTCGCCCGTGACCACGGCGCGCTGCTCTACGTCGACGATGCGCACGGATTCGGGGTGATCGGCGAGCGCAGTTCCGGCGAGCTCTGCGACTATGGGACGCGCGGCAACGGCATCGTCAAGCACTTTGGCGAGACCTATGAGAACGTCGTTCTGGTCGCCGGCCTCTCCAAATCGTTCTCCTCTCTGCTGGCCTTCATCGCCTGTCCCACCCAACTGAAGGACATGCTAAAGATCGCGGCGCCCCCTTACCTCTACTCGGGCCCCTCTCCCATCGCCTCACTTGCGACCACGCTCGCCGGACTGGAGGTCAACGAGGTCCGAGGTGACCAGCTCCGGGCCGATCTTCATCGAAAGACCAAGACCGTGCTCACCTGCCTGGAGAAGCTGGGCATCGCAACCCCGAATCGGTCGGGGTTTCCTATAGTCGAGATACCCCTTGCCGATCATCAAGATGTGGATGAAGTCGGCCGATACCTGTTCAAACGAGGGATATATGCGACCTTGGCAGCCTATCCATTGGTTCCCAAGAACGAGGTCGGATTCCGCATCCAGGTAACGGCAGCTAACAAGAACGATCAGATCGCACATCTGGTCACAGTGCTCGAAGAGGTCGCGGACAAATTCACCTTGCAGAACCCCTCGAGTGTCGCACGCTGGTCGGGAAGCTAGACCGATGAGCGTCCCCAAACAACCAAGGGGGACTGGAGTGAAGCCGCTGTCGCAACGAGCCTGGCAGCTCTACATCCTGCTGGGGGCCGTACTCGTCCTCGCCTACTATTTCGTGCCCTGGCTCAAGGGCAACGGCGTGCTGTTCAACCTCATCGGGGTCTCCTCGGCGGTTGCAATTCTCGTAGGAGTGAGGCTGCACAAGCCGTCCTGCGCGATCGCATGGAACCTGTTCGCACTCGGCCAGATCCTGTTCGTCTCCGGGGACGCCTTCTATTACGGCTTTAAGGTCTTTTCCGACACCGATGTCCCCTTCCCCTCGGTTGGCGACTTCTTCTATCTGAGCGTGTACCCCGCTCTTATCGCCGGGTACCTTGGCCCTGATCCACCGGCGCAACCCGGACGGCGACCGCCCCAGCCTGATCGACGCCCTCATCGTCACCACCGGTGTGGGTCTGCTGGCCTGGGTCTTCCTGATGGCACCTTACGCGCACGATGCCTCGCTGCCGCTGGTCCAGAAGATAGTCCTGATCGCCTATCCCGCCATGGACGTCTGTCTGCTCGCAGTTGCGGTGCGGCTATCGGTGGATTCGGCAGAAAGACGCCCGGCGCTCTATCTCCTGGGCATCAGCGCCCTCTCGCTGCTGGCGGCCGACGCAGCACTCGGCATTGTGTCGTTGGAAGCTCCTTATGTGGAGGGAGGAATCCTCGACGTCGGATGGGCCGCCTACTACATCTTCTGGGGCGCCGCCGCTCTGCACCCGTCCATGCGCATGTTGGAGCGACCGGCCCCGTTCCGCTCGACCACCGTATCGAGATCGAGGATGCTTCTCTTGACCGGGGCGTCGTTGATGGCGCCGGCGGTGCAAGCGATTCAGCTTGTGCGCGGCGAACCTATCGAGCTTCCGGTGATGATCGCCGGCTCGGCAGTGCTGTTCCTGCTTGTAGTGGCCCGGATGTCTGGGTTGCTGCGCGAGCACGAACGATCGGCCAAGCGTGAGCGCGGGCTGCGCGAGGCAGGCGGCGCCCTGGTGGCTGCCTCGACTCGAGAAGAGGTCTATGAGGCCGCCCTGGACGCAATGTTGACCCTCGCCGAGGGCCAGCGCCATGCCTTGCTGGCGTTGTACTCGGATACGGGCAAGCTATGCATCGTCGCGGCCCAGGAGTCGCACTCCTCTCGCACTCTGGAAGAGTGGGTGCTCCTCGAGTCGGAGGTGGACGACCTGTTCTGGCCGGCGGGCGAGGTCCGGCGCGTCCAACGCCTCGATGCTGAACGAGCGCGCGCTGTTCTCAGACTGCCCGACGGCATCGATCACGCAACCTCCTTCCCCCTGTTTCTGCGCGAGGCGGTTCTGGGTTTCGTGTTCGTGGCCGGCACGTCGGACCTGGCCCGCACATCATCGGACGCGCTCCGCACGCTGGCGGCCAACGTTGCACTTTCTCTCGAGAGTGCGGCACTGTCCGAGGATCTGCATCGTCGCCGCTCTGAAGCTCGTTTCAGCTCCCTGGTGCAGCATTCATCCGACCTCATCACCGTCATCGAAGCCGATTCCACGATCACCTACCAGTCGCCGGCCGTGGAACGCGTGCTCGGCTACGGGCGCAGAGAGCTCGCCGGCTCCAAGCTCATCGCACTGATGGACTCGAACGACGCGCAGAGCTTGCTCAACTTGGTCACGCCTGAAAACGACTCGAATCCCGAAGCGGTTGAGTGCCGGCTGCGCCACGCCAATGGAAGCTGGATTCATTTCGAGGTCTTGAGCACCAACCTGCTGGCCGACCCCAACGTCGAGGGCATCGTACTCAATGCACGCGACATCAGCGAAAGAAAAGCTCTCGAGAAGGAGCTTACCCATCAGGCTTTTCACGACGACGTCACAGGGCTCGCCAACCGCGCCCTGTTCACCGACCGCGTAAACCATGGGCTGGCGCGCCAGGTACGCGACTCGATGGGACTGGCAGTGCTCTTCGTTGATCTCGATGACTTCAAGACCATCAACGACAGTCTGGGCCACGCTTGTGGAGACGAGGTTCTCAGAATCGTCGCGCGGCGGCTGCAAGATTCGGTGCGTCCCATGGACACGGTGGCGCGCTTCGGCGGCGACGAGTTTGCGATCCTGCTCGAGGACGTAGAGCGACCCGACTACGTTGCCGAGGTCGCCGACAGGATCCTCACCACTCTTGCCACCCCATTCACCGTCGAGGACAGAGAGCTTTTCGTGAACGCCAGCATCGGCATCGCCGTCCTCGAGGGCGCGGAGGCCATGACCACACAGGCCGACGACTTCGTGCGGAACGCAGACGTTGCCATGTACCTCGCCAAGCGCGATGGAAAGGGCTCTTACAGGGTCTTCGAGCCATCGATGCACAAAGATGTCTTGGACAGACTGCAGTTAAAGGGCGAGCTGCAGCGTGCGATAGAGCACAATCAGCTCGACCTCAACTTCCAGCCGATCGTGGATCTTACCGACGGGAGCGTCACCGGTGTCGAGGCGCTCGTTCGATGGCACCATCCGGAGCGCGGTCTGCTGGGGCCGGATCAGTTCATCTCCCTCGCCGAAGAGTCCGGCCTCATCGTTCCCCTGGGGAGATGGGTGCTTCGAGAAGCTTGCAGCAGAGCACGTCTGCTCCAGGTCAGGCGCCCGGAAATGGGCTCCCTGGGAATGAGCGTGAACCTTTCCGCCAAACAGATACAGCAGCCCGACCTGATAGACGACGTGAAGAAAGCGCTCTCCGATTCGGGGCTCGATGCCAACTGCCTGACCCTGGAGATTACGGAAAGCATGCTGATGATAGACACGGACAGCACCATCGCCAAGCTGAACGCGCTAAAGGAACTCGGGGTCAAGCTTGCCGTCGACGACTTCGGGACCGGATACTCCTCCCTGAGCTATCTGAGCCGCTTTCCGGTCGACATCTTGAAGATCGACCGCTCCTTCATCAATCGGGTCAACGAGGGGGCCGAGGAGTCCGCTCTTGCCGCCGCAATAGTAAAGCTGAGCGAGGCGCTGGATCTTCACACGGTTGCCGAGGGCATCGAGCAGTCGGGCCAGATGAACCGTCTCGTGGAGCTCGGCTGCGCCTCGGGCCAAGGCTTCCTCTTCGCCAAGCCCATGGGCATCGACGCTCTGTTGGGCTGGCTCGAAACCCCCGAAGCACGTAGCATGGTCTCCGCGCAGGAGCCCTAGCATGCACAGTTACGAGGCCCTCGACCGCTCGGGCGGGTTCGCCCGCCGCGGCCTTCTGGAACCCTTCAAGGGCCGGGAGTTTCGCCTCCTGTGGAGCGGAATGGCGGTCTCGCTAACAGGCGATGGAATATTCCTTGTCGCGTTGGCGTGGCAGGCGTATTCGTTGTCGAACGTTCCCACCGCCTTCTCGATAGTTGGGCTGGCGTTGTCGGTGCCTCACATCGCCCTGCTCCTCGTGGGAGGCGTGATCTCTGATCGCTTCCCACGCCGCCGGGTGATGCTCGCGGCCGACGTGATCCGTGGAATCGCAGTCGCAGCCATGGCCGTGCTGGCGCTCACCGGACGGCTCGAGCTCTTTCATCTAGCCGCATTGGCGGCCGTCTACGGGGCCGGCATGGCGTTCTTCGGCCCTGCATTCGACGCCATCGTGGTGGACGTCGTACCTAAGGATCTCTTTCCCCAGGCGAACTCGTTGGATCAGCTCGTCAAGCCCCTGGCATTGCGGATGATCGGACCCGCGCTGGGCGGCTGGATCATTGGAGCCTGGGGAGCGGGAGCTGCGTTCGTCGTCGACGCCGGGACCTTCGCCGTCTCGGCGGCGTGTCTTTGTGCGATGTCGGCCGGGAGCCGAGGAGCTGCCGGGGTGGGCCTGGGATCCCTCAAGAGCGAGCTGGCGGCCGGATTCAGCTTCGTGCGCTCACGGGTCTGGCTGTGGGGCACCTTCAGCGCGGCGGCCGTCGCCTATCTGCTGTTCATGGGACCGGCCGAGGCGCTCGTCCCCTTCGTGGTCAAGAACGAACTGGGGGGCGATGCCTCCGATCTTGGGTTGGTGTTTGCGCTCGGGGGCGCGGGCTCGATCTGCGCGGCCCTCGCTTTCGGCCGCTGGGGTGCACCCACGCGGCCCATAACCTTCATGTACATCGCCTGGACTCTCGCCACCCTCGCGGTGGCAGGATACGGGTTAGCAGGCACGATTTGGCAGCTGGTGGCCGCCAGCGTCTGCTTTCACGCCCTGGAGACGGCGGGCACGATCGCCTGGATGACCCTCAAGCAAAAGCACATTCCCGGCGAGCTGCTGGGGCGGGTATCCAGTCTCGACTGGCTCATCTCGACCGCCCTGCTACCGCTCTCCTTCGCCCTCTGCGGGCCGGTGGCGGTTGCGATCGGCGCCCGCACCACGCTGGTCGTGGCGGGGCTTGCGGGGGCCGTAATCACGCTTGCCGCGCTGTTCCTCCCCGGCATGAAGCTGCCCGAGCAGGCCTCCGGGTCCGGCACCCGCGAGCCGGCAATGAGTGCCTCCGGCTGAGTGAGCAGGCGCCGTCCCCCCGGCACGGCTCCGGCCCCTTTATCCTCGGCGCATGGATGTGTGGCCCGGAGTTCCCTACCCCCTCGGCGCGACCTGGGACGGGAACGGCACCAACTTCGCCATATTTTCCCAACAAGCCACTAGCGTCGACCTGTGCCTGTTCGACGGCGACGTCGAGTGGCGCGTCCCGATCAGCGAGGTCACGGCGTTCGTGTGGCATTGCTATCTGCCCGGAATCGGGCCGGGTCAACGCTACGGATACCGCGTGGACGGCGCCTACCGGCCTCTGGAGGGGCAGCGCTTCAACCCCCACAAGATGTTGATCGATCCTTATGCGAAGGCCATCGAGGGCGGGGTGGAACCGGGCGACGAGGTGCTTGCCTATGCCGCGGGCGACTCAGAGGACCTTGTTCCGTCCTCCGAAGACTCCGCCAAGAGCGTCCCGAAATCTGTCGTCATCAACCCGGCCTTCGAGTGGGGGGACGATACCGCGCCGCGCATACCGTGGCACGAAGTCGTCATCTACGAGGCCCACGTAAAGGGCTTCACGATGTCTCACCCGGGGATCCCCGAGGAGTTGCGGGGCACCTATTCGGGGTTGGCGCATCCTGCTGCCATTGAGCATCTCCTTCTGCTCGGCATAACCACTATCGAGCTGATGCCCGTCCACCATTTCATCCACCACCGCCATCTCTTGGAGAAGGGGCTGCGCAACTATTGGGGTTATGACCCCATCGGCTATTTCGCCCCGCACAGCGAGTACAGCTCGGCGGGTGCTTCCGGCGGACAGGTGACCGAGTTCAAGCAGATGGTCAAAGTGCTGCACGAGGCGGGCATCGAAGTGATCATCGACGTCGTCTACAACCACACGGGCGAGGGAAGCCACATGGGACCGACGGTGTCCTTCAGGGGCGCCGACAACGCCGCCTACTACCGGCTGATGGAGGATAATCCCCGGTTCTACCGCGATTTCACCGGCACCGGGAACTCGCTGAACGCCCGCAACCCCCAGGTCCTGAAGCTGATCATGGACAGCCTTCGCTACTGGGCGATAGACATGCATGTCGATGGCTTTCGTTTCGACCTTGCCGCTACGCTTGCTCGCGAGCTGTTCGATGTGGACAGGCTGTCCGCTTTCTTCGACATCATTCATCAAGACCCGGTGCTCTCCGATATGAAGCTCATCGCGGAGCCGTGGGACGTGGGTGAGGGCGGCTACCAGGTCGGTAACTTCCCGCCCTTGTGGTCCGAGTGGAACGGTGAATACCGGGACACGATGCGCGACTTCTGGCGCGGCCAGGATCACAGCCTCGCCGAGTTCGCCAACCGGCTCACAGGAAGCTCCGACCTCTACCAGGGAGACGGACGCAGCCCCTACGCAAGCATCAACTTCATCACCGCCCACGACGGCTTCACGCTGAACGACCTCGTCTCCTACAACGACAAACACAACGAAGCCAACCACGAGCAAAACCGCGACGGGGAAAACTACAATCGGTCGTGGAACTTGGGAGCCGAAGGCGACACCGACGATCCCGCCATCACCACTCTCCGAGAACGGCAGAAGAGGAACTTCCTCGTCACGCTCGCACTCTCTCAGGGCGTGCCGATGTTCCTGGGTGGCGACGAGATGGGGAGAACGCAGCGAGGAAACAACAACGCCTACTGTCAGGACAACGAGATCTCCTGGTTCGACTGGGCGCTCAGAGACGAGAACTCAGTACAGCTCGGGTTTACTCGCAGGCTCATGGCTTTCCGCCAGCGTCATCCGGTGTTCCGAAGACGCAAATGGTTTCTCGGCCGCTCCATCTACGGATCGAGTGTCTCGGACATCGCCTGGTTCACGCCCGAAGGTGCAGAGATGACTCAGGGCCAATGGAACGACGGCCTCGCCAAGTCTCTGATGGTGTTCTTGAACGGCGAAGCCATACCCGACCCCGGCCCCAAAGGCGAGCTTATCGCCGACGACAGCTTCCTGCTTCTGTTCAATGCTGCCTTTAGGCAGGTGCCGTTCAAGCTTCCTCCCGAGGAGTGGGGAGTCGAGTGGACGGTGGTAATCGACACCACCGACCCTCTGCTGGACGATAGCGAGCGCTTCCTCAAGGCTACTGAGGTGATCGGTGTCGAGAGCATCTCGACGATGGTTCTCAAGAGGGTGGATTAACCGCGCGTCACGATCGGGTCCAGCTCGCAGGTCGTGCGTTAGCCGGTGCTGACCCCACCCTCAGCTCGAGGCATCCACCAGATAGGGTGACTCGATGCTCTCCTGCACATGTCCGTCGGAGCCGAATACGAGAAACCTGTCCATCGAGCGCATGAACCAGCGGTCGTGCGTGACGGACACGACCGTGCCCTCATAGCCGGCGAGGCCCTGCTCCAACGCTTCGGCAGACTCGACGTCGAGGTTATCGGTGGGCTCGTCAAGCAACAGCATGGTGGGGCTCGCCATCTCCAACATCAGGATCTGAAAGCGCGCCTGCTGTCCTCCCGACAGCAGAGAGAACGGAGTTCGCGCCGCGCCCTGCAACTCGTAACGCTTTAGCGCCGGCATCGCCTGCTCGATCCGGAGCCCCGATTTGGACATCACCTCCAACAGCTCCACATTGGAAAGTTCGGGATGATCATGAGTCTGGGAGAACAGGCCGGGCATGACGCGCGCTCCTAGCGTCCAGCTGCCGCGGTGGTCGATGTCTTCGCCCGCGAGGAGTCTGAGGAAATGACTCTTACCGGTGCCGTTTGATCCCACCACGCCAACGCGCTCACCGAAATAAAGCTCGACGTTGAAGGGGCGGACGATCGAGGGGATCTCGAGGGCTGTGGCGCGCAGCGCGATCTTGCCGGTACGGCCCCCATGCAGCCGCATCTTGACGTCCTGTGGCCTGGCGCGTTCGGGCGGGGCATTGTCTCGCTCGAATCGCTCGAGACGTTTCTCCGTCGACGCGGCCTTGGTGGCAAACTTGTCGTTGTAGATCGATCGCTGCTTGAACTCACGAATCATGGCGGTCAGGCGGTCGCGCTCGTCCTGAAAGCGGCGATGCTCCTCCTCGATCCGCTCCGAACGGCGAGCGCGCGCCTCGTGATAGGTCGTATACGAGCCGGGGTGAGTCCACGCTCCCCTGCCCTCGATCGTCACGACGCGCTCAGCAACCGCGGCCAGCAGGGCGCGGTCGTGGCTCACGAACAGGATCGTCTTCGCGGAGTTGTTGAGCACCCGCTCGAGCCAGCGCGTAGCGGGAATATCGAGGAAGTTGTCGGGCTCGTCGAGCAACAACACATGAGCGTCGGAGCGAAACAGGACCTCGAGAGCAAGCCGCTTCTGCTCGCCTCCAGACAATGACGTCAGGAGACGGTCCGATACCTCCTCCAACCTCTTGCCCAACGCGGCCGATGAGCAGGTGTCCCAGAGGACCTCTGCGTCGAAGCCTCCGGCCTCCCCCCAGGCTACAAGGGCGTCCGCGTACTCGAGGTGGGCGCTCTGTTCTTGTGACCCCTGTGCGCGCGCCTCTGCCTCCTGCAACCGGGCGCCCGTCTGCCTCAGGCTCTCCGGCGACAGACGGAGCAAGAGGTCTCTCACCGTCGATGCCTCCCCCATCGTCCCTATGAACTGCGGCATATAGGCGATGCGGCCGTCGGCTCGCACAAAGCCGGATGTCGCCCGCTCCTCGCCCGCGATCAAGCGCAGCAAAGTCGTCTTGCCGGTCCCGTTGGCCCCAACGAGGGCCACCTTGCGACCCTCGGGAACCCTGAAGGACACCGTTTCCAGAAGCGACACTCCGCCCGGGTGCCTATAGGAAAGGTTGGCTACCTCGATCATCGTTGAAGAGGGCGCACGTCGGTCAATAGCAAGGTACCGACCCGCGGCCCGGTCCTCAATCGTCCACAACGCGCGTTTGACCACCGAATCGGTACTCGATCGTCCACAACGCGCGTTCGGCTACCATGCCGATCGGCTACCGGCTTCCCGTGCGCTAGGTAGCGCTCGATAACCTCGCGGCCGTCGGGAGTAAAGGTCCACTCATCCAGCTTAGCCCGCAGCGCGTCCACCTCATGAACTCGCCCCACGCGATCTCCTCGGCCTGGGGCACAACCGGACCGTCCCATGTGACCTCGTAGACTTCGGTCCAGTAGGGGTTGTCCCCGCTTGATTGAGTGCTTAAAGACGAAGCAGAGATGTGCGTCCTCTATCCCGAGCTCCTAGGCCAGTTCTCGCGAGCAGCCGTCCCGTAGCTCCCCCCGTGGCCCACCTACTCCCGAGGCATGCATCGCTTGCCGCAAAAGACGTCCTTGTCCACGGTGCGTCTGTGGACGTAGATGGCACCATGGGAGTTTCGGCACACAATCGTGGCGCCGCGATGCAGCAGCTCTTTCGCTCTGAGCACCGCGCGAGCCGCGTAGCCGACCACGTGGTCTTGGTCGTCGACGACATCGACGATCTCTGTACTCGGATGGATCAACCACTCGCTTTTCGCGCCAAAGGCAGCACGAACCACAACAGCGAGAACAGCAGCACGCTGCCTACGGTTGACAACAGTGTGATGGTGCCGCCGAAGACGAAGTCCGAGATGAGGTAGACAACGCAGCAGACCGAGCAGGCCAAGAAAAATAGACCCGCGACGGCCAACCGGTTGGAGATCCTCACGAGCCATTCCTTGTCGCCCTCACGAAACTGGATGCGATGAAATGCGGACGGTGCGATAAGGAACGCCGTAGCTGCAGCCGCGCACAGGACGCCCACGTAGTAGACCTTCCTCTGGCTTGAAGTGAGATCGACGAACCGCTGCGAGAAGGCAACCGTGAGCAGAAAGGCGAACAGCACCTGCACGCCGGGCAGCGCAACCCGCAGCTCGTTGAGGAGCTCGATCAGCTCCCGGTCGTGCCGGTTCTTGTCCTCTTCGCCGTCGCCCTCGTCGGCCATCCTCAGCCCCGGATTGTGGTAGTCGGTAGCACCGCCCGTGCTTGTCGGTAACTCGAACACTACCCGTTGGCACAAGACCGGCGAAGGCGGCGAGTTCGCGCACGAGCCCTGTTCGCCTAAATAGGTCGGACCGGGCAGACAAGCTCCAAGCGATTGCCAAAGGGGTCGAACGTGTAGAAGCGCTCGAAACCCTGAAGCTGCGTGTCGACCACGATGTCGTAGCCGCTGGCCTCAAGTGCGTCGCGCACTACCTTGATATCTTCCACCAGGAAGGCAGGATGAGCCTTTCGAGCCGGTGAGAACGGGTGTTCCACCCCCAGATGGAATTGAAGCCCATCGTCCACAGAGAACCAACATCCGCCTCGAACCTCGAGGTGCGCAGGCTTGCTGATCCTCTTGAGTCCGAGAACACCCGAGTAGAAAGCCTCGGCGTCCTTTTCCCGCCCTCGTGGCATTGCAAGTTGGACGTGGTGAATCTGTTTGATCACGGGCTGACTCCTCCAGCAAGGTGGTAAACGCACACGGTGTGCGTTTACCCACGGTTTTCGGTGGGCTAAGGCACTCTGTGTGCTCTTGCCCACATGCCCCGAGGGGGATGAGCTGCCGGGTTCGCTAAGCCCAGGTGACGAGCCCCAGGTCCATGGCGTGGGGCAAGTCCTGATGGGCGGGGAGAACTCGAACCGCGTATCCGTAGAGCCCCGGCGCCTCGGTCGTGAACACCCCCCGGTAGAGGCACACGCCGTCGCTCTGCTCTTCCGGCGCCATGGTCAAGAGCTCCGGACTCAGGAGCTCGCCCGCCACTCCCACCCGGCCGTGGGCAAGCTGGACGCACAGGTCCTCGGTCTGGAGTCGTCCCAGCCGCACTTTGGCGGTTACGCTGCGCTGCTCCCCCACCCCAGCAGCGGTTGCCTCGCCTTCGACCTCGAGCACCGAGACGTCGTCCCAGCACTCCGCGATGCGGAGCTCCCACGCGGCCAGGGCCCGGGCGTGACTGAAACCATCCGCGCTGAGCGTCTCTCCCTGCCTGGCGGCGGGCTCGTAGAGATGCTCGGTGTAGTCACGCAGCATGCGGTCTGCGGTAACGGCGGGACCCAGGGTGGCGATCGAGCGCTTCATCCTCTGCACCCAGCGGCGCGGAGTGGACCCATCCCGCAGGTCGTAGAAGCGGGGGATGATCTCGCTCTCGAGCAGGTCGAACAGGGCGTCGGCATCGACTCGATCCTGGTGGTCGAGATCGTCAAACGGCTCCCGGCCCCCGATCGCCCACCCGTTCTCGCCGTCGTAGAGCTCGTCCCACCAGCCATCGAGCACTGAGCAGTTCAGAGCTCCGTTGAGCGCCGCCTTCATCCCACTGGTACCGCAGGCCTCGAGTGGACGCCGGGGGTTGTTGAGCCACACATCGACTCCCTGAGTCAGCATGCGCCCGACTTCCATGTCGTAGTCCTCGATGAACGCGAACCGGCCCCTCACCTCGCTGTCGCGGGAGAAATGGACGAGTTGCCGGATCATCTCCTTGCCGCCGTCGTCGCGCGGGTGAGCCTTGCCGGCGAGCACGATCTGGATGGGGCGTTCGCTGGACAGCAGCAGGGCCTTGAGCCTCTCGGGATCGGACAGCATCAACGTCGCTCTCTTGTACTGCGCGAAGCGACGAGCAAACCCAATGGTCAGCACTCCGGGATCGAAGACCTCGTCTATCCAGGCAGATTCGGAGGAGGACGCGGGCCCCGGAGCACTCTGGGCTCGCAACCGGCGGCGAACGAAATAGACGAGTCGCTCGCGCGCCCGCTCCCGGGCCCGCCACAGCTCGAGGTCGGGGATCTCCGACACCTTTTCCCAGCGAGCCCCCACCGACTCTGCCCAGCCGGGAGTGAGCCGCCGGCCAAGCACCTCGGCCATCTCCGGGCCGAGCCACGACGAGGTGTGCACGCCGTTCGTGACCGACGTGATGGGGGCCTCGTCGTGGGGGACCTCCGGCCACAGGTGACCGAACATCACCCGGGAGACCTCTCCGTGGAGTTGGGAGACCGCGTTGGCGCGACCCGCCAGGCGAAACCCCATGATCGCCATGTTGAAAAGCCCGCTCGGCAGCTCCGCCGAAGGTGGGCGGCCCAGGTCCATGAGCTCGTCGAAGGAGACGCCGCACTCCTTGGCAAACTGCGAGAAGTAGCGCTCCATCAAGTCACGCTCGTAGACATCGATGCCTGCGGGGACCGGAGTGTGGGTCGTGAAGACTGTCCCCGCCCGGACCGCCTCGATTGCCTCGTGCCAGGAGAGGTTGTAGTCCCAGACGAGCTCCCGGATTCGCTCGAGTCCCATGAAGCCGGCGTGGCCTTCGTTCGAGTGGTACACGTCGGCCTTGTAGCCGGCCACCTTCAGGGCTCTCATTCCGCCGATTCCCAAGACGATCTCCTGGCGCAGCCGGTGTTCGCTGCCACCGGCATAGAGACGATCGGTCACCTCGCGTTCGAAGCTGTCGTTGTCCTCGATGTCGCAGTCGAGCAGCAGCAGCCCCACGCGCCCGACCTTGGCAAGCCAGATCTGGGCGGCGCAGGACACCCCCGCCATGTCGACCTCGATCTTGAGGGGAGCCCCGTCGGGCGCGGACATCAAGGTCAAGGGCATGTCGTGGGGATCGAAGGAGGGGTATCGCTCCAGCTGCCAGCCGTCCGAGCTGAGCTGCTGGCGAAAGTAACCCTGCCGGTAGAGCAGGCCGACCCCGACCATGGGGAGGCCGAGATCGCTTGCTGCCTTGAGGTGGTCGCCGGCGAGGACGCCGAGGCCGCCCGAATAGGTCGGGAGAGCCTCGGTGATGGCGAACTCGGGAGAGAAGTAAGCGACTCTGAGTGGCGGCGAGGAGGAATGTGCTTGGTACCAGCGCGGCTCCCGCAGATAGCGCTCGAGATCCGCCGCCACGGCGGCCAGAAAAGCCATGAACGGCTCGTCGTCGATGAGCTGCTCGAAGCGCTCTCGCGGCACCAGACCGAGCATACGCACGGGGTCGTGGCCCGAACGTTCCCAGGTGGCCTCGTCGACCCAGCGGAAGAGGTCTACGCCGCGGTCGTTCCAGCTCCATCTCAGGTTGGTAGCAATGGATTGCAGAGCGCGTAGCGGCTCGGGGAGTGAAGCCCTTACCGCAAAGCTCCTTATGGCCCTCATTGCACTCCTTACTTGTTCGGTTTGCTCGGCGGCACGACGATGCCACAGCCCAAGCTTGCTCCGGTCACCAATACAACGTTTCTATACTGTCCTCCGACCGCGTCCATCCTGACCCGCCACCCGCTGTGCGACGATGCCCTCCGTCCAACATCGGCATCAATGGGCACCGCATGAGAACAGATCGGACGAAACGAAGGGAGACGATGAAGTCCTATCTCAGCCGCGGGCACGTGACCATCGAGCGCGTCTCCCCGCAGATTGACGGAGGCCGCTACCTCCCCAAGGCGGTGGTCGGTGACTCCGTGCCCGTTCAAGCGGACATCATTCGCGACGGTCCCGATCTTCTATTGTGCGTGATCCGTTACAAGGGACCCGGCGACGCTCGCTGGTCCGAGGCGCCGATGCGACACCTCGACAACGATCGCTACGGGGGCGAGTTCACACCTTCGGGCATCGGGCGCTACAAGTTCACGATCGAAGCGTGGACCGATCACTTCGGTACGTGGGCGCGCGCCCTCGCTCGCAGAGTCGAGGTGGGACAGGATGTGGAGCTCGAGCTCGAAGAAGGGATCCTCCTGTTGGAGGAGCACCTTCCACTCGTTCCGGCGAGCGACAGGAAAAAGCTGGCACAGGCCCTCGAGGCCGTACGCGCGGGAAGCGGCGCTACCAAGGGCGGCTTCAAGGACAAGCGGGTGGCCGCCTTTCTCGATGCCGGGCTCCGGGACATCATGCGGGCGCGTCATAGCCGACGAGGCTCGAGCACCTATAGGCCGGTTCTCGAGCTGAGAGTTGAGCGCGAGCGGGCGCGATCGGGAGCCTGGTACGAGTTCTTTCCTCGCTCCACGGGCCGCAAGGGACGACACGGGACCTTCGTAACATCCGCCCGTCTGCTGCCCAAGCTCGCCGCAATGGGCTTCGACGTCGTCTACCTGCCTCCCATCCACCCGATCGGCGTTACCAACCGCAAAGGCAAGAACAACTCCCTGGAGGCGGCTCCCACAGACGTCGGGGTCCCGTGGGCCATAGGGGCTGCAGAGGGAGGACATGCGGCGATCCACCCCCAGCTCGGGACGATCAAGGACTTCGACGATTTCGTGGCGGCCGCGGACAAGCTCGGGATCGAAGTGGCGCTTGACTTCGCCATCCAGTGCTCGCCCGACCATCCCTGGGTCAAAGAACACCCCGAATGGTTTCACCACCGGCCGGATGGAACGATCAAGTACGCGGAGAACCCTCCCAAGAAGTACCAGGACGTCTACCCGATCAACTTCGACACAGCCAACGCCCGCGAGCTGTGGGAAAGCCTCAAGGAGATCGTCGACTTCTGGATCTCGCACGGCATCAAGATCTTTCGGGTCGACAACCCGCATACCAAGCCCTTCCAGTTCTGGGAGTGGCTGATCAACGCCGTGCAGGAGAAACATCCGGAGGTCATCTTTCTGGCCGAGGCTTTCACGCGTCCCAAGGTGATGCGCACTCTGGCTAAGCTCGGTTTCAGCCAGTCCTACACCTACTTCACGTGGCGGAACTCCAAATGGGAGATCATCGACTACCTTACCGAGCTCACCCAATCGGAGATGGCCCTCTACTTTCGGCCCAACTTCTTCGTCAACACCCAGGACATCCTCCACGAGTACCTCCAGATCGGCGGGCCCCCGGCGTTCAAGATCCGGCTCGTGCTCGCCGCACTGCTTTCGCCCACGTACGGCATCTACTCGGGCTTCGAGTTCTTCGAGAACGTGCCGCGGGAGCCGGGGTCGGAGGAGTATCTCAATTCAGAGAAATACGAGCTACGGTCACGCGACTACGCTGCCGAGAACACCTTGATGCCATACATCTCACAGATCAATGAGATCCGCCGCAAACACCCACCCCTGGGCCGATTCACTAACCTCCACTTCCATTCCGCCGACAAGGACAATGTGCTCGCATTCTCCAAGACGAGCCCCGGCGCCGACCCCATTCTCGTGATCGTTAACCTCAATCCGTTTCGCTGGGAGGAGTGCACCGTCCATCTCGATCTGGGCGAGCTGAGGCTCGATTCGTCCCACCCCTTCGAGGTCGAAGATCTCATCACGGGAGCAAGCTATCTGTGGCACGGCGCCGACAACTACGTGAAACTCGACCCCTGGCGGGAGCCAGCCCACATTTTCGTGGTCCGGAAGTAATCGGACCTGGAGTGCAGCCGTGATCGCGCCGCCCCGGGACTCGAACTGGTTCAAGACCGCGGTCTTCTACGAGCTCTATGCGCGAAGCTTCTTCGACGCCAACTCCGACGGCTACGGAGACTTCAACGGGCTCGTCGAAAAGCTCGACTATCTCGAGTGGCTCGGCGTGGACTGCATCTGGCTGCTGCCCTTCTACCAATCTCCCCAGAAAGACGGCGGGTACGACATCTCCGACTTCTACTCGATTCTGCCCGAATACGGAAACCTGAACGACTTCATGGAGTTTCTCGAAGCGGCGCACGAGCGCGGCATGCGCGTGGTCGCGGACATGGTCATGAACCACACATCGGACCAGCACCCCTGGTTCCAGGAGTCACGCGTTCCGGGGTCGGCCAAGAGAGACTGGTACGTGTGGGCCCACGACGAGAGCAGGTACCCGGAGGCCCGCGTCATCTTCGTCGACACCGAGCGCTCCAATTGGACCTGGGACGAGGAAGCTCAGGCGTATTACTGGCATCGTTTCTTCAGTCACCAGCCCGACCTCAATTACGACAACGCCGAGGTTCAGGCGCAGATGATTGCCGTGCTCAAGTTCTGGCTCGACCTGGGACTCGATGGCTTCAGGTTGGATGCCGTTCCCTACCTCTTCGAGCGGGAAGGGACGAACTGCGAGAACCTCGAGGAGACCCACGAGTTCCTCAAGCGAGTGCGCAGGGAGATCGACAGTTCCTACGAGAACGTCGTCCTCTTGGCCGAGGCCAACCAGTGGCCGAGCGACGTGGTCGAATACTTCGCCGCCGGCGACGAGTGCCACATGGCCTTCCACTTCCCGCTGATGCCGCGAATGTTCATGGCCGCTCGTCGCCAGGTTCGTTATCCGATTGTGGAGATCTTGGAGCAAACCCCCACGATACCCAACAATTGCCAATGGGGCATCTTCCTTCGTAACCACGACGAGCTCACCCTCGAGATGGTCACGGACGAAGAGCGCGACTACATGTACAACGAGTACGCCAAAGACCCTCGTATGAAGCTCAACGTCGGCATCAGACGCCGCCTCGCTCCCCTGCTCGAGAACTCGACGAACCAGATGGAGCTGTTCCACGCCATGCTGCTGTCACTCCCGGGTACTCCCATCGTTTACTACGGGGACGAGATCGGCATGGGCGATAACATCTACTTAGGAGATCGCGACGGCGTGCGTACGCCGATGCAGTGGAACGTGGACCGCAACGCCGGCTTCTCACGGGCGGACTTCGCGCAGCTCTACCTTCCGGTCCTGTTGGATCCGGTCTACGGCTATCAGGCGGTTAACGTCGAGGCCGAGATGCGGGACCAGAACTCTTTCCTGCATTGGTTCCGAAGGCTGCTGGCTGTTCGAAAACAGCATCCGGTTTTTGGACTGGGAAGCTTCGAGACGTGCCACCCCAACAACCCCGCCATCTTCGCCTTTCTGCGCCAGTACGAGGACGACATCGTTCTGTGCATAAACAACCTTTCGTCTCGCGCTCAGGCAGCCGAGTTGGATATGTCCGCTTACGCGGAAATGTACCCAATCGAGCTGCTGGGCCGGGAGCGCTTTCCCAGGATAGGTGAGCTGCCTTACCTGCTAACGTTCGGGCCACACGCCTTTTACTGGTTCCAACTCGTCAACGAGGATTAGGTGCACCTCCCCGTGAATCCGATCGCATTCGAGCGCCCCTGCATCCCCGCTCGCGTCGTTCCTCGTCGCTCACGTACCTTCCAGGTACGCTCGCTCCTCGCGCCTAGCGACCAGTGCGCAGGGACGCTCTCGGTGCTGACCGTATTCCCGGTGCGGAGCACTAGATGATCCAAGTCGATAGCTTGTCGACGATGCTTCCGCAGAAGAGATGGTTCGGGGCCAAGGAGCGATCGATTACCGGCGTCACGCTGATCGACGACACCGTCTTAGACCATGGCCCTCCCCCACTCATGGCTATTCTGGTTCGGATCGACTTCGCCGATGGTGGCTCGGATGTCTACAACCTGCTCCTGATCGCATCCACCGGCGAGTTTCGAGACCCCTTCGAGAAGGACTCCGATCGGCTGAAGGCGTTAGCCAAGCACATGGCACATGGTTCCACACTGAGAGGCAGGCAAGGCAGCTTTCGCTTCTCCGGTCCGGGGCTTGATCCGATGTCCGAACCCGGACGCAGCTCGGTGCGCTCGGTCTCCTCGGAGCAATCCAACAGCTCGGTGATCTTCGACGAAGCGATAATCATGAAGGTTCTGCGGCGAGTCGAGCCCGGGCCCAATCCCGAGCTCGAGATGGCGCGGCTGTTGACCGGCGAAGGGTTCGGCAGCATCCCCGCACAAGTGGGCGAGCTGCGCTATGAGCCCGACGCGGCAGAATCCGAAGCAGACTTCTACGATCTGGGAATCGCCCAGCACTTTCTCCTGGATGCCAGAGACGGATGGCAGGAAACCTTGACTCACCTCGACCACCTCTTGGAGCACGCTGCGACGCCTGTTCCACAAGACCTTCGAAGTGCGCTCGAGGAGGAAGCTTCGCAGATCCTCGAAGAGATCGAACAGCTGGGAGACGTGACTGCGGCACTGCACGTAATGCTTGCTCGCGACGGAGTAGATATCGAGTTCTCGGCCGAGCCCATCGACTCAGCGGATCTCAAGCAATGGGCCGAACGTGCCAGTGACTCACTGGAGCAAGCCCGAAGCAACGGAGAACTCGAGGACCTCATTGCGGAGATCACTCGAATTATCGAGCTGCTCCCATCGGTGACCGACCCGGGCGCCAAGACGCGTATCCACGGTGACTACCATCTGGGCCAGACCATGCTCACCGAGCGCGGTTGGATGATTTTGGATTTCGAAGGCGAGCCGGCTCGGAGCCTTCAGGCTCGCAGGAGCAAAGAATCACCGCTCAGAGACGTCGCAGGCATGCTGCGCTCGTTCAGCTATGTTGCGACCGCCGCTCTCTTCAAGAGAGCCGAGCCCGCCTCGCCTGAGTGGGACCGCCTGAAGCCGGTCGCCGAGGCATGGGAGGATCTCGCAAGAGAGCGCTTCCTGCGCGCTTACCTTCGCACTTCACACGAAGGCGAGTTCCTTCCAGACGAGGAGAGCACGGGGATAATGTTGAACGTATTGGAGCTCGACAAGGCTCTCTACGAGCTGGCCTACGAACGCAGTCACCGGCCGGAGTGGGCTCGGATACCGCTCGAGGGCATCAGGAATGCGGTCGACCGGGAGGCAGCGCGGTGAGCCGGGCACCCGGACGGGAACTCGATCTGCTGCTCCGGGGCGAGCTAGCCAACCCTCACGGCTTGCTAGGAAAACATCCCACTCCCGCAGGCGTGGTAGTGCGTGCGTGGCGGCCGGGAGCGGAGTCGGTCCACTGCCTCAGCAACGGGCACTTGGTGGGAAAACTGGACAGGATCGATCCCGCCGGTCTGTTCGAAGCGACACTCGATTCCGATCCCGCCTCCTACCAGCACGAGGTCTCCTACGGCGACGGCAACACCTTCAGATTAGAAGATCCCTACAGGTTTCCGCCGACTCTGGGCGAGCTCGACCTCCACCTCATCCAGGAAGGACGCCACCGCCGGCTCCACCACAAGCTGGGAGCCCACGTGCAAGAGGTCGAGGGGGTTGTCGGAACCAGCTTCGCGGTGTGGGCGCCCGGGGCGCGCAGCGTTCGCGTCGTGGGTGACTTCAACAGTTGGGATGGACGCATGCACCCGATGCGCTCGATGGGGTCATCGGGCGTGTGGGAGCTGTTCCTCCCCCAGATCGCAGACGGCGCCCATTACAAGTTCGAGCTTCTCACCGAGGACCGCTCGCTCATTCTCAAAGCCGATCCTTTTGCCTTTCGGACAGAGATCCCGCCGGGCACCTCCTCGATCGTCTTCGAGCCCCACCATGACTTCTCAGACGGGGATTGGATGTCGCAACGCCGGTCCTTCGATGTCCTTACGTCCCCGCTGTCGATCTACGAGGTTCACCTCGGCTCCTGGCGCCGCACGCCTGGCGGGGGAACGCTCACCTACAAGGACATGGCGCCGTTGCTGGCCGGCTACTGCTCAGAGATGGGCTTTACTCACGTCGAGCTGCTGCCCGTGGCCGAGCACCCCTTCGGCGGGTCATGGGGATACCAGGTGGGTAACTACTTCGCACCCACCGCTCGTTACGGCTCTCCCGACGAATTCCGCTTTCTGGTCGACTCACTCCATCAAGAGGGCATCGGCGTCATCGTCGACTGGGTGCCGGCCCACTTCCCTCGGGACGAGTGGGCACTGGCTCGTTTTGACGGCTCCGCGCTGTACGAGCACTTGGACCCTCGCCAGGGTGAGCATCCGGATTGGGGCACTCTGATCTTCAACTACGGGCGCAACGAAGTTCGCAACTTTCTGATCTCGAACGCATTGCAGTGGATCGAGGACTATCACATCGACGGGCTACGCGTCGATGCGGTCGCCTCCATGCTTTATCTCGACTACAGCCGCAAAGAGGGCGAGTGGCTGCCGAATCGGTATGGGGGTCGTGAGAACCTCGAGGCGATCGACTTCATCAAGGAGCTCAACACGGTCGTGCACGGCGAACATCCCGGAGTCATGATGATCGCCGAGGAATCGACCGCCTGGCCGGGAGTGTCGCGTCCGGTGCACCTCGGCGGCCTCGGATTCGGGCTCAAGTGGAACATGGGCTGGATGCACGACACGCTCAGCTATTTTACCAAGGACCCGATCCACCGCCGCTACCACCACGGTGAGCTCACCTTCAGTTTGATTTATGCTTTCAGCGAGAACTTCGTGCTTCCCCTGTCCCACGACGAGGTCGTCCACGGCAAGGGATCGTTGCTGCACAAGATGCCCGGCGATCGCTGGCAGCAGCTCGCCAACTTGCGCTCCCTTTACGCTTACATGTGGGCGCATCCCGGCAAGCAGCTCTTATTCATGGGATCGGAGTTCGCGCAACCGACGGAATGGAGCCACGACAAGAGCATCGACTGGCATTTGCTCGATCATCCCGAACACGAGGGAATACAGCGCTTGGTCAAGGACCTCAACCGTGCCTACAAGGATATTCCCGCGTTGTGGGAGCGAGACTCCACAGACGAGGGCTTCGAGTGGATTGATGCCAATGACGCAGACAACAACGTTCTGTCGTTCTTTCGCGCCGGCAACTCGGCCAAGAGCCTCGTGTGCATCTGCAATCTCTCCCCCACGGTCAGAGAAGGCTTTCGCATAGGGCTGCCGCGCGCTGCAAGCTTCACGGAGGTGCTGAACACCGATTCCGAGGCTTATGGGGGAACGAACGTCGGCAACATGGGCGCCGTGGTTGCCGAAGCCCGGCCCTGGCACGGCCTCGACCACTCCGCCATAGTCACCCTGCCCCCACTCGGTGTGCTGTGGCTCTACGGATAGACTGTGGCTTAAGAAAACAGAGGGAGCCAGAATGCCGGAGCAACGAACCGAGGGCACCAAGATCGATCTCGAAAAGCTCGAGCGGCACGCGCGCAGCCTTTACCTCCATCGTTTCGTCGAGGCGATTCGGCAGGCGCGCGGCGAGCACGGCCGCTACCTCACGTTGCGGGCCGGCGACGAGCTTGCGATCCGAGCGGCTGCAGACGGCAGCTCCGAATGGCTGGAGCGGATACTGGTGCTGGACGAACAACCCACGCAGGAGGGGGCCGGCTAACTTTTCGTTCTCTGCACAGCTGGCCCCGCTGAGCGGGGCTGCGCCTGAACAAAGAGCTACTCTTTAGGTCACTGGGGCCCGAACCGTTAGCTCCACAGGCTCGCCAGGAACCCGTCCACCTCAGACCTGTCCGTCTTGAAGCCAAGGCCGGTTGCTTCTCCTTCCGGAGCCAGTTCGGTGCATACCTCGAGCCTCTCCTTGACCGCGTCGGTCACGAAACGGCTGAGCTGCCCGTAGCCATGGCCGTCGTCGAGGCCCATGCGCCGGTGGTAGTAGCGAATCGGCCGATGCAGATACAGTCCGTTTCTTGCTCGCGTCAGCGCGACGTAGAAGACGCGTCGCTCCTCTTCGAGCCCCTCGTCGTCGGTCAGCGCCATGTCGGACGGGATCATCCCGTCGCACACATCGAGGACGTGAACCTGGTCCCACTCGCATCCCTTGGCGGAGTGGATCGTGGACAGTATCAGGTAATCGTCATCGAGAAGAGGTGGGCCGGCCAGGTCTTCGGTGGAGGCAGGAGGGTCGAGCGTGATCTCGGCGAGGAAGGCCCCCCTGCTCGAGTAGGCACCGGCCATGTGCGCCAGGGCTTCGATATCGCGCACTCTCACGGCCGCGTTGGCGTAGTTGCGTTCGAGCACGTCTGAGTAGAAGCACATGATCCTGTCGAGTTGAGGCGCAGGTGCCCCGTCTGACTCGCCGAGGTCCACGATCATGCTGGAGAATTGCGCCCATTCCTCGGAATCAGCCTGCGCAGGACGACCAAGCCCTTCGGCCACGCGGCGTACCGCCCCCCCATCACCCACACCCAGCTCCGTCATGACAGATCGAGCTGTGCGGGGACCGACCCCCTCGATCAACTGCAAGCTCCTGAACCAGCTCAACTCGTCGTCCGGGTTCTCGATGAAGCGCAACAAACTCAAGACGTCCTTGACGTGCGCGGCTTCGAGAAACTTGAGCCCGCCGTATTTGACGAACGGGATGTTGCGCCGGGAAAGCTCTACTTCCAATCCGGCGCTGTGATGTCCGGTTCTAAACAGCACCGCCTGGTGGCGCAAGAGCACGCCGCGTTCGCGCGCCTCGAGCACGCGTGAACAGACCTCATCGCTCTGCGCGCTCTCGTCCTGACACTGGACAAGCTGTGCAGCTTTGGTGCCCGGTCGTTCGGACCACAGGCGTTTGGAATAGCTCCCTTTGGCTTCGGCGATGACCTCGTTCGAGACATCGAGGACCGGCTGTGTGGAGCGGTAGTTCTGCTCGAGGAGAACCACCCTGGCTCCGGGGAACAGGTCACAGAAGCTCAGCATGTTGGCCGATCCGGCGGCACGAAAAGAGTAGATCGCCTGCGCATCATCGCCTACCGCCATAACTCCGGTCTCCGCCCCTCGCATGCCTGCGACGATCGAAGCCTGCAGTTCGTTGGTGTCCTGGTATTCGTCGACCAGAATGTGGTCGAAGAGGCCTAGAAGTTGTCTCGAGGCGCTCGGGTGTCTCGTCAGAGCCCGCCAGTAGAGCAACAGGTCGTCGTAGTCGAGAACGATCCGGGCGCGTTTCCGATCGGAGTAGCCCTCGAACACCGAGCGCACATCGGAGATCTCCTCCCGGCACCAGGGAAAGCGCTTCTCCACCACCTCTGTGAGCTTGGTTTGAGAGTTGACCACCGCCGAATAGATCTGTTGGAGAGTCTGCTTTCGAGGAAAACGCCGACGTGTCGCCCCCAGGCCCTGTTCGCTGCGGACGAGATCCATGAGGTCGGCGGCGTCGGAGGAGTCCATGATGGTGAAGCTCGGAGGCAGGCCGAGCGCCTGCCCGTAGCGACGCAGCAACCGGTTTGCCAGCGCGTGGAAGGTCCCACCCCACACCCGGGCCGCCTCCGGGCCTCCGGCCAGTCGCTGGGCCCGGCCCAGCATCTCCTTGGAGGCGCGACGGCTGAAGGTGAGCAGGAGTGTCCGCTCGGGAGCCGCTCCCTGTTCGAGCAGCCGGGCGAGCCTCGCCACCAGCGTGCGGGTCTTGCCGGTCCCGGCCCCCGCCACCACCAGCAAAGGGGAGCCGTCGTGCAGGACCGCCTCGAGCTGGGCCTCATTCAGCCCATCCCGCCACCGCTCGCTCTCCCGCTCGAACATGTGTTCGATGATACGCCAGAAAGAGGCGATTCCCACAACTTGTGCGTTTCACCACCAAACGGTGGTTACTCGCTCAACTTGTGCGTTTCACCACCGGAGCTAGGGGGTGAGTCTGCAGCGCGGCCCCGGGTGAAGCCCGCCGCGTACGTCCGCAGGCCCGCCTGGCCCCGGCGCATCATCACCCAGTGGTTGGCGCAGAACACAGGCCGAGCCACCGGAGCCAGGCGGCGTAACAGGGACTTGGTGGCGAGCACCTGCTCCTCGAACACAATCCGGGAGCCCTGCCCCCGCTCTTCGATGCTGAAGCGAGAGAAGCCCTCTAGGTCCCCGGTCATCGACATCTCGAGCACCCCCAGATCGGGGTCCTCGATGCGCCGCTCCCCCACGAAGTTGAGGCTGTAGGGCAGCAGCGCCCGGGCCCGCATCGAGAACCTACCTCCCCCCAGCGCTCGAGCCTCCTTGACCTCGGGCCACCAGCTGGTGAACTCCGGCACCTCACGCAGAAGCTCGAAGGCGTGTGCGGGAGGGCAGTCGAGCGTCCACACACTGCGAAACGAGTAGAAGTTTCGATCCCTCACGGCCACGGAACCTACCTAGAACCGGCCCACTCCAGCAGCCGGTCGAGCTCCCAGAAGTTGATGATCCGCTCCCGGTCGATCCCGGCGAGCTGCGCCGCCGACAGGGACAGCTCGATGTAGGAGAGCTCCTCGGTCGAGTGGGCGTCGGTACCGATCGAGAACAGCGCGCCGCTGTCCTTACCCTTGCGCAAGAGCTCGACGCTGAGATCCTGCCGGTGGGGGTGGGAGTTGATCTCGAGCGCCACTCCCGCGTGAGCGGCCGCTTCGAAGATGCGGTCCCAGTCGGCCTTGAGCCCTGCCCGGCGGCTGAAGCGTCGAGCGGTGGGATGGCCGAGGATGTGGACCTGGGGGTTGGCGAGCGCCCCGAGGTAGCGGCGGGTCTCGTCCTCTGTGCTCCTGAGGTTGGAGTGGAATGACCCCACCACGAGATCGAGCGGCTCCAAGCTCAGGGGGTCCATATCCCCGGCCCCCTCTTTGTCGAGGTTCATCTCGATGCCTCGCAGAACTCTCAGCTCCATCCCCTCCGAAGCAAGGCTTTCGTTGAGAGCGTCGACCTCGTGCCCCTGGCGCAAGAGCTCCGCCTCGTCCATGCCCCGGGCCACCTTCAGCCCCTGGGAGTGGTCGGTTATCGAGATGTAGTCGTAGCCACGGGCTGCAGCCGCCACCGCCATGTCCCGTAACGACGCCTTGCCGTCGCTGTGGGTGGAGTGCATCTGGAGGTCGCCGCGCAGCTCGTGGCGCCATTGCTCATGGGAACCGAGCTGCTCAAGCGCCGAGGCGTAGCTTCGGAAGCCCCGGCGCGCCGGTGGCGGCTCGACCTCGTCTCCCGGGTCCTCGAGCCATCCCGCGATACGTCGGGCGAGGCTGGGCCCCACTCCAGCAAGGGTTTCGAGCGACTCGGAGCGAGCGGCGACGGCGGCCGCCTCCTCGGACCACATCAGGGCTGCGGAGGAGGCGCGCCCGTAGGCTCGCCGGCGGTGGCCCTCGGCCTCGTCGGCGCGCCGGCCCAAGAGCTCCGCTATGTGGAGGTTGGTGACACTCACGAGCGGGCGGTGGGGCTCGCCTAGCCCCGGCCCGCACCGAGGACGTCGGCGAGGTCGAACTTGACCGGTTCTTCGAGCTGCTCGTAGGTGCACGACTCCGGCTCCCGGTCGGGACGCCAGCGCACGAACTGGGCGGTGTGACGGAAGCGAACGCCCTCCATGTGGTCGTAGCGGACCTCCACCACCCGCTCCGGGCGCAGCGGGGTGAACGAGAGGTCGCGGTCGGCCGCCCAGCGGCTGCCCTCCGCCTTGCGAGGGGTGCGGCGGCCCGCCTCCTGCTCGGCCCACGCCCACGGGTGCCCTTCGAAGGTCGTCACCAACGGCTGCAGCTCGTCGAACAGCTCCTTGCGCCGAGCCATCGGGAAGGCGCCGATGACCCCGACGCTCGCAAGCTCGCCGTCGCCGTTATAGAGACCCAGCAGCAGCGACCCGATCCGGCCTGCGCCGCTCTTGTGCACCCTGTAGCCGGCCACCACGCAGTCGGCGGTACGTTCGTGCTTGATCTTGAACATCACCCGCTTATCGGGCTGGTAGATGCCGTCGAGTGGCTTGGCGATGACGCCGTCGAGCCCCGCGCCCTCGAACTCCTCGAACCACTTCTGCGCGACCGCGCGATCGGTCGTGGTGGCGGTGAGGTGGATCGGGGGCCGGGCCGGGGACAACGCCTTCTCCAGAGCGGCGCGCCGCTCGGCGAAAGGCCGTTTGGTCCAGTCCGTGTCGCCAAGGGCGAGCAGATCGAAGGCAACGAAGCGGGCCGGGGTCTGCTCCGATAGCAACTTCACCCTGCTGTCGGCGGGATGGATGCGCTGCTGCAGCAGCTCGAAGTCGAGCCGGTCGCCCGTGCCGCCGATCAGCACGATCTCGCCGTCCACGACGCAGCGCGGGGGCAGGTTGACGAGCATCGCCTCGACCAGCTCGGGGAAGTAGCGGGTCATCGGCCGCTCCCTGCGGCTGCCGATCTCGACCTCGTCGCCGTCCCGGAAGATGATCGAGCGAAAGCCGTCCCACTTCGGCTCGAAGCTCACCGAACCCTCGGGGAGGGCCTTGACCGGCTTGGCGAGCATCGGCTTGACCGGGGGCATCACGGGCAGTCGCATCGCGCCCATTGTCACCGACGGGCGGCCAACAAGCTGCCCTCGGGTTTGGGCCCAGAAACGGCCTCCCCGGGCGCTAGCGCGCCCCGGGACGTCGAGCCAATGCTGCAGCCCCCGTTACGACCATGCTGATCAGCACCACCACATAAACAAGCGCACGGCCATCCGTCCACTCCGGCACCTGCAGATAACGCGCCAAGGCAAGAAGCTGCAGAACCCCCAGACCCACATAACCGAATGCCGCCACGCGCATCCTCTCGAGATCGTTCTCCCACGCGGCTTGAGCAGCCGTTATCCCGACCGAAAAGACCCAGGCCCCCACCGCTCGACCTGTCAATGGTGTCAGCTCCCACGGCCACAACGAGAGAGCGCGCTCGGGCAGTAAAAAGAGATAGGCCCCCAGGGGCAACATCACCGCGGCATGAAACACAAGCGTCGTCCAGATCGCGCGAGGGAGCGGGGCAGTCGGCGCCGGGTCGCTCCCCGGCGTCCGGCTTTGCGTGATCCACAACCATGCCATGGCCACGGGGACACTTGCGTAGATGGCGATCCAGGCCCATGCAATCGCTTGTGTCCGAAATGGGAACGATCTTCCCAGATGAAAGAGCTCGAGATGAATCAGAGTCGCGATCAACGTAAGAGTCGTGAATACGAACACACTCGGCACTGCGATGCGTGCATAAATCCACGCGCGCTCGCGCGCGGCCAGCCACTCGAACGCCACACTCGACCAGTAGCCGGCTCCGAGAAAGGCGGCCGTAAGCGGCAGATCGATCGTCCACGCAAAGAACGATTCCGTCTGCTCGGTGAGGATGAACAATGTGCTCCCGGCGAGGAGGACGAGTAAGCCTGCTATCCACAGCAGTCGCCGCATGCCGCCGGACAGCTCCCTGATACGGACCTCTTGAGCTTCAGCCTGCGGCATTGCGAGCCCCGATGTGCGCGGCCCCCTGTTCTCTGCGCTGCATCTCCAGGTAGAGGTGGATCATTCGCACCGCGATCGCGCCCTCCCCCACTGCAGACGCGACACGCTTGACCGAGCCGCGCCGCACGTCTCCCGCCGCGAACACACCAGGCATGCTGGTCTCGAACAACATCGGGTCCCGCTCCAGCGGCCACGACTCGTGTGCGTCGATCATCAGCTCGTCGCCGCCTGTGACCAGGAAGCCCCAATCGTCACGCTGCACCGTGTCAGCGAGCCACTGGGTGCCCGACTGAGAACCGATCAATACGAAAAGTCCCCCCGCGGGCACCTCTTCGATGTTCCCCGAATCGCGATCCTTGAGTGTGAGATGTCCCAGAGCGCCCTCACCGCCTCCTCCCACGACCTCGACGTTGTGCCTCACATCGACGTTGGGATTGAACGAGATCTCCTTGACAAGATAGTTCGACATGCTTGCCGCAACATCTGCTCCTCGGACCAGCACGGTTACATGGGATGCGAACTTACCGAGATGCAAAGCGGCCTGTCCTGCCGAGTTTCCCCCGCCGACGACAAAGACCTCGCAGTCCTTCATGGCCTGCGCCTCGGCCACCGCCGCGCCGTAGAAGACGCCCCGGCCCTGCAGTGCATCAAGCGAGGGGATGTTCAGCCGCCGGTAGGCGACGCCGGAGGCGACGATTACGCAACGGCTGCGGACGGTGGTTCCGTCGGAGAGCGACACCACCTTGTCGTTACCGTCGGCAGAAAGCCCGGTGACCTCTCTCATCCAATGGAAGGTCGTCCCGAAGGACCATGCCTGCAAATACGCGCTGAACGCCAGCTTGGTGCCGCTCACTCCCTTGGGGAAGCCGAGGTAGTTGCGGATGAGCGAGCTCGTGCCCGCCTGTCCGCCCACCGCCTCCCGCTCGACGACCAAGGTCTTGAGCCCCTCGGACGAGGCATAGACCGCGGCCGCCAATCCAGCAGGCCCCGAACCGACGATCGTTACGTCAAAGCGATCGTCTGAGGACAACGGCTTCATGAGCCCGAAGGCGTCTGCGATCTCCATGTCGGAGGGGTCCTGCAGCACCACGGGAGGTGTCGAGAACTTGAGCTCGACCACAGGCAGATCTGCTTCCTCTAGCCCGCCTTCCGATAGAAGATGGCGTCCCGGTGCCGACGCCGAGTTGTAAAAACGATAGGGGATGTGGTTGCGACCAAACGCATCGGTCAGCTCGTGGCTGCGAGGAGAGGAGTCTTCTCCGATGATGCGCACCGCCTCGAACCCTCGGCCGGCCGCTGCAGCCCAATCCTCCAGGAACTCGGTCACCGAGCGGTGGAACTCCTCGTCCGGAGAGTGCTCTGGGCGCAGCAGCCAGTGGTCAATGTGGCCCACGGTGAGGGCATCGAAGACGGGATCGGCGGCGCCGAAGTCCCCCCAGCGGATCACCACGATCCGTTTTGCCCGGGGACACAACGACCGCACGCCGATGAGGAACTCGATCGCATCTGGATCGGAAGGGCCGTATCCGGCGATCACGAGTGCGGTCTCGACACCCACCTTCTTGAGGTTCTCGAGCTCGTTGCGGGCGAACTGCGGTTCGGTCGTCGAGATGACGAGGTAGTCGGCCGCGTAACGCTTGCGTATCTCCCCGGAGACGAGTCCGAGATCATGGGGATCGCGGCTCATGACGACGATCGCAGAAGTCTGACCGGCCGGTGCCCCAGTATTGAGTTCCACTGATACGCCCCCTCCTGCAGAGCCCATTAACAGCGCCCATCCGCAGGAGGCATTCTAGGCCGACATAGTGCCTCGGCACAGGCCTGCCCCGCTCAGGGCGGCCGTCATCCCTGCGGAGGACCAGGCCCCGTCGCCCAGCAGGACGCGCGCCCGTGCCCCCTACGCTGAGGCGATGGCAAGCCTCAGGGCCTGGGTTGTGTAACTCGGTCCGCGTTTGCCCACCGTTATTTGTGCGCAGCGGTCCTCGGTCCGCTTTGCCAGCGTTATAGCAGGTGACCGAGCCGGCTGATCCTGTGGAAGGATGCTCGATTCGACGTCGTTGAGGACGACGCGGCACCCTCCCCTCTTCTAGCGTGAGGCCAGCCGATCAAATCCCTCCCGAAAGGAGCCAGGATGCTCTCGTCCGCCGAGCAGGAACGTTCTGAGACAACGCAGCCGGCGTCGCGCGCCGAGCACGCCACCAAGGTCTACGGCTCGGGGCAGACTGCCGTGACCGCGCTCGACGACGTCTCGGTGTCTTTCGCTACAGGCCGCTTCAGTGCCATCATGGGCCCTTCGGGCTCGGGTAAGTCCACGCTTCTGCACTGCCTTGCCGGCCTCGACGACCTCACCTCCGGCAAGGTCTTCATCTCTGAGGCCGAGGTCACCTCGCTCTCAGAGAAGGAGAAGACGAGGCTCAGGCGGGACAAGGTCGGCTTCATCTTTCAGTCCTTCAACCTCGTGCCCACGCTGACTGCCGCCGAGAACATCCGCCTGCCGATGGACCTCGCCCGCCGGGATCCCGACGAAGCCTGGCTGACTCGCGTGATCGACATCGTCGGCCTGGGGGACCGGCTGAAGCACCGGCCCGGCGAGCTCTCCGGAGGGCAGCAGCAACGCGTTGCGGCCGCCCGAGCACTGGCCTCCAAGCCCGCGATCGTTTTTGCCGACGAGCCCACCGGCAACCTCGACTCACGGCGCGGCTCAGAGATCCTCGACTTCATGCGGACCGCCGTAAAGGAGCTGGACCAGACCATCGTCATGGTGTCTCACGACCCGGTGGCGGCGAGCTACGCCGATGGGGTCGTTTTCCTGGCCGATGGACGGGTCGTCGATCAGATGGAGGCTCCAACCGTCGAGCGAGTGCTCGATCGCATCAAGAGCCTGGAGGTCTGAGCTAGATGCTCAGGACCACGATCAAGGGCTTGTTGGCCCACAAGCTGAGGATGGCGCTCACCGCTCTGTCCATCGTCCTGGGCGTTGGCTTCGTCGCCGGCACCTACATGCTCACCGACACCATGAACAAGACCTTCGACGACCTCTTCGCCGGGATCAGCGAAGGCATCGACGTCTACGTTCGCTCGGAGAGCTCGTTCGAGGCCCAGCTCGGCGGGAGCCGCAAACCGATCCCCGAAGCCCTCCTCGAGGAGGTACAGGCCGTTGAGGGAGTCGAGATCGCGGCCGGCTCGGTGAGCGGATATGCCCAGCTCGTGGACAAGAAGGGAGAGGCCATTGCCCCGACCGGGCCGCCGACCCTGGGCGCGAACTGGGGGCCGGAGGGCCTCTCGTCTGCGGTAGAGCTGCGCTCGGGACGAGCGCCTCAGGGCCCGTCGGACGTCGTGATCGATGCGGCAACTGCCGAGAAGCACGGCTTCCGGGTCTCAGACGAGGTCGAGGTTCTCTTCATCGGTGGGAACCGGCGGTTCGAGATCACCGGCATAGTCGGGTTCGGAGAGGCCGACAACCTCGGCGGCGCCACGCTAGCGGTTTTCGACACCGCCACTGCGCAGGAGGTGCTGGACCGGCAAGGGCGCTTCGACGAGATTGAGGTCGCCGGCGACGGCAGCGTTACGCCGTCGGAGCTGCGCATCAATATTTCAGAGGTCCTCCCCCCAGGAGTGGAGGCAGAGAGCGCAGGAAACGTGGCGGCCGAACAGGCGTCCGCAATTCAGGAGGGCCTGTCCTTCTTCAACATCGCGCTGCTGGTGTTCGCCGGCGTTGCGCTGTTCGTGGGAGCGTTCATCATCCACAACACCTTCTCGATCACGGTGGCGCAGAGAACCAAGGAGTTTGCCCTTCTGAGAGCCCTAGGAGCCTCGGGAGGTCAGGTGATGGCCTCGGTCCTGATAGAGGCGCTAATCGTGGGAGTGATCGCCTCGGCCGTGGGCCTAGGGGTGGGCGCCCTAACGGCTATGGGCCTCCAGGCCCTCCTGTCCGCCTTCGGCATCGACCTTCCTTCAACCGGCCTAACACTTCTGCCCCGCACGGTCGTGGTCGCGCTCACTCTCGGCACGGTCGTCAGCGTCGTTTCCTCGCTGCTTCCGGCGCGCCGCGCCGCCCGCACCTCGCCGATGCAGGCGTTGCGGGAATCGACTCAGGAGCCCACCGGGTTTTCCACCAAACGAGCCGTCGGTGGCGGAGTGATCACAGCGGTGGGGGCCGCGATCCTCTTCTTCGGCCTGTTCGGCTCCGGCTCGAACAAGGCGAGTGTCGTGGGCTTCGGCGCCTTCGTCACCTTTCTTGGAGTAGCGGCCCTGGCCCCGCTGATCACCAGACCGCTGGCGGCGGCAATAGGCGCACCGATGGCACGGCTTCTCGGCATCTCTGGCCGGCTGGCGCGCGCGAACGCGGCGCGCAACCCCAAGCGCACGGCGGCAAGTGCCTCCGCGCTGATGATCGGCCTGGCGCTCGTGAGTCTCGTGGGCATCTTCGCCGCCTCGCTCAAGGCCACCACGGATCAGGTACTCGAAGAGTCTCTGAAGGCAGACTTTCTGGTCACCGGCCCCTCTACGGCGGGACCTTCCCCCATGAGTCCTCAGATCGCAGCAAACATCCGTGAGCGCGACGAGTTCTCGGCCGTTGCTCCCACCCGTCTAGGACAGTGGCGCCGCAACTCGAGCCAGCTCCTCTACCTGCTGGCGACGGACCCGGCGACCTTTGGTGAGGTTGCCACGCTGGGGGAAACCAGAGGCCGGTTACGGGACCTCGAGCAGGGGGGCGTGTTCCTCTATGACCAGACTGCAGAGGGTCTCGGTCTCGACGTTGGAGACACGCTCGAGATGGAGTTCGCCGCCTCGGGGACACAAGACCTACCCGTGGCGGGCACCTTCAGTGACAAAACGCTCGTCGGCGCCGACTACCTGATCTCTCTCAGCGAGTGGAACGAGCACTTCTCCGAGCGCACCGATTATCAGGTGTTGGTGAAGTCCGCCCCCGGCGTTTCTGCGGCCGACGCCCGCGCCGCTTTGGACCAGGTGGTCGAGAGCTCCCCGAATGTGACCATTCAGGACCAGAGCGACATCAGGGAGCGTTCCTCGGCACAGGTCGACCAGCTGCTGGGCCTCGTGACGGCTCTTCTGGGCCTGGCGATCATCATCGCTCTTTTGGGAATCACCAACTCGCTGGTTCTGGCCGTCTTCGAGCGCACTCGAGAGCTGGGTCTGCTCCGCGCCGTGGGCATGTCGAGGCGGCAGGCTCGATCGATGATCCGCTGGGAGGCGGTTATCGTCGCGGTGATCGGGGCGGTGTTGGGGTTAGTGATTGGTGTCTTCTTCGGTTGGGCGTTGGTAACGGCCCTGAAAGACGAGGGTGTCTCTCGTCTTGCACTGCCCACGGGCCAGCTCATCGCTTACGTAGTGGTGGCCGGCGTAGCGGGCGTGATCGCCGCCATCCCCCCGGCTCGTCGAGCCGCCCGGCTCAACGTCCTCGACGCCATATCGGGGGCCTAGCGCCGGTAGCTGATTTGCCGAGTGGTGGTGAGATGCTCAGTGTGGTCATCCTGCCACCACTCGACGTTGTGGGGTTGGAGGAGAGGCTAAGGGGAGCCCCGCGGAGGTCCCGAGTCTGACTCCCGGCTCGGGCGCCTCGGCCCTCGTACGCGCGACTCGCTGGCAAGCCTTTCGAGCAAGCTCTGAAACGACGCCGCCATTCTCTCGCCCGCTTGGTCCTGGGATTCGAGCTGCGCCAGCAGGTCGTCCCGCTCCGTGCGGATGCCCTCGATCAGCTCGAGCTGCTGCTCGGCGCGCACGAGCTTCTTCGTCACCAGCTCCTTCTCGCGCGACAGATTCTCGAGCTGCAGCCGTCTTTTCTCGAGCTCGGAGCGCATGACCTGCTTCGCCGCCCGTTCCTCCTGTAGCTCCCGTTGTACGCGCTGGAGCTCCCCCTCGAGCTGGTTGACGTTGCGCCGGTAACCCTCCAGCTGGGACGCGAGCTCGCTGCTCCCGGAGGCCCCTTCGCTGTGCAGGAGCTGCGACCAACGAGCGCCTTCGAGCTGATCCCGAAGTCTCTGCGCTTCCTCTCGGGCGTGCTCGGCGTCGCGCCTTCTCTGCTCCGCTTGCTCCAGGAGGCCAACGCGTTCGCCCTCGAGGCGCTCGCGGACATCGGATTCCTGCGTCCTGCCGTCCTGTATCCGCAAGAGGTCGGTGAGCACCCGCTTGAGCTGGTCCTCGATGGCGCTACGCTCGGCGCGCGCGGCCCCCAGGTTCTCCTGCAATTCAGCGAGCTCACGCTCGCGACTTTCGGCCTGCTCACGCTCGCGACTTTCGGCCTGCTCACGCTCGCGACTTTCGACCGGCTCACGCTCGCGACTTTCGACCGGCTCACGCTCGCGCAGGTCGGCGAGCTCGAGCCGTCGCGCAGAGAGCCCGTCCCCGTCTCTGTCCTCGGCCATCGTGCCCCGCATCGAATGGCGGCCCCGCCGTCTCGATAATTTGAGCATTTCGAGACGTGGTTGCAATTCGGGAAGCTTGGCCAGCTGCAACAACGCAACGGTGACAATCGCCCCCACGAGAGTCACAAGCAGAATGTCGAGCCAGCTCAACAGCCTGATGGAGGCAACGGCGGGACCGTCAACCGTGACGCTCTTGAACCTCGAGATCCCATCGCCCTCCGCCCTGATCCGGTAGCTGCCGGCAGGTAGTCCGTGTATTTTCGCTCGGCCTTGGTCGAGCGCCTTGCGCTCGAGGTGCCCGTCCGGGAACTGAACGCTGAGCGCCGCTCCCGAAGGCCCCCTCAAGAAAGCATCGGTGACGCTAACAGAGAGGGAATGTAGCTCCAAAGGGACGCGCCAGTGTTTAACAGGATCCCCTTCCAGCACCTCGGGGGGCTCGGGCGCGGCGTCGGCACCGCCCACCACCGCCCGTTCCAGCCGATAGCGGATCCTTTCCTTCTCGAAGCCAACTCCCGCATCGTGGATCCTTGTGGCTTGCAGCCAGGGGTCCTGAGCAGGAATCGTTCTGTGCCTCTTACCAAGGTCGTCGACGAAGGTGGCCGATGAGACCGCGGTGATGTCGAGCGGAGGGCCGCCTTCATCGGTGAAGTTGAGCGGGTAGCTCTCCTCGAACGCAATCTCCAGCAGGACGAACCTGACGACCTTGATATCGCGAGCTATGTTTTCGTTTCCGTCCGACCACAACGCAAAACTAAGTTTTCTCCCCGGCACTCTAACTTCGGGTGTTTCCAGCCGAAGCTCATAGACACCGTTGCGCGGCAACGGAATGACCATTAGCCCATGGGAATCGGTCTTATAAACCTTTCCGTCCACGGCCACCGCAACCCCTTCCAAGCGCGGCACAGTTCGAATCATCAAGGGATTGACGTCGGTCTCCGCCCGAGCGCTTGCTCCCGCTTTGTGCGGAGCGAAGAGGAGGACGAACATGAGTGACAGGAAGACCGCGCCAGCCTGTCGTCCGATGCCGCTCGCGGATGCCGGTGTCGCCCCTCGCAAGTTCGTGCCCCGTAGCCCTTCGTTCTGACCGACCCGCTCGGTCGTGTGTTGACGATCGTGTAGGCCGGTCGATGTAGATCTGGCGAAGTAGATCTGGCGATGTAGATCGCTGCGTCGACCCAAGGGCTCCGGTTCCTATCTGGGCCTGGCTGATTATGGCATACTCCCCCTGGTGCTAAGGGGAAATCTGGCCGACTTCGGGCTTCCGGAGGTCTTTTGGTTGTTGGCGCGCTGCGTCAAGACCGGAAGGCTTACCGTCATCGTTTCCTCGGTGCCCAACCACGTCTATTTCGCGGATGGCCGCATCTACGCCGTCGAGTCCAGCTTTTCGAGAGAAGGACTCGGAAGCAGGCTGGTGCGTGCGCGAAAACTATCGGAGGAGGACCTCGACCGCGCGCTCGACTACTGCGCGGAGCACGGAGAGAGTCTCGAATCGGTCCTGTTCAAGTGGAATCTCGTAGATCGCGAAGATTTCGATGCCGTGGTCACCAAGCAGATTCGGGAGGTCGTGTTCCTACTGTTTCACATGGAGGGCGAGGAGTTCGTGTTCGAGAGCGGACTTCAAGTCCTTTCGCCGCGCGTCCTGTGTGATGTTCATGAGTTGATCGAGTGGTGCACAAACGCGCTCGGAGCGATGGTTCCCGTGCTCCGAGCCCCGCGCCCGGGCAGGGTCGCCCAAGGCTCGATTCTGTTCACCATCGAAGAATGGAGCCTCGTGTCACTAGTGAACGGGAGCCGGCGCATCTCGGAGATCGCAGCGGAGCTGGGCCTCGATCAGCGCGCCGTGTTCGCGGCCCTGCGCGGCTTCGTCGCAGCGGGCCTCGTGACGCTCCTGGACGGTCGAGAGAGCGAGGGCGCTCATCCGCTGATCCCTGCCCCCTCAGCCTCTGCATTGTCGGGCACACGTTCTCCCGATTGGAGACCGCCTCTACCCCCGGCGGTGATCGACTTGACCGACGACGCCGTCCCGCGCGTCGCCCTGTGAGCAGGGTTCATATGGAGACTACGTAGTTCTGGCGACCCCTAATAGGTTCGGGTGCCTGGACTCGAACCTCCTCCCGGTGGCATACTGACTTTTGGTAAAAACCGGGGGACTTGGCATGGACAAGCAAGACAAACAAATAGACGAACCAGACGACGGCGTCACGATCGGGTGGGGCAGCGCCGACGTCCCAGAACAAAACTGGCTGCTGGAACAGCTGACGGCAGCGCGCGCGGCTCGCGACGAGCTGATCGCCGAGCTCGAAGCTGAACGAGCCCGCCACCAATCGGCCACCGAGAAGCTCAAGAACGCGTCGAGAAAGGGCCGCCTGTGGGGCGGCGACAAGGCCCCTGCCCCCGACGAGCGCCGCCTCGAGATCGAGATCAAGAAACTTCGAACTCAGGTCAAGAACCTTCAGCGAGACAAATCCCAGCTCGAGGAGAGCGCCTCCAAGCTCAGGTCGGAGCGGGAGCGGCGGGCCGAGAGTGAGAGCGAGATCAAGAAGCTGCGCGCTCGGCTCAAGGACGCAGGCAGGCGCTCGGGTGAGCTCGACTCCGCGCAGGCTTCTCTGCGGGAGGAACGCAAGCGCAGAGAGGACGCCGAGGCAGGGCTGGAGCGTGCCAAGACCGAACAAGGCGCCTTGGAGAAGGACCTTGCCAAGGGTGAGGCCCTGCAGGCTCGGCTGAACGAAGAGATCGGTAGACGCGAAGAGGTCGAGAAAGAGCTGCGCCGCCGGGAGGAACGTATAGCGGAGCTCGAGGGC
Source organism: uncultured Actinomycetes bacterium (assembly GCA_963849115.1). Classification (GTDB taxonomy): domain Bacteria; phylum Actinomycetota; class CADDZG01; order CADDZG01; family WHSQ01; genus JACDAL01. Next base: position 934,511 of record CAWKGK010000009.1, on the reverse strand, counting down.
CTCGCAGACGAGCTCCATTCGCTTGCGGCGGAGTTGGAAGGGGCCCGGGCCGCTCGCAGCCGACTGGAAGCCGATGCCAAGGCCTTGAGCAAGCGCCTAAAAGAGTTCGAGAACTCGGCGGCCGGCATCTCGGAGCTGAAAACCGAGCTTGCGACCGCTCAGCATCTCAAAGAGCTAGCGGAGAAGGAGCTTTCAGACCTCTCGACGCTCTCGCGCTGGTGGCAGACCGAGCTGCAGCGGGCACGCTCGCAGGCCGAGGAGATGGCTTTGGAGCTGCAGCAGCTACGGCCCGAGAACGACCACCGCAGCAAGTTCAGGATCTAGAAAGCCGGGGCTGCGACCTCCGTCTCGCTCTCTCCAAAAGGTGGCTCAGAGTGGACCGTCGCAGGTTAGCCACCGGCGAGCCCGCCCCATAGGCTGTTCGGCCTAGCCGGCTAAGCGCCCACCGCCCGGTTGAGCGCCTGAAGCGTGGCCCGGCACAGCGCCCCGGCGTCGTCGGACCCCACCAGTGCCGAGCCCGCTAGGCTCCGGTCGCCCCACGCCAGAACGACTGCCGCGACGCGCTCTTCACCGCAGGAGACGATGTCGACCTCCTCGACGACCGCTCCCCTGCCCACGACGGTGCGCAAGGCGTCGAGCGTCGCCTCCACGACCGCACGGGGGGCCGTCCCCGCCCCCTCGCCCCGCTGCATGGCCCCGTCCACGCTCACAACCACCCGGGCACGCAGCCCCGCACGAGTGCGGGCGACTTCGACTTCCTCCAACCGCACCCGGCCTCCCCCTTCACGGACGGGCCCATGGGCTAGGTCGATGGCCGCGGCCAGGTCTTCGACGTTGACCAGCGCTCGCTCCAGCAGCTCTGTCCGCCGATCCTGGTCGAGGTCGTGCCAATGCCGCCGAAGAACGTCCACCGAGCCCTTGATCACGCTCAAAGGCGTGCGGAGGTCGTGCAGCGCCCGCTCGCGGGACGCGTCGTCCCTGCCCCCAACAGTCATAGTGAAATTGTGCCGGGAATCGGACTCCGGCACCATAGCTATTTCAGGCAGTTACTTCCAGCGCCTAGCCTGCTACAATGACGTCAGGTCGCGAAAAGAGCGACCGTGGGTCTGCCTGATCATCTCCTGCGAATCGAACAGGGCGGATCCGTCCCTGTATCGCAAGGAGTTGAGAAACCAATGGCATTACAAGAAACCTCTCGCGCCACCTTTTCCGATTTGGGCGCGTCCCACGCCGTGGTGCGCGCTCTCGAAAGCCGGGGCGTGGTCGAGCCCTTCCCCGTCCAAACGCTGGTACTCCCGGATGCCCTCGCGGGTCGTGACGTGCTGGCCAAGTCGAGGACGGGCTCTGGCAAGACGATCGCCTTCGCTGTGCCCATCGTCGAGCGCCTCGAGCCCTCAGGCCCTCGCCCTTCGGCCGTGATCCTGACCCCCACGCGCGAGCTGGCCCTACAGGTGACGGAGGAGCTCACCGCGCTGGCACGTGCCCGCAAACTACGTGTCGCGCCCGTCTACGGCGGAGTAGATCTGCGCAGCCAGGCCCGCATAGCGGAGAGGGCACATATTCTGGTCGCCACCCCGGGTCGCCTCGAGGACCTGGCCGACCGGCGGATGCTCAACCTCTCCAAGGTCTCCATCTTCATTCTCGATGAGGCCGACCGCATGCTCGACATGGGCTTTCTTCCCCAGGTCAATCAGATCGTGCGCCGACTCCCCAAGAAGCGCCAAACGATGTTCTTCTCGGCCACCCTCGACGGCGAGGCCGGTCGGCTGGCGCGCGCCTACACCACAGATGCGGTCCGTCACGAAGTGGTCGGTAAGGCTCAGACTGTCGACGAGGTCGCTCACCGCTTCATCCCCGTCACCACCGACACCAAGGTGGCGGTTCTCGCCGCCGAGCTCATGGCCGAGCGGGGACTCGCCCTCGTGTTCGTGCGTACGAAGCGAGGCGCCGACAGGCTCGTTCGCAAGCTCAAGGCCCAGGGTGTCTCGGCGCTGGCGTTGCACGGCGACATGACCCAGGCGGCCCGCACCCGGGCAGTCGAGCGCTTCGGCCGCGGTGACGCGGACACGCTGATCGCCACCGACGTCGCCGCTCGAGGGCTCGACCTGAGCTCGATCACGCACGTATTCAACTTCGATCCCCCCGAGGACGACAAGAGCTACGTACACAGGGTAGGGAGAACGGCCCGGGCCGGGCGCAGCGGCACCGGCATCACCTTCGTGCTGCCCGACCAGCGCTACGAGGTCGGACGTCTGGCCTCCCGGCTGAAGCTGGGAGCGCAGTTCCAGGAGGAGGGGATGGCCATCACGCCCCCACGCGTCCTCTACGCGTCCCGCAAAGGTCGCCGCTCGCGAGGCCTGGGCCGCAGATAATTCAGGCAATCCTGGTGCCCGAGGTCAGGGCCTAGCTCAACTCGGCTCGGCCGTTCCCGGCGGCTCGTATCCGTATCTCGTTTCTTCGCTCGAGCACTACGGCGAAGCGCTCGAGCAAGTCCTGAAGCCGCGCCAAACGCCGCCTCTCCGAGCGCATCTCGATTAACTCTTGCTTGACTCCCTCTGGAAGCTGGATACGCGCCGCCAGCTCGAAGGCCGACCGGGCCCCCGAGAAATCGGCCTCCGAATCCACCTCCGAGGCGGCGGCGATCCGGTCGGCCGCGGCCACGCACGCTTCGATCGGAGAGACCGGGCCGTCGTCCTGCTCGTCGGCCCAAGGCTCGACCTCGGCAGTACCGAAGGACCTGCCCTCGGTGAGCCGGACGACGCGAAAACGTTCGATGCCCAGGACTGCGATGTTGAGACGGCCGTCGTCGAAGCGATCGAGGACGTGGGCGACTCTGGCCTCGGTGCCCACGGAGCGCATCCCCGCCTCGTCGGCGTAGAGCAGCCCGAACGGCGTCGGCCCGGAGATGCACTCCTCGATCAGCTCCCGGTAGCGGTCCTCGAAGATGTGCAGGGGTAGCACCTCCGAGGGGAGCAAAGCCACACCCAGCGGGAAGAGCCCTATCTCCGCCATGCCCGAAGGCTACGACCTCTGTGCGTCTCCCCGTATGGTTGCCGGAAATGCGCGCTCGCGAGCTCGGCATCGAGATCGGAGAGCTGCCTCCCGGGCAGTTCAATGCGATCACCGATGTTCCCGGTGTGGAGGTTGGCCACACGACTCTGAGCGAAGGCGAGTCCGTCCGCACGGGGGTCACCGTGGTCCTGCCCCACCCCGGCGACATGGGAGCCGAACCCCTCTTCGCCGGATGCCATCGGATCAACGGCAACGGAGAGCTCACCGGGCTCGAGTGGGTGCGGGAATCGGGCATGCTGAGCTCGCCGATCGCGATCACCAACACCTTCAGCGTGGGGGTCGTGCGCGACGCTCTGTGCTCGACTGGTCGCACTGGGGGTCTGCCGGTGGTGGGCGAGACCTGGGACGGTGATCTCAACGACATCCACGGAATGCATGTCGCCTCGGACCACCTGCACTCGGCCCTAGCTTCGGCCGCCTCCGGCCCGGTCCCAGAGGGAAACGTGGGCGGCGGGACCGGCATGATCTGCCACGAGTTCAAGGGCGGCATCGGCACCTCGTCTCGGCGTGTCGAGCAGGCCGACTGCATCGTGGGGGTCCTGGTCCAGGCAAATCACGGGCGCCGGGAGCGCTTTCGAGTCATCGGGCTCCCGGTGGGCGAGCGGCTGACCAAAACCCGCGTGCCCCTTCCCACATCCGAACGGACCTGGCCTCCCAGCAGCTCGATCATCATCGTGGCCGCCACCGACGCTCCCCTGCTGCCCCACCAGTGCGACCGCCTTGCGGCGCGCACGGCCTTCGGTATCGCGCGCACCGGCGGGGTCGGCGAGAACTCCTCCGGAGACCTCGCGATCGCCTTCGCCACTGGGAATCGGGGCCTGCTGGAACAGTCGCCGTCGATCTCACTGGCGATGCTGTCCGACGAACTCATCAATCACCTCTTCGACGCGGTCATCGACGCCACCGAGGAGGCGATAGTGAACGCGGTCCTCCAAGCCGAGACCATGACGGGCCACCGTGGAGCCACGGCCACCGCCCTCGATGGAGATGTCCTGCAGGAGGCACTGGCCGAGCTCAGTCCGTGACCTTAGGGTCGGCTCGAGGGTGCCTAACGTCAACTCAGTGCTCCGCACCGGAAATACGGTGCGCACCGAGATCGTCACTGCGCCCGATTCGCCAGGCGGGAGGAGCGCTGCGTACCTGGAAGCCACGTGAGCGACAGATTGAATCCCAATTCCGACCCCGGCGGAGCCGTGGAACGCCGGGGATGCAGAGGCGCTCGAATGCCACCGTATTTATGGGGAGGTGCACTTAGGTAACGAGTGCGCCCGCCTCAGCCATGGCCTCGAAAGCGCGCTGATCGTCGCCCGGCTGGAGATTCACGGCCCGGACCGCGGCCCGCCTCACACTTGCCTCGAAGCCGAGCGCGACCGCATCGATCGCCGTCTCCTTGACGCAGTAGTCGGTAGCCAGACCGGCAATCACCACACGCCGGATGTCTCTCGCCCGCAACAGATCCTCGAGGCTCGTGGGCCGGTCCTCGCCGCTGGGAACATGTCTCACCGTAAAACCGGAGTAGCCGTCTTCGCCGCCAGATCCCTTGCGCACTATCTCGCCCTCCACCTCAAGAAGGGGATGAAAGTCCGCTCCCCACGACCCACGGACGCAGTGGACCGGCCAGATGCCACCGTAGTCCTGGAAGTGCGGAGTTTTGGGAGGGTGCCAGTCCTGGGTGAATACCACCAGGCTTCCCCCGTCCCGCGCCTTGTTCGCCTCATCGTTGAGCAGCGGCAGGATCTCCTCCGCCCCCTTGACGTACAGGCTTCCTTTGGAGTCGGCGAAATCATTCTGCACGTCGACGACGAGCAGCGCCGTTTGGGCGTTGTAGGCGACCAACCGCTATCACCCCTCGTGGGCCGGTCGAATCAGTCTCGAGGCAGCCTAATTGGCCTAGGCTGTGGGCGTGGACCGCTTCGACATCGCCACGCTCGACACCCCGTCTCTGGGCGACCGCAGCTACCTCGTCACAGACGGCTCAGTCGCCGCAGTCGTAGACCCCCAGCGAGACATCGACCGGGTGCTCGATGTCGTGGATTCGGGTGGGCTCGAACTCACTCATGTCTTCGAGACGCATATACACAACGACTACATCACCGGGGGCCTCGAGCTTGCACGCCACAGGGGGGCGGCTTACGTCGTAGCCGACGAAGAGCAGGTCTCGTTCGAACGCCATCCCGTCTCCGACCGGGACGAGATCTCGACGGGTGAGTTGAGCTTTCGGGCGCTCCACTCACCCGGCCACACACCCCACCATTTCAGTTATGTCGTACGCAACGGGGGCCGCGACCGAGCCGTGTTCACGGGCGGATCGATGCTCTTTGGAAGCGTTGGGCGTACCGATCTCATCTCCGAGCAGCTCACCGACGAGCTGACGCGCGCCCAATACCGCTCGGTCCGACGTCTCGCCGCGACACTTGACTCAGAGGTCGAAGTGATGCCCACCCACGGCTTCGGCAGCTTCTGCTCCTCCACGCCCGGCCCCACCGCCACAGCGTCCACCATCGGCTCCGAGAGGGCAGGGAACCTGGCCCTCGTTATCCGCGACGAGGACGATTTCGTGCGCAGCGTGGTCTCGGGACTCACGGCATACCCACGCTATTACGCCCACATGGCCCCGGTAAACCGTCGCGGCCCGGCCCCCATCGATCTTTCGCCGCTCGACGATGTCCTCCCTCAGGAGCTGCAGCGCCGCCTGGAAGCGGGAGAGTGGGTGGTCGATGTGCGCCGCCGGGTGGCCTACGCCTCTGGTCACGTCAAGGGCACCGTGGGCGTCGAGCTCGCCAACGGGTTCGCCACCTACCTCGGGTGGGTGATCCCCTGGGGCACCCCGATTACTCTGGTGGGCGACACGGCGGGAGAGGTCGAGGAGGCGCAGCGCCAGCTGATCCGTATCGGCATCGACCGCCCCAAGGGACGAGCGACCGGCGGAACCGGCGTTTACGGGGCCGGCCAGGAATTGGCTTCCTACCGCGTCGCCGACTTCGAGGAGCTGGCCGCCGAACGAGACCGGCCCGAGATCGTCATCCTGGACGTGCGACGCGACGATGAATGGGCGGGAGGACGGGTCGCAGGCGCGATTCACATCCCCTTGCCCGAGATTCGAGATCGTGCTGCGGAGCTTCCCAGCGGCGAGGTGTGGGTTTACTGCAGCAGCGGATTCCGCGCTTCTATCGGGGCTTCGATACTCGACGGAGCCGGCAAGCAAGTCGTGCTGATCAACGACGATTTCACCCGAGCGGAGGACGCGGGCCTTGAGATCGTCTACCAGTAGGTAGTACGCCTTCGGCGACTCCGGAATATCGGTCAACTGCTCGCGGTGTCAAATGCACACGGTGTGCGTCTACCCACGAAAATCCGTGGGTAGCGGTTCACGGTTCGCGTTCACCACCGTTCCTCGGCGTTTACCAGGTCAGTTCGAGCTCGTGAGCGGTCTCGAGGAACTTGCCCATGAGCTCGACTGTGGCATCGACATCTGAGATCAGCGCCGTCTCGTTGACGGTGTGGACGTAGCGAACGGGAATCGAGATCGTGATGACCGGCACGCCGGCCCTCGACATCTGGATCGCCCCCGCATCGGTGCCCCCCTGCGGCAGGATCTCCATCTGATGTGCAATCTGCGATTCGGTCGCAAGCTCCTTGAAGCGCGCCACCAGACGGGGATCCGAGATCGCGCTCGCATCCATGACGCCGATTGCCACTCCTTTGCCCAGTGCCGATACCTGCTGGCTCTTGTCGGCACCCGGAAGATCCCCCGCGATCGTGACGTCGATCGCGATTCCGACTTCTGGCTCTGCCCCGAAGGCGCTGGTGGCGGCGCCGCGCAGACCCACCTCCTCCTGCACAGAGAACACCGCCGAGAGCGCGACCTTGGTGTCGCGAGCCTTGCGGAGGCTCTCGATGAGGACATAGACACCGAGCCGGTCGTCGAGATAGGGCGCCGTGATCGACTTGTCGGTAACCAGCGGCTCTCGCAACATGCTGACCGGGTCGCCGACCGAGACGTTCGCCTTTACTTCGTCGGGCTCGAGCATGAGGTCGATGAAGAGATCCTCGAGCTTGAGCGGCCGCTTGCGATCCTCCTCGCTGAGAAGGTGGATCGGCTTTGAGACAGGAGAGAGAAGCCCCACGTAGTCCTTGCGGCCCTGCACGAGGACCCGCTGCATGACCAGAGTGCGAGGGTCGAAGCCGCCGATCGGAGAGACGCGTATGAATCCGTCGTCGTCGATGTGGCTTACGAGAAAGCCAATCGAGTCGACGTGGGCGGCGAGCATGACTCGCGGGCCCCGTCCCTTTCGGAACGCATTCAGATTGCCGAGCGAGTCGACCGAGATCTCGTCGACCAACGGCTCGACCTCGGCGCGCACGACCTTTCGAATCCGCTCCTCCCGCCCCGAGATGCCGGGCGTCGAGACAAGCTTGGAGAACAGCTCGATATTCACTTGTGATCCTCCTCGTTCTTCGACCCACACCAGATGCCTGCGCCCGCCGGTCCGCCGGGGCAGACCAAACTAGTTTGGGAATAAACAATCCCGACCTGAGCTTGTAGGGGGAAAGGATATCCGGCCCCCCCGCCCGGCACTCTTAAGCCTGAGAGCCGGCTCAGGGGGTGACCTTCGACCAAACGGAGAGACGATGAAACAAGAAACCGCTCAGATTCTCCCCCTTCTACCCCTCGGCAGAGGGGTTGTGCTGCCTCACATGGTCGTCACGCTGGCCCTTGACTCGGATGAGGCCAAGGGCGCCATCACGGCGGCTCTGGACGGCGACGGGCTCGTGCTGCTCGTTCCTCGCATCGGCGCCGGCTATGCCCGGATCGGGACTGTGGCGCGGGTCGACGACGCCGGCAAGCTCCCCAACGGTGAGCGAGCCGTGATCATGCGCGGTGTCCAGCGTGCAGTCATCGGAAGCGGGGTCGCCGGGGCGGGAGAAGCCGTATGGGTGCAAGCAGACCTGGTAGAAGACTCAGCCCCCGAATCCGCAGAGATCTCCGAGCTGAGCAGGACCTACCGGGCCACGATCGAGGCCGTGCTCGAAGCACGCGGAGTGCCGGAGGCATCGTCGCTGCTGCGCGGCACCACGGAGCCGGGAGCACTCGCCGACACGGCGGGCTACTCCCCCGACCTCAGCTTCGAGCAGAAGGTTGAGATCCTCGAGACCCTGGACCCCGTCGAGCGGCTGGCGAAGGCACTCGCCTGGGCCAAGGAGACGCTGGCAGAGCTCGGCCTCAAGGATCAAATCAAGCAGGAGGTTGCCTCGGGCATGGAGAAGTCGCAGCGGGAATTCCTCCTGCGACAGCAGCTCGCCGCGATCAAGAAGGAACTGGGCGAGGACTCCTCCGATGTCGTGGGGGAGCTACGCACGAAGATCGACGAGGCCGGCATGCCCGAGAAGGTTGCTAACGAGGCCCACAAGGAGCTGGATCGGCTCGAGCGTACCAGCGAGCAGAGCCCCGAGGCGGGCTGGATCCGCACCTATCTGGAGTGGCTGGTCGAGATGCCCTGGTCCCAGCGCTCGGAGGACAAGCTCGATCTGGCCACGGCCCGTGGGGTGCTCGATGCCGACCACACCGGGCTTGCGGACGTCAAGGACCGCATCCTGGAGTACCTCGCAGTGCGCAAACTGCGGGCCGAGCGGAAGCTGGAAACGGCCTCCGGACGGGGCTCGGGAGCGATCCTTACTCTGGTGGGACCCCCCGGGGTGGGCAAGACCTCTCTGGGCGAGTCCGTGGCCAGGGCCCTGGGACGGGAGTTCGTGCGCATGTCGTTGGGCGGGGTGCGCGACGAGGCCGAGATCAGAGGCCACCGGCGCACCTACGTCGGCGCCCAGCCCGGACGCATCGTGCGCGCCATGAAGGACGCGGGGACGATGAACCCGGTGTTCATGCTCGATGAGGTCGACAAGGTCGGCTCGGACTGGCGCGGCGACCCCTCTTCGGCGCTGCTCGAGGTGCTCGATCCGGCGCAGAACCACTCCTTCAAAGACCACTATCTCGAGGTCGATTTCGACCTCTCCGAGGTTCTGTTCATCTGCACGGCCAACGTGGCCGAGACTATTCCGCCGCCGCTGCTCGATCGCATGGAGGTCATCTATCTCGACGGCTACACCGAGTACGAGAAGCTCGCCATCGCCCGCGACCATCTCCTCTCGCGCCAGCTCGAGCGCAATGCCCTCTCGGCCGAGGAGGTCACCATCGATGACGGCGCTCTCGAGCGCATCATCTCCGAGCACACGCGTGAGGCCGGCGTTCGCAGCCTCGAGCGCCAGCTCGCCAAGGTGCTGCGCAAGGTTGCCGGCCGCGTCGCCGAAACGAAAGCGGAGAATCCCATCACGATCTCGACAGAAGACGTGCCGGAGTATCTCGGCAAGGCGCGCTTTCACTTCGAGGCGGCCGAGCGCACCTCGGTGCCCGGAGTCGCAACCGGACTGGCGGTCACCGGAACGGGCGGAGACGTCTTGTTCATCGAGGCCACCTCGATGGACGGCGAGCCCGGCCTCACTCTCACCGGCCAGCTCGGCGAAGTGATGAAGGAGTCGGCCCAGATCGCGCTCTCCTATGTTCGTTCCCACGCGCCGGAGTTAGGGGCGGAGGGAGTGGGCTCGCGGCGGATTCACGTCCACGTCCCGGCCGGGGCGGTTCCCAAGGACGGGCCTTCGGCGGGCGTGGCCATGGTCACCGCCATAGCGAGCTTGTGTAGCGGGAGGCCCGTGCGCTCGAGCGTGGCCATGACCGGAGAGGTGACACTTCAGGGCCGCGTGCTGCCGATCGGCGGCGTGAAGCAGAAAGTTCTGGCGGCTCACCGCTCAGGGTTGAAGGAGGTCGTGCTGCCGCTTCGTAACGAGCCCGACCTCGACGACATCCCCTCCGAGATTGCGCAGGAAATGCGCTTCCATCTCGTTTCGGAGGTGGCCGAGGTTCTCGCCGTCGCACTCGAGGAGGCGCCGGCCCTAGCCGCCTGATCTCCGCCGGGTAATCTGATCATGTCCGGAGTCCGCTTTGCTCGAGGGGAGAGGAGCGATGGCAGCAAACGGAGTCAAACCAGAGGAAGCGGCGGCAAACCGCGACGGGCTGGTGGAGCGAGTGTTCTCCGCGGCGCTCGCGACCTACGACATCTTCTCCATCTACATCGGTGACCGCCTCGGTCTCTATGCGGCCCTGAACAAGGAACCTTCGACCGCTAAAGGACTCGCCCATCAGACCGGCACCGACGAGCGCTACGTAAGGGAATGGCTCGAGCAGCAAGCGGTTACCGGCATCCTTCGGACCGAGAACGCCGAGGCGGAACCAAATGAACGCACCTACGAGTTGATCCCCGGTCACGACGAGGTGCTGCTTGCCGCCGACAGCGCCAACTACCTGGCAGCCTTCGCCCGCCTCACCGCCGGCACCCTGTCGATCATGCCGCAACTACTGGACGCCTTCAGAAGCGGAAGCGGAGTGCCCTACCGAGACTATGGTCCCGACGCACGCGAGGGCCAGGCCGACACCAACCGGACGCAGTTCATCAACTTCCTGGGAACGGAGTGGCTTCCGGCCGTCCCGGATGTTCATGAGAGGCTTCAGTCCGATCCACCTGCGCGCGTGGCCGACATCGCCTGCGGCACCGGCTGGTCGAGCATCGCTCTAGCACACGCCTATCCGAAGATTCAGGTCGACGGCTTCGACTCCGATGGCGCATCCATCGAGCTTGCCACTGCCAACGTAGAACGAGAGGGTCTTGGCGACCGCGTCCGCTTTCGCGCCAAGGACGCGGCCGGCGAATTGGACGGCAGCTACGATCTCGTTACCGTGTTCGAAGCCATTCACGACATGGCGCGCCCGGTGGAGGCGTTGGCCACGATGCGGCAACTGCTGGCACCGGGTGGGGCGGCGATAGTTGCAGACGAGCGGACGGGCGAGCGAGTTCAGTGCGCCGGGAGATGACACCGAGCGCCTGTTCTATGCATGGAGCGTCTTCTTCTGTCTACCGACCGGAAGAGAGGACCAGCCCTCCGCAGCAACCGGCACCGTCATGCGAGCGGACAAGTTCCGGGAGTACGCGACCAGCGCCGGCTACAGCGGTGTCGAGATCCTGCCTATCGAGAACGACTTCTGGCGCTTCTATCGCCTTTTGCCCTGACCCTCTCCGCGCTCAGCCTCGCTCCACCGCTGCTGAGCGGGAGGAAGTCATTCAGAACCCCTTGCGGTTTGCGGTTCGACTCCACTTGACTCAGACTGCAATGTGGGGACCTGTCCGTCGTGTAGCGCGTCGAACGCCGACCAGGCGAAGTTCTGCCAAGAATGCGGAAGGCGACTCTCGACCTCGATTCACACACGTCGCCGCCTCGTTACTGCTCTCTACTGCGATCTCGTCGGCTCGACCGAGCTCGGGGAGCGTTTGGACCCCGAGCTCTTGCGAAGGGTGCTCGATACCTACTTCGAGACGATGCGCGTAGCCATCGAGCGGCACGGAGGAACGGTCGAGAAGTTCATGGGTGACGCAGTCGTAGGGGCCTTTGGCGTGCCGACCGCCCACGAGGATGACACACTCCGTGCCGTGCGGGCGGCGCTCGAGATGCGAGAAGCCGCCGCAGAGCAGGACGCTGGAATCGAGGATTCCGACGCTCGGGTCCGGATCCGGATCGCGATTAACTGCGCGGAGGCGTTTGCGGACGAGAGCGCCGCGCGCCAAGGGCGGATCTCAGGAGATGCGTTCAACACCGCGGCACGCCTCCAGGCAGCAGGGGAGCCCGGCGACGTGCTGATTTCGGGAGCTGCGGAGCAGATGCTTCGCGGACACGTCGATCTATTGCCGCTCGGACCGGTCGCGCTGAGGGGTAAGGCGCAACCAGTCGATGCCTATCGGGTTCTTCGAATCCGCCCGACACCGATCCGGATCGAGACACCGCTTGTTGGGCGTGACCGCCCATTAGAAGCACTTCACGGCGCGCTTGAGGACGCGATCGACGCGCGCGTGCATGCGTACTGGTCACCGTTCTCGGCGCCCCAGGCGTGGGTAAGTCGCGCCTCGCCACGGATTTCACCGACGCTGTTCGCGAGCCGCGCGGAAGTCCTTGTCGGACAAACTCCCTCTTACGGCGACGGCATCACCTTCGCACCGCTCGTCGAGTTGCTCGCACAGACGGCCGCACGCCCCTCGAGTGACCCCGAGGCAATCGCGACCGCGCTTCGCAAGCTCCTGACGACAGAACCCGACGGCGTGGCCGTAGGCGATCGCCTCGCCCACGTCCTGGGGGTCGGTGAGGCGACGGCCACGGACACGCCTTGGGCCGTCCGTCGGCTGCTCGAGACGCTCGCCTCCCGCGGTCCACTCGTCGTTGTGGTCGAAGATGTCCACTGGGCGGAGTCACCAATGCTCGACCTCCTCGATGCAATCGTCGACCGCCTCCACGGCCCGGCACTCGTCCTGTGCTTAGCTAGGCCTGAGCTCCTCGAACAGCGCCCCAACTGGGCGGCCGGCAAGCCGCGTGCCACGACCACAACCTTGCAACCGTTGGCATCTCCCGATGCTCGGCGACTGGCCGTGCTCCTGCTCGGACAAGGGACTCCCACATCCGTCGTCGACCGTGTCTGCGAGACGGCCGAGGGAAACCCTCTCTATCTGGAGCAACTCACGGCAATGCTCGCGGATCAGGGATTGCTCGCCGATGGCAGCTGGGTCGGTTCCCACGACGCCGATGTTGAGATCCCCTTGACGTTGCAGGCGCTGCTGGCGGCAAGGTTCGACCGACTCGACCCGGAGATGCGGCTTCTCCTCGAACGGGCGTCCGTCGAAGGTCGCCGTTTCCGCACCTCGGCTCTTCGCGCCCTCGCCCCTGAGACAGGCACCGGCGAGGTCGAAGCTGCTCTAACTATGCTCGAACGACGCGGATTCGTTCAGTTGGATGACGAGGCCACTGGGCGATGGCGTTTCGCCCATGCACTCCTACGTGAGGCCGCGTATCGAGCAATGTCCAAGGAACTGCGGGTTGAGCTGCATGCGCGCCTGGCGGATTGGATCCTGGCCGAAGACACGAACGAGCCCGACGCTGACGAATCGGCTGCACGGCATCTCGAGCGAGCCTCCCATCTCAGGGAAGAACTAGGCGCCCACGACGGCACGGCGGCCGATCTTCGCGAGCGTGCCGGCGAGCTGTTCGCGGACGCGGGAGCACGCGCCTTTGCCGCGCTGGATCTCATCACGGCTCGCGAGCTGCTTGGGCGGGCGGCTGTGCTTCTGCCCGACACATCCCCACGTCGCTTCGATTTCCTTCCGAATCTAGGAGTCGCGCTAACGGAAACGGGTCGTCCCGCTGAAACAGAAGCCTTGTTGGCCCAAGCCGTCAATTTGGCCGGCGCAGGCGGATTTGAGCGCGATGTGTTGCGGGCGAGGGTCCAACTGCTGTCGAATCACGTCTACCGCTCGCCCACCGAGGCCGAGATCGGGTCCGCGATCGACGAAGCCCGAGCTGCAGCCGATGTGTTCGAGAGCTTGGACGACAGCGTCGGTCTGGCCGAAGCCGCTGTCGCGATCCAGTACCTCGAGTGGATGCGCGGGCGTGTCGCAGAAGCATTCCGTTGGTCCCTCCAAGCCCTGCGACAAGCGCGTGCTGCCGGGCGATCCCGAGAAGCCTCTCAGGCCGCTGCCGATATTGTCGGATACGCGGTCAACTGGACCCCTTCCTTTCGATCAGTTCGCGGCTGTCGCGGAGCAGCTTCTCTCGTCCCACGACGATCCCATTTCAGTCAGCTCCCGCCATGCGCTTATGGCGCTGGCAGCGCTCGGTGCGGGAGATCGGGCTGGCTTCCACGAGCACGAACGGACATGGCGCGATGTGATTGCGCAGCACGGGCTCGCATGGCTCGGCGCGACGCATGCCCTTCATATCGGTCTCATCGAGACATCTGTAGGCGACGCCCGCGGCCGGCGAGACAAGACTCCGCGAGGCTAGGGACGTCCTCGCAGGGCTCGGCGACATCTGGTGGGTCAGCGCCGCTCGATGGGTATTTGTGCACCGCCGTCGCGGCGCAGGATCGGCCACGCGAGTTTCTTCGCCTCGCCGACGCCTTCGACGAGACCCTACTCGTCCCCGATCGCCAGACACTGATCCGTCGGAGCTTGATACGTTCCAGAGCCCACTTGCTCAGGGGCTCTGCCGCTGATGCTGAAGTTGCTGCGAGGCGAGGGCTGGAGCTGGCACAGTCAAGCGATCTCATCCTGGACCACGCCGACGCGCTCCTCACGCTCGCGGAAATTTTCGACGCCCGGGGCCTCAAGGAAGAAGAGAAGATTGTTCGCAGTGACGCCGCCACAATGTTCCGGGCCAAGGGAATTATTGCAGCCAACACTCGTCTCGGCGCTGAGGAGTTGAGGAATTGTTAGCCGCCCTCGATCGTTGATTCGCGCCGATTGCGGCTCGGACAGGATCTAGGCGTCCTCGTCCTCGTCCTCTTCTCGCCGGCTTCCCGAGCGAGACAACAGAAAGAAGACGATCGCGAGGGGCACGGCGATGATCGCGGCCTCGAGCAAGAAGCCGCCCGTGCCCCCGTGGGCGAGTAATTGTTCGTTCATGTTCCCACCAAGAGGGCGATGCCCCCCACCGTGTAAGTCACCATGACACCGAGCAATGCGTACTGAGCGCGCGACTTGTCCCGGCCGGTGAACATCCCCATGGCGCGATCGTGCGCGGCCACGACTCCGAGAACATGCCCACCGACGATCGCAGCGACTTGGACGAGGGCGATTGCTGCCGTCGAGACGACCGTGTAGACGATCTGCCAGTCCGATGTGCCAAAGAGGTCGTCTCCCCGAGAGAGCGGATCGGAAGCGAGTATATAGCCGGCCTGTCCCTGAAACACGAAGAGCGAGAAGTAGTGCGCGACCGTGTAACCCACGGCAATGGGAAGCAGAGAATGGACGAACCTCCCCTGTAACTCGACGGCAGTGATGTCCAAACGGCGCAGCATCCGGCGGCTGAGGAACATGGCGAGCCCATAGGTGACGACCACGAAGGCGACGGCCGCTGCGAGCCCGGCGGTGCCGATAAGTCGATTGGAGATCACCGAGCCACCCTCGATCAGATCGCTCCACAGTTGCGTCCTGCTCAGCCCGTCGAAGGCGGTAGAGCCCAACAGCACGGCGACCACGGCCAGCAGGCCCGGGGCTGGCTGCAGCGCCGCCAGATTCACGAAGGGGTTGCGCACCACCAACCGGTGGTCTCGACGCCGTCCGAACCAGGACATTCGCGCCACCAACGACGAGTAAACCTCAAAGGCGTCGCCGCGCTCGAACCAGACGCGCCCATATCGCTGGGCCAGGACCAACTGAACGAGACTGTAGACGGCGATGAACAACGCCACGGTTATGGAGTCCGCGGCGCGCTCATAGACCAGCTCGATCCACACGAACACCGCCAATCCCGCCGCCGCCGGCCAATACCCGAAAGCCTCCGGATAAGGGCGCACCCGCTCCTGATGACGATCGCCGGCGACGAAGAAGAGCCCCACAGAAATCGTGCGCAACGGGTTGAGCACCTTGTAGACCGGGCCCAACAGCAATGATGCGGGGACGAGCCCCACCCAGAACCACACGTATAGCCAGGTCGGTGCAGGGTTGGCGGAGCCGTTGGAGGCGCCCATCAGCGCGACTACCAGCGTGACGACGAACAGGGCCAGCCCCAGTGCGGACAGAAGAGCACGGGTTACGGGAGCGTCGAGCGCTCGCTGGAGACCCAGCGGCAGCGGGTGGCCGGGCTCCGCGCCCGAGAAGCGCTCCCGGCGCCAGAAGGCGCCCAGAGCGGCAAACGAGACGATGACCGCCGCCGCGCCGCCGTAGGCGGCGAGCCACAGCGGCACGGGAAGGTCGGACCGCCCTCCGATGCCGTGGGCGAGGATCTCAGGCGTCACTGGACCTGAAGTTCGAACAGAAGCTGGGCCGCCTCTTCGAGCTCGACCTCGAACACCCCGGGGATGTCGGCGGTGAACTCGATCTCCGCTCTCTCTTGGGGACCCACGTCGTCGGTTTCGTCATACCCGTGAACGTGGACCTCATCAGGTTTGTCGGAGCTCACCACCAGTATGACCTCGTCGCCGACGGCGACCTCGACTGTGTCCTCGACCCCAGACACCTTGTTGCCTTTGACCTCGACCACTATGGCGCCCTCCGGGACCTTCCCGGGGTCGTCCTGGTGGCCTCCGTCGTTTCCAGAACCTTCGTGCCCGTCGTGCTTGTTGTTCCTCTTCTCCCCGTCCTGTCCGTTCTTCTGCGAGTCGTTCTTGTTCGAGCCGGAGCCGTTGCCGCCCACCGCGTTCGAGCCTGAGCCGTCTTCGGACTGCGATGGTTCGGGGCCCCCGCCACAAGCCGCTGCAAGCAGCGCCGCCGCCAACAGCAACGCGCCGATGCGCATAGTCATCTTCATCGATTGATCTCCCTCCGCAAGTTTGTGAAATAGGGCGTCACCCACGCCCGGCGGCCTCAGACCGTTGCGGGAGGGGCCCGGGGGGAGGCATTCCCGGCCACTGCGATGAAACGTGGGCGCGCTACCCGAGTGCTCCAAGATGTCGCAGTCGGTTGACCCAGCGGCCGACGAACGGCTCGCGCCTCGACGATCACCCGTCTTAGCCCCACCAATATCAAGGCCGTGATCAACGCCGACAGGAGCTGCAGCGCGATGCCCAGCAACGTGGCCGGCTCTGCCAGCAGGGCAGAGGCAAAGTGGTGCTCGCCGCCCGCGAGCCGCTCCAACGCTTCCAGGACGACAAAGCCCGCCGCCTGAAGCGCAGTCAACCTGCCGGCTGCGAACGAGAACAGCTTTCGAGCGTCGAGAGCTCTTCCGCGAGAGGCGAGCGACTCGGCGACGAAGTCGCCCAACCCCACTACCAACGCCACAAGGGCCGCAGCCACCACCAGGGCGAAATAGCGATGGCCGGTGGCCCCCATAAGCTCTGCTCGCCGGGGAGCGTCGGGAGCAACCAGGCGATAGGCGATCCCATGTGACAACGCCACTCCCGCGCAGGCGACGGCTCCGACCCACAACCGTGCTCTTAATGCTGTCATTCGTCGCATCTTCAGCGATTCTAGGGGGTGTCGCGTTCCGCGCGTTTTCGGACCACGAGACTCTCATCCGCCGTAGACTCGGGTGATGGTGAAGAGACAGTTGGTAAGGCCGCGACAGGGCAAGATGATCGCGGGCGTATGCGCTGGGCTCGCCGATTTCTACGGGTTCAACGTCACTCTGGTGCGCCTGCTCTTTGTGCTATTCGGGCTCTTTGGGCCGGGTGAGATCGCCTACATCATCGTCTGGGTGCTGGCACCAAAACAGGTCTAGGCCTCCGGTCAGGAGAGCGCTTCGGGCGCGTCTTGGTGAAGTTCACGGAGACGGTCGCACAGGACACTCATGACCGCCAGGCTCGCCTCGGGGCGCTCGCGGAGGATCCGCTCGAACCGTCTCCGATCGATAGACAGCGTTCGGACCTCGCCTTCGGCCACGAGCGACGCCATTCGGGGGGCACGGCTCACTACGGCCATCTCACCCACGTACTCGCCGGTTACCCGGCGAGCGACCTCGATGGATGGCTCCCCCCCACGGTCGACCAGCACCCTGATGTCGCCCGACAGAACGACGTGCATCTCCTCGCCCAGATCTCCCTGCTCGGAGATAAGCGCGCCGTGGGCGAAGGCGTGCTCGGTTGCGACTTCGGCCACGTGCTTGATGTCCGTGGGAGTCAGGTTCACGAACAACGGCACCCTTCGCAGGAACATGATGCGCTCCATCAACGACAGGTTGGACAATGTTTCCGTGCTTGCCTCCCCTCCGTGGCCCGCCACTGCCGCCTCGCGCACGATCGTATCCGGGTCCGCGTGGGCGAGGCGCTGCGCATACGGCCTCAGCTGGGCGTGCTGCGCCCCGGCGAATGCTGCACACGCGCGCACCCATGCCTCGGGGTCCCGCATCAGCTCGGCCAAGACCGTCATCCGATCCCCCGGCACCGAGATCCGCTCCTCCCACGCCGCCAGAAGCGGGCGAACCACTTGGGGCTGACCCACCGCCTCGAGCGTCTCTAGCGCGATCGCTCGCTGCGAGGGGTCCCGCACGTCCAGGTTCTCGATGGCCAGAGCAATCGCCTCTGCAGCCTGATCGTCCCAACTCCGGCTCGCCACCTCGAGGGCGTCGACCGCATGCAAGCGGGCCGCGTGACGAAGTGCTTGCGCCACCAACGCCACCCGAGGGTCGTCGTCGTCTCTCAAGACCCCTAGAAAAGCCGCGTACCGCGAGGCGAGAGAAACCTTGCGGTCTAGGTAGCCGGCCACGACGGAGTGCTCAACGGCATCGAGCAGCACCAGCGCCTTCATCGCTCCGGCTTCGAGCTCGGGACTCGGGCGGGCATCCAACAGAGGGCGAACCGACGCAGCCCCCGCGCGCACCAGGCCCTCTACGGCTTGGGATCGGATCGATGAATCCCGATCACCAAGCGCAGTCACCAAGGCTGAGACCGCCGCATCGGCATCGTGGCCGGCCAGCGCAGACACCGCCGCGCTGCGGACGAGTGGATCAGGGTCGCTCAGAGCGGATGTTGCGGCGGCAATCCCATTGTCGATGCGCCCCCACTCCCGGATCGCCTCCGCGCGCCACTCCGCGTCCTCCGAGTGCGCCATGGCCCTAAGTGCCTCGGCTGCGCCGGGGTCCCGGCCAACAAGCCGGCCAGAGGCACGTGCACGCACTCGGGGATCGGGGTCCCTCAGGAGTGGCGAGAAGGCGGTTGCCGCGCGCCCGTTCATCTCGCTCAAGACTTCTACGGCAGCCAATCGAACCGCTGCATCACCGTCCCCCAGCAGCCCGCTCACCAACTCGGCGCCCGGCCCATCCGTAACGATATGGGACCCCAGCCGCCTTATCCCGCGCAGCCCGGCACAACGAACCATTGGATCCTCGTCGGAAAGGGCTCGCAAGAACACCTCACCGTCGCTATGACGCATTTCGGCGAGGATCTCCACCGCTACGCGGCGCACCGCAGGGTCCGGATCGGTAGCCGCTCGCGTGACAACCGACAATGCCGTGGCGTCGCGGCGAACCCCCCCGAAGGGCTCCTCCTCAACCAGAAACACATCGGGATTTCCGACTCGCAGCGCCTCCACCACTGCCTTGACATAGGCTCGCCGAAGTTGCAACGCGGTGGCTGTGGCGACCCCGGCGATAACGAGCCAGGTGACGGAAACAACACCAGGCTCGAGGACGCGATCCGCAAGGATCAGAACGACACCCGCGCTCACGACCCCCGCTTGGAGTGCTACGCCGTCCACGAACGCACGAGTGCCGTCACGGTGCTCCAGCGGTAGCACGTTGTAGAGGGCTTGCCACGCTCCAGCCCACACTCCACCCATCCAGACCATCTGGACGAACCGAAAGCCCAGCAGGGGAAGGAAGGCCGTCGATGCAACTAAGACCGCAAACCCACCCAGGTAGATCATGGGCATCACAAGAATCAAGGCCGCGACCCCCACTCGCGCGGACAAGCGGTTGGCGCCGATCAGCGACACCAGCAGCGCCGTTCCACTGGTCGCGCCCATGAACATCCCGAAGAAGCCGGCCAGGCTATCTGCGTCTCGGAAGCGCTCGGTGGCCTCTCTGGCGAACACCAACGTGAGCGAGAAATAGAGCATCGCGAACAGCGCGATGGATACCGACATCCATCCAATGAGCGGAGAGTGACGGACGGTGCGAAACCCTTTTCTCCCGTGGGCATGAACGACGCCGGCCGGACGAGCGTGCGCTCGGGACGATGCGACGGGTGCCCCGGCCACTCGAAGGGCCGAACGAGCGAGCCCGAAGCTCACGGCAAGGGCGCCCGCCCAGATGAACATCAGGTTCTCAACGGCCAGCCATCGGGCCAGGGGTCCAGTGACCACGCCCCCGAAAGCGCCGCCCAAGATCACCCCGGACGAGTACAGCGGGAACAACCGTTTGACCTGACGCGAGTCATGGAGGGCGCCGGCGATTCCCCATGTGACGATGCCCGCCCCCGTCCAGAGCACCATCAAGGCGAGCCACGTCGTTGGGTAGACCCAGGTCTCATCCAGTGCCAGCAGCCCTCTGATGGCCAGCACGGCCACAACCATGCCCGGGAGCGTCAGCAACAGGAGGCGCTGAGGACGGGGCCGTGCCAGCACTCTGTTCATCCCCAGCATGACTCCGGCCGTCGTAACTCCCAGAGCCACAAAGAGATATGGGAGCGTTTCCGTGCCCACCTGAGTGAACAGCAGTCCCTCCACGGAGTTCCCGCCGATTGCGAACCCAGACCAGGCGACGAACATCAACAGCAGAAGCCGGGAGGCGACGCGGCCCTCGCCCTGGGAAATCCTCAACACTCGGGCCAACCGCTGCACCAGTGCCGCCTAGGTCTTTTCGGGCACGCGCTCGGACCGGGCGTAGGTCACGGCCTCCTGCAGCGTCATGGCCCTCCCCTCCTCCCAAACGGATGCCATCCGTTCTTTGCTCAAGGTCGCCTGCGCGGCTTCACGTGGGTCCGGAAGGTCCACGAACTCGGGTGGAACCTGGCCTCCGGCCGACTCCTTGAGCGCCTCAGAGGCGCCGGCGAGCCGCAAGGCCCGCTCCGGCTCTGCTCGTCTGTTCTCAAAGGCTGCGAGGTTCTCGAGCGCGATCGCGATAGCCGTGCGATAGCCCACCGGGCCTAGAAACTCGAGGGTCTGGAGGAAGCTCGAGCGCGCGACTTCGAGATCTTCCAGCTCGAACGCCGCCCGCCCCAGCTCTTGAAGCGAGTCGACCAATCCGAGCGCATCACCGTTCTCTCGATGCAGGCGCACGCTTGCCTCCGCCTGACTCCGAGCGGCGACGTAGTCGCCCTCGAGACGAGCCAACATGGCCAGGCCCCACAGCGAGTCGGCCACACCGCGGCGGTTGCCGAGCCGATCGAACATCGCCCGGCTCTGAACAAACAGCTCGCGCGAACCAGACCTCGTCGGCACGAGACCATACGCAAACGCAAGGTTGTACGTTCCTTCCGCTACACTTGGTCCATCTCCGAGCTTCCGGCTGATTTCAAGCGCCTCCTCGTAGACCTCCCGAGCCGCAGGCACGTCGGTCTGCCAGTAGGCCAGCCCCCCCAAAGCCGCAAGCGCCTTGGAACGCGCGACCGTCTGTTTCGCCGCCGAGGGTAAGGACAAGACGGCACTTGCCCAGCGTCGTCCTTCCGTGAGATGCCCTCCCAAGTGCCAGAAGCGCCATAGGGCGCCGGACAGCCGGAGACCGAGCTCAGCCGCATCATTCTCGATCGCCCACAGGAGCGCAGCTCTCAAGTTATCGTGCTCCTGCTGCACGGACTCCAGCCACCGCAGCATCTCCGGCCCTCGAAAGTTTGGTTCCGCCTCCTCGGCAAAATCGAGAAACCAGCCGGCATGGCGGCGTCCTATGGAAGAGCGCTCGCCCTCGGCGTCCAGTTGCTCTTGAGCGAATTCCCGGACCGTCTGCAACATTCCGAAGCGGATGCCCCCTTGTGGTGTATTCGACGTTTGCACGAGGCTGTTGTCCGCGAGGCTCTCCAGCACTTCCAGCACTTCCATTGCCATGTCACCGTTCGCATCGCACACTGCGCCGGCAGCCTCCAACGTGGCTCCACCGTTCATTACAGAGAATCGGCGAAAGAAAACGCGCTCGTGATTTGCGAGAAGGTCATAGCTCCATCCCACGGCTGCTCGCAACGTTTTCTGACGCGCCGGGAGATCTCGTGCGCCCCTGTTCAGCAACGGCAGGCGGCGGTCCATTCGCCGGAGCATGTCGGCCGGCGCCAGGACGGCGATTCTCATCGCCGCCAACTCGATAGCCAGGGGCAGGCCGTCGAGTCGAGCAACGATCTCCGCAACTTCGCGTGCGCTCTCGTGCGTGAGAATGAAATTTGGGTCGACCGCAGTGGCGCGCTGAACGAATAGAGCCACCGCCTCATTTCGAAAGAGGTCCTCCACCGGTGCGAGCGCATTTACATCGGGGACGTTCAAGGGGGTCAGTGGTAGTTCCTGCTCAACCTGGAGGCGCAGAGAGGCACGGCTGGTGACCACGATCTTTAGCGACGGTGCAGCCGCCAACAGCTCAGTCACCAGAGGGGCAGCAGGCACAACCTGCTCGAAGTTGTCGAGGACGAGAAGGAGTCGCCGGTCCCTCAGGTAATCCGCGAGGCTCTCCCCCACCGGTCGCTCCCACCCTTCCTCGCGAACTCCCAAGGTGGAGGCGATGGTGGGCGTCACGAGCGCAGGGTCCGAGACGGGAGCCAAGTCGACGAAAAACGTACCGTCGGAAAAATCGTCCGAGATGTCGGCCGCCAGACGAAGGGCGAGCCGGGTTTTTCCGGCGCCTCCGGGGCCGGTCACGGTTAGTAGGCGGGTCCGCGCGAGCAATGCCTTCGCCTGATCGACTTCACTCTCCCGGCCAACGAAGGAAGTGAGCTCAACCGGCAGGTTCGATGGCACCTCCATGGATCGTGGTGGAGGGAACTGCGACTGGAGCCCTCGGATCACCAGATCGTGGAGATGCTCGGGGCGACCCAAGTCCTTGAGGCGGTGATGCCCCAAGCTTCGGATCACCACTCCTTCGCCAAGGTTGTTCTCCACTAGGACCGCCGTTGCCTCGGAAAGAAGGACCTGTCCTCCGGAAGCTGCGGCCGCTATTCGAGCGGCCCGGTTGACATCGAGCCCCAGATAGTCATCACCTCCCATCACCCCCTCCCCCGTGTGCAGGCCCATACGCACGCGCAGAGGACGTTCGTGAGGCCAGCGGTGCGAGGACAAGCCGCGCTGGGCGACGACCGCAGCCCGCACGGCATCTCCCGGAGTGAGAAACACCGCGAAGAACGAATCTCCTTCGGTTCGGACTTCCGTGCCTCTTGCTTCGGCGATTGCTCGGCGAACAATCTCGCTGTGCTCATCCAGCACTGCCCGGTACCCTTCACCGAGATCCCGAAGGAGAAGTGTGGACCCCTCGATATCGGTGAAAAGAAAGGTGACGGTCCCAGTGGGTAGCTCACGCATGTCGCCGACTACTTTACGTTTCTGGGTCCGGGCTTCGGTAGTCCAATCGCCCCCCGGCCCCATCAGGACCCCGGTTTCACCGCCATGTCGAAGACGATGAAGATCAGCACGGCCAACTCGATGCGAGACGCAAGAAAGATCCTCTGAATTGATGCTTGAGCCTCTGAGTCTTCTGGGCCATGGGTCGCGAGGCGCTCCCCGAGCTTCTTGGCTGTGGGGCCTACAACGGTGGCGCCCACGATGAACGAGAACGCAAACGCAACGAGGCCAAGCGCAACCCAAAGCTGCTGGAAGCTCCAACTACCTGTGAACACAAGCGCGATCCCGGCGAGCAGAACAACCCCGGAGGCCGGCATGTAGAGTCGTGTCCCCATCCATTCCGCGTCGGCGGCCAGGGCCGCCATGCGCTGAGGATCGCCGCTCGCGCGTACACGCACGCCGAGCACCTGAAGAGAGACGCCGCCCCCGATCCACACCACAGCACCGAGAATGTGAACGAACAGCAATACCGAATACAAACTCATTTGAACGATGCTAGCAGTTCGCTATCGGCGGTTCCGATTCCCGGTTACGACGGTGTCAGGTATCCACGGTCCGCGCTTACCCACGGCTTTCTGTGGGCAGATGTCCACGATCCACTTCTGCCACCCGTCCGACGGGACACCCGGGGCTTAGGGGCGGCCGGGTTGCTCGGCGAGCAGCCAGGAGCGCAGCCCCTCGACGATTGTCTCGAGCCCGAACTCGTAGGAAGCGTCGAAATCTGGGTTGAGGCAATACGGCAGGCAGAGGTGAAAGCTAGGGAAGATTTCTGGGCCCAGCGCTTCATTCCCAACAACGCTGTCGCTCAGCACAACGGGGTTCGTCAGTGGGTTCGCCAGGCGGTTCGTGACGTGGCCGAACGTGAAACCAACGAGTGCCCAGTGGGCATGCAGGGCCGTCCGCGCGTCGAAGCCCGCTTCTTGGAGCGTCGCCAGGCTTACCTCGACCGGTCTCAGCGAATCCGGCGTCACGACGATCTTTGACTGCAACAGGGGGACGGCGTTCGGGTGCCGAAGCAGCGTTGCCCGAAAGGAGCGAAAACCGGACTTCAGCACCTCCGCCCAGTCGTCGAGCGCAACGACCGACAGATCGATCTCGCCGAGGATCCGATCCACCACCCCCTCGAGCAGCGCTTCCTTGTGGGGAACGTGGTTGTAGAGCGCCATAGGGCTCACCGCCAGATGCGCGGCGAGACGGCGCATGCTGAGCTCCTCGAGGCCGTCCCGGTCGATCAGGTCGAGGGCGGCCGAGAGCACCACGGCGCGGTTGAGACGACCCCTCCGCTCCTCTTCCACTCCCCCTGTCCGAAAGTTCATCCTGTCCAAAGATTCATCTTCCCGCCCTTGACCTCGCCTACCCACTCTAGTATACGGTGTACGTACGTACAGTGTAAACCTAAGAAGCGGGAGGAACGCATGGCCCTCAACACCAAAACGCTGGCTCGGGCGAGCAGCCGCAGGCCGTGGCTCACGATCGGCCTCTGGGTGCTGCTCATCGCGCTGGCGGGATTCGTCTCGTCTCGCTGGCTGGGAGATGCCCTGACTTCGGACATCGACTTCACGAACCGCCCCGAGGCCAAACGCGCCGCCGAGCTGGTCGAGGAACGGTTCGGCAAGCAGGGCATCACCGAGCTGATCCTGCTGTCGTCGGACAGCGTCACCGTAGACGACGACTCTTTTCAGGAGGCCGCTAGAGCGATCCAAGCCGAGGCCGTGCGAGAGGGAAACGGGGTGCGGGGGGCACTCACCTTCTTCGACTCCCAGGACCCCTCACTCGTTTCCTCCGACCGCCACACAACTCTCATTCCGGTGATCTTCAACGAGTCGGGTGAGATCTCGGACAAGTACCCGGTCGTCCGGGACATCGTCGCCGCCGGAAACGACGTGGACGGCTTCCAGGCGCAGGCATTCGGATCGATCACCTTGGACCACGACTTCTCGAAGATCGCCGAAGAGGACCTCCAAAAGGGCGAGTCCTTCGGGGTGGTCATCGCGCTCATCGTCCTGGTGGCTGTGTTCGGAGCCATCGTCGCCGGCATCGTCCCCATCGCCATGGGGGTTGCTTCGATCACGGTGGCAACCGGAATCACTGCGGTAGTAGGGCAGTTCTTCGATTTCTCCTTCTTCGTCACGAACATGATCTCGATGATGGGACTCGCGGTAGGGATCGACTACTCCTTGTTCATCGTCTCCCGCTATCGTGAGGAGAGACACAGAGGACTCGAGAAGCTCGATGCAATAGCGGCCGCCGGAGCAACCGCCAGCCGGGCAGTCTTCTTCTCCGGGATGACGGTCGTCTTCGCCCTGGCCGGCATGTTGATACTCCCGACGACGATCTTTCGCGGGCTTGCTTCCGGAGCGATCTTCGTCGTGCTCGTTGCAGTGTTGGCTTCCCTGACCTTCCTGCCCGCATTGCTCGCACTCTTGGGAGACAGGGTCAACTCGTTGAGAGTCTTCCGGCGCAAGGCAAGTGTGGCGTCCGACTCTCACGCATTCTGGGACCGGATCACGCATGGAGTGATGGGTCGCCCGGTGATAAGTCTCATGGTGGGCGGGGGTCTGTTGCTGGTGGCGGCATTCTCCTACCTGGACATCGAGACCGGTTTCTCTGGTGTCAGTACGTTGCCGCAGTCATCTGCTGCCCGTCAGGCATTCGACACCCTGTCGCGCGACTTTCCCGGGGGGCTCAACTCGCCGGTTGAGATAGTCGTCGACGGCGATGTCGCCTCCCCGGAGGTCAAGCAGGGTATGGGAGAGCTGCGCTCCCAGATGGCTGCGGACGAAGTCTTCGGACCCTCTCGGACCGAGCTCTCCGAAGGGCAAGACACGGCCCGTATCTCGGCGCCGGTTCTTGCCGACCCCTCATCGCCGTCCGCCACCGCGGCGGTCGAGCAGCTTCGTGAACGCTATGTTCCACAAGCGTTTGCCGGCGTCGATGCGGAGGTCTTGGTGGGTGGATCGACCGCATTCAACAAAGACTTCTTCGACATCACCGATCGCTACACGCCGATCGTCTTCGGCTTCGTCCTCGGCCTTTCCTTCCTGCTGTTAACGGTTGTGTTTCGGTCGCTGGTCGTCCCCATAAAGGCGATCATTATGAACCTGCTCTCGGTCGGCGCCGCCTACGGGCTGATCGTGCTCGTTTTCCAGAAAGGCTTCGGCGCGGACCTGCTCGGTTTCCAGCAGGTCGACGTGATCGAAGCCTGGTTGCCTCTGTTCTTGTTCTCCATCCTGTTCGGCTTGTCGATGGACTACCACGTCTTCCTCCTGTCGCGGATTCGAGAGCACTTCGACCAAACCAAGGACAACGCCGAATCGGTCGCCTTCGGTTTGCGGACCACCGGAGGCCTGATCACCGGAGCCGCAGTCATCATGGTCGCGGTGTTCGGAGGCTTCGCGGCCGGGAACCTGGTTATGCTTCAACAGATGGGGTTCGGGCTAGCGGTCGCCGTGTTGATCGATGCCACAATCGTGCGCTCCGTGCTGGTGCCTGCGACCATGAAGCTCTTGGGTGACCGGAACTGGTACCTGCCTGCTTGGCTCTCGTGGCTTCCCGACATGAGAGTCGAGGGAGCCCCGCCGCCCCAGCCCGAGCGCAGGGACGAACCCGAGCCGGCGCACGCCTGATAACTATGCCGGCCGCTCCCGAGATCCTGTGGCGCCCGCCCGAGGATGTAAGGGAGACGAGCGTCATCGGGCGCTATCTCGCCTGGCTCGAGCCGAACAGAGACTTGCACTTCTCCTCCTACGAAAAGCTGTGGGAGTGGTCGGTGTCGGACCTCGAGGGCTTCTGGTCCTCCATTTGGGAGTTCTTCGAGGTCGACGGTACCGCCTATGAAGAAGTCTTGAGCGGCCGTGAGATGCCGGGGGTGCGCTGGTTCGAGGGCGCAACGCTCAATTACGCCCAGCACGCCCTGCGGACGATGGGCGACAAGGTGATGTTGTCCTCGCTGTCGCAGACGCGCGCCCCCCAGCACCTCACGGCCGACGAGCTGCGCGGTCAGGTGGCGCGTGCCCGCAGGGGACTTCAACGCCTCGGAGTCAAGAAAGGCGATCGAGTAGCCGCATATCTGCCGAACATCTCCGAAGCACTCATAGCTTTGCTTGCAAGCGCCAGCCTGGGAGCGGTGTGGTCCTCTTGCGCGCCGGAGTTCGGAATCAGAAGCGTCGTCGACCGCTTCGCCCAGATCGACCCCAAGGTGCTTCTCGTAATCGACGGCTACTCCTACGGTAGGAAGACCATCGAGCGCAGCAAAGAGGTCGACGAGATACGAGCGGCTTTGCCGGGACTCGAGTCCACCGTCGTTGTCACCTACTCTGGCAGTGCTTCGATCCCCGACTCGATCACCTGGGGCGAATTGTTGTCCGAGCCGGGAGAACTGACCTTCGACAGAGTGCCGTTCGATCACCCGCTCTACGTCCTCTACTCGTCGGGCACAACCGGCCTCCCCAAGCCGATTGTTCACGGACACGGAGGCATCCTCCTCGAGCACCTCAAGGTGCTGGGGCTACACGCCGACCTCGGGCCGTCGGATCGTTTTCTCTGGTTCTCGACCACCGGCTGGATGATGTGGAACTTCTGTATCTCGGGTCTGCTGGTCTCGTCCTCAGTGGTGTGCTTCGACGGCAACCCCGCCCACCCCGACCTCATGGCCCTGTGGCGGTTGGTCGAAAAGGAGGGCGTCACGTACTTTGGCTCCAGCGCACCCTTTCTGCTCGCGTGTCGCAAGGCTGGGATCGAACCCGGCAGTGAGCTGAACCTCTCCCGGCTACGCTCCGTGGGATCGACCGGCGCGCCCTTGCCCCCGGAGGGCTTTCGCTGGGTCTACGAACACGTCTCGCGAGAGGTTCTGCTTTCCTCAACTTCGGGGGGTACCGACGTGTGCACAGCGTTCGTTGGCGCCGTGCCCTTGGTCGAGGTGCGAGAGGGCGAGATCCCTGTTCGCAACCTCGGCTGCAAAGTCGAGGCCTTCGACGAACAGGGCAATTCTCTCATTGGTGAGCGCGGGGAGCTTGTCATCACCGAGCCGATGCCCTCCATGCCGGTGTCCTTCTGGGGCGACGACGGAACTCGTTACCGAGAGGCCTACTTCGAGGAGTTCGAAGGGGTGTGGCGTCACGGTGACTGGATCACGATCACAGAGCGCGGCTCGTGCGAGATTACTGGACGTTCGGACGCGACCCTTAATCGCGGCGGGGTTCGCCTGGGGACGAGCGAGTTCTACGCGGTCGTGGAAGGTGTGGAGGGAGTGGCGGACAGCCTCGTGATCCACCTCGAGGACGGCTCCGGCTCGGGACGGCTGTTGCTCTTCGTCGCTCTACAAGAGGGGGCCGAGCTCAACGATGAGCTGCGCGCCAACATCTCATCGGAGCTGCGCTCTCACCTCTCCCCCCGCCACGTGCCCGATGTCATCCGCCAGGTGCCGGACGTACCCCGGACTCTATCGAACAAGAAGCTGGAGGTGCCGGTGAAGAAGATCCTGATGGGAGCATCCGTCGAGGAAGCTGCCAGTAAGGGAGCACTCGCCAACCCAGACTCACTGGACGCCTTCGAACACCTCAGCGGACAATTTCGCTAGAACCGCGCTCCAGCGCGGGTTGTGGTGAAAGGATCGAGCTGTGCACGAGCCCGAGCTGAGTAAGATGCCGGTTCCGGGGGGCCGGTTGACCGTCGCGGGCTGGGGCGACGGACCCCTCACCGTGGTCGCGGTCCACGGCATTAGCGCGTCGCATCGCGCCTGGTCCGCGGTGGCGGAGCACGTCCACGGCATCACGCTGGTAGCCCCTGATCTGCGCGGCAGGGGGGCGAGCGAGGGCTTACCCGGTCCCTTCGGGATGGCCGCTCACGCTCGCGACATCGTCTCGGTCATCGATAGCATCGAACAAGAGCGGGTTGTTGTGGTGGGCCATTCCATGGGCGGATACGTTGTCCTGGAACTCGCCGCCAAGCTCCCCGAGCGGGTCTCCGCGGTCGTCCTGGTGGACGGCGGGCTCGCCAGTGCCCCTCCGCCCGGAGCCGACATCGATCGTCTCCTCGAAGCCACGCTCGGGCCCGCCCTGGTGCGCCTCCGGCGCAGGTTCGAGTCGCGAGAAGCGTATTTCTCCTTCTGGAAGGGGCACCCTGCGTTCAAGGAGACGGGCTGCTGGAACGAGCACGTCGAGGCCTACCTTGACTACGACCTGACCGGTGAGCCGGGGGATCTCAGGTCGAGGGTGTCGGAGGAGGCCGTGATCGAGGACGGGCGCGAGGTCTTGTCGGGCGCCGGGGCGTGGAACAACCTCGGGGCGATTTCCTGCCCTGTGAGCCTGCTGCGGGCGCCACGAGGCCTCCTCAACCAACGCGAGCCCCTCATCTCCGACGCGCTCGCGACACGGGCCCGCCGCATCCTGGCTTCCCTCACAGATGAGATCGTCCCCGACTGCAACCACTACACGCTGATGTTCGAGGAACCCGCGGCCGCAGCCGTCGGGCGGCGTATCGAGCTGGCGGCGGGAGCGTCGGCCGGCGCCTCTCAGGAGCGGAACGAGGGCTTGCGGTGAGGGCCATCGGCCCCCTCTTGGTCGGGTTCACAGGAGTGGCACTCGAGCTCTAGCGTGGCGTGCTCGATGCCGAAGCCGGCCCGCAGAGCGTCCTTGAGCCTTTCCCCCCGGAGCTGTGCATCGTGCAGCGACACGTCGTCTCTCAGGACGACATGGGCCGACAGAGCCGGCACGTCGGAGGCGAGGTTCCAGAGATGAAGATGGTGGACGGATTCCACACCCTCGGCCTCACTCAGGGCCGCCTCCACCTCGTCGAGGTCGAGCCCCTCTGGTGCGCCCTCCATCAAGACCTGGGTGGTGTTACGCAGGAGCTTCCACGCCGAGTACAGCACCAAGGCCGCGATTGCCAGGGAGATGAGGGGATCGACCAGATTGGCGTCCCACAGCAGCACCGCGGCCCCCGCTGCGATAGTCGCCACCGAGGCCCCCGCGTCGGCAACCATATGAACGAGCGCGGCCCTCATGTTCAAGCTGCGGCCTCCGGCGCGCGCCAAGACCACCGCACTGCCGACGTTGACGGCAAGCCCGGCGGTGGCAACCACCATGAGCCCGGCGCCTGAGACCTCGAGAGGGTCCCCGATCCGCCTGACCGCTTCAAGGATGATCCACAGCGCCCCCCCGGCCAGCAGAAGCCCGTTGACCTGCGCCCCCAGCACCTCGGCGCGCTGCAGCCCGAAGGTGTGCCGGGCGGAGGCCGGTCTAGTAAGCAGAGCCTGCGCTATGAGCGCGATCCCGAGCCCGGCCACGTCTGAGACCATG
This sequence comes from uncultured Actinomycetes bacterium, assembly GCA_963849115.1. Lineage (GTDB taxonomy): Bacteria > Actinomycetota > CADDZG01 > CADDZG01 > WHSQ01 > JACDAL01. The sequence goes on along the minus strand of CAWKGK010000009.1, from coordinate 904,090 downwards.
TGAGCAGCGTCGGCAAGCAGCGCCAGCGAAGAGAAGGCGAGGCCGCCGACGATCTCCACCACCAGGTAGATGGCGTTGGCAATGAGCGCGCTGCGCAAGGCCCGGCTCTGGGCGGACCTGAGATCGGAGACTGGGAGGTGGCGGTTATCGCTCATCGGGGTAACCACGACGATAACTTGCGGTGGCGAATCGCCCCGACTTGTGCGTATGGCCACCAAAACGGTGGTCGCAAGCACGACTTGTGCGATTGACCACCGGCGGCGTTCTCAACACCCAAAATGGGCCATCGGATACCGGATCCCTGCAGCAAATCAGGGTAATGAAAGCGTCATCAACCGACGCTACCGGGAGGAAGATCATGCCCAAGACCAACCCGCAGGGCCAGCCCAAGAAGAGCGAGCTCCCCGGCACCCTGAAGCGCTCACCCAAGAAGGCCCAGAAGACGTACGCCAAGGCCCACGACAGCGCCGCAGACCAGTACGGTGACGGCGAGCGCGCTCACCGAGTCGCCTTCTCCGCCCTCAAGCACACCCACGAGAAGGTCGGTGATCACTGGGAGCCCAAGGACGAAAAGGGCCCCTCCGACCCCCGCGCCAAGAACCCCCGCGCCCGCGAGAACAAGGGCAAGACCTACGGCGGGGTCGACTTCTACGGCAACTCCAAGAAGGAGCTGTACGAGCGCGCCCAGAAGCTCGGCATCAAGGGCCGCTCGAGCATGTCGAAGGACCAGCTGGCGGAGGCGATCTCGAAGAAGCAGTAGCTGAGGCTGCCCGTTGTGAGTTCACCGTAACGTTTCCGAAACGGGTCCGGCTTAGGGTGTAACGATGAAGGCCGGTACCTCCACGCGGCTCGCCTGGAGCTTGTTTGCTCTCACTGCCGCGTTATTCGGCTTCGCCCTTGTCGGTGGGCTGAACGACACGCCGACATTCAGTCCGGTGTCCCTGCGTGTCCACCTCTGGGCAGTCGCCCTGCTGTGCGTCGCCTTCATGACGTTTGCCGCGGTCGGAGCGTTAGTGGCTTCTCGCAACCCGACCAACGCGGTGGGCTGGCTGTTCATCTCCATCGGCGCCTGTGCAGGCGTGGCGTTGGCCTCGATCGCCTACGTGCAGACTACGTTCCCTGCTCGCCCGTGGGCCGAATGGGCCGCCGACTGGAGCAGCGTCCTGGTGTTCCCTCAGATCACGTTCGTCCTGCTGCTGTTCCCCGACGGCAAGCTCCTTTCGACCAAGTGGCGGGTGGTGGCCTGGGCGACCGCGGTTGAGGCCGTGGGGCTCGTCGCGGGGGCTTTCACGCCCTACACGGCCGAGGGTCGTGTCTTCTCCAACCCGGTTGGGATCGAAAGCTTGCGGGGAACCATCCTCCAGGACGGCGATCTGGGGTGGATCCTGCTTCCTGTAACGATAGTGGCGGCGGCCGGCTCGTTCGTCTTGCGTTTTCGTGCCTCGACCGGACATCGACGCCAGCAGCTCAAGTGGTTCTCGCTTGCGGCCGGGCTGGCCACAACAGGCTTCCTGATTCAAATGGTGGCATGGGGCGCAGCCGGACTAGCGGCCGGCAACGATCCGTGGGAAACCACCGTCGTGGCCGTGGGACTCGTCGTGGAGGTCATCTGCCTCACGGCCATCCCGGTCGCATCCGGAGTCGCGATCCTGCGCTATCGCCTCTACGACATCGACATCATCATCAACCGGGCCCTCGTCTACGCATCATTGACCGCAGTATTGGCGCTTATCTATATAGGAGCTTCGGTGGGAATCGGAAGTCTCGTGCGCAAGCTGACCGGTCAACAGGAGAACGACATCGTCGTCGCCGCTTCGACCCTCCTGGTCGCAGCCTTGTTCGGGCCGGCACGCACTCGCATCCAGGCGAATGTCGATAGGCGCTTTTACCGGAGCCGCTATGACGCCCGGCGCACCGTCGAGACGTTCTCCACGCGCCTGCAGGAAGAGATCGATCTGGACGCCCTGTCGGGCGAGTTGGTTGCCGTGGTTCGGAACACCATGCAGCCCACCCAGGTCTCGGTCTGGCTCAAGCACAGCTCCCTCTAGAGCGTTCACGCGCGACTGTGGCACGCCGGCCACCGCGCCTCGCGGCCTTTCCCGGGCCCCCCAACGGAAATGCTAGGCTGCGGGCATGAGTTCGTGCCGCGCAACAACCAACCCGATCTTCCCCTTCATGCTCGTGAGAGCACGCGCGCGCTGACCCGGTAGCAACCCTTTACAACTCGAGGCCCCGGGAGACCGGGGCTTTTTGCATTAGGGAGACGCATTGCTGGCGATCGAAACCGAAAGCCTGACCAAGAGCTTCACTACCGGACGCGGCCGGGCACGGCGAGAGATCGCCGCGGTCCATGAGCTCACGCTGTCGGTCGCGGCCGGCGAGCGTCTCGCCTTCATCGGTCCCAACGGGGCCGGAAAGTCGACCTCGATAAAGATGCTGACCGGAATCCTGCACCCCAGCTCCGGCGGTGCCCGTGTGCTCGGATACGTGCCCTGGGACGAACGGCGCACTCTCGGACACCACATCGGCACTCTTTTCGGCCAGCGCTCCCAGCTGTGGTTCGAGCTAAGCCCACGCCAATCCTTCGCCCTTCTAGCCGCGATTTACCGCATCGAGAAGGGCGCTGCGGCGCGCCGCATCGCCGAGCTTGCTGAGTTGCTCGAGGCCGCAGACCTATTCGATCAGCCGGTCAGAAGTCTCTCTCTAGGTCAACGTATGCGCTGTGAGCTCGCCGCCAGCGTCTTGCACGAGCCGCGCGTCCTCTTTTTGGACGAACCCACCATCGGCCTGGACCTCGTCGCAAAGCAGCGCTTCCGGGACATGGTCACGCGCCTCAACGAGCACAAGGGAACGACTTTGTTTCTGACCTCTCACGATGTCTCCGACATCGAGCATGTGGCGAAGCGCGTGGTCGTCGTCAATCACGGACGCACGATCTACGACGACAAGGTGTCGCGCATGCGTCGATCGATCCTCAATACCAAGCTGATCGAGGTTCGCTTCGAGTCTCCTCCCCCCGCGCTGGTGCTTCGAGGCACACATATCCTCAAGGTTTCCGGCGCGGGCTACAAGCTCGTGGTCGACACCGAACAGCGCTCGATCCGGGAAGTCCTGGACGAGCTGCTGGACAATTATCAGGTTGCCGACATCTCGGTGCTCGACCCGCCTCTCGAAGAGGTCATCGAGCGCATTTACGAGGTGAGCCCGACCCAACGACTAAACGGGAAGGGAGAAAAATGGGCCCCTACCTGAGCGCCGCCTCCTCCGGCGCCCGACGCGCCATCACAAACCCCGCCGAGCTCGGTGTGCGCGTGCTCTTCTACATCGTCGTACTTGTTGTCCTGGTCGCGCTGTGGGGTGCTGCAGCGGAGGCCAATGGAGGAGAGGTCGCGGCTTACTCGTTTGTTGCACTTGCCTGGTACCTCATGGTGGCTGAAGCCTCTGTCATCGTGACCAAGCCCCGCTTGATCGAGCAGATCGGCACGGACATCGGCCAAGGCACGGTGGCCACCGAGATGTTGAGGCCCACGTCAGTGGTGTCGTGGAGGATCGCCTCCGAGCTGGGCGAGGCGGGCGCCCGTCTGCTGTGTGCCGCGATGGCCGGGGCCTTGTTCATTGCGGTCGTCGCCGGGCCACCTCCCCATTGGGGCGCGCTGGCGCTCGCCCTGCCCTCGATGCTCCTGGCGGTGACTTGCATCGTCGTCGCCCAACATCTCTTCGGGGCAATCTCCTTCTGGCTGGGCGACGCCAAATCGGCCTGGTATCTGTTCCAGAAGCTGGTGTTCCTTACCGGAGGCATGTTGTTGCCCCTTCAGATCTTTCCTTCGTGGCTGGAGACCCTCTCCTGGGCACTTCCCTTCTGGACGATGGCCTACGCGCCCGCCCGCCTGGCGTCGGGACATCTCGAGCCGTGGATCCTTGCCGGCCAGCTCGCGTGGTTGGCCGTGCTGACCGTGTCCGCAGGCGCCGCGTTTGCCGCCGGCGAACGCCGGCTTCAGATCGGAGGAGGTTGATGTTCGCGCTGACGCTAAAGACCGCCCTGCTGGAAGCATGGACGATGCGTGCCTCGTTTATTGCGCAGGTAACTTTCATGATCGTCAACGACCTCGTCTTCGTCGCGTTCTGGTTCCTGTTCTTCAATCGAGTCGGCGAGGTCAGGGGCTGGGACGCGGCCCGGACGCTCACGTTGCTCGCAATTCTGGCGACGGTCACAGGTATCGCGCTCGGTCTGTGTGCCAATGCCCGCCACCTTGGCGAGATCATCTCCTCGAATGAGTTAGACGCGGTATTGCCGTTGCCGGTCGACCCGCTCGCCTACCTGCTGGCGCGCCGCATCGACACAGCTCTGCTCGGCGACCTCTTGTTCGGGCCGGTGCTCTTCTTCGTCTTCGGCGAGCCGACCTTGGAGCGCACCGCGATCTATGTGTTCGTCTCGCTGTGCGGGGCAGCCGTGCTCGTCTCCTTCCTCCTGGCTCTGGGGTCGCTGACGTTCTTCATGGGGGGCCGCGGGGAACAGACCGAACTCGGCTTCCAGGCAATCCTGATCCTGTCGGCCTATCCTATCGACCTGTTCACGGGACTCACCAAGGTCATCATGTTCACGGTCGTGCCGGCGGCATTCGTCAGCGGCGTACCGACGCGCCTGCTCGACGACTTCTCGTGGAGCCAAATGGTGTTCTTGCTGGCGGTGGCATCCGCTGCCATGGTGGGAGCCTGGGCCCTATTCGGAGCCGGGCTTCAGCGCTATCGTTCGGGGGCGTCCTGGAGCCGCGCGTGAGCGGCGGCCGACAGCCACTTAGCCAGCGCGTCCAATCCCTCACCCGATTTCGCGCTGACGAGCATGCGCTCGACACCGGGGTGCACGCCGTCGAGCGCCCCAAGGAAGGCGTCGAGGTCAAAGTCGAGATGTGGTAGCAGATCGATCTTGTTCACTACGACAAGATCAACGGTACGGAACATCAGCGGGTACTTGAGTGGTTTCTCCTCACCTTCGGTGACCGAGAACACCATCACGCGAAGGTCCTCCCCGATCCGAAACTCCGCCGGGCATACGAGATTGCCGACGTTCTCGACGATCAAGAGGTCGATCTCATCCAGGGGCAGGGATGGAATCGCCGAGCGCACCATGTTTGCGTCGAGATGACACTCGCCGCCGAACCCGGAGTCGGTGTTGATCAAGGCGACGGGAACGTTCACCGCTGCGATCCGTCCGGCATCGAGTGCGCTCTGCACATCACCCTCGAGCACACCCACCTTCGTGTCCTGGAGGAGCGGGAGCACGCGCTCCAGCACGGTCGTCTTCCCCGCACCGGGCGAGCTCATGAGGTTGATCACGGAGACGGACGCACGATCGAAATCGGCCCGGTTGGCCGCTGCGATAGTGCTATTGGCGTCGAGGACACCCTCGCGCACGCTTACTTCGTGCAACTCTCCTCCCGCTCCTCGAGCACGATCGTGTCGACCTCCAACTCGTTACCCGACACGACTTCCACCTGAGAGCCGCCACAAGAGGGGCACCGGAAGATGGGCTCCTCCAACGACCATTGCGAGTCACAGGGCGTGCAGCGCAAGCTCGCCTCCTGCGGGCTCTGATTGAGACGAGAGCCCTCGCAGGGGGTACCGGCCGCCACCAGGCCGAAGTAGAAGTCGAGCGAGGCGGGAACCACCTGGCGAAGCCGGCCCACGGTGAGGTTCACGACCTTGACCCTGCGTCCACCGGAGTGCTTTACGGCGGTGTCGACAATGGCGCTCGCCAACGACAGCTCATGCATTGCCCGACCCCTCGGCGGCCTTCTCGTAAGCCGCGTCGGTGAGCAGCTCCGCAGCCGTGTCGGCGACCAGATCAACGGCTCTGTCCAGCGAGCTCTGAACCGGCTCGCTCAGGCCCAAGCCCATCTCCTCTACCTCCATTGGCTCACAGGCGATCACGACCACCTTGCCGGGCCATCCTCCGACGCCTTTCACAAAGCGAAGCACGGTCTGAGGATCCATGCCGTGAGGATCGATGATCTCGCCATTATCGAGGCTCGGATCGAACGAATCCTCGTCCGGCTCCATGACATAGAGCGTGCCGGGCTCGCCCCCCTGACGGCTGATGTCCACGAGTATCAACGCGTCGTAACCGCGCATGACTTCGTAGGCGAGGTTCAGCCCGCCGGTCCCGAAGTCGAGCACCGAGACACCCGGAGGCAACCCCCGTGCCTCCAACCTGGCGGCAACCTCCCCGCCGAAGGCGTCGTCTTTCATCCATGCGTTGCCGATCCCGGCGACGAGAACTTGCCTCGGCCTCGACTCGCTCACCTGCCCACCAGCTCGACCTCGTCCACGAAAAAGAATAGGAAGCGCCCACTATCCCGCATCAGCTCCCTGCCGGGATCCTCGTCAATCGTGACCCCGAAATAGATGCGGTCCTCGTAGTCGACATAGATCCGCTCGATTGTCGCGGCCTTCCCCTGTAGCAGCGCGTCATAAGCGTCCTTTCGATCCTCGGCTCGAGCTCGATCTCCCGGACGCAGGATCACCTTCGCCCCTCGCTCGAAGCTGACCCCGTCGACCTCGACGCGCGTTTCACCGGCCACTTCCGGCGGTGCGATCGAAATGGCGGAGGCGCTCGGCGAAAAAGCGCCGTGGAGCTCCAGAATGTCCGAGGGTGTGGTCTGCAGCGCGCGCTGGACCATCTCTTTGACCGCGGGGTCCTGCTGCTCGATCGAAGCCTTCTCTTCATCGGTGAGCGAGTGGATGTGCAACAGCAGAGCTTCCTCGATCTCGGTGTTGTCGAACAGGTTGCCTCTGCTCTTGGGGGAAAGCATGGGGTGGTCGGGCAACACGATTGCGGCGCCCACGACTGCGTCGTCATTCTTGGTCGCCAGCACCGGCCACGTGTTGACGTTGACGCAGCCCTCAGCCTCGAGCGGCGAGACGAACCGGCCTGCGTCCGTCTCGAGCACAGGATGGGTGGAAAGAAGTGACGATCTCAGGGCCGTTCCCCTATCCAGTGAAGCGGCGTTCTCCACTTCGGTCTTGTTAACCACCCGCAGTCGCACGAGCCAGGTGCCGTTGCCTGCAGGCGCCGCCGACAGTTCGAGAATCCCCTCGACGCCATCGTTCTCGAAGGGCTGGTTCTGTGCCCGACCCGGAAGCTCGGCCACCTCACGAGGGGTCAGTTCGATTCTGCGCTCGGCGGCCTCGTGTCTCTCGCCGGTCGTTTGCAGGAACGCCACACGCCCGGTCACACGTGCCTCTGGTCCGGCCTCGAGCAAGCATTCCATCTGAATATGATCGAATGTCGCCCCACTCCCCGCTGCGTATGCAGGCGGGTAGGCGATCCCAAAGGGAGTCGGCGTAGCGTTCTTTACGGCCCCGGGCGTGTAGGGATAAAGCGCATAACCCTCGTACAGCAGCGAGTCGAGCATCTCGTCAAGCGCCATCGTCACCCTTCTGGCCCGCTCCTTGACCCTCACTGCACCAGGTTCTTCTCGCCTCCCCGTCGTCGTCCTCCAGCAATTCGATGAGACAAGCGTCGAGGGAGGTCAGACCCCGCCCGGCCTTGTACTTCAAGAAGCGATCCAAGGTTCTCTCTTCGAAGCGCACCCAACCACTCTTGGGATAGTGGTGCTCCATCATGTCCCTCCACACCGCCAAGGGAAGCTCATAGCGCACATCGATGTCCCACGGCACCTGGGTGATCCTCAGCTCCCCGGAAGATGTCTTGTAGAAGACGGATCCACTGAGGTGGAAGGACAGTGGTACCGCTCCATCCGAAAGGCCGCGCAGAGTATCTAGTGGCCGCGATCTCGAGGTCGTAGCTGCAGGGCACCGTAATGTCGAAGTCGGTCGCGCCTTCGAAGCTTGGCACGAGCACGTCGACGCGAGCCCACATGAAGCTCTTGGTCGTCGCGCCCCACCGCTGGGGCTCCCCAAACAGCTCGGACAGTCGCTCGCGGGACTCGGCATCATAGCGACGTCGGGCCGGGTCTAGGTTGATCTGGCACCTCAGGGCGATCGTGTAAATGGGCCTACCGGCACGCTCCGTAACCCGAGCTCCGAACACAAGAGTCGGTGCCGCCGAGAAACGCTCGAAGTGCGCGCTCGAAACCTCGATGTCGAGTTCGGGCGATGAGAAACCCTCCAGAACCTCGGGGGCGTCACTCAAGGGGCGGCCACCCGTTGCTCGAGACGCTCGAAGAAGCCGGCGATTGCGCGGTCGGCCTCAGGCCCGCCCGAGATCCCGTGCCACGACGACTTTACGATCCCGACCAACTCATAACACTGATCGATGGGAACGATGAAATGGGAGTGCGGCGTCTTCATTCGTTGCACGAGGAGCGCCTCTGCATCCGGCTCGAGGTCTGCCAGCGGTGGATTGGCGGCCACAAGATCGTTCCACGCGGACATGTCGAGCTCGGACTCGGTCGCGCCCAAGGGGCTGGGATAAAGAGCCACGATCTGATCGGCAGTCGAGCTTCGGAAGAAGAATGCGAGCCCCACGGGGATCGCGAACCGCGCCCACAAGTCGTCGGATAGCTCGAAGCTCTCGAGCGACAAGACACGCTGACCCACGGGCCGGTAACGTGCATTGTCGGCCATCCGCACCAGGCAGGTCTCACACGCGCACATGATGCGCCGGTCGGTGAGGTCGAGCACGTGGCGATGATCGCTCGGAACATCCTGCCCGCAAATGTCGCAGCGCTCACGCACGGCGCCCTGAGGGGCGGTCTGCCGCATTTGCAGCCGCCGCAGCTCGTTGACGAGCGCCGCCCGTCCGGTTCCGACGAGATGACGATGGCCCGACACCATGGGTTTGGGCGGCCTGAAAGGTGGTTCGATCACGCGGGCACTGCCACCCTCACGGCTCCATCCTGCGCAAGCAGTGGCACGGGTGCGAGTTGCAGAGGCTCGTCGCCACCGACAACCCGACCCGCCAGTCGGCAGCTCGAAACGGCGCTCACACGAAAGACAAGTCACTATGCCGTCGGACAGAGAACCCTTGCTCAGGGGCGTCCGGCAGGCGGCGCAGGAGTCCCTATAGGCCAGCAGCGTGCCGCCCACGTTTGCGATCAGCAGACGCATGCCCGAACGAGCAGCGAGGTCATCCCCCCAGAGCCCAGGCCCGAGGTTCCCTCGAGCTCCACCCAGGAAGGTCCGGCGGACTGCGCATCGCTTCCCATTGAGCAACGGCAATGGAGCGCCGAGGCCCACGGGCTTGGGTGCGGCGTCGGCGATGCCTTCCACCTCGATGCCCAAAAGATCCGGCGCCACCTCCTCGAGGGACTGCTTTATCGCCAGCTCCAAGGTCGAAGCGGACGCCGGGCATCCGTCGCAACTCCCGGTGAGCCGCAGACGCGCCACGTCACCGCTCAGACCGAGGAACTCGACGTCACCGCCGTGGGACGCGAGATAGGGCCGCACCTGCTCGAGCGCCTCTAGGACCCGTTCTTCGAGGTCGACGGGATAAAGCCCGTGAATCAACAACAGGCTCCCTACGATCCCGTCCGCCACCAGAGCGTCACGGATCTCGCGTCCGCGCTCGCCCGACGCGTCCAGCGCCGACATGATCCTCTCGAGTCCCTCGCCGTAGAGCTCCATCAGCGTCCTGACGAGCTCCTCGCCAATGCTTCCTGCGCGCATGTCCTCGATGGTGCCGAGGCGCGCCAGCAACTCCTGGACTCGCTCGACCAGGTCTTCCGGTTGATGTCCAGACGAGCCGGGCGCAGTGCCCGGCTCGTCGATAGCCTCGGTGGTGGTCACCCTGCTCTTAGCACAGCCCGGTGGGCGTGTGCATCACTTTCTTCATCCGGCCCTTCCCCGTGTACATGTGTACCCCGCACGGCAGACAGGGATCGAAGCTGCGTACCGCCCGCATGAGGTCGATGCCCTTGAAGTTATCGGGACCGTTCTCTTCGAAGATCGGCGTGTTCTGACACGCGTCCTCATATGGTCCGGGCGTGTCGTGGATGTCGCGTACGCTGGCATTCCAGGGCGTCGGTGGGAAGGGCTGGTAGTTGGCGATCTTTCCGTCGCGAATCACCATGTGATGCGACAGGACACCGCGGGCCGCTTCGTGGAAGCCCACGCTCAGAGCCTCGTCCGGAACCTCGAAGTGACTCCAGCTCTTGGTTCTGCCGGCCTTGATCTCCTCGCGCGCCTTGTTGAGGCAGTGGAGCCCGACGAGCGCCGAGTACGCCTCGTGATAGGTCCGGGCGCGGTCGCGCTCGATTGCGTTCGACCACTTGGGAATCTTCCACTCGAAGTCCATCTCGGGCATGGTCGCGGTCCTCGGCAGCGACATCTGGATCGAATTCCCCGTCGCCTTGAGGTAGCCCAGGTCGACAAGTCCGGCCTTCGCCGTGACCCACTGGCGTGCGAACGGGCCACCGCCGGTGTCGCAGGCGACATAGGTATCGGTGCGCTTGTCGTAGATCCGAGGCGACGTCACCCAGCTGTACTTGTCGAGGAAGTCGCGCTTCTGCGGCTTGGGGATCGTCGTCTTGTTCCACGGGTGGTGCTTGTCGACCGGGTTTCCCAGAGGGTCGTGAGTGACGAAGGTTTCCTCGTTCTGCCAATCCTCGAAATAGGAGCTGCCGAGCAGAATCCGGATCATCAGGTTGATCTCGACCAGGTCGGTCGAGATCAGCTCGCCGTCGATGACCACTCCGGGCGTGACGTAACGCTTGCGTCCCCACTCGGTCATGTTCCGGTAGCTGTAATCGACGTAGTCGGGATCGTCGAAACAGCCCCAGCACACCAGGTCGGTGCGGCGGTATCCCACCTTCTCGTAGCCGGGAAGCGCCTCGTAGAAGAAGTCGTAAAGGTCGTCGTGCATGGGGATGGTCCGCTTGCAGTACTCCAGGAACCGCATCAAGCCTGACGTAGTAATCGGTCAGCGTCTGGTGTGTGATATCGGCCGAGCATCCTCCGGGCATGATCGTCGAGGGGTGGGTGTGCCTGCCACCGAACAGGCAGTACATTTCTCGCGTGTATAGCGGGCGACCTCGAGCGTCTCCAGATAGAACGCACCGGTGAACGGGTTCAGTGCCCGCATGATGTCGGCGACCGTGCGGAACCCATGGATATTGGAGTGTTCGGCCGGCGTCTTTTCGGCTTTGGCAAGAACCTTAGGGTTCGTCTCCTTGACCATCTGCTCGCAGAAGTCGACGTTAGCCATGCAGTCGTTGAAGATCGCATGGTCGAACATGAAGTCTGCGGACTCGGCCAGGTTGAACGCGTAGTCTCCGAGCGGCGGCGGCTTCACCCCATAGGCCATGTTCTGGTTGAGGCACGAGCAGGTGCAGTGGTTGTCGCCGCAGATGCCGCAGATGCGGCTGGTGATGAAATGCGCATCGCGCGGGTCGATACCCTTCATGAAGATGTCGAAGCCCCGGAAGACCATCGAGGTGCTATAAGCCCTCAAGACTTCCTTGTTGGTGAAATCGATCTCGGCATGGATCCCAAGGCTCCCCACGATCCGAGTGATCGGATCCCAGGACATCTCCTTGACGATCACTTCCTTATCGGTGGGGGGTTTTTCCCTAATCGCCATTCATCCGCTCCCTTGGCTCGCCGTCCGTCTCCGACTATCTGCCCGCTCGAGCGTAGTGACGCGGCTCATAGCCCGTCTCGAGCGTCCTGCTTCGGCGCCGCCAGGCCGGTTCCTTGTCCCCGTTATGCGCTTGATCTCCCAGTTGCGGAGGAACTTGTAAATCGGACCGTAAGTGAAACGCGCCGGAATCTCCGACGCCTTCGCCTTCTTCGCCTCATCCATAAACGGCATGTACTTGTCCGGGAAGCCGGGCATGGTGCAGGCCATGCAGATTCCACCCACATTGGGGCAGCCACCAATCCCGTTCACCCACCCTCTCAGCGGAACGTTGCACTTCACGACCGGGCCCTCACAGCCAAGCTTCACCAGGCAGCGATAGTCTGAGCCGTACTCGGTAGCGAAATCGCCATGCTCGTAGAAGGCAGCGCGGTTGCAGTTTTCGTGAGCAGTGCGTCCGAACAGCCACGTCGGCCGCAGTGCGTCGTCGAGCGGAATGGGCGCCGCCAACCCGCCGAGCATGAGGACGAGGTAGAGAAGAGTCTCGGTCGTGTTATCGGGCTGAGCCGGACAACCGGGGATGCAGACGATGGGGAACCCTCCCGCGGACTTCCACTTCCAGCCGAGGTAGTCGGGTAATCCCATGGCACCGGTCGGATTGTTCTTCATCGCCGGGATGCCGCCGTAGGTCGCACACGTGCCGACGGCTACTACCGCGGCCGCCTTGGGCGCCAGGCGATCCACCCACTCGTTCGTGGTGATGGGCTGGCCGGTGGTGGGATCGCTGCCGATGGCGGCCCAATGTCCTTCGCCGCTGAGATCCTCATTTGGGATCGAGCCTTCGACCACGAGCACGAAGGGATCGAGCTTGCCTGCCTCGGCGTCGTACCACGCCTGCATGAAGTCGGCGCCGTTCTCGTAGGCGAGGACCGGGTTGTGGATAACCACCCTCGGCATGCCCGGGATGACTCCCTGGATGATGTCCTCGAGCCGCGGGTTGGTTGCCGACGTCATGGCAACGGAATCACCGTCGCAGCTCAGTCCCGTCGTCATCCAAATGACATGAGCTGTTACTTGCTCGGTTTGATGCTGATTGGGAACGAACTCAACTCCCGTCGCCACAGCAGCTCCTCTCGTCACCGGCCGGCCGTATGAACGCGTATCGCTTGAGAAGTCGAGATTGGGAAGGTGTGAAAAGCGGAGCCGAGGGGCGGGGTGGTCGGCATCCGCATCGTTGCACATCTCCCTGCAAACGCCCACGGTCATAGCCCCCTAGACTCGGCTGTCTACGGCGCACACTATATGCCCTCGACTGATTGGGTGCACGGACTCTTGGTTAGGCATACCTAACATCGGAGCGATATGTACACCGTCTAATCAGGCGAGCATCTCCCCCAGCAGCAGGCGCAAACAGTGATACTGGCTCGCCTGTGCTTCCTGGATGCGAGGAATGTAGTCGGCCTCGACCACATGCGCCCTTTCGCACAGCTCCGCCATCCGTCCCCCGCCATATCCGGCCAGGCCCACCGTCAGGAGGCCACGCCGGCGAGCCTCCTGGATCGCGGCCAGGACGTTGCGCGATCCCCCACTCGTCGAGATCGCCACCGCCACATCCCCCGCTCGACCATAGGCGATGACCTGACGAGCGAAGGCGTTCTCGAAGCCGACGTCGTTGGAGACCGCAGTGATGACTGCGGAGTCGTTGGTGAGCGACAGCGCCGGAACCGGCCGCAGGCCGAGGGGGGGCGCAACGAGGTCCACGGTGAGGTCTTGAGCATCGGTCGCGGATCCCCCGTTGCCGAACACGAGCAGCTTTCCGCCGAGCCGAACCCGCTCGGCGATCACACCCGCGGTCTCGGCCAGCGCGGCGCCATCGTGTGAGGCGGCTCGCATGGTGATGACGTCGGTGGCCTTCTTTCGGATCGACTCCGCAACCTCCCTTGAGACCGTCTCCAAGTCGGCCTCGGCTTCGGCCAAGAACGGGTACAGGAAACTCGATCTCCCTGTGCCCTGAGCCGAGCCACGCGGGCGGTCCTCGAGCAGGCCCTTGTGCTCGAAGAAGACATGCACCAACTCCCAGAGGACGTGATAGAGCGTCTCGTGGACCTCCTGCACCACGAAGGGATCCTGATCCGAAACCTGGAAGACATAGTCCGCCTGGGCGGCGCCTTCGGCCCCCAGAAATATCGTCAGCATCCCTTGCGAGCCTGCGCTCTCGAGCGCACACGAGACTGCAGGAAGCCCGGGGTCGGTGGGCGAGTGCACCATCCCCAAAGCGATGTCTTCGCTGCCGCCGATAACCTCGAGCTGAGCAGCGAGAAAACCGCGGGGGTCGGCCGTCGCCAGTCCCAGGGAGGTGGGCAGATCGTTAGGCAGGGCGATCGCAGGCAGCGCCCTCTTGCCGACTATGACCGGATGGACGAACTCGACCGAAACGTGCTGGGCGTCGGTCGCCGCCGCCCCGACGCCGAAGGAAAGCAGGCGTCCTCCGCGAATGAACCGGCGGGCCATCACATGACACAGCTGAGCCAGCCGCTCTGAGTGGGTGTCGAAGAAAGCCCGCACCAGCTTCTCCCTGCGCTCGTAGGCGGAGAGCACCCACTCCTGGGCCTGGCGAGGTCCGGCTTGATCGACCCCCTCTACCATCGTCGCTCCAGCCACCGGCCGGACTGACCCGTCCAGGCTGCTGGTGGACAAAACGCTCCCACGGCGTTCGTTTTCGTCCTCAAGGTCGGTCACTAGCAAATCCTCGGGAGCGGATCTCCTATGAGCATGTCCATGATCCTCGTGCCGCCGAATGCGGTCCGGACCAGGACCATCCCCTCGGGCTGCGGGGCGACCTCGCCGATCAGCACGGCGTCTCTCCCCTCCGGGACCGAACGAAGCGCAGCCAGCGAGGCCTCCGCCTTCTCCGGGGCGACCACCGCCAACAGCTTGCCTTCGTTGGCGACGTACATAGGGTCGATTCCCAGGATCTCGCAGGCGCCGTGCACGGCAGGGCGGACGGGTACCGCGGCTTCATCCACCACCACTCCCAGGTCGGCGCCGAGCGCAAGTTCATTCAGAACCGTGGCGACACCCCCACGGGTGGGGTCGCGCATGACTCGAAGACCCTCTCCGGCGGCCCCGATGAGCGCCTCAGCCGCCGGCCATACGGACTGCGTGTCGGAGGTCACATCGGCGTCCAGCTCCAGCTCGCCGCGAGCCAACATGATGGCGGTGCCGTGGTCGCCCACAAACCCGGAGCACAAGACCCGGTCCCCGGCCCGAATCGAACGGTCGGACAGCTCGACACGGGTGTCGCGCCGTCCAATCCCGGTTGTCGCAATGTACATACCGTCGGCCTTGGTGCGCTCCACGACCTTTGTGTCCCCGGCGACGATGTCTACCCCGGCTCCCTCGGCGGCCGTAGCCATCGCCTTCACCTCTGCCCGGAGGATGTCCGAGCCGAGCCCTTCTTCGATCACCAGAGCGACGGCCACCGCGATCGGAACCGCCCCGGACACGGCGAGGTCGTTCACCGTGCCGTTGATCGCGAGCTCGCCGATCGAGCCGCCGGGAAATTGCAGCGGCTTCACAACGAATGCGTCCGTCGTCATAGCAAGGAGGGCACCGTCGATCTCCAGGCGCGCGGCGTCGCTCAGCTCGGACAACGCGTCGTTGGAGAACGCCGGCGCGAACAGGCCTGCCACCAGCGTGTGGGTGGCCTTGCCGCCGGCGCCGTGCGCCATTGTTATCCGGTCGTCTCGAAAGCGAGGGTGCAGTTTGCGCTGGCGCTCGATCCGAGCGAGGACCTCCTCTTCGAGATCAGCCACCTGGCCCCCCAGCCGGGGAGCTGAGCCCGCTCTCTGCGCGACCTTCCACTAAGTGCTCCGCACCGGAAATACGGTGCGCGCCGAGAGCGCCACTGCGCCCCGATCGCCAGGCGCGAGGAGTGAGCGTACCTGGAAGGTACGTGAGCGACAGATTGAATCCCAATTCCGACCTCGGCGGAGCCGTGGAACGCCGCGAGCGGCGATGCAGGGGCGTTCGAACGCCACCGTATTGATGGGGAGGTGCACTAAGCGCCGGAGCGGGCTTTGGAGCGGGCGAAGCGTCCGAAGTTGTAGTAGGCCGCGCATGCCCCCTCGGAGGACACCATGCAGGTCCCAATTGGAGTCTCGGGCGTACAGGCGGTGCCGAAGACCTTGCATTCCCACGGCTTGATAACCCCCTTGAGAACCTCGCCGCACTGGCATGCCTTCGGGTCCGCGACCCTCACACCGGGAACGTCAAAGCGCAGCTCAGCATCCCAGTCGGCATATTCCTCGGACAGCGCGAGAGCACTCTGTGAGATGAACCCGAGCCCCCGCCATTCGAAATAGGGGCGCAGGTCGAAAACCTCCTCCATGATCTCGAGCGCTCGTTGGTTGCCCTCCCACGACACCACACGCCCGTACTGGTTCTCGACCTCCGAGCGGTCTTCCTGCAGCTGCTTCATGAGCATGTAGATCGACTGCAGCAGGTCGAGAGGCTCGAAGCCTGCGACCGCTACCGGCTGTCCGTAGTCACGCGGAATGAACTCGTAGGGACGGCATCCAATCACCGTGGAGACGTGGCCCGGTCCGATAAAGGCGTCGAGCCTGAGGTCGGGAGACTCCAGGAGCGCCTTCAGCGGAGGCACGATCGTCACGTGATTACACATCACAGAGAAGTTGCGAATCCCCTCGGCCTTGGCGCGCATGAGCGTCAAAGCAGTGGACGGCGCCGTGGTCTCGAACCCGATCGCGTAGAAGACGACTTCTCTGCCTGGGTTTTGACGGGCGATCTTTAGCGCGTCGAGCGGCGAGTACACGAAGCGAACGTCGGCGCCCTCGGCCTTGGCGTCGAGGAGGCTTCCCCTCCCGCCCGGGACGCGCATCATGTCGCCGAAGCACGTGAATATGACTCCGTCGTGCGAGGCGATGTCGATGCCGTCGTCCACTCTTCCCATAGGGATGACGCACACCGGGCAACCGGGGCCGTGGACGAGCTCGACGCCGTCCGGCAGGTGGTCTTCGATGCCGTGCTTGTAGATAGTGTGGGTGTGCCCGCCGCAGACCTCCATTACCTTGTAATGGCGGCCCGGCTCTGCGAGTGCCGCGATCTCCGTGCCCAGAGCGCGAGCCAACTCAGCGTCGCGAAACTCGTCGACGTATTTCATGCGCCCTCCTCCAAGCGAGAGATGGCCACTCCGGCATGAACCAAGAGGTTGTCCCCAACTTCAACCGGCGACACGAGCTCGACCCCGATCCTGCCTCTCTGGCCATGAGCGTCCTCACACAAGGCATCCGGTGCGCCGGACTCCACCACTACCACCGGTACGGCGACGTCACCGCAGACCAGGCATCCATCGATCAGCGAGCAGGCCACGTCATAGGAGTCAAAATCGACCAGGGGAAGCTCGGCGGTCATTCGATCCGGCTTTCCATGAGCTGCTGAAGCTCGTCCTCGAACGCCTCGCCCATGCCCTGCAGCACCGAGAGGGTGCGCGCGGCTTCCTCCTCATCCACCTTGGAGAGGGCGAAACCGACGTGAATCAGTACCCAGTCACCAAGCGAGACTCCCTCCGGAGTCTTCTCGAGCAACCCCACATTGACGTTCCGTTTGACCCCACCCACGTCGACCTTGGCGATGTGGTTATCCGGGTCCACCATCTCCACCACCTGGCCCGGAATCGCAAGACACATGATGCGCCCCCCAATTGTCGTTGTGTCGGCACATCATCGCACCTTGACAGAACTCGTCAACCTTGGTTCGTCTCAATGGAGTTATCGGAGCGGGCCCGAGCAGCCGCCACGATCGCCTGGCCCAAGGAAATCCCCCCGTCGTTACAGGGCACGCGCCGGTGGCGAAGCACCTCGAAACCCATGCCCTCGAGCATGACGGTCGTCCGTTCCAGGAGGAGAAGGTTCTGCCACGTCCCCCCCGACAGCGCCACCGTGGTGAGGCCGGTTTTCGCCCGTGTCAGCTCGGCCGCCCTACCGAGTGCCTTCGCAACTCCGTTGTGGAAAGCGGCCGCAACCTCAGAACGGGGACGCCCGGCGGCAAGGTCTAACGCAGCGGCTGCGATCAGCTCGACACCGTCGATCTCGCCATCGGCCACCGAGCAGTCATAGGCGTCGGTGACGCTCGGGTCGGCCAGCTGCTCCAGCTCCTGAGCCGCCTGGCCCTCGAAGGCCGATCGCAGTCGGGCTCCGCAGAGGGCGGCGGCGGCATCGAACAGACGTCCTGCGCTGGACGCCAGAGGTGAGTTGATACCCCGCCGTCCCATCTGGAGAATGGGGGGCCAGTCGTCGATGGTTTCGCGCACGAAGTCGAGGTCGAGCGAGGAGGCGTGGTCGCCCCAGGCGGCGTTCAGGTACACGGCCCCCATTCGCCACGGCTCCCGAATCGCCATTGCTCCGCCGGGAAGTGGCACCGGACGCAGCTTGCACAGGCGTTCGAAGCCAGACGGGCCGGCGGCGAGCACCTCGAAGCCCCACAAAGTGCCGTCGGTCCCATAACCGGTTCCGTCCAGGGCCATCCCGATCACTGTGTCGTCCCGGCGGTTGTCGGCCAGGCAGGAAGCGATGTGGGCATGATGATGCTGTACGCCGATCCTCTCCACCCCCTCCAGGCTCTCGGCCCACTTGGTGGAGAGATACTCGGGATGGAGGTCGTGGGCGGCGATCTCCGGCGTTACCCCGTAGATCCGCCGGAAGTGCTCGAGCCCCTCCTGAAACGAAGCCAGTGCCTCATAGCTTTCGAGGTCGCCGATGTGATGAGAGAGGACGGCCTGGCTCTCGAAACCGAGGCAGAAGGTGTGCTTGAGCTCAGCCCCCACTCCCAGGACCGGCCGCTCGAAACGCGCGGACAGCGGCAACGGTTCAGGCGCGAATCCGCGGGCCCGCCGAATCGGGTACTCGGTGCCCCGAAAGACCCTTACCACGGAGTCGTCGCAGCGCATGTGGATATCCCGGTTGTGGGTCAGGAACGCGTCGGTCATTCCTCCGAGCCTCCGAATTGCGTCCTCGTCCCGATAAGCGATCGGTTCGTCGGAGAAGTTGCCGGAGGTGGCGACCACGGGGCGGCCGAAGTCCTCCAGAAGCAGCTGATGCAAGGGCGTATAGGAGAGCATGACTCCCAGATAGCGGTTTCCGGGAGCAACCGCCGAGGCGATCGGGGCATCGGCGCGACGGCGCGCAAGGACGATGGGCCGGCGCCACGATCCCATCACCTTGGCCTCGTCGAGGGACATTTCCACGAGCCGCTCGGCCCACTGGAGGCCGGGCGCCATCACCGCCAGCGGCTTCTCCTCGCGCGCCTTACGACGGCGGAGTTCTTGAACCGCCTCTTCATTCCCGGCATCGCACAGCAGGTGATAGCCACCCAGGCCCTTCAGGGCCACAATCTTGCCTTGTTCGAGAAGGGCGGCCGCGCTCGAGATGGAGTCGTCGCCTTCCTGATGGGACAACCGGCCTCCGTGAGCGGAGCTCAGAAGAGACAGCTCGGGGCCGCAACGGGGACAGGCGATCGGCTGAGCATGAAAACGGCGATCGGCCGGATCATCGTACTCAGCCTGACACCGGGCGCACATCTCGAAGGCCCGCATCGTCGTGTTGGGCCGATCGTAGGGAATCCCGGTGGTGATCGTGAAGCGAGGCCCGCAGTCGGTGCAGTTGGTGAATGGATAGCGGTAGCGGCGCTCGACCGGGTCGTCGATCTCCGCCGAGCACATCTCACAGGTCGCAACGTCCGGAGAGATCGGCGCCGAGGCGGGCCCACCGGCCCGGCTGTGGAGTATCTCAAAGTCTTCCCCGCCCGCCACGGGGATGGCTCGATCGGTGACGTGCTCGATGCGAGCCAGCCGGGGTGCCTCCGCCCTCAGTCGCAGTCTCAGCGCCGCCAGGGCCTCCGGGGGGCCCTCGGCCTCGATGGTGACGCCGCCCGGCTCGTTGACGACGAAGCCGGACAGGCCAAGCCCCGTGGCAAGCCGATAGACATGAGGGCGAAAACCGACCCCCTGCACAGTCCCCGTGACTTGCATGCGCACGCGCCTCGGCTTCCCCACCCCCCAATGGTCGCGCCCAATTCAGCGCACCCGTCCCCCATGGGCACGAGAGCGGCCCGATGGCGGGGCAGGAAAACAGGGCTATGTGTTTCTGAGCCCGGACGATCCTGCCTGAAGCCTTTCGCTATTGGTTTGGCCTCGGTTTCAAGCGCCCTAAGACAGGGGCTTGAGGGGTTTCAGCGCCTCGCTCTTCGGACGCCCCGACAGGCGCGAGCCGCAGATGCCGTAGAGCACCATCGCTCCACCCACGACGATACAAACGTCGCCGGGGCTGAAGACGTTGTTCAGGGGAAACGAAGCCGGGATCGCGAAGACATCTCCCAGGAAGATGAGCTTGGGGTTGGCGACGAGGGTCGAGTTGAGGAACCCGCCCCCACCCGTCCCCACGCCGGCCGTGGCGAGAGCCGAGCGCGTTGCGGGCATCACTCCTCCGTTGACCACGGTGGCCAGCGTGTTCATCGCCGCCCCCAGGGTGATCAGCCACAGTCCGCCCAGGTCGCGATTGACCCACAGGAACAGGAAGGCGAACCCATAGCTCACGACGTGTCCGGCCGGGTAGAGCGCGCTTGGCCCGCCCGGCACGAAGATGATCACGGCCTGGATGGCCAAGGCCACCCACAGCGCCCACACCTTGCCCGGCTTGAAGTCGGCCAGGGCCCCCAGTCGCCCGCCCGTTAGAGGAACCGTTGCGAGACAGACCAGAAAGCACGCCACCATCAACATCGGAACCTCCTTCCTTCGTGGGCAGAGCTATGGAGAAGAGCTGAGGTTTAGATCGGCACGTCGGTGGGTGCTGCTTGAGGGGCTGAGACAAAGCTACGCACTTGTCGCAGCTTCATGGAAAAAACCTCCAGGGAAACGTCGGGGATGCCGAACCAATGATTACGACCCTCCTAACGGGGAGGGCTCGCTCCACCGAGAGGAGGACAGATGAAGGCACGACTCTTTCGTGTGGCTTTGGCCGTCGCCAACCTTGCCACGCTGATCGCAATCACCGGAGCAGGGCGCAAGCCTCTCTAAAGACCGTGAAGGCTCAAGGGCGCTCACGGGCGTTCGTCTTGCTGGTGGTGGCCGGAACGGTCGCGGGCCTGGCCCTGATCTTTCACTCCGCCGCCACCAGCGGCTCGAGCATCTCTGGGTCCTTCGCGGAGTTCTGGGTCCTCGCGACGTTGGCCACCATAGGAGAGATGTCCCCCGTAAAGATCGGCAAAGACGGGACGTACGACGAGATCACCACCTCATCGCTCTTCGCCTTCACGATCCTGCTGCGACTCGGGACCGGCCCCGCGGTGCTGGCCTTGGTTATGGCCTCGCTAGCCGCCGACCTTGCTCAGCGAAAGGCGCCCTGGAAGGCCGCTTTCAACGCCTCCTTGTACGCCCTTTCGGTCGCGGCCGCCGGCTTCGTCCTCTCCCTCGTAACGAGGGCCGACGGGTTCGGCGGCTTGCCCCACGTCGAATCCATGGATCTTCCCGGCATCCTGATCTCCGCTGCGGTCTTCTTCCTGGTGAACAACTCGCTCGCCGCGCTCACCATTGCTCTCAGGCAGAAAATGGCGATCTTGCCCTTTCTTCTTCACGATCTCGGGGACCAGGCCTCGATGAACGGGGTCCTGCTCACTCTCGCTCCCGTGGCGGCCGTAGCGGCCGAAAGGAGCCTGTTCCTGATGCCGCTGCTGGCTGTATCGACCACCATCTTCTACAAGACCGCGTCGCTTTACGCAGAGAAGGAATACAAGTCCCATCAGGCGCTTCACGACAGTCTGACCGCGTTGCCCAACCGCACCCTCTTCTACGATCGGGTTCAACAGGCAATTCTCGAAGCGCGCCGGACGGAGTCATCCCTTGCGGTGATGCTCATCGACCTCGATCGCTTCAAGGAGGTCAACGACAGCTTGGGCCACCACATCGGCGACGCCCTGCTGATCAGGGTGGCGGAGAGGCTCCAGGGCGCACTTAGGTCCAGCGACACGATTGCGCGGCTCGGTGGGGACGAGTTCGCCTTGGTCTTGCCCAACATCGGAAGCCGGCCGGCCGCCACGGCGATCGCCGCCAAGATCACCAGCGCGCTCGAAAACCCCTTCTTCCTCGACGAGGTGGCCGGTGAGATAACTCTGGACGTTGAAGCGAGCATCGGCATCGTGCTGAGCCCTGAACAAGGTGGCGATGTCGATTCCCTGCTCCAGCGGGCCGATGTCGCCATGTATGCGGCCAAAGCGGCCCGCACCGGCTACGAGTTCTACTCCAACGAGCAGGACTTCCATTCGCCCAAGCGGCTCGCGCTCTTGGGAGAGTTGCGCAAGGCGATCGACGAAGACGAGCTCGTGCTTCACTACCAGCCCAAGATCGAAGCACGCAGCGGCCGGCTGGTCGGTGTCGAGGCCCTCCTCCGATGGCGTCATTCCTCGCGCGGCCTGATCTATCCGGACGAGTTCATCCCCTCCGCGGAGCGTACGGGGCTGATACATCCGCTCACTCGCCACGTTCTACGAAAAGCTCTGATGCAGGGGGTCGAATGGCGACAGCAAGGCCTGGAGCTGAGCATCGCCGTCAACGTCTCGCGCCAGAGCCTCCTGGACCCGAACTTCCCGAACGAGGTGGCCCAGCTTCTCGAAACCCACTCGGTCCCCGCGTCGAAGCTCGAGCTCGAGATCACCGAGAGCAGCATCATGGCCGATTTTGCGCAGGCCAAGGAGGTGCTGGAGAGACTGAGCCGGATGGGCATACGGCTCTCCTTGGACGACTATGGGTCGGGCTACTCGTCACTGGCCCACATCAAGCGCCTTCCCATCACCGAGGTGAAGATCGACAAGTCATTCGTGCTGGGGATGGCGCGCGACCCAGGAGACCGAGTGATAGTCCGCTCCACCATCGAGCTGGGCCACAACCTGGGCCTGTCGGTCGTGGCGGAGGGGGTCGAGAGTCTGGAGACTCTCCGTGACCTCGCCACACTGGGCTGCGATCGTGCTCAGGGCTTCTGGGTCAGCAGACCCCTTCCGGGCGCCGAAGTGGTGGCCTGGGCGAGCCAGTTCCACGTCTCCGAGACTGTGGTGCGAACCAGGCCCGGCTCACTTCGAGACAGAGTGTCCCCGGGCTCGGTGGTCTAGCGCGCTCACTGCGGGCGGCGGCGCTGCTACCGTCGCAGGGTTGGGATCTCCACAACTCGCGGGGGGCCGCACAGGATGAGCACCGTCACCATCATGGAGCCAGCTACCGAAAAGGTGCTGAGGCAACTCCCACGCGCCGACGCAAACGATGTCGATGAGGCGGTGGAGAGAGCCGCGGCAGCGTACCCGGCATGGCGCTCGATCTCCCCTCCTGATAGAGCCGCCATCCTCCGCCGGCTGACGCTCGTGCTGGAGGAAAACCACGAGCAGCTGTCGCAGCTCGAGGCCCGCAACGTCGGCAAACCCATAGCCGATGCGCGGGCGGAGATGGGCATGGTGGCGGACACCTTTCGTTACTACGCCGCCGCTGTAGAACGGCCCTTCGGGGAGACGATTCCGGTCGCCGAGGGGCACGCTTTCACCATACGAGAGCCGCTCGGCGTAGTGGGGCTGATCACGCCCTGGAACTTCCCCCTCAACATCGCCTCCTGGAAGGTGGCGCCGGCCCTGGCCGCGGGAAACACCGTGGTCCTGAAGCCCGCCGAGCTCACTCCCCTCACCGCTCTCGAGCTCGAGCGGCTCGCTCTCGAAGCAGGCGTGCCGGAAGGTGTGCTCAACGTTGTCGTGGGCCCGGGTTCGGTATGCGGGCAGCGCCTGGTCGAGCACCCCGGAGTGGCGAAGATCGCCTTCACCGGCTCCACCGAGGTCGGCCGGTCGATAGCAGCCGGCGCAGCCTCGACCATTAAGAGGGTGACCCTCGAGCTGGGGGGGAAATCCGCCAATGTGATCTTCGCCGACGCGAACTTGGAGAAAGCCGCCGCCGCGGCCCCCTCGGCGGTTTTCGCCAACTCCGGACAAGACTGCTGTGCACGCTCTCGAATCCTGGTGCAGCGTCCGGTGCTCGATCTCTTCATGAGCTTGCTCGGGCAGGCCGTGAGCACTCTGCGCGTGGGCGACCCACTGGACGAAAAGACAGAGATGGGGCCCCTGATCTCCGCATCGCACCGGGAATCAGTAGCGGCCTTCGTTCCCACCGGCGCCCCCCTGGCGATTCAAGGCGAGGCGCCCCACGGGCCGGGCTATTGGTTTCCCCCAACAGTTCTGTGCCCGGTCGACCCCGAAGACCGATCCGTTCGCGACGAGATCTTCGGACCGGTCGCAGTGGTGGTGCCCTTCGAAGACGAGGCCGAGGCAGTGCGGCTCGCCAACGACACCATCTATGGGTTGTCGGGCTCGATCTGGACGCGGGACGGCGCCAAGGCGCTGCGGATGGCTCGGGCAATCGAGACGGGAAACCTCTCTCTCAACTCGAACTCCTCGGTGCGGGTCTCCACTCCGTTCGGCGGCTTCAAGCAGTCGGGGTACGGGCGAGAGCTCGGCCCCCACGCCACCGACGCCTATTCGGAGCTGAAAACGGTCTTCATGTCCACCGAGCAAGACTGAGGCGCTCAAGTCCACTCGTGGAAGCTCGTTACGATTTCGTGATCGTGGGCGGCGGATCGGCCGGCAGCGCGCTGGCCAACCGGCTGAGCGCCGATCCTTCCAACCGCGTGCTGGTGCTGGAGGCGGGCAGGCCCGACTACCCATGGGATCCGCTCATCCACATGCCGGCCGCGCTCACGATGCCCATCGGCAACCGCCTCTACGACTGGAAGTACGAGTCGGAGCCCGAGCCCCACATGCATGGCCGACGCGTCTATCACGCACGGGGCAAAGTCCTCGGAGGCTCCAGCAGCATCAACGGCATGATCTTTCAGCGGGGCAACGCGCTCGATTACGAGCGCTGGTCGCGAGCTTCGGGAATGGGTGACTGGGACTATGCCCACTGCCTCCCCTATTTCAAGCGCATGGAGACGTGCCTCGCGGCGGAGCTCGACGATCCTTGGCGCGGTCACGCCGGTCCCCTCGTGTTGGAGCGCGGCCCGGCGACCAACCCTCTGTTCGGAGCCTTTTTCGAGGCCGTCCAGCAAGCCGGCTACCGCTTGACCGACGACGTCAATGGCTACCGGCAAGAAGGCTTTGCCCGCTTCGACAGAAACCTCGTGCGAGGGCGGCGTCTGAGCGCCTCTCGTGCCTATCTGCACCCCGTCCTCGACCGAGCAAACCTCGAAGTAAAGACCCGCGCTCTAGTGACCCGCGTGCGCTTCGAGGGCAACCGCGCCGTGGGCGTCGAGTACCGCCGCGGACGAGGGCCCTCGAGGCTCGTGCGTACAGGAGAGGTGATCCTCTGCGGCGGGGCCATCAACTCTCCGCAAATACTTCAATTGTCGGGCATAGGGAACGCCGCCGATCTCCAGCCGATCGGCCTGGACGTCAAACAACATCTGCCTGGCGTCGGCGAGAACCTCCAGGATCATCTCGAGGTCTACGTGCAATACGCCTGCAAGCAACCGGTTTCCATGGCGCCGCAGCTGAAGAAATGGCGGCGGCCGTGGATCGGTGCTCAGTGGCTCTTCTTTCGAGCCGGGCCCGGCGCCACTAATCACTTCGAGGCGGGCGGCTTCGTCCGCAGCAACGAGGACGTGGACAGACCGAACCTGATGTTCCACTTCCTGCCGGTCGCCGTCCGCTACGACGGCTCGGCCCCTGCTGGGGGACACGGTTACCAGGTGCACATCGGGCCGATGTTCTCTGACGCGCGCGGCACGGTGAAGATCAAGAGCTCGGATCCACGCGCTCATCCCGCGCTAAGGTTCAACTATCTCTCCACCGAGCTCGACCGGCGTGAATGGGTCGAAGCGATTGCAATCGCCCGGCGCATCCTTTCTCAGCCCGCCCTGGACCCATTCAATGCCGGGGAGTTGTCGCCCGGGCCCGGCGTCGCCGGCGACAAAGAGGTGCTCGACTGGGTTGCCGACCAGGCAGAGACCGCTCTGCACCCCTCGTGCACCTGCAAAATGGGGACCGATGACATGGCGGTGGTGCATCCGGAGACGATGAAGGTGCATGGAATCGAGGGGCTGCGCGTCGTCGACGCCTCGGTGATGCCTTACGTGCCGAACGGCAACATCTATGCCCCCGTGATGATGATCGCGGAGAAAGCTGCCGACCTCATCTTGGGGAGGACCCCGTTGCCGCCCGAAAGGACCGAGTTCTACCGCCACCAAGCGTGAAATCGATGCCGATAACTTTGTCGCTGGACCCACCTCCGGTGGGCGCAGAGACGTAAGGGCCAAGCCGGGAAACCGAATGCGGAGCGTCGGCGGGTGGCTCCGCAAACCATATATTGCCAGAAGTTAATAAGAAATTTAGCTCGTGGCACTTGTATACGTCACACAGGGTCGCTAGCATGACGCCCTAGTTGGGATGGGCAGGGTGGATTCATCCACTCAAGCAAGCGAGGCGGACGTGCGGACACCTTTGTTACAGGTGGTCGTGTTTCAGACTCTCGGTCTGGGGCATGTTTAGTAGTTCGCGCCAAAATCTCTCTCTCCCGCCCAATCCTTTTGTAGCTGTGGGTCGTAGTGATGAAAGAAGAAAGGGAGACGTAATGCGAGAGGGAGGTATCTGCCCATGATGCGTTGGATCGTGGGGTCGAGCTTGGCGGCCCGACGCCTGATTTTGGCGTTGGCAGCCGGTGCATTGATCTTGGGCTTCACTCAGCTGCCCAACATGACGGTGGACGTGCTCCCCGAGTTCACGCCCCCGACCGTTGAGGTGCAAACCGAGGCCTTGGGGCTCTCGGCAACCGAGGTCGAGCAGCTGATCACGGTTCCACTGGAGCAGGACCTTTTGAACGGGGTGGCATGGCTCGACACCATCCGTTCGCAATCTATCAACGGGCTCTCCTCGATCCAGCTCGTGTTCGAGCCGGGGACCGATGTCCTCAGAGCCCGGCAGGTGGTGCAGGAGCGGCTCACCCAGGCGCACGCGCTCCCGAATGTGTCCAAGCCGCCGCAGATGCTTCAGCCTCTGTCATCGACCAACCGAGTCATGATGGTCGGGCTCTCCTCGGAGGATCTCTCCCTCATAGAGGTGTCCCAGGAGGCCCGCTGGACGATCAAGCCCCGGCTGATGGGGATAACCGGCGTCGCCAACGTCTCCACTTGGGGGCAGCGTGAGCGCCAGCTGCAGGTGCAGGTCGACCCTGAGCGCTTGCGCGACTAAGGGAGTGACTCTCCTCGACGTCATCACGACCACGGGCAACGCGCAGGCGTTCTCGCCTCTGAGCTGGCTCACAGCTTCGACGCCGGGCACCGGTGGATTCATCGAGTTCAACGGTCAGAGAGTGGAGCTCCAACACATCCTGCCGTTCAGCTCGCCGAAGCAGCTGGCTCAGGTCCCGATCGAGCGGGCCGAAGGTTCGGCCGAGGCCGGCGGGGAGCCGCTGCGTCTGGGCGACGTCGCCACGGTCGTGGAGGATCATCAGCCGTTGATCGGCGACGCCGTGCTGGGCGACGACGAGGGCCTCCTCCTGGTCATCGAGAAGTTTCCCGGCGCCAACACGCTCGAGGTGACTCAGGACGTGGAGGCCGCGCTGGACGCCATGCGACCGGGACTCGGCTCCATCGCGATCGACACCTCCCTGTTCCGGCCCGCAAGCTTCATCGAGATGGCCACGGACAATCTCGGTCTCGCCCTGATCATCGGGCTCATCCTCATGGTGCTGGTGGTGGGCGCTCTGCTCTTCGACTGGCGGACGGCGCTGTTGAGCCTCGTCGCCGTGCTGTTATCGCTGACGGTGGCAACCCTCGTGCTCGACCTGCGCGGGGCGCCGCTCAACAGCATGGTGGTCGCAGGTCTCGTAATGGCGCTCGTGATCCTCATCGACGACGTCATCCTCGGCGCCACCAACATCGCCGGCCGTCTGCGCCGGCACCGGCTCGAGGGCAACGGGCACTCCACGGCAAGAGTCATCCTCGACGCCGCACTCGAGACGCACGGCCCGATCATCTACGCAACTGTGCTGATCCTGCTTGCGCTGGTGCCCATCATGTTCCTGGACGGCCTCACCGGTGCTTTCCTGCCCCCGCTGGCTTTCTCCTACGCGCTGGCCGTTCTGGCATCCTTGGGGGTGGCCTTGGTAGTGACACCGGCGCTCGGCATGTTGCTGCTCCCGAAGGCGCCGCTTAAGCGCCGCGAGTCGCCTCTTGTACGGCGACTCGGGAAGGGCTACGACCGCTTGTTGGCGCCGGCCATCCGCACTCCCAAGCTCGCGCTGATCGCGGTCTGCGCCGTGACCGTGCTCGGGCTTGTGGCTCTGCCCTTCATCGGCCACTCCTTCTCGCCGCAGTTCAAGGACCCGGATGTACTGGTTCAGTTCGACGGACCTCCGGGGACCTCTCTTCCGGAGATGACCAGGGTCACGGGCCTTGCCAGCGATGAGCTGCGTTCCGTACCCGGAGTAAGCAATGTCGGGGTCCACGTGGGACGGGCAGTGATGTCGGACCAGGTCACCAGCAGCAACTCCAGCGAGATGTGGGTCTCGATCGACCCGGCGGCCGACTACGAGGCCACCGTCTCGTCGGTCGAAGAAGTTGTCAACGGCTATCCGGGATTCGCTCAGAATGTCACAACCCATCCGCAGGAGCGAATCGACACGATCCTCGCGGAATCCGACGACGACATCGTTGTGCGTTTGTTCGGTAACAACCTCAGCGTTCTGCGCGACAGGGCCTCGGAGGTACAGCAGATCATGGCGGAGACCGACGGAGTCGTTGCTCCTCACGTGCAGGGCATCGTCGAAGAGCCCAACTTCGAAATCAAAGTCGATATCCCTGCGGCCCGAGCCCAACGCCTCTCTCCCGGACAGGTGCGGCGAGCTTCGGCCGCGCTGCTCTCAGGCCTCGAGGTGGGGAGTCTCTTCGAGGACCAGAAGGTGTTCGAGGTCGTGGTGTGGGGAACGCCGGAGATCCGTCAGAACCTCACCGACATCGAGAATCTCCTGATCGACAAGCCCGCCGGGGGCCATGTCCGCCTGGGCGATGTTGCGAACGTAAACGTGCGGCCAACACCAAGCGTCATCTCCCACGACGCCACCTCCAGGAGCCTCGACGTCGGCGCCACGATCAGCGGGCGTTCACTCGCCGATGTAACCGCCGATATCGAGACTCGGTTGCAGGACGTCGAGTTTCCGCTCGAGCACCACGCCGAGGTTGTGGCCGACCAGGCAGAGCAGCGCGCGGCGGAGAGTCGCACACTGAGCTTCGCAGTTGCAGCCGCCATCGGCATCTTCCTGCTTCTGCAGGCGGCCTTTGGGAGCTGGCGTCTGGCGTCGGTTGTGTTCCTAGCCCTGCCGATGGCGCTGGTTGGAGGGGTACTGGCCGCTTTCATCACCGGAGGGGAGATCTCCCTCGGCTCGCTCATGGGCTTCTTCGCGGTGCTCGGCATCGCCGCTCGCCATGCGATCGCCACGACGGGCCGGTACCGGCATCTGGAACAGCACGAGGGTGAAGCGTTCGGCCCCGGGCTCGTGCTGCGGGGCTCACGAGAGCGCTTCCTGCCCATCGTAGTGAGCGCATTAGTGGCGGTCGTGACCTTGCTCCCTATGGCGGTCATGGGCAATATCCCTGGCCTCGAGATCATTCAGCCCATGGCGATCGTCATCGTGGGCGGACTGATCACGTCGACCCTGCTGAACCTGTTCGTCATGCCGGCTCTCTATCTGCGCTTCGGAACAAGCGCCGAGGCCGACGCAGCGCTCTCTCAACTCACGATCCGTTTGCCCGAGGTTGACCTACGCGAGGGGAAGCTCAATGCTTAGGAGGACGAAGATGCAGCGCAGTTACAGAATGGTGGGGGCAGCGGCCCTGATGGTTGGGGGCCTGGGGCTTGCAGCCTGCTCACCGGTAGAGGAGGAGGTGGCACTCGCCGAGCCGTCCCACGTCGAAGAGATCGAAGGCTCCGAGTTTCTCCAGATCACTTTGGAGGAGAGGGCGGCGGAACGCCTCGAGCTCCAGACCGCCCCAGTGGTGGAGAAGAAGATGGCCACGGGTCAGAGCCGCGGCGAGGAGCGCAAGGTAATCCCCGAAGACGCTCTCGTCTACGACCCCAACGGGGAGGCCTTCGCCTACACCGCCACCGAACCCCTCGTGTTCGTCCGGGCCCCGATAGAGATCGACTACGTCGAGAACGGGAAGCTGATTCTCAAGAACGGCCCGGCCGCGGGCACGGAGGTCGTGACGGTGGGCGCCCAGGAGTTGTGGGGATCCGAGACCGGCGTCGGGCACTGAGGGCGAAGGGAAGCATCCGGCCATGATGAGTTGGATAGTTGCCTCAAGCCTGAAGTTCCGCTTTCTCATAGTCGCCTGCGCCGGCGCCATGATGTTCTTCGGCGTCGCACAACTCCGCCAGATGCCGGTGGACGTCTTTCCCGAGTTCGCCCCGCCGCGCGTCGAGATCCAGACGGCCTGTCTGGGCCTTTCGGCGGCCGAGGTTGAAAGCCTGGTCACGGTTCCGCTCGAAGAAGCGCTGGCCGGGCTGCCGGGTCTCGCCACCCTTCGCTCGAAGTCGGTTTCGCAGCTGTCGTCGATCGAGATGATCTTCGAGCCCGGGACCGACCTCATCGAGGCTCGGCAGGTGGTGGCGGAGCGCATGGCGACGGTTACACCTACGTTGCCGACCTGGGCCGCGCCGCCCTTCATGATGCAGCCGCTGTCGGCGACCAGCCGGGCCATGAAAATCGGCTTGTCCTCGAACAAGTACTCGGTGATCGATCTGTCGATGATCACCTACTGGAAGATCCGGTCGCGCCTGCTTCGCGTCCCCGGAGTCGCCAACGTGGCCATCTGGGGCGAGCGGCTGGACATGCCGCAGGTGCAGGTAAAACCCGGCAAGCTGGCCAAGATGGGCGTCACGCTTGACCAGGTGATGGAGACGACAGCCGACGCCGTCGACGCAGGCATCCTGCAGTACTCGGAGGGCGCGTACATTGGCACCGGCGGTTTCCTCGACTCGCCGACGCAGAGGATCGGCATCCGTCATGTGCTGCCCATCGTGGGGCCGGCTGACCTCGCCAAGGTCCCAATCACGAACGATGCCGGCAAGACGTTGAGACTGAGCGACGTGGCCACGGTGAAACAGGGCCATCAGCCCCTCATCGGGGACGCAGTGATCAACGACGGCCCCGGGCTCATGTTGATCGTCGAGAAACTTCCGTGGGGAAATACGTTGGACGTAACCCGGGGAGTGGAAGAGGCCATCGACCAGATGCGGCCGGGCCTGACGGGCATCGACATAGACACGACGATCTTCCGCCCGGCGACCTTCGTCGAGACCGCCATGGACAACCTCACTGAGGCCCTGCTGCTCGGGGCAATCCTGGTGGTGCTCGTGCTCGCGTTCTTCCTGTTCGAGTGGCGCAGCGCCCTGATCAGCGTAGTGACCATTCCCTTGTCACTGATGGCGGCGGGCCTCGTCTTGTATCTCAGGGGGGCCACCGTCAACACCATGATCCTGGCGGGTTTCGTTATCGCCCTCGGAGCCATAGTCGACGACGCCATCGTCGATATCGAGAACATCGTCCGGCGGTTGCGCCAGCATCGCCGTGATCAAACCGGCAAGTCGACGGCCGCCGTGGTTCTCGAGGCCTCCCTCGAGGTAAGAGGAGCGGTCGTCTATGCCTCCTTGATCGAGGCACTGGCCTTGATGCCGGTGCTCTTCCTCGAGGGACTGACCGGTTCGTTCTTCAGGCCCCTGGCCTTCTCCTATGCGCTGGCCGTCCTGGTATCACTGGTGATAGCACTGACTGTTACTCCCGCAATGGGCCTCATTCTCCTGCGGAACGCTCCACTCGATAGAGCCGAGCCGCCGGTCATGCGCTGGTGCAAACGCGGCTATGAGCGGATGTTGGCGCCGATCTTGCGCACGCCCAAGCCTGCTTACGGGGGTGTTGCCGTTGTGATGGTCGCGGGGCTTGTGATGATGCCGTTCCTCGGCCAGTCTCTGCTGCCCTCGTTCAAGGAGAGGGACTTCCTGATGCACTGGGTCACCCCACCGGGGACCTCCCTCCCCGAGGAACGACGGGTAACCACTCTGGCCAGCCGCGAGCTGCGTGCCATTCCCGGCGTGCGGAACTTCGGGGCCCACATAGGCCAGGCTCTTGCGGCCGACGAGGTCGTGGGCGTGGACTTCGGCGAGAACTGGATCAGCGTCGATCCCAAGGCCGACTACGACCAGACGCTGGCCAGAATCCAGAACGTCGTGGCCGGGTATCCGGGCCTCTATCGCGACGTCCTCACCTATCTCAAGGAGAGGATCAGGGAGGTACTCACCGGTACCAGTGAGGCCATCGTGGTCCGCATCTACGGTGAGGACCTCGATGTCCTGCGCGCCAAGGGCGAAGAGGTGGTGGGAATCCTCGGAGGCATCGACGGTGTGATCGAAGAGCACGTCGAGCTCCAGGCCGAAATTCCTCAGCTCCAGGTCACGGCCGACCTCGAGGCCGCAACCCGCCATGGCTTGAAGCCCGGCGACATTCGGCGAGCCTCATCCACTCTGCTGCAAGGTGAAGAGGTCGCCGACATCTTCCGGGGCGGCAAGGCCTACGACGTGCAGGTTTGGAGCGTACCTTCCACCCGCCACAGCATTACCGACGTCGAGAACCTCATGATCGACACTCCCGCCGGCGGACAGGTGGCGTTGAAAGAGGTGGCGGAGGTGAAGTTTGCGCCGATTCCCAACGCCATCTATCGGGAGGACATCAAGCGGCGGATTGACGTTGGGGCAAACGTCTCTGGACGCGACCTCGGATCGGTTGTAAGCGAGTTCGAGGACAAGATGGAGGAGGTCGACTTTCCACGCGGCTTCCACGCCGAGATCTTGGGCGAGAACGCCGAGAGAGAGGCGGCCCAGTCGCGGCTCCTCATCTTTGCGCTGGTCGCAGTCATCGGAATCTTCTTGCTACTGCAAGCTCCCTTGCGTAGCTGGCGCCTTGCCACTCTGTCCTTCATCACCCTGCCCTTGGCGCTCGTGGGTGGTGTGATCGCGGTGTTCATGGGCGGCGGCATCGTCTCGCTCGGCTCCCTGGTCGGCTTCTTCACCGTCCTCGGAATCGTCGCTCGCAACGGCATCATGATGGTCAGCCACTACCAGCATCTCGAGGAGCACGAGGGCGAGACCTTCGGCCCTGCGTTGGTCATGCGCGGCTCCAAGGAACGGCTCGCCCCGATCCTGATGACAGCACTCACGACCGGGTTTGCGCTGGTGCCACTGGTGATCTTTGGAGAGATTCCGGGGGCGGAGATCGAGTACCCGATGGGGATCGTGATCCTGGGGGGGCTTGTCACCTCGACTTTGCTGAACCTGTTCGTGGTTCCGGCGCTCTACTTGCGCTTCGGCAAGCCCCGTGCCGAGAGGCTGCAGGGAGCGACGGCATGACGCATGGATCAGGTGCGGGCGACCAGCTCCGTATAAGACATCGACTCGGCACCGATCAAACGAAGGAGCATGTCACGGAGTAGGTAAACGTTGTCGCGGTTCTTGTGCCGGTACGCCACCTCGTCCACGTAAGCCGGAAGGTGCTTTGCACTGAGGTGATAGTAGGAACCACTCAACGAGCGTTGGAGGGCCGTCCACACCATGTCGGGGTGGGCGGCCTCCTCGCTTTCCGCCAGCAGGTGGCCAAGGGTGTCTGGGTGTATACGGTCGTCGGGAACCATGCGGTCGTCCTCCAGCGCGGCGTGAACGTCCTCGGGAGCCTCGTTCTTCATGGAAGATCGGATCCGATGGCTCAGGTACCAAGCCGTCTTGTAGGAGACTCCGAGGACCTGCTTGAGGTGATTCGCCGAAATCCCCTCGTCACACTCGGTCATGACGAACACGGCGAGCACCCATTTCCACAACGGCAGTTGCGAGTCCTGGAGGACGGTTCCGACTCGCACACTGAACTGGTAGCCACAGGAGTTGCAGTCGAACTGACCGCGCCTCTCCAGGCGCGAGATGCCCTTGTCGGCGTCGCAGCGGGGGCAGCGCACACCTTCCGGCCACCGAAGCTGCTCGAGGTAGGCACGGCATTTGTCATCGGAACCGAACGCAGCGAGAGCGGCCTTGTCGGGCCGGGGGTATCCCGCGGCATCCTTTTGTCTGATCTTTTCGAGGACGGGGGCGGGAAAAAGCCTGGAGACGGCCTCTTCGGTAGTCATGACCCCTACGGCTGTGGTGGCCACTCGATCCCCCATTTGCCCTCCCCCGGTCGGCGCGATCTTGGCCTGCACAGATCATCGTTCAGCGAAGCTGACACCTAGCTGAATGAATGGGGAGGGCGCTGGAGGCGTCACCCGGGAGGTTCACTACTGCACGCCACGGCAGGTCACTGCGCGCGCGTTCTGTATGCCGGGGTTCGTCAATCGGTGGAGTGGAAGCGGACCTCGAAGCGGGCGCCCCCCATGGGGCTATCGGCCACGGCGACCCCGGCCCGGTGGGCGGAGGCGATCTCCGCAACAATGGCGAGACCCAGCCCTGTGCCCCCGGAGTCCCTGTCGCGTCCTTCCTCGAGCCGGACGAAGCGCTCGAACACCCGCTCACGCTCAGATGGGGCTACCCCCCGGCCGTCGTCGTCCACCGTCAACAAGACCGATCCATCTCCGTCCCGCAGCGAGAACTCGACTATGCCGCGTGCGTGCCGAGCCGCATTGTCGGAAAGATTCCGAATCAGCCGGTTGAGCTGTTCCCTGTCACCGGAGACTCGTCCGGCCGAAACCCGGCTCGTGCGCACGCGAAGCTGCGTCGTTGCGCGCAGCCGCTGGGCTTCCTCGAATACCAGGTCGTCTACGTCAACAGCTTGTTCTCGGAGCTGCAGCGTGCCCTCGTCGGCATGGGACAGAAGCAACAGATCCTCCACCAAACTCTGCAAACGAGCGTTCTCGTGCAGGACGATGTCGGCCAACTCTTCCAGCTTCGAGACCTCCGGATGGGCCAGCGCGACCTCTGCATGCTGCCGGATGGTCGCAACCGGAGAGCGCAACTCATGCGAGGCGTCCGAGACGAAGCGTCGCTGGCGCGCCTGGCTTCTCTCCAGTCGGGCGAGCATGCCGTTCATCGTGGCGGCGAGCCGCGAGATCTCGTCTCCGCCCTCGGGTTGGGGCACCCGGCGGTGCAGATCCCGGCTCGAGATCCTCTCGACCTCGTCGCGCATCGCCTCCACCGGCGCCAAGGACCGGCCCACGACACGCATGGACACAGACCCGACCACCAGCAGCAACAGGGGAATGCCGCCCAGCAGGAGGACGGTCACGGCTCGAACCGATTCGACGACCGGTTCGAGGGATCGGCCGGCTACCACCTCGATATCGCCATCCGTGGTCGCCGCGGTTACCGCTACGGCGAGGAAGGGGCCGTCCTCCCCCTTCAGGTAAGGGCGGATATCGGCTATCTCTTGTCGAGTGACTCCCGCCTTCATGATGGTGTCCTCGACGCTTACGTTGTCGCTGGAGACCAACACGCTTCCGGTCTCATCGACCACCTGAATGAACTCCTCTTCATCTACATCTTCATTCACATCTTCAATCAGCTCTTTTTCGACAGCCGGAAGCTTGATAAGCCCATCGTTCGTCTTAGAGAACTCCTCCACCATGGACTGGGCTTGGCGTCGAGCGGCCGACCCTGTGTTGGCGGTGAGCTTATGGCGCAGAAGCACCACCATCGCTACTCCCGCGACAATCAGTGCCGCCCCCACGACGATCACGGTGAGCGCGGTCGTGCGCACCCGGACCGAGCCCCACCGCTCCACCGCCCGGTCCATGAGGCCGAGCCCTTGCTTGGCCCTCATCAGGGGGCCAACCGGTAGCCGGCTCCACGGAGAGTTTCGATCGTGTCGCGCTCGAAGGGCCGGTCAAGCTTGTTGCGAAGACGCCTTATGTAGACCTCGACTATGTTCGCGTCACCATCGAAGTCGTAGTCCCAGACGTGATCGAGGATGTCGCGCTTGGACACCACCTCATCCTTATGGCGCATGAGGAAATCCAGCAGCGCCATCTCCCTGGCGGTGAGATCGATCTCGGCCTCACCTCGAAAGACCCTGCGAGTACCGGGGTCCAAGAGCAGATCACCCGCTTCCAGAACGGTGGGGCGCTCGCTGGAGCCGCGTCGCATCAGGGCGCGCAAGCGCGCCACGAGCACGATGTAAGAGAAGGGTTTCGTCAGGTAGTCGTCCGCGCCCGTATCGAGTGCCTCGGCCTCGTCGAGCTCACCGTCTTTGGCGGTGAGCATGAGGATGGGGGTCCAGACCCCCTCGTCCCGAAGGGTGGCACAGATCTTGAAGCCGTTCACCCCCGGCAACATGATGTCGAGCACAAGCGCGTCGTAGGGATGCTCTCGCGCCATCCACAGGCCATCGGTACCGTCTAGGGCGACATCGGTTGCGAAGCCTTCGGCCTCGAGCCCCTTCTTCAGCCCCGCGGCCAGCCGCTTCTCATCCTCTACAACAAGGACACGCATAACAACCTCATCACGTCACTCAACTTGTCTCAATAATTGCCGACTAACACTGAACTGTAGCTGAAACCAGCCTGAGAGGAGGCAAAATTCCTCATCCGACACTGGTTCAGGTCTGGTTCAGAGAGTTCGCGCGAAGGTGATGCTCAGATTCCCCACCCCAGTGGCGGCGGACGAGGAAGGTTAGGTAGCGATGCAGGTGATCGATCGTGTCGGACAGACCGGTGCCCCGAGCGGCGCCGGTGGTCGCGTGCTCCCCCCCTCGAGCCACAGAGAGACTGTTGGCGGGGCTCGGCGCAAGGATGGTGAGTGCTAATGGAGGGTTGGTTGATATGGGTGGTCGCGGGGCTGTGGGTTGCAGGCCTTGGTGTGGTCGTCGCGGCCCTCCTGGGTAGCCGCAGGCATGCCCCCTGGAACGACTTCGCCCTCTGGGAGCAGGACTTCAGTCGTTGGGAGCACGAGTTTCAGGCCCCTCCCGCCACCCGCCGCTGACGGCGCCGGGTTACTCGTCGGGGCAAGCCTAATCTGAGTGAGCGGGACCGATCGTCTGGCTAAGGCCCAACCGAGCTCGCAAGGGCATCTCGCAACCCATCGGCAGCCCTCGCAGCGTCGCTGAGCTTTCCCGCGTCGGCCGCCGCCCTCAGTGCTGCAAGCCCCTCCTCGACATCTCCCACCGACGGCTGTGATACGGAAGAATTCGCGCGTACCCAAATGGCCTCGAGGGTGGCAACATCGCCCTTCACCTCGCCGGCAGAACCGGTGGCGGCGTCCAGGATGAGTTGCCGAGCCCAGACATCGAGGCGCATGAGATCCACCTCTGCGGCGGCCCTGTGTTGAAGCAGCAGATCCGCTGCGCCGTGAGCCACTTCGATCGCGGCCTGGGAGGTCTCCGAGGCTTCTCTGTTCGAAATCCCCCTATCCAGCGCTGCCAGACTCTCGTCGAGATCTTTAGCGACCAGAGGCGGCACCTTCTGCTTCCGGTAGGCGTCCCAGGCGCTCCTCAGCTCGTCCCGAGCGTCGGCCGCGCGGAGCCAGTCCTCCGCCTGCCCGGCTCGGAAGGCGTCGTGTGCACTCACGGCTAGCTCCTCGAGCTCGGTCGGCGCGGGCCCGGGGGCGGCGTCGATCGGCGCGGCAACGGCCACCGCGGCGAACTCATCCGCCGCTCGGATCTGGAACTCGCCGTATCCCGGAGCGAAGATCTTGCCTTCGAAGCTGTTGTCCATCAGGTGCTCCTGAGTCACCACGGCTCCACCGACCACTCCTCGGGGGCCGTCAAGCATTCGCCCAGTCGCCTTGATGGTGACCTCCTCGAACACCAGCCCCGGAATGTTTTCCGGCCTGAAGACGTCGCCCTCTTGGG
This sequence comes from uncultured Actinomycetes bacterium, assembly GCA_963849115.1. Lineage (GTDB taxonomy): Bacteria > Actinomycetota > CADDZG01 > CADDZG01 > WHSQ01 > JACDAL01. Next base: position 866,648 of record CAWKGK010000009.1, on the reverse strand, counting down.
GGTCGGCGGGCATGATCATCCCCGCCGGCCCATCCCTGCCCGCCAGCCATGTGCCCTCGTTGTCGGCGACCACCCCGTCCTCATAGTTGAAAACATCTTCGCCGAGGTACCAAACCGCGCCATCGTCCGCTTGCGCGAAGAAATCGACGGCCGTTTCGACGATGCGGCCGTCGAGGAAGGCGATGAAGTGCGAAACCAGCGTCTCTATTCGTTGGCCCTTCCACTCGATGGTCTTGGTTCGCAGGAGAGGAGTCACCTCCACTCGCAGCTCCTCACCACCCTCGTTTCCGAGCTGAACGACCTGCCCCAGCTTGCTGCTCGGAAAGAGCGGATTTGTGACTGCGGTCGGATCGGAGAAGGAGGGCTCATCGAGATCGACACGTTGGCTCTGCGGGGCGGTGTCGATGCCCGGGCCTGCATCCTGGGGCCGGCGCTCGGGAGTTGGGCCCTCATTGCTGCATCCGTTCGCTGCGAGGGCGACCACCAGGCCGGCTACGACGAGCACTAGGCGCCTTCTTCTCGAGTCTTTCACAGCTCACCAACTCTCCCAATAAAAGGAGGGACGGCCACCTTTCCGGTGACCGCCCCTGTTCGCAACTCGTTATCCGAACGCTACTCGTCGTCCGCCTCCTGGCCGGTTACCTCGAAGCTGTCATTCATATTGACCTCGACCTGCTTGCCGTTGGAGAGACGAACCTCAACTCCGAAGGCCGCTCCGTCGTCACCGATCTCCGTCTCGGTTACCTTCCCGCCGCCAGTGTGCTCGAGCGCGGCGGCCGTAGCCCTTTCGAGAACCCGGCCCGACAACGGCTTGTCATCGGCGCCCGTAGCCACGGCTACGCCCGAACCGCCGCCGATGACGGCGAGCGCAAGGGCGCTTCCGGCGATCCACTTGGTCTTGCGAGTCAGTGCCATTGCTGATCCTTCCTCGTAGTGGGCCGACCCCTTCGGCCCTGTATCGATAACGCCATGATGAACCGCGATCCCTGAGCAGATCCTGAAAGGCTGAACGGCCCTTCAGCATCTGGATTCAGGACTTGGCCAGGCGTTCTCTCGCCGCAGTTGCCCCCACACCGTGTCACTCCTCGGCTGAGGCAGTTCAAGAAAGCCCCATCGCTCGACTCGTGATGCAACGGCCTCGTACACGACTCCGTAAGCGATGAAGCAGGCCCCGAAGGTAGAGATGCTGACCGGCGGCACCTGATCGAACTCCGGATCTGTGAGGAAAATGAGGATCCCGGGAAACGCCAGCATGATCACCCCGACTGCGAGCCCCCTTCTCCATCCGGGCAACGGCACGAGCCTGCGAACGGCCATCACCGCGATGCCCAGAACTGTACCGACAAAGCCGACGAAGGAGATCAGTTCAATGGTTCCGTCAATCGTGAACAGAGGCACTCGCGTCGGGCTACCCTGCACGATCGCAGTCGGCCCCGGCACAGCCAGAGATACGATGCGCATTGCAATCCTCGAGCCGGCGGCCGCTGTCAGTCCCGCCGCCAGACCCCCTAGTGTGGCCGCTATCACCAATCGCCAGCGAGCTCCCAGCGACTCGCTCAGAGTGGCCAAGAACAGGAACACCAAGCCCGCAGCCGTGACAACGGTCCCCGGAATCAAGAGAGCCAATACGACTACGCTTGCCCCGATCGTAACGATCCTGCGCATGCTGGAAGTATCACCGACCCAGGACAGGCGAGCATGACCGACATCAAGCGAGACATCGCCTCCAGCTACGAGGCCTCCGCCCCCGGCTTCTCCCGGTATGCGGACGAACACGTTTATCGTCATCTCGCCGAACCTCTGGCCGAAACTCTTCGGTCCGTCAAGGGAGTCGTTCTCGACATCGCCTCCGGATCGGGGGCGCTCGCCCGACGGCTCCCAGAGGTGGTCGCACTCGACATCTCATGGAGCATCCTCACATCGAACGACGCGCGGGACGCGGTTCAAGCCGATGCCGAGCACCTCCCCTTCGCCGGCGACTCCTTTGTCGCGAGTGCATCCGCTTTCGGCATCAACCACTTCCCCCAGCCGGAGCGGGCCGTAAGGGAAATGGCGCGTGTGTCTCCTTACGTTGCGCTCCTTACGTGGAAGCGCCCGGAGATCCCTTATCCGCCGGGCGAGGCGGTTTTCGGGGTCATCGAGCATCACTGCGGCCGAGCACGGTCTCGAACCGGTGAGGCAGTCGAGCGAATGTCCACCGAGGTGGGTTCGGAATCCGCACTGACGGCCCTTTTGTCGGCGGCTGGGCTGGACGCCACGGTTACCACGATCAGCGCGTCGGTCCCCTGGCCGGGCGCAGAGGAGTTCGTCGACTACCGGCTCTCGATGCTCGGCTCCCTTGCTTCCGAGGCCGACCTTCCACGGCTGCGCCGGGACGCTGTGGCCGCGGTGCGAGCCCTGCCTCCAGAGGCACTGGCATGGAAGCCGCGTTTGGTGTTGGGCCTGGGCCGGCGCCCCCAAGGCCCGTAATCGGCAGCTCTGCGACGGTGGCAGATGGCCAGCGGTCCACGTTTACCCACCGCAGCTTGACGGTTATGAAGTATTTCCCGGTCGGGTGAGGAACAACACCTCGGACCCCACCGGCTTGAAACCGGCCGCGAGTACGGCCCGGAGCGAGGCGGCGTTGCCCGGTGAAACCTGGGCGAAGAGCGGCTCGTCCAACGGCACGAGCCGCCGAGCCGCGGCGAACAAGCCGCAGCCGAGCCCACTGTTGCGATGGGCAGGCTCGACCTCCACCGCGACCTCCCATCTGCGAGCGAGACCCCTCCCGATCACGCCAATTCCCCGACCGTCGGAGTCGCCGAAGACCTGCACGTCGCGGCGGTAGCGGCGAGCGCGCTCGACACGAGCCACCGCGTCTCCGCGCTGGGGAACGATCTGTACTCTCGTTGCAGGGGCGTCTCCTGTGGCCACCAGGACGATGTCGAGCATTCCCGGCGGTGTCCCCAATTGCTCACCGAGCCAGACCAGAAAGCCGGCTTCCATCGGAGCTCCGAGATCATCGGGCCCGAGCCTCCTCGCGAGCCTCCTGCGGATGTCGCTCTCTTCCACCGCGGCGGCGATGATCGTGTGGGCGCTAAAGGCGCAGACCACGTCGCTGGGCCCGCTGGGCGATGGCATCACGTCCACGAGACCGTCCGGAGACGGCAGATGCCCCCGTCCTATGAGGGCGAAGACCCTCTCCAGCTCGCCGGTGGATCTGGAACCCTCGGGGGCCGAGCTCACTCGTCTTCAGCGGCGTGCGAAGCTCGCTCGTCTACCTCTCTCCACAACCTCATGCCGAGAGGGTTCCTCGCTTCCTCGACCAGGTGGCCGATGAGCCCGGCGGTGCGAGCCAGTAGGGCGAACCCGCGGGCGGACGAAGGAGGAAAACCGAGGTCTGCGAGCACTGCTCCTGCGGCCCCCGCCCCGTTGATCGGCAGCGACCTGCCGGTCGCCCCTGCGTGGGCCGCGGCCACGTGTTCCAACACCCTTAGGTGGAGCCCCCTCAGCCCGGTTTCCTCCGCCAATTGATAGAGCCTGGGGGTCCTGGGGTCGACTTCCTTGTGTATCGGATGCCCGAGACCGGGAATCCTCCGTCCCTCCCCAAGCGCCCTCTGAACTGCCTCATCGGCCGCGTCGCCCAGGGCATCATCGGTATCAGAACTCGTGTCGGCCAGGATGTCGCCGAGGAAGCGGGCAGTGTCCTCGACCGGCCCCAGGAACACGCTTCCGGCCCCCAGCAGTCCTGCGGCGATGGCTCCCTGCAGCGACTCAGGCGCCCCCGTGTAGGTCAGCCTGGCGGCCAGAGCGGTGGGCGTGAGGCCATGGTCGGCCAGCGACACCAACACCGCGTTGAACAGCTTTGACTCTGCGGCCGACGGCGTGCGGCCGGAGGCCAGCAAGAAGGCGAGCTCGGAGAAAGACATCTCCCCCATGACCTCTGATGCAAGGTCGAGGCCCCCGACGAAAATGGAGTCCTGGGTCGAGCGTCCTATTTTGGTCTTGAGCCACTCTCCATGCGCTTCGCTCATCCTCGTTCGGCCCCCGCTTCGGCCCGAGCGCCGAAGTCCTCTTCGGACTTCGTGCGTTCGCGCGGCAGCTCGTGCTTGGCGACGCGTCCGGTCGGCGTATGGGGGAGCTTCGACATCGATTCGAAGTATCGGGGCACCTTGTAAGCGGCGAGTGCAGCCGCGGCATGATCGCGCAAGTCGGAGAGCGACACAGAGGCCTTACGGTCGAGCACCACGAAGGCCTTTACGTCCTCCTCGGTGAGCTCGGAAGGAACCCCAACGACCGCCGCTTCCACAATCGCGGGGTGATCTTCGAGGACGGCCTCCACCTCGAGCGGAGAGAGGTTCTCGCCGCGTCGTCGTATGACTTCCTTCTTGCGTGCGACGAACGTGTAAGTGCCGTCGGAGTTAACCCTGACGAGGTCGCCGGTCTTGAGCCAACCGTTCGAGAGGACCGCGTTCGTCTCCTCAGGCATGCCGTAGTAGCCGGCCATCACAGCGGGGTTGTTGAGCTCCAGCTCGCCCTCTTCTCCGGGAAGCACTTCACGATCCTTGTCCATCACACGCGCCCGATTGATCTCACCCAAGGTGGGATGCTGACGCGGGCTTCCGAGCGTTCCGAACGGACGCGTTCCTCTCTTCCAGATGAGCGCGTAGGGAGTCTCCGAGAGCGCGTACCCGCACACGATCTCGAGTCCAAAGCGACGTTCGATCTCGAGCTGCCTTTCCTCGGTGGGGGAAGGTCCCGTGTAGCACAGCCTCAGTGGATTGTTGGCGTCATTATCTTGCTCCGGTTGGCGCATGAGGATCTCGAGCATCGCCCCGATAGCGTTGAACTCTGTGGCGCCGTAGCGGCGCGCAGAGTCGATGAAGCCGGCAGCCGAGAAGCGCGGCAGTAACACAAGACCTGCGCATGCCGCCACCGAGCCCAGTACCGAATAGGCGGGGGCGTTGATGTGGAACAGTGGGAGAGACGTCATCAATCGATCCTCCTCGGTCAGCCCCAGCCAGAAGGGAAAGCCCTCACCGGCCATGCTGTAGGTCCGCTGCGTCTGCATGACGAGCTTGGAGCGCCCGGTGGTCCCCGAGGTGGGAATCATCACTGCAATATCTTCGGGGCGCGCCATGCTGGGCGAGACCCCGGCCGTTTCGCGGCCCCCGAGCTCATCGAACGCGACGATACGCGCGTCACTCTGCTCAAAGGCCCCCGACAACTCCGAGTCGATGATGACTAGCGCCGGTCGCACTTGAGCGACCAGTGCCGCGAGCTCGGCCGCGCTGCTCCGAGGATTGGCGGGAACAAGCACCGCGCCCAAGCGCATGAGCCCCAGCCACGTAAACAGATGCGCAGGCGTGTTCCTCATCGTGGCTGCTACCAGCGTCTCGCGCTGCACTCGGAGATCGCCCAGACGCGACGCTGCGGCTGCGATGTGAGCGTGAGCCTCTTCATAGGTGTAGCTCAAGTCCTCGAATCGCAGCCAGACCTTGCTCGGTGAACGCGCTACCGCCGCGTCGAACAGCTCAGGAATCGTGCTGGACATCGCCGTCGGATTGCTAGAGGCTTCGCGGGTCTGGGAGCGGGGTGAGGACCTTCTCGAGCTTGGCGCGCAGATGCTCGTAGTCGGGCGGCAGCACCAGCTTCTCGCCGAGCTCCTCGGGCGACTCGTCGACGGCGAAACCGGGGCCGAGCGTGGCGATCTCGAACAGCACTCCGGACGGCTCCCGGAAGTAGACCGATCGGAACCAAAACCGATCGATGATCGGTGTGGGATGCGCCCCGCCTGCGATGGCGCGCTCGCGCCAGTCTCCGATCTCATCCATCTGCGACGCCCATGCGACATGATGGACGGTACCGGCACCGCTGAGCCCTCCCCGTGCAGGGGCCTGGTCATAGAAGTAGAGCGACCCTCGCTGATCCCCCCTGATCGTCCACGACGAAGGTGTCTCGGGAGCAAAGCCGAGGGCCGACTCGAGCAGCAGCTCGCTCGCGGATGGCTCTTGAGTGTAGGCGCGCACGCTATCGAATCCAAGCAGAGCGTGTTCCTCGGGAATCTCCGGATGCCGCGCACGCAGCGGTTCATCGGCGTTGGCGACGACGGCGAGCTCGAGGCCCAGCCCTTCGGGATCGTCGAAGCGCAACCTCCCATCGGAGCGCTCGATCGCGACCTCACGCGAGGACAATCGCTCGTCCCAGAAGTCGAGCGCCTGTTCAGAAGACACCCGCCAGGTGATGCGATGGATCATCCCGGCCCCCGCTCTGCCCGGAGTCGCGCCCGGATATTCGAAGAACGTGATGTCCGAGCCTGGGGCCCCTTTCTCATCCGCGTAGAAGAGGTGGTAGACGGTCGGATCGTCCTGGTTGACCGACTTCTTGACCATCCTGAGCCCCAGCGTGCCGGCGTAGAAGCGCACGTTCTGGGGGGCGTCCCCGGTGATGCAGGTCACATGATGAATGCCTTCCAGCTTCATTGCGCCTCCTTGCTCCGTTTGAGAATTACCAAACTATAGGATCACCGGCCTCGATGGGGGCGGGAGGGGGAGGCCGTCGGGCGGGGGGGCCAGATCCGGCCGGTTAGATGAGAGTCTGCCACGCCAGCCCGGCCAAGGCGCTTCCCGACACGATCCACAGGACATTCCACTTGTAGCGAAATATGCCCACGAATGCAACGGTTGCCAGAGCCGCCGCAAAAAGGTCGATCGAGGCCAGATCCGGGCTCGGATAGGTCATCCCTAGGAGCGATCCGGTCTCAACCGACATGAAGAGTGTGAACACGGCGAAGGTCACCGCCAGGTTGAGGATCACCCCTACCACCGCGGCCGTGATCGCCGACAGAGCCGCATCGAGTGACGCCTTGCCACGCAGCCTCTCGATATAGGGGGCGCCGAGAAAGATCCACAGGAAACAGGGAGCGAAGGTCGCCCAGACTGTGACGAGCGCGCCGAGCGTGGCGGCCGTCAGGGGGGGCAGGCCGCCGGGAAACCTGTAAGCTGCCACGAACCCGACGAACTGCGTCACCATGATGAGTGGTCCGGGCGTCGACTCAGCGAGCCCAAGTCCTGTGGCCATCTCTCCGGGCTGTAACCATCCGAACTGCTGCACGGCCGCCTGGTTGATATACGCCAGCACGGCGTAGGCGCCGCCGAACGTCACCATTGCGGCTTGGCTAAAGAAGACGGCTTCTCTAGTGAGCGTGTCGTCGGGACCTCGTAATAGCCAAACGATGACAAGGGGGCCCCACCAGATTGTTCCTCCGAGCAAGAGTACGTACAGACTTCTCTTCAGGCTCGGCCGTTGCCTGGGCGCCAGCTCCTCATCTCCGAGAAGGGCCTCTTCATCAACGCCTGTATGCGCTTGAGAGCCGGTGAACAGTTGGGGCCACAATCGCGATCCCACCAACCCGGTTGCCGCCGCTGCGAGCACCACGATGGGAAAGGGGACCTTGACGAAGAAGATCGCCAAGAACGACGCCACGGCAATAACGACCATGGGACTGTTAGTGAGCGCCTTGGAGCCGACTCTAATGACCGCTGCAGCAACGATGGCGATCACGGCCGCCTTGAGCCCGTAGAAGATGGCAGCTACCCACGTGACATCGCCGTGCGCGACAAAGGCCCAGGAAAGTCCGAGAATCAAGAAGAACGCGGGAAGCACAAAGAAGATGCCGGCCACAATGCCCCCGAGCGAGCCGTTCAGGAGCCACCCTATGTAGATCGCGAGTTGCTGCGCCTCGGGACCGGGCAGCAGCGTGCAGAAGTTCAGGGCATGAAGGAAGCGGCCGTTGCTGATCCAGCGCTTCTTGTCGACCAGCTCGTCGTGCATGATCGCGATCTGTCCGGCGGGGCCGCCGAAGTTGATGAACCCCAGACGAAGCCAATACTTGAAAGCCTCGCGGAAGGGCACCAATGCGGGGGATTGCCGGGTTTGCTCGTTAGATACAGGTGGCAGCCCGGAACGGGGCACCGAGGATTCCGGGCTCACGGCACGATTCTAACGTGTTGGGACGACCCACGTTCGAGCCAAAGGTATCGTCGCTCCGATGACCCTTCCCCGCGCAAACCGCTTCAGGTGGGTCTACACGGTAATAGTCGCACTTCTCCTGCCGGCCTTCGCCTGCCAGCGAACCTCGCCGACAACTGCTCCGAATCGCAAAGCTCCGCCTCGCGCCAAAGGGAGCGGTGCAGGGCAAAGCAAGCCAGAGCCAGGATCCGGCACCTTCGCGTCCGACGATCCCCTGCGCCGGGGCTGCGGACTGAAAGACGGATGGCTGGAGCGCATCTGGCGGGGCTATGTTCCCGCTCGCTCCGAGGACATCTCGATCGTTCCCAGCCTCCCCAACTTCCCCGGTGGTTTCTATTCCGTAAATCACTCTGGACCCTTCGAGTACCTTCAGCAGGTGCCTTTGGTGCTCTACGGGCCAAGACGAATCAGGGCGTCTGGGCGTGTGCACAGACCCGTCACTATCGCGGACGTGTATCCAACCGTTGGTCGATCCTTGAAAGTGCGACTGCCCTCCCGGGACGGCGACATTCTCGAGGAGGCTCTGGTCCCCGGTGCCGACGGCAAACCAAGATTGATCGTGACGGTGGTTTGGGACGGGGTGGGTCGAAACGTCCTCGAACGATGGCCCAAGAGTTGGCCGACATTGAGGCGGCTAGAGCGCGAGGGCACCTCGTATCTAAATGCGACGGTGGGCTCTTCCCCATCGATAACACCTTCAACGCATGCAACCCTTGGCACGGGAGCGTTTCCCCGCAAGCACCAGGTGGCCGGCATCTTTCTTCGCAAGAACAACTCGGTCGTCGAGGCGTTCGAAGAAACCAGCCCCCTTGATCTCAAGTTGAGTACCTATGGCGACGACATCGACGCGGCCCTCGGCAACCGGCCGAAGGTGGGAATGCTTGGGTGGAGCGACTGGCACCTGGGGATGATGGGGCATGGCGCGGGAATGAGCGGTGGAGACAGCGATCATGTCGCGATACTTCTTCTCAACGGCAACATTGGAAGCAATTCCAGCTACTACTCGACCCCCTCTTATCTTTACAGCTATCCTGGTTTCTCCGACCACGCGGCCGCATCGGACCGCTCAGATGGACTGGCGGACGGGCTCTGGATGGGCCACGAGATCTTCACGCAGACCTACGCCCCCGCATGGGTACATTACGAAACCGACATGGCCGAGGCACTCCTTCGCCGGGAACGATACGGGCGCAACTCCGATCCCGACCTCTTCTTCATCAACTACAAAATGACCGACTACGCCGGACACGAATACTTCATGGATTCCCCCGAGATGGAGGATGTGCTCGAAGCCCAGGACCAAGCTTTGCGACGGCTACTTCGATTCTTGAACCGCGAGGTTCGCGACTACGTTCTCGTCCTTACGGCCGACCACGGCCACGTTCCCCGGCCCTCTCGCTCTCCCGGCTGGCCGGTCCAACAAGGACCGCTCGAACGCGACCTCAATGAGCACTTCGGTGTGCACGAAGGCTCGTCGTTGGTAGACGAGATGACCGCAGTAGGGATCTTCGTGAACCAGAAAATGATGCGCGCGGTCGACACTTCGTTGATGCAGATATCCAGGTACCTCAACGACTACCGCATTCGCGCTAACTGGGAGGACGGTAGGTTTCCGACTCGCTTCAAGGGCCGCGGCCGAGAGCACATGTTTGCCGCCGCCTTTCCGAACTCACTGCTACCCGAAGTCCTGCGCTGCAGCTCGGGCCGATGAGCCAGGAGGTGGATGCCCAAAGTTCCTGTCGGCCTACCGCGGGCCCGGCCTTGAGCCGTTGTCAGCCCGCCGCTTCGCCCGTTGCCTCGATCTGCGGAAGACCGTCCACATATGTCACCGAGTTTGTCCGCACCGCCGGGAGCCGCGGCCCGGGCGTGACAATCCCGACCAGGTTCAGAGGATCCGCGGCGGAGAGCTTCACTACCTCCTCGTTGCGCCCCTCTCGCCGAACAGACCGTAATAGCTCGACGGCTCTGATGTGCGCGTACTGCTCGCCCGAGAAGCCAGAGACGAAGCGCCCGCCGCGAATCGTGCCCCGAGCCTCGAGGCGCCGCATCGCCCATAGAACCTCGCGCCATGGCAGCGTCAAGCTCTCGCGCGCGAGCAGGTCTCGCCACACCACCCCCCATCGACAGAGGAGCTGTTCGGCCACTGCCTCGGCCACGGCATCCCGATCCTCAATAGGCGCTGCCCCCGGGAACAGAGACCACCGACCCTCGGCGCGCGCCGCGGTTCCGGCTCCACGTCGCAGGCCTCTCCGGGGGTGCCGCTGGCGCTGTGCCCAGCGAGTTCGCGCCGACAGGAGGCTCCGCACCGCGTCGAAGCCGTCTGCGGTGATCAGCCCGCGAGCGACTCCATCCCACAGTCCCTCTTCGACCTCGGTCGGAAGGCGCCCGCTGGCGGTCACCAGGTCGGAGTGAAACAGCGCGCCGCTCGAACGCAGACATTCGAGGACGTCGTATCCGGCCCCGGGCCGCGGCTCGGCCGGGGACTGATCACCTCGAACCGCCTGTAGAAGCCATTCCAGGTCGGCTCGCAAGGCGAGGCTCACAGGCGTGGCACGCGACGGCGTGGCCGCGCTGCGCTTGGGGGAAACGCCCGGCTGGGCCGGCCGGACGCTGAGCCGCCCCCAGACCACCTCGCCCGAAAGACAGACTGAGTCGAGCCGGTCGGCTCGATAACCCTCTACTCGACTGGGCAGAACTGCTTCCTCCCAGGCACCGGCCGGGATCTCGAAGCCCTGCAGCTGCTCCACTATCTCCAGCATTCCCGAGCGCCCGGCCACCTGCGTTCCGGGAGCCACGTGCTGCCAGCGCAACAGGAAGCGCATGAAGTCCTGGGACGAAACAGGCTCGATCTCTTTACGCAGCCGCTTGCGAGTGTAGGAATGGATGCGGGCGAGTAGCCGGCGCGCGCAGAACTCCTCTTCGTCGAGGCAGGAGAAGTTGCCTCGTAAGGCAAACCCCTCGGCCTCGAGGCGGAGCAGCGCGCTCGATACCACATCTTCTGACAAACCCGTCGCCGAGGTGAGCTGCTCAACAGTGGCGGGCCCGGCGACATCCAGATGGCCGCGCATGACGGCCGCAGCGATGGTGTGCGCCTCTGGTGGTGGATCGGAAGCGATTGCTGCGGGTGGAGCCAGATCGGGGTCGAAGAGCGCATCCTCGAACAAGGACTCGACCGCGGCCCGGCTTTCGATTGCGACCCACAACGCCCCGCCTTCAATGCAAACCGTTGTCGCCCGTTTCGCCTCGACGAGAGCGTCGAAGTGTCGCTGCCACTCGGCTGCAGGACGTGCTACCACAAGTGAAATGAGCACATCGTGGAGCTCGTCGGGGTTACGAAGCGAGGGGCGAACCTCATCACGCACTCGCTCGATGGCTTCGGGATCGAGTCGGCCGATATCCGTCGCCTCCAGCGGAAGGCTCCGGGGTACCCGCACAGCCCGCGTTCGCCGTTCCTCGAGCGGTGCATCGTCCAAGAATGTGTACGGCCTCGCACTCAGTATCTCGTGGGCCAACGGGGACGGCTCGGTGGTGTCTCGAAAGTGCATCCGAACTGTGCCGGACTCGAAGCTTTCTATGAGCGCCCTGAGCCCGTCGATGTCCATGGCCTCGTGCAGGCTGTCGTACATGGTCTGGCGAACGAGAGGGTGGTCTGGGATCGGAATAGGACCGCTGATGTTCTCCTGGCACGCCGCAAGGGTTGGGAACACTGCGGCCATCAGATCGTCCGATTCCATGCGCTGGATCGGCGGTGGATTCTTCCTCCCACCCCTGTAACGCAGCACCGCCAGAGAGCGGTTGAGGTTCCAGCGCCAACGGGAGGCGAACATGGGCGAGTCGAGCACCGCTTGTTGGAGCACATCCTCGACGGTCTTCGACGACAAGAACCTCCCCACATCGGGGAGGGGAAAGCTGTGCTGCGGGCCGAGGGACAGGACGATGGCATCGTCTGAGGCTGCCGCCTGGAGCTCGAAGTCGAAGCTCTTGCAGAAGCGCTTGCGGAGCGCGAGGCCAAGCCCCCGGTTGATCCTCCCTCCGAAAGGGGCATGCAGGACTAGCTGCATCCCTCCGGTGTCGTCGAAGAAGCGTTCGAAGATGACATCGTCGAGCGTCGGCAGCAGGCCCAGAGCCGTGCGCGACGCGGCGAGATAGCAGACGATGATGTCGGCGGCGACCGAGTCGAGTCCCGCCGTCGAATGCAGCCACGCGCACGCACCTGAAGGATCCTCGGCTTTGAGGTGGCGCTCGACCCCCGAGCGTAGGGAGGCGATCTCGTCGCTCAGCTCGTCGGTGCGGGCGGGCGCCTCTCCGAGCCAGAAAGGCACCGATGGTGGGGCGCCCTGAGCGTCCACCACCCTCACCGCCCCCGGCTCAATTCGGCGTATGCGCCATGACGTGCTTCCCAGCAGGAACACGTCGCCGGCCATGCTCTCGATGGCCCAGTCCTCGTTGACGGTGCCGACGAAGGTGTCGTCGGGCTCGGCGATCACGCGGTAGTCGGCCAACTCGGGGATTGCCCCTCCCGAGGTCAGTGCCGCAAGCCGCGCCCCACGCCGGCCGCGCAGTACACCACCGACACGGTCGCGATGCAGATAGGCGCCGCGGCGTCCCCGGCCGGTCTGGATCCCGTCCGACACGAGCTCCACGATCTCATCGAAGCAGTCCCTGCTCAGTCCCGCAAAGGGTTCCGCGCGCGTCATCAGGGCGAAGAGCTGGTCCTCGTTCCACTCTTCGGCAGCGCACTCCGCAACGATCTGCTGCGCCAGAATGTCGAGAGGGGCGATGGGAGGGTGGATGGCGTCGAGTCGCCCGCTACGAATACCGCTCAACAACGCAGCGCACTCGACCAGCTCGTCGCGAGTCAACGGGTAAAGGCGGCCCTTGGGGGTGCCTGCGCGGCTGTGCCCGGAACGGCCCACTCGCTGTAGAAAGGTAGCCAGGCTGCGAGGCGAGCCGATCTGGCATACGAGCTCGACCGGGCCGATGTCGATCCCCAGCTCGAGCGAGGCCGTCGCTACGAGCGCTCGCAGATCGCCCGCCCGCAGCCGCTGCTCGACGAGCAAGCGTCGATCTTTGGAGAGGCTCCCGTGATGGGAGGCGACTGCATCCTCGCCGAGCCGCTCGGTGAGCAGGTGGGCGATGCGCTCAGACATCCGCCGAGTGTTGACGAATACCAGCGTAGTGCGGTGGCTCAAGACATGGGCCGCGATGCGATCCAGTACCTCGCCGAGCTGCTCGGCCGAAGCCACCGCCTCGAGCTCGCCGTCGGGAAGCTCGAGAGCCAGGTCGAGGTGGCGCTGATGGCCGGTGTCCACGATGGTGCAGCGGGGTGCTTCGGGCTCGCTTTGATTCCCCCCGGTGCCGACCAGCAGACGGGCGAGGCGGTCGATCGGTCGCTGCGTCGCCGAGAGGCCGATGCGCTGCGGGCGATGCTCGCAGACGTGCTCGAGCCGCTCGAGACTGAGGGCGAGATGGGAGCCGCGTTTGTCCCTGGCGGCGGCATGGATCTCGTCCACAATCACGGTGTCGACTGAGTGCAACGCCGCCCTGCTCTTCTCCGCCGTAAGCAGCAGATAGAGGGATTCGGGCGTTGTGATTACGAAGTTGGGCGGACGCTTGATCATGGCGGCCCGAACCGAGGGAGGCGTATCACCGTTGCGCACGCCGACCCTGATATCGGGGGCCGGAAGTCCCAAGTCCACCGCCAGAGCGGCGATCTCGGCCAGGGGCGCCTCGAGGTTCTGCTGGATGTCGACCGCCAGCGCTTTCAGCGGGGACACGTAGACGACCTGCGATCGGCCCCCCACTTCCTCGCCCTCTTCAAAGGAGCGGTAGAGGCGGTCTATGCACACGAGAAAGGCGGCGAGCGTCTTGCCGGAGCCGGTGGGGGCCGCGATCAGGGTGTCGCGCCCGGCTGCGATCTCAGGCCACGCCCGTGCCTGGGGCTCGGTGGGGCCCAGCGGGAACCGCTTTTCGAACCAGGCTCGGACGGCCGGATGAAAGTTGACGAGCCCCTTGATGTCGCTGCTGTGATCCAGAATCTTCATCCCTCCAAGCCTACCTTTGAGGTCCGACACCCATCTCTCTGGGGCGGCATTTTTCCGCGTGGCTTGGCCACGCGACCCGCTCCTGTGCCGGCTCCTTGCCGGCTAGGGGCGGATTCTGCACGTTTCCTGACACAAAGCCAGAATTGGGGGCGCTTCGCTTTCGTTGTAGGAACAGGGGATGGCTGAGCATCTCGGACTCTCCTGGCAACCGACGCTCTTCGGCACCTCGGAGCCGGACATCGACCGTCACTTCTCCCGGCTCGAACGCATCGAACTGGACGACGAATCGTGGGTCGATCATGCGCCGGGCTGGGTGCTGTCGCCCGACAGTCTCTTCCAGGAGGTCCTGGAGCAGAGGGAATGGGGACAGCGCTCTCGCCACATGTACGACCGCAAGGTCCTGGAACCCAGGCTGACCTCTCAATGGTCCAAAGAATCGAATCAGCCACTCGTCCCGGCTCTGGTCGAAACCATGCGCGGGGTCCTGTCTGAGCGCTATGGAGTCGGCTTCGACTCCGTCGGCTTCAATCTCTACCGGGACGGCAAGGACAGCGTCGCCTGGCACGGCGATCACATTCACAAGGAGATCGAGCGCCCGCTGGTGGTACTCGTGTCTCTTGGTCACGCGCGGCGCTTCCTACTGCGCCCGAGCGGTGGAGGAAGGTCTCGCGTGTTCTCATTGGGAGGTGGCGACCTGCTGGTCACGGGAGGCCTGACCCAACGAACCTGGGAGCATTCCGTGCCGAAGGTGGCGAAGGCGGGGCCGCGGATCAGCGTCGCCTTCCGTCACGGCCTAGTGACGGCTTCCGAGGCCGGCAAGACTTGAGTTCGAGGCACTCCCGGCCGGGCGTTTACTGCTGGTAGTTCTCGACGGTGTCGACGTCGCGCAGTTGGGCTTCGTCCGGATCGAGCCCGGCATTTCTTCGGGCCCGCCGCTGCCTCAGTAGGTCCCAGCACTGGTCGAGCTTCACCTCCAACCACTGGAGTCGCTTGAGCTCCTCCTCGCTCAGCGGCTGTCGAGCCTCTCGTTCGCGCAGCTCGTGTTCCTCCGTCGCCAGCCCATCGATACTCGAATGAACGTCCTCATCCGCCATTTGTCATCCTCTCCGTTGACAGTCTGGCTTGCACCTTACGAGCATTCAGCGGTTCTCCATCAGATCACGTCCGTCGCCCCGATCGCCCGCCATGGTTTTCACTAGCCGCGGTCACCAAGTGCCAGAAGCGCGTCGGCCACCGTGGGAAGGTCAGGGCCGGTCACATCCGGCTCCCGAAAGCACAGCGGGTAGGGATGGCCCTTGCGGTTGGCCCAGCCTGTGATAAGACCCGCTCGCTTCGCTCCGTCGGTGTCCCACGGGTGCACTGCTATCAGAGCCATTTGCTCCAACGACACACCGCATTTAGCGGCAGCGTAAAGGTAGGGCTCTGCGGCCGGCTTCCACCGCCGGACCTCTCCGACGGAGATGCGCCGCTCGAAGTGATCGAGCACCCCGGCGCGATCCAGCATGGTTTCGGACATGGCCACCGAACCGTTGGTCAGAGTTACCAGTCGCACGCCGCCGGCGTGGAGCCGGCGAATCCCCTCCGGCACGTCGGTGTGCACGTCGAGCTCCGGAAGGCCCGCCAGCACGAACGCCACCGCGTCGTCCAAGCCACGCCGCATATCGTCGACGCCCGATAGCGCCGTCCTCAGCGTATCTGCCGCCACGTCCGAGAAATGTGCGAAGGCGCCGGCCGCAGCCAGAGCGAAGCCGTCCCGCAGCGTGGCCGCGAACCACTGCTCTAGCAGATGCTCCGGCGCGCCGATGGTGGCGAACCGTGCGCGCAGCGGTTCCATGTCGGACAACGTCTCATTGACATCGAACGCAACGACGGTGGGCCTGCCAGTCATGTGTCCTCCTTAGAACGAGTGTGGCATCTCCTTGTACCCTTTGCTAGCAGCTCCCTATCTGCCCCTTGTAGCAGGCCCCGCCCGGTGAAATACTGTTGACGGCTTATCGGATCGCAGCAAGAAAGGGGAGGCCCGATGGCAACCGACATCTCTCAGGTGGAATGGAACGCGACGACGTTCGCGGCCAAGGAAAATCTGTTGCGGATCGTCCAGAAGGAGGCGCAGGCCTTCTTCACGCTCGCCGAGGTGCCTGAGAACTGGAAGATGCCTACGGCGGCGGGCCACTGGCAGGTGCGCGACATAGTCGCTCATCTCGTGGACACGACCGAGGGCTATATCCGGCGTTTCGAGACAACTCGTGGCGGAGACTCCGCAGAGGGCATCGCTCCTTTGAGCGAAATGGCTCACAATGCGGATAAGTTCGCGCAGGAACTCCGAGACATCCCCCGTGAAGAGCTCCTGGGCCGTCTCCATAGCGCCTTTGACACCGCCATGACGATGTTCGATGAAGTCGGCGATCAAGACTGGGACAGCTTCATGGTCGTCCACGCCTACATGGGACCGTTGCCGGCATTCTTCTACCCCATCGCCCAGGTCATGGACTACGGAGTCCACGGTTGGGATGTGCGTGAGGGCTTGCAGATGTCTCACTTCTTGGATCCAGACGCGGCCGACATACTGGTTCCCTTCATGTTCGTTCTGTGGCAGGCCACGACGGACACCTCGCGCCTGCAAGGAAGCGATCTGGACGTCGCCGTGCGCGTCTCGGGACGAAATTCCGGCACGACTCGGATAAACGTCACGAAGGATGGCATGGTGTACGCACCAGGCGACGAAGTGGGTGCGCAGGTGGTGCTCGACTTCGATCCTGCGAGTCTCGTTTTGACGGCATTCGGTCGTGCGCGCTCCGGCACCCCATACGGTGATCAGGACGCCGCTCGACGCTTCGCCGGCCTGTTCTTCCGAATTTAGTGGAGGTTCATCCCACCGGGTTAGCGAGCCGCGCCTAACTCAGCCCGTAGCAGCCCCGCCGCGGCCGACATGGCATGCATCTTCCCTTGCGCAGAGTGACGCGATAGATACTTCATCCCGCAGTCCGGGGCGATCACGAGACGATCCGCCTCAACCAAGGGCAGGGCTCGGCGAACCCGCTCGGCGACCACCTCAACCTTCTCGATTTCGGTGTCAGATAGATCGATGACTCCCAAGATGATCGTCTTGCCGGCTAGGTCTGCGAGCACACCAAGGTCAAGATTCGACTGCGCGGTTTCGATCGAGATCTGTTCGCAGGAGCAATCGCCAAGCTCTGCAAGGAACGAATAGGCTGGGGGCCGGTTGTGGATAATCGCGGCATACCCGAAGCAGATGTGAACCGCGGTCGTGCCCTCCACATCCTCGAGCGCCCGGTTTAGCGCCTCCAGCCCGTAAGCGCGAGCAGCATCGGGCCGGCTCTCCATATAGGGTTCGTCGACCTGCACGATGTCTGCCCCGGCGTCGAACAGATCACGGATCTCTGCGTTGCAGACATCCGCGTATGCCATTGCCAGCGATTCGTCGTCCGGGTAGAAGTCGTTCTGCGCCTGCTGAGACATCGTGAACGGGCCCGGCACGGTCATCTTTATCGGGCGGGCGGTGTGAGCACGGAGGAACGTAACGTCTGCCGCGCCGACGGGCCGGGGGCGTTCGATCGGGCCGACCACGCGAGGGACGGGATTGGGGTGCCCGCTGCGGTCGAAGGCGGTGCCGGGATTGTCGAGGTCCAGTCCGTCCAGGGCTGTTGCGAAGTGGTTGGAATAACTCTCCCGCCGCATCTCTCCGTCTGTGATGATGTCAAGCTTTGCTTCTTCCTGGGCCCTGATCGCAACCACCGTGGCGTCCTCTTGAGCCTGGGCGAGATGATCGCCCTCGACTCTCCACAGTTCTCGGGCTCGGACGCGCGGCGGAAAACGGCCGGCGAGCTTCGCACGGTCGATCAACCATTCCGGTTGCGGGTAACTGCCCACGAGCGAGGTTGGAAAGAGTGGCAGAGTAGTCATCTCGCCGAAGACCGTCCGGTCAAACCTCGCCCGTCATGGCTTCGACCAGGCGACGGAGCGCACCTTCGAGCCCTGCCTGTTTCGCCACTGCGTAAAGCGAGGGGTCGGGCTCGTTTCGTGGGCGGACGAGATCCACTTCCGGCAGCGGAAGGTCGGTGGGGATCGTCGCGACCTGAGCGGCCCGCTTCACATAGTCGATATCGCGCCTGACCTTTCCGACCGCCACCCCCGGGTTCGAGGAGGTCGCAGCTTCCAGAACGCCCTCGAGGCTCCCGTAACGCGCGACCAACGAGCTCGCCAACTTCTCGCCAATACCTCGCACTCCGGGAAGACCGTCGGAAGGGTCCCCCCGCAGCACCGCGAAATCCAGATAGGCACGGCCCGGGATCCCGTAGCGGTCCTCGATATAGCCCTCGTTCACCTCATCCATCTTGCTGACACCACGGCGTGGGTAAAGGACGACGACCTTGGGATCCCGCACCAGCTGGAAGAGATCCCGGTCCCCGGACACGATGGCGACGCGACCGGGTGCTCGCTCCGCCAGCGTTCCGATAACGTCCTCGGCCTCGAAACCGGGGTGCCCGACCACCGCAATCCCGCATCCCTCCAGGATCTCAAACAGTACCGGCATCTGGGGGGCCAGTAGCTCCTCGGCTTTTTCCTGGGCACTGCCTGCGTCTGCCCGGACGGCCTTGTACGAATCGATCAGATCTACGCGCCACTGAGGTCGCCAGTCCTCATCCGCTGCACAACAGATGAACTCCGGATCGTAGTCGGCGATAAGCCTTGCGAGCATCCCGAGAAATCCATGAGCAGCGTTGATCGGGCTTCCATCCGGGGCGGTAACGGTATCGGGGGTCGAGAACAGAGCCCGATAGATCAGGCTCGCCGCATCGACGAGGAGAGTCGGCCCCGCTCCAGTACCGGTCACACCGTCAACGCCACGTCAGGAATGCTCGACGACTTGGGCCGAGTGGCGCGACGCGCCTTCGTGCCGGATCCGCTCGCGATCCTCGGCAAAGCGAAATGTCTCAAAGGCGACAAGCCCCACGATCACAGCGGTAAGGACGACGAGCGCACCCAGCGCCGGCAGTCGTGCGGCCAGCGGGACCAGCATGAGCACCCCGGCAGCAGCCACAAGTCGCTGGACACTTAGGATATGGGTAGCACGCAGCTTGAATGCAGCGTGCGAAACAAGGTAGAGCGACACGCCTCCGTAGAGCGCATAGAGGCCGATCCCGGTGAGTGGATCGGCGAGCTCATGATGCGCGGTGTCGCCTACGTACTCGAGCACCTTCTTCAACCCCAACGCAAGCAACACCACGCCCGCGATCAAGGGCAGATGCAGGAAGCTGTAGGCATCACGAGCGAGACGTGGCCGCTCATCGTCCAGCTCATCGGCAAGAGCACGCTCGGCCACGAGAGACGTTATGTCGAAGTACATCCACCACAACCCCGCCGCCAGCGCCAAACCGACCACGGCTGCCACCACGATCGGCCACGAGATCGCCAATCCGGCCACACCGACGCCTACGGCCACTATCGACTCGCCGAGTGCCACGATCACGATGAGACCGTGACGCTCGGCAAAATGTCCGGCCGAGCGCAGCCGCCATCCTGAGGCACCGGCAAGCAGTGTTCCCCCGTAGTCCGCCAACAACGCCACACCCCACAACACCGTCTGCGCAGAGCCCTCCAGTTGGGAGGCAACGAGCAGCAGAGCCGTCCCCCCGATCACGGATGGGGTGAAGCGCACCAGTTGGCGTCGCAGCCCCTCGTCGTCCCGCGCGATGATCCAAAAAAGGAGCAGATGAAGCACCCGGAAGGCGAAGTAGCACATCCCCACCAGGACTGGACCGTTCAGTCCCCCCGGCCCGTCGTTGAAGGCCTCCGGAATGGAGAGGGCCAAGACGAACATGGCAGCCATCGCGGCCAGCATCGCGAGCCGAACCGCCCCTTCATCCGCACGCACCACATTGGCCAGCCACGCATACCCGGTCCAGCTCCACCACAGCAGACCGAGCACAAGAAGACCCCGGAGGAGGCCGCTCACGGTCAGGTCACCGGCCATGAGCGCAGTCACCTGCGTGAGCCCGAATACGAAGACCAGATCGAAGAAGAGCTCGAGCGGGGTGACGGAGGCATCCTCGGTCGAGGCCTCCATCCGGAGGCGGGGACGAGTAACGGTCATGAAATCAGATTGTGCCAGACATGCGCACCAACCTGCCCTTTGTGGCGCTCCCCCGCGAGTAGCCGACCCCATGCCCGACCCCTGGCCGACCCCGACCCCAGCCTCGGGAGCTT
This sequence comes from uncultured Actinomycetes bacterium, assembly GCA_963849115.1. GTDB lineage: Bacteria > Actinomycetota > CADDZG01 > CADDZG01 > WHSQ01 > JACDAL01. The sequence continues at coordinate 846,366 of CAWKGK010000009.1, read as the reverse complement.
ATGTACTATTGTTCCAGTGTTAACACGTCTAACATAAGCGGAGGTGGTTCTTGTGGCCAAGTTCGAAGAGGTCGTCGCCGCAAACGAGCGGTTCGCGGCCTCGTTCGCCAAGGGAGGCTTGCCGATGCCCCCCGCGCGCGGCCTCGCCATTCTGACCTGCATGGATGCGCGGCTTCACCCCGAGCAGTTCTGTGGGCTCGACTTCGGCGACGCGCACGTCATCCGCAACGCCGGCGGCCGCGCCTCCGACGACGCCATCCGCTCTCTCATCATCTCCCAACGTTTGCTCGGAACCGACGAGATCATCGTCATCCACCACACGGACTGCGGAATGTTGACCTTCTCGAATGAGCAGCTCGTCGGCAAGATCAACGACGACCTCGGGTCCGACGCCGGCGATTGGGACTTCCTCCCCTTCTCCGATCTGGAGCAAAGTGTCATCGACGACGTCGAGACGCTGCGAAGCTCGTCCCTGATTCCGGACAACATCCCCGTTGCTGGAGCAATCTACGACGTCGAGTCCGGAAAGCTGCACGAGGTGACGCGCAAGTAGCCGAATTCGACGCCTGACCACAACGGAAGACCGCGATGTCGGCGGGCAATGTCATGCAGGGGGTCTCTCCCGCCTGACTCTCTCGTCGTTGGAGAAGGGCAATACCTTCCCGGCCTCACAAAACCGTCCCGTCGGGCGTTTACTCACCAGATAGCAGCTCTGGTAGGGCTAACGGAAGGAATGCACATGCAGACTCACACCCTTGTCGAGTCTCCAATCGGAGATCTCACGCTGGTGAATACCGAGGGCGTCTTGAGTGGCCTGTACATGAGGGGCGGACGCGCCCCGAAGGGAGCAGCGCTCGGGGAACGCACATCGACCGGCCTCGATCAAGCAGTCGAGGAGCTGGGCGAGTACTTCGGTGGGACTCGCAGGGAATTTTCCGTCACCACTGCAGCGCAGGGTGACGACTTCCAGCACCGAGTGTGGAGGCTAGTGAGCCAGATCGCCCACGGAGAGACTCGTTCTTACGGCGATATCGCTCGTGATCTGGGCGACCCGGCGCTGGCCCGAGCGGTCGGCCTTGCCAACGCTCGCAATCCGATCTCGATCGTCGTTCCCTGCCATCGAGTCGTCGGTAGCGACGGCTCCCTCACCGGATATGCCGGAGGCCTCGAGCGCAAGCGCTATCTCCTGGCCCTGGAGACCTCTGCGGAGGACCGTGCCGCGACGCTGTTCTAGGCCAAGTCCCCACGAATTCGGATCCCCGGAACGTCCACGCCTTGTGACATGAAGCCTTTCGAGCAGATCGTTGCCGAACACGGACCCGCCATCCTGCGAGTATGCCGCGCCGTCCTCGGACCTCACGATGCCGATGACGCTTGGTCGGAGACGTTCCTGGCAGCCCTGAGGGCCTATCCCGAGCTTCGGCCGGACAGCAATATCGAGGCGTGGCTGGTCACAATCGCGAAGCGAAAGGCCATCGACCAGCACCGCAATCGCGCACGCAGCGCGGTTCCGGTGGCGGAACCGCCCGAGGCCCCGGCACCGCCTCAGGACCAGCGAGGCTTTGCGGAAACCGAGCTATGGGAAGCCCTGCAGGGGCTCCCGGACAAACAACGTGAAGCAGTTGCGTACCACTATCTAGCCGGTCTGCCTTACGCGCAGGTCGCCGAGATCCTGGGCAACAGCGAAGCGGCGGCCAGGAGAGCCGCTGCCGACGGCATCAAGAGGTTCCGAGCCATCTACCAAGGAGAACCCGATGAACACCACTGAAGACCACCCTGCAGACATGATCGAGCAGCTTTTCTACAACGACTCATCGGCGCAAGAGCGGCTGCACGATAGATTGGTGGCGGCGGCAGAAGCCGAGGGGATTCTGGACGTCGCCTATCGCTGTATCGACACCCCTGTGGGCACGCTGCTCCTGGCCGCCACCGCCGAGGGCCTGGTCCGGGTGGCATACGCCGGCGAAAACCACGACTCGGTGCTGACTTCCCTTGCTCAAACCATCAGCCCCAGGCTCCTGAACGCTCCGGCGCGGCTGGACCTGGCAGCACGGGAAATCGATGAGTATTTCACCGGACGGCGCATGTCGTTCGATATCCCGCTCGATCTCAGGCTCTCGCGCGGCTTCCGGCGCGAGGTGCTCGCGCAACTGTTGGTGATTGGCTACGGGAAGACCGCCACCTATGCTTGGGTGGCCGCCGCTGCAGGCAGCCCCAAGGCTGTGCGTGCCGCAGGCTCGGCCTGTGCAACCAACCCGATCCCCGTCGTCATCCCCTGCCACCGAGTGGTCCGGTCGGATGGAACCATCGGGCGGTACGCCGGGGGCAGCGACATAAAGAAAGCCTTACTGGCACTGGAGGCATCAACATGAGCACTGGGACAATGGAGTCGAGAACGTTCGGAGCTACCGGGCTCGAGGTGCCGGTGATCGGACTCGGCACGTGGCAGGTCTTCGACCTATCGTCCGAACGCCAACAGATCGCCGACGATGTCGTGGAGGCCTTCTTCGTTGAGGGCGCGAGGGTGGTGGACTCGTCGCCCATGTACGGACGGGCCGAGCAGACGCTGGGCAGAGCAATCTCTGAGAGTCGCGCCGAGACGATCGTGGCTACCAAGGTCTGGGCCAACTCCGCCGACCAGGCTCGCTCTCAGTTCGAGTCCCAGATGGGTTTCTTCCAGGAGCGCGTGGATATCGAGCAGGTGCACAACCTAGTCGCTTGGCGTTTGCATCTCGACTGGATGGAGGAAGAACGCGAACGGGGACGCATCGGACTCTTGGGTGCCACTCACTACAGCCCGAGCGCCTTCGATGAGCTGGAGAAGGTCATGCGTTCCGGTCGCATTCACGCGATTCAGATTCCCTACAATCCCGCAGAGCGCGACGCCGAGCAGCGCATACTTCCTCTTGCCGAGGAGCTCGGGCTTGGTGTCATTGCGATGCGCCCGCTGGGAGCCGGATCGCTTGTGCGCGCACCCATGTCCGACGATCTGGCAAAGCTCGGGTTCAATTCCCGGGCCGAAGCTCTACTAAAATGGTGCCTGTCAGATCCGCGCATTCACGTGGCGATCCCGGCGACGTCCAAGGTCGAGCACGCTCGCGGCAACGCCGCCGCGGGTTCGGGGCCCTGGCTCGACGACACACAGCGCCGCCGTATCGCGTCCCTGTCCTCTTGAGTCGCCGTCACCGGGACCAGCCGCCCCGATGGACGGCTTCCTCGAGATCACGGCGTTTGCGCGTCTGAGCCGATCCGCGCATCCGCTCCGCTGGTGAGGGGTAACCAAGAGCAACGGCTCCTACCGGGCGGCGGCCGTCGGGCACCTTCAGCCATTGCAGTAGATCGGCCTCACCGTGGAAGATGCCGAAGAACCAGCCTCCCAGGCCCTCGTCGACGGCGCTCAATAGCATCAGCATGACCGCCATTGCGGTGTCCAGGTCCCAGTACGGCAAGGGCCACCCCTCGATCACGTCCATGCCCAGCCCCTGCTTGTCGGGTGCGGAGTAGCGCTGCAGGTAGGCACTTTTGTCGGCGAGTGGCAGCACTATCACCGGAGGCTGGCATTCGGCGTCGGGTCTCTTGCGACCCTGGGGATCGGTGATCCGCCAGAACTCGGCAATCTGTTCTGGTCGATCCAGAACGACGAGGTCCGTACCCTGGGCGAAACCGGCGGAGGGGGCGTGAAGGGCGTTCTCGAGAATTCGCGTCAACACCGATTCGGGGACACTAATGGGCGCGAATTGACGCACCATGCGACGTCGATGGATCACACGTGATAACTCCAATTGCGGCCTCCTGGACGAGCCGGCTTGTTGGGGCGTTACGGGTGTGTCTCCGAAGATGGAGACTAGCCCGAAACCACTGTCTGGAAAAGCTCGTTCCAGGTCTGCTCTTCTTCCGCCGAGAGCACCTTGTAGTCACGCAGCTGGGACTGCATCTCGTCGGTGGGAAAAACTAATGGGCTGCTCGCGAGCGTCTCGAGGTAGTCACGGTCGGCCTTGCTCTTGGCCTCCCGGGCATGCTCCCTGATCACTTCCTGAGCCGCCGGCACCGGTGTGATGTAACCGACCCACTCTGCGATCTGGGCAGCGATCTCGGGTTGGTAGACAAAGTCCATGAAAGCGTGAGCGTCGCGCGGGTGTTTCGCGCCCCGGGGAATCTCCAGCGGCGTGGCCCACAACATGCCTCCCTCCTCGGGAACTACGAACTCGAGGTCTGGGTCATCAAGCTGGAGTTGAAAGACGTCGCCCGACCAGGCCATCGTGGCCCACAAGTCACCGCGTGCAAGGCCGTTCGCGTAGTTGTTGCCGTAATACCCGCGCACGATACCGGCATCGCGCTGGCGCAGGAGTCGCTCCTGCGCTCGCTCGGCATCGTCAATGGTCGCCTTCTCCAGGTCCACTCCCATCGTCAGCAGCGCGACACTCATCGTATCGACCATCTCCGTCAGCATGCCTACGTGGCCCGCCAAAGACTCATCCCAGAGGTCGGCAAACGCAGTGATGTTTCGGCCGGTGAGCGACGGGTTGAAGGCAATGCCCGTAATACCTCCCTGCCACGGCACACTGTGAGCATTCCCAGGGTCGTACGCAGGGTCGGTGAAAGCCTTGCCGAGGTTCGCCTTGACGTTAGGAAGCAGCGAATAGTCCAGTGCTTCGAGCCATCCCAGGCGCACCATCTTAGCCACGACCCAATCGGACAGTGTGATGATGTCCCATCCCGTATCTCGTCCTCTAGACAACGGCTCCCGAAGCTTGGCGAAGAACTCCTGGTTGTCGTTGATCACCTCTTTGTATGTGGTGTCGATGCCGGTGCGGCGTTCGAACATCTTCAAGGTCGGGCTCGACCCGTTGACCTTATCTATGTACAGGGGCCATTGTGCGATCACCAATTCTTCGGCAAGCGGCGGCAGCTTGCGTGGCTCGGATCTGGTGTTTTGCTTGGTGGGGGCGCCGACGCCACAAGCGGCGAGGAGAGACGCGGCTGCGGTTCCTGCGCCCACGCGCCCGGCTGCACCAAGGAAACGGCGGCGTGACATCGAGGCGCCGGGCAGCCGCTGGATTCTCGGCACGCTCGGCCTTCCTCCCGATCCCGTTCCAGTGCTCACTGCGCCCCTCCCCCAGGTCTCCTCGCTAGATGGAGCAAGCTCATGATAACTTTCGAGCGAGCGCTTGGTCAAGACTCCGCCTCGGAGTCATCTCCCCCGGAAGCCCCCGGCGCCGACCACCGTGACCAGATGGAACCTGAAGGAGGGCGACATGGAGCGAACCGTCACAGTCCTTGCGGCGCAGGTCAGACCGGTCGCATTCGATCCCGATGCGACTTTCGAGAAATTTGAGCGGGAGGTCATGATCGCCGCCGAGGCATGGCCACAGATCGACCTCATGATCTTCCCCGAGCTCTATCTCACTGGAGATGAGCCGTTCACCGGCCTGGAACCACAGCGCTTCGTCGAGGAGATCGCCGAACCCGTGCCCGGTCCTACCACTGATCGAATCGGCAAGGTTGCACAAAGGGTGCGCCGCTCGATCGTCGCCGGTTCGATCTTTGAGCGTAACGACGGCCGCATCTTCAACACTGCGCTCGCGTTTTCGGCGGAAGGCGAGTTGGTGGCAACACACAGGAAGCTGTTCCCCTGGAAACCTTGGGAGAAAGTCTCCAGGGGCAAATCGGCGCAAGTCTTCGATCTCGAGGGGATCGGGCGCGTCGGAATGATGATCTGCTACGACGGTTGGTTTCCCGAAGTCGCCCGGTCCCTGACACTTCAGGGGGCCGAACTCCTGATTCAGCCTTCACTCACTTCAACCCCCGACAGAGAGCAAGAGCTCATACTGGCGCGCGCTCATGCCATCTTCAACCAGTGCTTTGTGATCAACGTGAACAGCGCGCTTGCGATCGGAGGCGGCCACAGCATCGCCGCAGACCCTGAGGGCCGAGTCTTGTTCCAAGGTTCCTCAGGAGAGGAGTTGATTCTCGAGGTCTTGGACCTTGGACGCGTCTCCACGGTGAGAGAGCGCGGCACGAGAGGGCTCAATCGGCTTCATGCCGACTTGCTCGAGGCCCGTGCCGCGCTGCCCGATCTCTTCAGTTCTTCCGGGGATGACTGAGCGTCCATATCGATCTCCGCAACCTTCTCGAAAAGAGCCGTCAGCACCCCCTTGGTATCCAGCTCCGGATCGAGCGACTGCTGATGCACGAGGCCATCGGCCGCAGAAGCGAACGCCTCCCCCACCAATTGGATGTCGAGACCGCGAAGCCCTCGCTCGGTAGATAAGTCGGCGAACAACTCGGCGAATCCCCGCCGCCACCGAGCGTACTCGGCGGCGAGTTCATTGCGCACAGATTCGTCTTGGAGTGCAAACCATTGCAGCGTTAGATGCACCCGCAACACTTCCATGGTGGCCGGCTCCGCCATCCAATCGATCACAGCCCGCGCCCGTGACTCCGCCGTGCCGGGGCCCTTGACCATCGTTTCCAGAGGGGTAATCCAGTCGTCTCGAGCGTGCTCCACCAGAGCCCGAACGAGGTCACTCTTGTCCCTGAAGTGGTAGTGGCACATGCCGTGAGAGATCTGCGCGCGCGCGCTCACCCGTCTGGTCGTGAAGCCCTCCATTCCGTACTCGGCGAGCACATCTCGTGCGGCATGGAGAATCCTGTTCCTGGTGTCGGCCCCGCGCGCCGATCGAGAGATCTCCGGCATGACCCCATCATCACCGACACGGGCGGAAGGGCGTTTCATGCCCCCTTTCCCACCGAGTAGTTATTGGGCGCGGGTCGCCACGGGCGCCAAACTGCCAATTGCGACCACCTGGGGATCAGATGGTCTCCCGATTGCTGCCAGAATCCCACGATTGCTATTCCGTCCGCGGAGGGATGGGACCTTGGATCCTCTAACGAGGGAAGGTTGGTGGCCCTCCGAACGCGCAGGGGTCCCGCCGGTTGAAGCTTCGCGAGGGGGTGTTAAGTTCCAACCTCAGGGTGGCCGAGAGCGTTCGCAACGCGCTCGCTTCAAGATCTCGCTTCAGGATGGGGTGTTTCGAAAACGAAGAGCCGACTCCTGTTAGTTCCAGCAAAGGACTACTAATCGTAACGGTAATCGCACTCTTAGTGCTACTCGCGTTCGAAGCAGGCAAGGGGGGACCCCAGCTGCTGAACCGTGAGCCTGAAGGCGGCGTATACGTTGGCGCCGTAAACAAACCGGCCGACAAGGCTACTGTTCTGAAGGCGATCAAGCCGTATCTCAGGGGTGCCAATGCCGCCACTTCAGGAGCAGCGGTAACGCTGTAGCCATGACCACCTCTGTACCTCAGCGCCGAGAACGAGCTCAGAAGATGCTGAGTCTGTGGGCTCTCTTTGGCCTCGTTGCGGGCGCGTCGCTGGTCGACGTTGCTGCCACAGCGAGTGCGCAGGAACTCTCCATCCCCGTGATGGTGCAAACCCGGCCCCCGATACCGGGAGCCCGCTTCGCCTTGGACGGGACCGAGTTCGTCGCCGACCAGCACGGGCTGGCGGTCACAACCGTTGCCGGACCGGGAACCTATGAGCTCGCAGTCTCCTCCCCAACGATCGAGGTCGAGGGCGCGTCTTACTCCTTCTCTGTGTGGACAGGAGGGGAACGCGTCACTTCGCGCCCCCTGGAAGTTGACTCGTTCACGCTGCTAGAAGCAGGTTTCGATACGATCCGTGCGGTCTCGTTCGCGTTCACCGACCAAGACGGCACGACGATAGAGTCGGATCGCATCGACCACGCAACGATCGTTGAGAGTGACGGCGATACCCGCTATCGCATCAACGGGGGTCAACCGGCGTCGGTGATGGCCAGCCGGGCCGTGCCGACTAATACCGGAGTCACCCTGCTGCCGGTGTCATACCGTCTGATCGAGGCCGTGGTCGACGGCAGGCCCGTGTCGGGCATGGAGTCGGCCTTCGAGGTCGGCGTCGATTCGGCAGTCTCGGTCCCCGTTGCTGTCCCAGCCGGGCCCGGCGACCAGCCGGCTGAGGCCAGGGACGAGGTGGTTGCCCCCAACTCGTCACCCTCAGAAAGCAATAGCCGAAGCCTGGGCGTGGTGGCGTGGGGAGTGTTTCTTGCGATCCTGTCTTCCCTCTTCATCGTTCTGGCCGGCGCATGGCTGCAGCGCCGCTGGCCCGATAGCGGAAGGTTGCTACGGGACGTGGGGAACGGCCTGATCGAGAGGATCCGTGGGGGCCCTGCCACTCCTAGAGAGAAAGCCAAGGGGGCCCCAGCAGACGTGCTGGCGAAGGCGCTCAGACGACTTCAGGAAAAGCTCGCCGGACACCGATCGCGACTAACAACGATGACATGGCCGGCGCGGCACCAGACCGGCCAGGCCCGTGATGCCGACGCGATTATTCTGGGGGAGACGGAAGAGGCTGAATGGCCCATCGCGGGCAACCAGTATCTGAGAGTGCATATGGGCAACGGCCGCATCATCGATGGCTGGACAGGCCCGATCTCTCAACCGGTCGACGACCAGGTTCTCCACCTCGTTCGCGTCCAGCATGTCTACGATCGGGAGGGCGACGAGGTCGCCAGCACCCCCCTGGATATGTTCCTAGTCCGTTCACGGATCGCAAGAATCGAGTACATCGACACGTCCACCGCTCCTCCGCCCAGCACCGGCCCCACCGCCGATGTTGTAAGGCTCGAGGAGGGCCAACTTAGAAAGCAGGACGCGCCGGCCAAGGAGACGGACGATCTACGCACACCATCTTCGAAGAAAGGGGTGAAATCCCGGAAGTCGAAGGGCCGTTCAGCGTAATCTCGACGGCCCGTTCTCAAACCGCGCTCGCCCACGGTGCGGAGTGGAGCGATTGGAGTGATCTTCCGGCGATAACGGAGCGGGCCGAGCTCCTGGTGGCGCCAATGTAAGGTCGTGAGTTGATCGCTCGCCGAGGACTGCCCACAAGGAGCCTGCAAACGAAAGGGCGTGAACCCTTGACTATCGAACGCCTGTTCGATAGTATGGATGAAGCATCTGAGAAGAAAGTATCTGATAAGACTGACCGCCGAGTGACTCTCCCGCGCGGAGTCTACGGCCCGAACTAGGGGTGCGCGGGTGCAACAGCAGAACCGTCGTGAGAGTGAGTTGATCGAAGGACTGGATGCCCTTCACTTCGTCCTCTCGGCTGCACACCGAAAGATTCTTACGATCATCGCAGAGCTAGACGAGCGCAAGGTGTGGCGCGACGACGGCTGCAGGGACATGGCGCAGTGGCTCTCGGGACGGCTCGGCATCTCTTCCTGGACCGCGACGACGCTGGGTGGCTGCCTCCCATGCCATCCCCACGCTCCCCCTGATCTCACAGGCATTGGAGAGCGGACGGCTCTGTCTCGACAAGGTCGTCGAGCTGTGCCGCTTCGCCACTCCCGAAACCGAGCAGGAGCTGATCGCATGGGCCCGGAGGGTCTCTGTTGCAGCGGTGAAGCACAAGGCCGATGTCGCATGCAGGCCCGAGATCGAAGAGGTCCGCAACGCCGAGCGGGCCCGCTTCCTGCGCTGGTGGTGGAACGAGGGAGGAGCGAGCCTGGGCTTGGAGGGCCTGCTTCCCGCGGCCGAGGGGGCCGCCCTCGTCAAGGCGCTCGAGCGCACCGCAGAGCGACTTCCCGAGTCCCCCACCGAGGAGGAGCCCACCTCCGCCATCCCTCTCTCGGCTCAGGACAGAAGAGAGCAGCGCTGTGCCGATGCCCTCTCTGCGCTGTCCTCCCAGGCGATCGCAGCCGACCAGGACGCGGACCGGGCCACGGTGGTGGTCCACACCACGATCGAGAGCCTGGGGCTGGGCTGTGCAGAGATCGAGGGGGGCCTCGGGCTCCACCCCGACATCGCCTCCCGGCTCAGCTGTGACGCCCGCCTCCAGTACGTGCTCACCGACAAGCAGGGAAACGCCCTCGGCATCGGCAGGGCCTCCCGCAACGTCCCCCGCTGGCTTCACCGTCAGCTGCTTTACAGAGACCACGGCTGCACCTTTCCCGGCTGCGGGACCAAGATGTTCCTCAAGGCGCACCACATCTGGCACTGGGAGCTGGGAGGGCCCACCGACTACGACAACCTCGTGCTGGTGTGCACGTTCCACCACAAGCTCCTCCACGAGGGCGGCTGGAGCGTCTGCCTCAACGGCACCGTGGCGGAGTGGTACAAGCCCGACGGGCGGCGCTACGATCCTGGCCCCGATCCCGCCGGGTGAACGCACCATCGCGGCCTGATTCAGAAAGGCGCGATTCAGTCCCATGGCGTCGCGATAGAATTTAACGAGTTCGTCGTAGTGGTGTGGTCGGGTGCCAAGCCATACCAATCCTTTGATCATGCGTGCGCTCCAATCTGAGCGGACTCCGCCTGCATAGTATTCGTATGTGCTCCGGCGAAGCCCATCAGTCAGGAGGTCGAGATGGAACTCATGCAGGTGGCGCAGCGTGTAACTGACCTGGACCGAGCAATCCAATTCTACCGCGACGTGCTTGGCGGAACCCTTCTCGCCCGCTTCGATCCCCCCGGCCTGGCATTCTTCGACGTCGGCAGGGTGCGCCTGCTCCTGGAAGCAGGCGCACCGAGTTGTCTCCTCTACCTGCGCGTCGATGATGTGCGATCCTCCGTCGAAAGCCTACGAGATCGCGGCGTGGAGATCCTTACTGAACCCCATGAGATCTTCGTCGACTCCGAGGGCCTCTTCGGCGAACGAGGCCACGCCGAGTGGATGGCCTTCATCCGCGACAGCGAAGGGAACACCGTCGGATTGGACAGCCGCCACGCGGCAGATAGCAGGTGATGCTTCAACGAGGTGTCACCTCCTCCCGCACCCCTTCGACGCATGATCAAAGAGTGTGGCTGTGCTGGGACTGAGGTAGCAATCTACGGAGCCATCCACCGCACCGAGCCTCGCCTCGAGCCATTCTGAGGCTATCCTGCTGGCCACCATGAACTCATTCGTCGTGCAGCAACCCGTCGTGAGTAGGGACTCCGTAGGGTTAGTGCTCAACGATCCCGACCGCCTCTACGAGAGGGTGACGCTGTTTCAGGAGCTACAGCGTCCCCGACTGGGGCCCTCTTTCGAGAGGGTCCTAAATGGCTGGTCCCTTCAATTCCCGCGGCCGGCAGTCGACCGCATGGAATACCTAATCCACGTCGTTCCTCGGAATGGCATGGAGAGGTTGATCACCGACCCGAAGAATCCCAACCGAGCCCCCGGTCCGTTCGGACACAAATCCGTGATCGAGTGGCCCGAGTATCGGGCCCCAGGATGGCTTGCTCCCAGCCACGAGCGAGCCGGCGTCATTGCTGAACACACTATTGATTCCCAGTCATTGCGTCCGGTGACGCGCCTCCAGCTATGGTCGAGCCACGGCACCGATCCCGGCGACTCGCTGCCTCTCCTCATAGCCCACGACGGGCCCGAGTACGACAAGTTCTCGAGGTTGACCACGCTTCTCGATGCCAAGTGCGAAACCGGCGACCTGCCCCCGATGCGAGCCGCACTTTTGACGCCGGTCGACCGAGACCTCACCTACTCAGCGTCTGGCGCGTACGCGCACAAACTGGCACACGAGATCTTGCCCTGGCTGCGCCGCCATGCGCCGTCATCAGAGGGCCGCTGGGCGCGCGTCGGCGCGGGGGCGAGCCTCGGAGCACTTGCCATGCTGCACGCGCACCGCACCTATCCGGCGGCGTTTGGCGCGCTGTTCCTGCAGTCCGGAAGCTTCTTTCGCCCGCGTTACGATAAGCAGGAGTCCTCTTTCGTGCGCTTTCGGAGGGTTACCCGCTTCATAGGACAGGTGCTCGCTACAAACGAGTGGCCAGAACCGATCCCCGTAACCATGACGTGCGGGGCCGTCGAGGAAAACATGTATAACAATCTGGCCTTGGCCCACGCAATGCGTGCGCAGAGATACAGCGTCTCGTTCGCAGAGCACCGCGACGCCCACAATTGGGTTTCGTGGCGAGACACGTTCGATCCACATCTGGTGGACCTACTCAGACGAGTATGGACTCGATGAGGCGAGAGCACGAAACGATCCATGCGAACTCGATAGGCGCGGAAGGGAACCTGATCGTCTACGGACACTACGGTCGTCCGGTGCTTGCTTTTCCTTCGGAGCAGGGCAGCGTCTTCGACTACGAAGATCGTGGCATGATTGAATCGGTCGCCCATCTAATCGAGACCGGCCGCGCCAAGCTGTATTGCATCGATAGCTTCGACTCCTCGAGTTGGCGTCGAGACGACTTGTCACTCGAGGGTCGGGCTCAACTGCATACTAGGTACGAGGACTACATCGTCCAGCAGGTAGTTCCGTGGATTCATAACGACTGCGGAGGCCCGCTCGACATCATGACCACCGGCTGTAGTTTCGGAGCGTATCACGCCGCCAACTGCGCGCTCAAGAGAGCAGATCTGTTTCCTCTCGCCCTGTGCATGAGTGGGCTTTACGATCTCTCGCAAATCGGCGATGGAGAACGCGGAGAGGACTTCTATTTCAACAACCCGATGGACTACGTCTCCCACTTCGGGGGCGACCACCTGGCCTGGATCAGGCACCGAGTGAACCTGGTGCTTGTGTGCGGTCAGGGCATGTGGGAAGACACCACCGGGGCCCTCGATTCGACCCGGGCGTTCGCCGGCCTGCTGGCCGACAAGGGCCTGCCTCACGAGCTTGACCTGTGGGGACACGACGTCCCTCACGACTGGCCGTCATGGCGAAATCAGCTCGCTCATCACCTGCCAAGATTCTGCTAGCCGTGACCAGCAAAGGGGTGAACGAGTGAATGATCGAAACCACCTCATCGGGCTGCTTCTCGGCACCGAAGAGGACTGGCCCAGCGCGTTCGAAGGCCTCATGCGGAGGCTCGACCCCCACTTGCCGCTCGGCAGCGAGACTCATAGCTTCGATCTCGAACGGATCACCATCGAGCCCTTCAACTTGCGCGCCGTGCCCCGCCACTCGCTCGTGATCGACCGTCTTTCGCACTGGTACTTCGTGCCCAGAGAGTGGCTGAAAAAGGCGGCGATCATGAACGACGTCTACCTTATGAACAACCCGTTCACCTTCCAGGCAATGGAAAAGCACACGGCCTACTGCGCTTTGATGCGCCTCGGTCTGAGAGTGCCAGAGACCTGGCTGATTCCCCATAAGACCCCGCCCGAGAATCCCAGGTTTACCTATACAGCAGAGAGGTACAACCGACCCTTCCGATTGGAGGATGTTGCCCACGAGATCGGATATCCGCTCTACATGAAGCCATTTGACGGGGGGGCCTGGGTGGGCGTCACTCGGGTGGAAGATGACCACGATCTTCATCGTCACTACGACGAGTCTGGCAGACGCCTGATGCACCTTCAGGATTCCATCGAAGACTTCGATGTCTTTGCTCGCAGCCTCTCTATAGGGGCCGAGACGATGGTGATGCATTACGACCCATCCAAACCATTGCACGAACGGTATCAAGTCGACCACGAATTCCTTACACCTGGCCTCGGTAACGAGATCCTGACCATTTCGCGCCTCGTCAACGCCTTCTTTCATTGGGAGTGCAACTCTTGCGAGATTCTTTGCAAGGATGGAATCGCCTTCCCCATCGACTACGCCAACGCTTGCCCCGACATATCGCTGATCAGCCTCCACTACTACTTCCCGTGGGCAATTACAACGCTCGCCAAGTGGGCGATCTACTGCTGTACCACGTCGCGCCGAATGCAGATCGATCAGGAGGTTCGACCGTACTTCGATATCGGTGACCGCCGGGATCTCTCGTACGAAGAGAAGCTGAGCCGATACGGCAGCTTAGCGGACGCTTACTTCGAGATCGACAGGTACCAAGAATTCTGCTCCACGCATCTCGCCAACATCGATGAGGTCATGCTCGGCTTCGTAGGGTCCCAGGACTTCGACAACCTTCTGGTCGATACCGTCCGTTCGACGTTTCCTCCGCACGAGCACGAGCGCTTCGTGGCCCATTATCGGGGGCTTCTCGGAGCCTGGGCGACAAACCTAAGGGCCTAGCGGACTCGGATGTGGCTACCTCCCCACCGAGACTCAGGCTCAGGTCGTCAACAGTTCCAGCGCGGATCGCGTAGAGTTGCTGGATGGCCATCATCGGCGCGCATGCCCTCCTATACACCGCCGAACCGGAAGCGGTACGCGACATCTTCCGGGATATATTTGGTTTCAAGCATGTCGATCTGGGAGACGGATGGCTCGTCTTCGCTCTTCCGCCGGCAGAGCTCGGAATCCATCCCGCGGAAGGCCCGACCTATGAGAGCGGCATCCGCCACCAGCTAACCCTCATGTGCGACGACATCGCCTCAACCGTGGAGGAGCTGCGCGGCAAGGGAGTCGACGTACGAGGCGAGCCGGAAGACGAGGGTTGGGGTATCACCACCACGCTTGCTCTGCCTGGTGGGGTCGATGTCATGCTCTACGAACCTCGGCACCCAACGGCAATTTAGCGGCCGAGCCTTACGGTACAAGCCAGTCGGGTGATTGAGAAGAAACGTCGGACGGGAATTCGCCGCCCTACAGTTGGTTGACAAGCACATGCCTGACGCATCGAACAAGATCACGAAACAGGTCACGTCGTGGGAGGGCGTCACCACGCGCTCTCACCGTTATGGCGGTGTCGAGTTTCGACTGGGTCGGGTCGAGCTAGGCCATATCCACGGCGACCACCTGGCCGACCTCCCCTTCCCCAAAGCGACGCGAGACGAGCTCATCTCCTCTGGACGAGCGGAGCCGCACCACGTTCTGCCCGACACCGGTTGGGTGAGCCGCCGGATCGGCTCGGAAAAGGATGTGGAGGACGTTATCGCTTTGTTCCGCCTCAACTACCAGCGAGTGGCCGGGCGCCGCAGACCCTCACCTTCTGAATCGAGATCGCCCTAGCTGGGAGAACTACCTTGTTCTGGCCAGAAAGGCCATTCCTCGAAAGAAACACATCTCCCATCGGCGTCAAATCGGATCACCCACAAATCGAGATATTCCTGCGTGACGGGGTTGCCGTATTCGACCTTAACTCGCACCACAGCGGTATCGCCTTCCACGGCAACGACTTCGCTCGTCACTGTGAACACCTCATCCGGGCCCTCTCGTTCTTCCTCCCACATGGCGGCGATGTCGATCAATCCGAGGATAGGTACGTCGTAAGGCGTTTGCTGATAGGAAGCATCGTCGGCGAAGAGATCTCGCAATGACGCCGTCCCCGGGCTGCGCCAGGCTCGCTCGTAATCGGTGATCCAGCTCGTGACCTGACTACGGGCGACCATGGCGGCAACCTACCTCGCCTGCTACGCCAGCGTCACAGCCTGACTGTGACCTCGGGCCTCTTTTCGACGTTATCTCTGGGGGGAGTGCCGTCCGGCCCCGGTGATGACCAAACCAGGCCGGGGATCAGAACCGCTCCAACGGCAATGTGCAACACTGCGAGCGCCGCCCGGTTGGCCGGCGTCACACCCGTCCCCGAGAGAGGGGCTCCCAGAGAGGCGAGCAATAGCAGGCTCGCGCCCACGGCCCACACGACCCGCGCCCGCGATGTCAGCCGCTCGAGGATCGCCAGGCAGCTAGAGAGTTTTTCGGCAGGGCTGGGACGGACCCGCGACGCGGGACTCCAGATGGGCTTGGAGCTTACCGAGCAAGCGGACCAGCGTCGCCTTTTCGGCCCCGGACAGGCCCGAGATCAGCTCCTCCTGGATGGGGAAAAGCTCCCTGCAAACCTCTGCCAGGAGCGATCTGCCGGGATCGCTGAGCTCGATCAAGAGCATCCGGCGGTCCTCGGGATGGGGAGTCCGTCTCACGAGGCCTTGCTTCTCGAGGGTGTCGAGCAGCCCGGTGACCGTCCCACGCGTCACCAGGCGGCGGTCCCCTATCTCGTAGGGAGACAGCGGCCGGCCCGCTCCCTCAATGATCATCAGCACGTTGAACCCCGGCCCGCTCAGGCCATGGCAGCGGAAGAGGCGGTCGAGCTCCGTGACCACTAGGCTCTCGGTTCGGATCAGGTTTACAACACACTCACTAGCAAGCTTGTCGGAACCCGGATGGCGACGAGCATCCTCCGTCCCCACCCGAACTCCCTTTGCCATCTTCACTCCTGTCCTAAACTATTCGGCTCCCAACTATCATCTCACAGGCGGTGGTGCGGCCCTCAAACTTTGACATTGCCACCTGCGACGCTCCTGCAGGACGGCTACCCCGCAATGAGCTGCTCGACTGCAGCCAAGGCCTGTTCGGCGTTAGAGGCGGGATCCGGAATCGGATACATGACTTTGCGCAGGACCCGCTTTCGATCGACGATCAGAGTCGCTCGCCTTATGCGTGAGGGGCCGCCGACCCTAAGAAGCGGAAGCTCCAAGGCGTCGACGAGACGATGCTCTGAGTCGCTCAGCAATTGATACGAAATACGCTCGCGCTCGGCGAACTCTCGCTGTTCAGATGTAGTTTGGGTACTGACACCGTGGACGGTGACGTCCAGGCGGGCGAAGTACTCGATCAGATCTCGGTAGGCACACGACTCGGCGGTACAACCGAACGCTCCCGGCAGTTCCAGCCACCCTTCAGGCATTGGCTGCCCAGGGATACCGGTCGCCGGGTAGAGAAATATCACCGTGAACGCCGAGGAAGCCACTACATTCAGCGTTTCACCGGTAGTCGCCGGCAGCTGCACATCCGGCACCGCCATCCCTACGCGCAAATGATCGTAGGCACCGTCATCGATCGTCTGTGAAGTTCCAGTCATGAATCCAATTCTCTCATCCAGAGTAGAAAACGGCTCTTCTTGAGCTTCTCGAGACCCATATCAAGGACAGGGTGCATGCCCAAGTTACTGGGAAAGACGTACGTACAGCTCGCCCGGCTCAGGGTGCCGTCATCGGCACCCGAGGGTCGGGCGCAGCGCCCTCCCATGCCTCCCAGAGCCAGGCGTGGGCGGGGTCGGTACAGATCCTCCAGGCCCGCTCGTCGCCGGGCCCGGCCATCACGTTGAGGTAATACATGTCGTACCCGGGGGCGGCGACGCAGGGCCCATGAAACCCGCGCGGGACGAGGAAGACATCGCCGTCGCTAACTGTGACCGTTGCGTCGATCTCGCAGTCGGCGGTGTAGGTGCGATGCAGGCCGAAGCCCCCGTCCCCCTTGATCCGAAAGTAGTAGATCTCTTCGAGGGGCACCTCATCGGCGGTCGATTCGTCATGCTTGTGGGGGGGGTAGGAGGACCAGTTTGCCTCCGGCGTCAGAACCTCCACTACGATGAGGTTTTCGGGTCCTGCCGTGCCCGCTCCGAGTAGTTGATTGATCTGACGCGTTGCGGGACCTGCACCGCGTACCTGCACCTCGACCTCTGATGCGGCTCGGTAGAAAGCGCCGGTCCGCTCTTTCGCTACCGCGGTTGCAAGAGCAAACTCGCCCCCGTCCCGAGAGGTGATCGAAAACGACGTCTCCCGGGGCAGGTAACAGAGGTCGGTGATCGCGGCGAAAACGCTCTTCCGGCCGGCGAGCTCGAAGAACCTACCGTTACCGGTCTCGATCACCGCTGAACCGCTCAGCGGAACCACTGCCCCCTCGCGTGCGCCGAAATCCAACAACCGTGTCTCGCCCGGTGCGAGACGCGCTACCTGCAGCCCCGAGTAGGTCCATCCCGCGCCCTCAGTGGTGAGCACTACAGGATCGGGTCCGACGGCTAGGCTTCCCTTCGGTCGGAACAGATCCACATCAATCCCCAGGACTCGAGTGCACGAGCTTACTTATGGGATATCACCACTTCTTCGCATCCCGGCCGAGCTGATCAAGTGGCCGTCGGCATATCAAATGACGCCCGATGGTGCACTTCAGGCCACCGCGACGTGACCACCTTGCCCCGCGTGTAGAAGCGAACCCCGTCCGGCCCGTGGATGTGGTGCTCGCCGAACAGCGAGTCCTTCCAACCCCCGAAGGAGTGGTATGCCATCGGCACCGGAATGGGCACGTTGATCCCGATCATCCCCACCTCTACCTTGCGCATGAACTTGCGGGCGGCGCCGCCATCCGAGGTAAAGATCGCAGTCCCGTTGCCGTAGGGATTGTCATTGATGACGCCTATAGCCTCTTCCACCGAGCTCGACCGCACCACCGATAGCACCGGGCCGAAGATTTCCTTGGTGTAGACGTCCATATCGGTCGAGACGTGATCGATGAGGGTGGGCCCGACAAAGAATCCATCCTCGTAATCCACCACCTTGATGCCGCGACCATCCACACGAACCGTGCCTCCCTGCCGCTCTCCAGAATCGATGATCGACACGATTCGATCACGTGCCTGGGGAGTGATGACGGGTCCCATGTCCGAAGATGGATCCCGGCCGGAGCCGACACGTACTTCGCGCGACTTGCGATCGAGTACTTCCATCAGCGGGTCTGCCGCACTCCCCACCGTTATCGCGGCCGAGATGGCCATACACCGCTCCCCCGCTGAACCGAATGCGGCAGCGGTGAGGTGATTGGAGACGTACTCGGGATCTGCGTCTGGCAACACGATGGCGTGATTCTTCGCTCCTCCCAAAGCTTGTACGCGCTTTCCGTTGGCCGTTGCTCGCTCGTGAATGTATCGAGCGATCGGAGTTGAGCCGACGAACGAAATGGCGGCCACGCCGGGATGGTCCAGCAAGGCGTCCACCGCAGCCTTATCGCCTTGGACCACGTTGAAGACGGCGTCGGGAAGTCCTGCCTCGGACCACAGCTCCGCCACGAACAGCGCCGCAGAGGGATCGCGTTCGCTCGGCTTGAGGACGAAGCAATTCCCCGCCGCTATCGCAACCGGGTACATCCACATTGCCACCATGGCCGGGAAATTGAATGGAGTGATTCCGGCCACAACCCCCAGCGGCTGACGAAAGGAGAAGCTGTCGACGTTGCTCGCAACCTGGTCGGAGTAATCACCCTTTAGAAGGCTGGGAATTCCGCAGGCGAACTCCACCACTTCGAGTCCTCGCTGCACCTCGCCTTCCGCGTCGGAAACTACTTTGCCGTGCTCATCGGTAATCAGCTCGGCAAGCTCGCGCTTGCGATCATTGAGCAGCTCTCGGAATGCGAACAGCACCTGCGAGCGGTGGCTCAACGACGATTCGGACCAATCCTCGAATGCCCGCGCCGCCGCTCGGACGGCGCGGTCCACGTCGGAGGACTCTGCGAACAGCACCTCCGCCTCTTGGCTGCCCAGCGCCGGATTGTAGACGGGGCTCGTCCGGGTGGAATCGCCCTCGGTAGGCTTTCCATCGATCCAATGAGTAATAAGCCTCAACTAGAGCTCCTCTCCTGCGATCGGATGAGATGTTGCTGCTTTGCCCTTGCTCCCTCATATGCTGCTCGCGCCTGTTTGGTGGACTCGAGATCGGACACTTCCGAGACCGGCACGTCCCACCACGATTCGCTGCTCGGAGCGGGGATGAACGGGTCGGAGTCGATGTGGATCACGACAGGGCCCGACGCGTCCTTGGTCTTCTTGATCGCTCCCTTGAGAGACTCGATACCATCCGCCCGAAACACGGTGCAGCCGAGGCTGGCCGCGTTCGCAGCTAGATCGACCGCCAGAAGCTCGCCGTCCAGCCGGCAAGTCTCGGGGTCCCGCGCTCGATAGCGGGTACCGAACCGCTGCGAACCGAGCTCCTCCGACAGAGCACCGATCGAGGCAAAGCCGTGGTTCTGCACCAGGATCACGACTACTTTGATGCCCTCCTGTACTGCAGTAACCAGCTCTTGCGCCATCATCAAGAACGACCCATCCCCGACCATCACGAATACGTTCCGGTCGGGGCAAGCCATGCGGGCACCGACGCCGCCGGCAATCTCGTAACCCATGCATGAGTATCCATACTCCACGTGGTATCCCTTACGATCCCGAGTTCGCCACAGCTTGTGAAGTTCGCCGGGCATCGACCCGGCGGCGCAGATTACGACGTCGGTCGGCTCAGAGACCTCGTTGACCGCGCCGATGATCTCGGACTGAGCCGGGAGTGGCTCGTGCCCGAGGTGGTAGGCATGCTCGACGACTGCATTCCACTCTTGTGACAACTTAGACGCCCGGCTCCGGTAGCTGGGATCAACAAACCATCCTCCGAGCTCGGCCCCGATTGTCTCGAGTGCCACGCGCGCATCGGCCACCACCATGAGTCCGGCGTGCTTGGCGGCGTCGAAAGCTGCGACGTTGATGTTGACGAACCGCACGTCTGGGTTCTGGAAAGCGGTCCGGGAGGCGGTTGTGAAGTCGCTGTAGCGAGTGCCGATACCGATTACCAGATCGGCTTCTCGCGCGATGGTGTTCGCCGCCGTCGTGCCAGTAGAGCCAACGGCGCCGAGAGCGAGGGGGTGATCATAGGCAAGGCTGCCTTTGCCCGCCTGCGATTCTCCAACGGGGATGCCCGTGCTTTCCACGAAAGCACGAAGCGCTTCGGTGGCATCCGAGTAGATGGTGCCGCCACCCGAGACAATCATCGGCCGGCGCGACGACCGGATCGTCGCAACGGCCGCCGCCAATGAAGCCGCTTCGGGCACCGGACGGGGAATGTGCCACACCCGCTTGGAGAACAGCGCAACCGGCCACTCGTGTGCCTCTGCCTGGACGTCCTGGGGAAGCGCAATCGCAACCGCCCCGGTCTCCGCCGGATCGGTCATCACGCGCATCGCTCCAAGCAGAGCGGAAGGCAGCATCTCCGGGCGCCACACCCGGTCAAAGAACTTCGAGACGGGACGAAAGACATCGTTCACGGTCACGTCCGGAGCCGCCATGTATTCGAGCTGTTGCAGGACCGGGTCGGGGGCTCGAGTGGCGAAAACGTCGCTCGGCAGCAGAAGCACCGGGAGCCTGCTGATGGTGGCGAGGGCTGCCCCTGTCACCATGTTCGTCGAGCCCGGTCCGATCGAGGCAGTACATGCCCAGGTAGAGAGTCGGTCGCGCATCCGGGCGAAGGCTGCAGAGGCGTGCACCATGCCTTGCTCATTCCTCGCAAGCACATACGGCAAGGCGCTTGGGTCCTCGAGTTCCTGCTGCAGGAGCGCTTGGCCGACTCCGGCAACGTTTCCGTGGCCGAAGATTCCAAACACCCCCTCGATCAGGCGCTGTTCGTGACCATCACGCTCGCTGTATTGGGCGACGAGGAACTTGACCAGCGCCTGGCCGACGGTCATCCGCACCGTGCTGGTGGTCATCGGGGCCTCCTCTCAGGGGCCGTCGGGCGACGTCGCCCCAGAAGATCCTGCTTCATGGCTTCCCCAGGCTCAACGACAGTAACGACTCGACCTCTTCAGTGGTGGGCATGGCCGTCGAGCACTCGAGTCGCGAAGCGACGATCGCCCCGGCAGCGTTGGCGAAGCGGAGAACACGCTCGAGGGGCCAACCCTCCAGAAGGCCGTGGCAGACGGCGCCGCCGAACCCGTCTCCGGCGCCAAGCCCGTTGACGACTTCAACGGGATGAGGGGGCACATGTTCTTCAGTGTCCGAGGCCATTCCAAGCACACCCTCGGGACCCATCTTCACTATTGCCAGCTGGACGCCTGCATCGAGCAGCGCTTGTCCGGCTTTGTGTGGATCTCGAACCCCGACCGCCGTGTCGCACTCGTCGAGATTCCCGATCGCCACCGTTACGTGTGGCAGCACAGAGCCCACCTCTCGGTGTGCGGACTCGCGATTGGGCCAGAACATGGGACGGTAGTCGAGATCCAGGACGGTCGGGTGAGTCCCGCCCCTCGCGTCGAGCGCTGCGTGGTGGGCAGAACGGCTCGGCTCGGCGGAAAGGCCGGTCGCGGTGACCCAGAACAGGGACGTGGCCGCGATGGCCTCCAGGTCGAGCTCCTCAGCACGGATCTCCAGATCAGGCGCCTTGGGAAAGCGGTAGAAATAGAGGGGGAAGTTGTCGGGCGGGAAGATCTCGCAGAAG
The DNA here is from genome assembly GCA_963849115.1 of uncultured Actinomycetes bacterium. GTDB lineage: Bacteria > Actinomycetota > CADDZG01 > CADDZG01 > WHSQ01 > JACDAL01. The sequence goes on along the minus strand of CAWKGK010000009.1, from coordinate 824,466 downwards.
GTCACCGGCGTGGGCAGATTCGCGACCGAGGTCACATAGCGGTCGTCGACGCCAAGACCGCCCAGTGCCTGGTGGACGAATCTGCCGAAGGGATCGTCGCCGGTTCGGGTGATGACCGCCGAGCGGCGACCGTGACGCGCCCCCGCCACGGCTACGTTGGTGGCACTCCCCCCAAGAAACTTGCCGAAGGTCTCGACCTCCTCGAGGGCCACCCCCACCTGAAGCGGGTAGATGTCGACGCCGACTCGGCCCATGGTGAGAATCTCCAGGGGCTCGCTATTGTTCATGAGTTAGAGCGTAAAGGTTCGGCAGCCGGGGGCCGGGAGAAGGGAGCCCGGGGAGGCGCCGTCGGCGCCCTTACGCGGCTCGAGAGCAGCGCACCGGTGAGAGCGAGCGCGCACGCGATCCCGAACAACAGCGCGAAAGCGGTCACCGGCAAGCTTCCCACCAGTGCGGCGAACAATGAGCCTCCGAGAGCGATCGCCGCGACGGCGAACAAAGAGTCGCACAGCTGCAAGGACGAGCTGTTCGCCCCCTGTTCCTCTGGGGCCGACAGCTCGAGCGTCAGAACCGACAGCGTCGGATAGATGAGCCCCATGCCGGCGCCCGCCATTGCCCACCCCGCCCACGCAACGAAGATCGGAACCGAGGGGCTCAACACCAGGCTGGTGGTGGCGATTCCTCCCGCAACCAGGGACATTCCGAGTCTTAGTAGTAGAACGCGTGAGAGCGGCCGGCGCTCGCGTCCCTGATACCAGGAGCCCGCCGACCACGAGACGGCGGCGAGCGTGAGAGTGAGCCCTGCTGCCGCGGGCGAGAGACCACGTTGACGAGTCAGCATCAAGGGCACGAAGATCTCCGCCTCCAAGAACGCGGCGGACGCTATTCCGCGCAGCGCAACCACGGAAGGGAGTCCACGACTCATACGCGTAGTTCCCGGCGGCAAGAGGCGCGGAGCAAAGCGCATGACGCCTGCCAACCCGGATGCTAGGACCGCAACTGCCGGGGCCCCGCGCTGCTGGCCGCCGAAGTGCAGCGCGGACGCTCCCAGAGCAGCACCCAGCGCCCACAAGATCCTGCGATTGGAGTGCGCTCCGGCGCGAGGCGCATCCTCCAGACTTGCGAGGGCCGGACGCACAAGCACAGCGGCGGGAAGAGCGAGCAAAGCAATAGCGAGAAAGATCCACCGCCAGCTCCACTGTTCCACCACGAATCCCGTTAGCGCAGGCCCGATGATCGAGGGTACGACCCAGGCTGCGGCGAAGGCCCCGAATATCTTGGGATGAAGTCGCGCTGGGTAGCAGTGACCGACAACCACATAGAGAGCAACAGAAAGCAGACCACCTCCGAAGCCCTGCACGATCCGCCCTGCAACAAGCGCCCACATCGACGGCGCCAGTCCCGCGATCACCAGTCCGACGACGAACCAGGTGACGCCCTGCCAAATTGAGCCCCGTGGACCGACGGAGTCGCTCCAGATCCCACCGACGACAAGACCCACGACGCCGGCCGCGAGCGACGCTCCGAATGCGAGCGCGTACAACGGCAGCCCGTTGAGCTCCCGCGCGACGGTCGGCATCGCAGTCGCTACCGCGAGGTACTCGAACGCGATCATCGAGGCGAGCGAGACCGCTCCGATCGTGAGTGCCCGGTAGGCAGGCGACAGGAGGCGGGAGGTCGGATGGTCAGTCGCAGTGGTTGTCACCATGGGCGCCAAGAATGCACCCTAAAGCCGAGTTGAAGTCAAACCGCCAGCATGCCGAGCGGAATCATCGCCTGCTTCGGTGCCTAAGAACGCCGAGAGGTTCTCATACCAGAGCGCGGACTCCGGTAGCGAGGACGTACCCGCCGAGGCCCGCTGCAAGAATGACCAAGAGCGACCGCGTCCGGGTCGCGACTGCGACGGTAACCGCTAGCAGCACTGCTGTAAACGCTTCCACGGAGGCGGGATCCCGGAATGACGGCAACAACGAGCTCGCTGCAAATGCCGCGAACAGGGGGGCCGGGGCGCGGGAGACCACCCGCTCCACGCGCGGTGATGGCTTGGGGAGGAGAACCAGCGACGCGACTCGGCTGAGATAGGTCAGCAAGGCCAATGCGACGATCAGCCACAGACTCATGACTTACCTTCGGGTAGGGCGACCGCAAGGGCGGCGATCACGGGTGCCAGACCTCTTGCCTGTGGAAAAACAACAATCAAAAGTACGGCTATTAGCGCCGCGGTTCCGCTTCTAACCGCTGCGGCGCGGTTCACGATGGACAGGGCGGCAAGCCCCACAAACAAGACGGGGAAGATCGCCTCTGCCAAACCCTCAAGCGAGGCAAGCGAAGCTCCCACCACGCCAAGTATCGTCCCGATGACCCAGGCCGAATAGCAGAGGATGCCTGAGAGCAGCATCACGCGGGCCGCGCCAGCGCCAGACGCGAGAGCCAGGCCGGCCGTCTCGTCCACCAGCCACCAAGCCAAGAGAGCACGACGGGACCGTGAGTCCGGCAACCTGCTCCTCAGAGCCGCCCCGAGAAGAAGGTGGCGCGTGTTGAGCATCGCTGCTGTCGCGACTATGGCGAGGGGCGAACCCCCCGCAAGGAGTAAGCCGAGAAGCGCAAATTGCACTGCGCCGGAGAAGATCACCAGAGACGACAGGATGATCTCTGACGGGGTAGCGAAGGCACTCGCTCCGGCACCGTAGATCGTGCCGAAGACACAGATCGCCACGGCCAGCGGTGCGGCCACAAGGAGCAAGGGACGCCCCGAGGCAGGTTGGGGGGGTGGCGTTAGCCCTCCAGCACCGACAGAATGTTCCCGGCGGGGTCTTTGAACCAGGCAATGGTCGGCCCGCTACCACGAGCGATGCCCTTCTCATCGGTGGAGAGGTCGCCCTCGTAGCGCTCGAACTGCACCCCGCGTGAGGTCAGCTCGTCGACGGCCTCGTCGACGTTGTCGACGGAAAAATTGAGAACGGTGAAGCTCGCCGGCTCATGGTTTTCCTTCGGATAGAGCAAGACCTTGCCTCCGTTGGCGATGGTGACCTGCAGCAGGCCAAAGTTGGGCAGCTCGCTCACTTCGAGCCCCAGCGTCTGACCATAGAATTCCTTCGCCTTGGCCGTATCGTCGACCGAGAACCCGCTGAATGCGTTTTGTCCGAGTTTCATTTCGCCTCCCGCTCATCTGAACACCGATCTTAAATACATTCTTGGTGTCCTTCTTATGACTGTCTCCAGGCTGCGAACTCATCGGCCCGGCGGAAATGTTTACGGCTTGGTGATGGCTCGCCAACAGGCGGTGGCGAGACGCTCGAGGGATGCCTCGTCCAGTGTTTGACCGGGGTGCGCGGCGAGGCGCACGGCCGGCCCGATCCCGAGCTCGTAGATCACCTCCAGAGGAAGGTCAACCAGCAGTGGGGCCAGGTCGGAGGCGGCCGCAACGCGTCTCAGCTCGTCTTCGGGGGCCGCAGCCCCTTCCGCATGCAGAGCGACCGAGTAGGGGGAACACTCGATCTGCACGAGAAACCTGGCCCGATCCGGGTCATGGGCGAGGTGCCCGTAGATGCTGCGCCAGAGGAGGCTAAAACGCTCCGCGGGGGGATCGGCAGGATTGATCGTGGCTGCCGCTTGTCCAAGCTCCTGCTTCACTTCATGGTGGGTGGCGAGTATGAGCTCGTCCTTGGAGCCGTAGTGGACGTAGATCGTGCCCGCGGCCACGCCAGCGCGCTCGGCGACCGCGGCCATGTTTGCCCCCCGTAAACCTCGTTCGGCGACCAGCTCAAGCAATGCTCGGCGAACCAGAGCGGCGCGATCGACACGAGTGGCGCTTGGGCTCACCCTTTGCGCACCTGTTGCGCGAGGGCCTCGATGTCCAAGCCGACCCTCGTTTCTCGCTCGGAGATTGTCCAGAGGCTACGCAGCGCGCCATTCTTCCTCGCCCGTTCACTGATCGGTCTGCGCACCGGAGGGCCGAAGTTGACCCAGCGAGGGGCGTAGAGCTCTCCCCCGCGAGCCTTCGGATCCGTGGCGGCCCGAAGTTGAGAGAGGGCGCCATCGTGAGCAGTCATGCCGAAGCGCCCAACCATGGCGTGGAAAAAGCGCTGGCTGCCTCCTCCCTCGCTGGCACGGACGCTCTGCGCTTGGAGATCCGTATTCACGAAGCCAGGGTGGGCGACGAGGCTCGCCACCGAAGCGCCGGCAACTTCGAGCCGGCGGTTTAGCTCGACCGCGAACTGAAGGTTGGCCATCTTCGAGCGTCCGTAGGCTCGCCAGGGGTCATAGTCCGATTGGAGGTGGGGATCGTTCGGGTCCACCGAACCCCCGAAGTGGCGGCCGGTACTCGTGACCGTGACGACCCGCGCGTTGCTGCCTTGCAGCAGAGCAGGCATCAGCAGCGCGGTGAGTGCGAAGTGCCCAAGGTGGTTGGTGCCAAACTGCAGCTCGAATCCGTCGGCCGTCTCGCGACGTGAGGTGGCCATGACTCCAGCGTTGTTGACGAGCAGATCGATGGCGACGTGTTCTCCGAGAACATTCGCAGCAAGCTCATGGATCGATTCGAGCGAGGCGAGGTCGAGTCGCCTCACCTCGAGCGAGGCGTTGGGAATCTCCGTGACCAGACGGCGCCGGGTGGTCTCGGCTTTGTCCTGGTTTCTAGCCGCAATGACGACGTGGGCTCCCTTGCGGGCTAGCTCACGGGCAGTTTCGAGACCGAGCCCGCCGTTAGCGCCGGTCACAAGCGCGACCCGACCGCTCTGATCCGGGATGTCGGCAGCCGTCCATGCCACGTGGGCCTCCTGTAGATATGAATGAATGTCCACTCACTATGACACCCATTTGGGCTGAGTCAAGAGGCAGGCCCCAGGGTGCCGCTGCCACCCGGCGATAATGACGGGGTGGACCACGTCACTGCGGGATTGGAGGCCAAGAAAGCCGAGTTGGAAGGCCAGCTCGCGCGAATGTCGGCTCCTCCGGAGGAGCAGAGTGGGATCTCGTTCGGGAAACGCGTGGGCGAGGGCACGAGCATTGCAGTCGAGCGCATAGTGCAGGTCGACGCCCACAGCAAGCTACAAGGGACGCTCGCCGATGTTAACCGGGCACTTGCCAAGCTCGAGGAGGAAAGCTACGGCTTGTGTGACAAATGCGGCAGAGACATTGCGCAGGAACGGCTCGAGATCCTGCCGTGGGCCGGCCTTTGTGTCACTTGCGCCACCGGTCGCTGAGGAGCCGGCCGCTACTCGCTGGGTTACAGAGCGACCGAATCTTCTCCACCTGAGCAGCGCTCAGCGCTCCTTTAGCGGAGAAGGTGATCCGCCACGACTGACTAACCGAGTGTTGGAACCTCACGGTTCTTGGCGCCGAGGCTCTTCCAGAGGTGCTGCTGGGCATAAGCGCGCCACGGCTTCCAGCGCCTTGCGATGGATTCGAAGTCTTCGCTCGAACCGAGACGCTCCAGAGCGCGTCGAACTCCAAGGTCCGTCGCGGTGAATGCGTCCGGGTCGCCCAGCGCTCGCATCGCGATATACGACGCGGTCCAAGGTCCGATGCCCGGCAACTCCACAAGCTTGGCCCGGGTTTCAAGTCGATCGGCGCCCGGATCAATCACGATGTCACCCGCAGCCAACGCCGTTGACAGCGACCTGATCGTTGCTTGACGCTTCCGCGGAAACCCAATCTTTGCGAGATCGGCTTCCGCGAGCACCTCCACATCGGGCCAGACATGAGTCAATCCACCGCTTGGTGCGGCAAGCGGCGTGCCGAAGCCGGCCACCAGCCGGCCCGCAATCGTGCGGGCTCCCGCCACGGATATTTGCTGGCCGATCACCGCCCGCACCGCGAGCTCGGCTCCGTCTACCGTTCCGGGAACCCTTAGGCCGGGCGAGCGTCTTACGAGCGGCCCCAGAAGCGGATCGCCGCCCAACGCCGAGTTGATAGCGACGGGATCGGCATCGAGATCCAAGAGAAGCCGGCACCTGCATACCGCGACGGCGAGGTCGCGGACATCCCCAAGCCGCAACCTGCACCAAACAAAGTTGGCTCCCGGTTCAAGCTCCACGATGCCGGGGCTGTGTGGGAGCTTGAGCGTGCGCCGGTACGATTCGCCAACACGCTCCTCGATTCCCCGAACAGACCGAGCAGCGAGAAATGCAAACAGGGCGGGGGCATCCATCGGGGTCCGAAATGGCAGACGCAACGTGACCTCGTCCCCGGGCGGTGCGAATACCAGGTGCTTATCGGACATCGTGAATGGCGGCGTCATCTATCGCTGAAAGCCAGTCTGGCAGCGAGGGCGACGAACGCGCCTGCGAATGCACGGCGCATCCAGGTCCACGCGCGCGGACGTGAAATGACGTGATCGCGCATCACGGCGGCGAACTTCCCGTAGCCGACGAAGACGATGAACGTGAGGAGCATGAAAACGGCGCTCAACTCGACCATGCGGAGAAACGCACTTGGCTCATTGGCGCTCACGAACTGAGGCAGAAACGCGAAGAAGAAGACCGTCAACTTCGGGTTGAGGATATTGATCAGGATGCCGGAGACGATCACCTTCGTTGCCGACCGTGGCGCGATGTCCTTCTCCACCGTCAGCCCGCCCTTGTCCCTTCGTGTGTTCCACGCCATGTAGAGGAGATAAGCGACTCCAAAATACTTGAGAATCTGGAACGCCATTGCGCTGGTATGTAGCAGCGCCGCCAATCCCGTGATCGCCGCCGTCATGTGCGGGATGATGCCGAGAGTGCATCCGACGGCAGCAATGAAGCTAGCCCGGGCGCCACGTGATAGCCCGGCCGCCATCGTATAGAGAACCCCTGTGCCGGGTGTAGCGACAACAACGAAAGACGTCAACAGGAACTCGACGCTCACGACAGTCCTTTCAGTTTATTCTGAAGGAGCCACCGTCACCGGCGCTCTCATTCCGTAGGCGTAGTGGGCGGGGAGATGACAACCGATGATGAGTCTACCCGGCTCGGTGAAGTCGTAGGTGGTAACGACCGTGGCGCCCGCGGGCACCGATATCTCGCCGGGGATCGCGCCGTGTTGCGCATGATTCCCACGCTCGTGACGATCCTGAACGGAGGTGTCGCCGAGAATGAACTCGTGGTCGATGGGGTCGTCGTTGTGGATCACGAACTCAACGGTCGTGCCCGCTTCGAACTCGTAGCGATCTGGAGAGAAGCGTGAGTGTTCGATCCTCACCATCACCTCCGGCGCGCGTGCCTCGGAGGGTGCGCAGGCCCCCAGGACCAGAGTCAGAAGTCCGAGGCCGAGCCGCACCCCGATTTTCATCGCCTCGGAAACAAGCGACGCTCGAAGACGAGGACGACCACACCGAGAAGCCCAGTTCCCAGCCAAGCCCACACGGGCGCGGGCTCTTGGGGAACCGTTGCGCCTGCCAGAGCGAAGCCCGCGTCCACCGGAGAGGGTGTATCGCCGTCGACGCTCAGCGCGAGGTCGTGGTCGAGCTGAGCGGCGGGCGTGTTGATGCGGATGTAGTCGAGCCACATGTCCTGCGTCGGCAGCCACTTCATGCCGCGATCGCCGGCGAGGTCGGTCAGCAGCAGCTCTGACGCCTCCTCGCTGCGCTCCAGGATGAGTCCCTCAGACGTACCCGGAGCCTCCATGTCCGGCATCAGGGCCGGTCTGGTCTGGTTCAACAGGAAGACGTCGGCTTGGACGACCTCCTCGGGCTGCCGCCCGAGCGCGAGGATGCGAAGCGGCACCCAGGGACGATCGGTGGGGATCGCCAGGTGTACCGGGATGCCGTCGCCGGACTGCAGGTCTTTGGCCTGGGCGCGCTTCAGGTCAAAGCGGACGGCCATGAAGATGGGACTCCGCTCACCGTAGAAGTCGAGCACCTCGGGAGCATCGGGTGGCAGGAAGAAGCCGTTGTCCTTTGCCCATTTCCCGACCTCGTCGCCGCCGCCTCGCAGCACGGTGACGTCGAGCGCGCCGACGCGCTCCTCTAACAACACTTCCGCCTTGTCCGCGGCACGCAGACCGAGCGACTGGCTCTCAATAAGGGGTGCCGGCGGCCGAACCTCCTCGACGAGACGCTGGAGCGTCCACCGGCCGGCCTTGCTCACCTCTGAAGGCACGTCGGGTAGCGGGACGATCGAGCCGAACTTGCCCCCGCCTGCCCCCGTGAACTCGAAGGAGGTGATGTAGTGCTCGACACCGTCGACGTAGGCGGCCAGAGTGGTCGTGCGCACCAGGTTCACCGAGCCGTTCGGTGCGACGAGGCCACCGCAGGCGAGGACGGGTCCCATTGCTAGCGCCGTGATGACAACCGAAAGCAGGAGCACCTTGACGATCCGCATAAGACACCTCTCTCGCTGAGCCCGCTATTGCTGGCTAAGACGGGAAGCTCGCCACGGTTGTTCCCGGCATCTCGATTGAGGTTCGTTTGGGGACGGGTAGCATCCAGGAGCATGGAGCTGGCGGCGGCGAAGGACCTCTGGGACCCCGAGTCCGTCTACCTCAACACCGCCAGCTACGGACTGCCTCCCCGGCCGGCGTTCGATGAGCTGACCTCGGCGCTCGCCTGCCTGGTTTTCGTGGGTCGGAGCGCGCCTCGCGCTCGAGCTCGTTGAGGACATCGGAGTCGATGTGATAAACGAGCACAACGTCGGCCTCGCCAACGAGTTTCGTGACTCGATCGGGCTCCAGCCGAGCAACTCCGCGATCGTATCGATCGAGGTTGACGGCGACGCCCGCCGGCTCGAGCGCGCCGGGATCCTGGCGGCGTGGCGGGCCGGGAACCTGCGCGTCTCGTTTCATCTCTACAACGACAACTCGGATGTCGACGCGCTGCTGAACGCGCTCAAGGCCTGAAAGGCATCTAGTCCAATCGCTGGATGTTAACTATCAATCAGCCTCCGGGCTGCTTCACCCCGTTGACGGTAAGGCTGTAGCGCGCGTACTGCGGCGGCGAGATCAGCTCGGTCGGCTCGTCGTAAGTGACGATGGCCGCCACGGTCTCGGCCTGCCCGCCCACAGCATCGGTCACGGCGGCGGCATCAAGCGTGGCTGCAAAGGCGTCGTCGAGCGGCACCTCCGCGATCCACGCCTGGCCGTGTGAATCGTTGTAAGCCACGAGCTGCACGGTGAAGCCCGCCACCTTCTTCGGGCGCACCTGCGTCGCGCTACGCCACTCCGCCACCGACAGACCCTTGGAGATGAGCTTTCCGCCCATCTTGACATCGTCTATCCACCATCCCGGGAGGTCGACGCCCGAGTCGGTGACATAGCGGAACGACAGCAGAATGCTCTGCCCGGCGTATTTCTCGAGGTTGAAGGTCTCCTTCTTCCAGCCCTCGGAGTTGCCGGTGAAACCGGGAACGTTCTGCTTGACGATAGGGATGGCCCCGGCGTCTGTGACCGAAGTCGTGTCCGCGTTCCTGAGGCTCTGGTAGGTCTTGCCGCCGTCGGTCGAGACCTGGACGAAGCCGAAGTCCCAGCCTATTTCAGTGTTCCACTTGGTCTTGAACGATACCGTTGGATTCTTCTTGCGTACATAGACCCGGCGCACGATCGTGCGGTCGAAGTTGGTCCCCGACCCCGAGTACAACGCCTTGGAGTCGTGCTGAGGCGGCTTGTTGTCCACACGCCACTCGACCGGCAGCGGGGCCAGTGCAGAGGCGCCGTCGAAGGCGACCTCGTCGACCTGCGAGGCGTCCAGATATTCACCGGCGGCGTCGCGCAGGCGGACGTAGTCCGACCCGTTGGGGGGAGCGCCCTTCTTCGAGTAGGCGTGGGTTTCGTCCCAATTGATGGTGGCATCGAGGGTCGGCGCGGTGTAGTCCGCCTCCGATGCACCGTTGAGCGCGGCGCCGTCGTCGATGATTCCGTCGAGAGCGACCGTGGCCGCCCAGCGGTGAACGATGTCGGCGGCGGTGTCGTCGCCCTCCGCCGCGAGCAAGGATCCCAGCGACTTGAGGCCTGTGCGGTCGCCCTTGTGCAACGCGGTCATGAAGTCGTCGCCGTACAGCCCGTGGAGGTACTCCATCATCGTGTAAGCGGCGCCGTAGTCACAGAGGATCTCGTCCGGGCCCTGGTCCTGCCATGCGGTGAGGGAGTTTTCGGGCCCGCCACGCCTGGGGTTCGGGTTGGCCGGGGTTTCGACGCCTAGGTGGCCGAGGAAGCACTGGACATGAGAGTCGAAGTCCTGGTCGGTGATGGGCAGGCTGGGGTCGACGTAGCCGGTGAGCGTCTGCGCCCAGTCGGACAGGCCCTCGTTGAGCCATGAGTTCTCGTCCGGGTCCTCGTAGTACTCGAGCAGGTGCTGGTACTCGTGCGCGAACACGCTCTCGTAGAGGAACGGTCGCGCCGGAGCACTGGCGCAGTTGTCGCCCGCCACCGGGTCGTCGGGCGGGTTGGCGCCGGTGCGGTGGAGCCAGTCGAAGGCGTCGATCGACATGACGTTGCGATCGACGAGCTCGTTGAACACCGAGAAGAAGAAGCCGGCGATGTAAGTGTTGCCCTCGGTGTTGTTGTAGTCGTAGAAGTTCGCGTCGCGCACGTTGTCGATCAGCACGACGATGTTGTCGCCCTCGCCCGAGTAGTAGTCGGCGGGGAGATCGACCAGCCCGGGCAGCACCGCCTCGGCTCCATCGCGATCGGGCGGGACTGAGAACGCCTGCGACTCCTTGGGGTACATGTTGGTGTCGAACTCATCGATGAGGTAGTTCACCTGGTCGTCGGTGATCGTGGTGCGCTCGCCGTTACGGCAGTCGTTGGGCCGGAACTTGACGTTCCGGGAGACCTTGTCGACATCGTGCGCGACCCACACCTCGACCTTGTCCCCCACGCCGCGCAGCCGGTAGTCCTTGAGGTAGACGGCACCCTGCGCGTCGTCGAGAGCCAACCACGTGCGGTCGTCACCCACCACGGGCGGAGCGGCCTGTGCCCCGCGCAACTGAGTGCGAGCCTCCCGGGCAACGCGCCGCACGCTCGCTGCGAAGGGAAGGCTGCGTCCCTTGTTGTAGTCGGGCCCGACATGGCGGATGTCCGAGGTGGTCCTGCCCCCAACTGCCCCGCTCGATGACCTGGCCGCGGCAGAGAAAGCTGGCAAAAGCGATCCGGCAAGCGCGACGGTCGCGCACACAGTCAATATGCGTCGCAAGAATGCCCCCTTTTCGTCGTCCAGTCTGGCTGGGTGACCCTACCAGCCCCTACCTACCTCAGCCGACCTCGCGCAGCTCCCGGCGCAACTCCTTGATCTCGTCGCGCAGCCGGGCCGCATACTCGAACCGGAGGTCCTCCGCGGCCTGGTGCATCTCCTCTGAGAGCTGCAACAGGAGCCTCTGCAGCTCGTCGGGGCTGCCCCCGAACGGCTCGCTGCGGCGGCTCTTCGATGCGACCGGCACGGTCGCGTCGGTGCGTCTGCGACCCATTCCCTCGATGAGAATGTCGGTCACCGCCTTGCGGATTGACTGCGGGTCGATCCCGTGCTCCTGGTTGTACACGAGCTGGATCTGTCGCCGCCTCTGGGTCTCGGAGATCGCCCGGCGCATGGAATCGGTGACCTCGTCGGCATACATGATGACCTGACCGTCGACATTCCTCGCGGCCCGGCCGATGGTCTGGATCAGCGAGGTCTGCGATCGCAGATAGCCCTCCTTGTCGGCATCGAGGATCGCCACGAGTGAGACCTCGGGAAGGTCGAGCCCTTCGCGCAGGAGGTTGATGCCGACGAGCACATCGAACTCGCCGAGGCGTAGGTCGCGCAGGATCTCGATTCGCTCGACGGCCCCGATGTCCGAGTGCAAATACCGCACTCTGATTCCCGAGGTCAGCAGATAGTCGGTGAGGTTCTCGGCCATCTTCTTGGTCAGAGTCGTTACCAGCACCCGCTGAGAAGCGTTCGTGCGCTTCTTTATCTCGTCCAGGAGATCGTCTATCTGGCCTTTGGTGGGGCGTATGAGGACCTCGGGATCAATGAGCCCGGTGGGCCGTACGATCTGCTCGACGGTGGTGGCACTGTGCTTCCGTTCGAAGGGCCCCGGAGTGGCGGACATCATCACGACCTGCTCGACCCGGTCGAGAAACTCGTCAAAGCGCAGAGGCCTGTTGTCCAGCGCGCTGGGAAGCCTGAATCCGTGCTCGACGAGCGTGCGTTTGCGGCTCATATCTCCCTCATACATCCCCCCGAGCTGCGGCACGCCGACATGCGACTCGTCGACGACTATCAGGAGGTCGTCGGGAAAGTAGTCGATCAAGGTCGAGGGCCTGCTGCCCGTGGGACGGCCCTCGATGTGGCGGGCGTAGTTCTCGATCCCGTTGCAGAAGCCGACCTCCCTGAGCATCTCGAGGTCGTATTCAGTACGCATGCGAAGCCGCTGGGCCTCCAGAAGCTTGCCCTGTTGCTGCAGCACGCCGAGTTGATCGGCGAGCTCCTTTTCGATTGCCTCGATGGCTGCGGACATCCGCTCGCGTGACGCAACGTAATGGGAGCCAGGATAGATCGTGACATGATCGAGCTCGCCGGTTATCTCGCCGGTCAAGGTGTCGAGTAAAACGATGCGGTCGACTTCGTCCCCGAACAGCTCGATGCGAATCGCCTTTTCCTCATAAGCGGGGAAGACCTCGATGGTGTCACCGCGAACGCGGAACTTGCCGCGCACGAAATTCAAGTCGTTTCGCTCGTACTGGATGTCGACGAGCTTTGACAGGATGAAATCGCGATCCGCGGTACCACCTCGGGCGACGTCTACGACCTGCTTGAGGTATTCCTCAGGAGATCCCAGGCCGAATATGCACGACACACTTGCGACGATGAGAACGTCGTCGCGCTGCTGCAGCGCGCTGGTTGCGCTGTGCCGCAGCCGCTCGATCTCTTCGTTGACCGACGAATCCTTTTCGATGTAGGTATCGCTCGATGGCACATAGGCCTCTGGCTGGTAATAGTCGTAGTAGGAGACGAAGTACTCGACCGCATTGGCGGGAAAGAACTGCTTGAACTCGTTGCAGAGCTGAGCGGCGAGCGACTTGTTCGGGGCGATCACCAGGGTGGGTTTCTGGATCTGCTCGAGCGACCACGCCAGCGTGGCGGTTTTTCCAGTCCCCGTCGCCCCCAGCAAGGTCGTGAAACGGTTGCCGGCCAGGACGCTTTCTGCAAGGCCGCGAATCGCGTCGGGCTGGTCTCCCGAAGGCGAGAAGTCGGCTTCTACTTTGAACGGGGGCATGGTTCCCCTACCGTAATCCGGGGGGACGACAATGCGCCCACGGCCTCGCTTCCTCGAGCTGCGCCGAGACCCGCAGCAGCATCGCCTCGCCCGCCGGCCTCCCGATCAGCTGAACGCCGATCGGAATGCCTTTCTCGGTCCAGTGGAGGGGCAGGCTGCAGGCAGGCTGCCCGGTGAGGTTGATCAGGGGGGTGAATGGAATGAACAGCCCCATCCTTGCGAACTGCTCCCAGGGATGACCGGATTCGAACACCCATCCCACAGGCACCGGCTCGAGGGCGAGGGTCGGCGTCAAGAGAAGGTCGTAGTCACGCCAGAAGGCCACGATCCCGCGCGCCTTGCTTTGCAGCCGGGACAGGGCGCGCACATACTCGAGACTCGAGGTCTGAGCACCGCTCTCGATAAGGGTGCGGTTGATGAGCTCCAACTCCCGCGGCTCGCACCCGTCCACACTGCGGGCCTGCCACAGCGTCACGAACAGGGGCGTAATCTCTGGATCCGCCCACTCGGGCGCGGCCTCCTCGACAATGTGACCGAGCCCTTCGAGCGTCTCGGCCGCCTCCATCGTTGCGGCCACGACCTCCTCCGCCACCGGTGCGAAGTTTGGGGCCTGGGTGGTGACTGCGATACGCAGCCGTCCGGGGGGTGCGCCGACCTCACGCAGGAAGGGCCGCTCCGGAGGCGGGGCCCAGTAAGGGTCCCCGACCTCGTAGCCGGCCATGACGTCGAGCAGGGCGGCCGCGTCTTCCACCGTGCGAGCGAGGGGTCCCTGCACGCCGAGGCCGGCGAGGTCGGAACCGCCCGGCCCGTTCGAGACACGCCCTCGCGACGGCTTGAGCCCGTAGAGCCCACAGCAAGACGCCGGGATCCGGATGGAGCCTCCTCCATCCGAGCCGTGAGCGATGGGGGCGAAGCCGGCGGCGACCCCGGCGGCCGCTCCTCCGCTCGAGCCGCCGGATGTCAACGATGGATCCCACGGGTTGCGGCAGGTGCCGTTCAACTCGGACTCGGTGACGCACAACGTCCCCAACTCAGGCGTGTTCGACTTGCCGAGGATGATGAAACCGGCTTCCTTGATGCGCCTGACCGAGGCCGCGTCCGTCAGCCCCACCTTGTCGGCGAAGGGCTTGGCCGAAGCCGTGAAACGCACACCTTCGACCTCGATCAGATCCTTGATCGTGATTGGCACACCGACGAATGGCGGAAGGTGCTCCTGAGCCAGCGAGCGCTGCATCCGCCGCGCCTCATCGAGTGCGCTGTCGGCGGTCACGGTCACGAATGAGTTGATGTCGCCGTCGAGCCGCTCGATGCGCTCGAGATATTCGGTGACCAGCTCGACGGGCGAGACGTCGCCTCGCTTGATGAGCTGCGCCTGGCGCGTGGCCGACGCGAACACGATCTCCGACAAATCAGCTACCCTCGGCGCGGACGGGAGGAGTCCTTGGATCGTGTGGCTCTCGGGCCAGGGCCGACACCGCTCCGGCCAGCTCGTCCAAGCCCGAGATCACCGTTCCAGGGTGGTCGCGGTAGCGGCCGAGGCGGTCCAGCAGGACGGGTTTGATCCCGGCAGCGGCCGCGGGCTCGACATCCATCGCGGGAGAGTCGCCCACGTGCACCGCCGCCTGTGCCTGCGCCCCGGCCCGATCCAGCGCCAGCTGGTAGATGCGCGGGTCCGGCTTCTCTACGCCCTCGACGCCCGAAACAATCCGGACCTCGAAGAGGTGGCCTATCTCGAGCTCGACCAGCATCTCCTCGAGCCATTCTTCGAAGTTCGAGATCAAGCCGAGACGGTAACCCTCGGCCTCGAGCCGGCGCAGCGCGGGCAGGACATCGTCAAACAGTGCATAGGAGGAGATGTCGGAGAAGGTCTTATAGAGCGCCGAGACGAGCCTTTCGTCCTCGATTCCAAGCTCCTTCAATAACCTTCGGTAGAGAAAGCTCCAGAAACGGAGCGAGTCCTCGGCCTGAAATGATGGGTTCTCTACGCCGGTGTCCTCCGCGAGTTCGACCAGATGTGGGGCAAGGCGGCGCTGGACCTCAGTCGCGTCTTCGACCGAGACGTCGTGCCCCTGGCTCTGGGCGATGCGCGCGAACAGCTCCGGAAACGAAGGATGGGGATGGAGGAGCGTCTCTCCCGCATCGAAGAAGACGATCTCTATGCCACTCATGAAAACAGGCGGCTCGTTAGCTCGGCCCACACACGGTCCGCCTCGCGGACGAGGTCGTCGAGCGATCCGTTGTTGCTAACCACGATGTCGGCTTTGGCGAGGAGATCGACGGTGCTCGTTTGTGAGCTCACGCGGGCCTCGATATCGGCTGAGGACATGCCGCGCTTCTTGAGTCTCTCCCGCCGCAGGCCCTCGTCGGTGTGGACGACGATGAGCGTGTCGAGGTTCTTGTCCATGCCCGTCTCTACCAGAATGGCGGCGTCGATCACGACGATCTCGTCCGTCTGGGACAACCGCTCGACGGAGTCGGCAATGGCCGAAAACAGAATTGGATGAACGATGGCATTGAGAGCCGCGAGCTTGCCGTGGTCGTGGAAGACCACGTCGGCCAGAGCCTGGCGGTCGATCTCCATGCTTTGGGGGATCAAGACCTCCCGCCCGAACTGCGCAACGACCGAGTGCCACGCGGGCTCCCCCGGCCGTAGCGCCTCCCGCCCATATGCGTCGGCATCGATGACCTGTGCCCCGCGCTCGGCCAGCAGCGCCGAGAATACAGACTTGCCGGAACCTATTCCCCCAGTGACGCCTACCAGCAGCACGTCACGCGGGCACTGTCTACTTGCCGCCGCGCCGCTTGAGGTCTTCGACGATCGACTCGATCGACTCCTCCCCGCCGGGCTCGCCCGCCCCCTCGGACACCGCGGAGGGGTCGTCGATCCTTTCGACCGCCTCCTCGGATGCCTCCTCGGCGACGAGCTCGTCCACCGCGGTCCCCGGAACCGCGCCCTCCTCGGGCTCCTCCTGGGAGATGCGTACCTCAGTGGAGGGCTTGTCGCTCTCCGACGCGGTCACACCCTCGTGGCCCTCGGGCGGAGAGTCCGGCGCCATCAGGCGAGTCGCCTCGGCCTCTTCGCGCTCCTCGGGAGGCGCACTCTGTCCGGCGAGCTCGGCCGAATCGGCCACCTCCGGCGCGGGAGTGTCCTCCGCCACCCCCATCTCCTCCGTCGCCTCGGCAAAGGAGGTGGCGTCCTCGGAAGCGGTGTCCGAAGCGTCGCTCGCGATCTCTGCAGCCTCGGGCTCGAGCTCGATCTCGGCGGCCGATTCCCCCTCTGAGGCCGCCCCCGCCCTCAACGCCTGCTTGCGCGACAGGCTGATGCGGCGCCGGTCGAGGTCGATGTCGATGATCTTGACCGGGATGCGGTCGTGCACCCGGACCTCGTCCTCTGCCTTCTCGACGTGGCGCTCGGCCAGCTCCGAGATGTGCACGAGGCCCTCAATAGCGTCGTCGAGCTCCACAAATGCGCCGAAGGGGACGAGCTTGGTTACACGGCCCTCGATGATCTCACCAATCTGACGCTGGCGAGCGAACTGCCGCCACGGGTCCTCCTGGGTCGCCTTCAGTGACAGCGAGACCCTCTCCCGCTCCAAGTCGACGTCAAGCACCTCGACTTGGACATCCTTGCCGACCTCGACCACCTCGGAAGGATGATCGACGTGCTTCCACGACAGCTCCGAGACGTGTACCAAGCCGTCCACGCCTCCGAGATCCACGAATGCGCCGAAGTTGACAATCGAGGACACGGTTCCAGTCCTCACCTCGCCTTTGGTCAACGAAGTCAAGAAGCCCTGGCGCTGCTCGGCCTGGGACTCCTCGAGGAACTTGCGGCGAGAAAGCACCACGTTGTTGCGATTCTTGTCGAGTTCGATGATTCGGCACTCGAGCGCACGGCCCACATAAGGGTGGAGGTCACGTACTCGTCGCATCTCGACCAGAGATGCGGGCAGGAAACCGCGCAGACCGATATCGAGTATGAGCCCACCCTTGACCACTTCGATGACGGGTCCTTCGACGGTTCCGTCTGCGTTCTTGATCTCCTCGATGCGGCCCCAAGCGCGCTCGTACTGCGCCTTCTTCTTCGAGAGCATGAGGCGGCCCTCGGCGTCCTCTTTCTGCGTGACCAAGGCTTCGACGGAGTCGCCCAGGGAAACGACGTCGTGCGGGTCGATGTCATTGCGAATAGACAGCTCGCGCAGCGGGATGACGCCCTCGGACTTGTAACCGATGTCGAGCAAGACTTCGTCTTTGTCGATCTTGACGATCTCACCGGAGACGATGTCACCCTCGTCGAAGGGCTTGATCGTAGCCTCGATGGCCGCCATCATCTCTTCCAGAGAGTCGCCGACGTCGTTTTCGACGATGGTGCCGCCGTGATAGCTCTCGCCGGCGACCGATGGTGCGGTGCGGGTGATCACGCCACCGGAGCCGTCCGGCAGCGTCTGCTCCGAGCCCGACCGGCTTGCGGGCTCTGGAATCGAGGCTTGAGCAGCCTCGTCCTGCGAATCCGACATATAGGGGGTCTCCTCCTGACGTGAATTCGCCCCCAGGTGGGGGGCCGCCTCAGTATATATGGCAGCTCGCAAGCGCTTGCGCCTCCCTGAGTTCTGCCAAGAGCAGGCTTCCGGGCTCTCCCGCCTACGACGTCCTGCCTAGAAATCCCCAAATCTCTCCCTTTGCGTATCGCCCTTTTCCGCCCCCCCGCCGAAAGGACCGGCATAGAGCACAACACCCTCAAACCCCTCACAGGAGGACGAGATGAACAGCCACTTTTCACACCGGCTGACCGCCGGGGCGGTCGCAGCCTCCGCTCTGCTGGCAAGCGCCGGGCTTCCCGCCCACGCGGCAAAGCCCAGCCCCTCGATTTCGATCTCAAGCGTCACAGTGACCGAGGGTGACTCCGGCCAGACGCAGATGTTGTTCACGCTGCAGGTCAATCGGGCTTGGAACAACGGCATGAAGGTTGACTACGAGACTCTGGACGGCAGCGCCACGGCGGGCAGCGACTACAACTCTGAACAGGGCACGGTGTCGTTCGCCAGCGGCAAGCGCCAGCGCCTCTCCATCTGGGCAAACGGGGACACCCAGAAGGAGAACCTCGAAACCTTCACCGTGAAGCTGACTAACCCAGTGGGAGCGAGCATCAAGCCGGGCGGCGGCCTCGGCACCATCACCAACGATGACCAGCTGCCGGATGTGTCCGTCGACGACGTGGTCGTAGGTGAGGGCGACGGCGTCGGCGCCACGGCGGCCTTCAAGTTCACCCTCTCGAACGCCTCCACCACCGACGTCAGCTTTAACTACGCCACGGCCGACGGCACGGCCGTCGCGACCGACGACTACACGCCCTCCTCGGGCACGGTGCCTTTCCTGGCCGGTCAGCAGACGCGCTACGTCACGATCCCGATAGTCGGGGACACGGCAGACGAAAGCGATGAGACCTTTACGCTGAATCTCTCCAACCCTTCCGGCGTCGCCCTGCCAGACCCCCAGGCAGCGGGCACGATCGTCGACGACGAGGGTGCTCCGGCGGTCTCCGTCTCGGACGCCGAAGTCA
This sequence comes from uncultured Actinomycetes bacterium, assembly GCA_963849115.1. Lineage (GTDB taxonomy): Bacteria > Actinomycetota > CADDZG01 > CADDZG01 > WHSQ01 > JACDAL01. Next base: position 805,737 of record CAWKGK010000009.1, on the reverse strand, counting down.
CAGAGGGCGACGCCGGCACGGTGTCTGCCACCTTCAACCTAGTGTTGTCGAATGCCGGCGGAAGCGCTTCCACCGTCGAGTACGCAACCTCCGACGGCTCGGCCACCGCTCCCGCCGACTATCAGGCTGCGAGCGGTTCGGTGAACTTCGCCGCCGGCCAGGTGGGACCGAAGGCAGTGACGGTCGCAGTCAAGGGCGACGACTGGAACGAGGCCGCTGAGGACTTCATAGTGACCCTTTCGAGCCCCACCAACGCAGTTCTGGCGGACGATAAGGGTCACGGCCTCATCAAGAACGACGACCCGACCCCGAAGGTATCGGTCTCCAACACCACGATTTCAGAGGGCAACTCGGGCACCGTCGAGGCGGCCTTCTCCCTCATGCTGTCCCGGCCCTCGAGCCAGGACGTCACCATCACCTACGGCACCTCGGACCTCAGCGCAGTGGCCGCCAGCGACTACACGGCCGCCACCGGTTCGGTCACGTTCGCACCTGGAATCGAGACTCGCATGGCCAAGGTCGCCGTCATCGGCGACACCCTCAACGAGCCCGCCGAGCGCTTCAATCTCGACGTCCAGTCGACCACCAACTCCGACCTCGGAGACGGCGCCGCTGTGGGCACGATCACGAACGACGACCGGGCCGCCTCCAAGCTCTCCCTCAAGGCCCGCAAGCGCCCCAGCCGCATCCGAATCAACGGCCTCCTGACCCCGGCCCACGGAGGCAAGAAGGTCAAAGTCGTGCTCAAGAAGCGGCGCAGCGGCGCCTGGGTCAAGGTCAGCGCTAAGCGGGTGCTGCTTGGCTCGGCAATCGACCGCAACGCCGACGGGATCCGGGAGAGCGGCTACCGCACCAAGTTCCGCCGGCCGCAGAGAACCAAGCGCTGCCGGGTGATCGCTAAGTTCAGGGGAGATGTGGATCACCTCCCGAGCCACACGCGCCGCACCTTCTACTGCTAGTCCCGCTGCGTCCACCTCAAGCCCTCGGCCCGCTCCCTCACGGGGGGGCGGGCCGAGGCGCGCGCAACACTCTCAGGAAGATTCCGAACTTTCTCGGACCCACCTCCGTCCCCCATATGAAGCAACCGAAATATCAAGGGTGGTGTGTCTATGACTTGGAACAAGCTTCTGGCTTTGCCGGTAACGGCCGTGGTGCTGCTCGGGACATCTGGATGCGCGTTCCAAGACGCTGAACAGCCCTCCGTCTCCCCGTTGCGCTCGGCGATCACACAAGAACCGGCGCCTGCAGGCAATGTCCTTCTGGCGGAGGGAAACGGCGCCTTCTCCGCCATCAACACGGCGAACAATGAAGTGGGCCTCAGCTCGCAGCCGGTCCTGATCTCGCCGACGGGCGCACACTTCTACGAGCATCGCCCGCCCTCAGTAACGATCACCGATTTCGCGACGTTGAAGCCCGTTGGACGCACCTCTGCCCCGAAAGGCATGGAGCTTCGAGTTGCGTCCACCTCCGAACGCTATCTGGCCTTTTCCGAGTCCCACGAGTCCGGTGAAAGCTCCTGGATCCCTGCCCCTAGAGCTCGGACCAAGATCACGGTCGTGCCAACCAAACGTGCCTCGTCACCCAGAACCTACGACCTCAAAGGCAATTTCGACATCGAAGCGTTCTCAACCGACGATCGCCAGCTCTTCTTGATCGAGTACATGCCCGCTCAGAATCCCTGGCACTACGGACTTCGTCGACTTGATCTCGAGAGTGGGAACGTGCGCGAGATCGCTCGAGCAAAGCAGAATGCGCCGGGGGAGATGAACGGCACCGGTCGTCTCTCACTCTTCTCTCCGGCCGGACACGAGCTCTACACCCTCTACACCCAGCAAGGCCCAAATTACACTCACACTGCACCCGACGATGCTCATTCCGACGAGGTCTACGCGTTTGTTCACCTCCTCAATCTGGAGGGGGCCTGGACCCACTGCATCGACCTGCCCGCACCCTTCGGCACAGGTCCCGTGAGCAGCCACGCAATGGCTGTCTCGCAGGACGGCAGCCGCTTGTACGTCGCCGATCCGTCCTCAGGGGGTTTAGCTGTTATCGATCCGCGGACCCAGCGCGTATTGCGATCCGTCACTGTCGACCTTCGCGCGCTGAGAGACGGTGTAACCGCATCTGTTGGCGGCGACCGCGCGTTGTACCTAGCGGGAGGAAGGCGAGTACTGGTGTTCGACGGCTCCTCGATGCTGTTGCTTCGCGAGATCACACTGGATCATTCCGTCTCGGGAATCGCAACCAGTCCGGATGCCTCGAAGATCTATGCTTCTTCAAAGACGGGCATAGACGTGCTCGATTCGGCCACGGGCCGACGGATCAGAACTATCTGAGCCGCGGAAAAGAGTCCTCGCATCCCGTGTAGGCAGGTCAGCTCTTGGCGTCGGACCAAGTCGCTCCCCAGGAGAGGTCGACCGCCAGGGGAACCTTCATGTCGCACACTCCGGTCATGGCTCGCTCCACCAGCCGGCCCACCTCTTGCTCGCGGCCCTGGTCGACCTCGAAGACGAGCTCGTCGTGCACCGTCAAGATCATCCGCGCGCCGGGAGCCTCTTCCTCGAGCAAATGCGCCACCGCGATCATCGCCAGCTTCATGATGTCGGCGGCGCTGCCCTGGATGGGGGCGTTGAGGGCCTGGCGCTCGCCGATGGATCTTATGCGGGGGTTGCCCGAGCCCAGCTCGGGCAGATATCGCCTCCGCCCGAACATCGTCGTTGTGAAGCCGTCGGCATGGGCGTGGGCCACAATTTGCTCCAGAAAGGTGGACACCCCCGAGAACTGGTTGAGGTACGCGTCGATGACCTCCTGGGCCTCGGGGACCGGAACATTCAGACGCTCCGCCAGGCCCGCGGCCCCCATACCGTAGGACAGCCCGTAATTCACCATCTTTGCCACCGAGCGGTGGCGATTGGATAGGGCCGAACCTTCCACAGAGAAGATGCGAGCAGCCGTCTCCGCATGGATGTCTTCGCCCGACGCGAACACATCGAGCAGGATCTCGTCTTCGGAGAGATGCGCCATCACCCTGAGCTCGATCTGTGAGTAGTCGGCGGACAGCAGGAGGCCGCCGGGCTTGGGGATGAAGGCGCGCCTTATGCGCTTGCCGATCTCGGTACGAACCGGGATGTTCTGCAGGTTGGGATTGGTGCTCGACAGCCGCCCGGTGGTGGTCGCGACTTGCTCATAATTCGTGTGCACGCGCCCGTCCTGTGGGTCCACCAGTGGGGGGAGGGCATCGACGTAAGTGTTCTTGAGCTTGGCCAGCTCCCGATACTCGAGCAGCTTCGGAACGAAGGGGTGCTCATCCACGAGCGTTTGCAGCGCCCTGACGTCGGTCGACAGGCCCGTCTTGGTACGGCGTCTCGTCTTCAGCCCCAGCTTCTCGTAGAGCAGGGTGCGCAGCTGAGTCGGAGAGCCCAGGTTGATCCGTTCGCCGGCGAGCTCGTAGCACTCGTCCTCGAGCTTTTCGATGCGGGCGTCAAGCTCTTGCGCCATGGCCGAGAGATAGGCGAGGTCGATGCGCACCCCTGCCTGCTCCATGGCGGCGAGAACCTCGATCAGAGGATGTTCGATGTCCCGGTAGAGCGCGGCCATGCCGAGCCTGTCGAGCTCTTGGTGAATTGCTACCGACACCTCGAAGACGGCGCGAGCCCTCAGACAAGAGGCGAGAGCGCGGGCCTGGTCGTCGGCTTCGTGCTCGAGCGCCAGCTGAGCCCCCTCGCCCGCCGCCGGCGGCTCTTCCTCGGCCGTCCGGAGCGCCCGGCCCGCGTACTTGCGGGCGAGCTCGTCGAGATCGAAGGGCTGCCCTCCGGGGTCGAGCAGATAGGCGCCGATCTCCACATCGGAGCTCACGCCGGCGAGCTTGATCCCGGCCGCACGCAGCGACAGCAGGACGGCCCGAGCGCCGTGCGCGAGCTTGGGGATGGAGGGGTCCGAGAGCACCGGGGCCAGAGTCTGCGCGAGCTCCTCGATGGAAACGCCGGGCGGGCCCAACGGGATGAATGCGGCCTGCTCTTGGCCCCACGCCAGAGCCACAGAGCGGGGCGGCTTTCTGGGGGCCGGGAAGGAAACGTCGAGGGCGATACCGCCCGCCCCTTCGAGGTCGCCCGCCAGCCCGGCGAGCTCCTCACCAGAGGAGATGACGCGCATATCCAGCTCGAACGGCGTCCCCTCGCCCTCGGCCGCCTCGGGAAGGTCGGACAGCAGACGCTCCAGAAGGCTGCGGAACTCCAGTGAGGAGAACAACTCCCTGACTGCGTCCATATCCCACGGCTTCATGACGAGGTCTGAGACATCGACCTCGAGCGGCACTTCAGCGAGAGTGGACAGCTTCTTGTTGAGCACTACCTGCTCGGCATGGGATGCGAGATTGGCGGCCAGCTTGGGGGTCTGCTCGTCGGCGTGAGCGACGGCCTCCTCTGCGGAACCGTAGCGTTGCACTAGTTTCGCCGCCGTTTTCGTCCCCACGCCGGGGACTCCGGGGAGGTTGTCTGAGGAATCGCCCTCCAACGCCTTCAGGTCGACATACCTCTTCGGGGGCACGCCGTAGCGCTTCTCGACCGCCTTCCGGTCCATCTCAACGATGTCGGTTATCCCGCGCCGGTTGTAGAGGACCTTGATGTCGTCGTTCACGAGCTGAAAGAAATCCCGGTCGCCGGTGACGATACGGACGTCGATCCCCTCGGCCGCCGCTCTCTTGGCGAGGAACGAGATGATGTCGTCCGCCTCGTGTCCGGGCAGCTCGAAGATCGGCACCTGGAGGACGTCGAGGACCGCTCGGATCAGGGGGAGCTGGGGGCCGAAGGTGGAGGGGGACTCGGTGCGAGTCGCCTTGTAATCCGAGAATTCCGCGGTGCGCTCGAGCGGCGCTCCCAAATCGAAGCTGGCCGCCAGGAGGTTCGGTCGCTGCTCCTGGAGCAGCTTGATGAGCATTGAAGTGAACCCATAGACCGCGTTCGTGTGTGTGCCGTCGGTGGTCTGCAGATCCTCGGGGAGGGCGTAGAAGGCACGAAACGCAAGCGAATGGCCGTCGAGCAGTAACAGCTTGGGACGGCCTTTTTTGTTCACCTTGCTCAGCCTACAATCCAGGTATGGCGCATCCCACTCCGGAGCTGCGGGATCTGAACCCCGCCCTGCGCGATTACCTCGAGGTGATCTTTCAGCTCGAAGAGGAAGGTCAGCGAATCCTCCAGGCGCGCATCTCGGAGCGCCTGGGACTGGCCCCCGCGACCGTCTCCGAGGGCGTCAAGCGTTTGGTGGCGGAGGGCCACGTGGAGGTGCATGGGGGCCGCGACCTCGAGCTCACAGAGCGCGGACGGGTGCTTGCCGAGACACTGGTGCGCCGCCATCGGCTCGCGGAGCGCATGCTCGTGGACATCCTCGGCATCCGCTGGCACCTGTGCCACGACCTCGCCGAGGACTGGGAAAAGGTCATGACACCGGAGGTCGAGGAGGCGATCCTCGAACGCCTCGAAGGTGACGCCACCTGCCCGCACGGCAACCCCATACCGGGTGAAGCGTCGGCGGTTTCGTGGTCCGACCTGCGTCCGGTCGCCGGCATGGAAGAGGGAGAGGTGGGGCTGCTGACCCGGCTGCTCGAGGACATCGAGCTCGACCACGACGTCCTCCTCTATCTCGAAGAGCACGAGCTTCTGCCCGGGCGTGAGCTCACGCTGCTGGCGGTGGCGCCCGACGGGACCCGGCTGCTCGAGGTGGCTGGGAGGCAGGTGGCACTGGGGCCGCGGCTTGCGGACAACCTGTGGGTGACGCCGCGGGCGTGACCGGCGGGGGCTATCCGCCGATAGCCGACTACGGCTTCATCTCCGACTGTCACTCGGCCGCGCTGGTGTCGAGGGCGGGAGCGATCGATTGGTGCTGCCTGCCCCGCTTCGACTCTCCGAGCGTCTTCGGCCGCCTGCTTGACTGGAACGAAGGGGGATATTGCTGCATCTGTCCGACTGAGGAGCCCACCGTCTCGCGGCGTTACCTCGATCACTCCCTCGTACTCGAGACGACCTTCGTCACCGCCTCGGGACGAGCTCGTTTGCTGGACTTCTTCTCGATGCGCACTGGAGGTCGATCGAAGCCTCACCGGCAGTTGGTGCGCGTGATCGAGGGAATCGAGGGACGCGTCGAGTTGGGGATCGTGATCAGTCCTCGCTTCGACTACGGGTCCATCCGCCCCTGGATCCGGCAGGAGGTGGACGGCCTCTTCGCCGCCATCGGCGGCGCCGCCGGACTCGTGATCTGGACCGACGCGCAAGTGGGGGTCGCCGGCTTGCACGATCTCGAAGGGACGGTGGTGGTGACCACTGGCGAGCGAGCCCGGCTGTCGCTGCAGTTCGCCCAACCGGAATTGCTCGACAGGCCGGTCTCGTCACACCCCACGGCGGAGAAACTCGACGCCCGTCTCGACGAGACTATTGCCTGGTGGCGGGCGTGGGCTCGGCAAAGCAGGACCCTGAATGATCCCCGGAGAGAGGAGGCGCTTCGCTCGGCGCTGGTGCTCAAAGGCCTCACCCACGCCCCCACGGGCGCCATCGTCGCGGCTCCCACGACATCGCTTCCCGAGACACCCGGCGGCGAACGCAACTGGGACTACCGCTTCAGCTGGATCAGAGACTCGGCGTTCACCCTGCGCTCGTTGCACGAGCTCGGCTTCGTCAAGGAGGCCTCAGGCTTCGCCCGTTTCGTCGAACGCAGCGCGGCGGGCTCGGTCGACGAGCTACAGATCATGTATGGGTGCGGCGGAGAACACCGGCTCACCGAGATGAGCTTGGAGCTCCACGGGTTCCGTGGCTCTCGGCCCGTCCGTATCGGCAACGCCGCCTACACACAGTCTCAGCACGACGTCTACGGAGTAATGCTCGAGGTCGCGGCGACGAGACACGGGCGAGGCGAGCAGATCACGCAGCATTACTGGAGCTTTCTGACCCAACTCGTAGAGCGCGCCGCGGAGGTGTGGAGGAAACCCGATCAGAGCATCTGGGAGGTGCGCAGCACGCCACTGCACTTCGTACAGTCGAAGGTCATGTGCTGGGTCGCAGTCGACCGCGGCATCAGAATCGCCGAGAGGGCACACTTGCCGTGCGATCTCGAGGCGTGGCAGGTGGCACGATCCGAGATTCGCGACGCCGTGGAGACTGAGGGCTACGATCCGGAGCGGGGTGTGTTCGTGCGAGCCTTCGGCAGCAGAGATCTCGATGCTGCCCTCTTGCTTCTCCCCGAGTACGGCTTCGTCGACTGGCGCGACGAACGCATGCTCCGCACTACCGACGCCATCATGGCTGAGCTCGACAGCGACGGGCTGTTGCTTCGCTATATCGCCCATGACGGCCTCGAGGGGACCGAGGGCCGCTTTCTGTGCTGCTCGTTCTGGCTCGTCGAATGCCTCGCTCGGCAAGGTCGCTTCGACGAGGCACGCGCGGTTTTCGAGCGGACGAGTGCCGCCGCCAACGATCTCGGGCTGTTCTCGGAGGAGCTCGACGTGACCACGGGCGAGATGCTGGGGAACTTTCCCCAGGGTCTCTCCCACCTGGCGCACATCCAGGCGGCGCTAGCGCTGGCCGAAAGCGAGTGAGCATGCCGAAAGGTCGCAGGATGTCGTATAGCAACATCTAACGACCACTCGGCGGAGGGCGGGGCTTCTATATCTTGCCTTGCTCTCTCCACTTGTCGTAAATCGCCGACATCTCGGTTTCGGCAGCCTTGACGGAATCCTCTGCCGTCATGTTGCCACGGGCGACTTCGGCGAACATCTGTGGGACCAGGAACTTCCCGAAGAGCTCATCGATGGCCGCGTTCACCGTACCCGGATACCCAACGTTGACCGAGAAATCATCGAAGCCGGCCAGAATCTCGTACTTGCCGGGCGGGTCGGAAACCTTGTCGTTCGCCAGCAGCTCTTTGAGATCCTTGACCGTTCCGGGAAAGCTCGGGAAATTGTAGTACTGGCTGTTGACGAACGCCTCACGATAGTTCAGCGCGAGATCAACGAGGAACTTTTGAGCCATCTCCTTCTGTTCGGAGAACTTCCAGATGACGTACACACCGAGCAGGTGCTCGAGCCCGAGTCGCTGGGTTCCCTCGGGGACCGGCGCGAGGAACACGTCCTTGGCGAGATCGGGCGTGTTCGTTTCGATGGTGCGAAGCCCCGAGATAGCGTTGAGAATCATCGACCCTTTTCCCGACTCGAGGAAGCGGTTGTTCGAAGTCGCGTCCCACGCAAAGACCTCGGGCGTCATGCCCGCCTTGTAGATCTCGGCCCCCATGTTCACGGCCTCGATCGTCTGGGGACTGTTGATCGTGAGGTTTGCCTCCTCGTCTTGGATGAAGCTCTCGAAGCACTGCATCATGGCGATGAGAGCCATGTTGGCATCGATGTCCTGGGAGATGCCTATGCCAAGGGGATTGCCGAGTTCCTTGAGACCGGGACCGGCCTTGAGCACGTTCTCCCAGGTGGTGGGTTCGTAGCCGACCTCATCCCAAAGGTCCTTGCGGTAGTGGACTGGGTCCGGAACCCAGTTATCCGCGAATCCGAAGAACTTTTTCGACTTCGAGTTGAAGGTGCTTCGCTCGCAGACGCCGATCATCTTTCCTACCTTGCCTTCGACCTCCCGCACGATGTCGGTGTGATCGATCACCTCGTCCTCGAATGCCGCCGGTGCCGACAGGAACCAGAACAGGTCGTGTCCGCTCTGGGCCGATACCTCCGCCGCGGCACGCGCCGGGATCTCCGCAAAGTTGATGTGGTCCACGACCACATTGATCCCGTTCTCGTCGCCCCACTTGGTGATGTACTCGTTGTCGAACCATTCGTCGTATGCCGGAACGAAGTGACTCCACTGCAGGATCTTAAGGTCGCCCTTGCCCCCGCTCGGCTCACCTGAACCGGAGGAGCTTCCTTCGTCATCGGTGGAGGGCCTGCACGCGGCCCCGAGTCCTGCGGCCACTGCCGCTCCGGCCGTCGTCCTAAGAAACTCACGACGTGAATAAGGTTTGCGCACCATTCCGGCCTCCCTCTCATCAATCGTTCTCTACCCGACTGTTCCTCCCGTAAAGCCCTTTATGAAGCGATCCAGAAACGCGTTGTAGAGCAGCGCCAGCGGAATGCTTGGAATGAGTGCTCCTGCCATCAGCGAACCCCAGAAGAAGACATCCCCTCTAATGAGGTCGGTCGGGACGCCGACCGAAATGGTCTTTTCTGCGGAACTCGTGATGAAGGTCAGGGCGTAGACGAATTCATTGATGGTGAGCGAGAACGTAAAGATCACCACCGTGAGAATGCCCGGGACGGAGAGCGGAAGGATCACACGCCACATTGCCTGGAACCTGGTGCATCCATCGACGAGAGCCGCCTCCTCGACGTCGCGCCCCACGGTCCTGAAGAAACCCATCAGGAGCCAAGTCGAGAACGGGATCGTAAACGACGGGTACACCAGCACCAACGACCACAAGGTGTCCTGCAGGCCGAGGTTCGCGATGACTCGCGAAAGGGGGATGAACAGCAGCGTTGGAGGAACAAGATAAGTGAGAAAGATGCCCACTCCGAGCCCTTGTCCCACGCGTCCTGTGAGCCGGGCCAACGAGTAGCCGGCAGGCAGGGCCAGCAGAAGGGTGAGCCCTACGACGACTATTCCGACGAAGCCCGTATTCCACAGCCATCGCAGATAGTCGGTCTCGAAGAGCAGGAACCTTGCGTGTTCTGTCGTTGGCGGGTCGTTGAAGAGAAATGGAACGTTCTCCACGTTGTAAAGATCGTTCGTTTGTTTGAACGTAGTGATGATCATCCAAAAGAAGGGAAAGGCCAGCATGATCGCAAACGGGGCAACGACCGCGTAGCTGAGGCCTTTCTCCCTTGTCTTTCTCGACGCCACGGCTTACAAACCCACGTCCACGCGCCGGGCGAATCGCAACATCAAGATTGTGGCCACGACAAGGATGGGAAACAGAGTCAACGACATCGCGGCGCCGGCGCCGGTCGATCCCGAGAGAACCCCGGTCTGAAAAGCCCAGGTCGAAACCATGTGCGTGCTATTGAACGGTCCCCCGCGGGTGAGGATGTATACGACGGCCATGTCGGTGGCCGTGAACACGATGCCGAACAGCAGCGCGATCGTCATGACGGGCAAGAGCATTGGCAAGGTCACATAGATCTGTTTGCGCCACCCGACCGCTCCATCAACAAGAGCAGCCTCCTCGACCTCTTGGGGAATAGATGCTTGACCAGCCAGCATGATCACCGTTGCGAAGGGGAGGATTCTCCAGGCGTGCACGGCGATAATGGAAATCATAGCGAGCGTGGGCTCCCCCAACCACTGAGGAAACTCAGCGGGAGTGATGAGTTGCAGAGCCTGCAGCGTCCAGTTGAGGACGCTGTAGAGAGAGTCGAAGATCCACTTCCATCCGATCGCACCGAGAGCAATTGGGGCGGCCCAAGGTAGGAGAATGAAAAATCGAAGGATCCACTTGCCCCAGAAGTCTTTGGCGAGAAAGCCGGCCAGTACCCTCCCCAGAACGAGCACAAGTACCTGCGAAGCGATCGTAAAGATGAAGGTGTTGAGCAGCGCCCGCCGAAATATCGCGCTTTCGAAGGCGCGCGTGAAATTCGTCAGGCCCACGAAGTCACCGGACAGCGATCCCCCCGTGGCATCAGAGAAGCTCAACCAAACAGCCAGCAGCAAGGGGCCGCCAACGAGCAGAATGATGAACGAGATCGCCGGAACGAGCATGATCGTTCCCAAAGCGCGTTGGCTTTCGAAACGCCTCCGAGGGCGCAGCATCGTAATTGTGGCGCTGACTGCTCCCAATCGCTCACCCCCATGATGAACGAGGCGGAAGAACCAACCCGACAGACCATATACGGTTGTGGCACGATTGACGACAGGGTCAGGAGGGGTGAGCCATGGCCATCATCGTTCTCGAGGGTGTCACGAAGAAATTCCCAGACGGTACTGTGGCGGTACGAGAGCTCGATCTTGAGATCGAGGACGGTGAGTTTCTCGTTCTCGTGGGGCCCTCGGGTTCGGGAAAGACTACGGCACTACGAATGGTAGTGGGACTCGAGGAAATCACCGAGGGGACTATCCGTATTGGAGATCGAGTGGTAAACGATTTGGCGCCGCGCGAACGCAACATTGCGATGGTGTTCCAGAATTACGCGCTGTACCCGCACATGACCGTTTTCGAGAATATGGCTTTCGCACTCAAGCTTAGAAAGGCTGCCAAACCTGAGATTGCCAAGCGCATCGATGGCACATCGAGCATGCTTGGAATCGGCAACTATCTAAAGAGAAAGCCCAAGCTATTGTCGGGAGGGCAAAGGCAGCGCGTAGCCATGGGAAGAGCAATCGTGAGACGGCCCGCCGCCTTTCTCATGGATGAACCGTTGTCGAACCTCGATGCGAAGCTGCGCGTGCAGATGCGCACCGAGATCCAGGAGCTGCACCAGCAACTTCACACCACTACGATGTACGTAACGCACGATCAGATTGAAGCAATGACGATGGCCGACCGCGTAGCCGTCATGCGAGACGGAGTCCTCCAGCAGATCGACCGGCCCCAGAAGCTCTACGACGAACCCGTGAATCTCTTCGTGGCGGGATTCATAGGATCCCCGGCGATGAATCTCGTGCCGGCGAAGCTCGGGTCCTCGAACGGCCGCGCCTGGGCGGAGTTCGGCAGCCACCGGCTCGACCTTCCGAAGCGGGCTCCGGAACCGGACAGGGATGTCATTCTGGGCATTCGGCCCGAGAGTATGGAGGACGTCCGCTTTGCCCACTTCTCCGATTCGGCGCAGACCCTGGACGTCACCGTGGGGATCGCCGAACCGCTCGGCTCCGAAGTCATCGTGCACTTCGAGATGGATGCGCCGCCGGTCCAGACCAAGGACGTCCTCGATCTTGCCGCCGACCTCGAAGGAAGCGGCTATCAGCTCGGCCGCGAGCACGCCATGTTCACGGCGCGGCTCCACCCACGCACCGACGCCAACGACGGCACGCCGTTGAAGCTGGCCGTCGATGTGGAAAATCTCTATATGTTCGACACGGAGACCGGCGCGGCCCTGCGCTAACTAGCTCGGTCGTTGGCGATTTTTCCGCGGTCAGCGTCGCTGTGAGCGAGGCTACGTGGAAGATCAATCTTCTAGGGCTAAGCCCGGTCGGCTAGCTCCTTGTCCATGAAGAACAGCGCGTCTCCCCTGTCGCCAATGCGCTTGAGCGCTCCGACGATGTGGCCGACCGACTTCTCCTCCTCGACTTGCTCGGTGGCGAACCAGTCGAGCCACGCCTGGGAGGCGTAGTCGTTCTCGTCCACAACCGCCGAGTAGAGGTCCCCTATCGCCCGGCTGACCGCCCGCTCGTGCTCGAGCGCCAGCTCGAAGACCTCCAGCGGAGAGGCGAAGTCGTGCGCCGGTTGCTCGAGCGCCTCGAGGCGCACCCGGCCCTCCCGGTCGTTGATGAAGTCGAAGAACTTCATCGCGTGCTCGACCTCCTCCTGGCTCTGCAGCCGCAGCCAGCGAGCGAAGCCGGGCAGGCTCTGTGCTTCGCAGTAGCCGGACATCGAGAGGTAGACGTAGGCGGAGCGAAGCTCCATGGCGAGCTGGCGGTTGAGTGCAGCTTCGATTCTTTCGGCGAGCATGGTGCCGAGTCTACTCCAAAGCGTCCCCACGTACAGCCACGCCTCCCCGTGTTCTTGCCTCTCATCCTCCTTCGAGCAAACCTTGGAGTCTGACGAGAAGGGATGTGACGGTTTGAGGCCGCGCGTGCGACCGCATCGATCCTTCGGCGTCGTCGTAGAGACCCTCGATCGCAGCGATCTGACGGGAGAAGACCATCTCCAGCGCCGGGCGGACCTCGGAGAACTTCGCACGACTGCTAGAGACCGCCGCTAGAGCGCCGTCGAACTCTGCCTGGTTGGTCACTTCTCCCTCGGCGACCGATTCTGCGTACTCAACCGCTGCCACATCCAGCGACCCGGCCGCAGAGCTCAGTGTGGCATTGATGACCTCACCCGACTCCGCTGGATCGAACTCCTCGCGCCCGGCCAGCAGGCCCATTAGCAAGCCGATGAGCAAGCCCGCCACCGCAGCCGCCAGGGTTAACGGCCAGCGCGCCTTGGGGGGTCGATAGATGGCCATCTTAAGATCGACTCAGCAGCGCCACAACCTGTTCGTTATTGGCTACGGCGCACTCAGCAAGTACCGCCTGGCGCACTTCCGCCGGGCTTGAGATAAGAGTCAGGTCGACGAGACTGGATCCTCGTACGAAACGAACCGCAGGAGCAACCGATATCGGTCCATAGTGACGCACCAACTCGGGGATTCGTTCTTCCAGCGCCGCGGCGACCTCGGAGCCTTGACCCGCAAGAGCTCGACCTTTGCCCTTGACTGAGACTGCTCCAGATCGATCGATCACGACGAAGTCCCGGTTCTCCCCCGCTCCCGTGCAAAAGACCGAGAAGAACTCGCTCTGGAAGACCAGCTGGACAGCCGGCCCTAGCTCGGCACAGGCGATCTCTCTCGGGTTGCTTTGGTTGGGAACGCCGGCGGGCGCTCCCGCCTCCAGTGCCACCGCACCGAATGCCGTGACTCGCAACGCTCCTCGTTCCGGAACCGATGTGCTCTCCAGACGAACAGAAGCAGGAGAAGCGCCGGCGCGCAGGGCTGCTGCTTCAGCCTCATGATGAACCTGCGCAATAGCATGGGCACTGGGGCGAGGCAGTGTACGCTCGATCTCGACCCGCACGACGGAGAGAGCGTCGCCGATGGAAGAGATGACCTCCGCTTCCTCAGGAATCTCCCACTCGGAGCCTATGCACTCGGCCAGCGCGGGGATAACCGCCCCCGCACCGCCCCCCACCCCGACGATCACGGGGTTTCGCATCTCCTGTTCATCGGCGGTTTCACGAACTAGTCGCGTCAATTTATCGGTGGCTGCCGCCAGCGCGCTCTTCGCCAAAACCTCACCGGAAACTCCAAGCCGGCGAGCTGCGATCTCGAACGCGACGCGCGGAGAGGCGCCGTCGCCCTCCGCATAGGAACCTGACGCAACGGTCCCGAGCGCGTTCGCTGCACAGGTCAACGTAAGCGCGATACGGCGGTCACGCTTCGTCTCGAGGACTAGATACTCTGCCGGATCTCCCGGTTTCGGCGCGATAAGGCGCGGCATGCTATCAAGGATGTCGTCTTGGGAAGCGAAGCAAGCGTAGGGAAGGCCCGCTATGTGCGCGGAGCGAGGCCCAACATCGAGCAGTCTAGTTCTGCCCATCCGCTTGCCCACCCTAAAAAGGCTTCCCCCCGCCACTCCTGCCACCCGAACATCAAGGCTGCGTACACACGTCATGTGATCAAGAACGCGGACATAGGACAGCACAGGCCGGCCAGACTTGATGGCGCTCACATTGGTCGAGGTTCCGCCAACCTCAATGACGACCGCGTCCCGCACGGCAATGTGACGTAGGGTTCCGGCCACCGATGCGGCAGGTCCACTGAACGCGGTGAGCAGCGGTTGCCTCTTCATTATGTCGAGGCTGACGGCGCCCCCGTCGCCACGCATTACGAGAAGAGAAACGTCGGGTAGATCCCGGCGCACCGCCTCCTCGACCAGCCGGGCGGTGGCTAGTGCCGTCGGAAGGATGCTTGCGTTGAGTGCAGCGGTAACCGTTCGCATCTCGAGCCCATAGAGCCCCGTGAGCTCGTGACCTGCACAGGCAGGCACGCCCATTTCCTCGGCAATCCTCAACGCCATCCACTCACTACGCGCGTCATCCACACCGAAGGCTTCAGAAACGACAATCACCTGGGCGCCGTCCTCGACCATCCGGTGGATAGCCTCCCTCACAGAGGCCTCATCGGCGCTTTCCGACACATCGATGAACGAATGCTGGGTGACGAGGCGATGTCCAGGAGCAAGGCGAATCTCGCCGACCGCCGTTCGCTTGCTCGCACGTTTCAGGTCGGGTCTGCGTCCCATCCCCAGGATGCCGACAACAGAGGTATCGCCCTCCAAGAGGGCATTGACGGCCTGCGTCGTGGAATGCGCCACCAGCTCGACCGGTCCGTGGCCATCGGTCACGACTTGCTTGCACACGTCCGTGATCACTCGAATAACTCCGTCGGCGACGCCGGAGACGGAGGAGTGGCTGGTCGGAGTAATGGCACGCGCAACAACGACCCCGGTGGACGAGGCGCACGCGACCGCCTTCGTGAAGGTACCGCCGACGTCAACTCCGATGCGGACGGCCATCAGACCGAAGCTCTCTCCGTTTCCCCGATACTCTTCGAACGGGCGTCGCTCGCACCTGCGTAGCGCTTCTCGCGACGTGGGAGTACGACGAAGGTCCAGATCGCACCGAGCAGGTACACGAGAGCGAGCAACACTTGGGCGAGAAGCGTTTCCCTAGTTGGGTAATAGCCGGCCAGATGCGAAACGAAGATCGGCAGCTTGGGAAGCCACTCCAGGTAGGTCACTGGTAACAGCGCAGCTTCCTGCAAGCCGCGGATCGCGTTACCTGCGAACGCCAAGGACACGACCATCACGAGAGCGACCGCAGTCGTGAGGAAGGTCTTTATCGGGATCCTGCGGCCGGCCTTAAAGATTGCCACGCCGACCACGGAGAGGGCAGCCAGACCGAGAGCTGTTCCCAGAGCAATGTAGGCTCCCAAGCCTTCGCTGAAACTGATCAAAGCTTGGTAGAAAAGGACGGTCTCGAATCCCTCTCGGAACACCGCCGTGAAGCCGACGCCGGCAAGCGCCAACGTCGAGCCGGTGGTGGCCGCCGTCCACACCTTCGCCTTCACAAACTCCATCCAGCGTCGCTGTTCGAGGCGCGTGACGAGCCAGAAAGACACGTAGAAGAGCACACCCACGGCAACGATTGCCGTCCCCGCTTCGAGCAGCTCACGTTGTATTGGGGCCAATCGCACGAAAATCGTTGCAGTAATGAACAAGAGGACGGTTGCTATCCCGGCTGCACCCACGCCTTTGAGCACCGCACCTCGGTATTGGGTGTTGCGGCTTGCCTCGAGGTAGCCGAGGATCGCGGCGACCACCAGAACAGCTTCTAGCCCTTCCCTAAACAGAATCGTGAAAGCGTAGGTCAAGGCAATCAGCGGCGCCGCCAAACCTGGCTCCGACAGCTCTCGCTCGACCTCATCGAGCCCACGGTGTACCTCTGCCGAAACACTCTCCACATCATCCAGCGGTGCGCCGGCTTCGATCAGGTTTCGCAGCGCCGCATAGTCCTCCTCAACTGCGAGGGTGAGGCTTTCATCTCGCACCCGCAGGGGGATCTCGACGTATTCGAAATGATCCAGATAGGAGTTCCGGGCGGCTTCATACGCCTCTTCGGCTTCGCCCTCTCCATAGAGTTGAACGCTGTCATCGACCAGTCGGCGAGCGACGTCCACCTCGGCGATCGCCTCGGTCAAGGTCACGTCGTCGTCGATCGACTGTGACGCGAACGCGACACCCGGCATGCTCGCGAGCGCAAATCCGACCACTATCGAAACCAGGAGGACGCGCAGGCCCTTCACTATTCGATCGCCTTGAGCGCGCCGGCAAGCAAGTCTTTGGCACGTACGACCATCTGCTCGACATCTGCGACCGAAGCCTCCTCACGGATCTGCTTGCGCAAATCGGCACCCAACAGCGGCTCGAGCTCCTCGTTCACCTCAGGGGCGAGCTCGATCACTTCCGCCTCGATGACCTCGTAGTTCTCGAGATAGGCCTCGGCGGCCAGCTCTGCCGCAGCGTCCGCGTCCCCTTCTTCGTAGGTCTCGATGATCTCGTCGAGGAGCCTCTCGATCTCGGCGACGATCGCTTCCGGATCAGATTCCTCCACCAGCGTCGCATCAACGGTCTCGTCGAGCTCGTGGCCGATCAGCTGAGACGCCGACGTCACCTCCACCACATCTGTCGGTTGGTCGGGAGGCTGCGGCGAAGCGAAGGCCCCGTACAGAACCTCGAAGGCATCCTCGATCTCCTCGGCCTCCTCGGCGGCCGCGGTTTGCACTTCCGTGGCAATCTCGTCGTAGAGCCTGCGCGCCTCGTGGACGAATGCGTAGCCATCTTGATACTCGGCGAGCAGCCGGACACCGTCGTTCCCAATCGCCTCTTCGTATTCGTGGCCCGCCGTCGCCAGGATCGCTGCGATTACCGAGCCGGCGTATGACGAGTCCGAAACCAATTGGCCGACGACCGCCTTCTCGGCCCGAATCGTGATCGAGGCAGCCTCGTCATAGATGCCGGCAAGTTTGTTTGCAGGGGCTCCATCCGCTATCGCTTGTTCGCCGACGCTCAGCTTCTCGGCGAGCTCATCGGCGATGTCGGGCGCAGTCTCATCCAGCTCGCTGCTGACCGAGTCAAGAATCTCGTGAATGGGGTGACCAGCGTGAACGGCTGCACCTTGCTCATCACCGGCCTCGTAAAGCTCGAGGGAGACGAGGTGATGCCCCCGTATTTGGGCAAGCAACTCTCCGAATCCGATGGCCTCGGATTCTCCCCTGCCCGATAGAATGCTTTCTCCACCGGTCGCCTCGATGGACGGTCCGGGTTCCTGCCCACAAGCTGCCAGCAAAGCTGGGACGAGCAAGACCACCAGCAACCATCTCAAGTTCAAGCTCCCCCTTGTTAGGCCACCCGAAGACACCAATTTCGGCATGCCGATGTTAGGCGAGCCTAACCCGGCTCGTCAAGGGGGCGGGGGGCAGGTTACCTTCCGAATCAGGCCGCGACGGTTTGTTCGCCCGGCGGGTCGGGCCCGGGTCGTAGCGCCGGCCGTTGGGCTTGTACCACTCTGCCACCGTGCCGTTGAGGCAGACGCTCCAGCCGCCCTCGTGGAGGAGCTTGTGGTGGAACGTGCACACCAGCACGAGGTTGTCGTAGTCGGTCGGCCCTCCCAGCTCCCAGTGCCAGATGTGGTGCGCCTTGAGGAACATCTTGGTCCCGCAGCCGGGAAAGGTGCAGCCGTGGTCTCTGTAGAGCAGCTGGCGGTGGAGCCAGCGGGGGACGTTGCGGGAGGCCCTGCCGATGCCGAGGGCGTTTCCCTGCTTGTCGGTGAGCACGTACTGGAGGCGGGCGTCACAGCTGAGCCGGGAGGCGATGTCGGGGTGGAGCCCGAGGCCCCCCTCGATCTCTGCACAGCCCAGCCCCAGGCTCTCGATCGTGGTGTGGACCACCACCGTGGCCCGGTCCGCGTCCTGGTCGGCTGCGATCGCCTGGGAGGACAGCGCAGAGAGGGCATCGGCACAGCGCTGCTCTCTTCTGTCCTGAGCCGAGAGAGGGATCGGCAGAGGTCTGTTCCTCGGTGGGCAACTCGGGCAGTCGCTCTGCGGTGCGCTCGAGCGCCTTGACGAGGGCGGCCCCCTCGGCGGCGGGTAGCAGGCCCTCGAGGCCCAGGCTGGCACCTCCCTCGTTCCACCACCAGTGCAGGAAGCGGGCCTGCTCGACGCTGCGGATCTCTTCTAGCTCGGGCCGGTTGAAGACATCGGCCCTGTGTCTCACCGTGGCAACAGACACCCTCCTCGCCCACGCGATCAGCTCCTGCTCTGTTTCAGGAGTGGCGAAGCGGCACAGCTCGACGACTTTGTCGAGACAGAGACGGCCGCTCTCCAAAGCCTGGGATACGAGAGGCAGCTTGGGGATGGCATGGGAGGCAACCACCCAGCGGGCGGCGATCCATGCCGAGATGCCGAGTTGGCCCGAAAGCCACTGCGCCATGTCCCTGCAGCCTTCGTCGCGCCACAGCTTGCGCTCGTCCAGCTCTGCGATGATCGAAAGCACTTTGCGATGACAACCCGAGATGACGACGTGGAGGCCATCCAGTCCTTCGATCAACTCCATGTCGCGACGGTGGATTGCAGAAAGCTGAAGCGCTCTATGGATTAACGGGTCTGGGCCAGGGACCCGATGAGGTCGGCGGCCTCGGCCGCTGCAGCCGTGAGATCCTCGTCGCTGGCGGCTCCCCGCAGATCGAGAAGGTGTTTGTCGATTCGGGTGACTTCGACTGGGGCGAGGATATGCACGAACCGGTCCCGGATCCATTCCATAGTTGCAACATCACCGGTCACGCCCCCGAGATCGCCGGCTGCTGCATCGACGAGAACCCGATGTGCCCAGAGGCTGAAACGGGCCAGGTCGATCTTGGCCGGTGGCCGGTATCGCAACTGAAGATCGAGCCCGGCAAGCCCGGCACTGAGTGCGGCCCCGCGAGCCTTCGCCGGACGACGCAAATCCACCGCGGCGACGAGAGTCTCGCAAGCTGCGGGAGGTCGGGCCGACAAGCCGCGGGGGCACATGGCTCACCTGAAAGGATTTCCATGCAGCGGTCATCTTCTCGAACCGTCGCAGAGACCGCCGCCCAATTCCTGCCCCCGCGCTAACTGGAAGACTTCCTGTGCACCGGTCGACAATGAAACTTCAGATCGCGTGGTACGGGCCCGCGGAGCGCGTCGGTGGGAACGGCAAGGGCCAATGCCTCGACATCACCCTCGTGGGCCGAGTAAAACTCGCCGTAACCGGGGGCGAAGATCTTGTCGGAAAAGCTCCCGTCGTCGTGGAGCTCTTGGCCGACCATCGCTCCGGCAACGGGTCCCTGGGGGCCCTCGACAGTCTTGGCGGTGTTCTTGACGGTGACTTCCTCAAAGACCAGGCCGGGGATGTTCTCGGGCCGAAACGCCTCACCGACCCTGGGAGTCGAGGGCATGATCATCGCGAGGGGCCCTTCTTTGCCGGCGAGCCAAGTGCCTCCGGTATCGGCGATGTGACCTTGCTCGTTGTAGTTGAAGACGTCCTCACCCAGATACCAGACGGATCGGTCGTCGGCTTGAGCATAGAAGTCGAGTGCGACTTCCTCGAGGCGCCCATCGAGATAGGCGGTGTACTGGGATACGAGCACCTCGACCTGCTGCCCGTCGCTCCACTCGATGAACCTCGTGTCCGGGAGAAGCGTGGTCTCGGTCCTGAAGGGCTTGCCGTCGACCTTGCCGTTGAGCAGGACCGAGTGAAGCTCGCTGATCGGAAAGAGGGGGTTCGTCACGACGGTTGGGGTTGAGAATGGCGGTGCACTCAGATCGACGCGTGCGCTCCTGGGCGCAAGCGGCAGGTCGTTCAACTCAGCCGCCCTTAGCTGTTCCGCGCTGGGTTGGGGGATCGGAGTGGAGTTCGAGGAGACCGCCGCTGCCGGCAGCCACAGTGCTCAAGGCCCCGACGAGTAGCACGACAGCGAGGCCACCTCCTAGTACCTTCCCAGGTGCTACGAAGCTCACCCTCTGTCATCATCGGGAGTCCTCCCCACCATCGCCGTCGCTGGAGATGACGTTGAAGCCGCGATCGAGATGGACGTCGACGAGACTCCCGTCCTCGAGAACGACCTCGACTTCGAAGTAGCCCTCCTCGTCCCGGAGCTCGGTCTGGTTCACCGCGGACCCGCCGGTTCGCTCGAGCGCAATTGCACTCGCCTTCTCGAGAGCGCCACCGGTGATGGGCGCTTGGCTGCCGTCGTCGCTCGAGGCGATGCCGATCCCCGTGCCCGCTCCAAACAAAGCCGTCACGACGATCCCACCTACGATCCATTTCGTCTTTCTCAACATGCGCCCTCCCCTTTGCCGTTCGATCGATACATTCGATCGATTGAGGCAATCGTGTCGCGGGCACGATGAGAGGAGCATGAGTCGAAGAATGAGAGACAGACTCACGCACGGAGTGTGAGAGTGACCTGCGCCCCTCCGGCGTCTCGGTTCGAGGCAACCGCCGTACCCCCGTGGGCCTTGGCGATCGCCCGCACGATGGCGAGCCCCAGTCCGGCCCCACCCTCCGAGCGTGCGCGTGAGGAATCCGCACGAGCAAAAGGCTCAAAAGCATGATCGATAAAGGCGAGTGCGAACCCGTTGCCGCTATCCAATACATTGACCGAGATCAAACCGTCACCCTGCTCGGCGCACAACTCGACCGTGCCCTGGGCGGGGGAATGTCTCAGCGCATTGTCGAGCAAATTGAATACCGCCTGGCGAATCCTCACGGGGTCCACACGCGCCTGCATGTGGGGAGGGACCCGGCGTTCGATGCTGATCCCTCGGTCCGAGGCGACTGTCTTGAATGAGTCCGAGACTTCGGCGAGGAGTGCGCTTAGATCGAGTTGGACCGGTCGCACTCGAAGGCCGCCCCGATCGGCGCGGGCAAGGACGAGGAGGTCCTCTGCCAAGCGGCCGACGCGGTCCGATTCCTCGGCTGCGCTGTGAAGAGCGGCCAACAACTCGCCGTGAGTTCGACTCTTGCCCAGAGCAAGGTCGAGCTCTGCTTTGAGGATGGCCAGAGGTGTACGAAGCTCGTGGCTGGCGTCGTCCACGAAGCGACGCTCGCGCTCAAGCGCCGACTCCATGCGCTCCAGCATGGAGTTCAGCGTGGCGCCAAGACGGGCGATCTCGTCCCCGGTCGCGGGAACAGGAAGCCGCCGGCCGGGCTCGCCCGCCGAGATGGCCGCCGCGTCTAAACGCATATGCTCAACCGGACGGAGCGCCGCCCCTGCGAGCAGCCACGCTATCCCCGTCGTTACTCCCAGGACCGCCGGCGCGCCTAGCCACAGCAGCCTGGCGAGATCGGACAGCGCCTCTGCCTTTTCCTCTAAGGAGGTTCCGACCACGAGGACGGTGCCCCCGTTCGAAGCCACCGCGAACAGCCGAGCCTCGACCGTCTCATCAACGAGGGGGACGTTGGCGTTGAAGAACTGCCTGGAGCCGAGGCTCGCGAGCTGCCCGTCGGAAAGGAGCGGCTCGGTGAGCACCTCACTTGATGCGCGTAACCCACCTTGGGCGTTGATCTTCTGAACGAAAGCCATATCGGGGTCGATGGCCCTGTTCCGGCCGCGGAGATGCAAGCCAGAGGGGCCGCCGGACCCCAGCAACGTGTCCGCTCGCAGTCTCAGGCCCGCGTCGACGCTCCGGAGGAGATCTGTTTCAAAGCGAAGGTAGAGTAAGAGGCCGGTTGTGCCCAGGACTATGGCGTTAAGCACGGCGAATACCAGAGTCAACCTCGTCCGAACCGGTAGCTTCATCCCCGCGGCTCCCCCAACCGATAACCGGCGCCGCGCACCGTTTCTATCGATCTGGCGCCAAAAGGACGATCCACCTTCTCGCGTAGGTAGCGAATGTAGACGTCCACGACATTGGAGTCGCCCTCGTAGGCGAAGTCCCACACGTGCTCGATCAACGTCGTGCGGCTCAAGACCTGGTCAGGATGGCGCATGAAGAACTCGAGCAGGGCGAACTCCTTCGATGTCAGACTGATTGCCCTTCCAGATCGCGCCACCTTGTGATTCGCGGGGTCGAGGGTCAGGTCACCAACCTGCAGGACCGTGGGACGCTCAACGAGCCCCCGCCTTGACAAAGCGCGCACGCGCGCCAGTAGCTCGGCGAACGAGAACGGCTTGGTTAGATAGTCGTCGGCCCCGGCATCGAGCCCTGCCACCCGATCCTCGACAGCATCGCGAGCGGTGAGCATCAATACCGGCGCCCACTGACCTGAGTTGCGAAAATTCCGGCACACTTCGAAACCGTCGAAGTCGGGAAGCATGACGTCCAGCACGATGACGTCGTAGGAGTTCTCGGTGGCGAGCCAAACAGCCTCGGCGCCGCTCGGGGCGACGTCGACCGCGTGCCCCTCCTCTTCGAGGCCGCGCCTAAGCAGTGCGGCCATCTTTGTCTCGTCCTCGACGACCAGTGCACGCATGGGCTCTAATGAAGCATGACGCTCGCGACATGAGACCAAGATGAGATGGGCCGTATTCGGGGCACCGGCGCCAATGAGAGGCCGTCGACCCAGCGTCGCCGCGATCCACTGGAAGAGATGCCGATGCCGGCCCGAGAGCCACTGCGCCATGTCCCTGCAGCCGTCGTCGCGCCACACCTTGCGCTCGTCTAGCTCTGCGATGGTCGCCAGGAGCTTTCGCTGACGGACCGAGATCTCGAAGTGAAGGGCATCCAGTCCTTCGATCAGGTCGGTTTCGCGACGGTTCAGTTGGCGCACCCACGCACTCCTGGTCCGGCCGGATGACTCCGCGCGGGAGAGCCTCTCGGCAGCCACTGTCTTCAACCTGCTTCTTCAGATGCTCGTTTCATTCTATCGAACAGACGTTCGATAGTCAAGGTGGGATTGCAGGAAACTGAAGCTTCTCCTAGACGAATCGAGCCCGCTGCTGCATCGACGAGAACCCGATGTGCCCAGAGGCTGAAACGGGGCGCCGGCGCCAGACTCATCATGATTCCGTGCCGACAAAGCGTTGCGCCCCCAAGAACGCGCCGAGATCTGTCAGTGCTTCGCCGAGGCGAGTTGTGTCACCCCACGCCCCCAGAAGCTCGAGCGTGCTCGTCCTGCGATCGAAACGCGGCTCGGCGCGACCGACCAGACGGTCGCCGACGAGTATCGGGAGCACGTAATAACCGAACTCTCGCTTCTCCTTGGGCACGTACATCTCGAGCCGGTAGCGAAACTCAAACAGCGCCTCGGTGCGGGTCCGGTCGTGCACGAGACGGTCGAACGGGGACAGGAGCGTGACACGCTCGGGAACGGCAGCGTCACTGATCTCCGGGTGCGCGTGCCACTCTCCTTTCACGAACCGGACTCCGAGGGCACGGAATCGCTGCTCCTCGAGCGCGCGCTCGGCTTCGCGGAGAGGCACCGTTTCTGTTTCCGGATACCAGCGCTCGGCTATGTCCCAGAGGCGATGACCACTGCGGCGGCCGACGACGGCGATGTGCCCCCGGGCCTGAAGTATGTCCACCATGAGACCCACTCGGCGACTCCCCCACCAGCGATGATTCCGACGATTCGATTGCAAAGGATCAACGAGCTCCCTCCCGAGCAGTGGTCCGCGGCGCTCCAGCTCACGCATCACATAGCGGCGGAAGGAGGCGTTCTCCTGGAGGAAGTCGTGGCCTCGATGGTAGCTATTTGTCCCTGCTCGCCGGTTTCGCCGCATGAGCGCGCGAATCAGGGGAAGCAATTCGATGGGCCAAATGAACGCATTCCATTCGAAAAGGCTCCGTTCGACCCACAACAGGCGTTCGAGCTCTGAAGTATCGAAGGCTCCGAGACGGCTCCACAACACGAGGTGTTGTGGTCTGGCTACCGCCGCGATCGGATCCATTTGCAGAAAGCCGAGCCTGCGCACTGTGTCGAGCACCCCTGCCGCAGAGCCGTCGAGCAGCTGAGCGCGAACGGCGATGCGCCGGGCCCGCTCCCGGGACACCACGAGGGGTTTAGCCTTCACGAAACAGAATAAGCTCGTCGACGTCGCCGTGCTTGCTTTCGCCCACGATCGTGAAACCGCACTTTTCCAAGACGCGTAGCGAGCCTACGTTGTGCTTCGCGACATAAGCGCGTAGCGGCCGGCGGTCCAAGTGCTCGAGAAACTGTGACAGCGCCGCGGTGGCAATGCCCTGGCCCCAAAAGCTCCTTCCGATCCAATAGCCGACTTCCCGCTCGCCCTCGTTGTCCCAGCTCACGATGTCCCCGGCAACCAAACCGTCGAAAACGATGGTCGCTGCGGTTACCGAATCGTCGGCCAGGATCCTGTGCCAGTGGGCCTTGTGGGCCTCTCGGTCTCGCGACGAGAACATCACCATGCGAAGCGACTCGGGATCGAGCTGATTCTCGAAGAAGGTTACGAGGTCATTTTCCCGGACCTCACGCAGAAAGACACGCTGCGCAGCATTGGTCGCCGCGTCGATGCCGTCACCTGACCCAGAGTTGGTCGAGCAGCACTCCGAGCTGGGGGTTGCGCTGGTAGTTGCCGACGCGCTCGGAGATCAGGTCGATGCCGCGCTCGTTGATGAGAGGAAGCCACGGGGCCTCGTCCACCACTGCTCGGTCGACTCGCTGCCACAGCTGCGCCGCGGTGCTGGGAGCGCCCGCCTGTGCCCCCGTGGCCCGATTGATCAACCTGTCGATCCGCCGGCTGCAGAATGCGGCGGGGTTGAGATTGAACCCGCCCCGAGGCTGATACGAGTCGCAGCTCAACAAAGATGGAAAGAAGTTGGAGGCGACGGGATAGTCGGCGATCCAGCCCTGCATGCCAATCTGCGCTTTGGTTGCCTCCCTTCCCACCAGCGAATAGAACT
The DNA here is from genome assembly GCA_963849115.1 of uncultured Actinomycetes bacterium. Lineage (GTDB taxonomy): Bacteria > Actinomycetota > CADDZG01 > CADDZG01 > WHSQ01 > JACDAL01. Next base: position 780,623 of record CAWKGK010000009.1, on the reverse strand, counting down.
TGTTGAAGTCGCTGATTGTCTTGACGCGGACTCGGTAGTCGAGCTGCATAAGGGTCGCGGCCACGAGCCGGACCGCGGCCAGCTTGTTTCCCTTTGAGCGCGTAGACGGTCACCTTCTTCCCGCTCGTGCCGGAGGCGCGAACGAGCTCCTTGGCGCGGTCGATGTCCGGCCCCGACCACGTCCCGGTAGTCGTGGCGTGTTTGGTGTAGGGACAATAGGGACGGTACCCGGGCAGGCCCGGAGGAAGCACCTGGCACGTCGGTTGTGCGAGCTGCTTTCCACCCCAGGATTCCACAATCCCGGCTCGATCGAGGGCGAGATTGGCCGCCCGCCGGGCACGGACATTATCGAACGGCGGGATCCTCGTGTTGAGGAACATGTAGTAGACAATCGGCCGCACGTAAGGATGCGCCCCAGTTGGAAAGCGCGTGACAATCTCGTGTATTCGTGCGGGCGGTGGATCGTCGAGCATCACGTCCGCATCACCCCGCTGCACCGCAGTGGTCTGCTGTGCAGGACTCAGGCCGAACCTCCACAGGATCTTGTCGGGATATCCCACAGGCTGTGCATCTGCCGACCACTCCTCGAAGTGAGGGTTCCTTATCAGGACGATGCGACGATCGGGCTTGTAGGACTCGATCATGTAAGCGCCCGTCCCCGGAATGTTCCGGCCCGGAAAGGAAGGACGCGGCGAGCCGGCTGCGACCGGTGCTCCCCACGGAAGGCTCAGCTTATGGAGGAACTCTGGATCGGGCTCAGCAAGGTGAAAGGTCACCGTGCCCATCGCGTCGTCGGTCACGATGCTCTGCGACAGGTCACAGCTCTGGCTACCGCGACCGCACCCTTCGCTTCCAACCAAGTTGAGCCCCACCGCAGCCATGCCGGTCCCGAACTCGAACTGGCGCTCGATCGCGTTGCGGAAGTCCTGCGCCTTGACGAGCTCGCCGGTCGAATACTTGATGCCGTCGCGGAGCTGGAAAGTGTATGTCTTCCCGCCGGCTTGGGCCGCGGGGATCCCGGTGGCGAGATCCGGCACCAGAGTAGCTCCGGCCGGCCCCCCGGCCCGCCGAAATGCAACCAGGCCGTCGTGGGTCAGCGCCAGCAGCTGCCAGGATTGAGCCCGATAGGCCACGCCCGGATCGATCGAGTCGAACGTGTCCGCCGGCCCCCCTTCGAGGGCCACGCGCAGCGTCCCCCCTCGGTGTGAGGTTGCCGCGCCGAGGGTCACCATCCATACCCTGCCCCCCTCGAGGGCGAGGCCCCCCGGATCGCTTCCCACCTCGATTTTGCGAACAACCTCTTCGTTCTTCACGTCGATTGCAGTGAGAGTTCCCGAGAAGGAACTCGCGACCCACAGCGTCTCATCGCCGAAAGCGAGTGTTTCGGGCATTCCCGAGACGTTGATCTTGGTGATCTCTCCGGACGCGTCCACTCGCGAGACGGTCTTGTCCGGACCGTTCGCGACCCACACCGCCCCGTCGCCCAGCGCTACGCCCGTGGGCCCGTTCCCCACGAGCAAGGTCTGAGACACGGTGTTCGTAACGGGGTCGACCTTCGACAACAGGCCGCCCTGAGCGCTCGTCGCCCACACTGCCCGTCCGTCGGCGGCCAGGCCGCTCGGCGGCTGAGGCAGGGCCACGGTGGCGACGGTGCGGCCGCGCGCCGGATCGATGCGCGCAATGGTTCCATCGGTGGCGTTGGCTACCCACACGGCTCCCACGCCTACGGCGACAGAGATGGGGCCATTCCCAACCGGGATAGTGGCCACCACCGTCCCGGAGTCGGGGTTTACCTGCGACACCGTGTGACTCTCGCTGTTCGCCACCCACACGGCTTCCGCCCCGACTGCGACCCCGGCGGGGCCATCTCCCACGGGAATTGTGTCGACCACTATCTGCTCGTCGGGATTCACCCGCAGGAGTGAGCCGGAGACCATATCGGTGACCCACACGCTGCCCGCCCCCACCGCGACACCCCCGGGCCGTCCCCCCCGCAGCGGCAACTGCGCGGCGATCTCGCCGCTGGAGGCGGCGATGATTCCCACCGAGTTCGCCGGCACCCGCCTCAATCCTTCTGGCCCGCCGAACCCACTCACGGCAACGGCCGCAAGCGCGGCCACGAGCACCGCGCCGGCGAGCAGTGCTCTGACGCCCGGCCTCGCCGGATGGGCCTTCTTGGAGGGTGGTTGCGGCAGCGGTGGCAGCGGCCTCTCAGGCGCTATCTCGACCATCCGGACGGGCTCGGCGAGTCCCTTGAGCCGAACCGCGCGCCGCGTTGCGAAACGCAGGCCGTCGACACGTCGGGCGAGGCTCACGACGGTCTCGCTGGCGAGAATCTGACCCGGTTCGGCAATGGCGCACAGCCGCGCCGCCAGGTTGAGCGCCCCCCCGCGGTAGCCACCTTCGATCGGCACGGCTTCCCCGGAGTCGAGGCCGATGCCAACACCCAACGCGAGGGGCGGGCCCGACTCGGTGGGCGTTCGCAGGCGCACCTGGAGTTCGACGGCCGCCCGCAAAGCGCCGCGCGCCGAAGAGAACACCGCAAGGGCCTCGTCGCCGCGCAGCTCGAGCAGCTGCCCTCCGAGGTCTGTCACTGCGGCCCCGGCGATCTTGGCGAACCTCGCCGCCAGCGCGCCGGCAGCCTCATCCCCTTGCTCCTGAGTGAAGCGCGTGTAACCGCGCACGTCGGCTATCAGGAAGATGCGGACATCGGCTCCCCGCTCCTCCACCCTCAGCTGCTCCTTGTCGTCCACTCGCCCGCCTGCTGTCTGTGGCCGACTCACCGGCATCACCGACGTCGATCAGGTGTAAAGGCCGTCAGTCTAGAGGTTATGAAAACTGTGAGCCGGACCGAGTCCCTCCACCTCGACGGATGTTCCACCTCGACGATAGCTACATGAGATCCCCGGCTATCGTTGGAGCCCATGCATGCATTCGGTCCCCCGCCCCTGCGCGTGATCCCGGGGGACACGGTTGCGGTCGTGTCGCCGTCATTCGGCGCGCCGGGAGCCTGGCCGCACCGCGCCGACCGAGGCTGTGCGTATCTCGAGTCGCTCGGGCTGAATGTGCGGATGATGCCCCATGCAGCGCGCGCAGACTCGTGGGCGTCCGCCCCTGCGGAGGCGAGGGCCGACGACCTCCACGAAGCCTTCGCGGACGAATCCATTGCGGTGGTGCTCTCCTCCATCGGCGGTAACCACTCGAACCAGGTGCTCCCCTATCTCGACTACGAGCTGATCGGTTCTCATCCGAAGATTTTCCAGGCGTACTCGGACACAACCGTGCTGGCATGGAGCTTCGCCCGGCACGCCGGACTCAGGAGCTTTTACGGCCCCCCACTCGTGCTGGGGCTGGCGGAGTACCCGAGGGTGCTCGACTACACCGATCGCTGGCTGCGGGCCGCGTGGTTCGGGACCGAGCCGCTCGACTTCTCACCCTCGAAATGGTGGACCGAAGAGTTCCTCGACTTCGACGAGCAGAAGGATCTCGAACGGCCGCGCCGCTTGCGGCCGAACGAGGGCTGGGTGACGCTCCGGGAGGGTGCCGCTCAGGGGCCGCTGATCGGAGGCTGCCTCGAGACCATCTGCTGGCACCTCAAGGGTTCGAGCGAGTGGCTCGATCTCTCCGGTTGCATCCTCTATCTGGAGACCTCAGAGGAGGCGCCGAGCCCCGAAACGGTCGACGCCTACCTCACCGACCTCGAGCGACTCGGCGTGTTCGACGACATCGCCGGGCTCTTGGTCGGCCGGCCTGCCTACTACAAGCCGGAAGACGTCGCCGTTCTGTGGGATGTAGTCACCCGCCGCACGGAATCGGGCGGCGGCCCGGTTCTGGCAAACCTGGACTTTGGACACACCGATCCCCTGCTCACGATCCCGATGGGCGCGGAGGCCTATCTCGACGCAGGGGCTCACGTGTTGCGGGCTATAGACCGAGTCACGACGCCCAGATAAGCACGCTGACTTCTCCACGCGACCACGTCCTGGTGAGCGTTCGCCGGCGGCTTCGTGATCGCCCGAAGGCCCGTGCCGTTCGGCCTGATCGTGAAGATCCGGAACTTGCCGATCCCAGGTTCGAACCGCTGGAACACGATGCGGTGCATTGCCCCTCATCGTTCGCCCGCCCTTCCGGGGCCCGGAGCTTTACCCAGGAGCCCACGATCCCGCGCCAACTTGACGTAGCGAGAAGCGGTGGAGAGTGCGACCGTGAACTGGTCGGCAACCGCTTCTCGCGGGTGGTTGTCCAGGTTTGACCGATAGACGCGAGCGACATCGCGCAGGAACTCATCCGTCATAGTCCGCCGCTTGATACGCTCAAACGCCTCCTGTCCTGTTTCCTTCACCTTTTCCTTGATCTGATCCGCGACGGGCCCGACCTTCTCTTTTTCCAGCTTCGCCGGGCCTCTTTGATTTTCCCTGTCGTCGGGGATTGCCTCAGGCTCCTCCGAGGGATCGTCTCCGGCGGCCGCAGAAGCCGTCGTTGAATCCTCGATGATTTCGAAGTCCGCCACCTGGGTGCGGGCGAGGGAAGCGTCCAAGGGAGAAACGACGATCTCGTTCATCTCTGAGTCGAAGGTGCGAGTCACCGAAGTCAGGACCAAGAGCCCATCGCCAAAGAGCTTGTCTGATCTGACGAAGCCTTCGACGGTGCGGCCGTCGTTCAGCCGAACACGCAGGTGAAGGGGAGCCGCTCCGTTCTGTCTGACGCGCTCGCTCGAAGGGCGGCTGATCGGGATCTTCTGAGCCCAGACATAGAGGATTCCCGCGAGGAGCCAGAAATGAAACTGAAAGACGTTCTTGCCCAGGTTGTTTGCGAAGTAGCTGACCAGAACATATCCGAGCGACAAACCCATGAGCAAACGGGGTGCATCACTCCGACCGGCACCCGCCCGGAGCCCCAACCGGATAATAGACACAATGACTGCAAGAAAGCAGGCAAGGCCCACGAGTCCCGCCTCGACAAGGCTTCTGAGATAGTCGTTGTGGGCGTTGTTGCCGACGGCGACGCTTGTGCCGCCAAACCCGATTCCAAGGAAGGGGCGCTGCCGCCACAGCCCGAGCCCCTCCTCCCAAATCTCCACACGTCCAACGAGAGCTGTGCGCGTCGCGTTAGCCCCACGTCCTACCTGGCCTTCCGCTCGCGACTTCGGCGAAAGGATTTGCGTACCGCGGCTCCCCACCTGAGGTGAGGCCAGCAGAACAATCACGGTCAAACCCACCGCCGCGATCAGGATCTTGCGGCGCCGCATGCCGATTACCAACACCAAAATTGCTAGCGCGGCCACAGAGTTTCGGGACAGGGTGAGAAATACTGAGACGAACGCCGCCACCGACAGTACGTCAAGCCAGGAACGCGCTATGCCCGAAATCTCCCCTCGCAGCGCCCACGCCGCCGCCAGAACGGTCACAAGATAAATGCCGTAGGCGTTGGGATCCACGAACACTGACTGAACGCGGCTCCAACCTTGGAACTCGTTGACCTCAGCTCCCCCCGTGAGCAGCAAACCGACTCCGGCGAGGATTGGCACGATGGAGCCCACCGTTATCCCTATGAGCAAGAGGCGTAGCCTTCGAGCGTCGGGTGGGTCGGCAACCAGCAGAAGGTAGGCGCTGAAAGCCGAGGCCAACTTGAGAATGTCGCGCGCCCCTTGGGTCGCGTCTGGAGAATAGAGGAGGCTGAAGGCGGCAACCGCTAGGAACAACAGCATGGGAACGACGGTTGGGGCGCGCCAGAGATGGCCTAGGGTGCCTGCCCGGGCTCTGCCGGCGAGGTACCACAGCGCGCCGCCGAAGAAGCCGAGCGTCAGGATGTCTCCGAGCCCGAGCGCCACCCCCCCGACGTTCGCCGCAGGAAGCAAGTAAGTCCCCTCGAGGGTCGCCCGGCCGAAAGCCAGACCGAGGAGCGCGGTCTGGAGATTGGCTCGCAAAGACAACAGGGCAATGAGACCTAGTACCCCCGCGATGATCAGGCCGGGGGAGACTAACCTCGACGCGGTGACTGCCGCCAGGGCGGCGAACGCCGCTCCGGCGATGGGGACGGCGGGGGAGAGCCGAGGCATGGACCGACCGACGGTATGGCTAATCGACCGACACCCAGGGCGTGACTGCATGCAGTCCGTCGTGCAGCCCGACGACTCATCCATCATCTCGCACATCAGGTCGGGAGCCTCGGAGATATATGACCCCTCGTATATCTCCTCACACCGGTCACGGCTCACGGCCCATGCCCCCGAGGGGTGGGCGTTGGCCTGGCAGAAGTTCGGTGACCTTGATGCAGACAGCCTCGTCCTCTGGGTCGGCGAGCCTCACCCCGCATTCGTATGGGAGTGCCGTCCATGCCCGCACGTCCTTTGGTTCCCCGGAGGCTGCAGCTCGGTCACGGACCAGTCGTTGCACGAGAGTGTTGCTGGGGTCGAGCGGAGCGCTCAGGAAAGCAGACGAAGACCGTCAACCCCCGGCGTGACGGTTCGTCTGCCCAAGCTGTTCGCTGTCATTCACAACCTCCCCGGGCCCCCTAGCTAGCGGATCGAGAGTGAGGGGGTCATCACCCCAGCGCCCGCACTGCCACCCTCACTTGATCCAGTTATTACCACAGGAACCATCACCGTGACAAGGGCGCGCCCGGCCTTGCGCCCCCGGGCCTCGACTGAGCTGAAATGGTTGTGCACTAGGGTGTCCTGTCACCGAGATGTGGTGACACATCCTCTCAGCGCTCCCACATCTTCACCTTTCCGATGATCTCGATCGGGACGCGTCCTTTGGTGTGCCTTCCCCGCTGGACACGGAGTGTTGTAGAGACGAACGTAGCGATCGAGGTCGAGCCTGAGACCTGTGTGTCTGAAAATCAGGTAGCGCGCGAACGCCGGCTTCCAGCATTCCTCGAGGATCTGCTGAAGCCGGCGTGGAAGTTCTCATCGAAGTGGTCGGCGATATCAAACAGGGCACCGCCGTGGATGTCGTCGTCGCCCTTCTGGCCCGCCGATGAAGTCGAAGCCTCGCCGCCCTTTGTGTCCTAACCAAACCGGAGGTGCTTACTGCCACGATGTGGCCTATCGGCACTGTCGGGCTCGCCGAAACACGGCGTCAAGCATGGCCTCGGTGAGTTTGCCGGTGAATGTGTTCTGTTGACTCGGGTGATAGGAGCCGACTAAACGGCGACGACCGAGATCGGCCTCGGCGAGGTGGCCGAAACGAGGACGGGGCCGCGGTATTGGCGCGCCGACATCGGCGGCCGCGCGCAGGGAGGAGTTCCACGCGAAGCTCCCGAGCGCCACGATCACCTGCACTCGGCTCAATAGGTCGAGCTCGCGCACGAGATAGTTGTGACAATTGTCTCGCTCCTCTGTCGTCGGCCTATTGGCTGGTGGAGCGCAACGCACTGCGGCAGTGATGTAGGCGCCGTCAAGCCGCAGCCCGTCCCCGATGTGAAGCGAATGTGGCTGGTTGGCCCAGCCGGTGCGATACAGAGAGCCGAACAACCAGTCCCCGGAGCGATCTCCGGTGAATATGCGTCCGGTGCGATTGCCGCCGTGGGCGGCGGGGGCGAGCCCCACAACGAGCATGCGGGCGTCGGGGTCGCCGAAGCCGGGAAGGGGGCGGCCCCAGTAGTCGTCGTGTGCGTACGCGGCCCGCTTTTCATTAGCCACCCTCTCCCGCCACTCGACCAACCGGGGGCAGGCGCGGCAGCCCATCACCTGCTCGGTGAGGGCGGCGAGGGCCGCGGCTCGCCCCCTGCTCCCAAAGTCAGCTATGAGGAGAACGCAACGAGTGCCCCAGCCTCGTCAGGGTCGCTCGCCACAGGTAAGCCCGGTCGAAGGTTCGATCGGAACGGGCTGAGGAGCGGGACCAACCAAACTCACAGTTCTCCTGGTGTTCGGCTTGACACCGGTCGGACCCGTCCCCGCCGTCGGCCGAGTCATGTCCTTGGTCGCCGGCCAGCAAGTCGGCGCCGGCAAGGCCACCGAGAACATCGTCACCCCTGTAGCCAAAGATCACGTTCGGCCCGTCGTCGCCGGTGAGGTTGTCGGCGAAGGGGCTCCCGATCAGGTCCTCGAAGCCCGCCAGCGTGTCCCCGTCGGAATTGCTGTTGTCGCTCAGGTCGATGGTCACCCCGGCTTCGTAATGGTCGATGTTGCCCAGCAGATCGACACCCGCGCCCCCATCGGCGTCATCTACCCCGTTGCCGGGATCGACGAGGTCGTCCCCGCTGCCGGCCGCCACGGTGTCGTCCCCGTCGAAGGGAAACAGTCCGTTGGAGAAGCCGTCGCCGGTAAAGGTGTCGTTCTCGAAGGTCCCGAAAGCACCCTCGAACCCGCTCAGCGTGTCGCCGTCGGAGGTCGTGTTGGTGGAGAGGTCGACGGTCACACCGTTACCGCGAGGCTCTCCTCCGTTTCCGTCGAACATTCCCAGGTAATCGATTCCGCTGCCCCCGCTGAGGTCGTCCGCGCCCAGGCCGGCGTCGACAAAATCATCTCCGTCGCCGAGGTCAACGGTGTCGGCGCCGCCGACGAGAAGAAAGAATGCGTTCCCCTGGGCGTCGCCGGTAATGGTGTCGTCCCCGTCGCTTCCGGTGGCCCCCTCGATGCCGCCTAGGGTGTCGCTGCCGTCACCCTCGGCCGTCCCCGCGACCAGGTCCACCGTTATCGGCCCCGCGGTGCTGAGGCCCGCGTTTCTGTTCTCCTCGTAGTAGTCGGCGATGTCGAAGTCCGCTCCGCCATGGATGTCGTCGTCGCCCTTCTGGCCCGCGATGAAGTCGAAGCCCTTGCCGCCCCTCAGCTCGTCGGGTCCCGCCCTGCCCACGAGCGCGTTGTCCGCAGGGTTTCCGATCAGTGTGTCGCCGAAGGGTCCTCCGAGGAGATGCTCGACTGAGTTCAGCTCGTCCGCCCCCTGCCCGGTGGCCTCCTGGGTGATCAGGCTGGCTACGACCGGGCCCGTGGCGCCCATGAAATGCACGACGTCGTCGACGACCTTAGAGCCCACGACGCGGTCGCGACCGGGGCCGGGCGCGTAGTCAGAGAATGGTCCTGCACCTCCCCGGAGCCTGTCGTCGCCCTTACCCCCGAAGAGAAACTCGCCCCCGCGTCCGCCGGACAGCCTGTCGGAACCCGGCCCGCCACAAACCAGGTCGAACCCACCTTTGCCATGAACAATGTCGTCGCCACCACGGGTCACGATCACATCCGAACCGTTGGTCCCCGTGATCTTGTCGTCTCCGTTCGTGCCTACCTTGGTGGCGGGCTCGCCGAAGCACTTGGAGTCCGCGGCGGACGCCGCCCCTGGAGGCCCAACCAAGCTAGCCAGTAACGCCGTCGTTACCCCTAGTACTCTCAGCCGCTCCGACATTGGTTCCCCCTTCTAAGATCCACCCCAGTCCCTGAGTGGTGCTAGTGGTCATCTTCCTTCCAGCAGAGCGAGTTTGCAAGGCTCAGCGAGCCGCGGTCTGGATCTCCTCCCAGGCCGCCTCCACGTGCCTCAGCTCGGTGCGGGATTGGCCGATCGACATCCGCAGAACGGTACGATCGTTCAGCTTGGTGTGGGTGAGATACAGCTTTCCCGACGAGTTGAGATGCTCCAGGAGCTCGTGATTGACCTCGTCGCCGCCCCGGTGCCGGAAGCAGACGAGGTTCAGATGCACCGGCGCGCAGAGCTCAAAGTTATCCGCGGCTTCCACCCAGGACGCGAACGAAGAAGCTAGCTCGACGTGTCTGCGGATCATCGCCCGCAACCCTTCCGCACCATAAGAGCGCAGCACGAACCACAGCTTGAGAGCACGGAAGCGACGACCGAGCGGCACCTGCCAGTCGCGGTAGTCGATCACGGCCTTGCTATCCGAAGCCTCGTTGCGTAGATACTCCGGCAGCACGCTGAGGGCTTCGATCAACGCGGCACGGTCCCCCACGTAGAAGCAGTCGCAGTCGAAGTTGGTCAGAAGCCACTTGTGCGGATTGAAGCAATAGCTGTCGGCCAGCTCCAATCCGTCGAGGAACCCGCGGTGCTCGGGACAGATCGCCGCACTCCCTGCCATGGCCGCGTCGACATGGAGCCAGGCGTTGTGTCGCCGGCAGATCTCTGCCATCGGGCGCAGCGGGTCGAATGCCATCGAGGATGTCGACCCCGACGTGGCCGCGACCAGACAGGGAGAGGCTCCTGCTGCTGCGTCGGAAGCGAGCACGCCGGCGAGTGCCTCCGGGCGCAAGGCGAAGTCGTCGTCGACGTCCACAAGCCGAAGCGCGTCCTCCCCGAAGCCTGCGATCCGTACGGCTTTCTCGATCGATGAGTGGGCCTGGGAAGAGGTGTAGACCTTGAGGTCGCCTGCGCCGGCGCGATAACGCGCCGCGACCAGTGCACAGAGCGCAGCGCTCGACGCGCTGTCCTGGATGACGCCCCCGCCGGGACCGGAGGAACGGAACTTCCCCGGCAGACCCATGAGGTCGACGAGCCAGTCGAGCACGTGGGTCTCTAGCTCGGTGCAGGCAGGGCTGGTGGCCCACAACATTCCCTGAACACCGAGGCCGGCGGACACCAACTCGCCGAGGATCGACGGGCCGGAGACGTTGGCGGGAAAAAAGGCGAAGAAGCTAGGCGACTGCCAGTGAGTGATACCCGGCATGATGATGTCGTCGAGGTCTTCGATGATGTCCGTAAAGGACTCGCCGCGCTCGGGCGCGTGTGCGGGAAGCCGGGCACGCACTTCACCGGGCAACACCTGCGAGGCAACCGGAAAGTCCTCGACCCCCTCCATGTAGGACGCGAGCCATTCGATAACGGCATGTCCGTGTTTGCGAAACTCGTCGGGTGTCACGACACCGCATCCACAAGTCGGCCTGCCGAAAGGACCTCAGTCCTCGCCGAGGTAAGCCTTTCTCACCGCTTCGTTGCCGAGCAGCTTCTTGGCGTCGTCCTCGAGCACGATCTCGCCGGATTCGAGAACGTAACCACGGTCCGCAATCTGGAGCGCAAGATGCGCGTTCTGCTCGACGAGGAGAATAGTGATTCCTTGCGCGTGAACTTCCTCGAGTAACTCGAAGATGCGTGCCACGAACTTCGGGGCAAGGCCCATCGAAGGCTCGTCCAGCATGAGCAGCTTGGGGTCGGCCATCAGCGCGCGTCCCATGGCGAGCATCTGCTGCTCGCCGCCGGACAGCGTTCCCCCCGCCTGCTTGTGGCGTTCCTTGAGGACGGGGAAGAGCTGGAAGACCCGATCGATATCCGTCTTCGCCTTGCCGCGCGCAAACGTGCCCATGACGAGGTTCTCTCTAACGCTCATGCGGGGGAAGATGCGGCGGCCTTCGGGTGACTGGGAAATGCCGAGCTCGACGATCTCGTGAGCCGGCAGGTTATCGATCCGCTCACCCGAGAAGGTGATCTCGCCCGTGGTGGGCCGCTTGATGCCGGAGATCGTGGTCAGGGTGGTTGTCTTACCGGCGCCATTGCCACCGATAAGGGTGACGAGCTCGCCGCTGCGAACAACGAAAGATACCCCTCTGACGGCTTCGATGCCGCCGTAGCGGACCACGACATCCTTCAGCTCGAGCAGGACATCGCCGCTCACGGCCGGCTTGTTCCCTCTGCACTGGACTCGGAATCGTCGTCTCCGGCAGCGCCATCATCGCCGGCGCTCCCCAGGTAGGCCTCGACCACTCGGGGATCCTTCTGCACATCGCGCGGTGCTCCGTCCGCGATCTTGACGCCGTGGTCCAGCACCGCCACACGATCGCAGACGCCCATGACGACCTTCATGTCGTGCTCGATGAGAAGGATCGTTATGTCCTCGTCGCGGATCTTCGAGATGAGCTGCATCAAACCGGATTTCTCAGTGGGGTTCATTCCCGCGGCGGGCTCGTCCAGCAGCAGAAGGCGTGGATTGGTTGCAAGCGCCCGAGCGATCTCCACTCTTCGCTGATCGCCGTAGGAGAGGTTGCCTGCCACCTCATTGGCGTACTTGTGGATGCCGACGAAGCGCAGCGCCCGCTCCGCCGACTCCTGCCCATCCTTCTCCTCGCGGTGCAGTCTCGGCGTGCGAAAGATCGCGTCCAATACATTCTGATGATGATGAGCGTCCGTGCCGACTATGACGTTCTCGATGGCGGTCATGTTCTGGAACAGCCGGATGTTCTGGAAGGTGCGCCCGATTCCGCCCCGGCAGATGTCATGAGCGCTACGCTTTCGCTTCCACGGAACGCCGCCCTTAGCTTCGAGTAAGGGCGCGTCGCAGAACAGCACCTCACCACTGGTGGGCGAGTAGATGCCTGTGAGCAGGTTGAAGAACGTGGTTTTGCCGGCTCCGTTGGGACCGATGAGACCGCGTATCTGACCCTCCTCTATTGCCAGGTCGACGTCCTTGACCGCCACCAGGCCCCCGAACTCCTTGGTGACATCCTTGGCTTCGAGCACCTTCGCCACCATCACGCCTCCACGAGAGAAGAGTCGCCTTCGCCCCCGACCAGCTCGGCCTTGCGGCGCTTCGAAGGCACAAGTCCTTGCGGCCGAAAGATCATGATCACCACCAGGACCAAGCCGAACAAGAAGAAACGGTATTCATCCTGTTCCCGTAAGAGAGCGTCGGGAATGATCACCAGCGCCGCTGCGCCCACTATCGAGCCGGTGATCGAGCCCATTCCGCCGAGAACAACCATTGCCAGGATGAGGATGGACTGAATGAGACTGAAGGTAGTTGGGTTGATGAAGTTGACCTGTTCGGCATAAATCACTCCGCCTACCCCGGCGGTACAGGCGCCGATCGCGAATGCCGCCAGCTTCATCCGCACCACTGGGACGCCCATGGAGGCGGCGGCGACCTCGTCCTCCCGAATGGCCACCCATGCCCTGCCGATGCGCGACCGATCCAGCATGCGAATCGCGATGATCCACAGCACCACGAACCCCAGCAAAAGCCAGTAGTACTTCGCATCCGTAAGGGTTCCCCAAACGACCTCGAATCCACCGGCCTGAACCTCGGGATGAGGAATCGAAGCAACGCCCCGGGGCCCCCCGGTTATGCCGGTGAGGTTGTTGGCGGTGATCCTTAGTATCTCGCCGAAGCCGAGCGTCACGATCGCCAGGTAGTCGCCGCGCAGGCGCAGCGTCGGCGAGCCCAACGCTATACCGGTCAGCACCGCCACACCCAAAGCGATGAACAGGATCAGCCACATCCACATCTGCCACTCAGGTTCCTCCACCTCTCCAAACGAGGCACCCGCTTGAATCTGGCGCGAGTAACTCTGGGCGCCGGTCAAAATCGCGGCCGTATAGGAGCCCATCAGCCAGAACGCCACGTAGCCGAGATCTAGCAGTCCGGCAAAGCCGACCACGACGTTGAGCCCCAGCGCGAACAGCGAGAACAGCATCACGCGCGCCAGAACGCTTCCACTGGTAGCCTGATCGAGCTCGGAGGGAAGGTCGACGAAGTCACCGAGCAGGGGCAACAGCGCTGCAATCGCGATCCCCACCGCCGCGAGCACCGGATAGGCCAGCTTGCTGTGATCATTCACCCACGAGCGTACGGTGGCCGACGCGGTGGTGACCGGCTTAGTCTCCCGGCCGATTCTTTGCTTCAAGGCCCGAGAGCCTGCGGCCCTTTGCAGGCGGGTCCGTTGAAGCTGGGCCCGGTAGGCCCTCCGCCAGTGACGGCGACGCTCATTGAAGGAGGGCTCAGAGTTCTCGCGTGAAGTCGTCTGCTGCTCGGCCATCTAGCCTCCCGCCTGCTCGCCGAGGATTCCAGTGGGTCGGAACATCAAAACGGTCACCAGCACGACAAAGGCCGTGACGTCGATCCACTGCGCGCCGATGCAGGGGACAGCGTAGGCCTCGACCAGGCCCAGCAAGAGCCCGCCGAGTATCGCTCCCCTGATGTTGCCGATGCCCCCGAGCACGGCTGCGACGAAGGCCTTGATGCCGGGACGAAACCCGATGAACCAGAACGCGGGGGCGTTCAGCACGGTCTGGTAGAGAAGCCCGGCGGCGCCCGCCATAAGACCTCCGACGAGGAAGGTGACCACGATCACCCGGTTGATGTTTACTCCCATCAGAGAAGCGGCCTCGGAGTCCTGGGCGACGGCGCGAATCCCGCGTCCCATGCGAGTTCTGCGCACGAAGGTGTCGAGGATCACGAGCATGATGACAGTGACGACCACCACTAGCAGGCGCTTGTTCGTAATCGGCGTGCCCAAGACGGTGAACACCGTCGAGGTTGCGAATAGCTCCGGAACCGACTGCGGGGTCGGTCCCAGTATGTCGGGGAGCTTGATGATGAATACGAGCCCCGCAATGAGTGCCGCAAGCCCGCCGAAGCCCGTGAGCGTGCCGGCGTCGACCCAGCCGGCCTCCCCCCGGCGCACGCCCGCAAGCAGCAGCCCGCCGGCGACCACCGCTAGAACAAGGCCGATGATCACGAGCGGCATCCCCAGGGGATCGGCGATGCCCCGGATGGGAAAGAGATAGTGCTGGCCGTCCATCAGCACGAACAGGTACTGGATGAACAGGGAGGCACCGATGGCGCTGATCAGGAACGAGAGCCGCGGCGCTCCTCTCTTTCTCAAGGGGCGGTAGGCGAAGCGCTCGAGGAGCAGCGCTAGGGCACCCGATGCCAGCATGCAGCAGATCAGGACGGCGATGAAGATGAGGATCACCGACAGTCCCGAGGCCGGGTCGCCCTCGGTCACTCCGAAGAAGGGGACCGCATAGAGGGCGGCCACTGTAGACACCATGAAGACCTCGGAGTGGGCGAAATTTATGAGCTGCAACACGCCGTAGACCATGGTGTAGCCGAGGGCGATCATGGCGTAGATCGAGCCCAGCGTCAGCCCGTTGCGCGTCTGCGCCCAGAATTGATCGGCCACATCGGTCGCGCAGTTGGCGACGAAATCCACTCTCCCCCCCTGACCAGCCGAACAAATTAGAGGGCAGACCTTTAAGTCTGCCCTCTAATAACTATCACCTGCGTAGGGAACCTACTTGGCGATCGCCTCCACGGCGTTGCCGAGAGGCTTTACTGCGCCCCCGGACACTTCGTAGAAGAAGAAGAGCGTGGCGGGATCGTCAGCGGTCAACTCGTGCTTGTCGTCCCACGAATAGACCTTGGCCACGCCCTCGAAGGAGCCGCCGCCGACCAGTGAGTCGAGGTACTCCTTGATGCCGGCCCTGATGTCCTCGGCGCTCTCGGCCCCATCCTCGCGCGCTTGGCGAATGCCTTCGCCGAGCATGGTCGCGACGTCGTAGCCCTCACCCGCGTACACGGGCACCGACGACGCATCCTCACCGAACTCCTTGTTGTACTTCTGGATGAACCCTCCGCCGATGTTGGTTGGAGCTATGAGCGTGACGTTGTCGGCCCCGGCGCCGGCGAGGTCGAGGAACGTGGACGACAGCGAGCCGTCGCCGGACATCATCGGGATATCGAGACCACCGTCGCGCGCCTGTTTGACGATCTTGCCGAAGTCGGCGTCGTAGCCGCCGAAGAAGACCGCCTCCGCGCCCGAGGACTCGATGCTGCTGATGAGCGATGAATAGTCGTCGGCGCCGGTCTCGACGCCCTCGAAGCCGACCTGCTCGACTCCCGCCTTCTCGGCCGTGTCCCGCACGGTCTCGGCCAGGGGCTGACCGTAGTCGCTCTTGTCGTGAGCGACGAAGAGGCTGGCGGGTTTGATGTTGTTGACGATGTACTCACCCGCCAATCCTCCCTGACCGGCGTCGTTGCCGCACGCCCGGAACCAGTACTCCCAGCCCTTCTCGCCGAGGCTGGTCGCAGTTGCCGAGGGGGTGACGAAGGGGATCTGTGCTTCCTCGTAGGTGTCGCCCGCGGCGGCCGACTCTCCGGAGAAACCGGGGCCGATGATGGCCACCGTCTCGGGATCGGTAGTAGCCTTCTCGACCACCGGAGGAGCGTTGGCCGGATCTCCCTGCGTGTCGCCCTGCTCGTAGGTGATATCGGCAGGAAAGCTCTCGTCGGCGTTGAGCTCGTCGAAGCGCATCTGAGCGCCCTGAAAGGGGTGCCTCTGAAGATAGCTAAAAGGGCCTGACAGCGCTCCCTGATAGTAGATCGTCACCGGAACCTTCTCGAGCTGCTCCTGGCTGCCACCTCCCCCGCCACCTCCGCCGTCTCCGCCGCCGCAAGCTGCGGCGACCAGCATCAGGGCCGCTGCTACGGCGGTCGCAGGAAACCATCTCGATCTCTTCACGCAAATTCCCCCTTGCTGAGTGCCAAGCCCTTCACTACAACCCGGCGGATGCCTCCCCGTACTAGAGCCATAGTAGTTTACCGGAGGCTATTACCTCGAACCTAGTCCAGCATTCTGTCCAGCACTCGGTCTCGCTCCACCACGAGCCGGGCTATCTCCGCGGTCAGACGCGCCCGCTCCTTGTACATGCGGCCGAGGTCGTCACGAGCGATGCGGAAGTCGCGGTCGGCGAGGGGGGTCTCGGACACCAGCATGCGGGTCTTGGCGTCCTCGACGACGTCGAGCTGGAAGGAGATCTGCTCCTCGACGATGCGAAGGTCTTCCCGCGCCCGCACGGTCACCTCGCCTATTCCGGCGAGAGTCCTGTGGGTGAGCGCGGGCGGCAGTCGCATGGGGAGCGAAGTATAGAGATCGCCGTCCGCCGAGGGAAGGGCAATTCCTGGAAGGGGAGTGGAGCCCAGTCGTTGTGGGCCGGTCGGTCCCCAATCAGGGCCCGGCTCGATAGCATCGTCGTTTCCGCCGGGATGTCGGAATTGGCAGACGAGATCGGCTCAAAACCGATTGTCCGAGAGGGCGTGCGGGTTCGAGTCCCGCTCCCGGCACCAAACGAATTAGCGCCTTCTGGAGCCTAGCCCGGTGGGTTCGGCGAGGTTCTGGTCGAGAGGACCGAGGCCGTCGCTCTCGCCTAGCGGGGGCGGCGTCCTTTCTGCACTCTGATCTGCTTCACCGGTCCTCTCCTCTTCGATTGACTCTTGTTGATGGAGATATCGGCCGTAAAGAAGAGAGGGTGAAGAGAATCTGACTATGTAGTTGACGCAACCTTATCGAGGGCCGCCCGCACCTCTGCGAGGAACGCCGGCTGCCCCCTCCGCCCCGCTCTCCGCCACCAGCCTCACCACCGCCGAGCCCACCACGACTCCGTCCGAGTGGAGGGCTGCGGCTCGAGCGTGCTCCGGGCTGGAGACGCCGATTCCAACCAGCACCGCAAGATCGGTCGCTTCCTTGCAGGCGGAGGCGACCGCGGCCGCCCGCTCAGAGAGCTGTTCTCGGGTGCCGGTCACCCCGAGGGTCGATACCGCGTAGACGAATCCGGTGGCCGTCGCGGCTATCGCCGCCACCCGTGCGGGAGAGGAGGTCGGGGCCACCAGCGGGATCCAGGCCAGGCCCACGTCGGCGGCCGCCCGGCGGAGCCGCTCGGACTCCTCCAGAGGCAGGTCCGGGACGATCAGGCCCGAGATCCCGGCCCTGGCTGCAGCGGCGCAGAAGCCGTCTTCACCGGCCGTGTGGATGGGGTTGTAATAGGTCATGATCACCCGCGGGACCTCTGGGTTCGAGCTGGCCACGAGCTCCAGAGCCTCGGACGGGCCCACTCCGGCCCGGATCGAGCGTTCGCCCGCCGCGGCTATCACGGGCCCGTCCATGAGGGGGTCGGAGTAGGGCAGGCCCACCTCGAGGGCGTCGGCGGAGCGGCTCACCGCAGCGAGGACCTGGTGAAACGATTCCCGATCGGGCTGTCCGCCCATGACATATGGGACCAACAGCTTGCGGCCGCCGGAGCGAGCCTCCTCGAACCGGGCGGACAGCGCGCTCAGGTGACGCCTCCCAGGGAAGAGACGGTGGAAACATCCTTGTCGCCCCTTCCCGAGAGGCCCACGAGGACGGTGCCGGGGGCGCTGCGGCGCAGGACGTAGGCGAGAGCGTGGGCGGGCTCGAGCGCCGGAAGGATGCCTTCGGTTTGGCCCAGCAACTTGAACGCGGCGAGTGCTTCGTCGTCGGTGGCGCTGTGGTAGCCGGCCCTGCCCGAGGCCTGCAGCCAGGCGTGCTCGGGACCGACCCCCGGATAGTCGAGCCCAGCCGATATTGAATGGGCCTCGGTGATGAGCCCGTCGTCGTCCTGCAGCACCATGCTGCGAGCCCCATGCAGCACGCCCGGACGGCCGCGTGCGATCGAGGCTCCGTGGCGCCCGTCGAGCCCTTCACCGGCGGCCTCGACGCCCACTAAGGCCACCGCCTCGTCTCGATAGAAACCTCGAAACAACCCGATGGCGTTGGACCCGCCTCCGACGCAGGCGACGACCTCGTCAGGCAACCGCCCGATGAGATCGAGCACCTGGGCGCGGGCCTCTGTTCCGATCACCGACTGAAGCGTGGCGACGATCTCCGGGAAGGGGTGAGGGCCCACCACCGAGCCGATGACGTAGTGGGTGTCCTCGACGTTGGTTACCCAGTCCCTCAGCGCCTCGTTGATAGCGTCCTTGAGCGTCTTGGAGCCCGCTTCCACCGGCACGACCTCGGCCCCCAGCATTCTCATGCGCACGACGTTGAGACTCTGGCGCTCGACGTCCACCGCCCCCATGTAAACGACGCAGGGCAGCCCGAAGTAGGCGGCTGCGGTGGCGGTTGCGACGCCGTGCTGGCCGGCCCCGGTCTCGGCGATGATGCGCTTCTTGTTCATACGCGTGGCGAGCAGCACCTGGCCGAGCGTGTTGTTGATCTTGTGGGCGCCGGTGTGGGCGAGGTCCTCGCGCTTCAGCAGCACCTGCGCACCGACGCGCTCGGAGAAGCGCTCCGCCTCATAGAGAGGGGTGGGACGACCGACCACGTTCTTGTGCAGGGCCGCCAGCTCACGATCGAAAGAGTCCCCCGCCCGAGCCGTCTCCCATGCCCGCTCGAGCTCGTCGAGCGCCCCCATCAACGCCTCGGGCACATAGCGGCCGCCGAACTCTCCGAAGCGCCCTGCGGAATCCACGGCCGTCATGGCTCGCCCCTCAGCTCTCTCAACTTGGCTGCGGGGTCGGCTGCGGTAACGAGGCTCTCGCCCACGAGCACCGCGCGCGCGCCGGCCGCCTCGAGCGCCTCCACCCCGGCCCGGTCGGAGACCCCGGACAACGCGACCAGGACGCAGCCCTCCGGGACCAGTGGGGCCAGCTTCAAGGTGCGCTCGGGGTCGACCTCGAACGTCTCCAGGTTGCGGTGGTTGACGCCTATGAGGTTGGCCCCTGCCGCCAGCGCCCGCTCCAACTCATGCTCGTCGTGGACCTCGACCATCGCCTCCATGCCCAGCGCCTCCACTGCTGCGACCAGCGCGCCGAGCTCCTCGCCCAGGGCCCGCACGATCAGGAGCACTGCATCCGAGCCCCACGCCCGTGACTCGAGCACTTGGAGTTCGTCCACCACGAAGTCCTTGCGCAACAGCGGCAGGCCCGCCGAGGTCGCCGCCCGCAGGTCCTCGAGCGAGCCCTTGAAGTGATCGGGCTCGGTCACGACCGACAGCGCCGCCGCTCCTCCGGCCGCATAAGCGGAGGCGAGATCGGCGGCGTTGAGGTCCTCGTCCAGGGGACCCTTGGCGGGGGACACTCGCTTGATCTCGGCGACGATCGAAGTCCCGGGGCCCGCGAGCGCCTCGGTGAAGCGGCGCGGCCCCGGAATCGAGGCCACCCGCTGCTCCAGAGCGTCGTCCGGCGCCCAGCTCCGTAGCTCGTCGACGCGCCGACGCGTAGAGTTGAGGATCGGCTCCAGATAGCTCATTTGAGCGACCCTACCCGGGTGCGGGCGCGGAGGTAATCGAGCAGCGCATCGCCGGCCTGCTGAGCTCCGCCCGAGACCGTCAGCACGTCGAGACCCGCGGCCCCGAAGACCTCGGCCACCGGACCAACGGCGCGGCCAGGAGCGGCCCCCTCGACCACTTTCGAGGCTTCGGCCCCCGTGGCCCGAACCGGTCCTGCGTCCCCGTCGATATCCTCGAGCACGATCATCAGTGGGCTCAGCGAGCGCTCCCTCTGATAGACGATCAAGCGGCGAGAGCCGAGACGGCCTCCCGAGACCTCGGCGTACTCGGCCCCCAACGCGACGAACGAGACGCGATGCTCGGGATGAACGAGCGCCAGCGCTCGCGCCAGCTCCAGAAACAGTCCCAGCTCCTCGGCTCCTCCGGAATCGGCATCGGCCACGCCCGCCGGCGTGTCGTAAGGGACGGTCACGGCGACGAGCGGCCGTCGTCCCGAGGGAGGCGCCGCCACGACGTTGGTCGCGCGCACCAGGTCCGAGACCGGGACGGCATCGAGAAAGGCGTGGTAGCCCGCGCTCTGGAGGTGGGCGAGAAGGTAGGCGGCTGCGATCTGCTCACCCTGGGTTCCGGCTCGCCGGTCGGGGTCGTCCTCGTCGAACTGCCGGGCGTGCCGGGCGACGACCTCTGCCCGCACACGTGGGGGGCCGGGGGAGCTTGTGGGGGTGGGATCAGAAGACGGCTGTGAGCCGCAGCCCTGAGCCAGCGCCAGCGCCAGCAGCATTCCGACGACACGTCTCATGATGGGCACCGGACTAGTATCCGTGTCATGGCAGACGAAGACCGGCCCATTGCTTGGCCCGCTTTGAAGGAGGGAACACCCGTGCACGACTCCTCGGGGGGCGAGATCGGCAAGGTGGGGCGCGTGGTAGCCGACCAGCAGCAGGACATCTTTTCCGGCATCACCGTGACCTCGGGGATCTTCTCGACCGAGCGCTTTGCGCCGGCCGACCTCGTAGGCCGGATCACCGAGTCGAGCGTGGAGCTCAATGTGGGGGCCGACGAAGCGGAGCAGCTCGAGCCGTACTGACGGCCCGTCAGCCACGGACTTGGGGTTACGAGTCGGCCTCTGTCAGGCCTGCAGCCGGGAGCCTGGGGCCAGGCGCAGAAGGTCGTCAGTCGCGGGACGAGAGGGCCGAATCCATTTCCGCTCCGGCGGCCACGGCCCGCAGCAGCGCCTCGGCCTTGTTCCGGGTCTCCTCCGCCTCGGCGGCCCCTACTGAGTCGGCCACTATGCCGGCCCCCGCCTGCACGTAAGCGCGGCCCCCGGTCTGAACCAGCGTACGAATCGTGATGCATGTGTCGACATTGCCGGAGAAGTCGAAGTAGCCGACGATCCCCGCATAGGGTCCCCGCTTGGTGGGTTCGAGCTCGTCGATGATCTCCATCGCCCGCACCTTCGGAGCCCCCGACACGGTGCCGTGAGGAAAACAGGCAGTCAGAGCGTCGAACGCGCTGCGGCCCGGCTCGAGCGTGCCCCGGACGTTCGAGACGATGTGCATGACGTGCGAAAAGCGCTCGACCACCATGAGCTCGTCGACCTCGACCGAGCCGAAGCGGGCGACGCGCCCGATGTCGTTGCGGGCGAGATCGACGAGCATGACGTGCTCGGCCCTCTCCTTGCGGTCCGCGAGCAGGTCCTGTTCCAGTTGCAAATCCTCTCCGGCGCTGCGGCCTCGTGGCCGAGTACCGGCGATCGGCCGGGTGACGACCTCTGCGCCCGTAACCTTCACGAGCGGCTCGGGAGAGGAGCCCGCCAGCTCAAAGGCGGGGTGCTCGGGCGCCTCCTCGAAGCGGAGGAAGTACATGTACGGGCTCGGGTTGATCGTGCGCAGCACACGGTAGGCGCCGAAGGCGGAGCCCTGGATGGGGGCATGGAAACGCCGCGACGGAACCACCTGGAAGATGTCCCCGGCGTAGATGTACGAGCGCGCCGTCTCGACCCAGGAGGCGTAGTCGTCGTCCGAAACCTCGGCCTCGAAGCTCGGCGTCCTCGGGGGCGCGATATCAACCGCCCCGGCGCCCAGGGGGGCCGCCAGCCTGCCCACGACCTCGTCGCAGCGCGCCACCGCTTCGTCGTAAGCGCGCCCGGCATCCTCGGGCGCGGCGACGTTGGTGATCACATAGGCCTTTTGACTGAGGTGATCGAGGGCGACCAGGGTCCCGGTCAAGATGAGGGCCGCGTCGGGGAGGCCGAGGTCATCCGGTGGCATGTTCGGGAGGTGCTCCAGCTCCCTAACGCAGTCGTAGCCGAGGAAGCCGACCGCCCCGCCGTGCAGGGGCGGCAGGCCCTCCAGCACCGGCGCCCGGCACGCTTGCAACAGACGCCTGATGTAGGCGAGGGGCGGCTCGTCCGCTTCGGGATGCAGTGGAGGTGTCCCCTCGACGAGCACCCGGCCCCCCACCGCCTTGATGACTGCGATGGCGTCTCCTCCGATGAAGGAGTAGCGGCCCCAGCGCTCGCCGCCCTCCACGCTCTCGAGCAGGAACGCGTTCGAAAGCGTTGCCTCGAGCCGCAAGAAGGCGGCCACAGGGGTCTGGGCGTCGGCCAACACCGTGCGCCACACTGGGACGATCGGGTGGCGTGATGCCAGCTCGCAAAACTCCTGACGGCTAGGTTGCTCCCTCACAAAACCCGGTGAAAACAGGAGCGCCGGCCGGTGTGACAGGCCGGGCCTTGGGGCTCGACCAATATCAGCAGCGCGTCGGCGTCGCAGTCATATCGCACCTCCACCACCTTCTGGAAGTTGCCGGACGTGGCCCCCTTGTTCCAGTAGCGGCGCCGCGAGCGGCTCCAGAACCAGGTGGTGCCGTCCTCCCGCGTGCGCCTGAGCGACTCCGCATCGACGTAGGCGAGCATCAGCACCTCCTTGGTGGACGCGTCCTGTACGACTGCGGGGGCGAGCCCGCGCTCGTCGAACACGACTGCGACCGGCTGGTCGCCGGAGGTCGCGACCGGCTGGTCGCTGGAGGTCGCGACCGGCTGGTCGCCGGAGGTCGCGACCGGCTGGTCGCCGGAGGTCATGGCTCGAGGTCGTAGGGGAATGGGTCGGTGAAGTATTCGATGCCGTCCTCGGTGATCAACACGGTGTCCTCCAGGCGCACGCCACCGATGCCGGGAAAATAAAGGCCGGGCTCGACCGCCACGACGTCGCCCACCACCAGCTTGTCCGAGCGCCGGCCCAGCAGCGGGGCCTCGTGGACCTCGAGTCCGACGCCGTGGCCGAGGGAGTGGTTGAAGCCCTCTTCCAGGTGGCCGGCTCCGGCGTGACTCCGTTGAGTCGGAAAGCCAAGTGCCTCGAAATGCTCGGTCACGCAGGAATGGGCCTCGTCTGAGCCCGGCCGAAGGCTCTCATAGGCGATACGCAGCGCCTTGCGACAGGCCTCGTGCAGGCGGGCGAGATCCTCGGAGGGGCGGCCAGAGACGAAGGTGCGAGTCATGTCTGTGTGAGCCCCCGAGTGCCGATCGCGCGGGAAACAGTCGATTACCACCGACTCGTGCGCCCGGATCGGGCCGGAGCCCAGCTCATGCCCCTTGAGACACTGGTCTCCGGGCTGCACCAGGATCTCCTCCGACTCCGCTCCCTGGGCCAGGAGCCGCGTACTCATCGCCTCTCTCACGAGCTCGGCGGTGAGGATCTCGCCGTCGAAGCGCAGGAAGCCGTCCGAGGTCTGTTCCGAGGCGCGAAAGAGGTGAGCCGCGGTCAGCATCGCCACATCGGCGGCGCGCTGGGCGCGCTCGATCCCCTCGAGCTCCCCCGGCGTCTTGCGCCGCCGCCGGTCGCCCCAGGAAAGCGAGTCCACCTCGAGCCCGATTCCGTTTTCTCGGAGGTGGTCGGCGACCGCTACCGGAAAGCTCGGCGGCACGGTCACCGAGTCCACGCCCGCCCGGCGCACCGCCCGCAAAACGAGCTCGGGCTCGATCACGTGGCTGGGGACCGACTCGTCCCGAACGAGCTCTTTGGAGCCGAGCTCGGCGGTGCCCCACACCTCGTCCACGAGGTCTTCCCTGCGTTCGAGGGTCGCCATCTCGAAGGGCCCGGTGACTGCGATGCGGCGACCGTCGACGTCCATGAACGTGAGCGGGTCGGAGATCGCCTCGCCGATCTCGTGGCGCATCTCGGGGCTGTGAACGGCGTCGCCGTAGAGCAGGAAAGCGGTCATGGGCCGGTGATCCTAACTGGCACACCCCGGCGGGCGAGAGCAGCCTTGGCATCGGCGACGGAGAAGGTGCCGAAATGGAACACCGACGCGGCGAGCGCGGCGTCGGCGGCGCCTCGCGCCGGGTCGACCGCATCGGCGATGTGCTTGGGCGTGCCCGCGCCTCCGGAGGCGATCACCGGGATGGGGACCGCTTCGGAGACCGCCCGGGTGAGCTCCAGGTCGTAGCCCTCGGTGGTCCCATCCCTGTCCATGGAGGTAAGCAGAATCTCCCCCGCTCCCAGGCCGGCCGCTCGCCGCGCCCATGAGACCGCGTCCATGCCGGTCACCACACGGCCCCCGTCGACAACGACCTCCCACCCAGTCACCTCCCCTTCCTGTCGCTCGGGTCGCTCCGGTCGCGCTGCTCGGGTCCCGCGCGCGTCGATCGCAACCACGATCGCCTGCGAGCCGAACTCCGAAGCCGCCTCCCGCACGAGCTCAGGACGGCGTACGGCGGCGCTGTTGACGGCCACCTTGTCGGCGCCGGCGCGCAGAAGGCGGCGCACGTCTTCAACCGACCGCACCCCACCGCCGACGGTCAGCGGGATGAACACGGACTCGGCGGTGCGCTCGGCGGCGTGAAGGATCAGCTCCCTCTGCTCGCTCGACGCGGTGATGTCGAGGAACACGAGCTCGTCCGCACCCTCACCGTCGTAGGCGCGTGCGAGCTCGACGGGGTCGCCGGCGTCACGCAGCTCCACGAAGCGAACACCTTTGACCACACGGCCGCGGTCGACGTCGAGACAGGGGATGATCCGCTTGGTGAGCACCGGCCAAGCCTAGAGTGAGGCCGCGCGGTCAGTTTTTGTGGGCCTCAGAGTGCCGTTTTCGGACTCCTCCGGCGCTCAAAACGCGAAGGGGGTCGGTTTAGGGCCGCGGCGCACCGGCGCGGTCGAGGCTAGCCTCGACCGCGCCCAGTAGCTCGGCCGCCGAGAACGGCTTGTGCAGAAGCTCCTCGTCGCCGCTCAGCACCCCGTGCCGGCCCAACACCTCGTCGGGATAGCCCGACATGTAGAGGCAGGCGATTCCTGGGCCGCAGGGTGGCCATCTCCTCGGCGAGCTCTCTGCCCGAACGCTCCGGCATGACGAGGTCGGTGAGCAGCAAGTGCAGGGGGCCGGGCTCGGCTCGAGCGGCGGCCAACGCGCTGTCGGCGGAGTCGGCCGCCAAGACCCTGTGACCGTGGCCGGAGAGCACACGCTCGACGACATTGCGAACTCCGGGCTCGTCCTCGGCGACGAGAACGGTGGTCACTGGGCGGGCGCCGACCGCCGGGGTCCCCCAAGGCGCGGCAGGGGCCGGCGAGATGCTCTGGGAGCTTGCCGGCAGGTAGATCTTGAAGGTGGTGCCGAGACCCTCGCGCGAGTAGACGGCGATGTGACCGCCGGCGCGCTTGATTGCTCCGTAGACGGTAGAGAGCCCCAGCCCGGTCCCCGACGCCCTGCCCTTGGTGGTGTAGAACGGCTCGAAGATCCGGCTCTTGACCTCGGCGCTCATCCCCGTCCCGGTGTCCGACACCGCCACGCAGGCGTGCGGGCCGGGCTCGAGGCCGTCAAAGTGACCGCCCGCATGAGGCTCCACGTGCACTATGGAGGTCTCGATGACGAGCGTGCCCCCGTCCGGCATTGCGTCCTGGGCGTTGATTGCGAGGTTGAGAAGGAGCTGATGGACCTGGCCCGGATCCATCTCGACCGCAGGGAGATCCTCCTCTAGCCGAACGACCGTGGTGATGCTTTCTCTGAGCGCGCGCTTCAACAGCGAATGGAGCTCGCCCACGAGGTGATTGAGGTCGACCAGCTCGGGACGAATGATCTCCTTGCGGGAAAAGGTGAGCAGCTGGCGCACGAGCGCAGTGGCGCGCTCAGAGGCCTTGAGAATCTCGTCGAGGTCCTCCTTCTTAGGGTCACCGGCATCGAGCTCCTCGTCCACGAACGAGGCGTAGTTGCGGATCACTGCCAAGAGGTTGTTGAAGTCGTGCGCCACTCCCCCGGCGAGCTCGCCGATCGCCTCCATTTTCTGCGCCTGGCGCAGTTGCAACTCGAGTGCACCCTTGTCCGCCTCTGCCTGCTTGCGCCGGGTGACGTCGAA
Organism: uncultured Actinomycetes bacterium; assembly: GCA_963849115.1. Taxonomy (GTDB): domain Bacteria; phylum Actinomycetota; class CADDZG01; order CADDZG01; family WHSQ01; genus JACDAL01. The sequence continues at coordinate 754,595 of CAWKGK010000009.1, read as the reverse complement.
AAGCACTCCGCGGTAGAACAGCGGCTGGTCCTCGCGCCTCACGATGGTGGCCTCATCGGACACCCACACCACACGCCCGTCCTTCGCCAGGAGGCGGTACTCACTCACGAACGAACCCCGTTGGTCAGAGCCGGCCGCCCGAGCCCGCTCCATCGAGACCCGTTCCCGATCCTCGGTATGGAGACGCTCATGCCAGGTTGGGCCCGCCAGCCACTCCTGTGGCGAGAACCCCAGCACCGACGCGATCTGGGGGCTGACGTATGACCATGAAGAGTCGTCTCGGAGCGGAGAGATGTAGACGATCGCCGGCACGTCCTCGACCAGCGAGCGATACTTGGCCTGGGCCTCTCGCAGGAGCCGCTCGGTGCGCTCCCGTTCCTCCATTTCCTCCGTTAGCCGGTGCAATGACTGCTGGAGGCTTCCGCGCTCGAGCAGGACGCTGGCATGGTTGGCAAGCGTCTGGAACAACTTGAGGTCTTCGGAGTCAAAGCCGGCGACGTCTCCCTCACGATTGCCGACGAGGAAGAAGCCGGTCGTCTCATCTGCGGTCACCAGAGGAGCGACCAGAGCTTCGTCGATTCCGGGCAGGAACAGCAGTGACAAAGAGGGCTCCTCCGCACACACCACCAGCCTTGCCTCCCGGAAGGAGGCAACCATACCGGCGCGGTCCTTCGGCTCGAGGGGGAGCGGGACGATGGCCTCCACCTTGTCGCCCGCCAGCGATGTGCGAAACGCCGGTGCGCCCTCAGACACCGGGAGAAACACCATCTCGGCGCGCTGGGCCCTGAACATAGAGGCGGCTCGCCGCAGCATGATCTCCACCGCCTCCTCCGCGTTGGCGGCGCCCTGTACCTCTCTTATGGTCTCGTAGAGGAACTCGAGGCCCTGATGGCGGGCCCGGATGGACGTGTAGGCGCGATAGCCGAGCATCAGGACCCCGGCGGGCACGAACAGAAGGATGACGCTTGGCGGCCGGACCCACAAAAGGGTCGCTCCGGCAAGCGCCAGGCTGGCGTTGACGAGCACGGGAACTGTTCCGTCACCGAAGATCGCGCGCCGAGCCTTGAGCTGAAGCTCGCCCTCGGACAGCGACAGTGCGGCGATCATCGACGTCGACGCTGTCGTTTCGGCCACCAGGACAGCCACCACCGCAGCCACCCAACCGCGCGCGGAGAGGGGATCAGCCGGCCCGATCGTCGAGAACACGATCACGGCGAGGCTCGAACCGAGGCAGAACTGAGCCAGGTTGAAGGCGAGCTTGATCGGGGATTGCCTGCGGTGAAGCGTCAGGGCGAGCAGCGCACCGACGAAATGACCCAGCACCAGGGCCCAGGGGGCCGCAAAGAACAGGCCCAGAACGAACGGGATCTCCGACATCGAGATCGAGTGAGAGTTGAGCCTCAGCTCGACATGGACCACGAAGGCCTCGGCGACGAAGAACATCGCCGCCAGCGCCCACCACGGAATAGCGACCGGAGAGGCGAGGGACACGAGATCTACGACGGTGCCGGCGAACAGCCAGCTCGCGAGGGCCGCCAGCGTCAGGTTTAGCAGCCACACGCGCCCGGCTCCGGAAAGGCGCCCACGCAGGGCTCGGAGCCCCCGCCTCTGCCCGGCTGCTTCAGGCTTCGTCACCGGCACAACTCCATAGCTGTGCCATCGGCGTTTCTGCTGCCTGACTTAGCCCGCCCACAGACGGAGGACCAGGCGTAGCGAACTCCACGAGCGGCCGGGAATCGGAGGTCTCTGTGGTCATCTCACCACCACCCGGCAGCGGGCTGGTTCAGACCGAGGCGCCGGCTGCGATTGCCTCGGGAATCGTGAACGAGCCCTCGTAGAGGGCCCGGCCCACGATCGCTCCGGCGGCCCGCAGCTTGGCCACGGCGCGCACCTCCTCGAGCGAGCCGATCCCGCCCGACGCGATCACGGAGAGCGCGCTGGCGTCGAGCACCGCTTGCAGGCCGACTAGATCGGGCCCCGCCATCGTGCCGTCGCGCTCGACGTTGGTGTAGACGAACCCCCACGCCCCCAGCGCGGAGACCTCGGCAACCACCTCCAGGACGGAGGTCCCGGTCCCCACCGTCCACCCGTGGCTCTGGAGGAGTCCCCCGCGCGCGTCGAGGGATACCGCAATCTGCCGTCCGTGATCGCGGCACAGCCCGGCAAGCGCGTCGGGGTCCTCGAGGGCGACGGTGCCCAGCACCACCCGGGCGGCGCCGGCACCCAGCAGTTGCTCCACGTCGGCCGCCGAGCGCAACCCCCCGCTGGCCTGGACGGGGCATTCGGCCGCGCCTACAACCTCGACCAGCAGGCCGCGGTTCTGGGGCTCGCCGGTGCGGGCGCCGTCGAGATCGACGACGTGGAGCCAGGTGGCCCCCGCTCGACAGAAGGAGGCAGCCACCTCGGCGGGGTCCTCGGAGTAGACGGTCTCGCTGCCGAAGCGACCCTGGAGCAATCGCACGCAGCGGCCCCCGGCGATGTCGACCGCCGGGTAGACCGTGAAGCTCACGCCGCCACCCAACGCCCGAGCAGGGCCAGTCCCGCGGCGGAGCTCTTTTCGGGATGGAACTGGACCGCAAGCAGGGGGCCGCGCTCGATTCGGGCGACCACGCGCCCGCCGTGGTCGCACGTCCCCGTGACGAGCGCCTCGTCCGAGGGGTGCACCGCATAGGAGTGGTCGAAGTAGAAGTGCTCGCCCGCCACCTCGTTCCAACCGATGTGGGGCACCCGCACGCCGGTTGCATCTGCGGGTGGGCGGAGTCGCTCGACCCGGCCCCCGAAGAGCCCGAGGCCGGACCCCCCTTCCTCGGAGCTCTCGAACAGGATCTGCATGCCGAGGCAGATTCCCAGAAAGGGGCGCTCCTGCTCGATCCAATGCCCGACGAGCTCGCCGAGACCCGAGGTCCACAGGTTCTCGACGCAGCGGTTGAAGATGCCCTGGCCGGGCACGCAGAGGGCGTCGCTGGACGCCGCTTCCGTGGCACTCGATGTCACGACCACGCCCGCCCCCACGGCCTGCAGGGCTCGTGCGACGCTTCGCAGGTTGCCCATGCCGTGGTCGATGACTGCGACCTTCACAGAACCCCCTTGGTCGAGGGCACCCGGCCCGCGGCCCGCGGCTCCACACTCACTGCGTCGGAGAGCGCCCGAGCGACGGCTTTGAAGATGGCTTCGAGTCCGTGGTGCGCGTTCTTGCTCTCGAGCAGGTGGATGTGAAGGGTGAGCCCTGCGGTACGGCACAGCGCCAAGAAGAACTCCTCGGCGAGCGCGACGTCAAAGGTGCCGATGACCTCCGCGGGGATCTCGGCCCTGTATTCGAGCAGCGGGCGGCCGGAGACGTCGAGGGCTGCCTGGGCCAGCGACTCCTCCATCGGGACCAGCGCCCATCCGTAGCGACGGATGCCGCGCCCGTCTCCGAGAGCTTCACGCAGCGCCTGTCCCAACACAATTCCCACGTCCTCGACCGTGTGGTGGGCGTCAACCTCGAGATCGCCGGTGGCCTCTATCTCGAGCCCCAGGTGAGAGTGACGGCCGAGCTGGTCGAGCATGTGATCGAAGAACGCAACTCCGGTGGAGCAGGCAAGGGCACCGCCGTCGAGGTTCAGCGCGACCCTCACGCTGGTCTCGGTGGTGGTGCGCTCGATCACCGCCCGGCGCTCAGGCATCGAGCACCGCTCCCAGCGCGCTCAGGAACTCATCGGTCTCGTGCGACAGGCCCGCGCTCACCCGCAGGCAGCGTTCGAGGCCGGGCTGCCCTAGATAAGAGCGAACCAGCACGCCGCGCTCCAGCAGCCGCTTCCATACCGCATCGGGGTCGCCCACCTCGAAGAGTACGAAGTTCGCGTGTGAGGGCCAGGTCTTGAGCCCGAGGCCGGCGAGCTCGACGATCAGCCGGTCGCGCTCCTCGACCACCAACCGAGCCGCCTCGACCGCGTCGGGAGCGTGGGCGAGGGCGGCAAGGCCGAACGCCTGTGTGGGGGCGGAGAGGTGGTAGGGCAGACGTACCGTCGCCATCTCGGCGATCACCTCAGGGGCGGCCAGCAGGTAGCCCAGCCTGACCCCCGCCAGACCCCAGGCTTTGGAGAAGGTCCTAACGATCGCCACGTTGGGATGTTCCGAAAGAATTCCCACGGCACTATCGGAGGGCTCGGCGAACTCCCCGTACGCCTCGTCGACGACCACCAGCCCCGGCGCCCTCACGGCAAGGTCGCGCACTGCGTCCAGGGGCTCGAGCGTGCCTGTCGGATTGTTCGGCGAGCACAGCACGACGATCTCGGGCCGCTCGGCCTCGAGCGCCTCTAGCGCGTCCTCGAGGTCTACCGACCAGCCGTCGGCCCGGCGGCGGGTGATGGTGCGCGTACCGGCGATGAGAGCGACGAGCGAGTGAAGCGAGTAGGTCGGCTCGAACGTGAGGGAGGTGCGCCCCGGCCCCCCAAAGGCCAAGAAGAGGTGCAGGAAGACCTCGTTCGAGCCGTTGGCGACCCACAGGCCCTCCGGCGGCCACTGCGCGTGGCTCCCGAGTGCGGCGTAGAGCGCGGTGGCATTGCGGTCGGGGTAGCGGTTTAGAGCGGCCCGGCTCAACTCGGCCGTGGCTTCTTCGACGACGGCCCGAGGAGGCGGGTGGGGAGACTCGTTCGTGTTGAGCCTGATGCGGGCGGGAAGCTGGGGAGAGACGTAGGGCGCCACGCCTGAGAGGTCCGGGCGCGCACGCAGCCGGGGGGGCACTAGCGAACGCGCCGAGCCAGCCGCAGCTCGACCGAGCGAGCGTGAGCCTGAAGGCCCTCGGCCTTGCTCAGAGCATCGATGTGCGGCGCCAACCGCTCGAGCGAACTGCGTTCGAGACCGCAGAGGTAGGTCCTGGTGACGAAGTCCGCCACCCCAAGTCCTGAGGCCCAGCGGGCCGAGCCCCCTGTGGGCAGGACGTGATTGGTGCCGGCGACGTAGTCGCCTGCGCAAACGGGCGAATAGGGGCCGACGAACACCGAGCCCGCGTTTCGGACCCGGTCGAGCGCCTCGAACGCCCCCTCGAACAGCAGCTCGAGGTGCTCGGGAGCGAGTGCGTTGGCCGTATCCAGAGCGTGGTCGAGGTTGCGCACCAGAACCGCCACTCCCCCCTCTATGAGGGCGTTCTCGACATCGTCCACCCGCTCATGGCGGGCGACCATCCCTTCGAGTGCGGTCATCGTCGCACCTGCCAGCTCTTCAGACCAGGTGATGAGTGCGTGGCAGCCGAGTGGGCCGTGCTCTGCCTGCGCGACGAGGTCGGCGGCCACCACCACGGGGTCGGCGCGCTCGTCGGCGATCACCGCGATCTCCGTAGGACCTGCTTCCGAGTCCGTGCCTACCCAGCGCTGCACCAGCCTCTTGGCAGCGGATACATAGACGTTGCCCGGCCCGATGACCTTGTCCACGGGCCGGATGGTCTCGGTGCCGTAGGCGAGGGCAGCGACCGCGACGGCACCTCCCAGGCGATAGACCTCTCTGCATCCGGCCACCGCGCAGGCTGCCAGGACAGGCTCGGCGATCTCACCCTGTCTCGAAGGAGGCGAGGCGACCGCGACTGCCTCGACTCCCGCGACGCGGGCGGGCGTAAGCGCCATGATCACGCTCGACGGATAGGCGGCCCTCCCGCCGGGTACGTAGACGCCGGCCCGTCGCAGCGGCCGCACCAGCTCCCCCACGTACTCGTCCGCGGAGCGCTCGATCCAGCCCTGCGAAAGCTGGCGCTCGCAGGTCCTCTCGAGCCGAGCGCCCATTACCTCTAGGGCGTCGATGAGCTCCGGCCGCACGAGCGAGGGGGCCCTCGCCAGCGTGTCCTCGTCGACGACGAGCTGGGCCGCAGTCAGCGTCACGCCGTCGAGGCGCTCGGTGTGCTCGATCACCGCTGCATCGCCCCGAAGCCGGACGTCGTCGACAATGGCCTTGACCTCGGTGGCGATGTCGTGAGCGCGCGTGGCGGGGACCCGGGGGCGGGGGATGTGGACCGGCGCCTGCCGGTCGCGGCCGTCTATCAGCTCCAACATGGACCGAGCCTAATTGGCTGCAGCGGGGTGGTTGATGTGCATGAGTCCGCCCTCAGCCAACGCAGGGTGGCGACCGATGCTCAACCTTCGGGGTCCTCCACCGGCCAGTCGAGGCCACAGGCCCGGCACACCACCGAGCCCATCACCACCGACAGCCTCGTGCCGCCGCACTGAGGACAGCAGTCGAGCTTCTGCACCCACTCGGGGTCGTTCTCCTGGCAGCCGGGGCACAGCAGTATCTGATGCCCTGCCACCACCCCCCGGGCCCACGGCGACGCGCCCTTGACGGGGTCGGTCTGAGGACGTCCGCAGGTGGCGCAAGGCATTACCCCAAGTGTCTCCCACCGAACGCCGCGTCAAGCATCAGAGGCCGAAGCCGGTCGGGTAGCCGCCCCGATCCCGGCTTTGTGTCAGGAAACGTGCGGAATGCCCCTTACCTGGCACAGAACCGGCTGAGGGGTGGGCGGGGGTGGGGCGGGCATGCGAGGTGCTGCCTGGGGAGCTATCGTCGCGGGGTGCAAGCGGCTCAGCTGGCGCCCCTGGGGGTCGGAGAGATCCTCGATGTCGCCATCAAGATCTACTGGCGCAATGCCCCTACTCTGTTCAGGCTCGTCTTCCTCGTGGTGGCCCCCGTACAGGCGTTGAGCGTCCTGATCTTCTCCTCGGCCCTGCCCGAGGTCGCCGCGCTGGGCGGGGGGCCGGGGCTGCTGCAACAGCAGCCCCTTCAGCCGACCCCTCAGCAGCCAACCTTCGAGCCCAACGAGCTGTGGGCCTTCGGCGCCGGGATTCTGGTTCTTGTAACCCTGACCATCATTGCGGGAGCGGTGTCGACGGCGGCCTGCTTCAAGGCGATCACCGACGCCTACCTCGAGGCGGCTCCCGAGTGGAAATCCTCGTTGCGGTTCGCCACCGCGCGGCTGTTGAGTGTTGTGTGGGTGACCCTGCTCGGCGGCCTCGTGTTGATCGTTCCCTTTCTGCCGGCCGGCGTGGTGATTGCGCTGCTGGCGGTCGGCGGGGTCGAGGGCGGGCTGCTCGTCGCAACGACCGTCCTGTTGGTCTTGGCGGCCTTGGCTGCTGCCGCATGGCTCTACGTGTCGGTGCAGGTCTCGGTCCCCGCCCTTCTTACCGAGGACCTCCGCGGCACCAAGGCCCTGCGACGTTCGGGTGGCCTCGTCCGGGGCCGGTGGTGGCCGACGTTCTTGATCATCGTGCTCGGCAGCCTGCTCGCGGGCATCGTCTCGGGCGCGATCTCGGGCCTCCTCACCGCCGTCACGTTCACGGACCTGGGGGACTCGCTGCTGCCGAGCCTCATCCTCAACGCGATCGGAACCACCATCGCGACGGTGCTCACCACCCCGTTCACCGCGGCCTTCATCACCGTCCTCTACTTCGACCTCAGAGTGCGCAAAGAGGGCTTCGACCTGGAGCTCTTGGCCCAGCGTGTCGGTGTGGACCCGCCCGAGGGTGCCCGCTTCGCGGCGACGCCGCACTCCCGCCCTCCCGCAACAGGCGCCTCTCAGCCCCCCTATTGGCCACCCCCGCCGGGGTGGCGACCCGGCGCTGAGGACCCGCCGCAGAGTTGAGGCGGCTGATCCAACTCCTCGTTACCTTGGTCGTGCTCGCTCCGAGCCCGGCCGCCGCCACCGATGTGAGCGCCGAGGAGCTCGCCCGGCTGGCACGGCGCGCACGCTCCGACGCCGGCGCCCTGGCCCAGCTTAGGGATGTGACCTCCGTCTCCGGGGCCCCGGTGGACGTCGCCTCGGCGTTGGAGGGGGTGGACGGCGACCGCCTCAGGAGCAGGCTGAACGCCCTCGCGGCACAATCAGCCGGCACTTCTCAGGACCCCGAGCTGCAACGGAGCCAGGCACGTGAAGTTCTGTCTCAACGCCGCTATCGCGAGCAGGAGGTGCCGCGGCCGTTTGCCGGCCTGTTTTCGTTCCTCGGACGCTTGCTGAAGCCTGTGGGAGACGCATTCACGGCCGCTTTCAGCTTCCTGGCTCGGCTTCTGCCCGGCGGCGACAGCTCGGTGTGGGCGGTGCTCGGCCTTGTCGTGGTGGTGGGGGCAGCCGCCATCTCCCTGCGGCTCGGCAGGCGCCGGGCTCAGGCTTCGGAGCAGGGCACCGCGCGGTCTCGTCCACGCAGCCGCGACGAGCGGGCGTTGGAACGCGCGGCCGACGCCGCAGCACTTGCGGGCGATCACAGCAGAGCCGTCCGGCTGCGCTTTCTCGCCGGGCTACTGAGGCTGGACAAGGCCGACGCGATCACCTGGCGCCCGTCGCTGACCACATCCGAGGTCGAGGCGAGGATTTCCTCGCCTGAGTTCGAATCCCTCGCTCGCTCTTTCGACGAGATCGTCTACGGAGGGCGCGCGGCGGTGTTCGAGGACTCCGAGCAAGCGCGGGCGGGCTGGCAGCGAGTGCTGCAGGAGGTCTCGACCTGAGCCGCGCCGAGGCTTCCAACCCCTTCCGTCACCCCCTGGCCATCGTGGGGGCGGTGGTCGTGGCGTTCAATGTCGTCGTGTTCGGGCTCGACCGAGTTGCCGGCGGGCCTTCAGGGCCGCGTTCATCGTCGTTTGCGACCGCACCCGACGGGGTCGCCGCCTACGCCGAGCTGCTCGGGCGCGCCGGCCACCGGGTCGAGCGCGTGAGGACCGCGCCCGCCGAGGCGTCCCTCGACCCCCGCGCCACCGCGATCGTGCTCGACGCCGGACCGCTCTCCGACGACGATGCCGGCGCCCTGCGCGATTTCGTTGCCTCGGGAGGGCGCCTGGTGGCCGGAGGACGCATCTATGGGCGGTGGCTGCAGGAGGTCCTCGAAGGCTCGCCCACCTGGGCGGGCGGCGGGGTGAGCGAGGCCCATCTGCTGGTGCCGACCTCCGACGTGGGCGCGGCCGAGAATCTCCGCGCAGGGGGCGAAGGCTACTGGGCCGATCCCAACGCCTCTCTTCCGGTGATGGGGCGCGGCTTCAAGACGGTCGTGAGCGTCCTTGCTGCCGGGCCGGGCCGGGCCGTCCTGCTCGCAGACGCTGCGGTGCTCCACAACCGCAATCTGGGGCAAGCCGACAACGCCACCTTTGCACTGGCGGCGGCAGGTCCTCCGACGCGGCCCGTGCTGTTCCTGGAGTCCTGGCACGGATTTCAGAGCACGGGGCTCGACGCGCTGCCGACGGGCTGGCGCGCGGCCCTCATCGGCCTGTTGGGCGCTGCCCTCGTCCTGTTGTGGGCGTGCGGCCGCCGCTTGGGCCCGCCCCAGGACTCGGAGCGGCCCTTGGCTCCTGCGCGTGTGGGATATGTCCTAGCTCTGGGATCTCTTCTGCGCCGGTCCTCGGATCCGCAGGAGGCGACCGCCCCCCTGCAGGGGGCCGCTCGCGCTCGGCTGGGCTTGCGGGCGGGGCTGCCGGCAGAGCCCTCCGCGGCCCAGCTTGAAGCTGCGGCACGCTCGCTCGGGATGCCCGAGGGCCTGGCGCAGGCCCTGCAAGAGAAGGCGAGTGACACCGCCGGCGTCATCGCCTTGGCGCGCGCCCACGCGTGGCTCCACTCGTCAAAGACTGGAGGCCCTGGCAAGTGAGAGAGCTGCGCGACCGCATAGTGGCAGAGGTGGCTCGGGTCGTCGTGGGTCAGGACGAAGTAACCGAGCAGCTGCTGATCGCAGGATCGGTCGGAGGACATGTGCTCCTGGAGGGAGCGCCGGGGGTGGCCAAGACGCTGCTCGCCCACGCCACCGCCCGGGCGCTGGGTGCGGCCTTCCGCCGGGTCCAGTTCACCCCCGACATGCTGCCCTCGGATCTGACCGGGACCATGACGCTGAGACAAGGCGAGCTTTCTTTCCGCCCGGGGCCGGTGTTCACGAACCTGCTGCTGGCGGACGAGATCAACCGCACTCCGCCCAAGACCCAGGCGGCGCTGCTCGAGGCCATGCAGGAGTATCAAGTCACCATCGACGGCGAGTCGCACCCCCTGCCGGATCCCTTCCTCGTCGTCGCCACCCAGAACCCAATCGAATACGAGGGCACCTACCCGCTGCCCGAAGCGCAGCTCGACCGCTTCGTGCTCAAGGTCGACGTTTCCTATCCCTCCGAGGAGGAGGAGCGGGCCTTACTGCGCCTGACGCGCCGGGGAGTCGCATCGGTGGGGCTCGAAGACATCTCGTCGGTGTGCAGCCGCTCTCAATGGGAGAGCGTGCGGGCCTCGGTCGACGAGGTCCAAGTCTCGGACGAGGTGGTCGGTTACGTCGCCGCAATCGTGCGGCGCACCCGCACGCTGCCGAGCGTCGAGCTGGGAGCCAGCCCGCGCGCCGCGGTCCACCTCTTGAGCACCTCCAAGGCGCGCGCCTGCATGAGCGGAAGGGAGTTCGTGACGCCCGACGATGTCGCTGCGATGGCGCCGGCGGTCCTGCGGCATCGCCTCGTCCTCAGCCCCGAGGCCGAGCTCGAACGCTATCGAGCGGACGACGCAGTCCGGGCGGCGCTGGACTCGGTGGAGGTTCCCCGCTGAGCGGGGACATTTGCCACCGCCGGCCGCGGACGTGAGCCCGACCCCCCTCACGGCCTGGCTGCTGGGGGCGAGCGCGCTGAGCGCGCTGTTGCTCCCGTGGCCTCTGGCGCTGGGGCTCGCGCTCGTGGTGGCGGGGTCCGCGGCCGCCGACGCACTCGGCGCCCGTCGGGAGGTGAGGGTCTCGAGCGACATCCCCCGGTTGCTGGCCCGCGGCGTCCCTGTCGCCTTCTCCATCGAGCTCCATCCCCCTCAGACCGGCGCCCGGGTGCGCCAGCCCGCGCCGCCCGACCTCGTCGTGAGCCCGGCCGAGGCGCCCAACCGGTTGGGGGGGACCGTGACCGCCCTGCGCCGCGGCCGCCACCTCCTGCCCGCGCCCGCGCTGCGCGTCGACGGGCCCCTGGGACTGGGGCGGCAGTTCAGGCGGGCGAGGGAGAACCAGGAGGTCCTCGTGTATCCCGACCTTCCCGAGGCCTGGCGTCTCGCCCGCGCGGTGCGCACGGGGCGTCTCTCGGTCGAGGGCCGCCGGCCGCGAGGCCCCCTGGGGCTCGGGACCGACTTCGAGTCGATCCGCGACTACCAGTCGGACGACGACATCCGCCAGGTGAACTGGAGCGCGACCGCACGGATGGGCCGGCCGATGAGCAATCAGTACCGGGTCGAGCAGGACCGTGATGTCATCTGCGTGGTCGATGCGGGGCGGCTCATGGCGGCTCCTCTGGGCGGCGCGACGAGGCTCGACATCGCCCTCGACGCCGTCGCCGCACTGTGCTTCGTGGCCGACGAGCTGTCGGACCACTGCGGGGCGGTGGCGTTCGACTCCTCGCTGATCCGAGAAGTCTCCCCTCGGCGCAAGGGGGCCCGAACGGTGGTGCGGGCGCTGTTCGACCTCGAGCCTTCACGGACAGACTCCGACTACGAGCTCGCCTTCAGGGCCGCGTCACAGGCGAAGCGCTCCTTCGTGGTGGTGCTCACCGACCTTCTCGAGGAGGCGGCCGCCCGCCCCCTGATCGAGGCGGTTCCCCTGTTGGCCGCCCGCCATGCCGTGCTGGTCGCGAGTCCCATGGACACGGACATCGAAGCCCTCGTGTCGGGGCCCGTGGAATCGGTCGAAGACGCCTACGCCGCGGCGGCCGCGGTCGAGGTGCTGGCCGCCCGCAGCCGCGCGGTGGCTCGCCTCCGGGCGTCGGGGGCCGAGGTCGTCCAAGCTCCCCCGCGCCTGTTCGCGGCCGCCTGCGTCGAGAGCTACCTGAGAGCCAAGCAGCGCGCCCGCCTCTAGATGAAGAGCCGGCCTTGCCGGCCGCGCCATAGCAGAAGACCCCAGTAGCAGCCGGCCAGGGCGAGCCCCACGGCCACCGCTCCTGGGGCACCGAGGCCACGGGGAGTGACGAAACCCTCCACCAGACCGGCGAGCACAAGCCAGGGGGCGGTTCCCAACGCCACCTGGACCGCGGCCCCCGCCTCCTGTGCGAGCGCCTCCGACCTCCTGCGATAACCGGGCTGGACGATGGCCCATCCCATGCGGAGTCCGGCCGCAGCGCTCACGATGATGCAGGACAGCTCCAAGACGCCGTGGGCCGCGACCAGCTCCACAAGGACCCTCCCGTTGCCGGCGCCACTCACCAGGCCCGCCACCGCGCCCAGCAAGAGCCCGTTGTAGATCACCACCGCAGCCGTCACGAGCCCCAGCGTGATACCACCGGCGAAGGCGAGAAAGGTGACCCGGATGTTGTTGGTGAAGATCGTGCTTGCGAACGCGGCCTGCTCGCCGGCGCTGAGGCCCAGGTCTCCGCCGCCCTGAGGTTCCGCCGCCCTGCTCATCTCCGCCGGGACCAGACCCGAGGCGGCCCCAGGATCTTCCCGAGCCCACACTGCGGCCAGGCCCGCCGGGGCGAGTAACAACGATGCCGCCACCAGAAGAACGAGTGGGCGCTGTGCGATCAACCGCCAGTAGTCGGTGCCAAAGAAGCGAGCCGCCGAGCCCCTACGGCCGGGCGAGTCGTAGACCAGGTGGCGAGAACGTCCCACCAGGCCCTCGAGCCTCGTCGCCACCGGTTCGTGGGGCCACTGCCGGCGAGCCACCCCGAGGTCGGCCGCGGCCGAGCGGTAAAGGGACCCGAGCCTACGCAGAGCGTGTGGGCCCAGCCGCTCCGGCCGCCGGCCCGCCCGGGCGACCAGTCTCTCAAGCTCGTCCCAGTCGGGACCTCGTTCCGAGAGAAAACGCTCAAGCCTCATGTGGGCAACGACTCTTTCACGGCGGCTGCCTCGGCTAGACGCAATAGTTGATCCGGGGGGCACCAGCGACGAGGTTCTCGTGAGGGGACGGCGGGGGGGAGAATCGCCCGATGCACTACCAGGACCGAATCACCATTCAGACCCCCGAAGGCGTGGACCTCGAGCTCGGGCTCGCGGGCCTCGGCTCGCGTTTTGCGGCCCGGCTCATTGACGAGCTCATCAAGCTGGCGATCGTAGTGACGCTGCTGCTGGGGGCGGCGGCGTTTGGCGCCGGCGCGAGTGTGACTCCTGAACTCGGTGCAAACGGCCCCGAGTCCCAGGCGGTTCTAGTGGTGGTGGCCGTGATCGTCGTCATCCTGTTCCTGGTCAACTTCTTCTATGAGGTCCTGTTCGAGACTCTCGCCTCGGGTCGGACTCCGGGTAAGCGGGCGACGGGCCTTCGAGTTGTGCGCCTCGACGGTCGTCCGGTCGGATTCACCTCGAGCGCCGTCCGCAATCTCCTGCGGATGATCGACTACCTGCCGTTCGCCTATGCAACGGGCATGATCTGCATCCTCGTGAGCTCCAAGAACCAGAGACTGGGCGATCTCGCCGCGGGCACGATCGTGGCCCGTGAGATAGGGGGCCGCACCTCTGTCTCTGAGCCTCCCGCACGATCTCCGGCTGATCCCGCTCCGGCCTGGGATGTGACCGCCGTCACCGCACAGGAGGCGGCCGCGGTCAGGCGTTTTCTCGAGCGGCGGGAGGGGCTCCAAGAGGGGGCACGCGCGCGCCTTGCGACCCAGTTCGCTTCCAGGCTCAACCCCAAGGTGGTGGGAGCATCCGACGAGCTGGGAGCCGAGGAGTTCCTCGAGGCCCTGGCCGCGGCCAAGGCGGCGCGCAGCTGATCCCTGGGCCGCTACGCGCCAAATCCCCCCGGGCCGCCCCCGCGATGGCTAAGCTGCTCCCGATGGGCACATCGACTCGCGGTCGCGTCGCTGCACTGCGTGCTTGGACGGGCTCGGTCGCGCTCGCCGTGGCGGACCTCCGGGTCGCGGGACTGGCGATGTGTGCGGCCGCCCTCGTGCTCCCGCTGGTGCCCTTCTATCCCGGCGTCACCTGTCCGCTGCGAGCCTCGACCGGAATCCCCTGCCCCCTGTGCGGGCTCACCACCAGCGTCCGCGCCACGCTGCGGCTCGATGTGGCCGAGGCCGTAGCTCTCAATCCCGGGGGACTTGCCGCGACGGTGGCTGCAGCCGGTTTGCTCCTGACGCGCCGCACTCGAATTACGGTACCGGCGGCGGCGTTGCCGATCCTCATCGCCTGCCTGTGGGTCTTCGAGCTGTTCCGTTTCGATTTGATCTAAGCCAGGCTTGCTCAACGCGCGACTGAACCGCTCGACTGAACCGCTCGACTGAACCGCTCGACTGAACCGCTCGACGAAAGGAGAGTCAATGTCTGATCCAACGCCTGATCCAACTCCCGCCTCGGAACCACCGTCTCAATCGCCTCAGGGAACCCCCCGCCATTCCGGGCAGGGGCCGTCGGGGCCGCGCGCGAACTTCGGCCAGCGCCTGCTCGCCTATCTCGTGGACGGCGTGATCGTGGGGGTCGTCGGTTGGCTACTACAAGTCCTGTTCGGGGACCCGGGAACCTATTTGAACGTCATAGTCGGACTCGCCTACTTCGTCTATCTGGAGGGTAGCCCGGCCGGGCAGACCGTCGGCAAGAAGCTGCTCAACATCCGGGTCGTCGACTTCCAGACCGGAGGCCCCTTGGGCTTCGGGAAGGCCGCCATCCGCTACGTGGGCCGCATCCTCTCGGGCATCCCTTGCGCCCTCGGTTATTTCTGGATGCTGTGGGACAAGGAGCGCCAGACCTGGCACGACAAGCTCGCCGCCACTGCGGTCGTCCCCACGGCCGACTATCCGGTGGCCAAGTGGCCGGGCTGAGCCAGAGTATGCAGATCTAGGCGGAGATCGAGAGTCCCGAGCCGAGAGTCGCCTTGAGTTCTGCGTGCAACCCGTTGCGGGTGTCGACGCAGAACTCGGAGCCCAGTCGCAGCACAGTCGTCTTGGCTTCGGTTGCCAAGTGCAGAAACACCTGGGTGGTTCCGGGGTGCTCTGCAAGGATGTCCTTGAGACGGCCCACGAATTGAGGGGTGCACGCGCCCGGGAGCAGACGGATCTCAAATGGCCTCTCGTCGAGGCGGGGCTTGGACAGCTCATAAGCGTTGAGCTTTATGGAGTCGTCGCGCGCGTCCTGGTCTACGCGACCCTTGACCAGGAGAATCGCATCCGCCTCGATGACCTCCGCGTACTGCTCGTATGCGCTCGGGAAGACGATCACCTCGATGTTTGCCCCGGACAGGTCTTCGAGCAGCAGCGTGACCATGATCTGACCCTTGCGCGTGACGCGTTTTGTCAGGCCCGCAACCACGCCTCCGATGGTGACCACCTCTCCCGGCTTGCGCTCGGCAAGGCCCGAGACCTGACAGTCCGTCATGCGCGCCATGAGGCCCTGCACCGCGAACAAGGGATGGTCTGAAACGTAGAGGCCGAGCATCTCCTTCTCGTGGGCCAGCAGGATCGACTTGTGATGCTCCTCCTGTGGAATCGTGATCTCGGCCTCCAGAGGGCCAGCCTGAACCGCCTGTGAGAAAAGCGAGAACTGGCCCGCCTCTTCGCGCCTGCGACGATCGATCGCCTGGGCACAGATGTTCTCGAAGCTGTCGAGCAGACCCTTCCGGCTGTGGCCAAGGGACTCGAACGCACCGGCCTTGATCAGGGACTCGACCGTCTTCTTGTTGAGGCATGTGTAATCGACCTTGCGGCAGAAGTCGAAGAACGAGATGAACTCACCCTTGTTCCTGCGAGCCTCGATGATCCGCTCGACGACGCCCTCGCCGACGTGGCGAATGGCGCTCAGCCCGAAGGTGATGGAGTCTGCGGTCGGCGTGAAGTCCATACCCGAGGTGTTGACGTCGGGCAGCAGAACAGGGATCCCCATCTTTCTCGCCATCGACAGGTACTTGGGCTTGTCGTCCTTGCGATCCTTGACCGAGGTCAGAAGCGATGCCATGTACTCGACTGGGTAGCGGGCCTTCAGCCACGCGGTCTGATAGGCGACGTAGGCGTAGGAAGCGGAATGAGCACGATTGAAGGAGTAGTCGGCAAACGGCTGGATCAGCGCCCACAGCCGGCGCGCTTCCGGCTCTGAGACACCGGCACGACCGCAGCCCTGGATGAAGCGCGGCTCCTCGGCCGCCATGATGTCGCGGTTCTTCTTGCCGATGGCCTTGCGCACGAGGTCGGCTTCGCCGGCGGTGTAGCCGGCAAGCTTCTGCAGCAGCATGACGATCTGCTCTTGATAGACGAGCACCCCGTAGGTCTCGCGGGTGATGTCCTCGAGCGCGGGGTTGAGATGGCTGATCCGTGAGGGATTGTTCTTTCGTTCGATGTAGGTGGGGATCTGCTCCATAGGGCCGGGCCGGAACAGTGCTATCAACGCCATGATCTGCTCGAAGCAATCGGGCTTGAGCTGAAGCAGCAACCGGCGCATGCCTTCGGACTCGAGCTGGAAGACGCCGTCTGATTCGCCGCGCTGGAGCATCTTGTAGACATCGGGATCATTGAGCTCGAGCGAGTCGACGTCGACGTCTTCCCCCTGGTTGTCCTTGATATAGGCACGCGTCAGATCGATGACCGTCAGATTGCGCAAACCAAGGAAATCCATCTTCAACAACCCCAGCGCCTCGACGCCGTTCATGTCGAACTGGGTGACGACCTCGCCGCGGTCGCCACGCTTCAGAGGAAGGTGTTGAACAAGTGGGTCGCGACCGATGACGACGCCGGCCGCGTGTATTCCGGCAGCGCGCTTGAGGTTCTCGATCTTGAGCGCGGTGTCGATGATCTCTTTTGAAGCGCCACCTCCCTCGTATGCATCCGCAAGCTCGGGGGACGAATCGAGCGCTTTCTTGAGACCCGAGTCACGGCCCATGATCAAAGGCGGATACATCTTGGTGAGACGGTCGCCCTCGACGTAAGGAAAACCAAGCACGCGGGCTGCGTCCCGGATCGACTGCTTTCCCTTGATGGTTCCGTAGGTGATGATCTGTGCAACATGATCGGAGCCGTACTTGTCCTGCACGTAACGGATTACATCGCCGCGCCTGCGCTCGTCGAAGTCGATGTCGATGTCGGGCATCGCGATGCGCTCGGGATTCAAGAAGCGCTCGAACATTAGGTTGTAGGCAAGTGGGTCGAGCTCGGTGATGCCGAGGGCATAGGAGACGAGGGAGCCCGGGGCGCTGCCCCGGCCCGGTCCTACACGGATTCCCTGGCGCTTGGCCCAGTTGACGAAGTCGGCCACGATGAGGAAGTAACCGGCGAAACCCATGTCCTCGATGACTCGCAGCTCGTAAGCAGCGCGCTCGGAGACCTCGGCTGTTATCTCGTGATAGCGCCGCTTGATTCCCGCCCGGACCTCGTTGTCGAGGTGGCTCTCGAGTGACTCGCCCCTGGGAACCTCGAAGCGAGGGAGCAGCAGGTTGCCGAGCTCGATGGCGACGTTGCAGCGTTCCGAAACCTCGAGGGTGGTCTCGCAGGCGCCGGGCCAGCGTGCGAAGCGGTCGGCCATCTCCTCCGGAGTCTTCAGATAGAACTCTTCGGAATCGAACTTGAAGCGTCCCGGCTCGGACAGTTCGGAGCCGGTGTTGATGCAGAGCAGGACGTCGTGGGCCGCGGCGTCGTCCTTGTGCGTGTAGTGGGAGTCGTTGGTAGCGACCCAGGGAATCTGGAGCTCTTTGCCGATGCGAACGAGCTCGTCGTTGAGCGGCACTTGGCTCGGGATCCCGTGATCTTGCAGCTCGAGGTAGAAGCGGTCACCGAACAGCTCCCGATACTGTGCCACCTTGCGCATGGCTCCAGCCCGGTCGCCTGCGACGAGGAGCCGAGGGATCTCCGCGGAGAGGCAGCCCGACAGGCAGATCATGCCCTCCGAGTGCTCCGAGAGGATTTCCCAGTCGGTCCGGGGCCTGTAATGGAAACCCTCGAGCCAGGCTCGGGAGGACAGCCCGACGAGGTTCGAGTAGCCGACATCGTTCTGGGCCAACAGGGTGAGGTGGTAGGTACGCTCGTTGTTCTCGGCCTGTTGGGGCTTCATCCGCCGGTCCCCGTCGAACAGGTAGCCCTCCATGCCGAGGATCGGCTTGACGCCGCTCTTTACTCCAGAGCGGTAGAAATCGAGTGCCCCGTACATGACCCCGTGGTCCGTGATGGCGCAGGCCGGCATCCCCGCAGCGGCCGCGGCCTCGAACATCTCGCCTATGCGACTCGCGCCGTCGAGCATCGAGTACTCGGTGTGTGCGTGCAGGTGGACGAAACTCACCGCGGCGGGCCCCCCGATTTCATGGGTCGACTGGCGAACTACAGGCGTGTCATTAGTGCGCTTCATTCCTACCACAGCCCCGGCTTCGGGCTCGGTGCATCCGGATCGAGTTTGGTCACGGATGCGGCGACGGGTGGGGGCCCGCGGCCGGCGTGAGGAGCGTGTAGGCGGACGACAGGGGTGGGAGGGCCGGGCTTTCGGTTGCCCGGGGGCCCGGCCCCGCTCCGCTATGCGGCCCCCACAGCCACAGGCTCATCCTCGGATGCGCTGCGGCCCCTTGCAAGGGGCATGGGACCGAGCGCGAAAGTATTTCTGTCACTCTCTTACCGGCCGCCCACACGGGCACAGGCCATAGAGGAGATTAGGGGCGGATTCCGCACGATTTCTGACACAAAGCCAGATTGGGGGCGGGGGCCCCCAGGCCAGATCCAACCAGGCTCAGCCTCCTACGCGGCCCCCGCTCGGGCCAGCGCCGCGACCAGATCGGGGGGCAGCGGGTCCTCGACCACCACGGCCCGGCCGTCGTCCGGGTGAGGAAAGCGCAGCCGGACAGCGTGGAGGAAAGGCCTGGTGAGGCCCAAAGCGCGGGCGAGCTCGGTGGCGCCTCCATAGAGCCGGTCGCCGAGCACCGGGTTGCCCAAGTGGGAGAGGTGGACCCTGATCTGATGGGTGCGCCCGGTCTCGAGCCTCACCTCGAGCAGGGCCGCGGCCTCGTAGGGAGCCAGGACCCGGTAATGGGTCACCGCAGCGCGCCCCTCGGGCACGACCGCCATCACACGCCGCTTCACCGGGTGGCGGCCGACCGGGGCGTCGACGGTGCCCGAGGGAGCCGGGAGAGCCCCTCGCACCAGGGCCAGGTAGGTTCGCTCGACCGAGCGCGCCCTGAGGGCCGCGACCAGGAAGCGGTGGGCGTCGTCGTCCTTGGCGACCAGCAGCGCCCCCGAGGTGTCCTTGTCGAGCCGATGCACAATCCCCGGGCGTCTCGATCCCTGCGCCGACAGCGGCACACCAAGGCCCAAGAGGGCGTTGACCAGTGTCCCGGAGGCGTGAGAAGAGTCGGGGTGGGCGACCGTGCCGGGAGACTTCGACACGACCAGCAGCCGGTCGTCCTCGTAGAGCACAGACACCGGGATTTGCTCGGCCTCCGGGGCGGCCTCCTGCTCCATGGCGACCGGGCCCTCGATCACATCGCCCTTCTCGAGGCGGTAGCTGGGACGCACGACCGCGCCTGCAACGGTTACCTCCCCAGCCTTGAGCGCTCTCTGCACCCGCGCCCGCGTGACTCCGGAATGGCGAGTCACGACCACGTCCACTCGCTCGCCCTCCTCCTCGGGACCCACCACCACATGAATCACTAGGTGCACTCCCCGCAAATCCGCTCGCATTCGAACGCCCCTGCATCCCCGCTCGCGTCGTTACTCGGCGCAGTGACGCCCTCGGTGCTGACCGTATTTCCGGTGCGGAGCACTAATTCGGCCGGGCGCGGGCTCCGAACAGCAGCACGAGGATCACGCCCACCACGATGCAGGAGTCTGCGAGGTTGAAGACCGGCCACACATGGAGGTCGACAAAGTCCACGACCCGGCCCCCGTAGTCGCGGACGATCCGATCCCACAGGTTTCCGGTTCCGCCCCCCACGATCAACCCGAGGGCCGCCGCCACCCGGGCGTCCTCGACCCCCCGCGCCCACACCAACACCACCACGATGATGACGCTGGTGGCGGCGAGAAAGAACAGCGGAAACCCTTGACCGAAGCCGAAGACGCCCCCCGAGTTGAAAGCCAGCCTCAAGGTCACCGCCCCCGGTACGAGATCGATCGGCCCGTCCTGCAGCCCGTTTAGAGCAAGCTGCTTTGTGACTTGATCCAAGACGGCCGCCAGGCTCGCCGCCGGCACGAGCACCCGATAGGCTTTCCGGCCCTTGCTCAGGCCCCCGGTGGTCGCCTTAGGCGACCCGTTCTCTGTGGTCGCCTGAGGCGACCCATTACCTGACACGCTCCTCGCGGCGCTTGCAGTCCTGGCATAACGAGACATGGGGCAGAGTCTGAAGCCGGGCTGCGGTGATCGAGCGTCCGCATCGCTCACAGGTCCCGTAGCTGCCGTCGGCGATCCGCATCAGGGCCTTGTCGATCTGAGCGACGATGTCCCGGCTGTTGTTCTGAAGCGACAGATCCCGCTCCCGATCGAAGGTCGCCGTGCCCGCGTCTGCGAAGTCTTCGCTCAGAGCGACCTCGCCCGAAAGGTCCGATTGGGTGCCCCTGAAGGTCTCGAGGTCGATGTCGGCGATCTGGCGCTCGAGCTCCGAGCGCATCTTCTCGAGCCGTTTGTGCACCGTGGCCAGCCTCTTCTCGGATAGGGCGGGGCGGGTCGGTCGGCGCCGGGAGGTGGTTGCAACAGCCCTCTTGGCCGGAGTTTTCGTGGTGGGGCTCCTCTTGGACACCGCCTTCTTTCCCGCAGCCTTCCTGGCAGCGCGCTTCGGAGCGGAGGTCTTCTTGGCGGAGGTCTTCTTGGCGGTGCTCTTCTTGGTAGCGACACCGGCTGAGGCCGGGCTCCTTCTCGCCGGCTTCTTGGTTGCGGCCGACTTGCTTACCCTGCTCTTGGAGGAGGCCTTCTTGGAAGTCTTCTTCGAGGAGGACTTGGCCGACGTTTTCTTTGGGCTCGCGCCCTCCGAGCGCTTGGTCTGCCGAGTCCCGCTTCGCGCCGACTTTGCGGAGCTCTTTTCGGCGCTGCTCGCGCTCTGCCTCTTCTTTCCCGGGCTCATGGGCGCGGGAACATAACACAGCCCCCGCGCCGAGACGACCGCAGGGGCCACGCTATCTTTGGCCCATGCCTGAGCCCCTCTACCGGGAAGTCGACGCGCGGGTGTCCTGGCCCGAGCTCGAGGAGCGCGTCCTGCGCCGGTGGAAAGAGGAGCGTGTCTTCGAGGCATCGCTGCAAGAGAGGGAAAGAGCGCAGGAATGGGTCTTTTACGAGGGCCCCCCCACGGCCAACGGCCCCCCGGGCATCCACCACGTAGAAGCGCGCACATTCAAGGACATCTTCTGCCGCTTCCAGACCATGCGAGGCCGGCTCGTGTACCGGAAGGGCGGCTGGGACTGCCACGGCCTGGGCGTGGAGATCGACGCCGAGAAGAAGCTGGGCATCACGCACAAACGCCAAATCGAGGAGGAGGTCGGCATCGCCGCCTTCGTTGAGCTATGCCGGGAGTCGGTCACCGAGTACGTCGACGACTGGGCACGGCTGACCGACCGCATCGGCTTCTGGCTCGATCTCGACGGTGCCTATTGGACGATGTCGCGCGACTACGTCGAGAGCGTGTGGTGGCTGCTCAAGCAGATATGGGACAAGGGGCTCTTGGAGGAGGACTTCAAGGTCGTCCCGTACTGCCCCCGCTGCGAGACTGCGCTCTCCTCTCACGAACAGCATCAGCCGGATGCCTACAAGATGGTCAAGGACCCCTCCGTCTACGTCCGGTTCCCGCTCGAGGACGAGCCGGCCACCGCCCTGCTGGTGTGGACTACGACTCCCTGGACCCTGCTGGCGAACATGGCGGCAGCAGTGGGACCCGAGATCGACTATGTCAAGGCGCAAGACCCCCTGATCCCGGACCACTTCCTAATCGTGGCGGAGGCACGCGCCGCGGCTCTGCTCGGCGAGGGCTTCTCTGCAGTTTCCTCCTACAAGGGACAGGACCTCGTCGGCCGCGCCTACCGTCCGCCCTTCGGTTTCGTGCCCAACGAAGGCTCGGCCCACACCGTCACCCACGGGAACTTCGTGACCACCGAGGACGGCTCGGGCATCGTCCACCTCGCCCCCTACGGGGAAGAGGACATGGGAGTGGCGAAGCGCGACAACCTCCCCATCGTGCAGATGATCAACGCGTCGGGCCAAGTAGTCGAGCGCGGAGAGCCGTTCTCGGGAATGGGAGTCAAAGAGGCCGATCCCCGCATCGTCGAGGACTTGAAGGAGCGAGAGTTGTTGTTCCGCTCCGAACTCTACTTGCACGCTTACCCGCACTGCTGGAGGTGCGACACGCCGCTGCTCTATTACCCGCGCAAGGACTTCTACATCCGCACCTCGCAAATCAGAAACGAGCTGCAGGCTTCCAACGACGATACCGAGTGGCAGCCGCCCACGATCAAGTACGGGCGCTTCGGGGACTGGCTTGCCAACAACGTGGACTGGTCCCTCTCGCGCGACCGTTATTGGGGTACCCCGCTTCCGATATGGCGCTGCAACAACGAACATCTAACTTGTGTCGGTTCCTTTTCGGAGCTCGAAGAGCTCTGCGGAAACGATCTTTCGGAGCTCGATCCGCATCGTCCTTATATCGACGAGGTCACGTTCGGCTGTCCGCAGTGTGGAGCGCAGGCGCGGCGAACAAAGAGTGTGATAGACGCATGGTTCGACTCCGGCTCTATGCCGTTCGCGCAGTGGCACTATCCGTTCGCAAACGAGGACATCTTCGAAGCGCGCTTTCCTGCAGACTTCATCTCCGAAGCGATCGATCAGACGCGTGGCTGGTTCTATTCGCTGCTGGCGGTGGCGACATTGGTAAGAGGCCGCAACTCCTTCAAGAGCGTCGTGGTCCTCGGACACATCGTCGATGCCGACGGCCGCAAGATGTCAAAGCGGCTCGGAAACGTCATCGACCCCTGGGAGGTCGTCAACAAACACGGCGCCGACGCGCTGCGCTGGTACATGATCACGGGTGGCACTCCGTGGTCGGCACGGCGTGTGTCCCACGACATCATCCAGGAATCGCTGCGCCGCTACTTGCTGACGCTGTGGAACACCTATTCCTTCTGGGTTACCTATGCGTCGCTGGAAAACTTCGACCCCACGAGCTGCTCTGTTCCGATGGCGCAGAGATCAGAGCTTGACCGCTGGATCC
This sequence comes from uncultured Actinomycetes bacterium, assembly GCA_963849115.1. Lineage (GTDB taxonomy): Bacteria > Actinomycetota > CADDZG01 > CADDZG01 > WHSQ01 > JACDAL01. Next base: position 731,586 of record CAWKGK010000009.1, on the reverse strand, counting down.
TCGCGGAGCTCGACGACACCGTACGTCACATGTCGAACTCGCTCGAAGCGTTCGACGCCTCCGGCGCGGGGCGCAGGCTAGACCTCTTGGTGGACGACCTCTCCAATTGGTACGTGAGGCGGTCGCGCCGAAGGTTCTGGAAGTCGGCGGCCGAAGCCGACACGCAGTCCGCGTTCCTGACGTTGTGGGAATGCCTCACAACCATTGCGAAGCTGAGCGCGCCTTTCACTCCCTTCGTCGCCGACGAGATCTACACGAACCTCACCGGCACGGGGGCCGAGGACCATGCGTCCGTCCATCTCGCCCGTTGGCCGCAGCCCGACGACGCTCGAACGAACGACTCGCTGCGAACGGGAATGGCGTTGGTGCGGCGGCTGGTGGCCCTGGGACGCGCCGCCCGTACCGACGCTCGCGTCAAAGTCCGTCAACCGCTCTCGCGCGCGCTGATCGTAATGCCGCGCGCCGAGGCCGACCTGCTCGAAGGCCTCGAGCCCCTGGTGGCGGAGGAGCTCAACGTCAAGGAGGTCGAGGCCGCTCACGGGCTTCAGGAGCTGGTCACCTACTCGGTCAGACCCAACTTCAAGCTGCTCGGCCCCCGTTTTGGTGCCAGAGTCAAAGACGTCGCACGCGCGCTGTCGGCGGCCGATGCTCACGCTCTCACAGACTCCCTGGAGACCACCGGGGCCGCGGTCGTCCACGTCGACGGCGAACCCCTGTCGCTGTCCACAGACGAGCTCGACGTGCGCATTGAAGGACGTGAAGGCTTCTCGCTGGCGCGCGAGGGCGCCTACGGCGTGGCCCTTGACCTGGAGCTCGATGCCGAGCTCATCGCCGAGGGCATCGCGCGTGAAGTCGTACGCGCAGTCCAGGAGCTGCGCAAGGCGAGCGGCTTGGCGGTGGCCGACCGCATCGAGCTGTGGCTCGAATCTGACGATGAGGCCGTCACACGGGCGCTAGATCAACACCGCGACGCCATCGCGGCAGAGGTGCTCGCGACCCGAGTGAAAGTCAATGAGTCGCCGGCTTCCGAAACCCACGCCACGGAGCTGGGCCTCGATCAGGGATCCGTGAGAATCGACCTGAGGTAGGGCTAGCCCTCGTCCTTGAGAGAGAAGCTGCGCCGCAACCTCTGGCCGAAGGACGTCTCCTCCTCGGGCTCGAGCACGACCTCATCGGGTTGCTCGACCGCGTTTGATAACTTCGGGTGAGGCTCCTCTGTCGAATCCCCGGTGGCCTTGGTGGGGGTGTCGGCGCGCTCTGAGACTCGCACCTCGCGCGGGGCGGCTCCGCGATGAGGGTCGGCGCTGGCCCTGATCGTCGGGGGCTCCTTCTCGGTGAGCGTATCGAGGGCCTTCGCCTGCTGGGTCAGGAATGTCTTCAGCCGCTGTTTGAGCTCGGTCTCGAAAGCACGGAGCCGGTCGATCGACGCGTCGAGCTCGCGCCTTCTGGCCTGATGCTCACGTTCTGTGTCCTGGACCCTGCGCCTGATGTCTGCTTCGCTGGACGCCTTGCGCTCGCGCGCTTCCTCGGTGGTCTTGCGGGCATGTGCTTCTGCCTCTTTGACCATCATCTCGGCCTGGGCGCGCGCCTTTGCCTTGGCCTCTTCGGCCGCCTGTTGGGCGGATATCAGCGTGGTCTTGAGCATCTCTTCGGTCTCGCGGCTGGTGGCGACCGCCTGTTCGAGCTCGCCGACGCGTTTGTTCAGCGCGACGTTCTCACGCTGCGTATGTTCCAGCACCTCGGCAACCCGGTCCAAGAAGTCATCGACCTCTTCCTGGTTGTAGCCTCGCCACGCGTCGTGGAATCGCTGCTCTTGGATGTCGTCCGCGCCTATTTCCATGGCACGAATTATCTCAGACGAAACCCTCCGAAAGGCGGAATTACCTGCAAAGAGCCCCGGTGATGATCGTGAGCGCGAGGAAGATGAACAGCGGCGAGATGTCGATGGGTCCCAACGGTGGGATGAAACGCCGCACGAACGACATCACAGGATCGGTGATGTCGTAGATGAACCCGAGAATGGGCTGGAGCGCGAGGGGTGGGGTCCACGAACTCATCGATGTAACCCACGAGAGAATGATGCGGGCGAACAGAATCCACCCGTAGAGCTGCAGGGCGATGCAGACGATCGTCATCGACGCTCAGATCTGATTGAACAAGCCTCGCTCTTCAAGGACCCTCCTCCGATCTTCGGCCGAGACCCTCACGTCGCGCGGAGTGATCAAGAAGACACGATCTGCTGCCGGCTGCATGGAGCCGTGCAATCCGTAGGCCAGCCCCGAGGCGAAGTCGACGAGACGGCGGCCGAGCTCCTGATCGGCCGCCTGCAGGTTCATCAACACCGAGAAGCCCTCCCGGAACTTGTCGCCGATCTCCTGAGCGTCGTTGAACGAAGTCGGCTCCACCAGGTGCACGCGCGGGTTTGCTTCCTGGGGCATGGCTCGCACTACCGCATTGCGCGGGGGTGCAGGGGGGGACGACCGCTCGACTCCATCCGCCCGGGCACGCCCGGCCGGCGGAGTGCCGTCCGCCGGCTCGTAGTCGTATTCGTAGTCCCCCGGCTCCTCCTCCTCGGCGAGCCCCAGGTAGACGAGCGTCTTCCTCCACATCCCGGCCATGTGTTCAGAGAATAGCCGGAGCCGGGCCGCAACATCCGGCTATGGGCCCCGCCCGCGCCGGTCTCCGCGTTTTGAGCGCCTCTCGGCGCGGTTTTCCGCGCTCTGAGGCCCGTAGAACGCGTCGGGGGGTCCGTCTAGCGCCGCGCCAGGGACAGGGCCGCGGCCCCCAGCACCTCGGCCCCCAGCACACAGTCCCGTTGAGACGACCGCTCCAGGGGCGAGTGGCTGATCCCCCCCCGAGAAGCAACGAACAGCATCCCGCAGGGCACTCCCGCGGGGGACAGGCTCATCGCATCGTGGCCCGCCCGGCTGACGAGCTTCGGGGCCCGCGAACCGAGGTCCGCAGCGGCTGCTTCGAGTGCGGCGACGACCTCCTCGTCCATGGGCGCCGGGGGCAGGCGCTTGGCCAGTCTCGCCTCGAACTCACACCCGGCGGCCTCGGCGGCGGCCCTTCCCGCGCCCAGGATGGCTTCGGCGGCGGCTTCGATGGCGGCCGCTGAAGCAGCGCGCACATCGAGGATGCAGCCCGCCTTCCCGGGAACGATGTTGGGCGCCCCGTTGGTCACCCACGCCGCGCCGACCGTCGCCACCACGCCTTCCGTAGAGCTCATCACCTCTCTCGCCGCCAGTGCCACCTGCGCCACCGGGAGCAGGGCGTCGCGGCGGTCCTCCAGAGCGGTCGTACCGGCGTGGTTGGCCTCGCCGGTAACCTCGATGTGGAAGTCGCTCAGCCCCACGATTGCGGTGACCACGCCGACCGGAACCCCCAGGCGTTCGAGCCTGATCCCCTGCTCGACGTGGAGCTCGATATAGCAGGCCATGCGAGAAAGGTTGGCATGGGCCTCGGGCACCCGTGCCGGCTCGAAGCCGTGTTGTTCGAGCAAGTCCGACAGCGCCACCCCGTCCGAATCCCTCGCCGCGGTGATCTCTGCCGGCTGCAGGGTTCCCGCCACCGCCCGGCTCCCGGCCATGCCGAGCCCGAAGCGGACTCCCTCCTCATCGGAGAAGCACACCACCGCAAGGCGTTCGCAGCCGGGAACGCTCTCGCGGCGCGCCTCGCCTACGACCTCCAGCGCGCCCACGACCCCGAGGGCGCCGTCGAAGCGCCCTCCATCGGGGACCGTGTCGAGGTGGGAGCCGAGCACGACCGCAGGCTCGAGCCCGCCGAACCCCCACACGTTTCCGGCGGCATCCCAGGACACCTCGAGCCCGGCGTCGTCGGCGCGCCCGGCGAACCAGCGCCGCGCCTGCATCTCCTGATCGCTCCAGGCGAGTCGCTCGGCGCCGCCCACGGGGGTGGCTCCGATACGGTTGACCTCCCCCAGGGCCGACCAGAGGCGCTCGGCGTCGAGCTTCACGGGCGGCTGCGGGCCCCGAAGATGGCCTCTCCGACACGCACCAGCGTCGCACCCTCTGCGATCGCCACCTCGAAGTCCCTCGTCATGCCCATCGAGAGCCGCTCGAGGCCGTGGCTCCGGGCGAGCTCGGCGAGCTCTTGATAGAAGGGGCGTGACTCCTCCGGGTCCTCGGGCCACGGTGGGATAGTCATCAGCCCGGTGGCACGTAATCCCTCGAGCTCGCGGATGTGAGCCAGGAGCCCCGGGACCTCAGCCGGAACGACTCCCTGCTTGGACGCCTCGCCGGAGACGTTCACCTCGATGAGTACCTCTTGAATCAGGTGGTTCCTCTGCGCACGTGCGTCGATCTCCTCGGCCACGCTTGCCGAGTCCACGGAGTGAATCAGTGCGCAGCTCCCGACCACGTGGCGCACCTTGTTGCTCTGAAGGTGGCCGACGAAATGCCATCGTGCGATCGAGCCCAGGGCGGCGACCTTGTCTCTGAACTCCTGGGCGCGATTCTCGCCGAGGTCCGAGACTCCGGCCTCGACCGCCTCCGCCACGATCTCGGCAGAAAACGTCTTGGACACGGCAACCAAGGTGATGTCGGACTCGTCCCGGCCGCAGTTGGCGGCGGCCGCAGCGATGCGCCCCTTCACCTCCGCCAGCCGGTTCGCGAGCGTCACGGTTCCAACAACGCCACGAAGGCGCCTTGGCGCCCGGTGACCCCGTCGCGCCGGTAGGAGAAGTAGGAGGGATCGCAGCCGGTGCAGACGGCCGAGCCGGCGATTCTGGTGACGCCCGCTCGACGGAGCGCCGCGTCCGCCGCCGTGCCCGGGTCGACATGGCGCTCGTCCGCCACCGGCAGACCGCCTGCTCGGAAGGCATCGACGACCTCGGGGCCGACCTCGTAACAGCACGCCCGGATGCAGGGGCCGATGTAGGCGGTATGCGCGGCCACCGCCTTGGTGCCGATCTCGATCACTCCTGCGGCGAGGCCGCGCCACCCTCCGTGCAGGACCGCGGCGCCGCCCTCGCCCCACACCACCACGGCGGCGCAGTCGGCGGTGAGGATTCCGGCCACCGGCCCCGGCTCTCTCACCACCAGGGCGTCGGCTTCGCCCACCACGCCCACCTCGCCCTTCGTGACGTCCTTAACATCGGTGCCGTGGATCTGACGGCACAGAGCAAGTTGGGCGGCGTCGAAGCCCACGGCCTGGGCGGCCCGGACACGGTTCTGCTCGACCACATCGGGATCGTCGCCGCCCCGGGCGGCGAGGTTCAAGGAGTCGTAGGGGGCCGCGGAAACTCCTCCGGTGCGGTTGGTGAAGGCGACGAGAAGACCTTGGGCTCGGGCACCTTCGTCCGAGAGGATGCCTATCCCTGCTTCGGTGCGGCTCACGAGCCGGGGCTGAAAGTTCATGCCCGTTCACGATAAGGGGGCGCTCTGCTCAATGCAGACCGGGCCCGCTGTGAGCGAGGCTGCAAATGATCAGGACGTCTTAGGGTTTGATCGCATGAGGCTCAAGGCGGTGCTCGAGACCGTCCTCTACTACCGGGGCGACGAGGCCGCGGACATGGCCTCTTTCTATCGCGAGTTGCTCGGGCTCGAGCAGGTCTCGGACGTCGCCTTTCGCATCGGCGACTCGCTCGTGCTGCTGTTCGAATCGGAACAGAGCTCCGTGCAATCGTGGCCGCCGCCGCATGGGGCCGAGGGCCCCGGCCACGTCTGTTTTGTGTGCGAGCCCAACGACTACGACGGGTGGAAGGAACGCATACGGGGTGGCGATGTGGCGATCATCGACGAGATCACCTGGAATGAACAGGTCGTATCCTTCTACTTCCCCGACCCCGCCGGCAACGTGCTCGAGATCTCTCGAGGCGACATGTGGCCGCTCGGAAGCGGGGGTGGGGCGGGCTCATCGGAACCGATCCAGGTCGCGACAGCCGAGACGATCTCCTACCTGAAGCGGGTGTTGCCCGCTCCCCCGGCCCGGGTTCTCGATGTCGGCTGCGGAAACGGCGAGCTGCTCCACGCGCTGGGGGCCGAGGGCTATGAGGTCTTCGGCATCGACACCGATGCCGAATCGATCGCGCGAGCCGAGGCCCGCGGCGGTCGAGCGGTCGAGGCCGACTTCCTGGCGTTCGAAGCCGAGCCCTTCGACGTCGTCTTCTTCGGGAGTTCATTGCACCACATCTTTCCCTTGACTGCCGCACTCGAGCGCACGCAAGAACTACTGGCTTCCGGCGGTCTGTTGGTCGCGGAGGAATTCGACATCGAGTCTGTAGATGCCGCCACCGCGCGCTGGCTCTACGACCTCGAGTCGGTCTTGCAAGCCGCGGGATTGTTCGTCACCGATGAGCACGCCCACGACGCAGGACATCATCAACCGAGCAGCTTCGCCGGTCCGCGCGGACACGCAGATATCGACGATCCCTTGGATCGCTGGCGCATCGAACACCTCCACGATCCTCCCCTCACCAGCGGCGAGGACATGCTGGGTGGGATCGCCGCGAGCTTCGATGTAAGGCTCGTCGAGCGCGCTCCCTATCTCTATCGAACCTTCTGTGAGCGGCTTGAGCCGAGCGCGCGCGGCACTGCCGTAGGTAGCCGCGTCCTTAAGCTCGAGAACGCCGGCATTGCCGGCGAAAGCCTTGTCGCAGCCGGGCTGCGAGTCGTTGCTTCGTGCGACGGTTCTTGAGGGATCGCAGGAACAGTGCTGCAAGAGCTATGGACGGCGGTCGACGACTACATCGCCGATATGCTCGTGCGGCCCGGCGCAACGCTCCACGCCGCTCTGGATGAGAGCCTTAAGGCCGGACTGCCTCCGCATCAGGTTTCGCCCGCTCAAGGGAAGCTGCTGCATCTCCTCGTGCGCCTGCGGGGAGCTCAGAACATCCTTGAGATCGGCACTCTGGGCGGCTACAGCACGATCTGGCTTGCTCGGGGGCTGGGTGAAGGCGGGCGTGTGGTCACCCTCGAGTCCGATGCCGGGAATGCTGAGGTCGCGCGCACCAACATCGCTCGCGCAGGATTGGCCGAGGTCGTCGAGGTACGCGTCGGACTCGCGCTCGATTCGCTTTCCCGGCTGGTGCGAGAGGGCTCAGGTCCTTTCGATCTCATCTTCATCGACGCCGACAAGGCGAACAACGACCGCTACTTGCACTGGGCGCTCGAGCTCTCTGACACGGGCACCTTGATGATCGCCGACAACGTCGTTCGTGCCGGAGCCGTGGTCGACGAAGCGAGCACCGATCCTTCGGTCAGGGGCGTGCGGCGCTTCATGGAGGAGCTGGCGGCCGAGCCGCGCGTGAGCGCGACCGCGCTGCAGACCGTGGGCGCCAAGGGTCACGACGGCTTCGTTCTCGCCCTGGTTCTGTGAGGGACCCACGATAAGGCGCTAGATCTCGCCGTGTGGCCGCAGCGAAGGGGCCCGGGCCGCGTGGGCCCGAGCCCCCATTTGCCACCGGAGTTAGCGGCGGTGCTGCGTCAGAACGCTGAGGCGTTCCCTGTACTCCTCGTCGGAGATCTCACCGCGTGCGTAGCGCTCGGCGAGCACTCCCTCTGCCGTGGCCCTCATGTGCGGCGGGCCCCACGATCTGCGGCCGCGGAAGACCGCAAATGCGATGCCCCCGAACAGAAGCAGCCAGAAGAGGGGAAAGATCGGCCACCAAGGACCGGGGCCTCCCTCCCATCCACCGGCACCGGCAAGTGTCTCTGCCGCCATCACCATGTCCATTGAAACCTCCCGTTACTCGCCGGCCGGACCTTCCGACCGGACTTGCTCCAACAACTCACATGGTCGTTGAGCAAGGCCGAGAAGTAATCAGTCGCCGGGACGGTCTTGTGCTACCACCGCCGGCGACCTCTCTCGCGGGATGACTACGCCGTCGGAGGTAGTCGCTCAGCCGAGCCAGCCCGGGCGAACAAGGCCCGACTCGTACGCAAGCACCACCAGCTGGGCTCGGTCGCGGGCATGGAGTTTCACCATGGCGCGGCTGACATGCGTCTTTGCCGTGGCGGGGCTCACCACCAGGCGCCGTGCGATCTCTTCGTTCGAGAGCCCTTCGGCAACGAGTGCCATGACCTCTTTCTCACGGTCCGTAAGCCGCTTGAGCTCCGCGGCATCGCGGGGCTGCTTGGCGCGCGTAGCGAAGGTGGCTATGAGTCGCCTCGTCACGCCCGGAGAAAGCAGCGCATCACCCGCGGCCACGGATCGAACGGCGTGGATGAGCTCCGCGGGTTCGGTGTTCTTTACGAGAAAGCCGCTCGCGCCTGCGCGCAGCGCTTCGAACACGTATTCGTCGAGATCGAAAGTGGTGAGAATGATGATGCGCACGTCGTCGAGAGACTGGTCCTGCGCGATGCTGCGCGCCGCGGCCAACCCGTCGACGCCGGGCATGCGAATGTCCATCAGCACGACGTCGGGCCCCAGCTTGGTGGTGAGTCTAGTGGCCTCGGCGCCGTCTGAGGCCTCGCCGACGACTTCGATGTCGTCCTGCGCGTCGAGCAGCGCCCTGAATCCGGCGCGCACCAGCGCTTGATCGTCGGCCAGCAGTACCTTGATCACCGGCATTCCCGGGCCGAGTGGTGGCCAGATGATCTATATGACCATCTCACGACCACTCGGCACCATCACGATCGGCTGGCAGAGGAAGCCTGGCCACAACACGGAAACCACCATCGGGCTTGGGACCGGCTTCAAGGCTCCCGCCCAGCGCGACCGCCCGTTCTCGCATTCCTGCGATGCCGTTGCCGCTCCCGGCCGTGGTGCCGCCGGGAACACCGCGGCCATCGTCCTCCACTTCCACGACGAGATTGGCTCCGTACGAGATCACCACTGTGGCCCGGGAAGGGCCGGCGTGACGCGCGACGTTCGTGAGCGCCTCCTGCACTATGCGAAAGGCGGCGAGGTCGGTTCCCGCAGGCAGGGACCGCGGGTCGCCTTCGATGTGCGCGCTGACCTCGATACCTGTGGCTTTCGCTTTGCGTACGAGGTCATCGAGGTGCGATAGCCCCGTGGCGGGGGTGAGCGGCGACGTCTCGTTGCCTTGGCGCAAGATGTCCAGCACCGAACGCAGCTCGCCCAAGGCGTCGTTGCTCGCCTGCTTGATCGCGCTCAAGGCCGTACGCGCCTGTCCCGGCTGCTGATCCATCAAGTGCAGAGCAACACCAGCCTGCACATTGATGAGAGAGATGTTGTGGGCCAGGACATCGTGCAGCTCCTGGGCGATCCGCAAGCGCTCTTCGCTGGCGCGACGCTTTGCCTCCTCCGCGCGGGTGCGCGCGTACTCATGAGCACGCTCCCTTCTTGCTCTGCCCACTTCGGCGACGGTGATCAGCACCAGCAGCCACGCCCCCAGGCCCAAGGCGGCCTCGAGCCGGGGAGGTCCGCTCGTTCCGACCAGATATTCGCCCCACAAGAAGCCCACATAACCGGCGACGATGGCGACGATGGCGGCAACTCGCCTTCCAGCCATCACGGCCGCAAAGACGGCGATGATCAGTGCGAAGAAGATCGGCCCGCGCGGGTAGTCGAGGAGAGAATAGGCGAGTGTCGTGGCGAGTACGAAACCCAGGACCGTTGCCGGGTAGCGCCTTCGCAACACGAGCGCGCCGGGCCCCGCGGCGAGAAGAATGAATCCCCACGCATCTAGCTGCTCGGGCTGGCGGTGAGCGGCGAGATAGGTGATCCCCACCTGCACTACGGCCACGATCAGCGGCAACAAGAAAGAGGGACCTGACGGCGGCGCCCACCGGGGTCCCCAACCGCGCCGGAGCCCCTCTTCTGCCTGCATCGGACGCATCATCAACAAACGCTACGTCTGAGATGACACGTCCGTCGTCGGCTCGGAGGAGAAGGCGCGCCTACTCCCTGCGGATTAGTTGCTACTCGTTGCGCAAGAAGCTCGGCACGTCGAGGTCGTCCTCGGCATCGAAAACGAGGCGCTCGGGCTCCTTGTCCAGGCGGATGACCCGCTCCTCGGAGGCCGTGCTCGAAAAGATGTCCTCGTCGGGGCGGATCAGATCTTCGTCTTCCCGCTGCCCCCAACGGTCGAAACCCGCAGCGATGACCGTGACCCGCACCTCGTCGCCGAGGGTGTCGTCGACGACCGCTCCGAAGATCACATTGGCGTCGGCGTGGGCAGCCTTGGTGATGATCGTTGCCGCTTCGTTGACCTCGAACAGGCCCAGGTCGGAACCTCCTGCGATGTTGAGCAGTACCCCGCGCGCCCCTTCGATGGAAGCCTCGAGCAGGGGCGACGATATCGCTGCACGCGCGGCCTCGGCCGCCCGGTCCTCGCCGCGCGCCGTCCCGATTCCCATAAGTGACGAACCTGCGTCGGTCATTACCGCCCTGACATCGGCGAAGTCCAGGTTGATGAGGCCCGGCGTGGTTATGAGGTCGGTGATTCCCTGGACGCCCTGAAGCAGAACCTCGTCTGCCATGCGGAAGGCCTCGAGCACAGAGGTGCTGCGGTCCCCCACGTCCAGGAGACGATCGTTCGGAATAACGATGAGGGTGTCGACCTTCTCCTTGATGTTGGTGATGCCGGTTTCGGCCTTGGAGGCGCGTTGCCGGCCCTCGAAGGTGAACGGCCGGGTCACGACGCCGATTGTGAGAGCCCCCACCGATTTGGCGACCTCGGCGATGACGGGCCCGCCCCCGGTGCCGGTGCCCCCGCCTTTGCCCGCGGTGATAAAGACCATGTCGGCGCCCTTGAGCAGATCCTCGATCTCTCCGCGGTGATCCTCGGCCGCCTGACGGCCGATGTCCGGATCGGCGCCTGCCCCGAGCCCGCGCGTCAACTCTCGACCGATGTCGAGCTTGACGTCGGCATCCGACATCATCAGCGCCTGGGCGTCGGTGTTGATGGCGATGAACTCGACCCCCTTGAGCCCGACCTCGATCATCCGGTTGACGGCATTGACCCCACCGCCTCCGATGCCGACGACCTTGATCATCGCCAGGTAGTTCTGCGGGTTGACCGCCATCCGAGCCTCCTCCCGAGCCTCAACTTCTACTCTAGTGTTGTCCACGGGCAGGCCACGCCGTGTCCATTGCGATTCAATGTCACTCCCCGGCCCAGGACATTACCCCTAAACAAGAGGTTTAATGTATGTAAACCTCTGGTAATTGTTGAGCAATATGCCATGAGGGCTCGTCGCCGTCAAGCAGGCCCAAGCCCAGGCAACCTTTGCAGCGCGGCGGGCGCGTTATAGAGAACGGTAGTCAATCGCCCAAGCTGTGCGGTTGGCCACCGTTTCGGTGGTCATTCTCAAGTTGGGCGATCTGCCGACCGAGTCGGCGCTTCGGCGCTCGGCGCCTTGACTCAGGGAGACGGGGTGGGTCCGACGGCAGGACTCGTGGGCACCCGGACATCGACGTAACCCACACCTACGCCCTCACGCCTGATCCGCCCCAAGAGAGCAGTGAGCACCGACGACTTGGCCCGCAGCTTCTCCGCGGGCCCTAGCCTGATCAGCAGGCCCGACTCCAGGCTCAGGCTAATGCGCTCGGAACCGGGCGCAAAGATCGCCTCGAGGTTGGCCCGGAGGCGGTCGGGGATGCTGCGAAAGACGGCCAGAGCACCTTTCACCTCGGCTGAGGTCACCGGCTCGCCCACGGCTATGGCCTCGTCCGACACCGCCGCCACGGTGGGGAGCCGCTTCGGCGCGCCGGGGGCCAGGACATGGCCCCGGCGATCGATGGTCCAGCGGGCCTCCGCCGCCTGCAGGGCGAGCGCCGGCACCCGCTCGACGATGTTTACACGCAGCGTCGCGGGCAGCTTGCGATCGACCTCTGCTCGCTTTACCCAGGCGAGCTCCCTCACCGCCTGAGCCACCTCGGTGGTCGACAACAGCAGCAGGTTGCGCCGTTCGTCGAGCCGCGCGATGGTCGTTATGTCTGCGGCAGTGATGTGGCGGCTGCCTACCACCTCCACATTCGAGACCATCAACAGAGGCGAGAAGAATGCGATCCACACGACCGCTGCAACGCCCAAGATCAAAGCAGCGCGGACCAGAAACCTCCGACGGCGCAAGCGCGCGACGGCATGCCGGCGGCGGCTGAAGCGAGGGTCGGTATCGATGCGCGCTCGGTGTTCGACAGCGCTCATGCGTGCTCCGGCGCCGATGCACGCGTCGCGGGCCGAAAATGCCCGACGAAGCGAATCTCCGTCTCGAGCTCCACTCCGGATCCGGCGCGCACTCGGGTGGCGATCTCGTGGACGAGGTCGTACACGTCCTGCGACGTGGCACCCTCGGCCGCCATGAAGAAATTGGCGTGCAATTCCGAAACCGATGCCCCACCCACTCTGAAACCTTTGAGCCCGCACGCTTCAACCAAGCGGCCTGCCGAATCGCCGGGCGGGTTCTTGAACACGCTGCCGGCGTTCTGGGCGGCCCCCGGCTGCGTCTCGGCGCGGTGGCGCCGGTAGGCTTCCATGCGCGCCCGGATGAAGGAATCGGCGGCGCCTTCCAGCTCGAAGCTCGCTTCCACCACCACATCTGAGGCGGACAACCCCGAGCGGCGGTAACCAAAGCCCAGTTGATCCGCAGGGCGCTCCTGAATTGACAGAGTGGCCAGATCGAAGATCAGGGCCGCGCTCACGATGCTCGCGATATCGGTGCCGTGTGCGCCTGCGTTCATGCGAACTCCGCCACCGACCGATCCCGGTATTGCGACCAGGAACTCGGCCCCCGAGAGCCCCCGCCTGAGCGCGTGGTTGGCGAGTTGCGGGAGAGGAGTCGCAGCTCCCGCGCGCACACCTCGAGGGCCGCGCTCACGAGTCCAGGCGAGGCGAGGTCCCAGACGGATCACGACGCCCTCAACGCCATCGTCCGAGACCACCAGGTTCGAACCGCGCCCGAGCACGGTCACCGGGACGGTGCCTGCGCCGAAGCCGGCGTCACGGAGCACCTCGCCGAGCACTTCGAGATCGGCGACGGCAGCGGGCTCGACGAAGAGCTCTGCCTCTCCGCCCAGGCGATAAGTGGTGAGGCGAGCCAGTGGAAAGTGCGCGGCGCTGCGCCCCGCAAGCCTGCCTTTCAAACGCGCCGCGATCTGTTCCAGGTTCACGCCGCTTCCACATCCAGTGCCTCGAGCAATTCGTCGGCGAGCGTCGCGATGTCGCCCGCGCCCAACGTGAGCACGAGATCGCCGGGGCGCGCTCGCGCCGCGAGGTAGGCGAGCAGCTCTCTTCTCTCGGGCACATATGCAACGGTACGACCGAATAGAGAGATGCACACGGCATCGGAGATGATCTTGCCGGTGACTCCGGGCACAGGCGCTTCCCGGGCGGCGTAGACGTCGGTGACCACGACGACATCGGCGTCGCCGAACGCACCCCCGAACTCGGCCCGCAGCGCTAGCGTGCGAGAGAAGAGGTGAGGCTGAAACACCGCTATCACTCGTCGCCAAGGTCCTAGCCGAGCCGCGCCCAGCGCGGCGGCGATCTCGGTGGGATGATGAGCGTAGTCGTCGATCACCGTGATGCTGCGTTTGTCGCCGTGCAGTTGATAGCGTCGCTCGACGCCGCTGAAAGACTCGAGCCCCGCACCGATTGCCTCGATCCCTACTCCCAAAGAGAAGCATGCTGCGGCCGCCGCCAGAGCGTTCAAGAGATTGTGATGACCCGGAGTCCCGAGATGCACGGACACGCGTGACTCGCCCACGACAAGCGCGAAGGCGGTCGAATGCGCCTTCAAGGAAACCTCGCCCGCGGAGATCTCTCCTCCGGAGCCATAAGTGACGAGCCTCAGCCCGTTGCGTTCTGCGGCAACGCGCGCGACCTTGTCGTCGTTGCGCACGACCGCACATTCGGCGGTCCCGATGAAGCCCTGAAAAGCCTCCTCGATAGCCTCTATAGAGCCCCAGTGATCGAGGTGGTCGCGCTCGATATTGGTGATAACCGCGATCGTGGGATCGAGCAGCAGGAACGAGCCGTCGCTTTCATCCGACTCTGCGACCGCGACATCATCACCCCCGCTGCCGGCGTTGATGGGAACGCCCTCGAGCGCGCCCCCGATCACATAGGTGGGGTCGAACCCCGCGCCTCGCAGGATCGACAGGACCATGGACGAGGTGGTCGTCTTGCCATGCGTTCCGGCCACAACGATCGAGTGGCTGCCCGTGAGAACGCTCGCCAGCGCCTCCCCTCGGTGAAGCACCGGGATGCCCGCCTGACGCGCGCCAACGAGCTCGGGATTGTCTTCCTTCACCGCCGATGAGTAGACGACCGCAGCGGCCCCTTCCACAAGAGCACGGTCGTGGCCGATGGTGACGTGGGCACCCATGTCGCTCAGCGCGGCGGTCGCCCGAGACTCCCGCATATCGGTGCCCGATACCTCATGGCCGCGCTCTATCAATACCTTTGCTATCGCAGACATGCCGGCGCCCCCGATGCCGATGAAATGGATCCGGCCTCGTTCCGGCAACTTCAAGGCGCCTGCTGTCTCACCAGCTCGGCCAGGCGCAGTGCTGCATCCGGGCGGCCCAGACTAAGGGCGGCCTTGCGCATCTGCTGGAGGGCAAAATCGTCGAGAAGCAGGCGCGACACCTCCTCCGCCACACGCTCGGTGGACGCCTCGGAGTCCACAACGCTTGTGCAAGCCCCGTGTGATTCGAGCAAGCTTGCATGCCGTTGCTGTTGTCGATCTCGATGGTGCGGATAGGGAATGATTACGGAGGCAAGTCCCACCGCGCACAGCTCGGCAACCGTAGTGGCGCCGCCCCGGCAAAGCGCCAGATCCGCTACCGCGTAAGCCTCAACCATTCTGTCGACGTAGTCGACGACCTTGTAGATAAGCCTTCTGTCTTCGAGGGTGGCCCCCACTTCCTGCTCGATCCTGCCCGCCTCGGCCGCTCCCGCGACATGAAGAATCTGCACATCGAGGTTGTCTGCCCACAGCCGCGCAAGGCCCACCGCGGCCTCGTTGATCGTGCGCGCCCCTTGACTGCCTCCGAACACGAGAAGGGTCTTGCGCGTGGAGTCGAGGCCAAAGCGCTCCCAGCCGCCTGCGCGTTCGGTCACAAGGTCGACCACCGCTATTTCGGGCGGCACCGGGTTGCCCACCAATAGAGCCCGCGGGCCGGCCGAGTCGAGCGACTCCTCGAACGACACCGCAACCACTCGAGCGAGGGGTCGGGTAACTCGGTTGGCAAGGCCCAGCACGATGTTCTGCTCATGGATAACGACTGGAATCCCCATCGAGCGGGCCGCGTAGCAAACTGGAAGGCTGACGAATCCCCCCATCCCCACGCAGACGTCTATTTCTTTGCGTTTCAGGATGCTCCGGGCAGACAGAATGGCGCCGAGCGCACGAGGCGCGACGGCAAACAGAGACAAGGGGCGCGCTCGGTCGAAACCTCTGACGTTGATTATCTCGAGATCGAATCCGGCCGCCGGTACAAGGTCCGCCTCCGCCCCCGAAGACGTTCCGACAAAAGTAACGGCGTCCCCTGTCAGCGCGTGTCCCAGAGCGATCGCGGGATTGACGTGACCGCCTGTTCCACCTCCTGCGATGGCGATATTCATCTGCGCTGTCTCTTTGCCGCGGCAGGTCGCTGCGGCTTGCGTCGCTCATCTACTCCGGTGTTGACGCCCTGCCATGCAATGTTGGTCAGAATCCCCATAGCCGTCAGCGACAGCACCAGCGAGGTCCCGCCGAACGACAGCAGCGGTAAGGGAACGCCGGTGACGGGTAGTACTGCAGTCACGGCGCCGATGTTGACCAGCGCCTGCACCGAGATCCAGATGACGATGCCCGAGGCCATGAGCATGCCGAAGCGGTCCGGCGCCCGTTGCGCCGCCCGCATGCCCAGGAACGCGAGCAATGCGAACATCCCAAGCACCGCCACGGTACCTAGCACTCCCATCTCTTCGCCGAGAATTGCGAAGATGAAGTCGGTGTGCGCGTTGGGAATGTACATCCACTTCTGTCTGCTGGCGCCCAGGCCCACCCCGAGCCAGCCGCCGGAGCCGAGCGCGATCAGCGACTGGATCGTATGATAGCCGGTACTCAACGGATCGGCCCAGGGATCCATGAACGCAAGCACTCGCGCTCGCCGATAGGGGGCGCTAAGTGCAGCGACGGCCGCAATCCCCATACCTGCGGCTCCCAACGGCAAGAGGAATCGCAGTGGCGCTCCCGCCACGAACAGCATCCCAATTCCGATAGCGCCCAGCAACAGCGTGGTGCCGAGATCGGGCTGCAGCAAGACGAGAGCCGTCATCAGCCCGATGGCGGGGACCATCGGGATGAGCATGTGCCAGGGCTCTTGCAGCAAGCGCTCTTGTTTTCTCGAGAAGACGTCGGCGGAGAGCAGCACGAGGGCCAGTTTGGCCAGCTCGGATGGCTGAAACGACATCGCACCCAGTGCAATCCATCTCGTCCCTCCACCCACGGTGACGCCTACTCCCGGAATCAGTGTGAGTACGAGCAACACAAACGCGATCGGATAGAGCACATACCCGAAGCCCTTGAGTCTTCGATAATCGAGCCGGCAAAAGAGAACGAACAATGCCATTCCGGCAACCGCCCACACGAGCTGTCGCTTGAAGAACAGGAACGACGAGCCGTAGTTCGCGAAGGAGGTCACCGAGCTGGCCGACAGGATCATCACCAGCCCGACCACTACCAAGAGACAGGAGATCATCGCAATTAAGGTCGCAGGTTGCCCAGAGTGCAGCGGCGCGCTCGAGCGCGCCGCTGCACCGCGACCGCCGGCTCTCATTGCAGTTGATCGACTAGCCATTCCGGTTCCTCTCGGCTTCCAAGCTCGCTACCGCGCGCCTGAAGTCCTCGCCGCGCGCGACGTAGCTCGAATACATGTCAAGGCTCGCACACGAAGGAGACAGCAGGACGGATCCACGCCCTCTTGCCGCCTCGAAAGCACGCAGAACGGCGCCCGCCATCGAGCTCTCAGTCTCGACGGGCACCAGGGACTCGAATACAGAGACGATCTCGGGTGATGCCTCGCCGAGAGCCACAACCGCTACGACCGGTGGCACGGAGGCTTTCAGAACCCGCAGATCGACTCCTTTGCTGCGGCCACCGGCTATCAGGACGACCTCGCTCATGCCTTCGAGCGCCGCAAGGGTGGCATGCGGGTTGGTCGCTTTGGAATCGTCGATGAAGGTGACGCCGCTCACCGTAGCAATGGTCTCGAGGCGGTGACTGAGAGGTTGGAAGCTGCGAGCGGCATCGATCACCGCAGCGCGCCCGGCGCCATAAGAGAGCGCGGCCGCGGCGGCTGCCAGAGTATCGTCGGCACCGGCTCGCCCCGGCAGCGAGAATTCGGCGGCCTCCATCAGCGGCTCCTTTCTCCACCGCACCTCCCCCTTGGCGACACCCATTCCATTCTGTGGCGCGGTAACCGCAGAAAAAGGAACCGCCTGCGCGCTCGTGTGCACGGCGATGTCGTTCGCGATTGCATCTTCGCGATTGAACACCAGGGTATCGGCCGGCCCCTGATTCCTTGTGATTAGACCCTTGGCGGCGCCGTAAGCGGCGGCATTCCCATGCCAATCGGTGTGGTCTTCTGCAACATTGAGCACCACCGCCACGCGTGGCCTGAAGTCTCTTGTGAGCGCAAGCTGAAAGCTCGACACCTCGGTCACGATCGCCCCGCCTTCTCCGATCGAGGAGACGGCTTCGGTCAAAGGAGTACCTATGTTGCCTGCCGCCATCGATACAACGCCCGCGTTGTCCAGCATTGCCGCCAGAAGCTCGGTCGTGGTCGTCTTGCCGTTGGTCCCCGTCACTGCAAGTATGTCGGAACGCGCCAAGCGGTAGCCCAGCTCGATCTCAGAGATTGTCTCTACGCCCGCAGTCACAAGGCTAGAGACGATTCCGGTCCCGAGCGGGATGCCCGGGCTCACCACGGCGAGCCTCACGTCTCGAATTGCGGCCGCGTGTCCTCCAATCTCGACCTCGATTCCCTGCGTCTGTAGCTCAGCGGCGCGCGCCCGCACACCGTCGTCGTCCGAGTGGTCGGTGACCCGCACTCGCGCCCCCGCCGCATGCAGCGCGCGTGCGGCGGCAAACCCCGACGATCCGAGCCCCACCACGAGCGCGGGAACGCCAGCGTAGGAGGTCATCTGAGTCCCCCTTTGGACAGAAAGTCCGCATAGAAGAGGCCCAAGCCGAAGGCCACGGAGAGGCCTGAGAGCACCCAGAAGCGAACGATGACCGTGAACTCAGGCCAGCCTGCCAGCTCGAAATGATGGTGTATGGGAGCCATGAGGAAGATCCTTCTGCCGGTTCGCCGGAACACCATCACCTGCACGATCACCGACAACGTCTCTACGACGAAGAGCCCACCGAGTATCACGAGCAACAACTGAGTGTTCAGCAGGATAGCCATAACCGCCATGCACCCGCCCAGCATCAGTGAACCCGTATCGCCCATGAATATCTTGGCCGGCGCCGTGTTCCACCACAGAAAGCCTGCACAGGCGCCGAACATCGCGGCGGCGAAGATTGCGATCTCGAAGGGGTCCGAGCCCGTCTCTTCGATGTCGTAGAAGGCCTGATGCCGGAACTGCCAGAAGCCCACGACCACGAACGCAGCCAGGACCTGCGCCGAGGAACCCACTGCGAGCCCGTCGAGCCCGTCGGTCAGGTTCACCCCGTTGGAGGAGGCCGCGATCATCAGGAACACCCAGATGAAGAAGAAGATGCCTAGGTCCAACAGTGTCGAGCGAAAGAACGACACGTCGGTGCCGACTCCCACGACACCTACGGCAAGAATGCCGAACACCCCCGCTATCACGAGCTGGCCCAGGAACTTGGCTCGTTTCTGCAAGCCGAGAGAGCGCGACATTCTTATCTTGATGAAGTCGTCGGCAAAACCGAGCCCTGCAAAGGCAACCGTCGCACCCACCGCCAGCAGGCCGCTGTCGCGCATTGGTATCAGTCCCTCGGTACCTATATGCCCAAAAAGGTATCCTCCCAGCGCGGCCCCCAATATCACGAGCCCGCCCATCGTGGGCGTGCCACGCTTCTCGTAGTGCGCCTTGGGTCCTTCCTCACGAATAAGCTGGCCCCAGCCTCGGCGGCGAAATGCGCGGATCGCAACCGGGGTGCCCAACAGAGACAGCGCGAGGCCCGCAAAGCCCGCAAGCATGATGCTGATCACCAGCCGGCCTCCTGCAACGCAGCGCGCGCCACGATGCGGTCGTCGAACGGGATGGTCGCGTCCGCGAACTCCTGACCGGTCTCGTGCCCCTTGCCACAGATCGCCACGACATCTCCGGGCCGGGCGAGAGCGCATGCTGCTGCGATTGCATCTGCGCGGCCTACGAAAACAGCATCCGCGCCCGCAGCCCGCTGCGCTTGCACTCCTTCGAGGATCTCTGCGATTATCGCCTCGGGATCCTCCGAACGAGGGTTGTCGGAAGTGACGATGACAACGTCGGCTCCGCGCGCCGCTGCCATGCCCATCAGGGGGCGTTTCCCGCGGTCCCTGTCGCCGCCGCAGCCAAACACGCACACGACCCGGCCCGAGGTGTATGAGGCCAGTCTTCTTGCCTGCGCCAGTACATTGTCCAAGGAGTCGGGCGTGTGGGCGTAGTCGACAACCAGCGCGAAGGGCTGGCCCTGATCGATCGGCTCGAAGCGGCCCGGCACCGCCCCGACCTCTGCGAGCCCTTGTTGGACGTCGTCGAGCGACATCCCGGCCCCCAGCGCCGCCGCACAGGCGGCGAGGCAGTTCGATACATTGAACTCTCCTACGAGGCCCGAGACCACCTTGATCTCCGCCTCATCTATCCCCTCGACTCCCTTCACAGAGATGACGAAGTCGTTGCTCCTACGTCCCAGACGTACATCGTGAGCACGCACGTTGGCGTCGGGCGCCAGCCCAAAGGAAATCAGCTCGATCGGCTTGTCTGCTAGGAGCTTGCGCCCGTAGACGTCGTCGGCGTTGACCGCGCCTCGACGCGCTCTCTGCGGAGTGAAGAGCTCCTTCTTGGCGGCGAAGTAGTCCTCCATGTCGTGGTGGAAATCGAGATGGTCCTGCGAGAGGTTGGTGAACGCCACCGACTCGAAGCACAGTCCCTCGACGCGGTGCAGCACCAAAGCGTGCGAGGTGACCTCCATGACGACCGAGGTGACCCCGGCCCCCTCCATTTCCGCAAGCAGGCCTTGTAGCTCGACGGAATCCGGAGTCGTCCTGACTCCGGGCCGGGAGGCTCCGGCCACCTTTGTCTCGATGGTCCCGATGAGACCGGTGCTACGTCGCGCGGCCCGGCAGATCGATTCGAGCAGGTAGGCAGTGGTCGTCTTGCCGTTGGTGCCGGTGATGCCCAATAGCTCGAGGCGGGCGCCGGGCCGCCCGTTGAGCTCGGCGGCGAGCCGGCCGAGCGCACGCCGGGCGCTGGTCACCACGATCTCGGGTACTCCCAGATTGAGGACCCGCTCCGAGATCAGGGCCGAGGCGCCGGCAGCCACCGCCGCGCCGGCATGCTGGTGACCGTCGTCCTTTAGACCGACGACGCACGCAAAGGCGTCGCCGGCCCCCACGCGGCGCGAGTCATTAGCCAGCCCTGTGATCACCTGATCTGTGGGACCCTTGACCTCGACGAGTAGTTCTCCCGCCGACCGTGCCAGATCCCCGACGGTGCTCTGGGGAGGGCTCATTGCCGCCCCCTTCGGTGACCTTGAATACCCACTAATCGTGCGGATCTGCGACGCCTTCGACTGCGGCCTCGCGCTGAGCTGCGGCTCGCCGGGCGTTGGTGGAGGGAGGCACGCCGAGCTTTCTGAGTGTGAAGTCCGCTATGTCGGAGAAGGTGGGGGCCGCGGTCGCTCCTCCCCAGATCGGACGCGGATCGTCGAGCATCACGACCACCGCCACGGCGGGGTCCTCGACCGGCGCGTAACCCGCGAACGAAGCCACGTAGGAGTTGCCGTAGCCGCCCTCGGGGAGAGCTTTCTGGGCCGTGCCGGTCTTGCCGGCCACTGTGTAGCCGGGCACCTGAGCTTCCAGCCCGGTGCCCTGCTTTACCACGCGGGTCAGCATGCCGGTCATTTGCCGCGCGGTCTTGTCAGAGACGATCCTGCGCTTCGATCCCGCCGGCATGCGTTCCACGGAGCCATCCTGACCTGCCGCGCCCGACACCAGGCGCGGTTCCAGCCATACGCCGCCGTTCGCCAGGGCGGAGTAGGCGGCGGCCATCTGAACCGTGGTAACGGCCACTCCTTGGCCGATCGGCACCGTCGCTCCGGTCGTCCCCGACCACTCATCGAGATCGAGCACGAGGCCCTCGGACTCGCCCGGGAAACCCAGTCCCGACGCCGAGCCGAATCCGAACTTGCGGACGTAATGATCGAGCCGGCGTGATCCCAGCTCGAGACCGATCTTGATAGTGCCCACGTTGGAGGACTGCTCGATGATCTCCGACACCGACATCTGCTCGGTCTCGTGGTAATGGGAGTCGTGAAAGACGCGGTCCTGGTAAGGCAGCTCGTCGGGCACCGAGAAACGTGTCCAGGGCGTCACCAGGCGCTCTTCGAGAGCCGCCGCTGCGGTAACGATCTTGTAGGACGACCCCGGCTCGAAGACATCGGTCGTTGCCCGGTTGCGGTAGGTGTTCCCCGAATAGCGCTCGAAGCGGTTGGGGTCGAAGGAGGGGAAGCCCGCCATCGCGAGGATGTCACCTGTGTGGGGGTCCATGACCACCGCACTGCCGGATTCGGCGTGATAGCGGCCGGCGGCGGCTTTGAGGAACAGCTCGGTCTGAAACTGAATGTCCTTGTCGATCGTGAGGTAGAGCGAGCGCCCCGGATCAGGGCGACGCCAGGCCAGGTCGGCCTGTGGCAGCGGGCGCCCACTCGGGTCCTGCTCCAGGGTCATGCGCCCTGCTCGCCCCCTCAGGATCTCTTCGTACTGCGCCTCCACACCTTCCAGACCGTCGCCCTCGCTGCCGACGAAGCCGAGAACCTGTGCCCCGAGCGCGCCGTTGGGGTAGAAGCGCTTGGGCTCGGGCTTCATGTAGACGCCCGCGAGATCAAGCCCCTCGACCGCCCGCGCCACGCGCGGAGAAACCCTCCACCGCGAGGTACTCGAACCGGCTCCACGAGGGATCGCCCCGAAGCAGCGCCTCGAGAGCCACCGGGGAGCGCCCCAGAATCTCGGCCAGCGCCACGGCCTCGGAGGCGGGGTCCTCGACGAGGGCGGGGTCGGCGTAGATCGTCTGCAGATCGACCGAGATCGCCAGCGGGTTCCCCGAACGGTCGAAGATCGCGCCGCGCCGGGCGGGGAACGGCACCGCCCTCTCACGCTGGTTCAACGCCAGGCGATCGTAGGAATCCCCCTCGACGACCTGCAACACGACGAGCCGGCCCCCCAGAGCACAGAAGCAGGCCAGGACCAGGACGAGAGCCGCTCTGAGTCGGCGCGGAGAGCAGGAGCCGCGCACGGGCAGGGCTCGCACGCTCATGGGCCGCGCTCGGACAAGCCCTGAGAAGGCCTCGAGGAAGGAGAAGCGTTGGAGGGTACGAGCCTGGCGGACGGCTGCACCGCCAGGTAGGGCGCCGCCGCGCGCCGGGCGGGCCCGCCCCCACGCTTTGCTCCCCGGGCGTTGCGAGCGAGAGCCGCGTCCGAGACCAGGTACTGAATCGCGTGCGGTTCGACGAGGCGGAGCTCTGTGCGCGCGAAGCGTTCGATGCGCCGGGGGCTCTCGAGCTTGGTCGCCTCCAGCAGCAACTCCTGATGGCGGGCTTCGGCCGCGCTGAGCTCTGTGCGCAGCCGGGACATCTTGAATGCGGACTGGGCGAGCACCACCTGCTCGAGTAGAACGCCCAAGATGACGGTGGCGGCCAAAATCGCGGCGGCCACCACCGCCGGGGCCACCCGCCTCGGGGCGTCGCGCTGAATCAGCGACCGGGACCTCCGTCGCACCACCTCGAGTCGCGCCTGAGGCGAGCCCGCGCCCGGGCCCCGCAGAGCGTCGCGACGAGCGCTCACGGAAGCCGGGGCTCCAGATGCCCCCCGGTCAAGCGCTCCACGGCTCTGAGCTTGGCTCCCTTGGCGCGCGGGTTGAGGGCGACTTCATCGACGTCGGCCTGCACCGGCTTGGCGGTCAGGATCCGGACGGTGGCCTCGGCGCCGCAGGCGCACACGGGTAGATCCGGGGGACAGCTACAACCGCTCGCCTGCTCGGCGAAAGTCCGTTTGACCACTCTGTCTTCGAGTGAGTGGTACGAGATCACCACCGCCCGGCCCCCGATGTGGAGGGCCTCGATGGCGTCCGGCAGAACCACCTCCAGCGCCTCGAGCTCGCTGTTGACCTCCATGCGCACCGCCTGGAAGGTCCGGCGAGCGGGGTGGCGGCCGTGCCGGCGCGTGGCCGCCGGGATCGCCTCCTTGACGATGCCGGCCAGCTGGGCGGTCGAGCTCACCGGACGGGCGCGCACGATGGCGGCCGCAATGCGCGCGGCGAAGCGCTCTTGTCCGTTGCGGGCGATCACTCGGGCCAGCTCCCGTTGCCCGTAGAGGTTGACCACGACGTCTGCGGTGAGCTGCTGGGAGCGGTCCATCCGCATATCCAGGGGTCCGTCGGCTCGATAGGAGAAACCTCGCTCGGAGATGTCGAGCTGGGGGGAAGAAACTCCAAGGTCGAGAAGGAATGCGGCAATCGACGCAAGCCTGAGTCGTTCCAGTACGGCCGCGACATTTTTGAAGTCGTCACGAACGAGATCGATCCGCTCCTGGAACGGGGCGAGGTTGGCCCTACTCGCCTCCAGCGCGTCACCATCCTTGTCGATTCCGAGGAGGCGTGCCCGAGGCGCGGCCTCGAGGATCCTTGCGGCATGACCGCCGCGCCCCAGGGTTGCGTCGACGACGACGCCTCCTCCTGAGAGAGCCGGGCGGAGGAGCTCGGCGACTCTGTCCGCCAGAACCGGCTCGTGCTCCACCCTTCGCCCCCACTCCACTGAACGCCCCCGGCAACCACTAGCGGCCCAACGCTCTACTAGCCAGGGCGAGGGCGGCGACGAAACCGCCGATGGAGGATCCGCCGAGCCCCAGCAGGAGCAAGGCTCGTCCCAGCTCGCGCGCACGCTCCGTCGAGCTCGACAATGTCTCGCCCGTTTGATTGTCTACCGTTCTACTGGTGTACCCGTGCATGGATGCACGCCCCTCTCAGATCGGAAGGCCCGCGAGGACCTCGTCGAAGCTCCCCGACGCCTGTTGCTCAACGCGCGTGTACGACTCGGGGTCCCATATCTCGGCGTGATCGATGGCCCCGATGATTACGGTCTCGCGCTCGAGGCCGGCATAGGAGGCGAGCTCCGTGGGGATCCCGATTCGGCCCTGACGATCGACGCTCTCGCTGTGGGCCCACGCCCCCAACTGCCGCTTGATCCGGCGGGCGCCGGCGTCCCCGTGCGGTTGCTGCAGCAGCGCCGCCACGAGCTTGTCCCAATGCTCTTGAGACCACAGTGCGATACAGCCTTCGGCCCACTTCGTCAGCACGACCTTGTCGTCTGCGATCTCGTCCCGCAGCCGGGATGGCACGATGAGACGCCCCTTGGCATCGATCGTGTGACGAAAGGTCCCCGTGAACGACAAACAGTTTCTCCTCGAGCGTCGTGCCTCGGCCGGTGGAGGGATGCGTCATGGCCGGGCTCCATTACCTCTAGGGACGTCCCCTATCTCTTGGACCCTTCCTTCTGGACCCCTGTCCTCTGGACCCCTGTCCTCTGGACCTGCTCCTCCCTTATGGCCCATATCACTCCACTTTCCTCCACTGGAAGGTCAACCTAGAACTACCCGACCCCTAAGTCAACAATTACAAGGGCGTTATTCGGCCCCGCCCCTCGACCCTCGCCGGTCCCCTTGCTCCCTTAAGCAAACGGCGCGCCGACCGCGCAGTCTCGGGAATCCGTGGCTGAGAGAGCGCGACGCGCGTGACTACCGGGCTAAGGGCTTGCCGCAGCAGCGACGTCAGGCTTTGCGTGAGCTCCGACGGGAGGGGGGGAGACTCAGATACTGAATCCATTGCGGGTCGACCCGTTCGACCGCGACCATGATCCAAACGCTATCGTGAGGCCGGCCGGGCGGATGGCGCAGCCGCATGCCGACCTCCGCCGGGTTGCGGTTCTCCTTGCGCGAGTTGCACGGTCGGCAGGCGGCCACAACGTTGTCCCAGGTGTGTCCGCCCCCGCGACTCTTAGGGACGATGTGATCGACGTTCTCGGCCTGACGGCCGCAGTACTGGCACTCGAACGCATCCCGCACCAGCACCGCCCGCCGGGACAGGGTCGTCCGGCCTCTGTGGGGAACCTTGACGAAGTAGTGCAGGCGCACGACGCTGGGGGCCTGTAAGGAGAGACTTTCCGAGCGAAAGACGTGGCCGTTCGTGTGCAGCACCTCGGCCTTTCCCTTGAGGGCAAGAACCAACGCCCGCCGGTCTGGAACTACGCACAGCGGTTGGTAGGAAGCGTTGAGAACGAGCGATCTTCCCAAGGTCACCCCAGTATATAGAGCGGCCAGTCCATGCTGAGCCGGTCGCCAGAGACCCTACGTGCCTTCCTCCCTCAGGTACTCGACGTAGCGATGAAAGGCGAGATGGTCCGAGGTACATTCCGCAACCTCCTCGTTGCGCCGCAACCTCACCGTCTCGCTGGGACCTCCGGCTGCGCTTGGGTCCTCGGTGATCTCGATCACGGACCAGCCCTGGTCGACCAGAGCCCGAAGCCGTTCGAGCTCGGGATCGTCGCCCCAACCGGCCATTGGCCTCCCTTTGTGAAAGCTCGTGAGTGAGTGACGCTCTCTGTGTTGAGGTCTCCCATGAGAGAACTAAGTGCGCACTACAGGGTAACCTCGAACGCATGGAGCCCGTTCGAGGGGGGGACTTGATCACCGCCGGCAGCAGCACCATCTCAGGGGGCCTCGAAGCCTTCCAAGCATCCTTCGAGAGCATTGCTTCGAATATGGAAGAGACCATTCAGGGCAAAGCAGAGGTCATTAGGTTGACCCTGGTCGCGCTCGTGGCCGAGGGCCACGTAGTCCTGGAGGACGTGCCCGGCGTGGGCAAGACCATGCTCGCCAAGTCGCTGGCAAGGTCGGTCGGATGCACCTGGGCCCGGGTTCAGTTCACTCCCGACCTCCTCCCTTCGGACGTGACCGGCGTGAACGTGTGGAAGGCAGGAACCGATGAGTTCGAGTTCAAGCCGGGGGCCGTGTTCGCCAACATCTGCCTGAGCGACGAGATCAACCGGGCGTCCCCCAAGACGCAATCGGCCCTGCTCGAGTGCATGGAAGAACGGCAGGTGACCGTCGACGGCACCACCCACGAGCTGCAGGCGCCGTTCATGGTGATCGCCACCCAGAACCCTCTCGAGCACGAGGGGACCTACCCTCTGCCCGAGTCCCAGCTCGACCGCTTCATGATGAGATTGTCGATGGGCTATCCGAGTCGCTCCTCGGAGCTCGAGATTCTCGATACCCACGGCGGCAGCTCGGCCTTCGAGAAGCTCGAGTCGGTGGCCGGCCCCGAAACGATAGTCGGGCTCATCGAGACCGCGCGTCGCATCCATGTTGCCCCGAGCCTCAAGCGCTACATAGTCGATCTCTCGGAAGCTACGCGGGCCCATCCGGAGATCTACCTGGGGGCCAGCCCGCGCGCCTCCCTCTACCTGCTGAGAGCCGCTCGGGCGGCAGCAGCCAGTCGGGGACGCGACTACGTCGTCCCCGACGACGTCAAGGACCTCGCGGTGTCGGTCCTGGCGCATCGGCTCGTATTGGCCCCGGAGGCTCAGATGCGCGGAGACACCATCGAGGACATCCTGGAGGGCCTTCTCGGCCGGGTTCCCATCCCGGCGCGCGAGCAAGCCTAGTGCAGGCCTACTCGGCCAGGTTCCCGTCCCGGCGCGCGAGCAAGCCAGTCATGAGCCACTAGTGCCCACCGGGAGAGGCTGGGTGGTGACGTCGACAGGGCTGGGCGTGCTCGTCCTGGGCGTCATCTTCGGCAATCAACCTCTGCAGCAGCTCGGGTTCGGCCTCATGGCCCTCGTGGGCTTGGCGCTGCTGGTGGTTCGGCGAGGACGATTCTCGCTGGCCGCGGCGCGCACGATCTCTCCTGCGCGAGCGCGCCCACAACAACAGGTCTCGATCGAGCTGGTGGTCACGAACAAGGGACGCGGCGCCGCGCCCATGCTGCTGCTCGAGGAGCGCCTACCCGCGGGCCTGGCCGGACATACCCGCTTCGGACTGCACGGAATCGAACCTGCGGGCCACCGGAAGGCGAGCCTGCAGGTGACGCCGGCCCGCCGCGGCCGTTACGCGATTGGGCCCCTGCAGATATCGGTGATCGATCCCTTCGGGCTTGCCCGGACGACCTCGGAGGCGGCATCCGCGACCCCCCTGCTCGTACACCCGCCGATCGAGCCCCTGCGTCTCCCGCGCGAGCAGGGGGAACGGCGGAGCATGTCACAGGCATCACTAAGAAGGCTCTCCGGGGGCCGGGGCGAGGACTTCTACACGATGAGGGAGTACGTGGAAGGCGACGACCTGCGCAAGGTCCACTGGGCGTCGACGGCCAAACGGGGCCGCTTCATGATCCGGCAGGAGGAAACGCCATGGCACACCCGGGCCACGGTGGCGCTCGACGACCGAGCAGCGCCTTACGAAGGCCGTGCTACCGGCTCATCGTTCGAGCGCGCGGTGAGTGCGGCGGCGTCCCTGCTCGACCTCTACTGCCGTTCGGGATACGGCTTCGCTCTGGTCACGGCCCACGGCGCCGGTCTACCCAGCGGCCGGGGGACAGAGCATCTCAGCCGCGGGCTCGACCTGCTCGCCACCCTGGAGCTGCGCGAGACCGGGGCCGGCGACGACTCCTTTCTGAAACGCATGAAAGAGCTCGAGGGCGCGGCCGCTCACGAAGCCGCCCTGGTGGTAATCACGGGGGCCGTGGGTGCTGCCGAAGCCCTGGCGGTGTCTCGCTGCGCGGCGCGCTTCAAGCAGGTGAGCGTGGTGAGCTTCCCCGCCCACCGTTTCGGACAACTGGGCACGCGAGCACGCTGGGAAGGTGAGCAGAAGACGCTCGAGGCGGCGCGGCTGATGGGGCGGGCGCGGGTCCGTTCGGTGGTGCTGGGCCCCGACGAGTCACTGGCCGCTGCGTGGGGAAGCTCGCCCCGAACGGGAGCGCACAAGGAGGTGGCGTGGGGAGCGAGAACCGAGCTCGTCTAGCGCTAGCAGCCGTACTACTCGCCACCCTGTTCGCCTTCGAGCAGCTGTTCCTGGAGTCCGACTACATGGGCCCAGGGCTGCTGGCGGCCCTGCTAGGCGGAGCAGTCGCGATCATCGGCCGGCGTGTGGGGGCCGGGACCGCCGCAACGCTGTGGATCGGAGGCGCCGCCCTGTTCTGGTACCTGTCACTGGTGTTCGAGTCGCAGCACACCTTCTACCTCCTGCCCACACCGGCGGCTGCGGCCGGCCTGGCACGCTCGGTGGTGCGTGCCGGAGAGTTGTCGGCCATCGACTATGCCCCCATCCCGAGCCGCCCCGGCTACGTGATGATGGTGGTGGCGGGCATGTGGGTGGCGGCGCTGGTGGGCGAGGTGGCGTGCTTCCGCTGGCGGCGTCCGCTGCTGGCGGTGCTCCCCAGCCTTGGCCTCTTCGCCTATGCCCTCATCGTGGGAGAGGGGGCGGGCACGACACTGATGCTGATCCTGTGGATGGCGGCCTTGCTCACATTCCTCGGCCTCGAGTCCTCCCACCGCCTGGCGTCGTGGGGCCGCTTCCTCGCTCCGTGGGAGGGCAAGGAGGCAGAGGGGGAGCCCTTCAGCGGCCAGCTCGGCCGCCGCATGGCCGCGTCCTCCATCGCGGCGGCGTTGCTCGCTCCGATCGCACTGCCCGCGCTCCAGGACGGTCTGCTGTCGTGGCGCAGCGGTTCCCTGGGAGGTCCCGGTCAGAGCGGCGCGATCAGCGGGGGCCGGGTCGACCTTCTGGTGGATCTGGTCCCGCAAGCACTGAAACAATCCGACCTCGAGTTGTTCGAGGTCGAGGCAGAAGAGGCTTCCTACTGGCGACTGGTGTCGCTGACGGAGTTCGACGGCCGGCGCTGGCACCCCTCGGAGAGGACGCGTGTGCCCCCCCGGTTCGGGCTCGACGGAGGCAGTGGGCCCGCACCCGTCGCCGGCTCCCCCACGAAGCCCCTGCGGCAGAGCTACGTGCTCACTGGGCTGGAGGGCGAGTACCTGCCGGCCGCGGCCACGCCCACGAGCGTCACCTTTTCCCAGGAGACCGAGGTCGGCGAGGACGCTGTTCTCGTCGATCCCGTAATGAAAGACCTCAGGTTCGTGCGCGGGGTCTCAGCCGATCTCAGCTACGTGGTGGAGTCGGCCGTGCCGCGTATCTCATATCAGAAGCTGAACCAAGAGCAGGTCGCTTCTCCCCTCTCCGGATACAGCTCTTTTCCCGAGCTGTCCACTGAGGTCGAGGAGCTCCGTGACACCTGGACTAATGGTGCAGAGACCGACCTTGAAAAACTCGTGGCACTGCAGGACAGCCTACGGGGGCCGGCCTTCGAGTACTCGACCGAAGTCGCCCCCAGTGCTTCGACCGACTATCTCAGCCGTTTTCTCACCCGGAGCAGAACCGGGTACTGCCAGCAGTTCGCAACCGCCTTCGCCCTGCTGTCCCGCTCGCTCGGGTTTCCCACCCGCGTGTCGGTCGGCTTCCTGCCGGGCACGGACTCCAACGACACCGGGAACTTCGTCGTACGCGGCACCGACGCCCACGCATGGCCCGAGGTCCTTTTCGAAGGCTACGGCTGGGTTGCGTTCGAGCCCACTCCCAGAAGCGCGGCTCCCACTCCCTCCTACACCGCCCCGCCGCTCGGAAACGGCGACGACTCGACCCTCGGCACACCCGGTGGCCCTCAGCAGCAGCCGGTCGGAGGTGCGCCCAAGCAGGCCGACAGGGCCGACGCCCTGGCCAGGGGCCTTCCCGGGACACTCCCCCCGCAGGACAGGCGACCCCCCTTGTGGCGCGCCGCGTTCGGGCGCGTGTCGCGGGCCTTGTTCGTAGGTGTGATCGCCTTCCTGGTCGCGGTTCCCTTGCTGAAGGAGATTCGAGTCAGGCGCCGCTACGCCAGGGCGCATTCGCCCACCGGTAAGGTCGTCGCGGCCTTCGAGCACGTGGCCGACGAGGCCGCTGAGTTGCTCACGCTGTCGCGGCCCCCGTCGGAATCGGCGACGTCGTACGCGGCCCGGCTCTTGAAAGCTCACCGTGCCCCCCCCGAGGTTGCGGCCCTGGCGGGCCTTTACGAGAGAGCGCGCTACAGCCCCGCCGGGGCCTCCGAGGAGGACGCCGTGCACAGCAGGCGGCTGGCCGGGGGCCTGCGGACGCGCTTGTGGTCTCTGGCGAGTTGGAAAGAACGAGCCCGGCGTCTGTTCGCGCCACCTCCCCTTCGGTCTTGACGCTCAAGACTCACGGAAGTCATCAAAACCAACAACATTCGTCCCGCGACCATACGGCCGTGTCCGGCGGGTTGGTTAGCTGCTGAAGCGGCGTCGCCCTTGGTTTTCGAGCTCCCGGCCGAGGTCCGTCTCCACTTGTTTCAAAGCCGAGACGAACTCCTCGCGGTCGTAGAGGAACTGCGACACCGTCCTGTCGACGCTGCGCGCGATATCGTCGATAGCCACGAAGAACACCAGCTGCCCTTCCTTCAGAGCATCGATGATCTCGCCGTCGGTGCGGCAGACCTTCAAGATGCTGACCCCGTCGGTCACCAGCTTGACCTCCGAGAGATGCTCGTCGAGCCGAGCCCGCTTGCGCAGATAGGTGATCGCCCGGCGTACGCGCTGAAGGCTCATACCTCCCTCTAGGAGAGAGCGAATGACCCGCAGGACGACGAGGTCACGAAAGCCGTAGAGCCTTCTTACCCCGGGTCTTCCTCCGGTCGCCTGAACACTGGGGGTGACGAGATCGATGCGATCCCAGTACCTCAGCTGGTGAGGCGTACAACCGGTAAAGCGTGATGCCTGTTCAGCAGAAAAGCCCTCCATATGCGCGCGCGCACCTCCGGTCTCGAGTCGACCCCGAACACAGACCTTTAAAAGGCAAAGACCCCTAAGAAAAGTGAAACGGCCCCTACGTATCCATCCCTATGTATGCCCCCGTTGCCAGCGGCAGACACTGGAACATAGCGCGTCGCTCGGCGCGCGAGCAAGGAAAAGGGGAAGAGACGCGAAGTTTTCTGCTTAAGTGTTCTTGTAGCGGTCGCGCAATCGCTCTTGGAAGCGGTCGACCACGCCCTGCATGCGTTCCCGGCTCCTCCGTTTGGAGTCCTCGCCACCCGCCCCGCGCAGGGCGTCCGTCGCAGAGCCCGCCAGCAACACGATCCCAGCCACCATGAGAGAGAACGCGGCAACGCCTGCGCTCACCCATTGCGCCAGGAAAAACGGGACCAGGGCCGCCACCCCCGCAACGAGGCACAGAAGTCCCGCTCGCAAACGTCCAAAACGGTCGAGGAAGTGAGCGGCCCTGCGATTCGGGGCGCGCCCAAAGCGCGGGTCCTCGTCGTAGAGGCCCTTCTCGATCTGCTCGAGGATTCGCTGCTCGTCTTCTGACAGAGGCACGGTAGGTCAATTATAGGAAGCCTCGGAGTTCTGTGCCCTCGGTTCGCGCAGATTGGGGAGCAACGGCGGATTCTGAATGGTGGCCTAGTCGAGCAGGGTGGCGGGGCGCACGGCTTCAGGCCCGAATCGCCCCCGCAGCGCGTCGACCGCCCCCGAGGCAAGTCGTAACCGGTTGGAGGGGTCGCCGAAGAGGGAGGTCTGGCGCGCCGGGGGGCCGACGGAAAGCGTCGTCACCGAGACCCCCAGGAGGCGGATGCGGAAGCGCTCCGGGGAGAGCCTCTCGAACAGGGCGCGAACGACTTCGTATATCTCTGCTGCTGTGTCGACCTCTTCTGGAATCGTGCGAGAGCGAGTGATCGTCTGGAAGTTGGACCACCTCAGCTTGAGAGTCACGGTACGGCCGCACAAGCCTTTGTCCCGCAGACGAGAAGCGGTCCTGTCGGAGAGCCGCAGGAGCTCGCGCAGGACATCCTCCGAGCAATCGAGGTCAGTTTCGAAGGTCTCTTCGGAGCCGACCGACTTGGCCGGCTCGCAGGGGACCACAGCCCGGTCGTCGCGACCGAGGGCGAGGGCGTGGAGGTGGGCGCCGAGCGCATCGCCCAGGGCCCGCTCGAGCGTGCGCCGTGAGATCGAGGCGACGTCTCCGACGGTTCTGAGCCCGAGGCGGTGCAGCGTCTCGGCGGTGCGCCCTCCCACTCCCCACAATGCGGTGACCGGAAGGGGATGCAGCCATTCGGTGACTCCGTCGGAGGGCACCAGAAGCAGCCCGCTGGGCTTTGATTGGGTGGAGGCCAGCTTGGCCAGGAATTTGTTCGCGGCTATCCCCACCGAGCAGCTCAGGCTCAGCTCTGCGATGCGCTCCTTGATGAGGCGGCCTATCTGCACAGGGGGGCCGAACAGCTTGACCGCACCGGCCACGTCGAGGAAAGCCTCGTCCAGGGACAACGGCTCCACCAGCGGCGTGATGCTCGAGAACACCATCCTGATGCGCTCGGAATAGTCGCTGTAGGCGTGAAAGTCGTTGGGCAGAAAAACGCCGTGAGGGCACAGGCGGCGGGCGGTGATCAGGGGCATCGCTGCGTCCACTCCGAAGGAGCGCGCCTCGTAGGAAGCCGAGGTCACCACGCCGCGGCCCCCTAGCCCCCCGACGATGACCGGCCGGCCCCTCAGGGTGGGGTCCTTGACGATCTCTACGGAAGCGTAGAACGCGTCCATGTCGACGTGCAGGATCGTTGCAAGCTCTGTCACAGGGCCATTCTCACCGCCGCGCCTGGATCAGCGGCCTGCGGAGCCGCCGCTTGCATGCCACAGCTTGGGCCCCTCTTGGCGGGCCGCGGTCCCCCGCGCGGCCGCTCCCTGACGACGCCGCTGGCGACCCAGCGCGAGCGCCAGCGAGTGCCCCCGGGCACGGTCCGAGGCGAGCTCTCCGAGATCGAAGACCTCGTGGGCGACCACCGTGATGCCGACGTTTGCAACCATCTCGTGAATCAAGGAGGCGCCGCCTCGCTTACGCACCACCCCTTTGACCGCGAGCAGCCACGAATGGAACACGGTCCGCGCGCAGCGCGCCTGAGCGCGCTCGAAGACGGTCACGTCCAGAGGGCCGGTGATGTCGTCCAGTGTGGCGAAGATGATCCTCTGCCCCGAGCGGATGGCCGGTGTCTGGGTCGACACCTTGACCCCCGCCACCCATGTCTCAGAGTTGTTGCGCAGGGTCTCGAGGCTCGCGGCCGGAACGCAGCCGAGCTCGTCCACAAGCGATGCGTAGAGCTCCATGATGTGGCGGCGGGCGTCGATCCCCGAGACCTCGAGCTCGGCCTCTACCTCCTCCAAGGGGGTGTAAGCCCGCAGACCGGGAAGGGACGAGCCGTTGTTCTCGGGCTCGTCGAGCGTCAGCGACAGCTGGCCGCCGGGCGCGACGGGTTCGGCCGCGAGCTCGCCCGCCCGCCACACCAGCTCGCGCCTACAGCGGTGGGGCTCGATCGAATCGAGCGCCCCCACATGAGCCAGCGCCTCCAAGGTGGGCCGCGAGATCCTGGTGCGCCGCCACAGGTCCTCCACGCTAGAAAACGGCCTCGATAAAACGATCGCATCGATCTCTGCCTCAGAGATGCCGCGCACCTCGGACAACGACAGGCGGACGCCGCGGCGCGACCCGGCAAGCTCTGAGCGATAGACGCCATCGGAGAGGTTGACGTCGAGAGAAAGGATGGGGATGCCGTTGCTGCGGGCATCGGCCACGATGGCCCGGCGGGGATACATCCCAGGGTCGTGAGTTAGGACCCCGGCCAAGAACTCCGCCGGATAACGAGCCTTGAGCCACGCCGAAAGATAAGTGGGGAGGGCAAAGGCAGCCGCATGCGACTTGCAGAAGCCAAACGAGGCAAAGGCGAAGACCTCCTTCCACAAGGCGCGGGCCTGGGTGTCGCTGAGCCCGCGTGTCATGACCCGGTCCTTGAACCAGTCCTCCATCGAAGATGCTCGAGTTGCGTTGTCGAGGCCGTCGGGAAGACCGGGAGAATCACCCTCGAGGTGGCGGCGGACGTAGTCGGCGTCGGCCAGAGAGCAGCCTGTGGATGCGGCGATCGCTCGTATGAGCTGCTCGTGAAAGATGATCACGCCGTGGGTCTCGGCGAGGATCTCCCTCAAGGCCTCGATCAGGCGCGGTGTCTTCTCGAAGCCGTGACGGCGCTCCAAGAACGGCGTCACCATGTCGGACTTCACCGGGCCGGGGCGAAACAGCGAGATCTCGACGATGAGGTCCTCGAAACGGCTCGGCTGCAGGCGTGCGAGCAGCTCGCGCTGTCCCGGGGACTCGATCTGAAAGCACCCCAAGGTGTTGGAGGACTTGACCAGCGCGAAGGTGGCGGGGTCGTCGTGAGGGATTTTCTCGAGGTTTATCCGCTCGCCGGAGACACGTTCGATCTCGGCACAGGCATGGGAGATGGCCGACAGCATCCTGACACCGAGCACGTCGAGCTTGACCAAGCCGAGGTCCAAGACATCGTCCTTATCGGCTTGCAGCATGCAGAAGCCCTCGAAGGACTCCTGCATCGGCACACGCCGGGCGAGGTCTGAGGAGGACAGGATCACCCCCGAGGGATGGAGGGCGAGGTGTCGAGGGAAACCGTCAATCTCGAGACACAACTGGAACAGTTGGGCCAACTGGCCGCGCTCGAGATTGGACCCGGCCAGCTCGGGCAGTCGCTCGATCGCCTTGGGGATGTCGCGGGCCGCGATGCGGGGGAAGGCCTTGGCGACGAGATCGATCTCCTCCGGAGGTAGCCCCAGAGCTTTGCCGACGTCCCGGATCGCCATTCGCGCACGGAAGGTGTCGACCATGCAGCACACCGCGGTCTGCTGCGCTCCGTAGGTCCTCAAGATGTAGTCGAGGACCTCTTCGCGCCGATGGGACTCGACGTCGATGTCGATGTCGGGGAGCTCTTCCCTGCGCTCGTTGATGAAGCGCTCGAACAGCAGGTCGTAGCGCACGGGGTCTACATCTGAGATGCCGAGCACGTAGCACACCAGTGAGCCGGCCGCGCTGCCCCTGCAGGAGCAATGGATGCCGAGCTGTGAGCGGACGTGAGCGACGATGTCCGCGACCATCACGAAGTAGGCGGCGAAGCCGAGCTTGAAGATCATCTGGAGCTCGTGCTGGAGGCGGTCCTCGACCTCTGCCTTGGTTGCGCCGAAGCGCCTGCGCACGCCCTCGTAGCACCTTCGAGCGAGCAGCTGAGTGGGCGTCTCTGAGCGCGACAACGGGACTTCGGGGAAGTGGTAGACACCGAAGTCAAGATCGAAGTCACAGGCCTCGGCGATCGCCGCGCTCTCGGACAGGACCTCGGGGACGTCATCGAACAATGCGGCCATCTCCGCCGCGCTCTTCAGATAGAGCTCGGAGGTGGTGCGCAAGGCGTGCGCGCGCGACAACGGGACGATGTCCTTGATCGCGTGCAGCACCTCATGGGTGGCCGCTCCCGATGGATCGGCGTAGTGGACGTCGTTGGTGGCGACGGCCGGGACCCGAGCGTCACGAGCCACTCGTAGAAGGCGATCCCGGAGCGTACGATGCCCGTAGCCGCGCAGGTCAAAGACCTCGATCCGGTAATCCTCTCCGATGGCTTTGCGCCAGCGCCGAGCGGCCGCGACGGCCTGGGGCAAGGCGCCTCGTGCGGCGAGCCTCGCGACCTCTCCCCTGCTGCACCCCGACAGCACGAACAGCCCTTGGCTTGCGGCAACCACATCGTCGAAGCTCGAGCACGGCGCGCCGCGCTCGTTGTTCAGGTGAGCGCGGCTGATGAGCCCGCACAGGTTCCCGTAACCGGTCTCGTCCTTGACGACGAGTGTGATGTGCTCGTCTCCTGCGAGCGTCAGCTCGGCACCGAAGATGGGCTTGACCGAAGCCTCGCGGCACGCTCTGGAGAAGCGCACCGCACCCGTCAACGAGTCGTGGTCGGTGAGGGCGACGGTCTCGAAGCCACGGCTGCGGGCGAGGTGCGGCAGAGCCTCGGCCGGGATGGCGCCGTCGAGCAGGGACCAGGTCGAATGGCAGTGCAGATGGGTGAATGCGCCCATGGCCGGCGGGTTCAGTCCCAGACCCGAGCCATGCGCCAGTTGCCCGATATCCGGTCCCTGAAGACGTCGTAGACCGCGCCGTAGGAGATCAAAAAGCCGTCGGCATCGACCTCGCCGGTGGCGAGCCTCTGGGCCGGGCGGGCCAGCACCCGGTGGAACTCCCGGTCCTGCCCCTGAGCGCCGTTGTGAGCGCCCCTGAGCCACCACTCCGAGCCCTCACGCCAGGACATCAGAGGCTGGTCGATGTCGTAGCGTCGGCCTCGCCACACGAACGAGAGGGGAGTCCCGGGGCTGGCCGGGTCCGGCGTCACGTCGATGTCCTCGTCATAGCGCTTGGTCATCCCTCCCCATCCCCTCCGCCCATCCCACTCCTCGCCGAGACGACGCTGCGGCCCGCCCTTGGTTCATCATTTCGATGGACGTCCGCCCGGAGCGAGCGGGGGGCCGGGGAACCTCTCGCCCGCTCCGGGGTATCGAACGTATGTTCGATAGTAAGGGTGAGCCCGGCCCCCGTCAACCCCATCCCCGGACCGCGTTTTGAGCGTCTCAGAGCGCGGAAAACCGCGCTCTGAGTCCCCTAAAAAGTCGCCTGAGGTGTGGCGCGCGCCACAGACGATCCCCGAACTCGGTGGTTTCACTGACATCATGCACAGAGACGAACGAGTGGCGCTGTTTGCCGAGGGCCAGTACGGAATCTTCAGTCGGGCCCAAGCGACGGCGGCGGGTCACAACTTCCACTCCATCCGGGTACGAGTCGAGTCGGGTCGCTGGACCAATCACGTTCTCCCCAACGTCTTCGGCCTGGTCGGGGTAGCACACTGCCGGGAGCAGGACCTCATGGCGGCTCACCTGTGGGCCGGGTCGGACACTGTTTGTTGCGGCCGGACAAGCGCCGGCCTGTGGGGCGCATACTCGCTTCCCTCTGACCTGATCGACCTCTGCGTCCCTCGCAAGATTCACTCCCCCAGAAGGAGCCTGCTCCTGCACCGCCCCGTGTCTCTTCCTCCGCAGGACACCACGCGCAAAGCCGGCATACCGTTGACTGTCCTTGACCGGGCTCTCTACGAGCTTGCCGGATTGGTGAGCTTCCCCGCCCTCGAACGCGCCGTGGACGAGGCCCTGAGGCACCGACTGGTGTGGCTCCCGGCGCTGCATGCGAGGCTCGAGCGATACGCCGTCCAGGGCCGCAACGGAACCACGAATCTGCGTCGGGTGCTGGCGGAGCGGCCACTCGACTACCGTGCCACCGATAGTCCTCTCGAGGACGGTTTCGTCAAGCTGGTCGAGGCCCACTCTCTGCCCCAGCCCGAGCGGCAGTACCGTATCGAGGGCATCGGGCGGGTGGACTTCGCCTACCCCGATGCTCGGATCGCGATCGAGCTCGACGGCTACGAGTACCACTCCGATCGGGATCCTTTTCAGAGGGACCGCACCCGCTCGAATCGCATGGGGCTGGGCGAGTGGCTGGTGCTTCGTTACACGAAGGACGACCTCACTCTGCGCCCCGCGCTGGTGGCAGAGGAGCTCCGGAAGGCGCTCCGAATGCGGCTCGGACGTTTTTAGGGGCGTCAGAGCGCGGTTTTCCGCGCTCTGAGACGCTCAAAACGCGGGTGGGTGGGTTGGTTCTAGGAGTGGGGGAGCCGGATCAAGAACGTCGTCGAAACTCCGGGCCGCGTCGTGATCTCTAGCGAGCCCGACTGCGAGGCCACGATGCTCTCCACGATCCTCATCCCGGGAGCGCAAGCGGCCACCACTTCGGGGACCTCGTCGCCCTCATAGCCGAT
Organism: uncultured Actinomycetes bacterium; assembly: GCA_963849115.1. GTDB lineage: Bacteria > Actinomycetota > CADDZG01 > CADDZG01 > WHSQ01 > JACDAL01. Next base: position 693,671 of record CAWKGK010000009.1, on the reverse strand, counting down.
GTGACCGGCCGGGGTGGTCGGCGACCATTCGGTGACGTCGACCTCGATCCACGAGCCCGCGGCGCGGCCCGAAACGGTAATACCGTCCTGGGGGCCGGTCGCCGCAACTGCGTTGGCAACGAGCTCGTCGAGGGCCCATTCGAGCTGTCTGCCCTCGGGCCCGAAGCAGGCCGTCCCCACCACGCTGCCCTCCCAGCGGCGGGTAACTGCGCCGCGCCAGCGAACCAGTGTTCTGTCGACCATATCCTCGAGCCGGATGGCATTGACCTCGGGGAGGGGCATAGCTTCGTGCGCAGAGGCCATTGTCGTCTTCCTTATCAGGGGGCCGGGGACGTTATGTGCCCATTCTTGCCTGCAACAGCATTATGGTAAATGAGTAATCCAGGCAGGACCCAGATGTCTAAACTATTTAGATCTTGAGCACGTGGCGCGCCCGGTCGGTGATCACCTCGGGCGTGAGGCCGAATTGCAGCAGCAGCTCCTGTGGTTTTCCCGAGGTGGCATAGGTGTCGCCGATGTCCACGAAAGCCATCCTGGTCGGCGCGCGCTCGGCCGCCGCCAGTGCCACCGTGGCGCCGAGCCCCCCATAGGCGATGTGCTCCTCGGCCACGACGATGCCGCCGGTCTCGTTCGCGGCCCGCTCGATGGCCTCGGTATCGATCGGCTTGACCGTATGCATGTCGAGCACTCTCGCCTCCACCCCCTCTGAGGCGAGCGCCGCAGCCGAATCGAGCGCCATCGCCACCATGATGCCGTTGGCGATGATCGTCACGTCCGAGCCCTCTCGCAGCTCATTGGCCTGGCCGACGTGGAAGTCGGCGCCGTTCTCGTAGACGACCGGTACGGCGGGGCGACCGCAACGCAAAAAGGTCGGCCCCTCGCGCTCGAGCATGGCCACTGTAGCGGCCCGGGTGCTGGCGCCGTCGGCCGGCACGATGACGGTGAAGCCGGGCAGCGCGCAGGCCAGGGCGACGTCCTCGATCCCCATCTGCGAGGGACCGTCCTCGCCAATCGAGATGCCCGCGTGGGTGCCCACGAGCTTCACATTCTGGTTGGGAAAGGCGATGCTCATGCGGATCTGATCGAAGGCGTTCGCCAACAGGAAGATCGAGAAGCTGGAAACCACCGGGATCTTGCCGCTGCCGGCCAGGCCTGCCGCTATGCCGATGAGGTTCGACTCGGCGATGCCGACGTTGAAGAAGCGATCGGGGTAGCGCTCTCCGAACAGCCCTGTGTAGGTCGAGTTGTGGACATCGCCGTCGAGCACGACGATGCGTTCGTCCGCCCCCGCATCGGCGAGCGCCTCGCCGAAGGCGAGGCGAGTGGGCTGGCCGTCCTCGAGCTTGATGTGCGTCAGTCCCAGGCTCATGTCCCGATCTCCTCGAGTGCCTTTTCTTCCTCGTCGGCGGGGACCGGCTTCCCGTGCCACTTTCCGGGCGTTGCTTCGAGCAGGCTCACGCCCTTGCCCTTGACGGTGTTGGCGATTATGGCCTGGGGGCCTTCCGTCACGGATCGAGCCCATGAGAAGGCCGTCTCGACCTCATCGAGGGAGTGGCCGTCGATGGTGCGCGCAGACCAACCGAAGGCCTCGATCTTGTCCTGCAGCGGGTCGAGCGGCTGAACCTCCGCCACCGCGGCAGTCTGCTGATAGCCGTTACGGTCGAGGATGAGGGTGAGGTTCGACAGTTCATGGTTGCCCGCGTACATCAGCGCCTCCCACACCTGCCCCTGTTCGCTCTCGCCGTCGCCGACCATGACGTAGACGCGGTAGGACGAGCCGTCGAGGCGGGCGGCGAGCGCGTGTCCGATGCCGATCGAGAGGCCCTGGCCCAACGACCCGGTAGAGGCCTCCACTCCCGGAAGCCTGCACATGTTGGGATGCCCCTCGAGGGCCGACCCCATCTGCCTGAGCGTCGCGAGGTCCTCTCTGGGAAAGTAGCCGGCCTCGGCCAGCACCGCGTAGAGCCCGGGGGCGCCGTGGCCCTTGGAGAGGACGAAGCGGTCACGTTCGGGGTGATGCGGTTCGGCGGGGTCGTAGCGAAGCACCCCCCCGAAGTAGAGGACGGTCAGGACCTCGACCATCGACAACGAAGTAGAGGGGTGTCCCGAGCCTGCCTTGGTGGTCGAGATGACGATGTCGCGCCTAATGCGGCGGGCCAGGGCTTCGAGTTGAGCCCGCGGCTCGGTCCGTGACTCGAGCATGTGCCTCCCTCAACTCTCTTCAGAACGTTGCATGGGGTATCCAACCACAGGAAGAGGGTCTTCCCGGGCCCCTTTAGGATGCCGTCATGCCCGATCGAAGGATAAGTTTTCGCGCGCCGCCGGGGACGCGCGACCTCCTGCCTCCGGAGTCGTGGGCCTGGCAGGCGCTGTCCCGGCTCGCGCTCGACACCTTCGAGCGCGCCGGCTACGCGCCGGTGGAGACGCCCGCGTTCGAGCACACGGAGGTCTTTGCCCGCGGCGTGGGTGAGGGCTCGGAGGTCGTCCACAAGCAGATGTACACATTCTCGGACCACGGAGGCCGCTCGCTCACGCTCAGGCCCGAGGGCACCGCGCCGGTCATGCGGGCCGTGATCGAGCACTCGTTGCAGCGCGGCCCCCTGCCGCTCAAGCTGTGCTACTCGAGCTCGATGTTTCGCCAGGAACGCCCCCAGAAGGGTCGCTACCGGGCCTTCTTCCAGGTGGGTATCGAGGCGATCGGCAGCCTCGAGCCCTCGATCGATGCCGAGGTCATCGAGCTCGGCCATCGCTTCTTGCTCGACGCCGAAACCGAGCCGCGCCTCCTGCTGAACTCGATAGGACACCCGTCCGAGTCCTGCCGCGACGGCTATCTCGACAAACTGGCCTCGTTTCTACGAGAGCATTCCTCGGAGCTCGCCGAGGCGGACCGGCAGCGAGCAGACACCAATCCACTGCGCACGTTCGACTCCAAGGAGCCCGCCACCATCGCCGCCCTGGAGGACGCTCCACTGATCACCGACCACCTCTGCGACGCCTGCAGCGAGCATTTCCGGCGCGTTCAGGACATGCTCACCGACCTCGAGATCGACTTCGACCTCGAGCCTCGTCTGGTCAGGGGCCTCGACTACTACACCCGCACTGCGTTCGAATGGGTCTCCTCGAACCTCGGCTCCCAGAGCGCACTGTGCGGAGGGGGTCGCTACGACGGGCTCAGCCAAGCCCTTGGAGGCCCGGATCTGGGGGGAATCGGATTTGGCTGCGGCATCGACCGGCTTCTGCTGGCGCGAACGGGCACGAGCGGGCACTCCATGGTCGGCGTCTACATCGTTGCGCTCTCCGACGAGGCCCGCCGTGAGGCGCTGATGCTGGCATCGTCGCTGCGCGCCGCCGGCGTCGGCTGCGACCTCGACCACTCGAGGCGGGGACTCAAGGGCCAGATGAAGGACGCGGTGCGCTCCGGTGCGACGTGGGCCGTAATCCTGGGCGACGAGGAGCTGCGGGAACGGCGCGCCGGTCTCAAGAACCTCCGCACGCAGGAGCAGGAGCAGGTGCCCTGGCACCAGCTCGAGAAGCGGCTGGCGCCATGATGAGATCGCATCGCTGCGGAGACCTGCGGACCGCCCACGAGGGGTCCCCGGTATGCCTGTGCGGCTGGGTGCACGCCCGCCGCGACCACGGCGGGGTGATCTTCATCGACCTGCGCGACGTCGCCGGGCTCGTCCAGGTCGTGTTCAACTTCGCAGAGGCCCCCGCACTGCAGGGGGCCGCGGAGGGCCTGCGTTCGGAGTTCTGCGTGCGTGTCGAGGGTGAGGTCAGGCGTCGCAAACAGGGAACCGAGAACGAGGCGCTGGCCACCGGTGAAGTCGAGGTCGCGGCGAGCTCGCTCGAGGTGCTGTCGGCGAGCGCCACCCCGCCGTTCCAGATGGACGAGCATCACGACGCCGAGGAGATGCTGCGTCTGAAGTATCGCTACCTGGACCTCAGGCGCACCCGCATGCAGGCGAACCTGCACCTGCGCCACGCCATCATCTCCTCGATCAGGCGCTTCTACGACTCCCACGGCTTCACCGAGGTAGAGACGCCGATGCTGACCCGGGCGACGCCCGAAGGCGCGCGCGACTATCTCGTGCCCGCCCGCCTTCACCCCGGCTCCTTCTACGCGCTGCCGCAGTCACCTCAGCTCTTCAAGCAGCTCCTGATGGTAGCGGGCCTGGACCGCTACTACCAGATCGTGCGCTGCTTCAGGGACGAGGACCTGCGGGCCGACCGCCAGCCCGACTTCACGCAGCTCGACGTCGAGATGTCCTTCGTCGATCGTGAGGACGTGCTGGCCGTCACCGAGGCGATGTTCAAGCAGGTGTGGCGCGAGGTACTGGGGGCCGAACTGGACGACTTCGTTCGACTCACCTTTGCCGAGTCGATGGCCCGCTTCGGGACCGACAAACCCGACCTGCGTTTCGGCATGGAGCTCACAGATCTCACGGGGGCGCTGGAGCAGACCGAGTTCCGGGTCTTCAGGGCGGGTATGGAGGAGGGCGGTGCGGTCAAGGCAATCGTCCTCGAGTCTCAGGGCGCGATGGCGCGCAAGCAGATCGACGCGCTGGTGGAGGAGGCGAAGGCTCTGGGAGCGGGAGGGCTGGTGTGGATTGCGGTCACCGACGAGGGGCTGCGCTCGCCGATGGAGAAGTTTCTCTCCGAGGACGAGCGCAGCCGGCTCTGCCCCGTCACGGGGGCCACGGCTGGGGACCTGATCCTCATCGTGGCCGATGCGCGCGCCGAGGTCGTCGAGCGCGTGCTGGGCACGATACGCAACCGCCTGGGCCAGCAGCTTGGGCTCGTTCCCCAGCGTGCTCGCGATGACCCCGCGGCGTGGAGGTTCGCCTGGATAGTCGACTTCCCCTGGTTCGAGCGCGACGAGGATGCGGGGACATGGAACGCGATCCACCACCCCTTCACAGGGATCACGCCGGGCACCATCGACTACCTGGAGAGCGCTCCCGAGAAGGTCATATCAAAGGCCTACGACATAACGCTCAACGGCTGGGAGCTGGCCTCGGGCAGCATCAGGATCCACGACCGGGCGCTGCAGGAGCGCGTGCTCGCCGCCCTGGGCATCTCCACCGAGGAGGCCCAAGCCCGCTTCGGCTTTCTGCTCGACGCGTTCGCCTTCGGGCCGCCCCCCCACGGCGGGATCGCTCCGGGCATCGACAGGATCGTGGCGCTGGCGGCGGGCGAGGACAACATCCGCGAGGTCATTGCGTTTCCCAAGACGCAGAGCGCGGCCGACCCGCTCACCGGGGCGCCGGCCCCGGTTGACGCGGAGCAACTGGAGGCGCTGCACCTGGCTCTGAAACCGGCGCGCCCGACCTTTTCACCGTAACCCGCGCTGAGCGCGGGCTGTCGTGAAAAAGTCGCATTCCGACCTCGGCGGAGCCGCAAAAGCCAGATTACTCGGGGACGATCTTTCCGGTCATGCCCGAGGCGCCGTGAATGCTGCACTCGAAGTCGGTTGCCGCCTCGGGAGCCTCGAACGTGACGGACTTGGACTCGCCTGCGGCAACCGTGCCGGAGTCGAACCCCAGCTCTTCAGAGGTGAACGTGTGCGAGTTGCTGCCGTCGTTGGTGAACTCGACCGTGACCTCACCGGAGGGCACGGCCAGCTCCGACGGGGAGAAGGAGTTGTCCTGGGCGCTGAGCGTCACGCCGCCGCCTCCGCCACCACCGCCACCTGATCCGCCGCCTTCTTCGCCTCCACCGCAGGCGCCCAGCACGAGAGCGAGGGCCGCGGCCCCGATCAGCATCCTTGTCCCCATTACTCCTCCTTGGTTTGGTTGAGAGATTCGAGTAGTCAATCATCATTGTGTACGCCTTGCTGGACTCAGTGTGTTTGGTGGGGGGGAGCCTTGTCGTTCTTGGCCGCCTATCTCACCTTTGCAACGGTGGGAGCGAGCATCCCGACACTGGGAGTCGCGTTTGTTCTGGCTGGGGTGGGTATCGGTTGCGTCGAGACCGCCGAGCATGTTGCGGTAGCCACGTGCCTGGATGGGAATCGCCATCGTCATCTTCCGAATGATTCGGACCCCTGCGGCGATCCGGTCGTCCTGAATTAGCTACGGTGAGGGGGTGAAGAGCGTGCGGTTCACCTTGGCAGCGCTCGTGGCGTCACTTCTGTTGGCGGCCTGTAGCCTCGAACGAGCGTCTACGGAGCCTGCACCGACGCTGCACGACCTGACGCAGGTGGCCCAGCTTCAGACCGCCTTCAATCAGGACCGCGGTCATCCCCGTCTGATCGTTCTGTTGTCACCCACCTGAGGGGAATGCCTGGCAGGGGCCAGTTGGGTCCACGATCACATCCTGGAGGATCGCCCCGACGGCGATCTCCGTGTTTACGCCGTGTGGCTGCCCATACTTCCAGGCGACGCTCGAAGCGACTGGGATGCGAACGTGTTGGATGACGAGCGCGTGCTCCAGTACTGGGATAGAGATCTCCTAGCGGGCACGTGGTTCGGAGAACATCTCGACGACATAGGGGCGGGTGATCAAACGAGCGGGGTCTACTGGGATGCATTCCTCGTGTTCGACAAGGATGCCCGCTGGGACGCGGTGCCCTCCCCACTCGTCCGTGCGGGCGCGACCGTGATCTCTCAGAGCGAGAACCTGCACGCGGCGCTTACTCCCCTCATGTAGGTCGCTCAAGACGGAATGATCCTTAGACGCCCGGCTAGAAGGTCTTGTCTGAGTCCAGCAGGATCGTGGTCGGCCCCCTGTTGGTCAGAGACAGGTCCATCTCGGCGCCGAACTCACCCGTCTCGGTCCTCACCCCGAGCGCTCTGAAAGCCTCGATCGAGCGATCGTAGACGGCCCTCGCCTCCGGGCCCTGGGCGGCGGTAATGAACGACGGCCGGCGGCCCCGGCGGGCGTCCCCGTAGAGAGTGAACTGCGACACGAGCAGTACCTCGCCCGAGACGTCCAGCAAAGAGCGGTTCATCTTGCCCTCGTCGTCGTTGAAGATGCGCAGGTTCGCCACCTTGCCCGCAAGCCAACTCGCCTCCTGGTCCCCGTCCGTGGCGGTGATGCCGAGCAGAATCACCACACCGGCGGAGATCGAGCCGACGACATCGCCCGAGACCTCCACCCAGGCCTTCCCCGAGCGCTGGACCACCGCCCTCATGGAACGAGCGGGAGCACGGCCTCGAGCATGCGGCCCGCCAGAGGGGCCGCGACCTGGCCACCCACGCCCCCGTACTCGGACACCAGCCCGATCGCTACCCGAGGTTCGGTGGCCGGTGCGAAAGCTACGAACCAGGCATGGTTCAGGCGCTCTCCGGCGACATCCACCTCCGCGGTCCCGGTCTTGCCGGCCACTGCGACTCCCGGAACCTGCGCCCTCACTCCGGTGCCCGAGGTCACGACCGCTTGCATCATCTGGTTCATCTGGTCCGCCGTTCGCCTGGACACGACCCGCTCACCATCCTTCGGCAACAAGAAGGAGACACGCGGTGCCATCCTTTTTCCGTGGTTAGCGATAGTGGCTGCCACCGTGGACATCTGCATGGGCGTGGCCAGCACTTGAGCCTGGCCTATCGAGCCCCACATCAGGTCCCACAGCTCCTCGGGACGGGGAAAGGAGGAACGGGCAGCCGACACGCCCAGGCGCGGCCGGAGGTTGAAGCCGAACGAACTTGCATAGTGGGTGAGCTTTGCCGCGCCGAGGTCCTCCGCCACCTGTGCGAAGGCAGTGTTTACGCTGAAACGCACGGCGTCAGAGAACGGGATCGAGCCGAACTCGCCCGACTCGAAGTTGACGACTCCCTTGTAGTCCTTGGGGCCGGTGACCGTGGTCTGGGGCGAGACCGTTCCATCCTCGAGGGCCGCCGATGCGGTCACGACCTTCATGGAGGAACCCGGCGGGTAGAGCCCCGACAGAGCGCGATTGAAGGGCTCGACCTCGGCTGCGCCAACGTAGTTGTTGGGATCAAAGGAGGACGACGACACCACCGCCAGGAGGTTGCCGCTATCGGGCTCGACCACCACCGCGCCCCCGACGGTGCCGCCGTAGGCGATCTCGGCTGCGCGCTGCACGTCCACGTCCAGAGTGGTCTGGACGGGGTGGCCCGGCCGTCCACTCTTGCGGCCCAAGGTCTGCAGAACACGGCCCTTGGCGTCGGTCAGGACCAGTCGCATCGTGGGGGTACCGGCAAGCCTGGACTCGTAGGCGGCCTCGAGGCCCGAGGCGCCGGCAAGGTCTCCCCTTCGATAGTAGTGAGGCAGGTTACTGAGGTCACGCTCTGCGAGCTTGCCGATGTGTCCGAGGGTGCTCCCGGCAACTGCCCCTTGTGGGTAGCTGCGACCGGAAGCTCCCCCCTGCGCCAGCGGGCGGCCGGAGCGATCCTTTATCGCGGCCCTCTGGGGCCAGCGGACGGTCACGGCGAATCCCGAAGCTCGCCGAGCCTGTGGCCATAGCGCCGACCTCCCCCAGCGGGCGCTCCATTCCTCTGTTTTCTTGTCGTACACGAGCCCCAGGCTCCCGGCCAGAGCGACCGGTTTGACCGTGGCGCGCGAACGATAGGTGATCACGTAGGGCGCCTCCGTCCTCACGTCGGAAGCTCGGCTCAGCTCCTCCTCCGAGGAGATGGCGGGCTCCCTCACCGCCTTGCCGAGCTTGACGTCGTAGCGCGTGATCCAGCCCGGCCGAAGTGTGTTGCGCATGAGGCGCTCGAGACGCCGGGCTCCGAAACGCTTCCGAGACTCTTCGTCGAGCAGCGCGCGCATGGACTTGAAATCGCCACCGTCCCAGGCGGCAATGAACTCCGAGGCGGCCTCTTGAGCCGGGGGCAGGGAGAAGGTCTCTCGCTCACATCCTGGGAGCATCAGCAGGAGCGCGCCCACGCTGAGAAAGACCCTCACCGGTTTGGTCACAGGCTAATTGTGAGCCGCGGAGCCGACCCGGTAGGCGTCGAACACCGAATCGATCCTCCGGATCGCCTGGAGCACGTGATCGAGATGGCTGGGGTCTACGAGCTCGAAGGTGAACGAGAGGCTGGCGATCCCATCGCGACCGGTACGGGTGCTGGAAGAAACGATGAATATGCCCTGATCGGAGATGGCCGTCGTGACGTCGCGCAACAGCTTGGTGCGATCAAGCGCCTCGATACGGATCGCGGCGACGAAGGTCGTTTTCTGGCGTTCGTCCCACCACACCGAGGCCATACGCTCGTCGTCCTGAGCCCTCAAGGACTTGGCGTTGGGGCAGTCCTCGCGATGCACGGAGACGCCTCGTCCACGCGTCAGAAAACCGACGACGGCGTCACCAGGGACAGGTGTGCAGCAGAGCGCAAGCCGCACCAGGAGATCGTCGTGCCCTTCGACGATGATTCCTCTGCCGCGGTTCGGCCGCTTCCTGCGCCGACGCGGCTGAACGGCATCGTCCTCTTCCTGTGTGCTCTGTGGATCGAAGATGCGGATGATCCGAGTGGTGACCGACTGCGGAGAGAGGTGACTCTCCCCGATGGCCACGTACATCGTGTCGAGATCCGGAAACTTGAGCTCCTCTGCCACTTTGGCCGGGACGTCGCTCTTCATGACCTTGTCGGCGGGTAGTCCGTGTTTCTTGATCGCAGCGACCAAGGAGTCTTTGCCCTGCGCGAGCGCGTCCTCACGGCGCTCACGCGCGAACCATTGCCTGATCTTGTTGCGAGCGCGCGGCGTCTTGACGAGCTTCAGCCAGTCGCGCGACGGCGACGCCTGACCCTTCGTAGTGATGATTTCCACCGAGTCGCCCGAAGAGAGCTCGTGGCTCAAAGAGACGAGCCTGCCGTTGACGCGGGCTCCCACAGTCCTGTGGCCGACCTCGGTGTGTATGGCGTAGGCGAAGTCGAGTGGGCCCGCCCCGCGCGGCAGAGCTATGACGTCTCCCTTGGGCGTGAACACGAAAGCCTCGTCGGCATAGAGATCGATCTTGAGTGACTCCATGAAATCACTCGGGTCGATAGACTCCTTCTGCCAGTCCATGACCCGCTGCAGCCATGCCATCTCCGCTTCTGGCGTCTTGCCTCTCTGCTGGTCCTTGTAGAGCCAGTGCGCGGCGATCCCGTACTCGGCAGCGCGATGCATGTCCTGAGTTCTGATCTGAATCTCCATGGGCCTGCCCCCCGGCCCCATCAGCGTCGTGTGCAGCGACTGATACATGTTGAATTTGGGCATCGCTATGTAATCCTTGAAACGGCTGGGGACCGGCGTGTAGAGCGTGTGGATCGAGCCCAATGCCGCATAGCAGTCTCTGACGCTCTCGACGACGACCCGAATGCCGAGCAAGTCGAAAATATCCTCGAACTGCTTGCCGCGCAGCACCAGCTTCTCGTAGATCGAATAGAGGTGCTTCGGGCGTCCTGAGACCTCCGCCCGGATCTTTACCTCCTTGAGCTTTGCAAGGATCTCGTCGCTCACCTGGTCCAGAACTCGTTCTCGCTCGGGCTGCCGGTCCTGCACCAAGGCCGAGATTTCGTCATAGCGTTTGGGGTGAAGCTGCTTGAAGCTGAGATCCTCGAGCTCCCACTTGATCGCGTACATGCCCAACCTGTGAGCCAGCGGCGCATATATCTCGAGCGTCTCGCGCGCGATCAGCTCGCGGCGCTCGCTACGAAGCGGATCGATCGTACGCATGTTGTGTAGGCGATCGGCAATCTTCATGAGCAGCACCCTCACGTCGCGCGCGGTCGCCACCATCATCTTGCGCAGGTTCTCGGCGCGCGCCTGTTCGGCCGTGCGGAAACGGATGCGTTCGAGCTTGGTGACTCCGTCGATCAACAGCGCAACCGCGTAGCCCATCTCTCGCTCGATGTCGACGAGACCCAGCTCGGTGTCCTCGACCGAGTCGTGCAGCAGCGCGGCCGCTATCGTTGTCTCATCGAGCCCGAGCTCGGCGCAAATCGTCGCGACGCTCAGAGGATGGGAGATGAAGGGGTCGCCGGACTTGCGAACTTGCCCCGAATGGGCAGACTCGGCGATCTCGAAAGCGCGTTCGATGAGTTTGGTGGAGCTCTTGGGGCGGTGCTGCCTGAACTCCTTGAGGAGCTGCTCGAAGCCCGGATCGCCGACCTGCCGAGCCGGGCGGACCCGGCGCAGAACCGCTTTGACGCCCCGAGCCGACGTCTGGTCTGGCGCCGGCTGCTTTTCAGCCCGCTCCTGAATCGAGTCCATATCCCATTGTAGGGCGGGGGCGGGCGGCCGCGTGGATCGGAACGGGCGGGCTGGGCTCAGTAACGCAGGAGGCTGTAGTAGTCGTAGGCACCGAGCTTGTTGCGGCCGTGAAGAAATGACAGCTCCATGATCGTGGCGATGCCGGCCACCTTTCCGCCGCAACGCTCGGTGAGCCCGGCGGTGGCTTGGGCCGTGCCTCCAGTTGCGAGCACGTCATCGACTATCAGGATGCGCTCTCCGGGCTCGATGGCGTCCTTGTGGATTTCGAGGTGGTCGAAGCCATACTCGAGCTCATACATTTCGGTCTCGACCTTCCACGGAAGCTTGCCCTTCTTCCTTACCGGGATAAGCCCTGCAGTAAAACGGTAGGCAAGCGGGGCCGCTACGATGAACCCGCGCGCCTCGATCCCCAGCACCTTGTCGATCTCGTCACGGTCGTAGTGATGGGCGATGGCGTCGATCGTGTACGTGAACGCCTTCTTGTCCGCGAGCAGAGGCGTTATGTCCTTGAAGACCACACCCTGCTTGGGGAAGTCCGGGATATCCCGGATGTGGTCCTTGAGCCACTCGTGATTCGCTTGAGGTTCCATGCCTCTCCTAGCTCACTGGTCGAAATGGTCAGCGCTTCTTACGACGCTTCGCCTTCTTGGCTCCTGCCCTCGGCCGCGCGTTGGCCTGCGCGGGTCGTGGCTTAGGACGGGCCGCCGGCGTCTGGGCTTGCGGCGCCGGGGTTGTCAGAGTCTCGTCGCGGGAAGGGGCCGAGCCCGCCCCGACCGGCACGGGAACGAGAGGTGCCCGCGTCTGCTCCCGCAGCTTCTTGTCGCGCACGCTCCTGTAGCGCGGCTCCCGCTCTTTCAGGATGGACAGAATCGGTGTGGCGACGAAGATCGACGAGTAGGCGCCGGTCAGGAGGCCGACGAAGAGAGCTAGGGCGAGGTCCTTCAGTGTGCTGGCGCCCAGCAAGCCCGCTCCGACGAACAGCAGGGCAGCCACGGGGAGCAGCGTCGCAAGCGAGGTGTTGAGCGAGCGCATGAACACCTGGTTCATGGCCAGGTTGGCGGACGCCTCGTAGGTCATCCGGCCGGAGGTCGCGTACAGGGCGGTGTTCTCCTCGACCTTGTCGAACACGACCACGTTGTCGTACAACGAGTAACCCAGGATCGTGAGGATGGCGATGATCGTCGAGGGTGTTACCTCGAAGCCGACCAGCGAGTAGATACCGGCCGTGATCACGAGGTCGTGCACCATTGCCACCATGGCACCCAGGGCCATCTTCCACTCGAAGCGCCACGAGATGAACGCTGACACCACCACCAGGAAAACGACCAGAGCGCGCACCGCCTTGGCGGTGATCTCGGCCCCCCAGCGGCTGCCGATACGCTGACTGTCCGTTGCCTCGAGCTCGGCCCCGGTCGTCTCGGCCACCGCCGCCACGACCCTGTCCTGGGCCCGAGGGTCTGAGACCTCCTCGGTCTGCACTAACACCGAGCGCGGTTCCTCTTCGGTCACCTGCACTTGTGCATCGGTGGCGCCCAGTGGGGCCAGAGCCTCCCGGAGCGCCTGGGTGATCTCTGTCTGCGACGCATCCCCGAGGGGGCCGGAGGCCGGGACCGAGGCCTGAATCTGCACGCCTCCCCGGAATTCGATGCCGTAGTCGAGCCCATTGAAGATCAGCGACAACAGGCTGACCCCGAGCAGAACCCCCGAGATCGCACCCCACAACCGCCGTCGGCCGAGGAAGTCGAAGTCCGTCTCGCCTCGGTAGAGGCGGCTCCACCTCCCGCTCATGCAGGGCTCCCGAGTCCGCCCCTAAGGCCGAGCAGACGGTGACCGCTGAAACGCGAAGCGGCCAGCACGTGTACCGCCGGACGGGTGAAGAAGTAGGCGATGAGCACGTCTAACACAGTCGCCAGCCCCAGTGTCAGCGCGAAGCCCCGGACCGAGCCGACGGCCAACAGGAACAGGATCACGGCCGCAGAAGCGGTGACCGCATCGGCGACGAGGATGGTGCGAAAGGCGCGCTTCATACCCCGTTCGACCGCGGCCCTCATCGATTTCCCCCCATGGATCTCGTCCTTGAGCCGCTCGAAGGCGACGATGTAGGAGTCGGCCGTGACCCCGATGGAAATAATGATCCCGGCCACCCCGGCGAGACTCAGGGACAGTCCGGCGTACTCACCCAGCAATGACATCACCGAATAGATCGTCGCCGCGAACAGGATCAGGCCCAGCCACACCACGACCCCCAGTCCCCGGTAGTAGAGCAGCATGTAGATGACCACCAGCGCCAGGCCCAGGATCCCGGCCCGCAAGCCCGCGTCCAGCGAGTCCTGTCCCAGCGTCGGGGACACCTTGACCACCTCCGATTGCTCCAGGGTGATCGGCAGGGCGCCGGTCTTGAGCACGAGGGCGAGATCCTTGGCCTCCGGCTCACCGGAGGAGTCGATCTGCGTCTCGCCCCCGGTGATGCCGTCGCCGCATACGACTCCCCCCGAACCCCCGGAAGAGGCCGGGTCCTGCATCCCGGCGGCGCTCTCGACCTTGCCGTCGAGCACGATGGCGACCTGGCTCTTGACCTGTTCGCCCTTGTCGCGCAAGCAGGCGAGGCGGCTGGTAAAGCTCGCCCAGCGGTCTGCACCCTCGGAGTCCATGTCCAGAGAGACAGACCACTGACCGGAGGTGGGGTCGACGACCGCCTGCGCCTTGGTGACGACGTCTCCGGTGAGTGTGGCCGGCGCAAGCCGGTACAGAGGCGCGTTCGAGCCGCCCTGGGCGTCGGGGTAGACGACCTCTTGGTCGTTGACCTCAGTGCCCGCCCCCTTGGTGACTTCCGGGCGCTGCTTGTCCGGCGCGGTGGCGGGAATCTGCTCGAGCACCTGTCTGAAGGTCAGCTGTGCGGTGGTGCCGATGACCTCGAGCGCCCGCTGGTCGTCCTTGATGCCCGGGAGCTGGATGAGGATGTTGTTGGTGCCCGCCGCAGTCACCTCGGGCTCGGCGACCCCAAGGGAGTCGATGCGCTCGCGGATGATCTCGACGGTCTTTTGAAGCACCTCAGAGTTGACCTCTCCGGTCGCGGTCAGGGTGACGCTGATCCCACCCTCGAGGTCGAGGCCCAGGCGGGGGGCGGTGCCGGTGGCCACGATCGCGCCGAAGCCACCCAGCGCCACCACCAGCGCCGCGATCAAGTGAATGCGATACCTCCTGGTGCGCATTTCAGCTCTCCGTGGAAAGGACCCGCTGACCGTTGATATCGATCTTGAAGCGGCACTCGAGGTACTCCGCCGCCCGGCGGCACATCACCATGCGCGACAGGAATATCTCGAAGTAGTCCATGACATCGGCAAGCTCGGTATCGATAGTTAGCTCCAGGGTCAAAGTCCGGTGCGGAGCGTCGACTCGCAGGAAGGACCGCTCGACCGCGTAGTTGACGCGGTCGTGGATGTCGAACAAAGAGGGATCCTTGGCTCGCACCCGGCTGCGGTGGACGTCGGATTTGTCGGCCACGATCAGCGCCGCTCCGATGGCGTTGACGGGGTGGCCGAACTCCTCCTCGTGGTTGCCGATCGCGGCCAGGATGAGCCCGACTTCCTTGTAGCTCATGCCGAGCTCGCGCAAGAGGTCATAGGTGATCGTGGCGCCGGTTTGGGAGTGAAACGAGCGCGACACGAAGTTGCCCATGTCGTGGAGGTAGCCGGAGATGGCCGCGAGCTCCTTGTCCCGCTCCTCGAAGCCGAGGCGGTGCAGGACGTTGAAGGAGATCTTCGAGACCAGACCAGCGTGGCGGAAGCCGTGCTCGGTGTAGCCGATCTGTCCGAGGTGGCGATCGGCCAGGGCGATGAAGGTCTGGACCCCCTCGTGAGCCTGTACGTCGGCCAAGGAGACGGAGCTGGCCCGGCCCCCGGGCTCGGGGGCCGGGCCCACCGGGCGAGCCTCCTGGCGGTCGCGGCCCAGTTCCTCGATACGCCCTTGTCCGGCCGCGTCTGCGGCCCGGCTCATGACTGCGGTTCCTCCCCACCCTTCAGGGATCCCTGCGGACCGCGTGCTTCGTCTTCGTCCTCGTCTTCGTCCTCGTCCACGACCACGACCCGTGCGATCGACGTCTTGAGGAAGCGCAAGGTCGTGGAATCGTCCACACGGAGCTCGACGTCGTGCTCGTTCAGGCGCGAGATCGTGCCGAAGAGCCCTCCGATCGTGACCACCTCGTCGCCGAGAGAGAGGCTGTCCACGAGGGCGCGGTGCTGCTGCACCTTGCGGCGTTGGGGCCGTACCAGCATGAAGTAGAAAACTGCTCCCATCAGGATCAGGAAAATGAGGCTCGATGCGCCTTCCATGGTGAATCCGTCCCTTCTTAGAACCTGACTGTTGAAAAACCTGCCTTTAGAAAAATCTGGAAGTCATGGCGTACGCGACAAGAGCCGCCGGCGCGGCTCGAACTAAAGAGTCTACCGCCGCTGCGAGATAGTCACGCTGGCCCCGGTGAGACCGTTTCCGGCGGCCCCCGAGCCGGGGTGCGAACGTCTCAGATCAGCCACCGTGGCGCGTGTCACTGCTGAACAACAGATTGGGTCCCTCCTGCGGCTCCACACCGAGGTGGGCGAAGGCGTCGTGAGTGGCGACACGGCCCCGGGGCGTGCGGGCGAGGAAGCCGATCTGCATGAGGTAGGGCTCGTAGACGTCCTCGAGCGTGTCGGTCTCCTCCCCCACTGCCACCGCCAGCGTGGAGAGTCCGACGGGGCCCCCGCGAAAGCGGAGCACGAGGGCATCGAGGATCGCCGCATCGACCTTGTCGAGCCCGCGCTCGTCCACACGGAACACCTCCAGCGCCCGCCGGGCAACGGCATGGTCGATGATGCCCTCGGCACGCACCTGGGCGTAGTCGCGCACCCGGCGCAGCAGGCGGTTAGCGATGCGGGGCGTGCCCCGGGAGCGGCGGGCGATCTCTTGAGCGCCTCCGGCGTCCAGCTCGACCTGCAGGATGGCGGCCGAGCGGGTCACGATGCGCTCGAGGTCCGAGGCGGGGTAGAGGTCGAGGCGCTCGATAAGCTCGAAGCGGCTGCGCAGGGGACCGGTGATGAGGCCCGCTCGCGTGGTCGCGCCTATCAGAGTGAAGCGGGGCAGGTCCAGCCGGATCGTGTGGGCGCTGGGCCCCTTGCCGATGACGAGGTCGAGCTGGCCGTCCTCCATCGCCGGGTAGAGGACCTCTTCGACCACCCTAGGCAAGCGATGGGTCTCGTCGACGAACAACACATCGGAGTCCTCGAGGTTGGTGAGGATCGCAGCCAGGTCTCCCGCTCGCTCGAGGGCGGGGCCCGAGGTCTGGCGGAGGCCGGCGCCCAACTCGTTCGCCACCACGTGAGCGAGCGTCGTCTTGCCAAGACCCGGAGGGCCGCACAGAAGCAGGTGCCCGACCGGTTCCGAACGCCCCGCGGCGGCCTCGAGCACGATCGAGAGGTGCTCCTTGAGATCGGACTGGCCCACGAACTCTTCCAGAGTTCGAGGGCGAAGGGAGCTCTCGGCCTCGCGCTCCCCCACCTCGGGCTGGGGGAGAAGGACCTCCTCGCTCACGCGGGTTCAACTTTCTCGCTCACGCTCAGTTTGACCTGCTCGCTCACGCTCAGTTTGACCTGCTCGCTCACGCTCAGTTTGACCTGCTCGCTCACGCTCAGTTTGACCTGCTCGCTCACGCTCAGTTTGACCTGCTCGCTCACGCTCGACGCCGCTCTTCGGCCAGCGCCCGGAGCGCTCTGCGCACGATCTCTTCGACGCCGTCGGCTGCAGCGGGCTCGAGCCCTGCCAGAACCGAGCGCACCTCGGCGGAGGAATAGCCGAGGTTCTCGAGCGCCGATCGAGCTCCGGCGAGGTGGGCGTGCTCGCCGTCCAAGACGATCTCCAGGTCTGGCAGCGCGAGCTTCTCCTTCAGGTCGAGAACGATGCGGGCCGCGGTCTTCTTCCCGATTCCGGGAATGGCGCTGAGGCTAGCAATGTCACCCGTGGCCAGGATCCGGCGCAGCGCGTCCGGCGCGTGAGCCGAGCACACCGCCAGTGCCACTTTGGGGCCCACCCCTGAAACCGTGACCAGGCCCTCGAATAATGACTTCTCGGCCTCGGTGTCAAAACCGTAGAGCACCAGGTCGTCCTCACGGACGTGGAGGTGGGTCCACAGACGGGCCCTGCCGACTGGGGGCAGGGCCCTGAGCGTGGTCGCCGAGCAGCTTAGGCGATAGCCAACCCCTCCCACTTGGAGGAAGCAGCCGCCTTCGTCGCGCCCCGCTACCTCTCCCTCCAGGAAACCGATCATCTCGCCAGCTCGGCGCGGGCGACGGCAGAGGCGAGACCAGAGCGGTTGAGGTGGCAGATGGCCAGAGCGCAGGCGTCGGCCGCATCCGCCGGCTGAGGGACCGTCGGCAGCTTCAACAGCGCGGCAACCATGGTCTGAACCTGGGCCTTGGAGGCGCGGCCGACCCCTACCACCGACAGCTTGACCTCGAGCGGCGTGTAATGACAGGTCTCGAGCCCCGCCTCGGCGGCACAGAGCAGCGCCACCCCGGCCGCCTGGCCCACCGCCATGGCGGTGCGGACGTTGGCGTTGAAGAACAGACGCTCGATCACGAACATGTCGGGCCGGTGATCAACCAGCAGCTCCGCAACAGCTCGCCGCAGCTGCAGCAGCCGCTCGGCTGCGGGTGTGCCCGCCTGCGTGCGCACCGCCCCTGCAGCGACGGCCGTCAGTCCCGAGCCCCGCTTGTCGACTATCCCGTAGCCGGTGGTGGCAACGCCCGGGTCGATCCCGATGACCCTCATGAGCTTTGAGTCCTCCGCTTCTCGAACGCTTGTTCGATTGAAGCCTAGCCGAGGCCGAGGACGGGGGCTCGGCTTTCCCGGAAGACCGGCCCGGACCGCTCCGAACGGGTTTTTGAGCGTCTCAGAGCGCGGTTTTCCGCGTCGAGAGACGCTCAAAACGCGATGTGGCCCGAAACGGGTCAGGCTATCGCGGCCAGGACCTCGTCGGGGATATCGAAGTTGGCGTAGACCTCCGAGACGTCGTCGAGCTCCTCGAGCGTGTCGATGAGGTGGAGCACCCGCTTGGCCTCGGAGCCCTCGAGCGGAATCGTGGTCTTCGGCACCTGGGTGAGCTCGTCCGACTCGATCACCATGCCCTGAGACTCGAGCGCCCTCCGCACCTCACGGTAGGCCTCCGGAGGGGCCACGACCTCGATCGACTCCTCGGAGCCGCGCACGTCCTCGGCCCCCGCATCGGCCGCTACCAGGAAGACGTCGTCCTCGGAGGCGGAGTCCTTGGACACGATCACGATGCCCTTGGGCTCGAACATCCACGACACCGCGCCCGGCTCGGCCAGCTTGCCGCCCGCCCCGTTGAACGCCCCCCTGACCTCCTGGGCGGCCCGGTTGCGGTTGTTCGTGAGACAGCGCACGAGGACGGCGACCCCTCCCGGGCCGTAGCCCTCGTAGGAGACCTCCTCGTAGGCCTGGCCCTGGAGCTCGCCGGTCCCCCGCTTGATCGCGCGCTGGATGTTGTCGTTGGGGACCGAGCTCTCCCTGGCCTTCTGCACCGCACTCTGGAGGTTCGGGTTCGCGTCGAGATTGCCCCCGCCCTCGCGCGCCGCGACCTCCACGAAGCGCAGCAGCTTGCTCCACATCTTCGAGCGCTGGGCGTCGGCGGCGCCCTTCTTGCGCTTGATCGTCGACCATTTCGAGTGCCCCGACATCAGCCCCCCACCCGCGCGACGAAGAGCTCGTGGAGGCGGGGGTCGCCCGTTATCTCGGGGTGGAAGCTCGCCGCCAACAGACGGCCCTGGCGGACCAGGACGGGCTGACCCTCCCACCGGGCCAGAACTTCCACACCGTCGCCGACACCCTCGACCACCGGTGCCCTTATGAACGCGGCCCTCAGAGGAGCGTCCAGGCCCTCGACGTCGAGATCGGCCTCGAAGGAGTCGACCTGGCGCCCGTAGGCGTTGCGTCGAACGGCGATATCCATGAGATCGAGCCTGTGAGGCGCAAGCTCTGATCCCACGATTTCCTTCGCCATGAGGATCAGGCCCGCACAGGTGCCGAACAGAGGCATCCCTGCGTGGGCTCGCTCGACAACCGGCTGCCGGAGGCCGAAGCGCTCCAGCAGCTTGCCGATCGTGGTCGACTCCCCGCCGGGGATGACCAGCGCGTCTACCGACGCGAGATCCCCGGGGGACTTGACCGGTACCGGGGTGGCGCCGGCCTGATCGAGCGCCCGGACGTGCTCGCGCACATCGCCCTGCAGTGCCAGGACGCCAACTTTCACCACCCGCGCTCCGCCAGCCGCTCGGAGTCGGGCATCTCCGCCAGGTTTATGCCGACCATGGGCTCGCCGAGAGAGCGCGACGCCTTGGCGACGATGGCGGGGTCCTCGAAGTAGGTGGTCGCCTCGACGATTGCCCGCGCCCGGCGGGCCGGGTCGGCCGACTTGAAAATCCCCGAGCCGACGAAGAGTCCGTCGGCCGATAGCTGCATCATCAGGGCGGCGTCGGCGGGAGTGGCTATGCCCCCGGCGGTGAACAGCACCACGGGCAGCTTGCCCGTCTCGGCCACTTCCCTCACGAGCTCGTAGGGGGCCTGTAGGGTCTTGGCGGCGCTCATCAGCTCCTCCGGGCGCATGCCGGCGAGCCGCTTGATCTCGGACGTGATCGCCCTCATGTGTCGCACGGCCTCGACCACGTTTCCGGTGCCGGCCTCTCCTTTGGAGCGGATCATGGCCGCGCCCTCGCCCAAGCGGCGCAGCGCCTCGCCCAGGTTGGTGGCGCCGCAGACGAAGGGAACCGTGAAGTCCCACTTGTTGATGTGGTGGGCTTCGTCGGCCGGAGTGAGAACCTCGGACTCATCGACGTAGTCGACCCCGAGAGCCTGCAGCACCTGGGCCTCGGCGAAGTGACCGATGCGGCACTTCGCCATGACCGGGATCGAGACCGCGTCGACGATGTCGGTGATCACCTCGGGGTCGGACATGCGGGCCACTCCCCCGGCGGCACGGATGTCGGCCGGCACTCGCTCGAGCGCCATCACCGCGACCGCGCCGGCATCCTCGGCGATCATCGCGTGCTCCTTGGTGACGACGTCCATGATGACGCCGCCCTTGAGCATCTCGGCCAAGCCCCGCTTGATGCGCGCGCCTCCGGTATCCCTGTTCATGCCGTCGATTCTAAGCGCCCCCGCCGAGGCCCAACTATGCCTTGAGCCATGCCACGGTGCCCGGGCTGCGGAACCGAGAACCCCGCTGCTTCGAGTACGGCGCCAACGCCGAGCGCGGTGGGTCGTTCTGCGCATAACCGAGGCGATAGCCGAGCTGAACCAGCGTGCTCGGCATGAAACTCAGCGGTAGGAGAAGGAGCCTTTCACCTGGCCCTGGCCCGAGGGCACCAGCTCGACCCAGATGGGACCCTCTGCGAAGCTGAACCTCTTACCGGACCGGGTCTCGAAAGCGGGGGGGTCGCCTTCCTTCTTTACTTTCCAGAAACCTTTCGTGACGTGCCCGTCGCGAAACAGCATCGCCTTGCCCTTGCCGGTCAGATCGATGTCGGGCGAGGGATTTCCGGCGGGATCGACGATTTTCTTCGAGTTGTCGACGTCGACTTGCTGCACCAGCAGGTTCGGGACCGAGATCTGGCCACCGGACGCCGAGAGGAACTTCTCTCCCGCCTCGAATCGCCACCACGCCCCCTTGCCCCATCGATACTCGATCGTGTTCGAGGAATTGAAGTTGATGGTGACCTTGTGAGCCTCGGGCGCGCCTTCGAGAAGCTCTCCGAACTCGAAGACCCCGTCGCCGGGGGCGTCGGCCTTGGAGGGAGCCTGCGAACGGATCTTCTCGGTATCGGCGTAGAGACTGTGGATGTCGGCTGAGCCGGTTGGCACCCTGAAGAAAGCATCGCCGGCATTGAGCTCGGTAAGCGTCACCATCGAACGCTTATTGAGCTCCTTCTCGACGAATGCATTCGAGCCCGAGTAGGCGATCACGCGCGTGAACGGCAGTGCGATCTTGGCGTCGTCGAAGCGGGCGCTGCGCACCGGGCCGGCCTTGGCGCTCTGGCCGCAGTGATAGAGGGCCATGAAGCGAGTGATACCGCCTTCGACTACTTCCTCGTAAACAACGTCGGCGTTCTCCAAACCGCTCTGGGGCCGCGCTTCGCGCGAGTTCTCGATCTTCAACGCGACCGCGGGGCGATCGATCTTGCCTCCCTGTGCGCCGGTGCCGTCGATGCATACGGGGGGCGGCTCGGCAGCCTTGGTGCTGCCTCCGCTCTCTCCTGCGGCCTGTGGCGGGGGTGAAGCATCCCCACTGCATGCGGCCATGGCCGCGGCGGTGAGAAGCAAACCCAACTTGAAGCGCCTACTTCGCATAATCAAAAGACCCTTTCACTTCCCCCTTATCGCTCGGCACGAGGTGGATCCAAATTGAGCCCTGAGCGAAAAGCATCTTGTCACCTTGCTTGGTCTCAAACGTCACCGGCGCCTCCACCGACTCCCGGCTCCAGCGCCCCACCACCACTCGGCCGTCTCGAAACAGCACCGCCCGGCCGCTGCCGGTTTGATCGGCGATCACCACCGAAGGGTTACCGGCAACGTCCACGATCTTCTTGGAGAGTGCGACCTCGTGCTCTTCAATGAGCACGTTGTCGACTGCAACCTGAGCTCCCGACTCGGTCTCAAACGCGGCTCCGTTCTGGGAGCGGAGGTAGCTGCCGCCCTTGAACTTGTAGTTGATGGTGGTCGCCGAAGAGAACGTGATCTCGATCGAGCCGGCCTTCTTGGCCCCCCCGGGAAGCTCGCCTGACTCATAACTTTCTCCGGGCGGGGGGTCCTCGAACTTCTTCTGCCCCACCTGGCGAATCTTTGGAGTTGAGGCATAGAGAGTGTGCTCACTGGTGAGGCCCGCGCGCGGCACGCGACGCATTGCGTCGCCGGCGGCGGTTTCGGTCACCTGCACGATCTCTGCCTCATCCAGTGCCTTCAGAACGGGCTCGTTGGCGCCGGAGAAACCGAGGATCCTGGTGGTCGGAGTCATTATCGTGGGATCGATCTCGCGCGCGCTGCGCACCGGGCCGACCTTGCTGGAGTCGGTGCAGTGATAAATCGCCATGAAGCGAGTGACGCCGCCCTCGACCAACTCCTCGTAGACGACCTCCGCCTTCTCGAGCCCCGACAGGGGGTAGGCGACGGCCGCGTTCTCGACCTTGATAGCGACTGCGGGCCGATCGAGAAGCGCCTCGTCACGGGGCTCTTCGCCGGAGAGGGGGCAGGTGGGAGGTGCGCCGATCACGGGGACAACGCCGGGAATGGCCGGGCCCCGACCGGAAAGCAAGAAGAAGGCGGCCACGGCCAGAACGATGATGCCTACACCCGCCGCCGCCACCTGTACCCGCGTCGTCAATCACACTCCTTTGTTGGGATCGACCGGAGCCCCTTAGCGAGCCCTGGGTGATCGCCGCCCGGACCGATTGCACCTTGTGCACCTTGTGCACCTTGTGCACCTTGTGCAACCTTGTGCACCTTGTGCAACTAGCGCTTCTTCTCAAAGGTCGCAAATCGTCACTTTTCGCGGCTTGGGGAAGCTACCACGCAAGAGCGCGAAGAGACCGTCTTTCCGCCCTGGAGGGTTGTCGGCGGCTCCGGCGGCCGCTTGAG
The DNA here is from genome assembly GCA_963849115.1 of uncultured Actinomycetes bacterium. Taxonomy (GTDB): domain Bacteria; phylum Actinomycetota; class CADDZG01; order CADDZG01; family WHSQ01; genus JACDAL01. The sequence continues at coordinate 670,835 of CAWKGK010000009.1, read as the reverse complement.
ACCCCTCTAGAGGTCGCGGATCTGGGCGGCCCTCACCTCCGGTGACACCGGCTCCGCCGGAGCGAAGGCAAACGCTGCCCGGCGTCCGCGCTCCGGGCGAGCCCGGAGCAGAGCCGAGGCCAGCGCAGGCGGATAGCGCGTCACCGACAGCGTCCTGACGTCGTCGGCCGGCGTCACGCCTCCGAGCGAACCCGCCGCGCTTCCCACGGCGGCGCGCACCAGTGGGACAAGCCCCCCGTGGTGGCCCCGGCGCACGAGCAGGCTTGCGACCACGGCCTCGACCTCGGTGCGCGTGAAGCGCTCGAGCAGGCTCTCGGAGCAGACGAGCACCGCGCGGCCCCCTACCGGGCACAACCAGGCGGCGGGCTCGGCGCCCGGGGCCACCGCTCCTTCGACGCCCTCGACGCCCAGCTGCGTCGCCAGCGACGACACCATGTTGATAAGGCGGGGATGTTCCCCGGGCCTGGGTCGGCGGGCGCCGCACGACCTGAGCGTGAGCCACCCCTGGCCCAGAACCCAAGCCACGGTGGCGCCCACGCCCAGTAACAGCGCCAGCCCGCCCTCCATGGGGCCCGCCAGCAGGACGACGATTATGGCGACAAGCAGCGTCGGAGCACCCAGAAGGCTGCCGACGCGGGCCACGGCGGCCGGCTCCGGGCGAGCGACTTCGACGCCCCAGCTGGGGTCGAACGGGGACGCCGGCGCGGGCCGGGGCACGCTCACGAGGCACCCCTCGCCAACTCATAGGCGCGTTCGACTCCGGCCGCAAGCCCACTCCAGTCATAGCGCGAGGCCACGGAGCGGCCGGCTTCGGCCAGTGACCGGGCCGTGAACTCGTCCTCCAGCACCCCGCGGATCCCGCCCGCCAGCGCTCGAGGTTGGTCGGGCGGCACCAGAACGGCGGCTTCCGACGCGACCGCCCGGAACCCGGGCAGGTCCGAGCACACGATGGGAGTGCCGGCCGCCATGGCCTCGAGCAGGACGATCCCAAACGACTCCCCGCCCAGCCCCGGGGCGCAGTAGATGTTGGCAGAGCGAAACACGTGCGCCTTGTCCTCCTCCTTGGGGCGCCCCATAAAGCGGGCCTCGATGCCGAGCCGGCGGGCCCGGGCGGCGCAGTGTCGCTCTTGGGGGCCGGAGCCCGCCACCGTCAGGCGCAGGTCCAGGTCGCGCAGGAACGTCATCGCCTCGATCAGGACCTCGAGGCCCTTGCGCGACTCGATGCGGCCGAAGAACAGCACCTCCTTGGAGGCGCCCGTACGCTCCGGCCGCTCGCCGGCGAAGCGCTCCACCTCGACACCGTTGGGAGTCAGCAGGTAGTCGCCCGGGAAATAGCGGGAGATGAGCTCGCGGGCCGCAGAAGACACGGCCGTCTTGACCTGAAGCCTGCGCATCGTGCGCTCGAGAAAGCCGGTCGCTGCCTTGTAGCCGAAACTCGACTCGGCAGAGGCATGAAAGGTGCCGACCGTCGGCGCGGTGGCGTGGCGCAGGGCCAGCAGCGAGAGGCTGGGGATCAGGGGCTCGTGCAGGTGGACGACATCGGGCTCGAGCTCCTCCATAGCGAGCCTGACCCCCTGGGAAGCGGCGGGGCCGAACGACACCGGGGCCATGGAGCCGTTGGCGGGAATCGACATCGCCCGCCCCACTATGCGCACTCCGTCCTCCGGAGACAGCTCCAGCCCCGAGGACTGAGGAGCCACAACCGTGGCGCTGTGGCCGCGCAGGCGCAGGGCGTGGGCGAGTGAACGAGTGTGGGTCTGCACTCCGCCGTAGCGGTCCCAGGCATAGGGGCACACGATCATGACCCTCACGGCCGGCTCGGCCGGTCGGCGGACCAGAACGGCTGGAACACGTGCCATTCCTCGGGATGGGCTGCGATCAGGCGCTCGAGCCTCGTTGCGACCTGCTGGGTGAGCTCTGATAGGGCATTGGGCCCCGAATAGTCCGCCGGGTCGATGGGCTCGAGGATCTGGGCCCTCCATCCCCGGCGCCCGTCGGCTCGCCTGCTTCCATGGACACCCATGACCATGATCGGAGCGCCGGTTCGCAGCCCCAGCAGAGCGGGCCCGGCTGGCATCGGGGCGGGCTCGCCGAAGAAGCTCACCTGGGGCCCCCGTCCTCTTAGGTCGCGATCGCCCACGATCGCCACAATACGGCCCTCGTCGACGGCCGCTTTGAGACGGCCGATGACCCCGGCCGAGGCGGGCTCGATCGAGATGCCGAGACGCTCCCGATGGGCCACGAAGAAATCGAACAGGCGGCGTGGGGAAAGCACCTCCGCCACCGCGGTGACGGGGCGGCCGGAGGCTGCGGCCCAGGCCCCCGCGGCGTCCCAGTTGCCGAGATGGGCGCCCACGATGATCACGCCGGAGCCCCTGGCCCGCGCTTCGTCGACCCAGTGCAAGCCTTCGCATTCGAAGCGCTCCAGGAAGAACTCGGGCGTCTCCCTGACATGGCGAAAGGTTTCGAGCCAGTAACGCGCGTAGGCCTCGAAGGCAAGCTGCACGCAGGCTCGGAGCTCCGCCGATGGGATCGGGAGCCCGGTGATCCGCGCGAGGTTCTTCTCGACCTGCGTCCGCCGCGTGCGAGCGATGCTGTAGGCGGCCCGGCCTGCCAGGCGGGCGCACCCGTAAGCAAGGGGTTCGGGTAACGCCAGAGCGACATGCGACAGCGCGAGGTAGGCGTAGAACGTCGCCTCCGAGCGGCTAAGCCCCCGCCTCAACGGCGCGAGCGCGAGGAGGTGATGCTCGGGGGGGCCTGTGCCCGGACGAATGCGAGCCGCTGAAAGAAAGTGATGATCGACAGCGCCGCCAGCACGCTCAAGACAAGCGGCACGAGGTTCAAGACGAGGCCTACGATCATCAGGATGAGGCGCTCGGCTCGCTCCGCAATCCCCGTGTTGCAGTCATAACCCAGGCCCTCGGCGCGTGCCTTGACGTAGGAAACCAGAAACGACGCCACCATCGTGACCATGGCGAGGGCGGCGACCCAGTGCTGGCCCGAGCGCGTGGGCGGCTCGATCACTCCGTAAAGCCAGGCCAGGGGCAGGAAGAAGAGTGCGTCGGAGATGCGGTCGACGGCCGAGTCCAACAGCGCTCCGAAACTGCGGATGTCCCCGCGCGCCTTGGCGACGGCGCCGTCGAGCGTGTCCGAGAGGGCCGCCAGCGTGGCCACCACCCCCGCCGCCAGCAGCCGGTCCGAGACGATCAAGACCGCGGCCCCCGCCTGCAGCACCAATCCCATGACCGTTATGACGTCGGGGTGGATGCCCGTGCGAGCCAAGGCCACGCCCACCGGCTTCATCAGGTCATCCCACAGACCCCGAATCCTTGAATCAAGCATTAGTCGATACTCACCCTGCAAGAATCCTATGCCTTGTGCCCCGACCGGGAAGGTTTAGGGGTGCAGACGTCACCAGTCGAGCTTGGGGCCGGGTCGGGGACGCGGCCCCCGCCCGAGCACAAGGAAGCGGCCGGGGCCCGTGGCCGACTACGATGGGACGCTCCACAGAACCGAGGGGCCGGGGAGGTCTAGTGAAGAGCTATCCCACCGAGAGCATTCGCAACATTGTGTTGGTAGGCCATGGGGGGGCCGGCAAGACTTCGCTGGCGGAGGCCCTCCTGTTCCGCTCCGGAGCCACCACGCGCGTGGGCAGGACCACTGAGGGCAACACCGTCTGCGACTTCGACGAGGAGGAGATCAGGCGCCAGATCTCGGTCGCCACCGCCCTCGCTCCGCTCGAGTGGAACAACCACAAGCTCAACGTGCTCGACGCTCCCGGGTATGCCGACTTCATCGGCGAGATGCGCTCCGCCATGCGGGTCGCCGACCTCGCCGTCTTCGTCGTCTCGGCCGTCGAGGGCCTCGAGGTGCAGACGCAGGTGGCGTGGAACTACGCGGAGGAGCTCGGGCTGCCCCGCATGATCTTCATCAACAAGCTCGATCGCGAGAACTCCTCGTTTCGGCGCACGCTCGACGAGCTGCGCTCGGTCTTCGGCAAGGGGGTCGCGCCGCTGGCGCTGCCGTTGGGCCGCGAGCACGACTTCGCCGGCGTCATCTCCGTCATCGACGAGGAGGCGGTGCGCTACGACGCCTCCGGCCGGTCCGAGGCCGTTGAGGTGCCGCCCGAGCGCCGCGAGCGGCTCGATGAGGTGCGCACCGACCTGCTTGACTCCGTCGCCGAGAGCGACGACGACCTCCTCGAGCGCTATCTCGAGGGCGAGGAGATCAGCCGGGCCGAGATCGTCAAGGCAATCCACGAGGGCATCGATCAGGCGCTCATGTTCCCGGTGACGATAGGGGCCGCTACCAAGCTGATTGGCGTCGACCGGCTGATGGATGTCATCGTGGCGGCCGGCCCGGCCCCCTCCGACCTGCCCCCACCGGCCGGGGTCGACGGCGCCACCAGGCCCGCCCGTCCCGACGCTCCTATGTCCGCGCTCGTGTTCAAGACCCTCACCGACCCCTACGTCGGCCGGGTCAGTTTCTTCGCGTCTACTCCGGCACGCTGAAGGGCGACGGCAGCCTCCACAACTCCTCACGCAGGAGCGACGAGCGCACGGGGCATACCTTCACGATGCGCGGAAAGACTCAAGAGCCCGTGTCTCATGTGGGGGCCGGAGACATCGGCGCGATCGCCAAGCTCTCGCACACGGTTACCGGCGACACCCTCTCCGACAAGGGCTCGGAGATCGTCTATCCCGCGATCGAGCCTCCCGAGCCGCTGCTCCCCAAAGCGGTCGAGCCCAAGACCAAGGGCGACGAGGACAAGCTGATGATCGGTCTGCAGAAGATGATCGACGAGGACCCCTCGCTGAGGCTTCAGCGTAACGACGAGACCCACCAGACGATCTTGTGGGGAATGGGGGACGCCCATCTGGACGTCGTGCTGCACCGGCTCAAGACGAAGTTCTCGGTCGAGGTCGAGGAGGTCCCGTTCAAGGTCCCCTACCGCTCCACGTTGCGCGGCAAGGCGGAAGCGTTGGGGCGCCATGTCAAGCAGTCGGGAGGGCACGGCCAGTACGGGATCTGCAACATCCGGGTCGAGCCGCTCGAGCGAGGTGAGGGCTTCGTCTTCGCCGACAAGATCTTCGGAGGCTCGATCCCGAACCAGTGGATCCCCTCGGTCGAAAAGGGGGTGCGGGCAGCGATGGATCAGGGCCTCGGCACCGGCTTCAAGATGATCGACGTCAAGGTCGAGCTCTACGACGGCAAGTTCCACTCGGTCGACTCATCGGATTTCGCCTTTCAGATGGCCGGCTCCCACGCCATCAAAGACGCCGGCGACAGGGCCGGGATCACGTTGCTGGAACCGGTCTGGACGGTCGACGTCATGGTCCCCGAGCAGTTCACCGGCGACATCATGGGAGATCTGCAGAAGCGGCGGGGGATACCAGAGGGCATCGACACCATCGGCGGCGGCCGCCAGGTCGTGCGGGCCAAGGTCCCCTTCGCCGAGGTCACCCACTACGCCACCGACCTGCGCTCGATCACCGGAGGCAAGGGCGCGTTCTCATGGAGCTTCTCGCATTATCAGGAGGTCCCCCACGACTTGGCGAACAAGATCGTGGAGAAAGCGAGGGCCGAGGCCCATGCGTGAGGGGCCGGCCCCCTCGCGTTTTACGAGCCCTGCGTCCCGCCTCTCCCCAGGCTAGCGGACCGCTGGACCCAGAATTCGTGCGCCTGATGAGGACTTGCACAACGACTAGACATCGGATGAAAGCACTTCGGCCAGCCAACTGTGCGCCTTTCTTAAGAGTCGCACGACCAAGTCGAAAGTCTTTCGTCGGCGAGCTTCGGGACACCCGCGATAGACATCGCGTCGGACCTCGATCATCAGAGACTTAACTCGGTTCTCGCGCTGGTGGAAGGTCGTCGGCACGTAGGTGCCGGCAAAGGGCGAGTTCAGGGCGCCGCTGTAACCCGACTCGCGCACCTCGGTAAGAAGGAGATCGAGGAGATCGGTCGGAGTGTGAAAGGGGTCGATGCCGAAGTCGATCTGCGGCCTATCGCCCTCAGGGCTCTGCTCCCAAGGGAGCGGAGCTGCGGGATAGGAATGAGCATCAACGATCAGGCACAATCCGAAGCGATCCACCATCTCCTGGACACATTTCTGCACCGCTGCGGCGTAGGGATCGTAATAGCGCTGGAGAAGCTCCTCCCGCAGGACGGAGTACCGATCCGGATCTCGCAGCAAGGTTCCGTCGCTCGCTCCCGAGTAGACCGCCCCGGCGCCGAAGGCGGCGGCCGGTTCCTCCTCGTCGGCTCGAAAGCGCTCCGGGTCGACGACCAGCCGGCTGTAGCTATTGACGAGCATGACCCCACTCAGCCCGACGACCGGCCCGAACAGCTTGTCAACCTCATGATCGGTGATCCGTTCGAGCTCGTCCTCCAACTCGGAACCCGTCAACAGAATCTCGGCCCTGACGTCTGAGGGGATTACGCGTGAAGCGTGTGGAACATGGACGAGGAGGGGCACACCGCATCGGATCACGGATCCCCGCAGAGTGAAAGTCACTGAGCCACCGAATCATGAGTCGGCAAGGTGCCAATCATGCCGTGCGCACTCGGTCCGGGGAGAACGTCCTTCGTCGTTGGCTACTTGGGCTCGGGTACTTCGTTCAGGGGTCGGCCCACCCTTGCGGCGAGATCTTCCACAACGGACCTCAGGTCACGAGTAAAGCGCGGCGGCAGCCGCTCTTCATAGATCTCCAGAAGCTCACGGAAATACCAGAGCTGTGGAAGACCACTTTGGTCCTTGATGGTGAATCGTTTCCACAGCTCGTCCCCTTTCTCGATAAAGTCGGAAAGGATCGCCCTGGAGTTGTGCAGCTTGTCCGCCGCCGAGATGAGAACGACCTCAAAGTCCTCATCCTTTAGCTTTTCGAAGTAGTCCTTCCTGCGCTGCTTCCATGGAGGCTTCGGGCATTCGTCGGTGCCCCCGAGCCCCTCCACGAACGCGGCCACTCTGTCACCGAAGCGTCGGCGGATTTCCGCAGCGGTCTCTCCCGAGTGTCCTTGATCCTCCACTGCGTCATGAAGAAGTGCTGCGATCGCCTGGTCCTCATCTCCTCCCCACTCGATCACGGTGCCTGTCACTATCAGCAGATGACCGACATAGGGGATGGACCCTCCCTTCCTCAACTGAACTCGGTGAAGGTCCGTCGCGTATGCGAGTGCCTCCTCAAACCGTGGTCCCAGGATTACTAGGCGGTCGTCATCACTACTCTGGGGAGACATTCCTAAACCTTTGCAGGCGGCCAGACTCGCTCGAGCGCCTGCGAGAATGTACGGCTGGGACGAGCATGAGGCAACAGCGGCACCACCCTCTCGAGTGCCCCTCTACCGCTCACACCCAGCCTCTCGGCGAGGTATGCGGCGGCCACTGCTGGCGTTCTGTTCTCCGCCCTGACACAGTGGACGAAGATTGTTTTATCCTCGTCTCGCCGGCCGGCGATCCACTCCGCCAAGTCATGCAGGACGAAGTCCAGATTGGGGTTGTCTCTCTCGTCGGCCGAGTCGACTAGCCATATCTCGTGGTGCTCGCCGGCCGTCTTCTCCCAGTCGTCGGTGCCCATCCGACAAAGCGAGAGCACGGCATCCGCCCTGTCACCCATGGCCTCCAGACCCGCTGCATCTCCGATAAGGACCGAGGGATCATCAGGAAGCGGCACCGCGCTTCCGGCCGGCCTGAAAGTCTGCTTGTAGTAAGGGACCATCCGCTCCGCGGTAGGCCAACCCTCCGAATCCGCTTCTCCGGCCTTCACGGTCATGACCGCGAGCCGCAGAAGCTCCCGAGCTTGATACCCCGGCCACCCGTGAATTAGCCGTCGCCACTTCAGAGGGATTGCGGATACTCCCCATCGCGCCCCAAGCAGCGACCCGGCTATGGCGGCAACCGTATCTGTGTCATGCCCGATAGCAACCGCAGCTCGCAGAGAATCCTGCAGATGCACGCACGGGTACTCATCGGGCACCGGGGTCTGCGTTATGGCAGCGTGCGCCGCTTGAAGGGCTTTGACCACGAAACCATTGGGCTTGAAGGAGCCGGGCGGTTGGGACTCCGCTTCCTGAATCCACGACGCCCACCGGTCACGGGAAGCCGCGGGCAAAAGAGCCAGTCCCTCATGGATTCCATCCAATCGCACTTCTCTGACCGCGCGGTCGATCGCCACACACCACAACACACAGGCCTCACCCGCGAGGGGGTCTCCGTGTGTGAGATCGGATATCGCCCTAGCCGATTCGCCCAGCGCCTCGTCAACTCCTAGATGGAGGAGGGCCACCGGCCCGCACCGCATGAGGCTTCCGTTCCCTGCGGAGTTGCGAGGATGTGCCTTGAACCGTTCGCGCGCTATGCGCGCAAGGTCTCCTGGTTCGCGCGCTGCCCCGAGCACGGCGGCAGTCTGGATCCCCACGTCCTTTGGTCGCGACCGATACCACTGCAAGAATCTTTCGCCGATCGCTTCCGGATCAGATGAACCAGTCTGGGTGATCTCTGCGATGCAAAGCGCCATCTGAGTGTCATCGGTCCATTCGCCGGGTTCCCAACCGAACGAACCGCCCCCGACCATTTCCGGTCGAGACGGTGGATTCGATTGCCACTCATACCCCGCTCCCAGAGCATCTCCGGTGGCCAGACCCATGAGCGACCCTACGGCCCGATCCATCCGGGCTACGCGACTTTCCATTGTGTTCATTCCCTGAGCGTACGGCTAAACGCTGGCTCTCGAGTCACCCGGCCGAAGCGGTGAATCGTGCGTCATGCGCTCCAGAGTACGATCGACCCAGAACTGATCACATCGCCCCCACCGACTCAAGAGGCTCTTGAGGGACGCAGCTTCAAGGCGATGACAAGGTTTGCTCCGAAGATCAGCACGCCCGACGGGAGGTGCACGCCCAACGTGCGCGAGAACCCGGTCTCGATTTGCAGGAACAACGCCAGCATCGCCACCAGCGCCACGAGCGCCGGCCACGCCTGCCTGCGCCCGGGTCGCCAGTTCAGTACAGCGAGCAGCAGCACGATCAACCCGAGAAGCGTGACGTATTCCGTCCCAATTCTCTCGTGCCACACTAACGCTTCGGATGAGCCGGTAAGCGAAAGGCCGGCCAGCGACGCTTGCACGACGACGAGCGCTACTTGTAGCGTGGCACCGATACGCAGGACCGGAATGATCCACCGCCAGCGATTCTTCTGCTTGGATGTTGTTTGCACATCAGCTCCCATCGGTTGACTTCATTCTACGAACGCTGCGTCATGCGTTGCGCGCGATCACTCCCTCCAAGCTCGGGCGCGCCGAAACGGGGCAGACAGACACACAGCGCGCTCCTTAGTCCTCTGGGGGAACCGGCCGACCTCGGGAGCCGGCGTTCCAGCAAGTGGATCGGTCGAGGCCACGCTGGATTACGGCTTCCATCGCGGGCCAGTCCGGCTCGGCTTGCGTCGGGTCTTCAGGCCACTTCGCCCTCACATCCGTTGCCCACTCTGCCCAAACGGTCGACCATCTCGAGGAAATCATCGATGAACGTAGTATCACTTAGTCCATATGGGACTATAATCGAGGCCCCAGTGAGGGAGGACCCATGACCGCAATAGCCAACGCCGAGATGGCTCGCGCCTGGGACGGCGACGAGGGCGAGGACTGGGCCCGGGACTGGGAGTACTACGACCGCTCGGCCCGCGACTATCAAGCCGCTTTGAACGAAGCGGCCGCGATCGAATCCACCCATCGGGTCCTGGACATCGGGTGCGGCAACGGTGAGTCAACGAGGATCGCAGCGAGAGCCGCCGATCGGGGCTCGGCTCTCGGCATTGATCTGTCCACGAAGATGCTCGCGCGCGCCCGGGCGTTGGCGGCCGCCGAGGGAATCTCGAATGCAAACTTCGAGAGAGGCGATGCGCAGGTTCATCCCTTCGAGAGCAATGCGTTCGACGTCGCTATCAGCCGGTTCGGGGCGATGTTCTTCGCCGACCGCGCCGCAGCGATGAGCAACGTCGCCCGCGCAATCAAGCCCGGAGGGCGCATCGTCATGCTCGGTTGGCAGGAGCTCGGCAAGAACGAGTGGTTGCAGGAGATTCGGGCCGCACTCTCCGTGGGCCGGGATCTGCCCGCTCCCCCGGCCGGAGCGCCGGGGCCGTTTGGCTCTGCCGATGCCGACGGGATGCGTGACGTTCTGGGCTCCGCGGGGTTCGAGGACATCACGATTGAGAGCCTCGAAGTCCCCGTCTGGCTTGGAAAGGACGGCGAAGACGCGTTTCGTTTCATCAGCAGCACGGGAGTGGTCAGGGGCATGTTGCAAGGGTTGGACGAACCCTCGACCGCCTCCGCGCTGAACGCCCTCCGAAAAACGATGTCTGCGCACGACACGGGGGAAGGTGTCGTCTTCGGATCGGCGGCGTGGCTGATCACGGCGAACCGAACGGTGTAGAGAAGGATCGCCGCCTCCTTCAGGAGCGACCGCCGCGGCCTAGAGCGCGGCGAAGCCCGGACGCAGCTTGGCCGCGGTGTCGGCCAGCATCTCCGGCAGCACCTTCGTCTCCCCCACCACCGGCATGAAGTTCGTGTCCCCACCCCAGCGGGGGACGACGTGAACATGAACGTGTCCGGGAACGCCGGCTCCCGCAACCCCGCCGAGGTTGACCCCGACGTTGAAGCCCTCGGGACTCATGGCGGCGCGCACGATCTCGATCGCCTTGGTGATGAGATCCATGAGCTCGTGGCGCTCATCTCCCGATAGCTCGTGGAGATCGGCGGCATGCCTGAGGGGGGCGACCATGAGGTGTCCGGAGTTGTAGGGGAAGGCGTTGAGGATGACGAACGCGCCCGGCCCCCGATAAACGATGTAGGCCGCCTCGTCATCGTTGGCTTCAAGGTGGTCACAGAAAATGCAGCCGCCAGAACCTTTCGAGTCATCAGAGCCCTGGGTCATGTATTCCATGCGCCACGGACTCCACAGCCGCTCCACTACAAGTCACTACAAAGAGGGCTCGAGCACCCGCTTGGCGATCTCATCGCTCAAGCCGGCGGAGAAATCCTCGAACGGCACGCCGCGTCGCTCGGTCCCCGACCGTGGCCTCACCGCGACCGTTCCCGACCCCACCTCGTCGTCACCAACCACGAGCATGTAGGGCACCTTGCGGAGCTGATGGCGGCGGATCTTCGCCCCCATGGTGTCGCCGGAGTCGTCTACCTCGACGCGGGCGCCGCGCGCTTCGAGCTTCACCTCGCAGACGCGCGCGTACTCGAGGTGGCGATCGGCGATGGGTATGAATGCGACCTGCACGGGAGCGAGCCAGGTGGGAAAAGCGCCGGCGAAGTGTTCGATGAGAATGCCGAAGAAGCGCTCGAGGCTCCCGTAGATAACTCTATGAATCACTACCGGCGTGCGGCGCCGTCCGTCACGATCGGCGTACTCGCAGTCGAAACGGCGCGGCAGCTGGAAGTCGAGCTGAATGGTGCCCATCTGCCACGACCGCCCGATCGCATCCTCCATCAGGATGTCGATCTTGGGGCCGTAGAACGCCCCCCCTCCCTCTTCGACCGCATATCGCCCCGGTCCCATACGCTCTTCGAGGATTGCCCGTAATTCCTTCTCGGCCGCATCCCACGTCTCGACGTCCCCAATGAACGAGTGCGGCCGAGTGCCCAGGCGAAGACTGTAGTTCAGCTCGAAGATCCCGTAGAAGCGATCGCATATCTCGAAGATGCGCTCGTACTCGTCTCTGATCTGATCGGGCGAGATGAAGATGTGCGCGTCGTCCTGCTGCATCCGGCGCGCCCGCAACAAACCATGAAGGGTGCCGGAACGCTCGTAGCGGTGCAGGATGTCGCAGTCCGACAACCTCAGCGGCAGCTCTCTGTAACTACGTGATTTAAGGTTGTAGACGATCATGGCGTTGGGGCAGTTCATCGGCTTGAGCGCGTAGGTCGTGTTTTCGTCTATAGGGATCACGAACATGTTGTCCTTGTAATGCTCCCAGTGACCGGATCGGTCCCACAAGGCCTTGTCGTTAACGAGGGGGCTGGCGATCTCCTGATACCCACGGCTCTCGTGCTCTTCGCGCCAGAAGGCCAGGAGCTCGTTCAGTACCCGCAAACCGTTCGGCAGCCAGTAGGGCATACCGGGCGCGCTTGCGTCGAGGTGGAAGAGCTCGAGCTCGCGCCCGAGCCGTCGATGGTCGCGCCGCTCCGCCTCCTCGAGACGGTGGAGATGCTCGGCAAGCGCGTCCTTCGACTCCCACGCGGTCCCGTAGATACGCTGCAGCATCGGCCTGCTCTCGTCCCCGCGCCAATAGGCCCCGGCCGAGCGCGTGAGCTTGAACGCCTTGATACGCCCGGTGCCGGGCAGGTGGGGGCCGCGGCACAGGTCGGTGAACGAAACCTCACCGCTGGAGTCGAGGTTGCGGTAGAGCGAGATGATCTCGCCCTCGGCCCCCTGCTGCTCGAGTGCCTCAGCCCCCTCGGCCACACCCGCGATGATCTCGAGCTTGTAGGGCTGGTCCGAGAACGCCTCGAGGGCCTCCTCGCGGCTCACCTCCGAGCGCTCGAAGCGCTGATTGTCTTTCACGATCGCCCGCATCTCGGCCTCGATCGCCTCGAGGTCCTCGGGCGTGAAGGGCCGTTCGACCTCGAAGTCGTAGTAGAAGCCCTCCGTGATGGGGGGGCCGATGGCGTACTTGGCCCCGGGATGAAGGCGCAGCACGGCCTGGGCCAGAACGTGTGCCGCCGAGTGCCGCACGATCTCGCGGCCGCGCTCCTCGGTCGCGGTCACGACCTCCGTTTGAGCCTCGGCGGGCGGGACGAAGGAGAGGTCGCGCGCCCTGCCCTCGACGAGTAGCGCGACCGCACCCCGGGCCTGCGCCTCCTTAGCGAGTGCGAAGCCGTCTTTGCTGCCGTCTCCTCGTAGTTGAGCACTCATGTCAGTCGATGATGCTATCCGCCCACGCCCGCTCGAAGTTGTCATAGTCTCTGCCCACGGTTGCCTCGAGCGCCCGGCCGACGTGGTAGGCGGAGGTTCCCGGAGCGAACTCGACCCGCCCGAGACGCAGGTAGAAGCGGGCGAGGCGCCGCTCGCCGAAGCGCTCGGCGAAGAAGTCGGCCGCGGCCAGCCCCTCCTGATAGCTGCGATAGATGTCGGTGCCGTCCCCGGTCAGGAACTCGAAATCGCGCGGCAGCTCGCCGTCGAAGTGCCCGGCCGCGATCTCGTCCTGGAGAAACGACAACCGGGCCGGGTTCTCGGCTTGAGCGACGTGCTCGGCGAGCCCCTCCTCGACGAAGGTCGGCACGAACGGTCCGGTCACCGGCCGGGTGGCGATGTGGAGCAGCTCGTGAGCGAGGACCGAGCGCAAATAGGCGTCGTCACGGCCCTGGATCTGCTCCCAGTTCAGCATGATGCGATAGCCGGTGAGATCGTAGCCCTCCCCCGCTTCGTAGGTGGAGTATGCGAAAGCGACGAAGTTGTCCAGGGGGAAGGTCGCCTGGATCATGCGGGCGAGCTCGTCGGCCGACGCCGGAACGTAGATCAGCACCCGATGACGCCACGGCACGCTCCACCCCCGATCAACTTGAGCGAGTGCCTGCTCGGCGGTCGCCAGCAGGTTCGCAGGCAGCTCGACACAGGTGAGTCCCACCCCACAGGGATGGCGCACCAGCGAAAAGTGAACGCCCTCCTGCAGCTCGACGGGGCCGAAGTCCCACATATGGCGCACCGAGAAGAGGCCGAGCTCGTCGAGGTCTGAGTCCTCGGCTATGCGCCACTCCCCCGAGCGCTTCACGAACGTGAAGTAGTACTCCTCCACTGCGGGGCGGTCATCGAAGCCCTCGATGCGGTAGCGCTCCTCGACCAGGGCGATGACCACGTCCTCGGCCCCCCGATAGCGCGCGCGGTCCGGGGGCCGGGCGAGGTCACCCGCGCGCTCCCAATCGGCTTCGAGCTCATAGGACGCAAACGGCACGCTCCGGCTCCATGACAAGAAGTCACGCTGGCGCGTCCTGAACGCAGGCGAGTCCGTCGAGAGCCCGGCGAAAAAGACCCGTTCGTCGCCCTCGAGGTAGGCCGCGGCGCGTGTGTCGAGTAGCTCCTGAATAGCGCGCTCATCGGAGGTTCGGGCTGCGAGCGGTCCCGGCGCCGCCGCCATCAGGGTCAGCGCCAGGAGGGCCGGGACCAGCCTGTTGGGGCTCAGCTCTGGTAAGTCGCGATGAAGCGCCGGTAGTTGGCGGAGACCTGCCCGGCGGCATCCTCACGCGACAGGTCCCCGGCGAGATAGCCCTTGAGCGCATCCCACCAGATCGTGCGCCCGATTGCGAAACCGACGTAGCCCGGAACGCCTGCTCCCTGCCGGAGCCAGTGGTCCACTGCGGCATCGTTTGCTCCGCGGCCCAGCACCACACAGACCACTCCAGAGCGACCGTCCGAACGCACCAGCTCCGAGATCGCCTCGCAGTCCTCGCGCTTATCGAGGCCCTCGATCTTCCAGATGTCGGGCTCGATTCCCTGTGCCAGCAGCTCGCGTATGGCGGCGAGCATGAGCTTGGGACGGAGCTCCTGGTCGTAGCGGTCCGAATCGCCGCCCGCCTGCTCCATCTGCTCGTCCGTCGCCGGCACCAGTAGCTCGAACAGGAACTTGCGGTCGTTGTCGTGGAGCCAGTCCGAGAGCCTCTTGAGGCGCTCCGACTGACGCCGGTTCATGTCCTTCATCTCCTGGTCGCCCTCGGGGTTGTAGCGAACGAGCACCTTGGAGAAGGCGGGGTCGAACTCTTCGATATGAGCCCCGAAGTCGTCGCCGTGGTCGAAGTCGAATTCGTCCTGTCCGCTCTTTTCGACCGGCATCGCCAGCAGCAGGCCCTCTTTGTGGGCTTCCTTGGCGACGTCGGCGCCGAACTGCTCGTCGACCAGGAGCCCGCCGGCATCGCGCGGCGCGCCCTCGCCCAGGGCGGTGAGAAAGCCTTCGAAGATCACCCTCTTGGCGTCGGTGATGGTTTCGGTCTGCTCGGCGGTGGGATCTCCCTGTATGCCGAACATCTTCTTCTGGAACGAGCCTCGGTGGTCGAAGGCGAGTATGTAGAGGTCTCCCGAGTAGCCGAGCGTCATGGCGCCACTCCCTTACTAGTCGTCGGTCACGATCTTGATTCCGTTGTCTAGAGGATAGGCCCCGCGGCCCGGGCCGTCCGCGGGCCGGCCGCCCGTCGGCAGCAGCGGTGGGTCGGCGCGTGTGGTTGCATGGCCAACATGGAGCCTCAGGACATTGTGAGGAAGTTCCAGCGGGGTCAGAACCTGGAGCAGATCGGCGACCCCGAGGGGGCCTGCGAGCTCTACGAGGAAGCGGTGGCGGCCGGCTTCGACGCCACCGGGCCCTACGACCGGCTGATCGCTCTCTATGGAGATCGGGCGAGGCACGGCGATGTCGTGCGGGTGAGCGAGGCGGCGCTCGCAAGAGTCCACACCTACGCCGACAAGCGGGCGTGGTACGAGCAGATGCGGGCGGCGGCGCTGAAGGCCCAGGCCAAGGTGCCGAGGGCTGCTCCCAGGAAGGGGGCTTAGCCGCCAACGTGGGCCGGGACGTTTGGTGCAGTCCTACCCCCGCCGAACGGGGCTCAGTCTGAAGAGAACCCTCAGACGACTGATCGCCGAGCTGCGGCCCCCTGAGCTTTCGGGATTTCATGGAGCTCGCCCTCTACCACCCGGAACACGGTTACTACTCATCGGGGGCAGTGCGCACCGGCAGAGCAGGCCACTTCATGACTTCGGCGGAGCTCGACCCTTCCTTCGGGGAGCTGTGGGCTCACGGCCTCGAGCAGGTGTGGGAGTCGTGCGGTCGCCCCGAGCGCTTAGAGGTCGTCGAAGTAGGGGGCGGCGAGGGGGGCTTCGCTGCTGCCGTTCTGAAGGCGGCTACGGTTCCCCTTTCCTACCGCTTGGTGGAGCGGGTCGGGGAGGTCGAGCTGCGGCAGCGAGAGCGTCTCTCGAGCTTCGGTGGTGTGACCTGGAGCCGGACGCTCGACGAGGTTGCGGGCGGTTCGGCTCACTTCGTCATCGCCGTCGAGGTACTCGACAACCTGCCGGTACACGTGATCGAGCTAGTCGGGGGGGATCTGCGCGAGATCTATGTCGACGAAAGCTTGGAGGAAGTATCAGGTCCTCTGTCCAAGCCCGAGCTCAAGATCTTTGGCGGCGGGCTTGACGAGGGTGAGCGCTGCGAGGTGAGTCTTGATGGGATCGGGATGGCAATAAAGATGGCGCGCTTGGTGGCTGAGGGCGTGGCGTGCTTCATCGACTACGGCTACGAGGGGTCGGGGCGGCAGTCGCTCGTCTCCTATACGGGGGCCGGGCCGAGCACCGATCTTCTGGCCGCTCCCGGCGAGCGCGACATCACGGCCCACGTCAACTGGGACCCGATCGTCTCGGCTCTGCGAGATGAGGGGCTCGAGGTTTCAGGCCCGGTGCCGCAAGCAGCCGTTCTCAAAGCACTGGGGGCCGCTGAGCTCGACAGGAGTTTGCGGGACTCTCATGGGACAGCGGTGGCACAAGGGAAGGGGGCCGAGGCGGTGCGGGCACTGTCGCGGCGCCATGCGCTGCGGGCGTTGCTCGATGAAGGGGGCTTGGGCGGTCTTCAGGTCGTGACTGGCTATCGCGGGGTAACGCCTCTGTGGCTGTGACCCCGGATGGCCAATGCCACAATGAGATCATCGTGATCAGATCGAGCTTCTTGGGTCTAATGGCTTTTGGGATGCTTGCATCATGCATGCCGGTCGGCCCGGAACGGTCGGAGACCGTTTCCAAACCCGTCAACGAGAAAACCGCCCTCACCTCCAAGAAAGTTGTGGCCGCGTTCACGGATGCCGGTTTGGAAGCGAGGAAGCCGCGCCCGATGACCAGTGAGGACTTCGGTGAAGCGCCCCTGCGGACCGAGGACGCCACCTCGTTCCTCATCCCCATCGGGGGCAGTGATCTCCAACTCCGGGGCTTCGCCTTGGTCTTTGACAATGCCGATGATCTACGAGCGACCAAGAGCTACTACGGCAAGCTGGACGAGGCCGACTCCGGTAACGCAGGCTTCTTCCTAAAGACTTTCGTAAACATCGATCGCCTGGTGTTGGTTCAAATTGAGAGTGTCATAACCGAGAAGAAGAACGTGCGCAAGTACCGAGCCGTGGTCAAGGAATTGTGAGTCACACCGCATCCGATCTCGTCTTCAGATCGCGCGGCACCTAGCAGCGGGCAATGAGGCGGGCGGCCAGGACGTGGTCCGGGTAGAAGTTGCCGCCCGCGTCGAAACCCCACGCAAGTGCGTGGGCCAGTGCCCATCCGCGCACCCGCTCTTGGTCTACGCCAAGTCTCTTACAGAGGAGGTCCAGCCTCTTGCGAACGATCTTCACGGCGTCCGGGTCCGATGCCAGTTCGTCCCGTCGATCTCGCACATATGACGTCAGGTCGAACGCACGCTCACCGACAAGGGGCTTCCCCGTCCAAGAGCTCACGGCCCCGGCGGACCTCGCCCGGCATCGGGGTCCGGAGGTGTCAGCTTTCCTGTTCTTCGATCCTCTGCGGTCTTGTTCTGATGACACCCGTAGCAGCGCCACTTGAGATTGGTGGTTGACGCCAAGCCTCCGGCGACATGAGGCGCGCTGTGGTCTTTCTCGTTGCGAAAGCGGCGGCCGCAATCGGTGCACTTGACCCCGTCGAAGTCCGGCGGCTGGCCCAGCTGCAGCGCCAACAGGACGTCTACGGGAGTGTTTCGGGTCCAGCGGCGAAAGTGACGCAGGTCGGTGCCGTCATAGAACAGCCCGCTCAGAAAGGCGTCGGAGGCGATCTCTCTGGCCGTCTGGGGAGAGATGGGGCCGACTCCGGGAATCTTGCACATCTCGCCCTCTGCAACGTCGTTCCACCCCCGCTGGGTGATCTCGTGTGACACCAGCACCACCAGCTCGGGCTTGCGAGCCGGGACCGTGGTCCCTGTAGAGAGCAGACCGGCGTAGGCGTCTGCCAGGAGGCGCTCGAAGGGCTCTTGGCGGCCGTCCCTCTTGGCTGCACGGAACCGGCGCCCCGCCTCGGTCTCGGCCCGGTTGACGATGGGCACCCCGACATGAGGCTCCAGCAGCAGGTTGATTGAGATCATGCCGAGCTCGTCCCGGTAGCTGCGGGCCCTGCGGGCGTGGTGCTGGCGCTCAGCTAGGCCCCGATGCTGCTCGGCTTCCAGCACGACCTTTCTCGACTTCTCTCTGAGCGCCTGGAAGGACTCATCCTGGGCCACCTCAATAACTCTGTCGAGGAGCCGGGGGAGGCGTTCTCGGCCGTGGCGATCTCTGAGGCCTGGTCCACAGAGATCTCGCCCGATCTGAACGCGTCTCGGACCTCGTCGGCCGACTTCAAGGAGTTTCCCGTGTCGACTGCGGCCTTCGCCTTGCCCACAGACACTCCGGTTGTGCGCGCCACTTCAGCAGCGTCGCCGAGCTTGGCCGCCAGCATGGTCTCGCCGTAGGACACCAGCTTCTTGGCCTTGGCATAGCGAGACAGAAGCTCGCGCACCGCAGGGGCGTCCATCACCTCGGGCTCGAGATCGATGTTGGACTTCTCGATCTGCCTGATCGCCTCGTCCATCGCCGTGAACTCCATGCATGTCACTGTGACAGAAGGGTGCGACAATTCAGCGGTCGAAACCGGCGTTCGTAAGAAGATTTCTCAGATTCTTCTTGGGGATCTTTCTGGACATGTCTGACTTTGATCTATTCGCCGTCGGCGCCTTAATTGCCATAGCGTTGCAGAACTTGCACTAGAATTCCGGCGGCGCGACATGAACAAGGCATCCGCCGCGTCGCCGGCGGTGGGGCAATCGTCTTCGCATTTTGCGCCATGGGCTCACCCTCTTCCGGCTAATCAGCTGATGAAACCCGCGCTCTTTCGTTACCGCTGCCTAAGCCGAGCGATCTTCTCCGCGAAAGGAGCGCGTAGCGCTGCTGAGGTGGAAGAAGATCGGCGCTCGGCTAGTGTTCGGGCCATCGGACGAGGCATGGAGGACAGCATGGCGAACAAGTCGGGTACAACCAGGGTCGCTCTCTTTGTCGAGGAGGGTTTCGAGGACCTCGAGTTCTGGGTCACGTACATGCGGCTGCGCGAGAGCGGGGCTGAGGTCCGAATCGTCGGAACTGCGGCCGACAAGGAGTATCGAGGAAAGAACGGCCTCGCAGCCACCAGTGAAGTGGCTGCTTCAGACGTCTCCGCCGACGACTTCGACGTCGTCGTCGTTCCCGGCGGCTGGGCACCCGACAAACTGCGCCGCTACCCTGAGGTGACCAGCATCGTTGCCAATGCTTACGAGCAACAAAAGATCGTGGGGCTGATCTGCCATGCGGGACTGGTCGGCATCTCGGCCGGAATCGTTAGGGGACACCGCGCCACCGGCAGCATGGGAATCAAAGACGATCTCATCAATGCGGGTGCCGAATGGGTAGACGAACCAGCCTTTCGCGACGGGAACATCGTCTGGGGCCGCGTGGTCGAGGACATTCCGGATTTCTGCCGAGAGCTCGTTTCGGCAATCGCCTGAACAGCGTCTAATCGGTCTCGATCAACCGCCTGACCTCGCTTGCCGAGGCCATCTCTAACGCCAACGCGGCGACCTCTTTGGCGCGTTGATGAGTCATCCGCCTTATCGCATCCTTGACCAACGCAATCGCAGGAGGGCTCATCGATAGTTCCGTTACACCCAGTCCCACGAGGATCTGCGCAGCCCGAGGATCGCCTGCAAGCTCTCCACACACTCCCACCCACTTGTCGTGCCGTTGAGCCGCCTCAACCACATGATCGATGAGCCTCAATACGCTCGGGTGAAGATGATCGGCCAGGCCTGCGACGCGGTTGTTGCCTCTATCCACCGCCAGCGTGTACTGGGTCAGATCATTCGTTCCGATCGAGAAGAAGTCGACGTGCGGAGCAAAGGCATCTGCGGAGATGGCACAGGCGGGCATCTCGACCATGATCCCCACCTCGATATTCTCCGGCGTTGAATGCCCGGCTCGCCTCACTTCGGTGCGCGCCTGTACAAAGTGCTCGCGGGCCTGGAATAGCTCATCGAGCGTACTGACCATTGGGAACATCAGCTTTAGCGAATGGCCTGCGGCCGCCCGCAGGGCAGCGCGAAGCTGTGTCAGCAGCATCTCCGGTTGCGCGAGTGAGACACGAATTCCGCGCAAGCCCATGAAGGGGTTCGTCTCGGGCTCAAGCTCCAACCAGGCGGGTGGCTTGTCGGCTCCGACATCCATCGTGCGCAGGATCAAGGGCCTGTCACCCAGCGCCCGAGTTATCGCGGCGTAGGACGCGAGCTGCTCCTCCTCTGTTGGCGCCGTGTCCCGATCCAGGAAAAGGAACTCCGTGCGCAACAGGCCGACACCGTCTGCACCGGCGGCCAATGCATCTTCCACACCGGCAACCGAGCCGAGGTTAGCGCTCACCTCGATGGGATGGCCGTCCCTTGTGGCGGCGGGCTCGAAGGCCGCTCGCTGCGCAGTCACCCGCTGGATCTCCCGCTGCCGTTCGAGGGCTTCGTAGCGAGATACAAGCCCTGCGTCTGGATCGACGTAGATGGCTCCCGACGCACCGTCGATCAGCAGCTGCGCACCCTCCGCCAGACCAAGTACCTCGTCGCCGGCGCCCACAACGGTCGGGATCCCGAGCGAGCGGGCAAGAATCGAGGCATGACTGGTGGGCCCGCCGCGTGCGGTGACTATGCCGCGCACCAACTCGAGGTCGATCGAGGCCGCCTCGGCCGGCGCCAGCTCGGCGGCTACTAGGATCCCCGGGCCCCCGAGCTCGGAAGCAGCCGGCGGCACCCCGATGAGGCACGCCAGCACCCGGTGGCCGACCTCCGCCACGTCTTCTGCCCGTTCACGCTGGTACTCGTCGTCCAGCGAGCGGTAGCGGCCCACGACCGAGTCGATCTCCCTTGACCACGCACGCGCGGCGCTCGATCCATCTTCGGAGATCGCCTGCCGGACCGGATCGAGAAGCATCGGGTCGTCGAGCAACATGAGGTGAACGTCGAAGATCGCTGCACTCTGCTCGTCGGCCCGATCGGCGATGCTCCCACGCGTTCCGGATAGCTCCCGCCGCACCTGCGCGACGGCTCCCTCCAGGGCGGCGAGTTCGTCGGCGGCATCCACCGAGACCTCGGGGGGAATCTCGATTTCGGGACGACGCAGGCGACGAACGGCTCCGGTCGCGCTTCCCGGCGACACCGGCAGTCCCGTAAACGTCGCTCCCTCCACCGCGCTCACCTTTGGTGGCGTGGGCGCGCCTGCCCCGGCTTGATCACCGAAGCCCTCGTCGGCGAGCACCCGCAGGGCGGCGAGCGCGTCGCTCGCCTGGGGCCCCCGTGCCGTGACGTTGATGTCATGGTTCCGCCTCACGCCCAGGGTGGCGATCGCGTTCAGGCTGCGCGCAGTGACCGGTCCCTTTCCCGTGGTGAGATTGGTTACGTCGATCTTGGCGTCGAAGTCGCCCGCGGTGCGAACGAAGCGGGCCGCGGGCCGAGCGTGGAGTCCGAGCGGGTTGGTGACCGTCAGCCGCAGCTCCTTGATGCTGCCTGTGTCTGGTTCCTCAGGCGCCCTCTTACCAGTATCTTGCGACTGTTCAACACCGAGGTGCGCGGCCTTGCCCTGAAGCCCACCTCGCGCCTCGCGTGCAACACCCTCGAGGTCCTCGCCTACTCGAGCGACTGCTGCTGCCGCGACCGCTCCCTCGACCAGCGGAGCCTCGCATAGATAAACCCGGGCTCGTTGCTCATCGTCAAGCATGTCGAGCGCAACCTCCGCGCTCATCACTGCGCTGCCGAGATCCATAAGCACGAGCACGCCATCGCCCGAGTCCGCCTTCTCGATCGCAGCGTGCACAAGAACCGCGTCGGTGCCGATGGGGTTGCCGGGTTCATCTAGCCCTCCGGCGGGCTCGATTGCAACCCCCTCGCCGCCCATCTGCCGAGCCAGCTCTACCACGCCCTTTGCAATCGCAGAGCTGTGCGACACGATCACTATCCCGACCACTGCAATCCTTGAGTTAGGAGTCCTTCCAGGTTTCGGCCGCAATTCTGACCAACATGTGTGACGAGGTTGCGCCCGGATCTTGATGACCGGCGCTGCGCTCGCCAAGGTAGCTGGCACGGCCCTTTCGTGCCACCAGTGGAATGGTCGCCTCCATTCCGACTTTGGCTGCGTCCGACGAACGCTCGAGCGCGTCGCCGAGTGAGGCTCCTGCCTCAACTGCATCTCTGAAAGCGTCTCGAGCAGGGACGAGTGCGTCGATCATGGTCTTGTCGCCGGGGTCGGCCTTGCCGCGCGCTTGAACGCCCTCCACAGCCGACTCCAAGGCAGACGACCAGTCATGCGCGCTCAGCTCGGACTTCCCCGCGCTAGCAGCACCCAGCTGTAAGAAGAGCGTTCCGTACAATGGTCCCGCGGCACCTCCGACCTTCGAGATGAGCGCCATACCGACCACCTTCAATGCCGCCCCCACATCTTCTCCCGACACCGCCTCGAGCTTGGGAAGCGCAGCCTGCATTCCCCGGTCCATGTTGGTGCCGTGATCGCCATCACCGATCGCCGCGTCGAGCTTGCTGAGGTACTGCTTGTTATCCGATATCTCGGTGGCGAAGTTGCGTACCCACTGCAGGACGTCGTCGTAGACGATCGTCACTTCATCATCCTCCTCCGCCTGATCCTTGCGAGGTCACGCGCCCCAGCGCAGACCGGGGGTATTGACCGGAGCGTCCCACAGCTTCGTCAACTCGTCGTCGAGCTTGAGCAGCGTGATCGAGCAGCCCGCCATCTCCAAGGACGTTATGTAGGGACCGATCAGGTTGCGAGTGATCTTCAAACCCTTGCCGTCGAGGAAGGCGACGAGATCGTTGTAGAGCACGTATAGCTCGATCAGCGGTGTCCCGCCCATCGAGTTGACAAAGGCCAGCACCTCGTCGCCGCGCTCGAATGGAAGGTCGCTCACGATGGGCTCGGCGAGACGCTCCACTACCTCTTTGGCAGGAGCCAGCGGAGCGCGCTCGCGACCCGGCTCGCCGTGAATGCCGATGCCGATCTCCATCTCATCGTCGCCGAGCTCAAAAGTTGGCTCTCCTGCGGCAGGGACTGTGCAGGATGTTAGAGCCATGCCCATGCTGCGGCCACGAGAGTTAACAGTTCGACAGATGTCTGCCACCTCTTTGAGCGAGCGACCTTGTTCCGCCGCCGCCCCGCAGATTTTCTCTGCCAGCACAGTTGTGCCGACTCCCCGGCGACCTGCGGTGTAGAGGCTGTCTTTGACGGCGACGTCGTCGTCGATCACGACCGCCTCGACTTCGATCGACTCCTCTTTGGCCAGGTCTGCAGCCATCTCGAAGTTCAGGACGTCGCCCGTGTAGTTCTTGACGATGTGCACAACCCCCGCGCCGCCGCCGACCGCCCTGGTGGCTTCAAGCATCTGATCGGGCGTGGGTGAGGTGAACATCTCGCCGGGACAGGCGGCATCCAGCATCCCCATGCCGACGAAACCTCCGTGCATCGGCTCGTGCCCGGAGCCGCCCCCCGAGACGAGGGCGACCTTCCCACTTACCGGAGCGTCCGCCCGCGCCACGTAGTAGGGATCGAAGTTGACGCGTACATGACCTGAGTGTGCGTGTGCGGCCCCTTGGAGCGATTCCAAGACCACGTCTTCCGGGCGATTGATGAGCTTCTTCATGGCTCCCCCTTTACGAGCGACTACGAGCGACTCACTCCGTGAGGGCATCCTACGCCGACGGCCCGAGGGGGCTGAGACGAGAGCTCGCCTCGCCGGTCCGGCCCGGCCCGGCAGCTTCAGCGGCTGCGGAGGCGCCGCAACACCCGGCGCTCGACCTGCAGGGCAATCTTCTCGCTCCGGTGGTGATCGCGGCAGTGGGCCAGCTCGTGGGCCAGGATCGCAACCCAGAACTCGTCCATCGTCGGCGGCTCCTCCGGAAGGCGGTCCTGAGAGTAGTAGTAGCGCTGCTTTGCAAGGTCGTCCCTCATCGCCCTCGGATAGAACGTCACCCGGCAGTAACGGCCGTCTCTCTTCCTGGTGGGACGATAGAGGGAGTCGGCCAGGTGCCGGTCCCGCGGGACTGCGCTCACCCCCGGGCGAGCACGAATGCGCAATCGGGTCAGATGCGACGTCATTCTTCGCCACAGGTGCAGCCGCTTGATCTCCGCGACCGCGTTGCTCATCGCCGGATGGGTACGCGGGCCGCCCTCGATCGATAGCGGCGCTCTTGGCGAGGCCGCGCTCTTTTCATTGATGGCGACCGGCGACTGCTGAGCGGGCCGCGCAAGCTCGAACTCGGGCGGCGCCGCCTCACACGCGGCCGCGAGTGATACCGCAGCCAGTAGCAATCCCACTCTCTTCATTGAATAGAGTTTAGAGCCCACGCTGCCGTCAGGCTCTAGGCAATGGTGCCGATCCCCCAGCGACTGACGAATGACTCCCCGGGCTCCAACACGCGCAGCCCCCTGCCGTTGTTGAAGGCATCGGGGGCGCAGGTCATCGGCTCGACCGCCAATCCGCGTCGCCGCCGGCTCTCGTCTCCGATTGCATCGCCAGTAAAGACCTGTATGTAGTCGTGCTGCTCGTCCATGAACAGGACAACTCCCGGGCGACTCGGAGGAGCGAACTCTACCCGTACCATGCCGTCGTTATCCCGACTGAGGTCGGTGAAGCAGTGATCGAGGCGGGTGTCGCCGAGACGCCGCATCAATGTGAAATCCAGGTCTGTGCCCCGAACTGGAGCCTCGCCGGTCGGGATGAGACGGTCGTTGGTGGTGAGAACCGTTGCGGCCCCCATGCGTACCTGCACGTCATCCACCCTTCCGGATCCTGCAGCGAGGTAGGGGTGGTATCCGGCGCCAACAGGGGCCGGCTCGGTGCCGCGGTTGTGGACATTGAGCTGGACCTCGAGTCCCAGGCCGGTCAGCGCGTAGGTGATGTCGATCAGGAGCGAGAACTCGTAGCCCTTCTGGGGATAAAGCGCGCACGACAGCCGCACGCTCCCGGCCTGGGAGGACCCCTCAATAAACGGGAGCCAGCGGACGAGCCCGTGAATGGCGTTGTCCCGCTCGGGTTCAGTGAGGGCCAGTTGCCTGTCGCGCCCGGCGAACGAGTAGCGGCCGTGGTCGATGCGGTTGGGCCACGGCGCCAGGACCTGCCCGCGGCTGTAGTCACTCATGGCCTCCTCGGCAAAGGTATCGAGCAGCTCGATCCCATCCACCGTGTAGCTGCGCAGAGTCGCTCCGACTTCTGTCACGACGGCGCGCTGGGGGCCGTGCTCAATGACGTGCTGGCGCCCAGAGGGCAGCAAGCTCACCTTTGGTCAGTACCCGAGCTTGGGATCTACCGTCGCCTCGAGCGGCTCTCCCGCAACGAAGTGGGCGACGTTGCGCTCGATGAGACTGCACAATGCGGGCAGGCCCATCACCCATGTGTTGGCGATGTGTGGCGTGATGATGCAGTCATCCAGCTCCCACAGAGGATGGCCCTCGGGCAGCGGCTCGGGAGTGGTGACGTCGAGCGCGGCCCCGGCGATCACCCTGCGCTGGAGCGCATCGACGAGAGCGTCGGTATCGACCAGCGCTCCTCGGGCGACGTTGATCAACCAGGCGCTGGCATTCATGCGGGCAAACATCGCCTCGTCTAGGAGACCCTCTGTCTCGGAGGTAGTGGCGGCCGCCAAAACGACGAAATCGACCTCTGAGATCACCTCTGAAAGCTCCGCCACCACCACCGTCCTCTGAGCCCCCGCCAGGGGCCGGCCGGAGCGGTTGACACCGATTACGTGCGCGTCGAAAGGCTCGAGCATCGAGGCCAAAGACCCCCCGATGCCCCCGGTGCCCACGATGGCGACCTTCGCCTGGCCGTGGAAGCGCCGCTCTGTGGAGCTCGAGTCCTCGGGGTGCCAGCGAGTAGCGCCGATGTGATCGTGCATGCGATGCCACGCCACAAGCATGAACGCGAGCGCGTGTTCGGCACAGGACTCGCCGTAGATGCCCTTGGCACAAGTCCACGCGTGACCCTCGTCGATGACGCCGGCTGAAACGAACGGCTCGATTCCTGCGAACGGAAGCTGCACCCACCGGGCGGGCGAGCGCTCTAAGGCCTGATTGAGGCCGTCCGGGTCGGAGGGATCCACCCACACGATGCCGTCCGCCTTCTCCGCATCGGCTATCTCGCCGCCGCCGCGCCGGACCGCGTCGAACAGCTCATCGTCCGGAGGATCGCCGGCGGGTGACTTGTCTCCGAGCACTGCGATGCGGGCTGCCACTACAACAACGGCTCCCGGGCGATGTCGGCCACCTCGCACCCGCAACTGGGGCAAGGCGCGTGCTCGCCCTCGTGGACAACGAAGACGTCTCCGCAGCGGCGGCAGCGAAGGACCAAGATCTCAGCACCCATCGCAGCCGAGGCTATACCGGCTCGCGCCCGCCGCTCTCCTACCGAGTCGCCGCCTCGGAGGCGGGCCGAAACACCAGCCCGTCTCCTTCTGCCGTCACCGAGACGACATCTCCGTCGGAGAACTCTCCCTCGAGCAGCTTGAGCGCCAGGGGGTCCAAGACCTCCTTTTGCAGCAACCGCTTGAGAGGCCGCGCCCCGTAGGCGGGATCGTAGCCCTTCACGGCCAGATAGGCGCGGGCGTCTTCAGTCACCTGGAGCTCGATATTGCGCGCGCCGAGCCTCTTCTGCACGATGTCGAGCTGCAGCTCCGCGATGCGAGCCAGGTGCTCGCGATCGAGCCGGTGAAACACGATGAGCTCGTCCACTCGGTTCAAGAACTCGGGCTTGAAGTGGTCCCGCACCGTCTGCAGCACCTTGTCCTCGATCTGTGGCTCGCTCTCGGCGGCGGACAGGATCCATTGCGAGCCGAGGTTCGAGGTCATGATCACCACCGCGTTCTTGAAGTCGACGGTGCGTCCCTGAGAGTCGGTCAGCCGCCCGTCGTCGAGGATCTGCAGTAGCACGTTGAAAACGTCGGGATGCGCCTTCTCGATCTCGTCCAGCAGGATCACCGAGTACGGGCGGCGGCGAACCGCCTCCGTGAGCTGCCCGCCCTCCTCGAACCCCACGTACCCGGGAGGGGCGCCGACGAGGCGGCTGACGGTGTGCTTCTCCATGTACTCGGACATGTCGAGCCTCACCATGGCGCGCTCGTCGTCAAAGAGAAACTCCGCCAGCGCCCGTGCAAGCTCGGTCTTGCCGACTCCGGTCGGCCCCAAGAAGATGAACGAACCGATCGGCCGGTTGGGGTCCGACAGTCCCGATCGAGCCCTGCGGATGGCGTTGGCCACGGCCGCAACCGCCTCTGCTTGGCCCACGACCCGCTCGTGGAGACCCTGCTCCATGCTCACGAGCTTCTCGATCTCGCCCTCCATGAGCCTGGAGGTGGGAATGCCTGTCCAGCGCGCGACGACCTCGGCCACGTCCTCCTCGTCCACCTCCTCCTTGAGGAAGCGCTGCTCCAGCTGCAGCTCGTCCAGCGCACGGTTTGACTCCTGGAGTCTGCGATCGAGCTCTACCAGGCGGCCATAGCGAAGCTCGGCCGCACGCTGCAGGTCGCCGTCGCGCTCGGCCCGTTCGGCCTCCGTGCGGACCGACTCGATCTCCGCCTTGAGCTTCTGGATGACGTCGATGCGCTCCTTCTCCTGCTGCCAGTGGGCCTTCATGCCGTCCATGTCCTCGTGCAGGGAGGCGAGCTCAGCCTCGATTCGCTCGAGCCGGCGGCGCGAGGCCTCGTCGGTTTCCTTTCCCAGTGCGGCCTTCTCGATCTCGAGCTGCTTCGACCTGCGGTCGAGGACATCGATCTCGGTCGGCATCGAGTCGATCTCAATACGCAGCCGAGAGGCTGATTCGTCGATGAGGTCGATCGCCTTGTCGGGCAGAAAGCGGCCTGTGACATAGCGGTCCGAAAGCATGGCCGCAGCCACCAGGGCTGCGTCCTGTATGCGGACCCCGTGGTGAACTTCGTAGCGTTCCTTGAGGCCGCGCAGAATCGCAACGGTGGCCTCAACCGAGGGCTCGCCCACGACGACTACCTGGAAGCGGCGCTCGAGGGCCGGGTCCTTCTCGACGTGCTTGCGGTACTCGTCCAGTGTGGTGGCCCCAACCATGCGCAGCTCGCCGCGCGCCAGCATTGGCTTGATCATGTTGCCCGCGTCCACTGCCCCTTCGGCCGCACCGGCCCCCACCACCGTGTGGAGCTCGTCTACGAACGTGATGACTTCGCCCTCGGAATCCGCGATCTCCTTGAGAACCGCCTTCAGCCGTTCCTCGAACTCGCCTCTGAACTTGGACCCTGCAACCATCGAGGAGATGTCAAGCGACACCACACGCTTGTTGGCCAGCGAGGAGGGGATGTCTCCCGCCACGATTCGGTTGGCGAGACCTTCAACGATTGCGGTCTTGCCGACGCCCGGCTCGCCGATCAGGACCGGGTTGTTCTTGGTGCGCCGGGAGAGGACCTGGATGACCCGCCGGATCTCATCGTCACGGCCTATTACGGGGTCGAGCTTGCCGCGCCGGGCGGCCTCGGTGAGGTCCCGCCCGAAGCGCTCGAGCGCCTGGTACTTGTCCTCGGGGTTCTTGTCTGTGACGCGCTGGGAGCCGCGCACCTGCTTGAGCGCCTCGAGAAAGGCGCCTCGTTCGACGCCGAACTGTCGCAGCAGCCCGGCGGAGTCGTCCGAGCCCTCGAGCAGCGCCAAGAGAAGGTGCTCGGTCGAAACGTAGGCATCCCCGAGCGTCTCGGCCTCGTCAAAGGCCCGTTCGAGGGCGTCGCGCAGCGGTTGAGAGAGATAGGTTTCGATCCGTCCATAAACCTTGGGGATCTCGCCCAACAACTCATCGAGTCGAGCCCGCAACACTCCCGGATTGGCCCCCAACCTGTCGAGCAGGGGGTAGACGACCCCCTCCGTCTGGGCCAGCAGCGCGCTGAGCAGATGCGCGGGTGCCACCTGCTGGTGATTCAACTCCCTTGCGTGAGTCTGCGCCTGGCCCAGCGCCTCCTGTGACTTCAGCGTGAGCTTATTGATGTCCATGTCTGCCCCTTACCCTTCTCATTCGCTAATCGCTCGGTCGTTCATGCGCTCTAAGATGATAGAAAATCTAAGTGTATCTCTATCAACGATCCACTCGGCCTGATCCTTCCTCACAAGGCGGTAATCTTTACTCTCCGGTCATCGGGAGGGGTTGTCCCCTCGTCCGCTCGCGCCAGAGGGGAGGGCGAATGCTGCGCGTAGATTTCAACTATCCCTTGACGCGCTATCTCTACCGGCCGGTATCGCGCCCCCTGGCAGGGTGGCTCGCCCGCACGCATTTCACTCCCAATCAGGTGACGATTCTCAGTGCGCTGGTGACCGGGGCCGGCGGGATAGCCTTCCTGTTCCACGCCTACACGGCCGGAGTCGTTCTGGCCCTGGTGGGACAGATCGCCGACTGCGCCGACGGAGACATGGCGAGGCTCCAGGGCAGGACCTCACCCGCGGGGGCCTTCCTCGACAGCGTGCTGGACCGCTGGACCGACGCGGCGTTGATACTGGGCCTTGCATTCTCGGATCTGGAGCTCTACGGGGGTCCCGCCGCCCTTGCCCTGGCGGGCTCCTTCTTGGTGAGCTACACGAGGGCGCGAGCCCAGTCGGTGGGCGTGGATTGTCCCGACGGGGTCGCCACTCGCGACGCCCGGATGTTGATAATCATGGCCTCTGCCCTGCTCGGCTGGATTGCGCCTGGCCTGCTGCTGCTAGCGGGCCTGGGTGCGCTCACGTCGGTGACCCGGACGGTGTGGGCAATGCGGGCGCTGCGAGCCGAGGAGGGCCGCACCCCTCTAGCCAAGTGATACGAACCGGCTGCATAGCAACCATCAACCATCACTCGGCGAGGGCAGCGGCTAGAGTTCCGCCGTTTTCCTCTCCAGCTCCGCGGTCCCGTCCGGCGAGAAGTGGCGGTCGAGGTCGGCCCGGTCGAGGGTCTCGCGCTCGAGCAGGACCTCGGACAGCTCGTCGAGGTCTGTTCGGCGTTCAATGAGGATGCGGCGCGCCTTCTCCTGTCCCTCGATCAGGATCGACTTGACCTCCCGGTCGATCGCAACCTCGGTTTCATCGGAGACATCGTCGCCCCGCCGGAACATGGGCGCCAGGAAACGGGCCCCCTGCTCGGAGATGTTGATGGGGCCGACCTTCTGCGACATGCCGAACTCCATGACCATGCGCCGGGCGATCTCGGTAGCTTTCTTGAGGTCGTCCTGGGCGCCGGTGGTGGCGAATCCGAACACCGTCTCCTCGGCGGCTCGGCCCCCCAGCAGGACCGCTATGCGGTCCCGCAACTCGGGCTCGGACATGAGGTAACGCTCTTCGTCGGGAAGCTGCTGCGTGTAGCCGAGCGCGCCGATGCCGCGGGGGATGATCGAGACCCGATGTACCGGGTCGGCATGCTCGACGAAGCGAGCCACAAGCGCGTGGCCGAGCTCGTGGAAAGCAACCAGCTTGCGCTCACGATCCGATAGCACTTGAGAGCGGCGCTCGAGCCCCGCGGTCACGCGGTCAATGGCGTTCTCGAGGTCTTGCATCTCGACGACCTCCCGGTTCCCCCGCGCCGCCAGCAGGGCTCCCTCGTTTATTACGTTGGCAAGCTGAGCCCCGGAGAAACCCGGCGTGCGCCGAGCCAGGACCTTGAGGTCGATGCCCGTCCCCATCTTGACGTCGCGGGCGTGGATCTCGAGTATCTCGGAGCGCCCCCTGATGTCGGGCAGGTTGACCTGGATCTGGCGATCGAAGCGCCCCGGCCTCAGCAGTGCTTGGTCCAGGACCTCAGGCCGGTTGGAAGCTGCCACGATGATGACGCCGGAGTTGGGCTCGAAGCCGTCCATCTCGGTGAGCAACTGTTGGAGGGTTTGCTCCTGCTCCTGATTGGAGCCCATCTGATAGCCCGCCGCCCCTGAGCGAGCCTGGCCGATGGAGTCGATCTCGTCGATGAACACGATCGCCGGGGCCCGCTGGCGCGCCTGCTGGAAGAGGTCACGCACCCGGGCGGCGCCGAGCCCGACAAAGAGCTCGATGAACTCGGACGCCGAGATGTAGAAGAACGGGACCTGGGCCTCTCCTGCAATGGCTCGCGCCAGAAGTGTCTTGCCCGTGCCCGGCGGGCCCACCAGTAGCACTCCCTTGGGTATCCGCGCCCCTACTTTCTTGAACTTGTCGGGGGACTTCAGGTACAGGACCAGCTCTTGGAGCTCTGTTTCGACCTCGTCCACGCCGGCGACGTCGGCGAAAGTGGTCTTGAGGTCGGTCCGGTCGTAGAGCTTGGCTTTGTTCTTGCCGAGGGACAGGGGCCCGCCGGCGCCGCCGCCGAGCTGCTGGCGCGCCCGCCGGAACACAAAGAAGTAGATGAGGCCGCCGAAGATCAAAAACGGCACGAACCCGACCAGGAGCTGCGTCAGCAAGCCCGGCTGCGAACCCGAGAACGTCACGCCCTGCTTGGTCAGCCGCTGCACGAGTTGGTTGGTCTGGAAGTCCGGGGGCAGCGTGGTGGTGAAGCGCCTCTCTTCTTCACCGGCGCTGTAGGTGCCGGTCACCGACCCGGTTCCGATCGTTGCTTCGCTGACCCGGCCGCGGTCGACGAGATCCAGCAGGCGGGACAACGGCACCTCCTCAGAGGACGCGGCGAGCGAATTCACCGCCCACAGGAGCAGCAGCAGCCCGCCCACGATCCAGGCGATCGAGACCCACCGTCGGTTGCCTTCGAACGGACCCGGGCCCGATCCCGGCCCGGTGCCGGGCTTGTTGGAGGCGAGCCTCTTCTTGGGAGAGGTGCCACGTTGGTTTGGAGGGTTGTCCACGCTCGAAAGCGTACCCCGAGCAACCGACAAAGAGCCGGGGGTTGCGGCCGCGGGGACACGCCCAGGCTAGCCCGCAGTGGCAAACGCGAACCGCGGGCCTCTGCCCACAGAAAAACGTGTGTATACGCACACCGTGATCGTTGCCACCGTCGGGCCGGCCAGAGAGGCAGGTCCAGAGCCGCGGCGACGGATCCCGATCTCCACTAGGCTCTCGACATGAAGCTGTTGCTCGCGAGCCGTGATCTCGCCGCCAAGGCTCGGGTGGCGGATGCCGCCGACAGGGCCGGGTGGACGATGGTTACGACACGCGTAGACGACCTCAGTCGGGCGCTGGCCGAACATGCTCCCGAGCTGGTGGTGGTCGATCTCGACGAAGCCGGCGAGCCCGGATTAGGCGGGCTTGGCCCGGCCCCCCGAGCACGGACGATCGGTTTCTTCTCGCACGTAGACACAGCACTCGGCGACGCCGCCCGGGCCGCCGGCGTGGAGGCCGTACCGCGCGGCCGCTTCTGGCGTACGCTGCCACAACTGCTGGAAGGCTCCGCAGCCCACAGCGCGAGGAAGGGAGACTAGATGGCAGACAGAGATCGGCCCGCCGCTCCGCAACAGCCGGAGGAGGGCGGCTTCGAGGAGGGCCAGGACCACAAGCCGGACTCTCCGGAGGAGACGCACGAGGGGAACTACGCCGAAGGCCAGGACGATCCCCTCGACGAGGAGGACGAGGAGAAGCCCAGGCGCTTTTCAGAGGGTCAGGAGGACACCCCGGACACGCCCGACAAGGTGCACGAGGGTGACTTCGCTACGGGACAGGAAGGGCACCAGAGTCACTGAAACCCCTTCTGGCTACGCGGCCTTCTGCTCACGAAGCCAGTCGATCGTGCGCCTGAGGGTTTCCTCGATCGGCGTGTAGACGAGTCCCAGCTCGCGGCTCGCCCGGGAGCCGTCGTAGGCGTGCCCGAATGCGATCGTTCTCACCATGGCGCGGCACACGCTCAGATCCTTCCCCGAGACCCGGGCGACCCTTTCGGCGCAAGCCGCCGCCGCATAGGCCGCCGCCGCGGGCACCAGGCGGGGCTCGTGGGAGGTGCCTGCGAGGCGTGTGACGAGCTCCAACGCCTCACGGCTCGAGAGCGTGGAACCGCACAGCAGGTAGCGCTCACCCGGGACGCCCTTGTGCTCGGCGAGCAGGTGTCCTTCGGCGCAGTCGTCGATGTCGACGATGCTCAGGCGGGTGTCGAGAAACAGTTTGAGCCTGCCCTCGATGCAGGCACTGAGGATGCGGGCGGTGCCGGTGGAGCGGCCGGGACCCTGTACGGAGCAGGGGTTGACGGCCACGACCTCGAGCCCAAAGCGTGCGCCCAAGTCGAAGGCAAGCCGCTCGGAGAGGTGCTTGGAGCGCTCGTAGTGAGAGAGAAAGCTGCCTCTATGCTCGGAGACCTCCGAGCCCACGCTGTTCTTGGACTCTCCTATCGCGGCCCCCGAGGAGGTCAGCACCAGCCGAGCTACACCTGAGCGCGCGGCCGCTTCCACCACGTTGCGAGTGCCTGAGACGTTGACCTCGTAGAGGGAAGCCGGGTCCCGGGGGCACAGGCTGTTGAGCCCGGCGACGTGGTAGACGACCGCCACGCCGCGCATGGCCACAGACATAGAGTCGGCATCGAGCACGTCGCCAACAACCGGCTCCGCCCCCCACGAGCTCACTCGCGCCGCCCCGTCATCGCTGCGCACCAGCGCGCGCACCTCCCTGTCCTGAGCCACCAGGCGCGTCACCACCGCGGCACCGACCACGCCCGTGCCGCCGGTGACCAGGACCCTGCTCACCGGGAGCCGGCCAGGGCGCTCGAGTGGCGAGCGAGGTACTCCAGGCCCGACATGACTGTCACGAAGCAGGCGAGAACCATCACCCACTCATCGAGCAACAGGGGGCCGAGGTCCGCGGCCGGCCGCAGCAGCGCCAGCAGGATCGCCACGAACTGGACGTTGGCCTTGAGCTTGCCCCAGAACGAGGGGGTCATGACGAGACCATCGGAGGCCACGACTCCGCGCAGCCCCAGGATGACCAACTCTCGTCCCACGATCACGAAGGCCACCCACGCCCATGCCCGGCCCACCTCCACCAGTGCGATCAGGGCGCCTGCGACCAGCAGCTTGTCGGCCGTGGTGTCGAGAAACGAACCCAGCACCGTGGTCGCCTTCCAACGGCGGGCTAGGTAGCCGTCGAAGAAGTCGGTGATTGCGGCGATCCCGAACACCCCTGCCGCGGCCCCCCACGACCCCCTCAGCGTGAGCGCCATCACGACCGGGATCAACGCAATCCGCAGATAGGTGAGCCCCATGAGCCGGGAGTCCAGAGGATGGTTGGCGGGGCTCACCAGGAAACTCTACTTTTCCCCCACATAGGCTCGGTGCAGGAGCTCGATGGGATGGACCACAGGCACTCCCGTGGCATGGGCAATCTGCCACCTGCAGGTCTCGCTGTCGCAAGCTGCGATCGTCGCCCCCAGCTCAGAGATCGACTCGAACAGCGGGCGGCCCACCGCCATGGCGATGTCGTACTTCTCCTTCTTGAGGCCGTAGGTGCCGGCGATACCGCAGCACTGGGCGTCTTGCTCCAGGACCTCGAGGCCCGGAATCAGCTCCAGGAGGTCGAGGGCCGGGGAGCCGATGCCGTGGCCCCGCTGCTGGCAGGGGGCGTGATAGGGAACCGTCATCGACAAGGGCGCAAAGCGAGTGTCGAGCTCCGAGCGGCCCAAGAGGCCCGCCAGCAGCTCGCAGATGTCGTACATCTGCTCCGACACCACCGCAAGATCGTCGGAGTCCTCGCCGAGGATTTCGTGGGCCTCGCGCTTCAGCATCAGTGAGCAGCTCGTCGAGGTCGACACGATCGGGATCCCCGCGCGTGCATAGGGGGCGAGATTTGCGGCGAGCCGCCGCACGTAGGCGCGGGCCTCGGAGAACAGTCCGTTCGACTGCAGAGGCAGGCCACAACAGTCCTGGGGCGGCACGACCACCTCGAAGCCGTTGCGCTCGAGCACCGCGACCGCCATCTCTCCGAGCCGGGGCTCGAAGAAGTTCACGCCGCAGCCGTGGAAGTAGACGACCTTGGCGGACTTGGCATGCCCGGGCTGGGGACGGAATGAATCAGCAGGCGAGCGCCGCCGGTGCCGCTTCTGAAAAGTGCGGGAGGCGAAGCGCGGCAGCGGTGCTTTTCGATGCACTCCCATTACGGACTCGGCGAGGTAACGCAAGACGGGGCTGGCCAGGGCCAGGTTGGCCAGCGGAGCCACCGGTGTGGCGAGGCGGGCCGACGCACTGGGCCGGGCGATGACGCGGTCTCTGAGGGGAACCCCCCGCTGCGCCTTCATGTGCTCCCGTGCCCGAGCGTTGATCTCGGCGATCTTTACGCCCTGCGGGCACACTTGTGAGCAGATGCCGCAGCCGGAGCAATAGTCGAGTGACTCATCAACTGAAGCCTCCTCCGAACGGAAGCGCTCAGCCTGAGGCCCCACATACTTCGGGCCGGGGAACAACGGAGTGGCGGCCGACACCGGACAATAGGTCTCGCAGATCGTGCACTTGACACAATGGTCGAGGGACGCCCTAATGTCGGTGGTCATGAACGCAGGATCGCATCCGCGACCGCATATCCGGTGACCAGGCTGATGCCGTTGCCCGACTTCTCTCTGTGCGGCTCGGCCCCCGCAAGGGTGGCGCCGCAGACCCGCACGTTGTCGTAGACGACTTTGCCGCCGGCATCGAGCGGCCGCCACTCCTCGTCGACCGCGACGCCTACGCGCGCGGTGGGGTGAGAGGCGAAGACATCGGGGCGGAAGCGCTCCGTCCCCGGCGGCGGAACGCCATGAAGCGGCAGATCGAGAGCGCTCTCCTTGAACGTCCACGACGAGTCGAGCGTCACACCTCCTGCCGACACTCCCCCGGTGGCGACGACGAATTGACGGGCTTCATGAGAGGAGGGGCGCGCCCCGGTGTCGGTGATAACCGCCTGGAGCCGGCCGTTGTGAGAGGCGCTCGAGACCACGGCAGCTCCCAGCACCACGCGGCTCCCGGCCCTCTTGAGCGCTCGGCTGAGCACCGCGTGAAGACGCATGCCCGGGATCGATGGGGGCAGGGTGGGAATCTCGAAGACCGGCGCAGCGATGCGCTCGGCCAGCTCTGCAACGACCTCTGGACTCCGGTGCAATCCCAGCACGGCGGGCCAGCCCACACGCTCGCCCGGCTCGATCCTCCCCTCGAGCCGGGCTGCGATCCCGCCCCTGAACGAGGCCTCCTCGAAAGCCCGGGCGAGCCGCAGAGGGCCCGGGTCGGCCTCGCCGGCAACCGCACCGCGAAGCTCGATCGCGCGCGCTTCGATGCCCTCGGTGGACCCTGTCTCGGCGCGGTTGAGATTGGCGGCGGCGAGCCTGGGATAGAAGTCCTTGAGGGCGGCCAACGACACCAGTGCGACCTTGCCCCCGGCGGAGAGATCGCCGGCGGCCACACTCCCGGGGGCGAGGGCGCTCGGCTTGAGGGCTCCCGCGGCGGTGGGAAGCATGAGGTTCTGGTGCAGCGATCCTGCTAGCTGGAGAGGCCGGCAACGCTCCCTCAGCCACTCAAGAGCCGCGCTCCAGAGGCTCGCGGGTACCCGGGCATAGGGGTGTTCCGGGTGCGCGCGGACGAACGCGCCGAGGGCCGCCGCGGGGCTGGTGACGAGGCCGGGGTCGTAGCCGAGGATGTCGATCGTGGCCCCCCCGAGATGCAGAGACCCGGCTCCGGTCGCCACTACCGCGACCTTGCGGCCCCCTTCGGCGAGGCGCAGGGCGCAGGTCAGCCCGGCCAGGCCGGCCCCGATCACG
Organism: uncultured Actinomycetes bacterium; assembly: GCA_963849115.1. Taxonomy (GTDB): domain Bacteria; phylum Actinomycetota; class CADDZG01; order CADDZG01; family WHSQ01; genus JACDAL01. Next base: position 634,118 of record CAWKGK010000009.1, on the reverse strand, counting down.
ACGGTGTCCGCGTTCATGCCTTCTGCCCGCCCGGAAGATGCTCGACATCGAGCAACCCCTGAAATATCCAGTCGTCGAGCCTCGCCTGCCGCAGACCGTCGCCGTAGAGGATCGGGTGGAGACCCTTCCACCGCTCCTGAAGGAAGTCTTTGAGGGAGGTGGTGGCTATGGCGGCATCGATGCTCTGAAGCGAATGCAGGATGCCCGCGGCCCGATAGATGCAGAACCCCCCCTGGCAGGGCCCCATGCCGAGCCGCAGCGTGCGTCTGATGTCGTCGAGATCGGAAGAGCCCCGGCGCTGCATCGCGTTTTCGAGCGCGCGCCTGCCGATGAGCTCGCATTCGCAGATGATCTGCTCGTCGTGGAGGCTGTCCTCGCGCGCCGAGAGCCTGGAGCTCAGCGCGTAGTAGGTGCGTTCCTCGGAATCGGGAAGTTGCTCCTCGTGGGTCTTGCAGGCTCGCTCGTCCTTGAGCTGCGCGGCCATGGCGTCGACGGTGTCCTCGGCCATCCGCCTGAAGGTCGTGAACTTGCCTCCGGTAATGGTGAGAAAGCCGTCCACGCCGTCGCGCTCGCGATGATCCACGAGCTTGTGGGAGCGGCTGACATCGCGCGTGGCGGACCTTTCTTCTTTGCTGTCTTTGAACAACGGCCGCACACCGGCCCACACGCGCAGCGCCCGCGCTTGCTTGAAGCCCGGGACAAGGGTCTCGCCGTCATCCAGCATCTGGTCCACCTCCTCCTGGAGGATCGCGAGATCATCCGGGTCGGAGGCTTCCTCGTCGGTGGTGCCGATCACGCTGACCGTGCGAATCGGCACCAGGATGTCGCCGTCGGTCGGCATCTGGCAGCGATTGATCACCGTGTCGACGAGCCGGTGGCCCATTGCGATCATGATTCCTCGCCCCGGCAGGATCGTGATTCCCTCGCATCCCGCAAGAGATGCGATCGAGGCCGCCCAGGCGCCGCTCGCGTTGATGGTGAAACCCGCCCTGATGCGGACCTCATCGCCGGCGCGGTCCTCCGCAACCGCACCGAGGATTGTGTGGTCGTCCCGCAGAACGCCGGTCACCTTGTGATAGGGCAGGGTCCGGCCCCCGTAATCCTCCGCGGAGCGCACGCAGCTCCACACCGTCTTCCACGCGTCGATGCCCGCGTCGGGCACCTGGAGCACCCGGCTGATGCGGGGGCTGAGGCGCGGCTCGGCGACAAGCGCGGCGCCGACGGGGACCTCCTCCACGGGGATTCCGGCCTTACGGCAACCGTCGATGAAGAGGTCCGAGTAGGAGGGGTCGTCTCTGTCGGTGGTGACGAAGTAACCGGAGGTGTCCTCGATACAGTCGGCGGCGATACGCCTCAGGATGCGGTTCTCGTCCATGCACTCCTTGGCCGACGAGGGGTCCTTGACCGCGTAGCGCCCCCCGGAGTGAAGCAGGCCGTGAAAACGCCCACTGGTTCCCATGGCGAGATCCGAGCGCTCTACGAGCAGGCCCTCGTAGCCGCGCATGCAGACGTCGCGCAGAACCCCGGCCCCGGTGGCACCGCCGCCGATGACCAGGACCTCGGCCTCAATCGTTTTCATGCCGGCTGACGTGACCTAATCAACAGCAGCCCCGCTCACCGGGGCTGCTGTTGAAAGATCGATGCCCTACTCGACCCAGTCGAAGGACTTGGTGACCGCCTTCTTCCAGAAGCGGTACTCCTTCTCGACCTCTTTCTGGTCCATCTGAGGCTCCCAGCGTTTGTCCTCGAGCCAGTTCTCCCGAAGGTCCTCGATCTCCCCCCAGAATCCGGTTGCGAGCCCGGCCGCGTAGGCGGCTCCGAGGGCCGTGGTCTCGGCGACCTTGGGACGAATGACCGGAACCCCGAGCGTGTCGGCCTGGAACTGCATCAAGAGCTCGTTCTGGACCATGCCGCCGTCGACCTTCAGAGACTTCAGCTCGACGCCGGAGTCTGCGTTCATCGCCTCGACGACCTCGCGGCTCTGCCATGCAGTCGCCTCGAGCACCGCCCGCGCAAGGTGGCCGGCGTTCACATATCGGGTAAGCCCGGCGATGACGCCGCGGGCATCTCCCTTCCAATAAGGAGCGAAGAGGCCGGAGAACGCGGGAACGAAGTAGCAGCCGCCGTTGTCGTCGACCGATTTGGCCAGCTCCTCGATCTCGGGGGCTGACTTGATCATCTTGAGGTTGTCCCTCAGCCACTGCACGAGCGCCCCCGTGATGGCGATGGCACCCTCGAGGCAGTAGACCGCGTCCTGGTCGCCGATCTTGTAACCGAGCGTGGTCAAGAGCCCGTTCTTGCTCTGCACCGCTTCGGTGCCGGTGTTGAGCAGCAGGAAGTTGCCGGTGCCGTAGGTGTTCTTCGCTTCTCCGACCGAGAAGCAGGTCTGCCCGAAGACCGCCGCCTGCTGGTCGCCGAGATCTCCGGCGATAGGAATACCGCCGAGCTCCGCGGTGGCCTCGGCATAGACCTCGGAGCTCGCCTTGATCTCGGGGAGCATGGCGCGCGGCACGCCCAGCAGCGACAGGATGTCGTCGTCCCAGTCGAGCGTCTCGAGGTTCATCATCAACGTGCGGCTGGCGTTGGTGACGTCGGTCACGTGTACGCCGCCGTCCGCACCGCCCGACAGCTTCCAGATCAGGTACGAGTCGAGGTTGCCGAACAGCACATCGCCGTTCTCGGCCTTCTCTCTGACCCCGTCGACGTTCTCGAAGATCCAGCGGATCTTGGGTCCGGAGAAATAGGTGGCGAGAGGCAGGCCGGTCTTCGAACGCAGGCGGTCCTGCCCTCCGTCCTCGGCGAGCTCGTCGCAGATCTTGTCCGTGCGGGTGTCCTGCCACACGACTGCGTTATGGACCGGCTCGCCGGTGCTCTTGTCCCACAGAACCGCGGTCTCCCGCTGGTTGGTGATCCCGACGGCAACCAGGTCCGAGGGCTGCAGCCCCGCCTTGTCCAGCCCCCCCTTGATGACCTCGGTGGTGCGCTGCCAGATCTCCGAGGCGTCGTGCTCGACCCAGCCGGGCTTGGGATAGATCTGCTCGTGCTCCTTCTGGTCGAAGTCGACCACTGCACCCGAGTGGTCGAAGATCATGAAGCGGGTGCTCGTGGTGCCCTGGTCGATCGCTCCTACGTACTCAGCCATAGTGCCTCCCCTAAATTTTCTGTGAGCCGCGTCGTTACGGCCACAGGACGTTGAACAGCACTGCCCCTGCGACTCCGCCGACGATCGGGCCGACCACCGGAATCCACGAGTAGCCCCAGTCAGAATCCCCCTTGCCGGCGATCGGCAGCACCGCGTGTGCGATGCGGGGGCCGAGGTCGCGAGCCGGGTTGATGGCGTAACCGGTGGGCCCGCCGAGTGAGAGACCGATTCCGACCACCAGGAGACCCACCAGAAGCGGCGTGAGCCCGGCCGTCGCGCTGGCGGCCCCCGGACTCTCCGCGTACCCCAGGGACAGCACGCCAATCAACAACGCCGCGGTGCCTATGACCTCGCAGACGATGTTCGGCCCGGTCTTCCTGATGGCGGGGCCGGTGCAGTAGACCGCGAGCTTGAGGCCGGGGTCCTCGGTCTCCGCCCAGTGGGGAAGGTAGGCAAGATAGACGAGCACCGCGCCGATGAAAGCGCCCACGAACTGCCCCAAGATGAAGATCGGCACGTCGCCCCACGGCAGTGCTCCGATGGAGGCGAGGCCGATGGTCACGGCCGGATTTATGTGAGCACCTGAGAATTGCGCCACGGCGTAGACGGCGATCGCCACCGCGAGGCCCCAGCCCATCGTGATCACGATCCAGCCTGCATTCTGAGCCTTCGAGTGGTTCAGCAACACGCCCGCCACGACTCCGTCTCCGAACAAAATCAGCAACGCAGTGCCAACTACCTCCGAGGTGAAATCGTTCATACCGCCCCCTTTCTCGAGCCTCCGATTCAGCTCGACGCGTTGCGCCAATGTAGCCTAGAAGTTCGGGAGCTGCCCCGTCCTCGTCAATTCCCCGTGAAGGGGCTCGAGTCCCGGCGCATGCGCTCCAATGCCGCCTGCAGTCTTGACGTGAGTGCCTTGTGGTCCTCCCCCGGCGCCGGGTAGAGCGCGTTGCCGAGGTGGATCACAACCGGATGCTTGGCCGGCCACGGACGACCCACCGGCATCGAGCGATACGTGCCCATGACGTTTACAGGCACCACCGGAATCGAGTTCTCCACCGCTATGAATGCGGCCCCAGAGCGCATCCGCGCCAGCTTACCGTCCCGGGTACGCGTGCCTTCGGGATAGACGAGAAGGCTCCAACCCTCCTTCAACAGCAAAGCCAGGCGGTCGGTGGTGAGCTTGGAGAGCCCGCCCTTGCGCTCGATGGGCACGGTGGCGAAGCTCAGGGACACGAGGCTGGCGACAACGCGGTTCTTATAGAAGTAGTCCGCCGCTGCGATGGTGGCGATGCGGGAGCGCCACTCCTTGGGGAAAGAGCGCAGGATGATGGGGGTGTCGAGATGGCTCGAATGGTTGGCAGCGAAGATCACAGGGGGCTTGAGGCCGTCGAGCACCTCCTTACCCAGGGTCACGGGATGGGTGTAGTGCTCGACGATCGGCCCCAACAGCCGCATGATGATGAGTTCGCGCGCGGCGGTGGCGGCGGGCTTGCGGGCCCAGCCCGGATCAAACTTCTGCCAGTCCAGCGCCCCTCCCCTCCCCGATGCTCTGCGGGCGAGGGCAGTCTAGTGGGCGCGTCGGCCGGGGGCCGGGCAGCCCCGGCGTGAGGTTGAGGCCAGGACCGGTCACCCCCCCTTCTGGGGCCGGCGTCTGTCGGGGACCAGCGGGCGCAGCTCGGCCACGAGGGCACCTATCTCATCCATGATCTGGCGCCCGGCCCCCATCCACGCGGCCGGTGAGTCGGGCGAGCCGGTGACCGGAAACGGCTTACCGATCTTGATGAAAATTGGCTGGCCCGGCCGCCAGCTTCCCTTGAACCCCTTGGGCCACACATTGGAGGTGCCCCAGATCGCGCAGGGGGTGATGGGGACGCTGGAGGCGAGGGCGAGGCGGGAGACGCCCGACTTCGGCGCCATGGCATTGAGATCGGGATCCGTGGTCACGGTGCCCTCGGGGAAGATCGTTACCAGCTCGCCCCTGCCGAGCGCCTCGAGCGCTTGGCCGAGAGCGAGGACCGCGTCACGGGAGCCTCTCTTTACCTCGATCTGGCCGGTCCCCCGCATCAGCCAGCCGATACGACGGTCCAGGAAGAGCTCAGATTTGGTGAGAAAACGAGGCCTGCGGCCGGCCTTGGAACAGGCATAGATGATGGCCAGGGGGTCGAGGTAGCCGACGTGGTTGAAAGCCAGCAAGGCAGGGCCGTAGCGGGGGATGTTCTCGAGGCCGATCATGTGCCAGCGAAACCACAACCCCATGGGCGGGAGAACAACTCCGGCTGCCAGGGCGTAGATGGGGTCTCTCGGTGGAGAGGAGCCCGCCTGTTGCGGTGGAGCGGTCAAGAAGTCAACGGCTGGTCAAGCTCTGCGCCCACCTCCGAGGGGCCCAGCTCGTCGGAGACAAATTCGATCAGGGCGCGCGCCTCGGTCTCCGGGAGCGAGATCACGCAGCGCGCTTCGGCCTCGCTCCACACGCTGAAGCGGACATGGTGCCCCGGCACCGCCACACTGCCCTCAGGACTGTGAATGATCTGCTCGTCGCGATAGCAGGAGACTCGCAAAAAGACGCCGGGGAGGTCGGTTTCCGCCACCTTGACGCCGGCAAAGAAACGCGACGCCTTGGGGGACCTCTCGGGGTGGGGCATTGTGGCCCCGCAGCGAGGACAGAAGCGGTGCGCCGCCGGCTGCGACAGCCTGCATTGAGGGCAAAACACCTTCGGCATCGTCACCTCCGCTCTGTTCGGTCATATCAAGATAGCAGTGACATGAAGGCACGTCTCAGGTTTGGCTCCAATATTTTCCTGCGGCCGCTCAGCGCAGCCGATGCACCCTCCCTGCTCGAGCTGCGCCTGAAGGACCGCGACTTCCTCACAGATTTCGAGCCCTATCGCCCACCCTCCTACTTCACCCGCTCAGGGCAGGCGGCCGAGATAGCCGCCGATCAGGTCGACGACCGCGCCGGCGCGGGCCACGCCTTCGGCATCTTTCTGACGAAGGACGAGCAGCTCGCCGGACGGGTCCGGCTTTCGAACCTCGTCCGCGGCGCGTGGCACAACGCCACTCTCGGCTATTTCGTGGCGCGCGCCTACTCGGGCCGCGGAGTCGCCACCGAGGCGGTCGGCCTGGTGCTCGGCTTCGCCTTCGAGGAGGCAAGGCTGCACCGGGTCCAGGCCGGAGTGATGCCTCACAACCACGCCTCCCGGCGAGTGCTCGAGAAGAATGGGTTTCGCCTGGAGGGTCGCTCGGAGCGCTACCTCTACATCGGCGGAGCATGGCAGGACCACGACCTCTACGCGATCACCCAGGAGGAATGGCCGCAATAGGCGCCCCTAGTAAGAGCCCCACACCTTCCAGCCGTGAGCGCGATGGACGAGGTAGAACGCGGCCAGGCTGGTGCTGGATGTCCCCGTCGAGTCGTGCATCACGACTTTCCAGGACCGGGCTGCAGTAACCGCCCCGCAGAGGTCGCGCGCCGGTCCGTCCGATTCGGCAGAGGCGCTGTGAACGACGACGAGGCCGTGCGATACCCAGGTGTGGTCCCACGGCCGGGGCTTTAGGTTCAGCGCCCCCGGCCACGGGTCGATGTAGGTGGCGATGCCCTTGCGGTCGTCCTTTACCAGAGCGCTGTTGAAGGCCAGCGCCACGCGCGCTGCCTTCTGGTCCGCCCCTGCACCGAACGGAAGCACGCCCTCCAGGTTGGGGCAGATGTCCTCCTGCGAGGCTTGAAGTGCCGGAGGGCGTGGAGCCGTGTCGGCGCTCGATGCCGCAGCCGTCTTCGAATTGGGGGCGGCCACCGGAGCGGGCGCATTCAGCGGCGGGCCCAGGATCAGGGCCGCTACGAGAACCGCCATCAGCGTGAGCGGGAGCAGCCGGCGCAGCACGAGCGCCCCGCCGGGGCGGCTGTCCGCGGGGATTGCTGGCGCCGCGGCCAACAGTGCATGCAACGAATCGCGATCGCCCCCCGTTCCCCGGCACCACTGCGTCAGGCCCCTTTCCGCCGCTCTTCGCACCGCGCTCGTAGACCATCCCAAGGCGTCCGCGACCCCCGCCTCGTGGAGGTGGCCGCGCATTAGGAGAGCCAGGACCGCCCGGCACCTGGGGGAGATCTCGATCCATGCATTCCACGAGGAATCGTCGCGCTGCCTCCCGTGTCGGGGAGTACGGCGGACGATCCGGCCGAAGAGGAAAAGCTCCAAGGCATCGGCGCCCCTTTTGTCCTCGTAGCGCGCCACGGCCCGGCGTAAAGCTTCCTGTACAACCGCCGCGGCCCGGCGCTCGTCACCGCTCAGCGCGAACGCGAGCCCGAAGAGCTCACTCTCGTAGCGGTCGCGCAGACGCTCCCACGGGCTCACCAGTCAAGACTCTCGTCCTGATGCACGACGGCCCCTTCGACAATCGTGAGGGCTGCCTTCGCCTCCCCTATGGGGCCGCTCTCGGGATCGAACGGGTCCCTGTCCAGCACCACGATGTCGGCGGCCTTCTTCTCCTCGATGGTGCCGGTCTCATGCTCGAGCCGGTTGACGAACGCAGAGCCGATCGTGAACGCGGCGAGGCTCTCGGGGAGGGTGAGGCGCTCCTCCGGAAGAAAGGGAGCCCGCCGGCGCGTCTGCGGAGCCACGCGGTTCACCGCCACCTCGATCTGTTCCATCGGATCGGGGGTGCTGACCGTCCAGTCACTTCCGAACGCAAGCACCGCTCCCGAACGGTGCAGGGAGGCGAACGGGTACTGCAGCGCCGCCCGCTCTGGGCCCAAGAAGGGGATGGTGAGGTCGCGCATCTGCGGCTCGTCGCAGGCCCACAGCGGCTGACAGTTGGCAACGACTCCGAGCGTTCGGAAGCGGGGGATGTCCCGAGGCTGTATCACCTGCAGGTGGCAGATGTGGTGGCGAGAGTCGCGCCCGCCGTTGGCTTCAAGTGCCGCTTCCACGGCATCCAAAGCCTCTCTGGTGGCCCGGTCGCCGATGGCGTGGAAATGGACTTGAAAGAGGTGCCGGTCGAGCAGTGTGACGTAGCGGGCCAGGGCCGCCGGCTCGATCATGCTCATCCCGCGGTTGTCGCCGGCAACGCCGTCTGCGCCGAGATAGGGCTCGATCATGGCGGCGGTGAAGTTCTCGACGACTCCGTCGACAAAGAACTTGATCCCCGACGCGCGCAGCCGGCCGGTCGTCGCCTCTTCTCTCATGTCGAGTAGAGGCTCGAGCTGCGACTCGTCCTGGTCGTGCTCCCAGAGCAGATCGAGGCTCACCCGGGCGCTGAGCCCGCCCTGTTCATTGACTCTCTTGTAGGCGGTGAAAATCTCCTCGGTAACGGCCGGATCCTGCCACGCCGCGATACCGAGGGAATGGAGGTATGCCTGGGCGTCCTCGAGGGCGGAGCAGCGGTCCTCCAGTGACGGCTTCGGCAAAAGCCTCTCGACCAGGTCCATGGCGTGCTCGTGCAGAGTCCCCATGGGCTCACCGTCCGGGTCGCGTTCGATGCGTCCGCCGCCAGGGTCTGCAGTGGCAGCCGTTATGCCTGCGAGCTCGAGGGCCTTGGAGTTGGTCCACGCGCCGTGCCCATCTCGGTTGGTGAGGAAGACGGGTCTGTCTGAAACCACCTCGTCCAAAAAGATCCGATGTGGCGTGCCGGAAGGAAACGCGTCCATGCTCCAGCCGCTTCCGTCGATCCATTCGAGCTCAGGATGCTCGTCCGCATAGGCCCTCACTGAGGCGAGGTACTCGCTCTTGTCCGAGAGGTGGTGAAGGTCGCACGAGCGCCGGGACAAGCCTCCCCAGAGAGCATGCACGTGCGCGTCCTGAAAAGCGGGCAGCACCAAGCGGTTGCGGCAATCCAGCACCACCGTGTCGGGTCCCCTCAGCTCTGAGACGGCGTCGGCGGTGCCGCGGGCCACAATCCGGCCGGCTGAGACGGCCACGCCTTCCGCCCAGCTGCGCGCCGCGTCCATCGTGTACACGGCGCCGCCGGTGAGAATGAGGTCGGCCGTTCGAGAGGCCATCGCTTGGCTAGCTTATTCCTTTCTAGAGAGACTGAACCTAGTCGCCGTGACCACGTGGGAGGTGGTTGGGCGCTCAAGGTTCAGGCACAGGGACCCTTAGGTGGTTACGGCTCAAGGTTGGTCGGGGCGAGGCCGGCAGTCGGCCGCTTGTGGAACAGGGCCCCCGCGGCGATGCCGATCGTGGACGCGACCACCAGGGCCATCGTGGCCCTCAGCCCGAAGGTCGACGCCAGCCATCCCGAGATGGGCGGGCCGAGCACGAAACCCCCGTAGCCGACCGTGGTCATGGCCGCGATCACCACCCCGGCGTCCTGCCTATCTGCCGTTCCGAGACCGAAGGCGGCGGGGGCCGCGGCCGAGACCGTGAAGCCCAGCACCAGGAACGCTCCGCCCGCGACCACAGGGCTGGTAGTCAGAATGGCAACCGCACCGGCCGCCATCGAGCTGAGGCCGGACACAAGCAGGGTACGCCGGTAGCCGAGGCCGAACAGTACCCGGGCCGCGAACGCCCGCCCCACCGCAGACGCGGTCGCGAAGGCCGCGAATCCGAATGCGCCGGTAGTCACCGAGGCTCCCAACGTGCGCCTGAGATAGAGCACCGACCACACATCCATGCTCCCCTCGATGAAGAAGGCGGCCAGCAGCACCGTGCTCGGCAACAGCAGCGCGGGTGCGGCCACGAACACGGACAGCGACAGCCGGGGAGCACGAGCCGGCTGCGCCGGGGTTTCCGGCCACCCGCTGATGAAGAGACTTGCGGCGGCAGCTATGACCTGGGATGCCGCAGTCGCAGCGATCGCAAGCCACGGCTCGAAACCCGACTGCAACAGGAAAGCGGCCCCCAGGGCACCAACCGCCGCCCCTGCGCTGTAGCCCGCGTGCACCCACTGGAGGACGGGTTTGCCTTCGGACACCTCGAGCTGCTGGCCGGCGAGGCTCATGAACACATCGATAAGACCGGTTCCGACGCCGGTTAGGGCGAACGCGGCCAACAGCCAGCCGCGCGGAGCGACGCCCAGGAGGAGCACAGCCACTCCGTTAAATGCCAGCGCGAGGGCGACCGAGACCCGACGAGGCAGCTTGACGAGGCTCGGCGCCACGATCGTCATCGTCGCGATCGAAGCAATGCTGAGCGCAGCGAGGAATAGGCTGGCACCCCCCTCTGACAGGCGGTGCCGGGCGAGAAATTCTCCGAACACCACGACCCAGACCCCCCAGAAGGTTCCGAAGCTGGCATAGCCGCAGAACAACGTGACAATCACAGACGAAGAACGCGAACGGACGACCATGGCCCCCTGGATATCCTCTTGAGTCCGCGGACCCTACAGGAGAGACCATGAGCAGGCACATGACCGAAGAGGACGTCGCCATCCAGGCCCAGGCGCGCGCCTTCGTAGAGGAGGAGCTCATCCCTCACGAGATCGAGGCCGAGTTGAACGAGGGCCGTCTGCCAGAAGGAGTAAAGGCGGCTCAGAAAGCTCGGATCAAGGAGATGGGGCTTCAGGCCTTCAACATCGAGGCCAAGCTCGGAGGTGCGGGACTCACTTGTTTTCAACAGGTGCTCGTGTCCGAGCAGGCGGGGCGCGCCACCAACGCGCTCGGGTGGGTGTTCGACGCTCCGGCATCGTGGCTGCCCAAAGTCGCAACCGACCACCAGATGCATACCTGGGTTCTCCCCGCAATTCGTGGCGAGCGAAAGGAATGCTACGCGATCACCGAGGAGTTGGCTGGATCGGATGTCGACGCCATTCAAGCGACGGTGACCAAGGACGGCGATTCCTACGTGCTCGATGGGGTCAAGTGGCATGTGACTTCGTTCAATCACGCCGATCACGTTTTCTTCCAGGGCAAGCTCCCCGACGGCAGCCATGCGTTGCTCGTTTCGGACCTCGACAATCCTGGGATAAGCGTCGTCAGAACCCCGGCCTATATGCACACTTACGCGGCCCACCATCCCATCGTCTCTTTCGAGGGTGTGCGCGTCCCGAAGAAGAACCTGATCGGTGAAGAAGGTGACGGCATGCGTTTTGCCTACGAGTGGTTTCGTTACGAACGCCTGATGATCGCGGCACGATGCTGCGGGGCCGCGCGCCGCCTCATCGATGAGGCGAGCGCGTTCGCACAGCAGCGCGTCGCCTCTGGGAAGTTGCTGTCCGAGCATCAAGCGATTTCGTTCATGCTGGCCGACTCCGCCACCGAGCTATGGGCGGCGCAGCTCATGACCTACCGGCTGGCTCAGGGCATCGACGACGGCATGAGCGTCAAGACACAGCACGCTCAATGCAGCATGGCGAAGCTCTATGCCTCGGAGATGGCAAACCGCGTGGCGGACCGGGCGGTGCAGATCTTTGGGGGCCGCGGCTATATGCGCGAGAACGTCGCCGAGCGCTTCTACCGAGAGCTCCGAGTGGATCGCATCTGGGAGGGAACTTCTGAGATCCAGAGGATCATCACAGCAGATCAGCTCTTCAAGAGAGGGCTGAGTGCAATCCTGGGAGAGGAGCAGCAGTGACCACCGACATCAAGCCCACCACCCGCCTCGATGCGCTCATCGAGGAGCAGGAAACGATCTTCCTGGAGCGCCAGCCACGCTCCTCGGAGCTGCTCGCGCGTGCACGCAAGAGCCTCGCCGGAGGCGTGACTTCCAACTGGCAGATAGCGCGTCCTCAGGTCGTGTGGCTCAGCCACGCCAAGGGCTCCAAGGTCTACGACGCGGACGGCAACGAGTACTCGGACTTTCACGGCGGCTACGGCGCCATGGCCGTGGGACACGCTCACCCCGAGATAGTCACGGCCGTGTCCGATCGGGTTGCGCAGGGGACTCACTTCGCACAGCCCACCGAGGACTCGATCGTGGTCGCTGAAGAGCTCGTCGCCCGCTTCGGCCTCCCCCAGTGGCGTTTCGGGAACTCAGGCACCGAGGCCACCATGGACGCCTTTCATCTCATGAGAGCAGCCACCGATCGGGACTACATCGTCAAGATCGAGGGCGCCTATCACGGTCATCACGACTCCGCGATGGTCTCGGTCGCAAGCTCTGAGGACGAGATCGGGCCCATGGAACATCCCTCGAGCCCGGCCGCGGGGTCGGGGCTGCCGCGCGCGCTGCTCGACCTCACGCTGGTGGTCCCGTTCAACAACCTCGAAGCGCTCGAGCGGCTGCTGGCACAACGATCTAGCGAGATCGGCGGTCTCATCATCGAGCCGATCATGATGGGGGCCGGGATCATCCTGCCGGAAGAGGGCTATCTCAAAGGCGTGCGGGAGATCACCCGCCGTTACGGCATATTGCTCACCTTCGACGAAGTCAAGACTGGATTCACCACCGGCCCGGGAGGGGGCACCAAGTTGTTCGGCGTCACCCCGGACATCATCTGTCTCGCCAAGTCGTTGGGCGGTGGTCTGCCCTGCGGTGCGCTCGGCGGCAGCGCCGATGTGATGGGGTTCATCGCGGACGGCCGCTACGAGCAGGTGGGAACGTTCAACGGGAACCCGTTGACGATGGCCGCCTCGCGGGCCGCGCTCACTCGGGTGCTTACGCCCGATGTCTACGAGCGCTGGGACGAACTGCGCGCCCAGGTGGTCGATTCATGCAGCGAGATCATCGCCCGCTGCGGGCTTTCTGCCCACGTCGTTGCGGTGGGCTCCAAGGGCTGTATCACGTTCAGTGAAACCCCCGTTCGCAACTACCGCGACTTCCTCGCGATCGACGATCGCTTCAGCCATTGCCACTGGCTCTTTCAGCACAACGGCGGCGTGTTCCTGCCTCCCTGGGGGAAGGCCGAGCAGTTCTCGTTCTCGGCTCAGCACGACGCCTCAGACGCCAATCGCTTCATCTCGAACTTCGAGCGCTTCGCGGAGGCGCTGCAAGCGTGAGCGCAAGCGGGGGGATAAGGCTCGTCGATCTCGTCAAGCGCTTCGCGGACGTCGCCGCAGTCGACGGTGTCAACACGGAGATCGAGCCCGGCGAGTTCTATTCGCTGCTCGGCCCTTCGGGCTGCGGTAAGACCACCACGCTGCGGCTCATTGCGGGCTTCGAGCAGCCGACCTCGGGCCAGGTCTTGTTGGACGGCGTCGACATGGCGCACACCCCACCCCACAAGCGCAACGTCAACACCGTCTTTCAGAGCTACGCGCTGTTCCCCCACCTGAACGTCCTCGACAATGTTGCCTTCGGCTTGCGTTTCAAGAACGTGCCGAAGGCGGCTGCCCATCGGCGGGCGCTGGAATCCCTGGACCTCGTCAGGCTGAACGGCTTCGAGAAGCGTAAGCCGTCACAGCTCTCCGGCGGCCAGCAACAGCGCGTCGCGCTCGCACGCGCGCTCATTCTGAGCCCCGCCGTGCTGTTGCTCGATGAGCCTCTGGGAGCCCTCGATGCCAAGCTACGAAAGGCTCTGCAGGTCGAGCTCAAGGCGCTTCAGGAGGAGATAGGGATCACGTTCGTCTACGTCACGCACGACCAGGAGGAAGCGCTCACGATGTCCGATCGCATCGCGGTGATGTCCGACGGGCGCGTCGAGCAGACCGGCTCCCCTAGGGAGATCTACGAGGCGCCCCAGACCGCCTACGTGGCGGACTTCCTGGGTGTGTCCAACCTCATGGATGCGCACTGCGAGGGATCGGGCCGGGTGGCGCTGGGTGAGTTCGAGCTACAAGCAGCACAGGGTTCCATCGATGCCAGGGGCGAGGTCAAGCTCACAATCAGGCCAGAGCGCATACAACTCGGCCCCCATTCTCACGCCGGGCCCAATGTGATACCGGGCATGGTCGAGCGCACGGTCTATCTGGGCAACTCTACGCAGATCATCGTGAACCTTGCCCCCGGCCAGAGGATTCAGGTCGTGGTCCCGAACGAGGGCGACGCCGTCACTTATCAGTCCGGTGCGCCGGTCAGCGTATGCCTGCCGCGGGAGGCGCTGCGGGTCCTGAGCTGAACGGTTGATCGCCGAGTGGTGGTCAGATGATCTATATGGTCATCTCCTGACCACTCGGCAGGTGAATTGAGCTCAGATCTCGAGGCGGGCGAAGTCCCTTACGGCCGACTCCCCCCGGCCCCCCGGCGCGAAGCGCCGGTGAAACAAGATGGCCATAGCGATGGCGAGCATCGAGAACACCAGCATGACCGTCACCAGCGCGTTCAGGGCCGGAGTCGGTGCGGCCCTCACGTTCGAGTAGATCAGCACCGGAACGGTTTCGGAGTCCGCCCCGCCTTTGAGGAACTGGCTAATGACGAAGTCGTCGATCGATATGGCGAAGACGATCATCAGTGCGGCGAATACCGCCGGGGCGAGCATCGGGAGCAGGATCAAGCGCAGTGCCTGTACCGGAGACGCTCCAAGATCCATCGCCGCCTCCTCGAATTCCTTGCCGATCGCGAACAGGCGGCCGCGCACCACGATCACGACATAGGAGATCGAGAACGTCACATGCCCGAGCAACTGAGCCTGGGTGCCGAGGTTCACGAACGTCAACAACGTCGTAAACACGATGAACAGGGCCGAGCCCATGACAAGCTCGGGCGTCACCAGAGGAAAGAGCATGAGGAAGTTGCCGGCCCCCGAGCCTCGGCCCCTCCAGCGCGCCAATCCGAGCGCCAGGCCCACCCCGATGGGCGTAGCAATCAGCATGGTGAACAGCGCCAGCTTGAGGCTCTGGCCCATGGCCGAGCGGAGCAGCGGGTTGTGGAGCAACGAGAGGTCCGGATCGTCTAGGTACCAGCGCAACGAGAATCCCTGCCACGTGCTACGCGAACGCCCCGCATTGAACGAGAACTGAATCGCGATGATCACCGGTACGATCGACCACAGCACGTAGAGCCACGTCACCACGGGCAGAAAGCGCGGGCGCGCCCAGGGGTTGGAGAACCATCCTCCGGCAAGCCTCAGGGTCGACGTCTGTTCGGCCTTAGGCGTCGGCTCTGCTAGAGAGCTCACCTGGCCTCCTTGGCCGCGCGCGCCACCGTATAGAGGTAATAGAACATCAGCACGCTGACGATCGCGCTCAGGATCACGACCATTGCGGCGCCCTTGCTACCACCGGTTCCACTGTTCAGGAAGAAATAGATCTGGTTGCCGAACATCGTCGTCCGAGTTGCACCCGAAAGCAAATCGGGAGTGTAGTAGTCCCCGAACATCGGAAGCAGGATGATGACCGAGCCGGCGAGAATTCCCTGCTTGCTGAGAGGCAGCGTGACGCGAGCAAACGCCCGTGCCGGGCTCGCACCGAGGTCGCGCGCCGCCTCCAGAAGACTGCGATCGATGCGGTCGAGAGACGCAAACAAGGGCAGTATCAAAAATGGGACGTAGCCGTAGACGAGGCCCAGTACCACGGTGAGCGGGTCACCATCGAGCCACCCCCGAGGCTCCTGCAGGACGCCGAGGGTCATCAAGATCCGGTTCACATATCCGTTGGGCTGCAGCAGGTTCACCCACGACAGCATCCGCATGAGGTAGCTGATCCAGAACGGGGCGATGATCAAAACGAGCAGCAACGCCTTGAGCCTGCCTCCGTGGCGAGCGACGTAGTAGGCGACGGGATAGCCGATCAGCAGGCTCAAGCTTCCCGCCAAGCCCACGTAGATAAAGGTACGAACCAGCACGGTGCCGAGCTGAGGGCTCCATGCATCGGCGATCGCGCCCGGATCCCATTGCACGGGGTTCCATTCGGGCACAGGTGTCGCGAAGATGGGATCGAGGCGAGTACTCATCGCAACGGCCAGCACTGCGTAGATTGGGACCAAGAAAAGCAGCACGAGCCAGCCGAGCCCGGGCACTGCGAACGAGGGCCAGAACCAGCGCGGAAGCCCGACGCGGCCGCTCTTGTTACTACTACCCTCTGAGGTGGTTGCCGCCTTAAGCTCCCGACTTGAAGTCGGACCACGCGTCCTGGTAACGACGGTCGACGACAGGCGGGAGCGCGGTCTGGACCACTCCGGTCGAGAAGTTCGGCTTCTCCACAATCGCCGGCTTGAGGTTGGGGACCACGTATCCATCGGACACAAGCTTCGAGGGCTTGAGCGACTTCAGCGGCGGCTGGTAGCCGACCCACGAGAAGTTCTTGAGCGTGTGCTTGTCCTCGAGCAGGAAGTTCAGAAAATGATGTGCCAGAACCGGATTCTTTGCCCCTGAAGGGATCGCTATCATGTCGCTGCCGATGGTGCCGTTAGGGGGCCACCAATACCGGAGGACCCCTTCGGGGTCCCCGTAGGACTTGCCGGGCATGTAATACGGTCCTGCCACAATGTCACCGGACCACGCCTGGTGCAGCGCAAATACGCCTTCCGGGAGACGGGAGTAGGCGCCGTCGATCGTGGTCTTCACGTTAACGGCCTTCGACAGCTCGACAAGCTCTTTCTCCACCTGGGCGATGACCTTGGGATCTCCGGTATTGATGTCCGAAACGCCGTTCTTGAGCATGACCATAGTCATGGCTTCCCGGTAGTCGTCGTAGATCCCGACCTTCCCGGCGTACTTCTCGTTCCAGAGCATCTCGTAGGGATTGTCCATCGCCGCGACATCCTCCGACACCATGTCCGTGCGCCAGGCGACCCCCGTCGTGTAGACGACATAGGGGACGGTGTAGCGGGAGCCCTTGTCGTACCAGGGGTCCGCCAGCTCGGGCCAGATGTTGGCCTTCAGGTTTCCGAGATAATCGTGGTTGACCGGCTGCAACAATTTGGCGGCGACGAGCTTCGGCACCTGGTCGGCGGTGGGAAAGAAGACGTCGAAGTCGACGCGGCCGGTGCGGATTTTGTTGACCGCTTCCGACATGTTGTAGAAGCTGGTGATCTCGTAATCGACCCCGTACTCGGCGGCGAAGTCCTTGACCACTCGCGGATAGACGTACTCGGACCAGTTGTAGATCTTGAGGGGACCCGCTTCGGGCTCGAGGCCCGACTTGATTGCGGCGTTGTCCTCGCTCAACGGGAGGGTTTCGGGGTTGGAGGGACTCGCGAGCTGAATCCCAGTCGAACCCCCCCCGTCGCCGCCGGCGCCACCGCCGCAAGCGGCCAATAGCCCGGAGGCCGAAGCGAGCGCTCCCCACGCCGCCGAACGCTGCAAGAAGGTACGGCGGTCCATGCCGGCCAGCGACCGCTCTCTGGGATGACGCATGTGTTTTCTCCCCTTTGTTCCGACTGACTCGGCCCGTGTGCCAAATCCGGGCTTGTATGATCGTACTGGTTGGGGGCCCTATGCAACGACTCGCGAGGGCTCCCACCAGCCATTTTCCACCATTTTCGAGAAGGCGAGTGCGAGATGAGTACCAGTCCAGCTCCGATCGGGCGCGAGGCGCTGCTCAAAACGCTGGGCCCCACCGGCGCGGGCTACTCCCTGCCGCAGGAGGCCTACACCTCACCAGATGTCTTCGAGTGGGAGCGCGCCCACTTCTTCGAGGGCTCGTGGGCCTGCGTGGGCCGGGCGACAGACCTCGGTTCTCCCGGCGACCGCAAGGCGGTGCGCATCGGGTCCGAAAGCGTCCTGCTGGTGCGAGGCGAGGATCGGGCCCTCAAGGGCTTCTTCAACGTCTGCCGCCATCGCGGGCACGAGCTCGCGCCCGAGGGGGCCTGCTCCAACGCCACCGTTATCAAGTGTCCCTATCACGCCTGGGTCTACGGGCTCGACGGACGCCTCAAGGGGGCACCCCATTTCGGGCCGCGCAAGGGCTTCGACCGGTCCGACTACCCCCTCGTCGATGTGCCGGTCGCGGAATGGCACGGGTGGGCGTTCGTGAACCCTTCGGGGACCGCCGGGCCCTTCGAGGAGCACGTCGGCAACCTGTCTGAGTACATAGCTCCATATCAGCCCGAGCGGCTCGAATGTCTGGCGCACCATGACTATGTGGTCGAGGCAAACTGGAAGATCATCGTCGAGAACTATCACGAGTGCTATCACTGTCCGCAGATCCATCCCGAGCTGTGCCGCGTCACCCCTCCGGACTCGGGGCTGAACGTTGCACCCGAAGGCGCATGGGCGGGTGGGACCATGGACCTGATGGATCACGCCGAAACGATGTCGCTCACGGGCGAGAGCTTCGGTGTACCGATACCGGGCCTCGATGCCAAGCAGCTTCGTCAGGTGCTCTACTTCGGCTATTTCCCGAACCTCTTGATGAGCCCCCATCCCGACTATGTGATGACCCATCGGATCGAGCCGCTGTCTGCATCACAGAGCCGCATCGAGTGCGAATGGCTCTTTCCCCCAGAGTCGAGCGGGCGCCCCGACTTCGATCCGTCCTACGCGGTGGAGTTCTGGGACATAACCAATCAGGAGGACTGGGGCGCGTGTGAAGCCGTAACACGCGGCGCTGCGTCGCGCGGCTACCGCCAGGGCCCTCTGGCTCCCGCCGAGGATGCGGTCCACGACTTCATGTCGATGGTGGCGCGCGGCTACCTTGGAGGAAGCCCCAGCGGGACGCGCTTGCGGATGGCGCAATGAGGTCGTTCGACGCACTCATAATCGGGGGCGGCCACAACGGGCTCGTAGCAGCCGCCTACCTGGCGCGCGCCGGGCTTCGTCCGCTGGTGTTGGAGGGTCGCCACAAGACGGGAGGGGCGGCCGCCACCGACACCCCGTGGCCGGAAGCGCCGGAGCTCAAGGTCACCACCCTTTCCTACGTCATGAGCCTCATGCCCGACACGATCGTCAAAGACCTGGACCTGGCGCGCCACGGATACAAGGTTTTTCCGATGGAGTCCTACTATCTCGCCTTTCCCGACGGGCGCTCGCTCAAGATGTTCGGCAACAGCTCTGGTCACGACATCGAACAGATAAAGAAGTTCTCGACCAAGGACGCCGAATCCCAGCCCAAGTGGGATGCCTGGATCGCAGGGTTGGCCGACATTCTCGGCCCCCTCTTGATGCGCGTTCCACCTCCGGTGGGCTCGACCAAACCAAAGGACTTGATCGATCAGCTGCGGCTGGTGTGGGGCATGCGCGGCCTAGACGTTCGATCGACCGCGGACGTCACCAGGCTTATGACGATGAGCATCGCCGATCTCCTCGACGACTGGTTCGAGTCGCCTCAGATCAAGGCCGCGCATGCGATAAACGGAATCATCGGAACCTGGGCAGGGCCCTGCGAACCGGGCACCGCGTATGTGATGGCGCATCACTCGATCGGAGATGTGGGTGACGGCCGCCTAGGTAGCTGGGGCTTTCCCGAGGGCGGTATGGGGGCGCTGTCGCAAGCGGTCAGGGATGCGGCCGAGTCCTTCGGCGGCGCCGTGCGCACCGACGCGAAGGTCTCACGAATACTCGAGGACGGGGGCAGGGTCACGGGAGTAGTGCTCGAGGGTGGCGAGGAGCTTTCTTCGGACCTCGTCTTAACGAGCATCCATCCCAAGCGCGCCTTTTTGGAGATGATCGAGCGCCGGGCCCTGCCGTCCGAGTTCGTAGAGGACATCGAGCACTGGAAGACGCGCTCGGGCGTCGTCAAGATCAACCTCGCGCTGGGCGAGCTTCCCGACTTCATCGCCGACCCCGGCGTCGATCCCATGATTCACGGCGCCGCCATCGAGCTGGCGCACTCGGTCGACTACCTCGAGAAGGCATTTCAGGACGCCCGTGAGGGCCGGCCCGCAGAGCGGCCGTTCTCGGACGGGTGCATCCCCACGTTCTTCGACAAGACGCTGGCGCCGGAGGGAATCCACATCGCATCGCTGTTTACGCAATGGGTGCCGCACGAATGGGCGCAGGCCCCGCACAAGAACGAGCTCGAGGCCTATGCGGACCGGGTCATCGATGGCTACACCGAGCTCGCCCCCAACTTCAAGTCCTCGATCCTCCACCGCCAGGTGCTCGGACCCTACGAGATGGAGCAGGAGTGGGGCTTGGTAGGGGGCAACATCTTCCACGGCGAGCTGTCCTTGGAGCAGCTCTTCCACATGCGCCCGGCCCCCGGCTACGCCGACTATCGCACCCCGCTGGCGGGCTTGTACCATTGCAGCTCCGCCACTCACGCAGGCGGGGGAGTGTGCGGCATACCCGGCTACCAGGCGGCGCGTGCCGCGCTCTCCGACCGCAGGAAGGCCGCCTTCAAGAAGAGGTTGACGCGAGCCAAGGTTTGAACCCAGCTACTTCTCTCCACCGCATGCTGGAGGCCCGCTCGGTGGCGGTGGTGGGTGCCAGCTCTCGGGAAGGCTCGTTCGGGAGCGAGATGCTGACGGTGCTGCAAGAGGGTTCGTTTGCGGGCGACGTCTATCCCGTCAACCCCCGCTACTCGGAGATCGCAGGTCTCACTTGTTACGAGTCGCTTGCGGCCTTGCCGGCTCCGCCCGACCTCGTCTTGTTGGGAGTTCCCGATCGCGCCCTTGAAGGCCAGCTCCAAGCGGCGGCTTCGTGCGGGGCCGCCTCCGCGGTCATCTTTTCGAGCTGCTACGAGGAGCCCTCTCCCGACCGGCCGCCCCTGAGCGTCCGACTTGCCGGCATTGCGTCCGGGGCCGGCATGGCGCTGTGCGGAAACAATTGCATGGGCTTCGTCAATCTCGAGCACTCGCTACGGGCCGGCGGCTACCGACTCCCCTCCGACCTCGACGCGGGGAGTATCACGTTCATCTCCCACTCGGGTTCCGCCTTCTCGGCACTTCTCCACAATCGCCGCCGACTTCGGTTCAACCTCGTCGTGTCCTCCGGGCAGGAGCTGGTCACCGATGCGACCGACTACTTCGCCTATGCGTTGGAGCGGCCCACCACGAAGGCTGTGGCGCTGCTGCTGGAGACTGTGCGCTCGCCCGAGGCGTTCGTCTCCTGCCTGCGCCAGGCTCAGATAAAAGACACACCCGTGGTCGTGTGCAAGGTTGGCCGCCACGAGCGCTCGAAGGCTCTGGTCACTGCACATTCGGGCGCCCTTGCCGGAAACGACGGCGCCTATGAGGCTCTGTTCGACGCCTTCGGTGTGCTGCGAGTGGCCTCACTCGACGAAATGGCCGACACCCTCGAGCTGCTGGCCTCGGGCCGCCGCGCCGGGAAGGGCGGAATCGCAACCGTCCACGACTCGGGCGGCGAGCGCGCGCTGGTGGCAGACATCGCCCACGACCGGGGCGTCACCTTCGGCCCACTCCAACCCACGACCGTGGCGAAGCTCGAGCAGGTGCTGGAGCCCGGGCTGAGCGCGACCAACCCCCTCGACGCGTGGGGGTCGGGCAACGGCTACGAGGCGATCTTCGCAGAGTCACTGAAGACGCTGCTCGACGACGACAACATCGCAGCGGTTGCACTGTGCGTCGACCTGACGCCGGAGAACAGTGCCGAGACCGGCTATGTCCCGGTTCTGAAAGAGTCCTGGGAACACTCACCCAAGCCGCTGGTGCTCCTCTCGAACCTGTCCAGCGCGATAGGGCCGAGCGAAGCGGCGTCGCTGAGGGCTGCCGGCATCCCCGTGCTCGAAGGCACCGACACTGGGATCGCCGCGCTGGCGCACCTCCTCGCGTTGCGGGACTACGGGGAGCTGCCGGCGCCGCGCCCGCATCAGCCTCCCGAGCCCGATCTGAGACGGACGTGGAGAGCTCGGCTGCACGCCGGGCCGCTCGATGAGGTCTCGGGCCTCGACTTGTTGCGGGCCTACGGGATACGGGCGGTCGCGGCCCGGCGGGCAGGCAGCCTCGCCGAGGCCGTCGAGGCCGCGGGCGAGATCGGCTACCCGGTTGCGCTCAAGACCGCGGCCCCCGGCATCGCGCACAAGGCGCAGGTGGCCGGAGTAAGGCTGGGGCTCGGCAGCAGGGGCGAGCTCGAAACCGCCTACAAGGAAATCGCCGGCCGGCTCGGCCCCGAGGTGACGATTGCGGAGATGGCCGCACGGGGTATCGAGCTGGCCCTGGGAGTGGTCCGTGACCCGCAGTTCGGGCCGCTGGTGGTGGTCGCGGCCGGGGGTGTGCTGGTGGAGGTGATCGGCGACCGAGCGTTGGCGCTCCCCCCTGTGGACGAGGTGCGCGCTCTGCGGCTGCTCGAGGGGTTGAAGCTCCAAAGGATTCTGAGGAGCGGGGGCGCCGATAGCGGGGCTCTAGCGAGGACGATCGCCGCCCTGTCAACGCTCGCCCTCGATTTGCCCTTAGAGGTTGCCGCCCTCGACATCAACCCGGTAATCGCCTATGAGGACGGCTGCGTAGCGGTGGATGTGCTCATCGAGCGCGAGCGATCGACGGGAGAGCCTCTTTCGCGGCTATAACCGCGTGATGCAGGTGCTCGCGCTGGTACTCGCCGGAGGTGCAGGAAACCGCCTCGAAGTGCTCACCGAGGTCAGGGCCAAGCCCGCCATGCCCTTCGCCGGCGTCTACCGGCTCATCGACTTCCCGCTGTCGAACTGCATGCACGCCGGGATCTCCGACGTCTGGATCGCCCAGCAGTTCGAGCCGCAGTCGCTCAACGAGCACGTCTCCAACGGGCGGCCGTGGGACCTCGACCGCACTCACGGCGGGTTGCGCCTGCTCCCTCCGCACCAAGGGCCCGAGGACGAAGGGGGCTGGGCACAGGGCAATGCAGATGTGATCTATCGGAACCGGCGCTTCATCGCTGAGGCCGATCCCGAGGTGCTGCTCGTCATGAGCGCAGACCACATCTACAAGCTGGATTTCGCGAAGGTGGTCGCGGCTCACGTGGAGCGTGGTGTGGACGCAACGATGGTGACGACACTCGTGGCAACCGATCAGGCGGCTCGCTTGGGAGTGGTGCAGTCAACAGGCGACGGCCTCATCGAGAGCTACGAGTACAAGCCCGAGCATCCCTCGAGCAACCTCGCCGCCACGGAGGTGTTCGCCTTTTCCACCGGCCCCCTGATGAGTCTGATGCAGGAGTTGCGGGACGCAGAAGGCGAGCTTTCCGATCTCGGCGACGAGCTGCTGCCTCGCCTGGTCGCCGAGGGGCGGGCGGCGGAGTACCGCCTCGAGGGTTACTGGCGCGACGTGGGCACCCCGGCCTCCTACTACGACGCCCACATGGACCTGCTCGAAGACGATGTCGGCCTCGATCTCGACGACCCAGCCTGGCCCATCCTTACTCTTGCGCCGCAGCGTCCTCCGGCCCACATCCATCCCGAGGCCCGCAACTTCAACAGTTTGGTGTCGCCCGGCTGCACCATCCGCGGCACGGTCGAGCACTCGGTGCTGGGGCCGGGAGTCATGGTTGACGGGGGGGCCCTGGTGCGCGGTGCCGTCGTGCTGCACGACTGCCACATCGGAAGGGATTCGGCGGTGCTGCACGCCATCGTCGACGAGCGGGTGGAGGTGGAGATGGGTGCCACGGTGGGGGCCGGAGAGGGTGAGCTCGCGCTGGTGGGCCGCGGGGTTCGGGTGAGGAACGGGCTGGACGTGCCGGCGGGGGCCCGAGTGGCACCCGACACGGTGATCTAGAGCGAACTTATCAACGGGAGCCCCGCTCACCGGTGCCGAGATTGATAAAGTCGTCCAGCTCGACTCTCGTCGGCAAGGACGGTTGAGCTCCCCGGTGCGTTGTCGAGAGCGCGGCGGCGGCGTTCGCTCGGCGGGCCGCTTTGGCGAGGTCGAGCCCCTCGTCCAGGCCCGCGGCCAGAGCTCCACAGAAGCAGTCCCCCGCGGCGGTTGTGTCTACCGCCTCGACCGAGTGGCCTGCAATGGACTCGATTCCGTTGCCGGTCACCACGAGTGCTCCCTCGGCTCCCATAGTCACGACGACCTGCTGAACTTCAAGCCCTCGGGCGCCCGTAACAGCGTCGTGCTCTCCGTTCGCAAGGAACTCGAGCTCTCCCCGATTCGGGACCAGCACGTCCACACGCGCCAGAAGAGCGCCGGGCAGCTCGCAGGCCGGGGCCGGATTCAGGATCACCGTGCCGCGCGCGAGCTGCGTCGCACGCTCAACGGTGGACAGGGGAACCTCGAGCTGAAGCAGGACGATGCCCGCCCCCTTGATCAACTCGGCTGCGGACTCGATGTCTGCAGGGGTCAATCTGGCGTTGGCGCCGGGACTCACCACGATGGTGTTCTCGCCCTCGTCGTCGACGGTTATGAGTGCGATCCCGCTATGAGCGTCCCCGGTCACGAGCACATGATCGGTGGCAACTCCGGCCTCCCCAAGGGCGCTGACCAGGAGCCTCCCCTCGTCGTCGTCCCCGACCCGGCCCAGCATCTCCACCGACGCCCCCAGACGTGCGGCGGCCACCGCCTGGTTCGCGCCCTTGCCCCCCGGGTGGCGGGCGTGCTCGTCGCCGAGGACGGACTCACCTGGCCGGGGGTGATGGGGAACGGGAATGACGATGTCGAGATTGAGGCTTCCCACTACCAGAATCACCACCCGACTGTAGACGGGAGCGCCGGGGCAGGTAAGCAAACCCGCACCGATTCCGCATCTGCAAGCGAGCGCGATCAACGACCACCGGGCGCCCTTTCATAGACTCACGAGCGATGATCACTGTGGTGGGGAGCTTCGCAGTGGGGCTGACGCTGCGCTCGGACGTCTTTCCCGCCGCGGGCGAGACCCGGCTGGCGCGCGGCTTCGATCAAGGTCCCGGCGGCAAAGGCAGCAACCAGGCCGTGATGGCGGCACGCATGGGGGCCGAGGTGGAGCTGGTCGCCGCCGTAGGCAAGGATGCTTTCGCAGACATGGCGCTCGAGCTCTATGCCTCCGAGGGAGTCGGCACGAGCCACCTCGTAACCCACTCGGAGCGAAACACCGGGCTCGGCTTCATCATGCTCGACGAACTCGGGGAAAACCGGATCCTGCTCGACCCCGGTGCCAACGAGCTGCTCTCGGCCGACGACGTCGCTGCGGCCGAGCCCTCGATCGCTAACTCCGCTGTGGTCGCAACCCAGCTCGAGATCCCGGTCGGCCCCGCCGCCGCGGCGATGACCGCCGGGCGAAGAGCGGCTGCTCTCACTCTGCTCAACCCGGCCCCCGCTCGCAAGCTCATGCCCGAGATGCTCTCCACGGTAGACGTGCTGACTCCCAACCAGGGGGAGGCCCGCGCCCTGGCGGGACTCTCCTCCGAAGAATGCGACGACGACGAGCTCTGCTCTCGTCTCCTCGACCTCGGCCCCGCGGCCGTCGTGCTCACGCTGGGCCCGAAAGGAGCGCTCCTGGCGCGCCGCAACGAGCGCATCGCGATCGAGCCTTGGCCAGTGGCGGTTGTCGACTCGACGGGAGCCGGGGACGCCTTCAGCGGAACCCTGGCGGCAGCTCTTGCCACGGGAGCCGGACTAGAGGATGCGGCCGAGAGGGCCGCCGCCGCGGGGGCTCTAGCCTGCACGAGGCTCGGAGTCATTCCCTCACTACCCCGCCGAGAGCAGCTTCAGGAATTCATGAACGAGGGCCGATGAGCGACTCCCTGCTCCCGGTGGAGCCGGGCCGCCAGGGCCTCCTACGGATCGATAGCGCGGTCATCCTCAAACGCTTCCTCTACCTCGAGCGAGCCGTGATCGTGGCCGCAGCCGCCTGGATCCCGGCGGTGCAGCGGCTCGAGACCAAGGCGCTGCTGAGCCGCTCGGCATGGGAAGACTCGGCCACCGCGAGGGAGTTGCGCAACCGTATCTTCGAGCTGCGCTATCCCGATCGCACGCTGGAGCTCGGCCCGGAGCGCGAGCTGGTTGCCCTCTTCGACGCAGCCCTCGACGCTCCCGGACCGGCTGATCTCTTGACGGCACTGTCAGGAGTCCTGCTACCCGCTCAGAGGCGAGCCTATGAGGACTATCTCGAGTTCTCGGACGACATCGCCGATGGTCCCACGCGTCGCTTCCTCCAGGTGGCGGTGAACGAGAAGCTGGAGCGGGAGGGTACGCTCCAGGAGGCGGTCGAGCACGAACCCGGCATCCCAGGCGATTGGGCCGGTCGGCTACACAAACTGATCGAGAAGGCTTCGGGAACGACGCTCGAAGCGGCGAGCCGCGCCGCCGAGGTGACTTCAACCGTGCCGGGAGGGCGGCCGTTCGGCCTGGCGCAGGAGCCGGCGCGCGATCCCCGCTATTTCGTAACGCCGTTCTACTGGCCCGACGCCCTCGACCCCGGTTACCCCTATGGCGAGGGCTTGCAACTTCAAGTCAGAAGCGCGGTCAGCCATCTCAACGAAGTCTGGGCGGTCGAGACCGCGGCCGCCATCCTGCATGCATTCGAGCGCGAGCTGGGCTGGGAGTTCCTGTTCGACGCCGCGCGCTGGCTCTACGACGAGAGCCGACACATGACGATGGGTGCGCGACGGCTTGCCTTCTGGGGTTTCGAGCCGGCACAGGTCCCACTCGGAAGCTACATCTATCAAGCGTGCCGCGACCAGGACCCGATCTACAGGCTTGCGATGCTGGCCTTCTTCGAGACCAAGAACATCTCAAAGAAGAAGGTGCGTGCCGCGGCGTTCGGCGGGCTCGGCGACCGCACCAGCCAGCGGGACATGGACTTCGACTGGGCCGACGAGGCCATCCACGCGGGCTACGGGAGACGCTGGCTGCGAGCCGCCCTCGAGGTGCGCGGCGAGGATCCGGAGAGCTGGGCGGAGCTGGTGTCTCGGTGCGAGAGTCTCGTATCTGAACGTGTTGCGCATGCGACCGGGGCGGAGCGGCGCAGCTGCCAAGAGGGGGCCGTGGCTCTACTTGCGCGCGCCGAAAAGCTTGTCCTACCTACCTCTGGCTGAGTAGCTCGAACAGCATCTTCTTGAAGCCCTTCTTGTCCACGCGCGTGATCACGGTCGCGTTCGGCTCCTTGTTGAGAACGCGGTTGAGATCGACGAGGCTGTAGCCGCGCGTCAGTTCGCTTGAACACTCCACGTCGACGAAGCAGTCCCTGCTCTCGAGGATGAGATCATGCTCGATCGCCATTGCCATCATCAGCGAGTCGGGATGGCTGATCCCGTCGATGGAGGTGCCCTCGATATTAGTGCGCATGAACTCCCAGACGCCACGGTTGACCTGAAGATAGAACTCCGACAACTTGGTCTTCATGTCGAGCACCGGCTGAAGCTCCTCACGCAGCAAGATGCCGAAGTCAACGCACAGGTCCCACGGCACCAGCGTGAGCGCGAAGCCCGCGGCCAGCACAACGTGAGCGGCCTCCGGATCGACGTAGAAGTTGAACTCGGCCGCGGGCGTGATGTTGCCGAGCCGGTTGTTACTGCCGCCCATCACCCATAGCCGCCTTACCCTGGAGGGAAGCTCAGGATCCAGAAAAAGCGCCAGCGCGATGTTGGTGAGGGGGGCCTGGGCGATGATCTCGAGCTCGCCTGAGTGGCGGTGCGACAACTCGATGATGGCGTCGGCAGCATGGCCCTCCGCAAGGGACCGCGACGGCTCGGAGAAGTTCGCGCCACCCATTCCGTCGGTGCCGTGAACGTAATGGGCGGTGACGAGGTCTCGCATCAGAGGCCGGGCCGCTCCCGCATAGACGGGGACGTCCGAGCGGCCTGCCACCTCCAGCGTGTAGAGCGCATTTCGTGTTGCCTGTTCGAGGTAGACGTTGCCGCAGCAGACCGTCACCGCGTCCAGCACGACCGACGGCCACAGGAGGCCGAACAGCATAGAGGTGACGTCGTCGCCGGCAGTGTCGGTGTCGATCAAGAAGCTGGTCGTTGTGGGCTCCCCTTGTTGATTGCATCCATTGTGCACGCGTTAGCGCAGCGCGAGGTCGGCCCCCGCCCGCGGGCCCAATGTAGCTCTGGGTTGCGATCAGACCAGATCTAGATCGTGTGGTCCTTCGAGAGGATCACGTTCCCCGTGTCGGAGCCGACCGAGCGCAGCTTCAGAGAGTTGCTGGCAGTGTCGATCTCGACAAGGCCGAACGCGTTGATCCCGTCCTCACGATTCTTGATAGCGCCGGTGGGGTAGCTGCGCTGTCCGGCCCGGTCCGTGCCGGAAGAGCAGAACTCGTAGGCCTCCTCAGGCGTGTTCGCAGGCGGATGCTGGCCCATGTACTGGAGGTGAGAGTTGCCCGAGCAGATCAGTACCGCGTGTCCATCCTGAACGCGCTTCTTGAAGAAGCTCACAAGCTCGTCGTACTCATTGTTGAAGTTGTTCTTGACATGGCTCATCTGGCGCGGCATGAACAACACCAGCACGGGCGCGTTCGAGTTCAGCATAGCCTTCTTCAGCCAAGCCTTCTGCTTGGCACCGAGCATCGAGTCCCCCGTATCGGCATCCCTCTTGTCGGAGAAACGGCACGAGTCCGTGAAGAACAGGTGGGCGTCTCCATAGCGCACGGCAAAATAGCGTTGGTCGAGGTTGCCCGATAGCTGGTTCCATGCGGAGATCGTGAACTTCGCGTGATCGCCGCTCCAGGCGTCCCCACGGCCGTAGTCCTGGTCGTCCTGACAGCCGATCCAGAATCCCTTCCTGGTCATGCTTGCGATGCTCGAGGATGCCAGCATGCGCGTCCAGCGGTCCTGGTAGGCACCGGCGGTGCGGGACACCGCCGAGCGAGTCCCGAAGGCCGCATAACCAAAGTCGCCGAGATGCACGAAGAAGTCGGCCCCTCGCGCCGCAGCCCGTTCGAAGGAGGGGTTGGGGACATGGAAGTCGGTGCAGGACCCGAACGCAAATGTGATCTTCTCGCCTGCGGCGGGCGGAGTACGAAGGGTGTGGACCGCGCTGGACGCTTGTCCTCCGGCCCCTGTGCTTGCAACCGCACGCCAGTAGACCGGCGAGTTGGGCGGCAGGTTCGTGAGCCAGCCCTTGGCGACCGCGGCCCGCTTGACGTAGCCGGATGCATCGTTCGAGTGGGAGTTCGAGAAGTTCGGCTGAGTGCTCCACTCGAAACGCACCTTGGCCGGGACCGTTGTGCGCGCTACCACGCGGGCGCGCAGACCCTGATCTGTCGAGAAGCGTCCCGCGTAGGAGAAGACAGGGTAGGGGGCGGTCGGCTTCTTCGTCTGCGAGGAAGTGGCCTTGAACTTGGAGATCTCGAAGGTGGCGGTCCACTTCTTGCCGGAGTCGTGGAGGAACACACAACCGTATGGTGCCGGCTTGGCGAGCGTGGCGTCCGTGTGAGACTTCGACACCGTCCAGTTGCGCGGCTGGACCCTTCCGGCCCGCCACACCTTCGCCTTGAGAGTGGTCTTGTCGCCGCCGCTCACGTGGAAGCGGATCATGAAGCCGGTGTCTGTCTGCTCCGGGATGGGAGCCTTGTCCAACACCTGCTCGCCCCTCATCGTGAAACGCGACAGCCGCACGTTGTTGCGATCGACGTAGCAGGCGTAGAAGTCCCCGTAGTTCACGTAGCGGGCCACCAGCCCGAAGCGCGCGTCCTTGTTACGAGAGTAGATCTTGGCGATGATGTCGACGTCGCGCACGTCCTTGTTCAGCACCAGTACCGGACTGGGGTTCAGGGGATCGGCATTTCCCTCGGGATCCATGACGAAGTAACCCTTGTGGGACGAGATGCCCCAGGGCATCTCATAACGAGGGCTGTACCAGCTCTTGCCCCAGCCCTTGGTCGTCTTGGCCCTACGGAAGCCGTCCGAATACAGGGTCGTGGCCGCTTCGGCGACGCGAGAACCGACGACCGCAGAGCCGGCTCCGGCTGCGGCGAGGACCAGGCCGCGCTGAAGGAACTCTCGTCTTTCCATACCCTGATATCGGCGGGCCGGGGCTCTTTCTGAACCGCTCGATACGGTCGAAGCTCTCCACCGAGGGCGGATTCTCGGTGGCCCGGTCCAGACATTGTCGCCGCAACCGTCTGGGGTGTGGTAGGGAACTCAGAGTTGGCTCGAGAGGCGCCGGCTTTAGGACATTGCTTCGTAGGCGAGCCCGACTACGGCCGCGTAGACGCCGTGCATCATCGCGTCCTCGCCGAGCGCCTTCGCTCCCCAGTCCTGGGGCTTCGGCGCGAGGTCGAGAGCGGGCAGCATCGTGAGCGCCGAGCCCCACACCAGGCCGAAGAACACCGTCGATGCCGCCGTTCCCTCATGCCGGTGTCACCGAGAAGGCCGCGCACCGCCCCTCAGCCGGTCCCGTAGCCCCAGTGAGTAAGGTGCGCCAGCTTCATCTTCTCCTGCTCACTGCTGGTCGATACGGGGAGCACCTTCTCGACGGCATCGGCTGGTGCAGTGCTGGGCTCGCCCCCCTGCACCTTCATCTTCACCATCTGGTAGGCGGTTATTGCCCCGGTCCCGACCGCGCCGGCGGCGACACCCTTTAACAGCGCTGCACTCAGGTCTCGAAAAGCCATTTTGACTTTCCTTTTAGATCAGCTTGGGTAGAACTCTGTCCCGGTAGAAACGGAAAAACCCCTCTTGGTCGGGCCCTATCTGGTGTATCCATACGTGGTCGTAGCCGGCGTCGACAAACTTCTTGATTCCCTCGATGTGCTCCTGGTCGTCCGGCCCGCACACGATCGTAGAGACCACGTCGTCTTCGGGCACCATCGACGTTGCTTGCTCGAACAAAGCCGGCACGGGCAGCTCCTGCATTAGTTGCCCCTTGACGCCTGCCACCGGCCAGTACTCCATTACGGTGCTGCGAGCTTGCGCCTTGTCATCCGCCCAACATACGTTGACCTCGCTGTAGCGCGGCTTTCCCGCACCGCCGGAGTCGTCGAACGTCTTCAGCATCTCGGCGTCGGGGGCCAAACCCACGAAGCCGTCTCCGATCCTCCCTGCCAGCGTGGTGGACGACTTGCCGCTGCCCGCGACCATGATCGGGATGGGGCGCTCCGGAAGATCGAAGATGCGAGCGTTCTCCACCGTATAGTGGCGGCCATGGTGGCTCTTCTGGCCACCTTCCCACAGCATCCTGATGACCTCGACCGCCTCCTCGAGCATCTCCAGGCGCACTGGGGCCTCCGGCCAGCGGTCTCCGAGTATGTGCTCGTTTAGGTTCTCGCCGGAGCCCACCCCCAACGCAAAGCGGCCCTCCAACATGACCCCTGCGGTTGCGGCGGCATGGGCCACCACGGCGGGATGAATTCGAACACTGGGGCAGGTCACCCCGGTCACGATGTCAATCCGGTCAGTCGCCTGTGCGATGCCTCCAAGGACCGCCCACACGAAGGAGCTGTGACCCTGGGCGGTGACCCAAGGATGGAAGTGGTCCGAGATCGACGCAAAGCCGAAGCCCGCCTGCTCTGCCCGACGGGCATAATCCACCAGCTCCTGGGGCCCGTGCTCCTCGGACGAGATCTTGTAGCCGTATTTTGTCACGCCGCACCTTTCTCTAGTCGATGAGAGCTGCCCTCCTTAGCGGGAGCCCAAATGAGACAACTTCGCTCAGCCACCTTGTGGCCCTCTGGGTCGCCGGGGCGAAGTAGAGCCGTCCGGCTCGATCACCTCGGCGCGTTCGTCGGCGCGTTCGTCGGTTTCGCGGTCACGGTCGTCCGGATGAGGCGCGACATGGACTAAAGAGTTCTGTCTGTCCTCGGAGCGCTCCTCGGCGCGACCGGCCCAGCGCTCTTCTTCCTGTTTCCCCGGCAATTTCTGGCCTCCTGATGGTTTCCGTGACTTTCCTCAGTTGATTTTCCCCACGCGGGCTGAGAACATGCCGACGGCTTCACACCGTCTGTGGATGAATCCCTCGTTGAAAGGAGTCAGAATGACGCATGTCGAGTTCCCTTCCAACGGCTCCACTGCCCCGGGCTACCTGTCGACTCCGACCTCCGGGAGCGGGATCCCCGTCGTCGTGCTCCAGGAGTACTGGGGTCTCGAGGACCACATTCGCGACGTCTGTGACCGCCTGGCGGCCGAGGGCTTC
Source organism: uncultured Actinomycetes bacterium (assembly GCA_963849115.1). Classification (GTDB taxonomy): domain Bacteria; phylum Actinomycetota; class CADDZG01; order CADDZG01; family WHSQ01; genus JACDAL01. The sequence continues at coordinate 602,360 of CAWKGK010000009.1, read as the reverse complement.
GTTGCTCTGGCGCCCGACCTCTACAGGGGAGAGACTACGACCCAGCCAGGCGAGGCCGAGCAGATGATGGCGATGTCCATGGACCAAGCCGAGCGCGACATGCGGGGCGCAGTTGACTATCTCGCCCAACACGAACGACTCAAGGACGTGGGGTGGGCTCGGTCGGGTTCTGCCTCGGCGGCGGGCTCTCGGTGTGGGCCGCGGGCGCCAATCCCAGAGTGACGGCGGCCGTCTCCTACTACTACCTCATGCCCCACGGGAAGCCGGACTTCTCGAAAATCGAGGCCCCCGTCCTGGGCCACTTCGGAACCGCCGACGACTTCGTCTCGGTGGACGACGCCAAGTCGCTGGAGCATGAGATGAAGGACGCCGGAGTCGACGTCCGCTTCGAGTTCTATGAAGGCAAGGGTCACGCCTTCTTCAACGACACCAACCGGCTGGGCACCTACGATGCGGACGCCGCGAGGGAATCCTGGGTCAAGACACTCGAGTTCCTGCGAGCCAACCTAGCCTGACGCTCGAGCGGCCCGGCGATATACGCCGGTAACCGCCCGAGGGTCTTTGTGAGAGCTAGCTTGCGCTCTCGAAGCGCTTGGCGACCTCGTCCCAATTCACGACATTCCACCAAGCTTCGATGTAGTCCGGTCGCTTGTTCTGATACTTCAAGTAGTAGGCGTGCTCCCACACGTCGAGACCCAGGATCGGTGTGTGACCCTCGATGAGTGGGGAGTCCTGGTTCGGGAGGCTGTAGCAAGAGAGACTTCCTGCATCCGAGACCAGCCACGCCCACCCGCTGCCGAAGCGGTTGGTTGCCTCGGCGGTGAACTTCTCTTTGAACTCCTTGGTCGAGCCGAAGGTGCTCTCGATAGCCGCGGCCAGCGTGCCCGACGGTTCCCCGCCACCCGAGGGGCTCATAATGGTCCAGAAGAACGAGTGGTTGGCATGACCTCCGCCGTTATTGCGCACCGGGCCTTGAATGTCCGAGGGGACCTGGCTGAAGTTGCGCATTAGGTCTTCGATCGACTGTGAGGCGAGGTCGTCGTGGCCCTCGAGGGCTGCGTTCAGCTTGTCGATATAGGTCTGATGATGCTTGCTGTGATGGATCTCCATCGTCTGCGCATCGATGTGCGGTTCGAGGGCAGAATAGTCATAAGAAAGCTCCGGAAGACTGTGCGTACCTGCCATAAGGCGACTCCTTTCAAGTCGTGTCTAGGTCGAGCAGTGCCGTTCAACAGGATCCTACCCAGGGGACCGGCTCGTATGCCCGGTCTGGCCGCGGCATTCGAGTGGGAACATCAGAGCCCGCCCGAGCGCGCCTTCGGGCTTTGCTCGGCCTCCCGCTGGTGGTCGATGCAGAGCCGGGCCGCAGGCTTTGCGCGGAGCCGTTCCTCGCCGATCGGCCGGCCACACACTTCACAGGAGCCATAGCTGCCGTCCTGGATGCGCGCGAGCGCACGCTCTATATCGCGGAGTTGCTCTTCGGTGGACTCAAGAATCGACAGATCCTTCTCCCTCTCGAATGTTTCGGTCGCCTGGTCGGCCGGATGCTGATCAACGGATGCCAGCTCCGACACATCCTCGCCCCCGGCCGACTCCTGCTCCACCTCCGACTCGAGGTCGGGGCGAGCGCTCAACAAGCGGCCTCTCTCCTCTTCGAGACTCTTCCTCGCTTCTTCAAGTTCCACTATCTGGCTCCCCTGGTTGTGTTTCGCCGAGGCGTGCTTGCTTAGTAGGTCGCGGCACTGTCCTCGTCGCCGTACTCACTTTGTATCCGGTGGTTTGCACTGGAGTACTCCTTCTCGCCCATCGCTACGGGTATCGTGAGAGGCATGGACAAGGCAGAGCAGGATCTCATAGGCAGGACGCCCAATCAACTCTACATCGGGGGCCGGTGGCGCGACGCCTCCGGAGGGGGCACCTTGAAGGTGGAGGACCCCTCGACCGGAGAGGTGCTGGGGGAGGTTGCGGACGCCACTCCCGAGGACGCCGTCTCGGCTCTCGACGCCGCGGTGGAGGCGCAAGAGAAGTGGGCGCACCACCCGCCCCGCGAGCGGGGCGAGATCCTGCGGCGGGCCTTCGAGCTCATGAACGAGCGCGCCGAGGAGCTGGCCCTTCTCTTGACGCTCGAGATGGGTAAGCCACTCAAGGAGTCGCAAGCTGAAGTCACCTACGCGGCAGAGTTTCTGCGCTGGTTTTCCGAGGAAGCGGTGCGCATCAGCGGCCGCTACTCCACTGCGCCCAACGGGCAAGGCAGGCTCTTGACCATGAAGCAGCCGGTGGGTCCCTGCCTTCTGATCACGCCGTGGAACTTTCCGATAGCGATGGGGACGCGCAAGGTCGGCCCTGCGATCGCCGCCGGCTGCACGATGGTAATCAAGCCCGCTCAACTGACGCCCTTCTCGATGCTTGCGTTTGCCGGCATTCTCGAGGAAGCCGGATTGCCGGCGGGCGTCTTCAACGTCGTGACGAGCTCGAGCTCGGGCTCCGTCATGGGGCCCTTGATCGAGGACCGGCGGGCGCGCAAGCTGTCGTTTACCGGCTCGACCGAAGTGGGCCAGAAACTGATGGCTCAGGCTTCCGAGAATCTCTTGCGCTTGTCGATGGAGCTGGGCGGCAACGCCCCTTTCCTGGTGTTCGAGGACGCCGATCTCGAGGCTGCGGTGGCGGGGGCGATGATCGCCAAGATGCGCAACATCGGAGAGTCCTGTGTGGCCGCCAACCGCTTTCACGTCCACGAGGCTGTGACCGGCGAGTTCACCGAGCGACTCGGCGAGGCAATGGGCGCGCTCAAGGTCGGCCGGGGCACCGAGGAGGGAACAGACGTGGGCCCCCTGATCGACGACAACCAACGCTCGATCGTTTCCGATCTCGTCGACGACGCCGTCGGCAGAGGCGCCAAGGCGATCGTGGGAGGGGGCCGGGTCGAGGGCCCCGGGTACTTCTATGAGCCCACAGTGCTGGCGCAGGTGACAGAGGACGCTCAGGTCCTGCGCAAGGAGATCTTCGGGCCGGTGGCCCCGGTGATCGGATTCTCCGAAGAGAAAGATGCGATCCGCTGGGCCAACGACAGCGAGTTCGGCCTCGTCGCCTACGTCTACACCCGCGATTTCAACCGCGCCCTCAGAGTCATCGAGGGCCTCGAAACGGGGATGGTCGGCTTCAACCAGGGCTTGGTCTCGAACCCTGCGGCCCCCTTTGGGGGCGTCAAGCACTCGGGCTTCGGGCGCGAAGGAGGAGCCGAGGGCATCGAGGAGTACCTGGCGACCAAGTACGTGGCGGTAGCGACCTAAGCGGGCCGGGGCGAGGGCCGAGGGCAGGTTTGGTACAGAACCGACCCTATAAGCGCCTTTGTACCAAGGTTGGCCAGAAAGATCAGAGGTAGCGGGCGAACCACTCCAGGATGACCTCGAAGCGCATCACCCGGTGGGCCGGCGAACCGGAGCGGCTGAGCTCGTGCGACTCGCTCGGGAACCTCACCATCTCTACATCGCGACCCAGGAGACGGAGCGTGGTGAACAGCTGCTCGCCCTGCTCGACGTGACAGCGCAGGTCGTTCTCCGAATGAAGGATCAGAAGCGGGGTGTGGATGTCGCGCGCGTAGGTGTGGGGCGAGATCGCCAGATAGGCGTCGCGGTCCTCGAACAGGTATGAGCCCGTGTAGCCCTTGAAGTCCCAGCCGAAGTCACTCGAGCCCCACGTCGTGTAGAAGTCGTTCACCGCCCTCTCGGAGCACGCGGCCTTGAATCGGCCGGTGTGAGAGACGATCCACGACGTCAAGTAGCCTCCGTATGAACCCCCCAAGACGCCGAGGCGCTCCGAATCGCAGAAGCTGAAGCGCTCGAGCGCGGTGTCCACGACGGCCATCACGTCCTCGTAGTCAACCGATCCCCAGCCTCCCCCCAGCTCCCCCGGCCCCCGGATCGCCCTCCCCCATTCCTCCGAGTAACCGGACGAGCCACGTGGGTTCGAGAACAGCACCACGTATCCCGCCGCGGTGTAGACCTGAAACTCGTCGAAGAAGCCGGTGCCGTACTGCGCGAACGGACCACCGTGGATGTTGAGCAGCACCGGGTAGCGCTTGTCCGCATCGAAGTCGCTCGGCCGCATGATCCAGGCATCGACTTCAGAGCCGTCTGCGGAGGTGGCGGTGTATCGCTCGGCGGGGCTCAGGTTGCGCCCATCGACGAATGCGGACGTCACGTCGGTGAGGACCTTCTCGCCACAGAAGAGCTCGTAGGGCCGGGTGACAACCGACGAGGCATGGACGAGTACGCCAGCTCTCAAGTCGTAGCCACCGACGTCGTGCTCGCCCTCGAGGACCGCCTCGGGCTTGCTCGAGCCGTCCGCGGCGACTCTGTAGAGATGCAGGTTGCCGCCCTTTTCTACACCAAACAGGATCGAGTCACCGTCCCACAGGGGCTCTCTTACCTCCGGGTAGGGACCACATTGGAGGTCGAGCGACTCGGTCGGCACGCGCATCTCGCCGGTGGCTGTCTCCAGGACCGCTACCTGAGTGTGGCGGGGGTCGTCGTCGACCGAGGGATAGAGGTAGAAGGCGATGCGGGAGCCGTCGGGTGACCACTGCGGGGAAGTGGCCGTACCTCTTGTCTCGGTTAGTCGTCGCGGCTCACCCCCGGAAACATCGACCTCGTAGAGGTCGCGCACGAAACTCACGTCCCAGTCGTCGTCCCGGGCGGAACAGAACACGATACGGGCGCCGTCTACAGACCAGGCAGGGTCCGAGTCCTCGAAGTCTCCCGAGGTGATCTGCCGGGGTGCCTCGGAGCCATCGGCGGGCACCACAAAGAGGTGTCTTCTGCGGTCACCCGTCCAGCCGACATTATCGAGCTTGAACTGGAGCCGGCGGAAGCGGCGAGGGGCTCGTTTACCCTCGTCCTCCTCCTTGTAGGCGTCATCGCGCACTCGCGCCGAGAACGCTATCGCGGATCCGTCTGGCGACCACGTCACCTGCGCGACATCCTCGGTGAGATCCGTGATCCTGCGGGCTTCGCCCCCTGCCGCCGGGATGACGAAAAGCTGGCTGGTCTTCGTGTCCCGGTCGGAGACGAAGGCAAGCTGAGAGCCGTCCGGTGACCAGCGTCCGCCTCCGTCCTGCTTATCGCCGGACGTGAAGGCCCGGGGCTCGCCCGAGCCGTCCGCTGCGGTCAGCCAGATGCGGCTCGTGTAGTCGTTCGAGGTTCGGTCGAGACCTGACACGGTGTACGAAACCACCCGACCGTCCGGGGAAAGGCGCGGGTCGGTGGCCCAGCGAAGTTCGTACAGATCCTCTGGAACCATGCCCCCCACTTGCACCCTCCCTGTACCCGTTGTGCCGACGCCGGCCGCTCACCCTAGCTGAGGACAGACGGGACTCTCGTCGCGACTATCAACGGCTCGGCGAGAGCCCGGGCCGTACCCCGACGAGAGCCACCACCGAGGCCCCCAGGATCGCAGTCGCACTTGCCAGAAGAGCGACGGCACCCACCCCCGAGAGGTCGAAAGGAGCGCGGCCCCCCAGTGCTTGCAGCGCCGTGAGCAGGACCAGGCCCGCATAGCCGCAAGCCGCGACGCCAACGATCTTCGTTCGTTCACTTTCGCTCCGCTCGGAGAAGCTCAGCAGCCAGGCGAGCACCGGTAAGCAACTGCAGCGCGTGCAGGGCGGCGGCGTGGGAAAGGTTGAGGATGCCGTCTTGCCCGACGACCACTGGAGACGTAACCGGCCCGAGCTCCTCCTGGCGCGTTCCCTCCCGGATCAACAACCCCCCGAGGCCCTGTCCCACCACCATCAGAAGGAGGCCGGCCTTGATCGCAAGCGCGAAGCTCGCCGCAGCGTCCAGCGACTTCAAGCTCCACAGGGTGATAATGACGATGTCTGCAACCACCACGACTATCAACATGCCCATAGCGGCGAACACGACCTCATCGAAGGCCGTAGCGGAGTTGAAGTGCGAGGCAGTTCCACGCCACGCCTGCAAAGAGATAAGCGCGGTCTCTCCGAAGCTGGCAAATCCGAATGAGCCGAGGAGGAGCCAGCCTGCCCTCTGTCTGCGGGGCAAGAAGGTCATGACCCATGCCAGGGACGCACACACCAGAGCGAACGACACCGAGAACAACAGCGGCTTGCGCCACGAGAGCGGGCCCTCCCAGGGCCGGTCGTCGAGGATGAAGACGGCGGCATGCAAGGCCGCGCTGACCAAGAAGAGGGCCGAGAGCCGGTAGAGGAAACGTTGATAAGGCTGAGCCACTCTCCAGTAGCCGTTCAACGAAGCGATCATCAGGCTCATTCTAAGGAGATCCCGGTCCCCTGAGCGCAGACGCGACGGTACGATGCGCCGACATCACCCGAAGGCCGAGCCCATGACGAAACCAACAATTCTGACGGTCGACGACGATCCGGTGGTGTCGCAGGCGATCACCCGTGACCTGCGAGCCAAGTACGGATCCAATTACCGCATCGTCCGGGCGACGTCAGGCGCTGAGGCCCTCGGCGTACTCGCCGAGTTGTCGTTGCGTGACCGAGCGGTCGCTTTGATCGCCACCGATCAACGGATGCCGGAGATGACGGGCATCGAGATGCTCGAGCAGGCCCGGCCTCACACACCCCACGCCAAGTTCCTCCTGCTCACCGCGTACGCCGACACGGACGTCGCCATCAAGGCGATCAACGACATCGGCCTCGACTACTACTTGCTCAAGCCATGGGACCCACCGGCTGAGCGGCTGTACCCCGTGATCGACGACCTGTTGGGCGACTGGCAGCAGGCGCACCCCCAGGACACCGGAGACGTACGGGTGGTGGGGCACCGCTGGTCGGAGCGGACCCACGAGGTAAAGACCTTCCTGGCGCGAAACCACGTGTCCTATCGATGGCTCGACGTCGATCGGGACGACGAAGCGCAGCGGCTCCGGGGACTTGCGCACGCCCCGGCCGGTGATCTCCCGCTGGTACTCCTGCCCGACGGCGAGGTCCTCCAGTCCCCGTCAACGCTCGACCTCGCCGAGGCTCTCGGCCTGCGCACACGCGCCCAGCAACCGCTTTACGACCTGTGCATCGTCGGGGGCGGTCCGGCAGGGCTCGCAGCCGCGGTGTACGCCGCATCCGAAGGTCTGCGGACCGTCGTGGCGGAACGAGAGGCACCCGGGGGCCAGGCCGGCCAGAGCGCATCGATCGAGAATTACCTCGGCTTTCCGAAGGGCCTGTCCGGCGCCGACCTCGCGCACCGAGCCGTCGCACAGGCGGCGCGCTTCGGGGCGGAGATGGTGCTTGCCCGCGACGTCGTGGCGCTCGAGACGCGCGGGCCGGTACGAGCGGTGCGCTTCCGCGACTCGGAGGAGCTGGAGGCGCGTGCGTTGCTCGTGGCGACAGGAGTTTCGTACCGGCGTCTCGAGGTGCCCGGTCTCGAGGCGCTCACCGGTCGCGGCGTGTACTACGGCGCCACCGCGAGCGAGGCGGTCCAGTGCGAGGGTGATGAGGTGTACGTCGTCGGCGCTGCGAACTCGGCCGGCCAGGCGGCCCTGAACCTGGCCCGCCACGCAAAGCGCGTAGTGCTGATCGTCCGCGGTGGGGCGCTCGAGGACAGCATGTCGGTCTACCTCGTTGCCCGCATCCGCGCTGCGGAGAACATCGAGGTGCGGCTTCGCAGCGAGGTCGTGGCGGCTCGAGGTGACGGTCACCTGGAGGCCATCACGCTGGCCGACCGCGACTCGAGCGAGGAGTGGGAGGTGCAGACGAGCTGGCTGTTCGTGTTCATCGGAGCATCGCCCCGGACCGATTGGCTCGGCGCCGATGTGGCCCGCGACGAGAAGGGGTTCGTCATCACCGGGAATGACCTCCTCGCTTCCCGGCCGGCGTCTTGGCCCCTGACGCGCGCCCCTTTCGTCCTGGAGACAAGCGTGCCCGGGGTGTTCGCGGCCGGTGACGTCAGACTGGACTCCATGAAGCGAGTGGCGTCGGCCGTCGGTGAAGGCGCCATGTCCGTGTACCTCGTGCACCGCTACCTGGCGACGATGTGATGCACCTCGGCGATCTGCGCCCGCTCGGCCTGTTCGACGGGCTGGGCGACGACCAGCTGCTCGAGCTAATCGCCGTGGGCGCCGGGGTGTCGTTCGTCCCAGGCGACGAGCTCTTCCGAGAGGGTGAGCCCGCCGATTTCTGGTGGGTTCTCGTCGACGGAAGGATCGACTTGGTGCGCCACGTGGGCCGTGAGGAGACGCTGCTGGGGGCCATGGATGCGCCCGGCCGGTGGGCCGGTGGGTTCCGCGCCTGGGACGAGCATGGGGTCTACCTCGCGACGGGTCGCGCCTCGGTGGGCGGCCGTATCCTCCGTGTACCGGCCCCCGCCTTGAGGGAGTGGTCGAGTACCTGGTTCCCGTTCGGCGCACACCTCATCGAGGGACTGTTCCGAACGGCCCGCAACTTCGAGTCCGTGACACGGCAGAAGGAAGCCTTGGCCGCCCTGGGAACCCTGGCGGCCGGACTCGCGCACGAGATCAACAACCCGGCAGCAGCGGCAGCCCGAGCGGTGGACGCCCTCGGCGACGCCTGCGAGACGCTGTTGTCTTCCCTCGGACGCCTCGCGGCAGCTTCGATCTCCGCAGACCAGTTGGTCGCTCTCGACGGGCTGCGTCAAGAGATCGAGCCACAGCCGGGCACGACGGACCCGATCGCCATGGCCGATCGGGAGGAGACCCTGTCGACCTGGCTGTCTCGCCATGGGGTCGAGCAGGACTGGCTGATCGCCCCGCCGCTTGCCGCGGCGGGCGTCGACATCGCCTGGTGCGAGCGGGCATCCGACGTGCTCGACGGGAGCAAACTCGAGCCTGGCTTTGAGTGGGTTGCCAGCACCCTGTCGACGGCCACCCTCCTGGCCGAAATGAAGGAGGCCACCCGGCGCATCTCGGACCTCGTGGCGACGTTCAAGTCGTACTCGCAGCTAGACCGGGCCTCTATGCAGCGGACCGATATCGCCGAGGGGCTCGAGAGCACCCTCGTGATGTTGGGTCACCGGATTCCGGATGGAGTCACCGTCGCGCGCGACTACGGCTCCGACGTCCCTCGGATCGAAGCGGTTGCCGGCGAGCTCAACCAGGTATGGACGAACCTCATCGACAACGCTCTCGACGCGATGGAGGGGGACGGCACTCTTCGGGTGTCGACGCGTGCCGCCGGCGAAGGCGTGATTGTGGAGATCAGCGACACGGGGGGCGGGATGTCCCATGAGGCGCAGGCCCACGCGTTCGACCCCTTCTTCACGACGAAGGCTGTAGGTAAGGGCACCGGTCTAGGTCTGGACATCTCCCGTCGCATCATCGTCGACCGGCACGGGGGTGAGATCACGATCGACGCGCGACCGGGTGAGACCGTGCTGCGCGTGCGGCTCCTTAAGCGCCCCCCGCCGACGAAGTCGTGAGGCGCCCTCGATCACTGCCGGCGGGGCCTCTCTAGTCGAAACTAATCTCAACGAGATGACTGGATTCTATCGGCGTCTGACCGCGCACCGCACTTACCACGCATACCTGGCAAGGTGCAAGAACGAAGGGCGGATCAAGCCTCTGGCTGGCTGATGTTGACCAGCCAACCGATGCCAAACTGATCCATGCACATACCGAACTCGTCGCCCCACATCTGCTTCTCGAGGGGAACCGATACAGTGCCGCCATCGGACAGTCTCTCCCAGTAACCGCGCAGCTCGTCGGCGTCGTCGCCGCTAAGGCTCACCGCGATGTTGCTCCCCGGGCTGTGTTCCATCCCAGGCGGCACATCGGCGCCCATGAGCGTGAATCCGCTGCCGGTCTCGAGCTGGCCATGCATTATCTTGTCGGCGTCCGAGGGGTCCTGCGCGCCGTACTCACCGAAGGTACGCAGATCCAAGGTGCCGCCGAAGACTCGCTCGTAGAACTCCATGGCTTGCCGTGCGTTGCCGTCGAAGCTGATGTAGGGGTTGAGACGAGAGGCCATCGGCTGCTCCTTGACTGTCGGCGGTCGTTGCCTGCAGACTAGCGGACCGGTGACTCTCATGTAAGTGGGGCTCCGTCGGCTCGGTGCCGACTTTGGGCCTGGGGCCGGCTACATTGCTGCTAGCTCATCCGGCCCCTTCACCTGCGTACCCTCGGGGGAGAAGACCTTGGCCTTCCTGAGATCGACGTAGACAGACTGCCCCGGCGTCATCCCTGAAATGTCCTCGCCGGTCAACTGCGCCACCACAACCTGGCCGTCGAGCAGGCGCAGATAGACCCTGCAGCCCCAGCCCAGGTCGACGATCCGCTCTATCTGTGCAGGGCTCGAGAGGCCGCCGACGGGAGCCATGCGCGCCACCCGCACGTTGTGAGGGCGAACGTAGGCATGAGCCAGCAGGCCGTCGGACAAATGCGCGGCACCGTCGATGTGATGCTCGCCGAACTGGACCCGGCCCCCGATGACGAGGCCGTGAATAACGTTGGCCGAGCCGACGAAGTTGGCGACGAAGGGCGTCTCGGGCTCGTTGTAGATGGCGCTGGGAGTGCCGACTTGCTCGACCCTGCCCTGGTGCATCACCACGACGGTGTGTGCCAGCTCGAGCGCCTCCTCCTGGTCGTGAGTGACCAAGAGGCTCGTGACGCCCAATTCCTTGTGAAGCTCCTCGAGCCAACGCCTCAGGTCCTGACGCACACGCGGATCGAGCGCTCCGAAAGGCTCGTCGAGTAGCAGCACCTGGGGGCGTGGGGCGAGGGCGCGCGCGAGCGCGACCCGCTGCCGCTGCCCTCCTGAGAGTTGAGTCGGATAGCGATCGGCAAATTGCGCCAGCTGCACGAGCTCGAGCAGCTCATCCACCCTCTTGTTCTGTGCCACTTTGGATTCCCTGCGCACTGCCAGGCCGAAGGCGACGTTGGCGCGTACGGTCATGTGGCGGAAGAGGGCATAGTGCTGGAACACGAAGCCGACGCCACGCTCCTGCACGCTCGTCCAGCTGTGGTCCTCACCGCGCAGGAAGATGTGCCCGCCGTTGGGCCGCTCGAGTCCCGCGATGAGCCGCAGCACCGTGCTCTTGCCCGATCCCGAGGGACCGAGCAAGGCAGTGATCTTGCCCTCCGCGGCCTCAAAATTGACGTCTTCGACAGCCTTGAAGGAGCCGAAGCTCTTGTCGAGCCCTTGTACTGAAACAGCAGCGTTCAAGCCGCCACCTCCTTTGCTTGTCTGCGCTTGAATAGCTCGATGCCGGCCAGGAGCACCACCGAGATGGCAGCCAGGGACAGGGCCACGAGATAGCCGGACGCGTCCAGCCTTTCCTCGATCGCGGTAAAGACGTACAGGGTGGCCGTCTCGGTCTGGCCCTGGATGGCTCCACTCACGATGAGAACTGCACCTATCTCTCCCAGAGCTCGTGCTGCCGAGAGGGCCACTCCGTAAAAAAGGCCCCAGCGGATGTTCGGGAGCGTCACCCGCACGAACGACTGCAACAGGTTCGCTCCCAATGTACGCGCGGCCTCCTCTTCGTCCCTGCCAATCTCGTTGAGGATGGGAACAACGGCCCGGATGACGAATGGGATGGAGATGAAGATCGTCACCAATACCATCGCCGGCAGCGCGTAGATAATCTGTATTCCGGCCCCAGAGAAGAACGGCTCGAACCACCCACCCCGCCCGAACAAGAGCACCGCCATGACGCCGACCGTGACCGGAGAAACGGCGAAGGGAAGGTCAACCAGCGCATTCATCACACTGCGTCCGGGAAAGCGGTCGCGAGTGAGCACCCAGGCCACGAGGACACCAAACACAGATGTGACCACCACCGTGATCAGCGTGATGATGCCGGTCAGATAGTAGGCGTGCCGCACCTGCGAGCTGCCGAAGGTGCTCGAGATCACTTCCATACCGGGTCGCAGCGCGGTTATCAATATTCCCGCCACCGGCAGGACGAGCAGAATCGCGACGTAAGCTAAAACCACGGAGAGCAGTGATCCACGAATGAGGCGCCGGCGACCAGCGCCGCCGACTAGCGCACGCGACGTGACACTCATAGGGCCTCACTCCCCTGCTTCAAGAGCCTGTCGGTCACCAACACGAGAAGGAACGAGATGGAAAACAGCACAGTAGCGATCACGGCCGCCTCTTCGTAGCGAAACTGGCTCGTGAGTTGAAAGATGTACACGGGGGAGGTCAGCGTCCCGGGAAGGTTACCGGAAACGATCACGATCGACCCGAACTCACCCAATGCGCGGGCGAAGGTCAAGAGCGCTCCGGCAGTGATTGCCGGGCGTAAAGCCGGCAGGATGACCTTTCTAAAGACCGTGCCGCCTCTGGCTCCCAAGAGGTAAGCGGCTTCCTCCTCGCCTTCGTCGAGCTCCAAGAGCACCGGCTGCACAGTGCGGATGACGAACGGCAAGGTCACGAACAGAAGCGCCAGCAGGATCCCTGGGGGAGCGAAGATGACCTGCAGCCCATAGTCTTGCAGCGCTGATCCAAAGGCCGAGCCGGGGCCATAGAGGACCGTAAGCATGACTCCGGTGACGAGTGTGGGGATGGCAAGGGGGAGGTCGACGATCATCCCCAACAACGTCTTACCCGGGAACTCGAAACGAACTAGCGCGTAAGCGATCAGCGTTCCGAAGAGCGCGTTAACCACCGCCGTCAACGCCGCCATTACCAAGGTCAGCTTGAGCGCGCTCATCGCGCCCGGTGCACCGAGCGCGGTTGCAACTCCACCCAATCCCTGGGACATTCCTCTCCCAACCACCGCCACCACCGGCAGGACGATCATCGCCCCCAGGTAGACGATGGCGGTCGTGCGCAGGCCCCAGCGACCGGCGGCCGGCCGCCGCTTCCCCACACTCTTATCGAGGGAGGGAAGCGACGGCCGAGACGAAATAGATACCACCGATGCGCTCACGTTTAGCCCTGTGCCGCCTCGAAGGCCTTGGTGAAGGTGCCCTCTGGACCAAAGACCTTGTCGTTGAGGGAGTCCCAGCCTCCGAGGTCCTCCGTGGTGAAGAGGTCCTTAACGCGAGGGAACTGGTCGCCGTCTCCCTTCTGAGCCTTCGCAACATCGGTCGAGCGCAGGAAGCCCACAGTCGTGTAGAGCTCCTTCGCCTCCTCGGTGTGCAAGAAGTCGACGAACGCTTTAGCGACGTCTTCGACACAATGCTTCTTGGCGTACTCGTCGACGACCGCCACCGGGTTCTCGATCATTACAGTCGAAGGCGGGATCACCATCTCGTCCTCGAGTCCGGCGTCCTGGGCGGTCAGAACCTCGTTCTCATAGGTGATGGCCACGTCGCCGTTTCCGGCTTCGAAGTTCTTGATTGAGTCACGGGCGCTCTTGTCGAGCACTGTGACGTTGCTGAAGACGCCTTCGAGCAGTTGCTGGGCGGCAGCCTCGTCGCCCTCGGTAGCTCCCGCGAAGCCTCTGAGGGCCGCGCCATAGGCACCCACGATGTTCCACCGAGCGCCACCACTTGAGGCGGGGTCGGGAGTAAGCACCTCGATCCCGGGCCTGGCGAGATCGTCGAAGTCCTTGATGTTCTCGGGGTTACCGGGTCGAACGTCGAAGACGACGATCGAGCTCGACACCATGCCGCCGTCGGCCGCATCTTCGGTCCAGCTCTCGGAGATCAGGCCCTCCTGGACGATCGTGTCCACGTCCGGCGCCAGCGACAGCGCTACGACATCGGCCTCGAACCCGTTGATTACGTTCTGGGCCTGAGTAGTGCTGGCCCCATAGGATTCCTGAAAGATGATCTGCTGGTCGTTGTGCTCTTCCTTCCATTTAGTCTGGAAGGCAGAGATGATCTTGCCGTACGCCTCGCGTGGCGTGCTGTATGCCGCCAGAGTGAGGACTGGTGTTTCGGGTGTTTGGCACTCGGCGCCTGCGGCGGAATCACCGCTGGACGCCCCGCTGCTGCCTCCGCAAGCTGCGCCGACCAAGGCAAGCGCACTTACGATGCCCACAATTCGCCTCGATACCTTTGCTTTCACTGTGTTTCTCCTTCCGACGACCTGAACGCTGGACTGAACACTGTGTTGCTGTGACGCGACAGTCTCCGGCGATCCGGTCGACCAAAAGGGTGTTGCCGACTGCTGCTCTTTCTGTAGAAGCCCTAGGAGGGCTCGCCGGGGGCGCCCCGGAGACGAGCCTTCCTTGTCGACTCGATGCCCACCACTTCTCCTTGGTGAATCTTTATGAGCACAGAGCCAAACTCGATTCCTTCGATTGCTTCGCGAATCTTGTCCAGGATCGCCTCCTCGCTTCCGGCGAGGTCGGTCTGGTCCTGTCGCTGCGACGAACGACGGGCCGAGCCACTCTTGTCCGCTCCGGCCTGCGCGCGAGCCGATCCACGATTCGTCATGGCTACACTCTGCCAGGAGTGTTATAGGAGTGTCAAGTAGGGTCTCCTACGTAGCCCCGGCGCCTCCTGGTGGGTGGGTCGGCGATCCTGGGAGCCAGACAAGGGTACGCGAGCCACTCCCCGGGCGAAAATAGGCATTTGGGGCAATCGAGGCGACCTGGGGCTCACGCACATGAAACTGCCGGACCCGCCGGGAGTTCCTGGGGACTGCCCGCTATGGTGAGCGCCAGTGCTCGATGAAGAAACCCCCCCGGCCGGCGCTTCTCGGCGCGCCGGCATGAAACTTGACCCAACGCAGTTGCGTGCGCTGTGGTGGCGGGCCCAACTCCTGGAGCCGCGCCCTCAGTCCGCCGATCCTGCGGGGATAGTTCGCACGCTCGGCGCGATCCAGTCCCAGGAACCGCCGGCGGCAGCCCTCGCTTTGCGTGCGCGCGGCGGCGGCTTCGGCGTCTCGGAGGTCGAGCGGGCGCGAGTGGAGGATCGCAGCGTGATCCGCACCTGGTGCCACCGAGGGACGATCCATCTGGTCGCCACCGAGGATGTGGGTTGGATGCTCGACGTGCTCAGAAAGACGCTGATCGCGGGGAGGGCGAGCCGCTGGCGAAGTCTCGCGCTCGACCAGCCCACCTACGAGAAGGCCCGGCGTTCGTTGCGCAAAGATCTGGCGCACGGCCCGCTCACTAGATCCGAGATAGGCGAAAAGTTGCAGGCTTCAGGGATAGACGTCTCTGGTCAGCGCCTTCCCCACCTGATCAGCCGGGCTGCGATCGATGGGGACATCTGCGACGGTCCCGACCGCTGCAGGACTCGCACCTGGGTGCGGATCGAGGACTGGGTCGAACCTTCCCCGGGTCCACGAGGTCGGGAGGGTCTAGCAGAGCTGGCCCGGCGGCACCTCGTGGGACACGGTCCGGCCGAGCCGCGTGACCTCGCCGCCTGGTCGGGGCTCAAGGTCTCGGACGCCCGCAGCGGCTGGGCGCAGATCAAAGATCAGCTCGAAGAGCTCGACACTCCCTGGGGGCCGCGCTGGATGCTCGCACGAAAGGGCCGGAAGAGCGCGCCGGAGGCGGGGAGAAGCGCCGGCGCGTCGCGCCTGCTGGGCGCCTTCGATGCCTATCTCCTCGGCTACAGGGACCGGGAGCCGGCCGTGCCACCCCCGCATACAAGGGCGGTCAGCGGCAGTGCCAACCTTCGAGTGGCCGCCTCAGCCGCACGGGACGGAGTCGTGCTCGGCACCTGGCGAATGGACAAACGAGCCGGGGGTCTCGAGATCAGGGTGCAGCCTTTCGAGGAGCTCGACACCTCCGTTTTCGCCGACGAGGTGGCCGACATCGGCCGATTCCTCGGGTGCCCGGCCCGTCTCGTGTAGGCGGAGGCAGCTCGATCCTGCGCCGGCTCCTCCGGTTGAAACAAATGACAGGGGTGTAATTTGGCCTAGGAGAGGAGATCCAAACGTGGCCACGGGCACCACCCCCGCTGCTCAGACAAGCCGTTCTCAGATCAGCCGGACCCAGACGAGCCGCTTCGGCGTAGGGCGACGTGAGAACCACGACGCCTCGGGTTTCTACGCCCGCTTCGCGCGGCCTCACCTCTCGGGAGACGATGAGATCTGCGGCCCCTTCTCGCTCGATGAGCCACTGATGTGCGGAGACTCCCGGGTCATGGCGGCCCTGCCCGACAAGTCCGTCGCCCTCGTGGTCACCTCACCCCCCTACTTCGCCGGCAAGGAATACGAGCACGCCCTCGGAGAGGGCCACATCCCCGCCTCCTACCTCGACTACCTCCAGATGCTCCAAGACGTCTTTCGGGAGTGCAGCCGAGTCCTCGAACCGGGGGGGCGCATCGCGGTCAACGTCGCCAACCTCGGCCGCAAGCCCTACCGCAGCCTCAGCGCCGACGTCATTCGCATACTTCAAGACGATCTCGGTCTGCTGCTGCGCGGAGAAGTGATCTGGGTCAAGGCCGAGGGGGCTGCCGGATCGTGCGCCTGGGGCTCGTTTCGGTCGGCGGCCAACCCGGTGCTCCGGGACGTCACCGAGCGCGTTGTGATTGCGTCCAAGGGCCGGTTCCGGAGAGCCCGAGCCACTGCGCAACGCCGTGCAGACCAGCTCCCGTCGGAGAGCACAATGACCAACGATGAATTCATGGCGGCCACCCTCGATCTGTGGCGCATCCCCTCGGAAAGCGCTCGCCGTGTTAAGCACCCGGCTCCCTTTCCCGTAGAGCTCCCCCTACGCCTCATCGAGCTCTACACCTACGCCAACGACCTGGTGCTCGATCCGTTCCTCGGCTCCGGGACGACCGCGGTGGCCGCGGCGCGTAGGGGCCGCAGATATGTGGGCTACGACATCGATCCCTCTTATGTGGAGATCGCCGAAGCGCGCCTCGCACAGGAAGTGGACCAACTGAAAGGTAAAGACTCGAAGGATCAAGATCTGACGAAGCAGGACTTGAAAGGACACGAGCACTTTCAAGCGCGCGCCGCAGAGGAAGGCAAGGCCGTCCAGGCCATTGCCGAAGGCGTCATCTCCCAAGCGGGGTTCAGGATCACCGCCCAGAACCACAGGCTACCCATTCTGGGGCTTGCAATCGGATTCGTCGCCGAGGATAAGAGAGGAAAGGAGTGGTACTTCGACCTGTCGGGGTCGTTCACCACGACGCGTGGGGGGCTGCTTAGAACCGACGAGATGTGGAAAGCTTTGGGACGCGCCCACGTGCTTGCTGCTCACAAGATCGGGCCTGTGGTGATGCTCACCACCTACCTGCCGCCGGCCGGGAGCGACGGCGACCACGCCCTGCGAGCAGTAGGGCCCCAGGGCTTCTTCGATGCGATCGAGATGCTCTCCGACGCAGGACGGCGACGCCTGGTTACCTACGCCGAGGGGGACGACCAGCCCAGCCCGCTGCCCGGTTTCTGGAGTTCCGCAGAGATCAACGGGGCCAAGCCCTAGCGCCCCAAACAAGATCCTGCTCTAGACTAGCGAGGCGGTGGGGGGTCAAGCTAGCCCGAACATTAATCATCTGGTTGTGCTCTTCATGCCCGGCGCCACTGGGACCTACAGGGGGGACACGAGTATCTGATGCATCGTCCTGCATCCTCAAAGACGACGGAGCAAGCTCGCTCCAGGAGAGCGATGGCGATGATCGTCTTGCGGACGTCTTTGACTGCGGTGCTTGTCCCTCTTGTGGTCCTCATCGCATTTAACTATTTTCGAACCGGCAGCCGGCCCGACGTTACCAGCGCCGCCACAGCCTCCCCCAACATTCTGATAATCGTTACAGACGACCAGCGCAACGGCCTAACCGTGATGAACGACACCACAAGATGGTTTGGCCAGGGAGGTACACAGTACACGAATGCCTACGTCACCACGCCTACCTGCTGCCCCTCCCGTGCTTCCATCCTGACCGGAAGGTATGTGCACAATCATAGAGTAAGTAACGACGAAAAGGCCACGGTTCTTGATCCAACGACAACCATCAACTACTACCTGAATAGTGCCGGATATCACACCGCTCTTTTCGGCAAGTATCTGAACAGCTGGCCCATCGACAAACCCCCTCCCTATTGGGATGAGTTCGCCTACTTCAAGAACTCCAACTCAGACACCTATAACGGCCGAGGCTGGAATGTCGACGGCACGATAACCAACACAGACGAATACGCAACACACTACATAGGTGAACGTGCGGAAGCAGTCATCCGAAGTTCGACCGCCCAACCATGGCTGTTATACCTAGCCACACCGAATCCGCATGGCCCCTTTGTTGCAGAGGAGCGGTATGACAAGACGCATGTGGGTCAATTTTGGTCCAATCCGGCTATTGAAGAAACCGATCTTTCGGATAAGCCCCTATACGTGCAGAAGTCTTCCTTTGTCAATGGCGACGGCGTGAGGCGCAAGCAACTGCAGACCCTCTTCTCTGTGGACGACATGGTTCAGCGTGTTTTTGCAACTTTGCAAGACACTGCGCAACTGGACAACACCCTGGCGATCTTCATTTCGGACAACGGGCGCCTCTGGGGAGAGCACAAGCGCTGTTGCAAGTCGGTTCCGTATCTTCAATCAATCCAGGTGCCGATGTTTGCTCGCTGGCCGGGCCATTTCCCGTCTGGCCGCCAGGATAATCGCATCGTAGCGAACATCGACATCGTCCCCACAGTGCTGAAAGCTGCGGGTGTGAAGGCGGCCAACGCCCCACTGGACGGGCGCTCCCTCTTGGCGGCCGGCTCTCGAACTCGCCTCTTAACGGAGTTCGCCAGCAGCAGGTCGGACGCACCGACTTGGGCCTCAATACTGACTTCTGCACATCAGTATACGGAGTACGCCACCGGCAAGCGAGAATACTACGACCTTGTCAACGATCCATGGCAACTGACCAATCTCCTGGGAGATCAGAATCCGGACACCAACCCCCCGAACGTCTCGAAGCTCTCATCTCAACTTGCTCGCGACAGGCAGTGCGCTGGGTCGTCCTGCCCCTAGAGTAAGGCCGCCCGGTGGAGCGGGGGCTCCGCCCTACACACTCATTGGCGACCGAGCACGCGGGTGTTCAGCCAGGCGTTGCAGAACGCGCCGCGCGGGTCGAGCCGGTCGACCATCCGGGTGAAGTCGTGCAGGCGCTCATACAGGGGGGCAATAAAGGCGGCGTCCGCGAGGAACACTTTGCCCCAGTGCGGGCGCGCATCGAATGGGGCCAGCTCGCCCTCGACGTCCATGAGCGCGCGCTCGACGGCGTCCTGCTCACGCTTCCAGGTGAAATGAATGCCGATGGTGTCCTGTCCGTATTGGGGGCTCATCCACAACTGATCGGCGGCCACGGTGCGGATCTCGGAGACTTTCAGCAGAGGTCGTACCGCGTCGGACAGCTCACGCATCGCCTGGATCGCTGCTACGGCGTGCCGGCGCGGCACCAAGTATTCGGACTGGAGCTCCTTACCGCTGCTCGGTGTGAAGTTGAAGCGGAAGTGCGGCAGGTGGTCGGCCCACAGGCCCGGCACCCCCAACTGTGGGGAGCAGTTGACTGGATCGAGACCGAGGATCGGATGTCGGTCGACGGTTGCGGCAATCGCCCCGAAGAGGTCACCTCGATCCGGTTCGGGTGCATCAGTCACCCGGCTCTTGACCCAAATCTGATCAATCACTTCGCGCCAGCAGGTGAACACGCTCACGCTGTAGCCCGTGGAAGTGATCTCGTCGAAATTCTCGAACAAGGCATCCCAGTCGAGGCCTTCGAACACTCGCTGCCGCACGCGGTAGGCGGGCTCAACGTCCAGAATGAGTCGGGTGGTCGCGCCTAGCGCGCCAAGCCCGACGACGAGACCGTCGAAGTCGGCGTCACCTCTGGATGACGTGAGAATCTCGCCAGAGGAAGTAACGATCTCCAGCCCTGCAACCGTGGTCGCAAGGTTGCCGTTAGCGTCGCCAGAGCCATGAGTGGCGGTTGCTACCGCGCCCGCAACAGAGATGTGAGGCAGCGACGCCAAGTTGGAAAGGGCCACACCCTCGGCTTTCAACTCCTCGGCGAGCTCCCCGTACGTCAGGCCGGCCGAGAAGGAGACCGTGCCCGCCGCGTGGTCGATCACGACGTCCGCCGGCAGACCGTCGAGGGCAAGCAGCTCCGAGGAATCGGCGATGTCGGTGAACGAATGCCGCGAACCGAGGACGCGGATCCGAGGTGCGTTGACGATGATCTCTCGCACCTGATCCAGCGTCGACGGTCGGTGCAGTTTTTTGGCCCGGTATCTGTAATTGCCGGCCCAGTTCGACCCGCTCACGATCGAACACTAGCCGGAACAGCGCGCAAGCATCCGACGACTACATAGTCACACACGTTCACGCCTAACTCCAAGGCGGCGCGGCGCTTCGGCCGAGGTGATGAGCACGGTGGGTGGCTGGACTGGGCTCGCGCGGCCGGGCGAGACCAGCCTCGCCCAGGACAGTCTTCCTGAACATCACACAGAGTGTGATTCTTTCCGCGTTTCCCTACGAACGTTTGAGAAGACGGCTGAGGAACCCGCGCTTCTCGGCCGGGGGCTTCGGTTCCTTCACACTCTCGTCCAGTTGAGCTGCCGAAGCCTGGGGTTCGACCGTCGCGGGGGGCTCTTGCTCCCTTCTGGGATGGTCGAAGGCCTTGTGCTGCTCCAGTTCGGACCTCGTCGAGAAACGCAGGTCGCAGTATGGACACTGCAGTACCTCGGTCATCATGCCTCTCCTCTGCCTGGAGCTCGTCTAGAGCGAGCTGACGCTCGAGGATATTTGAGGTCGTCGGCCTCCGGCGAGGCCCGCCTCAGCGGTCTGCCCGGACGTCTCTTCAAAGAACATCGCCGACTCTTGGGCAGGGTGGTCGGTTATAGAACACATCCGTCATTACACCGAACCCGGGCGCAGAGGAACATGGAACCATCATCAACCTCCCCGACGATCGCGTGTACATCGGCTAGTGTGCGGTCGTACACGTTATGGACCCCACAGCCGAACAGGACGCCCGATTCGGAGAGCCGAATGCGCCGCCGACACGTTGGGCGGATGCCCTTCACGTGCTCGAGACTGCTGAACTCTTCTGGATCTCCACGGTTCGACGCGACGGTCGGCCGCACGTCACCCCGTTGCCGGCAGTCTGGTTCGAGGAGCAGCTCCACTTCTGCACCGGCGCGGATGAGCAGAAAGCGGTAAACATCGCTGGGAACCCACGCGTCGTGCTCACCACGGGCTGCAACCTTTGGAAGGAGGGCCTCGACCTGGTGGTCGAGGGCACCGCGGTCCGCATCAATGATGAGACTCGGCTGGGCACTCTCGCGCATCTCTGGCGCAGCAAATATCACGGTGACTGGGACTTCTCGGTGCGGGACGGCTTGTTCCACGAGGATGGCGGTTCAGCCATCGTCTACGCGCTCTCTCCCGCGAAGGTGATCGCCTTTGCTAAGGGACGATTCGCCCAGACGCGGTTCCGCTTCGGCCACGATCGGGGCACCTGAGACCTCCTGCGAGGGGTTTGAGATGTTGCACCGCTTGCGTGGCAGGTCTGGCACGCCGGGGGTGCGCAGGCTGATCCTCCGCCCGTCGAGCCGCTCGAGTACGTGTCGCTCCACTGATACGGCCTCACCGATCGTGGTCTAACCGCAACCCCTGGCAGGGTCCGCCGGTTCAGCCCACGCTTGAAGTGGGCCATTCGGCGACCTGGTACCTGATCCGGTACGAGGTAGTTCGGGGAGTGGGAGGGCGCTTCGCTCCAGGTGTGCAGGTGCGCGGCTTGGTGCGCCTCGGCGGCCCCGTCGGGATGATCGTCAGCATGCAGGCGATCTCCGTCGAGTGAGCTTGGACTTCCTGCTCGATGGCTGGACCGTCGTTAATCAACTCTGGGTCGGTAGTTCGCGTGCGGTGGGACAATTGCAACATGCGTAGGCTCTGTCTGGCGCTTCTGCTGTGCCTGGTTGGTTGCACTGACGACGGGAAAGCGGGGACCGAAATCGTTCCGTTTGTCGAGCGCCCTCTCAACGTCGATCCTTCGCACGCTCCCGACCCGACGCCCGAACAAGCAACTCTCAGACCTGCCCTCCTGGATGTCCCACGCAAGGTGAAGATTGGGAACGATCTCCGCTATGTCGTTGAGCTTCGCAACGCATCGGACGACGAGGTCTCTCTAGACCCGTGTCCGGCTTTCTACCAGGCATGGGGCGAGAGCGGTACGGGGTATTTCGGGCCCGGCCTCCTCAACTGCAAGGATGCTCCTTCGGTCGTGCCGGCCGAGGGGGCAGTCCGTTTCAGAATGGTCTTGGAGTTGCCCGATGATGACATCGACGGCTCACACACCTTCACCGGGACTATCGTCTGGTATTTGGGCGGCCCTGGGGACAACACCGAGGCAGTCTTCTCGAAGAATGTCACAGTGTCCAGGGACGGGTAAGTCCACAACACCGACCTTAGCAGTAGGTCGGACGGCGACGTGCTGATGATCGCCTCTGATAAGGCCGCCATTATCCGCTGGTCGGGTAAGCGGAACCCAGTAAGAGACGACAGGAAGTCGAGGACGAACCGTAGGGCAAAGGCGTCGCGAGGAGGATCAACCGGGAACACAGAGGGGACAAACAGGGACGGCGGCTCCGAAGTGCGGCTTTCACATCCCGGAAAAGAACCTCTGACATGCGCTTTTACAAGAGCGGGCGACCGGGGTCGAACCGGCGACCTCCACCTTGGCAAGGTGGCGCTCTACCAACTGAGCCACGCCCGCAAGGCTCCAAGCCTACTAGACCGGGTCCTCAGGACCGAGCCTCCTCAGCTGCCGCTGCTGCCGAAGCCTCGGGAGCCACGCTCGGAGCTCGGCAGCTTATCGACCAGCTCTAGCTCGACGTTCTCGATCCGCTGGATGACGAGCTGGGCGATCTTGTCTCCCCTATCGACGTAGATGGGCTCCTCGAGGTCGAGGTTGACCAGGACGACCTTGAGCTCGCCCCGATAGCCTGAGTCGATCAGCCCCGGCGAGTTGGCAAGGGCCATACCCTCTTTGAACGCGCGCCCGGAGCGGGGCAGAATCAGGCCGGCGTAGCCGGGAGGGATGGCAACCGCCACGCCCGTCGGCACGAGCGCGCGCTGTCCCGGCTTGAGCGTGACGGCCCTGGCCGCGGCCAAGTCCAGCCCGGCGTCACCCGGGTGAGCATAGGAGGGCGAGGGCAGCCCGGGATCGAGCAGCGTCATCTGCAGTCTCACCCCACCTCCTTGGGCGGGGATCGCTTGAGCAGGAGACCTAGCTCGCGTTCGAAGTCGTCGAGCTCCTGGAAGTCCTTGTAGACGGAGGCGAAGCGAAGGTAGGCAACCTCGTCGAGCGAACGCAAACGTTCCAGGACGTTGCGTCCGATCTCGGCAGAGGGCAGCGGGCGACGCCCCTCGGTTCGAGCCGCCTCCTCGACTTCCTCGGCGATAGCTTCGATCTCCGTTGGGGTCACGGGGCGGTTCTTACAGGATCGCCGGATGCCCTCGACGATCTTGAGCCGGTTGAAGGGCTCCTCGCCGCCCGAGCGCTTGACCACGATGACAGGCACCTCCTCTGGTCGCTCGAAGGTGGTATAGCGCCGTCCGCAGGACAGACATTCGCGCCGCCTCCTGATCGCCCGGCGCTCTTCGGCCGTGCGAGAGTCGACGACCTTGTCCTCGGGGCCCTCGCAGTAAGGACAGCGCACCTAGACGGCCTCGGCGTCTCGTCGCAACCGGCGCAGCTGCTCTCTGAGCTCCTGCACGCTCGCCTGGTAGGTGGAGACGTCGGTCTCCGCCGGGCGAGATTCGGGCCCGCGCCCCTCGCCGCACAGCGGGCAGCAGGCGCCTTGCTGGCTCAGCTGCGCACCGCACTCACGGCAGCGCCTCGGCATGCCCTAAGAGCACCCGCTGGTGGAACCGCACGACGGGCAGGCAAAGCAGGAGCCCGCCGGCTGCATCTGCACTCCGCAGGTGCCACAGAAGGGCATCGATCCCGCATGGGCGTCGGCTACTGCGCCGAGCACTATGACGCCCTCGCCCTGACCGCCATTGTTCGAGTGTCCGTTTCCGTTGCCGCTTCCGTTACCTGAGTCGCCGGACAGCCTTGATTCAATCTCACCCTGGCGCTCCCCTGCGGTCCTGATGTTGAGTCGATGGCGGTCTTCCGCGTTCAAGTAGTCGAGCGCCAGCAGCCTGAAGACATAGTCGAGAATCGAGGTCGCGATGCGAAAATCGGGATCGTCGGTCATCCCCGACGGCTCGAAGCGGGTATTGACGAATTGCTTGACGTAGGCGGACAGCGGAACGCCGTACTGCAGGCCCATCGAGATCGAGATCGCAAAGGCGTCCATGATCCCTGCAAGTGTCGAGCCCTGCTTGGCGACCTTCAGGAAGATCTCGCCCACGGTCCCATCGGGGAACTCCCCGGTGGTGAGGTAGCCCTCTGTGTCGGCGACACGGAACTTGAACGTTCGACCGGCCCTCTTCTTGGGCAGGCGACGGCGCACGGGCTCTGGTGAAGAGACGACCGGAGTCTTCGAGTCCACCTTCTTGGAGACGGACAGCGGCTGGCCAACCTTGCAATTGTCACGGTAGAGAGCGAGCGCCTTGATTCCCAACCGCCACCCCTCGACGTAGACACGTTCCACGTCCTCGACGGAGAAGTCCTCCGGCACGTTGACGGTCTTGCTGATCGCACCGGACAGGAAGGGTTGCGCCGCCGCCATCATCTTGAGGTGCCCGAGGTAGCTAATGGACCGCTCGCCCATGGCGGTGTCGAACACGTCCATGTGCTCCTCTTGCAGATGCGGTGCTTCAATGACATGCGAGTTCTCGTCGATGTAGGCGATGATGTCGACGATCTGCTCGTCGTTGTAGCCGAGCTTGCGGAGAGCTCGCGGCACCGTCTGATTGACGATCGACATCGTGCCGCCACCGACCAGCTTTTTGACCTTCTTGAGGGCGAGGTCGGGCTCGATGCCGGTGGTGTCGCAATCCATGAGCAATCCAATAGTGCCCGTCGGAGCGAGAACGGTGGCCTGGGAGTTGCGATATCCGTGCTTGTCGCCGAACTCCAGCGCCTCGTCCCAGGCCCGGCGGGCCGCTTGCACGAGGTCGTCCGTCGCGAGCGCGTCGGGGATCTGGTAGGCCGCGTCACGGTGTTTGTTCATCACCCGCAACATCGGCTCGCGGTTCTGCTCAAAGGCGTCGAACGCTCCCACCCGCTTGGCGATCTTGGCCGAGGTTGCATAACAGTGCCCGGTCATCAGGGCGGTTATGGCCCCCGCCCACGCTCGCCCCTCGTCCGAGTCGTAGGCGAGTCCTTCCGACATCAACAGCGCCCCCAAGTTCGCGTAGCCCTGGCCGAGCTGGCGCATGCGATGGGAGTTGTCCGTGATCTTGTCGGTCGGATAAGCCGCGAAGCCGACGGAGATCTCTTGCGCAAGGAACATGATCTCGACTGCATGCTTGTAGCCGTCGACGTCGAAGTGGCCTTGCTCGTCGATGAATTTGAGCAGATTCAAGCTCGCCAGGTTGCAGGATGAGTTGTCGACATGAAGGAATTCACTGCAAGGATTACTTGCGGTTATCGGGCCCGAGTTCGGGCACGTGTGCCAGTCGTTGATCGTCGTGTCGTACTGCATGCCCGGGTCGGCGCAATCCCACGCCGCTTGGGCAATGTCGTGGAACAGGTCCCGGGCCGGCAACGTCTCGAGTGTCTCGCCGGTAGTCACGGCCTTGAGCTCCCACTCGGCTCCCTCGAGCACTGCGTTCATGAACTCGTCGGTGACGCGGACCGAGTTGTTGGCGTTCTGATACTGGATCGAATGTGAGTCCTTGCCGTCGAGATCCATGTCGAAGCCGGCCTCTCGCAGCGCCCGGGCCTTGCGCTCCTCGAGCGCCTTGCACCAGATGAAGTTTTTGATGTCGGGGTGATCGACGTTGAGAACGACCATCTTGGCGGCGCGCCGGGTGGCGCCCCCCGACTTGATCGTCCCCGCCGAGGCGTCCGCCCCCCGCATGAACGACACCGGCCCGGAGGCGGTCCCTCCCGAGCGCAGGTGTTCCTTGGAGGAACGAAGCTTGGAGAGGTTCAGGCCCGAGCCCGAGCCGTGCTTGAAGATCGTGCCTTCCTCGACGTACCAGTTGAGGATCGAGCTCATCTCGTCCTCGACCGACAGGATGAAACAATTGTGCACCCGCAAATTGGCCGACAGGTACTCGCCGCTCTCGGTTTGGATGTCGAAGACATCCATTTCGCCGAGAACCTCGATTTGTTCGATCTCCAGGTGCTTTGTCGAACGCGCTGGAACTCCTTCGAGAGTCAGGCTGTACTCGAGCTTGGCCCTCTTGATGGGATCGATAAAGCCGATTTCGTCGGCGAAGATCTGACGATCCCCCAGGGCTTGAATGCCTAGTGACCAGCACCCTTTGCGATCCGCTCTTTCATCGCGCTTGAAACGCACGCGCGCGAAGATCCCGAAACGCAACAGCAGGTGCTGGAGCCCCCGGACCAGATCTTCCGAAATCATGTCGAGCCCTATTCGAACGGAGCGATCGCGAATAGCCACACAGCCCTCGGCCTGGAAGACGCTTCGGATGTAGGCGGCGACGACCGGCAAAGGCGCAGTGAAGAGATGCCCGGGAACGGCCATGCTCACCCCGCGGGCCCGCAGTCCCCACCGATTCACAAATGACTCAAGGGTCCTTCCGTACAGCCTGGTTCGGCGACAATCGAGTTTCGTGTCCAAGGTAGCGACGCGCCTCTGATGGCGATGAACATCCGGGAAGACCGCGTCGAGAGCAGAATTCACCCAGTCAAGCTCAGCGTCGTTCACGGTCATAGCCTCGATCGTCAGCGACCTGTTGGTTCCCCGGTACTGTCCCACGAAGCCATCCGACTGCAGCCATCCCGCCAGTGCTGCAGCATGAATCTCTGCCGTGTCGATCTCGGACTCGCCGAATGAGTCCCGTCGGTGCCACTCGAGCGCATCGCCCGCCCGCAGCTCTCCCGCTGCGACGAAGCGCCCGGCACGCTCGCCCATCCTCTTCCACACGAGATGATCGGCCGTGACATCGAGCGTGTGACCGGCTTTGGTGTGGATGCGCAGCACTTCGCGAACCCCGTTGGCCTGGACTGCGACCACGCTTGTGACGCCCTGTGCGTCGTACACCTTGGTCCCCACGGCATTCTCGTCGACGAGCTTTCCAATCGGAATCAGACCGGCAGGGGTGCTCACGAGAGAGTGATAGGGCTGACACGCGGATACTTGTTCCTCCCCCTTCGGCCGCCACCCGACGTTGAACCACACCGGGGAGTTGAAGGCGGCCTTCTGGGTGACGAGCAGGTGCATGAGCTCGTCCTGGAACACCCGGGCCTCGGCTTCGTCGCAGAAGTAGCCCCGCCCCAGGCCCTCCTCGGTGTAGCGGTTGGCTACCCGGTCGATCATCTGCTTTACCGAGTGCTCGCGCCGAGGGGTTCCGGGCGAGCCGCGGAAGTACTTCTGGGCGGCGATGTTGGTGGCGTTCTGCGACCACTCCTTGGGGATCTCCACATCCTTCTGCTCGAACGCCACCTCGCCCGTCCGATAGTTGCGGATGACCGCGTCCCGCAGCTCCCACTCGATGTCGTCGTAGGGGTGCCGTCCTGCAGTCGTAAAACGGCGCGACAGCACGAGTTCGTCCGAGGATGTGACCTTCGTGTGAGATCCCTGAGACACGCTCCATACCCCTTTCCGACAACGCCCAGAGAGCTTGGGCGCCTCCATTGATTATCCCAGATCCACGGCCTCCACACCAGATATGGTGGTACAGGGCCGGGACCGCCACAATATGTGGGGAAGAACAAGGATGAAATTACGCCCCTGTTGCCGCCGAGTCAAGCCTCCTGGGGCAGAAATGGAGGGAAATCGACGAGAAAAATCGGCTGCGCTCCCCGCGGGGGTTCAACGCGGCAGCCGGAGGCGTTCGCCCGCCTGCAGAGGGCCCTCGAGGCCATTGAGATCCACCACCGCGTCGGCATACGCCCGCCAGTCAATCCCCAGCGGGGCATAGCGCTGGGCCAGCTCCCACAGCGTCTGCCCCTCGTTCACCACTACCACCGCCGGAGCCCCGGGCCGGGAGCCGGTCGTGAAGTGCTGAGGTCGAGTGGAAGACCACAGCAGGAGGGCCAGGACAACCACCACGAGAACCGGCGCCAGCACTCTCGCAGCGGCGTTCCTGAGTCGCCCGGCCGAGGCCGGGAGTCTGTAGACCACCGCCTCCTCGACTGGGGAGACGAGACCGTCACTGCGGAGCGCCATTGCGAACCTCCTCTGTCATGGCCGCCACTCTTCCCGTGGTCGGCACCGTTCGGACGACGGTAGCGAGGGGGTGTGACAGGTCCAAGATCGGCCGGCCACAAATCCCTCCGAACACACGTTCGTATGTTAGAACGAACGTACGTTCGCATGCAAGTGCCGGTATCGAACAGACGTTCCCTGAAGGTCGGCGAGGCGCGCTACAGTGGCGGCGCGCAGGTTGCTCGAGGCCCCGAATTCAGGGCGAGACGGCGACACCTAGCGAGGGAGTGACTGAGATGGCCGAAGGGCTTACGGAGCGCCAGAGACAGACTCTCGGCTACATCGCCGAGGCAATCGCTCACCAGGGCTACCCACCGTCGGTTCGAGAGATCTGCAACGCCCTTGGTCTTGCCTCCAGCTCGACCGTGCACTCTCACCTCCAGGCCCTCCAGCGCAAGGGCTACCTGCGCATAGACCCCACGAAACCCCGTGCAATCGAGCTGCGCTTCGACCCCGATACGGGGCTGGCGCGCGAGCGGCGCCCTACTCGCTCGGTACCGCTATTGGGGCGGATCGCGGCGGGCACGCCTATCGTGGCCGAGGAGAACGTCGAAGAGGTCTACCCGCTGCCCGCCGACCTCGTCGGCGACGGCAACATCTTCATGCTCGAAGTCTCCGGAGACTCCATGATCGATGCCGGGATCCTGGACGGGGACTACGTGATCGTCCGCCAACAGCCGACCGCCCATTCGGGACAGATCGTGGCCGCAATGGTGCCAAACGAGTATTCGGACGCACCCGAGGCGACGATCAAGACCATCCGCCATCGCGGCTCGGCCGTATGGCTCGAGCCGGCCAATGAGGACCTCGAGCCATTCGAGGCGCCCCAGGGCACCGAGGTGCTGGGCAGGGTTGTGGGGGTCCTGAGAACTCTCTGAGCTCTCGAACGGTGGCGGCCGACTGGTCGTAGCACGACGCTAACAGCCTCCCCTTATGCTCCCTCCGTTCGTACGGTCAGCGAGGGGAGTGAAAGTCATGGCGAAGAGCGCCGCGGTCCTAGTAGCGATACTCATGCTTGCCTTGACGACCATGCCGGTGGGCAGCGCCCAAACAACGAATGACGGCAGACCCAACGTTTTGTTGATAATCACTGATGATCAACGCGACGGCACATTGAAGAACATGCCCAGTACCCAGTTCTGGATGAAAAAGGGTGGAACACTGTTCGCACGAACGTTCGCGACAACGCCTCTGTGCTGTCCATCACGGGCCTCAATCTTCACCGGCCGTTACGCGCACAACCACCTGGTCCGCAACAACAGCGCCACTTCCGAGCTCGACCACAGAACTACGGTGCAACGAAGTCTTCATCGAGCGGGCTATCGAACTGCCATCTTCGGTAAGTTCCTCAACGGGTGGCCCATCGAGAGGCGCCCGCCATACTTCGACGAATGGGCAACGTTTGGCGGCAGCAAGTCTCACTACTACAACGGAGAGTGGAACGTGAACGGCTCGGTCCGAACCGTTCACCGATACTCCACGAACTACATCGAGCGCAGGGCAGTCGACTTTCTCCAGTCGTCCGAAAAAAATGACGAGCAGCCGTGGTTCTTGGTTGTGTCCACAGCCGCCCCGCATCAGCCCGCTATCGCAGAACCTTCGTACGCGAAAAGACACGTCCCGCCGTGGTCCAAAAACCCGGCCGTCAACGAAGAGGACCGCACGGACAAGCCTCCATTCGTGCAAGAGCAGAACGTCCCCCTGTGGAAGTCGCGCGTGGCGCGACGAGCACAACTTAGGACCCTGTTCTCGGTGGACCAGCTGGTCGGCCGTGTCTTCAGGAAGTTGAAGGCGGACGACGACAAACGCAACACACTGGCCATATATATGTCGGATAACGGCTATCTGTGGGGCGAGCACGGATTGTCGGGCCCAGGATTGTCGAAGCGGCCTCCCTATTCCGAATCGGTCGCGATCCCGCTATTCATGAGATGGCCCGGTCACTTCGGGGCCGGTAGGATCAACACAGGCTTGGCCGCCAACATCGACATCGCTCCCACGATCATGCAAGCCGCACAAGTCGATCCCAGCGCCAGTTTTCGACCCGACGGACGGTCGCTGCTCCAGACAAACACGCGCGACCGCCTCCTTCTCGAGTACTGGGTGGATATCGGCGGAACTCCCACCTGGGCGTCGTTGCGAACAACCTCCTATCAATACATCGAGTACTACGGCGACGACGGCCTCACTCCGGTCTTCAAGGAGTACTACGACCTAGAAGAGGATCCGTGGCAGCTCGAGAACCTTCTCGGCGACGCGGACCCCTTCAACGACCCCGAAGTCGGCGCAATCGCGCGACGGCTCGATTCGGACCGCCACTGTTCGGGACCCACGTGCCCCTGAGGCGGCCGCGCTTAGCAGTACCGCCCAATCCGCTACAAGGGGGCTAGATAGGGGCGGACCTCGCCGAGCAGACCGGGGGCGAGACGCGCCACGATATGGACGCCATCCTCGGTATAGGTTTCCTTGACCACCTCTGCCTCCTGATGGAGTCGGGCGACCACATCCCCGCGCCCGAACGGCACATCCAGCGAGACCTCGATACTCAGGCGCGACAGCTCCTCCGACACGCGAGCCAGCAGCTCGGCCAGGCCTCGTTGCTCGGCGGCGGAACAGAACACCGCCTCCGGATGACGCGCTTGGAGCGTTGCCAGCTCGGGCGCCGAGAGAACATCGGTCTTGTTCATGACGATGACACTCGGTTTGTCCGCCACGCCGATCTCCTTCAGGACCGTCTGAACCGCAGAGATCTGGCGTTCCGGCGCTCTGGTCGCATCGACGATGTGCAGCAACAGGTCCGCCTCCCCCACCTCCTCGAGCGTGGACTTGAACGCTTCCACGAGCTGGTGGGGCAGCTTCTGGACGAAGCCGACGGTGTCGGTGAGCAATGCGTCCCTGCCCGCAGGCAACGCCAAACGTCGCGTGACAGGATCAAGTGTCGAAAAGAGCCGGTCCTCGATCAGAGCCTTGGAGTCGGTGAGCTTGCTAAGAAGCGTCGACTTTCCGGCATTGGTGTATCCGACCAGAGCGACGATCGTGGTACCGGAGCGATTACGGGCCTTGCGCTTGAGCCTGCGCCTGCGCGAAAGCTCCTCGATATCGTCCTTGACGCGTTGGATACGCCTCACGATGGCTCGGCGTTCCACCTCGAGAGCGGACTCTCCCGGCCCCCTTCTCGTCCCGATGCCACCCCCGATCCTGGACAACACCTCGCCCCAACCCCTCAGCCGGGGAAGCCTGTAGTCGAGTTGGGCAAGCTCTACCTGTAGCTTGCCCTCGGCGGAGCGAGCGTGCTGGGCGAAGATGTCGAGAATCAACCCCGTGCGGTCGATGATCTTGAGACCCTTCTCGGCCAAGGGGTTGACGCCGGCAAGCTCCTCCAGGTTGCGGCCCTGCGCGGGGGTCAGCTCGTCGTCGAAGATCACCATCCCCGCATCCAAGGCGAGGGCCGCGTCGACGACCTCCTTGGCCTTTCCTCGGCCCACGTACGTCGCGGGATCCGGTCGATCGCGCCGTTGCATCAGACGATCGAGAACATCGGCGCCGGCGGTGTCGGCAAGCGCCGCGAGCTCGTCGAGGGACCACTCCGCCTCTTCTAACGAGGTGTCACCGAAGACCGCGGCGACCAGGATCGCTCGCTCGCGCTCGGGGCGCGTGGGTAAGGCGGGACTCAGGCGACCACCCTGCGCAGGCGTTCGACGCCCTCGGCGAGTCTGTCATCGGCGACGGTCAATGAAAAGCGCACGAAGCCCTCGCCGGAAGGCCCGTATCCGTTGCCGGGAGCGACGACGATGGCCGCTTCCTCCAACAGGAAAGTGGCAAACGACTCCGACGAATGCCCCAGCGGCACCGGCACCCACAGATAGATCGATCCGCGCGGCGGTGTCACCTCGATCCCCATCGAAGAAAGTCCCTCACATAACAGATCTCGGCGCACACGGTAGCGCTCGATGGTGTGGATAAGTTGATCTTGCGGGCCCTCTAGGGCGGCGATTGCGGCGCGCTGCACCGCGTCGAAGATGCCGGAGTCGATATTGGTCTTGAGCCTCTTGAGCGCCTCGATCGCCACCGGAGCTCCTGCAACCCAACCGATCCTCCAGCCCGTCATGTTGTAGGTCTTGGAGAGCGAGTAGAACTCGACCGCGCACTCCTCGGCCCCCTCTACCTCGAGCACGCTGGGGGCGACATAGCCGTCGTAGGTGATCTCTGCATAGGCGGCGTCGTGCGCCAGAAGCAGGTCGTGGCGCATGCAGAAGTCAACCGCCTCCTCGAAGAATGGTCGCTCGACCGTGGCCGCGCTCGGGTTGCCCGGAAAGTTGAGCCACAGCACCGAGGCCCTCGTGAGCACGTCCTCGGGGATCGAGCCGAGATCGGGCAGAAAATCGTTCTCGGCCCGCAACGGGACGAGGTGGGGGACGCCCCCGGCCAGCAGAGTGCCGGTCTCGTATACCGGGTAGGCGGGATCGGGTATCAGCGCCACCTGCCCCGGATCAACGAACGCCACCGGGAGATGGAAGATGCCTTCCTTGATCCCTACCAGCGGCTGGATGGCGTTGTCGGGATCGAGAGGGACCTTGAATCGACGCTCATAGAAGCCCGCTATCGCAGACCTCAGCTCGGGCATCCCAACGTACGAGGGATATCGATGGGTCGCGGGATCGAGGGCCGCGTCGCGCAACGCCTCCACCACGTGATCCGGAGTCGGCAGGTCGGGGTCTCCCACGCCGAACGAAATTATGTCCGCACCCTTGCCCACGGCTTCGGCAACCTTGCGATCGATCTCGGCGAACAGGTAGGGCGGCAGCCGGTCGATGCGTGCGGCCGTTCGCACTCAGCCGGCCTCGAGCTCGACAACACCGGCGAAGCTGCGCTGTGCCGGACCCGTCATAAACACGGGGCGCTCACGCTCTACGGTGCCATTCCATTCGATCCGAAGCCGGCCACCGGGCAGGGCCACGGTCGCCTGCTCCGGAGTACCGGACAGCAGCCGGCTCGCAACCGCCGCCGCGCAGGCCCCGGTGCCACATGCAAGCGTCTCGCCGGAACCTCGCTCCCACACGCGCATGTGAATCTCTTCGGACGAACCCGGATCGACGAACAACACGTTGGTTCCCTGGGGAAAAGCCGGATGATGTTCGAGCAACGGTCCCAGTGTGCGCACCGGAGCGGACGCAACATCCGAGGTGAACAACAATGCGTGAGGGTTTCCCATCGACAGGCACGCCAACTCCACGACGTCATCGCTGATGACGTCCGTGTCCACGTCGAGCTTGATGTGAAGAGCATCCGCGCCCTCCCATCTCACCGGAATCAGCTCGGGCCGGAAAATCGGGGGGCCCATGTCCACGCGCACGTGTTCGCCTGAGATCTCGACGATCTTGTTCCCGGCCCTGGTGCCGACCACGATTCGCTCGGACGTCGACAGTCCTTCGTGGCGCGCAAACAACGCCAGGCAGCGAATGCCGTTGCCGCACATCTCGCCGGTCGAGCCGTCCGAGTTGAGATAGTCCATGAACAGCTCTGCACCGTCGCGCCCCGGCGCCACTCGTATTACGCCGTCCGCGCCGATGCCGAAGCGCCGGTCGCATAAGCGAGCAGCCAGATCCGCCGTCAGCTTCAGCTCGTCGTGCGGGTCCGAAAGCATGACGAAGTCGTTGCCGATCCCTTGATACTTCACAAATTCGCGTTTAGCCATCGACCTAAGGTAACCCCAGGCGCAAGCGAAAGTGACCTATGAGCGTGGCCACAAGATCCTCGCAGGAGGCGTCGAACCAGTCGACGCGCGGATCGGCTTTGAACCACGTCATTTGGCGGCGAGCGAAGCGAGCAGTGGCGGCGACGATCCTGTCCCGCAACTCATCGGGGGCCGCGTCGGGCTCCTCGAAGACCTGGCGATAGCCGAGCGCCTGTTGGGCAGTGAGAGACAGGTTGCTCGACGCCAGCTCGCGCGCCTCTGCCACCAGGCCTCGAGCGAGCATGCGTTCGACGCGCGCCGCTATGAGCTCGCGGAGACGAGCTCGATCTAGCTCGAGGCCCGCCACCGCCAGGCGGTAGACACTCGAGTAGCCGTCCCAGGAGTAGCTGCCGGAGAAGGGTTGCCCGGTGAGCTCGATGACCTCGAGCGCCCGCAGCACCCGGCGCCGGTTCGAGCTCTCGATGCGAGCCGCGGCGGCGGGGTCGAGAGCGGCCAGGCGTTGATGCATGGCACTGTTTCCAAGCGTCACGGCCTCCGCTTCCAGGGCCCGCCTGACCTCGTCGGACCGAGGGGGGAAGCTGAGATCGTCCACCGCGGCTCGAAAGTACAGGCCGGAGCCGCCCACGAGCAGCGGCAGCTTGCCCCGCTCCGAGATGTCTGCGATCGCGGCGCGCGCCCGTGACTGGAACTCCGCCACCGACAGCTCGTGTGAGGGCTCGACGATGTCGATGAGGTGGTGGGGCACCGCAGCGCGCAGGCGGGGAGGGGGCTTGGCGGTGCCGGCGTCGAGTCCCCGGTAGACCTGCATCGAGTCCACCGACACGATCTCCGCGTGAAGCCGCTCGGCCACCGCGGCCCCCACCTCGCTCTTTCCTGTCGCCGTGGGCCCCACCAGGGCGGCCACGGCCGGGACGCCGCTCACCCGGGGACCGAGGCCACCACGTATCCCACGCCGAACGGCCGCTCATAAGCGTGGAACGCCGCCGCTCGGTCCCGGCCGAGCGCAGCCAGCACCCCCAGAGGACCGGCCCCGCAGGAGCCCGCCACGAGTGCGAGCCTTCTTGTCTCCGCCTCAGACGAACCCACATCCGAGCGCACGGCGGCAATCCAGGCGGCCTCGGCCTCCACGGCTCCCTCGAGCTCGGTCAGAGGAGCGCGGGCCGATAGCGCGGCGCCGGAATGAGCGCTGGCCGCGAGACCCACACGCCCGTCGAAGCTCTCGAGAGCCAGAGCCAGGAGGGCGACGGCACCCGCCTCACTCGTCCCCTCGGGTGCTGAACCTCCGCCCAGTGAAATGCCGACCAGCTCCAGCCCCGGAGCGCAGCCGAGCAGAGCGGGGACGAGCACACCGTGATCACAGGGACCTTCCAGCAGAGGCAGGCCAGTCGCCGCAGCGAGCTCTTTGGCGATCCCCTCGCCGCCCCGCCGGCCGCCGTCGATGGCGGGCCCGAACCCCCTCAGAGATCCCTCCACCCTGGCATAAACCCCCGGGACGGCGCCGTGGGGAGAGACCACCGCGACCGCTTCGGCTTCACCCCACGAGAGAGACCGCACGGCTCTTACAACGGTGTCACAAGGCTCCTCGAAGCCTTCGGGATGAAGCCCTCCTACGAGCAGCGGTGCGTGCGGCACGATGGCGGCAGCCACCGGCCCCCGCTCACGCGCGCGCAGAGGCCCGAAGCATGGGCAAGCGCAGAGGGGGGTGGGAGACGAGCTCGCCCTTGAGGTGGTGTGCGCGCGCTCCCGTCACCCGGACGCTGCGGCGGGACCCCTCACAGATGTCCTCGGCAGGGAAGATCACAAGTTTGTTGGTACGAGTGCGTCCGTTCTTCTGCGAGGGGTCGCGCTTGCTGGGCCCTTCGACGACCACCTCCTCGACGCGGCCCACCATGCGCTCGTTGCGCTCCGCCGAAATCTCCTCCTGCAGCGCGACAAGCCGTTCGAAGCGTTCCTGCACGATCTCTTTGGGGAGGTGCCCGGGCATCTCGGCGGCCGCGGTCATTGGCCGGGGGGAGTACTGGAACGTGTAGGCCTGATCGAAGCGCGCCCGTGCGACCAACGAGAGCGTGTCTTCGAACTCTGCCTCCGTCTCTCCCGGAAAGCCCACGATGATGTCGGTTGTGATGGCGACGTCGGGGATGGCGGCCCGCACCATGTCGACCTTGTCGAGAAACTTTGCCCGTGTATAGGCGCGTTTCATGCGCCTCAGGCACGAGTCTGATCCCGACTGCAGCGGCAGGTGGATGTGCTCACAAACGCGTTCGCACTCGGCCATCGCTGCAACCGTATCTGCCTTGAAGTCCTTGGGGTGAGGGCTCGTGAAGCGAATTCTTTCGAGGCCTTCGATATCGTCCAACACGCGCAAGAGCTTTGCGAACAACGGTGTGCCGTCGAGATCGCGGCCGTACGAGTTGACGTTCTGGCCCAACAGCGTCACCTCGATGACGCCGTCTGCAACCAGGGCTTCGACTTCGCTGGCAATGTCGCCTGTGCGGCGGGAGATCTCCTTGCCTCTAACGGCCGGAACGATGCAGAAGGTGCAGGAGTTGTTGCAACCGATCGATATCGACACCCACGCATGCCATGGAGAGAAGCGGCGAGTCGGCAATGCCGAAGGAAATACCTCAGTCTGCTCTAGAATCTCGAACGAAGGTCCCTCTTTGGAGTCCCGCAACAAGCGCGGGAGGCTTGCAAGATTGTGGGTGCCGAGGACAACGTCGACGTAGGGCGCGCGCCGCTGGATCAGCTCCTTGTCTTTTTGCGCAAGGCAACCTCCGACCACGATCCGCAGTTCGGGCCTTCTGTCCTTTACGGATTTCAGATGGCCGAGGTTGCCGTAAAGGCGTTGATCCGCGTTCTCCCGGATGCAGCAGGTGTTGAACAGCACCACCGAAGCGTCTCCGGGGCCGGACGCCTGCACATATCCCTCGCGCTCGAGCATCCCCGCCATGCGCTCGGAGTCGTGCTCGTTCATCTGGCAGCCAAACGTCCGGATGTAGTAGGTGGCTTGCGCTGCGGCCGTGTCGCCCTTGTTTGCAGCCATGTGTGTCTAGAGACTACTTCGCGTAGGCGGACGAGCGTAGCTCGCGGATAACGGTGATTCGGATCTGGCCCGGATACTGCAACTCCTCCTGGACCTTCTTGGCGATGTCGCGAGCGATGACCTCCGCCTGGAGGTCGTCTACCGAGCCCGGCTTCACCATGACCCGAACTTCTCTTCCGGCCTGCATCGCATAGACCTTGTCCACGCCCTCGAACTCCATGGCGATCTGCTCGAGGCGTTCGAGTCGTTTCACATAGGTTTCAAGCGTTTCCCGGCGCGCCCCGGGACGAGCCCCTGAGATGGCGTCGGCGACCTGGGTGATGACCGCTTCGATCGTGCGCTGCTCGACCTCGTTGTGGTGAGCCTCGATGGCGTGATTGACCTCGCCCGACTCACCCAAGCGCCGGGCGATCTCCGCTCCGATGAGCGCGTGAGAGCCCTCGACCTCATGTGTGACGGCCTTGCCGATGTCGTGAAGGAGCGTGCACCGCCGCGCGAGCGCCACGTCGGTACCGAGCTCGGCGGCGATCATGCCCGCCACATGAGAGGCCTCGACCACGTGGCGCAGGACATTTTGCCCATAGGAGGTCCTGAACTTGAGGCGGCCGAGTACCCTCACCAGCTCGGGATGCATGTCGGTGATCCCTGTCTCGAGGACCGCCCATTCGCCGCCCTCGCGGATTTCACGCTCGACCTCGGCCTTGGACTTGTCATGCATCTCTTCGATGCGGGCGGGCTGGATCCGCCCGTCCCCGACCAGCTTCTCGAGGGTGAGCCGGGCCATCTCCCGTCGGATGGGGTCGAAACAGGACAGGACCACAGCCTCGGGGGTGTCATCGATGATGATGTTGGTCCCGGTTGCCGCCTCGAAGGCCCTGATATTGCGGCCCTCGCGCCCGATAATGCGACCCTTCATGTCCTCTGAAGGCAGGGTCACTGTGGTCACCGTCGCCTCGCTGGTCAGCTCGGAGGCGATCCGCTGCATGCAGATCGCGATGATCTTGCGGGCCCGGCGCTCCCCTTCCTCCCTCGCCTGCGCCTCGATGTCTCTCACGATCACCATCGCGTCCCGCTTGGCCTGCCCTTCGATGTCCTCGATGACCCGGCCACGGGCCTCCTCCTGAGTCATCGCGGCGACACGCTGGAGCTCGGAACGAGCCTTCTCCTGCAGCTCCTCCAAAGAGTGGTGTCGTTCCTTGAGCTCCACTTCCTTGCCTTCGATCGCGGTTTCCTTGCGGTCGAGTGTGTCGGCCCGTTGATCGAGGGTGCCCTCCCGGCGCGACAGCCGCTCTTCCTTCTGTTCGAAGTCGGATCTCTGTCGCTTGAGTTCTGAGTCGGCCTCCGAGCGCATCCGGAAGACCTCGTCCTTCGCCTCCACCAACGCCTCCCGGCGTGCATGCTCGGCTTCCTTCTGCGCCCCGGCAATGATCGTCTGAGCCTGGAGCTCGGCCGATCCGAGCGCCTTCTCGGCGCTCGCCTTGCGATAGAAGTAGCCACCGCCTGCACCCAGGAGGAGCCCGACGACGACACCGATAAGGATGTCCATCGCTCGCTCCTTTCATGAGCCGGGGCGCGCCGACCCTCCCGGGCCGCGCTCCCCAGGTGCGAGCGGTACGAGCTGATTGAACTAGGACGCAGGGGTTAAGGACGCGTCTTAGAGGCCGGTCCCCGCCGGCGATTCAACCGTTCAGTACCCACCCAAAGTGGGTGGGCAGCGGTGTGTTCGTGCGGTGTCAAGTTCGATCGCTCGCTTCGTTCGCACCAGTTCTGGTAGATAACAGCAAATAATCGTTCTCCCCCATCGTACGCACCCAGCGAACTCATGTACACCACAAACGAAGATCCGCAGGCAGGTCGTGGCGGGGCGAGTCGAGGGACCGTTTTTTGTGTTGCGACTATCTGACAAGGCAGGGGCCGGCCCCTGCTGGGGATCGCCCCGGCGTCGTCCGGCCAACCCTAAGGGTCAATCCCACCCTTCGGGAGGTAAGACGGCCCGGACCGCCTCGGTCACAATTTCGGTCTCGAAGCCACGGCCCAGCAGGCGTCCACGCAGACGCCGGGCCTGGACCTCCAGAGGAAGCCCCGCCATGCGACCCACCGCCGCGGTCGCCAGGGCCCGGGCCTGAGCGACCTCGTCCGGGGCGCAGGACATCAGTGCCTGGTCCACGACCTCGGGGTCCACGCCCCTGTCTTCGAGCTCCCGACGCAACGCATGTTGAGACCGGGGCTTGGTTCGCGTGCGTTCCTCGATCCAGGAGCACGCCAGCGCGGCGTCGTCGAGAAGCTCGAGGGTCCTGAGGCGCTCCAGCACCGCCTCAACCTCGTCTGCGACGTGGCCGGCCCTAAGCAGCCGCTTGCGAAGCTCGTGCACGAAGTAGCCGCGCCGCGTCAGCAAGCGGCCGGCCGCAACCATGACGTCCTGGCTAACGGCGGCGCCGGCCGGCGCCGCCGCGCTAGATGTCTTCACACCGGGGGCGCATCGGTGGGCTGGGAATCGGCGACTGGGTCGGCCGGGTCGGCCCCTTCCAGTAGACCGAGCTTGTCCTTGATCTTGAGCTCGATCTCGGTGGCGATGTCGGGGTTCTCGGCCAGGAAGGACTTGGCGTTCTCCCGCCCCTGCCCCAGCTGGTCCTCGCCGTAGATGAACCACGCCCCCGATTTGCGCACGAATCCGTGCTCGATGGCGACGTCGAGGAGGCTGCCCTCCTTGGAGATTCCACTGCCGTACTGGATGTCGAACTCGGCCTTCTTGAATGGAGCGCTGACCTTGTTCTTGACGACCTTGACCCGCACTCTCGAGCCGACGATTTCGGCCCCCTCCTTGAGGGAGTCGATGCGGCGGACGTCGAGGCGGACCGAGGAGGAGAACTTGAGCGCCCGGCCCCCAGGGGTCGTCTCATTTGAACCAAACATGACGCCAATTTTTTCGCGGATTTGATTGATGAAAATCAGCACAGTCCGGGTCCGGCTGACATTGCCGGTGAGCTTGCGCAGCGCCTGCGACATGAGTCGCGCCTGGAGCCCGACGTGGGTGTCCCCCATCTCGCCCTCGAGCTCCGCCCGGGGGACCAGCGCCGCCACCGAGTCGATCACGACGACGTCCATCGCCCCTGAGCGGGTCAGCGTGTCGACGATCTCGAGCGCTTGCTCGCCGGTGTCGGGCTGAGACACCAGCAGCTCGTCGATATTTACCCCCAGCGCCTTGGCGTAGGAAGGGTCGAGGGCATGCTCGGCGTCGACGAACGCCACCAGGCCCCCGGCCTTTTGGGCCTCGGCTATGACGTGAAGGCTGACGGTCGTCTTGCCCGAGCCCTCGGGCCCGTAAATCTCGACGATGCGGCCCCGGGGGAGCCCGCCCACGCCGAGGGCGAGGTCCATGGCCATCGAGCCGGTCGAGATGACCTCTACGCCCGCCTGCGGCCCCATCTCGCCCAAGCGCATTATCGAGCCCTTGCCGTGCTGTTTCTCGATCTGGGACATCGTCATGGCCACGATCTCGTCCCGGCCCTGGGTCTGCCGGCCGTTCCTTGCCACGCTGCGTTCCAATGTGCCGCGATCCTTGCTCGCCACCGAGCTGCCTTCCTTTCTGGCCTTCGGGCCAGTCGGCTTATCCGTCGACGCTCAACCTAGTGAGGGGGTGTGACAACTCCTTTCCGGATTGTATCGAACGCATGTTCGCCTCCGGAGGATTTGGGGGCAAGATTTCGTCGCTGTAGTTACGGGAGGGTGATTCTAGCCCATCCTCGAGCCGGTTTCGCGGCGTGCGAGGTCCGGGCGCTGGGGAGTACGGGACCGGGCGTGCGGGGGGCCGGAGGTGCGGGGCCGGGGTGGCTCGCCGCCACGGCAGCTTCGGTACACGAACGTCCTATACGGACGTTTTCGTCCCAAAGCCCGACTGTCCGGACTGGGGAACCGGTTGCCTTGGTCCAATAACTCAGGAGGCCATCAAGTTCGTCGCCTCGCTCGAAAGCCGCCTCCGGAGCCCTGCGGCGCGGGATAGTGCTCACATGGTGTGGACTGAGCCCCTCGAGTACGGACGCTTGAGCTGGCCCGAGGTCAAACGGGCGGCGGCCGAGGCTCGCATCCCGATCGTCCCCATAGGGACGCTCGAGGACCACGGCCCCCACCTCCCCATCGACACGGACGTCAAGATCGTCGAGGCGATCTGCCGCGCCGGCGCCACCAGGCTCGCGGATGAGACAGTGCTGCTGCCACCGGTCGTTCACGGCTACTCGCCTCACCACATGGACTTTCCCGGCACCGTCACCATCACCTGGGATGTCTTCTGCCGCTACTGCACCGACATCGCCACCTCGCTCTTGCGGCACGGCTTCGACCGTGTGCTCCTCGTCAATGGGCACGGCTCGAACCAGAACCTCGTCGAGATGGCGGCGCGCCTCGCGGTTATCGAGCACCCGCACTCGCTCGTAGCTGCCACCTTCTACCTGACGACTCCCGCCAGCGCCGGCGTAATCGAGCAGACTCGGTCCTCGTCGCGCGGCGGGATGGCGCACGCATGCGAGCTCGAGACTTCGATGTACCTGCATCTCGACCCCGAAGCCGTCGACATGGAGAAGGCGGTCGACGAGCGAGGCTATCCGGAGACCGAGCACGCGTGGATGGACTGGTCCGACGGTCCGCTGAAGCTGATGCCGTGGTGGTCCTCGTTCTCAACTTCGGGAGTGCAAGGAGACGCTACGAAGGCGACTGCAGAGAAGGGGCGAGTTCTGTTCGAAGCTGCGGTCGACGAGCTGTGCGCTTTCGTAAGGGAGCTCTCCTCGGTTCCCTTGCCAGATAGAAAAGATAGGCATTGAAGGCTGCGCCCTTGCCGCCGGGGGGGACCATCGGCGTGCCCGCTCCGGCTTCGCCCTACCACAATCGCTCCGACGTGTTGCGCGGTGTCGAGTGGTGGGAGGCGCAGGGTTACCGAGTCAAGACGGCGCCGGGAATCTATGCACGCGACGGTTGGGCCGCCGGCGATCCCGCGGCCCGTGCCACGGATATGATGACGATGTTCGCGGACGACGATGTCGACGTCGTGCAATGCTTGCAGGGAGGCTACGGGGCGGCGCAGATCATCCCCCATCTCGACTTCGACGTCATCGCCAACAACCCGAAGCCTTTCGTCGGCTACTCCGACATCACTGCGCTGCACACCGCCATCCGTCACCACATCGGGCTCGTCACCTTCTACGGGCCCGGGCTGGCGGGCGTCGACGACTCCGATCGCGACCGCGACCAACGCAAGTTCGTGCAGCAGCACTTGCTACGCGCCCTCACTTCGACAGATTCATTGGGGGTGGTGCCGCGTCGTCCCGACGATGACTATCTGCGCGCGTTGTCCGGCGGCCGCGTCTCGGCAGAGATGGTGGGAGGGTGCCTGTGGTTGTTGGGCCAAACCATCGGTACTCCATGGCAGATCGACCTCGGCGGCAGGATCTTCTTCTTCGAGGACGTCCATGCGCCTGCGTGGTACATCGACGGAATCCTCAACCAGATGACCCAGGCGGGCATGCTGAAAGACGTCGTCGGCGTGGTGGTTGGCGAGCTGGTCGATTGCGACTGGAAGGAGAACGCAGCCGATTTCCCGCAGATGTTGTCGATAGAAGACGTGCTCGAGCGTTATCTCGAACCGCTGCAGGTGCCCGTTCTCTACGGCCTGCCCCTGGGCCACGGAAAACACCTGGTGACAACGCCGTTGGGGGCCGCGGTCACACTCGACGCCGATGCGCGCACGCTGTCCCTCGACGAGCCTGCGCTAGAAACCCGTCGCGCCGAGTGGTCGTGAAATGGTGCTATCCGACATCTGCCGACCACTCGGCGCAGGTTCTAGATCTCGAGCCACAGGGTCGTGCGGATGTTGTT
This sequence comes from uncultured Actinomycetes bacterium, assembly GCA_963849115.1. Lineage (GTDB taxonomy): Bacteria > Actinomycetota > CADDZG01 > CADDZG01 > WHSQ01 > JACDAL01. Next base: position 559,622 of record CAWKGK010000009.1, on the reverse strand, counting down.
CCCGAGGGGTACGGAGGCACCGCTGTAGGTGATGGTGACGCTGCCTGAGATCTCCGAGTCCGGACCGGCGGGAGAGCCCGGGGTGTCACAGGCGTCCTCGGCAATGACGGCGCCCTCCAAGGAAGGGTTTCCCGAAAGATCGAATTGCTCGTGGGCGGCGTGGACGCCGACGAAGTTGAAGCCGCTCCCCGGGTTTCCCGACATCTCGAGATCGCGGCCGGCGATGAAGCCGAGGCCCTGGGCCTTGTCGTGGAAGACCGTGGTGGCTCCCCCGCTGACATCGATGTCGCCGCCCACGTGGGGGCAGTCCGGCTCCTCGGTGCCCGAGCCGGACGCCTCGGCAAAGATCGTTACCTCCCAGGGACTCACGTCCGAGCCGGGGTTTCCGGCGATGCGGGCGCTGCCGAGATAAATGTAGTAGACGCCGTGATCGGTGCCGGTGCCGGTGTAGCGCCACTGCGCGCCCTCGCCGGAGGGGTCGTCGCCCTGCTTTTCCCAGCCCCGGAATCCATCGAGGGCGAGCACACTGCCGGTGCAGGGTGTCGTAGTGGAGTTGGCCACCGCGAGGGCCCCGTTCACGTCCAGCCCCCCGCGTCGAAGTTGGGGCCGGTCCGCACGCTCCCGTCGGGGCAGAGGTCGTACTCGCTCATCGAGTAGCTGTCGCGCGGATCGATATCGGGCACCTCGATTACAGGCCGCCCCGAGCCACTGTTGTCGGGGTCCCCGAAGTGGGGAGATCCCGTTGTGGAAAGCTCCCCGCTGGACGATACGAAGCCGTCGACGTCCACCGAGCCCCTGACTTCGACGTCGCCGTTGCCGTGCGCGTTGGGGACTGAGCCCCCGACCCCTACGTTCCCGTTGAGCACAAGGTTGCCGTCGGTCAGGATCGCAGTGTTGGGGGTGAACGGCGCGAAGTCGTACTCGGCCCGCACCACTCGAACCTTGCGTGGCGCGTCGTAACTGGGCACATAGCCCACCGAGTAGATGAGGCGCACCCCGTCAGGGCCGCATGGAGATCCAGTCGCCCTCGCGCGTCGTGACCAGTCGGTCGGGGTCGCCTCCCTGGAGGGGATCGATGGCCGCGTCGGCCTGCTCTAGCACCCACTCACGTTCGAGTTGGACGGAAGCGAATGTGCCGGGCGTGGGCTCGCCCGTGCTGAGCTCGGCATGGTTCTCTTGCTTCTCCTGCTTGATCAAAAACAGCATGTGGTCGACGCCGGCGTCGGCGACGTGCAGCGAGCGTTCGTAGGTACGCTCGTTTCCTGCCTGTCTCAGGTTCGAGACGCTCTGCACCGCGATGACTCCGGTAATGATGGCGAGCACGCTGGCCGTTCCGATCACCATGATCAACGCCATGCCCCGCTCGTCTCCCAGCAGGAATCGAGTCCTGCGCACGGACCTAAGAGAGACCATCGTTCTCGAAGCTCTGATTGCGCAGCCGTACCCTCGTCGTAACCGTCCTTTCGCCCGCCAGAGATCCCGCGGCGCGCGCTTTGAATAGGACTGTGATCATCGAAGCCTCCTCAACAGGGCTGTTGTTGTACTCGAAGCCCGAAGCGGCGTCGAACACCAGGTTTCTCGACACAATGACCTCCGCGGTCGCCTCGGTATCGCGCGTCAGCTGGGCGCGGCCGGAGCCGAGATCCTCGATCTCCCACAGGATCTGCTCTACGTCATCCTGCTGGTTGTCGCGGTCGTAGTCGACCCACACGTGGACCAGCTTGCCGGTCGAATCGTCGTACATGATGCGCGCCTGACGCACTTCCTTCTCGAAGCGGTCGAGCGAGGTGCGCAGCGCCCCGAGGCTCGCAGAGTCCTGCTGGGTGAAGTTGTGCCCGCGGTAGATGCTTACGGTACCCATCAGCAGCACCGAGGTCACCACGCTGGTTATTACCATCGCGATCAAGACTTCGGGCAGGGTCATGCCGCGCTCGTCTGCCGGCAGTCGCCTCATAAGGTGACCTGCGGCAAGATGAGGCGGGACGGATATGTGCTGGTGTCGTATGCGATCAGCGCATTATCGGTAGAGGCCGGGGCCTGGTTGACGACGACCTTGAGCTCGATCCAGTCGTTGGTCGGGATCGTGGTGGCCGCCAGTGTGAAGGGGACGTTCACCTGGGTGAAGGCGCAGGGCGCGGCACCGCCTGCGGGCACGGTCATGTTGCCTTCCGACAGCAGCGTCGTGGTTCCCGCGTTATTCGAGTTGGCGGCGTTCTTGCGACGGATGTAGTAGTGGAGAGAGACCGCGGCGCAGTTCTGGTTGTGGGCCGCCACCCACAGTCTGACGCTACCGTTGCCCTGCAACTGAGCGGGTGCCGCGGTGACTTGGTAGACCCAGTTGACCATCTTCCCGGCACCACCGGCGCCCGTGGAGGCTTGGTCCACCGGCGGCGTTGTCGCCTGGCGGACCAGGTACCGGCCCGGATAGATGGGCGCGACAGGGTTGTATAGGTCCGTGGAGTACTTGTAGAGCGTCGCCGCCGTCGGCGCCGTAGTGTTCATCGGTATCTGGTTCTGGGCCGTGGTCGTTCCGACGGGAGGGCTCGGGTTGTTGTGCAGGTAAAGCGTTTTGCTCACCGGCCCGACCCCGGCCCTGTTGGCGCTATCGGCGGTCACGTCATCGTTGACGCCTGAGGTTGCGGTCAGGGGCAGGTTTACAAAACCGTTTGGTTGGGTGACGGGCACCGTGGCGACGGCAAGAAAAAAGCTCACCCCGTTGGTGGCGACGTTACCGGTGTCCGGGGTGCCGTTGCCGTTGGAGTCGGCCAGGGGCAGGTCGACGCCCACCTCGTAGACGCCGATCTGCCCGGCGTCGGCATAGAACTGGAGGCCCCATCCCGCCGGAACCGGCATCACTATGTCGTAGGCGTCGACGATGCCCAGGTTCTCGATCGAGTGGGCGAAGGTGGCGGTGAAACCCTGTTCGACGTACCTGGTCTGGGACGCAGGCGTCAGCTCGAACTTGGGGACCGGCAATCCTCGCCGGGCCCGCGACACGAAGGTGGAGGTCTCGAAGCTGTCGGTGGTGTCGTTGTCGGTCCACTCGACCACCACCGACACGCGCTTGTAGTCCTCCTCCGCCTCCCCCTGATCTTCGCTGTCGACCCAGGTGACGTAGCGCTTGATCGTGAAGACCTTGCCCTCGACCGACTTGGTATCTATGTGGTCCGTGATCTCGACGTTGCCGTCGGCCGAGACGATGCGCTCGCAGGTGAGCGCATCGCCCCCGGGGTCGTAGAAGCTGCCCGGGACAACGTCAAGACCGGGGCAGTTAGCCGAGATGTCTGCGTCGCCCGCGAGGTCCGAGTTCAGCATGCCCAACGCGTCGTAGGAGACATCGCGGGTTTCCTCGATCGCTTGGTTCCCGAGTGCGGTGCCCTGCTGGAAGTACTTGGTCTGCCGAATCGCCCGGTATCCCGAGATCAGGCTCGCGGCCGAGGCGGCCATGAAGATCATCACGATCAGGATGGCGGCGACCGCCTCGATCAGGCTGAAACCGTCCTCGCGCGCGGCCACGCGGGCGAAGCGCCCGGAGGCTCGCCCGAGGCGGCAAAGCGGAAGACGTAGCTTCATTTCCCCTCTGTGGTTCTGTGCCGGGCGCGGCGCACCCGGTCTGAAGGGAGAATCGGCCTCCGGCGGGGAGAACTTGAGGGGGCCCGGCGGGAGGCCCAGGCCGGGCCGCCGCTCGATCTTTTCGCTCCTACCCGCGTGGAGCGCGGGTTATGGCGAAAAAGTCGTTATGCCTCGGCCAGCAAGCCGTCCAGGTCGAGCGGATCGCTGCTCATGCCCACGCCGCCGTCGGGATTCCGCGGCCATTCGTCTCGGTCGCGGTCCCGGTAGAGCTCGATGCCGTTGCCATCGGGGTCGTGCAGATAGACCGCCTCGGACACACCGTGGTCGGAGGCGCCGTCGAGCCCCACCCCCGCCTCGAGCACGGCCGCCACCGCCCTGGCCAGCTCCGTGCGGTTCGGATAGAGGATGGCGAGATGAAAGAGGCCCGTGGAACGCGCCGGCGGCGGCTGGCCCCCCTTGCTGTGCCAGGTGTTCAGGCCGATGTGGTGGTGATAGCCACCGGCCGACATGAACACCGCGTCCGATCCGTAGCGAGCGGTAACCTCGAAGCCCAGCACGTCGCGGTAGAAGGCCTCCGAACGCTGGATATCCGAGACCTTCAGATGAATGTGACCGATGCGTGTGTCGGGATGAATGTTGTGTGCCATGGCGGAGCTCCTCTCAGGCCGGTCGCGGTCGCTCGTCGGACTCGAGCAAACCGTAGATGTAGACGTCGTGCCAACCGTTGGCGCCGCGGCCCGATTCCCTCAGCCGCCCCTCGCGCAAAAAGCCCGTCTTCTCGGCGACCCTGATGCTCCCGAGGTTTCCGACGCCGGCATGGAGCCAGATGCGATGAAGGGTCAGGCGGGAGAAGGCGAAGCCGACCACCGAGCCGACGGCCTCGGTCATGAGCCCCCGGCCCGAATGGTCTGTCCGGAGCCAGTAGCCGAGGCTCGAGCTGATCGTGGCGACGTCGAAGTGATCGAGGCCCACAGAACCGATGACCTCGCCCGAGCACAGGATCGTGAAGTTGAACAGTGACGAACCCCAGCTCTGGGCCGCCGCCGCAGTGAAATCGAAAGTCTCGTCACGCTGGGGTTCCACGGCCCACCCCATCCACGGCGCCAGCTCGTTGACCGATGCCGAAACCGCCGCCCACAGCCCGGCACCGTGGGAATCACAAGTCGGCTCGAGTACCAGCCGCCTGCTCCGAAGGGTCTCTCGAGAAATCGGAGTCGGCCACATTTCGCGACCTTACCCTCGGCCGGAGGCCAACGGCAGCGTCTCCAGACGCTCGTATCGAGCCCCCTTGGGGCTCAGATGGCTGCGCCACAGCCCCAGCTCTGATACCTCGAAGGGACCCAACGCGGCTCCGCCGAGCCCAAGATCCGAGGGAAGCTTCACGGGGGACTTGAAACGGGCCAGCGTGAGGTGGGGCGTGAACGCCCGAGCCTCGGCGGCGAAGCCAAGGGGCTCGAGTGCTTCGCTGAGGCCCCGCGCCAGACCCGCCAGAACGCATGCGGGGTCGTCGATGCCGAGCCACAGAACCCGAGCCCGGCGAGCGCTGGGGAAGGCACCGAGCTCCGACAATGACACGGCGGCCCCCTGGTTCTCACGCGCCACCTCCGCCCCCGTTCTCCTCACCTCTTCCACGCGATCCTCAGGAGTTGCGCCGAGGAACTTGCACGTCAGGTGCTGATGGGCGGGTGCGGTCCAGCGCGCCTGCGGGAGGGCGCTCTTGAGGCCCGCCAAGCGTTCCTGGACAGCTTCAAGCAGCTCCAGAGGAACGGCGACTGCGAAGAAGAGCCGGAGGGTCCCCGTCACGCTTCGCGGGAGAGAGCGCGCCGGCCGAGGTCGAGCGCGGCGGTCACGGCCATGGCCATGACGTTGGCCCGGCTCCCGTAGCCGCGCAAGCGGCCAGTTATCACCGCGGAGCGGTAGGCCGCGCCCACGCAGATCGTGCCGGCCGGCTGCCCATCCAGAGCGCCGGGGCCGGCTACACCGGTCGCGCCGAGCCCCAGAGCTGCGTCGAAGCGGGCCGCGGCGCCCGTCGCCAGCGCCCCGGCGACCTCTTCGGAAACCGGGCCGCAGCGCTTGAGAAGCTCCTCTGGAACCAGGGCGACGGCGGCCTTGGAGGCGGTCGTGTAACACACCAGGGATCCCGCGAAGAAGTCGCTCGAGCCCGGTTGTCCGGAGAGCTCGGCCGCGATGCGCCCTCCGGTCAGGGACTCCGCCACCGCCACGATCTCCCCCCGCTGCCGCAGGGTGACGGAGAGCGCCTCCGGCAGGGAAGTGGCCTCCGGGCCCAGCGCGAGGTCCCCGAGCCGGGCCCGGATCTCGGTTTCGAGAGGAGCGATCAGTGACTCGGCCGCGGCGCGGTCCTGCGCCTTGGCGGTGACTCGCACCCTGACCCGCCCGGCCTCCGCCCTGTAGGCGATCGTGGGATTCGTCTGCGCCTCCACCAGGTCCGTGATCGCTTCATGGGTGCTCGACTCCCCCAGCCCGATGATCACGACCTCACGGCTCACCGTGGTCGCGGCTCCCGCTCTCAGCGCAAGCAGCGGCACCACCGTCTTCTCGAGCATCGCCTCCATCTCCCAGGGCACCCCGGGGAGAACGAAGATCAAGGCGCTGCCGTCCTCGATGTAGTAGCCGGGAGCGGTCCCCTCGGCCTCGATCGGGACGGCGCCCTCGGGCAGGTCGGCCTGCTTGAGGTTCGCCTCCGGCATGGCCCTCTTCATGGCGGCGAACTTCTCCCGGATGATCTGCGCCAGTCGCCCATCGCGGCGCAGCGGGCGACCCAGCAGCCTCGACACCGCTTCCGAGGTGATGTCGTCGGGCGTCGGCCCCAGGCCCCCGGTAAGCACGATCACGTCCGCACGCTCACGGGCAAGCCCGAGCACGTTCACGATTCGCTCCAGGTTGTCGCCGACGACCGAGTGCCAGAGGACATCGACGCCGATGGCGGCGAGATCCGAGGAGATCTTCTGCGCGTTGGTGTTGGCGATCTGACCCAGGAGAAGCTCGGTCCCGACGCCGACTATCTCCGCCCTCATGCCCCCAGCCGGCCGCCGGCTCGCACGAGCGGATGACGCGATTCGTTCACGGCCACGCCCACGAGCTCGGCCCCCCGAGCCTCGGTCACGAGGACGTCGAGATAGTCCCCCACGGCGAGTGTCGTCGGGGCCTCGAAGCGAATGTCGCCGTCGATCTCGGGGGCCTCGCGGTGCGAGCGTCCGATCCACACGTTCTCGGCGCGCTCGTGGCGTTCTGCGAGCACCTCGAGCACCTCGCCCTCAAGAGATGCCGCCCGGCCCTCCATCGCCACCTCGGCAGCTCGGGTCACGCGCTCAAAGCGCTCTGAGATCACCTCCTCGGGGAGCTGATCCGGCATGTCGGACGAGCGGGTGCCGGACTCGCGCGAGTAGGTGAAGCAGCCGATCCAGTCTAGCCCTGCCTCGGAGATGAAGGACTCCAGCTCTGAGACGTCCTCCTCTTGCTCCGAGGGAAACCCCACGATGAAACTCGAGCGAATGCCGGCCACCGGGGAGCGCGCCCTGATCCCCTCTATAAGAGCAACGAAGCGGCGACTGTTGCCCGGCCGGCCCATGCCGCGCAGCACACGCCCTGAAACGTGCTGGAGAGAGAGATCGAAATAGGGGGTCACGACCTCCGAGCTCAACATCGCATCGACGAGCTCATCGGTAACTCCCTGGGGGTGGAGATACATGAGCCGGATGCGACGAAGGCCCTCGATGCGCTCGAGCCGCGCCAGCAGATCAACGAGGCGTTCGTCGCCGAGATCTCTCCCCCAGCGAACCGAGTCCTGGCTCACGAGCGAGAGCTCGGAGACGCCTTGGGTCACCAGCGTGCGCGCTTCGTTTTCGATCGCCTCGGGGCTGCGGGAGCTGAAGCGCCCTCGCATCAGCGGGATGGCACAGAACGTGCAGCCGCGATCGCAACCTTCGGCGATTTTTAGGTAGGACCAGGGAAGACGGCCGAACCGCACGCGCGCAGTGGAAATCAGCGCTTGGTCCCACCACGCCGGGTCGAAGCGGGTACCGGGTTCGCCGTAGACGCGCTCTGAGAGCGTGCCGGCAGAGATGTCGGTGACTATGGAGGAGATGCGCGGGTAGGCGGCGAAGTCGACGAAGGCATCGACCTCGGGCAGCGAGTCGGCCAGCTCCTCGGCGCTTCTCGCCACCAGGCATCCGGTCAGCACGAGACCCTTGAGCGACCCCTCCTCCTTGAGCTCGGCGAGGTCCAAGACTTCCTGGATGGTCTCCCTGCGAGCGGCGTCGATGAAACCACACGTGTTGACGACGACGACTTCGGCGGAGGAAACCTCGTCCGAAACCTCGTGACCCGACGATGCAAGAAGGCCCCCGAGGCTTTCGGAGTCGACCGAGTTCTTGGGGCAGCCGAGCGTTACTAACGCGACGCGCGACATGACTGGTGGCCCGTTCCGGTGCGGCTAGCGGTTATCAGAGCGAATCGATGTCGCCGGGAAGCTGGATCGTGATGGGGTTCTCGTCACCGGGGATGCCGAGGTTGCGGCCGTTCACGGTGAGCTCGACGCTCGAGGGCAGGCCCAGTATCACGGTCATCTTGTCGGTCGCCTCGAAGGTTCGGCTCTCTCCCATGGGAATGGTTCCCGAGAAAGCGCTGGCGCCGTCGGAAGTGACATCGATCCAGCACTCACCATGGACGGCGTCGATCTCGAGGTTGACGCCGTCCACGGAGGCAAGCGTCTCCGTCGGGGTGGGCTTGGGCGAGGAAGTCGGCGTTCGTTGCGGCTGCGCTTCGGTCCCGCCCCGATCGCCCCGGTTGTCGTTGCGGCTCACTCCCGGCGGCTCGTCCGTGGGCGGCTCGCCCTGAAGCAGGCCCAACACTCCCAAGAACAGCAGGGCGCTCGCCGCCAGCACGGCGGCGACGCTCCAGTTCCCCGAGGGCTTGCGCTGCTTGGGGGCTTTCCGGACGCGCCGCTCCATCGCGGCGATCGAAGAGGTGTCGGCCTTGAAGCTGCCGTGCCGGCGTTCGAGCTCCTCGGTCAGAGGTACGGAATCCACCTCGAGGAAGCGGGCGTAGGAGCGCAGGAACCCCCGCACGTATGCGGGCGCGAGGAAATCGAAGTCGTCGGACTCCATTCGCATGAGGTAGTCCGAGCGAATCTTGGTTTCTTCTGCCGCCCGCTCGATGCTCACCCGGCGCTGTCGCCGGGCGGATCGCAGACGGGCGCCGATCGAGGTTGGTTCCGTAACCGCGCCTGCCTTGCTCATGTAGATCGCTGCTTTACGGGTCGCCCATCGCGTTGACGGGCGCTCAGTATAGGGGGCGTCTGCGATGTGCGCGTGGCGACAGGTCCGGAATGGGAATTCTTAGGTGTCGAGCTCGTCGGGGACCATGAGGACAACGCGCGGCTTGGAACCCTGCGACGGGCCCACCACCCCGCGCCGCTCGAGGAGGTCCATGAGCCGCCCGGCGCGGGCGAAACCGACTTTGAGCTTGCGTTGCAGCATCGAGGTCGAGCCAAGTTGTGAGCGCACCACCAGCTCGAGTGCCTCGTCGAGAAGATCGTCGTCCGAGTCTGCAAGCGACTCAGACATCGTCGCGCCTGCCTCTTGCGCGGTGATCGCCTCGTCGTAACGAGGGTCGGCCTGCCGCCGCACATGACCTACCACCGCCGCAACCTCCTTCTCCGTCACCCACGAACCTTGAATGCGCGCCGCTTTTGACGCGTTCGCGTGCAAGAACAACATATCGCCGCGTCCTATGAGCTTGTCGGCGCCGCCCTGGTCGAGAATCACGCGCGAGTCTTGCTGAGACGCAACACTGAAGGCGAGCCGCGACGGGATGTTTGCCTTGATAAGTCCCGTCACTACGTTCACCGACGGACGTTGCGTAGCAACAATCAGGTGGATCCCCACCGCCCTGGCCATCTGCGCGATGCGGCAGATTGCGGCCTCGACATCGCGGGGTGCAACCATCATCAGGTCGGAGAGCTCGTCGATCACAACCACGATGTAGGAGAAGCGCGTGGGCTCCGGCTCCTCCTCTGACCGTCGGGGGACGGAGTCCGAATCAACAGCGAGGTTGTAGAGCTCGAGATTGCGCATGCCATAGTGAGCCAAGGCTTCGTAACGCATCTCCATCTCGCGCACTACCCAGTTGAGGGCCGAGGCCGCTTTCTTGGGAACAGTGACGACGGGGGTGAGCAGGTGGGGCACACCTGCGAAGTGCGTCAGCTCGACGCGCTTGGGGTCGATCAGCATCAGGCGCACCTCGTCGGGCGTGGCCCGCAGCAGCAACGAGGTGATGATCGAGTTGATACAGGAGGACTTCCCCGAGTTGGTGGCGCCCGCAATCAGCAGGTGCGGCATGTCGGAGAGATTCTCGAGTATCGGTTTGCCCGAGACATCAGAGCCCAGCGGGACCACCAGGGGATGAGAGCCGGCGCGCGCCTCGGGCGAGCTGAGGATGTCTCCCAGGGTTACCACCTGCCGGCTGTGATTCGGGACCTCGATCCCGATCGCGCTGCGGCCTGGGATCGGGGCCAAGAAGCGCAGTTCGCCGGAAGCCAGAGCGTACTTGATCTCATTCGCCAGCGACAAGACGCTGCTCACCTTGACTCCGGGGCCGAGCTCGACCTCAAAACGCGTCACGGTCGGGCCCGCGGTATGCCCCATCACCGACGCGTCGACCTTGAACTCTTCGAAAGTCGCCTCCAGCACTCTCGTCATCTGGTCGACGGACCGCTGCGACACGCGCTGGGGGGCGGCGGTTTCGAGCAAGCTCAGCGGCGGCAGGCTGTAGCCGCGTCCGGCGCCTCCCTTGGACGTCTCCTTCGGGGCGGCCCCCCGCCGATCGCCGCCGTTCGTGAGTGGAGAGCCGGCTTCGCCTGCCTCGGGCTGCCGGTCGCCTTGAAGCGGCAGCGCCGTCTGTTCGGCCACAAGGCCGTCCCCCTCTGGTGCGGCGGCCGGATGTTCGTCGTTCTCCTCGGTCGGTTCCTCCCGGGACTCGGGATGGGCACCGGACACCAGCGCGCGGCAGAAGGCCGCGGTGGCGGACGCCGCTTGACGAGCCCAACCCGCCAAACGCGACGCTGGAGTGCGCGTCACGACCATCACGCCGACCAGGCCCAGAACGATCACTGCAGCCGCAGCCACCCACTCGCCGGCGAAGTGGGACAGGGGCTTGGCGACCAGCGCCCCCACGATGCCGCCCGCGCGCTGCAGCTTTTCCAGCGCCACCGTCACCGGCTTGTTGCCCCGGGCGAGGTGCACCATTCCGGCCAGCGCCACCGAGCACATCACCAGGCCGACCGCTATCCGCCCCGCGTGGGGGCGAAGGCGCGGCACTATCACGAGCAGTCCGAGCGCAGTCAGCATCACGGGAGCGAAGAAGACGAGGCGGCCGCCGGTGAGAGAGAGACCGTGGCGAAGGGCGGAGCCGGCGGGCCCTCCACCGGCGGTATAAGTGGCGGCGCCCGCCAAAGCGCCCGCGAGAATCAGCAGAACACCCCAGATCTCCACCGGGGCGGCGATGGTGGTGAGCGCCGTCCAGCGGACGGCGCGCCCGGTCCACAACGCGGCGCGGACGACGGCCCTCACAGTGGTGCGCACCCGATGCCGCCGGGAGCGGGAGGCAGGGGAGCGCCGGCGTGCGGAGCTCGGGCGGGGCCGTGCCCGAGCTCCGCCGGCGCGAGGTGGGTTTGCAGCGGAGGAGGAACGGGGTCGGCGAGACGGCGCGCGGCCCCCCTTAGGGGCGGGCCGCTTGCGGGTCCGTGTTGCCAACTCGCTCCTTCCGGTGAGGGATGTTGTATCACTCTAGCAACTTCAGTAACAGTATTTATCACGAAAAACACGGGAAGGGGGTTCGCGGGCCCTATCGGCCCCCCGAAGCGTGGCTGAAGTGCGACGGTCTACCGGCAACCACCCAAATCGGTGGCTGACGCGCGACGGTTTACTCCCAGCCCCCGAGCCGTTGGCTGGTCCAGAGTCGGTCCGGGCCGGGGCCGGACCGGCCCGCCCCCTAGATCTCGGTGATCAGCGGCAGGATCATGGGGCGGCGGCGGGTCCGAGTCCACACGAACTCGCCCAGGGAGCGCCGGCAGGCCTTCTTGATCGCGCTCCAGTCGGTCACCTTGTCCGCCTCGAGACCCTCCAGCGCCGCGTACACGCCGTCGGAGGCCTCGTCCAAGAAGTCCCTCGAGTTGTCCATGAACACGAAGCCTCGGCTGATGAGATCGGGCCCGGCCAGGATCTCGCCGGTCTGCGAGTCGATCGTGAGCACGCACACGAGGATGCCGTCCTCGGCCAGGTGGCGCCGGTCGCGCAGCACGACCGGCCCGACGTCTCCGACGCCCAGCCCGTCCACCAGGACCATGCCCGCACGCACCCTGTCGCCCCTCCGGACCCTCCCCGAATCGAGCACCAGTACGTCTCCGTCCTCCACGATCGTGATGTCCTTCGCCGCCACACCAGATTCCCGCGCGATGCGGGCATGGGTGGAGAGGTGCCGGTACTCACCGTGGACGGGGCAGAAGTGCCGAGGAGAGACCAGCGTGATCAGCTCGGCAAGCTCGTCTGCCGAGGCGTGGCCGGAGACGTGGACTGCGCTCGACTCCGCGGTGTGGACCTCGGCTCCCGATCGGTACAACTCGTTGATGACACGATGGACGGCAGACTCGTTACCGGGAATGGCGCTGGCCGAAAGCACGACGACATCCGAAGGCTCCACGCGCACCAACTTGTGCTCGCGCGCCGCAATGAGTGACAGAGCCGACAGCGGCTCGCCCTGGGAGCCGGTACAGATCACCACCGTCTTCTCGGGAGGGTAACTGTCCAGCTCATCGATCCCGATAATCGTGGTGTCGTCGACATCCAGATGTCCCAGGTCGCGACCCACCTCGGCGTTGGCGATCATCGAGCGCCCCACGAACGCGACTCGGCGCCCGCTTGCCTCGGCCGCCTCGCACACCTGCTGTATGCGATGGAGGTTCGAAGCGAAGCAGGCGACGATGATGCGGCGGGGGGCCGCGGTGAAAACTGCATTCAACTTTTCCCTCACCACCGACTCGGACTGCGTGCGGCCGGGGGACATCGCGTTGGTGGAGTCAGATAGCATCAAGTCGACGCCCTGCTCGCCGGTCCTGCGGAAGCCCTCGATATCGGTCTTGCGGCCATCGATGGGAGCGTCGTCGAGCTTGTAGTCGCCGGTGTACAGGATCCTGCCCCCGGGCGACTCGATCACGAGGGCCACCGAGTCCGGGATCGAATGGGAAACGGCCAGAAAGCCGCACTGAAAAGGCCCCAGCTCGAGGCGATCGGCGTCCGATATCTGCCTGAAGTCGGCAGCCACCCCGAACTCGTCCAAGCGTCGCCGAGCGATCCCCAGCGTGAGCGGAGTCCCGTAGACGGGCACGTCCACCGCGCGCAGAAACCACGACAGCGCGCCCACGTGATCCTCGTGGCCGTGCGTCAACACCACTCCCTCGCACGAGTCCGCTCGCTCGGAGACATAGGAGAAATCGGGGAGCACCAGATCGACGCCGAGCATCTCCTCGGTGGGAAAGGACAGACCGCAGTCGATGACCAGGAGGCGCCCGGAGGACTCGAGCGCCATCATGTTGCGCCCGACCTCCCCCAGGCCCCCGAGGAACACGATCCGCGTCGACCCCTCCTGGGGGGAGCTCAAAGCAGCGACGCGGCCGTGAGCGCGGAGCGGATTGCCTTCTCCTCCTCGGGAGTCGCCGGGACCAGCGGGAGCCGTGGCTCACCGACCTCGAAGCCCAGCATCGCGAGGGCGGCCTTCACGGGTATGGGGCTGGTCGTGATCGTCATGATCACAGACATCAGCGGCATCAGCTCGAGGTAGACAGAGCGGGCAGTGGCGATGTCGCCCCGGTTCCAGGCATCGAAGATCGCCTTGAGGCGGCCCCCGACGAGGTGGGCGCACACCGAGATGACCCCCACGGCACCGGCGGCGAGGTGGGGCAGCAGTAGGGGGTCGTCGCCCGAGTAGATCTCGAAGTCAGGGTGGCCGTGGGCGTTCAACTCCGCCCGCAGCCGGGCCGTCTCGGAGGGGTCCCCGACTGCGTCCTTGACCGCCACGATGCGCTCGTGAGAGGCCAGCTCGACCAACGTCGCTCGCTCGATGCGCCGGGACGTGCGGCCGGGAATGTCGTAGCAGATCAGGGGCACCTCGGAGGCCTCCGCGAGGGCGAGGAAGTGCGCCCTCAGCGCGTTTTGAGGGGGCTTGGAGTAGTAGGGAGTAACGACCAGGCAGGCGTCCACCCCGATCGCCGCCGCTTCCTTGGTGAGCGCAATGGACTCGGCCGTGTCGTACGTCCCGGTGCCGGCGATGACCGTGGCAGAGTCCCCGACCTCCTCGCAGACGTTTTCGAAGAGTGCCAGTTTCTCCCTGGTCGTCAGCGTCGGAGACTCACCGGTCGTGCCGCATACGACCAGGCCCTGAGAAGAGTGCTCAACGAGGTGGGCGGCCAGGCCGCGCGCCGCCTTGACGTCGAGTGAACCGTCCACTGCGAACGGCGTCACCATCGCGGTGATGACTTCGCCGAAACGGGCTCCGGTCATGGGTGAACCTCCTGTCGAGCACGTTGTTGTCGCGACTGTCGGTCCTCCACGGTAACTCCCTTTACAGCAGGACCTCGGTTTCGAGCCGCGCCCCCTGCGCTCGCTCAGGATTTTCACCGGCGTAGACCTGGATGGAGCTGGCGCTGAGACCCGGGCGCCGCGGCACCCGGATGTCGAACTCCAGCGCGATCTCCTCGCCCGCAGCGAGAACCGGAGACGCACTCCGTCCGGCGAAGCGAAACACGACGCCGTCCAGAGATACGCCGCCGGGATCGGGGCGAACGTCTTCGATGGAGGGGCTGCGTTTGCGAGCTCCCGAGGCGACCAACGGCTCCGACACCGTCCCACCGGCCGAGCCCACCAGGGAGAAGCTCACCACCAGGCTGTCGATGGCCTCGGGACCCGGGTTCGTCACCCGAAGGATGGCGGTGGCGACTGCAGAGGACCGCACCTGAGCGGGAAAAGAGAGCTCGAGCTGGGGTTGCCCCGGTCCCGCATCCTCACCTGCGCAGACCGCACCGAGCAGCAGCGCGGCCGCCACGGCGAGCCCAAGTGCCGAGTGGTGGATAGATGTTGACCCGAAACCTCTGAGTACCACTCGGCGGAAAGGGGTCAGGTGCCGAGGTCCAGGAGATGTTCGAGCCCCACCGTCAGGGGGGCCGGCAGGTTCCCGACCCCCCTGATCGCCAGCAGGACTCCGGGCATGAACGAAGACCGGTCGATGGAGTCGTGGCGGATGGTGAGGGTCTGGCCGCGGCCCCCGAGGACAACCTCATGATGAGCCACCGAGCCCGAAAGCCGCAATGAATGGATGCGAATCCCACCGGCGTCTGTCCCGCGGCTGGGGGCCGAACTCACGTTCTCTGGAGAGCCATCTCTGTGGGGCCGGGCTTCGTTGATAAGGGCCGCGGTCCTCAGAGCGGTGCCCGAGGGCGCATCGAGCTTTCTCTCGTGGTGGCGCTCGACGATCTCGACGGCGTCGAAGTGGGGGGCGGCGGCGGCGGCTAAGCGCATCATCAGCACTGCTCCCACGGCGAAGTTCGGAGCGACCAGGATCCTTGACTCGGAGCCGGACGCCGCCGCTTCTACCTCGGCCAGGTCGGCAGGGGACAATCCCGTGGCCCCTACCACCACATGAAGCCCCCGCCGCAGCGACTGCAGGACGTTGTCCTTGACGCTCTCGGGAGTGGAGAACTCGACCGCCACGTTGGCGCCAGACAGTGAGTCAAGCGAGTCTCGCCGGCCCACCCGGGCCATCAGCTCGAGGTCATCCTCCGCCTCGACCGCCCGGCACACCTCGGATCCCATCCGCCCGTAGGCACCGACCACCCCCACCCGCAACACCGGGGACATCACGCCGCGTAGGAGCCGAAAGCGTCCTCGTCGAAGGGGCCGACCACCGTGATGTGCGGAGAGCCGGCGCTCAGGATCACTTCGGCGACCCGCTTGAGGTCTTCGATCTCGAGTGCCTCGAAACGGGCGATCAGCTCGTCCAGGGACATGATCTCACCGAGTCCGAGCTGCTGTCGTCCGAGCCGGTTCATGCGGCTGCCGGGATCCTCCGACGACAACACCAGGGCGCCACGCAGATGACCCTTGGCGCGCTCCAGCTCTCGGGGAGTAATGCCGCTAGCGGCCACCGAAGCCAGCTCCGTTGTGACGATGTCCATCACCGTACGGGCGTTCTGTGGAGTGGTGCCGGCATAGATCGCGAAGGTGCCCGTGTCGGCGAACATGGCACTGTAGGAGTAGACCGCGTAGGCAAGTCCCCTCTTCTCACGCACCTCCTGAAACAGCCGGGAAGACATGCCCCCGCCGAGCACCGTGTCGATCAACGCCAGCGCATGGCGGTCCTCATGGCTCCGGTGCAGGCCCTGAGTTCCCATGACGATGTGGGCCTGCTCGGTGGGACGCCGGTGGACGTTTACGCCTCTCGTGGGCCGCGGCGCGATGCCGGCCCGCAGCGTCTTGCGGCCCTCGGCGCCGTTGGAGAAGCGCTCGCTAACAAGCTCGACGATCCTGTCGTGATCGAGATTACCGGCCGCCGCGACCACGAGGTTGGGGGCCGAGTAGCGCTCGCGCCAGTACGCCTCCAGCTGGTCGCGTGAAACCGCCCCGACCGTTTCGTTGGAGCCGAGCACGGGCCGGCCGAGTGGATGCCCGTCCCACATCGCCCTGTAGAAGAGGTCGTGTACGAGCTCGTCCGGAGCATCCTCGTGCATTGCAATTTCCTCGAGAATGACCTTTCGCTCGGACTCGAGCTCTACGGGGTCGAGCGTCGACCTCGTCACCATGTCCGAGAGAACGTCGAAGGCCATGCCCAAATCGTCGTCGAGCACACGCGCGTAGTAGCAGGTGTACTCCTTGCCCGTGAACGCGTTGACATCGCCCCCCACCGCGTCGAAGGCGTCGGCGATGTCCTTGGCGGATCTCGAAGGCGTGCCCTTGAACAAAAGGTGCTCGAGGAAATGGGAGGTTCCGGCGATCTCCTCGGACTCGTCACGTGAACCGACGTCGAACCACAGCCCGATCGAGACGCTTCTCACCTCCGACATCGCCTCTGTAACGATCACGGCACCCGAGGGAAGGATCGTGCGGTTGAACCGTGTGGCCCCCTCAGACATCAGAGGTCGGCGCGCGGCGCCCGCTCACGCCGAGGCCCACGGCCCCCGCGGTCCCGGTCGCGGCCCCGCTCGCCGCGGTCACGCTCTCGTCCACGGTCCCCACGGTCGTTGCGGTCGCGGCCGTCACGCCGGGGGCCCCTGCCGCCGCCGGACCCAGACGCGGCGGCGGCGCGTGCCTCCTCCAGCGTCTTGCCCTGAGCCACCTGCCGCTCGAGCCAAGCCACCGGGGTCAGGGAGACCTTCCCCGCCCCATCGATGTCGGTCACTTCAACCTCGATCTCGTCGCCCGCATTGACCGCGTCCTCGACGCGTTCGATACGTCCCTCGCCCAGCTTGGAGATGTGGGCCAACCCGTCTCTGCCCGGCGAAATGTTCACGAAGGCGCCGAAGGCAGTCGTCTTGACCACAGTCCCGACCACACGCTCGCCTATCTCGGGCATGTGTGGGTTGATCATCTCGTCGATAAAATCACGCGCCTTCTCGGCGGAGGTTTGATCGGTCGAACCAATGCGGATAGTGCCGTCGTCGTCGATGTCGATCTCGACGCCGGTCTGAGCCGTGATCATGTTGATGTTCTTGCCCTTGGGGCCGATCACCTCACCGATCTTGTCCACCGGTACCGTCATCGTCACTACGCGCGGCGCCGAAGGAGCCAGGTCGGAGCGAGGTGCCGAAAGCGCCTCGTTCATGCGGGAGATTATGTGCAGGCGTGCCGTCTGTGCGGCCCTGAGCGCATCCCCGAGCACATGCGCCGGGATACCCGTGATCTTGGTGTCGAGTTGCAGCGCGGTGACCATGTCCTCGGTCCCCGCAACCTTGAAGTCCATGTCCCCGAAGGCGTCCTCGTCCCCGAGGATGTCGGTGAGAGGAACATAGCGGTCGCCTTCTGCTATCAGGCCCATTGCGACTCCCCCGACGTGCTTGCCTCCCCGCAGCGGTACTCCGGCGTCCATCAACGAGAGCGATGAACCGCATACCGACGCCATCGAGGTGGAGCCGTTCGAAGACATGATTTCGGATACGACTCGCAACGCGTAGGGGAAGTCCGAACGACTCGGTATCGCGGGCAACAAAGCCTTCTCGGCAAGTGCGCCGTGACCGATCTCGCGCCGCTTGGGACCTCGCATGAAACCGGCCTCGCCGGTGGAGTAAGGCGGGAAGTTGTAGTTGTGCATGTAGCGCTTCGTCTCCTGAGGAGAGAGGTCGTCCACCATCTGCTCCATCCGCTGCATGCCCAGTGTGGTGAGGGAAAGCGCCTGGGTCTCGCCGCGTGTGAACAATCCAGAGCCGTGAACACGGGGGATGATCCCAACCTGGCTCCAGATAGCTCGCACTTCATCCGAACGGCGGCCGTCGAGTCGAACGTTCTCGTTCAGGATTCGGGCTCTCACCATCTTCTTCGTAAGCGAGCGCAGCGCCGCCCGCACCTCGCCGCCGTCGTCCCCCTCATCGCTCGAGAGCCGCTGAATCACATCGGCTTCGATGGCCGAGAGCCGGGCGCGGCGCTCGGGCTTGGAGGTGATCCTCACTGCTTCGGCCACCACGTCGCCGGCTTCGGCCTCGACACGTGAGAAGACCTCGTCGGAGTAGTCCGAGAACAAGGGATAGTCGGGAGAGTCCCCCGCAATCGTTCCTTTGGGCTTTCCGACGAGCTCGGCGAGCTCGAGCTGCAGGGCGATGGCCTCTGCAATAGGCGCCTTGGACGCCTCGATGCCCTCGGCGAGCAGTTCCTCGTCGGGCCTGCGAGCGCCGGCGGCCACGAGGTCGAACAGGTTCTCCGAGCCCCCGGCCTCGATCATCATGATGTCGACCTCGCCGGATTCCCCGACTCGCCCGGCGACCACGAGCTCGATGGTGGCGTCTTGCTGGTCCTCGTGGGACGGGTTGATCTCCCAATCACCGTCCATGTGGGACATTCGCACTGCTCCGATGGGACCCTGAAAGGGAATATCGGAGACGACCAATGCCGCCGATGCGGCATTGATCGACAGAATGTCCGAAGGGTTCTCGTCGTCCACCGCCAGAACCGTGATTACGCTGTGGACCTCGTGCCGGAAGCCCGAGGGGAAAGCCGGGCGCAGTGGCCGGTCGATGAGCCGGGCATTCAGAATCGCCTTTTCGCCCGCCCGGCCTTCGCGCCTAAAGAAGCCTCCGGGTATCTTGCCGGCCGCGTACATGCGCTCCTCGACGTCGATGGTCAGCGGAAAGAAATCGCCCTCTCCACGTGGGTTGTCGGCGGTTGCGGTTGCAAGCAGGGTGGTCTCACCCATTGAAGCCAGCACCGCGCCGTTGGCCTGTCCCGCCAAGCGGCCGGATTCGAGGCGGATTACCTCGTCACCGATCTTGCGCTCGACGGACTTGGGCTCTGGAGTAATTGCTGTCATTGTTTGTTCCTCCTGCATTCGTTCAACTTGGATGTACTTTCGGATTTAGTCGACTACTGCGCGCGCATGGAAACGCGGCGTTTTCTATCCACGAAGGGACTCCAAAGGCCAGTTGTCAGTTGTAAGCCCACCGTCTGCTGGGATTCATCGATGGACTTGCAACTGATAACCGACCGTGGCAAAGGCCCCTTCTAGAAAGCAAATTGTCGGGCCGGCGGCTCCTTTCCCCTCCCGGATCCTCGGCGTCTCTAGCGTCTGAGCCCGAGCTTGGCGATCAGAGCGCGATAGCGCTCGATGTCCTCGCGCCGCAGGTAGCCGAGAAGGCGGCGGCGGCGGCCCACCATGCGAAGCAAACCGCGCCGAGAGTGATGATCCTTCGGATGGGATCGCAGGTGCTCGGTCAGCTCGGTGATGCGCTGGCTCAACAGGGCCACCTGGACCTCGGGAGAGCCCGAGTCTCCGTCGCTGCGGGCGTTGTCTGTGATGATCTCTTGCTTGGCTTCCTTGGTCAACGGCACCCGGGCATCGTAGCAGCCCACGGGCCCCGGGATGGCTGACCCGCTATCCGCTCACAGCCCGCGTGGCAGCGACGTCCCTGGCCATCTGCTCGACCAGGGCCGCGGTCGAGTCGAAGCTCAGCTCGTCCCGCAGTCGAGCATGGAGCTCGATCCGCAGCCTGCGCCCGTAGAGATCGCCGGAAAAATCGAGCAAGTAAGCCTCGATCCTGATGGGAGGCCGAGCGTCGTCGGCGACGAAGGTGGGGTTGACGCCGATAGACAGCGCGGCCGGATAGACGTCGCCGTCGACCATTGCGCGGCCTGCGTAGATCCCCTTCTGGGGCCTAACCAGTGCGGTATCGACCTCCAGGTTCGCGGTGGGATAACCGAGCAGCGCTCCCCTTCCATCCCCGTGCACTACGGTGCCGTCGAAGTCGAAGGGACGACCTAGAAGCAGGCGGGCACCCTCGACGTCGCCGTCCTGCAGGGCCGCTCGGATGCGGGTGGAGGACACCACCCCGGCCCCCGTCTCGGGCCGTTCCAGCTGCACTGCGTGGGCCTCGAAGCCGAGATCGGCCCCCAGCCGGGCCAGCGTGTCGACGTTCCCCGCGGCCCCCCGGCCGAAGCGCCAGTTCTGGCCCACCATCACGAGCCTCGCTCCCAGGGCCCCTGCGAGAACGTCGGAGGCGAAGCGCTCCGGCGGCCACGACGCCAGATCCTCGTCGAAGGCCAATACCGCCACATGGTCCAGGTCCTGCTCCCTTAACAATTCGATCTTTCTGGCGATGCTCGTGAGCAAAGGCGGGGCCTGCTGCGGTCGCAGAGTGCTCGCGGGGTGCCGGTCCCAGGTCAAGGCGAGGGGCGCCAGGGAACGTCGGTTAGCCTGGGCGAGGGTCGCGCTCAGCAGCGCGCGGTGCCCCAGGTGGACGCCGTCGAACGTCCCCACTGCGACCGCGGCTCCCTGCGGGGGCCGCTTCAGACAGGCGAGATCCGCACGCATGGTCACGACGGCATCACCCGCTCGGCCACCCAGCGGCTCGACTCCCTCCGGTAGACGCCCAGGAGCGCGCCTTCGTGCACCACGGCCACGCGATCCTCTCGCGGATCGCTCGAGGATCGCGTGGATGGAGTGGCAGGTTCCAGGGCCACCTGCAGCGGCCCACCGTTCCTGACCCGGGCCGCGTCCTCGTCTGAGACCTCCAGGCGCGGCATGCCTCGGACCGCCTCGAGCGGCGGAAGCAAATGAGACGTCTCCAGGTCCGCGAGCGGGACCGCCTCTGCCACGTCGAATCCCGCGGCCTCGGTGCGCCGGAGTGAGCTCAGGTGGGCGCCGCATCCGAGCGCCCCGCCGAGGTCGTGCACCAGAGTGCGTACGTAAGTGCCGGCCGAGCAACACACCTCGAAGGCGGCGTGAGGCTCCGACCGATCCCGCCCGGAGCTCCGTTCGGAGAAGGACAGCAGCTTCAGCTCGTAGACGACCACGGGACGCGCGGCACGCTCCACCACCTCTCCCCGGCGGGCCTTGTCATAGAGTCGTTCGCCTCCCACCCTCACCGCTGAGACCATCGGGGGTACCTGTTCGATTGCGCCCACGAACTCGGGCAGCGCGGTGCACAGGTCCGCCTCCGAGAAGCTGCACTCGCGGCGAGAAAGCTCCTCACCCGAGGCGTCCTGCGTAGTGGTGGTCACTCCGAACAAGGCCTCTGCGAGATAGCGCTTGGGACCTAGGCGTGCGTAGTCGAGCAGCCGTGTGCTTCGGCCCAAACCCAGCACGAGAACGCCGGTGGCGTCGGGGTCGAGGGTGCCGGCATGGCCGACCTTGCGGGTCCGAAAGAGCCGTCTGACCTCGTCGACCACATCGTGAGAGGTCATCCCACGAGGCTTGTCGACGACCACGACCCCGTCGGTCACGGGCCGGTCGAGGGCTCCGAGCGATCCGCTCGAGGATCGTGTGAAAGATCGACCGCGCGGTGGGCGAGATGCGCCCGAATCTCTTCCGCCGTGCCCTCAACGTCGTCGGCCGTGAAACCCGCCGCAAGCTCGTGGCCCCCCCCGCCGCGGGCGCGGGCGATGACACCGACCGAGGGGCTCTTGGAGCGAAGACTCACGCGATATCTGCCGTCGAGCTGTTGCTTGAACAGGGCGGCGACGTCGGCAGCCCGCGTGGAACGGATTGCGTCGATGAGCCCGTCGGTCTCCTGCGGCGTCACCCCGGTTTCGTCGAGATCCGTTCGCTGTAGCCACGAGTAGACGAAGCGCTCCTCCTCATACAGCGTGGCGCGCTCGAGAAGACGGCCGACGACCTTCAGGAGGCCGAAGGGTGCGGACTCGAACAGCTCTTGGGCGATCGTGGGGGCCGGGACTCCGTGCTCGAGGAGGGTGGCCGCCAGCCTGAGTGTGTGGGGTGAGGAGTTCGTGTACTGGAAGCGTCCGGTGTCGGTGACGATTCCCACGTACAGGCAGGTGGCGATGTCCTGGTCGAGCTCCACCCCGAGCGCGGCGGCCAATGACGCGACCAGCTCGGCGGTCGACGACGCGCTGGGTTCGACCACGTTGAGGTGGGCGAATTCGTCGTTGCCGGGGTGGTGGTCGATGTTGATCAGACAAGGAGCCCGGCGGGCGATCTCCTCGAGCTCGCCGAGTCTCTCGGCCGCTCCGCAGTCGATGGCGACGAACACCGGAACGTCGGACGGGATGTCTGAGACCTGGACCAGGTGATCCTTGCCGGGCAGCCACGCGTACGGCGCGACTGCCTCGAC
The DNA here is from genome assembly GCA_963849115.1 of uncultured Actinomycetes bacterium. Classification (GTDB taxonomy): domain Bacteria; phylum Actinomycetota; class CADDZG01; order CADDZG01; family WHSQ01; genus JACDAL01. Next base: position 537,211 of record CAWKGK010000009.1, on the reverse strand, counting down.
CGTGGCCGCGCTCCAGGTCGGATAGGTCTTGGCGCCGAGCCGGCGCAGGACGAGACTCAGAGCCAGCAGAGAACCGACCGCGTCCCCGTCGGGCTTCTCGTGGCAGGCGAGAGCGACCCGCTTTGCTCCGCGCAATGCGGAGGCGACCTCGTCCCAGCTCGGCTGCGGCGCCATCAGGCCTCCTCGCTCGAGTCTTCCGAGTGGAGACGGCGAAGCAGGCTCTCCACGCGCTCCGCGGTCTCCGCGGCATGATCGAGCTCGAACACGAGCTCGGGCACGAACTTGAGCCGAATCTGAGTCCCCAAGTGAGCCCTGAGGTGCGGCGCCGCACTTACGAGTCCCCGCATCGTGTCCTCTTTCTCTTCGTCCGAACCGAGCACGCTGACAAGAACGCGCGCCCGGTGGAGATCGGGAGTGACCCTCACGGTGGTGACGGTGACGAAGCCGATGCGAGGGTCCTTGAGGCGGGCGATCTCTTCCGACAAGACCTGAGCCGAGAGTTTCTCCACGCGCCTTGTTCTCTTGCTCATGGCAGCACATCTTCGAGGCTGACAACCTGATGCACCGAGCCGGTGAGCTCCGCGGCCCCCGCCGCTGTGCGTGCAACGAAGCGCTCGATCTCTGACAGCACCCTGCGGCAATGTGACGCCGACTCCCCGGCACAGGTGATCCCGAGCGCCGCCCGCTGCCACAGATCTTGAAATTCGACCTCTGAGACCGAGGCGTTGAACTTGTGGCGCGCCCCGTCGATCACAGACCGAAGGATCGCTCTCTTGGTCTTGAGCGAGGAGCTCTCCGGGATGAACAGCTCGAAACGGGCGACACCGACGAACATGTGCGGCTGGTTACCGGGCCACTTCCTGGATCTCGAAGGCTTGGATCAGGTCGCCCTCCTTGACGTCCTGGTACCCCTCGATCCCGATCCCGCACTCGAACCCGGCCGCTACCTCGCGCGCATCGTCCTTGAACCGCCGCAACGAACCGATGCGGCTCTCGTAGACGACGGTCCCATCCCGCACCAGCCGGGCGCGGGCGTTCCGGCGGATCGTCCCCTCAATGACCATGCAACCGGCCACCAGCCCGTAGCGAGGCACGCGAAACGTCGCTCGCACCTCGGCTTGGCCCATCGGCACCTCGCGCGTTTCGGGACCGAGCAGACCCCGGGCCGCATCCTGGATGTCCTGGACCGCCTGATAGATCACCCGATAGCTGCGAATGTCGACTTCGCCCTCGGCGAGCGCTCGAGCCTGAGAGGTGGGCACCACGTTGAAGCCGATCACGGTGGCGCCCGACGCCTGAGCCAGCGCCACATCGTTCTCGGTGATCGCGCCGGCTCCCTTACGCAGGATGTTGAGCTTGACGAGTGACTGGTCCATTCCCGAGAGCTGGCCGTCGAGCGCCTCCACCGAACCCTGTGTGTCGGCCTTGAGCACCAGGTTGAGCTCGGGGATACCTCCGTCCTGGGTCGCACTCAAGAGGTCCTGGAGCGATACCTGCTTCTGAGCCACCAGATCGGCGGCGCGCCGATGCTGCTCGCGCTCAGAGGTCACCGCGCGCGCCTCTCGTTCGTCATAGGCAGCGTGGAACTCGTCGCCTGCTTCGGGCAGCGACTGCCAGCCAAGCACCTGCACCGGTGTACCCGGGCCCGCGCTCTTGACGTTGCGGCCGTGCTCGTCGAGCATCGCCCGGATCTTGCCCCACGAAGTCCCGGCCACCACGAGGTCGCCTCTTCGCAGCTCGCCTCGCTTGACCAGAACCGTCGCGACTGGACCTCGGCCCTTGTCGAGATTTGCCTCGATGACGTTGCCCCGGGCGGAGGCGTGCGGATTGGCGCGCAAGTCGAGCTGGACGTCTGAGGTCAGAAGAATCATCTCGAGCAGGGTGTCGAGGTTCGTGCGCTCTTTGGCGGAGACGTCGACGTAGATCGTCTCGCCGCCCCACTCCTCGGGGAGCAGCCCGTGGTCGGAGAGCTGCTGACGCACCCGCGTCGGGTCGGCGTCGGGCCGGTCGATCTTATTGACCGCCACGACCACCGGCACGCCTGCGGCGCGGGCGTGGTCGATAGCCTCGACCGTCTGCGGCATGACGCCGTCGTCCGCCGCCACCACGAGCACCGCAAGGTCGGTGACCTGAGCGCCGCGCGCCCGCATAGCGGTGAAGGCCTCGTGACCCGGGGTGTCGATGAACGTCACGTCGCGATCGTTCACCCGCACCCGGTAGGCGCCGATGTGCTGGGTGATCCCCCCCGCCTCTCCCGAAACCACGTTCGTGCGTCGGATGGCGTCGAGGATCGAGGTCTTCCCGTGATCGACATGGCCCATCACCGTGACCACCGGGGGCCGGGGCTCGAGTGCCCCATCGTCTTCGGCCTCGTCCTCTGAGAAGTCCTCTGCCGCCTCCTCGACCGCCGGGTCGACGACGCTGACGCCGATCCCGAGAGCTTCCGAGACCAGCTCGATCGCCTCGTCGGTCATGGGCTGAGTCAGGGTGACCATTTCGCCGAGGCCTATCAGCTGGCGCTGCACTTCGGCTGCGGAGCGTCCCACCTTGGCGGCGAAGTCCTGCACCGTGATGCCTCGATGAACGGCCACGGCCGGAGACTCGGCGGGCTCGAGCACCTCTTCCTTTTGGGGAGGGGCGATGTCCTCCGGAGGCTCCGGCACAACCGCAACCACCTCTTGCGGTTCAGGCTCAACAGCAACTGCTTCGCGAGGTGCGGGTTCGGGCTCGGCGCCGGCAGCCGGGAGCCGAGCCTCGGGCTCGGCGGCAGCCGCTCCTCCCATTTCCGTGCGCAGGCGCGTCAGCGATGTCCTCGTCCACCGCCGAGGAGTGGCTCTTGACGGGATGCCCGATCTCCTCGAGGTGAGTCAGCACCTCCTTGGAGCTGAGCCCGAGCTCCCTCGCTATCTCGTTCACCCTTGGTCTAGCCATCGCTTGTCTCCTATGCGAGCACTCCCCGCAGCTCTTCCAGGAGCTGCGGGGTTGGCTCGAGTCTTGTTTGCAGCGCCCGCGCCAAGCGCGCGGGCTTCATCTCTTGCAGGCAGCGCGCCTTCCGGCACAGATAGGCGCCCCGGCCGGTCGCCACGCTTCGGCGGCTGCCGACACCGAATTCGGCCCATCGGTCGTCCAGCCGGATGGAGCCGTCCGGGGCCCTGTGCAGTCGCACCAACTCTCGCTGGGGTCTCTTAGCGCGGCAGCCTACGCAGGTTCTTTCCGGGATATGACCTATTTTACTCAGCTCTGCTCAACTCGGTTGCTCTAGGGGGTTCGACGGCCCCGAGGGGGTGGATTCCCCCGCCGTGGCCGGCTCGCCGATGGCATCCGCCTCTTCGGGGGCTTCCGGCTCTTCGGTGGATTCCGCCGCTCTTTCAGCAGCTTCCGCTGCGGCCGCTTTCTTTGCCTCTTCGCTGCTGTGTATCTGCGACTCGGACTTGATGTCGACCTTGAGTCCGGTGAGGCGGGCTGCGAGGCGCGCGTTCTGTCCTTCCTTGCCGATGGCGAGGCTGAGCTGATAATCGGGAACGATGACGAGTGCGGTCTGGTCCGCTTGGGCGCGCACCTCTTTGACCTTCGCCGGCGACAGCGCGTTCGCGACGAAGTCTTCGAGATTGTCGGTCCACTTGATGATGTCGATCTTTTCGCCGCGCAACTCATTCATGACCATGCGCACACGCGCTCCGCGCGAACCCACACACGCGCCCACGGGATCCACGTTGCGATCGTGTGATACCACCGCGATCTTCGAGCGATGTCCCGGCTCGCGCGCCACCTTCTTGATCTCGACGATGCCATCGAGGATCTCGGGAACCTCGAGCTCGAAGAGGCGCTTGATGAGCTCGGGATGGGTGCGCGACACGATGATCTGGGGGCCGCGATCCGACTTTCGCACCTCGACGATGTATGCCTTGAGGCGCATGCCGTGCTCGTATCGCTCGTGCGGCATCTGCTCTTGAGGAGGCATCCGGGCCTCGGCCTTGCCGAGGTCAAGAATCGTGTAGCGGTGATCGTGCTGCTGGACGATGCCGGTGACGATGTCTCCCTCGCGACCCGAGTACTCGCCGAAGGTCAGATCACGCTCGGCCTCACGAAGACGCTGCAGGATCACCTGCTTGGCCGTCTGCGCGGCGATGCGCCCAAAGTCAGACGGCGTGTCCTCCCATTCCTTCAGCAAGGTTCTCTCTTCGGTATCGAAGTCGATCTCGATCTCTTGCGCGAACAGGGTCACCTCCCCCGTGTCGCGGTTGATCACCGAGCGCGCGTCGCGGGTCTCGTCCGCGTTCGTCATCCGCAGATAGGCCGACGCAAGCGCCTTCTCGATCGCCTCCACCACCGTATCCAGCGAGATCCCGCGCTCGCGTTCGAGCTCTCTTAGAGAGTCCATGGGGACCTTCATTGCTTACCTTCTTCCTCTGTCTCCTTGGTACTGCTCCGCTTATCCGGCCGAGTCGGCGCCGAAGCTCTCAGCTCCATTCGAACACCGTCCTCGCAGACTTGATCTCGTCGTAGGGAACTTCCACGGCCCCGTGGCCACGCTCGATGCGCACGCCCTCTCGGTTGGCGGCCACGATCTCGCCTTCCACGCGGTGTCCCTCCGGCACCAGCTTGCTGCTGGTCTTGATCACGACCTTGCTGCCCGTCGACAGCTGAAAGTGCTCGGGCCGGCTCAGGTTGCGCTCGAGACCGGGGGAGGACACCTCGAGCGTGTAACGGCCCGGGATCGGATCGTGCAGATCGAGCCCTCGCGACAACTCCTGGGCCATGTCGGCCACAGTGTCGAGATCGACTCCACCGGCCGCATCGACAAACACGCGCACGATCGCCTGACCCGGCCGCCCGCTTAGCTGGATGTCCCACAACGTGAGGGAGCGCCTCTCGGCGACCGCGGCGGCGAGGGTCGAAACCTCCTCGAGCGCGCCCACCTGCCCTCCCTCAATAATGAAGCCCCTCTGCCGAGGGGCCACGAAGCCACGTCATTAACCGACCGCGCCAAAACGCCCAGCCGCAGCACCAGGATAGCACAGCCGCCTCTGGGGGCGAGGGTACGCGCGGGCAAGGCAGCGCGCCAATTTCCGGTTCAGCTCGAGCGGCTGCCGATCCCGCCAATCGCCATCGTCTGCCTGCGAGAGGCGCCCTTCAGCACCGTGGGGCCGCCCTCGGCGCCTTCGCCGGAGGCCCTGATCTCCGCGGCCACGCGCGAGGCCTCGTGGAGGAGCGCATCGACCAGCCCGTCGTGGGGCACCCAGCCGATCTGCTTGCCCTTGGCGAACAGGAGCCCGCGGCCCGGGCCCGCAGCGATGCCGATGTCCGCGTCGCGTGCCTCGCCGGGGCCGTTGACCTCGCACCCCATTACCGCGATCTGCATCGGAGGCAGGTCCATCTCTTCGATCCGAGATTCGACCTCGTTCGCCAGAGCGAAGACGTCTAGCTCCGCTCGGCCGCAGGAGGGGCAGGCGACCAGGTCGAAGCCCTCTTCCCTCAGTCCCAGGGACTTCAGGATCTGCTTTCCGGCCGTGATCTCCTCGACGGGGTCGGCGGTCAGCGACACCCGGATCGTGTCGCCGATGCCTTCGGCGAGCAGGGTCCCGATGCCGATGGCGGACTTGATGATGCCCTGCTTAGGAGTGCCCGCCTCGGTCACGCCCAGGTGCAGCGGCACGTCGGTGCGCGCGGCCAGCAGGCGGTAGGCGGCGATCATCTCGGGGACGTTCTGATGCTTGACCGAGACCTTGATGTCGGAGAATCCATGCTCCTCCAGCAACGAGATCTCCCACAGCGCGCTCTCCACCAGGGCCTCGGCGGTCGGCCGGCCGTGTTTGGCCACGAGCTTCTTGTCGAGGGAGCCGGCGTTCACTCCGATGCGGATGGGTATGCCCCGCTCCCGGGCACCGTCTGCCACTTCTTTGACGTGTTTGGGATTTCGCATGTTGCCGGGATTCACCCTGAGCCCGTGGACGCCGGCCTCGAGCGCCATCAGTGCCAGTCGCACAGAGAAGTGGATGTCGGCGATGATCGGGACCCCGCCCTCGGCCACGATTACGGGCAGCGCAAGGGCATCAGCCTCGTGCGGCACCGCCACCCTCACGATGTCGGCACCCTGCGTCGCGAGCTGGTGGACCTGGACCAGGGTTGCCTCGACGTCGTCGGTCTTGGTGGTCGTCATGGACTGGACCGAGATGGGGGCGTCGCCGCCGATGACGACCGAGCCCACGGCTATTTGTCGGGACTTGCGACGCTCGTACATGCCTTCCAGTCTAGGTTCCACGCATCGCTACTGGGCGACCGATCGGAGCCTGCGGGGGTTGAGAGTAGACCGCTGCACGTGAGCCACCGCATTGGGTGGCTGGAGGTAGACGGTCGCACAGCAGCCACCGGATGCAGCCCCCGGCGCCATCATGCGGCAGATGTCTCAGTCACTCAAGAAAACCGTGTAGACAACCTCGTCGGCGATGAAGCAGACCGCTGCCTCTGAACCAGGGCCAACGCCCGGGCCGTCGAGGGAATAGGACCAGCAGTCGTCATACCGCTCTTGACCGGGCCGTAGTTCGACTTCAACTGCTTGAGGATCGAGCCCCGACACCTTTGAGCCGCCTTCCCCTGGGCCCGCGAGTGCTTGGGACACTTCTTCCTTGCTATCTCCGGTACTGACGCGTGAGAACTGAAATTCGGTAATCGCATGACGCGACCCGTCGCTGTTCGTCAAGAATGCTCCAACGATAGCGCCAAGCACTACGAGGACCAAGACCCCGCCGATCAATCCCCACGGCCTTCGGCGCCCAGCATGTCGCAGGCCAAGGCGGTCGCGAGCCTCCGCGGCGATGTCGTGCGGGTCGCCAAGGCGCTCCAAGACATTGCGAACGTCGGCTTCTGTTTCCCTCGGAAACTCCGACAGTCCGGCAGTGATGTGTTCCTTGATCTCGGCGAGGATCTCTTCACGACGCGGCGAGGGAAGGTCCCTCATGGATCGCTGCAACTCCCGAAGATACTCACTGACGGCACGATTGCGAGTCGAATTCACTCTCTTTCTCCTCCTACGAAGCGGTCTACGGCATCGCGGAACCGTTGCCATTCCCCAACGAACTCTCCCAGGGCCTTGTGACCCTTTGGAGTCAAGCGGTAGTAGCGGCGAGGAGGTCCGGTAGGCGATTCCTCCCACGTGGTGGAGACCAAACCGTCGCGGCGGAGCCGACTGAGCAGGGGGTAGATCGTCCCCTCGCTCGTGGCCATCCCGTCGAGCGCGCGGACAAGGTCGAAGCCGTATCGCTCCTCGTCTCGAAGAAGCGCGAGCACGCAGTACTCGAGGGTGCCCCGTCTCATCTGGGCCAACAACCTGTCTCCACCAGCTACCATGTACAGCATAGTAGCTGGCACCACCCGACTAGTCAAGAAGTCTTCCCGGGACCAGTCGCCGGAGGTCGCTACCAACAGAGGGGGAGCAGACCGCACAGTAATGCGCTCACTTCAGGTCACTCCGGGACGAGATCCACGCACTTAGAGAGGCGCCCAGTTGGACCCCGCTTCCTCCGGCAACGAGGGCGGGTGGCGCTAGAGGGGGGTGCGGATGGGGCGAGCGATGTCGAGGTAGAGAGATGCCACGAACAGGATCACGAAGAAACTCAGCACCGCGGCGGCCACTGGGATCAGCTTGCGCATATCCACCGGCCGCTTGGTCACGGCCTCGTATGCGACGACCGCCAGGTGGCCCCCGTCGAGCGGGGGCAGGGGCAGCAGGTTCATGAGCCCCACGAAGATAGTGAATCCGACGATCAGCCCGATGAGGTTGAGGTACTGGCCTGTGGCGACGCTCTCTCCGGCGATGCGGCCGGCCCCCACGATCCCCAGCGGGCCCTCGTCGATGGCGCGCTCGCCGCTGCCCGAGAGCGCACCCCAGAGCCGGCCGTCGACGACCATGGAGAAGACCTGGCCGATGCCCTGAACCGACAGCTTGGTGGCCTCCCATGTCTTGTCGGCGGCGTCGGCTGCGGCCCCGAAGAAGGCCTTCTTCTCGAAGAGCTCGGTCGGCTGCACGCCGAGGAAACCGACCACCTTTTCGTTGCCGCGCGGCTCACGCAGCTCCTCGGAGGCCGACGCGTAGTCGACGGGGCCGCGACTGGGGCTGTAGATCGCCCGTCCCAAGACGACGTCGACCGGCTGCTCGGTGCCGCCACGAGAAACGGTGAACGTCACCTCCTCGCCTGCGTGGGCGCGGATATAAGCGCTGACCCGCTCCCACGACCTGGTCTCCAGTCCCTCGACGCCGGTGATGACGTCGCCGGCCCTGAGACCCGACTCGAGCGCGGGGCTCTCCTGCGAGACCGCCGCCACCTCGGTGCTGGCTTTGCCCGTCGGAAAACCCAGCGTCATCGAGGTCACCAACAGAATCAGAAAGGCCACGGGCCAGTGCGTCGCCGAGCCCGCCACCAGCACCAGTGCCCGCTGCCAACGAGGCTTGGTGAAATAGGAGCGCTCCCGGTCGGCGGGAGCAATCTCCTCGTAGGGGTTCATCCCCACGATCTTCACGAAGCCCCCGGCGGGAATCGCCTTGATGCCGTATTCGGTCTCTCCGCGTGTGAACGACCACACGGTGGGGCCGAACCCGAGGAAGAACTTCGTGGCCTTGAAGTTGAACAGCTTAGCGACCAGGAAGTGCCCGGTCTCGTGCACCATCACGACGACCAGAATCGCCACGATGAAGAGCAGGACTCCGGCGTTCACCTGGCCGTTCCTAACACGGTGCCGTTCCTATTCATCCCTCATCGATTCCCTATCCACTGGTGTCTTATCGGCACCTTCATTGGCTGCCTAACCGGCGCCCGAGGGGGTCCTCATCACCTCTTGGGCTCGCCGTCTCGCCCATCGGTCAACCGCGAGCACCTGCTCGAGATTCCCGGCCTCGGAACGCTCGTGATGCGCGAGGACGGCCTCGACTGTCGCCACGATGCCCGTGAACGGGATGGCCCCGTCGAGAAAGGCCCTCACCGCCTCCTCGTTGGCCGCATTCAGGACGGCGGGGCAGGTTCCCCCCGCGGCCCCGGCGGCGCGCGCCAGAGACAGGGCCGGGAAGCGGTCGGCGTCGGCCTCCTCGAACTCCAGGGCCGGGCCGGTGGCAAGATCGAGAGGAGCGCTCAGCTTCCCCCGTGGCCGATCGGGGGCAAGGGCGGCCTGGATCGGGATGCGCATGTCTGCCGGCGCCGCCTGCATCAGCGAGGAGCCATCGACCAGCTCCACGATGCCGTGCACCATGCTCTGGGGGTGCACGAGTACCCCGATCCGCTCGTAGGGCAATCCGAACAGATAATGGGCCTCGATGACCTCCAGTCCCTTGTTCATCAGGGTGGCGGAATCAACCGTGATCTTGGGCCCCATCTCCCACGTGGGGTGGGCGAGCGCCTCCTTCGCGGTGATCCCGGCGAGATTCGCTCGCCTACGGAAAGGCCCGCCCGAGGCGGTGAGCACTATGCGGGCGACATCGTCGCGCGACATCCCGGTCAGGCACTGGGCGATGGCGGCATGCTCGGAGTCGACCGGCTCGATGCGCCCTCCACCACGCCTTGCCGCGTCGAGACACAGCTCGCCGCCGGCGACCAGGCTCTCCTTGTTCGCCAGGGCGAGGGTCTTGCCGGCCTCGAGGGCGACCAGGGAGGCTTGCAGGCCGGCCGCGCCGACGACCGCGTTCAACACGACATCTGAGCCTTCGCGTTGTGCCAGCTCCACCGCAGCGTCGGCCCCCAGCCCTGTAGGAGGCGAACCATGGGCCCGGGCTAGTGTCTCGAGGCCCTCTGCGTCCGAACCCGCCGAGAGCGCCGCCAACTCGAAGTCGTCCGGATGGGCGGCGATCACCTCGATCGCCTGTCGCCCGATCGAGCCGGTCGCTCCGAGGACTACCACGCGCGTTCTCACGTGACGAAGAAGATGACGTAGAGGTAGGCGGCGGGAGCGCAGAAGATCAGCGCGTCGAGACGGTCGAGCACGCCTCCGTGGCCGGGCAACAGCCTCCCCGAGTCCTTGATGCCCATCTCCCGCTTGAACAACGACTCCACGAGATCACCCATCGGAGCAATCACGCCGCACAGGGCTCCGAGGACGAGACCCCCCACGACGCCGAGGGTCTCCACCACCAACCCCGCCACCGCACCGGCGGCGACCGCAGCCACAAGGCCTCCGGCGAAGCCCTCCCAGGTCTTGCCCGGCGACACCTGGGGAGCGAGCTTGTGAGCTCCCCAGGTGCGCCCCACGAAGAAGGCGCCGACATCGTCGGCTGCCGCCACCAGGATGAACGCGGTCAACAATGAGCGTCCCGAGGTGGCGACCAGCAATGAGGTAGCGGCCGCACCCCCGCCGCCGATCCAGCCCACCACCAGCAGAGTCCAGGCGACATCGCTTGCCGGGCTCGGCCCCCTCGAGGATCTCAGGCTCAAGGCGAACCCTCCGTAGAGGGCGAACGCCAGCACCACCCCGAAGAGAGCGGGGCGTGAGGCGTAGGCGGCGACCAGCAGCGCCAGCGAGCAGGCCAGCGCGAATGCGAGGCTCGGCCTCCTGCCCCGCTGTTGCAATGCATCGATTGCCTCGAACACCGCCAGTGCGATGGCGAGAGCGATCAGCACGAAGTAGGCGGCGGCGCCGAACGCCGACGACACTCCCAAGACCACGACCAGAGCCACCCCCGTAGCGATTGCCTGGCGCAGCGATCGCCCCGGCGGGGCAGGGGGCGGGACCGGCTCGCCGGCGCCCCCTCTCAAGTGCTCCGCACCGGAAATACGGTCCGCCCTCAGACCTCGGACAGCTCTTGTTCCTTGCGCTTGAGGTTCTCGTCGACCTCTGCGACGTGCTTGTCGGTCAGTTTCTGCAGCCGCGCCTCGGCCGCTCGCTCCTCGTCCTCGGGAAGCGTGCCGTCCTTGCGAAGATGCTCGAGATCCTGCTTGCTGTGGCGCCGGATCGCCCGGATGGCGACTCGGCCTTCCTCGGCGCGACTATGGGCAACCTTGATGAGCTCCTTGCGGCGCTCCTCCGTGAGCTGGGGGAAGACGAGACGGATGTTCGTCCCATCGTTGTTCGGAGTGATGCCGATGTCGGATGCCAGAATCGCCTTCTCGACGGCCGACACAGAGTTGGGATCGTAGGGGACGATCATCAACACACGAGGCTCGGGCACGGACAGGTTCGAGATCTGATTGAGGGGAACCCTTGTTCCGTAGTAATCGACCGTGACACGGTTGAGCAGCGCGGGCGAGGCTCGGCCGGATCTGATCGCACTGAGCTCCTCGAGATTCACCGAGACCGCCTTGTGCATCTTGTCGGCCGCCTGGCTCAGGATCTGATCCTTGCTCTCAGCCATCTCCCCCCCTGGTTCCGCCTTCCGATTCTGAATGGACCAAGGTGCCCACCTCTTCTCCCAGCAGCAGACGCAGGATGTTCTCGCCTTTGAGATCGAACACGATAATGGGCAAGTTGTTGTCCATGCACAACGAGATCGCCGTCGAATCCATCACCTTGAGCCCCCGCTGCAAGACCTCGATGTAGTCCAGCGAGGAGAACCGCTTGGCCTCAGGATTGATCTCTGGGTCCGAGTCGTAGACGCCGTCTACCCGAGTGCCCTTGAGGATCGCCTCGGCCCCCACCTCGAGTGCTCGGAGCGCCGCCGAAGTGTCGGTGGAGAAGTAGGGGTTGCCGGTTCCTCCGGCGAAGATCACGACTCGCCCCTTCTCGAGATGGCGGATCGCTCGCCGGCGAATGTACGGCTCGGCCAGCTCCTGCATCCAGATCGCGCTCTGCACGCGCGTCTGCACGCCTTCTTTTTCGAGAGCGTCCTGGAGCGCAAGCGCATTGATGACGGTAGCGAGCATTCCCATGTAGTCGGCGGTAGTGCGCGCCGTGCCCTGCGCGCTGGCCGAGAGACCGCGGATGATGTTCCCGCCACCGACGACCACGCCAAGCTCACATCCGAGCGCCTTCGCCTCGGCGACCTGTCGCGCGATCGAAGAGACGATGCGGGGGTCGATGCCAAAGCCGTCTTCGGGGTCGGCGAACGCCTCCCCGGACAGCTTCAGCAGCACTCTCTTGTATTTCGGCGTTACCTGGACCCCACTCATCTCGTTGGCTAAGCGCCCCTGGTCTCACCCACGCGGATACGCCTATAACTCCCCACCGAGATGTTTTCCCCCAAGGACGCACGCCCGTCGTCGATGAGATCGGCGATGGTCTTGTTCCTGTCTTGGATCCATTCCTGATCCATCAGCACGTTCTGCTTGTAGAACGCCTCCATCTTGCCTAGAACGATCTTATCGATCACCTGGTCGGGCTTGCCGGAGTCCCTCGCCTGCTTGGCGTAGATTTGAGATTCGTCGTCGATTATCTCCTGAGGGATCTCATCGCGCGTCGTCCAGCCGGGATCGGCGAACGAGATGTGCATGGCGATGTCTTTGGCCAGCCGCTCGAAACCCTCCGTCTTGGCGACGAAGTCCGACTCGCAGTTGAGCTCGATCAGCACGCCGAGCTTGGGCGGGTAGTTTGGCGTCGGGGTGTGCAAGTAGGCGTAGACGATCCCCTCGGAGGCCGAGCGGCCGCTGCGCTTGGCTGCATCGGCGAGACCCTTCTCACGCAGAATGCGCGTCGCGGCCTCGAGGTCTCCGTCTGCTTCGGTCAGCGCCTTCTTGCAGTCCATCATGCCGGCGCCGGTACGATCCCTCAAGATCTTTACGTCCTGTGCGCTTATCTGTGCCATTGCCGAATGCCTTTCTTTGATCAGCTCTGTTCTGTTGTGGTTGTTGCGGCAGCTGCTGCCTGCTCCGTTGGCTCGGTCTTGGCGCGTTCGGCCTCCTCCTCGGCTTCGAGTTGCAGCTCCCATTCAGCCTTGGGCTGAGCCGCGGCCCCCGGAAGCACCTCGGTCTCCTCCGGAGTGAGCGCGCCGGGTTCTGCTTCTGTGCCGTCGACACCGCGCATAGAGCGCCCTTCGATGGCGGCGTCCGCGATGATGCGAGTCAGGAGCTTGCCGGCGCGGATGGCGTCGTCGTTGCCTGGAATGCCGTAGTCGACGTCATCGGGATCGCAATTGGTGTCGAGCACCGCAACGATTGGTACGCCGAGTTTCTTCGCCTCACGCACGGCAATTTCCTCTTTCTTGATGTCGAGGATGTAGATCGCGTCCGGAACCTTGTCGAGGTTTCGGATCCCTGCTAGGTTCCGGCTGAGCTTCACGAGCTCGCGCTCGAGTCTGATCCGCTCTTTCTTGGGAAGCGAGTCCAGGGCACCGGCAGAAACCATCTCCTCGAGTTCGCGCATGCGCTTGATGCGTTCGTAGATCGTGCGGAAATTGGTCAACATGCCGCCGAGCCAGCGGAAGTTCACGTAGGGCATACCCGAGCGCTCTGCCTGTTCTGCGAGCACGCCTTGGAGCTGTCGCTTGGTGGCGACGAAGAGGATCGTGCCGCCTCCCGCAACCATGTCGCGCACGAACTTGTAGCTGTTCTCGATGCCCTGCATGGTCTGATGCAGGTCGAGGATGTATATGCCGTTGCGCTCGGTGAAGATGAATCGCTTCATCTTCGGATTCCACCGGCGCGTCTGGTGCCCGAAGTGGACCCCCGCCTCGAGCAGTTGCCGCATCGTCACGACGGGCATGTGCGACTTCCCTCCTTGTTCGGTTATCCCGGCTCGAAGCCGGCTTCCGCTCGTCAAACCCGCCCCGGCCCTCAGAAATTCATCGGGCTGGGATGGGACCGAAGCTCGCCGCGGCGAGCCACGGCGAGAGACGAACGTGTGGATTTGTGAAGCGGCTAGATGCTACCAGACCCCGGCCCGGCTCAGATCGGCGGGGGTAGGCCGCCGGGATCGGGGGGGCCGGGTGGTCGAAATTGCGGTGGTGATTGCGAACCGTGAACCTCTGCACACCGAAAACCGTGGGTAAACGCACACCGTGCGCGTTTCCCACCGTTTCTGGGGGGTGGGGCTAGTCCGGGGAGGTGGCGTCGGCGATCTTGCCGCGCAGCCCCAGGACCGCTTTGGTGTGGAGCTGGCACACCCGCGACTCCGTCACGCCCAGCACCTGGCCAATCTCTGCCAGCGTCAGACTCTCGTAGTAGTAGAGCGTGACGACGATTTTCTCGCGCTCGGGGAGCCGGGATATGGCCCCCGAAAGGATGTCCTTCATCTCCTCCGCCTCGAGCGCGTCGACGGGGCCGGTCGTCTTGGTGTCCTCGAGCGTCTCCACCAGCGAGAGCCTGTCCCCCCGCTCCCCGTCGACCGACATCAGCTCGTCCAGCGCCACCATCGAAACGGTCGAAAGCTGCGTGTAGATGCGGCCCAGCTCGTCCTTGGTGACGTTCATCTCCTCGGCGATCTCCACATCCGAGGGAGGACGCTTGAGCTTGTTCTCGAGGCTCGTATAGGCCTTCTCGACTTCGCGCGCCTTGAAGCGGACCGAGCGAGGCACCCAGTCGATGGCCCTGAGCTCGTCGATGATGGCGCCGCGGATGCGGCTGATGGCGTAAGTCTCGAACTTGATCCCCCGGTCGATCTGATACTTCTCAATGGCGTCCATCAGCCCGAAGATCCCGTAGGAGATGAGGTCGGCCTGCTCGATGTTCGCAGGCAGGCCAATCGCCACCCTCCCGGCCACGTACTTGACCAACGGCGAGTAGTTGAGGATCAGCTGGTCGCGTGAGGAAGGTGTGCCTTCCTTCTTGTAGTCGATCCAGCACGCCCGGATCACGTCCTCGGGCGACTCGTCAAAGATGCTCATCGAACGCGCCTCATGCGCGGGGGTGGCATTGCTCATATACGGACCTCAAGCGCTCGGTCGACACATGGGTGTAGATCTGCGTGGTTGCCAGGCTCTCATGCCCGAGTAGCTCCTGCACGGATCTCAAGTCTGCCCCACCGTCGAGCAGATGGGTGGCAAACGAGTGTCTCAGCGCGTGGGGGCCGGCCCCCATCCTCCCCGCCGCCGCCTCGTGGTGGGCGAGCAGGGCTCTGACGCTGCGGGGACCGAGGCGGCCCCCCCTGAGGTTCAAGAACAGGGCGGAGGTGAGCTCCTCTCCGAGGAGGAGGGAACGACCGTGGGAGAGATAGGCGTCCAGCGCCCCGGCGGCGGGATCACCCAGCGGGAGCTTGCGCTGCTTTCGCCCCTTCCCGGTCACCACGACCGAGGCGGCCTCGAGATCGAGGTCCGAGAGGTCGAGCCCGCACAGCTCGGCGACGCGCAGCCCCGAGGAATAGAGCAACTCGAGCACCGCTCGGTCCCTCAGCCCGCGAGGCTCCTCGGCGGACGGCTGCTCGCACAGCTTTGCCGCATCCTGAGCCTTGAGGACCTTCGGCAGCGGGCGGTCGAGCTTCGGAGAGGAAAGCTCCTCAGCGGGGCTCGAGGGAATGAGATCGTGGATCACCGCCCAGCGGAGCAGAGATTTCAGCGCGCTCAACTTGCGAGCGATCGAGCGGCGGGCGTAGCCGCGGCTGGAGAGGTACGCGAGGTAGCGCCTCAGGAGGCGTCGGTCGAGCCCCTCGAGCGAGGAGATCCCTCCGCGCTCCGTCCAGGTCGAGAACTGGGCGAGGTCGAATCCGTAGCCCGAGAGGGTGTGCTCCGATAGGTCCCTCTCCACGCGCAGCGAGCGTAAGAACTCCGCCGAGGCGCGATCTATCGAGGCGTCGTTCGTGGCCGTCCCCTCTCAATTGCCCACGGTGTGGTAGCTGGTCTGTTCACGGGGCCGCGGCTCCGGCGCCGTCTGCTGGACGCGATGCCCATGCCCGTCCCGTTCGCCCCGTTTTGTCAGTGTAAAGCGAGAGGATACTGCGCGCAGCCCCCTCTGCTTCCTCCGACGACACCAGGGCAACGATGCAGCCCCCGAACCCGCCGCCGGTGAGGCGGGCGCCCAAGACCCCCCGTGTGCGGCCTGCGATATCGACCAGAGCGTCGATCTCGGGCGTAGAGATGTCGAAATCTGCCGCCATGCTCCGGTGCGAGAGCCAGAACAGCTCGCTGATGGCGTCCAGATCGGAGCTCTCCAGGGCGGTTGCGAGAGACTGCACGCGCTCGTTCTCGGTCACCACGTGGCGCGCCCGCTTCAACAGGTCGCCGTCGAGGCGGGTGAGATCGGAGGAGCGGGCCCGGCGCAGAGAGTCCACGCCGAGGGCCTCGGCCGCCCGCAGGCACTCGTCCCGGCGCCGGTTGTAGCCACCGGCGGCCAGCTCTCTTCGCACGCCGGAGTCAACGACCAGCACCATGAGATTTTCGGGTACCCGAATGTGCTCGACGCCGTCGTCCAGGCAATCGATCAACAGAGCGTGCCCACTTCGAGCTGCGACCGAGCTCAACTGGTCCATGATGCCGCTCTGAACGCCGACGTAATGGTTCTCCGCCCGACGGCAGAGGCGCGCCAGCCGCACGGCGTCGATCTCCTCTGAGGCGACGGCCTGAGCCACCGCCACCTCGAGGGCGGCGGACGAGGACAACCCGGAGCCTGCCGGGACCTGAGATGCGATCACGCCTTCGAGCCCCGAGAGCCGGACGTCGTCATCCTTCAGCGCCCGGACGACTGCGGTCACATAGCGGCCCCAGCCGTCGCTGGGGCCGCGGCCGGAGGCGAGGTCCACCTTGACCTCACCGGGCTCGTCGAGAGAGCGCAACCTCACGATGTCGGGAATGCGACGACCCGCGAGGTAGGTCGCCAGCTCGAGTGCGACCGGCAGTACGAAGCCATCGTTGTAGTCGGTGTGCTCGCCGATCAGGTTGGCGCGGCCGGGTGCCCGGCGGCAGACCTCGGTTGAGGGGGCCGCATCCTTGAGGCGGGCCGGTATGCGGTGCTGCATGTGAGCTACAAGCTTGGCACGTCGGACGCGTGAGGTATTCAGGGGCCATGCGCGCACGGATCACTCTCGATGGAACCTGGGACTTCTACCCCGAAACGGACGACCGCTCCATCGCTGCGGGCAAGGCCCGCTCGATCGAAGTCCCGGGGGCGTGGCAGGCGCAGTTCGACGACCTGAGATCGTTCTCGGGGAGGGCCACTTATCGTCGCTCGATCGCAGTCCCCTCATCGTGGGCGGGCAGGACCGTCCGGCTCTGCTTCGGGGCGGTCGACTACCTCTGCGAGGTATTCGTGAACGAACGTCTCGCCGGCGCGCACGAGGGCGGCTATCTGCCCTTCTGGTTCGACGTCACCGCGTGGCTGCGTTGGGGCGAGGACAACCAGGTGACGGTGGTCGTGACGGATGTGGGGCCGGGCGACTCCGAGCCAGCCTCCTTCGACGAGATCCCCCACGGAAAGCAGAGCTGGTACGGGCCCGTGGGGGGCATCTGGCAGAGCGTTTTTCTGGAGACCACGGCGAGGACCTTCGTAGAAAAAGCTCGGATCCGTCCGGATCTCGCCTCGGGGGCGGTCTCGGTAGACGTGCAACTGAGTGGCCCCGCCGAGGCCTCGGACGTCCTCCTCTGCCAAGCCATCTCCCCTGCGGGGACCCAGACCTGGTCGGGGTGGCCGGTCGAGCTCGCGCCCGGAAGCACCACCGCGCAACTCGAGCTGCAAATCGGAGATATCGAGGCGTGGTCGCCTCGAACCCCTGCTCTCTACCGGCTCGACATCGCCTTGAGCCGCAACGGGCAGCTGCTCGATCACTGGTCCGATCGCTTTGGCTTCCGCTCCATCTCCACTCGTGATGGAGCCTTGCTACTGAACGGAGAACCTCTCTATTTGTTGGGTGCCTTGGACCAGGACTACTACCTCGACACGATCTGTACACCGCCATCGACTCATCTCCTCCGGCACCAGGTGCTGCGTGCGAAGGAGCTCGGCCTCAACTGCTTGCGCTGCCATATAAAGGTGGTAGACCCTCGTTACCTCCGCGCCGCCGACGAGCTCGGGATACTGGTGTGGGCCGAGCTTCCCAATTGGAACCTGTTGACGGAGGCGGCGATTAAGCGGGCGCGCGCCACTTTCGTGGGCATGGTGGCAAGGGACTTCAACCACCCCAGCATCGTCATATGGACGATCGCCAACGAGAGCTGGGGGCTCGATCTCAGCGATGAGTCCCACCGGCGCTGGCTCGGGGACACATTCACGTGGGCAAAAGAGCTCGATCCCACCCGCCTGGTCGTCGACAACTCCGCCTGTCCCCCGAACTTCCACGTGCGCTCGGATCTCAACGACTTCCACCTTTACCGGGCGTTTCCGGACCACGCCCGCTCCTGGCGCGCCTGGACCAAGGCGTGGGTCGCCGATCCCTCCGCCACCTACAGCCCCCACGGCGACGCCGACCGCAGTGGCGAGGAGCCGTTGGTCCTGTCCGAGTTCGGGAACTGGGGGCTCCCCAATGTGTTCGAGCTGCGCGACGAGCAGGGGGCCGATCCGTGGTGGTTTGAAACGGGGGCCGAGCGCGGGGACGGCGTGGCGCTTCCCGAGGGTGTGCTGGAGCGCTTCGAGAGCTGGGGGCTCGCCGACGTCTTTGGTTCATGGCAGGACTTCGTCGCGCACAGCCAGGAGCACCAGTTCGACGGCCTGCGAGATTCGATCTGGGACCTGCGCTCCCACAGAGAGATCGCGGGCTACGTCATTACCGAGCTCACCGATGTTCACTGGGAGGCCAACGGGCTCCTCGACATGGCCCGCAACCCCAAGACCTATCACCACCGCTTCGCTCAAGTGAACGCCGAGGACATCGTCATGCTGAGGCCCCAACACCGCCGCTACTGGGGAGGCGAAACGGCCGAGGTCGAGGTGCTGGTCTCGCACTACTCGATGCGCGACCTCAGCGACTTCTCCGTGATGTGGCGGCTTGCTGGGACCGAGCTTCGAGGAACCCTCTCGGGAGCGGTGGGACGAGGCGATGTAGCTGAAGCCGGGCGTTGCTCGTTCGAGGCGCCGGTAGTGACAAGACCCGGCCCCCAGGCACTCGAGGCGGTGCTGCGAGACGGGCGTGGCCGGTTCGTGGCCCGAACCGAGCTCGAGCTGCTGCTGTTCCCGGCCCCTCCACAGCCTCCGGCAATGCCGGTGTGGAGTTCCGTGGGCGCACCAGCCCTGGCGGCGCGCGGATGGCAGATCACAGCCGGGCTCGGGGCCGCAGCCGTCGCAGTCGCAGAGCGTTGGGACCCAGGGATCGCCGCCTTCGTCTCCTCAGGAGGCCGGGCAGTAATCCTTGCGCGCGACGAAGACGCGTTTCCGGAGGGATCGAGCTTGGCCCTGCATGCGCGGGCGGGCACCCGCTGGGAGGGCGACTGGGCCCAGGGCATGGGCTTCCTGCGCCCCGAGCTGCACGAGGCACTGGGCTCGGGGCCGCGTCTGTCCTCTCTGTTCGAAGCCGTGACCGCGGACCACATCGTCACCGGCTACGGGCCGGCGGCTCGGTCAGACATTCTCGGCGGCTACTACCTGGGCTGGCTGCGCGACCTGGTCGCCACTGTGGGGGCCTTCCGCATGGGCAGCGGACGGGGGATTGTGTGTGCTCTACCCGTGCTCGACGCCTACGGGCGCGATCCGTTGGCCACCGCTCTGCTCCACCGGCTCATCGAGTTGGCTGCATCACCAAGCCTCAACCCCTCCACGTCGCTCACCTAAGCCCCGAGCGGGCGACTCCCTCGACTACATAACGCTGCGCCAGAAGGAAAAGGATCAGCACGGGGACCGAAGCGATGATGCCGCCGGCCATGACGATCGGATAGCTGGTGTTGTACGCGTCTTGGAGAATGGCAAGACCCGGCTGCAGGGTTAGGTTGGGCTTGCTGAACAGCACGTAAACGGGCCACAGGAAGTCGTTCCAGTTGGTCAGAAAGCTCAACACTGCGAGTGTCGCAAGCGCGGGCTTTGACAGAGGCAAAACAATACGCATGAAGATCTGAAAGCGATTGGCGCCGTCTACCAGCGCCGCCTCTTCGAGCTCGACCGGCAGCGAGGTGAAGAACTGGCGGAGGAAGAAGACCCCGAAAGCGCCCGCCGCTCCCGGAACGACTATCGCCCATAGCGTGTCGAGCCATCCCAAGCTGTCGACAATCAGGT
This sequence comes from uncultured Actinomycetes bacterium, assembly GCA_963849115.1. GTDB lineage: Bacteria > Actinomycetota > CADDZG01 > CADDZG01 > WHSQ01 > JACDAL01. The sequence continues at coordinate 517,235 of CAWKGK010000009.1, read as the reverse complement.
AGTTCGGCATCAGAAAGGTGACCGGTGGGATGAACAGCGTCGCCACCAGAGTGGCAAAGATCAAGCGGCTGCCGCGAAAGTGCATGCGGGCCAGGGCGTAGCCGGCAGGAGCAGCCACGATCAGCACGAGGGCCGCATGCGCGGTAGCCGCCACGAGGCTGTTGACGAACCACCTTATGACCGGCTGCGAGGCCGCCGGATCGAGGATGGTCGAATAGCCGTCGGTCGAGATCTGCTCGGGAAACCATGACAATGGCCATTGCACCGCATCGCTGTTGGTCTTGAGCGACGTAGACAGCATCCACAGCAAGGGCGCGATATACAGCACCGACATCAAGATGAGCAAGGCATACGAGACTAAGACCTTGACTCTCTTACCCGACCGGAACTGTTCGCGCAGGAAGGCCCGATCGGAGGCTTCAGCTCGAGCTGACATCAGTCCACCCTCTTTCCGAGGAACTTGAAGATGACTATGGCGATCACGATGAGGAAGAGTGACAAGATGTAGCTCATCGCGGCGGCATCACCCATCTGGAACTGGCGCAGCCCGGTATCGGCGATGAACCAGATCGCCGAGCGCGTTTCGAACGACGGCGCACCCTGTGTGATCAGCAGTGACTGCCCGAACATGATGCCCGAGGCAAGCACCGTGATCGTGAGCACGAAGACGATCACGGAGCGCAGCCCGGGGAGGGTGACGTGGCGAAACGATTGCCACGCATTGGCGCCGTCGGTCTTGGCCGCGTCGTAATACTCACGCGAGATATCCTGGAGTCCTGCGAGATATATAACGGTGTTGAATCCAAGCGTCCACCACACGGTGGGTCCCACCAACGACACCCATCCCCACGGCAGCGCGGTGGTCCACGGAATGTTGTCGGGCAGTCCGAGCTTGCCCAGGTAGAAGTTCAAGACTCCCACGTTGGGATCCAGCAGGAAGCGCCACAGCACGCCAATTACCGCAACCCCGAGGACATAGGGGGCAAAGTAGACCGTGCGAAAGAGTGCGCGGCCGGGAAAGCGCTGATTGAGCACCACTGCAACGCCTAAAGGAATGGTTACCAGCAACGGGACACTCGTAAGGGTGAAGACACCGGTGGCGCGCATGGACTCCCAGAAGTCTGGACCGTAGCGCGAAACCGAGGAAAACAACTCTGCATAGTTCTCCAGTCCCACGAAGGGCTTCCCGGGCAACAGATAATCCCATGAGTGCAAGCTGATCCACAGACCGTAAACGGCAGGTGCCGCCACGAAGAGACCAAACACGACGAGATAGGGGGCCAGGAAGAGGTAGGGCGTGAACCGCCCACCGTGGCGCGAAGCCGCAGCCCGCTGCGATGACACGGCCATGCGGCCTAGCTCCCGTACTTCTCGGCGTTCTCCTCGAGCAGCTGATTTACCTGTTGCTCCGCTTTGGCGAGGGCATCCTCGGGAGAGCTCTTGAGCAACACCGCATCACCGACGGCGCCTTCGAGAATGGGAACCGCATCCCCGATGCCGGGCACCGGAGGCTGGAAGTGGACGTCGGGAAGCTGCGAAGCCACGATCGACTGGGGGCCCAGTTGCTTGAAGGCGCCGCTATCCTGCACGCTCTGGCGCGCAGGGACCTGGCCCGCTTTCGCCCAATCGGCTGAGTGCTGGGAGATCCAGCTTATGAACACCTTGCCCGCCTCGAGCTTGTTGGGGTCCTGCTCGGGCTTGTTCATTATCACGAAGTTGTGAGAGCCGCCCCAGGCCGCATCCTGCTGTCCGATACGCGGTATGGGGGCTACACCCCAGTCGAGGTTTTCGGTGTCATCGTAGGGGTTGATGTTCCAAATACCGTTCCACACGAAGGCGTTGCGCCCATCCATGAAGGCGACGTTCTCGGCGTCCTGGGCGACGTTCTTGGGGCTATAACCGTCCTCGATGAGACTCACGAGCCACTGCAGCGCGGCCACACCTTCCTCCGAGTTGAAGGCAGCACTGGTCGCATCCGAGTTGTAGAGGTCGCCTCCGTTCTGCCAGGTCACCGTCATCCACATGAATCCGCCCGTGAAAAGGAACGGTGAGATCCACATGCCCTGGATGTCCTGGCTCTTGAGCTGCTCGAGCGCGGCGGTCACCTCGTCCTGGGTCTGTGGTGGCTTGTCGGGGTCGAGGCCGCCGTCCTCCATCGTCGCCTTGTTGTAGAAGAACGCAAGCGGGTGCACATCCAGGGGGATGCCGTAGCGGGCGTCGTTGTAGATGCCGGCGTCCCACACCACCGGAGAGAAATCGTCCTTGGTCAGGTCGAGGGCGGTGGCGAGGTCGTCGAGAGGAACGATGACGTTGCGGGCCGCATTGGTCGGGAGCTGGTCGATGTGCATGATCCCGAGGTCGGGACCTTTGCCGACCTGGACGGCGGCGGGTACCTTCTGATAGTAGGTTTCCCACTCGATCGTGTTCATCTTGACGGCGATGTTGTCGTTTTCCGCGGTGAAGTCGCCGATCAACTTCTGCATGTAGGGGCCGTCGCCCCCCGTGAACCCATTCCAGAAGTCGAGCTCGACCTTGGGGCCATCATAGGTGTCCCCCGCTCCGAAGTTCCCCCCCTGGTTCTGGACCGAAGGATTGTTGGCCGCTCCTCCACCACCGCAAGCAGCCAGCAGCGCGGTGGCCGATACCCCCGCCCCATAGGCAAGAAACTCTCGCCGGTCGTAACGCCTGGTGGGTCTCTTCTTGGTCACGATGCCCCCCCCTTTAATGGGCCCTGCCCCGGCTCTGATCCATCCCCGATTACCCGAAGTCTAACTGCGGCGGTGAAGGGGCGCGACCTGTTGGTGAGCACAAGGAGGCGCCATTCGGGGTCACCAACGACGGTGCTTGCCCGCCCAGGGGGGAGTAGCATCCCAGGCTGCTTATGTGGGCGGAGGAGAACGGATGTTGACTTGGGGGCAACTCGAGGAACGCCGGCCCGGACTGGCTCATGCGGGGAAGGGATTGCTCTATCAGTGGGGGGTTGGACTCGCGTTCCTGTCGACAACGCGCCGGGACGGTGGCCCGAGAGTTCACCCGATGTGTCCGATCATCGTCGGCGATCTGCTGGTTGGCCTTATCGTTCCAGGTCCGAAGATGCACGACTTGATCCGTGACGGACGTTATGCGATGCACTCCTTTCCGGCAGAAGAAAACGAGGATGCCTTCTACATCACGGGGCGGGCAACCGAGTTGCACGAGCACGATCTCCGGCGGCGAGTGGAAGAGCAGTTCATTTCCGAGCGCAGCATGAGCGAGCATCCGCCCGGCATCCACGAGCAGCGGTTGTTTCGATTCGACATAGAAGTCTGCCTTCACACGACTACAACCGGACACGGCGACCCCTTCCCCCAGCACACCGTCTACAGGTCACGGACCTAAGCCGGTCCTTCGGTGCAGACAGGACCCCGCTCAGCGGGGTTAGCTCTGCAGAGAACGTGAACACCGGGGAATCTGTTCCAACCTGTGAATGAACTCTCCCGTCCTGGGATAAAGAACAGGCACGGCGAGGGCGAACCTCGCCGGACAGACCAGCCATCACTGGAAAGTAGAGGAGATGACTCAGACAAGGAATGAGCGCGAAGAAGGCCCGGTTTCCACCCAAAGTGGCGGGAGGGGAGAGCCCGACTCGCCGACAGAGCTGGGGCCACGGGACTGGCTGCAGACCCTCAAGCGCACCGTGGTGGAAATGAAACGAGACCGGGTGACATTGACCGCGGGCGGCCTCGCTTACTACTGGTTTCTATCGCTGTTCCCGGCCCTCATTGCCGCAGTGGGGTTGGTCGCTTTTCTCAAGCTCGACCCGGGACTTGTGCAAGACATCCTCAACGGGATCAAGAAAGCTCTTCCACCGGGAGCCTCCGAAGTCCTCAGCGACGCGGTGAACAGCGCCACTCAATCCTCCACGGGAGCAGGAAGGGCCGCCATCGTGGGTTTGGTGATCGCCGTGTGGAGTGCCTCCTCGGGCATGGGTGCGCTGCAGGACGGCCTGAATGTCGCCTACGACGTCCCCGAGGACCGCAATTTCCTCGCCAAACGCCTGGTCGGCATCCTGATGCTCCTCGTCATGTTGGTTCTGGGCGTGATCCCGGCGGCCTTGATCCTCTTCTGGAAGCCGCTGGGCACCTTCTTCGACGGCTTTGTGCCACTCCCCGGAGGTCTCTTCGACATCTTTTGGATCGCAGCTATCGCCGTCGTAGCGCTCATCGGCCTCGGCCTGATGTTCTCCGCCCTCTATTTTCTGGGGCCGAAGCGGAAGTCTCCGCGTTGGCAGTGGGTCAGCCCGGGCGGGATCATCGGAGTGCTGATCTGGCTTGCGGCGACGATTGCCTTCCAGCTCTACGTGACCCAGTTCGGCAAGTATGCAGAGACGTACGGAGCCTTGGCCGGTGTGGTGATCCTCGTCCTGTGGCTCCTCATCACGGCTCTGGCGGTGCTTATCGGCGGAGAGCTCAACGCCGAGCTCGAGCGCCAAGCCGCAATCCGGCGGGGAGAAAGCTCAGCCTGAGCAACGGGCGCGCCAGAACATTGCGTCCCTAACCACATGGGAGGTGGTTGGAGGCGCAATGTTGCCCCGTCGCGGTCCTTTTCGTCCATTGGTAGCCTTATCTCGAGTGTAGCTGAGCATGAAGAGAACGGATCGATATGAACGACTCAAGAATCTTGCAGCAAACGAGATCGCTCGCCGAATCTCAACTACTACCTGACCTACCTCTCTCTTCTTGGACCGACACGAAAGACACCCTTCATCTCTGGCTCCAGATCGTCGGGAAGATAAAGCTGGCGTACGCCCCTCCCAAGAACCACTGGTGGCACGTGACACTGCACCTCGATGTCCGCGGCATTACGACTCGTCGGATTCCCGTCGATGCGACAACGAGGTTCCAGATCCGTTTCGACTTCGTGGATCACTTCGTGAGTGTCAGCACGAATTTGGGTGAAGAAGAGCGGCTGGAACTGCACGACGGCATGTCGGTGTCCGCGTTCGATCGAGAGATGCACGCGATGCTCCAGCGTCTCGGCGTCGACGTATCGATCCTCGAGAGCCCCTACGGGGTTCCCATGAAAACCGGCTTCACCAAGGATCAAGAGCACGCTGCCTACGACCGCGACGCGATCTCTCGCTTCTGGCGCCTCCTCGATTGGAGCGACGGCGTGTTCGACAGATTCAGCGGGTGGTTCTGCGGGAAGACGAGCCCCGTCCAGCTCTACTGGCACGGCCTCGATATGGCCTTCGCTCGCTACAACGGCGCTCGTGCCGCGGCCCGAGCAGAGGCCGATCCGGTCACGCGGGAGGCCTACTCGCATGAAGTGATCGCGTTCGGGTTCTGGGCTGGCGACGAGGAATGGCCGGAGCCGACCTACTACTCCTACACGGCACCGGAGCCGGCCGGACTTCCAGAGAAACTACTTCCCGGGTCCGCGAAGTGGACAGAACGCTCCGGTGGAGCCCTCGCCGTGCTCCCACTGGAGGAGGTGAGAACGTCCCACGATCCCGAGGCTGCCTTGTTCACATTCCTCCAAGGCGCGTATGAGGCCGGAGCGACAGCAGCAGGTTGGGACGTAGCCCAGTTGGAATCGTCGTGGTGTCCGCCCCCAGACGAACTCTCGCAGATGATCGTTCCCCGCGAAGAGGCTCGATGACCACCTGCACGCATCTCGACCAGATCCAAGACGTCACTCCCGATTCGAAGGGTTGTGGGGACTGCATCGCGATCGGGGACACCTGGCTCCACCTTCGCCTGTGCATGACCTGTGGGCACGTCGGCTGCTGCGACTCCTCCAAGAACAAGCATGCGTCGGCACACGGGCGAGAGACCGGACACCCGATCGTCCAGTCGTTCGAGCCGGGAGAAGACTGGTTCTGGTGCTACGACGACGAGGTCGCATTCCTCGTCGAGGACGCCCCCTCGCTCAGCTATGCCGGGCGATACGCAGGTTAGAACACGTCATCGCCTCGGGGCGGCCCTGCTGTAGCCGGCCACCGTGCGTTCGACCAGGGCCTGCAGCTCGAGCCGCGACAATGCCGCGGCTGCGGCCCCCGGCTCGAGCTGCGCGGAAGAGCAGATGTGCTCCAGTGATAACGGCACGTCGTCGAGCGCGCGCAACAGGGCCGCCTCCTCGAAGCTCAGCGCCACAGGCTCGTTGAGTGCCGGTGGTGGGGGCATTGTGGCCACGCCGGGGGCGAGCTCCTCGAGAATGTCGGCGGCGGACGTAACGAGCGCGGCCTGGGAGGTACGGATCAGCTCGTTGGGGCCCTGAGCCATGGGGTTGCGAACGCTGCCCGGCACCGCGAACACCTCACGATTGCAATCGAGAGCCAACCGGGCCGTTACCAGCGCACCGCTGGTAATCGCCCCCTCCGCCACGACGACCCCGTCGCTTAGACCCGCGATTATGCGGTTGCGGCGGGGGAAGTGATGGCGAGCCGGTTGCACTCCTTCCGGGTACTCGGACACAAGCGTGCCAGAGCGGGCGAGCCGTTGCTTGAGGCGCAGGTTGCGATGGGGATAGTCGACATCGAGCCCGCAGCCGAGCACCGCGACCGTGTGCCCCGAAGCGTCGAGCGCCGCCCGGTGGGCGGCAGCGTCGATGCCCACGGCCAGGCCCGAAACCACCACGACGCCGGCGGCGCAGAGGTCTGTGGCCAGCTCCTGCGCCACCCGCATACCGATGCCGGTCGGACGCCGGGTGCCTACCACCGCGACCACCAGGGCATCGTCTACAGGAAGGGGGCTCCCCTCGACGAACAAGCGACCGGGGGCCGGATAGGGGCCAAGCTCACTGAGCCGGCGGGGCCACTCCGCCTCTCGGGCCGAGACGACGCGGCTCATGCGGCCGCACCTTCGGTCGCGACTCTGCGATATGACAGCGCCTCCGAGACGTGCTCTGAGGAGACCTCTTCCTCCATCGCCAGGTCGGCGATAGTGCGCGCTACCCGCATCACCCGGTCGAGCCCTCGCCCCGACAGGGCGAAGGCCTCGATCGCCATCCCGACATGGCTGCGTGCGGCCGCCTGAAGCTGAAGGTTGGCCTCGAGCATCGCCTTGGGGCTGGAAGCATTGGTCAACTCGTCTCGGCCGTAGCGGAGCGTCTGGAGCCGGCGAGCTGCGCCCACGCGCGCCGCCACGGCAGCGCTGGACTCGCCCTGCGGAAGGCCCATGAGGTCGGCCGATGGGGTCCGGCCCATGGTGACGTGGAGGTCGATGCGATCGAGCAAGGGGCCCGAGAGCTTGTGCCGGTAGCTCTCGATCTGCGGCAGCGTACAGCGGCACGCCCGAACCGAATCTCCTAGATAGCCGCAGGGGCACGGGTTCATGGCGGCTACCAAACAGATGCGGCAAGGATAGGAAACGAACGCTCCGCTGCGAGCGATGCGCACGACTCCTTCCTCGAGCGGCGCGCGCAGCGTCTCCAGCGCATCCCGGCGATAGAGCGTCAGCTCGTCCAAGAACAGGACACCGCGGTGGGCCAGGCTGGCTTCCCCGGGCCGCGCAAGGCCGGCGCCGCCGCCGATGAGCCCGGGCACCGAGACGTGGTGATGGGGACTCCGAAAGGGACGTTGGGAGATGAGCCCGGCCTTATCCGAGAGCAGCCCCGCGACGGAATAGACCCTCGTGACGTCAAGCGACTCGTCGCGGGTCATGGGCGGAAGGATGCCGGGCAGGCGGCGGGCCAGCATGGTCTTGCCCGAGCCGGGCGGCCCGACCAATAGCAGGTTGTGGTTTCCGGCGGCTGCGACCTCGAGGGCGCGCTTGGCGGAGGGGTGGCCCCGGACCTCTCGAAGATCCTCACACGGTTCCGGCACCGGCTCGCGCACGAGCGGGGGGAGGGGGTCTCGGCTCCCCTGAGCCACTCCAGACACTGTCGGAGTGAGGCCACCGGCACCACCTCGAGGCCCTCGACCAGAGAGGCCTCGGGGGCGTTGGCGACGGGACAGATCAGGCCTCTCCTGCCGGCACGAAGGGTGGCGATGGCGGCCGCCAGCACGCCGCGCACGGGCCTGACCGAGCCGTCCAGCGCCAGCTCTCCCAGCGACACCCAGCCTTCAAGCAGGGTAGGGTCTGCCGCCCGTCGCTCGGCCAGGAGCCCGAGCGCGAGAGGAAGGTCGAAGTGGGTTCCCTCCTTGCGCAACGCTCCGGGGGCAAGGTTGGCGGTGATGCGGGCCGATGGCCAGGCCTGGTCCGAGGACAGCAACGCGGCCCGGGTGCGCTGCTCGGCCTCCTTCACCGATCTTGCCGCCAGTCCCACGATCGTGAAGCTGGGGATGCCCTGTCCGATGTGGACCTCGACCTGCACGAGCCGGGCCTCCGCCCCGACAATCGCTATCGTCTCCGATGTTGCGACCACGAACCCTCCGGTTCCGGCCCTGAAAGCGCGGTTGGGAGCAGGCTACAGAGGGGCTGCGACAGTCCTTCGTGGGGGCCCGAGCCGCTGCTGAGCGAGCCGCGGGGGCCCTCCACGTGGTGGTTGAAAGCGCACGGAGCACCTCTGCACACCGAAAAACGTGTGTAGACGCACACTGTGTGCGTTTGCCACCGTTTGAGAGGGGGCGGGGGCCCGGGCCGGGGGGCGGTCCCCGGCTGAACTCAGAAGGCTCCCGGTAGGTGCGTGACCTCGAGCCCCCCGTCCGCCACTGCCACCGAGACCACGTCGAAGCGGAGCTCGCGCCGGGGCCCATGGTGCTCCGCCAGCCACGTCCCGGCTGAGCGCCTGATGCGATTCTGCTTCAGCGCCCCGACCGCCTCCGCAGGCACCCCCCACCGCGCCGATGCCCGGGTCTTGACCTCGCAGAAGACCAGCAGGCGGCCGCGGCGGACTATGAGGTCGATCTCGCCCGAGCGGCAGCGGTAATTGCGCTCGACGATCCGGTAGCCGCGGCGGCGATAGAAGGTCGCGGCGGCCGCCTCGCCGGCCCGGCCAAGCTCGAGGTGCGCACTCATGAGCGCCACGCTAGGTGAGCTCAGTGACAGTGAGGGGTCTAGCGCTCCATCCCGGGTGGCTGAGGCAGCAGATCGCGCTCGGCGAGCTGCGCCAGCTCCTCGACGTTCAGATCGCGGAAGGTCACGACTTTGACATGCGAGACAAACCGAGCCGGGCGGTGCATGTCCCACACCCAAGCATCCTTGAGCTCGACCTCGAACCAAGTGCGGGCTCCGGCGTGACGGGTATCGACCTTGACCTCGTTGGCGAGGTAGAAGCGCCGCTCGGTCTCCACGACGTACTTGAACATCGGGAGCACGTCCCGGTACTCCTTGTAGAGCTGGAGCTCCATCTCGGCCTCATACTTCTCGAGGTCCTCGACGCTCATCACTCCCCCTCGCCTCGACGTCTTCCTGTCCCCACCAGTTTCGCGCTTCGGGAGGCTCCCGACCACCCACCAGGTCGAATCCGGCCACCCCGTAAAACGACTGCCTGTGGATCTCGCACGGCCCCAGGCGGTTCAGCGCCGCCCAGTGCTGCCTGGTCCCGTAGCCCACATTGGTCCGAAACCCATAGCCGGGGAAGCGTCGGTGGTAGCGGCGCATGGCGGCGTCCCTGTAGACCTTGGCGACAATCGAGGCCGCGGCCACCGAACAGGACACGACGTCGGCCTTCTTGACCCCCAGAGAGGGAAAGGGCAGGCGCTTGGGCCGAAAGCAATCCAAGAGAGCGTAATCGGGAGTTTGGTCGAGGCCCGCGAGTGCGCGCCTCAACGCCTCGAGGTTGCAGCGCTGGAGGCCGCGCCGGTCGATGCGACCGGGTGAGACTCGCACAATGGAGACCGCCAGCGCTTCGGCTCGGATCCGTGCCGCTAGAAGCGTTCGCTGGCGCGGCGTACACAACTTGGAGTCCCTCACACCCTCGATCCGCACCCCCGCAGGAAGTATCACGGCGGCCGCCACGAGGGGGCCGGCCAAGGCGCCTCTGCCCACCTCGTCCGCCCCGGCCACGAGACCGAAACCGGCCGCCTCGAGCCTGTTCTCTAGTACGCCTACGGCATCGGCCGACATGTGCCTGATGGTTCCTCTAGAGGCCGCCGAAGTGGGACGGCGGCCACAAGACGACGAACGCCCTGCCGACGACGTCGGAGAACTTGATGGGCCCGATGAACCTGGAGTCCTGAGAGTTCGAGCGGTTGTCGCCCATGACGAACAGATTGCCTTCGGGCACCAAGCAACCATCGGCCGAACGCTTCATGCGGATCGGACAGCTCTGTGAGGTCACCGAAGTACTGGCCTTGTCACGGCCCCCTTTGATATAGGGCTCCGCAACGACTTCTCCATTTACCGACAATTGGCGCGGCTTGCCCGCGTAGCGCACGACGTCGCCCTCGAGGGCCACGACCCTCTTGATGTAGTCGTTCTCGCTCCCGGTGGGGAGCCCCAACAGCTCGCGCAAGAAGTTGCGAGCGTCCTCATACCAGGGGAGGTCGGGAGGGTTGGGGATGACCGCGTGGCGGGCGAAAACGATGACCTGGGAGCGCTCCACCTCGCCCAGCCGGTAGCCGACCTTCTCGACCAGGACGCGGTCCCCCACCTTGAGCGTGGGAAGCATCGAGCCGGAGGGGATAAAGAAAGCCTGGACCAAGAAGGTCTTGATGATCACTGCGATCAAAAAGGCGAAGAGCACCAATACGGGCAGTTCGAGGATCTGGGCGATCACACTCCGGCCGCGCTTCGGAGGCTGGTCGCGAGAGTCGAAGGGATCGGGACCTCGCCCCGGGGGCGGCGCGCTCCGAGGCGGTTCTGTTCGTGATCGCATGAGGTTAGAGCTTAGGCCTGTCGGCGTTCTTTGACCTTGGCTTTCTTGCCCACCCGCTGGCGCAGGTAGTAGAGCTTGGCCCGGCGCACGTCTCCGTGGGCGGCGATGTCGATCTTGGCGATCATCGGCGAGTGCACAGGAAAGGTGCGCTCGACCCCAATTCCGAACGAGACCTTGCGCACCGTGAAAGTCTCCGACAGCCTGCTCCCCCGGCGGCGAATGACGATGCCCTCGAAGATCTGGACTCGTTCCCTTTCGCCCTCGACCACGCGGACGTGCACCCTAATGCGGTCCCCGGCCCGGAAATCAGGCAGGTCCGTGCGCAGGTAGGGCCTCTCGACCAGGTCGGTCGGGTTCATCTCCACTCCTTGCTAGCCAGTGCTTCGTTTTGCCGGTGCTCGCTGTACACCGAGCCGCCTTGGGAGCGGCCCGTCTGGTAGCCCGGACGGGATTCGAACCCGTGATCTCCGCCTTGAGAGGGCGGCGTCCTAAGCCAGACTAGACTACCGGGCCAAGCCTCCGGTCCCGCCGTGGTGTGAGGCGCAACCTCGAGCTTGCTGGGGCGCCTGGATTCGAACCAGGACTAACGGAACCAGAATCCGCCGGGCTGCCAGGTTACCCCACGCCCCACAGACGGCTCCGAGGATATCAGCCGGTGCCCGGCACCGGAAATGCGGCCAGCACCGAGAGTGCCGTGCACTTTAGCCCTCCGATATCGGGCGCGCTGTGGCGCTCGGATGGAGCAGCGCACGGTAACCGGCTGCGATCGTGGCGACGCTCGCCGGCGGTGTAAGCAACTCGACCGAGGTGGCGGCCGGTACCGCTATCGGAGCCCGGTCGCGGTTCCCCATCAGCAAGCCGCGTCCGGGAACGGACACAATCTCCCCGGTGGGCGCAACGCGATTCTGCAGCGGCGGCTTCTTCATCATGCCTTAGTCTCCGCGCCGGCTCGCCCAAGGAAGATCTCCTCAAGCTAGAGGTCGAGCAACCAGTTCTGTCCCGTCAGATCTTGGCCGAAGCTGTGATGCTCTTTCTCATCGACCAAGATGAACCCGGCGCGTTCGTAGATCCTTCGAGCATCCAATAGGACATCGTTTGTCCATAACGTCATCTGCCTATGGCCTGACCGTCGGGCGAACCGGATGCACTCCTCAACCAGACGACTGCCAACGCCCATGCCTCTTGCACTCGGTTCGACCAAGAGGATTCGGAGTTGCGCGACGTCGTCATCCTTGGACATGCAGAAAATGCACCCCACACGTTCACCGTTTACTTCGGCGACCCAGGCAGCGTTCCGCGTTGACTCGAGGTGATCGATGTAGTCGGCGACTATCCGGGCGACTAGAGCCTCAAAGGTTTCGTCCCAGCCATACTCCTGCCTGTACAGCTCCCCGTGGCGCTCGATCACCCAGCCATAGTCGCCGGAAACCGGCGCACGAAGAACAACAGGTGCGACTTCTTCTCGCTGAGAAGAGTGATGCGAGCTTCGATCGACAGGCCGGTCCCTCCTTGCTTTGGGCAACAGAGTTAGTTGTCTTAGGTAAGTTTATGCTCGTAGGAATCAGAGGGCGTCGATCGACCTAGAACGGAATCGGCTCCGGCATCCACTCGGCGCCGTCAAGGGCTGCTGCGTACTCCGGGGGATGGACCTGTCAGTCTCCTCGGCCCGTCGTCAAGCCCTTGATCCGCTGGAGCGTGCGGCTCCGGCCCAGGATCTCGATCGACTCGAACAAGGGTGGCGAAACAAGGGTCCCGGTGACCGCGGCCCGGATCGGCTGAAACGCCTGCTTGGGCTTCAGCGCGCGTTCGGACGCAAGCTCTCTCAAGCGCTCCTCGATAGCGCGGGTTGTCCACTCGGGGAGCTCCTCCAGGGCTTTGGCCACCGCCGTCAGGTAATCCTCTTGCCCCTCGATCACCTGGCGGGCTCTGTCGTCGGGAGCTACCTCCTGGAACAGAAACCTCACCATCGCGGGGGCTTCGTCCAAGCGTCGCAGGCGCTCGACCAACAACGGCGCCACCGCCTCGAGGACGGTCACATCGGCCTCGAAGCCGGCTGCAGCACAAAAGGGCACCAGCTCGCGGGCGAGGTCGCGAGGCTCTGTTTGCTTGATGTAGTGGAGGTTGAGCCATTCGAGCTTGTTCACGTCAAAGGCGGCGGGATTGCGGCCGACGCGCTCCAGGGAAAAACGCTCTACCAGCTCCTCTAGAGAGAAGATGTTCGTTCGGTCGTCATAGGACCATCCCAATAGCGCCAGATAGTTGACCATCGCCTGGGAAAGAAAGCCCCGCTCCCGATAGTTGCGCACTGCGACATCTCCCCAGCGCTTGGACAACGGGCGGCCGCGCTCGTCGGTCAGCAGTGGCAGATGGGCGAACACGGGTACGTCGGTGGCTCCCATGGCCTCGCGCAACAGGATTTGGCGGGGGCTCGCGGGGATGAGGTCCTCGCCTCTGATGATGTGCGTGATGTTCATCAGCAGATCGTCTAGACCCGCTGCGAGCAGATAGGTCGGCGAACCGTCCGAGCGCTGGATGACGAAGTCACCGATCTGCTCGGTGCTGGTCTCGACGCGGCCCCGGACGACATCATCGAAGGCGATCATCCGGCCGGCGGGTACTTTGAAGCGCACTGCCGAAGGTCGGCCCGAACGCTCGAGCTCGGTGCACTGGGCCTTGGAGAGTTTCCGGCAATGCTGGTCGTAGCCTTGGGCTCCTCCCCCTCTTTGGGCGCGCCGTGCCGCCACTTCCTCGGCGGTGCAGTAGCAGCGATAGGCGTGCCCGTTCTCGAGAAGCGTGAGGGTCGCGGCGCGGTAACGCTCGAAGCGCTCGCTCTGCCGGTAGGGCCCGTACTCGCCCTCGACTCCCGGCCCCTCGTCCCATGACAGGCCGAGCCAACGCAGATCCTCGAGCGCGCCCTCGAAACCTTCCTGCGTGGCGCGCTTCGCGTCGGTGTCCTCGACCCTCAGCACGAACACCCCGGCCTGTTGGCGGGCGAACAGCCAGCTGTAGAGCGCGGTGCGGGCGTTGCCGACGTGGATGTAGCCCGAGGGAGCCGGAGCGATACGTGTGCGAACCGTCATGCCTCAGACGCTAGCAGCGGAGGGATCGTTCTCAGACGATGCGGCGGTCGGCCGCCCAACGAGTCAGCTCGTGGCGGCTCGAAAGCTGCAGCTTGCGCAGCACCGCCCCGACGTGCGACTCGATAGTCTTGACCGAGATGTGGAGACGAGCGGCGACCTCCTTATAGGAGTAGCCGCGTGCGATGAACCGCATCACTTCCCTTTCCCGAGGCGATAGCTGATCGAGCTCCGAGTCGACCGGCTCTGAGACCGGTGTGAAAGCGTCCAGCACGAACCCGGCGAGACGCGGCGAGAAGACGGCGTCCCCTTCGTGAACCCGCCGCACGGCGGCGGCCAGATCGGCAGGCGCGATCGTTTTTGTGACGTAGCCACGTGCGCCCGCGCGGATGACCGCGATCACATCCTCGGCGGCGTCCGAGACCGACAGGGCAAGGAAGCGGGTCGCAGGTGCGTGGCGCAGGGTCTGCCTGATGACGTGCTCGCCGCCTCCTCCGGGCATGTGTACATCCACGAGCACCACGTCGGGCTTCAAAGCGGCGATGTCCTCAGCCGCAGCATCGACATCGTATGCCTCACCAAGAATGGCGAAGGAGGCGTCGAGCTCGCTGCGGACTCCGGACAGGAAGAGTCGGTGGTCGTCGACCAGATAAACCGATATGCGACTCAATGCGTGCGCGCGATCTGCAGCTTCACCTCGGTACCTTGACCGGGCGCGCTGATTATCTCCGCCCGGCCCCCGTGGCGCTCCATGCGCGCCGTGATCGATTTTGCAATCCCGCCGCGCTGTTTCGGCACGATACGAGGATCGAATCCGCAGCCTTTGTCGCGCACATACGCCGTGGCCGTGTTTTCGTCCACCTCGACGAACAGCGAAACCGAATCGGCCCTCGAGTGCTTGGCCGCATTGAGTGTCGCCTCTGTGGTTGCATCGGCGAGTGCTGTTATGCCCTCGTCCATCTCCTCATCCCCTACCACGACTACCTCGACTGCAATCCGGTGCTGCGACTCGACCCTGCTTGCCACCGCCTCGAGTGCCGTGCTCAGGAGATCAAGGCCGGGCCGAGGTGCACCGAATAGCCAGGCGCGCAATTCGCGCTCTTGCACGCGCGCGAGGCCGGCCATCTCCGAAGCATCGTTCGTTCTCTGAATCAGGGCGAGGGTCTGAAGTACCGAGTCGTGGAGGTGGGCGGCCATCTCCGAGCGCTCCTCGGTACGGATGCGCTCGCGGCGTTCGACCGCAAGCTGTTGTGCGAGGCGGTAGAGCCAGGGCCCGAAGATCAGCGTCAAGCCTAGAACGGCGACCACCACAGGCAACACGCCCGTTGGTCCGGCCGAGTAGCCGCTTTGCAAGACGAGAAACATTCCTGAGACGATGAACAACCCGCCCGCTGCCAGACGAAGGGCGGGCTGGACCGCGAAGACGGCGGCGAATGGGTCGAGAGGAGCTCGCGCCTCCGAGCGATCGCTTCGCACCCAGATGACAGATGCTCCGAACGCAGCCAGCGCCAGCGGCAACCCCACCGCGTCACCCACCCACAGCCCGGCCGTTCGCGCTGCCAGCAGGATCCCGGCGACGATTGCGCTCACCGCGATCATCTGGCGAAGCTGGCCGTCGGCCGTATGCAAGCGCGTTTGGGGCGCCTCCGAAGGCCCCTTGCTCAAGGCCCACGCAAGTGCATAGATGGCGAGGCCCAGTCCCGAGGCGAGACACAGAACCACGAGTGCGACGCGGATGATCGTCGGCTCGATACCAGTTCGCTCGCCCACTCCCCCGGCAACTCCGACCACCACTCGGTTGCTGGCGCTGCGCCTCAGCCCAAGCCGGGTCGTCATGTCGTTGAGAACGGGGGCTGCCGCGCGTGCGATGGAGCCTTCTCCTCCGGAGAGACGGGTGGACTCTGATGCTTACACATTCGGTGTCTTCTGGACCAGACGCTCGACCCCCAACTTCACCGACGTGGTCAGGGTTGATTGGGGGTGATCCCCGATAGCTCGGAGTGCAAGCGACGGGCGATGCTGGGACCATGGAGTCCAAAGGACCGCGCCGATGAAAGACGAGCCCGCGCAGAAGGATGGACGGGGTCGTGGGGATGACGACGCGGGGGTGGCCGAGGACCGGCAGGCCGTCTACCCGCGGCTGGAACGACGGCGAACGGAACGCATCTTGGGGGGAGTTGCCTCGGGCCTGGCCGATCATTTCGGCCTCGACCCCGTTCTTTTTCGCCTCGGCTTCGTGGTCCTGGCCCTGTTCGGCGGGTCAGGTGTGCTCCTCTACGTCCTCGGCTGGCTCTTCCTCCCGGAGGAAGGAGGCGGCGAGCCGGCGGTAGTGGCCGCCACCCGCGACATCGGCGTCCGCAAGCTGGCCGCCCTGGCGCTGTTCGCCATCGCACTGGTCTTTCTCGGAGGGCCGGTCTGGATGCCGCTCGTTCAAGCCGACTATCTCGACGCATCCTTGCTGTGGTCACTCGTGCTCGTGGCGCTCGGTTTCCTGCTGCTGAGGGGCGATCCACCCCCGCGCGCAACCGCCGAGCCGCCGCCATCGCCATCCACGGCGGCTCCCGGCACGGGTCTCGCGAGGCGCACCACCACCGCCCAGCTGCCGCTGCGCCGAGAGGCCAAGCCGCCGCGTGTGAGTCGCAGGCGCTCGCCCCTCGGCTGGATATCGCTGGGGGCCATGCTGCTGGTGGTCGGCGGCGCCGCGGTGCTCGACAACCTAGGCGTCGTGGAGCTGGGCCTCAAGGACCTTCTGGCTGGGGCCGTGATCACGCTCGGCTCGGGCCTCGTCGCGGGGGCTTTTTGGGGCCGAGCCCGGTGGCTGATACCCGTGGGGATAATCCTGATGCCCGGGCTCATCCTCGCAAGCGTGATCGAGCTCCCGCTGCGAGGTTCGATCGGCGGCCGTTCCCTACAGCCCCGAAGCGCCGTCGAGCTCAGTCAAGGCTACCGCGTGCTGGCGGGCGATCTGTGGCTTCACTTGGAGAACTTCGATTTCAACGAGGGCGAAAGCATCACGGTCCCCGTGGACATGGTGGCCGGGACTCTGTCCATCTACGTCCCACGCGGCGTGGCTGTGGACATCGACGGGCACATCGGCGCCGGGGGGTCGGACCTTCCCGGCCGAAGGGACCAGGGTTTCGAGCTGAAACTCGACGAGTCTCTAGGAGGGAGCAATCTGAAACGTCACTTAGTACTGCAGGTGGATGCGGGGGTTGGTTTTGTGTCGGTGTACAGGAACCGGCTGGTTAAGGATCTGCGCGCTGCGGCACAAGCCAAGGGCAGCGAGAAGAAAGAAGAGAACAAGAAAACCCAATCCACTCCTAAGCGCAGCCAGAATGACAAGCAAGGAGCCGGATGATGGAAAGACACCGGATGGACCCTTGGTCTCTTGCATTCGGGATCGCCTTCGTCGCTGCGGGCATCATCACGTGGGTGATCGATATCGACTTCTCCCACCTGCGCCCGCAGCTGTGGTGGCCCTTCCCGGTCGTGTTTGTGGGCCTGCTGCTCCTGCTTGTAGCACTGAACCGCACCCGCGCCCGCGACGACGCCGGGAAAACGCCGGAGGATCAGCCCGCCCGGCACACGTAAGTGCGATCCAACTGATCCAGGCTTGTCACCCCCAGCAATGCCATGGCGTTGACAATCTCGTCCCGGAGGATCTCGAGTACCCGCACCACACCGGCTTCACCGCCCACGGCAAGGCCCCACAGGTAGGGACGTCCGACGAATACTGCCCGGGCCCCCAGACCCAGGGCGGTAAGGACATCGATGCCCCGCCGCACTCCTCCGTCGAAATAGACCTCGGCCCGGCCCTCGACCGCCGCGACCACCTCCTCCAAGGCGTCGATCGATGCCGAAGTCCTGTCGAGCTGGCGACCGCCGTGATTCGAGACCACGATGCCGGCGGCCCCATATTCGATCGCGGTGCGGGCATCCTCGGCCGTCATCACTCCCTTCACCACGACCGGCAGTTGAGAGATCTCCTCGATCCATGGCAGGTCGTCCCACGTCAAGCTCGGGTCGGTGAAGCCTTCGAGGAACTCGAGTGGCGAGCGAGAGCGGTCCCGGGCGTAGGCGGCGTAGTTGGCAGGGGCGACATTATCGCTAGGGGTGATCTCGTGACGAAACTGTGACTCCCGGTAGCCCAACACGGGGAGGTCGGCCGTGACCACGACCGCCTCATAACCTGCCTCTTTGGACCTGCCCAGGAGGTTCTCCACCAGCCCGCGATCTCGGTTGACGTAAAGCTGAAACCAGCGTAGGCAACCGTCCGCCTCCTCGTGGGCCGCGGCGACGTCCTCCAGGGAGAAGTTCGAGGCGGTCGACAGGCACAGGGGCGCGCCGCAGCGAGCCGCCGCTCGGGCGCTGGCGAGCTCGCCGTCGGCATGAACGAACCGCTGCCACCCGGTCGGCGCCAACCCCACGGGCAACGGCGCCCGTCGGCCCAGTAACTCCACCGAGGGATCCACATCCGACACGTCGACGAGGACTCTGGGGCGCAGCCGGTAGCGAGAGAAGGCGGTCACATTGTCTGTCGCGGTGACCTCGTCCCCGGCCCCGTCGGCAACGTAGGCGTGGACGTCGTCGGAGAGCTTGCCCCGCGCCAAGACCTCGAACTCGTGAACGCCTAGTAGTTGCTCGAGCTCCACCGGCTGCCCCTCTTTCGGGCCGAGCGGTGGATAGCGGTTGCTATGTAACCATTCGCCACCACTCGGCATTCTGTGGCCTGTCGAGAGCAGGTTAGCGAATGCCGGAGTCGAGGCTCAACGTCACGCGGCGGTACTCGCCGGCCTCGACGGTTACATGCGTCCGGCTCCCGAAGGGGAGCCCGCCCGACTCGGAGACGACCGGGAGTAACTCGTAAGAGCCCGGCTCCAGATCGATGCGGAAGCGGCCGTTCTCGCCCGAATCTGAGCTCGTCACCAGCTCGTCTGAGCCCGCAGAGAAGACCTGCACCTCCGCCGCCACCGGTTTATCGGGGCAGGGGCTCCCGGCTTGCTCGACAGGGCATTGGGGGCCGATGAGCACTCTGCCGGCCACACCGGAGGCCGGGCCTCTACCTTCCGCCGCTGGAGCGCAGGAAGCGAGCGCCAGTAGGATCAGCAGGCATATGGGTGTCCTTAGCATGTTGGTTGGACGAGCCCTCCAACTCCAATTGTTCCGAGCCGAACCGGGCCGAAGCATCCGCTCTCCATCGATCATGCATCGCAGTGCGTAGTCGCGGTATTCATCAGCTCGGGAGCGACTGGGCAGCGGCGGCAAACGCGGGCCGTGGGCTGCTGCCACAGTTCTCTTGTGGGTAAACGCGGACCGTGGACATTTGCCACGGCTGGAGCCGGGGGAACAGAGGCCGGGTCCGACGACCCCGCCTCCACTCCACCTTGTACCGCCTTCTTGCTGCCGAATATCTAGTCGGTGGGCTGGAAGTAGTGATCGAGGGCCCAGTCACCCACGTGCTTGCCCATCGCACTCCCAACAACGTCTGCGGTACGGAAGTGGACGCCGGACCAAACCCGCGCGTCGACCACGTCACGGTTGAGGCGACGGGCGAACTCATAGTGTCGGGTGAGCGGCGGTCCCGGAAGCCCAGCCGCAACAGAGGTGATATTCAGGTCGACGCGGCCGTCGCCGAGCAGGCGAGAAAGGGTACGGCTGAGGGCGCCGATGTTTGTGGTGAGCCCGCTCGTGTAGTCCGGGTAGGGCGGGTTGATGATCAGCGGCTCCCAGCCGGGGACTGCCTCGGTTTCGGGATTGCGGTCGTCATTCGCCAGCTGGATCGCGGTAACGGGCCGCCAGAAACCGAAGTGGAGCTTGCTGTCCCAGCTGGCACCGACCGCATCGGCCAGACTCATATCCACGGCCGCAAACAGGCGTGCGCTGTCGCTGATGTCCATACGGCGTCGGGTCACCAGGTCGCGGAGAGACGCCTGAACCGGTCCAACTCCGATGTCGGAGAAGAAAAGTGCGGTCTCGGTCTGTTTCGCCGTTCGCAGCGAGCCTGTCTTTACTCCGTAGTCTCTTACCTCTTCGAACTCTTCCTCATATGTGTCCGAGGTCAGCGCGGGGGGACCGGCCGGACGGAATTGGCTCGGCGACCTAAGCAGGAATGGCTCTACCTGTGCCAGCCATGGATCGAAGAACGGCGCGAACAAGGGCGGCGTTGGACGCCACACGCCGGGTGCCAGCGGCTCATCGAACGTGATGCCTGCGAACCGGCCGTCGTCGGCACGGAGTCTGATGATCCGCCTTGCTGCCCGGTTGCCGTACCGGATGCCCTGCTGCTTCGCCTGCCCATCGGGGACTTGCGCGAGCGACGCGGCATAAGCGGCTGACAGTCGCTCCTCGGAAGCCGGGAAGTAGGTCATCAGCACGCGGTGGGCGGCTGCCGCTGCTGCGGCCTCAGGAGACGCCCTCCTTGGGCCGCGAACGTTCCATTTGTACAGCTCGTAGCGTCCCGTGATACCGACGACGGCGTTGTAGACCGCGGCCTGCTCGTACGCATACCAGAGGAACGCTTCTGCGTTGGCCTTTCCGGCATCGGTGACGATTGTGGCGACCGCAGTCTCGTTCCAGGCGGTGATAACGGCCGGGTCGGCGGCGGGAGCGGACCGAAGCGCAGCCGCGCGGATTCCGGTGACGTTCGTCGCAAGGAGTGCGGCGATCAGGAAGGCGGCGGTGATACAGCTCCTCTTGAAGGGGTGGACGGTCTTGCCCTGACTCTCTGGCCCGATCCCGTCGCTGAGTCTTACCCGCGCCTTATTCATCGCGCCTTCCCTTCGTTCGTAGGCGGTCCCGTGGCCGCCTAACACTCATCCTGCTCCTGGGAAGGGTACTTGTCTGTCGGCAAACCGACAATTCGGGGATTGATTTCCAGAGGGCGGAACCGCGATGGTGCGAACCTTGCTCGGCCGGCTCTGGATCGAGTAGATGCACTGTCGAAAAGTGATCCAGGTGCTTCCACCCAAACTTTCCAAGCTACGAACCCTACTGGCCCCATACCTCCGACCCTTCTACCGATGGGGAGTGGAAAGGTCAGGACTTGGGACGAGACGAATCCAGAGCGAGAACGAAGTGAGTGCGCTACCCTGAGCCAGGCTTCGCTCACGTCGGTGTTTCAGCGTTAAGGGGGAGGCGGATGTCGCCAGAGCTGGTTTCGATCCTCGTCTTGATCGCGATGTTCGCAGCGGCCACCGCGTTACCCGTGAACATGGGCGTGCTCGCCTTCGTGGCCGCCTTCGTAGTGGGATCGGTTTACACCGACGTCGAGGCTCAAGACATCGCCCTGCTGTTTCCTGGCGATCTTTTCGTTCTCCTCGTCGGAGTCACTTATCTATTTGCCATCGCGCAGAGCAACGGCACCATCACTTGGCTGGTGGGTGCCTCCGTTAGGGCGGTGGGGGGACGGCTCGTAGTGCTCCCATGGGTCTTTTTCGTGGTCGCCGGAACCCTCACCGCAGTAGGCGCAGTGAGCCCGGCGGCGGTGGCAATCCTGGCCCCCCTTGCTCTCGGAGTGGCAGCCCGGTACGGCATCAGTCAGCTGCTGATGGGTCTGATGGTCGTCCACGGAGCCCAGGCCGGTGGCTTCTCCCCGATCAGCATCTACGGAGTCATAGTGAACGGAGTGGTGGCAGGGGCAGATCTCCCGAGTAACAAGATCTCGTTGTTTCTCGCCAGCCTGGTCTTCAACACACTAGTGGCGGTGGTCGTGTTCGTCGTCTTCGGCGGCCTCCCCCTGCTCAGGCGGCGTGCCTCAGAGGAAGCCGATGACGGCCACGAGCAGGAACACTCATCCGCTCAAAACGGACGCGACGGCGCGGAGATCCGGGGGGGCGGAGCCCCCGACGACGCGGAAGAGCCGGTGGAACGGTTGACCACGCCTAGAGCCCTCACTCTAGCGGGCATCGTGCTACTGGCCCTCACTGTGGTCGTGTTCGATCTCGACGTCGGGTTCATGGCGCTATCGGTGGCCCTGGTGCTTACTCTCGTATCGCGCGAAACAGCGAAGGATGCAATAAATGGGATCAGCTGGTCGGTCGTCCTCCTGGTGGGGGGAGTTCTCACCTACGTGGGCGTTCTGGAAGAAATCGGCACCATCACCTATGTCGGCAACACGGTTGCCGATCTCGGCGCCCCCCTCCTGGTCGCGCTCTTACTTTGCTACCTTGGCGGAGTTGTTTCCGCCTTCGCGTCCTCAACCGCCATCCTGGGAGCCACGATCCCACTCGCCATTCCCTTCCTCCGAGAGGGGTCCGTCGGCGCCATCGGCATGATTGCCGCCCTGTCCGTTTCCTCCACCGTCGTCGACGTCAGCCCTCTCTCGACCAATGGAGCGATCGTCCTGGCAAACGCCGTTGACGTCGACAGGCAGGTGTTCTTTCGAAGGCTGCTGGCCTACGGCGCTGTCGTCGTCGCGGTCGCCCCGGTTCTGCTGTGGCTGGCCCTCGTGGTCCCCAGTTCGTGACGGCCGAGAGGCTGTTTCCCCCGCTGGCGAATCCACCCCCAGGAGAGGCGCTTCGTTTCAGCGACGTGTCCCTGACCTACGAGGAGCTTCGTGGGGCGGTGTCCAAGGCTGCGAATCGGCTTCAGGGACAAGAGCGAGTAGCGGTGTGGGCGTCCCCGAGCCTGGAGGCTTGCGTCGGCGTACTTGGAGTGTTGGCCGCGGGCGCGGCCGCGGTCCCCATAAATCCGAGCGTGGGGACTCGAGAAATCGATCACATCTTGGATGATTGCAAGCCGGGCCTCCTTATTGCCGAGGAAGACGCCGACCTGCCGGACCGGCTCCAGCAGCTCGAACGCGTTCCGGTTGAGCTCGGAGGAAGCAGCCAGACCGAGCTTCCACCCGAGCCTGCGCCGGAGGCGCCGGCGTTGATCATCTACACCTCCGGGACCACTGGCCCGCCGAAGGGTGTCGTCTTGCCTCGCCGTGCAATCCAGTCGAACCTGGATGCGTTGGCTGAAGCCTGGGAGTGGACAGCAGACGACGTGCTCATGCACGGCCTGCCCTTGTTTCACGTACACGGTCTCGCCCTGGGTGTACTCGGGCCGGTGCGGCGTGGTGGGCGCCTCCATCACATCGGACGCTTCTCACCCGAGGCCGTCTGTGGTGCTCTGGCAGGGGAGGCAACGATGCTGTTCGCGGTGCCGACGATGTATCACCGCTTGGCAGACGCCGTGGAGCAGGACGAAACTCTCGCCGAGGCGCTCGGTCATGCCCGTGTTCTAGTGTCGGGTTCGGCACCGCTGCCGGCACGCGACTTTGGGCGCATCGAGCGCGCCACCGGGCAGAAGATCGTTGAGCGCTACGGACTAACGGAAACGCTGATGAACTGTGCGACTCAGGTTTCGGGCGATCGCAGGCCAGGCTATGTCGGTCCGCCGCTGCCGGGGGTCGAGCTGCGCCTCGTGGATGACGATAGGCAAACGATTGACGCCAGCGATGACGAGACCTTCGGAGAGATTGCCGTCCGCGGTCCCAACCTCTTCACGGAATACCTGAACCGGCCGGAGGACACTTCGGCGGCACTCGAGGACGGTTGGTTCTTTACCGGGGACCTGGCCACACGCACCGCCGATGGATACATACGCATCATGGGCCGCCGCTCGACAGACCTCATAAAGACGGGTGGATACAAGGTGGGTGCCGGCGAGATAGAAGCGGCTCTCCTGGAGCATGAGTCGGTATCCCAGGCCGCCGTCGTAGGGAGACCCGATGATGACCTCGGGGAGCGCATTGTGGCCTTCGTCGTACTCAACGACGGTGCGCAGGCATCCCCGGACGAGCTGGAGGATCACGTCGCCTCGATGCTCGCACCGCACAAGCGTCCCCGCACCGTGCACTTCCTCGACGACCTGCCGCACAACGAAATGGGTAAGGTGAAAAAGTCGGAGCTTTGAGCTCGGGACTTCTGGCAGGCGTTGTCGACGACGGTACTTTCCATCCCTGGGACGAAGACATTGTCGCCACCGATCCACTTCAGTTCTCGGATTCCCGCCCCTACCTCGAGCGGCTTGCCGAAGCCCGGCAGAAGACAGGGCATACGGAATCGATCGCCACGGGCCGGGGAACCGTTGGGAGCCATCCGCTCGCACTCATAGCAAGTCGATACTCCTTCTTAGGAGGAAGTATCGGCGTTGCTGCCGGCGAGCGCATAGCCCGAGCGTTCGAGCGCGCGCTCGAGGCCCGCCTTCCGGTACTTGCCTTGACCGCGTCGGGTGGCACCCGCATGCAGGAGGGCTCTTTGGCGTTCGTACAAATGATAAAGACGGCTGACGCGGTGCGTGAGTTCAAGTCTTCGGGTTTGCTGTACGTCGTCTATCTCACCGGCCCCACGTTCGGCGGCGTTCTGGCTTCCTGGGGCTCCCTAGGGCACTTCAACTTCGGCATGCCGGAGGCCGTTGTGGGATTCTCCGGACCCCGCACGGTGGAGCTCACAGGTGGGGAAGAGTTCCCACCGGGAGTGCAGACAACAGACAACGCAACAGCACACGGGCTGCTCGACGGCGTCTTAACGCCCGACGAGCTGAGAAGGCGAATGGCCGCTCTCCTCTCGACACTCGAAACTCGTCCTCAGTCCTCTGGGTTACAAACGCTGGAAGCGGAACCCTCGTCCGGCGATGCATGGCGGTCGATACAGAACTCTCGCAAGTCGTCCAGGCCGGGGGCGGCCGATCTTCTCACAGCGTGCGCTGCGGAAGTAACCCAGATTCGGGGTGACGGAGGTGGTGGAGAGGACGATCCGGTCTGCATCGCGGGGATAGCGGGACTGGCCGGCAGACCCTGCGTCGTTATTGCGCAGGATCGGTCGGGCGGGCCCAACGGGGCAAGGCTCGGCCCCAGCGGCTACCGCAAGGCTCAGAGGGCGATGCGCATCGCCGCCGACCTCGGACTTCCACTTGTGACCATCGTGGACACGCCGGGGGTGGAATTGACTCCGGCAGGCGAAGAGGGAGGGCTGTCGGCCGAGATCGCTCGCTGTCTGTATCAAATGTCGGGCCAACCCACACCGACGCTGTCGGTCCTGCTGGGCGAGGGGGCCGGTGGCGGAGCGTTGGCGCTGTTTCCCGCCGACCGTGTCATCAGCGCCGAGCACGCGTGGCTGTTACCGATTGCCCCCGAGGGTGCCTCGGCGATCGTCTACCGATCCGTCGACAATGCAGCGGAACTGGCCACCGCACAAGGCGGGGCCTCCTGGGACCTAAAACGTTTCGGCCTGGTCGACACGATCGTGAGCGAGCGGTCGGGGTGGCTTCAACGGTTGGCGGGCGTTATGGCAAGAGAGCTCGACGGCTTGCTCGACGAGCCGGTCGACCAGAGGCTCGATCGGCGGAGGCGGCGTTTTCGGGCGATGGGGAACTTCGAACGGTGAGATATTGGAACTTCGCCAGCAAGAGGAGGGTTCTATGGCAACATCGATCCAAGTCACCTTCGATGCGGCGGATCCCGACCGGCTCGCGAGCTTTGGGCCGCGGCTCTCAACTACAAAAAGCAAGACCCGCCCGAGGGGTACGCGAGCTGGGAGGAGTTCCTGGCCGGACAAGGAATCCCCGAGACGGAGTGGAACTCGGCCAGTGCGATCGTCGACCCAGACGGAGCAGGTCCTCGCATCTTCTTCCAGCAAGTACCCGAGTCCAAGAGGAGCAAGAACCGCGTCCACCTCGACCTCAAACGTGGGCGGTGGACTCGACATGCCCCTCGAGGAGCGACGAAAGCGAGTGGACACCGAGGCGGAGCGCCTGATTGGTGCAGGAGGGAAAAGAGTCCGGATCCGTGAAGAGCGCGGGGAATACTGGCTGGTAATGACCGACATCGAGGGCAACCAATTCTGCCTGCAGTAGTGAACCGCTCGGCCGGCGTGTCGGCCTAGGAAACCCAGCCTGTCCGAGTATCACCTCCCAAGCTGTACTGCAGGATGAGCCGCGACCTACCGACGAATGGGTGGGAATAGATCGCCCCTCCAACAATCCAAAAGAAATCCAGAAATCCTCCTTCGGGGCCGGTTTCGACCCCTGAATCGTCACAGCTCTTTGTAATAGTGACATTCATGGAGTTCACGGCGATGGACGAGGCGATCAGGCAGATCGAGAAGTCCAACATCGATCTCGAGCCCGAGGTGATGGACGCGCATGCAGTGCGCGAACTACTGTTGCGCTACGCCAGGGCGAAGAAGCTGGTGTCCTACGGCGAGACCATGCTGGCGGCCAAGCTCGGCGACGCTGCTGAAGTGGCGCGCACAACCGGAGTGTCTGTGGGCAAGGCGAAGGCCGCAGTCGACACGGGAAACTCCTTGAAGTCGGCCGACGAGGTCCGAGACGCGTTCAAGTCGGGCGAGATTTCCCTGGATCAGGCTACCGAGATCGCCAGGGCGGAGAAAGCCTCGCCCGGCTCATCGACAGAGTTATTGAAGCTGGCCCAAGATGAGTCCTTCCAGGCGCTCAGAGAGAAGTCAAGAACTGTCGTGCTGGAAGCCGAGCAGCATCGGGGCCTAGCTGAGCGCCAGCACCACGCCCGCAGGGCCCGCAGCTACCGGGACGAGCTCGGCATGATCTCAATCAACCTGCTGCTGGAGCCTCATGTCGGAGTGCCCATCGTCAACCGGGCCGAGGCAGAGGGCGGGGCGCCGGTTCCGTTCAGCCAAGAGGGACGGCAACCAAGAGCCCTTCGAGCGCCTCCTCGCAGACGCCTACGCCGGTCTGTTCTCTGCAGGGACCACGATCCCGGCCCGCAAGCCCGAGCTGGTGGTGCTGGTGTCACACGAGATCACCCAGCGGGGGTGGAAAGACGTACAAGAGGGCGAGGTGTGCAAAATTCCCGGGGTCGGCCCCATCTCTCCCCAAACGGCCAGAGAGATCGCCACCGACGCCTTTCTGAGCGGGCTGTTCTATGACGGCACCGACCTGCGACACTTTCGCCGCTGGACCCGCAACACCCCCGTGGAGGTCCTATTGGCGCTGCAGCTGGGCCAGCCGCCCGAGTTCGACGGGGTCAAGTGCGTCGATTGCGGCCGCCGCTTTCGCAACGAGAAAGACCACAGCGCGCCTCATGTCGCCGGGGGCTGGGCGTCAACCACCAATCTCAAGTGGCGCTGCTACGGATGTCATCAGAACAAGACCGCAGAGGATCGGAGAACAGGAAAGCTGACACCTCCAGACCCGGATGCCGAGCGGGGGCCACCGGGGCCGTGACCGCCGATCGTCATGTCGTATCCAGCTGGATGGGGAGCATGTCCGACAACAAGGATGTCGTTTGCAGGTACATCGATGGCTTCAACAAGTCCGATCACGAGCAGGCCTTTCCTGCCTGACCGAAGACATCCGCTGGACGGTCTTCGGCGCCTTCCGCCTCGAGGGAAAAGTGGCCTACGACGCTGAGATCGAAAACCCCGCGTTCACCGGCAGCCCGAGCATCACCATCACCCGAATGGTCGAGGAAGACGACGTCGTCATGGCCGAGATGACTCTCGAGACTCAGCGCGCGACCGGCGAAACAATGCGCGCCGCAATGGGCGAGGTCTTCGTCCTACGCGAAGGCAAGATATCGGAGCGACGCGCCTACGTGATTGAGCTCAGGGAGAACGACTACAAGTAGTCCACCCTCACCTACTAGGCGGAGGCCTCCTCCCTAAGACGGCAGTCGAACGTAGTCGAGCCAGTCCTCGTACTTTTCGTCCTGACCCTTGACGATCTCGAAATACTTCTGCTGCAGCGTCAGCGTGATCGGTCCCGGCTCCCCTATGACGCGGGAATCGATCTCTCGCACCGGAGTCACCTCGGCTGCGGTTCCCGAGCAGAAAATCTCCTCGGCAACGTAGAGGTCCGCTCTCGTCATGAGCCTCTCGAACACCGGCATCCCGAGGTCGGCCGCGATCGCCATGACCGAAGCCCGCGTCACGCCCGGAAGGGGGCCTGCGGCGAGCGGCGGGGTCAAGAGCTCGCCGTCCTTGACCACGAAGAGGTTCTCGCCCGTGGCCTCGGACACATACCCGTGCGGGTTCAGCATGATCGCCTCGTCGAAGCCCGAACGCACAGCCTCGAGCTTGGCCATCGACGAGTTGATGTAGGCGCCCGTCACCTTGGCTTGAGGCGGGATGATGTTGGGGTCATGGCGGCGCCACGACGAGACCGTCATGCGGACGCCGTGCTTGAGGGCATCGTCGCCTAGGTAGGCCCCCCACCCCCACACCGCGATGCAAACATCGACTGGGTTCAGCTCGGGGTTCAGGCCCATCTCGCCATAGCCTCGGTAGGCAATCGGCCGCACGTAACAGGAGCGCAGGCCGTTGATCCTTATGAGCTCGAAGGTTGCGTCCATCAGCTCGTCAACCGAATAAGGAATCTCCATCATGAAGATCTTGGCCGAACGCTCCATGCGCTGGAGGTGCTCGCGGAGCCGGAACACGGCGGGGCCCCGAGGGGTCTCGTAACAACGAATGCCTTCGAACACTCCCGATCCGTAGTGGAGCGCGTGCGTCAGGACATGCACAGTGGCGTTCTCCCACGGCACCAGCTCGCCGTTCATCCAAACCTTGTCGACCGGGGCTATGGGCATCTCATCTCTCCTGCCTCGACATTCATTCGAATCACCTACTTGAGTTCGGCTGCGCCGAGCACGACCAGCCGGGCATCTCGCATCCTCGCCCGAGCAACTATCTCATCCAGGACACCCTCGGGTATGGGCGAGTCCACCGACATAGTCATCAGCGCCTCGCCCCCCTCGGAGAGCCGAGCGACCTGCATGCTGGCGATGTTCACTTGGGCGTTCCCCATCAGCCCCCCGACGATCCCGACGATGCCGGGACGGTCCTCATAACGGAACAACACCATGATCGGTGAGAACGCGGTATCGAGCTCGTATCCATAGGCCCTCACGAGGCGCTCGTCGTTGCGTTTGCCGACCAGGACCCCGGCAACCGAGACCACCTCGGTCTTGCAGGCAGCATGGACCTCGATGAGATTGACGTAGTCGTGAGATTCGGACGAGCGCGCCTCCTCCACCGACACCCCCCGGTCGCGAGCGATCAAGGGGGCGTTGACGAACGTCACCGGCTCGTGGACCACAGCGGAGAAGGCACCCTTCAATCCCGACAGCGTGAGCGCGCGGGTGTCATGCTCGGCAATGCGGCCGTAGTACTCGAAGCGCAGACAGTCGACTCCGGAACCCGCCAGCGCGACCGCGACCCTGCCTAGACGTGCGGCCAGCCCGAGATAAGCCCGTACCGCTTCGGGTATGTCGGGACCGACCTCGAGGTTCACCGCGTAGGGGGCGAACTCGCCGCGCAGCGCCAGCAGGACCTGCTCGGCGATGGCCGTCCCCGCCTTGTCCTGGGCTTCCTGCGTCGAAGCGCCGAGGTGGGGGGTCACTACGACCTCGGGAAGGTGGAAGAGGCGGTGGTCGGTAACCGGCTCGTCCTCGAAGACGTCGATTGCCGCACCCGAAACCTGGCCCTGCTCGATCGCATCGGCAAGGGCGTTCTCGTCAATGAGCCCCCCGCGTGCAGTGTTGACGATGCGGAGGCCGGGCTTGGCTCGGGCCAGCTCCCTGGCCGAGATGATGCCGACCGTCTCCTTCGTACGCGGGAGGTGGATCGTGAGGAAGTCCGAGCGTTCCACAACCTCCACGACCGAGCTCAGCATCTGCACGCCAATCTGGGCGGCCCGCGTCTGGGAGATGTAAGGGTCGTAGGCGAGGAGGCGCATGCCGAAGGCGGCGGCGCGCTGGGCCACCAGTGTCCCCACCCGTCCCAGGCCGACGATCCCGAGCGTCTTGGCGTGGAGCTCGACCCCCTGATAGCGCTCGCGCGCCCACGAGCCTTTTATCAGAGAAGCATGGGCCTGGGGGACGTTGCGAGCCTGGGCCAGCATGAGAGCGAGGGTGTGCTCGGCGGCGGACAGGACGTTTGACTGGGGGGCGTTCACCACCACGATCCCACGCCGGGTGCAGGCGTCGACGTCGACGTTGTCGAGGCCGATCCCCGCCCGGCCCACCACCCTTAGATTGGAGGCGTGCTCCAGGAGCTCCTGATCAACCTGAGTGGCGGAGCGAATTATGAGGGCGTCATAGGAGGAAATGACCCCGGCGAGCTCCTCGGCGCCGAGCCCGAACTTCTCGTCGGCCTCGACTTGCTCTCTCAGACGAGTCAGTCCGGCGACGGCGAGCGGCTCGGTTACCAGCACTCTCATACGCTCATTCTCATTCATGCATGGTACCGACCACGAAATCAACGCAGCGCGTCAGCCGCTCCACATCCGAGGGCTCGACCGCCGGGTACATGCCTATTCGCAACTGGTTGCGGCCGAGCTTGCGGTAGGGCTCGGTATCGACGATCCCGTTGCGGCGGAGGATACGAGCCAGGGCGACGGCATCTACCGAGTCGTCGAAGTCGATCGTGCCAACCACCGGGCTGCGGGCGGACTCCGGTTCGACGAAGGGGGTGGCGTAGGACGAGCGCTCCGCCCACGAGTAAAGGCAGGAGGACGACTCCCGACAGCGCGCTCGCGACCCACGCAAGCCCGCCCGCCGCCAGCATCCACTCGATCTGGTCCAGCATCAGAATCAACGTCGCCAGCGCCGGCGTGTTGTAGGTCTGGTCCTTGCGCGAGTTGTCGATCGCGGCCCCCAGATGCAAGGACGGAGGCACGTAACGCCGGGCGGTGACCGAGACGATCCGCTCCACCGCTGCCTCCGAGCACAGCGCCACCCACAGGCCCCCGTCCGAAGCGAAGCATTTCTGCGGCGAGAAGTAGTAGACGTCGAACTCGAGGGGATCGACCAGCATCCCGCCCGCCGCCGAGGTCGCGTCCACCACGACGAGGCCCTCTCCCTCGACCCTGTGCACCGGGAGGCACACTCCAGTCGAGGTCTCGTTGTGGATCAGCGCGTAGACGTCGACTGCGGAGGAGGAACGAGGCCCGGCGGCGGTGCCGAAGGGGGCCTCGATCAGCTCGGGGGCCGCAAGGTGGGGGGCCGCCGCGACGGCCTCCGCAAAGCGAGCCGAGAACTCGCCTATCACCACATGCTGACTCCTGTGCTCGATAAAGGAGCACGCGAGCGCGTCCCACATCAAGGTGGCTCCGCCGAGGCCAAGAATGACTTCGTAGCCCGGCGGCAGGCCGAACAGCTCGGCCAGACCCTCCTTGAGGCGCGCCACCAGGGCGCGCACCGGCGCCCGGCGATGGCTCGTGCCCATCAGCCACGAGCGTTCCTGCGCCAGCTCTACCAGCGCCTCGGGGCGCACCTTCGAGGGGCCCGAGCCGAAGCGCCCGTCGTGGGGCAGCAGGTCCTCGGGAATCGTGATGTTCTCGTCCATGGCCTTTTGATCACTCGCTCGTAATCGGTCGCTTGCCGCAGTTCGGGCCCTATCATGCGGCCCATGCCCTCTCGCCGAGTCCTCGCCATCACCGAGTCACCGACCCTTGCCATCGAGGCGGCGGCCAAGGCGCTCAAGGCGCAGGGCGAGAACGTCGTGTCGTTCGGTGCAGGCGAGCCCGACTTCCCCACCCCCGAGCACATCGTCTCCGCCGCCGTCGAGGCCTGTCGTCACGTCCCCTACCACCACTACTCCCCGGGCCCGGGCCTTCCGGAGCTGCGCGCCGCCATCGCCGAGAAGACCCGGCGCGACTCGGGGCTCGAAGTATCCGCGGCCCACGTGCTGGTGACCAACGGGGGCAAGCACGCCCTCTTCAACGCGTTCACGAGCCTGATCGACGACGGAGACGAGGTTCTGCTTCCGGCCCCCTACTGGGTCAGTTACCCCGAGATGATCTCGCTGTGCGGGGGCCGGATGGTGGTGCTCTCGACCACCGCAGAGACGGGCTTCAAGGTGACCGTCGATCAGCTCGAGGCCGCCCGCACCGAGGCAACCAAGGCCCTCGTGTTCGTGTCGCCGTCGAACCCCACCGGGAGCGTCTACAGCCGTGAAGAGATCGCAGAGATCGGGCGCTGGGCGGTGGAAGCCGGCATCTGGATTGTCACCGACGAGATCTACGAGCACCTCGTCTACGGCGACAACCATTTTTCATCCTTGCCCGTGATCGTTCCGGAGGCCCGTGACCGCTGCATCGTGGTCAACGGAGTCGCCAAGTCCTATGCGATGACGGGTTGGAGAGTGGGCTGGATGATCGGTCCGCCCGAAATCACCGCCGCAGCCATCTCACTCCAGAGCCACAGCACGTCGAACGTCTCGAACGTCGCTCAGGCCGCCGCGCTGACCGCCGTGAGCGGCAACCTGGAGGCCGTCGCCACGATGCGGGAGGCGTTCGACCGCCGTCGACTCACAATGACCAAGATGCTCAACGACATCGAAGGCGTCACCTGCATCGAGCCGCAGGGAGCCTTCTACTGTTTCCCTTCCTTCGAGGGCGTGCTGGGGAGGTCGATCGCGGGCCAGAAGCCGTCCTCGAGTCTCGAGCTCGCGGCCCTGGTCTTGGACCAGGCGAAGGTGGCAATCGTGCCCGGAGAGGCGTTCGGCGCTCCCGGCTATGCCGCGCCTGAGCTACGCCCTCTCGGACGACGACCTCGTAGAGGGGATCAGGCGTCTGGGCGATCTCCTGGGGTGAAGCCGGTCCTCATAGGTCTTGGGATCGGCGTGGTCGCGGGGATAACGAGCGGCCTGCTGGGGGTAGGAGGCGGAATCGTCATCGTCCCCTTGCTGGTGGCCTTCGCAGCGTTGTCCCAGCATCAGGCGAATGCGACCTCGCTGGCAGCCATCGTCCCAATTGCGGCGGCGGCCGCGACGCGCTTCGCCGTGGACGGCCGCATCGCCTGGACACTCGCAGGGCTTTTGGTGGTGGGAAGCCTCGCCGGCGCTCCTCTGGGGGCGCGCCTCATGTCCCGTTCGAGCCCCGGCTTGCTGAAAGCCATGTTTGGAGCTCTCATGATCGCCGTCTCACTCCAGCTGCTGTTGACGTGAGCCCCGAGCTCATCGCTGCGGTGATCGCGGCGGGCGTTGTCACCGGCGTCCTCTCGGCACTGTTCGGCGTCGGCGGCGGCCTCGTGGTAGTGCCCTTCATGGTGATCTTCCTAGGCAGCTCCCAGCACGTCGCCGAGGGCACCTCGCTGGTGGTCATCGTCCCTACCGCAGTCGCCGGCATGATCTCGCACGTGCGCAACGACTACGTCTCCTTCCGGCACGCCGGCCTAGTGGGGGCAGGGGGGATGGCGGGGGCGTGGGTGGGGGCCGAGATCGCCCTCGGCATCAACGCCGGCGCCCTCACGAAGGTGTTCGCGGTCTGCCTGCTGGCGATGGGACTACGAACCGCCTATAAGGGGGGCGGCGCGATGAAGGCCGCTCGAGCCTGGCGCTGACTAACTTTGGATCCCTGCCCACATTTGGTGTGGGTACAGCTCCAAGCCCCTCCACCTCGATCACTCGGCAGCGTGGGCCACCCGGCAGAGCGATTCCAGGATGCGCAGGTCGCGCTTGAAGAGACGGCTCATCATCGGCCGGAACACGCTCATCCCTGCGGCCCCAAGAACACCCAGAGGCGGGTTCAGCTCCTCCCGCCAGAACACATGGGTGCGGTCCTTCCCGACCGGCGTCAGCTTGAACTCGCCACGGCCCGAAACCCAGCCGTCGTGCTTGATCTCGAGCCGCTGCGGAGGATCCCATCCGCTCACTCGCACGCGGTCGCGCGTGGTGATACCCCCGATGGATACCGTCGCCTCGGCCTCGACGCCGACCCCCTCGCGATTTTCCGTCAGTACCTTGAAATCCTTGGCTTCGAGCATCCAATCCCCTTGATGCTCCCAGTCGGTGATGAGCTTCCACACCACCTCCGGCGGAGCGGGAAGCACGCCGGTCGTGTCAATCGTAATCATTGGACGAGCCTGTCTCTAAGAATCTCGTTTACGAGCTTGGGATTGGCTTGTCCGCGCGTCTTCTTCATCACCTGGCCCACCAGGAAACCGATCGTGCCGAGGTTTCCGGCCCGCACTTTGTCGGCAGCGCCGGGCTGCTCCGAGATGACCTCGTCCACGGCCGCCTCGATCGCTCCGCTATCCGACACCTGCTCCAGACCGCGAACCGAGACGATGTCCCGAGGATCCTTGCCGCCGGTGAACATCTCGCCGAGCACCAGCTTCGCTTGCTTCCCAGAAATGGCGCCTGCGTCGACCATGTCCACGAGCGCCGCCAACTGAGCAGGTGAGATCAGCGATTGTGCCAGCTCGATACCGGCTTCGTTCAAGAGCCCGTAGAGGTCGGCGATGATCCAGTTGACGACCTTCTTGGCATCGCCCCCGTACGCATGCGCCGCGGCCTCGAACCAGTCGGCCGTGGCCGTGGTCGAAGTCAGCAACGAAACATCGGCCTCCGTCAGTCCGTACTGTTGCGAGAAACGCGCCCGCTTCTCCACCGGCAGCTCGGGCAACTGAGCTCGTATTCTCTCTATCCACTCTTCGGACGGCTCCAGTGGAACGAGATCCGGCTCCGGGAAATAGCGATAGTCGAAGGCATACTCTTTGCTGCGCAGGGTCGAGGTTTCGCCCGCCTTCTCGTCGAAGTGACGAGTTTCTTGCACGAGTGTCTGGTTGGCATCGAGCGCGGCGCGCTGTCGCTCTTCCTCGTAGGAAAGCGCCCGTGCTACCGAGCGGATCGAGTTCATGTTCTTGACCTCGACCTTGATCCCGTGCTCGGTCTCCCCCGAGCGCCTCACCGAAACATTGGCGTCAACCCGTAGGGAGCCTTCCTCCATGCGAACGTCCGATACCCCCAATGACTCGAGCAGGGCGCGCAGCTCGGTCACGAACACCCGCGCTTCCTCAGCTGAGCGCAAGTCCGGCTCGGTGACGATCTCCACCAGAGGAGTTCCGGCGCGATTGAAGTCCTCGAGCGAGTAGCTCGAGTCGGCTATGCGCCCCGTACCGCCCATGTGCTGCGACTTGCCGGTGTCCTCTTCGAGATGCACGCGTGTGATGCCCACTGCAGATTCCCCGAAGACACCTGCGATATCGAGATGTCCACTCACGCAAAGTGGGAGGTCGTACTGGGAGATCTGGTAGTTCTTCGGCATGTCGGGATAGAAGTAGTTCTTGCGGTGAAAGATCGAGCGGGGCGCGATGTCGCAGCCAAGGGCGAGGCCGATCTTGATGGTCGAGTTCACTGCCATCTCGTTGACCACCGGCAGAGAGCCCGGAAGCCCAAGGCAAACGGGGCAGGTGCGCGTGTTGGGTTCGCCGGCAAAAGCAACTGCGCAGGAGCAGAACATCTTCGATCGTGTGGAGAGCTCCACGTGTATCTCGAGCCCGACGGTGGTCTCGTAGACCGCGCTTCTTTCCTGCACGTTCACAGCTTCGGTCTGCTTTGCTTGGAACCCGCCCATGACAGATCCTGCTCGAACGCATAGGCGGCTCTAAACATGGTTGCTTCGTCAAGCGCCTTTGCGACGAGCTGTAGGCCCACCGGCAGACCGTCGTCCTCCGAGAGGCCGCAAGGGACGCTGATGGCTGCATTTCCGGCGAGGTTCACAGGAACGGTGAATATGTCAGAGAGATACATCTCCAGAGGGTCGTCGGTCCGCTCGCCGAGCCGGAACGCGGTCGTCGGAGAGCTCGGGCACGCGATCAGATCCACCTTCTGATAAGCCCGCTCGAGGTCCTGGATGGTCAGGGTCCGAACCTTCTGCGCCTGGCCGTAATAGGCGTCGTAGTAGCCGGCCGAAAGCGCATAGGTCCCCAGCATGATGCGGCGCTTGACTTCCGTCCCGAAGCCTTCATTTCTGGTGCGAGACGTCATCGCGACGATGTCATCACCATCCGATCGAAGCCCGTAGCGCACTCCGTCGTAGCGAGCCAGGTTGGAAGACGCCTCGGCAGGAGCGATCAAGTAGTAAGCAGATATCCCATGCTCAAAGGAGGGCAGCGAGATCTCTTCGAGTGTTGCACCGAGCTTCTCGAGCCGCACGTAGGACTCCTCAACTCTGTCCCTCACGCCCTTGGCAAGACCCTCGGTCGAGAACTCCGTCACCAAGCCGATGCGAAGTCCTTTCACTCCAGCGTCGATGCCTGAGGTGAAGTCCGGCGCCTCTTGTGGGATAGAGGTCGAATCGCAGGGGTCGTGGCCGGCCGCAAGCTGCAGCAGTGCGGCCGCGTCTTCTACCGTTCTGGCCAAGGGCCCCGCCTGATCAAGCGAAGACGCGAAGGCGACGATTCCATAGCGGGAAACGCGCCCGTAGGTCGGCTTGACGCCCACGATGCCGCACAGTGACGCGGGCTGCCGCACCGAGCCCCCGGTATCGGTTCCCCAGGCCCACGGAACCATGCCCGCGGCCACGGCCGCGGCCGAACCCCCGCTGGAACCCCCGGGCACTCGCTCGTCATCCCAGGGGTTGCGGGTGGGGTGATAGGCCGAGTTCTCTGTCGACGAGCCCATTGCGAACTCGTCGAGGTTGAGCTTTCCGAGGCCCGGCAACCCGGCCCCCTTGCACCGCTCCACGACGGTCGAGTCGTAGGGGGGGACCCAACCCTCGAGGATGCGCGAGCCCGCGGTCGTGGCGACATCCTTGGTGACGAAGATGTCCTTGTAGGCAACGGGCACCCC
Organism: uncultured Actinomycetes bacterium; assembly: GCA_963849115.1. GTDB lineage: Bacteria > Actinomycetota > CADDZG01 > CADDZG01 > WHSQ01 > JACDAL01. The sequence goes on along the minus strand of CAWKGK010000009.1, from coordinate 480,883 downwards.
GTCGAAGTCGGAGCACAAGCGCTTGCTCGCCCTGCGTTCGTCGGACGCGCGCGCTTCCTCGAGCGCGCGCTCGTAGGTCTCCTGCAAATAAGTTCCCAGCCGTGGATCCAGGGTGGTGCTGCGCTCAATCGCCGCGGCAGTCAGCTCCTCGGATGACAACTCACCCGTCGAGAGTCTCGTCGCAGCTTCTGTGGCCGCCATGAAGCACAGCTCGTCGGAGCTCACGGCTCCTCGATGATGCGCGGCACCCTAAAGCTGCCTCGTTCCTGTAGGGGAGCCCCGCCCAATGCTGCCTCGGCCTCCAGCGAAGGCCCGGCCTCGTCCGGGCGGAAAGCGTTCACGAGTGGAAGCGGGTGCGAGGTGGGTTCCACTCCATCGAGGTCGAGTGCCTGAATCAACTCGGCGTGCTCGAGAATCCGGGCCAGCTCCGCGCTCATGCGATCGCGCTCCTGTTCGCTCAAGGCGAGCCGGGCCAGCCTCGCTACGTGATCCACTGCCGGACGATCGATGGCCATGCCCCAATCCTACGGGTGGTGCAGCAGGACAGGGCCTCCCCCCGAGCCCAGCGGGACGGCCCCAACCCTGGCTCGTCTAGTACGCGCCGTGTACCAAGAAAACTTCGCGCAAAGCCTCGTTGAGCTCAAAGGTCCTTGTATTTCGAAACGCGAGGGAATAAACAGAAACGAGCCGCGCCAGGACGCGTAACCGTGACGAGGGGGTTTGATCTTGAACAGGAACGGTGCTGCCGGGGCGGTTCGCGCCGCTTTTCTCGCCGCATCCCTTGTGCTTGCTTTGGCGCCGGGCGTTTCTGGCGCTCAAGCCCAGCCCTCGCTGTGCTTCGGCATGACGCCGACCGTCTCCGGGTCCCCGGGGCCCGACACGCTCCAGGGAACCAACGGATTCGACGTGATCGACGGCAAGGGCGGCGCCGACGTCATCCTCGGCCTCCAGGGAGCGGATCTCTTGTGCGGGAGAAGCGGCCGCGACCGTCTCTTCGGCCACGAGGGCCGGGACAGCATTTCGGGCGACGGCGGAGACGACCAGGTCGTGGGAGGTCCTTCGCTCGACGGGCTGTTCGGAAGAGCAGGTAACGATCTCGTCTTCGGGGGCAGGGGCGGAGATCTGCTAGAGGGCAACGAAGGACGCGATTACCTCGAGGGGGGGATCGGCGACGACTCCCTGTTCGGCGGTCTGGGTCGGGATGCGCCCGGTGCAGGCGCGTCGGCCCCCTATGCCCTGTTCGGAGGCAAGGGCCAGGACACCCTCTTCGGCAACGCCCAACAAGACTCCCTCGTCGGAGGCCCCAACCGAGACTTCCTTACCGGTGGCGGCGGCCCCGATAATCTTTTCGGGGGCGCGGGCGGAGACGTCGCCTCGGGCGACAACGGCTCCGACATCCTCCAGGGGGACTCCGGGAAGGACGTGCTGGCAGGGCGCGGAGGGTTCGATCAGATCAGTGGGGGGCCGGACCGAGACAAGCTCTCGGGCGGCGGCGGCGGCGATCTCCTCAAGGGGGGAGACGGACAGGATCTCGTTACCTTCCAGGGAGCCCCCAACCCGATGGTGGTTGATCTATCGGCCGGTCTCGCGGAGGGTCAGGGAGCGGATTCACTTGAGGCGCTCGAGAGGGTCCTGGGCAGCGCCCGAGCCGACATCATCTCGGGAGACGAACGCTCCAACCGTCTGCGCGGCGCAGGCGGAGCGGACACGTTGAAGGGAGGCTTCGGCCGAGATCTTCTCCAGGGTGGGGGCGGGGGCGATGTGATGACGGCAGGACCAGCGTCCGATCGTGCCGAGGGGAACTCCGGAGACGATCAGCTCTCCGGTCGAGCCGGCGACGACACCCTCAGAGGGGGCACTGGAACGGACTCGGCCGACGGAGGCGAGGGAACAGACGCCTGCCGCGCCGAGACCGCCACCACCTGCGAGAATTAGGGTGCTATGGCATTTCCGCGGGCACTGCTTGCCGAGCACGAACGCATCGTCTTCGAGCTGAGACCTCACTGGGTCGCCGTCGTCCCGGCGCTGTTGTGGGCAGCGCTGATCGTGCTGGCCTGGGTGACGTTGGGAGCGCTGACCGATTCAGGTCCGGCCCTTCTGGCCGTCTCCGCTGGTGCCCTGATCGCTCTCCTGCTCCTCTCTGCCGTTCCGCTGTTGAAGTGGAGCAAGACGCTGTTCGTGCTCACCACCGACCGTCTCATCACCCGTCGCGGCGTGATCGCCAGAGCAGCCACCGAGATACCTCTCGAACGCATCAACGACGTCGCCTTCGCGCAATCGGCCGTGGAGCGGCTCGTCGGGGCAGGTGATCTCTTGATCGAGTCCGCCGGCGAGCGGGGTCAGACTCGCATCACCAACGTAAAGAAGCCCGAGCAGGTGCAGCTGAGGATCTATCAGGCGACGGAGGAGAACGGCAACAGGATGATGCGTTCGGGACAGCCGTTTCCAACGCCCGAAGCAGACAGCATCCCCGAGCAAATCGAGGCTCTCGCCCGCCTGAGGGCCCAGGGAGTTATCACCGAGGTCGAGTTCGAGAACAAGAAGAAGGAGCTCCTCGGCCGTATGTAGACGGGCGGCTCAAGTCACATCCCTTCACGCGGTGGTTGACGAGCCACCCAATTCCATGGTCGACGGGGACCGCTCCCATCGAGCGATTCCGTGCAACCGGGTCCGCAGCCGGGCGGGGGGTCGGGACCGTCAGCGAGGCGCGGAAGGAGCCAACGTAGCGACCTCGTCCTCGGCCTCGTCGCGCGCATCCAGGGCTGCGGCCCAGCCGTCCACCCGGTGCTCCAACACCAGCCTCAGCACCCAGCCTTGCTCCGGTTTGCCCTCATCCCAGAGGTGCCAAGAGAGATCAGGCATGGCGAGGGCAAGCTCCGAGGGGTCCACCGGCCACTCGAGACCCAATGCCAGCGTGGCCAGGTACCAGGCCGCGAAACGCCCGTAAGCCGCGCCGCGTCTGCGTCCGTGCGCGCCACCGCTGGCCGCCGCCCATGCCACCCTCTGAATGCCTTCGTCAGTCTGAAGAAGGACGTTTCGAGCGGTTGAGCCGGCGAGGGCACGCACTGCGCCGGCCGCGTTCCCCTCCACGACCGCAACCTCCGCGGAGCCGTTCGACTCCGACGTCCACGGTCGCACGAGGTCCAACAGTGCGTCGGCGAGCTCAGCGTCCTCGACCGGGGGACCCGCCGAGCCGTCCACCTCGCTCCAGGCGGTCGGTGGATCCCAGGGCTCGGCGACCTCCACGTAGCTCGACGAGTAACGCGCGAGGGCGTAGGTCGGCTCGAAGCTCAGCAGCCGCAGGGGGAGCTCCAGGATCTCGGGATGAGCGTTCTCCTGCCCCTCCAGAATCTCACCTCTGAGAACGCGCTCCTGAGCCACATACGCTGCGCTGCGCGGCTCGTCGATGTGGGGGGATAGCTCCTGCCAGGAGTGGGTCGAGGCACAGACCTCGGTGAGGGGGCCGAGGGCGAAGCGGGCAACCCCAGGCTGCAGCACCGCAGCTGCGTAGTCTCCGGGGGCCTCGAGAGCGAGGCGGTAGTCGATGTGCTGTGCGATCGACCACAGCTGCTTGCCGCGCTCGACCGCATCCTCGCAGGCCTCTGCCAACGAGATCATGTCGTCCCACGAGCGGGTCTCGACGAGGTCGTCGACCGCCCTCAGGAGAGCCGCCGGATCGGCGGCCTCGACGAGTTCGCTCAGGCGCGCCTCAATCATTCGTCGGCCAGCGCCCGCTCCAGCACCGGAAAGATGGCATCGGCCCATCGCTCGTAACCGCGGGGGCTGGGATGGAAGAGGTCGGCGCTGTAGTACTCGTCGGGGTCGGCGCCGAAGAAGCTTCCGGTCCTCTCCGCCAGAGGGACGACCGACACTCCCCTGCTGCGCGCTTCTGCCTCGATGACGTCGGCAACTCGGCGGCCGCGCCAGCCCGTGATCGAGCGCAGCGGCTCCCAGAAGGCCTCCGCGCGCATGTCGGGCGCGCCCGCAACAACAACCGTGGCGCCGCTTTTGAGGAGCAGGTCAAGGACCCCGCCCATATCGGCCGACACCTCACTCAGGGGCGTCAAATGAGTGGTGTCGTTGGCGCCGATTCCCACGAAGATGAGGTCGGGAGTCAGGGCGCCGGCAGCCGGTGCCTGTTCGTCGAGCACGTCCTTGACTCTGGCTCCGGACGCCCCCAGCACGGTCAGGCGCACCCTGCGGCCATCTTGAGCCAAGCGGCGGGCCAGAAGGGTCGGATAGGCGTTTGCCGGAGTTCCGGCCCCGACTCCGGCCGCGGTTGAGTCGCCCAGAACGACGAGCTCGAGCTCGGAACCGCCAACGGGCCCGAACTCGCCCGCAATCTCGAGCGCGGGTTCGGTCGGCAGGTAGTCGCGCCGCATAGCAACAACGACCTCAGCTGCGAGGAGCACTCCCACAGCCACAACCGCAACCAGCGCTTTTTTCACGCCGCTCACCCTAGTGGGGAGTCCCATTTGGGAAGCCACATTTCGCAGCTTTGTCGTAGAACGACCGCTTAGGAGGCTTTGTCGGCCGCCGGGTCGGGCAGCCGAAGGGCGCGTCGGTGCGAATCTGGAAGCATGGACGCGATCATCGGTGCGACCGCCCTGCTCGGGGAGGCCCTCACACCCGTGCCCGACTCAGTCGTCCTGCTGTCCGATGGTCGGATCGCCGCAGCGGGCCCCTCCTCCTCCGTGGAGATTCCGGCCCAGGCCGACGTGCTCGACGCCTCAGACATGTTCCTGGTTCCGGGATTTATCGACTGCCACGTCCACATCGGCTTCTATTCACCCCGGACACTGCTCCTCGGCGGTGTCACTACCGCTCGCGATCTGGCGTGGCCTCCGCATCTGATCTGGCCCCTGGTCGAGGGCTCGCGTGCTCCTGAAAGCGGACCCCTGTTGGTGGCGGCGGGACAGATGCTGACCGCCCCCGACGGCTACCCGACGAGAGCGCCGTGGGCGCCGAAGGGGACCGGCCGGGTCGTAGCCTCACCCGGCGACGCGCCAACGGCCGTTGCGGAGCAAGCGGACGGTGGCGCTGCCGTCATCAAGGTGGCGCTCAATCCCGCCGTGGGGCCGACCCTCGACGAGGCGACACTCGAGCTCATCGTGACCGCAGCGCGGGAGAGGGGCCTCGGCGTCACCGGCCACGTCGCGGGACTCGACGAGCTGGTCAAGGCACTCGATGCGGGCATGGACGAACTTGCACACATGCTCATGGGGCCGGACGCCATCCCAGCAGAGCTCATCGAGCGCATGGTGGCCCAGAGGATGGTGATCGTGCCGACACTTTCTGTGCGCCGCGGCGCCGACCGGAGAACGGCCGTCGCCAACCTAGAAGCTTTTCTTGCAGCAGGCGGCAAGGTCGTCTACGGCACCGACCTCGGCAACTCCGGGCCTCGGCCAGGGATCGACCGGCTCGAGGTGACGGCTATGGAGGCGGCCGGGATGACTCTACGCGACATCGTTGCGGCGGCCACTCGAGACGCGGCCCGGCATCTGAGGCTCCACGACCGCGGGGTGATCGCCGAGGGAAAAGTTGCGGACCTCGTGGGGATCAACCGCGCGCAGCTAGAACGCGCTCGAGATCTCGTACGCGTCGGGGCGGTATGGAGACAGGGAGTCAGGGCGCGCTAGGCGGGAACTCGAACCTCTTCGATGTCCACTTTGAGCTCGCCCGCGGGCACGGTCGCGGTAACCGTCTCCCCGGCCGTGCGTCCCAACAGCACCCTGCCCAGGGGTGAGTCCGGGGTGACTACGTCGTACCCACCCTGCTTCTCTTCCCGCAGACCGTAGAAGTAAGACTCGGGCTCCTCGTCACCCTGATAGCGAATCGTCACGATCGTGCCCGGCTTGATGATTCCGTCGTCCCGCGCCTCGATGATCTCGGCGTTTTCGATCATCTGGCGTAGCTGTCGAACGCGTGCCTCTTGAAGACCTTGTTGGTCCTTGGCGGCATGATATTCCGCGTTCTCGCTCAAGTCGCCGTGTGCACGAGCGGTTGCTATATCGCCGATGACCTTCTCGCGCGCTTCGCCTTCCAAAAAGGCAAGCTCGGCCTCGAGGCGGTCATAGGCATTCTGTGTCAGCGGCACCTTCTTTGCTTGTTCCATCACTCGAGCCTAACGGACGGGAGCCGGATCGATAGGATGCGCCGGTGATGGCATCCGTCGCAGAAAGACTGAAGGGGAGGGGTTGCATCGTCACCGGTGCCGGAGCCGGCATCGGTCTAGCCGTTGCACGAGCTTTTGCCTCCGAGGGAGCGAACGTCCTGGTCAATGACATCGATGAAGACGCGGCCTCCAAGGCCGCTTCCTCAATCGTGTCGCAAGGGGGCCGGGCCGTCTCGAACGCGGCCCCCATTGGAACCGTCGATAGCGCCAACTCGCTTTTGGAAGAAACCCTTTCGGCCTTCGGCGCAGTGGACGTGCTCGTTAACAACGCTGGTGTTCTGCGCGATCGAATGTTGCACAACATGTCCGAGGAAGACTGGGACACGGTCGTAAACGTTCACCTAAAGGGAACGTGGGCATGCGGGCGTGCACTGGTTCAACACTGGCGTCCTCTCGCAAGAGCGGAGGCCGATAAAGGCCTGCTGCTGCATCGAAAGATAATCAATGTTGCATCCGCGTCCGGGCTGTTGGGGGCCGCGGGACAGTCAAATTACGCGGCCGCAAAGATGGGTGTAGTCGGGCTCACCAAGACTTGGGCCAAAGAGCTGGGACGCTTGGCGATCAACGTGAACGCGATCGCGCCGGCCGCACTCACAAGCATGACCGAGCCTTTGCTGAAAGATCCTGATATGGCTGAGAAGAGGCTTGCCCGCTTCGCGCTGGGACGCTACGGGACACCGGAGGAGATAGCCCCCGCCTTCGTGTTCCTGGCGTCGAAAGACTCCGACTACATCACCGGCCAAGTGCTTTGCGTAGACGGCGGTCTCGTCATCTGAACGGTCCCCTAGCATGCACAGTCACCTGCGCTCGCGCCTTGAGTGTGGCGAGAGAGTGGCCTGTGAGGTCGGGCTGGGGTAGCGTTGCCGCCGTGGAGCGTGCATGGCCGTTCGAGCGACACTCGGATCCTGTGCGCGCGCCGCGTTCGCCGAAGGAGCTCGTTGCGGGTGAAGCAGAAGAGGTCGAGGCCGTCGTCATGCGAACCGGGTTGGGCGGTGCCCAGGCCGTGCTCGTAACCCACTCGGGCAGCTGGAAACGGTGGGTGTACCCCACGATGGACAAGGCTTTGGAGGCCGCTCACGAAGCTGGGTGCCGAGTTCACGAGCAGGAGTTTCCCGAGTCCCTGCGCGTGCGCATCAACGCCCACCGCCGCGCTCCAGAGGACTTCCGGCGGGCCCCCTATCCCGAGCAGGGGTGGGTGGGCCCCGTCAGGTTTTATCCCGAGAACCGCCCTCGTGTAGAGAGGAGGAGGGGTCAACAGGGGAGGAGGGGTCAACAGGGGGACTCTCCGTAGGGGGACGGCTCCCGACCCGCTCTACGTTGACCACCTTCACCTCTGTGGGTCGTCGCCGAGACTCGAAGCCCGTTCGCTTTCCCAACCACCGAACGAACACCTTTCGGAAAGCTCGCTTGATCACCGTCCTCGAGGGGGGTAGCAGCAAGACCAACCCAACGAGGTCGGTGATGAATCCCGGAGTCAACAGCAGCGCGCCCCCAAACAAGATCAGAGCCCCGTCCGTGACCTCCTCGGCCGGCATGGCCCCACGCTGGAGGCTCAGCTGAAGGCGGCGCCACGTCTGCATGCCCTGTTGCTTGAGCAGCCAAGCTCCGGCTACAGAGATCGCGACCAGCAAGAGAATGGTTTCCGGCACACCCACTGAACTCGCCACTGAGACGATGACCCACAGCTCGACGATTGGAACTACCAGCAACAGGACCAAGAGCAGGGGCGCCATACGTCAAGTATCCCTCGCCCTTTCTGATATGGATACGCCGATGCCGATCAGCACGCTGCACCAGCTCAGCTTCCAGAGCGCCGACGGATTGGTGCGACAAGGCGCCTCCTATGTCGACCTCAGAGCCATCGACTCCTACCTCGAAGTCCACATCCCCGGCTCTCTCGGGCTTGTTTATGAGTTCGGGCCCGGTATGTCGGGCCGGGCCCGCGACTGCCTTCCCTTGAGCCTGCCGCTGATTCTTATGGATGCCCCCAACGCCAACCTCAACAATGCGGCTGCCTCCCTCAGGGGTAAGGGTTTCACAGTCTTGGGAGCGCTCGAGGACGGGGTCAACTCGTGGATCAACGTCCACGGTGCACCCGCGTCTACGGAGGTGGTGGAGGGCCACGATCCTCCCGACGCTCTGGTGCTGGACATCTCCGACCCCGGACGCATCCTGGAGGAAGCGGACCTGAGCATTCCGGTGGAGCTCCTGTGGAACCGTGCCGAGGAGTTGCGAGACAAGGGACTGGTCGCCCTTGCGGCGGGTTTCGGCGTGAGGGCCGGCCTGGCGGTGGGGATTCTGGAGCGGGCGGGCGTCTCCGAGTTGCTCTTCTGGAAGACCAAGGCTGCCCCTCGGCGCCGCAAACTAGAACCCTACGGTTAACGCCCTTCGCGGGGCCGGCCTATCCCTCCTCCTCCCCCTTCGCTATGAGAAAGCCTCGGGCGCGCTCGGTCATCGGATAACGATTGACGAGCCCCCAGAAGCGTGGGGAGTGATCGGGCACGGTCAGATGCGCCAGTTCATGGACGATGACATAGTCCCTCACCCAGGTCGGATAGTCGGCGAGAGCCAGCGAGAGCCGGATATCTCCGTCGGCCACCGAGCACGACCCCCAACGCGATTTCTGAGTCGGGACCCAGACGATCCGGGCGGGACGGACGCCATCGAGGTAGGAGTCCGCAAGCTCCGCAGCTCTGCGGGCGAGATCGCCGTCCGAATTGAGCCGATCCCGACGCCTGCGCTCAGACATTCGGGATGCCATGCGGGCCACCCACTCCTGCTCCTCGGCGCGCGACAATCTGTGGGGAATCGACACCACCAAGGCCCGGCCCACGATCTCGGCCGAGATCGTCTTTTTACGGCGCTGGCTGCGGCGCACCTCGACCCTGTCGAAGTCGTCCTCGAGCCCCGGAATGTCCACCGGGAGGCGGTTCAACTCGGAGTGATCCAACAACGACTTGTGAAGGCCCATGAGCGCATGCTAGAGGGGAGACGCCCCCACTTCACGTTTTGTATCCGTGGACCAAAAAAGCAGGTCGTTCTCTGCCCCCATCTGGCTTGAAATAGCATGTGAAAAACTTCACAATGTTGGTCAGAGCCAAGTTACAGCTTCCCGGGATCGGGGCTTCGCTTCGTCCCCCGGGTCTAGAGCCCTCTCCGTTATCCGCCCATCCCCCCCGACGGAGAGGGCTCTTTCTTTTGCCCGCCCCTGGCCCGGCAATCCTTGCGCACCAGGTGGCCCGGCCACTAGGTCGAACCGGCGCGGCTCGGTCACGGTGACATAGCCGACCACAACCACCCGGCCGCGCCTCTCGCCCCCCGCCACAGCCGGGCTCCCACCTTCGAGGCCGCACTCGCAGCCCAGGAGAGGGCGCGGGCCGCGCCGCCGCCGGCCGTGTCGTCGAGCCACCGGTAGAGGCCGCCCACATGGCTCTCGATGAAGTCGATCGCTCCCCCCAGGAATCGCCCACTCGTCTCCCACGAAGAGCGGCAGCCGGGGGCTGCGTCCCGCAGGAATGAGTAGGCGTAGGCGCGTGCGGAGTCCGAACGCACGATCTCCCCGTGGGCGTTGAGCCCACCGGGACTCACGACGTGATGGGTGGCGCCGTATAGGTCCGAGCGGGCGGTGGGGACCGCGACATCCCCCGCCGCAGCCAGGGACAGGAACCTGGTCCCGAAAGACGTGTCGTGACTTCCGAGCCGTCTGATCACGCCCGAACCGGGCGCCAGCTGTCGCACCGCCTGTGCCCGCGGGTCCGGGATCGGACCTCCGTTCGCCGCCCAACGGCCGAGCGAGTCCAAGACCAAGCGAGCGCCAAGTCGGCCGGCAGGCGAGGAGCTCTCGAGGTCGGAGGGCAGACCGGCCACAGGCGCCCCCCGGTGGGGAGTGGCGAGCGTGACCATGTGCTCGATGCGTGGCAGCCCCGTTCTCCACGCTCCGACCAGCCCCTCGAGCGAAAGCCGAGCCAGCAGCCCTCCCTGGGAGTGAGCGAAGAGATCCACCTCCGAACCGGGATGCTCCCGCCCGATGCGGGCCAGCAAGCGCCTCAGACGGTTCCCCGCTCGTGAGAGGCTGCCGTAGGTGGCCCTGCGGTCGTAGGGGATATGACCTCGCGGCCCCCTGTTGCCCGCGTAGGAGAAGTAATAGACCTTAGCGGGGTCATAGCCGAGAGCCTCGGGACCGAAGGCGCTCGTGTAGAGCAGCGGGAGGCTTGTGACGGTCTCACTACCGATGCCCGCGACGGCAACCGCGACGTTGTCGTTGGGCGGAGGCGGACGCCGATCCAGAGTCGGGGTCCGGCGGCACGCTTGAACGTGGGTGCCGGCACCTGTCCTCTTGCCCTCCCGCTCGGCCCCGGAGGGCTCGCCATCGATCTCCTCCAGGCTCTCCACCAGAGGTGCGAGATGGACTGCTGCGGAGAGATCCAGGGGGCCGAGAAACAAGACCGGGTCGACATAGGCCCCGTCCAGCTTCACTCCGAAGTGGAGGCCGCTCCCCTGTCCACTGTGGGCGCTGCCCGCCACTCCCACGAAGCGCCCCCGGGCTATCTTCTGTCCCGTGGAAACCCGGATCTCCGAAAGCAACGAGTAGGTGGTCTCGAGGCCGCCTGTGTGCACGACGGTGACGGCCCTCCGGCCGGCCACCAGCCCCGCGAACTTCACGGTCCCGGCCGCAGCCGACCGCACGAGAGTCCCCTCGGCGACGCCGAAATCTATGCCGCGATGGCCCGGGCCGTAGGCCGACGAGGGAGCCTCGAAGTGGCGGACGATGGCGTGGTCGACGGGCGTTATCAGCCAGGGCTCAGACCCCGGCTGCCGCTGTGCGGCGGCGGGGCCGAGAGGCACAACTGCGATTAGGATCGCCAGCGCTCCGGAAGCTTGTCTCTTTCGCATGAGCCCAGCTTGAGCCCGGCGCCTCGAGCCGGCTGTGGCGCGCGCCACACCAGCAAGACTTTTGCCCGAATTCCCCCCCGACTGATGACCTGTCAATCGTCGGGGGCCGCGAGCTTGGGTCTTCTTCGTCGCCGAGCCATTGACGCATGGTGGAGGCGCTCGGGATAATCACGCCATGACCGCCTCCCCGGGGGACGCCGCGCGGCCCCCGCGAGTCGCCCTCTACCTTCAGGACAAGCACCCCTTGGACCGCTCGCTTGCCTATTGTCGCCGGGCCGAGGCAAAGGGGTTCGAAGCCGTGTGGCAGGCGGAATCCCGGCTCGTCAGAGAGGCGACCGTGCCGATGGCGGCCTATGCCGCCGCCACCCAGAGGCTCGTGGTCGGCTCGGGAGTGGTCAATACGTGGACCCGCAACGCAGGCCTACTGGCCGCCACCTTCGTGACCCTGGACGACCTCGCCCCCGGCCGCATCATCCTCGGTTTGGGAGCGTGGTGGGATCCGTTGGCGGCAAAGGTCGGAATACACAGAAGAAAGCCCCTGCTGTGTATGCGCGAGACCGTTGAAGCCTGCCGCGCTCTGTTCACGCTCGACGAGGTCACCTACAAAGGTGAGTTCGTAAACCTCGACGAGGTCCGTATCGATATCGTTCACGGAGACACCTCGCCGCGCTCGATCCCCATATTCATCGGCGCCACCGGGCCGAAGATGCTCGAACTGACCGGGGAGATCGCCGACGGCGTCCTCCTCAACTACATGGTGTCCCCTTCCTATAACGACGACGCCCTCGAGTGCCTTGACAGGGGAGCCCGGCGCTCCGGACGTTCTCTGACGGACCTCGACCGGCCGCAACTGATCGTGTGCTCCTTGGACGAGGATAGAAACGCGGCTCTCGATCGCAGCCGCCTGCTTCTGACCCAGTACCTGGGACAACAGCCGCACATCATGAAGGCCTCGGGAGTGGATGAGTCACTGATTCAAGAGATCAACGCGCTCCTGCACTGGCCCGCAACTCGAAACGAGATCGAAAAGGCGGCGGGGCTGGTGCCCGACGACGTCGTTCAATTGGTGACCGCTTCGGGCACCGCGGCCGACTGCCGCGCCAAGGTGAACGAGTATCTCGAACACGGCGCCACCTGCCCGGTCCTCTACCCTCTGGCGGATAGGGTCGAAGAGATGATCGACGCCTTCGGAGTCAGCGCATGACCGAGTATCTGGACGCGGCCGAAACCTATCGCGATCAGGTCACGCAGTTTCTGAGAGAGATCATCAAGCTTCCCTCGCCGTCCTGCGAGGAGAAGGAGGTCGCCGAGCGCGTCGTCGCCGAGATGGGAGTGCTCGGATACGACGAGGCTTTCATCGACCCCATGGGGAACGCGGTGGGGCGAGTCGGCAACGGCGCGCTGAGAATGGTTCTCGACGCGCACATGGACACCGTCGGAGTCGGCAACTCCAGCGCATGGCCGCACGATCCCTTCGAGGGCAAGCTCGAAAACGACATCGTGTTCGGGCGCGGCGCGTCCGACAACAAGGGCGCGCTGGCCGCTCAGGTGTATGCCGGACATCTTCTGGCCGAGAGGGGTCTCGACGGGGCAGACGTATCGGTGTTCGTCGTCGGCACCGTTATGGAAGAGGACTGCGACGGGCTGGCCCTCGGCTACGTTCTCAAGGAGACGATCCCCGGCGTGGGCGCGGTGATCCTGGGAGAGTGCACCAACCTCGATGTCTACCGTGGACACCGAGGGCGTATGGAGATGAAGGTCGTGACGACAGGAATCTCCTCCCACGCCAGTGCGCCGGAACGCGGCGACAACGCCGTCACCCACATGGCGCCGATCGTGCTGGCCATCGACTCGCTCAACGAGCGCTTGGCCGACGACTCTTTCCTCGGCAAAGGCACTGTGGCCGCCACCAAGATCGAATGCGACACCGCGTCGTTGAACGCGATCCCGGATTCTTGCGCGATCTACCTGGACCGGCGCCTCACCGCCGGTGAGACGCGCGCTTCTGCGCTCGAGCAGGTACAAGATCTTCTCTCGGACGGCGCTTGTGTCGAGATCCTGACCTACGCCGAGCCGTCACACACTGGTCTGGTGCTCGAAATCGACAAGTACTATCCGACGTGGACGCTGGAGGCCGACCATCCCTTGGTGGCGGCGGGCCTGGCCGCAGGAGAGGCTGCGCTCGGACACACGCCCGCCACGAGCAGGTGGACGTTCTCGACGAACGGAGTGTCCTCTGCGGGAGAGCTCGGGATTCCCACAATAGGCTTTGGTCCGAGCGAGGAGAAGTGGGCTCACACGGTCTTCGATCAATGTCCCGTGGACCATCTCGTGGCCTCGATTGCCTACTACGCCGCGCTGCCGCGCGCTCTGGAGGGTCTGCAATGAAGGAGATAACGCTCAACGTCAATGGCCGCGCAGAAAAGGTCGAGGCGGGCCCCGACGACACCCTGCTCGACGTGCTCCGTGACCGGCTGGGCCTGCGCGCCGCTAAAGACGGCTGCCAGCCCGAAGGCTACTGCGGCGCCTGCACCGTAATCGTGGACGGCAAGGCACGCGTCGCCTGCTCGCAGCCGGCCGAGCGCTTCGAAGCCAAGTCGATTGTCACGCTCGAAGGTCTGGAGGGGGCCGAGCGCGACGCGTTTGCGCATGCCTTCGCCGCCACTGGGGCGTCGCAGTGCGGCTTCTGCTCACCCGGGATCGTCGTCAAAGCGAGCGAGCTTCTCAAGAAGAAAGCACAGCCCAGCCGCGACGAAATCGCTCGTGCGCTGGCCGGCAACCTGTGCCGCTGCACCGGCTACATCAAGGTCATCGATGCAGTCGAGATGGCTGGGCGCATCCTCCAGGGCGCGCAGCCTCCGCAGCTCGACTACTCCGGACGACTGGGCTCACGCACACCCAAATACGAAGCGTTCGAGCTGGCGTTGGGACACAAGCCCTTCATTCACGACATCACCATGGATGGGATGCTTCACGGCGCGTTGTGCTTCTCACAACATCCTCGAGCAGTCGTGAAGTCCATCGATTCCTCCGCGGCCGGTGCTATGGAAGGGATTGTGCGCGTGGTCCTCGCCGAGGATGTTCCCGGCGAACGAGCGGTCGGCGCAATCGTCGACGACTGGCCGGTAATGGTGGCCCAGGGTGAGACGACCCGCTGCGAAGGCGACGTGATTGCAGGAGTGGTCGCGGAATCGCGCAATGCGGCGCGGCGGGCGGCAGCCGCCATCGTCGTCGACTACGAGGTCTTGGCACCGCTCACCGATCCCGAGCAGGCACTGAAGGAGGATGCGCCGCAGCTTCATCCCGGAGGCAACCTGCTCAAGACCTACCGGATCGACCGTGGAGATGCGCAACAGGCGCTGGCGAGCTCCGCCCACGTCGTGACCGAGACCTTCGATACCCAGTTCATCGAGCACGCCTTCTTGGAACCCGAGTCTTCCATTGCATGGACCCATGACGGGGTCATGCGTGTGCTGTCGGGGGGGCAAGGCATCTGGGATGACCGCCGGCAGATCGCCAGGCTCCTGGGCGTGGAAGAAAAAGATGTCCACGTCACGCTGATCTCCAACGGAGGCGCCTTCGGGGCCAAAGAAGATCTCGGGATCAACGGCCAGGCGGCAATCATGGCGCGCGCCGTCGGACGGCCGGTCAAGCTGACCTTGTCGCGCGACGAGTCGATCAGGATGCACGCCAAGCGCCATCCCCTTCACATGACCTACACGCTTGGGTGCGATGATAAAGGTGTCTTGACCGCGCTCGAAGCGCGCATCGTCGGCGATACCGGTGCCTACGCCAGCGTGGGCGACAAGGTGCTGCAGCGCGCCTGCGGTCACTCGTGCAGCGCCTACGAGGTTCCCCACGTCTCGGTGCAAGCGCATGCTGTTTACACGAACAATCCCCCCTGCGGGGCGATGCGCGGCTTCGGGTCGAACCAGGCGAACTTCGCCATGGAGGGGTGCATGGACCGACTCGCCGAAAAGGCCGGGATCGACGGCTGGGACATCCGCTTCCTCAACGCGCTCGAATCGGGCAAGGTCTTCGGCACTGGGCAGGTGCTCGGCGAGGGGGTGGGGCTCAAGGATTGCCTGCTTGCGGTTAAGGACGCTTACAAGAAGGCACAACACGCCGGCGTTGCGTGTGCGGTCAAGAACGTCGGAGTGGGCAACGGGCTCCCCGAGTACGGCCGGGCCTCCCTCGAGGTCCAAGACGACGGCTCGATAGTGTTGCGACACTCATGGACCGAGATGGGCCAAGGGGTCCACACGGTTCTGCAGCAGGTCGTGGTGGAGGAGCTGGGCTCGTACGGACTCGAGCTGAAGCATCTCAGCGCGCGCGTCGACACCGAGCGCGAGTTCGCCACCGGGCAAACCACTGCGTCGCGAGGCACCTTCCTCGGAGGCCTTGCGGTAAAAAAGGCATGCGACAAGCTAAAGGCGGAGCTGAATGGAGACCGCCTGGCCGACCTCGCGGGAAGAGAGTTCACCGGCGAGATCGAGCTGAGGCTGACTCAACCGATGGATGCCGAGGACCTGAAGCGCTCGCACATCTGCTTCGGCTGGGGCGCGCAGGTCGTCATCCTCGATGAGACCGGCCGCATCGAGAAGGTCATCGCCGCGCACGATGTCGGCAAGGTGATGAACCGCAATTTGCTCGAGGGCCAAATCGAGGGGTCTATCCACATGGGCTTGGGCCATTCGCTGACCGAGGAGCTGGTGGTTGAAGCCGGTTACATCAAGACTGGGACCCTGAAGTCTCAGGGAATCATTCCGGCGAAGGGGATGCCCGAGGTCGAGTGCATTTTCATCGAGGAGCCGCAGCCGGAGGGGCCCTACGGTGCCAAGGGAGTCGGGGAGATCGGCCTGGTGCCAACCGCCGGAGCGGTTGCGGGCGCGCTCCATGAATTCGACGGCTCGTGGCGCACCCGCCTGCCGATGAAGGACTCCGCCGCGGCCCGAGCCGCACATCCCAGAGCCGCGCGCCGCTGAGCATCGTTCTGGCGGGCGCCAGCGTCGCCCGCAGTCTCTCGGGGGTAGTCGAGGATACAGACCTCGTGGTTTCAGACGGCTACATAGGAGGCGAGCCGGCGGGGGCGGCGCGAGTGGACTGCTCCGGTTGCCTGATCATTCCGGGCTTGTGCTGCGCTCATCATCACCTCTACTCGGCGCTGGCGCGCGGCATGCCCGGGCCGAGCAGGGCGCCGCGCGACTTCCTGGAGATTCTCCAGCTGGTGTGGTGGCCCCTGGATCGAGCCCTGAGTCTCGAAGACATCGAGCTCAGCGCTCTGTGCGGTGCAGTCGAAGCCGCTCGCTCCGGAACCACCACGATCGTCGATCATCACGCGTCGTACTCGGCGATCGAAGGGTCGTTGGATGCGGTCGCTGCCGGGCTCCAAAGTGCCGGAACTCGCGCGGCGCTGTGCTTCGAGGTCTCCGATCGCCACGGTCCGGCCGCAGCGGCGGCTGCGGTCGAGGAGAACCTCCGCTTCAACCGCTCGAACAACTCTCGGATGTTGAGGGCGATGATGGGCGCGCACGCATCGTTCACGATCTCGCCTGAGACGATGTCGTCTCTTACCGGTGCCGCGCGCGACGCCGGACTGTCTATTCACATCCACGTCTCAGAGGATGAACTCGACGAGAGGGACAGCATTGCTCGATACAAGTTGCGCACGCTGCAGAGGCTGCGCGCCGAAGGGGCAGTCGAGGAAGGCGACCTTATCGCTCACGGTGTCCATCTCGACGAGGAGGAGTTGGTTTTCCTGCGCGCCTCCGGCGCGTGGGCCGCGCACAACCCGCGCTCGAATCTGAACAATGCTGTCGGATATGCACCGGCCGCCGGTTTCGGCGAGCGAGCTTGTCTCGGCACCGACGGTATCGACGGGGACCTATTCGCAGAGACACGCAGTTGCTACCTGCAGGCACGCAGCGCCGGAGTCCCCGATGCGGGGGGCTTCGCGCGGGCACGCCTCGAGAGCTCGAGCGCGCTCGCCGGTGCCCTGTTCTCAGAGCCGGCCCTGGGCACCCTCGAGCCGGGTGCGCCCGCCGATCTCGTGGTGCTCGACTATCCCTCCCCGACTCCCCTTGACTCGACGAACCTGGCCGGCCACCTGTTGTTCGGGCTAACCTCGGCTCACGTCCGCGACGTGATGGTGCGGGGAAGGTTCGTGGTGAAGGAGCGCGTTCATCAACTCGTGGACGAACAGGAGCTGGCGAAACGCTGCCGTGCCGCGGCCCCCCTGCTGTGGGCACGCATGGCCACCTGATTCCTTTCTACGCCGGCCGGGCTAGCGTCGATAAGTTCGCCTTAGAGTACCTTGAGCCGGTCCTGAGAGGAGAGGTGTGGAACGGGCATCGTTTGCAGGAACAGACTTCATTTCGACCGCCGACTGGTCGGTGGACGAGCTCGGCGTCGCGCTCGATGTGACAGGCGAGCTCAAGGCATCCTTCAAGTCGGGTGAGCCGCACCGGCTGCTCGAGGACAAGACACTGTTCATGATCTTCCTGGACCTCTCGACACGCACCCGCAACGCCTTCGAGGCGGGTATGACGCAGCTCGGCGGTCATGCTCACTTCATCGATGCGAACACGTCCCAGATCGCCCACGGAGAAAGCCCTCGCGACATGGGCATCATCCTGTCCTCCTATGGTCACGGAATCGCCATTCGTCACGACAAGGTCCCGGGCGAGGGCAACGCGTACATGCGCGCCGTCGCCGAGCATGCAGAGGCGCCCGTGATCAACCTTC
This sequence comes from uncultured Actinomycetes bacterium, assembly GCA_963849115.1. Lineage (GTDB taxonomy): Bacteria > Actinomycetota > CADDZG01 > CADDZG01 > WHSQ01 > JACDAL01. The sequence goes on along the minus strand of CAWKGK010000009.1, from coordinate 463,071 downwards.
AGTGCGACGAGGACCATCCGACACAGCAGCTTGCCGATCTCATGACCATCGAAGAGCATTTCTCGACGCGCGGCCTTAAGGGAATGAAGGTGTGCGTATCGTGGGCCTATGCTTCCTCGTACGCCAAACCGATGAGCGTGCCGCAGGGGCTGGCGTTGCTCCTCCCCCGCTTCGGCGCGAACGTCGTCATTGCGCGGCCCCCCGAATACCGCCTTATGACTCATGTCATGGAGAGAGCACGCACACTTGCTGCTGAGGGTGGCGGGAGCATCACCGAGGTTGAGGACATGGACGAGGGCTTCGAGGGCGCACAGGTCGTTTATCCGAAGTCGTGGGGGGCCGAGCATCTTTTCTCCAACGAGAAAGAGGCGCTGGCATTGAACGCCCGCTACCGCGACTGGATCTGCAATCACGAGCGCATGAAGAGAGCCGCCTCCGACGCAATCTACATGCATTGCTTGCCCGCGGACAGGGGCCATGAGGTCACCGATGAGGTCATAGACGGGGCTCAGTCGGTGGTGTTCCAACAAGCCGAGAACCGCCTCCACTCGGGCAAGTCGCTGCTTGCGCTGACCATGGGCGGATACGGCTGACGGGTTTGGTACCGGGCTGAGCCCGTGAGATCTGAAATCCGACGTGCCCTCGTTGCCGTCTTCGTCGCACGCACCGCGGCCAACTCCGGGCTGCGTGTCGTCTACCCGTTCTTGCCGGCCATCGCTCGGGGGCTCTCGGTCTCGGTCCCTGCCCTGGCCGCGGTGGTGGCGCTTCGCAATCTCGGCGGGCTCACGACTCCTCTGATTGCGCGCCTTGCGGAGCGCACCGGCCGCCGTCGCCTCATGGTCGCGGCCATGGTTGCCGTCACCGCGGGCTGCGCTCTCAGCGCGGCCACCTCCAGTTTCGCCGTCGCCGCGGCAGGCATCGTCGTGGTCGGCATCGCCAAGCCCGGTTTCGACATACCCATGCAGGCATGGTTTGGCGACAGGGTCCCGTTCTCAGAACGCGGCCGGGTCTTGGGGATCACCGAGCTGACATGGGCCCTCTCACTCGTCGTCATTGTTCCGGCGTCGGGCTTCCTGATCGCCGCCACCAGTTGGCGGGCACCTTTCGTGCTCGTGTCGCTGTTTGCGGGAGCGGGAACACTCGCCGTTATACGGGGCATCAATTCGGACGTGCCCCACAAACGGGAGCCGCGCCCTCTTACTCTGACCTCACCTCGCCGTTTCATGCTGGCGGCCGCAGTGTTGTTCTCGACCGCGGCCGAAATCCCCTTCGTCGTCTACGGTCAGTGGCTGGAAGGAACTTTCTCCCTTTCTGTTAGCGGAATCGGGTTGTTCACTCTCGTAGTGGTCGCAGCAGAGCTTTCGGGAGAAGGACTGGTAGCAGCGGTGTCGGATCGCGTCGGCATCAGACGCATGATCATTTTCGGTTTGGTGATCTCGGCGGTGGCCTACGCATGTTTTTCGCTGACCGGAGATTCGTTGGTGCGGGCAATTGTGACGGTGGCTGTGTGGATTGCAGCGTTCGAATGCACGATCGTCGCAACGATTCCGTTCGTAAGCGAGCTGGCGGCCGAGTCGCGTGATCGTCTGCTCTCACTACTGGCGGTAGCGATCTCGCTGGGACGGGCGAGCGGCGCTCTTCTGGGCCAGCCTCTCTATTCGCTGGGGGGCATCGGCTTGGCGACGAGCCTATCCGCGCTCTGCGCTCTAGCCGCCCTGTTCCTGGTTCAGCGCGCAGGGAGTCCGCCGAAAAGTGTTCGATTCAGGCAGGGCCCCGCTCGGCGGGGCTAGCTCTGCACAAAGCGCTTGTAGGCCACGGGGTCGGTGGCGCCCTCGGTCGACAGCACCAGCACCTCGGCTCCCTCGAGCCGCGGGTGGTCCGCTGCGAGCAGCTCCAGCACCCCTCCCACGCCCGCGGCCCCCGTCTCTCCCGAGACCAGGCCGACCGTCGCCAGCCAACGCATCGCCTCCTGAGCGCGCTCGTCGGGGATGGCGAGGTAGGCGTCCAAGCCCTCGGACACGAGGGGCCAGGCGACCCGAGACGGCGTTCCGCAGTTGAGCCCCGCCATGATCGAGTGCTGGGTACCTGTCAGGGTCGTGATCTCCCCGGCGCGTGCCGAGGCCAGTACACAGGCAGCGTCCAACGGCTCGACGCCTATCAGGTAGGGGCGCGGATCGAGGCCCGACCGGCGGTAGTGCCGCACCGCGGCTGCCGCCAGAGCTCCCACACCCATCTGCACCACGACCACGTCGGGGGTCCGCTCGAGCTGGTCCTCGATTTCCCAGAAGATCGTGGAGTAGCCCTCGATGACCCAGGCCGGAACCTCCTCGTAACCCGGCCACGACGTGTCGGAGATCACGAGACAGCGCTCTGAGGCCTGCTCGGCCGAGCGCCTAACCGCGTCGTCATAGCCGCCCGGCACCACCTCGCAGGCCGCTCCCTCGGACTCGACGGCTTCGATCCGGGCCGCCGCGGTGCCTTCGGGAACGTAGACGAGGGCCCGCAGCCCGAGAAGGGAGGCCATGCGCGCCACGGCCCGCCCGTGGTTGCCGTCGGTGGCCGCGACCAGCGTCAGGGGGCGGTGGGGGGCGAGACGAGCGGCGAGCTCGTCGACATGGCTCCAGGGCCCGATGTCTCCGAGCCGCTGCTCGAGCGCCCGGAGAATCGCCCAGGAGGCCCCCAGGATCTTGAACGACGGGAGGCCCAGGCGACTGGACTCGTCCTTGATCCACAATGCGCCGAGCCCCGCCGCCTCGGCTCGGACCAGCGGCGTGACCTGGTAGGAGGGAAGCCTGCGGTGGAGCTCGAGCGGGGCCTGCGACGGCTCCTCGGTGACGAGGACGGAGGGGGTGGGACGCTGCAGGATCTGGGTCACTGCGGCGATACTAGGGCCGAGCCTCCTCCAGACTCTGCGTGACGGCCGGCACTTCTCGATGAGTAGTAGCTGCGCATCGCCGACCTGTTCTGAGTGATGTGAGGAATCTGGCTCCTTCGAAGGGTGCTATTTTTTCGCGACTTTGCGCCCCCCTTTCCCGCTGAGTCTCGCGGTTGTCGTTCTGGCCCTCTTGGTTTGGTTCTCGCCACCGCCTGCTCCAGAGGCGGCGGCCGCCGGGACAAGTGGCCGGGACGCTAGCCTCCATCTGAAGTTCCGGGCCGGAACCGGGGTTCGGCTGCGGCATGGAGATCTCGTGGCCCACTCCGCCGACCTCTCCGACCTGCACGCGGCCCTCGGCTCCGTGCCCGACCTGCGCATCGAGCGCCTCTTCTCGACCCCGGAACGAAAGCTGAACCGCCGCCGAGAACGGATCTCGGCCCGCTCGGGTCGCCCACAACAAAATCTAAACCTCTACTTTAGACTTGTCTTCGCTCATTCCACGCCCACCGGGCGCCTCCTCGAGGCTCTCAACGCCCTCGAAGTCGTCGCGACCGCATACCGGGAGCCGAGGCCGCCTCCACCCCCCGCCACCCCCAGCTTCGTCGCGCTGCAGGGCTACCGCGGGCCCGCTCCGTCGGGCATTGATGCGCTCGCGGTGGCGGCCACTCCCGGCGCCATGGGAGCCAAGGTCCGGCTGGCAGACGTGGAGTATGGGTGGAACCTGGCCCACGAAGATCTCGAGCGGGTGCGCACCCGTGCGCTGAGGATCAACAACGGCTCCTTCTGCGACCCCTTCCTCGGCGACGATCACGGCACCGCAGTCCTGGGAGCGCTGGCCGCAGACCGCGACACGATCGGGGTGACGGGGCTGGTCTCGCGCGTCGGGCTGAGGCTTGTGAACTCGGCGGTGGATGGGGGCGGAGCGTGCGTGTGGAACCTGGCCGATGCCATCGACCGCGCCCACGGAAGCCTCGACGCCGGCGACGTTCTCTTGATCGAACAGCAGGCGCCCGGCCCGTCCGGCTTCGTTCCGGTGGAATGGCTGCCGGCCGTCTACGCCGCCATCTTCTCGGCGACCTCGGACGGAATCATCGTCGTCGAGCCCGCCGGTAACGGCGGCCAGGATCTCGATGGCCCTGAGTACGGGAGCCCCTTCCCACGCGGCCTGCCCGATTCCGGTGCGATTGTGGTGGGGGCGGGAGGCGCACCGGGATGCGAGACGTGGCCCGGAGCGCCGCGCGCCCGCATCGACTTCTCCAGCTTTGGCAGCCGAGTCGACCTGCAGGGCTGGGGGGAGTGCGTGGTGACGACCGGCTACGGCGACCTCTACGGTGCCGCGCGCAACAGCTTCTACAGCGGCGGGTTTGCGGGCACTTCGAGTGCGGCCGCCATGGTGGCGGCCGCGGCCGCCACTCTCTCCAGCGCCACCGAAGCCCGAACGGGCGAGCACCTCACTTCCCGCCGCGTCCGCTCGATTCTCGAGAGCACCGGCAGCGCTCAGGACCTTTCGGTCCCCGGGCAGATCGGCCCTTTGCCGAACCTGCGCGCCGCAATCGAAACCGCGCTCCGCGCCCCCGAATCCCGGTAGTCATCCCGCTCGACGCTCCAGTGGCTGCCCGATCGGGACCTGATTGGCCGGGCGAGATCAGAAAAGGCTGCCGCTCGGCCCCCTGCTCACATAGCGGCCCCACCCCGGCTCGCCCACCGGCTCGCCAGAGCGCGCCACCACCCGGCCCCGGCTGAGCACCAACTCGGGCCAACCTCGCACGACCACGTCCTCATAGGGCGAGTAGTCGACGTTCATGTGCAGTTTCTCTGCCACCAAGGGGCGCTCCTGCGCCGGGTCGAAGACGACCACGTCGGCGTCCGAGCCTGCGTCCAGCTCGCCCTTGAGTGGGTGGAGGCCGAACAGCTTCGCCGGGGCGGTGCAACAGCGATCGACCCACGCCTCGAGAGTGAGGCGTCCCTCGACCACCTGCTGATAAATGAGCGCAAGGCGGGTCTCGATCCCGGGAAGCCCGCCGGGGATGGCGGTGAAGTCCGCCCAGCCCTCTCCGGACAGCCCGCGGTCTTTGTCCGTCTGCGAGAACGGGCAGTGATCGGTAGCCACGACCTGCAGGTGGCCTCGGGCGAGTCCCTCCCACAGCTCCTCGGAGTGATGCGGATCGCGCAGAGGAGGCGCGCAAATGAAGCGAGCTGCCTGCGAAGCGAGGTCCTCGTAGCGATCGGCCGACAGATAGAGGTACTGGGGGCAGGTCTCGGCGTAGAAAGGCTGCCCTGCCTCCTGCGCGACACGCACTTCAGCGAGGGCATCGGCGCTCGAGAGATGAACGACGTAGCAGGGACTCTCAGCCTCCGCCGCCATACGCACCGCGCGCGCCACTGCGTCGGCCTCTGCACTCGGGGGCCGCGACCACGCATGCCAACGAGGCTCGGTACGGTCGGAAGAAAGCGCCTCCGCTCGCAGTCTTGCCACCGTTGCGTCGTCCTCGCAGTGAAGGCAGACGAGACAACCTCGCTTCCCCGCCGCCTTCAGCACGGAGGCGATGACATCGTCTGACACCATCAGGCGCTCCGGGTAGGTCATGTAGAGCTTGAAGCTCGTGACCCCGGCCTCCGACATCTCGTCGACGACATCCTCGGCGGGTGCCGTGAGCTCGGTGAGGGACATGTGGAAGCCGTAGTCGATCGCCGCCCTGCCTTCGGCTTTGGCGTGCCACGTTGTCAGTCCCTGGGCCACCGACTCGCCCCGGTAGGCCGTGGCGAAATCGAGCACGGTGGTCGTGCCACCGCAGGCGGCCGCCCTCGTGCCGCTGGCGAAGTCATCCGCACTACGAGTGGCCCCGACCTCCATGTCGAGATGGGTGTGGACGTCGACGGCACCGGGGATCACTAGCTTTCCGGATGCGTCTACGACCTCGCCGCTGAAGTCCGCCTCGGAGCCGGGTGGCGCAACGGACGAGATGCGTTCCCCATCGATGAAGACATCCGCCGCTTCAATGCCGGTGGAGCGAACGACGATTCCATTCCTGATCACCATCGCTCCCGCAACCATTGCCACACGCTACAGCCGGGCGATCACCGACCAAATCAACAGCAGCCCCGCTCAGCGGTGCTCACCTTGAAAAGGTCGTTTAGCAAGCAAGTCCCATCCCGGCTCAGCCCCCGATGAGTTGGTCGAGATACCAGCTTCGAGGCGTGCCGTCGGTCCGGTAGCGATGCCGAATCTGGTCCGGAGTCAGGTGGGTCTCGAAGTGCATGGGGTCGGGCCGGTCCCAGTCGCCTCCCCACTCGCCACCCTCGGCCTCCCATTGCCGCACAACCTCCTCCGGCATGTCGCCGGCAGTTCCGAGAGGGTTGGCTAGAGCGTTGATATCGATTGCTATGCCGAAGGCATGGTTCGACTTCAGCCCAGACCCTCGCACGTTGCGGTTCTCATAGCTCCAATCATCGAGCTCCCCTTGGGCGACCGCAGCGGCGTAGTGAGGAGCACGCGCTTCGAAGAGGCGCTCCAGGCGCAGGAAATGGCGCCTCGCCCCTGAATGCACGAACATCGAGCGTCCGAGGAACTCGATGGCCACGATATTTCGGCGCAGGAACCCTTGCTTGTGGGCATTGCCGTAGTGCTCCAGCGCCCAGTCGGGCGTGCCGGGAACCTCCTCGGGCACAGGAGCGGGGGATTCCTCACCACCCCGCAGCAGCACCCCGCCGACGAGGAGCAAGAGCAGCAGAGCACCGGCGATGACCGCCCACCGCCTTGCAGTTGGTCCCCAAGGGCCACGGGTTGGCGAAACGGGGCGCGGCGCAGCGTTCTCAGGGGGCGAATACACCTCGGTTGATTGACGCATGGTGGCCCATTCTCCGTCGAGTGGTGGATAAAGGTTGCTCTGCAACCACGAACCACCGCTCGGCCCGAGAGCTTGCCGGGTCGGCACTAGGATCGGGCTGTGAAGGAGCAGACTGGGCAGGCGGGCGCTCCCGTCACCGTCATAGCCCTCGGGGGCCACGCTATCTCCCGCATTGGAGACGAGCCGTCGGTCGCGGCTCAGTTCGAGCGCATGCGCGCCACCGTCGAGTACCTCATGCCGGTGATCGCCTCCCACACCAGAAGACTGGTGATCACGCACGGCAACGGGCCTCAGGTGGGCAACATCATGCTTCGATCAGACCTCGCCGCAGAGTCAGGAGAGCTTCCTCCCCTGCCGCTGCACGCTGCAGTGGCCGACACCCAGGGGGCGATGGGCTACATGATCCAGCAGTGCTTGTCAAACGCGCTGTGGGAGTCGGGCATGCACATTCCGGTGGTCACCGTTGTGACGCAGGTCATCGTCGACGAGAACGATGACGCCTTCGAGCACCCCACCAAGCCGATCGGCACCTTCTACGCAGAGGAACGGCTCGATGAGCTCAGAAGCAGGGACTGGATACTCATGCGGGACCCCCAGGCCCGGGGCTGGCGCCGGGTGGTTGCCTCGCCAGAGCCCCTGGAGATCGTCGAGGCCCCCGTCGTTTCAATGTTGCTCCAAACAGGGATGATCGTGGTCGCCTGCGGAGGCGGCGGGATCCCGGTGGTAGCAGGCGAGGCAGGATCGCTCCACGGAATTGACGCGGTAATCGACAAGGACCTCGCGTCCGCGCTGCTGGCCACGACCCTTCAGGCCGCCGCCTTCGTGGTCCTCACCGACGTCGAGCGCGTCTACCTCGGCTACGGGACCGACGACGAGGAGGGCATTGATCTGATCGCCGCCTCGGCGCTGCGGCGCCATCACCTGCAGGGGCAGTTCCCTGCGGGCTCGATGGGCCCCAAGGTGTCCGCCGCGCTGTCCTTCGTCGAGAACGGAGGGGGCGCGCCATCATCACCTCTCCCGAATGCCTCGCCGACGCCCTCTCAGGCCGCGCCGGCACACATGTGGTGGCAGAGCCGCAGGACCACGCGGCATGAGGTTCCTGCAGCCGCGGACCCTCGAGGAGGCGCTAGAGATCAAGACACAGGCGCCCGAAGCGGTGCCCCTCGCCGGCGGCACGGACCTCATGGTCGAGCTCAACTTCGACCGGCGGCGGCCGGAGGCGATCGTGGACCTCACTCAGGTCGCAGAGTTGAGGCAGTGGCACCGAGACGACGGCGAACTCGTGATCGGCTCGGGCATGACCTACACGCGGCTGCTCGCGGAGCTGGACGGCGAGCTGCCCGGGCTCGCCATCGCCTCCCGCACAATCGGCTCTCCTCAGATCCGCAACCGCGGCACCATGGGAGGAAACCTCGGCACCGCCTCCGCTGCGGGCGACGCCCTGCCCCCGCTTGTCGCCGCCGGAGCGAGCATCGAAGTGGCCTCCCAACAGGGCTCACGCACGCTCGCCATCGCGGACTTCCTCGTCGGCGCCAAGAGGAACGCTCTCGAGCCCGGCGAGCTAATCACAGGGATCAGGGTGCCGGTGGCGCGTGGCCCCCAGCAGTTTTCGAAGATCGGCACTCGCAATGCAATGGTTATCGCCGTGTGCAGTTTCGCCCTAAACCTCAACCCACAGGCCCGCGAGGTCGGCACGGGGATCGGCTCAGCAGGACCGGTGACCGTGCGCGCCGCCGCCGCCGAAGGCTTCCTTCAGGACGCCCTCGAAGAAGGGAGACTGTGGGAGTCGCGCGCCGAGATCCCCGACTCTGCAAGCGCCCGCTTCGCAGAGCTGGTCGCCGAGGCCGCCTCCCCCATCGACGACGTCCGAGGGACCGCCTCCTACCGGCGCCGGGCGCTGACCGTCATGGGTCGACGCACGCTGGCCTGGGCGTGGGGCGAGTACCAGGAGCACCAGTGAACCTCAGTCTTCGGGTAAACGGTGCCGAGCAGGAGGCCCTCGGAGTATGGGAGGGCGAAAGCCTGCTCTACGTGCTGCGCGAGCGCCTCGGGTTCCCCGGCTCGAAGAACGCTTGCGAGCAGGGTGAGTGCGGCTCCTGCTCGGTCTATCTCGATGGCGAGCTCGTGTGCGCGTGCCTCGTGCTCGCGGCGCAGGCTCAGGGGCGCGCCGTGATCACAATCGAAGGGCTCGCACAAGGCGACGAGCTACACCCCATCCAGGAGGCGTTCCTGGAATCTGGAGCCGTGCAATGCGGCTTCTGCACCCCTGGGCTGATCGTTGCGACTCACGAGCTGTTGGGGCGCAACTGCTCTCCCTCAGACGCTGAGATAAGGGAAGCTCTCGCCGGCAACCTGTGCCGCTGCACCGGTTACGAGAAGATCCTCGACGCGGTCCACCAGGCGGCCCGAGCGACGTCGGCATGAGAACGGTGATCACCGGCTGCGCGGTGGCGACGATGGATGCGGCCACCACCGAGCACGACTCCGGCCACATCGTTGTCGAGGACAACCTCATAACAAAGGTCTCTGCCTCAGAACCCGGTCACTCTGTGGGTGAAACGGTGATCGACGCGAGGGGCTGCCTCGCCACGCCGGGGCTCGTCAACTGCCACCACCACCTCTACCAGTGGCTCACCAGAGGCTTGTCACAGCAAGCGGACCTCTTCACCTGGCTGCGCCGGCTCTATCCGGTGTGGGCGCACATCGACTCGGACCTCGAGCTGATGGCCGCCCGCTCCGGCTTGGCGGCCCTGGCGCTGTCGGGCTGCTCGACCTCGACCGACCATCATTACGTCTTCCCCCATGGCGCCTCGGGGCTGCTCGAGGCAGAGATCGCCGCCGCGCACGAGGTGGGGCTCCGCTTTCATCCTTGCCGAGGGTCGATGGACCTGGGCGAGTCCTCCGGAGGGCTTCCTCCCGATGTCGTCACCGAGGACCGAGACACAATCCTGAGCGCGACCGAAGAGGCGGTGATGACATGGCACGACCCCTCCCGGGATTCGATGCTGCGCATCGCCGTCGCCCCCTGCTCGCCGTTCTCGGTGACCTCGGAGCTGATGTCCGAGTCTGCGGAGCTCGCCCGCAAGCTGGGGGTGAGGCTTCACACCCATCTCGCCGAAACGGTCGACGAGGAGGACTTCTGCCGTGAACGGTTCGGCGTGCGGCCTGTCGAGTATCTCGAAGAACGCGGGTGGGCGGCGGACGACGTGTGGTTGGCGCACTGCGTGCATCTGGCGCCCTCAGAGATAGAGAGGCTGGGGGCCGCGGGTGTGGGCGTGGCCCACTGCCCCAGCTCGAACGCCCGGCTGGGGGCCGGGATCGCGCCGGTGGCCGATCTGTTGGCCGCGGGGGCCCCGGTGGGGCTCGGTGTCGACGGCGCCGCCTCCAACGAGGCCGGGACGCTCGGGCCGGAGTTGCGCCAGGCACTCCTGCTGGCGCGCCTCCGGGGAGGCCCAGAGGCCATGACCGCTCGCGAGGCACTGGCGCTCGGGACGATCCACGGCGCCCGCTGTCTGGGGAGAGCCGGTGAGATCGGCTCGCTCGAGGCTGGAAAGCTTGCCGATATCTGCCTGTGGCGCCTGGACGGGCTCGAGCACTCCGGGATCGAGGACCCCATCGCCGCGCTGGTGCTGGGCACAACCCCGAAGGTGGAGTGCCTCATGGTGAACGGCAAGGTCGTGGTGCAACAGGGCCGGCTGGTAACCGCGGATCAGGATGCGCTGGCGGTCGAGCTTCTGGGCGCGTCCCGCAGACTCCAAGGAGCGTCTACATGACCGGCACGCGCACGACGCCGGCCCCGGTGGCCGGCGACCTGTTCAGCAGTGCCGTGCGCCCGGACGGAGTGCCCAAGGTCAAGGGACAGTTCGCCTACTCCTCGGATCTGTGGGGCGAGAACATGCTGTGGGGAGCGACGCTGCGGAGCCCCCACCCGCGCGCCCGCATCAACTCGATCGACACCTCGGCGGCCGCAGCGATGCCGGGTGTGCGAGCGGTACTGACCCACGAGGACGTGCCCGGCCGTAAGACATACGGGCTCGACATCTCGGATCAGCCCGTGCTCGCCTTCGATGTCGTCCGCTATCAGGGCGAGCCTGTGGCAATCGTCGCCGCCGACCATCCCGAGAGTGCCCGGCGGGCGGCTCAGGCCATCGTCGTTTCCTACGAGGTGGCCGAGCCGCTGTGGGACCCGGAGCACGCCTTGAGCGAAGAGGCGCCCAGACTGCATCCATCGGGCAACGTCGTGCGCCACGTCAAGATCCGCCACGGCGACGACGCCACCACGGCGCCCGTCGTGGTTTCGGGCGACTACGAGGTGGGCATGCAGGACCAGGCCTTCTTGGGTCCGGAGTCGGGCCTGGCAGTGCCGGACTCAGACGGCGGCGTCGACCTCTATATCTCTACGCAGTGGCTCCACGTCGACCGCGACCAGCTGGCCAGAAGCCTCGATCTGGCGGAGGACAAAGTCCGCCTCACACTTGCAGGAGTCGGAGGCGCGTTCGGGCGCGCGAAGACCTCTCTATCCAGGTCCACTGCTGCCTGCTTGCACTCAAGACGGGGCGGCCGGTCAAGATGATGTATTCACGAGAGGAGTCTTTCTTCGGGCACGTCCATCGTCATCCGGCCCGCATGCACTACGAGCACGGGGCTACCGAGGACGGCAGGCTCGTATACGTCAAGGCACGCATCCTCCTGGACGGCGGCGCTTACGCGTCCAGCTCGACCGCGGTGTGCTCGAACGCGGCCTGTTTCGCATGCGGACCTTACGAAGTGCCGAACGCAACCATCGATGCGATCGTGGTCTACACCAACAATCCTCCCTGTGGGGCGATGCGGGGCTTCGGTGCGGTCCAGACCTGTTTCGCGCACGAGGCGCAGATGGACCTGTTGGCGAGCGAGCTCGGCATGAATCCCGTCGCGCTGCGCATGCTGAACGCGCTCGGCGAGGGGTCTGAGCTCATCACCGGCCAGCGAGTAGAGGGCCCCGCCCCCGTTGCAGAGCTGCTGGCATCCGTGCGTGACATGGATCTGCCAGCGGCGCAAGATGAGAGCCCACCCGCAGACATCCTGAAGCTTCCCGGAGGCGTATCCAACTCGACCCACGGCGAGGGCGTACGCCGGGGCGTAGGGTTTGCCGTGGGTTTCAAGAACGTGGGTTTCTCCGAGGGCTTCGACGACTACTCCACTGCGAGAGTGCGGCTTCTTGCGGCCGGAGGTGAGGCGATCGCCGAGGTTCACACGGCGGCGGCCGAGGTCGGCCAGGGAGTTGCGACCATTCAGGTGCAGATCGCTCGTTCGGAGTTGGGTGTCGCGCACGCAGTGGTAGTCCCGGCCGACACGAACGTCGGCTCGGCGGGCTCGTCGTCGGCCTCGCGGCAGACGTGGATGACCGGAGGAGCGGTAAAGGCTGCATGTGAGGCGGTACGCGAGCCGCGTGCTGCTAAGGGCGGCCGCCCTTACCGGCGCAGACCCTGCCGGGCTGCGGTTGTCGAACGACCGTGTGGTATCCGAGGAAGCGGACGTCGCGCTCGCCGATGTGTTGGGAGATGAAGAGGTCGACGAGACCAGGGTTTACAGGCACAGGAAGACCTTTCCCTTGGATCCCGAGACCGGCGCAGGCGATGCACACGTTGGCTTCGCCTTCGCGGCACATCGCGTGGTGGCGGACGTCGATGTCGAGTTGGGGCTGGTGCGCGTGGTCGAGGTCGCCACCGCTCAGGACGTCGGCAAGGCACTGAACCCCCAAGCGGTCGAGGGCCAGATCGAGGGGGGCATCGCTCAGGGGCTGGGACTGGCGCTGATGGAGGAAATCCTCCTGGAGCACGCCGAGGTCAAGAACCCTTCCTTCACCGACTACCTCATACCTACGATCCTCGACATGCCCCCCGTCGCGTCGCGCATATTGGAGCTTTCAGATCCCGAATCTCCGTATGGCGTCAAGGGAGTGGGTGAGCCGCCCGCGATCTCATCGACCGCGGCTGCGGCCGCGGCTCTGAGAGCGGCGAGTGACAAACCGCTTCGGCGGATTCCGGTGCGCCCCGACGACATCGTGGGCCTCTAGTGCACCTTTGCGTAAGTCCCGACGGCTCCGCCGAGGTCGGAATTGGGATTCTTATCGCACCAGAACGTCCCTGCATCGACGATGGCGGCGTTCCACGGCTCCGCCGAGGTCGGAATTGGGATTCTATTCGTCGCTCACGTACCCTCCGGGTACGCTCCACTCCTCGCGCCTTGCCCACGGCTCCGCCGAGATCGGAATTGGGATTCAATCTGCCGCGCAGTGCCGCCCTGGACACTGACGCTACTTCCGCGCAGGAGCACTCGTGAGGTCGAGGGCGCGGCTCATCGCGGTCGCGCGCGGAGACGAGCCGCCCGATCTGGTGGTTGCCGGTGCGCATGTCTTCTCCGCTTTCACCAAGGAATGGATCGATACCGATGTCGCGGTTGCGGACGGCCGCATTGCCGGACTCGGAGAATTCAACGGAGGCGAGCGCATCGACGCCTCCGGCCTCTATCTCGTCCCTGGATTCATCGACGCTCACGTGCACATCGAGTCTGCCAAGCTCATGGTCGACGAGTTCGTGCGCGCGGTGCTCCCGCACGGGACCACGGCCGTAGTCACCGATCCGCACGAAATCGCCAACGTGCTGGGAACCGACGGCATTCACTGGCTGCTCGATGTCTGCGAGGGCCTCCCCGTCGAGATCTTCGTGATGGCGTCGTCTTGTGTACCGGCGTCCGACTTCGAGTCGCCCCGTCGCGCGCTCACCACCGGCGACATGGAGTCGATCCTGCGCCGCTCGCATGCTCTGGGGGTCGCCGAGATGATGAACTATCCAGGCGTCATCGCGGGCGACGAATCTCAACTCGACAAGCTCGAGGTCAGAGGCGCCACCCACATCGACGGCCACGCCCCCGGGGTCAGGGGCCGGGCGCTCGACGCCTATCTGGCCGCCGGCATACGCTCGGACCACGAATCAACTACTTATGAAGAAGCACTAGAGAAGCGGCGCAAGGGAATGTGGGTGCTGATTCGAGAGGCTTCGAACGCCCGCAACCTGGAGGCGCTCGTCCCCCTCGTGAAGAACTTCGGGCCCGACTTCTGCGCCTTCTGCACCGACGACCGCGAGCCCGACTTCCTGGTGCGAGAGGGTCACATCAATCAGATGGCGCGGGCCGCGGTCCAGCAGGGTCTCTCGGCGGAAGACGCCATCCTGCTGTCCTCGCTGCACCCTGCCCTCTATCACGGGCTCGAGGACTCGGGCGCGATCGCGCCCGGGTTCAAAGCGGATTTCCTCCTGCTCGAAGACCTCGAAAGCTTTCTCCCTCTGTCGGTATTCAAGGCCGGCCGGCTCGTCGCGGAGGGGGGCGGCGCGCTGTCGTTTCCCGCCGCCGAGGTCCCGCTGTGGGTGCGGCATTCGGTGCGCCTGCCTTCCATATCTCGCGAGAGCTTCACGATCTCTGTGAGCAAGCCCCGGATGAGGGTGATCGAGATCATCCCGGGCCAGTTGCTCACGAACTGTGTGGTTCGCCGTCCGCAAGCAAACGGGGGCCGGGCGGCGGCCGATCCCGACACCGATCTGGCCAAGATCGCCGTGATCGAGCGCCATCATGCCACCGGGAGAATCGGGCTGGGCTTCGTCACGGGCTTCGGCTTGAAGAGAGGAGCCTTCGCTTCGACGGTCGCTCATGACGCCCACAATGTCGTCGTGGTGGGAATGGACGACGACGACATGGCGCTGTGCGCGCACAGGCTCCAAGCTCTAGGCGGGGGCATCGTGGTGGCGGCAGGCAACGAGGTGCTTGCCGAGCTCCCACTGGCGGTCGCCGGCCTGCTGTCGGAGGAACCGCTCGAAACCGTCGTCAAGAGGCTCGACGCTGCGCACGCCGCGCTGGCGTCACTCGGCGTGGAGATCGAGGCGCCTTTTACGACGCTGAGCTTTCTCGCGCTCTCGGTGATCCCCAAGCTCAAGATCACCGACCGGGGCCTGGTCGACGTCGACGAGTTCGCGCTGGTGCCACTCGAGCTCGACTAACACACCCGCCACCGAGTGGTGGTGAGGTGACCATATTGAGCATCTGACCACTCGGCAAGAAGGTATGCACAAAGGGCGACGCCCCCGGCCTGGCCGGGGGCGTCGGGGCCCTCTTGTGCTACAGCGGTGGCCTAGCCTTTAGAGCCAGAGCCGATCCTCACCAGAATCGACCTGCCACCCTCGACGACGGTGCCTAGACGCAGGTTTTGCTTGTCGGCGAGCGCGCGCCCGATTCGCAGCTTGACGCCTACGTTGTTGTTGGGGATGTCGGTCTTCATCTTCTCGAGCAGGTCATCGAAGGAAGCCGCCCCACCTACGAGGCCGGTGTGGTGGCCGGGTCCGCCGTAGACCTGTATGGAGCCACTGCGCTGGGCGCCCTTGGGCACGCGGACGGCAAGGTCGACGACCTTCTTGGAGAGGTTCTCGTCGTAAGGATTGAGGGTGACCCGCAGGGCAATGCGCGACCCTGGGTTCGCCTGCACCCGCCGGGTGTTCTTGAAGCCGCCGCCGTCAACCGACACGAGTACCTTGGAGACGGCGTACTGACGGATCGCCTCCCGCACCGTCACGTCTGAGAAGTCGACTCCGGTAAACGTGATGTCCTCGTAGTCCTGGAACGCCAGCCTGAAGATCATGTGGTCGAACTCGTGGATGGCCTCGTAGGGCAGGTCGTATTGGCTCGACACCATGTTGGTGCGAGTCAGCTTCCACGGGCTGCCGTCCGCCCTGGTGCCGGTGACCGTCCACTTGACATCGCCACTGCCCCCCGAGTACTGATCCATCGTGCTGATGATCTGGAGATACTCGTGATACGACGAAAGGTACGGAAAGAGGAACTCGTCGTCGCTCGGCACTACGTCGGTCTGGCCGTCCTGCGAGCGGCCCGTGTTCCGGGCCGTAGTCGTAGACGTGATCGGGGAGGTTACGGGAAGGGCGCCGAAGTCAGCACGTACGCCCGCGAAGCGGTCCTGGTCGACCGTGCCCACTGAGCCGGTAACGGTGGCGAGCTTGAAGGGAGTGAACACGGGGTCCGGATAGATAGTTAGCGCGTTGGCGCTGTTGGCTCCGAACGATGCTTTTCCCTCGAACAGGAACGGGTGACCAAAGGCCATCGCCATGCCGTCACACTGAAACGTGGTCGTGCCGATGGCGGCGAAGGTCAGGTCCCCGTAAGACAAGGCGGCGGCGAAGTTGCTGCCGGGGACCATGTCGGCCGGAGTTGCCGCGGGCGCGGTGGCCGAGGCCGATGCGCCGGCGAACAAGCGCACCCTGGCACCCTGCTTGTTCAGCCTCTTCTGCATCCGAGCCAGGACCTTGGACGCTCCAGGGCCGCCTGCTCCGGAAACACTAACCGGCACCTTGAGCTGGACGATTGCGTCGGGGACTTCCGCCAGCGTCGCGGAGGTGGCTTCGGCCACATCCGCCTGCATGGAGCTGGAAAGTCTCACCTTTGCCGGCATCCTGGGCGCGGGGGCCGCGTAGCTGAGCACCTTCTCCATGTCCTCGGCCGCGGTCAATCCGATCACGTGAGAGGGCCCGAAGCTGAAACCAAATGCGACCGCTCCCACGAGCTTCTCCGTCCCGCCCTGAGTCACGTAGACGGGCGAGCCCGACATGCCGAACCACACGCCCCCGACCTTGTCGATAGCGGGGCTATGGACTTCGGCCATGATCAGGTCGCGGCCGGGCAGGAGCGCGTCCGGGTAGACGCCCAGGATCTCGGCATCGAACTGCTCCGGAGTCGTGCCTTTGGAGACGGTGTATCCGGTCCCGTTCATGCCGGCCTGAACGTCGGCGACCGGCATCACAGTGGGGCAGCCGGTAGTGGGAGCCGAGTTGGCCGGAGCGATCGCCAGCGCCCCCACCAACGCTACTCCGGTAGACAACGCGGCAAGCCTCTTAGACGGGCCCGCCCGGCGAATGCTCATACAGTCCTCCCCCGCTACGAGGTCCGCGGCGCGGACCTCTCCCACAAGCTCGATTGTCGTCGAGTAACCATCTGACGTGCAAGGGCTTGCTTAAGTTGCTTAGAAGCAGAAATTGGGCAGGAGGAACCGGCCGCTGAGTCCTTCACTCCCCACCCGAACGCTCAAGCCCACGGGAGGAACCCCGACTTCAGCCCTCCCTCAGCCGCCTGGAATTGGCGAGCGGCGAATATCCTCACGCCATGAACACGATCACGCTCATAGAGGGAGACGGCATCGGCCCCGAGGTTGCCCGCGCCACCCGGTGCGTCGTCGACGCGCTCGGTGCCCCGATCGAATGGGAAGTGATGGAAGCCGGGCTGCCGGCAATCGAGGCCCACGGCACGCCACTGCCCGCCCCCGTGCTCGAATCGATCAGGCGCAACAAGGTAGCGCTCAAGGGACCGGTAACCACGCCCGTGGGGTCTGGTTTCCGCTCGGTCAACGTCACGTTGCGCCAAGAGCTCGAGCTCTTCGCGAGCGTGCGGCCCTGCCGGCTATTCGACGGGGTTCCGTCCCGCTTCGATGTAGTCGACATCGTCGTCGTTCGAGAGAATACCGAGGACCTCTACGAGGGCATCGAGTTCGAGATGGGCTCCAAAGAGGCGACCAAGCTGCGCGGCTACCTCGACTACATGCACGGATTCAGGATCCGCAGAGACGCGGGCATCTCGCTCAAGCCCATCTCGGTCACCGCCACGAATGCGATCGTTCACTTCGCCTTCGACTACGCCAAGAGCCACCGGCGGCGCAAAGTGACGCTCGGCCACAAGGCGAACATCATGCGCTTTTCCGACGGACTGTGGCTGGACACGGCTCTGGGGGTCGAGGAGGGTTATCGCGATATCGGTTTCGAGTCCGTTCAAGTCGACGAGCTTGCGATGTCGCTCGCATGGCGGCCGGAGGAGCTCGACGTCATTGTGCTGCCCAACCTCTATGGCGACATCATCTCGGATCTATGCGCCGGCCTTATCGGGGGACTCGGTTTCGCACCGGGGATGAACCTCGGCAACGAGCACGCGGTGTTCGAGCCGACGCACGGCTCGGCCCCCGACATCGCCGGCCAAGGCATCGCCAACCCGATCGCGATGATTCTCTCCGCCGAGCTCATGCTCGATCACCTCGGACTCACTGCCGAAGCCACCCGCCTCGGGCGCGCCGTCCGGGCCGTGCTCGGCTCGGGAAAGATAAGAACGGCGGACATGAAAGGTAAGGGCGAGCCCTCCACGACCAAAGAGGTTGCAGATGCCCTCGTTGTGGCGGTCCAAGGGTAGGTGTTGTGACTCCGCACGAGCTCGAGCGGGTGATCGCCTTCGATGCCGCTCGCCAGGAAAAGCTCTACACGAGAGCCGAGCCGTGGCACGGGGGCCGTGCCTTCTTCCACCGCGACTTCCCCGACGTCTACGACCTCAACTACCTCCAGGTCGAGGATCTCTCCCCAGACCTCGAGGCGTCCGTCCTGGCGGCCGAGGCGGATCGCATCCAGGGTGCCGCCGGCCTCAAGCACCGCCGGCTCCAGGTGGCCGATGAGGCCACTGGAGTAAGGCTCGAGAGCGGCTTTCGGGAGCTCGGCTGGGAGGTGGAGCGGCTGCTGTGCATGGCCCACCACCGGGACCCGGATCGGCGACCGCCTCCGGGGTCGGCAACCGAGATCAGCCTCGAGGAGATGAAGGTCGCACGCGAGCTCTCGCTGCGTCAGGAACCCAAGAAGAAGAGCGAGGACGAGATCGCTCAGCTCTCCGACACCGCACGCCTCATGCAGGAAGCGGTCGGCGCTCGCTTCTACGCCGCCTACGACTCCGGCGAGATCGCAGCGACATGCGAGCTCTACTCGGACGGCTCCACCGCGCAGATAGAAGCAGTCATCACCCTCGAACAGCACCGCAACAAGGGGCTGGGGAGCGCGGTCGTGCTGGCGGCGCTCCACGTTGCCCTATCCGAGGGCCACGACTTCGTCTTTCTCATTGCAGACGACGACGACTGGCCGAAGGAGCTGTACACGAAGCTCGGGTTCGACCCCATCGGCCGCTGCTTCTTCAACTTCATCCGTTCGCCGAAGCCTTAGAGTTTCAGTCATGGATCGCACCGAGCTCGACCAGCTATCGACCGAAGAGCTCCACGACCGCGCCATGGCGCGCGCCCGCTCACACGCCGACATCGGATTTCTGTGGTCGGTGGCGAGGGCCCTTCCGGCGGCCGAGATAGCCTCGGGTCACCCCGATCGCTCGGGTGCCGACATCGTCAGCCTCACCTCGCTGATATCGGACTTCTTGCGCTCAGGCGAGGGCGATGTCGGCGAAGCTCTGCGTCCGCTCTACGTTGACTACCTGGAGAAGCACCCGGGCTGACCGATAGCCTTTTCCGGCGCAAATAGCGGCGGGGAGCGCTGCTGATGTGGAGAAATCGCGCCTAGCGCGGGTCCCACTTCGTTCTCGGCGCGATTACCTCCGGCAGGATCCGGTCCTTGTAGCGTTGCACGGTCTCGATCAAGTGCGCAACGACCCCGTCGGACAACAGATTCGGATTGAGGCCCAGATCCAACAGCTTCGTATGGGCTGCGTTGTAGTAGTGGTCTTGAGCTTCGATGCGCGGATCCGCCACCGCATCCACTTCCACGTTCAATCCAAGGTCCGTGCCAACTCGCGCCACGATCACGGCGAGGTCTGAAACCGAGAACTGCTCGGTGAACTGATTGAATACTCGGAACTGGCCCGTCTCGGCCGGATTATCGAGCGCCAGCCGCACGCACTGGATGGTGTCGACGATGTTGAGGAAGCCGCGCGTCTGCCGTCCGCTGCCGTACACACTCAAAGGGTGTCCCAACACGGCCTGGACACAGAAACGGTTGAGCACAGTCCCAAAGACCTCGTCGTAGTCAAAGCGCGTGGACAACCGTTCGTCTCTGTCGCACTCCTCCGTCCTGATCCCATAGACGACCCCTTGGTTCAGGTCGGTCGCCCGAAGACCCCAGATGCGGCAGGAGAAGTGGATGTTGTGAGAGTCGTGAACCTTCGAGAGGTGATACATGGAGCCGGGAAGCTTCGGAAAGGGCAGGACATCGCTCCTTCCCTTGTGGTTGATCTCGATGAAGCCCTCTTCGATGTCGATGTCGGGCGTTCCGTACTCCCCCATCGTCCCGAGCTTGACGAGGTGCGCGTCGGGAGCGAGGTCTCGCATGCAGAAGAGAACATTGAGCGTCCCCTCGACGTTGTTGCGCTGCGTCGCGACCGCGTGCTTGCGGTCGATCATCGAATAGGGAGCGCTGGGTTGCTCTCCATAGTGGACGATAGCGTCGGGCTCGAAGCTCCGAAAGAGCCCCTCAACGAAGGAAGCGTCGGTGAGGTCGCCGATGAAGTAGGAGATGTCCTTGTTCGAGACCTCCTTCCATGAGCGAACTCGCTCGGGCAGGGACTGGACCGGGGTCAGTGACGAGGCCCCCAACTCCAGCACCATGTAGCGGCGCAGAAAGTTGTCGGCGACGGCCACCTCGTGACCCGCGTCCGCCAAATGCAGCGCAGTGGGCCAACCGAGGTAGCCGTCGCCTCCAAGAATCAGGATGTTCACGCCCGGCAGGATACCCGCCGGGCGTCTCGCGGGCTAGGCGGCTGCCACCAAGCCGTGCGGGTCGAGCACGTACTTCTTGGAGGCACCCTGGTCGAAGTCCTGGTAGCCCTCAGGGCCATCATCGAGAGAGACGACCGTCGCGTTAACCGCCTTGGCGATCTGGACCTTGTCGTGAAGTATCGCCTGCATCAGCTGGCGGTGGTACTTCATGACCGGGCACTGACCCGTGCTGAAGACGTGCGACTTGGCCCAGCCAAGGCCGATGCGGATGCTGAGCGAGCCCTGCCGGGCCGCCTCGTCGGCTGCGCCCGGGTCTCCTGTGACATACAGACCAGGTATCCCTAGCTTCCCGCCCGCTCGCGTCACGGTCATGATCGAGTTGAGGACGGTCGCCGGCATCTCGGTGTCCGAGTTGGACCCGTGGCCCCGCGCCTCGAACCCCACACAGTCCACCGCAGCGTCAACCTCGGGAACGCCCAAGATCTGCTCCAGCTGGTCGGTCAACTCCGCATCCTGGCGTAGGTCGACGGTCTCGCAACCGAAGCTTTGCGCTTGCTTGAGACGGTCGGGGTTGAGGTCTCCGACGATGACCACCGCGGCCCCCAGGAACTGCGCCGAGTGCGCGCAGGCGAGGCCCACCGGTCCCGCTCCGGCCACATAGACGGTCGAGCC
This sequence comes from uncultured Actinomycetes bacterium, assembly GCA_963849115.1. Classification (GTDB taxonomy): domain Bacteria; phylum Actinomycetota; class CADDZG01; order CADDZG01; family WHSQ01; genus JACDAL01. The sequence goes on along the minus strand of CAWKGK010000009.1, from coordinate 442,115 downwards.
CGGGCCCACTCCCGCAGTGTAGGCGCCGTGGAAGCCGGTGGGAAAGATGTCGGAGAGCATGGTGAGATCCTCGATCTTGGCCATCGCCTGGTCCCGGTCGGGGAACTTGAGCAGGTTCCAGTCGGCGTAGGGGACGAGCGCGTACTCGGCCTGACCGCCTACCCAGCCACCCATGTCGACATATCCGTAGGCCGAGCCGGGGCGGTCCGGGTTGACGTTGAGGCAGACCCCGGTCTGACCCTGCTTACAGTTGCGGCATCGCCCGCAGGCGATGTTGAAGGGGACGGACACGAGATCGCCTTTCTTGATGAACTCGACGTCCCGACCGGTCTCGATCACCTCACCGGTGATCTCGTGCCCCAGAATCAACCCTTCGGGAGCGGTCGTTCGGCCCCTGACCATGTGTTGATCGGAGCCACAGATGTTGGTGGATACCACCTTGAGGATGGCGCCGTGGGGTGTCTCGCGCCCGACGTTATCGGGATGCACCCCGGGCCCGTCCCTCAAGACCAGCTCAGGAAAGGGAATGTCCTGGACCTCGACCTTGCCCGTCCCTATGTACGCGATGCCTCTATTGTCGGCCATCGTTTCAAGCACCTCCCGGTGTAACTGCACGAGCTCGCAGAGCTCTTTGTTTTCCCCTACCCGAGACAGGGGAAGCTACTCGGATACTGACTTCGTTTGTTCGCGCCCTTGGCCGGTGCTCTCACTGCCACAGGAGTCGTGTGATGATAGCGAGATGACTTCCAGGCTCACGGATCGGCTCGGGCGGCCCCTGCGCGATCTACGCATATCGGTCACCGACCGCTGTAACTTCCGCTGCGTCTACTGCATGCCCAAGGAGGTCTTTGGGCGCGACTATCAGTTTCTCGAGCGCAACGCCCTGCTCACGTTCGAGGAGATCGACCGCCTCGCACGCGTCTTCGTAGGGCTGGGAGCCGAGAAGGTGCGCCTCACCGGAGGCGAGCCGCTCGTGCGGCGCGACCTCGAGGTGCTCATAGGCAAGCTCGCCGCGATTCCGGGGCTCGACATCGCGCTGACGACCAACGGCTCGATGCTGCCGCACAAAGCGCAGGCGCTAAGCGCGGCAGGGCTCAAGAGGGTTACCGTGAGCCTCGACTCCTTGAGCGACGACGTCTTCAAGGCGATGAACGATGTCGACTTCCCCGTCGCCCGGGTGCTCGAGGGGATCGACGCGGCGGCGCAAGCAGGCCTGACGCCGGTCAAGGTCAACATGGTGGTCAAGCGAGGCCTCAACGACCACAGCATCCTCGACATGGCTCGCCACTTTCACAGCAGCGGCCACATTCTGCGCTTCATCGAATACATGGATGTCGGCACCACTAACGGATGGCGGATGAACGATGTCGTCACCTCCGCCGAGATCGTGTCCCGGATCAACGACGCCATGCCGCTCGAGCCGGTCGAGCCCAACTACGAGGGCGAGGTAGCGGCCCGGTGGCGCTATCGCGACGGTGGCGGTGAGATTGGAGTCATCTCCTCGGTCACCGGCGCCTTCTGCGGAACCTGCACGAGGGCCCGGATCTCCGCCGAGGGCTCCCTCTATACGTGCCTGTTCGCCTTGAAGGGATTCGACCTGCGCGAACTGCTGCGTTCGGATGCCTCAGACGGCGACATCGCCGCGACCATCTCATCGGTATGGAAAAAGCGCGACGATCGTTACTCCGAGCTGCGATCGTCTCAGACGAAAGACCTTCCCCGGGTCGAGATGTCCTATATCGGCGGTTGAGAACGTGATCTCTTCGGGTATCGCTTCAGAGCCGCTCGACATCGCGGCCGCGATCGCACAGTGCTCGTCCCCGTCGTCGGGGGGAATAGCCGTGTTTGTCGGCACCGTGAGGGAGTCGGCGGCGGTCGCCGACAACTCCGGCAAACCGGTAACGCGGCTCGACTACGAGGCACATCCCCAGCTCGCGCCCAAGCGCATGGAGGAAATCTGCTCGGAGGCGGCCGGCAAATGGGAGCTCAATGACGTGATCGCCTTGCATCGCACCGGTGTCTGTGAGCTGGGGGAACCGACCGTGGTGGTGGTCTGTGGAGCGGCCCACCGCGGCGATGCGCTCGAAGCCTGCCGCTACCTCATCGAGGAGATAAAGGCCACGGTCCCCATCTGGAAGAAGGAGGTCTACGCCGACGGCTCCTCCTGGGTGGGTGCTGAGGGCCGGGTGGATGGAGAAGCACAGGGTGAGCGGGCCTGAGAGTCCTTCGCATCGAGGACGGCCGCCTCGAGGTCTCCGAACGCCCGACTCCCGAGCCGGCCGGCGAGCAGGTGCTGGTCGAGGTTTCCGGCAGCGGGGTAAACCGAGCCGACCTGCTCCAGAAGATGGGCCGCTATCCGGCTCCCAAGGGCTGGCCCGAAGACGTACCCGGCCTCGAGCACGCCGGAACCGTGACGGCAGTGGGGGACGGTGTGCGCTCGCTGCAGGCAGGAGATCGCGTGTTCGGAATCGTGGGCGGAGGCGGCCACGCCAGCCATGTGCTCACGACCGAGTCATTGTGCGCAGCCATTCCCCAGGGACTCGATCCGGTGCGGGCGGGAGGGATCCCCGAAGCCTACATTACGGCCCACGACGCGCTCTTCGAGCGCGCCCGGCTACGCGCCGGAGAGCGGGTGCTGATCCACGGTGTCGGTTCGGGGGTGGGCCTAGCGGCCCTGCAGATATCCCGGGCCGCCGGCGCCACCACGGTGGGCACGTCGAGGACCCTCCGAAAGCTCGAGCAAGCCGCACAGCTCGGTCTCGATGAGGGCGTTCTGGCGGACGGCGACATGGCCTCCCGCATTGGTGAGGTCGATGTCGTCATCGACCTCATCGGCGGCGACTATCTCGAAGTGGACGTCGGGGTCTGCCGGACGGCCGGGCGCATCGTCATCGTGGGCCTGGTGGCGGGGGCAAGCGCCCGGCTCGACATGGGCGCGGTGCTGTCCAAGCGTCTGCAAGTGACAGGCACCGTGCTACGGAGCCGGCCCGAGCACGCTAAGGGGGCCGCGGTGGCGGCATTCGGGCGCGAGATCGTGCCGCTCCTCGAGCGAGGGGTGCTCGACCTAGTGGTCGACAGGGTGGTGAGCCTGGAAGAGGCCGAGGACGCCTACGCGGCGATGGCCTCGAACGAGACCTTCGGCCGCATCATCCTCGCCCCCTGACCCGTTAGATACGGTATTCGCTTCCGGACGCCGATCTGGTGGGAGGAGAGCATGGATCTGGGGCTTGAAGGAAAGGTGGCGTGGGTGCTTGGTGCCTCCGGCGGGTTGGGGCGGGCGACTGCACACTCACTCGCCGACGAGGGGGCGCGCGTGGCGGTATCGGCGCGTCGGGCCGAGCTCCTGGACGAGTTTGTCACCGAGGTATCAGGAAACGGAGGTCGTGCGCTGGCGGTGCCGCTCGACGTCTCCGACGGGGCCGCCGTTTGGGAGGCACACGGCCGCGTGGTCGAAGGCCTGGGACCCGTCGACATCCTCGTCGCCAATGCCGGCGGGCCGCCGCCGGGCGGATTCGCGCAGACCGACGATGACAAGCTGGCGCAGGCGTTCGCCCTGACCACCGCGTCGGCCTGGAATCTGACCAAGGCCGTGACGCCAGACATGAAGGAGCGCGGTAGCGGCTGCATCGTGTTCCTCACCTCGACCTCCACCAAGGAGGTAATTCCCACCCTGCTGCTGTCCAACATGATGCGGGCCGCGGTTGTGGGTTTGGCCAAGACGCTGTCGAAAGAGCTTGGCCCCGATGGGATCCGGGTGCTCTGTGTCGCGCCGGGCAGCATCGACACCGACCGCTTGCGCTCTCTCGATGAGAATGCAGCCGGCTCGAGCGGCAAGAGTGTCGAGGAGGTGCGGCGTGCGAACGCCTCACGGATTCCGCTGCGGCGTTACGGCGAGCCCAAAGAGTTCGGCGATGTGGTCGCGTTCCTGGCTTCCGATCGCGGTTCCTTCGTGAGCGGGATCACGGTTGCGGTCGACGGAGGCACGCTCAACGGGATCCTGTCCTAGACCGTTCTGGAGCTCCACTCACCGCGCTCCCACGCCGCTCCAAGGCGTTCCGAGGAGATCTACCCACACCAGGCGCGGTAGATCTCCAAAGAACGAGGATAGGGTGCGGACGTGCCGAGAGCAGCCGGTTCCCACGCGCGCTTCCAGCCCCAAGACCTGCTGAAGCAGGTGATGATTCAGCACTTGGCGCTGGCCCCAAATGGCTCCTCGGTCGTCTACTCGAGACGCACCATCGAAGACAACCGCTACCGGTCACGGCTGTGGCGCGTGAGCTACGAGGGGGGCCGCGCCGAGAAGCTGACGACTGCAGCGGCCTCAGACTCGCGGCCCCGCTTCTCTCCCGACGGTCGCCGGCTGCTCTTTCTGTCGGACCGGTCTGGGAACACCCAGCCCTGGGTTCTGCCGTTGAGTGGAGGAGAGCCCCAGCAGGCGGCGGCTCTCGACGGCGACGTGGGGGCCGCCGAATGGGCAGACGACGGGCGGCGCATCGCGCTCATCGCTCCCTCCGGAGAGCAACGCTTCCTAGTCGGGAACAAGAAGGACCCGGTCGCCCGCAGGATCACGGCTATGAACTGGAGGCTGGACGGGGTCGGCGTGCGCGACCAGTTCAACAGCGCTTGGGTCGCCACGGTAGGCGGCAGCCGGGCGCGGCGCGTGAGTGAGCCCAGGTTCGAGGTGACACAGGTGTTCTGGACGCCGGACGGGCGCGTCGGTTTCCTTGCCGACCAGCGCCCGGATGCAGACCTTGTTGAGGAGGCCCAGGCTTACAGCGTCCCGGTGTCCGGGGGGCAGAGCCGGCGGCTCGCGGCCCTCGGCGGCGCCATCCTCGGAGCGGGCTTCTCGCCGGGCGGACGGCTGGTGGTGATCGGCGTCGACCGCAAGTGGACTCCCGAATGGTCGAACCTCGGCCTCTTCTTGATCGCGCGTGGCGAGCGTCGCAGACTGGGCGATGGGCTCGATCTCCCCGTCGCAACTACGAGCTACGGCGACCTCATCGATCCCGATTCGTTCGTGTCCGATATCGGGGGGTGGCTCGACCAGAACAACTTGGTCGCCTTGGTTTCCGAAAGAGGCAGAGCCCTTCCCTACCGTTTCGGCCTCGATGGCCCTTATGAACCACTGGCGCAGGGCGACTTCATCTGCACTGCATGCGCGGTGACCGAGGGACGGGTCGTGGTCGTTGCGAACGAAGGCGGCAACGCAGCCGAGATCTATGCGGTCGAGGACGGATCACTGCGGCCGCTCACTTCCAATGGAAGCCGTTGGCTCGAACCCTGGCGACGAGACCCAGAGCCGCTGCAGGTCTCCCACTCGGACGGACACTCCGTCGACGCGTGGCTTGTTGCCGCCAAGGGCCGGCGCAGCAACAGGCCCCTTGTACTCCAGGTCCACGGGGGTCCCCACGCAAGCTACGGACCCACGCCGTGGCTCGAGATGCTGGCTCTGTCCGACGCCGGCATTCATGTCATGTACTCCAACCCGCGCGGTTCGCTGTCCTACGGAGAGGAATTCGCACGCTCCTTGCACGGACGCTGGGGTGATCCCGACGGCTCCGATCTCCTTGCCCTCGTGGATTGGGCCGTCGCCCAGGGCCTGACCAGCGCAGGCAAGATCGGCATCCTGGGGCTCTCCTACGGAGGCTTCATGGTCAACTGGATGCTGGGCCACTTTCCCGAGCGCTTCGCCGCAGGGGTCTCCGAAAACCCGGTCACCGACATGATCTCGGAACTCGGTGGCTCGGACTTCGGCACGCTGATGGATCAAACCGCAGTGGGGCTCGGCACCTTGCCGGAGGATATCGACGAGTTCCTACGTCGTTCGCCTTACACCCTCATACACAAGTCTCGAGCACCACTACTTCTGCTGCAGGCGGAGCAAGATCTCAGGTGCCCGTCAATCCAGAGTGAGCTCGTGTTTGCCATGCTGCGCCAGCGCGGCCGCGCGGTCGAGATGGTGCGCTATCCGGACGAGTCGCACTATCTCGCAGGGATAGGCCGCCCCGACCGGCGGGTCGACCGCATCGAGCGAACCGTCGAGTGGTTCAGAGCGCACCTGGGGGGCCGCCGCGGCCGCCCATCGGGCTAGCCACTACACGCCCAGGACAGGGGCAAACGCACACGGTGCGCGTTTACGCACGGTTTTTGTGTGTAGAGGTGCACGGTGTGCTTTGGCCCCGCGGACCCTGGTGCCTCTTCCGGCCGCTTGCCCCTGGATCAATCCAGGCGCTGGTAGGCGGGGATGGTCAGGAACTCGACGAAGTCCTCGGACAGCGCAACCTGTTCGAACAGCTCACGTGACTCGTCCGGGCGGCCCTCGTTGTAGAAGAACTCGTCGCCCACCTGCTGCCTGACCTTGTCGAGCTCGTCTCCAGCAATGTCTCTGACCAGGCTCTCGGTCACCGGAGAACCCGACTCCAGACGCACGCCGTGGTGAACCCATTGCCACACTTGCGAGCGTGCGATCTCGGCCGTGGCTGCATCTTCCATGAGGTTGTAGATAGCCGCGGCTCCGTTGCCTCGAAGCCACGACGAAATGTACTGGATGCCGACGTTGACGTCGTTGCGCAGCCCCTCTTCGGTGATCTCACCTTCGGTTGCTTTCACATTCAAGAGATCACCGGCTGTGACCGAGACTTCGTCGCGCTGCCTGTCGACCTGATTGCTCTTGTCGCCGAGGATCCCGTCGAACTCCTTGGTCGCGATCTCCACTAGGTCGGGATGAGCGACCCAGGTGCCGTCGAAACCGTCGGTCGCCTCGCGCTTCTTGTCGTCGGTTACCTTGGCCAGCGCTTTGTCGTTAATCTCGGGGTTCTTGCGGCTGGGAATGAACGCGGCCATCCCACCCATCGCATGCGCGCCTCTCTTGTGACAGGTCTTGACGAGAAGCTCCGTATAGGCGCGCATGAACGGCTGAGTCATGGACACTGAGTTGCGATCCGGGAGCACGAACTCGGGACGTGTGCGATGGCATTTGATCATGCTGAACATGTAGTCCCAGCGGCCTGCGTTGAGACTGGCGGAATGATCGCGCAGCTCGTAGAGGATCTCCTCCATCTCGAAGGCCGCCGGTACCGTTTCGATGAGCACCGTCGCCTTGGCCGAGCCGCGCGGCACTCCGAGCACGTCCTGCGCATGATTGAAGACATCGTTCCACAGCCGCGCCTCGAGATGGCTTTCGATCTTGGGAAGATAAAAATAGGGCCCGCTGCCCCGTTCGAGCAAACGCCTGGCATTGTGGAAGAAGAAGAGACCGAAGTCGAACAACGAGCCCGAGATCGCCTCACCGTCAACAACCACGTGCTTCTCGGGCAGATGCCAGCCACGCGGTCGCACCAGCAAGGTGGCGACCTCATCCTGAAGCCGGTATTCCTTGCCTTCGGCACCGCTGAAGTCGATCGTCCTGTCGATGGCGTCGATGAGGTTTACCTGCCCCGAAACGAGGTTGCTCCAGGTGGGCGAATTCGAGTCCTCGAAGTCCGCCATGAACCCGCGCGCGCCGGAGTTGAGGGCGTTGATGACCATCTTGCGATCGGTCGGCCCCGTGATCTCGACGCGTCGGTCCTGCAGGTCATGGGGAGGGGGCACCACGCTCCAGTCGCCGTCGCGCACGGTCTTGGTCTCGGGCAGAAAGTCGAGCGATGCGCCCTGGGCGAGCTTCGACATTCGTTCCTGCCTCGCGTCCAGCAACTCTTTCCTGGTCGTATCGAACTCACGATGAAGTCCTGCTACAAAGGCCACCGCCTTCTCCGAGATGATCTCCTTGGCTCGGCCCCCTAGGGGGCCTCGGACCTCCACGTCATCGGTACCGGTCATTCAGAGCCTCCCTTCGAATATCGACGCGTGCAACAGCTCGATGGGATGGTAGATGGGCACTGCGCCTCCCGCTTGTTCGAGGTAACGCGCGATCTGGAGCGTGCAGCCGGGGTTGCCGGCGGCGATTGCATCCGGCTTGGTCGCGACGAGGTTCGCGGCCTTTCGCACACCGAGCTGCTCGGCCGCCTCCGTCTGAAGCAAATTGTAGAGTCCGGCCGAACCGCAGCACAGCTCCCATTCCGCCGGCTCCAGCAACTCCAGTTCCGGAATCGAGGAAAGCAGGCTGCGGGGTTCGGAACGGACCTTCTGAGCATGCGCCAGATGGCATGCATCGTGATAGGCAACACTGAGCTTCAGTGCGTGCCTGGGGGAGACCGGCTCGAACTCTGCCAGAAGCTCGGTCACATCGCGCACCTTGGCGGAGAAGCGCGCGGCACGCGCTCCCCACTGAGGATCTTCCTCGAGGATGTGTCCGTAGTCCTTCATCGAAGATCCGCAGCCGGCCGCGTTCACCGCAACGTAGTCACAATCCTCGAACGCTTCGATCATCCTCTTGGCGAGCACCAGGGCGTCTTCCTCATAGCCTGTATGAAACATGAGCGCGCCGCAACAACGCACCGACGCGGGTGCGAACACCTCCATACCTTCAGCGGCTAGAACCTCAGTCGTCGCCCGGTTGACGTCTGAGAAGAACACCCTCTGAACGCATCCCTGCAGGAGGCCCACACGGGCTCTCTTCGTGCCTCGCGCAGCCGTATTCTCCGGCAGCCGCTTCCAGGCGGCCCCCACGGGCGCCTTAGGCGCCAGCGCGAGCATCTGAGAGAAGCTCGCGAGCCGCGCGCTCGCAGGCACTCGACGCATCATGTCGTCCACCCTCAGCACGCGCGCCAGTGTCAAGACCGGCAGCAGGGCCCGCAGGGCACCGGGGTGCGTAAACGTAGCGAAGAGCAGCTTGCGAAGCATCTTGTCGAACAGCGGGCGGCGATAGTTGCGCTCGATTTGCGGGCGCGTCGCCTCGATGAGCTTGTCGTACTGCACGCCCGAGGGACAGGCTGTGACGCACGCCATGCATCCGAGGCACCGATCGAAGTGTGTGACCATCTCGGAGGACAGCTCATCAGCTTCCTCGAGTCCCGACTTCATCAACACGATTCGTCCTCGTGGCGAGTCCATCTCTTCGCCCCACAACACATAGGTGGGGCACGTGGGAAGACAGAATCCGCAGTGAACGCAGTCGTCGACTAGCTCGGGAGCGGGTGGTCTCTTGTCGTCAAAGGCGAAGCGGCTGCTCGGGTGTGATGTGGTGGGCTGACCGGAGGCGGCTCTGCCCATCACATGCCGCCCACGAAATAGCCCGGCTTGAACAACCCACCGCCATCGAATCGCTGCTTGACGCGTCTCATCAGCTCGACGACTCCCTTGTCCTGTTGGCCCCACACGTCGACCTTGGCGCGCACCGCTGCAGGGGCGTCCAGCACCATTACCGGCCACGGGTTCAGGGCAGAACGCATCTCTTCGATCGAACCCACAAGGTCATCCCCGGGGGCCTCTGGCAACCTCAGCCAACTGACTCCAAGGCCGGCCCGGCCTACCGCACTCGCCCCCACAGCCCGGGCGAGTTCGAGGACGCGCGCGAGCTCTGCCGGGAGTCCCGAAACCCGCACCACGGCACCGTCTTCGGCCCTCTGCATGGAGCGCTGGCGCGCCCAACGCTCCCGGCCTTCTTCGGTCGTAACCTCGAGCCCAGCTTCTGAAAACGCCGCCGCACACACCGCTGCCTGCTTGTCGGGGGCGCCGCCTGCCGCCAGGGCGAGGACCTCGCCCGAGCCCTGATCCCAGAACAAGTCCAGGGCCTCGATCTCGAACAAGCGATGAGCGAGGAGGGAGGCGCCGGTGGCGAGTGCGCCCACGTCGTCCGAGCGTCCGACCACGGTAAGTGGGCCTCGCGGCGCCGGATGCAGCCTGACGATGACCTCGGCGATAACACCCAGAGTGCCGAACGAGCCACAGAACAGCTTGGCCAGATCGTAGCCCGCCACATTCTTGATCACCCTGCTGCCGGAGCGTACGACGCTGCCGTCGGCCGGCACCAGGGTGACGCCAAGGAGCTGATCGCGCACGGGACCGTAACGATGTCGCAAGGGGCCCTGGTCGGCGGCTGCAACGATGCCTCCAATGGTCGCCTCGCCGCGCTCCCCCAGCGGCGGGTCAAGCGCCAGCATCTGCGACGCTTCGGCGAACTCGGCCTGAGCGCGATGCAGGGGGACCCCGGGCTGCAACACCGCGGTGAGATCGCCCTCGTTGTGCTCCAGCACCTGATCCATGCCGGTAAGGGACAGCTCGAAGTCGGCCTCCACCGGCGGACCCCAGCCCAGCTTTGTCCCGCCACCGCTCACCATTACGGTCGAGCCGGTGCGCGCCGCATCCTGAATCAGCTCGGCTATCTCCTCGGTAGACGTGGGGCCGCGCTTGTCCATGGCTAGCGGCACTCGATCGCGCACGAAGCGCGTGTGGGCACCGAAAGGAGCGTACTCAGGAACTCGCATTGCGCGATCGGCTCCTCGCGTCCCAGAACACGTCCCAGGATGGGGGCTCGATAAGGACGAACCACTAGAACCTCTCCGCCACGCCCGCCTGCTCGAGCGGATGGCGGCGATAGGGGCCGGGCACCTCGCCGCACAGCCGCGGCGAGGGCATGACCTTTCCGGGATTGGCGAGCTGATCCGGATCGAATGCGCAACGCAACGCCTGAAACGCGGCCAGGTCCTGGTCGGAGAACATCTTGGTCATGTAGCGCTTCTTGTCGAGGCCGATCCCGTGCTCGCCGGTGAGCGAGCCACCCAACTCGATACAGGCCTCCACGATCAGCCCGGCGAGCTTCTCGGCGCGCTCCGACTCGCCCTCCTGGGCGCCGTCGTAACAGATAAGCGGGTGCAGGTTGCCGTCGCCGGCGTGGAAGACGTTCGCCACCAAGAGGCCGTACTCCTCGGATAGATCGTCGATACGCTGCAGCGCCTCCGGAAGGCGGGTTCGAGGGATCACCCCGTCCTGGACGTAGTAGTTCGGTGCCAGCCGCCCCATGGCGGCGAAGGCCGCCTTGCGCGCCTTCCATATGAGCTGGCGCTCGGCGTCGTCGGAGGCGATGCGGATGTCCGTCGCATGGTTTTTCTCACAGATCGCCACGACGTCATCGAAACGCGCCTCGCACTCGCCCTCGGGGCCGTCGAGCTCGACGATCAGAGCGGCGCCTGCCTCCTTGGGATAGCCGGCATGGGTGGCGTCCTCGCAGGCGCAGATAGCGGCGTTGTCCATCATCTCGATGGCGGCGGGGACAATGCCGGCCGCCACTATGGCCGAAACGGTCTGTCCCGCCGGAGCGGTGCTCTCGTAGTAGGCGACCAGTGTGCGCACGGACTCGGGAGCCGGCACCACCCGAACCGTGATCTTGGTCGCAACCCCCAACGTTCCCTCGGAGCCGACGAAAGCGCCGATGAGATCGTATCCGGCGCGGTCCACCTCTTTGCCTCCAAGCGTCAACATGGTGCCATCGGAGAGGACGACCTCGAGGCCGATCACGTAATTGGTAGTGAACCCGTACTTGAAACAGTGCGCGCCGCCCGAGTTCTCGGCGACGTTGCCTCCGATCGAGCACACGATCTGGCTCGAGGGATCGGGCGGGTACAGATGGGTCGGAGCCACGGCCTTGGTGATCTCGACATTGGTGACGCCCGGCTCAACTGTCACGCGCTGGTTGTCGAGGTCAACTTCGAGGATCGATCTCATGCGGGTGAGCGCGATCAGGACCCCGTCGGCGACGGGCACTGCCCCTCCCGATAGGCCCGTGCCGGAGCCGCGCGCCACCCACGGGGCACGTGCTTCGTAACAGGCACGTACCACTCCCTGGACTTCGGCGGCACTCTCAGGCAGCACGACCGCCACCGGGCTTCCCCGGTACTGCAAGAGCCCGTCCGACTCGTAGGTCCTCATCTGGTCCTTCTCCGCGATGACGCGCTCAGGCCCGCAGACCTCCCGCAGACGCTCGATCAGTCCGTTGTCGCCGATGACCCCGGCCATCCGCCCCTTTGCCCCTCGTCGGTGTTTCCCCAAGCATGCCCCATCCCAGGCCGGCCCACCCCCGCCCGACCCAGATCCCGGCCGCCCCCGAGCTGACTCCTTGCCGGCTCAGCGGCGGATTTCGCCGTGGTGCTCGGCCCAAATCCCGATTTTGGGGCGTGGCCAAGCCCGCCAAGACCTGGGAACGCGAAATTCGCGCTACGGTGGCTAAGCAAAGCAGCCGATTGCCTGGGGGCCGTCTGGCTGCATACAGTGGTCGCACAAGGGGGTTTTGCGATGCGACTGAACAGACTGGGGGCGGTGATGGCCGGACTTCTCGCCGTTTCGCTCCTCATCGTTCCGCCCGTCCTGGCGGACGAAGACGAAGATGACAATGGTGACGCCAACATCGGCTGCTCCCTACGGCTGCGAAGAGGGGGTCCCCAACGACACGGCGGCACTCAGGGGGACGACCACTGCAGAGGCTCACTGGGACGCGACGTAATGACAGGCCATGATGGCGACGATCGACTGAGCAGCAGCTGGGCCCAGGATATCGTGTGGGGCAACCGCGGCGACGACCTCGCCCGAGGTGGCCGTGAGAACGATCTGGTGGGGGGCGGGAAGGGCGACGATCGACTCGCCGGTGGGCGTGGCAACGACCGCTTCGTCGGGGGCATTGGCCACGACGACATCTGCGTGGGAGCGGGGAGCAACGTCGTGCTCGCCGAGGACCACCGGCAGGACCGCATCTTCGGAGCGACACCCAACGACCGCTTGGTGCTCGACCCAGGAGACCGTGTGCTCGAACGAGATTGCCCCTTCACGCGGTCTTGACCGCAGGGGCGTCAACAATGACGCTCGCTCGAAGGCTCAAGAGGCGCTTGGGTCTCGGTCCAGCAGCTCTTGATAGTCGTTCCAGGTGTCTATGTCCGTGAACATGACATCGTCGAGATGCAGCTCGTGCACGCCGGACAACTCGAGCAGCGAGCGCGCGCCCTCGTCACCGGCCAGCTTCCAATGCTCCCACTCCGAGCGGGAAGCAACCACGGGATGACCCGGCACGTCCCTGAAGCGGGGGCGCACCACGGGGGCTGAGGACAGCTCGAACTCCTCGAGGACGCGGTCGATCAGCCCAGCCGTGACGAAGGGGTTATCCGAAAGCAATATGGCGGCGGCGTGCGAGTCGTCCGATAGCGCCGTTAGACCCACTCGCAGCGAGCTCGCCTGGCCGTTCCGGTATTCGGGGTTGTGGGCGAGCCGGGCGCCCTCGGGCAGCGACAAGAGCGCGGAGATCCGGTCCGCTTCGTGGCCCAGCACCACCACGAGCTCGGCCAGATTCGAGGCGGCCGCGGCCTCGATCACATGCTGGAGCAGCGGCCGCCCCCGCCACATCAGGAGTTGCTTGGGGCGACCCAGGCGCAGCGAGCTTCCGGCGGCCAGGATCACCCCCGCGATCACGAGCGCTTGCCGAACAGCTTCCCGATCTGTCGCTTGAGCGCGCTCACCAGTGCGCTGAACATGAGCGAGAAGCCCCCCACCGGCTTGGCAGTCGCTTGCACGCGCGGTTTCGGCGCGGGCGGCTTGGGATCGGGACGCCGCTCGGGGCCGCCCTCAGGGGCCGCTCCCTGCGGGGGAGCGCTGCGGGCGGCGACCGCTGCGTCCGGCTCGGACACACTCTCATCTGGTGCACTGGGAGCCGGCTCGGCCGCGGGAGCCGCAGGGACCGGCGCTGTGGGTTCCTCTTCTTCCCCCTGGAGGTTTGCTTTCAGGCAGTCGGCGAACTGTCGAGTGAGCTTGGCCGAAACGTCCTGCATCATCCCGCGACTCATCTGGGCGGCCTGACCCTGGACCTTGAGGTCCTGGACGACGACGACCTTCGTCCCGGAAGACGTCTTCTCGGCGGTCGTGGTGATGGTCGCCGATGCAGCCCCCTTGCCCCGCTGCTCCATACCCGAGCCCTTCAGCACTACTTTGTGCGCGTCGTTGTCACGCTCCGAGATAGAAACCTTCCCCTTGAACGACATCGAGACCGGCCCCAGCTTGATGGTGACCTTGCCCTTCCAGTTGCTGTCGTCGACCACTTCTGTGATCTCGGCCCCCGGCATGCACGGAACGACCTTCTCGACGTCGAGCAGGTACGCCCACGTCACATCGATCGAAGCCGGCACTTCGAAGGAGTTCTCGATCAGCATGGCTTCCCCCTAGCTATTCGGCTTCTGGTCACGACTGCGCGTGCGCGAGATGATCGTGGATGGTCCCGCTGCGATCGCGCAAGTAGCCGCCCTCCCGAGCCCGGGCGACGGCCAGAATCTCGGCGACGATGGCAACCGCAATCTCCTCCGGGCCCTCGGAGCCAAGATCGAGCCCCGCGGGCCCGTGGATTGCCGCCAGTCGTTCTGCGCTCGGAGCTATGCCCTCGGTGGCAAGGTCGGCGAGCAGCCGTTCGGTGCGTGCCTGGGGGCCGAGCATCCCGATGTAAGAGACATCACTGTCGAGAAAGGACTTGAGGTAGTCACGATCTCGTAGGTAGTTATGGCTCATCACGAGTGCATAGCAACGCCGATCGGAGCCGGCCTTGGCCGCCGCCTCACCGGGCTGTGCCTCGACCAGCTCGCCGGCCCCCGGGAAGCGGGATTGGTCGAGGAACTCAGGACGGTCGTCGACCACCACCGTCCGCCATCCCAGTTCGGAAGCGAGCTTGATCACCGGGATGGCATCGTGTCCGGCACCGCACACCAACAGGCGCAGGGGCGGAAGCACGCTCTCGATGAACGCTCGCACCTCGTAGCCCGAGACGGCGACGGTCACGGCCTCGGTGCGGCCGGAGAGGAGCGCGTCCCCGGCTCGCGCTTCGAGCTCCTCGTCAAGCGCCTCGACGCCGGTTGAGCCGCGCCGGCCCTCGCCGGGCCACACCATCAGCCGGGCGCCCGCCGGAACATCCGGGACCGATGAAGTGAGCACTGTGGCGATCGCCACCTCCCGCTCGTTCTCGATCGCGTCTCTCAAGGTCTCGGCGATCTCGGCGGCCCGCTCTGCCGGCTCCACGAATACCTCGATGGCGCCGTTGCAGCCCAACCCCCAACCCCAGATGACCTCGTCGTCGGCGGTGAGGTCGTAGAGCGTGAGACGTGATTCCCCAGACGCCATCACGTCGCGACCCAGGTCCTCGACCTCTCCCTCGAGACAACCGCCCGACAGGTTTCCCACCGAGGCGCCTTCGTCGGGCACGAGCAGGCGGGCACCCGGCCTCCTGTAAGTCGAGCCCTTCACGGAGATGATCGTGGCCAGCGCCATCGAGCGCCCCTGCTCCCGAAGGACCGAAATGGCCCTGAGAACATCGATCGTCTCGCTCACGTTCATGTGATCCGGCCTCCGCACCCCTGATCGCAAAGCATTTGGTGCTACTCAAAGCAATGGTGCTACTTTATCCGCAACGCTGATCGATGGGTTCGTGCAAGGGGGCAGAGTCGGCGATCCGATAGGGGCCTTCAGAAGCCGGGCACGCCGCCTCATCTCCCCCTGTCCACGCAAGGGAAGGGGAGGGCTTTGAGAAGTATCTCAGTGAACGTCAACGGAAAGCAGCACGAGGCCGAGGTGGAGCCACGCCAGCTGCTCGTCTACTTCCTGCGCGAGACACTTGGACTCACCGGCACCAACGTCGGCTGCGATACGTCCACGTGCGGCGCTTGCACGGTGGTGCTCAACGGCAAGACCGTGAAGTCGTGCACGGTACTGGCCGTACAGGCCGACGGGGACCAGGTAACCACCATCGAGGGCATCTCCACCGACGGTGAGCTACACCCGATGCAGCAGGCCTTCCACGAGCACCACGCGCTTCAGTGCGGCTACTGCACGCCGGGCATGATCATGGCGGCCATCGGACTGATCGAGGAGTCGGGCGGAGACCTCAGCGAGCGAGACATCCGGCTCGGGCTGGAGGGCAACCTGTGCCGTTGCACGGGATATCACAACATCATCAAGGCGATCGAAGCGGCGCAATCACAGTATTCGTCGGCCGGGGCCTGAGGGAGGATTGTCGATGACAACGACCGAAGAGAGAGCCGAGCGTTTCGTAGGCGGAGGGCTTCTCCGCAAGGAGGACCCCGAGCTAATAACCGGCCAGGCCCACTATGTCGACGACATCACCTTCCCCGGAATGCTCTGGGTCGGCGTTGTGAGGAGCCCGATCGCCCACGCACGACTGGGTGGGGTGGACGTCGCCGCGGCCCGGAGCATGCCGGGCGTCGTGGAGGCCTTCTCGGGTGCGGACCTGGCCTCGGAGTGGGCCGGTGGCCTGCCCTGCGCCTGGCCTGTCACCGAGGACATCAAGATGCCCACCCACTGGCCGGTGGCGCAGGACAAGGCTCGCTATGCCGGAGATGCCGTGGCCGTAGTGGTGGGCGAGAGCCGGGTTCAGGTCAAGGACGCCATGGAGGCGGTGGAGGTCGAGTACGAGCCACTCGATCCGGTGGTGACCATGGAGCAAGCGCTCGCCGAGGGGGCAGCCAAGGTTCACGATGATTTCGACGACAACGAGACCTTCGTCTGGAAGCTCGCCAACGGTGAGGTCGACCAGACCTTCTCCGACGCCGCGGTCACCATCAAGGAGCGCTACTACCATCCCCGGTTGATACCGAATGCGATCGAGCCGCGCGGGGTCGTGGTAGCGCCGCTCGCGGCGCAGGGTGAGTACACGCTCTACACCGCAACCCAGATACCGCACATCCTCAGAACGACTCTGGCTCTTACGGTCAACATCCCCGAGAACAAGCTGCGTGTAATCGCGCCCGAGGTCGGCGGGGGGTTCGGCTCCAAGCTCAACGTCTACGCGGAGGAGGCGATCTGCCTCGCGCTCGCCGCGCAAGACTGGGCCGGCCGGTCAAGTGGATCGAAGAACGCTCGGAGAACTACCTCGCCACAATTCACGGCCGCGACGTGGTTCAGGAGATGGAGCTCGCCGCCACTCAGGAGGGAAAGATCACCGGCGTGCGCGCCAAACTCACTGCCGACATGGGCGCCTACCTCCAGCTCGTGACACCCGGAATCCCAATCCTGGGAGCGTTCCTGTACGCCGGTGTCTACGACGCCCAGGTTTATTCGTTCGAGTGTGTCGGCGTGTTCACTAACAAGACACCGACCGACGCCTATCGTGGGGCGGGTCGCCCCGAGGCCACTTACGCCATCGAGCGAGCGGTGGAGGCCCTCGCCCGCAAGGTCGGCAAGGATCCGGTGGAGATCCGCAGGCTCAACTTCATGCAGCCCTTCGATCAACCACGCCCGGTCGCAGCCGGTCTCGAGTTCGACTCGGGAAACTACGGGGCAGGCCTCGACAAGGCCCTCGATTTGGCCGATTACGCGGGCTTGCGCTCCGAGCAGGCCCGTCGGCGCGAGCAAGGCGACGTCAAGCAACTCGGCATCGGGCTCTCCACCTACATAGAGATGTGCGGCCTGGCGCCGAGCCAGGTGCTGGGCTCGCTGCGTTACGGCGCCGGGGGCTGGGAGACTGCGACCATCCGCTGCCATCCCACCGGCAAGGTAACAGTCATCACCGGCACCTCGCCGCACGGCCAGAGCCACGTCACCACCTGGTCCCAGATCACTGCCGACGCCCTCGGCGTCCCGTTCGACGACGTCGAGGTCCTTCACGGCGACACCGCCGTCTCCCCCATGGGCATGGACACCTACGGCAGCCGCAGCCTCTCGGTGGGTGGCACCGCCCTGTACCACGCGGCCGAGAAAATTCGCAACAAGGTCAAGAAGGTGGCAGCCCACGAGCTCGAGGTCTCGGAGGAGGACCTCGAATGGTCCGAGGGGAAGTTCCAGGTACGAGGCGCTCCCGACAAGGCTAAAACTGTCCCCGAGATCGCTTTCTGCCTCTGGCACTGCCACAACCTGCCCCCGGACACAGAGCCCGGGCTGGAGGAGACCTACGTCTTCGACCCGCCCAACTTCACCTACCCCTCGGGCGCGCACGTGGCCGTGGTCGAGGTGGACACCGAGACCGGCCTGGTCGAGCTGACCAAGTATGTCGCGGTCGACGACTGTGGAACACAGATCAATCCCTCGATCGTGCAGGGACAGATTCACGGCGGGGTGGCTCAAGGAGTAGCAGAGGGCATGTTCGAGGAAGCGATCTACGACGAGTCCGGCAATCTCACGACCAGCCACATGGGCTACTACCGGGTGCCTTCGGCGGCCGAGCTACCCTCGTTCACCCTCGACTCCACCGTGACGCCGTCCACGACCAACCCGCTCGGCGTAAAGGGCATCGGGGAAGCAGGCACGATCGCAGCTCCTCCCGCGGTCGTCAACGCGGTCATCGACGCTCTGGCTCCTCTGGGCGTCACCGACATCGACATGCCCACCACGCCCGAGCGTGTGTTCAACGCCATCCAGAGCGCAAAAGGAGCGAGCGTATGATTCCGGCCCTGTTCGAGTACGAGAGAGCCGAGTCGGCCGACCACGCGCTCCAGCTCCTGCAGCAGTTCGGCGACGAGGCCAAGATTCTCGCCGGTGGCCACTCGCTGCTGCCGCTGATGAAACTGCGTCTGGCGCAGCCGTCTGCGTTGATCGACGTCGGGCGTATCGCAGAGCTGTCCTACGTTCGCGACGATGGTGATGTCATCGCCATCGGCGCACTCACCCCCTACGAGGACGTCCACTTCAACGATCTCGTAAAGGAGCACTGCGGGATCGTCGCCCACACCTCGGGGGAGGTCGGCGACCCGCAGGTGCGACATCGCGGGACGATCGGTGGGTCGGTCGCGCACGGCGACCCCGCCTCCGACATTCCCAGCGTGATGCTGGCGCTCGACGCCGAATTCGTGGTGCACTCAGCCTCCGGCGACCGCACGGTCAAGGCGACGGAGTTCTTCAAGAGCGTGTTCGAGGTCGACCTCGGCCCCCAGGAGCTCCTCACGGAGCTCCGAGTCCCGAAGCTCAACGGGGCCGGTTGGTCCTACCAGAAGTTCCAGCACCGTGCCCAGGACTGGGCCACAGTCGGGGTCGCAGCGGTGGCAAGGGGTGATGGGCGGGCGGCGATCGGGCTGACGAGCATGGGCGAGACCCCCCTTAGAGCAACTGCCGTCGAGGAAGCGCTCGCTTCCGGAACGAGCGTCGCCGACGCTTCGCAACAGGCGGCGGAGGGAACGAGCCCCGTCTCCGACCCCCTCGGCTCGGCCGAGTACCGCAGGGAGATGGTCAAGGTGTTCGTGCGCAGAGCGCTGGAGGAGGCGCTATCTCGCTGACGAGTAAAGCTCCAGGAGAAGGGCGCGGCGCTGGCCGCGCCCTTCCTTTTGCCTCGGTTGAGGAACTCGAGCGCACGCTGGTCCAGCACTCGTATCTTCCCGACGAGGGGTTGGCCACATCAATTCATCTCGCGCTGGCGCTGCACAAGCCGCTGCTGCTCGAGGGCGAGGCGGGCGTCGGCAAGACCGAGGTCGCCAAGGTGTTGGCGGAGGTGCTGAGGCGCCGGCTCATCCGCCTGCAGTGCTACGAAGGCATCGACTCGTATCAGGCTCTGTACGAGTGGAACTATTCGCGCCAGCTGATCGCGGTGCGATCGGCACAATCTGATCCAAACACCGGCGTCAACACGGCGACCGACCTGTTCGGGCCCGACTTCTTGATCGAGCGACCTCTGCTTGCTGCCATTCGGGCGGGCGATCAGGCGGTGCTGCTTATCGACGAGCTCGACCGTGCCGACGACGAATTCGAGGCGTTCCTGCTGGAAGTGTTGTCCGAGTTCGCCGTCACCATCCCCGAGATCGGCCCGATCACAGCGCTGAGGCCCCCCGCCGTGATCATCACCTCCAACCGCACGCGCGACCTGCACGATGCGCTCAAGCGACGGTGTCTCTATCACTGGATCGACCATCCCACCCTCGAGCGCGAGGTCGAAATCGTCAGGGCTCGAGCACCCGAGGTCCAGGAATCCCTGGCGCGCCAGGTAGCCCAAGCCGTCGAGCGCCTGCGAGCGCTTGACGTGGGGAAGAAGCCCGGAGTGGCGGAGACGATCGATTGGGCAGAGGCGCTGAGCTTTCTCGGCGTCAAGAACCTCTCCGGCAAAGACGCCGCGGCCACGCTCGGCGCGGTCGTCAAGGACCACGAAGACCAGCAGCTCGTGAGAGCCCGTCTCGAGGAGATCGTGGGAGAGAGCGACTAACTCGCTCGGCAAGGTTGAGGTATCGTTTTGCCGAGTTGGGTACGTTCTGTTCGCCGACGCGGGGCGCGTTGGGGATGACAGGAGGGGGATATGGCGAGCGAGACTCTTCGAGAGCGCAGAGCCGACGAGACCGCTTCCGGCCTCGACGCGTGGGAGGAGCAGGACCTTCCCGAGCCACCGAGACCCAAGGGGCTTCAGTGGTTCGGAGTGGTGGGGCCGGGCGTCATCGTGTTGGGGGCGGCCATCGGGTCCGGTGAGTTTCTCCTGGGGCCCGCCGCATTCGTCGCGTATGGCTTGGTGGTGTTGTGGATCACCGGAATAGCCACCGTCTTCCAGACCATCTACAACCAAGAGCTCATGCGCTACACCATGTACACGGGCGAGCCCGCCTTCACGGGCTTCATGCGCACGAAGCCGTCCTCGACCTTCTGGGCGTGGGTCTACACGCTCTTCTACTTCTTCCAGACCGGCATCCCGGGATGGGCGGCGGCCGCAGCTGGCGCTATCTACTTCCTGTTCGCGGGCGAGATCGCGGCCCCCGGCTCGGAGAACACCACCTACTTCATCGCGGTCGGGGCCTACCTCGTCTGCGTCTTGATCGTGCTTGTAGGCAAGAAGATCGAGCACACGCTCGAGATCCTCAACTGGGTCCTGGTGTCGGTGATCCTGACGGGGTTCCTGCTACTCGTGTTGTTCCTGACATCCCCCACTACGTGGCTGGAAGCCATCATCGGCTACGTCGGCTTCGACCTCCAGGACGGCTTCAACCCCATCCCGCCGGGCATTGACCCGTTCCTCATCGGGGCGGTCGCCGGATACGCGGCCGCCGGGGGTGTCGTCAACCTGTCACTCTCGAACTGGGCGCGCGACAAGGGCTACGGCATGGGCTCGGTGGTCGGTTACATACCGGCGGCCGTGGGGGGCGAAGAGGTCCACCTCGCCCACACAGGCTCTGTCTTCGACCCCAAGAAGGAGGGGATGATGGAGCGCTGGCAGGGCTGGTGGAGGATCGTCACCGCCGACCAGTGGGGAGTTTTCTTCGTCGGCGCCATGTTGGGCATGGCACTGCCGGCGATCATCTACGTCACCTTCATCCCGAGCGGGGAGAGCCTCGAGAGCCTCGGCGTCGCAGCCGCGCTCGCGGATGCCGTCAAGACCGAAGTCGGCGGCTTCGTCGCCGTCATCATCGCCCTGATGGCCGCCTGGATCCTGTTCAAGACACAGCTCGACATTCTCGAGGGAATGGTGCGCGGCCTCACCGACATCTTGTGGACGGGCAATAAGAGGCTGCGGGACGCTGGGGACGTGCGCAAGATCTACTACTCCGTCCTGGCCGTGGTGATCGTAGTCGGCCTCATCATCCTGAGGCTGCCGCAACCGTTGGCCCTGCTGGCGCTGAGTGCCAACATGGCGGGGGTCGTGTTCCTGATCTCCTCGATCCACCTCCTGCGCATCAACACGCGGTTCTTGCCGAAGGAGATCCAGCCCAGCATGTTCCGCCGAGTCATGCTCGTGCTGATGGCGGTCTTCTATGGGATCTTCGTGTTCATCTTCCTGTTCGGTGGTTTTCCCCCCAACACAGAAACTGGGTTCGCGTTCAACTTCGTCGAGCTCATGACCAAGACGGAGTGAGCCGGGAGTCTCGCAGCGCACTGGTCACCGGCGCGTCCTCAGGTATCGGGCGCGCCGTGGCCGAGCGCTTAGCCGGCGACGGCGTCCGGTTGCTGAGCGTCGACCTCGAGCCCGATCCCGACGGCCCCGGTGAGCCGTTCAAGGCCGACCTAACGACGCGCGATGGCAATCGCGCGGCGGTCGAAGCCGCGCTGGATAAGTTCGGCGCCCTCGATGCGGTGGTCGCCAACGCGGGCTTCCAGCATGTCTCTCCAGTGACCTCATTCGACGAGGACCGCTGGGACGCGCTGATCGCGATCCTGCTAACGAGTCCGTTTCTCCTGGCGAGGTACTCATGGGAGGCGCTCAAGGAATCCGGGCGTGGCCGCTTCGTGGCGATCGCCTCGGCGCACGCGTTGGTTGCATCTCCCTACAAGGCCGGCTACGTCTCCGCTAAGCACGGTGTGCTGGGGCTGATCAAGACGCTTGCGCTCGAAGGGGCAGAGGACAGGGTCGCCGCCATCGCGGTGTGCCCCGCTTTTGTGCGCACACCGTTGGTGGAGAAGCAGATCGCGGCCCAAGCGCAGGCGCATGCGCTGCCCGATGAGCGAGTGCTCGAAGAAGTAATCCTCGCTCCCCACGCAATCAAACGACTGATCGAGCCTTCGGAGGTGGCCGATGCAGTCGCCATGCTGCTCGGTCCCTCAGGAGAGCTCTTCACCGGCACCGCCTTCACGATGGACCTGGGCTGGACCGCACGCTGATCTCCGAACCCTCGAAGGCAGCCGTCTCACTGCTCGTGGGGTTCGGGCGGCACCTGCGGACACAGGGCCTCAACGTCGGCACCGGACGGATTCTGACGTTCGTGCGCGCGGCAGATGCCTTGAGGCCCTCGACTCGCCGGCAGCTCTTCTGGGCCGGGCGCGCCAGCCTCGTGTCGCGGCCCGAGGACTTCGATCTCTATGGGAGAGCCTTCGACCAGTACTTTGGCCGCACGCTGATCGAGGAAACGTTGTCTGCGCTGCTCAACGTCCCCGCTCCCCAAGTTCGCGTGGAGGATCCCGAGGGACTGTTGGGTGAGGAGCAGGAGACGATGATGCCCCTGGGCGAGACCACGGAGGAGAGCGACGCCGAAGGCGAGATCACGGTCCGAATGGTCGCCTCCGCGGTGGAGCGGCTCAAGCAGAAATCGTTCGAGCAGCTCACCGATGAGGAGCGCGCAGCTTGCTATCGGCTCATCCGGCAGATGCGGGTGAGCATGCCGCAGCGCCGCTCTCGCCGCCTGCGCCCGGCCCCCCATGGAGCTCGCTTTGACTTTCGCAGGACGCTGCGTTCATCGCTCCGGACAGAGGGCGAGCCGTTCCGCAGGCAATGGCGGCACCGGCGAATCAAGCCGCGTCCGTTGGTCCTGGTACTCGATGTCTCGGGGTCGATGTCGACCTTCGCCCGCGCCCTACTGCAGTTCGCGCACGCGGCTACGAGGACGGCTCCCCGGGTCGAGGTGTTCGCCTTCGGCACGAGGCTGACCCGGCTGACACGTGCACTGCGTAAGGCAGACCCGGATCAAGCCTTGCTGGATGCCTCCGCGCTGGCGCAGGACTGGGAGGGTGGCACACGCATCGGCGATTCATTGGCCGAACTCCTCAAGAGCTACTCCCAGGCCGCATCGCTTCGCGGGTCGATCGTGGTGTTGTGCTCTGACGGGCTCGATCGCGGCGACCCCGACATGCTGGCGGCGCAGATGAAGAAGCTCACTCGACTTGCTCATCGCGTGGTGTGGGTCAATCCTCTCAAGGGGAGCGTGCGCTACCAGCCTCTTCAGCGGGGCATGGCGGCCGCGCTCCCCCATCTCGATGTTTTTGTGCCCGGCCACAACGTCGCCAGTCTCGAAAGCCTCGCCGAGATCCTCGACTCGCCCTCCTTTCGACGATAGGCGGGCCGCTCCCACGGTAGTCAAACGCGCGTAGCGCATGGCGCGCACGCCGGTCGGATAGGCTGCGGCGGTCGGGAGCCTCGAGGGGAGGATCGATGACACTTCGGTACCGACCACGTGACCGTTAGCGCGGCCGCCGCGCGCGCCATCGTAGTGACGGTCTCTGACGGTGTTGCCCATGGAGTGCGTGAGGACGGCTCGGGCGATGCAGTGCAGCAGCTGCTGAGCGAGCAGGGCATCGAGGTGATCGGGCGAAGGGTGACCCCGGACGAGCTCTTAGAGATCGAGGGCCTCCTGCGCGAGCTTGTCGACGCGGGCATCGAGCTGGTTGTGACCACCGGGGGAACCGGGCTGGGGCCGCGCGACGTAACGCCCGAGGCGACGCAGAGGGTGATCGAGCGAAGCGCTCCGGGCCTGGCCGAGCTCATGCGCAGCGCAGGCTTGCAGAAGACGCCGCATGCTGCGCTGGCTCGGGGTCTGGTGGGCACCAGCGGCAGGACACTCATCGTGAACCTCCCGGGGAGCCCCAAGGGCGCGTCCGAGAGCCTCGAAGCGCTTTTTGCGGTGCTGCCGCATGCGCTCCAGCTGCTGGCCGGCCACACCGAGCACTCGAAGACCCCACCGGGTTCGGCTCACCACGCAATCTCGGCCCCTTACGAGGCCTCGGACGACCTGAAGGACCGCGTCGTGGCCACGGTCGTGGACGCCGATGGTGAGCCGCCCTGCCGGGTGGGACAGCGGCTCGTTATCTCGGGGGGACGCGCGATCGAGGGAACATTGGGTTGCTCCGAATTCGACGCTGCCGCCCTGAGAGACGCCGCGGAGATGGCGGCGGGCGCAGAGCCCGTGAAGCGAATATACGAACACGAGCTCGGCCGCGCCCACGTCTTCCTGGAGCCCACGGCGGCCGCGCCGAAGCTCGCGGTGGTGGGGGCGACACCGGTGGCGCTCGAGCTACTGCGGATCGGAGCTGCGCTGGGGTACGACTGCTTGCTCATCGAGCCGCGTGTCGAGCGCGTCACAGCCGAGCATCGGCGAGCCGCTTCGGGCGGAGTCTTCGTGAGCACCGCAGAGGCCGCTCTCGATCGCAACTCCGACCTCGTGCACACCGACCACGACTCTCCCGGGGTGGCGGACGTGCTGCAGGCCGCGCTCGAAGCGGGCGTCTTTTCCATCGGGATCATGGGCAGCAGGCGCCACACTGCACCCCATCTCTCACAACTGTCCGGACGGGGGTTCTCCGCCTCGGACATCGAGCGAATCGAGAGCCCGGTGGGGCTCGACATCGGGGCGCGCTCGCCCGGAGAGATCGCGGTCTCGATAGCGGCCGGGCTGATAGCGGGGCGGCGTCGAACGAGAATCGACCCGGTTCAGCCCCCTAGTTAAGGGGTACGCTCGAATAAGTAGGCCAATCAGGGGGAGGTTCAAGCATGGTCGAAAAGGAAGTCGAGCGAACTATCGACGCGCTCCTGGAAGAGCGCCGCGAGTTCGAGCCGCCGAAGGAGTTCACGCAGCAGGCCAACGCCAGCGATCCGTCAGTCTACGAGCATGCGGAGAAGGATCCCGAGGCGTGGTGGGAGACGCAGGCCGAGCGTCTGACCTGGAGTAAGAAATGGGACAAGGTGCTTCAATGGGATCCGCCCCATCACGAGTGGTTCGTCGGCGGAAAGCTCAATGCCAGTTACAACTGCCTCGATCGCCATCTCGAAGAGAACGGCGACCGAATCGCCTATCACTGGGTCGGAGAGCCCGGCGACTCACGCTCGATCTCCTATCGGGAGCTCCACAAGGAGGTGTGCAAGCTGGCCAACGCGCTCAAGGAGCTCGGCGTTGCCAGAGGAGACCGGGTCGCGATCTACCTGCCGATGATCCCCGAACTACCCGCCTCCATGCTCGCTTGCGCTCGCATCGGGGCGGTGCATTCGGTGGTGTTTGGGGGGTTTTCGGCCGGCTCGCTTAGAGATCGCATCAACGACGCCGACTGCAAGATCCTGATCACCGCGGACGGCGGCTACCGGCGTGGACAGAACGTTCCGCTTAAGGAGAACGCCGACGAGGCGCTCGAAGAAACCGAATCGATTGAAAAGGTCATCGTTGTCAAACGAACGACCGACGACGTCGCCATGACCGACGGGCGTGACGTTGTGTACAGCGACCTGATCGAGCCGCAGTCCGCCGAATGTGAGCCCGAGGAAATGGACGCGGAGGACATGCTCTACGTCCTCTATACGTCCGGTACCACCGGCAAGCCGAAGGGGATCGTCCACACTACCGGCGGTTACTTGACCGGCGTTTCCTCAACTCACCACCTCATCTTCGACATCAAGGCGGATGCGGATGTGTATTGGTGCGCGGCCGACATCGGCTGGGTCACCGGGCACAGCTATATCGTCTATGGTCCCCTGGCCAACGGTTGCACGTCGATTCTGTATGAAGGCGCGCCCGATTACCCCGACAAGGACCGCTATTGGTCAATCGTCGAGGAGTACAAGGCGACGATCCTCTACACCGCCCCCACTGCCATCCGGGCGATGATGAAGTGGGGGGTCGACTACCCGCAGAAGCACGATTTGAGCTCACTGCGCCTCCTGGGCAGCGTGGGCGAGCCGATCAACCCTGAAGCCTGGATCTGGTATCAGGAGTTCATCGGCGGGGGCAAGGCTCCCGTGGTCGACACCTGGTGGCAGACGGAGACCGGCGCCATAATGATCTCTCCGCTACCCGGGATAACCAAGCTCAAGCCGGGCTCGGCCACCGTGCCCTTCCCCGGCGTCGTCGCCGACGTGGTCGACGAAAAAGGCGAGTCGGTGGGTTTCGGATCGGGCGGCTATCTGGTTCTTAAGCGGCCGGCGCCTGCAATGATGAGAACCATCTTCGGCGACGACGACCGTTATCGCGAGACCTATTTCGAGAGATACGGCGACGAGACCTACTTTCCTGGGGACGGCGCCAAGCTCGACGAAGAAGGCTACTACTGGCTACTGGGCCGAGTCGACGACGTCATGAACGTCGCAGGCCATCGCATCTCGACTTACGAGGTCGAGTCCGCGCTCGTGGCGCACGAGTCGGTCGCAGAGGCCGCGGTCGTGGCCCGCACCGATCCCAAGGAAGGCCAGGCAATCGTCGCATTCGTTACTCCGCGCTCCGGACATGAGGGCAATGAGGATCTGTCGAAAGAGCTGCGGCAGCATGTCGCCAAGGCCATCGGCAAGATCGCGCGACCGCAGTCGATCATCTTCACCGACGATCTACCCAAGACACGATCGGGAAAGATCATGCGGCGGCTGCTGAGAGATGTCGCCGAAGGAAACGAGCTCGGTGATGTCACGACCTTGCAGAACGCACCGATCCTCGATGAGATCAAGAAGAAGGCGGACAGCCAGGCGGCCGACGAAAAGGACGATAAGTAGGGGCTGAACCGGCGGGCCGCGATCCCGCCTCGGAGCGAGCGGGGGTTGATGCCGCGATAGAGGGCAAGACCCTGTGCGACATCGTCGCCCGCAACGCTTCGACTTTTGGAGATATGCCCGCCACCGCATTCAAGCGCGAAGGCGAGTGGCAGGTGAGTACCTGGCGCGACTACCGGGAGATGATTGCGCGTGTCGCTCTAGGCTTCAAGGAGATGGGCGTGAAGCGCGGCGACTGCGTGGCGCTTATGTCGCGCAATCGTCCGGAGCATCTCGTCTGCGATCTTGCCGCCCTGCATCTGGGAGCCGTGCCGGTCTCTCTCTACAACACATTCTCCGCCGACCAGGTCTCTGGTGTCGCCGCCGCCTGCGAACCGAAGCTCACCATCGTCGAGACACAGCAACAGCAAAACCTGTGGGAGAAGGCACACGCCGGCCTCGAGCAAATCGTCGTGATCGATCCAGCCGATTCGCAGCGCAGCACCGTGAGGCTGGATGAGGTAGAGGAGAAAGGCCGCACCGCACTGCAATCCCAGAAGGAGTGGTTCGAGAACGAGTGGAAGAAGCTGAAGCCGGCCGACCCCGCCACGATCATCTATACCTCCGGGACCACAGGCGCCCCCAAGGGAGTGGTGATAACCAACTACAACGCGCTGTGGACGGCCGAGTCGGTCGATCAGTGGCACACGTGGCCGATCGGGTTCAAGTACGTCTCCTATCTTCCGCTTGCCCACAGCTTGGAACGCCTTGCGGCCCATTGGCTGTGCACCTACAAGGCCGCTTTCGTACATTTCTGTCCCGAAGTGCCCGAGGTTTTCGACATGCTGGGGGAAGTCCATCCCTACGCCTTCGTCGCCGTCCCTCGCTTGTGGGAGAAGCTCGAATCCGGGATCAAGGCGAACCTCCAAGCGCAGGACCCGCGAAAACGAGCCGTGGCGGAGAAAGCGATAGCGGTGGGTACGAGAGCCGCGAGGCTCGAGCAGGAGGGCAAACGAGTTCCACTTGCGCTCGTCGCTCAGCGCGCCCTCTTCGATCGCGTCGTGCTGCGAAAGATCAGGCAGAAGATCGGGCTCGACGAAGCAGAGGTGGTGTTGAGCGGTGCTGCCCCGCTAGGGTCCGAGGTGGCGGAGTTCTTCTTCGGACTAGGCGTGAGAATCGCGGAGGGCTACGGGATGAGCGAGAGCACCGCCCCGGCGACCATCAACCCCACGAGCCATCCTCGCATCGGCACTGTCGGCCCCGCCATCCCCGGCGTTGAGCTCAAGCTGCTGGACGACGGCGAGCTATTGATTAGCGGTGGCAACCTGTCGCCCGGATATTTCAACGACGAGGCCCAGACGGCTGAGGTCTTCGATGAGGACGGCTGGCTCCACACCGGAGACATCGCCGCCATCGAGTCGGACGGGTTCGTGCGCATCGTGGACAGAAAAAAGGAGCTGATCGTCACCGCCGGCGGTAAGAACGTCTCTCCTTCCCACCTCGAGAATCTCCTGAAGCGCCATCCGTTGATCTCGTACGCGTGCGTGGTCGGCGATCGCAAGCCCTACATAGCAGCCCTGCTCGCGCTGGATGCGGACGAGGTACAGGGGTGGGCGGATCGAAATGGGATCGAGTTCTCTTCGCTGGAGCAGCTCGCAGATGAACCGCTCGTCGAGGAGGAGATGCAAGCGGCGATAGAGGAGGTCAACACCAAGGTGTCGCGGCCCGAGGGGATCAAGCGCTTTGTGGTGACCAAGAACGAATGGAGCCCGGGAGGAGACGAGCTGACCCCCACCCTGAAGTTAAAGCGAAAGGCGATCCAGGAGAAGTACGCCGACGAGATCGCCGGCCTCTACTCCTGAGGGCCCACTTATCGTTCGGACTAAGTCCCCTGTGAGTACCAGGACCCTCCCGGCCCGATGTAGCTGCGGCTCTCTCCCCAGGTCACATGCGCGACTCCGTTGCCGTCGATTGCGATGCCTCCGTAGTCCCCGTAGGGGAACTTGAAGCCGCGCTCGGACTTGTAGGGCGCCCCACCTGCCCGATTCGACAGCCGTTGCGCCCTGGTCCACGTCTCCCCACCGTCGGACGAAGCCTTGTAGAAGGTATTCCAACGGCCGGTACGGTCGTCCATCCACGCGATGCGCACGTCCCCATTCCCGTCCGCGTCGATCATGGGAAACTCGTGATCGACGCCCGACATGGGGGCCACGTTGCGCGGCAGCGACCAGGTCTCGCCGTTGTCATCGGACCAGCGCAGCAACAGCCGATTGCGCCCGGCCGTCACTTTGCTGGCGTTCCAGAGCGCGTAGACACGCCCGTTGTCGTCGGATGCGACGGTGATCTGGGCACCGAAGAAAGCGGACGAGCAACCCGCGAAGTCGGGGCAGGGCGGCTGCTCTCGGGAACGGTCGATGCCGATCACGTCCCAATTCCGGCCCCCATCCGAGGAGCGCAGGAGATAGAGGACGATCTGGCCCTTGTAGTTCTGCGGATAGGCGTCCTGTGCGCTGAAGACGGTTCCATCCGGTGTCACCGTGAGCCCGCCGGCGAACCAATACAGCTTGTTGCGCTTACCCAGTATCGGAGGTGACCACGTCGCACCCGAGTTGTGTGAGTAAACCGTATAGGGGGCACCGGGTGCAGGTCCATCCGCGTTGAACGTGACGTACACATCCTGTCCGTCGTCCGAAACTCCGATCCATGGCTTGTCGGAGTAGCGGCGGGCGCCATCCAACGCGCCGCTGCGCGTCCACGTAAGGCCGAAGTCGTCAGAGCGTGCGAAGTTGACTTCGAAGTCGTTCATCCACACGAAGAAGACCCTGCCTTGATCGTCCACGTCCAGGACGGGATCGTGTTGGCCCCCGACACCGGGACAGGCGCAGATGAAACGAGGCTTTGTCCAGGAGTCGCCGCCGTCCGCAGACAAGCGGTAGACAACGGCCGGATCGGGGCACGACTTACACGCCTTGCGGCCACCGTAGCGAGTGGTGGCCCAGTAGACGTGGCCAGAGTCGTCGGCGGCGATGTGAGGCTCCCAATCATCGTGCTGCTCGGCCGAGAACTTCGTCTCGGGTGTGAATGCGGCTCTTACTCCGAGAGCCGGCACCAGCGTCAGCACGAAGGCGAGCACGAGGGCAGTCCTCCACGATCGCCCTGTTGGCCTGGTAGCCATCAGGGGACCATCCCAAACACAGTCGCCGGAGAGCCGGAACCGCCCTGGTTGCGAACCCCGCCGACCACAACCCAGCCCCCGTTGGGAGGCATCTTGTGCAGGCCGGCGAGATTCTCGAGGTGAATGCGGTGCTTCTTGAGTAGCAAGGTGTTGGTCTGATAAAGCTCGTCGACGCCAGGATCCACGCCGTGCGTATCGATGCCGAGGCCGCCCAGAGCGCGCCTGTCGATCAGCCACCGGGTCGCCTCAACGGAAATGCCGGGAAAGTGCAGTACACCGTCGGAGTCCTGGTTGAAATAGGACTCGGGGTCGTCCCACCTCCCCTGCCAGCCCGACCACATGATCACCATGGCGTTGTCGGGGATTCGGCCATGTCGGTCCTCGAAGCGCTTTAGGTCGGCGACCGTGAGCGCGTAATCCGCATTGTGCTGAGACTGAGACCGTGCGTCGACCACCACCGCGGGGTGGAAGAAGTCCTCCGGAGCCATATCCTCGGCACAACGCTCCGAGGCGTTGAAATGACAGGGCGCACCCCAGTGTGTCCCGGAGTGTTCGCCGAGCCCCGCGAAGTTGAGCCGGAAGCCATCCTCCTCAACCGTGAAAAGGGTCCTCAGCTCAAACCTGGGGTCGCCGGGAAATATGGGCATGCCGGGCTTGTTGACATGACTCAGGTATACGACCTTGTCGAATCCCAGAACCTTCTCCGACGCCCCCGAGGCCTGCTTGTCCCGAGAGAGCGACGCGCCCGCGAGAAACCCCACCGCCAGAGCGAGCGCCACCCCCAGCGAAGCTCCCTTGCGTGCGAAGCTCATCGACCCACCCCCCGTTTTGTCCGGCTGACGCGCAGAGCCTAACGGAATGGGCTCGTTTCGGCGCTCCGTACCGAGAACGCGAAAGAGGGCCGCCGAAGCGGCCCTCTTCGTAGCTTCTTACTCCGCGGGTTAAGCGGCCTGACCCAGCTGAGACAAGAGCGTCTTGGTAAAGGCATCGAGATCGTCCGGCTTCCTCGATGTGATGAGGTTGTCGTCTTCGACGACTTCCTGGTCCACCCACTCGGCGCCGGCGTTGATCAGATCCGTCTTGATCGAGGGCCACGAGGTCACGGTTCTGCCGCGTGCAATGTCGGCCTCTGCCAGCATCCAACCTGCATGACAGATTGCTGCCACCGGCTTGCGGGCGTCGAACATGGCCTTCGTGAAGGCGACCATCTTTGGGTTGAGGCGGATCAGGTCCGGCGAGTAGCCACCTGGAATCACAAGACCGGCAAAGTCGGAAGCCGAGACGTCGTCGATGGAGACGTCGGCGGTCACTGTTTCCTTGCCCTTCTTGCCGTCGAGCTTCTTGCCGGCCTCGAGTCCGATGACGACCGGATCGTAGCCGGCTTCTTTGACACTCTCGAACGGTACTCGAAATTCCGAGTCCTCGAACAGACCGTCCATGATGAATGCAACCTTAGTCACTTGAACAACACCCTTCCCGTATCGCGTGCGAACTGCTTCGTATGATGCATACCCAGTGAACGCCCCGACAACACTTTCCTTTCCTGCCGAGCTGCCGGTGACTCGTCAAGGCGAGCACTGGCATGCCCGCTCTGGGAGCAAGCAGCTGCGCCTGTCCAACCTGGAAAAAGTATACTGGCCGCACGAGGGCTACACCAAGGCGGACCTGCTCAACTACTATTTCTGCATCTCGCCGGTCATGTTGCCGCATCTAGACGAGCGTCCGTTGACGCTCAAGCGCATGCCCAACGGCATCTCAGGCGATTTCTTTTACGAGAAGAACGCGCCCTCACACACTCCGAAGTGGGTGCCCACCATCCCGGTCGGCGCCGAGGGCAAGACCATTCGCTTCGTATCGGCTTCCGATGTTGCCGACATGCTATGGGTGGCGAATCTCGGATGCATAGAGTTCCATCCTCTGCACGCGCGCGGCCCCCGTCAAGATAGGCCTTCATATGCATTCTTCGATCTCGATCCTTTCCCGCCGGCGACTTGGGACGATGTAACCCACGTCGCATCGCTTATCAAGCTCGTGCTCGACAATCTTTCGATCGCCGCTTACCCGAAGACATCGGGTGCGACCGGAATGCAGATCATGGTTCCTCTCGACGGCGGGCACGACTTCGTCGAGGTCCGCCGGTTCATCGGGTGGGTGGCCGACCTCGTACATGCGGCGGATCCTCAGACCACGACGATGGAATGGGACATTCCCAAACGAGCGGGGAAGGTGTTCCTGGACGTCAACATGAACCGTGAAGGCGCCAATATCGCCGCCGCCTATTCGGTGCGGCCCGAGCCTGGCGCAACCGTGTCGACCCCCTTCGAGTGGGAGGAGCTCTCACAAATCCGGCCCGAGCACAACACGATCGCAACGATATTCGAGCGCGTGGCGCAGATCGAGGATCCGTTCCTGCCGGTGGCAACAGGGCCGGGGCAGAACCTGGCGGCCGCGCTTGCCTCGCTCGAAAGACAAGTACCCCAAGGCAAGAGGAGGCGTTGAGCACCGGCAGGAGGGTGGCGTCTCACGTGGGCCGGTGCCAATCGAGAACCGTAGCCGTCTGGGTACCCACTGGGGTGGTTGATAGGGAACCGTTCCCATTCGACCCCCGAGAAGGATGCGTGAGAGAGGCGGGTTAGTTTCGAGCAGCGTGTCTCTCTATGTCGGTACCTCGGGCTGGGCCTACCGGGAGTGGAAGCCCGGGTTCTATCCTCCGAACGTCCCTCAGAGACGCTTTCTCGAATACTACGCCGCGACCTTGAGCGCGTGCGAGATCAACGCCACCTTTTACCAACTCCAGACCGAGCCAACAGTACGGAGATGGGCCGCGGCAGCTCCCCCCGGCTTTCGCTTCACCGTCAAGGCCCACCGCCGGCTCACCCACGCAAAGGTCATCGGCAACGCCGAGTTTCTCCGCTCGTTTCTGGCGACCCTTCAACCGCTCACTCCCCACCTTGGTGCGATCCTGTTCCAGTTTCCGCCGCACCGTCAACGGGACGATGTCGCCCTCGACCGCCTGCTCGAGAACCGTCCCGCCCACATCCCCTACGCATTCGAGTTCCGCCACGAGTCGTGGGACTGCCCCGAGCTGGCGGCACGCATCGCGGCGGCGGGGGCAACGGTGTGCGTTGCGGAGACGTCGGGAGCACTCCCCCAAGCCCTGCCCGCGGGTCCGATCGCCTACGTCCGGCTCCGCTCCGAGCGTTACAAGAGACCCGTCAGGAGCGCCTGGCGCCGAGCCCTAGCCGAGGAGGGTGGCCGCCGTGACACTTATGCGTTCACCAAGCACGAGGGCCTGCCCTCGGACGATCCCTACGGCGGCGTGGGCCTGGCAGCCTGGCTCTCCGCCCGGGGGGCACGCCGAAGCCGACGAACTTTAGGTGGAATTGCTTAGCGCTTCCTTCTTTACTATTTGATGAACAAAGTGCAAACTGCAGGGGTAGGAAGTTATTACCAATCGTCGGGGGGCGGCAGCGGTGTTGGACGGCGTAGAGAAAGCGCCACGTACGACAGCTCCCGACGCGCTCGAGGACTATGGCATCGGCTACGACCTCGGGGCCCGATGGGCGGCGGATCGAGCGTCCGCCGACGAGCTCAAGGCGGTCGCGGCCTACGCTCACGTGTCGTGGTTCCGCCTCCACCTCCGCATCGAGCACTCACTTCCCTCTTGGCTCGCCGCAGAGCTGGGCCACAGTTGGGCAGGCCTCGGTTGGGCCGGCCTAGATCAGCGCGGCCTCAGGCGAGAACCGTTGGTCGAGGGCCTGGTCGCAGGCGCGGCCTCGGTCCACGACACGCGCTCCTCCCGCTCGCGCCCTCGGTGACCACCGCGCTCCTCGGGAGCCGATCTTCTCCACCTCAGCAGCGCTCAGCGCTCATTTCGTGGACAAAGTCCTTGACGCTGGCGCTTGTGCTGTCCCTGATTCCGGCCCCCGCCCTCGCCCACGACCACAGCCCGCCGAAAACTGCCTTGCTCAGCCCCGGCGACCGCCAGGCCGGACGGCCGTGGACGTACGTGTGGTCGGCGGACGCAGGAGACGGAACCTGCTCGTCAATTGCCGTCGACGGCCTTTCCAACTTCCGGCGAGCGGCGATGACGTGGCGCCCCCATAGGAAGATCCATCTCCGCCTGTTCAAGCGCCACAGGCCCACCCGGCTGGTGATCCGCATGTATCGCCGGCTGGGCGACGACGACTACGTCGCAGGCAAGGGGCGGCGGGCCGATTACCGGCTACGACGCGTGCGCCTCAACGGACGCCGGTTCTGGATCGCGGGCTTCTACGGTCCCCGCAAGGCTAACCACCTCTACCTGGACGTCCACGTGAAATACAAGGATGTCGAGGGCTGCGGGGGGACGCAGTCGATGGAGCTCGCCTTTCACCTGCTCAGGAGAGCCAAGACTTAGTCCTACGATTGTCCTGTGAACGAGTCCCGCGACTACTCCGACAAACGCAGCTTCGAAGCAACTCCCGAGCCCACCCCCGCGGTCGCGGGCAACGTCGACCTCGCCACGGCTCCGCCCGGAAGGACGTTCGTCATCCATCAGCATCACGCCCGCAGTCTGCACTTCGACCTGCGGCTCGAAATGCTCAACGGCGAGGTCCCGGTCCTGGTGTCGTGGGCGGTGCCGAAAAACCTCCCTACGAAGAAGGGAAAGCCCCACCTCGCCGTCCACGTCGAGGACCACCCCTTCGACTACGGCAGCTTCGAAGGCTCGATCCCCAAGGGCAACTACGGCGCCGGGGAGGTCCGCATCTTCGATGCGGGCACCTATGAGGTGCTCGAGCAGGAACGGGGCAAGCTCAGCTTCCGCCTTCACGGCAAGAGGCTTCAGGGCGTCTACCACCTCCACCACACCGACGACAACCAGTGGCTTGCGTTCCTGCGTAGCGACGAGCGAGCGGCCCCCGAGGAGCCGCCGCTTCTGTCCCCGATGCTGGCCACGCTTATCGAGGAGTCGTTCGACGACGAACGCTTCATCTTCGAGCCGAAGTGGGATGGCGTGAGGACGCTCGCGGTCTGCTCGGATGAAACCAGGCTGCTGTCCCGCAAGGGCCGAGATGTCACCGATACCTATCCAGAGGCCGGACGCCTGCACCAGCAACTGGTTGCTCTTCAAGCGATCGTCGACGGCGAGATCGTAGCGCTGAAGGACGGGGTTCCCTCCTTCGAGTTGCTGCAGAGCCGCATCAACCTTCAGAACAAACACGACATCGAGCGTGCCACCAAGTCCCTTCCGGTGACTTTCATCGCCTTCGACCTGCTCTATCTCGACGGTCGCTCGGTGATCGAGCAGCCGATCGAGAAGCGTAAGGAAATGCTGGAGAGCCTCGTAGTGCCGTCCCGCCACATCCAGGTGTCCCCCAGCATCCGCGCAGAAGGGCGCTCGTTGTCCGCCGAGGTCGAGGCCAGGAACATGGAAGGGATCGTCGCCAAACGGCTCGGCTCTCCCTACCGGCCCGGGAAGCGAACGAAGGAGTGGCTCAAGATCAAGGTCACGCACGAGGCCGACGTCGTCGTGGGGGGATGGTCGCGCGGCGAGGGGACGCGCGCCGATTCCTTCGGAGCGCTGCTGGTGGGCGCCTACGAGGGCGAGGTGCTGCGTTTCCTCGGCGCGGTCGGAACCGGCTTCTCCCACAAAGCGATCGCGGAGATCATGCCGCTGCTGCTCGACCTCGAAACCGACTCCCGGCCCTTCGGCGAGGACCCCACCGGCACCATCCCGTCGGGATTCGGCAAGCCCCTGCGCGCCCCTCACTGGGTCGATCCGGTTCTCGTCGCAACGGTTGAGTACCGAGAGCTGACCGCCTCAGGCAGACTGCGGGCCCCGGCATTCAAGGGCTTCCGGGTCGACAAGACCCCCGAGCAATGCCTCTACTCAGAGCTCCCGCCACGCACGCGGGAACGGTCGTGAGCTCCTCGCTCTCGAGCTGGCAGCGTTTCGAGGCTCGCTTCTACTCGGCCACCGCGTCGTGGCTCTACGACCCGATGGTAGTGAGCTTCGGTTTCAGGCTCTTGGCCGGGCCTCTTCACCCCAAGGTGCTCGCACAGGGCACCCGCGCGGTGCAGGCGGCCGGGCGCCGGCCGATCCTCGACCTGCCCGTCGGCACCGCCTTCTTCACCTTGAGATGGGGCCGGGGAGGCTTCGTCGTGGGCACCGACATCGCCGCCGGCATGGTCGAAGAGGCGAAATCGCGCGCCGACGAGCGAGGGGCGAAGTGGCTAACGACGGCGCAGGCAGACGTCCAGCGTCTGCCGTTTCGGGACCACACCTTCGGAGCAATCA
The DNA here is from genome assembly GCA_963849115.1 of uncultured Actinomycetes bacterium. Lineage (GTDB taxonomy): Bacteria > Actinomycetota > CADDZG01 > CADDZG01 > WHSQ01 > JACDAL01. The sequence goes on along the minus strand of CAWKGK010000009.1, from coordinate 405,692 downwards.
TGTGCACCAACGGACTGCAGGTCATGCCGCCGCTTCCCATCCCCTTGGCGGAGCTGGGCCGGGTACTGGACCACGCAGGCTCACTCTTCGTCTGCATGATCACGTTCCCCGTAGGAGCGCTACTCCCCCGTTCCTTCAAGAACCACCTGCCCACAATCCTCAAGAGCCACAGACAGGTAGTCGCGGAGTTGCGAAGCGAAGGCTGGAACGTCACGGCACGGGACAGAAGCCGCCTTGCCCTGCTGTTCGAGGCCCGTCGCACATGACCGAGGCCCGTAGCGATTACAGCAAGCGGACCCTCACGTCGCAGTCGAGAAGGAAGGCACGAACCCGCTCCCAGCCCTCGTAGGGCAGCCCCTCAGCCACCACCTCGGCGATTCCCGAGTTGGCGATGAGCTTGGCGCAGCCGAAGCACGGCACTCCCGTGATGTAAATGGAGGCGCCGTCGCGCTCCTGAGGAGAGGAGTACAGCAGGGCGTTGGCCTCGGCGTGGATGGCGATGCAGTCGTCGTGGCCCCAGCCGCTGGCGGCCTCGGAGGAGGCTCGCGGGCAGGCGCCCTTGTCGCAGTGGGCGTGCCCCGAGGGAGGACCGTTGTAGCCGGTCGAGCAGATACGCCGGCGTCTCACCACCACGGCCCCGTGCTTGCGGCGGACGCAGTTCGAGCGAGTCGCGGTCTCGCGGGCGATGTTCAGAAAGTACCGGTCCCAGTCGGTGCGGGGGGCCTCCCCGATCCTGTGAGCAAGCGACACAAGGCTCTCCTTTTCGATCCACTCACGTGATCAACCCAGTGATCAGTATCAAATCTCAGGCGGGGAAGTGACACCGAAGCCCTCGGCATCTTAGCCAGAGAAACGAACCCTATCCTGTGCGCTCATGACTGAACCGATTCTCTCCGACGAGATCAGGACAGACCTCCTCCGCTCCTCCTGGGTTGTGGAGGCAGCGCGCGCCCAGGTCTATGGCTCCTGGGCGGGTGACGCGCCCCGCTTCGAAGCGGCGCAAAGCCGCGCCGTTCGCCGGGCCGCGATCGTCGAGGCCTCGCTACTTTCTCGCCCTCGAAAACCAGACTCCGAGCTGGTCGCTCCACACGCCGCCTGGATGCGTTCGGTGGCGGGGGACGGGGGGTCGGACGAGCCTCTTGCGGAGCTCTTCATCCTGCGCCTGGGCGACTGGGCGGGGGCCCATATCGCTCCCTATCTCGACGACGGGGCACAGGAGTTGCGAACCCTGGGAGAAGAGGACCGGAACGCGGTCGAGTTCCCACGTGCCCTCCCCCCCGTCCCCGAGTTCGAGCCCCTCCCGGCGGCACAGGCACGCGCTGGAGGGGTGCGGCTGCGCGTGGCGGTCCTCTCGGATCTTCACCTCGGCTCTCGCTGGGGGGAGGCAAGCGCGCGAGCCGCGGTGGAGGACATCAACTCTTCGGGGGCCGAGCTCTGCATTCAATTGGGCGACCTCTCCGAAAGGGGCGAGGCTTCGGAGCTGTCGGGCGCGCAGGAGGTGCTGGCGGGGCTTGACATGCCGTGGCACTGCGTTGTGGGCAACCACGACGTCTACTCCCGTTCAGAGGGAGCCCTAACGGACCACTTCGCCGCCACCTTCGGTCGCCGTCCCGAGGGTGCTCTTATCCAGCACAACGACATGCGCTTCTGCCTGCTCGACTCGGCGGAGCGGTCTCTCTCCCCCTTTTCCTCCTTCAACCTGGTGACCGGGGAGTTCACACCCGGTGAGGGGTCGGTCGAGCGAGGCTCTCTGACGGCAGCGCAGCACGACCTCCTCGCCGAAGTCGCCTCTCCGGGCGGTCCGCCGACGTTCGTCTTTCTCCATCATCCATTGCAGCCCTTTACGAGCTTCCCGCCGATCATCTTCGGGTTGCGGGATCTCGACAGCGGAAGGGTGCACGCTACCTGCGACTCTGGAAACGTGTGGGGTGTGTTCTGTGGCCACACCCATCGCAATGCCAGAACCCGTGATTTCGACGGCGTCCCCGTCACCGAGGTCGCTACGCCGGGTGGCTATCCGTTTGGTTACGGGCTGATCGATGTCGCCTCGAACGGTTACAGCTACAACTTCGTGCAGCTGTCCGATCACGATTTGGTCGCAGAGATGCATGCGCACACGAACGCTTTCCTGCACCGCTACGGGCTCGGCCCCCAGAACGCTCGCCGCTTCGAGTGGCGGCGGGGATAGAGAGCTGCCGGCTAGAGTCCTCGCTGGTAGGCGATCACTCCGTTGGAGTCACGGGGGCCGGGACAATTCCCGCCGGCGAGCAGCACCCGCAATCGACGCTTCGAGTAGCGGGGAACATTGGGGGCCGTCGCACCCAACGGCCCTCGCACCCGGGTCTCTACTCGGACCCTTCCCCAGCCCGAACCGGGCCTGAAGCCCCTCGAGACGATTTTCTTGTCGCCCCTTCGGACCGCCACCAGCCACGCCCGGCCCGATCTCCGTGAGGTCAGAGCCGGGCGGCTCCAGCCTTCGCGCTGCATCAGCCTTGTAACCCCAGAACCCGAAGCCGAGAACCTCCAGGCCCTCACCGCCCGGCGACCCCCCACCCTGATTTCGCCTGCGGCTAGAATGCGGCCGTTTTTCAGAGCCACGGCGCTCGGCTTCGAGCCGGGCCAGATGGACACGTCGGCCCTTCCCCTGTACCACTGCCCCAAAGCAGTTCCCGCCCGGTGTGCGAAAAGTCTCAGGCGGCCGGAGCCGGTGGCGGCAATGATTCTCATTCCGCCGTCGGTCCGCACCAAGGTGCCGGTCGGGGAGCCCACCACGCTTCTGAAGATTGTGCGGCGCGCCCTGATGCGAGGCTTGTTCGAGGTCAGATCGGTGAACCACGCAGTCCGGAATCGATAGGTGCCGCGCGGCGTCCTGTAAAGCCACGAGATCACGCCACGATAGCGGCCGTTTGGTCCCCTTTCGAAGGCGAGGTCGGCACGCGCCCCCTGGCCCTGAGTAACCTTGACCGGGGGCCCTACCTTGGGTCCCTCAGGGTGGTTGAGCGCGCTCAACCGGCGCAGGCGTACGCCGGCCCCCTCCGCCCGGCCGAAGGCCCCGCCGCTGGTGACGACCCAGGCGGTCTGATGACGGCGCTCGTCGCGTACCAGCGCGATGGAAGAGGGCCGATCGGATCGGTCCTTTCGACCTGCCCCCGGCAGAAAGCCGTCCGGCACCTGTCCCCGAGTCCTCCTGTGCCACTTTCCGGGAGGGTCGCGCCAGACGAGCTGTTGGCCCGCGCCGTCAGGGTCGTAAAGAGCCAACAGCCGGCCCTTGGCGGAGGTCACCAGCCGCCTGTTGTTCGAGAACAGGGTCGGGTCGCTCGAGCCCTCGCAGCGCAGCGCTACTTTCGTCACGGGCCCTTTGAGCAGGGTCGCCTGCCCCGGAGCCGGGGGCGACATCAACGCGGCTACCAGAGTTGCCGCCACGACGAGCGCGGGCTTGCAACCGGTGGGGAAGAAACCGGGCATAACTTCCAGTGTGCCCCATCCGCGGCCCCCTCGCGGCTAAGCGTCCCGGAGACGCCTCCGGCGCGGGGCGACAAGTCGGCTTTCGGCGGCGCGATAGAGGGGCGGCGCCAGAAGCCGGGGTAACTGCAGAAGGTAGTACCAGCGCGGCACCGTTCGCTCGAAGACACGCCTGCGCACGGAGTCGAGGATGGCCTCCGAGACCTGAGCCTCCGTACCGAGCAGCTTCCTGAGGAGCGGATACGTTTGCGCCTGGGTCTGAGGAAACCCCTCGGTGGGAATCAATCCGGGGGCAACCACACCCACGTGGACGCCGCGGGGGGCAAGCTCGGTTTGAAGGGCCTCCGACCATCCCACCAGGGCGAACTTCGAGGCACAGTAGGCGGGGTCGCCTCCGAGCGCCAAGCGCCCCGCCACCGAGGCGACGTTGACCACACTCGAGGGCGCCGAAGAGAAAAGAAGCGGAAGCAGCTCGGCGGTGCAATAGACCGCGCCGTAGAAGTTCGTGGCCATGATCCGTTCGAGCGAAGCCACCGCTCCCGGGTTCTCCAGGGGTGTGTGGTCGGAGAAGCCGGCGTTGTTGATGAGCACGTCGAGGCGGCCATAGGTGCCCGAGACATGCTTCGCCAGACTCTGCACACTGGGTTTGGAGGACACATCGGTGACGTGAAGGCTGTGCCCTTGTCTTTCGCCCCCCATCGCGAGCAGGAGCGACTCCAAGCGGTCCTTCCGGCGAGCGGCGGCGCAGACGCGCGCTCCGTGCGAGGCGAGGTCGAGGGCGGTGCGCCGCCCGATTCCGCTCGAGGCCCCCGTTATCACGCAGACCCGGTTCTCGAAGCTCATGGTGCAGCATTCATGCCCAGGACCTGGACAAGAATCACGCAGTAGCCATTTGCCACCACTCGACGGGGCCGCGAATCGGCGCTATTCAAACTTACGTTGTTGTTCGAGCGTGCGCTCGCGCAGTTGTCGCCCTGGTCCCCTCTTTCCCATCGTTGACTACCGAGGAGTAGCCGCTGCTCAGCATGTCCTCCATGGCGTCGGCCGGAAGCGGCCTCGAGAAGTAGTAGCCCTGCCCGAATTCGCACCCGAGCCGCACGAGCTCTCGCAATTGGGCGCTCATTTCCACGCCCTCTGCGACGGCCCTGAGATTGAGCGATTCCCCCAGCTGTATGACGGCTCGGGCGAGGGCGGACTCGTGTTCGCCCAGGGCCACACCGTCGATGAACGCCTTGTCTATCTTGAGTCGATCGATGGGGAATCGCTGCAGGTACGACAGCGACGAGTAGCCCGTCCCGAAATCGTCCACCGCGAGCTTGACCCCGAGCGCCTTGAGATCGCCGAGCCTGGTCAAGGTCACGTCGATGTCGTCCATCAGCAAGCTCTCTGTTATCTCCAACGTCAGATCGGAGCCGTCGAGACCGGATTCGCGAAGGTGAGCACGTACCTCGTCGACCAGAGAAGCCTCACCCAACTGTTTGGCCGACAGGTTCACGGCGGCGAAGAGCTCGGGGAGCCCGTGCCTGATCTGCCAGACCCGTACCTGACGGCAGGCTTCCCGCAGCACCCACCGCCCGATGGGCACTATCAGTCCCGTGTCCTCGGCCAACGGGATAAACCTGTTTGGCAGAATCGTGCCCTCCTGAGGATGATTCCAGCGCAGCAACGCCTCCAGACCCACGATCCGCTCATCCTCGAGAGCGACGATGGGTTGGTAGTGGAGGAAGAACTCCTGATTCAAGATTGCCTGCTCGAGGTCGGCCTTCAGCTCGAGGCGTTCAAGTACCGCCGCATGCATGGCCGATTCGTAGACCTCGTAGCGACCTTTGCCGTGGCTTTTGGCCCGATACATAGCCACGTCTGCGTTGCGCAGCAATTGGTCGGCTCGGTGATCGCCGGCAACCGATAAGGCGATGCCGACACTGGCGCGAATCGAGAGCCGCCTGCCCATCACTTCGAAGGGCTCTCTCATCGCGTCCAAGAGCCGCTCTGCGACCCTCATCGTGTCTTCCGGATGAGCGAGGATCTCAACCAGGAGCGCGAATTCGTCTCCCCCCAGACGAGCGGCGGTGTCCGACGATCGCAAGGTCATGTGGAGACGCCTGGAGACTTCGATGAGCACCTCGTCGCCCGCTTCGTGGCCCAAGCTGTCGTTCACCGTCTTGAAGTCGTCGAGGTCCATGAACATCACTGCGAGCGGTGCTCGGTTGCGATCCTGACGGCTCAGCGCGTGCTCGACCCGATCCCGGAAAAGTGCTCTGTTGGCGAGATTCGTGAGTGGGTCGTGGAAAGCCTGATGGGTAAGCTGGCTCTCAAGCGCCTTTCGCTCGGTAACATCACGCCAGTTGATGACGACGCTCTCCACATCCGGATCGTGCAAGAGATTCCTTGCCGAGCCCTCCACCCAGCGCCACTCGCCACTCGCGTTCTTCATCCGCCACTCAAGTGTCGCCGGGGCTTCGGCTCCCGATATCACATCCGCGACGAGCTCCTGGACGTTGCTGAGATCGTCGGGATGGACGAAGTCGAAGAGGTTGAGCCCGACGACGGAATCCGGCTCGTAGCCCGCAACCGACTCGAGAGATGGGCTCACATAGTCGAGAGTGCCGCGTGAATCCATGAGCATGATCACGTTGGTGGAGTTCTGCACCAGGGAGCGGAAGCGTCGTTCTCCGCGCTCCTGCTGTAGCGCGGCCACTTGAGCCACCGACCGGCTGAGCGCGCGAAGCAGTCCCGCCATGCGAGCGACGACGAGCAGGAACAGCACGCCCGAGGTCGCTCCCGCAACGAAGAAGTCGGCTGCGTGTCTGGCGGAGACCTGAACTGACAGGATGACAATGACTCCGGGTGCGAGGAGAGAGGCCGCCGCGAGCAAGGCCAGGCGGCCGTAGGACAGACGCTGTTCGGGCACGGCCGTTCTGTCAGAGAGCTGAGCGGCCGAGGGATGGAGAGCGGCCGTGGTCATAAGGCCATAGAAGATCATCCATCCCATGTCCAATGGACCCCGGAACTGAAAGGTGCCGTTCAAAACCTGCAGCCCATAAATGGCATCGGTGATCATGAGGATCACCGGAGCCGCGACAAGAAGAATGAACGCAGGCGGTCTCTCGCCGCCACCCATGGCAAGGCGAGCGGTGGCGGCCAGCAGCAGCACGTCCATGGCAGGGTAGGCGGTCAAAACGACGCGCAGTCCTAGGGATAGGCCCGGATCGTTCGCATAGGGCTGTATCAGGAAGATCCACGCGATCACTCCCAGGCCGGTGGCGATGATAGTTGCATCTATCAGGCTGGCCGAGTCACGTCCCGGGGTTCGAGCTCGAATGAGAGTGGCCAGGCCCGCGATCAGCAGCGGATAGGTCGCTAGATAGAAAGCGTCGCCCAGGTTGGGTGGCTGCGGTGGGGCATGAAAGACGAGATCCCACGCGGAATAGACCACGTCTCCCAAAACGAAGGTGCCGACGCCGGCGGTTAGGAAGAACCAGGCTGCACGCTTGCTGCGCTCCTGCCGACGTGAGGCCACGAACAGAACGACGACGCAGCAGGCCGCGAAGCCCTCATAGACGAAGGCCCTGACATCCGTTTGGGGGAGAAGTTGATAGACCACGACCAGCAGCAGCGATACAAGCAGGAACCGCGTGGAAGTGACCGGTTTCATAGGGGACGAATCGACACCGGCCGGGCACCCCTTGAGCCCCGGCCCCAGGCCTTAATGCCGAATGGGGGATGAGGGGTGCACAGCAGCCACTCACCGCCACCCGGCGGTGTGGGGGCCTCGGCGCGCCTCGATCTCGTAACGGTTGTCGCGGTAGTAGTGGCCGCCTCGCAGCCACGCCGCAGCGGACGCCCACAGATAAGCGGGCATGAACAATGCCCCCAGCCTCTCGTATTGCCGGACATGCACGAGCTCGTGGGCGAGCAGCGCGTCGTCCAACTCGTCCACGCTCAGGACCACGTGCCCAAACGTGATGGCCCGGTAGCGCCAACCGAGCCGAGTGGGCCAGGAGGCTCCTTCGCACAGCAGGACCCCCGAGGAAACGCGGCGCGAGGCGAAGAAGGGAGCCAGCAGGGCCCCCACCAGGCTCGCCGGGCTCGCCCACAGGAGATTTAGCGCTCTCCTCAATGGCTGCCCCTTTCCTCGGTGAGGCGTTCCTTGAACACCGGGATGAGACCGCCCTTCAGCACCATGCTCACCTGTCGCTCGGAGAGACGGTGGGCCAGCGCCACCTCTGAGTCCTTCGTCTCGTTGCCGGCCGTGATGCGGCGCTTCGGTGCCCTCAGCGACTCGTGCAGGCCCGGCAAGAACAGGACGTCGCCCTGGTCCAGGGAGTCGAAGGCCGACTCCTCCTCGAACTCGAGCGGGAGGATCCCGAAGTTCGGGAGGTTCTGCCAGTGGATGCGGGCGAAACTCTTGGCGACCACCACACGAAGGCCGAGGTAGCGAGGGGCAATCGCGGCATGCTCCCGGCTCGAGCCCTGCCCGTAGTTGTGGCCCGCGACGATCGCATGGCCGTCTTTCCTCTTTGCCTCGAGAGCGCGCTCGTGGTAGGTGTCGTCGACCTGCCAGTAGACGAACTCGGAGATCTTCTCGATGTTGCTGCGAAACGGCAGCACGCGCTGTCCCGCCGGCATGATCTCGTCGGTTGAGACGTCGTCTCCCACCTTGAGGAGCACCTCGAGCCGCAGCTCGTCCGGCAGTGGCTCGAAGTCCGGCAGGGATGAGATGTTCGGGCCCTTGATAAGCTCGACCGTCTCCGACCCCTGAGGCGGCGGCACCAACATCTCGGTATTGATCGCCTGTTCCTTTGGAGGCACGAAGCGCGGGTAGTTCATGTCGAGCGAGCGGGGGTCGGTGATCTCACCGGTCAGTGCGGAGGCGGCCGCGGTCTCGGGGGAGCACAGATAGACCAGGTCCTCCTTCGTCCCCGAGCGGCCGGGGAAGTTCCGAGGCATCGTACGCAGGCTGATTTGCTTGGAGGCGGGCGCCTGCCCCATGCCGATGCAGCCCATGCAGCCCGACTGATGGAGGCGCGCCCCCGCATGGATCAGGGGGGCGAGCAGCCCCTCGCGGATCATCATCTCGAGCGTCTGGCGGGAGGTCGGGTTCACGTCCAACGAGACGCGCGGGTGCGCCTGACTCCCGGCGACGATCTGGGACACCACCGCGAAGTCTCGCAGCCCCGGGTTGGCCGACGAGCCCACAACCACCTGCGAGATCTCCCGGCCGGCCACCTCTGTCACCGGCACCACGTTTCCGGGGCTGGAGGGAGTGGCTATGAGAGGCTCGAGCCGGGACAGGTCGATGCTCTCGGTCACGTCGTAAGAGCAGCCCTCGTCCGCTACCAGCTCGACCCAGTCGTCGACGCGACCCTCGCTCGCCAGGAAGCGGCGAACCTCCTCGTCGGAGGGGAACACGGTGGTGGTGGCCCCGAGCTCGGCCCCCATGTTGGCGATCACATGCCGGTCCATCGCCGAGAGATGCTCGAGGCCGGCACCGTGATACTCGACGATGCGGCCGCGGCCCCCTTTGACGCCATGCCGTCTAAGCATCTCGAGGATGACGTCTTTGGACGAGACCCAGTCCGGCAGCTGTCCGGTGAGCTCGACGCCCCAGATCTCGGGCATCGTGACGAACAGAGGCTCGCCTGCCATCGCCATGGCAACCTCGAGTCCGCCGACGCCGATGGCCAACATTCCGAGGGCGCCGGCGGCGGGAGTGTGGCTGTCCGAGCCCGCCATGGTCTTGCCGGGAATGCCGAAGCGCTGCATGTGAACGGGATGGCTGACGCCGTTGCCCGGCTTCGAGTACCACAACCCGAACCTCTGGCAGGCGCTGTAAAGGAAGAGATGGTCGTCGGCGTTTTTCTCATCGGCCTGCAGGAGGTTGTGGTCGACGTACTGGGCCGATAGCTCGGTGCGCACCCGATCGAGAGCCATGGCCTCGAGCTCGAGCATCACCAGCGTTCCGGTTGCATCCTGGGTCAGCGTCTGATCGATCCGAAGCCCAACCTCCTCTCCGGGGGTCATGTCCCCCGAGACGAGGTGTGAATCGATCAGCTTCTGCGCGACGTTGAGCCGCGCGCCCTGCGACCCCATATAACCCTCCTCGACCGGCTATTTCATGCCGGAACACACGCTACCCGCGTTCTAAGGGCGCCAGGGTGCCGAAAAGGGCACCGAGAAGCGCTCAAAACGCGCAAGCGATCCGCGGAAGGCTATTTCTCGAGCTTGTCTGCCCCATCGACCACGTCACGGCCCCCAAGTGGCTCGGTGAGGTCGACCTCGACCATCTTGAGAACTGCAAGCTCGGGGCAGACCTTGTTGGCGGAATCGGACCCCGTGCCGTGGAACAGGGTAAGGGCGACCTCGTCTCCGAAGTAGGAGACGTCGACCGAATCGAGCACGGAGCAGGGCTCGACCCCTCCCCAGAAGAAGACCTTGAGCGTGTCTTCGTCGACCTTCTTGACCCTTCGCCAGGCCCCGGGGATGACGTTCAGTGCGTCACCCTGGGGCGTGACGAGCTTGGCTCTGGGGCCGGGCTCAATGTCCGAGGGATCGTCGTCGGGTTCGCTGCTCACCACGTCTTCGTCGCTGGAGGAACCGGAGCCGCCGGGCTGAGTCGAGGGCTGTCCGCACGCGGCGAGGATGAATAGAAGGGCGATGAGGGGGGTGAGGAGTTTCGTCGTCTTTGTCATGGCTCTTTGACGCAGCTTGCAGGCTCGCTTGTTCCCGTCCCTCGATGAGTTGCTCATTCCTCGAGGACCTCGGCCGCCTTCAAAGCCAACCAGACCTCTAGTCGATCCTCGGCCGAGCCGAGGTCCCGGTTGAGGAGCTGCTCGGCCTGGCGCACGCGATACCGAAGGGTGTGCCGGTGGATTCCCAGCGCCTCCGCCCCGTGCTCCCAACGCCCCCCTGCTGCGATAAACGCGCGCACCGACTCCACAAGTTTGGAGGAGCGCGTCTCGTCCCTGTCCCTGAGCGTCCCCAGCACCGTTCGCACGTAGCCCTCCAGAAGTGGGGTCGGCTGGGCCGAGAGCAGGAAGCGGTACGAACCGAGGTCGGAGGGCAGACCCAGGCGGCTGCTGCTGGGGGCCGCTCGCAGCGCGAAGACGGCCGTCAGGTAGGAGCGTCTGACTTCCGAGACCGAGACCGTCTCCCCCACGCCGGCCCGGACCGCAAGCCCACCGAGCCCGGGGCGCCGCGGGCTCAGCTCCAGCTCGTCGAGTAGCTCGCGGGCAAGGGTCTCGGGTGCGTCGTGAGCGACCAGGCAAGCAACCCTGCCATGTGTCACCGTGGTGCGCGCCGCCCGGCACCGCCGCCCCAGGATGCCGTCGAGCGCCCACGAGAGGTCCTGAAGCCCCTGCTGATCGGAGCCTTCCAGCGGCTCCATTGCCAAGGCAGTGAGGGCGGCGAGTCCGGGAAAACCGGCGAGCTCGAGGCGCCGCTCGAGATCCAAGCCTCGCAGACGCCCGGCGAACGCCTCCGACAACAGATCTCCGGCGATTCGGCGCTCGGTCTCGATGACCGCCCGCCGGGATGCCAGCAGCAGGCCCAGGACGGTCACGGCATGGTGCACCACGATGCGATCGGGCGCCTGCAGCTTGCGGGCAGCGCCGTACACGAGCACCGCCTCCTGGCGCCCGCTGGAGACAACCCTCACCGCCACCCGCGACCCCTCGGGCGACGCCTCCGCAGAGGCGTCAAGGTCTTGTCCTTCCGCCAGGCCCGGAGGCAGAGCGGTCCAGACCTCCTCGGGCGGCGGGGAGCCTGATCCCGAGCGAGCCACGATCCCCCCTCCCGCATCGAACAGGATGGCCCAGCCTCCTCGGAGCTCGCAGACCTCATCGAGCACATCGGCCGGGCCCGCGCCTTCGGAGATCAACGAGGCGAGGCGCTCGTGCATCTCGACCGACATCTCCGCCTCTCTCAGGCGCTCTTCCGACAGCTCCGAGCTGATGGCCTTTGTGATGGCGATGAAGGGAACGGGAAGAGGTACCTCGAGCAGACACAGCCCCGACTCCTCGGCCGCGGTGACCATGGCTTCGGGCACCGCCTCGAAGCCAAACCCCACGCCGAAGCCCAATCCCGATACCCCCGCCGAAACGAGGCGTTCCACGTACAAGCGCTGGTCGTCCTCTTCCTTCCCCAGCGACATCCCGGTAGTCAACAACAGCTCGCCCCCGGACAACCACGGAGTGGGATCAGAAAGCTCCGAGATGTGTGCCCAGGTGATCTCCCTCTCGAGTCCCCGGGCGCCGGCCACGACCGTCAGCCTCAACCCGGGCAACTGTAGGAGTTCGGACACGGCAGGGCTCACGATGCTACAGAGTGTACAAACGCCGCCCCGCTACCACGCCTGCTCGCACCTGCTCGATCAGCTACTACTGTTGTAGATTGAGGTTGCGGGTCTGAATGTTCGCTCGCGCGAGCGCCGGCAGCGCGTAGGGGGACGGGTGGGGACAGGATGGGGACAGGAGTTGGTTCGCCTGGATGATGTAGGGATGGCCTTGTAAACATGGCGCTCAGCTTGAACGTCGTGCCCGGGCCCATCTCGCGCGAGCTCTCTGAAAGGCGGTCTGAGGCCGTCCCCCGCGCCGTCTTCAACACCGCGCCCATATTCATTGCATCAGGCGACGGCGCCCTCGTCACCGATGTCGACGGCAACCGCTTCATCGACTTTGCCGGCGGCCTCGGGGTGCTGAATGTGGGCCGCGCCAATGCCCGCGTCCTGCAGGCCGTCAAGGATCAGGTCGAGAAGACCCTCCACGAGTGCTTCCATGTCGCCATGTATGAGGGCTACGTCGAACTTGCCGAAACCCTGAACTCGATCACCCCCGGAGATCACGCCAAGAAGACCATGCTGTCCAACTCGGGGGCCGAGGCGATCGAGAACGCCGTCAAGATCGCCCGCTATCACACCGGGCGAGACGCCGTCATCGGCTTCACCAACGGCTTTCACGGGCGCACCCTGATGGGCATGACCCTGACCGCCAAGGAAATGCCCTACCGGCACGGCTTCGGGCCTTTCGCGCCGGAGGTCTACCGTGCTCCCTTCGCCTACTGCTATCGCTGTCCGCTGGGGCTCACTCATCCTTCCTGCGGCATTGCCTGCGCCGAGCAACTCGCCGACCAGATCGACTCGCAGATCGGCGCCGACAGCGTCGCCGCCCTGGTGGTCGAGCCGGTCCAGGGCGAAGGTGGGTTTGTGGTCGCGCCCGACGACTGGATCCCGGCCCTGCGCCAGATCGCGTCCGAGCGCGGCATCCTCCTGATCGACGACGAGGTCCAATCCGGCATGGGCAGGACCGGCGCGATGTTCGCGATCGAGCACTACGGTGTGGTCCCGGACATCGTCACCACGGCCAAGTCTCTGGGGGCGGGCCTGCCGATCTCAGGCATCACGGGGGCCGCGGACGTGATGGAAGACCCGCACGTCGGGGGCTTGGGGGGCACCTTCGGCGGTAACCCCGTGGCTTGCGCCGCGGCGCTGGCGGTCATCGCGGAGCTGACGGAGACCGATCTCATGGAGCGCGGCCGGAAACAGGGCCAGTTGATCCGCTCCCGCCTCGACCCGCTAGCAGACGAGCTCACGCTCGTCGGGGAGGTGCGCGGGCTGGGTCCGATGATCGGCGTCGAACTCGTTACCGACAAGAAGACCAAGGCCCCGGCCAAGGCCGAGGCCGCCGCCGTCGTGGCTCGGTGCCTCCAGGGCGGAGTGCTTACGCTCAAAGCGGGAACCTACGACAACGTCGTCCGCCTTCTCGCCCCGCTCGTAATAGAGGACGAGCACCTGCACGAGGGGCTCGATGTCCTTATCGACGCGCTTCGGTGGGCCGACGCCGGCATGCGGTAGCGGCATTGTTTTCGCTCACACAGATCTCCTTCGCGAGGACAATCTAGGTATGTCCGACGTGCGCTTGGAAGACCTCACCAAGAGTTTTAAGGGCACGACCGCGGTCGACCACATCGACCTCGTCGTCGAAGAGGGCGAGTTCTTCTCCCTCCTCGGCCCCTCCGGGTGCGGCAAGACCACCACTTTGCGGATGATCGGCGGCTTCGAGGAACCCACTTCCGGCCACGTCTATCTAGGCGGAGACGAGGTCTCCGCCCTTCCTCCCTACAAGCGCAACGTCAATACGGTGTTCCAGTCCTACGCGCTGTTCCCTCATCTGAACGTGGCCGACAACGTCGGGTACGGGCTCAAGCGCAAGAAGGTGTCAGAGTCGGCGATCAAGGACCGGGTCCAGGAGATGCTAGCGCTCGTGGACCTGTCGGGGTTCCCCACCAGGCGAATCAATCAGCTCTCTGGTGGCCAGCAGCAGCGTGTGGCGCTCGCCCGAGCCCTGGTCAACTCCCCGTCGGTGCTTCTGCTCGACGAGCCGCTGGGAGCGTTGGACCTCAAGCTGAGAAAGCAGATGCAGCTGGAGCTCAAGCAGATCCAGCAGGAGATCGGGATCACGTTCATTTATGTCACCCACGATCAGGAAGAAGCGATGACGATGTCCAACCGTCTCGCCGTGATGAACGCGGGCCACCTCGAGCAGGTGGGTGCTCCACAGGAGGTCTACGAGCTCCCGGACACCGCCTTCGTTGCCGGTTTTCTCGGCGCATCGAACTTGCTCGACGGAGAAGTCTCCAGCACTAACGGCTCGGTTGCCAAGGTCGACCTGAAGGCCGGCAGCACCGTGGCGCTGCCGGCGCGCAGGCTCCCGGCCGATCACGGCCCCGTGCGCATCGGGGTCCGCCCCGAGAAGATTCACATCAATGAAGCCACCAACACGGAAGAGGAACGCGCCCTGAACGCCATCGAGGCGACGGTGGTGGTCTCCACTTACACAGGCGTCAGCACCTCCTATGAGTGCAAGTCCTCGGGTGGTTCCCGGATCGTGGTTTACGCGCAGAACCTCGGGGCGAACAGCGCCCCCATCGCCGACCGCACCAAAGTCCGTCTGTCGTGGGACCCGGAGCACACCTTTGCAGTCAAGGCCGACAATTCAACCGAGCAAACCAACGAGGAGGCTACAGCGTGACCGACTTGAACGATCTGATGAGGTCCGGAGGAGTCAGGCGATTGACCCGGAGGGACCTGTTGCGACGCGCTGGAGTCGGCGCATCGGCCCTATCAGCATCGGCGCTCCTGGCCGCCTGCGGGGTACAGGGCGAGACCGCGCAAGACCAGCCCGCGGGCGAAGACAAGCTCACCACGAACAAGGAGACGGGCGAGCTCAACTTCGCCAACTGGCCCGCCTACATCGACAAGGCCGGGGGTGGGAGCCCCACGCTGGAACAGTTCGAAAAGGCATCAGGCATCGACGTCAGCTACAAAGAGGTGATCAACGACAACAATAGCTTCTACGCCACCATTCGCGAACCTCTATCGAACGAAGAGCCGGTGCAGTGGGACATCATCGTGGTGACCGACTGGTTGCTCGCCAAGATGGCGAGCTTCGGCTACCTGGAGGAGCTCGACCACTCCTTGCTGCCAAACTTCGACAAGCACGCCGGTGACATCTACAAGGACCCGACCTATGATCCGGGCAACAAGCACAGCGTGCCGTGGCAGTCCGGGATCACGGGGATCGCCTGGAACCCCGAGCTTACCGGGCGCGAGATCACCAGTGTCGAAGATCTCTTCGACCCCGCCTTCGCGGGCAAAGTAGGGATGTTCACCGAGATGCGCGACACCATGCACCTCGTGATGCTAGGCATGGGAATCAAGCCGCAGGACTGCACGACCGAGGACGCGCGCGCCGCCCAGCAGAAGCTGCTCAAGCAGCAGGAGGACGGCATCGTGCGCAAGTACTACGGAAACGACTACGTCGGGCCCCTCGCTCAAGGCGACCTTGCCCTCTGCATCTCGTGGTCGGGCGACGTCGTCGGAAAGACGCTGGGGGAAAACTCCAAGATCCGCTTCACGGTGCCCGAGGAGGGTGGAATGCTGTTCACCGACGCCATGGGCATCCCCCAGAATGCGGCCAATCCTATCGACGCTCACGCCATGATGGACTTCGTCTACCAGCCCAAGATAGCGGCTCAGATGGCAGCATGGATCAACTACATCACGCCCGTGCCCGAGGCGCGGCCCATCCTCGAGAAGTCAGACGACTCCTACACCCGACAAATCGCAGCGAGTCCGCTCGTGTTCCCGACCCCCGAAATGGAGTCCCAGATCTACAGCTACAAGAACCTCAGCCCCGAAGAAGAGCAGGAGTGGAACGAGCTCTTCAACACGGTACTGGAGGGATGAGCACGGCGGCACGGCGGGGCGCGGCCCCCTATCTGTTGAGCCTGCCCGGCGTTACATGGTTGATCGTCTTCTTTGCCGTGCCGCTCTACTTCATGCTGTCGTTCACCTTCTACGAGGGCACAATCGAGACGGGCTTCGGGTACTCGGCGGAGTGGGTCCAGACCTATACCGACGCCCTCAGTGGATATAGGACCCAGATCATCCGTTCCTTCACGTACGGCGCGATCGTCACAGGCGCCACCTTGCTGATGGCTTATCCAATGGCCTATTGGATTGCGACCAAGGGTGGACAACGCAAGAATCTCTTCCTGCTTCTTTTACTGCTGCCTTTCTTCACACCCTTTCTCATCCGCACGATCTCATGGACCTTCGTGCTCGCGGACGAGGGTATCTTCCTGGGCACGCTCAAGGATGCCGGTCTGCTGTCCCAGGACTTTCGCCTGCTGGCGACCCCCACAGCCGTCATCTTCGGGCTTATCTATAACTATCTGCCGTTCATGGCTCTGCCTCTCTATGTGGCTCTCGAAAAGCTCGACCCTGCGTTGCGCGAGGCTGCGCAGGATCTCTACTCCGACCGGCGGGAGACGTTCATGAGGGTGACCCTGCCCCTGTCGCTGCCCGGCGTGTTCGCGGGCTCTCTGTTGACCTTCATCCCCGTTGTGGGCGACTTCATCAACGCCGAGTTTCTCGGCAATCCCCAGACCTCGATGATCGGTAACGTGGTACAGCGGCTGCTGCTGGTCAACGGCGACTATCCCACCGGCGGTGCTCTGTCGTTCCTCCTTATTGTGGGCATCCTCCTCGGCATCTTCCTCTATGCCCGCCTGCTGGGGACCGAGGAGCTGACCGGATAGTGGCGACCACCGTCGAGGACGCCGCGCGTCCCGCCGCAGTGGGAGGGGAACCGAGGGCCACCCCCAGGAAGAGGCGGGAGTGGTTCCTTCCTACCTACACGGCACTCGTCTTCGCCTACCTGCTGGTACCTATCCTCATCATGGCCCTGTTCGGTTTCAACGACCATACGGGCCGCTTCAACCTCACCTGGGAGGGATTCACACTAGACCACTATCGCAACATCTTTGAGGTCCCGGAGCTCGTAAGCTCGCTCAAGAACTCGTTGGTGATCGCCGCGCTCTCGACGTTTGTTTCTTGCATCCTCGGCACATTGATAGCCCTGGCGCTGACACGCTTTAGTTTCCGCGGCCGCTCGGGACTCAACCTGTTCATCTTCATCCCGATGGCGACACCTGAGATCATCCTCGGGGTGTCGCTGCTGGCGATGTTCGTCTCCTTGAACGTGACGACGGGCTTTATGACCATCCTCATCGCCCACATCATGTTCTGTATCTCCTATGTGGTCGTGACCGTGAAGGCGCGCACGTCGGGGCTCGACGGCAGCCTCGAGGAAGCGGCCTCGGACCTCGGTGCCACACCCTGGGTGACGTTCTGGACGGTGACCTTCCCACTGATCTTCCCCGGAATCATGGCCGCCGCGTTGCTCGCCTTCGTCCTCTCGATCGACGACTACGTCATCACCACGTTCAACTCCGGAGCCACGCTGACGTTCCCGTTGTGGATCTACGGCGTGTCGCGCTTCGGCGTCCCGGCGCAGGTCAACGTCATGGGCACGATCATGTTCTCGATCGGAGTGGTCTACGTGATCGTCAGCCTCGTGCGCGAGAAGCGCACGAGCCGGACCACTGCCGCCCCCCTCGCCTAGCTTCGTGCCGAGTGGTGGCCAGATGCTCTATTTGGTCATCTAACACCACTCGGCGGGGAGGCGAGGGTTTAGCTTGTGACCTTGGCGCAGTAGGAGGCCAGGACCTCGATCGTGTGGTCTATGTCCTCCTCAGAATGCTGCACCGAGATCGTCCACTGCTCCTCTTTGCCGGGGGTCTGGTAGATGCCCCGGTTGACGACCCAGTACCAGTAGGCACCGAAGAGATCATCGTCGAGCTCGGTGAAGTCGCGGTACCGCTCGAGGGGCCGGTCCCTGAAGGTTATCGAGCCTTTGCTGCCCAAGTCCGTCGTCACCGCCGGAATACCATGATCGTCGAGCACCTTCTGGCAGCCCTGCGCTAGCCTCGTGCCAAGTGACCGCAGGTGTGCATAGGCGTCCTCGTTCAATACCTCGGTCAGGGTCGCAAGTCCCGCGGCTACACAAAGCGGGTTGCCGTTGAAGGTGCCGAGCGCAGCCACACCCTTTGTGATCTCGTCCATGAGCTCGGCCCGGCCCCCGAACACTCCGAGGGGGGTGCCGCCTCCTATCGCCTTGGCGAGACAGACCATGTCGGGTTGAACTCCGAAGTACTCGGTTGCTCCCCCGGCGGCGATCGATACGCCGGTCTTCACCTCGTCGAAGATCATCACCACGTTGTGCTGGGTACACAGCTCGCGCACCCGCTCGAGGTAGCCGGGCAGCGGCACGACGACGCCGATGTTCATCATCACCGGCTCCATGATCAAGGCCCCGATGCGAGATCCGTGCTCTTCGAAGATCGCCTGCAATGCATCGGGGTCGTTGAACGGCACCACCATTGTCGAGTGTGCGGTCTCGGGTGGAATGCCACGTGAGAACGGCACAGTCCACGGCCGCTCGGTGGGGCCGCTCGAGTCCATAGTCGGCACCACCGAGTACATGACTGCGTCGTGGTGGCCGTGATAGGAGCCTTCGATCTTCAGCAGCACGTCCCTGCCGGTGGCGGCGCGCGCCACACGGATCGCATCCATGGTCGCCTCGGTGCCCGAGTTCGTATAGCGGATCTTGTCGAGCCCGAAGCGTCGTTTGATCTCCTCGGCGAGGGCGATGGCGGGCTCGGTTGTGGTTGCGAAATGGGTTCCCAGAGCGGCCGCCTTGCGGATGGCCTCGGTCACGACCGGGTGGGCATGTCCCACCACCATCGAGCCGAACCCGTTGTGGTAGTCGATGTAGGTGTTGTCGTCGACGTCTGTGACGTTGCTCCCCTTGCCCGATGTGAGATAGATCGGATAGGGGTCTCCGGCCTGAAACGATGACGTCACGCCGAACGGCATCGAACGCTCGGCGCGCTCGTAAAGGCTTTTCGAGCGAGACGTCCTGTCCTCGAAGCGAGCGACTTCCTGCTGCTGAATCTCCTGTGCTCTGTCGTCCATGACCTTCGACACGCGGCTGGCTCCTTTTGGGGGTAGCTTGAGCTGGTTGGGGCACCCAGGGTAATCGTCCTGGGAGCCGGGTCGGTTAGGCCCTATTGTCTAAGCATGCTGCTTGCGGTGTGCCACTCGGATAAATCGGGCTGGAAAAACGTGGATGATCTCGCAGAGATCTCGGAGCTACGCTCGGAGCTCGGCAACGTCGTGTGGGCTGAGGCCGACATTTCGACGGTCGACGACACGGACGCCAGGGTTATGGAAGAGGAGTTCGGGCTCCATCGCCTGGCGGTCGAGGATTCCCGCAGACCCCGCCAGCGTCCCAAGCTCGAGGACTACGAGGGCCATCTTTTTCTGGTGCTGCACCAGCTCGATGAGGCCCACGGTCAGCTCGAGGCGGCTCAGATCGCCTGTTTTGTGGGCGATCGCTTCTTGCTGACCCTGCATCAGGGGGCCGGGCGCACCCTCGAGGCCGCCAAGAGTCGCTGGCGAGCACAGGAAGGCGAGCCGAGGCTGGATTCAGCTTTTCTCATCCATACTCTTCTGGACGTGCTCGTCGACGAGTACGAAGCGATCGTGACCCGCCTCGAAGACCGCATCGAGTCGCTTGAGGAAAAGATTCTCAGCGAGGAGGTTCTCGACGATTCTGCCCCCGGTACGCAACGGCAGATGCAGAAGGAGCTTTATAGCCTCAAACAGCAGCTCTCTCGGTTGCGCCGCTACGCCCTGCCGACCGAACACGTGCTCGAGTGGATCATGGAGGGCCCCGGCCGTAGCCATTTCCCCGCTGAGACGCGAGCGCTGTTTGCGGACGTTCACGACCACATCTTGAGGATCGGTGATCAGGTCCGCAACGTCGACGACCTCGCCGACGCGGTACTGGATCTCTTGCGCTCCGAGCAAACCGCCCGGCTCAACGAGACGACCAAGAGACTGACAGCGTGGGCCGCGATCATCGCGGTGCCGACCTTCATCGCCAGCGTCTACGGGATGAACTTCGCCCTGGTGCCGCCGGACGGGGGGCTCTTCGGTTTCTATTTCGCCCTCGGGCTGATGCTTATTACGAGCGCCGGCCTCTACCTCTACTTCAAGGACAAGCACTGGGTTTGACTACACCTGCCCTTAAACCTGCTAGGAGAACCAGACACAGCATCGGTCGAGTATTGTCGGCCGATGGCTGAAGGCAGGCAGAAAAAGATTACCCAGCAGATCACACTCGACCTCTATCTCAGGGCTCCAGGCGCCGGCCTGCGAAAGGCCTATGCGGGGGAGCTCCGCAGGCTCCAGAGGCTTGGCTTCAGAGAGGTGGCCCGCAAGTCCACGTCCCGCGAAGACAAGTTCAGAGTGACGCTCGAGCGGGACATCGAGCGCTACCCGGGCGTACCCCTGGCGGCGGTTGCTCCCTACCTCTAGAGACCCTGGCTGAGCGCGGCCCCAGAGCACCGGCCGCCTCTTCCGTAGTCGCAGTGCATTCGTGGCACGACAGCCACTTGGTTAGTTGTTCAACGATCACCAGCGCCCGCCTCGAACCACGGGCCACCGAGTGCTCCAACTAGTGGCGGCGGGCTGGACGCCGTGATATCCGTAAGGCGATGAAAGCGACAATCCTGGTCGTCGACTGCGACGAGAGATCGTTGGAGATCCTACAGCGAGACATGGCGAGGCGATATGGCGCCGACTACGACGTGCTCTCGGCGAGCTCGCCGCAAGTAGCCGTGCGATTGCAGGAACGTCTGGCGAGGGAAAACCGGATCGTAGCCCTGGCCATCGCCTATCAATGGATGCCTGAGATGACGGGGATCGATCTTCTCAGTCAGTCCCGCGAGTACCACCCAGGGGCAATGAGAGCCTTGATGATCGATGTCGGAGATCTCCGAGCGGAACAGCCCATCATCAGGGCCCTGACCTTGAACCATATCGATTACTACTTTGGCAAGCCATGGGCGTCACCAGAAGAGGAGCTCTACCCGACTACCGGAGAAGCTCTTAGAGTGTGGTCTAGCACCCATCTACCTCGGCTGGAGAAAATCAAGTTCATCGGCGAGCCGAGGTCGCCGCTCATAAGCTCTTTGGTCCGAGGCGCCGAGCTCAACAACGTCGCCACCGGCGTCTACCCGCCCGACTCACCCGGTTCGACAGCCATCATGAGGGAGCACGGGTTGACGCATGACGACCTCCCCGCAGCCGTTCTCTACGATGGCCGGATCATCCGTGACCTGTCCGTCATGACAGTCGCGCGCGCTTTGGGCGGACGCGATCTCCCACCCCAGGACTCCCCTTATGACGTCACCATCGTGGGCGCGGGACCGGCAGGGCTCGCGGCCGCTGTGTACGCCGCGGCCGAGGGCCTCCGGGTACTGGTCCTCGAGTCTCTGGCCGTCGGAGGACAGGCGGGGACGAGTGCGATGATCCGTAACTACCTGGGGTTTCCGTGGGGTATCAGCGGAAGAGATCTTGCTGAGAGGGCATCGCGGCAGGTGCAACAGTTCGGGGCTTACGTGGCCTTTACCGTTCCGGTCGCAAGTCTGCGGAGCGACGATCGCGAAAACATAGTGGTCCTCGCGGACGGTCGGGAGGTTCACAGCCGTACGGTGGCTATTGCGACCGGAGTCTCCTATCGAGAGCTCGAAGCACCGGGCGTCGACCGACTCGTGGGCAGCGGCGTGTTTTATGGCGCCGGAATATCGGAAGCCCGGGCATTGGGCGCGGTCAACGTATGCGTCGTGGGGGCGGGCAACTCGGCGGGCCAACTGGCGATCTATCTTTCTAAGGTCGGTGCCAGCGTGACCCTCTTGGTGCGAGGTCCTCTCCTCGCAAAGAGCTTGTCGGATTACCTGGTTAAGGAGATCGAGGCCAACGAGCGCGTCCGAGTGCTCCTCAACAGCGAGGTCGCCGAGGCCATGGGCGAGCACACCCTCGAAGCGGTGACGATCATCGACCGCTCCACCGGGAAGACACAGGAGGTGGCAACCGAAGCACTGTTCGTGATGATCGGGGCACAGCCGCACACCGACTGGTTGGAGCCTTCCGTGGCCCGGGACAAGCGGGGGTTCGTGCTCACGGGCACCGATCTCTGGGCCGATGAGAGTGGACGGGAACGGTGGCCGCTCGCCCGGCCTCCGCTCCTGCTGGAGACCAGCATGCCGGGGGTGTTCGCGGCCGGCGACGTCCGCCACGGCTCGATCAAGCGGGTCGCCGGAGCGGTCGGAGAAGGAGCGGCGTCGATCTTGCTGATCAGCCGGTACTTGGGAGAGTCTGAGTTCTAGGACTAAGTTTCTGCGGCCCTATGAGCGATGAACTCAAGCTGGATGTTGTCGGGGTCCCGGAAGACGAGAACGGACCCGTACGCTTCGTCGGCTATAGGAGATTGCGTCAACGGGCTCGCCGCCTCCGCAGAAGGCACCACACCGTGAGCCGCGAGGTGGTTCTGCCAGCTCTCCAGGTCTGCCCGGCTTGCGACCATGAAACCTGCATGATCCAATCCCGTCCGGAGCTCGGAGAATCGTTCCGGCTCGTTGGCGTCGTGGCGGTGAAGAACGATCATGAGGGTCAGCTGCTCGTCGGCCAACACCACCCCCATGCCACCCGGATGTGGCACCTCCATCATCGGCGACACATCGAAAACCTCTTGATACCAAGCTAGGCTCGCATCGAGGTCGGTCACCGTGAGCGCGAGATGGTGGAGGGTAGGCCTCGCCGGCTTTGCCACGGAGGGGAATATAGCAGCAAGAGCCACAGCTCGGCTGCTTACAGTTCAAGGTCGGAACCCATGAACCATGCGAAAGTTGAGGGTCTCCGACCGTTGTCGTGAACACATCACCGAAACCAAAGATCCTGAGCGCTAGGCTCGCGAGGTCATCCGACCGGATCCCCCACGAACGGGTTAGAGCGGCGTTCCTCCTCGAGAGACGTAGCGGGGCCGTGACCCGGGTAGACGGGTGTCTGAGGGGGTAGCTCGAAGAGCTTTCCCCGGACTGCCTGCACCAGCGCAGCAGAGTCGCCCCCTGGAAGATCGGTGCGCCCCACTGAGCCGGCGAACAACGTATCCCCGGAGAACAGCGTGCCCTCGGCCACCAGCGAGATCGAACCCGGTGAGTGGCCCGGAGTGTGGATGACCTCGAGCTCGGCCGCGCCGGCAACGAGCCGGTCGCCCTCTGTGGTCCAGGAGTCGACCTCGGGAGGGGGCGGAAGGTCCGCTCCCAGGAACAGACGGCCGGACTCTTGCATCCACGACAGCAGTGCCTCGTCTGAGCGGTGCAGATAGAAGGGAGCTCCGGTCGCCGCGCGCAATTCCTCCGCAGCGAGGAGATGATCGAAATGGGCGTGTGTCGCAACGATCGCGGTGACCTCGAGGTTCTGTGCGGCCAAGACGCCGAGGAGATCGGAGGCGTCGCCTCCCGGATCGATGACGATCGCCCGGCGCGCGGTGGGATCCCCCACCACATAGCAGTTACAGGCAAGCGGACCCACTACTCGATGGTGAAGGATCGACGCGCTCATCGTCCCGAGCGCCATTCCTGCAGCTTCCAACCGGCCCAGCCGAGAGCGGCCCCCCACCCGCACGCCAGTACCCCCGCGCCGAGAGTGTCGGGGGCCACGCGCGCCACTCCACGGCGGCCGAACAACCCGGCCCCCAGGCGCGCCTCGGCCAGGGCAACCAGAATGATCACCAGGACGCCGAACCACAGCGCCGCCATCCCGACCACCTCCAGGGCGGCCGTCTTGTCGGCCGCCTGTCGGCGGGCAGCAGCGCCGCCCAGCAGGCACGCCATCAGCGGCACGAGAAGAAGCGCGAACGCGACACCGGGCGTGCTCGCCCCGCCCCAGTCGAGAAGCGAGTATTCGGCGAGCCGTCCGAAGCTGTCCCCGGCCACGGAGATGCGCCCG
This sequence comes from uncultured Actinomycetes bacterium, assembly GCA_963849115.1. Lineage (GTDB taxonomy): Bacteria > Actinomycetota > CADDZG01 > CADDZG01 > WHSQ01 > JACDAL01. The sequence continues at coordinate 381,973 of CAWKGK010000009.1, read as the reverse complement.
CCCACTTCGACGGGCGCGCCCAGGGAAAGGGACAGGCAGATCAGCACGACATTGGGGGCGAACGCAACCAGGTATATGAGCGCGGCCGCGGCCGAGCGCCACGACAGGTCGATCGGCACCGAGTTCCGCACCAGGGCGACGATCGCCCATAGCAACAGCGCGGCGCAGGACAGCACCGCCCCCGACAGCAGCATCACGACTGCGGAGCAAAGCCCCTCGTAGGCGACGCGAGACCGGGCCTCGAGCGCGCGGCCCAGCGCGGCGAGCTGAACGGCCCCCGATACTTCGGACCTGAGTGCTCCCAGGACACCGAAGAGCGATCCCCACACGCTCCCCCACAACAGCGCCTGGAAGGCCCCGATCGAAACCGGGTCGGGTTCACCTCCGAAGCGGAAGACCAGCGCCGAGAGCAGGCACAGAAGCCCGAAGAAGCCTCCGGTAAGAGCGCCGTGAAAGAGGGGTCGCAGAGGTTGTTGTGCGTCCTTGCGAGCGGCGGCAATTCTCGTCGTGCTGCTCCAGGCCAACGCCAGCCCGAGCACGCAGAGGGCGCCTAACGGAATCACCGTCACCTCAACTTCCCCCACGTGAAGAGACGCCCCCAGCGAAGCCAGTGCCAGCACCGCCCCGGCCGCGACGATGGCCGCGGGGTTGAACCCGGCGCCGAGCTGCTCGAACTGAAGCCTCAACGCGACCATTAGGAAGACACCCACGCACAACAGGGCGAGAAAGGCGAGGCCCGCCGACTCCGCAGCTTGTCTCCAGCCTTGAAGTAAGGGCCGGCGGCCGGGGGCCCGGATGCGATGTTCCCGGCGCAAGCGGTCGAGGACCTCGGTCGTACCCCTGCTCGGCCGAGCCCGGTCGTCGTCTCGAGGATGAACCATCATCCTGATCCTAGTTGGGGCCCCCTCCCAGCGCTGGAGATCCGCGCCGTCCCGACGCCGGCCCACCCCACGAACATTCGCGACCTGGACCACCTGTTGTGGGATGGTCCGCGGCTCAGAGTTGGAGGCCGGGCGCAGCATCACTTGTAGCGCACCTACGCGCACGGTCCAGATAGTCGTCCACGACCTCGACCAGATCGGCCACGAGCTCGGCGGCGCCCTCGTAGCCGTCGCTCTGGAGCCTGCCCGAAAGCCCCTCGAGCGTCCCGGCCAACAGCACCAGGACGAGCTCTCCCAGCTCGGCCCTAGTCTCTGCCGGGCAAGGCGCCGCGCTCATGACGAGCTCCGTCGAGGCCGCATCATGACGTCGCGGTGTTTGGCCCAGTAGTGACGCCTGACCGCGGCCCCCATGCTCCACTCGGCCGGGACATGGATCGATCGATTACACCGACTACAGCGGGGACGCTTGCGCGCGGGCGCGTCCTTGCGAACGGGTCGGCGGGGAGACATCGGCGGTCACCTCCACGGCCCCGGGGTGCGGCCCTGCCGGCAGGGTATGACAGGCCTGTGACAACCACCCTTGACATGACTTGGAGGCAGCCATGAAAGCCATCGCGATCAGCGGATACGGGCACGAAAACGTCTCGCTACAGGAGGTGGCCGAGCCCGAGGCCGGGCCCGGCGAGGTGGTCGTGCGGATCAAGGCCGCCGCCCTCAATCACCTCGACCTGTGGACGCTCTCCGGAGTCCTCGGCATAGAGCACCACTGGCCGCATCCTCTCGGCGCGGACGGGGCGGGGGAGATCGAGTCCACAGGGGAAGGGGTCAAGGGGCTCAAAGCTGGGGCCAGAGTGATGATCAACCCGGCGCACTCGTGCCGGCAGTGCGAGCTGTGCCGCTCCGGCGAGCAGTCCGAGTGCCCCCGGTTTCGAATGCTCGGCGAGCACCTTCCCGGCACCCTCGCGGAGAAGGTGGTCGTACCCGAGACCAACGTTTACCCCTTCCCCGAAGCCCTCTCGTTCGCCGAGGCGGCCTCTCTGGGAGTCACATTCATTACCGCCTACCGCATGCTCTTCACGCGCGCCCAGATGCGGCCCGGAGAGTGGCTGCTGATCACCGGCATAGGCGGTGGGCTGGCCCAGTCCTTGTTCCAGTTGTCCCTGCCTTCGGCGGGGAGAGTGTTCGTCACCTCCTCGTCCCAAGAAAAGCTGGATAAGGCCGTCGACATGGGAGCCACCGCGGGCGTGAACTACGCCGAGGAGGACGTCGGCAAAGCGATCCGACAGAGGACCGGCAAGCGCGGCGTCGACCTGGTGGTGGATTCCGCCGGAGGACCCTCGATCGATCAGGCCCTCAGCGCGCTGCGCAAGGGCGGCAGGGTGGTGGTGGCCGGGGCCACCGCAGGGTCGAAGTCCGAGATCAACGTCAACCGGTTGTTCTGGAACCAGCTCTCGATCGTGGGCTCGACGATGGGATCCGACTCCGACGTCGCTGACATGCTCCGGTTCGTGTCCGGAAGCGGGCTGCGGCCCCTGATCCACGCCACCTACCCGTTCGAAAAGGGGGCCGCGGCCCTCTTGGACCTCGAGCGCCAGGACCACTTCGGCAAACTGGTGGTCGAGGTGAGCCCCTGAGACTCCGGATCACAAGTCCGGTCGTGGTTTCACCGGACCAAGTACTTCAGCGGGTGACGGCGTGGCGGACTGCGTTCGCTACCGCCTCGGTGGCGAGACGCCCCAGCACGTCCAGATCGGCTGGGAAGTCCGCACCTGAGGGGGCCGCACTAGCAAAGGTGACGTCGCCGTCGTAGCGAGTGTGCGCAGGGCGCACCGACACCGTTACCCCGTCGGAGCCGCGCGCCGCCAGCCACCGCACCGCTCGCTTGTCGAGAGTGGCGGTCGTGGCGAGCACCGCAAGCACTGTATTGGCGGGGAGCCCCTCCTCGTCCGAGCCCGGTCCGGTGAAGCGAGGCTGTGCCGCCATGGTCCCCGCGACCACCTCCCCCTCCGAGGAGATGACGTCTCCCACCGCGTTTACGACCGCCACCGCTCCCACTAGATGATCGCCGCTAGCGGCATGCCCCAGACCAAACCCCCCCTCGCTCGCGTGGCTACGCCCCGACCACTTGCCCACGGTCGCGCCGCGCCCCGCCCCCACGAGACCGGTGGCGACGTCCACCTCGGACGCGGCCTCGCAAGCCGCTCTCCCGGCGGCCGCCCCCGGAGGCGAGGCCCTGCCGGGAAGGAGGTCGTAGATGACCGCTGCCGGAACGATCGGGACCACGCCCGCTGCAGTGCGATATCCGATGCCCCTCTCCGCCAGCCACCTCACCACTCCATCTGCGGCCGCCAGCCCGAACGCGCTGCCCCCCGTCAACAGCACGGCATGGACCTCCTCGAGCCGGCGATCGAGATGCAGCAACTCGAGCTCGCGCGAGCTGGGCGATGAACCCCGCACGTCACAGGAGGACACGTTGCCCGGCGGGGGCAGGACGACCGTGCAGCCGGTAGCCGCGCCCTCGTCCGTGAAGTGGCCGACCTTGAAGCCGGCGAGCAGGCTGCTCATCGGCTGATTTATAGCCGAGTGGCGCAGGCGGCCGTATAGCAGCCATCTACGACCACTCTGCGGGTGTAATGGGCCAGGTGGTAAATCGACTGAAGAATGTCCGGTTTCGGCCAGGCGACGTCCTTGCAGGCGTAACCGTGGCCCTGGTGTTGGTCCCACAGGCACTTGCCTATGCGACCCTTGCCGGCGTGCCCGCGGGCAGGGGCTTGTTCGCGGCCGCCCTGGCGCCTCTCGCAGCGGCTCTGTTCGCCTCATCTCCCTACCTTGCGACCGGCCCCACGGCCCTCACATCTCTGCTTACCTTCGGCGCTCTCTCGGCAATCGCTCTGCCCGGTGGCGCCGAATACGTGCTGCTCGCATCGTTGCTCGCCCTTCTCGTGGGGATTATTCGCATCGTCATGGGAATCGTGCGTGCCGGCCCCATCGCCTATCTCATGTCTCAGCCGGTCATGCTCGGCTTCACCGCGGGAGCAGCCGTCGTGATCGTTGCTTCGCAGATCCCCACGGCTGTGGGCACCTCAGCGCCGCCGGGCAACACTTTGCTCGCCGCGCTGCGGGTGTTACGAGAGCCTGGATCGTGGCAGATTGAAGCGATCGCGATCGCCGCCGCCACCGCCTTGGTGATATTCGGTGGAAGACGCTTACACGGGCTCTTTCCGGGGATCCTCGCAGCGGTTGCACTGGCGCTCGGCTTCAGCGCGGTGGTGGGCTACCGAGGCGCGGCCCTCGGAGATATCGAATCGGGGCTACCGCCAATCTCGCTCGCCCTCCCGTGGAGCTCTTTTGGCGAATTGCTTGCTCCCGCTCTCGTGATTGCGCTGGTGGGCTTCGCCGAACCCGCATCGATCGCTCGCCGTTACTCGATACTCGATCGCCTGCACTGGGATCCCAACCGGGAGCTGATCGGACAAGGCGCCGCCAACTTCGTCGCGGGATTGGGGGGCGGCTTTCCCGTCGGTGGCTCGTTGTCGCGCACCGCCTTAGCGCGCACCGCCGGTGCCCGCACCCGCATCAGCGGTGCCACCACGGGTTTGATCGTGCTCCTCTTTCTGCCTTTCGTAACGGTGTTGGAGAAGCTGCCGATCGCCGTGCTCGCCGCCGCAATTATCGTCACAGTGAGCGACCTCGTGGAGGTGAATCGCTTCCGCGCCTACTACCGCTACGCCCGACTCCAGTTCGCGGTTGCGCTCGCCACTTTCTTGTTGACTGTCGTCCTCGCTCCACACGTCGAACGAGCTGTGATCATCGGGATCCTGTTGGCGATCCTGGCTCATTTGTGGCGAGAGCTGCGTCTGTCGATTCCAGCATGGAGAGATGGGGACGTCCTGCATCTGGCGCCAAAGGGTGTGCTCTATTTTGCCTCGGCTCCCGGGCTCGAGGATGCTTTCGGCAAACTCCTGGCCGAGAATCCGTCTGCCGACAGACTGCACGTGCACCTCGGGGGCCTGGGTCGCGTCGACCTCACCGGCGCACTCGTCCTGAGAGGCTTGATGGACGACGCGCGGGAGGCTGGGTTCGAAGTGGAGCTTTCGGATGTTCCTCCTCAGGCCCGCAAGATCATCGCCCGAGTCGTGTACGACCAGGGTGGTTGAGATGAGGCTGTCGCACGTCTGCCACCGCCGTTCACCGGGGCTTTAGACGAACGAGACGTGCGGGCTAGGCTCGCCCTGTAGTGCGGAAGCTGTGGAACACGAGGCCTTTCGCCGGCACCGCTCGAACTCGCAGCCGTAGCCGGCCGGCGTGGATGTAGACGAAGTGATTCCTTTCCACGCACACCGCGCTGAACTTTGCCTCACCGCAGGGATAAAGGTCGCGGCCCCCACCCCCAGTAACGAGGTAGCGAATCTTCTTGATCGGCTTGGTGACCGAGTAGAGATGGTCGTGGCCGTTGAGGACGAGGTCTACACCACGGCGGCGGAACAACGGATTCAGAAGCTTCCTGAACCCCGGCGTCGAACCGTGAGCCGTACTCGGCGAGTAGACGGGGTGATGGAACACGACGATGGTCCAGCGATCCCCTGGCTTGCTGCGCAGATGACTGGCGAGCCAGCCCATCCGAAGCGCGTTGGAGTCCACCATCACGAAGCGCACGCCGTTGCGCCGCACCACGAAGTTGCGAGCCTTCATGCCGAAGGTCGGCTCGTTGAGCTCGTCGAGACCATCGTTGGCGATGATGTCGTGGTTGCCGAGAATGGCGTGCCACCTGACCCCGGCGTCGAACAGGCAGCTATAGGGATTCCAGAACCTTCCTTCGAAGCGATTTCTGTGGCCCTTGTCGTAGATGTTGTCGCCGGTGGTGAAGACATGGTCGAAGGGGTGATTGGCGCGCCACTTGCACATCCGCTGCGCCACCGCCGCCTGCTCTTCGCCTCCGGTGCCGAAGTCCCCGATCACCGCAAAGTTGAAGTAACCGGGCTCGGCGGCGGCTCCCGCGGCCGGCACGGCTGCTTCCGGGGCCGGCGCATCGGCGACGGACGGCAGCCTCGCCTCGGCGACTCCTGTCACCCACATAGATATAGTCATCAGTACCGCAACGGCCACCATGAGAACTCTGTTCACGCTTCACTCCCGTACGAGAGGGACGAAACGCGCCGAAACCACTCTCTTGATCGACTCCAAGGTTTGTCCGCGCTTCTCCAGCAACACAACGCGTTCATCGTATCCATCTCTTACAGGAATTACCAGACGACCCGCCTCGGTAAGTTGCGCAGCGAGTGCGGGTGGAATCTCCGGCGTCGTCGCCGAGACGACGATGCCGACGTAGGGGGCATGGCCTGCTTCACCCTTCCAGCCGTCCCCCACCACCACCACGCAATTGGACACCCCGGCACGCTCCAGGTTGGCTCGTGCCCGCTCGGCGAGGCGATGGTGCCGTTCGACCGACACCACCAAAGAGGCTCGCTGCGCCAGGAGCGCAGTCTGGAAACCGTAGCCCGTCCCCACCTCCAGAACGCGGCCCCCTTCCGGTAGGGCGAGCTCGTCGATCATCCTGGCAATCAGCGTGGGCTGGCTCGTAGTCTGCCCATCCGGGAGGGCCACGGGCCGATCGGCGTAGGCTGCCGAACCCGTTCCCTCGGGCGTGAACACGGCTCTGTCGACCGCCCTGAACGCGTCCACCACCCATTGCGTTACCTTCTCGCCGGCCACCAGGCGAGCGAGCCCTTCCTGGCTCCTGGGCATCGCTCTAGACAACCTCGGGCACAGCCGACCCCCTCGAGCTGCGGTTACTGCTCGGCGTGATCGGTGATGTACATGTCGAGCCGGCGGCACACGTCGACTGCACGCCGTTCGATCTCGTCGTAACGCCCCTGAGCGGCCAGCTGGGAGCTGAACACGGACTCTCCGAATCCCACCAGCTCGACCCCCGCATCGAGGTAGCCGAGGTAATTCTCCGGAGTGATTCCGCCCGAGACCAAGAGAGGCACGTCGTGAAGCGGGCCGAGAACTTGCTCGATGTAGTCGGGCCCTCCCAGGCTCTCGGCGGGAAACACCTTGACCCAATCGGCCCCCGCCCTGCGTGCGCTATGGATCTCGGTAGGCGTCGATGCGCCCAGTGTCACCGGCAGCGACAGGGAGTGAGCTGCGTCGACGACCTCCGGAACTACCACCGGAGTGACGATGAACTCGGCGCCGGCGTCGTAGGCCTCCTTGACCTGCTGGGGCTCCAGAACGGTCCCTGCCCCAACGATCGCGTCGATTCGACCCGCAACCTCGGAGAGGGCATCGGCGGCTCCCGGAGTGTTCATCGTTACCTCGACGGCCTCGAAACCACCGCGCACTGCAACGGCCATACCCTCGACGGCATCGCTCGCCGAGCTCATCCGCAACACGGCGATGACTGTCGCATCTCTCAGCCTGTCGGCTCGGGAGTTGAAGAGGTTCGCCTTCACTTGAGCGAGGTTACTAAAGGCGGGGGATTGAGTGAGAAACCCGCTGACCGCTTGGCGGGATCCACATACGCGCAGCCATCCGGAGTCTTGTGCAGAACGCCCCCCTAGCCCCCGTTTCGTACCAAAGTAGCCCGTTGCCGGGGCCTCGCCGGGCTCGTGGGGCGGGCAATGGGCGGAGTGCCTGCCCGGATATCAGCCAATCTGTCACACCCCGCGCGTACGCTGTCGATAGCTGAAAAGAGGGCCGTAAGCATGCGAACAGGGCCGGCAGAAAGCGGCGATGGAAGGGATGGGATGAACGAAGACCAGGCACGTCTCGTGGGCCGGGTACTCGGAACGGTCGACTCGACCCCCCTCGAGTTCTGGGTCGCACTCGAGCCCGGGCGCTCGCTGCAACTCGACGACGTAGTCGCCACTGTGCGGCGGCCCCCCGGGGGTGAACCGGTCAGCCTCTACGGGATCGTGTCCCAGGTCAGGGCTCGCTACGAGGGCGCTCGCTTCGACTCCGATGTGTTCTTGATCGAGGACGGCGTGCTGCCCGGCGAGGTCTGCGAAGCGGCTCAGATCTCAACTACCAGGGTCGAGCCCGAGGTGTTCATCCCTCCGCTGCCCGGCGCCGCCGTCATGCGAGCCGAGGGCAAGGACCGGGACCAGGCTCTGTTCTTCGACGGCATGGACAAGCGCCTGCCTGCGGGGATGTCGAGGAGCGGCGAACCCGTGTTCTTGAACCTCGAGTTCCTCGATGGGACCCGGGGCGCGCACGTCAACATCTCGGGCATATCGGGAGTGGCCACGAAGACCACCTACGCGACCTTCCTGCTCTACAGCCTCTTCAACTCCGGAGTCCTGGGCGCGGAGGCGCTCAACACCAAGGCGCTGATCTTCAACGTCAAGGGCGAAGACCTGCTGTTCCTCGATCATGCCAACATCCAGCTCACCGAGCAGGACGAGGACCGCTACCGGTCCCTGGGCATGCCGCCCCGCCCCTTTGAGAGCGCCGCCTTCTACGCGCCGCCGCGTGCGGGCGACCGCAACGCGGCCCCCGATGTGTCGAGCCGGTCCCAGGGAGTCACCTCGTTCTTCTGGACCATCGAGGAGTTCTGCCGCGACGAGCTGCTGCCGTTTCTGTTTGCCGACGCCGAGGACGACAGACAGCACTACACAATGGTGGTGTTCAACGTCGCAGCTCAGCTGCGCCACGCCACGCCCATCGGCGAGGGAGGCGTAAGCATCGAAGGCACGGAGGTGCGCACCTTCCGTGAGCTTGTGGAGGTGATCACCTCGAAGGTGCAGGAAGGCAACGAGTGGGCAGGGCCCGCCATCGGTCTCGGGACGATCAACGCCTTCATTCGCCGTCTCTACGGCACGATCCGGCCGCTCGAACGGCTGATTCGCGGCGACATCCCGGACGCCCCCGGCCACCGCGTACGGCTCGAAAAGCAAGTCACGGTCGTCGATCTCCACAATCTCCCCGATCGCGCCAAGCGCTTTGTCGTGGGCGTGGTCATTAGGAAGACCTTCGAGGAGAAGGAGCGCGCGGGCCGTGCTCGTCCACTGTTGTTCCTGGTCCTCGACGAGCTCAACAAGTACGCCCCCAAGGAGGGCAGCAGTCCCATCAAGGAGATCCTGCTCGACGTCGCCGAGAGGGGGCGCTCGCTGGGAATCATCCTGATAGGAGCCCAGCAGACCGCGAGCCAGGTCGAGGATCGCATCGTCGGGCAGAGCTCGATCCGCGTGGTCGGCCGGCTCGACTCCGCCGAGGCCGAGCGCGGCCAGTACGGCTTCCTCAAGGGGGCGGTGCGCGACCGCGCCACGATCCTCAAGCCGGGCTCGATGATGGTGTCCCAGCCCGAGATCCCCGTTCCCCTGCTGGTCGAGTTCCCCTTCCCGGCGTGGGCCAGCCGTCCTTCGGAGGCCGGCGCCAATCCCGCCGCCTTCGACGAGCCCGAAGATCCATTCGAGGGGCTCCCGAGCTAGTGGCCCACTCGTGAGGATTCTTCACACCGGGGACTGGCACGTCGGCAAGGGGATCGCGGGAACGCCGCGGACCGACGAGCATCAGGCGGTCCTTGTGGAGATTGCGGGAGTCGCCCACGAGCAGGCCGTCGATCTGATCCTCGTGGCCGGTGATCTCTTCGACACCGCGTCTCCGTCTCCCGAGGCCGAGCGCATCGTCTACCGGGCTCTGCTCGATCTCGGGCGTCTGGCCCCGGTGGTGGTGGTGCCCGGCAATCACGACAACGAACGGCGCCTCGACGCCGTCGCACCTTTGTTCGAAAGCGCCGGGGTGATCATCCGGTCGTTCGCAAACCTTGCTCCGCTCGAGATCACAACCTCCTCTGGCGAGTGCGCCCGGATCGCCACGATCCCGTGGCTGTCGCAGCGCCATATCGTCAAGGCCGATCAGCTCATGGGTCTGCAAGCAGTCGAGCACGGCGGTATCTATCGCGAACGCCTGCGTCGCATCGTCGAGGCCCTTACCGCCGGCTTCGATCAATCCGCAGTGAACCTCATCCTCGCTCACCTGACGATCGTCGGAGGCAGCATCGGAGGCGGCGAGCGCACGGCGCAGACCATTTGGGATTACTCGATCGACGCGGGCGCTTTTCCTGCCGCCGCGCACTACGTCGCGCTCGGCCATCTCCACAAGCCCCAGCGCATGCCGGGGCTGTGCCCGGTTCACTACTGCGGCTCCCCTCTTCAGCTCGACTTCTCCGACGACGGCTCCGAGTCCAAACAGGTGCTCGTCATCGAGGCGAGCCCAACCACTCCGGCGACGGTGTCGGAGGTGCCGCTGCGCTCCGGGCGCCGCCTGCGCACGCTCGAAGGGACGCTCGAGTCGCTCGAGTCGTTGCGCGACAAGACCGGAGACGACCTCCTGCGCGTCATTGTGAAGGAAAAGATCCGCGTCGGGCTGGCGGATGAAGTACGCGCTCTGTTCCCGCACGCCGTCAAGGTTCTGGTTCGGCCCGAGTTGGAGGCGGCCGCGGGGCCCCAGGCGGAACGCTCACACAACTCGCCTCACGAACTGTTCGCCCAGTACCTCAACGAACGCGACGCCCATGACCCCGAGTTGGTGCGCCTGTTCGCAACTCTCTACGAGGAGTGCGCATGAGGCCACTGCGGCTCGAGCTGCAAGGATTCACCAGCTTTCGCGACAGGACCGAGATCGATTTCTCGGACTGCGAGCTGTTCGCGCTGGTAGGCCCTACCGGATCCGGCAAGTCCACAGTGATCGACGCGCTCTGCTTTGTCCTCTACGGCTCGGTGCCGCGCTACGACCACAAAGGGCTGGTGTCGCCGGTGATCAGCCACGGAAAGCTCGAGGCCAAGGTGCGCCTCGATTTTGCCCTCGGCGAGCGTGAGTACAGCGCCGTGCGAGTAGTCAGACAGCTGAGCAAGGGCAACGCGACGACCAAGGAAGCGGTGCTCGAGTGCGGAGGGGAGGTGCTCGCGCGGGGTGCCGTTGAGCTCACGGCCGCGATCACAGATCTACTCGGGCTGTCCTTCGATCACTTCACGCGCTGCGTTGTCCTCCCGCAGGGTGAGTTCTCTCGCTTTCTGCACGACGGTCCCAAGGACCGCCAGGGCATGATCGTGAAGCTCCTTAATCTCGGCGTCTACGAGCGGATGAGCCATCGAGCTCAGGCTCTCTCTAACGATGCCCGGATGGATTGCGGGGTCAACGAGCGGCGGCTGCAAGAGGACTTCGCCGGCGCCACTCCCGAAGCTCTCCGGCGTGCCCGTGCCGGCCTCGAGCGCCTGCGGGCCCTGGAGCAAACGGTGAAAGAAGCCACGCCGCGCCTGGCTGAGCTGGCGGAGAAAAAAAAGGCGGCGCGGGCCGCTGCGGAGGAGGCGCTCAAGGCGGTCTCCCTGCTCGACTTGCTCGAGGTTCCCCCTGAGGTGACGGCTCTGGGGGCGCGCCTGAAGTTGGCGGCATCCGATCTGGCAGACGCGGAGGCACAGATCGCGACTACCGGGGACGAGCTGGCAGTACTAACCGCCGCACGCGCCGAACGTGGCCCGCGGGAGCCGGTGCTCGAAGCGATCGCCGCCCACCGACGCCGCGGGGAGCTGGCCCAAGCCATCGCCGAGAAGGCGTCGGAGGTGGAGGCCGCCACCCATAGGCTCGAGGGGGCGCAGTCGGCGCACGACGCGGCGACCACCCGCCTTGAAGCCGCGGCTTCCTCTGAGGAGGCCGCGCGCAGCCAGCACGCCGCGCACGATCTCGCCTCCTTGCTAACCGCAGGCAACAACTGCCCGGTGTGTCTCCAGGTCGTCACCGAGCTCCCCGCCCACGAGGTGCCGCCCGACCTCCAGACGGCGCGCGCCGAGTTGCAGAGTGCACGCATGGAGGGGACCAACGCCGCCTCCGAACTAGGTGCCGCGGCAAAAAAGATGGCCGCCGCCCAGGCCGGCATGAGCGTGCTGGAACAACAGCGGGATCTTCTGGATAGGGCCCTGGCCGAGGAACGAGATGAAGCGACGCTTACCGAAGTACTTGCCTCTATCGACGAGGCCGAACTGCTGGTCGAGGCCGCACGCTCGGCCGAGAGCAAGGCCCTTCGCAACGCTCGTGCGGCTCGCAAGGAGTCAGAAGACCTGCAGGCAGCCGAGCGCAAACTCCGCCGACAGTTCGACGACCGGCGCGACCGGGTGGCCGCGCTTCGCCCACCTCCCACCGAGGGCTCGAACCTTGCCGGGGACTGGGGGAGCCTTGCACTGTGGGCGGCGAGTCGGGCACCAGAGCTGGCCGAGGAGGCCACCGCGTGCGAGGCGAGCGCAGCTGAAGCCGACAAGGAGCAGACGGTCCTGACAGAGGACCTCGAGCGCTCCTGTCGCGACTGCGAGCTCGAAGTGCTCGAGGGGGGCATCCTTGAATCGGTGATGGGTGCCGTCGCCGTCACCTCAACCGAGGTGAGAGGAATCGAGCAGGGCATCGCCTCCGCGGACGTTCTGCGGACCGTCGTCGCCCGCCGGCGGAAGGAAGCCGAGCTAGCGTCCGCGCTCGCCCTGGAACTCTCGGCCAAGCGGGGTCGGTTCGAGAGCTGGATAGTGGAAGAAGCGTTGCGACTGCTGGTCGATGGCGCCACTCAGACCCTCAACGAGCTCTCCACAGGCCAGTACTCCATGACCCTGAGCGACACCGGTGAATTCTTGGTGATCGACCATCACAACGCGGACGAGACTCGCTCCGCGAAGACGCTATCGGGAGGCGAGACATTTCTGGCCTCGCTGTCGCTGGCGTTGTCGCTTTCGGATCAGCTGTCCGAGCTCGCCACTCAGGGGGCCGCTCGCCTCGACGCGATCTTCTTGGACGAGGGCTTTGGCACCCTTGATGCCGACACACTCGAGACCGTGGCGGCTACGGTCGAGAACCTTGCAGCCACAGGGCGCATGGTGGGCATAGTCACTCATGTGCGCGAGCTGGCCGAGCGCGTCCCCTTGCAATTTCGAGTCCGAAAAAACCAGACCACCTCCACGGTCGAAAGGGTCGCGGACCTGGAGGCACAGCCGGCATGAGGTTCGCTATCGAAACCTGGGCCCCCGAGTACGGCGCGGCCACCGATCACGAGCTCCCCGAGACCGGCGCCACCGTCGACGCAGAAATAGAGAGAGATCTGGACGGCTGGGCACCTATCAATCCCCCATCGCTCGGGGAGGCACCGGAGCGCATCCTGTTCACAGATGGGGTGCGGAGGGTCGACGCCCAGGTGTGGATCGATGACGGAGCGGCGAGTTGTCCGGGGATCTGTGCCACCTACGCGGCGGGCGCCGTCCTTTGCGATGGGCGGGCGGAAGTGGTCTCCGCCGAGGTGCGGCGCGGCCTGTTCACGGCGGCCCCTCAGGCGGAGGGAATCATGTGCCGGCACGTCTCCTACCCAGTGCGGAGCGCCCCCTCCGGCGACCCCGATGTACTCAGCCTGGCGCTGCAGCAGCGCATGGGCGAGCTCGAGATTACGCTGGCCGCAGCCCACGATGCACCACTTGTGATCGTGGACGGACCTCTGCGGGGACGCCAGAGCGTGCCCGGCGCGGTCGGCTACATCAAGACTCATCACGTCTCCTACCTCCAGGGCGCCCAAGAGCGTGTCGTCGCCGCCCTCGAAGCCGGGCAGCGCACCCCGGTGTTCCTCATGATGAGCTCGTGGAGCCGCTTCTCCTGGTACCTGCGCCTTCCCGGTTCGATCGGCCATCCCTGGGCCGGCGTGGTGCGCTGTGAGGCATCGGCCGATCACGAGACTTCAGACGTGATTGAGCTGGCCGACGCCGTCGCGGCCGCGCTCCCCCGCTTCTGCTCGAAGCCACACAAAGACCCACGCGCGCCGCAGAACCTCTACCCGATCGCCGGTCTCGAACGCGAGCTGCGCCGTCGCCTCGGCGATGCAGCCCTTCTCTACAGGGACCTTCGGGTGGCCGCGGCCTGACGCCCGCGCCGACTGATGCTTCCGCAGGCCTAACTGGACGCTCTCGAACGAGCGAGGAACATCCCGCGATTCCACGCACGCGGCCGAGCACATTCGTGTTCAGCGATCGCGGCAGCTTGGCGCGAGCGGCGGTGATTTCCGGCAGTTCGGCTGGTCTTACGGCTAACCGCCTGAATGACTCGTGAACGAGGAGGAACCGTGCCGATCGAAACAAGACTCCGCGCCGACCTGGCACCCATCGTTGTCGCGCTGCCCACCGAAAACCGGAAACAGTCGTTCGACTTCTACGCTGAGGGGCTGGGGCTGGAACCGATGGGCGAGGCCGCCGAGGATGGCATCCCAGAGCCGCTGCAGTTCGTGCTCAACCAAGCTGTGCATCTCATGCTCATTCCCACCGGGGGCTTCGGCTGGGTGACCGGCAAACGTCCGACGGCGGGACCTGAGGCCAGCGAGTGCCTCCTAGCGCTGGCCGTCGCCGATGAGCGGAGCGTCAACGAGATTGTTGAGCGGGCTCGGGGAGCCGGGGCTCAGATTGTGCTCGAACCGACGCAACAACCGTGGGGATACTCCGCGGCTTTCACCGACCCGGACGGACACGTCTGGCAGGTGATGCCCGTCGCCGCACGGCCCCCTTTCACAGACTGACCCACACCGCCGGCGTGAGTTCCGCTTGCAGCCAAGGTCTAGGGTTGGAACCAACACACCACGACAAGGAGGACTAGCTATGAGCAGTTCCACCCAAACCCCGACAACCCTCTCGAACATCGGCGTGGTCATGTTCGCCGTCGCCGACCAGGACGCGGCCCTCGCCTTTTACACCGAGAAGCTCGGCTTCGAGGTACGCGGCGACGCACGTTTCGGTGAAGACGACGAGATGCGCTGGCTAGAGGTCGCCCCGCCAGGGTCGCGGGCGCGCTTGGCGCTCAACCCGCCGATGGGCGGCGAGCCCGGCGGCGGCTCGATCGGTGTGGAGACGGCGGACGTCCTGGGCGAGCATGCGCGCTTGAGCGCCATTGGCGGCATCGACATCGATCCGAAGCCGATGAGCACGCCCGGCGCGCCGCTAATGTTCATGCTCCGCGACCCGGACGGCAACCACATCGTCGTGGTGGAGGAGCCACCCGACGCGTAACTCGACCACGTTCAAGGGAAACAGAACGTGTCTCTTAATGCGCGGTGTGGTGAGAAAATAGAGAGCCAGCCGGGCGTCACGCGCTGAACATTGGATCTCTGCCCACACCGCGTGTGGAGATAGCTCCAACGATCTCGAATCAGCCCTCCGCGGCCCTCTTTCTGGCGTCCTCTATCTCTTTCCAGGCCGCCTCCACGCCCTCGTAGCCGTGCGTCGCGGTCTTCTTCTTCTCGAGGGTCTTGTAGATGTCAAAGAAGTGTTGGATCTCGTCGAGTAGAGGGTCGGGAAGGTCCTCGAGCTTCTCCACCGGGTCCCAGAAGGGATCGTGGGCCGGGACGCAGACGATCTTGGCGTCCGGGCGATCCTCGTCCTCCATCCAGAAGATGCCCAGGGGCCGGGCCTGCACCCAGCAGCCGGGAAAGGTGGCGTCCTCGCACAGGATCATTGCATCGAGTGGATCATCGTCACCGGCGAGCGTGTCGGGTATGAAGCCGTAGTCGGCGGGATAGGTCGTCGCCGAGAGCAGGCGACGGTCGAGCCTAATTATGTTTCGTTCGTGGTCGTACTCGTACTTGTTGCGGCTGCCCTTGGGAATCTCGACGACGACCTCGATGACGCCCGACTCCTCATCCATGCCCCCATCATCTCCCTTTTCGTGCCGAGTGGTGGTGCCATGCTCTACGGCGACATTTGACGACCACTCGGCGAGGCTTGCTCGAGCAACAGCGTGCGGACCTGGAACGGGCCCATCCGATCGGGAGGGGGTCCGATGGGCTCCTCGAGGAGATCGACCTCCGCTGACACCCTCCACGGCTCGGGCAAGTGAACTGCCAGAGTGCCGCGTGCGCCCCGGGGCTCGTATAGGCGAAGCACCAGACCGCTACCGTCCTCCCGGCCCTTGAGCGCCCCGAGTCCGAGAGCGACTCCTTCCAGCCGCACCGGCTGCCACGTGGCCGCACTCGCCGCCTGAAGCGGGACGGCCGGCAGTGGTCTGTTGAGGTCCTCCGCCTCCGTCAGTACGCCGCCTTCGATGAGGCCTCCTTCGTGGGGAAATAGCGCATAAGTGAATTCGTGATCGCCCTCGTCGGCGAGCGGGTCGGGATAGGCGGGAGAGCGCAGGAGGCTCAGTCCCAGCTCGTTGTTGAGTGCATGGTGCCCGTAGCGTCCGTCGTTGAGCAAGGCGACGCCGTAACCCGGCTCGGAAAGGTCCGCGAAGCGGTGGCCGGGCACCTCGAACTGAGCCTGGTCCCACGATGTGTTGCGGTGTGTGGGCCGTTGAACGATCCCAAAGGCAGTTTCGAAAGACGCAACCCGAGCGCGCACTGCCAACGGCCAGCGGCATTTCAGCAGGAAGTGACGATCGTTCCACTCGAGCGTCGTCCTGAAATCGAGGCGCTTGGAGTTGGCCCACAAGCGAACGTCTTGAGTGATGCGGCTGTTTCGAAACGCACGGACGATGCGAAGGGCGGCGCGATGGGGGCCGCGCTCGACGACCTCGACCGATTCCAGCGCCGTGATCTCCTCGCCGTCGAGGGCGTAGGCAGCGTCGAGGTCCCAGGCATCCCAGGCGCGTGGCTTGTCGACGAAGGCCCAGAGCTGGTTTCCCCGCCCTGCAAGGGCCTCGCGTCCGGCACCCTTATCGAACACCGACGCAACCGTCCGGTCCTCTGTGAAGCCCACGCTCACGAGCTCATTCTCGAGCCTGTCGTCGGCCGCCTCGAGACCGGCTCGAGGTCGCAGATCGATTGCCAAGCTGATCGACAGCGGGGCGATCGACTCCTTCGACGCGACCACGCTGCCCCCCTCGACCTCCTGAGCCCCCTCCACGACGGATTCAAGCTCAAGCCGGAGCGGCCTGCTGGAGGCATCGGGGTTAACCGCCAGCACTCCGCCGTTCTCGCCGCCGGCGACCTTCTCGCGAGCCAGCGCCTGTAACTGAACAGCGAGCCGACTTGCCGCGGCGCTCGCCACCTCGCGCAGCTCCCTCTCGGCCGCCTCGTTGACCTCGCGGACGCTGCTCCCCGGCAGAATGTCGTGGAACTCGTTGCGAAGGAGCATCCGCCACTGGTCTTCGAGGTTCTCCGGAGGGGGTCCTCCGAGGAGCGTTCGCAGGGCCGCTACGGTCTCGGCCGCCACTAGATTTCGCTCGGCAAGCCGGTGCAAGCGCTTGATGCGGCCCTGTGACGTCAGCGTCCCGCGATGGAATTCGAGATAGAGCTCGCCGCTCCATTCCGGCAGCCGCGTGTCCCCGAGCCGGGAGCGGATCTCCTCGTAGTAGTCGTCCACACGCCCGAAGTGGGCGCTCGCCAACGCGGGGAACGATTGCAGCTCACGGTGACGCTCGAGCATCTCGGGGGTCGGCCCCCCCGCTCCGTCGCCGTAACCGATCGTGAGAAGAGTCTCCGGGTGGAACTCTTTGCCCCTGAAGTTGCGCCAGGTGCCGGCGAGGGCAACCGGGCCCAGCCTGCCGTTGTAACCCATATCGGGGTTGTTGAACCCGTGCGCCAGAACCTTCGTGCCGTCCAACCCCTCCCACCAGAAGAGGTCGTAGGGAAATGGATTCGATTCGGACCAGTTCATCTTGTGAGTGAAGAACGAGTCGATGCCGGCCAACGACAGCAGCTGCGGAAGCGCAGGACTGAACCCGAAGCAATCCGGGAGCCAGCACACCGAAGAAGTTTGGCCGAGGGTCGATCGAAAGTACCGCTGGCCGTAGAGAAGCTGGCGGCTGATCGACTCCCCGCAGGGCATGTTGAGGTCGGGCTCTACCCACATGCCCCCAACAGGCTCCCAGCGCCCCTCATCGACTCGATGGCGGATTTGCTCGAAGAGCTCGGGGTCGTCCTCCTCGAGGAAGGCGTAGAACTGGGCCGAGGACTGGTTGAAGGTCAGCTCCGGATACTGCTCCAGCAGCCGGGTCACGGTGTGGAAGGTCCGCCGGGCCTTGCGGCGAGTCTCCTCCAAGGGCCACAACCACGCCAGATCGAGATGGGCGTGGCCGCTCATGTGCACGGCTCCACGCGGCGGATGGAGCTCGCGCAGCGTGGCGAGGTCCCGATCCAGGCGCTCGGCCGCGAGACGAATCGAGGCGCGTGCGGCCTCGTCCAGTCCCGGTGGATGCTCCTCGATGCCCTCGGGGAGCTCCCAGATCTGCTGCATGAACTCGGCGGGAGCGGTGCGCGACAGGTAAGGCTCGCTACGTGAGGGCCACTCGAGGCCGATCACCGCTTCCTCTGCGATCGACAACAGCGGTTCCACCACATCGTCGGCGCCGAAGGCTCGCAGCGTCTCCACTACCAGCGTCAGACGGCGGTCGAAAACCTCGAGCGTCGTGTCGAGCCACACAAGCTTCGCCCTCTCAATCCGAGCGCTGCGGTTGGGCACTCCGAGGGGGAGGCGCGCAACCGCCTCGACCTCCAGCTCGAAGGCGCGCCCGGAGGGCTTGAAGAGCCGGTGGAACGGGTCGAGGCCATAACGCTCATCCCGGCCGCCCTCGTAGCGGATGCGAAGCAGCCCCTCGCCGCCCACAGAAAGATCGAGTCGCGCCTCGTCGAGGGGCCACTCATCGGGGAGTCGGCAGAGAGGATGGGTCAGCCTGCGGACGCCCTCGCTCGAGGGCCACGACGCTCCCGGGGGCAGCGGGCTACCGTCAAAGCTCCACTCGGTGAGCTCAACGTGCTCGCGCGCTCGCCATAGCGCAAGCTCCTTCAAGCGCGCCTCCAGCCGTTGCAGTCGCTGCTCCATGGTCAGAAGCACGGGTGCCTACTGCAGGTCCGGGGCTCGCAAGGGCCCACGTCCAAGGGAGCTCCAGTCACCGAAACGGCGAAGAAGACGGGCAGTCGCCCAACCGGATCATCTGTGAGAAATCGCATGGGCCTCAGTCCCAGAAGCAAGTAATTGGAGGAGGAGCCCCCAAATCGACCGTACAGCAACCGTCGACACCAGTCGCTCTTCTGGATCTTCTGAGGCCAATGGGGCACATGAGCCTCCAGTGCGCGATATACTTCCTCTTTCTGGAAATATTCACTAACTAGGGCGAAATGGGCGGGGGGTGGACATGAGGGGAGTCGTCCTCGCGGGGGGGCTGGGCACCCGCTTTCATCCCGTTACTCGAGTGGTCAATAAGCATCTGCTCGATGTCTTCGACGAGCCGATGGTCTTTTATCCGATCAAGACTCTCAAGCGCGCGGGGATACGAGAGCTCGTCCTCGTCACCGGGCACGAGATCGAGCAATTCAAGGAACTGCTGGGAAACGGAAGCGAGCTCGGGGTCGACATCTCCTATGCACGCCAGGAGGCGTCGGGCGGAATAGCCGAGGCACTGGGGCTCGCGGCCCACCTGATTGACGATCAGCCGTGCGTTGTGATCCTCGGCGACAACATCTTTCAAGAGGACCTGAAGCCCTACGTCGATGACTACTCAAGGCAGGGTGGCGGCGCCAAGCTCCTCTTGAAGCAGGTTGGCCTCGACGACGCCAAGCGCTTCGGCGTTGCGAGGATCGACGGGGACAAGATGGTCGACATCGTCGAGAAGCCGCTGCAGCCACCGAGTGATCTTGTGGTCACCGGCTGCTACATGTACGACGAGCGTGTGTTCAAAATCATCGGGGGCCTCGAGCGGTCGGGCCGCGGCGAGTTGGAGATCACAGACGTGAACAACGCCTATGTGAGGTCGGGGGAGGCCACGTTCGACGTTCTGCGCGGGTGGTGGACGGACGCCGGCACGCCCGCCAGTAAGCTGAAGGCTTCAATTCTGGTTGCCCTGGCAAAAGGTGTCACTTTCCATGCCTGAGACAACCAATAGTTGGTATTCTTCATCCAGGGGGGACGGAAGCTCCTAGAGCGCGCCGTCAAGGCGAGGACAATCGAAAGGGATTGTGGTTACGTGCGAGTTTTTACCTTGCTCTGGAAACACCGCTTGGTGCTGTTGCTGTCGCTGATTGTCTCCGCCGCAGTCGCCACCCCCTTCGCCCTGCGTTCCCAGGCCACCTATACAAGCACCGCGGCGCTGTTCCTGCCTTCGGCTGATCCTGTGGCCGGCGTCGTATCGAGCACCTCGGCGCTCAGCCTCGAGCTCGAGGGCTATGCCGCTCAAGAGCTGCGTGAGGACGTCCGAACAGACGCGGGGAGCGATGCCGGCAAGATCGTCTCCGTTTCTGCAGAGATCGACCAGAACGAGAACGACATCTACCGGCTGACGGCCCAAGCGCAAACGGCGGCGATGGCCACGACGACCATTCAGCTCAGCGCAACCCGGCTGATTGACAAAGCCGACGCCCTCTTGACAGACGAGTTCGAACGATTTCGCGAGAACACCACAGAAGAAATCCTCGCCGTCTACAGGGAAAAGCGGCGGGTGGATAACCTGATTCCCGGCCAAGAGGCACAGGTCGACGAGCTCGTGTCCCAGCTCGAGGGAGTGGACGAGAACAGCCCGGAGGCGGGACCGCTCGAGGACGAGCTCAGCACGCGAGCGCGACCTGCTGAACAGCTATCAGCAACAGAAGCGCATCCTGGAGCAGGAACAAAAGAATCTGATCAACCTGCCCGCCGAGGTGGGCGAGGCGGGTTGTCGTCGCGCAAGGGGTGGCGCGTTTGGTGTCGGAACCCACCAATCCTGCGGCCGACACGCAGACCCGTGTTGTACAGCTCGTGGGGGCCGCGGTCATGGCCGGGCTGCTGGCCGCCGTCCTGCTCACGCTGTGGCTCGAGCGAGCGGTGCTCCGGGACAAGCAACGGGATCCGGGGCACGATACTGATTCTGCCCCGCACGCGGTTGCCGAGCGCTCCGCCGCTTCTAACCACAGTGAAGTCGGGGGACAAGCCTCAATCGGAACAGCTGCCGCCCCGGAAAGGGAGCAACGGCCATGAGGCTAGTCATTGTCGGCATGGACGGAGCGACCTTCGACCTCATACACCCCTGGGTCCAGCAGGGACGTCTTCCCACCTTCGCCCGCCTTCTCGAAGAAGGCGCCTACAGCCCCCTCGAATCGGTACCCAATATGAACACCGCGCCTGCATGGACGACTTTCATGACCGGCAAGAATCCTGGCAAACACGGCATTTTCTGGTTCGCCGAAGAAGGAGACGAAGCGGGCACCGTGAGATTCGTGACTGCGGCCGACCGTAAAGCCGTCAGCGTCTGGCGACTGCTGTCGGATCAGGGCCGCCGAGTCGGCGTCGTGAACGTGCCGCTTACCTATCCAGCCGAAGCGGTGAACGGCGTGATGGTTGCCGGCTTTGACGCTCCGTCGACGTCCAGCCGCAATTTCAGCTTTCCTGCGGACGCCATTGCAGATCTCGAACGGAGGTGCGGCACCTACAACGTGCACGCCGCGATCGCTCATCATGCCCACGCCGGCCGGCGCGAGCGTGTAGTCGAGGAGGCTCTCAAGGCCGAGGAGACGCGAGTACGCGCGGCGCTGTCGCTACTCGAACAGGAACCGTGGGACGTCTTCATGTACATGATCAAGGCCACGGACATGGCCGCACATTACTTGTGGGACTACGACGCCGGCTCCCAAGATTCGTTGTGGCCGATCTATGAGTATGCGGATTCTGCGCTCGCTCGGTTCCTTGCAGCCGCGGGCGAGGACTGCGGCGTGATGGTCATGTCTGACCATGGCTTTGGCTGGAGACAGCCCGCCGCCGAATACCTGAACGACATTCTTGTCCAGCTTGGATACATGAAGAGACAGGAGTCTGCTTCTCAGGGCGCAACGTGGCAGGCGTTTCGAGTCGCAAAGCGCCTTGGCCCGCAGGCAAAGGGAGCCATAAAACGCCTGCTTCCGGGGATGCACAGGCGGTTTGGGTACAAGATCCGCTTCGGTGGAATCGATTGGTCGGGGACACGAGCGTATTGCGACAACACTCGTCACTGCGTATGGATAAACCTACGCGGGCGGAACCCCAACGGCCTGGTCGAGCCGGCCGACTACGACCGGGTCGTCGAAGAAGTACGGGAAGTCTTGTGTGAGGTTACCGACCGGGACACGGGAGAGCGCGCGGTGGAAGCTGTCTGGCGACCAGAGGAGATCTACTCTGGCCCACACACACACGAGGCTCCGGATCTTCAGATCCACTGGCGCTACGATCGTCCCGTACACGGCCTTACCTACGAGGGCCGTTTTGGGCGCGCCGAATCGAGGCACTCCGCAAGAGGCATGATGACCTCCCTAACAGGGGCGCACCGCCCAACTGGAATCCTGATGATGGCGGGCCCACAGTTCCGGGCGACCGGCCGCATGAAGGGGGCCGACCTGCAGGATCTTGCTCCCACGCTCCTGCATCTCGCAGGCGCGCCGGTTCCGGATGATATGGACGGCCGGGTGCTTCTCGAGGCGCTCGCAGAACCATACGCGTCTACTCCAGTAGCCGTCTCCAAGCCGGCGCCGGATGGCGGCCTCGAGGCGACGACATACACCGATGAGGAAGCCGCAGAGGTGGAAGAGCGCCTCAGATCGCTCGGATACCTATGACATCACCGACGAAGACCAGACCCTTTCGCAAGGTCTTTTGCGTCGGCCTTGACGGGGCCACCTTCGACGTCATCGATCCTCTGATCGCAAAAGGCAAACTGCCCGCCCTCGAGAAACTGCTGGCCTCGGGGACGCGGGCGCGGCTCGCCTCGACCGTCCCGCCGCTGTCGGCGCCGGCGTGGGTGTCGTTCATGACGGGAACCAACCCCGGGCGCCACGGGGTCTTTCACTTCCGCGCCATGGATGAAGGCACGCTGGGCTCGAGCCTGGTGGGGTCATGGGCCTACAGGGGGCGGACCATCTTCGACTACGCGTCCCGTGCGGGCCTCGACGTCTTGGCCTTTAGGGTGCCGATGACTTATCCGCCGTGGCCTTTGCAAGGAGTCATGGTCGCCGGCTTTCCAACCCCGGATCCGCGCACAAATTACTCGTCGCCGGCAGAGGTGGCCGAACGCATCGGACCCCTCGTCAAGCTGTCACCGTTCAAAGCGATGATGGCTAACCTTGATGCGCAGATCGAAAACATCGACTTCTATCTGGAGCGCTCCACGAAAGCTCTTGTAGAGCTTGCCGCCGAGAGAGATGCAGACCTGTTCTGCTATGTCAACAGCGCGACCGACTGGATCGCCCATAAGTTCTGGCGCTACTCCGACCCTCGGGCCCCGGGTTACGAGCCGCGTGCCTCGGACAACGGCACCCTGCTCGAATCTTTCTATGAAAAAGTCGATGCATCTCTGGGTGCATTGCTTGACGAGGCTGCGGATGATGCGCTCGTCATAGTGCTCTCCGATCACGGCACGGGACCACGCTCAGTGAACCGCTTCAACACAAATGCTTGGCTCGAAGAGCTCGGGCTCTGGGAGCGCTCGCCCCGCAACATGAGCGGCTCCGCTCTCAAGACTGAAGTTATCCAGTGGGTGAAAAAGAACGTGCCGGGTAAGACCAGCCTCAAGCCCTGGTTGTGGCAAAAGTTCCCTCCCTTGCGCTCTGCTCTGCGAAGCTCCGCTCAAGGCCTGCGCGACTACGGAGGGGCAATGAACAGCGCCCGTTCGAGAACCTATCGAATGAGCCTTCACGACCATGTCGAAGGCGTCAACGTCAACCTCGTAGGGCGGGAGCCCGACGGCATCGTAGAAGCGGGCGATTTCGAGTCCACGAGGGAGCAGGTAATCGAGGCCGCTCGCTCCATGACCGACCCGGCGACAGGACGGAGGTTGTTCCACGCCGTGCACAAGCGAGAGGAGCTCTACGAGGGGGCCCACGCGCATCTGGCCCCCGATGTAGTTCTCATACTGGATCCCGAAGAGCATGAGTTTGGGACTGGTTCAGGCAAGAAGGGTGTCTTCTCCCGAGTGCCCGCGTCTCACCTCGGACACTCGAGCGCAACTCACCGGCCGGACGGCATCCTGGCCATGACCGGTCCGGGCGTGCGCACCGGGGAGCTGGAAGGAATCCAGCTCATCGATGTTCCTGCGACGATCCTGTGGGCACTCGGACTCGAGGTCCCCGATGAGATGGACGGACGGGTGCTCACGGAAGCCTTTTGGTCCGAGCTCGCCGAATCCTTCCCCATCAGGCACGGGGCCGCGGCAACACAGGAGACGGAATCGTCTGCTTTCACCGCAGAAGAAGAGGAGCAGATGACGGCACACCTGCGTGATCTGGGTTATCTCTAAGAAACAGATCGTCCCTTCTCTCTGCTCGTGATAGTGACGCGATGAAGGGCACGACCAACCAAGAGACAGACGGCGCTCGGCCGCCGGGCAACGGCCACGAACAAGATCTCGCCGGTGTTGCGCGCGGTGGCAGCCTGAACCTGGCCGGCCAAGGCCTCAGCCAGATACTGCGCTTTGTGATGACTCTGGTGCTGGCCCGCCTCCTCGATGTTGCGAACGTGGGGCTGTACTCGCAAGCCTTTGCTTTCCTTGCAGTCCTCGCCCTGCTGTCCCTGAGTGGTTTCCAGAGCGCGCTCACTCGTTTCGTTGCAGTACACCGGGCCGACAACCGTCCGGAGTTTCTTCGAGGCACCGTGCAACTGGGACTCGCTGTGCCTACCGCGGCTGCCGTTGTGCTCGGTTGTGTGCTGTTTGCGTTGTCTGGTTGGCTGTCGGAGTCTGTCTTTCATGACCCCCGCCTCCTGACGCCCTTCAGGTTCGTTGCCCTGGCCCTACCCGCCACCGTCTTTACGGACGCGGCCCTGGCAGCAACGCGGGGTTTCAAGTCGATGCGGGCATACGCTCTGATCAGCCTCATTTTCGAGCCCTCCTCTAGGCTCGCTCTCACCTGGATCCTTGTGGCGGCCGGTTTCGGTATCACCGGGGCAATGGTTGCGCTCGTGGTCACCAGTGTGGCCGCCGCAGCGCTGGCAGCGCGCGCGCTGTGGCGCCTCATGGGCCCGTCAACCTCCCCGCCTCGTTATATCTGGCGGCGGCTGCTCTCGTTCTCGAGCGCGAGCTGGGCGGCAACCGTCGCCTCCACGGGCCTGCTGTGGGCCGATACCATGTTGCTCGGCATCTACGGAACGGCCTCCGACGTGGGCCTCTATCAGGTCGCCACCCGCCTGACCCTGTTTGCGATGATCTTTATGCATGCAATCAATGCCTCCTTCGCCCCTCGTATTGCGGATCTGTATCGCAGCGACCGGCGAGAGGACCTCGCCGCGCTTTACAGGGTTGTGACGAGTCTGATCGTGCGTCTGTCATTGCCCGTCTTCATGTTGCTTCTGGTGTTCCCGCGCGAGCTGTTGTCGATCTTTGGCCCTGCTTACGAGATCGGAGCCGCCGTAACAATTCTCTTGGCGATTGGCACTCTTTCCGATGTTCTGTCCGGGCCTTGCGGCCACATGCTCATGATGTCGGGTCGGCCCTACCTGGCCATGGCCAACAACATCCTGGCCCTGACGCTCAACATCGGGCTCAACGTCTGGCTGATCCCCCGATATGGAATCGTGGGGGCGGGAGTGGCATGGGCGGCTTCGCTCGTCTTCATCAACCTTTCGAGAGTCACCCAGGTCTATGTGACCATGAAGATGGTTCCTTTCGACCGTGGACTGACCAAGGGAGTGGTTGCCGCCGCAGCCGCACTGCCGGGGGCGCTGCTCGTAGAGGCCAACATGGGTGGACTAGCCGCCCTCTTGGTGGGCGCCATCGCCATCGTCTTCGTCTACGTCGCCACTATCTTCGCGCTCGGATTAGAAGCGCAAGACCGTCTCGTGTGGAGCAGCCTGAGACGCCGGCCCCGGACGAGCTAGCCGAGCCCTTGGCCTTTCTCGGGACTGTTGGTCTGGTCGGCCCCAATGGGGGGGCTGAGCCATTCGGGTAAGCGATCGTACCCCTTCGAAGTGAGCAACTCCGACACGGCTAGATTCGAGTCACGATAGAGATCCTCGAGTCGCCCCCTGGTCGCAGGCTGAAGACTCTGCCCGAGATCCCGCGTCGTGTTGACTCGCTGGTATGCCTTTCGGAGGCCTTCCTTGAGTGCAGGAGCCCGCTTGAGCACGCCGTCGCTCATCCTTTTCAAGCTCTGCGCCTTCCGACTCACCGCGAGGTTGCGCGCATGCGCCGTCTTGTTGCGGACCCCGTAATCGAAGGATGAGGCAACATCGTCGTCGATCGCCAAGAAACGGCACAGCTCGGCCACGACGCCGCCGGGATCCAAGAACAGATGCTCGGCGAAGATGATCCTGACATCTTCTCCAAAAGCCGCAAACCAACTCTCGAGGTAGTCCGCGTACATGCTGATGGAGACTCCGTTGAAGTGACCTCCGACAACGATGTTCTCCCCGCGCCCCCGCTGCCACTCACAGGCGCTGATGTACTGCTCGAAGCTATCGATGCCGGGCAGGTTTGCCTTGGTGCGTTGGAAAGTGTAAGCCGACCACAGCCGCTCCACCGGGTCTCGCAGACTTATCACTATGCGCGGCCGCCCCAGCATCGCCTTAATGGCCGCCAGCATCCGCTCTCCTCCAAAGCTGTACCCAGGTGTTCCTTCCATCCGGTAGGTCTGCCCCCGGCAGTGGGCAAAGAAGCGGCTGTAGGATTCCCGGTCCGGCAGAGCGCCGCCTTGCTGGGCCAGGGGCTTGAAGTACCTCGTCCCCTTGGCACTAGAGGCGCAGATGTCCGGATGCTGCGCTAGGTAGTGGAACAAAGAGGTCGTGCCGGCCTTGGGCACCCCCGCGACAAGAAGGTTGGGCAGGATGAAGGGGCCCGCTCGGCCCGTACTGCTCCTACTCGACGTAGCCAAGTGCCTGCAGCCGATCGTGGACCT
Organism: uncultured Actinomycetes bacterium; assembly: GCA_963849115.1. Classification (GTDB taxonomy): domain Bacteria; phylum Actinomycetota; class CADDZG01; order CADDZG01; family WHSQ01; genus JACDAL01. The sequence goes on along the minus strand of CAWKGK010000009.1, from coordinate 355,333 downwards.
CGGCCGCCTCCTCTTCCGAGTAGCCCGCTCCCTCGCCGCCGTGGGTCACGGCCCGGCCGCCCGTCCTGGCACCGCGAGAACTCAGCTCCGGAGTGAATGCTGCAGAGAGCACTTTGCCGTCGAGGTCCGAGGGTATGGGGGCATGGCGGAGGTAGAGAACGGTGGCCGCGATGTCGGCGATCTGAGCATCCTCCAGTGCCTGGCGCTGGATACCCGGCCCCAGGAGACCAACGATGCCGTGCTGGTCATGCCCCCCGTTCAGCAGCAGGTCGTAGGGGTCGTCGGGAAGGTGCTTCTTGAGCAGCGAGTAACTCGTGCCGTCCGGATAGCGGATGTCAAGACAAGCCCCCTCGTCGACCCATTCGACGATGAGGTCGGGGGACCGTTCCACGTACGGGCCCGAGTACGCTTCTTCTCGCCTTAGGACGCGGCGCACGAGCGGCCTGCCGGTTGTAGCACACACCGCAGTGCTGAGCTGCTCAATGATCTCGGTTCGTACTGCCTCGTAGTCTTCCGGCGCCACTATCCCCTGCGACTGACGGCCCTTCAGATTGATCCAGATCTCGGGCCGCTGTCCGTCCGTGTAGGCGCGCGTCCTCGACCAATCCATCTTGGCGAAGGACATCATCACCTGCATGCGTTCACGCACGCTCGGCAGACGCGCAGCGAGCTTGTGTTTTATCTCCGAGGGAAGTCGCTTGTCGAGCTGGCGATAGAGCCTTGAAGCTGCGGCCAAGGCGAACGATCTCGGGCCTGTTCTGACCTTGTCCTCACGGTAGGCCAGATGGCCCAGCTGTTGAAGCCAGTTCGGCAAAGCCCTCGCAAGACCGCTGTCATAGCGGGCGCCGTGATCGGACACCACGACGCGCACGGTGTCCTCGCCGACTAGCTCGCTCAAGCGGCCGACAACGCGATCGAGGTGCTCGTAGGTCTCCCGGATCGCACTCTTCGCCCTGTCCGAATCCTCCGGCGCGGGATCGGCCATCTGACGCCAGAAGAAATGCTGCACTACGTCCGACTCAGTGAAAACGACCATGAAGGCGTCCCACGGTTTCGAGGACATGAGATGCTCGGCCACAGCCGTCCGTTTGTCGATAGAGCGATGAAGCCGATCGAGGCCCTCATCGATGCGCCCGGAGACGACGTATTGAGCCAGTGCCGGATGAATGTGGTACTCCCCGCCGGCCGCCTCCACCACTTCGTGGCGCAGCTCGGGAGGATAGGTAAAGCGGACATGGTCGGTGCCGGGACTATCCAAACCGGCGACCATCGTGCCCTTGACTTCCTCTGCGGGAAAAGTCAGCGGGACATTCACTACTCCGACGTCTTGCCCGTCCTCGGAGAGGACCTTCCAGAACGCCTTTCCACGCCGGAACGACCCGTTGACGAACTTGTAGTCGTAGGTCTCCGGATTGTCTTCCGTAAACCAGTAGATGCCGTGCTTGCCCGGGTTGAGGCCGGTGACCATGCTCGACCACGCAGGAGCGCTGTTCCGGTTGGGTACGGAGTTCAGCGGCCCCCACGCGCCCTCGGCAAGGAAGCGGCCGATATTGGGCAGCCGGTCTTCTGCAACCCATTTCTCGACGAGGGCGGGCGTGAGCGCATCGAGTCCGATGATCAAGACTCTAGGGATATCGCCCACTTCACTGCTGCCGCTATCGGTCATTCGACATAGCCCAGGGCCTGGAGGCGTTCCCGCACCTCTTGCTCCTCTTCCTTAGAGAAGCCGGTGCGCTCGGCTCCATCGGGTAAGACTCCCTGTCCGCCAACTCGAACCGGGCGCGACGCCCACAGCTCATCGGAGAAGGCGTCCTTCAAGACGACTCCATCCACGTCTGTCGGTATAGGAGCATCGCGTAGCCACAGAATGGTCGGCGCGAAGTCGGCTATCTGCGCGTTCTCCAAGCGAGTGGGTTTCACACCCTGGCCCAAAAACCCAACGATCCCAAATGAATCGTGCCCGCCGTTGACGAGATGGTCGAAGGGGTCGTCGGGCAGATGTTGCTTCACGAGCGTGAAGCCGCTGCCGTCCGGATAGCGGATGTCGAGGCAAGAGCCCTCATCCATCCATTCGACGATGAGATCGGGAGATCGGTCCACGAACGGGCCCGAGTACACCTCCTCGCGCCGCAGGACACGGCGCACCAGGGGCTTGCCGGTCCGGCCGCAGGTAGCAGACGTCAACGAGGCGATGATCTGGTCGCGAACAGCTTCATAGTCCCCGGGGGATACGATTCCCTGGGACTGTCTGCCCTCTAGGTTGATCCATATCTCGGGACGCTTGCCGTCCGTATAAGCGCGGGTCGCCGACCAGTCGATCTTGGCAAAAGACATCATGACCTCGACGCGACGACGGAGCCAGGGCAATCGTCGCGAAAGCTTGTGTTTGACCTCCGGCGATAGTGTCCGCTCGAGCTTACGGAAGGCTTTGGATACCGACGAATAGACAAGCGATCTGGAGCTCATCCGGCCCGCTTCAGTCTTGTAGGCCAGCAGCCCGAGCTGCTCGAGCCAGCTGGGAAGCGTCGCGCGAGGCCATCCTCCTGCCGGGCGCCATGGTCGGACACAAGCACGACCATGGTGTCGGGCCCGGCAAGGTCGACGAGCCGGCCGACTACTCGGTCGAGGTGCTCGTAGGTGTCGCGGATCGCGTTCTGATGGCGTGGTGGATCCCCTTCCAAGGGGTCCTCCATGTGGCGCCAGAAGAAGTGCTTCACCACATCGGACTCGGTGAACACGGCCATAAAGGTGTCCCATGGCGCCCTGGTCATCAGGTGCTCGGCCACAGCCGCTCGCTTGTCGATCGACCGATGGAGCCTGTCGAGACCTTCGTCCGGCTGACCGCCGACCACATATCTGGCCAGAGCGGGATACACGTAGTACTCGCCGCCGGCGGCCTCTATGACCTCTTTGCGCAACTCGGGTGGATGAGTGAAGCGTGGGTCGTCTGCGCTAGGGCTGTCCACCCCGGAAACGAAGACACCGTTGACTTCCTCCGCCGGGAAGCTGACGGGAACATTCATCACCCCCACCCGCTGGCCCTCTTCCGAGAGCACTTGCCAAAAAGCCTTGCCCCGTCGATAGGACCCATTGATAAACTTGTACTGATAGTTCACCGGATCGTCCTCGGTGAACCAGAAGATTCCGTGTTTGCCAGGGTTGAGGCCTGTAACCATGGTCGACCAAGCCGGCGCGCTGTTTCGATTCGGCACCGACTTCATCGTTCCCCATGCCCCTTCGGCCAGGAAACGCCCGATATTGGGAAGGCGATCCTCAGCGACCCATTTCTCCACCAGCCGGGGTGTCAGGGCGTCGAGGCCGAGGATCAAGACCTTTGGCAACCCGTTTTCCGGAAATTCGCTCATATGTGGCCTTTCTCTGAGAGATAGGCCTTCAGCGCGTCGTCCCAGTCTCTCACTACGCTACCCCCATAGGCCCTCGAGGTTCTCAAGGAAGAGTTTGCCGGACGACGCGCCTTGGTCGGCCAGTCTTTGGACTCGGTCGGCTGCAGGTCTGCCTCCACCCCAGCGAGATCGAGGATCTTGCGTGCGAATCCGTACCAGCTTACGGAGCCTGAGTTCGTGACGTGAAAGAGCCCGTGGGCGCCGTTGTTGAGCAGCCTCTCGAGACTCTCCGCTGCGTCCAAGGTGTAAGTCGGCGACATAAAGATATCGTCGACCACCCTGAGCGGCGCCCCGGAAGCAGCCTTCGTCAGTATGGTCTCGACGAAGTTTCCGCCCTTGCCGCTTGCGCCCGCCGCTCCAAACAAGCTGGCCACGCGCATCACCGCCCAGCGCTCACAGGTCTGCGCCACGAACTGTTCGCCGGCCACCTTGGAGACGCCATAGACATTGAGGGGTTGAGTGCGGTCGTCCTCTTTGTAAGAGTCACCCTTGGAGCCATCGAAGACGTAATCACTGCTTATGAAGACACACACGGCGCCGATCTCCTCGCACGCCCGCGCGACGTTGAGGGCTCCCAGAGCATTCGCGTCCAGCGTCTCGCGCGGCCTGTCCTCACACTCGTCGACTCGGTGATAGGCGGCACAGTTGATAACTGCTTCGGGTTTGATTCCAGCCAGAGCGGCGACAATGGAGGATGGCTCGATCACGTCTACTTGTTGGTGGGATACCCCCGTGACATCGTGTCCGCGCTCCCCGAATACACGTATGAGGTCGGAGCCAAGCTGGCCCCGCGCTCCCACAACTGCCACCCTCAAAGCAGCACACCTTCCAGCTCGGTCTCCTTGAGGAAGCCGTGCATCTGAATGAGACTCTTGTACCACTCCACAGTATTGGTCCTGGGGTCGTCGGGATCCAAATCGCCGCTCTGAAGGGCCCCATGGACTTCCCGCGCGCCGTCGGCCGGCGTGAGTTGCGTCTGGTAGCCGATGACACGCCCGATCTTTTCAAAGGAGATCCTGTAGGAGCGGTGATCGGGCAGCCCGTACCACTCATGGACAAACTCCAGACCCAGCGCCTCGGCGACCATCCTGGCGAGTGGCATGATCTGAACATTCTGTTCGTCCGAACCTACATTGAAGATCTCCCCGTTCACGAGCTCAGGTGAAGCCCCAAGCATCGCGAGCATTGCCCGAGATGTGTCCCTGACGTGAACGAACGGTCTCCACTGCAGGCCATCTCTGAGGATCGGAAGAACGCCGTTCTTGAACAGACCGCGCGCCATCCCGTTGATCGCGAGGTCAAAGCGCATGCGCGGTGAAAGTCCGTAGACGGTCGCCTGTCTCAGCACCACGACGCAAAAATCGTCGTCTCCGAGCGCAAGGGTGTCCCCCTCTGCTGCCAGGTTCGCTTTGGCGTAAGTCGTCAAGGGATTGACCGGAGACCTCTCGTCCAAGAGGCCCTCCTGAAAACCGTAGATACTGCACGACGACGGCAGGATGTATCGAGATACGCCGTTCGCCTTTGCGAGGCGCGCCACGCGCGCCCGGCCCCGATGGTTGACGGCCCAGGTCTTGTCTGCGTCTAGCTCCCCCGCGGGATCGTTTGACAGCGCGGCAAGATCGATGACCCCATAGACGCCTTCGAAAAGTGACTCATCCATCCAGCGAATGTCGGTCCGAACGACCTGAAGATTCACATCCTGGGCCGGCAGAGTCTCTCGCCCGAAGAAAAACCGATCCACGGCGACCACTCGATAGCCTGCCTCGAGCAAGATGCGGGTCAGGACCGAGCCAATGTAGCCGCCGGCGCCAGTTACAAGAATCGTTTTCATCTCGGCCCTCCGTGATAGACAAAGCTATTATCGGCGTTTGCCAACAAGGGGAGCACCTGATCCTTCTCGGACAACAGGACGTCCGACAAGGGTAGCTCGATGCCTAGGGCGGGATCACTCCACAGCACCCCCGAGTCGTGCTCTGGTGAGTATTCACTGGTGACCTTGTAAACAACATCGGCCTCATCGGTCAAGGCTAAGAACCCGTGCGCGAATCCCGCCGGAACAAACAGCAGGCGCCGGTTCTTGTGCGACAGGGTCGCGGTAACAAATCGTCCGTAGCTCGGCGAGCCTTTGCGGATGTCGACCGCGATGTCGAGTATCTCGCCTCTCAGCGCCTGGACGAGCTTGCCCTGGGCCGCGGGTGGGTTCTGGTAGTGAAGGCCGCGCAGGACCCCGCGGCTGGAGTGTGAGTAGTTATCCTGCACGAATGTTTCGACTATCCCGGCCTCGGCGAAGGCGGAGCGCTTGTAGGTTTCCATGAAGAACCCCCGCTGGTCGTCGAAAGCCCGAGCCTCGACCAAGACGACCTCAGGTATTTCAAGTGGTTGAAACTGAAACGGCATGCGACTGCCCCTTTTCTGTTGTGAGTGTGCCAGCGACGTGCTGGGCGAAGGCCATGGACGAGGTGAAGGCCGGAGAGATGGCATTTAAAATGTGGTATGCGTCGTCTTGGTAGTGGGTGACGAAATCCATGACCAGCTTTCTGGTGGGCCAGTGCACCAGCTGGGGCCGCACGCCTACCTTTGGCGAGTTCTCGAGATCCTTCAGTCTTAGGGAAGGTACCAGCTTGCGCGCTTCCTGGAAGAGGATTCTCTTCACATATCTCTTCGGCTCGGTGGTAGCCGCGTTGCGAAAAGCATCGTTGCTCGCGATCAAGACGCCATCCCGGTAGAGGATGCTTGGAGTCTCCCATGACCATCCATCGAACAGTCGATAGTTCTCGCGCCCAAGTGCTGGGATTGCGGTAGGGCCCACATAGACGGTTCCGTCCGCGCTCCGAGTGAAATGGACGCCGAGGAAGGGATTTCGGAGGTCAGGGACCGGATAGACATTGCTTCTGATCAACGTGCTTGCTCCCGGAACCAGCTTCTTATATGTGCCCTTGAAGGGGAGGATCTTGTACTCTCGGCCTACGCCGAAGCGGTGCGCGATGACATCGGCATGAGCTCCCGCAGCGTTGACCAAGGTGTCGTAGGCAAGGATGCCTCTGGAGGTAGACAGCGTTCGGCGCCCAGCTGGGCCCCTCACGGCAGCGCCGTAGTAAAACCGCACCTTGCCGGAGCTCACCAGCTCCTGCTCCAACGCCCGGAGGATCTCCAGGGGGCGGATTACTGCGGTGTCCGGCGAGAACAGCGCCCGGTCGTAGGTCGCGGCATGTGGCTCTATCTCGGCCAGCTCGTCTGTGTCGATGAAATGCGCCCGGGCCCCGCACGAATCGGCTCGTGCCTTGAGCTCAGATAAGCGAGCGGCCTCACCTGCGTCCATGGCCACAACCACTTTTCCCGACTCGTGCAGCGTCAGCGCTCTCTGCCGGCAGAACTCCTTCATGAGCCGGTTCCCGCCTACGCAGTACCTGCGCCTTGAGGCTATCCGGAGTGTAGTAAATGCCGGCATGCAACACGCCGCTGTTGCGCCCACTGGCGTGAGCGCCCGCGGCCTTCTCCTTGTCCAGGATCACGATGTCATCGGCCCCGCGTGCGAGGAGCTCACGAGCGATGGTTTGACCTGTGATGCCCGCTCCAATGATCAGGAACTGGCATGCGCGCTGCGGACGCCCTCCCGAAGCTATTGCAAGCACCTGTTCAAGCAAGTGGACGATTGTCCGATATTCATTGCCAACCCCATCTGCGAAAATTAGGCAGAGTGACTCCAACTCCGAATGGAGCTGCGGCCTCTCGTCCTCCCCATATTCGTCTGCCGCCCATGACTCTACCAAAAACCGGTCGACTTTACCAAAAAACGGGGAATTTCGACCTCGATTGCGCTATCGTGCTCCTGGGGATGTTCGCTGGTGTGCCTCGGTCCAATTCCGGGACAATGGGACATCGGGCTCAGCCCGAACCCACCGATACGGCTGAGAGCCCGCCGAAGTCAGGTTCAAGATTGATGGAGGTTTTTTGAGCGGCAATTCACCTTGCTCGCAAGGAGCAGCGGCGTACGCGCTGCGTTATCGAGGCTTTTTCATCTTGATCCGCCGGGCTCTTGCCCCTACGAGGCAGCAGTGACGGCAAGCGGCCTCGCCGGACGAAGCCTCATGCTCGGGATTGACGGTCTATCGAGCGCCTTCCTGCGCGCCCCGCTGGTCGCCGACCACACTCCCAACCTGACCGCATTCCTGGAGCAATGCTCTACCGGCCCGCTCTGGTCGACATTTCCCGCCTATACCGCTCCTGCGTGGACGAGCATCACCACCGGAGTGGGTCCGGGGCGGCACGGCTTGTTCGGATTCACGGACAAAGACGGTCGCCCTGCGTCGGATCAGAAGGTGGGGGCGCCGAGGATTTGGGATTACGTCGGTGAGGCGGGCGGCCGCTCGGTCGTCCTCAACGTCCCCATGACCCATCCGCCTCGCCCGATCAAGGGAGCCGTCGTGTCCGGCATGCCCGCACCCCCAACGGCGCAGTTCACCCATCCGGCCTCTCTCGCCGCCCGTCTGGAAGATTTCGGCTACATCCTCGACGTTCCGGTGGCCGAAGGCGCCCGAGAGCCCTCGAGCACGCTGGGCCGGCTAGCGGACATGACAAGGGCGCGGGGGCGTGCGGCAGCGTGGCTCGCCTCCGACCTCGAATGGGATCTCTTTGCCGTCGTGTTCGTCCTCCCCGACCGCCTAGGACATCCGTGGTGGAAATATCTCGTACCGGGGTCCCCCCACTACGACACCCGCAAAGCAGATCGTGTCCGGAGGGACGCCCTGGCGTCCGTGATCGCGCTCGACGACGCCATCGGCGAGCTTCTTACTGCAATACCCACGGACACGTCTGTGGTGCTGTGCTCGGATCATGGCTTCGGGCCTCTCAACGCAGACCTGTTCTTCGATGTGGCATTGGCAGAGGCCGGGTTGATGGAAGGGGCCGGCCTCGGGCGCGCCCACCGCCTGGTGGCACGGGCAGGAAGATCGAAGGCCGCCCGGCTCGCCCCCAGAGGGCTGCAGCGGCGGATCCGGGACAGGGCGTCAGGTTCGGGAGCAGCGAAGAGCGCCAGGGTGTGGACCGCGCTGCCTTATGAGGGCGGCGTCAGACTCGCCGACGCGGCGGATGAGGCCCTTCGCCGACAGGTCATTGCCCTGCTCGAGGGACAACGGACCCCCTCCGGGGAACCGGCCGTGAAGACCGTGACCAGGCGTGAGGAGAGATACCAGGGACCGTACGTCCACGAGGCCCCCGATCTTTTGTGCGAGATGGCGGATGAGTCGGTGGGGCTGCACAACGGGCTGCATGCAGCCACGCCGTGGGTGTCGCGAACAGAGCTTCCGTGGGGCACGCATGCGTCGGAGGGAATAGTTGCGCTCCGCGCTCCGCACTCCCCGGCTCGCATTGCCGGCAACGCCCCGGACATCGCGCCCACCCTCCTGGCTCTGCTCGGGTTGGAGGTCGACGGGCTCGACGGTCACTCCCTGGTGCCGGCGCAGGGTGATGCCGTGCGTGTATCTGTGAAACTCGACTCCGAAGTGTCGGGCTCCCCGGAAGAGCCCTACAGCGTCGACGAAGAAGCCGCCGTTCTGGAACAGCTGCGGGGCCTGGGTTATGTCGATTAGTCAGGCGGTTGGTCGACCCAGGCCCCGGCTCCCCCAGGCCCTCCCCGTCGCCGGGGCGGCGGTTGCTGCCCTAGTCGCAGTGGCTGCGGCATCATTCGTCCCCCCCGCCCTGATCGTGGCGGGGGTGCTGGGCCTTTTCTTCTTGTTGGCCATGCGGGCCAACCTCCAGGGCGCACTCCTGGGACTGGCATTCGGCCGGGCGATCCTCGAGGGGACCTACCTGCTCCCTGCGGCGAATGTGGGGGGGCTGGCGCTTGGGCCCGGAGACATCCTGACGCTCGGCTTCTTCGGCGGGGTGGTGTGGTACCTCGCGAGCAAGGCTCGGGCGGGCGAACTGGCCCCTCTCTGGCGAGCCCCCACGGTCGTTCCCGTACTGGCGTTTCTGGGGTTGGCCGGCTTCAGCCTCCTCTACTCTCAGGAAGCGACATTGGGCGCCCGCGACATTCTCAAGTTCGCGTCCGCCTATAGCGTCTATCTCCTGCTGGTCGCCGACCCGCCCGATGCACGAAGGCTACGCCTTCTGCTCATAGGAATCGCGGTGGGCTCTGTCGTACCGATCGCCGTCGGACTCGGCCAAATACTCACTGGGGCAGCCGAGGTGAACGAGTATCAAGGCTGGAGTCGAGTCCAGTCGGTGTTCGTGGACCCCAATACGTACGGCTTCTACCTCGTGACCGTCCTGGCGGCGGCGTGGGCGCTTCGAGGGCAGGTTTCGGCCAAGGCCCGTGCCTGGCTCGACGTACTTTCTCTCGCGGCGTTTGCTTCCGTATTCCTCACCCTGTCGCGAAACTCCGTGGCCGCCCTCGCAATCCTGGTGGTGGTGATTGGCATACGACAGCGCAAGATCCTGATCACCGCTGTGCTTGTAACCGCGGTAGTGCTGCTGGCCGCACCCCAGGTGGGCAGTCGTGGCACTCAAGTCATCACGTCGGAGGCAGCAAGCACGGAAGGCAGGGTCCGACAAGGGGAAAACGCCCAGCGCACATCGCTCACCGGGCGGGTGGAGATATGGGGGGACGGCCTCGAGCTGTGGCGCCAACGCCCGCTGTTGGGGGTTGGGTTTGGCGGCACAACGGTCGCCGTCGGGCACAACGCCCACAACGACTATCTCAGAAGCCTGGTCGAGGCCGGACTGGTGGGTATCGTCTGCTTTGGAGCAGCCATGGTGTCAATCGTGCTGCTGGGGCGACGGACAGGCGCCGGGCGAGAGGACGCACCACGCGCCCTAATGGGCTTGACCCTCGGCTATGTCCTGGTCAGTTACTTCAGCAACAACCTCGGTAAGGGCGTCTTCCAGTTCCATTTTTGGCTTCTAGCGGGGATTCTCTATGTGTGGTCGGTGACCATCGCGCCCAACCGGCCCTGGAAGAGGCGAAGCTCTCAGGACGAGGTGCCGCCCGACCAGGTCGAGTTGGCCTTCCCGCACGGGCAGATTGTTGGGTTTCAAGACAGCCCGGCAACGGAAGAAGAGGTCATCGAACCTGCGGCCGCGTCTACTCCGGCCGAGCCCGAGACCGACACTCCGGCATCGCATTCCGGGATCGAGGGTGTTACGGGCTTTCCCGAACCCGAGCTCCAGTCAACCGCGTCTCCCTTTGCCGACGCCGACACGGGGGTTGTCCCGATCTGGACAACCAAACGCGCTCCCGATCTGTCTCCACGGGACGATCTGGCAGTGGCCATGCTCAGGACGGAGGGCGCTGAGACTCAGCTCCGCGCGGCCCATATCGGCCTCGCGCTGTTCGCCTTGGTGGCCCTCGCGCTGGCGGCGCTGCTTCTGGCATCCGCCCAATCCAATGACTCCGAACGGTCCGATCCGTTCGCATCCTCCGCTTCTTCCAGTTCGTCGGCCCAATCGGCGCAACAGTTCGGCGACGCCGAGGAGGTTGCGTTCTTGCGAGATGTCTCAGGAGTGCCCCAGATTCATCTCCTCGCGCTCCCTGGAGAAAACCCGATTCCACTGGCGTTGAGCGGCACCGAGCAGCAACGACCTGACTTTTCTTCCGACGGCACGAGGCTGACCTATTCGGCGAACGTGGACGGTCGACTCGACATCTTCGTCTTCGATCGTGAGGACAAGAGCCTGGTCGATGTAACCAACAACGATTCCAACGATTACGCTCCCGACTTCTCACCCGACGGAAGGCGCCTCGCCTTCGCCAGCAACCTCGTCGACGACTTCGACATTTTCGTCCTCGACTTGCCAAGTGGTGAACCTCGCAAACTTGTAGACAACGGCGCTCAAGACAGGCAGCCGGCGTGGTCTCCCGATGGGGAGAGGATCGCGTTCGCGAGCCGGATGGATGGGGATTTCGAGATCTATATCGTGGACGCCGCCGGCTCCGAAAGGCCCATCAAGGTCACAGACAACACGGTCGACGACCTTGCCCCTGAATGGTCCCCCGACGGCAGCGCGTTGGTGTTTGACAGAAACATCGATGGAGACAAGGAGATCTTTGTTGTGTCCTTTGGCGACGAAGCGCGACAGATCACCGATAACGACGTAGGAGACCTTCATCCCGCATGGTCTCCAGACGGCCGCGGCGTCTTCTTTGGACGTCAGACTCCGGAAGGTCCCAAGCTCTACTTCCAACCGCTGGAGCCCGGGTCTCGAGAGATCCTCGTGGAGAACGCCGTCTCGGGCTACAATCCCGCCGTTAGATGAGGTCTAAGAGGGATGACTCATACCATCGCCTTGGACATGGACCGTACTTCCGGTGGGGAGCACTAGGGTGAGCCTCCGCGTCATGCTCATGGTCTCGCCGTTGGACGGATCCGGTCCCGGCAGAGTAATGACCACTCTGGCGCAGCAACTGAATGCACGCGGAGTGGAGACTCTTCTCATCGCGACCCACGGTCCGGAGCACTCTCCTCTGATCGAGGAGGCCAGAGCGAGCGGAGTTGATGTCGTCAACCTCCACATGAGAGCAATGGCAGACCCCAAAGGGGTGACCGCATTCATCCGGCTCGTGCGATCGTGGCGGCCGAGCGTCGTACACACGAGGACCGTCAGGGCGGACCTGCTCGGCCGGTTCGCAGCAGGGTCCGGCATACCCGTGATCAATAACGTCGTCAACCTTTATCCAGACGACTGCCTCGTCCGGCTGGGTCCCCGCCTGGGCCACGCCACTATGTTGCTACTGCGCTCTACGAGGAGCGCCGTGCGGCTGTTCATCGCAAATGCTCAGGCCGTCGCAACCAACACTCAGTCTGCCTTCAACATCCCGGCCGGCCGTGTCCAAGTCGTCTACGACGGACTCCAGCTCGAGTCCTGGACCGGGGCCCCGCCGGCCGATCTCAGCTCCTACGGCATCGGTGAGCGGGATGTGATCTGCCTCACGGTTGCTCGCCTCCATCCGCAGAAGGGCCTGGACGACCTTGTGGAGGCCGCGCGGGCGGTGCGAGCTCAGCGAGATGACGTCCGCTTCGTGATTGCGGGCGACGGACCAACACGCGCTGAACTAGACCGTCAGATCCGCTCTTTGGGGCTGCTGAACCACGTTTTCCTGCTCGGGGAGCGGAGGGACATTCCCAGCCTCCTGTCCCGCTGCTCGTTATTCGTGCTCCCATCCCGATTCGAGGGATTCCCCTCTGCCGTGATCGAGGCGATGGCCGCCGGGTGCGCAGTGGTGGCGACCGGCGTCGCCGGGACCCCAGAGCTGGTGCAGAACGGCATCACGGGGTGGACCGTCCCGCCGAGTTCTCCGAGGGTGCTGGCAGAAGCGATAGTGAACGCACTGGGGATCGATTTGAAGCCTCTTGCGGAGGCGGGTCGACAACGCGTGGAGGAAAAGTTCTCGGCGGCGGCCATGACGGACGGCTTTACATCTGCTTACCGCGCCCTCACGGACGGCTCCGAGGTCGACCCGGTCGCTCGAGGATGACCTTATCGGGCTCCGGAGGCGAATCGCCCGCGCCGCCAACCGCCGATCTCCATCCGCTCCTCGAGGAAGCCTTCGAGGCTCTCGAGCAGCAGGGTGTGCGTTGGTGCCTGCTCCGAGGCGAAACCCTCCTCCAACGCCCCGATGACGTCGACCTGCTCATAGCGCAGCCACACGGCGCGGTCGCTCGGGCGATCCTCGAGAATCTGGGCTTCGTTCATCTGCCCGCATGGGGTCGGGGGCCGCATCTATTCTTCCTCGCATACCATCAGGACACTGGAAGTTTCGTAAGGCTCGACGTCGTAACAGAGCTTTGCTTTGGTGCAATGCACGAGCTCGAATCAGACCTCGGCCAACCCTGTTTGGCGAGGCGCCGAAGCTCTGGTGGTCTAGCAGTGCTCGATGCCGACGACGCAATGTGGACCTTGCTGCTCCACTGTCTCGTCGACAAGGGCTATTTCGCCGCGCACCACCGCGCCAGTCTTCAGCGACTGGTCTCGGAGGCGGACGGGACAGGTCCTGCTCGCCGGATCGTCGCGACCTTCTCCCCTCCGGGCTGGACCACCGCCAGGGTCGTCGAGTCTCTGCGCCTGGGGCGGTGGGAAACACTCGAGAGCCTGGGCAGGCCGATCTCGGAGGCGTGGGCGCGACGCCAGTGGCCGGCCGCCCAGCGGCGGAGGGCCGTCAACCGGATGCTGCGGGTCTGCACGCGTACCCTCCTCGTGCCTCGACGCGGTGTATCGGTTGCCCTGCTCGCCCCTGATGGCGGGGGCAAATCGACGCTCGCGGCGGGACTCGAGGGGACTTTCCCCGGCCCTGTTCGCTCCATCTACATGGGCCTGACAAAGGCCAGCGGGTCGAAGACCAGATATCGCGTCAAGGCCTTCGGGACGGCGCGCATATTCCGGCAGTATCGTCGTTATCTCACCGGTCGTTATCATCGGAGCCGCGGCCGCCTCGTCGTATTCGATCGCTACATCTACGATGCGATGCTGCCGCCCAGCCGGCAGTTGAGTGCAATCAAGAGGATCCGCCGCCGGCTGCTTAGCCGTCTTTGTCCTGCGCCCGACCTCGTGCTGCTGCTCGACGCTCCCGCGGAGATTCTCTATCGTCGGAGTAGGGAGCACAGTGTCGCGGTTCTCGAAGGCCGCCGCCGCGACTACCTCACGCTCGAGGGCCGAGTGCCGAACCTGCGTGTCGTCGACGCGTCCAGAGAGCAGGAGAGGGTCCTTCAGGAAGCAACCTCGTTGATATGGGAGGTCTACAGGAGACGGATCAAGAGACGATAGGGCACCCTCGGGGCGGGATCTTCTTTGGCCGTGTGGTGGATAAGAGTTTGCTGCAACCTGTGATCGTTACTCGGTGGGAGTTGGGATCAGGGGGAGGGACGAGCCTGTGTGCTCCGGAAGCGCAGCTTTCGCCGCAGGGAGCCCAGAACGAGGCGATCGTCGGCATCGATGCCGAGCAATACGATCACGGCAATGTAGGCGACCGCCATCAGAGCACTGCCGAGGAGCAAAGCGACGAAACCTTCGAGCAGCGACGAAACCAGGAGGGCGACGCCAAAACCGACCACACCCGCAGCCACTCCCTTCCACAGCCCGCTGTCAACAGGGAGCACCCCCATGATCATCCTGACCTGAATTACGCGGACAATGTTGAAGCCGGCGATCGCCACGGCCCAGGATGCGGCTGCCCCCACCATGCCGTAGCGCGGGATGAGCCATAGATTTAGCAGCACGTTCAACACGACGGCCGCGATGTTGTTGGCCATTTGGAGAACCTGCCTTCCGGACATCAGAAGCATGTAGCCGCACGGCCCCGTCGCAGAGTTGACCAGTTGGCCGAGCGCGAGCAGAACCGTAACCATCGCTCCCGCACTGAACCCTGGCCCGAAGACGGACAGCAGTTCTCGTGGAAACACGATCAGCACGACAAAGGAGGGCAGCGCCAGGCGGAAGATCCAGCTCGTGACGCGCAAGTAGGTATCCCGAAGGTTCTCGTAACGGCCCCGCCGGTAGAGGTCCGCCACCCGGGGAGCAAACGAAGACGTCACGGGCTGAATGAAGATTGTGGCAAGGAGCACGAGCCGGGCGGCCATCTGATAGATACCCACCTCTGCGGCACTCACATAAAGGCCCAGCATTAGCGTTCCCGCCCAGATAAGACCGTTGCTCGCAATGCTGGTTACCCAGCTGACGGCAGTGAATGAGAACAGTTCTCCCAGCCCCCCATACGTCGGCGCGGTGCGTGCCGCTCCGATAAGCCGCCGAAGCGCAATTGTGGCCAGCACAGCGGCGACCCAGTTTGTAACTAGAAGGGCCACCATCACGCCGGTGATCCCAAAACCAAGAAGAAGCAGCACGGCGGTCAACAACAAACGAAACGAGGGCTCGAAGAAGAGGTTCACCGCGGCATACGGGACCATCGTCTTGAAGCCCTGTGTTGCGGATAGAACGCAATCGGTAAAGACGGTCGCCGGCAAAGCGATCGCCACAAGCCGCAGAAGCGGGACGAGGCTGGCGTCTTCGAAGGCAGCCGTCGCGAGCCACGGCGCAGCAACAAACAGGGCAACCCCCATGACGATCGCCCCCAGAGTAGCCACCCCCACTCCCAGCCGTACCGTCCCCCTCAGCGCCCCCATGTCGTCATCGGCCCGATGCACGGCCACGAAGCGCGTAAGAGAGGTCCTCATCCCTCCTCCGGCGCCCACCTGCAAGAGCAATGCGAGGAAGGCGAACGCCGTGTAGAAGCGGCCGACTCCTGTTGGTCCGAGCAGGCGTGCCAGCAGCAGAGTCATTCCGAAGTGCAGGACCTGGTTGAAAGCGGAGCCGACGAAGCTGAGGCCGGCGTTCTTGGCCGTCCCCAGCACTTCGGACCTTCGCTCATTGAGGGGCGCCGGCCGCTCCACGGTGCTGCGGCCCGGCAACCCGTCCTCTTCCACCCAGTAACCCTCCAGTCGACCCTTAACAACACTCATTCGGTTCTGCCCCTGTGAGCGCTCACAGCGGTTACTATCCTCATCCTGAGGCGGCCCTGCACCACTCTGGCACCTTCTGTGCCGTAAGGAAGATGTTCGCCTAGGTTACGGATCCTCGGCTAAAAAAGTTGCTCCCCTGCGGGCGATAATTAGAGAAAGTAGCGCGCCAGTCCGGCGCGGGTGAGTGCGGCCGGGAGGTCTGGAAGCGTTGTCGGACGGAGGATCATGAATCGCGATGGAAGGGCCCTTGACTGAGACGGGTGACTGAGACGGGTGACTGAAGCGGGCGGCGAAGGCAGAGTGCCCCTCTTGTTGGTCCTCTCAATCGTTGCCTTGTTGACGGTGGTAGGGGCCGTCCTGTGGGTCGGCGCGACCGGGCCCGACGAGGCGCGACCGGGGTCGGACGCGCGGGAAATCCGCCTCTACGATTTTGGCAACAGCACCAAGATCTCGGGCCTGGCGCGTCGAGGGCACGACGTCATCATCGTGAAGGGGCCGGCCACGAAGAGACGACTGGAAAAGGCGAGGGAACTGAATCCGGCCATAAGACTGGTCAATTACGAGCAGGCTTTCGCGCTCAATGACGAGGAAGCGGACTATGCCCGCACCCGGGGTTGGCTGGCGGCTACCTGCGGCGGCCAAGAGATCTCTCCGCAGAACATTCCGAGGGCCACCCTGCTAGACGCCACCATCCCGGACGCCCTAGAGTGGCGCACTGATCTCGTGGCAGAGGAAACCATGGCGTTTGGATATGACTTCAACTATCTCGATACCCTCCGGTCGTACTTCCCCCGTGACTTCTACGATGGCCTTCCATGCAATGTTTCCGATGCCGCCTGGCTCGACGCCTCCATAACCACCGTCGACCTCGTCCAGGAGAAGACCGGCAAGGCGGTCATCGCAAACGGTCGCGGCATGCAGACCGGATTGCAGTACTTCGGTAACCGGGAGAGAGTCGACAAGCTAATCGACACGGCCGACGCGGTCCAGGTCGAGCACTTCGGTCGTTTCCGCACAGAACTCGACCGGGACCTTGCGTTCGTGGAAGCAATCAGCGCAGCTGGAAAAGACGCTTATGTCAAGTGCCGCCGGCCTGGAGACGCGTGCCGGGCAATCCTAGGTGAGGTCGCAAGCCGTGGGTGGGTCTACCTGAGCGTCCACCGGTGACGCTGCGCCAGACACGGAGACGATATGGCCGGCACGCCGGTACAATATCCATAAATAGTCAGATGCGAAGACATGACTGATCCTAGTGATCCTGACACGGGCCTTCCGGATCAGGGCAGGAGCGAGCTCGGGAAGCTGGTGGGAGTGGGATCGGAGATAAGACCGACAGCCTCTTCTTCATTTGTGATCTGCACGCGCAATCGCCCCGACGACCTACGCCGATGCCTCACAAGCCTCTTGGGCCAAACCGTCTTGCCGACGGAGGTCGTGATCGTGGATGCGAGCGATCGCCCGGACGAGGAAGGGATCCGGGGCCTGCTGGGTGAAGGTGGCGTGCAGCTCCGCTACCTCAGGACTGCCCCGGGAAGAACCAAGCAGCTCAACCTGGGTGTTCGGGCGTCGAATGGAGACCCGATCCTGTTTGTCGACGACGATGTCGAGCTTGACGCCCGCTTCCACGAGATGATCTTGGCGGCGTTCGAGCAAGGCGGGGACGAAGTCGGCGGAGTCCAGGGAAGGATCATCGACGATGTCCGTCCCACGCCGCTTGGAACCGCTTTTAGGGCCCTTTTCCTTCTGTCCCGACACACCAAAGACGGCGCAGCCCGGCTACTCCCCTCCGGCTACTACACCTCCCCGGCTTTTCCCACCCAGATCCAGGAAGCTCAAGCACTGAGACTCTGCGGGTTGGGATACCGTCGACGAGTCTTCCAGGAGTTCGACTTCGACGAGTCGCTGGGCGAGGAAGGCTATGCACTCAAGGAGGACGTCGACTTCTCCTACAGGGTGAGCCGGCGCTACAAGCTGTTGGTGACTCCCCACGCCAGCTTCCGCCACTTCAAGACCCCGACCTCCCGCATCTCTGTACGACAAAAGTCCCGCATGCACATCATCAACAACTACTTCCTCTTCCGCAAGAACCTCGAGGGCTCGGTTCTTCAGTGGATGGCCTTCTGTTGGGCCATCCTCGGACGCGTGATATACGAACTCGGGAGAACCCTCCGAGCACAAAATGCCGACTATCTGCTGGGGGCGCTCGAGGGCATCATTAAGGTCCTTCGCTCTATAGGAAGACCTGCCATGCACGGCTATGAAGGTGATCTCTCGTGATTAATGCAAGAAAGACGGTAAGCAAGAATCGAGCGCTTCGTACCGTTGCGATCCCCGTTTACCGACTGTATGCCCGCGCCAACGTACTAAGCTCCGGCCCCCGTATCCTCGTAAACAGCATGCCCAAAGCGGGCACGCATCTCGTTACCTCTCTGCTCGAGCACTTTCCCCGACTGATGTTCTCCGGACGACACCACAGTTTCCAACACTTCCAGCCTCGTAACGCCCCCCCTCCCGATCAACGCGATGAGCTGTTGGTCGACTGGCACCGCTTGGAGCGAACTCTCGCCTCGGTCAACAAGGGTCAGTGGATGACGGGCCACTTCGCGGCTGAACCTCAGCTTCTGGAGCTCTTGGACAAGCTCGACTACAAGACCGTATCGATCATCCGGGATCCACGCGACGTGGCGGTCTCGAGCGCCTTCTATTTTACGGGACTCAAGCGCCACTATCTCTATCAGGAATTCAACACGAACCTGACGACAATGGATGAGAGATTGATGGCAGTGATAAAGGGTCTTCCCGCCACCTCAACCAGGCGAGCGCTTGGCGACGTCGCGCACCGCATTGGCCGCTACACCCTCTGGCTGTACGCACCAAACACCTACACATGCCGTTTTGAGAAACTCGTGGGCCCGCGAGGGGGTGGCTCGATCGAGGATCAACGCGAGGAAATCAGGAATCTGGGGACCCACATCGACCGGCCTCTGACTGATGACGAGATCATCGCGGTGGCCGACAGGACCTGGTCCACACGGGTATCAACCTTTCGTAAGGGCCTCATCGGTGATTGGGCGAATCACTTTACCGATGAACACAAAGCCGCCTTCAAAAAAATCGCGGGAGAGCAGTTAATAGAGCTCGGCTACGAGCGCGATCACAACTGGTAAGAGCGACCGAACGCCCGCGTTGACGACGAAGGCACACCGGGGGAGCCAGAGTGAGAGCCAGTGATGCGGGACGGCGAGCCGTCCTGGAGTCTTTGGCGCTTCTCCTGATGCCGGCCGGGGACGACAGACGCGGAGTTCTCGTCGAGGCGAAACGCTCTTGGAGATTGGACGCTTCGCGCACCGCGTCTGGAGCAGATGTCCTCCTCTGGGGACACGCCCCCTTCCCAAGCGCTCCTGTAGCCGTCTCGATCGTGAGCGCGATTTGGCGTGAACTTCAGGTCTTGAGGTTGAGGAAATTCACACCGTTCGGCTTACGAGTGCGCCACGTCCATCGACTTCCTCCCCCACTCTTGCGGGCCGGCCTGATCACCGGCAAGCTCAGGTCGGCACTCTCGAGCGGAGCTCTGGTCGAGATGTCCTCGAGTCCCGACCTCCCGAGGGTGCTCGATGAGGCGGCGCGAGCCGCGGGCTCCGTGGAGCCCGCCGCTCGCCTTCGCCTCGGCTCGGGAGGAGGAGTCCTGATCGCTTCTCGAAGTGCAGAGGGGCGGCCGGTCCTGATCCGCATCGGAGGGCCGCGGGGTTCCCGCGAGATCATGAGCGCGGCCGACGCCCTCGAGCACCTCGCTTCGAAGGGCTCGCTCCAGGTTCCACAGCTGCTGCGCAGAGGTGAGACCTGCGGGGCCACGTGGAGTGTCGAATCCATGCTCGCGGGGCGACGCCCCAGGCGGCTCAAGCCACACCTGATCGGCGAGCTCGCCCGCTTCTGTTGGGCGTTGCCGGAGGCGGACGGCCTTCCGGAGGCGCCGGGTGAGGACCTCGTTTTGATTGCCCGGCACTTTCCTCGCCTCGCCAAGTCACTGGATGCAGTGGCGAAGGCGATCGAGGCAGCACTGCCCCAAGCCCCGGGAGTGATGCGCCATGGAGACTTGTGGGCGGGCAATCTGTTGATTGAGAACGGCGCCCTTAGCGGGGTGGTCGACTGGGACGCATGGCACCCGTCGGGCGTACCTGGAGCAGACCTCCTCTACGCTGTCGTCGCCGAGCAGTGGATGCAATCGCGCAAGAGGCTGGGAGAGATCTGGCTGAGCCGGCCGTGGAGGTCGCAGGCGTTCTCCGAGACAGCAACCCCCTACTGGCGCCACCGGAATATCGAGCCCACTCCGGCGGTTTTGGACGCAGTGGGCCTGTCGGCGTGGGCGTCCCAGGTGGCTACCAGCCTGGCCCGATCTCCCCAGCTTGCGTCCAGCCCGCGCTGGACCCACAACAATGTCGTTTCGGTTGTTGAAGGAGTCGGTTATTGAGCTCCGAGGGCCTCCTATGGACTTTTCTCGGTGGCCAAGCTGGGCTCGAGCCAGGACGGCAGTCGATCGTAGCCACGTGACTTCAGCAGTGCCGCCACGCGCATGTTGGACTCCCGAAACAGAGCATCGAGCTCCCCTCTGGCTTCAGGGCGAAGCCTCTCCTCGAGCTCCTCACGAGTGTTGACGCGAAGGTAGGCCTTTTGCAGACCCTTCTTCACACCGGGGAAGCGGCGGAAGAGGTCGTCGCTAGACTTCTTGAGTGCGTGGGTTTTCCGACTCATCACCTGGCTGCGCGCGTGAGCCGTCTTGTTACGAACGCCGTAGTCGAACGATGCGGCCACGCCATCGTCGATCGACAGCCAGCCGCAGAGCTCGGTCACGACCGCTCGAGGATCCGCGAACAAATAGTCGGTGAAAACGACCCTGACGTCATCTCCAAAGGCATCGAACCAATCCGGAACGTACTCCCCGTAAAAACTAATGGTGACGCCCCCGAAGTACGGACCCTGTTTCTCGCCCCGCTCTCGCTTTAGATTGCAGATTGAGACGTACTGCTCAAACGACTCGATGTCGGGGAGATTGCCTCTTGACCGCTGCCATGCGTAGGACGACCAGAGCCGGTCGACAGGGTTTCGAAGGCTGAGGACAATGCGGGGCCTGTCAAGGGTTGCCTTGACACCTTCGACTAGTCCTCTTCCCCCGTAGCAGTACCCCGGTGTGGCCTCCATCGCGTACCTCTGACCGGTGCAATGGGCGAAGTTCTCATTGTAGGAGTCGATGCTGCCCAGAGCTTCACCGCGCCTCAGGGGGCTGAAATATCCCGGACCCTTGTTCGTAGAGGCGCAGATATCCGGATGTTGCCCCAAGTACTCGAACAAGGAGGTTGTGCCTGCCTTGGGAACCCCGGCGAGCAGAAGGTTTGCCGCAGCATCCGCCAACTCATCAGCCCCCTGAATCGAGGTCGAAGACCGTATCCGCCCTGGGTCCGAAGTCTCAACCGGACCCACCCCATCAGCCAATCTACCCCATTCGCCCCACCACCCGGAGTGAAACCATTTCTCGAGAGCGATCAAGTCAAACAACATGCTGTATTCAGTTGCTTGCTAAGAGTGATACATGCCCCACGGACGGAGCACCCGAGATTTTTTCCCAGTTTTTTGCATTTTTCTCCCAGATCGCCTAACCTGCAAGTGGCGGTAGGTGCACTCCAAATTCAAACCGGGGGGTACCCGCCGTTCTATGGCCCAGGGCTCCTAAGACGGAGAAGGGGCCGAGTTGGGGGCGGCCTGAGCGCTGAGCCGCCTGGTGGTCGGAAATTGTGGGGGCCCTCGCGGGGGCGGGGCGAGCGACATCATGGCCTCGGCGACAGCGTTCGGGTGACAAGGCGAGGGTGGTCTAGGACGAATTGAGCCGACCGGTGTCGGCTCTGGGATTGGGGAGCAACAGTGGAACAGGGGCCTTCGTCAGACAACGGCGCACTTGCCATGCCCTCGGACGAGAAGCATCTCGTCATCGTTTCCAGCGACCCGGCTGTGGGCACTCCAGAGAGTTCGGACGGGTTCCTCTTGCGAACTGAACTCGACGAGCCCCGGGCTACGAGCAACGACAACAAGATCCTGCCGTCGAGGGTGAAAGAGCGCTACCGCTGGATCGCCTGGGGACTTGCGCTTACCGACGCCGCCTGCATCTGTCTGGCGCTGGTCGTCGGCTGGTTTCTGCGCTGGGAGCTTCGTCCGATGGACCTCGACTACATTCTCGTCGTACTGGGGATACCCCTCCTGTGGGTAGCAGTCTTCCGAGCCTTCGGACTGTACTCACCACAGCACATTCCAGGGGCGACCGAGTTCCGCCGCACCATTGGGGCAACGAGCCTCGGCATTCTCCTGGTGATGGTCGTCAGCTTCTGGTCGAAAGCTTCCTTCTCTCGTGGCTGGATTGCGATCTCCTGGTTGATTGTGCTCTTCCTCGAGCTGACGGCGAGGCATGCTTGGAGGGTTTATGAGAGCCGGCTTAAGCGGGACGGGCGACTTTCCTACCGCACTCTCGTCGTGGGCACGAACGAAGAGGCCGCACGCGTCGCCGATTCCCTGAGGTCGCCCGATTCCGGGTTTGCGCCGCTCGGGTACGTGTCGTTCACCGATTCCCACGTCTCGGAGAACTGCTTGCCGGTGGTCGGTAACCTCGATTCTCTTTCGGACGCCATACGCGCTCACGCGGCCGACTGCCTGTTCGTCGCGTCGACTGCGTTGAACAACGAGGCAATGCTGCGCGTTGCTACGGCCGCACGCCAAGAGAACGTCGAGATGCGGGTCTCTGCCAATCTGCCCGAGATGCTGTCCTCCCGGCTCACTGTGCAGCCGATAGGGACGTCCTTGGCGCTCACTGTAAAGCCGGTTCGCTTGAGCGCCTCTCAGAAGCTGATCAAGAGGTCTTTTGACCTTACCTGCGGATCACTGGTGCTCCTGCTGACGATGCCACTGCTGGCTGCGCTGGCGATAGCCATTCGCGTTTCCTCAAGCGGCCCGGCGCTGTTTCTGCAAGAGCGGGTCACCCAAGGGGGGCGCAGCTTCATCCTTTACAAGTTCCGCACGATGGTCAATAACGCCCACTTGATCCGAATCGAAGATTCTCCGGACCCATCTGCACTGTTCTTCAAACCCAAAGACGACCCCCGCCTCACGAGGGTGGGTCGCTTCCTTAGAAGCTCGAGCCTCGACGAGCTGCCCCAGCTGTTCAATGTGATAAGAGGGGAAATGAGCCTGGTGGGCCCTCGGCCGCTGCCCGTCGAACAGATCTCTGCCAACCTCGAATTACTCCGCTCCCGCCACGAGGTGCCGGCGGGTGTCACCGGTTGGTGGCAGATCAACGGGCGCAGCAACCTGAGTGCCGAGGAAGCGCTGCGTCTCGATCTCTTCTACATCGAGAACTGGTCCCTAACTCTCGACCTCTACATCATGCTGAAGACGGTGCAGGTCCTGCTGACTCGCAGGGGAGCATACTGAGCCTTCTGAGCTTGAGCCCACTCGTGGTGTGCACATGCCCTCAGTTCGGATCTAGCTAGAGCCTTTCACCACACGCGGCCAAGAGCCTTGCAGGCCGGGACGGGTTCATCAACCCAGAGCCGACAATGCGCACAGCCTGGCTTCGGTCCGCGCCAAGACCCACCCCGACACCTCCACCGTTCGATGCTCTTTGAAGTCCTCGCTTATCCGCTGTGCGAGGAGCCCCCTGAGCTCGTGGTCGCTCACTTCTCGGAGTGTGTGGTAGCGGCCGGGCAGGGCCCGAACCACCAGCTCGACGAGACCATCTGCTGCGTCGGCCTCGCCTGCGACGGAGTCGAGATAGTTTCGTCCAACTGCTTGCGCGCTCTCGATGTGCGCGAACAACCCCCCCAGCCGTTGCTCCACGAACGCAGTGGAGCCCGACCGGAGCGGCAGTCTGTGCAGGACAAGTCCAGCCCCCACTCCGGCCCCCAGCAACAAGAAGCGGCGGCGTGTAAACGAGTGGTTTGCGCTCACGACAAGATTCCCTTGAGATGCTGAGCAAGCCGTAACGCCAGTGCAATCAGCGTCAAGGTCGGTGTTCCCGACCCCGCGGTGGGGAACACTGAGCTTCCTGCAACGTAGAGGTTGGCCATCCCATGCACTCGGCAATTCCTATCGACGACCCCTTGCCGTGCGGAGTCACTCATCCTCGTCGTGCCCATCAGGTGCCATCCTCCGGCCAGGTCCTGCGGCCAAGGGTCCTGCTCGTCGAACAGTATCTTCATCCGCCCAAGTCCTGTGCGCCCGACCTCACCCGCAAGGATCTCGAGCGTACGCCTCACACTGTGCTTATCTAAGTCGCCCAGCTGCCAGTTCAGTTGGATTCTGCGCATGTTCAAAGCGTCGCGCTTCCCAGTGAGTAGCACGCGGCTGTCGGGGTTGGGAACGGGTTCGAAGCGCGTGCTAAGAGCGAGGCCATCCAGCGGCGCTCGACCCGATAGCTCGCTGTAGGCCGCGCCGGCGACATCCCCGAGCAGCCCTGGAATCAGCGATTGTCTCTCGACGGGAGTAGAACGGATCAGCTCGCCCACGAGTTCTGGATAGGGGACGGGCACGGGAGCTCCGGCCACCACGAAGCTCCGCCAGCTCATCAGATCTCGCAGCACGTTGCCGATATGCCCACCGAGCTCCTCTTCCCCGCTTCGCCCCAAGAGTGCTCGCGCCGAGTCGACGTCTACCGAGTCGAGAGCTTGCTCGAAGCGGGCTTCGTACGCCGGTTCAATCCGGATCTGGACGTCCACGAGCCCCTCCTCGCTCTGAGCATCTCGAGCCAAGGCTATGTAGCCGACGGTCGTCGCATCGCCGACGCGGTGGTTCTGGTAGAACCCCACAGAGAGATTGGGGTTCGTCGGAACGATCATTCCGGCAATGAAGCGGGGATGCTCCAGGAAGAACCTCCCCACGAGATCGTTCCGGTTCCCGACGCCGGCGCGTTCCTGCTTGTCTGAAGCGAGAAGCAGTCTGGGATTTTCGAGTCCCCCGAGCGCGAGCACGAACTGTTTCGCGGCAACTGAGAATTGCCTGCCGGTCAAGGTGGCCACCTGGATGGCAGTAGCGATTGCTCCCGACTCGCCCATCTGGACCTCGACCGCATTCGCGTGGAGGTAAGCAGTCACGTTGGGCGCCCGGTCGATTTCGTCCTTGTACGTCACGCCGAAGCTCTTCTGCGCCGAGGGGACATCCTGAGCCACACGTGTCTCGAAACTTCTGCCCAGGTTCAGTGGGGATAGGTGATCGCGCTGAACCCACTCGGAGGCGCTCCACAACGGGGACGGCAGGTTGGCCGCAACGCGCGCTCGTTCGTAGAAGGGATCGAGTTCGGTCTTGTTTATTGGCCAGCCACTATGAGGGATCCAATCTCGAGGCAGGAAGTCAGCCTCTTCGAAGGGGCGACAGAGGCCTCCCCAGTGATTCGTGGTGCCCCCAAACTGGCGAAGTCGGGCGGTCTCGAGCGGAAAGTATTCAATGCCGCCCTTCTGGCGCCCCTCATACAGGGCTTGGGTGTCCGCCTCGTAGTCGAATCCGCCGCTCTCGAGAAGCACCACGCGAGCCGACCCCCCAATAAACTCCCGCGCAAGAGTGATTCCTGCGGCGCCCGCGCCGACAATGCAGAGATCTGCCTCGAGCTCCGTACCGGCCTCGACGCCGCGTGCGTCAGCGAACAACCGGCGTCTCTACGCCGCCGGACTCGTCGAACCTGACGATGCACACAGACCGAGTCACGATCGTACCGGCGACACGATCGTGCAAGCCTCGTTTGGTGGGGCTGAGGGCCGTCGTGATCAGCAGAGCTGTGTACCAAGCCAGCGCCAGGATATCGATCCATGAAACTACCTGCCCTAGTGCGGCTGCGACTCCGGCTGCGACTCCGGGGGCGCTGAGAAGGATCCAGCGGATCACAGCTTGGCCGAGCGCCAACCCTTCTCCGGAGGTCGAAACGACCTCAAGCTTCAGAAGCCGCTGAGCCAGAGTTGCGCTCAGCCTCGTCCACAGCATCACGAAGTACAAGAAGTTGATCGCGGTGGCCATGGTGGCGTTGAGAACTGCGAGTTCTCGGTCGACGGTAATGGTCGCGCCGCTGAAGCTCACGGCCGGCCCGAGCACGACGGAGAAAACGGTAGCTCCGACAAGGATGATGACGCTGACGATGACGGCGTCGATCATGTAAGCGATCAGCCTCCCGGTTGCGTCTGCATAGCACTGGATGAGGGGGCCGGGGATGGCCCAGCCGGATCCCGCTCCCGGGGACTTCAATCGGGGTGGGCTGATGCCACCACCAGATGGGTTCTGACCCGCCTCACGAGCACCATCTCCACGCCTCTGCCCTGCCTCCGTCGGCTTCTCTATCACCGGGCCCTTTCAGCTGCCTGCAACAAACTGGCATTGGGCCACGGTCGGGGATTCGCCACCCTGCTCGAATCCTGGCTGTTGCGAGAAGTATTGTACGAGAATCCGCGTTCACCACGGACCAAGCCGAAGGCAGGGACGAGGTTATCTAATAAAGCGAGCTTCGACGCCGGCCATAGGCGACGGTTGCGGCCTTGAGCGCTCCAACAAAGACGGGGGTCGCCTTGCCCCTGAGCCCACCGTTGCCGAGGCGCGCCTCGACGCGGCCGTAGGACACGGCCGTGGCTTTGAGCGCCCCTACGAGGACGGGAGTTGCCTTGCCCCTGAGCCCGCCGTTGCCGCGTGGCGAAAGTCCTCGTGTCACCTTCAACCCGTCGAAGTAGAAGTGCGCGCGTCCCTCTTTCCGCAGGTCGGAGAAGATTCCAAGCTTCTCGCAGACCACGCCGATTTGCCGGTAGCGAGTAAAGGTCTGCTGTGGGCTCATCTTGTGGGCGTGCCACACAGCGGCCTCCGGCACGTAGGCGATTCTATGGCCGGTATCGAGCAGACGCTTGGCAATGCCGAAATCCTCGCCCCTCCCGAATGCATCCAACTCTTCAGGGAATCGCAGACTACGAACGAGATCGGTAGAAAAGGCGGAAGTAACATCGGAGAAATGGAATGTCTTGAATCCCAGCTCAGACATGTCAGCCTTGGTCTTGATCTGGGGCTCCTCTGGATACCAGTAACCGAACGTCGCGTCACGTTCCGCGTCCGCACCTGGAGACTCCTGTCGCCCGTAGCTTGCTTCGGCCTCGCCGTCCACCAGCGGTGCCACAAGGCTTCGAAGCCAGCTTCTACGCACGGGGTGCGCATCCTGGGACAGATAGACAACCAAGGGAGAGGTGCACATGTCGAGGGCGCGATTGCGGGTCTTGCCGTGACCGAACGTCTCAGGGGGTATCGCATCATAGATATCGGCAAGTCGCTGCAGCGCGACATTATGAGCGCTGCACCGATCCGGGCTCGAGTCGATAACCAGGATGCTCACCGGGCCCTCGTAGTCCTGATCTCTCACAAGTTGCGCCGTCTCAACCTCATGCTCGCCTGGCTTATGGGCTAGAAGCACAACCGTTACCTCGGGAAGAACCCGCGTCACTCTTCGCTCCACCTTTCCTCCGAGGGGGTGCTTTTGCTGCCCAAAGCACCACCGCCTTAGACGAGTCCCCACCGCCTAGTACATTTGTACCAGATGCTTGGTCCCACCCGCGCCCTTAAGCACCTATCGTTAACAAAAACTTCTTATTGGAAGGGCAACATGCATTTATTCACAAGCGGAGCGTAATCGACGCGCTACGTCCCGGATGGGTTTAGCCGCTCGAGCTGCGCACCGTCACTATCCGATCCTTTCCCGCGACATGCACATCGACATCGAACGACTGACCCCGGAAATAAACTTTGCCGCCCTCGACCACGTTCCGCAAGTGAGTGGATCTCTTCCTTGCCGATGGTAGTCATCCATGAGCGCAGCGTCGTAGCCGCGATCACGAATTCCGATCGAGGCTCACCCTCTTCGTCGCCGAAATAGTCAATAAGCACAACACGCATCGCGCATTACACCCGGGGCGACCGATGATCAGCGACTGACCACGAGCAGGCAAGCGGATCTGGACGACCGAACCGGAGTCGCATCTCTGTGGCGCTGCCGGCCCACGTCACGTGAGGATCGTCAATGAATCCGAGGGGGGATGAGGAGGCTGATCGGGTGCATGATGACCCGGCCCAAAAGAGCCGGACCCCCGTGCTCGGCGCGGGAACCGCGGTGACGGACCCGCAGGCTTGGGTTTCGCTCACGGTAGAGAACAACTATCAACAACAGGCCACAAAGACTGAATCTAGTTTAGTGTTCGTATTGAGTCGCGGATAGGATTTCGGTACCTATTTCATAAAGTCACCTCCGGCAATGCCGAAGCAAAGACCGTAGCAATCATCGGCCCCGCCACACAGACGAGCGGCGGCCCTAGAGCTAAGGCCTCATACGACGAGGTTTTGCCGACCGTCGAATCGGAGGATGGCAAATGAACACTCGAACCATCATGCGCGCTACCTGCCTGCTAGCAGCAGTCAGCGTTATGGGAACCCTATTCGCAAGCAGAATCAATCCCCCACCTGCCGCCGAGACCGCGGCCCTGTATCGCGTCGACGCCGGAGGTACCGGCGTGGTCGGCGCACAGCTGTGGGAGGGCGACACCGAAACCACGCCGTCGCCTTTCGTGACGAGCGAGAGCAAAGTGGCCTCGACCCCCACGGCCGTCGACATCACGGATCCCTCAGTACCCGCCGGCACGCCCCAGAGCGTGTTCAAGTCCGAGCGCAAGGGTCTGGCGGCAACCGGTCGCACCGACCTCAGCTGGACGTTCCCAGTCCCCGCGGGCAATTATCAAGTCCGTCTCTACTTCGCCGAAACCTCTGCCAACGCGCAGGCAGTTGGTGCCCGCGTCTTCGACATCGTCGTGGAGAACCGGCTCGTAACCGACAACTTTGACGTCTTCAAGGCGGTTGGCGGCTACAAGGCGCTGGTGCAAGACTACGCGGTTAGCTCCGATTCTGCGCTCAACGTCGACCTGAAGCTGGTCGCCGGCGCTCCTCAGGTACAGGGCATCGAAATCAGCCCGGCGGCGGCAGGTAGCACATCACCGGCTCCTGCCCCCGACCCCGACGCGGCGACGGCACCCGAAACATCGGCGATACCTAGTCCCTCGACCGCCTCTGGCTCGGAGCCTTCGGCGAAAGCCTCGACTGGAACGGCATCCTTTACACCGTTCGCCGAGACGCCGCCCGCCCGAGGCAGCGGGGACGTCGCCGACGACCCCGCCATCTGGGTGCACCCCAGCGACAAGTCCCAGAGCCTAGTCATTGGCTCCAACAAGTCCACAGATGGTGGCCTCAGCGTCTACGACATGCAGGGCCGTGAGCTGCAGTTCCTGCAGGTCGGCAAGACCAACAACGTCGATATCCGGGGCAACGTGGTCGCCTCGAGCAACGTGGGTACCAATTCGGTCGATCTCTTCACGATCGACCCCGCCACTCGGCGGCTCACAAAAACCGGGTCGTTCAAGGTCCGTACCCCTGCTATCTACGGCTTCTGCCTGTACCAGTCGTCGGTATCGGGCGAGATCTACGCCTTCCCCACGTTCGATAGCGGAGTCGTGGAGCAGTACAAGCTCGATGGCACGCTGGTTCGGTCGTTCGATGCGGGGACCAAGACAGAAGGCTGCGTCGCCGACGATCAGGGAGGACAGCTCTACGTCGGCGTTCAAGACGAGGGAGTCTTCCGGTACGGTGCCGATCCGGCCGCAGGCAGCAGCCGCACGACCGTCGACCGGGTCGCGACGCACCTGCGCGCCGACATCGAGGGGATGTCAATCCACCAGGATGGCTACCTCGTGGTCTCCAGCCAGGGGAGCAGCTCCTTCGCCGTCTACAGTCGGCAAGCTCCCAACGCCTTCGTGGGCTCCTTCTCGATTGAGGGGGCCGGCAGCATCGACGCAGTCACTAGAACCGATGGCGTCGAAGTGAACAAGGCCCTCGATCTGCTCGTCGTCCACGACAACAGCAACACAGGCGGGGCCGCGTCCAACTTCAAGTACGTGCGTTGGTCCGGGGTCGCGTCCGGCCTGGGTCTGAGCGGGCCCACTGGACCTCCGCCACCGTCCCCCACTCCGTCGCCGTCGCCGAGTCCCACACCGTCGCCGTCGCCGAGTCCCACGCCTACTCCAAGACCGAGTCCCACACCTACTCCAACACCGAGTCCCACTCCCACGCCGTCCCCAACAACACCACCACCGCCTCCGAGCACCAACTGGCAAGGCCGCTACTGGATCGGCCAGGGCACCATGCCTTCGAGCTTGAACCAGTACGACTACGTAGTCGACAAGGGAGCAAGCGATGTAGCCCGCATTCATGCGAGCGGGGCACGGGCAGTCAATCACGAGCCCGGTTTCGCACTCAACTCGGATGAAGCTGTCTATGCACGGTCCAGGGGTTGGCTCGCTAAGACCTGCAGCGGTGCAGAGATCCACCCGGTCAACATTTCCCAGGTCGTTCTGATGGACGCGAGCATCCCGGCCGCGGTGGCTTGGCGCACGGACATCTTCGCCAAGCAAACCAACGAGGGTCAATTCGACGCCTCTCTCATTGACACGCTCAGGGCCGCTTTTCCAGCAGACCACTACGATGGAGTGCCCTGCAACCTCAACACGCAAGCCTGGGTTGACGCGTCGGTGGCAACAGTCGACCAGCTCCAGGCAAAGACGAACAAGCCCGTGTTCGCCAACGGCAGAGGACTCGGCAACGCCAAGTGGTACAACAGCGTCAAGGCTAACGCCGACAGGATCATCAACGCTGCCGACGGGATCCAGATCGAGCAGTTCGCTCGCAATGACCCGGTCGCGGATACCCAGTACCTAAAGATGCTCGGCGCCCTCGGCAAGTACGCGTTCGCCAAGTGCCACAGCACGGCATCCGTTTGCCAGCAGGCCTTCGACGCCGGCAAGACTGCCGGCCGTTCTTTCCTGCACCTGCCGTGAGAGTCTGAGTGGGACGTTGAAAGTCCCGTAGCTCCATGCTTGCAGCTTGTGCCCCTCCGGATCTCCGCCCATATGCGGGGGTCCGGAGGTGGCGCGTCCGAGCCCGTAGCCCGAGGATCCTGCGCTGCTTGTTAGGTGTCCCAGCCGAAATCTCTGCCCAAAAGCTCGTAGAGCCGCTGGTTGTGCGGCCTGAAATAGCCGGCGAGCCGTCGCCTGGTCGATGGGTCGATGCTGCCCGAGGCGAGAGCGTTGAAGGTCTTGTAGCTGCCCGGCGTCCACTCAGGTACGTCGAGAAACCGGCAAACCTGCCGTACCGTCTCGGCAGGATTCTCAAAGAAGCTCTCGCTGGATGCAATGAGAAATTGGTCCGGAGAAAAGAGGGCGAGCCAAGGCTCCAGCTGGTGGGCATAGAGACCCCTAGTCACATAGGAGTACAGGCGCCGGTTCTCGTTGTAGCTATTGCTCTTCACCACATCCTCGATTTCCCCTTCAAGCCTTTCACTTTCGGCACGGAGGGCTTCCTCAAACGTTGCCAGTTTTTCATGACCCTGAGCCACGCGGTGCCAGTAACTCGAGTAGGCGCGGTCAATCGGATTTCTGAGCAATATGATGAACTTCGAATCGGGTAAGAGCTGGGCCACCCGCCGATGGACATGTGGATGAAAAAGATAGGCGGGAGTCGTTTCCCCCACCGCCGGTTGGATTCTGGTTCGGCGCTCTGCCATCGCGACGGCCATGAATGTGGGGAAATGGGATCTGTACCAGCTCACGCCTCTCTCATAGTTGCGATCGAAATAATGCACTTCCTTTGGCAGCGCCTGCATGATTGCAGGATGCCGAGACATGTATCGGTGCAGTGAAGACGTACCTCCCCTTTGCGTTCCGAGAACTAGGTAACTGGGCAGTGCTCGCATGGCGCTCGTGGCACGGCTAAGCCCGCTTGCTCGCGCCGCCCTCAATAGATTCTCGGGAATCTTTGGCCCCGCCGAAACCTGCGCCCTGCTTGAGTTAGCTATGACTTGATCCTTCGCCGATATTGTAGACGCACTGCTTTCAACGAGCCTCCGACGGTCAATGCGCTTGTGACACGTTGGGCAGGGTGCGCCTCCATCCGTGGAAAATCTATTGTACTCGTGGCAGAGCCGCCCCATCTGAGTACACCTTCTGTATTTCGCTCACGTCCCGGCGGCCCTGCATCCACGCTCGCGAGTCATGCGGCTCCGCCGACGCTCGGAATTACGATTCAATCCGACGGAGCAACGCTCTCGGCGCAATCAGGCGCGCCACGACCCGCTGCAGTGGTTGCTGCTCTATAGTCGGCACGCCCTGGCACCGTCTTCTGCGCCGCTGGGCGCAGCGCGAAAGGAGGCAGACGTGAGATTCCTCTACCTGGCCACCAAGGGCGGAGACGACCCAACCCTGGCCTCAGTCCCTCTTCACCTCGCGGTGAATGGCTCGGCCGAGGTGGGCCACGACACTCAAGTTCTGCTCGTGGGCGACGCCGTCGAGATCGTCATCGCGAGCAAGGCAGAAGCCATCACCGGGCTGGGCCTGCCACCCATGTCCGAGCTCCTCTCCAAACTCAAAGAACACCAGATCCCCGTATATGTCTGAAAGGGGTGCGCGGTCGCCCGGGAGGCGACCGACGACGACCTGGCCACCCTCAACGGGACCTGGGTGGGCCCGCCCGAGGCCGCGCGGCTCATGGAGGAGGCGGACAAGGCTCTGGTGTTCTAGAGCACCGTCCCTAGCTATCCAGGCGGCGAAGCTGGGCCTCGGATAGCTGCAGCTCCGCGGCTCCCAAGCTGTCGCCGATCGTCTCGGGGCGGCTTGCTCCCGGAATGGGGATGACATTGCCCGCCTTTGCGAGCTCCCACGCCAGCGCCACCTGCTGCGGAGAGACCCCGCACTCATCGGCTACCTCCGAGAAAGCGCGATGCCGGTCACCGAGCTCGCCTGCGCTCCCGATGCCGCCCAAGGGGCTCCAGGGAAGAAACGCAATACCGCGCTTCTCGCAGTGGCGAAGCTCCGGCTCCGATTCCGTAAAGGCCGCAGAGAACTCATTCTGGACGCTGGCGACATCGATGATCTCGCTCGCCTCGTCGATCTGCTCGACGCCGACGTTGGAGAGCCCGGCAAGCTGGATCTTGCCCTCGTCCTGAAGGCTCTTGAGAGCGCCGACCGATTCGGCGAAAGGGACCTTGGGGTCCGGACGGTGGTACTGGTAGAGCCAGATCGCCTCCACGCCCAGTGCCTTAAGGCTCGCTTCACATGCCCTCTTCAGGTACTCGGGGCGTCCGTCCTGCTGCCACGAGCCGTCACCCGGCCGCGTGTGCCCGCCCTTGGTGGCGACATGAATGCTCTCAGATCCAGGCCAGGAGGAGATGGCCTTGGCGATGAGACGTTCGTTGTGCCCGATTTCCTTGTCGTTGAGGCAGTAGGCGTCGGCGGTGTCGATGAACGTGACTCCGCCGTCGAGAGCGGCGTTAATAGTGCGTATCGACTGTTCTTCGTCGGGCCGGCCCTCCAGCGACATGGGCATGCCACCTAGACCGATGGCGCTTACCTTGTGTCCTGCGATCGCGCGTGTGCGCATTGGGCATCCCTCCAGAGATTGGTGGTGTTCGAGATCCCTCCCCTCTTACCCGAGCTTGGCAACTTCACGCCTGGCTCGCCCGGCCCGAAAATGTAGCTCTGTGCTACAGGAGGCACGAAATCCGCACCTGGTGCAGAGTTGGGCGACGTGAGAGGCGGAATAGCATCTCGAACATGCCGACCATGCCGAGAGTGACCTCCGAGAACCTCAAGCACCTGTCGCTGCTGCTGAGGCTGGGCAAGAACCCCGCCGCAACCGTCTACGAGAGCCTGGGGGAGGACTTCTTCATTGCACCACCAGACGGGTGGCTCAATCTCGGGCTGTGGGAGCCCGGCCAGCACGACGCCTCCAAGGCTTCCGAGCACCTCGTCGCCACACTTGCCGCGCAGTTGCCGAAACACGCGACGGTGGTCGACGTCGGCAACGGGTTGGGAGCCCAGGACCCCGTCATCAAGGAAGTCACGCAGGCCCGCTCATTGATCGCAATCAACATCACGGAGGCACAGCTTCGCTACGGAGCGGAGCGGCTCGAGCGAGCCCAAGCTGCACCGGTCGCGGCCGATGCCACCCGGTTACCCCTGCGAGATGGGAGTGCCGAGGGCATCATCAGCGTCGAAGCCGCCTTTCACTTTCCGTCTCGGCCTGCCTTCTTCGCCGAGGCTCGACGAGTTCTCGCTGTAGGCGGCGTCCTGAGCATGTCCGATGTCTCGATGGAACGCTTCCCGTGGTGGCCCGACGAGGCCTTGGCGGGAGCCACCAACCTGCGCCTGTGGGGACTGAAGGCGAGCAACATGGCAAGCGCGGCCGCGATCGAAGCCCAGATCAGGACCGCAGGCTTTTCTCAGGTCGAGATCCGTCGCTGCACGGCAGAAGTGCTGGATCCGGCCATCGCCTACCTGGGCTCGCGTCTGGACATTCACCGCGACGCGCCCTTGATGTACAGAGCCGGGGCACGGCTGATGCTGGCTCAGTGGTCGCTGCTGCGCCGCCGAGGCGTCATCGAGTATCTCTTGATCACGGCGTCTTGATCACGATCTCTCGAGCGCCCGTTCGATCCCCTGAAGGACACGGTCGACCATCTCCTCTGTCGCCGTCCTGCCCATGAGGCCTATGCGGATGGCTCGCCCCTGGGTGGGCGGTAGGCCGCCCGAAATCATCAGACGATCCTCCTGTAGCAGATGAGTGACGATCGGACCGGGATCCTCGCACCATGCCGCCACCACGAGGTTGGCCTCGCAGCCGGGTGGAGGGATCGCCTCGAACCCGAGACCCTGGAGGCCCTCGCGACACCTCTGCGCAAGTGCGCGCCGGTCCTCGACCCAGGCGGGGAGCCCCCGCTCGAGGATGCGCCTGATGCTGGAGTTCAGCGCCACGATCAGATTCGACGGCATCGTCACCGGATGAGGGTGCCAGCCCCCCCATTCGCTCCTGAACCAATCCCAAGTCTTGAGATCCAGATACCAGGAGGGTGGCCTCGTGCTACGAGCTTCCACCCGGGCACGGCCTGAAGCCGATAACGCCACCATGCCCAGGCCGGGTGGGCCGTCAAGACCCTTCTGGCTGCTCGTGACCAGGGCATCGAGCCCCATCTCGTCGACGGAGGCGATCTCACCGCCCACCGATGCCACTCCATCCACCACGTAGGCTGCTCCGGCTTGATGGGCCGCCCCGGCAATCTGCTCAATGGGATGGCGCACGCCGGTGGCGGTTTCCACATGGACGGTCAGAACCCCGTCGGCGCCTGCAGCCGCGTCCGCGATCCGACCCGGATCTATCGCCTCCCCCGGAACAACCTCCACGACGGCTACGTCCAGGCTCTGAGCACGAGCTATCTCGATGAGGCGATGCCCGAAAAAGCCCGTATCGGCCACAACCACTCGCTGACCAGGCTCGAACAGGTTCATGATCGCAGCATCAAGGCACGCCGAGCCCGTCCCGGGAACAATGTAGGCGGGCGCGCTGGCGCCCATCACCTCTGTCACCAGCGCAACGGTCTCGGAATGGAGTTGAGTCCAGAAGTCCCCGTAGTGCGCCATGACCTGGCGGCTGAGGGCATCGAGGTCCTCTTCATAGAGCTCCCCGGGACCTGCGATCATGAGCTCCGGCATGTCGGGAAGCTTCAGCGGATCGATGAACTCGGCCATCTAGCGGCTCACCGGAATTCGGTACCAGCGTGCGCGCGGCCACCTCTGCAAGAGCCGCTTTATCTTGCCGCGCAGGTGAGCCCGGTCGAGCTCCAAACCTTCCTCGGCCGCCTTTTCTTCGATACTGTTGATCAGTTTCGAGACCTTCCTGGGCCGCGGCCCCCCTTCCCACGAGACGTCGATTCCATCGAGATAGGCGACGACGCGATCGGAGACGGCAGCAAACAGACCCCCGTCACGACCGATCGCCGCTGCCTCCTCGGCCGTCTTCTCGAGGCTTCCCTTCCACCTCAGGTCGGAGGGGAAAACCGACACTCTTCCCAGGCCCTCAGAGCCGAAAACGATCGGTTTGGAATCAAGCAGCGCCGCGCGTCCCTCCAACCTCTGGACGGCCTCCTCGACGGTGAGGCCCCCAACGTCCATGCCTCGCACCGTGACGCCGAAGTGGATTCGGCCGGCGTTGATCCCCAGCTCGACGACCGCCACGTAGGCGACAAGGATCACGACCCCGGTGGCCACCAGCAGGCCCTTCATGACCGGCGACATCTTCACGCCTCGATGCTAAGTGCTCCGTGGCAGGTCTCATTTACCCGCGGTGGACTCGAGGATCTCGAGAAGAACCTTCCTCAGCTGTGCAAGGCGACGAGCACCAAGACGCTCCGACAGCTCCTGCTCGAGGGCCCTCAGGACCTCCCAGGAACGCCGGGCGTTTTCGCGGCCCTTGGCGGTGAGATAGATGCGCTTGGCACGTCGGTCCTGCGGATCCACCCGTCGCTCGACGTAGCTCAGCTCCTCGAGCTCGTCGACCAGCGCACCCACGGACTGGGGCGTGATGCCCGCCCGGTTGGCGATGTCCCTCAGGCGGAGTCCATCCTCTATCTCGAGGTGTTCGAGCACGTTCCCGTGGCTGGGGCGCGTATCCCCCGGGCCCTCAGCCGAGAGCCGCCTGAAGATGTCAGCGCCCAGCCGATTGTAGGCGCGCCCCAACAAGCCAACGGTTGGTATCTCCTCGAGCGGCATCGCGGGCACGATTGGAATCCTTCGCTTGACACATTACTTCAACTACCTGATAATCAGGATGACTTACTTAATAATGTCTACCGGTCAGGAGGCGAAATGACTTATCTCAAGGGAGTGAACCATGTTGCGACCATAACGGCAGACCTCGATCGGCTTGCCGACTTCTACCGAAGAATCTTCGATTCGCCCAAGATGGTTGAAATCCAGATCCCTCGTCTCGGCAGACACGCATTCATATCGATCGGAGGTCCGGCCACGCTTCATGTATGGGAAGTTGAGGGCACCGATCCTGGCGACTTCGGGAACGACATCTTCCACAGAGGGCGTGTCGACCACTTTGCTCTGGAGGCCAAGACCTACGATGACTTCGAAGAGTTGCGCCGCCGGCTGATCGATGAGGGTGCGACTCAGGGTGAGGTCAACGACTTCGGCGTCTCGTTGAGCTTCTCGTTCACCGACCCAGACGGTACCTGGGCCGAGGTGGCATGGTGGAAAGATGGGGTTACCCCTTCGGACCTCGATCCGGCCGCATTCCAAGACCCCATCGCCGCAAAGCTCAATAGCGTGAGGTGAAACGGCTCGAGGGCCGTCGTTGCCGATGGGCCCAGCTCAGGTACCAGCAGGGATCGATCCTCACTGCCTTGGACCGGCCGCGCCGGTGCTCGATCCCGTAGCCCTCTACGGCGGCGTGGACTGACGTCGGCCAGCGCGTGTGATGTCGTTTCCAGCAGGAGAACTGCTAGCTTTCTCCGTTGCAGGTGTCGGGCGACCACAGACCTCGGCTCCCCCTGCGGGCGTCGCGCTGCAGTTCCTCGAACAACCGGCTATGGCGCAAGTTGGGGGAATAGGGGTACGCGTGCGCGTAGCCGTTGACCACGAGGCGGGCGTTTGCCATCTCCTCCCCCACGTAGACGTAGCGCAGCAGGCGGTCGTATCCGTCGGCGTTCTCAACGTCGTCGACCAGCCGCACGACACGAATGCCCACGAACGCCTCGAGCGCAGCCGAGGCCTCCTTGCCGAAACACTCGACCGGGGAATCGGGCTTGACCGATTCGGGGGTGTCGATGCCTATCAGGCGGACGGAGTAGGTCTCCCCGGGCCGGGCCCAGCCGGCGCCCCGGCCCTCGGAGCGGTTCAGGATCACCACTTCGATCGTGTCGCCGTCGATCACACGAGTGACCCGGGCGCGCTCGAATCCCGACGGCTCCGCCGGCAACGTTGCGGGGGCCTGCAGGACAAGCGACACCGAACTGCCGCCGCAGGAGATCAAGAGGGCTAGTACAGCCCCCGCTGTCATTGTGCGCATCGTTTGATGATGCCCTTCACGAACCGGGCCAGAAGTGGCGCGCGCCACACTCCGGATCGAGAGGCTTGGCGATTCATCGAGAACGGCCCTCGGCCGCGCCGGAGCTGCGTACCATCCCAAGCGGCTGTTCCCCATCTTTTGTGGGCGTCTCAGCCGAAAAGGGCACTCTGAGCCGCTCAAAACGAGAATGGGGGCCGCGCCCCCGGCCCGATGGACGCCCGGCACCTGAGGAAGTAACCACTCGGACGCCCGTGTAGCTCTTGTATCGGCAGACGGGCGAGCCTTCAACAGGGCCCGAAGGAGTCATCTTTACGACCGGGGATCACCAGCCTGGGAACTGCAGAGAGTCAGGAGAACGGCCATGATCGTCAAGCGCGTTTGAGGCACCCGGGCTGGGGGGACACCACTCGAGGGTAGCGGTACAATCACCCTATCCCGGCGGCAGCCGTCGGCGTTCGACAAGGGGGAGAATTGGCCGAGATCAAGCTCGAGAAGATCACGAAGCGCTTCGCCGGCGACACGGTAGCCGTCAAGGAACTGGATCTCGACATCGACGACGGCGAGTTCATGGTTTTCGTTGGACCCTCGGGCTGCGGCAAGACCACCGCGCTGCGGATGATCGCCGGCCTCGAGACTGTGAGCGAAGGCGATGTGAGGATCGGCGACCGAGTCGTCAACGACGTACCGCCGAAGGACCGCGACATTGCCATGGTGTTTCAGAACTATGCCCTCTACCCCCACATGACTGTGTACGACAACATGGCCTTCGGACTGAAGCTTGCCAAGACCGACAAGTCGGAGATCGACCGGCGGGTGAAGGAAGCGGCCAAGGTGTTGGGTATGCAGGAGTTCCTGAATCGCAAGCCGCGCGCCCTCTCAGGCGGCCAGCGTCAAAGAGTG
This sequence comes from uncultured Actinomycetes bacterium, assembly GCA_963849115.1. Taxonomy (GTDB): domain Bacteria; phylum Actinomycetota; class CADDZG01; order CADDZG01; family WHSQ01; genus JACDAL01. Next base: position 316,587 of record CAWKGK010000009.1, on the reverse strand, counting down.
GCCATGGGGAGGGCCATTGTGAGAGAGCCCCAGGCCTTCCTGATGGACGAGCCGCTGTCAAACCTTGACGCCAAGCTGCGCGTTCAGATGCGTTCGGAGATCGGTCGGATCCAACACGATCTCGAAGTCACGACCGTTTACGTGACCCACGACCAGGTCGAGGCAATGACGATGGGTGATCGAGTGGCGGTGATCAAGAAGGGCGAGCTGCAACAGGTAGGTTCTCCTACGGAGCTGTTCCAGAAGCCACTCAATTTGTTCGTCGCCGGTTTCATCGGGAGCCCGTCGATGAACTTCGCCTCCGGCAAGCTCGAGGAATCGGGCGGAGGCTACGGCTTCAAGCTCGGAGATCAGACGCTGAAGCTCGAAGAAAAGGTCCTGTCCGAAAGGCCCGATCTCAAGAACTATGCCGGCAAGGAAATCATCGTCGGTATCCGCCCGCAGGACTTCGAGGATGCCGAGTTGGCGTCCGACGCGCCAGAGGACACTCGTCTCCAGGCCAAGGCCGATCTGGTGGAGGCAATCGGAACCGAGACGCTCATTCACTTTGTGATGGATGCCCCCATCGCGGTTACCGAGGACATGAAGGAGCTCGCTCAGGACGCCGGGACCGATGCCAAGACCCTGGAAGAGCGCGCCAAGGAAGGAAAGAACGAGTTCGTGGCGACGGTCGATCCCCGCTCGAAGATCAAAGAGGGGTCGCAGGCCGAGTTCGTCGTCGACACGACAAGGGTGCATTTCTTCGACCCGGAGAGCAGTAAGGGCATTTACGGCAACAGCCGCTAGCAGCTTGCCTTGCCCCGGTAATCGAGAGGAGCCGTATTAGCCGTGGAATACCGCGCCCTAGGACGCGCCGGCACGATGGTGTCCGAGCTCTGCCTCGGATGCATGACCTTCGGACGTGAGCTCGACGACAAGGGTTCGAAGGAGCTGATCGATCTCTTCATTGATGCCGGCGGGAACTTTCTTGACACGGCCGATGTCTATTCGCAAGGAAGCTCGGAGGAGATAACCGGCAAGGCGGTGCAGGACAAGCGCGACGACCTCGTCATCGCGACGAAGGTTCGCTTCGCCATGGGGGACGGCCTCAACGACGTCGGCATCTCACGCAAGCACATCATGGCGGGCGCCGAGGCGAGTCTCAGGCGGCTTGGCACCGATTACATAGACCTCTATCAAGTTCACTGCTGGGACGCGATTACTCCCCTGGAGGAAACCCTGTCGGCCCTCACCGACTTGGTCCGTCAGGGCAAAGTGCGTTACATCGGCATCTCCAACTTCAGCGGATGGCAGATCATGAAGGCTATGTCCGTGAGCCGCGCCCACGGCTTCGAGAGCTTCGTGTCCCTGCAACCTCAATACTCGCTGGTCGAACGCAACCTCGAGTACGAGCTGGTGCCGGTGTGCCTCGATCAGGGAATCGGCATCCTCCCCTGGGGTCCGTTGGGCGGCGGCTTCGTGTCCGGCAAGTACCGCAAGGGGGAGCAGCCGCCCGAGGACTCCCGCATTGCGGGGGCGAGTTCCGACATGGAGGAGTCATGGGAGCGGCGGGCGAACGAGCGCAACTGGAAAATCGTCGACGTTCTTGGAACGATCTCCGAGGAGACCGGCAAGTCCTACTCGCAGGTGGCGCTCAACTGGCTCCTCAACAAGCCCGGCGTGACCGCGCCCATCCTCGGGGCGAGAAAGCTCGACCAGTTGGAGGACAACCTCGGAGCGACCGGGTGGAAACTCGACGACAAGCATATGCAACAGCTAGACGAGATCTCCCAGCCGCCGCCGCTTTACCCGTATAGCTTCATCGCCAACTCCCAGCGAACCGAGTAGAGGAGACGTCTTCTGCCGGCCTATCGCTCGACGACTACCGCGCCCTCCCACGGTTCAAGTTCTAGCCTCCCGTCAATCTTGTCTCCGTCGCGGTGCCGGTCGGTCGAAATCGCTACCGCTCCGGAGACGCCATCGAGCCTTCCCGGCTCGTCGGAAAGGTTGAGTGCGACCACGGTACGGGAGCCGCGCCTGAAGGCCCACACATCACCGTCGCCGTCAAGCGTCTCGTAAGAGCTGCGAGTCAAGTCGTCGGACTCTCGGCGCAGCGCAATCAGGTCCTTGGTAAGCCATAGCACCGAGCCCTTGTCGTCCTTCTGACTTGCGACGTTCAGTGCCTCGTGATCTCCCAACGGCAGCCACGGCTTCACGTCGGGAAGGCCAAAACCTGCTCCATGGCCCGGCTCCCACTGCATAGGTGTGCGGGCTGCGTCGCGACCCTTGTTATCGGGCCAGAACCTCATTCCCACCGGATCCATCAGGTCTTCTCTCTCGAGTTCAACCTCCCGGAGGCCGATCTCATCTCCGTAGTAGAGGAAGGGAGTGCCGCGCATGGTCAGCAGAAGCATGAGCGCGCAGCGCACTTTCCTCTCGTCCCCGAGGCACCAGCGTGTGGCCAGGCGGCCTACGTCGTGGTTCGAGGCCGTCCATACCGGCCAGCTCTCCTCGGGAAGCAGGGACTCGGTGAGCTCGACGACACCCTTTAGCTCAGAGGGTTCGAAGTCGGAGAAGACGAAGGGAAAGTTGAACGCGAGATTCAGCTCATCGCTCTCACCGTAGTAAGAAACCATCTTGGCCACGTCGAGCACGAATGTCTCACCGACGAGAACCCGCTGCGGATCGTACTCGTCACTCAACAAACGCCAGCGCTTGATGACGTCGTGGCCTTCGGGCCGATTCATGTTGTACAGAGGCTGCTGCCCTATACGTCTTACCCTCTCCGGGTCAGCTTCGGTGGCGGGGAGGTTGTCGCGCAGCTCCTTGTCCTTGATCATGGAGTGCGCCACGTCGATGCGGAAGCCAGCAACGCCGCGGTCGAACCAGAATCTTAGAACGTCGTCGATTGCGTCGCGTACGTCGTCGTTCCACCAGTTCAGGTCCGGCTGGTGGCGCAGGAAGTTGTGCAAGTAGTACTGACCGCTGCGCTCGTCGAGCTCCCACGCCCCCTCGCCCCCGAAGACACTCAACCAGTTGTTGGGTGGCGACCCATCGTCCTTGGGATCGGCCCACACGTAATAGTCCCGGTAGGTCGAATCGCGCCCGGTCAGTGCATCCTGAAACCAGGGATGCTGATCGCTCGTGTGATTGGGAACGAGGTCGTAGAGCACCTTTATCCCGCGCGCCGAAGCCTCTCGAACGAGGTCGTCGGAGTCCTCCAGAGTCCCAAGCTCTGGGTGGATACTCTTGTAGTCGGAGACGTCGTAACCCCAGTCCTTGTTGGGTGACATCATCACCGGGTTGATCCAGATGCCGTCTATTCCTAGCCACTGGAGATGATCGAGCCGCTCGATGATGCCTTTGAGATCTCCAATGCCGTCGCCGTTCGAGTCGGCGAATGAGCGAGGATAGATCTGGTAGAGGACGCCATCGCGCCACCACACCCTAGAGTCCGAGGCCATCATCCCTCCTTATCGAGTTGATCAACCGGGCGGCACTGCGCGCCGGGCGATATCGCCCAGCCACCGGGCGCTCGGCTTGGGAGTGCGCTGCTGAGTATCTCGATCGACCGCGATCAAGCCAAATGTAGGCTCGTACCCGAGCGCCCACTCGAAGTTGTCCAGAGCCGACCAGTAGATATAGCCACGTACGTCGATTCCGTTCTGAATACATGAGGACACGCCCTGGAGCGCTTGTTCGACGTATGCAATCCTCCTGGAATCGTCGCCCGTCCCTATGCCACTCTCTGTCACCAGAACGGGAAGGTTGCCTGTAACCTCGGTCGCCCGACTGATCGTCGCCGCCAAGGATTGCGGATAGAACTCATAACCCATAAGCGTCAGCTCGGCGCCCTCCTCCGGCCCCACCAGCCCCCCGGGACCGACGCGCTCACGACTGTAAGTCTGAACACCTATGAAATCGTCTCCCCCGACGCTGTCCAGGAAAATGTCCTCTGAGCGAGCCCTGAGGGAGTCGAGCATGTCATCGCCGCCTTCAACAGGCTGGTAGTCGCGCATCGCCAGCGTCAACCCAACCGGGGCATCGTGAACTACAGACTTGATCGCGTCACGGCCGCGCTGATGAGCGAGCACGAAATTGTCGTTCGCGCGGTCGCGGGCTGCGGCGCTCATGAGTCCGGGCGCGAAGCGGCCCTGCTCGTAGCCGATCTCGGCGACAATGTTCGGTTCGTTTATCGTACATGCGACCCCGATGAGGTCGCCCAGATGCGTCGCAGTGCGTTCGCAGTAACGGGCGAAGCGATCTGGGGTGGATGAGCTCTCCCAACCCCCTCGAGCGGCCACCCAGCGAGGCGACGTGAAGTGGTGAAAAGTGACGACGGGAGTAATGCCGTGCTCCCGACAGCACGACAGCATGCGCCGGTAGTGTTCCAACTGAGCCCTGGAGAACTCCCCCTCCTCAGGCTCGATGCGGGCCCACTCGATCGAAAACCGGTAGGCATTGAATCCCAGGTCGGCGAACATCGCTATGTCTTCGGGATATCGATGATAGTGGTCGCACGCATCGCCGGAGGGCTCCCGGCATGGCGTGCCTGAAGCATGCTCCCAGGCCCACCAATCGCTATTGGTGTTACCCCCCTCTACCTGATGCGCCGACGTTGCGGTGCCCCAGATAAACCCCTCGGGCCAGATCGCTATTTGACCGCTCCGGCAGTAAGGCCTGAGACGATCTTGCGTTGGAAGAACAGGACCAGAATGACCAAGGGAGCAGTGAGAATGATCGACGCTGCCGCCTGAGCACCGTAGTCGGTTGTGTACGTCGAGGCGAACTGAGGGATCACGACCGTTGCGGGTTGGACGGTCTCGTCAAACGACAGGGTGTTGGCGAACAAAAACTCGTTCCACGCGAAGATAAAGGTAAGCAGGCCGGTGGTGACGATTCCGGGTATCGATAGCGGCACCGTGACCTTGAAGAACGCCTGCCAGATGTTGGCCCCATCCATCTTGGCAGCCTCCTCGAGGTCTTCCGGAAGCTCGCGGAAGTAGGCGACGAGAAGATAGACGGTCAGAGGAAGAGCAAACAGCACGTCGGGGATGATGATGCCCCAGTAGGTGTTGATGAGCCCCAGGTTTTGGAATAGCAAGAAAAGCGGAGCGATGATGGCTACCGCTGGAAAGAAGGTAATCGCCAGTACCAGGCTCAGCGTGGGCTTGTTCCCGTAGAAGGTGATGCGGGCCAAGGCGTAGGCGGCCATGCTGCCCACCACCAGACATATCGCCGTTGTTATGCCTGCAATGACTAACGTGTTGGCAAGTCCCGCCTTGAAGATGGGGTCGATAAATACCGTCTCGAAGTTGACAGGGCATGGTACCTCGATACCGGCGAACAGGGGACACTTTCCCGCAGTCAGAGACTTGAACGAGATGCTCTCCGGCAGCAGCGTCGGAGGACTGGCGAACAGCTCGGAGCTCGAGATCAGGCTCATCTTGAGCACCCACAACAACGGAAAAAGGGTGACGAAGGCGAATAACACGACGGTGACGTAGAAGCCGATCGCGTGCAGTGGGCTGGTGAACGGTTTATTGCGCATCTCTACGCCTCCTGCGCCCGGGTCCCGAGGACCTTGATGAAAACGGCGGCGATCACCAAGGAGCTAACGAAAACGAACACCGCCGCTGCGTTTCCGACCGAGAGGTTGAGCTGGCTGATGCGCACGAACTTGAACGTATAGACAGACAACGAGTCGAGCGAGCGATCGGTGAGGGCCCAGAAGAGGTCGTAGACCCGCCATGCATCGAGCGTCCGGAACAGCAGGGCCACCATGATGGCAGGTTTGAGCAACGGCAGTGTCACACGCGTGAACTGCTGCCACTTGGTGGCGCCGTCGACTCGGGCGGCCTCGTAGACATCCAGGGAAATCACCTGGAGTCCCGCGAGCAGTAGCAGTGCGACGAACGGCGTCGTCTTCCAAATATCCGCGATGATCGCCCCGATCAGAATCGCGGTCGTGTTGGCGAGAATGGGCCCATCGACGAGCCCTAGCGAATCGGCGATGTAGGCGAAGATACCGACCTGGTCCGTGTACATCAAGCGCCACATGATCCCCGACACCACGGTGGGAAAGGCCCACGGCACAATCGCAATGGCGCGTGCAGCGCCCTGTCCCACGAAGCCGCGGTTCAGCACCAGGGCGATACTGAGGCCCAGGATGAACTCGCCCGCGACGCTGGCGATCGTGAACACCGCGGTGTTGAACAGGGCGGTGTAGAACTCGGGGTCGGCGAATAGGGTTGCGTAGTTGCCGAGTCCCACGAACGTCCATTGGCCGGGTAGGATCCGCCACAGGCTGAGATAGATCGCATACGCGATCGGCCCCGCCGCTATCAACAGTACGATGATCAGAGTCGGCAGCACCATGACGTAGCCGGTGCGCTTGTCCGAGTCCCCGAACTCGCCCTTGATCGATCGCCAGGGAGTGGCTATTCCCCGGGATGGTGCCCTCTCAGTAGCAACACTCACAATCCTGTTCCCCCCTTTCGGCGCTAGCCGAGGTCGAAGGTTTGCGCGGCGACGTCGGCGATGCGCTCCAGCTTGCTATTCAAATCGGCGATGGCCTGTTGCGGCGGAGTGTCTCCCTTAAGAGTCCCCGTGAAAGCCTGAGCCATGTCCAGGGACATGTCCGAGTAGAACGGGTTGGCGCTGGGGCGAGGTTTGGTTGAATCGAACGAAGACCGTCCCAGCTCCATAACCGGCTGCGCCTTGAGCAGCTCCTTGTCCTCGAACAGCGACTTGCGCCCCGGAATATACCCGGCGTCGATGGCAAACATCTTCTGGATCTCGGGCCGGCTCATCCACTGGATGAACTCCCACGACTGCTCCTTCTTATCCGAGAAGGAGTTGATGCAAAAGTCCCAACCGCCCAGACAGGCATAGCCCTGATCGCCCGCGTTGACCACCGGAAGATGCGCCACCCCTACCCATTCGGGCTTGAGCACCGATCCCGCCGCTGCCCCTCCGGTCGCGACCGCGTAGCCGTAGGGCCAATTGCGCACGAACACTGCCTCGCCTGAAATGAACACGGTGAGCGATTCCGTCTCCTTGTAGGTCACCACGGCAACGGGTGCCACGCCTGAGGAAATGTTCCTAACGGCGCTCTCGTAGCCGGCGGTCGCCTCCGCGCCTCCGATCAATACCTTTGAAGGATCCCTGGGGTCCAGGATGTCGCCCCCCGCGTTCCAGATGTATTCGCACTGATTGCAGACACCGCCCTCGTACTCGGCGCCCTGGAACACGAAGCCATACGGGATGTTTTCCTGCTCCTGAACCTTCTTGGCCTGGCTGAGGAGCTCGTCCCACGTCTTAGGGGGCTTCAGCCCCGCCTTGTCGAGCAAGTCCTTACGGTAGTAGAGCAACCCCGCATCCGAGTACCAGGGGACACCGTAGATCTTCCCGTCGTAAGTGCTGGTCTCGATCGTGGACGCGAGATAATCCTGCTGCATCTCCTCGGTGAACAGGTCCGAGAGGTCCTCGATCCAGCCGTTGGCGGCAAGCTGGGCCGGCCAGATGACATCGGCCCCTATGACATCGATTTCGCCGCCTCCCACCTGGAACTGGGTGCGCATCTCGTCGAAGTACTGACCGGTGTCGGCCGATGCGATCTCCAGCACGACCTTGAAGCTCTGGTTCTCTTTGTTGAACATCGCAAGGACCTTTTCCAGGGTCCCGGTGGTGTCGGGCCCCTTCGACAGGATGATGTCGTTAGGCCCGGCGGTCGAAGTCTTGGTGAACCCCGACGCCAGATCTTTGCAGGCACTCCCGGCGAGCAGGGCCGCCCCGGCTATCCCGGTGCGCTTCAGCAGCTCTCGGCGGGATAAGTCTCCCCCCATCGGTTCCCTCCCCCATAGCGATTCGAGACACTAGGAGGCTACCGCGCGCGGACCCATGTGGTTGCCTCGCTAACAGCATCTCCGAATGAGCCCGGCCCAAACTCGTCGCCTCCACCGACCCCCGCCCCCACGGGTGAGCCGGCCCGGGCTCTTCGGCGAGGGGTCAGTCGGGCAGGCTCAGGCTAAGAACATCCGTGCGAGGACTGAGAACAAACTGCGTCGTTGGAGGTGTGGTAGCGGAGCCGGGGTTGAAGGGAGGCCGAGCCGCCCATCATAGGGTTTTCCTGTGAGAGCGCCAAAGCCCATCATAGGCTTTCCTGTCAGAGCGCCAAACAGGACGGTTAGAGCCTTTTGGTGAGGATCCTGGCCGTCGCCGATGAGGTCGACGAGGCTCTCTACTACGAGCGGGTCCGGCGACTCCATCCCGATCTCGTAGTGGCCTGCGGCGATCTGCCCTTCGACTATCTCGAGTATCTCGTGACGATGCTCAACGTTCCCCTGCTGTTCGTCCCCGGTAATCACGATCCGGACCTCCGAGCCAAGCCTGCGACCCTGAGCGCGGAGGACTTCACCAGACCCTTCCTCCTCGGCTCCCTTCGACGGGAGCGGGCCGGGCCTCTCGGGTGCGTGAACATCGACGGCAGAGTCATCGACGCCGGGGGCCTTCGAGTTGCCGGGCTCGGCGGCTCGATCCGCTACCGTGAGGGACCAAATCAGTACACGCAGCGCCAGATGGCCGCCCGCGCGGTAGCGCTGGAGCTGCGCATCCGCCGAAAAGGCCTGCGGGACCGGCGCCCAATCGACATCCTCGCCACCCACTCTCCCCCCCTGGGCGTCGGTGACGGAGACGATCCCACCCACCGTGGCTTTTCCAGCTTCCACCGTCTCACCGCCCGTGTGCGACCGAAGCTGCTGATACACGGGCACGTCCACCCTTACGGGCGGCTGACGCAGCGCCGGGAGCTTGGCGACACCACAGTGGTGAACGTCGTAGGTCGGCAAATGCTGGACATATAGATACTGGACGGCCTTCTGGATACTGGTGGGACTTCGAATACTGGACGGCCAAGGAGAATGTGGTCATGACCTGGGACCCGCTGCCCTCAACCTTCGACAAGGCGCGACGTCGTGAGGCGTATCGGCGCTTCGGACGCGCCGTTGCCCGTCGTCCCCCCTTGCCATTGCTCGCCTTCGATGAGGTAAGAGACCGGCTTCGCTTCTTCGAACAGTCCTACGTAGGCATCCGGCCGATCCCGCTGGCAGCCATCGTGGGGAGCTCTGGACGGAACCGGGACTTCGACAAGAACTTCCTTCCCCTTCGGCATGACCTCAGGGAACGATGGACGGCCATAGAAAGGGCCTTTCCCGAGGGCGGGTTCCCCCCAATTGTCGTCTACCAGGTCGCGAACTCCTATTTCGTGGTCGACGGGCACCATCGCGTTGCGATCGCCAAACAGTGCAAGCAGGAGTTCATCGACGCAGAGGTGACCGAGTTGCGGACTCGTTACGAGCTGCCCGAGGGCGCCGACATCAGCGAGATCATCATTCGAGAACAACAGGATTTGCTCATGCACGAGAGCGGGTTGGGGCGGGCGCGACCCGAAGCCCTCATCGAGTTCTCTCAGGTCCACCGCTACGTAGAGCTGCTCGAGCTCATTCGGCTGCACGGCTTCCACATCATGATCGAGCGGGCCGAGCTACTCACCATCGAGGAGATATCAGGTGACTGGTACGACCACGTCTATCTCCCCACCATCGAGCAGATCCGCGAGGAAGGCCTGCAGGACCTTATCCCAGGAGAAACCGACGCCGATCTCTTTCTGCGCATCTGGCAGCGCCGGCGCTCTCTGTTTCCGGAGCGAGGGGCGCTCAGTCTGGAGGACACCGTCCGGACGGTCAGGGCAGAGACCGGCGCTCGGCGCAGGACCCGGCGCTGAGTCCCGAGTCTTTGGTCCTCCCCGCGGACGATCAACCGGGAACGGGGCAATAACCCTCACCAAACCGAGCGTTTCAATCTTGGGGCGAGTGGGGTAGATTCTCGCCATGAACGCACCGTGGTGGGTCTGGGTGCTGGTCGCGATCATTTTGATCATCGTCATCTTGCAGATGACATAAGCCGACCTAAACCCGGAACAGACAATTGAATATAGGGGCGCGACAAAGCCTCGCTTTGACGAGGCTTTTTTCGCGCACGCCTAGCCGATCCTGGTCTCGAGATGCCGAGACCCGCTAGGAGGAATAGGGGGACGGCCTGTCCGGCTCGATGTCGTAGCGCTTGATCGCTTCGGAGACCTCCTCGGGCTTGGCATCTCCCGATTGCGCCAACGCGGAGAGAGTTGCCACCACGATGTGCTCGGCGTCGATCTCGAAATGGCGACGCAGCTGCTCGCGGCTGTCTGAGCGGCCGAACCCGTCGGTGCCCAGAGGGACGAAGCGACTCGGTACCCAGCGGGCGATCTGGTCGGGGGTCGCCTTGATCGAGTCGCTGGTCGCGATCACGGGTCCGTCCTTCGACTCAAGTGCGCTGGTCACGAACGGTTGCCGCGCGGCCTCTTCGGGGTGCAGGCGATTCCAGCGCTCGATCTCGAGAGCCTCGACTCGGAGCTGCTGGTAGGAGGTCGCACTCCAGACATCGGCGGCGACATCGTGATGTTCGGCGAGGAGTTCCTGGGCTCTGAGAACCTGCATCATGATCGAACCCGAGCCGAACAGCTGGGCCCGCCGGCGCCTCTCCTCTGTGGACTGCCGGTAAAGATACAAGCCCCTGAGGATTCCCTCCTCGCAGCCCTCCGGCATCGGCGGCTGCGCATAGGGCTCGTTGTAGATCGTGAGGTAGTAGAAGACGTCTTCTTCCTCGTCGACCATGCGGGTGAGGCCACTCTTGACGATGGTGGCAAGCTCGTATGCGAAGGCGGGGTCATAGGAGAGGCAGGCGGGGTTGGTGCTGGCCATCAGCAGCGAGTGCCCGTCCTGGTGCTGCAGGCCCTCTCCGTTGAGCGTGGTGCGCCCGTAGGTCGCCCCGAGCAGGAAGCCCCGGCCCCGCTGATCCCCCAGCGACCAGATGAAGTCGCCGATGCGCTGGAAGCCGAACATCGAATAGAACGCAAAGAACGGCACCATGGGCACGCCGTGGGTGGCGTAGGAGGTGCCCGCAGCCGTAAAGGTGCCCATGGCCCCGGCCTCGCTGATGCCCTCCTCCATGATCTGCCCGGTCTGCGACTCCCTGTAGGCCAAGAGGTGCTCGGCGTCCACGGGTTCGTAGAGCTGGCCTCGGGCGGCGTAGATCTTGAACTGCGGGAACAGCGACTCCATCCCGAAGGTGCGAGCCTCGTCGGGGATGATCGGGACGACGTGGCGGCCGAACTTCTTGTCCCTCATCAGCTGGCGAATGATCCGCACGGTCGCCATCGTGGTAGCCACCGGCTGCTTGGAGCCCTTGGCGAACTCGTCGTATAGCTTGCTTTCGGGGACCTTCACCGGGCTCGGCTTGACGCGGCGCTGTGGTATCACACCTCCGAGAGCCCGGCGCCGCTCCAGCATGTACTGGACCTCTTTGGAGTCCTCGCCGGGGTGGTAGTAGGTAGGCGTGCCCGCCTTGATGTGCTTGTCTGCGATCGGCAGCTCCAGGCGGTCCCGGAACTTCTGCAGCTCCTCCTCGGACAGCTTCTTCGCCTGATGGGTGACGTTGCGGCCCTCGATCGCCCCTCCAAGCGTCCAGCCCTTGACGGTTTTGGCGAGGATGACTGTGGGTGCTCCCCTCATCTCGGCCGCCAGCGCATAGGCGGCATAGACCTTGCGGTAGTCGTGGCCGCCTCGCCGGAGACGCTTGAGGTCGTCGTCTGAGAGATGCTCGACCATCTTCTTGAGTCTGGGGTCGGAGCCGAAAAAGTCCCTGCGAATGTAGTCGCCGGACTCGACCACGTACTTCTGAAACTGGCCGTCGACGGTGGTGTTCATCTTGTTGACGAGGAGACCGTCGTTGTCCTCGGAGAGCAGATCGTCCCACTCCCTCGCCCATACGACCTTGATCACGTTCCAGCCGGCCCCCCGAAACGTCGATTCGAGCTCCTGGATTATCTTGCCGTTGCCCCGCACCGGTCCATCGAGCCGCTGAAGGTTACAGTTCACCACGAAGATGAGGTTATCGAGGCCCTCCCGGGCCGCGATGGAGAGGGCGGCCATGGACTCGGGCTCATCCATCTCTCCATCGCCCACGAATGCCCACACTCGCTGCTGGGAGGTGTCTTTGATGCCCCTGTGCTGAAGGTAGCGGTTGAAGCGGGCCTGGTAGATCGCGTTGAGCGGAGACAGGCCCATCGAGACCGTGGGGAACTGCCAATACTCGGGCATCAGACGCGGGTGGGGATAGGAGGACAGCCCTCCGCCGAAGGCCTCCCGCCGGAAGTTGTCGAGGCGGGACTCGTCGAGGCGACCCTCGAGGAAGGAGCGGGCATAGACGCCCGGGGCCGCATGTCCCTGGAGATAGACCTGGTCCCCGCCGCCCTCGGCGTCGGGGCCGTTGAAGAAGTGGTTGAAGCCGACCTCGTAAAGGGAGGCGGCGGAGGCATAGGTGGAGATGTGTCCTCCGATGCCGTCGTACTTCTTGTTGGCACGCATCACCATGGCGGCCGCATTCCAGCGGATGATGCGCCGTATCGAGAGCTCGGTCTCCTCGTCGCCGGGGAAGTGGGGTTCCTGCTCTGCCGTGATCGTATTGATGTAGTCGGTCGACACCATGGCCGGCAGCCCGATCTGGCGGCTGCGGGCATGCGTCATGACCTGGTGCATCAGATAACGAGCGCGGGCGGGAGAAGCGTCGATCAGCTGATCGAGCGACTCGATCCATTCCTGGGTCTCGTCCGGGTCGACGTCTGGAAGCTGGCTCATGTAGGAGTCGAACATCGTGTCTCCCCTCTAGTCGGGGTGTAGTGAGTGAATGGCGTTGCCCCTCAGAATAAACCTGTCGCGGGGCCTAGTGGCCGGGTCTCAGCCCCGCCCTCCGGTAGTCGATCGCGCGCTGCGCGCTCCTGAGTCCGGATTTCGTACCCCCTGGTGCTTTGAGCGCGTTTCGCTACCTCGGGCCGACCAACCAGACTCGCAGCTGTTCCCAATCCGAGCCTCGGTGGGTCGGCTGATCCTCGCAATTGGTAGGGTGGCAGCGGCGCGCCGGGAAGTCTGGTCGGCAATGTGATCTTCCGCGTTCAGGAGGCATGCGTGACGACCAGAAAAAGACCCCCTCTCCGCCATTCTTGGGTGGCGAGTGAGCGACCCGTTGCTCGCCTCGTCGCCCGCCCGGTGCGGGAGTTCCTCCAAACGGAGGCTGCCGGAGGCATCCTCCTCCTGATGGCTACTCTTGCCGCCCTCGCCTGGGCCAATTCGCCGATCGGCGACAGCTACGAGCTTGTTTGGCGCACCGACATCGGCATCCGGGTTGCCGACTTCGAACTCTCGGAAAGTTTCCGTCACTGGGTCAACGACGGCCTCATGGCGATCTTCTTCTTCGTCGTGGGGCTCGAGATCAAGAGAGAGCTCGTCGTTGGCGAGTTGAACGACCGCCGAAGTGCCGCCCTGCCCTCGCTCGCGGCGCTGGGCGGGATGATCGCGCCGGCTCTCATTTATGTGGCGATAAACAAGGGCGGCGAAGGCGCTGCGGGATGGGCAATACCGATGGCGACCGACATCGCATTCGCCGTGGGCCTCCTAGCGGTATTCGGCAAACGCTGCCCCGACTCGCTCAGGGTCTTTCTCCTGAGCCTTGCCATCGTGGACGATATCGGCGCCATCCTGGTCATCGCGCTGTTCTACTCCGGAGGAATCGAGATCGGCTGGCTTGTGGCTGCAATCGTGCTTCTTGTGGCCGTGGCGGGGATGCGCAGCCGGCGCATCTGGTGGACTCCCCTCTATGTCCTAGCCGGCACCGCGATCTGGTTTGCGACCTTTGAGTCCGGAGTACACGCAACGATCGCCGGAGTGGCCCTGGGTCTCCTCACTCCCGCCCGTCCCGTCGACCCAGAGGGCGCACGCGACGCCGTCGACGAAGCCTCCGCGATGATGCAAGAACCAGAGCCATCGGCAATACGCCGTGTGATCATCCAAGCGCAAGAAGCGGTCTCGGTTGCCGAACGCCTCGAACACCTCCTGCATCCCTGGACGAGCTTCGCGATCATCCCGATCTTTGCCCTCGCCAATGCCGGAGTGGAACTAAACGCGAAGCTGTTCGAGGCGGCCACAACGTCGCCCGTGACACTGGGTATCGTCGCAGGTTTAGTCGGAGGCAAGCTCCTGGGAATCAGCGGGTTCTCGTGGGCCGCGACAAGAAGCGGAATCGGGTCCATGCCACCGAGCATGGATTGGAACCACGTGGTTGGCGCCGCAGCAACGGCAGGCATAGGTTTCACCGTTTCGTTGTTCATTGCAGGCCTTGCGTTCGACGATCCCCAATTGGTCGACGAAGCCAGGATCGGCATCCTGTTCGGATCGGGAGCTGCGGCGATCCTAGGCTCGCTCCTTCTCACCACGAAAGCGGGGAAACCGCGGGAGCGCGTGGCGGGCGATATAGAGGGAACGCGCTCTTCCTGATGGTGCCCTCTTTTCACCGGAGGCACCGTCGAAAACGGTGGGATTACGGGCGGTAGGGACGGCTGACCGGGGCGCCGCCGTCAAGGAAGGCATAGGTCAGCGTCACCGGCGCTCCCGCCGGGAGGAGGCCGTTGGCCTCCAAGGCCGCGGCGTAGAGCCCGAGCTGATCCTCGTCCTCTGACTCGAAGCGGGCGCCAGTCTTGAAGTCGACCAGCTCGAAGCCTCCGTCTCCCTCCTCGAACACTGCATCGATCCGCCCCCGAACGATCCGGGATCCGATCCTCAAAGCAAACGGAAGCTCGATCATGAGCTCGCCGGAAGGCAGCCGAGCGAGCGTGCGGTCCGTGTAGCCGAGCGCCCGGAAGAACGCGAGTCTGCGCTCGACCTCATCCCGATCCTCGACGCCGAGAGGCTCGTCGAGCTCGCTCTCGTCCGGTAACGAGGGTCCCTGCTCCTCCTGACCATGAGCTTCTCGCAGTAGCTGTTCAATGACTCGGTGAACCTCGGTCCCGATCGCTCGAGCATCGCTGGGCCGCTCGGGAAGCGGACGGGAAAGCTCGGCGAGGTCCAGACGAGCCGCCGTCAAGGACACATAGTCGGTGGCAGAGATGATGTCGAGGACGGCATCGCCCTCGACTGGTTGTGGAGAGGCCATTGCGTCTGCGATCAGCTCGAGACCGGCCCAATGATCGGCCTGCAGTTGCTCATGCCTTAGTCGATCTTCTTCCGCCAGTGAACCCACGAGCACGTCGTAGGCCTCCTTCGACGCGAGCGCCGCTTCCGCTGCCGCCCCCCAGCCCCCCTCGAAGAGCGGATCGTCGACGCCCGTGCGCGGAGCCGGTGGCCACGAGCTCTCCTCGCCAAGGGCCGCTATCGCCGGGTTCGCCTCAGGGGCTTCGGCGCGCTCGACGACCTCGACGGCCCCGGTCTCGGCCAGCTCGGCGAGATCATCCCAGAAGCGAGAGGGGCCGATGAGGCGATCGCTGCGGCCATACCACCACGCTGCAGTGACCGCCAGGTGCTGTTTGGCCCTGGTTGTGGCGACATAGAACAGACGGCGTTCGTCCTCTAAGACCCGCTCCCTGACCGCTTGGCCGAAACGACTAGAGTTACCGTCGAAAGTCGGGAGATGGCAAGCGTCCTCTCGCACCTCGTAAGGGAGCTGCGAGTGTGAGGTCATCGGGTTGGAAATCCGGTTGTCCGGAAACACGGAGTAGACGTAGTCGCCCCTGGGATTGGTCGAGGATGCCACCGAGGGCACGAAGACGCATTCGAACTCGAGGCCCTTGGCTGCGTGCACGGTCATGAGCTTGACCGAGTCCACTGCGGCAGGTTGTGACGACTCGAGAGTTTCATCGGCCTCTTCGGCGGCGTCCAGGTAGGCAAGCAAGCTCCTCAGCGTTGCCTCTCCCTCGACCGGCGCGAAATCGGCGACATGATCAAGCAGGTTGGCGAGGTTCTGGCGCCCTGCGGCCGCGCCCCGCGCGGGCGACGCCGCCAGTGCATCGGCAATCCCGCTCAAAGAGATCACCTCCTGCACGAGATCGGGTAGGCGAGCGCTCACCTTCTGGCGCAGCAGGCTGAGGCGACTGGTGAACTCCTCCAAACGAGCACGCGCCTCGGCTCCCAGGCCCTCGATGGAGGAAACGTGCTCGAGCGCTTCCAGAAGCGAGAAGCCCACATCGCCTGGCTCCATGTCACGCGCGCGCTCCTCGTTGCCTCCGGCGAGCTCCAGGCGCAGAGAACGATTCTCCCACGCGGCCCAACGAGCACACAGAGCCAGGTCGCGGTAATGGATGCGCCACCGAGGCCCGAGCAAGACGCGCGCCAGCCAGCGGTTCGCCGACGGCTTCGTATCGAGGCACCGGAGCCAAGCCACGACCTCCATTACCTCCGGCGCCTTGAGCAAGCCTGAAAGCCCCACCACCTCGACCGGGATGTCGTGATCCTGAAGAGCCTTCAACAACGCGGCCATCGAGCTCCGCCGCCGGACCAGGATCGCTATATCCCGCCATTCCACGGGCCGCCGCTCCGGCCGGAGCGCGATACCGTGCAGCTCCTCACATCGCCGAGCGATCCAGTCCGCCTCGGCGCGCTCGTCGCAGAAGAGCCCTAGCTCGACACGCCCCGCCCCGTTGAAGTCCGATGCCCGCAGCGGCTCTCCCGGCCGTCTCTCGGCGGGAATATGTGCGACCACCGCATTGGCCACCTCGAGGATTTTCTCTCCCGACCGGAAATTCTGCGACAGGGACGCCTCCGAGTAGGCGGCAGCGCCGGCGCGCGGAAAGTGGTTCGGAAAGCCGATGAGGTTGTACATCGTTGCGCCTCGAAACGCATAGATCGCCTGGCGTGTGTCCCCCACCGCCGTGACGGCCCCACCCGGCGTAACCAACGCCTGCATCAGCCGCCGCTGCGCAACATTGGTGTCCTGGTACTCATCGAGCAATACCACGGGCCACCGGGAGCGATAGAGGTCGCGCACTGCGGGGTGGGCTTCAAGTATCTCGACCGCCTTGGTTATCTGATCCCCGAAATCAATGCGCGCACGGCGTGACTTGGCATGCTGGTAAGCCGCCACCACACGGCACAATTCTTTGCGTTTGGCGGCGGTTTCGACGACGTCGTCCGAATAGCCTGAACCCGGGGACATTATTGCGTCCGATGCTGCCTCGACGTCGGCCGGGCTGACCACGTGGTCCGCAAGAGAGGTGGCAAGACCCAACGTCGCCCTCACGACCCCACCGGTAGAGCGCAGCTCGAGCGCATCGAAAACGGGCAAGTCGTCGAGGCAGGACAGCACGAGCTGCCATTGCTGCGCAAGGGTCAGCAGCGCGGCTTCGCTCTCGATGCCGACGAGAATGCCGTTGTCTCGCACGATCGCGGCGGCAAAGGAATGATAGGTCTGCACCATCGGCTCGATGGGGACGGAGAGATCACCGTCGAGGGCCTCCAGAGCGGCCACGATTCGCCGGCTCAATTCGCCCGCGGCCTTATTGGAGAAGGAGAGTCCGAGCAGCTGCGAGACCTGGTAGCCGCATTCCTCTACCGCCCAGACCATGCGGGCAGCCATGATTGCGGTCTTGCCCGAGCCCGCTCCGGCGATCAGATAGAGGGGCTCCAAGGGATGCCGAATTGCGTTCCACTGTTCGTCGGTGGGCTCGAACCCGCCGAGCGCGGCGAGCACTCCGGGACCGGCCTTGCCGGTCATGAGGCCGCCTCCCGGCCCTCGGGCCACAGGGGGCAGAGGGGCTTGAACTTGCACCAACGACAGTTGGCCTCGGGGCTCGGCTCGAATTCCTCGCCGAGTACGCCTTCGATGAGCCCAGGTAAACGCTCGAGCACCACTTGCGCCTGCTCCGGAGTCTGGCAGCGCCTGGTGACATCCCCCCTCGACATCGAGGCGGGATAGATGAGCTGCATGCTCACCGGCTCTCCCCCCGCCACCAGCTCGGGGTCCCTGGTGGCCGCCAGGTAGTAAATGGCGAGTTGCAGTGAGTCGGGCACTTCCTTGGTCGAGATGGCGCTGCGGGAGGTCTTGTAGTCGGCCACCACGATCCCCTGTCCCTTGCGGTCGACGCGGTCGATGCGGCCTCGGATGATGTTGCCGTCGAGGTCGATTTCGAAGGCGTGCTCGGCAAGAAGTGAGGTCCCCGGCGACAGGTGCGTGCAATAGCGCTCGATCATCACGGCACCGTCGCGGTGGAACTGACGGGCTATGGCGCGGTTGGGGAACACCTGCGGATCGAAGACCTCTTCGAACCGAGCCAGCGCGGCTTCCTTGTTGTGGAGCCGGCGCCGTCCGCGGGCTTGCTCCTCAACGGAGGGAGCCTTCTCGCAGTCCTCGAAGATCTGGTGAATCCAGGATCCGAACGCCATGTTGTGTGAGGTGTCGGGATCGAGGCCCAGCACGACCGAGAAGAGGTAGGCGAGGGGGCAGTTGTCGTACTGGGAAATGCGTGAGTAGCTCGTCCTGAGCTTGGGCGATCCCTCCGCAGCCGAACCCTCGGCGCCCGCTCCCTCCTCCGCGGTTCCTTCACCCCCGGTTCCTTCCTCCGCCCTCCGGCGGGTGACCGCCACGGATCCCTCGGTCCAGTCCCAGCGCCACCACCACTGTCTCGGGTCGGCGGCCGTGCACGAGGGATCGAGCTCTCGCACACGCGCCAGAGCTCCCAGCGCGGCCATTCGCTCGGAGGAGGGAGCCGATAGATCGGCCAGTGTTCGCCTCAGGCGCCCCGCGGCCTCGGTGAAGGTGAGCGGCTCGGCTCCCGAAGGCGGCACCGCCTCGGGGACGGAATCCATGATCTCGCCCAGATAGCGACTGGGCCGGCCCCGGCGAGTAGGGCCCGGAGAGGTGGTCACGAAACAGCGCTTCGTGGCCCGAGTCAGCGCGACGTAGAACACTCGCCGGTCTTCGGCGTCGTCGGCGGCCTGGGGGGCGCCGGCTCCGAGGATGTCGAACATCCCACGTGCCCGGCGCCCTTTTGGGATCGACCCTTCGATGCAGCCACTTACGCACACGATGGACCACTGCTTGCCCTTGGAGCGATGAAATGACAGGATCTCGACTCCGCGCCTTTTCCGATCGCGCGGCAGCCACGGGTCGGCTCCAAAATCCGCCCGCCCGATGGCGCCCAAGTAGTCCATCAAGGTGCCCGAGCCGCGCCGACGTTCGATGAACCTGCCCAGCGCCCGAGCAAACGCCACGAGTGCGTCGAGGTCTCGGTGGGAGGCGTCGTCGGGGTCACGTTGTGCCCTCCGTTCGAGGGTCCGGTAGAAACTAGCCTCCTCCCACACCGCCCAGAAGGCCTGATCTGCGGGAGCGTCACGACGGGAGCGGAGCACCTCTTTGAGCTGCAACAGGTTCGAGATGCGAGCTCGTACGGGTTCGGTTGCGTCGTCGGGGAGGTCGTCGAGGAGCTCGCCCAATGAGACTTGTCGGAGAAACGCCGCCCGGTCGAGGTCTCTGACCGCGGCCTCTTCGAGCCCGACCATCGGGGAACGTAGCAGGTCGTCGAGCGCCTCCGCGTCGTCCTCCAGCGCGTAGCGGGCGAGGCACCGAAAGGCGGCAACCGACGGCTCGCGCTCGAGGGAGCGATCCGGAATGGAGACGGAGTAAGGCACCTCGACCGCCTGAAGCGCTCGTTCGAGCGGGGCGAGCATCCCGTGCGGCGAGCTCAACAGGACTGCCATGTCGTCGTAGGGGACTCCGTCGCGCAGGTGCGCTTGTCGGAGGGTGCGCGCCACCCCCTCGAGCTCTTGGGCGAGGCTCGGGTAAGAGGCCGCCTCGAGTGTCACCGCGCCGCAATACTTCCCGGCTCGGTGAGGAGCGTCTCCCAGCACGTCGGCAACACGACGCGCGCGGGTACCGAGATCCTCACTAAGCCGGTAGGAGGTCTCGAGCACCACGGTCTCATGCGCCCCGAACTGGTCGGAGAAGCTCCCGAGCCACGCCGGGTCGGCTCCTCTAAAGGTCTCGATGCAGGAGTCCGGGTCCGCCGCCACCACCAGAGAGCGTCGGCTTTGGCTCTCCTCCGATGTCAGATCGGAGGTGAGAAAAGACAACAGCCGCTGCTGCACGGGGGCGAGCTCGTGGGCGTCGTCCACGAGCACATGAACGAAGCGATGTTGCAGCGATTGCCGAATGGGCTCGACGTTCGCCAGGAGCCATCCCGCGTCCTCCAGGAGCCGGGGGTAGTCGATGCGCGAGCTGCTCCGAAGCCGCCGGCGCCGCTTGCGGTAGAACTCGACCACCTCGGCGTACTCGGGGCGCCGCTCGACCAGCGAACGCAGATCGGATTCGGCCAGCAGCTGTTGTTCGGCCCGAATGCAGAAGTCGACGACCTCGTCGACGAACCCCTCGCTGCGGAGCAGACCTCTGAAGCTGGGCCAGTTGAGCTCGTTCTCCGACGCCAGCGCGTCGCGCACATCGCCCCACTGTTCGGGTCCGGTGAGCAGAACAGGCGCCTCGGGATAGCCGAGGTCGCGGTAATGGCGGCTGACCAGGTGATGTGCCAGCCCGTACCAGGTGTAGACCGGCACCTCGATCAGAGCAGCCATCCCCTCGTCGATCAGCAGGCGCCGCGTCAGGCGGTCCCGAAGGCCCATCTTGTGATCGCGGTCGTTCACCAGCACGAGAATGCGATCGGGGGCGCAGGAGCCGGTGGCCAGGGCTGCGAAGCGCTCTTCTATGACCGTGGTCTTGCCGGTTCCAGGGCTACCCAGGACCAGCAAGGGCCCGGAGCGGTGCGCGCGGACCCGTAATTGGGCTTCGTCAAGTGGGACCGCCGCTCGGTTGGAGGGCGGGCCAGAAGTGGTGGAATCCATACGGTCAACCTACAAGGGGCCTGTGACATCCTCGTCAGACGACAGCCCGGGCGCGCCTCCCACGACCTCCGAATCGGCCCCGAGGGTCCCTACACAGCAAACCCCATTGCAGCGGCCGCCGCGCCCAGGTAGGATCTTCCAACACCGGAGCGGCTTCCGGCTGGGCGCGCCAAGAGCCTCCCGCCGCAGGCCGTCCCGGAGTACGCGCGAAACGCGGGGGACGGTGGAGCCGCCGAACGCGGGGGAAGGCGGACAAGGCGACAAGGCCCCGACTAGTTCGGGGCCTTGTCGCGCCCCGTGCCTCCAGTTGGCCGGGGCTCGTCCCAAATCCGCCGGTTCCTCCTCTGACTGCCCCATACTCCAAAGTCCCGCGACGCCATGTGAAGGCCATCAAAGGGCGAGCCAGGAGGATAGATGAGCCAAGAACGGCCCCTGTGGGAATCGGAGCTGGTGGACGAGGCCGTCCGTGCAGCGGAGAAACGGTACGAGGAGGAGCGGGAGCGCGCCTCGCGCCGGGCCCTCCAGCTTGCCCGTGAGCAGGGCTATCACCGTCTCGCTGTAGCCCTGGATCGCCCGCAGAAGAGTGCCCAGATTCCCGGTCAGTTGTGCCTATTCGTTCGCGAAGGGACTCTTTTCGACGACGCTGGGTGACCGACTTCTTCCTGAAACTGGGGTCAAAGTGGGATAGCCTTCCGATCGGCGATCAATTAGCCGTCGCCACGCGGTGATCAGGAAAGGAAGCCTTGCCCTCCCGGCCCCCCCGTTTACTCACGCGAGTGCTCACCCCTCCACGGGGCATGAAACTCGCGCTGGCCGGCGCCCTGGTCGCCTCGATTGCCCTCCCCGCGGTTACGCATCCCGTTTACGAATCGGCGGTGGCCGGGCGGGGGGCCGCTCGCTCTCGGGGTGAGCGGGCCAGGACGGCGCCGGTCCCGGCCACGGCTGCGCAGCGACGCCGGCTCAAGTCTGCCCCCGCCGTCGCAGTCGCCAGACCCCGTTGGAAGCGGCGTCTCGACCGGCTCGTTGCCCACAAGAACATCGGCGTTGCCGTTTCGCTCGGCGGCAGACAGATCTACGACCACCGTGCCCGCAAGATGAGGCGTCCGGCGTCGAACCAGAAGCTCTTGCTTTCGATGGCTTTGCTCGAACGGTTCGGTCCTCACCATCGCATCCAGACCCGGGCCCGTTCCGCTTCCGTCGACGGCACTAAGGTGCAGGGCAACCTCTGGATCAGCGGGCGCGGTGACCCCACTCTGAGTAGCGATCTGCCCCACGCCCGCGCCATGCTGGTGCGACCAACCTACGTGGGCCGGCTGGCTCAGGCGATCGCGGCCGCCGGCATCAACGAGATCGGGGGCCGGGTCATGGGCGGGACCGGGTACTTCAAGCACGACTGGGACGCCCCGGGCTGGCGTGACTATTACCGCGCCTACTACGTGGGTCTGCCGACGGCACTGACCCTCAACGGCAACATCGGCCGCGGACACTACATAAAACACCCCGAGAAGCGCCTGGCGAGCGCCCTCACCGAGCGGCTCGAAAAACTCGGTGTGGGCGTCGGAGGCAGGCCGGGGGCAGGGGCCGCTCCGGCGAACCTCGCCCCCGTCGCCCACGTGTCCTCCGCGCCACTGTCGAAGCTGATGAACCACATGAACGTGACCTCGTCCAACTTCTTCGCCGAGGTCCTGGGCAAGGCGCTCGGGGCTGCCGTACGAGGGCCCCAGGGATCAATCGCAAAAGGAGCCGCGGTGCTCGAGTCATACGCTGGCAGAGCCGGTGTGCGTGTCACCGCGCATGACTCTTCGGGTCTGTCACATGCCGACCGAATGTCGGCGCGAGGTCTAATTCGCCTGCTGCAGGACGCGGCGACCAGGCCGTGGTCCACCGCCCTGCGTCACACTCTGGCGACCCCAGGCAGAGGCACGCTCGAGAACCGCCTCGCAGGAGTGCGCGTGAGAGCCAAGACCGGAACCTTGATCGACGCGTCGTCGCTGTCCGGTTGGGTGTGGCTGAGGCGGCGGCAAGCGTGGGCCGAGTTCTCGATCATCTCCAGCGGCATACCCAAGTACAGAGCCGTGGAGATCGAGGACTCCATTGTCCGAAAGCTCGCCGGCCGCGCCGCCTGAAGAGGCTTAGAGCACCTCGCGGTCGCGGACGACCGTGCGCTCGCCACCTCTGCGGTAGGGAGAGAAGTTGCTCCAGAACAACGCCGAGAGGATGAGGCCGATACCGCCGACCACCATGAGGATCACGCCCACGACGTCGAGGTCGAGGCCCGAGGCGTCGATTTCGACCGCAAAGGTCAGAATGGCTCCGAGGGCCACCAGAAACAGGCCCACTCCTATACCCATAAAGCTGTACCTCCTGAGGGCGTCACTGGCCCCCGGTCGGGGAAGTTCTTCAAGGTAGATTGTGCACCTTTTTCCCTGAATGTCCAGACTCCAAACATTTGCTCCCGGCGCAAGGGGCGGCTGAGAGCGCTGTCGAACGTGGACCAGCCAAGCCCATGGCTTGCGACTGTCGCACGTGGACCATCGCCGGAGCGGCGGTAGGAGGGAGGGGGTCAGGGGCCGCCTGCGACGCGGTCCTCGAGCACGGCGCGCGCCGCGTTGCGGCCGGGAGCGCCGGTGACACCGCCTCCCGGATGGGTGCCGGAGCCGCACAGATAGAGACCCGGCAGAGGCGTCCGGTGACGGTGCCAGCCACCTGCAGGCCGGTTCTCGAACATCCAGTCGGGCAGTATCTCTCCGTGAAAGATGTTGCCGCCGGTCAGGCCGAAGCGGGCCTCGAGGTCCGGGGGGCCGAGAACCAGGCGGTCCTCGATCAGCTCCGAGAGCCCGGGGGCGTAGCGCTCGAGGGTCGCTATCACGATGTCGCCGATCTCCTCCCGACGCTTGTCCCAGGTGCCCTCGGCGAGCTCATAGGGGGCGTACTGGGCGAAGATCGAGAGCGTGTGCTTGCCTTCGGGGGCGAGCTCGGGCTCGGTTGCGGTCTGGATCCAGGCCTCGACGAACATCGGATCCGCGGGGTGCCCCCGTGCCGCAGCATGGCAGGCAGCTTCGAGATAGTCGATCGAGGGGGCCACGATGATCATCCCGAGGTGCTCTGGACCGGCCTCGCCCTCGCGCCCCACACCCCGGAACCCGGGCAGCCCGCCCAGGGCGCAGTTGACCTTGACCACGGGGCCGTTCGAGGGCAGCAGCGCCACGTCTTCGAGGAACTCCGGGCTCCACGCTTCAGCCGGAGCCAGCGCCACGGTGCGCCTGGGATCTGCCCCCGAGCACACGACCGTGGCGGCTATCTCCTCGCCGCTGCTGAGGACCACGCCTGAGGCGCGGCGCCCGCCGTCGAGAATGATGTGATCGACCTCACTCGACAGCCTGATCTCGCCGCCGGCGGCTCGGACGGCCTCCGCGAGCTGCTCGGTAATGGTGCCCATGCCGCCCCTGACGAAGCCCCACGCCCCCGACGCACCGGCCGCCTCCCCCAGCGTGTGGTGCAGGAAAACGTACGCGGTCCCCTCGGTGCGCGGCCCCCCCGTGGTCCCGGTGATCCCCTGAGAAGCGATGTAGCCCTGCATGAACTCGTGCTCGAAATACTCCTCGCACAGCGCTGCAATCGAGCCCTCGATCGTACGTTCGAACAGTTCGGGCATCTCCGACGCCTTGAACGCACGCTTCACCTGTTTGCGAGTTGCGGGATAGGAGAGCAGGGGCCGCAGCCTCTGAGCGGCCTCGTCGAAGAGCGCATGGAGCTCGTCGTAGGCGGCGGCGTCCTTGCGAGAGAGCTCGGCGATGGCGGCGGCCCTGCGTGGACTCTCGCCCCAGAGAAAGAGCCCCCCTCCGTCTTCGTAGGGAGCGAACGCCACCGGATCACGCCTCCTGACATCCAGTTTCAGGCCGAGATCCGAGATGACCTGCGGCTGTAGTAGGGACAGGGAATAGGCGGCAGTCGACATTCGGAAGCCGTCGAAGAGCTCCTCTGTCACGCATGCCCCACCGACCATCTCGGAGCGCTCCACCACCACGACGGTGAGCCCTGCGCGGGCGAGGTATGCGGCGCAGGTGAGCCCGTTGTGGCCGGCGCCCACTACGACGGCGTCGTAGGAGCTCACGCCGCCCCCCCCGCCTCGGGCGTGCGAAGGCGCGCCGGGGGTCTGAAATAGGTAGCCGATCCGGCCCCCTCCTCGGTCACGACCACGGTCGTAACAGATCCCGTTTCGCAGGCGACGAGGCCGGCGAGAGGAGGCCGCCGGCTATGAATAAGGGCCGCCCGTGCGACCAAAACGGGCGTCTGATGGGAGACCACAGCGACCTCCCGACCCCCCGCTGCGACCACGGCCTCCTCGATCGTCGCGAGCACGCGGGCCTTGATATCGGAGAATGACTCGCCCCACGAAGGCCGCAGGGGATTGCGAAAATGCCACCACTGGCGGGGGTCACGGAACATTCCCAGGAGCGAGCGGCTCAGCCCCTCGAGGGTGTTGGCGCTCTCTGTGAGGCGCTCGTCGGTGACGACCTCGAGGTCGTGCCGCAGCGCGATCGCGTGGGCGGTTTCCTGGGCCCGCTCCAAGGGGCTGACCCACACCGCCCCGAGATCGGCCCCGGCGAGGTGCTCGGCCGCGGACTCGGCCTGGAGACGGCCGAGCTCCGAGAGATGGTAGCCGGGCAGGCGTCCGTAGATGATCCCCTTGGGATTCTCGACCTGACCGTGACGCACCAGATGAATGGTCGGCATGCCGCAATCGTGCCTCATGCGTTCCCCGCCCTCGGCCGTTGCGGGCGGCCGGCCCGTTGGGCGGGGGCCGGGGTGGGTAGGCTCCGGTCATGCCCGAGGTCTTGATGTTCGGAGCGACGGGGTACACGGGCCGTCTCGTAGCCGACGCACTGTTCCGGCGGGGAGCAGACTTCTCCATCGCCGGTCGCAATCGCCACGAACTCGAACGAGTGGCCTCCGCTTGCGGTGGAGTCGAGGTCCGAGAGGCCGACGCAACAGACATCGGCTCCTTGGTAGCGGCACTCAGGGGATGCCGTGTGCTTATCACCACCGTGGGCCCCTTCTCCGAGCTTGGGGAGGCGGCCGTGGAGGCCGCGCTCCGGGCGGGGGTCCACTACGTCGACTCCTGCGGCGAGGGCTCCTTCATCGAAACCCTGATCGACCGCTACTCGGAACGCGCCCGTCGGAGCGGCCTGGTGCTGGCGCCTGCCATGGGCTTCGACGAGGTTGTCGCCGAGGTGGCCGCCACCCTCGCAACCGAAGGCCTCGCTCCCGCGGATCTGATCCTGACCTACGCGGCTCCGGCCGCCGCATCACCGGGAACCATCCGCTCGATCCCCGGAATCCTTGCCGGCAGCGGCGGCTTTATCGAACAAGGCAGGGTCGTGGAAGTCTCCTTTGGCGAGCGCAAACGCTGGTCGCCGCTGCCCCCGCCGGTCGGCCCGAAGCTCGCCCTCTCCGCTCCCTTGGCCGAGCTACCACTCGCCCCCCGGCATCTCGAGCTTGCCTCTCTTCAGACCTATCTGGCGGTGGAGAGGCTCCCGGCATTGGCCTTGCCCTGGGTCCTTCCCACGCTAAGGCGACTAGCCGGCACGGTGCCACTGCGGCGGGCCCTCGGGGAGGCAGCGGTCAAGCTGACGCCGCGCCCGCGCCGCAAGAAAGCTCCCCAATCGTGGTCTGTGTTGGCGGAAGCCCGCCGCGGTTCGAGGTGGCGCAACATCGCCCTGAGGGGCTCGAGTGTGTATGGAACCACCGCCGAGCTGCTTGCGTCTGCAGCCATCGCCCTCGCCTCCGAGCCGCTAGAGGTCTCGGGCATGCTGACGCCCATCGAGGCATTCGGCACCGACTTCCTCCACAAACAGCTCATCAACCTCGATGTCTCGGTCGAGATCTATCAGCAAGTTGGCAACCGCTAGCAAGGAGAACGAGTGTGGGCGCACGGCTTCAGTACGCAAAGGTCCTCGATCAGTACTTCTTCTACCGAGAGGGCGGGCGAGTGCATCCCGGGCTGCCCAGCCGAGTGGTCGTCCCGCACAACGGCGGCCCTGCTGCAGCCTTTTTCGTCCTGAGGGCCTGGTCCGACGACCACGGGACGTTCACCGAGCAGTGGCGCATCGAGGGACCCGACGGTTCGATCGTCTATCAGAGCGTGCCCCGGGAGATCCACATGCCCACGCGGAGCCACACCGAGAGGCTGCAGGACGAGGTTTCAGACCTCGACCTCGGCGCCGCCGGCGGCGTCTACCGGGCGATCTTCTCGCTCGACGATTACGAGGTGGGCCGGATCGACTTCCCGGTTCTGCGTTCTGAGGCCGCCCTGGACAGCCAAACAAAGAGTGAGCACCCGCCCGCCGAACCGAGCTAGTCCTTTCTAGTCCGGCCCCCGGCCGGACGGTCCCCCTGAGCCGGTCCCGCCGAGGTACTCATACGAGCTAGAGCGCGCCTGGGTACGCGTTTCGGATTCCAGAGTCCGCCGAGCGCGATTGGCTACGTGAGCTCCGGTCGGGATCAGGTCGCACGATTTCATGCCGATATCTGGATTGTGATCTCGGTGGCGGACATCCAGGCAGTGGAACAGCGCGCGGGCGCGGTGAGGGTGAGCGTTGCCGTACTCGCAGGCGTAGCCGCGGTGGCAGCCGGCGCCGGAGTGTCCGCGGTGGCGCTCCTGCTCGTCACGCTGGTCGGAGCGGGAGCCTTGTGGATCGGGGCCGGGCGCTTCTCCGACGAGTCCAGGCTGCGCCAGCTCGGCGCCTCCGCATGGGTCCTCGATGCCCTCGCATTAGGAGGCTTCGCTGCGCTCCTTCAGGGCCAAGACGTATCCTCCGTAGGCGCCCTGCTGGTGCTGGTGCCGCTGGAGGGAGGGCTTCGGTACGGTCTGCGGGGGGCGGCCGCAGGAAGCGCCGGGGTTGTGGTCGCGACTCTCCTCCTGGGAGGGGGCCTCGCCTCCGCCTTCGCATGCGTCGCCGCCGCGGCCGCCGCCGGCGTGACCGTTGCAGAGGCTTCCGAACGCTGGCGCGCCCGTGTGGAGGCCGAGGCCTTGCACAGCCGGCGCCTCCTCGAGATCGACAACCTGAAGGATCGCTTCCTGGCAGTCACGTCGCACGAGATACGCGGCCCCCTCACTGCGATAATCACGGGCATCGACACGATCTGGCGCCGGGGTTCCCGCCTCTCAGAGGAGCAGCGCGCCAACTTGCTCGAAATGGTGACCGGCCAAGCCCATCAGATGGCGCGGCTGGTCGAGGACCTCATGATTACCTCACACCTCCAGGCAGGGAAGCTGCTGCTGAAGCCGGAATGGACCGAGATGCGCACAGTGGTGACCCAAGCGCTCGACTCGGCTGCCTCCAAACGGCGCTCCCACCACCTTGAAGTCTTCATCGAACCAATCCGCGCCGAGATCGATGCCACGAGGCTCGATCAGGTCGTTCGAAACCTGGTCGAGAACGCCTACAAGTACACCCCCGAGAAAACCCCGGTATCTGTGGGGGTCAAGAGGGCGCGACAGGGAGTGGTCCTCGAGATCTCCGACGAGGGGCCGGGTATCCCCGACGACAAGCGCAGCGCTCTCTTCGACGCCTTCAGCCGCATCGAGCAGACCACGACCGGCCAGGAGGGGGTGGGCCTGGGGCTGTTCGTGGTGAGCCAGATCGTTTCGGCGATGGGGGGCCACATCGACCTCGCCTCGAGCTCCCACGGCACCACGTTCACGATCTCGATCCCCTGTCCGGCAGAGACTTCGGGCCACGACACGGCCACGCAAGAGCTTGGCAGCCGGACTCACGATCAGCACCCCGCCTAGCCGAGCTCCCCTACGCATAACTGACTATTCCCAGTTCCCCCCGCGCGTCATCCTGGTCACAGGCTGCGCGGATGCCTGCAGGGCTGCTGCAAGCCTGAGTGATGGGGCTGGATCAGGGAAGGTTAATAGGCTGGTGGCTTGCTGGTGAAGGGGCGACCGGCTCGAGGGACTGGGAGCCGTCTTGGGAGATCTGTTTCTTCGTGCGCGGTGCGACATCTCGAACCGTCTGCTGGAGGTAATTAGTGGGGAGCGTGGGGCGACCGCGGTCGAGTACAGCCTCCTGCTCGTGTTCGTGGCTGCAGTCGTGATTGTGGCAGCGCGCAACTTGGGGCTCGACACCAGAACCGGCTTCCGACGGGCGGGAATCGGCTGGTAACAATTACCTGAAGGTGGGAGCACGATGGAGTCATGGGAGGCAGGGAATAGTCATGGGAGGCAGGGGAGGTGAGCAGATGCAGGAGGCACTCGTAGGGATGTGGTGTGAGATCGTCAACCGAGTCCGCGAGATTCGCGACGGGGAACGAGGGGCGACCGCGGTTGAGTACGGGATCATGATCGCACTCATCGCCGCGGTGATCATCTCTGTGGTCAGCGCGGTCGGCAACGACGTCAAGTCAGGACTCGAGGAAATCGACAAGAATTTGCCCTAGGGAGTTGGTCCCGACTGGGCGATCGGGGGTGTGGATCGTTTCACCACGGCATGGGGGCAACAGCGAGACGCGCCGGTGCGAGCTTAGGACGCGCCGGCTAGCTGCGCGCGAACGGGGCGCGGCCGCCGTGGAGATGGCGCTGGTACTGCCGCTCCTGCTACTCCTCGTCTTCGGAATCATCGAGTTCGGATTCATCTTCAACCGCTACATCAGCGTCACGCACGCAGCGAGAGAGGGAGTGCGTCAGCTCGCGGTCGGCGTCGACCCCACGACGGCCTCGGCTTCGGCCGAGAGCGCCGTCCCCGAGCTCGGCTCGGCACTCGACTGCAGTCCCTCGACCGACATCGACGCGACGGGTGTGGAGACGGCGATCATGAGCTGCCGCACGGTCTACGACGTCGGCGTTCCCCAACTGCTGTCGTTACCCGACAGCATCACCCTCGACTCCGAGGCGAGGATGCGCAAAGAGTGAGGCGTCTCCAGGCAGCCTTAGACGAGCGCGGCGCCGTGGTCGTGATCGTTGCCATCGTAGCCGTTGTCCTGTTCGGCTTCGTGGCGCTGGCGGTGGACGCGGCCCGCATCTACGCGGAACGCGCCGAGCTGCAGAGGACCGCAGACGCGGCCGCCCTGTCCGGCGCCCAGGCGGCCTGGCAAGGGCCCGATGCCAGTGCAGTGGCGCGCCGCTTCATCGAAGAGAACCCCACGCCTTCCCACCGCTCCCCTAGCGGGGCAGACGTCGTCTCCTGCTCGCTGACGGGCTGCTCGGTTGAGATCGGCGTTGACCGCTTCGAGCTGCTGTTTGCCGGCGTGCTGGGGATCGAGGACACCTCGTTGAGCGCGTCGGCGACCGCCGAGCTCAGCGCGGGAACTCCCGGCGGCGACAAGCTCATCCCCTGGGGGATCATCGACTGCCTCTCGCCCGAAGGCGGGCCGGCCTCGTGCGCGTCGCTCTCGGGCGGGCAGGAGATCGCCCTGTCGTTCGGATCCACCGAGCAGCGGGGCAACCTGGTAGGCGTCGGCCTCCCCGCCGAAGGCTCCTGCCCCGACCCCTCGGGCGTGATCTCGGGCACCGGCTACGAGGAGTTCCTCTCGGGCCAGGGCCTTGCCTGCGAGATCGGCAAGGGGGCAAGCCTCACGACTCTGGCGGAGCCGGCAGAGGTGCTCCAGGCGCGCACGGCGGGAGCACTGAGCAGCCGCTTGGCGGGATGCTCGAGCTTCGAGCAGACGGTGACCATCGACGCCTCCGGCTTCGCTCACGTCAGGGACCTCGACGACCCCTGCCTGGTGGCGGTGCCGCTGGTGACGAACCCGGGGCCGGCAGAGCCCGGGAGCGCGCAGCAGGTGACGGTCATCCGACTGGCGTTGCTCTATCTGACGGGAACAGGGCCGGTTGGAACCGTGGACGGTTCCGCGCCCTTCTACGAAGGGGTACTGCTGCAGGGTCTACTCAGCGCAGAGGCGGGCAGGGGCGAGGCGTCCTGTGAGATCGGGGACGGTGTCTGCGTGGTGAAACTGACCGAATGAGGAAAGAAGAACGAATGCCGGCTGAAGGTTCGAACGCGATGACCAAAGCGGAGACGGAGCGGAGATGAAAAGCAGGCTTGTGACGCTGGTGGTGGCCATCCTCACGGGCGCCGTGGCGGTGGCGAGTGTCTACGTCTACGTGCAGCAAGTCGAGGAGGACAACGCGCGCGGGCTCAGCCCTCGGACCGTCCTGGTGGCCGGGCGCACCTTTGCTGCGGGCAGGGCGGGATCGGAGATCAGGTCGATCCCGGGCGCCCTCAGAGAGCAGAAGATCCCGGCCCGTTACGTCGTGCCGGGAGCCCTTTCGGACCCGGGCTTCTTGAACGGCAAAGTGCTCAGAAGTGAGCTGGCGGCAGGTGACCAGCTAATGGAAAGCCACTTTGCCGACAGCGCCGAGGCGGCTTTCGCAGGGCGCTTTCCCGAAGGCACCGAGGCCCTTTCGCTACCCGTCGAGCATGTGCGCGGGGTGGCCGGTCACGTCGCCGCCGGGAACGAGCTGAACGCGTTCTCGGCTAGCGACGAGGGCGCCTCGCTCATAGCCGAGAGCCTTCAGGTAATCGAGGTGCAGGCGCCTGCGAGTGAGGACTTCGAGGCTCCGGCCACGATGGTCCTGGCGGTGACCCCGGAGGACGCCCTGGCGCTCATCGATGCCCAGGAGCGGGCCGGCCTCTGGTTCACGCTCATCCCGCGTCCCGAGGCCCCTTAGTGGAGGTCGTGGTGCTGGACCGCGAGCGGCAGGTGTGCGCGATCCTGGCCGAGATCGTGGGGCGCGATGCCTCGGTGGGGGCGGTCGTCACCGCCTCGGCGTGGGACGACTTGCGCCAGGCGCTCTCCGCCCAGCTGCGCTCCGTGGTGGTCCTGGGCCCCAGCACCGACGAGGCCGACCTCGCGCTGGTACCGGGCGCCCTCAGAGACCATCCCGGCGCCTCCTTCGTCCAGGTCACCGATCGCCTCGAGGTCGAGACCCTGCAGCGGGCCATGCGCTCAGGAGTACGGGAGGTGGTGCCCGTGGGAGATGCCGAGTCGGGCCTCATGTCCGCGATCGAGAGGGCGCACAGCGCCGCGGTCCAGACGCTGTCGGCCACCGAGAGATCAGAGGACGCCACCGGAACGATCGTCACCGTCTTCGGCACCAAAGGAGGTACCGGCAAGACCTTGGTCGCCACCAACCTCGCCACACTCGCCGCCCGCTCCGGTATCAAGACGGCGCTGGTCGACGCCAACGTGTGGTTCGGAGACTGCGCCGCCGCCCTCAGGGTCAGACCTCAGCGCACGCTCACAGACCTCGCCGGGATCGCGGGTCCCATCGACGAGTCCGCTCTCGGGAGCACGCTCAGCCGGCACGAGTCCTCGCTCCGGATACTGTGCGCGCCGACCGACCCCCTGGAAGCGGAGAGGATCCCGCCGTCGGTGTTGACCCGGGTGCTGGAGGGCTTGAGACGCAGCGCAGAGCTGACCGTGGTCGACACCAGCTCCACGCTCGACGGGTTCACGATCGCGGCGCTCGCCGCCTGTGAGCGCGCCTATCTGGTCACGAGCCTCGAGCTGACCTCAGTCAAAGACGCCAAGCTTGCCCTGTCTCTTTTCCGCCACCTCGACCTGCAGCTCGACAAGGTACGGGTGGTTCTGAACCGGGCCAACTCCAACGTCGGCTTTCCCGCCGACGAGGTCTCAAAAGCGCTGGGCCGGCGGGTCTCCTACGAGCTTCCCAGCGATGTTGCGGTTCCCCGCTCGATCAACAACGGAGTCCCCGTGGCCCTCGACAGCCCCAAGACCAAGGTGGCCCGCTCGCTCAGGCGAATGTTCGAGGAGCTCGAGGCCGAGCTGCTCTCTGCGCCCACTCTCGGCCACTCGTCGTTGATGAGAGCCGGGCAGTCGTGAACGCCGATATGTCGGATCTGGCACGCCGACTGACCGATCTCCGCCGTCAATCCGTCTCCCGGCCCCCGAGCACCGAGGTGCCCGTCTGGGACGGAGATCTCGACGCCATGCGTTCCGAGCTCTACGAGCTGCGCCGGCGTCTCCACGCCCGTGTCGCCCAGGAGCTGGGCACCGTTCTCTATCAACAAAACCTGGATCCCGACCGGCTGTCGCGGCTCGTGCTGGATCACATCTCGCGTCTCTTGCGCGAGGAGCCGACCCCGATGTCGGCGGCCGAGCGGGCCGCCCTGCTGGAGGACCTAAGAGCCGACGTGCTCGGCCACGGCCCCATCGAGGAATTGCTCAAGGACCCCGACATCACCGAGGTCATGGTCAACGGGCCTTCGGAGATCTACGTCGAGCGCGCGGGCAAGCTCTTCAGGACGAACCGCCGCTTCGTCGACGAGGACCACCTTCGAGGTGTCATCGACGCCATCGTGGCGCGCGTCGGCAGGCGCATCGACGAGGCCTCGCCGATGGTCGATGCCCGAATGCCGGACGGGGCGCGAGTCAACGCAGTGGTCCACCCGCTCTCCATCAACGGACCGTTCCTGACGATTCGCAAGTTTTCCGCCGAGCCCCTCACCGATGTGGACCTCATCTCATTCGGCACTCTCACCGCCACGGTCACCGAGTTCCTCCAGCTGTGTGTCAGAGGCAAGCTGAACATGATCATCTCGGGAGGGACCGGCGCAGGCAAGACCTCCACGCTGAACGTCCTCTCCACCTACATACCCTCGGACGAGCGCACCGTGACGGTCGAGGATGCGGTCGAGCTGCGCCTGGGCCAACCGCACGTGCTTCAGCTCGAAGCGCGCCCTCCCAACATCGAGGGGAGGGGCGAGGTGACGATCAGAGATCTCGTCCGCAACGCCCTGCGGATGAGGCCCGACCGCATCGTGGTCGGGGAGGTCCGGGGGGCCGAAGCGCTCGACATGCTCCAGGCCATGAACACCGGGCACGAAGGCAGCATCTCCACCCTCCACGCCAACTCGCCTCGCGACGCCCTCTCGCGCCTCGAGACGATGGTCCTGATGGCGGGGATGGATCTGCCCGTGCGAGCCATACGCGAGCAAATCTCCTCCGCCGTCGATCTCGTGGTGCACCAGGCCCGGCTGAAGGACGGAAGCCGACGGGTGACTCACATCTCGGAGATCGAGGGCATGGAGGGAGACGTCATCACGCTGCAGGACATCTTCCTGTTCGACTACTCGATGGGCATAGACGGTCACGGCCGCCATCTCGGACACCTCAAGCCCACCGGCATCCGCCCGAAGTTCACCGGCAAGCTGGCCGACGTGGGCATCCATCTGGCGCCCACGATGTTCATGAGCGACGACCTCCTCAGCGCACACCAGTACCCCGGCCGCCCGTGATCCGCTGCGGCAGCTTGATCGCCCTTGTGGGGGCCCTGATCCTTGTGACGCCGGGAGTGGCCGGGGCGCAAAGGGGCCCGCTCGAGGTCGAGAAGGTTCAGCGCACCGAGGACAAGATCAGCTTCACCGTGTTAACGCAAGCACGAACCAAACTCTCCGCCACAGACTTCGAGGTGAAAGTCAACGACTATGCGCTCCAGCAGGTCGAGGTCACGCCCCAGGAACCGGACGTCCCGCCTGAGCAGGGAGAAACCGCACAGGCCTACCACGTGGAGGTCTCGAACCCGGACCCGGCCGCCGTCGTGTACGAGGTCGATGCCAAGGTGAGCGCCCCAGGCGGCGGGAGGGATCGCGAGCGGGCATCGTTCGCCTCCGAGAACTCGAGGGGCTTCGTGTTGCCGGCGGGGGCCGCAGGCATCGCCTCACCCATTCTGCTGGCCATCATCTTTGGCACCGTGGCCATGAGTGTGGCGCTCCTGTCGGAGTGGCTGCGCCGCCGCCGCTTGAGCCCGCGCAGCCGGTTGCGGTGGTACGACGAGCCGGCCGCCCCCGGGCTCGACACGGAAGGCCTTATCAACGCGGCGGTCCTGAAGCGAGCAAAGGAGATCGCCACTCGTCTGGCGGACCGTAGTGGTCATCTCGAGCGCATAGAGCTTGCGATCGAGTCCGCCGGCATGAGATGGAGGCCCGGCGAGGTCATAGTCGCCAGTGCGGGTTTGGCCCTTGCCGGGGGGGCGCTGCTGGGATCGTTGGGGGGCCCGCTGTGGGCTCTGATCGGCGCCGTGGGCGGGGGCTTCGCCCCGACTCTCTACATCCGCCGGACGGCCGCGACTCGTAAGCAGGCCTTCTATGAGCAGCTCTCGGACGTACTGCTGCTGTTGAGCGGCGCCTTGAAAGCCGGTTACAGCCTTCAACAGGCGGTGGCGGCGGTGGGTGAGGACGCCAAGCCCCCCGCCTCCGAGGAGTTCCGCCGGGCCATGGCCGAGGTCCGACTGGGAGCATCCCTGGACGACGCACTGGAGGCGCTCGCCCGCCGCAGCCGCATGGTCGATCTCGAGTGGAGCGTGCTCGCGATCCAGATTCAGCGGGAGGTGGGCGGAAACCTCGCCGAGATACTGGAGACGATCGCCGGGACCATCAGGGAGCGGGAGCGCCTACGCCGCGAGCTGCGCACGCTCACGGCTGAAGGACGCCTTTCCGGCTGGGTGCTGGGATTGATGCCGTTCGCGATCGGATCGTTTCTCGCCCTACGCAGCCCCGAATACCTCGAGCCCCTCTATCAGACGGGCAAGGGCCTCGCGATGGTGTCGGTGTCGGCCGCTCTGCTGGTCGTGGGGACGCTGTGGATGCGGAACATCGTGAAGGTCGAGGTCTGAGCGCATGAGCTCCCTCAGCCTGGGAACACTGGAGCTGGTGGCGCTGATCGCGACTTTCATCGCGGTTACCAGCGCCGCCTACGCGCTGCTGAGCCGCCGCGCGGAGCGTTCCAGCATCCGGGATGCCTTCGAGCAAGCGGTCCCCCAGAGCGCGCTGGCCGACCATCGGGCTCTGATGCTCCGAGTGCCTTTCCTGCCGCGCGTACTGGCGCCCGCAGCACGCCGGATGGCCGGGGTCGTGTATCGCTTCGGGCCTCGCGGCCTGGCCCAGCAGGTCAGGAGCCGGTTGGTACTTGCGGGACTCTCCGACAGACTCGACCCCGACACTTTCCTGGCCCTGAGCGCAGCCCTGCCGGCAGGGGTGGCCGCGGCGCTCTACGCCTACTCCCGGCTCACCCCCGTTCCGGGGATTGCTTGGCTGTTGCTGGTTGCGGGCAGCGCCTGGCTGCCGAAGATGTGGCTCACCAACAAGGTCGAGACCCGCCAGCGAGAGATTCGACTCGCCCTGGCGGACACTCTCGACCTGATGACGATTGCGGTCGAAGCAGGACTCGGCTTCGACTCTGCCCTGGCGCGGGTGGTCAGCGCCATCCCCGGCCCCCTTTCCGACGAGCTCTACCGGCTGCTGCAGGAGATCAGGATCGGGATCCGCCGCCAGGACGCTCTGAACGGCCTCTCCGAGAGGACCCGGGTGTCCGAGCTCGACCAGTTCATCACCGCCATCAACCAGGCCGACGTGTTCGGCATCTCGGTCGGCCAGGTGCTGCGCATCCAGGCCGGCCAGCTCCGCCAGAAGCGGAGCCAGCTGGCCGAGGAGCGGGCCAACAAGACTCCCGTCAAGCTGCTGTTCCCGCTGATCTTGTGCATCTTCCCGGCACTGTTCACGGTCTTGGTGGGCCCGGCCGCCATCGCGATCATGGACAACCTGCTCGGCAATCTCTAAGGCCGGGGACTTTTTCGTCACAACCGGCGGTCAGCGCGGGGTCTGGCGTAAAAGATCGCTCGGGGCCCCAAATCCGGACTCTCGGAGGGAGCCCGCTCTAGGGTTTGAGGCCATGGAAGAGGCCCTCATCAAGCTGTCCCCATCGACCGCCACCGACTTCAAGAGCTGCCCGCAGCTCTTCAAGTTCCGCTCGGTGGATCGACTTGAGGAGCCCGTGTCCGCGCTGCAGGCGCGCGGCTCCCTGGTCCACGTCGCACTCCAGCGTCTCTTCGCCCTGCCGCCCGCGGAGCGCACGCCGCAGGGAGCCTCCTGGGTTCTGGACGAAGTCTGGGCCGAGCTCTCCTCGGACGAGGAGTTCAGTCCCTCCGAGCTGACCGAGGCTCAAGAGCAAGCGTGGCTTGGGGAGAGCCGATGGCTTCTCAACAACCTCTTCCAGCTCGAGGACCCGCGTGTGGTCTCCGCCAGCCGCCTCGAATGGTGGGTCGAGTACGAGCTCCCCGAAACACATCTGCGAGGAATCATCGACCGCGTCGAAGAGAGAGCGGACGGCGACTGGATCCTCACCGACTACAAGACCGGCCGGGTTCCCGGTGAGGCGCGCGAACTTACCGCTTTCTTCGGGCTGCGCTTCTATGCACTCGTGTGCTGGAGAGCGTTCGGGGTCATGCCGCGCGAGATCAGGCTCGTCTACCTGTCAGACCCGGCCGTGTTGACCCTTACACCCCACGAGCGCATGCTGCTGGCCTTCGAGAAGCAGATCGTGGCCCTGAGCACAGCCATCCGCCGGGCGCTGTCTACCGGGGACTGGAGAGCCCGCCCGTCGCCCTTCTGCATGACATGCGCGTTTCAAGAAATGTGCCCAGCCTGGGCCGCGGTGCCCTCGTCACAGGCGGAGGGGCCGCCCGAGGGCGGCCCCTAGCAACACTTCGTACGCCGAGTGGTGGCCAGATGCTCCATATGGTCACGTGACAACCACTCGGCGGTCTAAGTCTTAGCTAGGCGCTCTTGGGCAGCATGCGGGTCATCTTGGTCCCGCACACCGGGCACTTTCCCTGGGCCGCCTTCGAGCCGTTGTCCAGCGTCACCTTCTCGCCTTCGAAGTCACGCTTGGCCCGGCACTTCACGCAGTAGCCGTTGTAGGTGTCTGCCATGGTGGCGATTCACTCCTTCCAGTGATCTCCCATTTTTTGGGGGGATTCCGGTTCACGCCGCCTATCGTGCCACCTCGGAGCGCCTAGGCGTGGATTTCGGGGGCCTGGCTCCCCGTAAAGCGGCTCAGAGCGGCCCGGGTAGCGGTGGCGGCGGCGGCGTTGCCCTTAGCCTCCTGGAGTGCGAGGGCCACTCTCAGAGCGTCCTTCGCCTTGGTCTCGTCTCCAGCAGCGAGCCGCGCCCGGGCGAGAACCGTCAGGGCGTGGGCGTGGGCGTCGAGCGCGTCGGTCATCCCTATGAGCTCCACCCCCCGCTCGGCCAGCTCCACTGCCTCACTGAAGTTGCCTGAGTCGACGAGGATCATTGCTCGTGTGGTCCTCCAGAGAGCCTGCGTCTCGGTGTCGTCTGGAGCCGTGATCCCCTCGGAAAGCTGCACGATCAAATTGGCCTCTCCGAAGCGGCCTAGACGACAGAGGACGTCGGCGAGCATCGCGGCGGTCGTGGAGAGCGCGTACGTCTCCCCCATCAGGTGCAGCGCCTCGTAATCGCGGCGCAACTCTTTTTCCGCTCCCTCCGCGTTCCCAGCCAGCAGCTCAACCTCTGCCGAGTCGAGCGAAATGAACGCCGCCAGCAGCACCTCGCCGGCGTCCTCGAAGATCGCCCGGCTGCGTGTGTAGAGCTCCCTCGCCCGCTCGAAGCTCCCCTGCTTGGCACGCAAGTGAGCAAGCGAGCACAGAATTTGGGCCTGGGAGCGCCGATCGCCTGTGGTGTGCTCCAACAGCTCCTCGCAGCGGGCGATTGCCTCGGCCACCGGCATGGGGCCATGCACGGCGGGGAGCGCGAACTGCGGCAGAGTTCTAAGCTCCTGTCGAATATCGCCCGACAGCCGGGCGTGGTCGATCGATTTGCGCAGGGCCCGCTCCGCCTCACCGTAGCGGCACGCAGTGCCGTGGACGGTAGCTACCATGCGCCAGCAGCGGGCGAGCCCGGCCTGATCGCCGACCGCCTCGAACACGGGGACGGCTTCCTCACACAGCGCCAGAGCCTCGAGGCTATGTGCCTGGGGATCTGTGAGATAGCGAATCAGGGTGAGTACCAGCGACGCTTCCATCTCAAGGCGGCGATCCCCCACGACGCGGGCGCGGTTGACAGTTTGCCCCAGACCGCTCTCTGCCTCGGCTAGCCGCCCCAACGCCATCAACGCCTCACCCAACAAAGGAGCGAGCTCGAGCCGAACCGGGTCCCACTCATCTAACAGGACCGATGCCCTGTGGAGAAGACTGGCACTGGCCGGCATGTCGCCGCGGGCAAAAGCGCGCCGCCCGGCAGAAATCAGCCGGCTGGCGGCCCGCTCCGAGAGCCTTGTTACGTCCTCGGTGACTGGTCCCAGGGAGGCTCGATAGCCGAAGGCTCTCTCGAGGTGGTAGCCGAGGATCTCCTCGTACTCTTGGACCCGGGATCCTGCTGCCCGTTCGAGCCAGGTGGCGAAGGCCTCATGCAGTTCGGCCCGAGTCTTCTTGAGGAGGGCGTTGTAGGCGTTCTCCTGTATCAGGGCATGCCTGAAGCTGAAGGACTCTTCGCCCGCGAAACTCGGCTCACAGATCGCGATAAGACTTCTCTGGGTGAGGGCGGTTAGCAGCGCACCCACGCTGACCCGCACTTCCTCCCGTGACATCGCCCGGACGGCCCCAACGTAGAAGACCTGTCCCACCACTGCAGCGCGGCCCAGGACAGAGGTTTCCTCGTCGGGAAGCCGATCGAGGCGGGCCGAGATTAGGGCAGATATCGACGAGGGAGCCCCCAGATCGGTGGGTGCAAGCGTCCACGCCCCCTTCTCGTCCTTCGACAGGAACGCCTCATCAAGCATCATCGAGAGCATCTGTTCGACGAAGAGTGGATTGCCTCCGGCCGCTTGCACGATGCGCTCACCCGCCTCAGTAGGCAGTCCCGCCTCTCCCAGAAAGTTTTCGATCACGAGCATGCTCTCCGAGTCGCTCAATGCGTCAAGCGTGATCGTGCTGGCCGCCGAAGCGTTCTCCAGCCATCTGTGGCGCTCTTCCAGCAGGTCCTTGCGGGCCGTGACGATCAGAAGCAGAGGCCCGTCAAAGGCGGCCCTGCCGAAGTGCTCGATGAAATCCAGGAATACCGGCTCTCCCCAGTGGATGTCCTCGAAGACGACGACGACGGCGCGGCGGCGGGCAATCGACTCCAAGAGCTTGCGAGCTCCGAAGAACATCTCCTCGACGGGATAGGAGGAGCTGGACAGACCGATCGCGGCCGCAACTCGGTCGGAGACCTCGGCGGCGTCCTCCGAGCACAAGGCGGCGATCTTGGTACGGGCGAGCTCCGGAGAGTCGTCCTCGCCGTAAGAAGCTGCGGCCTGCACGACTTCGGTAAGGGGCCAGAAAGTGATGCCTTCTCCATATGAAAGGCAGCGGCCGCGCAGCACCAGCGCATCCTCGGTGGCGCCGCCCAGGAACTCGCCCAACAGGCGCGATTTCCCCACTCCCGCCTCTCCTATGATCGTGACCAACCGGCAGCGCCGCTCGGCGAGCGAGCGCTCCCACTCGCTCCGGAGATGGGCAAGCTCCGCCGCCCTACCCACCATGGGAGCATCCAGATTACGGGTGAGGGCCTCCGACTTCGTGATCGCCAGCAGCCGGAAGGCAGGCACCGGCTCCGACTTCCCCTTTAGCGCCAGCGGCTCGACCGTTTCGACCTCGACGGCATCCTTGACCAGACGATGTGTCAGCTCGCCGATCAGGATCTCGTTGGGGGGCGCAGCCTGTTCGAGCCGGGCCGCGACATTTACGGCGTCTCCCGTGACCAGGCGCTGGCCCGAGCCGGCATCCCCCGAGACCACCTCTCCGGTATTCACGCCGGTCCGGTTGGCGAGTCGCACCCCCCAGAACGTTTCAAGCTCCAGGTTCAGCCGTTCCAGGGCTGTTTTCATATCGAGAGCCGCACGCACCGCCCGCATGGCATCGTCCTCGTGGGCGCGGGGAATGCCGAACACGGCCATGACCGCGTCGCCGATGAACTTCTCCACCACGCCCCCATGGCGCTCTAGAGCGGCCTGCATCTCTTCGAAGTAGCGGGTCATGACCTCGCGCAGCGACTCCGAGTCGAGTGCCTCGGCGAGACTCGTGGAACCCTTCAGGTCCGAGAAGACGATCGTGACCGTCTTGCGAAGCTCATGGGGAGGGGCCGGAGGAGTCAGCGCCGAGCCGCAGAAGCCGCACAGTCGGAAGCGATCGGGGTTCTCTTCGCCGCAGCTCGGACAGACCCGCACAGGGGAAGCCTACGTCTGCGTCGAGCACCTAATGGCGAGAGAACGAGCCCGAGGCACCCCGCAGTCCATCGTCTCCCGACAGGCCGTCAGATGCCGGGGGCCCGCGCGTGCCCACCCACAGCTTCGCGCCGGGCATGCTCTGCCACTCCAGGTGAGCGGCCTTCCATTTGTGGTCGTCGCCTTGAACGACTTCTGCGGTGCCCTGCTCGAGGACGAACAACTCATATGCCAAGGCCCCTTGGCTGGTGACGTGATCGCAGATCTTTGCATCGATCTCATCGGTCCATTTTCCAAACTGGCCGAGCTCCTCTAAGACATTCCTTCGAACAGCAGAACAGGCGTCAAGTCGCATGGGTCCATCGTCCCTCTGCTTGGCTCTGTGACAAAGCCAACTTGTCCAGCCCCGTTCGACATGGCCGGCCATGACCCTCACAGTCCCGGAGTAGTAGGGCCTGCTGGCGTGTCGGGACCAAGTCGGTCACAATGGAGCGGCCGGTTATATGCCTTGATACAGGGGGTCTCTCATTTGCGTGCGCTCAGAAGCCTCACCTTGAAATTGATCGTGGCGTCGTCCGCCGTACTGATCGGGGTCATTCCTGTCTCATACGCCGACGAGGCGTCCTTTGACTTGGCGGTCACACAGACCGACGCCCCCGATCCGGTGACCGCCGGCGTCAACGTCACCTACACCGCAACCGCTACGAACCACGGTCCCGGGAAAGCCAGCGAAGTAGTCCTCACTGATGATTTACCTGCCGGATCTACCTTCGTCTCGGTGGCGCCGAGCCAGGGCACTTGCTCGACGCCGAGCACCTCGCAGGTGACCTGCGCACTGGGGCTTATCGCGAGCGAAGGCAGCGCCACCGTCCAGGTCACAGTGACTTCGCCGAGCTCTCAGGCAACGATAAGCAATCGCGTCGTGATCGACAGCAACAAGAACGGCTGGACCGATCCCAACCCGGACAACAACACCTCAGTGGAGACCACAACCGTCGTCTCTCCGGAAGGCGGCGGGGACGACAGCACCACGGGGACGGTTTCGAACGGTGGCACGGTCTCGACGGGGACCACGGCGAGCCCCACCAACCCCACATCCACGACGGTAACTGTGCCTTCGGGCATCAGTGGGACGGTGACCATCAACGAGACAACAGTAGCGGGGCCCTCAGTCGACTGCGGTGAGGGGTTCAGCTGCTTCGGTCAAAGTGTCGACATCACGGCGCCCCAGGCGTCAGCGGACAAGCCACTCAGGCTTGTGTTCATTTACGATGCCAGTGTCATCCCAGGCGGGCTCAGGACGAACCGGGCAAAGATGTTTCACGACGGGCTCCTCGTCCTGCGCTGCGACAAGGGTGCGACAGTGGCCTCGCCCGATCCCTGCCTCGCAGGCGTGAAGAAGGTAACCGGACGTGATTTCAGGTTCACGGTGCGCAGCTCGACAAATGGCAGGTGGAGACCGGGCTAGATGCTCCACCGAACAGTGCGCAACCGAGAGCTTCGGCCCCACGGTGGCTGACGTGCAACCGTCTAGCGCCAACCACCCGAACCGGTGGGCTGAGGTGCAACAGTCTCCCTCGGGCCACTAGGCACAGCTCCCTCTGATCACTGTAGCGGCGCCCACCGCCGTTCCTCCGCTACCATGCCCGGGCAATGGGCGAGCGGCCAGAGAAGAAAGGGTTCCGGGCGGCCCTGGTCCACCGAGACTTCCGCCTGCTGCTAGCGAGCCTGACAGCCTCGGGCATCGGAGACTGGTTCTACAACGTCGCCCTCGTCGTTTACATCCTCGAGGAAACCAACTCCCCCGGCTGGGTGGCGGCCGCTGGCATCGGGCGCTTGGCCCCTTACATCTTGCTGGGAAGCCTTGGCGGTGTGATCGCCGATCGCTTCGACCGGCGGAAGGTGATGGTGGCGGCCGATGTCGCCAGGGCGGCACTCATGCTCGCACTCGCCGTAGTCGTGGCTACGGGAGCGCCGATTGCGTTCACGATCGTCATCGCCTTCTTAGCCACCGCCGCCGGGACCCCGTTCTTCCCCGCGGTCGCCGCGGTCACGCCCTCGGTCGTAGATGAGAGGAGCCTTGCACCTGCCAACGCACTAATCACCACAGTCGACTCGCTGGCCATCGCAGTGGGACCGGCACTGGGGGGCCTATTGCTCACTGTGGCGGCCTCCCCGGTGCTTGCTTTCGTCGTCAATGCCGTAACGTTCGCCATCTCGGCTCTGCTGCTGGGCCGTGTCTCGAGACCGCCGCGAACGGGGGAAGAGGAATCATCCGAGTTCATCCCCCTGCATCGTCAGCTCGCCGAGGGTGTGGCAGCAATCACTTCGTCGACATCGATCATGCTGCTGATCACTCTGATGCTTGCGTCCACCTTCATCTACGGTCTGGAAGGCGTGCTCTACCCGCTGGTGTCCAAGAATCTCTTGGGTACCGGAGCGGAGGGCGTCGGGTTCCTCTTCGCCGCAATCGGAGTGGGAGGCGTGCTTGCCGCCGGTTTGGCCAATCGCGCCGTCGATTACCCGCGGCCCGCGGTCATCCTCACGGCGGGGAGTCTCGTGTCGGCGGCCCCATTCCTCTTCCTTCCCTTAACGACTAGCCCCCTGGGAGCCTATGTACTCGTGGCCATCGAGGGCGGCAGCTTCATCTTCATCGACGTCCTCGCCACCACTCTGATGCAGAGAGCAGTCCGCGAGGCTGTAATCGCGCGGGTGTTCGGAATCCTCGACTCCGTAGCGGTGCTGACGACCGTGCTCGGAGCCGCACTCGCACCCTTCCTCATCGAGAGCGTCGGTCTCAAGGTGTCTCTGTTGGTCGCAGGCGGGATTCTCGTGGGACTGACTCTGTTGTGCGTTCCCAAGCTGTTCGCCA
Source organism: uncultured Actinomycetes bacterium (assembly GCA_963849115.1). Classification (GTDB taxonomy): domain Bacteria; phylum Actinomycetota; class CADDZG01; order CADDZG01; family WHSQ01; genus JACDAL01. The sequence goes on along the minus strand of CAWKGK010000009.1, from coordinate 272,961 downwards.
TAGACAGGGCGACCGACCGCCGCCGCCGCGAGCTCGCGCCCCGAGTGGAGCTGCTGTCTCGCCTCAGCATCTTCGAGGGCATGCCCAGACAGTCGTTGGAGGCGCTGGCTGGCACGATCGCCGAAGAGGCAGTTCCTGCTGGAGAGGTCCTGATCCGGGAGGGGGATGATGCCGACGACTTCTTCGTCATACGCTGGGGGACAATGGAGGTTCTGTCGTCCGGTGAAGCCGGAGCTCAGCAAGAGCAGATACGCGATCTGGGCGCGGGTGACTACGCCGGGGAGATCGGGCTCATCGAGGGGATCCCTCGCACCGCGACCGTTCGTGCGACCTCGGACTGTCTCGTCTACCGCATCGGCGGGCGTGAGTTCGTCGATGCCGTCAGGCGTGTGCCGAGCGTGTCGAGCGCCCTGTCTGGAGGTATCGCCGGCCGGCTGGCACGGACCCATCCCTCCTACACGCCCAAGAAAAGCGAGGTCGAATCGTGAGTGAGGATCGTTCCTTCGAGGTGCTTCGCGATCTCGCCCGTACCGCGACCGACCTCGGCCCCGCGCTGGCACCGGCCGGCCACGAAGAGCTGCTGCGCTCGATCACGGCGGCGGCCAAGGACATCTTCGAAGCCGCGGCGTGCTCTCTTGCGCTGCTCGACGATGCCCAGGAGGAGCTGACCTTCTATGTTGCTTCGGGCGCCGGCGCCGAGGACATCATCGGCATGCGTGTTCCCGTCGGCCAGGGAGTAGCAGGGTGGGTCGTGAGCTCGGGGCAGCCAATCGAGATCGCGGACGTGGCGCGCGACCCGCGCTTCGCGCGTGACGTCGCCGAGTCCACCGGCTATGTACCGCGCGCAATTCTCGCCATGCCGCTCGAGACCGAGCGCGCCATGCTCGGCGTCATAGAGGTGTTGGATCGTCGTGTCGGTGGGGGATCGGGAACGCGGGACATGGAGCTGTTGGCTCTGTTCGCGCGTCAAGCCGCGCTGGCGATCGAGAACTCGCGCGTGTTCTCCGACCTCGGGCGCGCGTTGTTCGAGGCCGTGAGCCGAGCAGCAGACCGAGACTTCAGCCTCGAGCTCGAGCGAGTGGCTAGGGAACGCTCCGGTCCGAATCCCGAGCTCGCCGAACTCGCCGCCCACTTCAACTTCCTCGGACGTATGGGTCCTGCGGAACGGCTCGCCGCGACGCGCCTCGTGGGTGAGCTCGTCACATACATGCGAGCGCGAGCGCGGCCCGGATGAGCAAGCCCGCGTGGTCGTGGCAGTTCGATCCGGACACGCTGAAGCGAGCTACCTCAATCGCCCTTCCATCGCCCCTCTCCAAGGAATGGGCGTGGGGCGACAGCACGGGAGCGGGGGTCAAGGTCGCGGTGGTGGACAGCGGCATCGACGGCTCCCACCCCGCAGTGGGATCGGTCGCAGGAGGAGTCGCGCTAGAGTTCGATCCGGACGCGGAGGACTACGTCAAGTTCGTCGAGGGCCCGCACGAGGATCTCTTCGGACACGGAACTGCGTGTGCCGCAATCATCAAGCGGGTCGCGCCTCAGTGTGAGCTCTACAGTGTGCGCGTGCTGGGGACGAGGCTCACGGGCAAGGGAGTCGTATTCGCCGCGGGACTGCGGTGGGCCGTCGACCGCGGCATGCAGGTCGTAAATCTCAGCCTATCGACGGGAAAACAAGACTACTTCGGCCTGTTTCACGAGATCGCCGACGAGGCCTACTTTCACAACGTGATGCTCGTCAGCGCGGTCAACAACGTCCAGTCCCCCAGCTATCCGTCGCAGTACTCCTCGGTGTTCTCGGTCGCGGCCCACGACGGCAAGAATCCATACCACTTCCACTACAACCCCGCCCCCCCGGTCGAGTTCGGAGCGCCGGGAATCGATGTCGAGGTTGCGTGGCTCAATGGGTCGACCATAGAGGCCACCGGCAACAGTTTCGCTGCGCCGCACATCGCGGGCCTGGTGACGAAGATCCTGGGCAAGCACCCGGGCCTTACGCCGTTTCAAATGAAGACGATTCTGTGTGCGCTGGCCGACAACAACGCGGCCCCTTAAGGCCTAAACACCCCGACACGGCTGGTCGATCAATAGCTCCCGAAGCTCGGGAGGCCGGGCAAGCAAAGGGGCCTGCTCTTCCGAGCCGGCCCCTGTCCTTGGCTAAAGTACGTTGCTGCTACCTGGCCTTGCGGTGGCCCTCGACGTCGTCGCCGGACATGTCTTCCCTGGCCTTGCGGTGGCCCTCGACGTCGTCGCCGGACATATCTTCCCTGGCCTTGCGGTGGCCCTCGGTGTCGTCCTTCTCCTCGGCCTCGAGGCGCTCTCGCTCCTCCGCCATGTCGATCCCCTTTCGTTTAGGGCAACTCTTCAGTCGCCTCCTTAATCCTAGGGGACATTCTGGCACCCTCTCCGGCCCCCGTCTGTCAGAGGTCTGACAGGCACGCTGTCAACTTCCCGACACCCGAGCCTCACCGAGACCCTGCTCTCGGCTGCGCTTCGGCAGATCGATCACCATCTGCTCGCGCGCGGCCTCCACTTTCAGAGTCCGGCCTTGCCAGCTCGCCTCGATATGGTCGAGCTCATCGTCGGTGCGTGCAGGTGAGTGGTGGAACAGCAGGAGGCGAGGCACCCCGCAGCTCTCCGCAAGACCGACCGCGTAGTCGATCGCGCTATGACCGAACGAGGCCACCGCGGGAAACTCCTCGGCGGTGTGCTGGGCGTCGTGGATCAAGAGGTCGACTCCCTGCGCCAAGGTGCAGGCGTTCGAGTGGTATTCCCCGAAACCCTGGGGACCGGCCCCCAACGCGATGGGGCTGTGGTCGCAGAGGTAGGCCAGCGAAGCCTCACCGTCGCTCACCCGATAGCCGAACATCCTCCCGCCCTTGTGCGGTATCTCGAGAGCTTGCACCGCGAATCTCTCGATCGAATGCTCCCCCGGCTCGATGCTGGTGAACCTCCACTCACCTCGAAGCTGGGCAGGAGTGATCGGGAAATGAGGTGGGGAGATCACGCGCTCGAGCAAGGTGACGGGGTCGCCCTGGGCGGGCATCACCAGCGACACGCTCGCGTCGTCTCGATCGCCGCCCGAAAAGAACGGCAACCCATGAGTGTGGTCCCAGTGAAGGTGTGTCAGGAGAATCGTTCCCCGAAAGGCCTCCCCCTCGAGCCGAGGCGTCAGCTGCTGCAGACCCGTTCCCGCGTCAAGCACCAGCGTCGGCGCGTCGTGGCCGTGTGACAGCGCAACACACGAGGTGTTGCCGCCGTAGCGCACGTAGTGGGGGCCGGGGGAAGGGGTCGACCCGCGAACCCCGCACAGGACAATGCGCACGCGCCGAGCCTAACTCCGGCAACGCTGCTCACTGGGAGAACGGAAACTCCCTGTTCCAGCGCGCACGGTCCCCGTGCGCTAGCCTTCTGGCACAACGCAGCGGCGGCATCACCGCCCCGGGGGAATGGGAGCAGCACATGGCGAGAAAGACTCAGACGGACCCGCAGCTCGTCACCTTCGTCAAGGCAATCCCGATCTTCTCCTCGTGCACACCCAAGGAGCTGAAGGGAGTGGCCACATCCGGCAAGGAGGTCTCCTTCCAAGCCGGGCGCGTCATCTGCAAGGAGGGCGAGACAGGGGTCGGGCTTCACATCATCCTCGAGGGTGAGGTCAAGGTCCTGGTCGGCGGCCGCACGCGACGCCGGTTGGGTCCGGGCGCGTTCTTCGGCGAGATCGCACTTCTGGATGGGGGGCCACGCTCGGCTTCGGTCGTCGCCGAGACTCCGGTCCGGACCTTCGCCATCACCTCGTGGAACTTCCGCAGCGTGCTCAAGGAATATCCGAGCATGCCCGTGAAGATGCTCGAGGAAGTCTGCAAGCGGCTGCGAGAGAACGAGCGCTCTCTCAGCAACTGACACTGCCCTGAGAGCCGCTCCGCCCCAGGTACTACCTTGTAGGCCATGAACGCCGAAGCTGCCGCCGGGCTGCTGGGTTCAACCGACCTGTTCAAGAACCTCGACCCCCCCGTCCTGAACCAGCTCGCACGAAGTGTGACCTTCCGCAACTACCGGCGAGGGCATCTCATTTTCGCTCAGGGCGAGCCTGGGGACTCGCTGTTTGTAATCTCAGAAGGCCTAGTGAAGGTCTTCGTCACCTCCGAAGAGGGCGAGGACATGGTGCTCGTCACTCTGCGGCCCCCGGAGACCTTTGGAGAGCTGGCGTTGATCGACGGCGGCCTCCGCTCGGCCTCTGCCGAAGCCATCGAGCCCACCACCACGCTCACACTGTCGCGCGGCCCCCTGATCGAACTACTGCAGGGTCATCCAAACCTGGCGCAAGCGTTGCTGTCCTCGCTCGGAGGACTGGTACGCAGACTGACGGAACAGGCCGCCGATCTCGTCTTCCTCGATCTTCACGGACGCGTAGCCAAGCTGCTGCTGTCGCTTGCCGAGGAGCGGGGTCGCCACGAGGGGAAAGAGGTCCTGCTCGATCTTCAGTTGACCCAGGGTGATCTCGCCGCCATGGTCGGCGGCTCCCGGCAGAGCGTCAACCACATACTTCACGCTTTTCAGCGACGGGGCTACCTCGAGATAGAGGGCCGCCGTATCGCACTCAAGGACCTGAGCGCGCTGGCAAAGAGGGCGGGCCTCTAGATCGACGCGGCGAGTCTAGGCCCCCACAGCCTCCGCCGATGAGTCGATGCGCTCGAGCCAGGGCCTGGCACCGAGTTTCTCAAACGTCGAACGCGCCTGCTCCATCAGGTCATCCGCGTCTCGCTTTCTCCCTTTGCTGAGAAGCCACTCGCCGTGCTCGAGCAGCGTCACCGCCACATAGAAGTGCGCTCCGATGTCCCGGAACCTCGCGGCCGCCCACCAGAAGCTCGCCTCGGCGGCGGCGTCATCGCCATCCATGGCGGCCAGCCGGGCGCGAAACCGGGCTGCGTGCGCCTTGAAGAACGGGGGCATGACGCGGGCGTCGGTGTCGGCGACCGCCACCAGCTCCTCCAGAGCGGCTCGGTCGCCGAGCGCCAGCGCAGCCTCGCCGGCCTGAGCAAAGCAGGCCTTAATCAACTCGTTCTCTGTCCCGATGCCGTGTCCGGCCCGAACCGCCCCCAGAGTGGTGTCAAGGGCCTGGTCTTGCCGCCCCTCGGCCGCCGACATCACCGCCCGCACCAGCGCGTAGCTCGCTCGGTCCTGAAGGTCGCCCGAAAACTCGAGCCGAACACACGCCTCGAGAATCTGCTTGGCCGTGTCGTTGTCGCCACGATTGAGGGCGATAACGGCGAAGAAAGGGAGCTCAGCCAAAGCGAAGTTACCGAGCTGTTCATAGGCGGGGACCTCTTCAAGGCGAGCGAGCGCCTCATCCCAGACACCGGCGAGGAAGTGGATGAACCCCGGCGCGAGCAAGAAGAACCGCTCCATGTTGCGATCTCCAAGCGTCCGGGCCAGGGCGAGACCATCCGAGTAATGCGCGAGCGCGTCGTCGTAGCGGTCGGCAACCAACATGACGTGGGACATGTTCGTGTGAGCCCGGAGCACGTTCGTGGAGAGGTCGTTCTCGAGCCCAACCTCGAGTGCCTGCCTTATGAGGGCAAGCCCCTCGACGTTCCTGCCTATTTCCAGCAACATGACGCCCTTCGTTTGAAGGGCGCCGGACAGGACCTCCGCCAGCCCCTTGGCCTCTGAGATCTCGAGCGCCTGCTCCACATAGCGGGCGGCTTCCGGCTTGCCGAGAAAGAGCGTCAAGCGGCCCAACGTGTGTGCCACGAAAGCGAGATCTGCATCCGGCTCCTGTCTGGAAAGTACCTCGAACGACCGCTCCAGTCCTTCCAGAGCCTCTTCTGCCTGGCCATCGTCCCACATCACCTCACCCAGGACCGCCTGCGCGCGGGCCGCAGGGGAAGCCATTCCCTCCCCTTCGTAGAGTGCCACGGAGGCCGCCAAGCAATCCTTAGCTCTCACTTTGTCGGCGCCGCGCCACGCCATGCGCCCGGCTCGCTCCAGTAGGGAGGCTCTGGCGTCGTTCTCAGACTGCAGCTCAGCAGCTTGCTCGAAGTAGCGGCGCGCCTCGTCGGTGGCGGCCAAGGCCTCGGCGCGCTCGCCTGCGCGTTCGGAGGCGACGGCCGCCCGCCTCTTGATGGCCGCGGCGTCGGGGGCCTGGGGAGATGCCCGGTAGGCGTTGAGGAGGTGGGAGCAAACCACCTCCGCGATCTCGTCGCGGTCGTATCCCGAGCTTCGTTCGAGGTAGTCGGCAACCTCGAGGTGGCGCGCCTTACGATCCTTCTTCGAGATCGTCTCGTAGGCAACCTTCTGGACCAACGCCTGCACGAAGCCGTACTGACCTCGCTCGGGTGACATCGGGTCTTGCTGGATGGCGAGCAACTCCCGGCGCGCCAGTGAGGTCAGAAGGAGATCGAGCTCGTCTTCAGTCCTCCCGGTGACGGCGAGAAGAGCACTCTTGGTCACTGTCTTGCCCGCCACCGCGGCGTCCTGGAGCACGTGCCGCTCGGCGTCGGGCAGGGCGTCGAGCCGAGCCGCGATCAGTGCCTGCAAGCTCTCCGGCACCTCGAGCGCGTCCACGGCCCCGCTGACTTCGTAGCGATCCCCGGAGCGCTTGAGAAGGCCGCGGTCGAGCAGCATGCGCACCGTCTCCACGGCATAGAGCGGGATGCCCTCGGCTCGCTCGGCGATGCGCACTCGCAACTCCTGCGCCAGCCCCGGGACCAGCCCCGACAGAAGCTCTTCCATGGCGTCGGGGGGCAGGGGGTCGAGGTAGGCGGTCGTGGAGTCCCGCCGGGCCACGCTCCAGCTGGGACGTTTGTCGAATAGCTCGGGCCGGGCCAGGATCAGGACGAACAATGAATGACGGCGCGACCACTCGAGCAGATACTCGATGAAGTCCAGCAGCGAAGGATCGGCCCACTGGAGGTCTTCGAACACCAACACGGTGGGCGCATGATCCGACAGGCGCTCGAAGAACAGCCTCCAGCCCGAGAAGAGGTCCTCCTTCTCGATGCCGCTCCTGGTCTCGAGGCCCAAGAGACTTGCGAGCCGGGGTTCGATCCACTTGCGCTCGTCGGGGTCCGCAACATAGCGAGCCACCGCCGCGCTGAGCTTGGGGGCGGCAACAGCCGTTTCCTCTTCCTCGAGAATGTCGGCTCGGCGTCTGACCATCTCGGCCAGGGCCCAGTAAGAGACTCCCTCTCCATAGGCAAGGCATCGCCCCCGGTGCCATAGGACGTCGTCGGAAAGGCCGTCGATGTACTTCTCGAGCTCCCATGACAGGCGCGTCTTACCGATACCGGCAACGCCGGCGACCGTCACGAGATGTGCGCGGCCCTCGTCTGCGGAACCGTGGAAGAGGTCCTTGACCAGACGCATCTCTCTGTCACGGCCCACGAACGGCGCCTCCAATCCCTCGGCACGTTGCATGCCCATTCGATTGGCAACCACCCGCAAGGCGCGGTACAGCTGTACCGGCTCAGCCTTTCCTTTGAGCTCGAAGACACCCGCGTCCTCGTAGGCGATGGCCGCCGAGCTCAGGCGATAGGTGGCCCCATCGACGAAGCATCCCCCGGGTGCCGCCGCAGTCTGGAGCCGGGCGGCGGTGTTGACGACATCGCCGGCAACCATGCCCTGGCCGCGAGCGGAGAGGTCGACCGCGGCCTCGCCCGTCACCACTCCGGCGCGTGCTCGGAGGCCGGGAGCGCCGGCCTCGGCCCCCAACGCCGCCACCGCCTGGATCAGCTCCAAGCTCGCCCTCACGGCGCGCTCGGCATCGTTCTCAGTGGCGACCGGCGTACCCCACACGGCCATGACCGCGTCGCCGATGAACTTCTCTACCACCCCACCGTAGCGAGTGATCACGCTGCGGCAGTCGTCGAAATAGCGGGTGAGCAGGTCCCTGACCTCTTCCGCATCGCGGCTCTCGGAGAGCGTGGTGAAGCCCACGAGATCGGCGAACAGGACCGAGACGAGCCGCCGCTCCTGCTGGGAGGTGGGCGGATGTTCACTCGGGCGGACCTCGGGTGGGGTGCTAACTCCGAGGGAAGAACCACACTCGCCGCAGAACATCGCCGAAGGCTCGTTGGAGGCGCCGCAAGACGAGCAGGCGAGCTGGAGGGCGGTCCCGCACTGGAGACAGAATTTGCGCCCGCTTCGGTTGTCCGCCCCGCACTCCGGGCACAGCATCTCGCTACCTCCTGGTAACACTTGGTTCGCTTTAGAGTAACCGGGAAGCTAGACCCCCGAGGGGTCTTCGGCGGGCGCCGGCGCGGTCTCGGACAAGTTCCACGACGCCGGCACCCCGCGGTAACGGGCGAGCAGATACAGAGCGACGAGCACCACTGCAGCGGCGAGGATCTGGCTCCCGGTGAGCCCGAAGTAGCGCTTGTCGACGCGCAGGAAGTCGGTGACGACTCGCATCGAGCCGTACCAGACTCCGAAGAACAGGGCCAGGAAACCCGTCCGGAGCGCGCCTCGGCCCAGCCATACCAGCACGAGAAACAGGATCAGGCTCGAGACCATGTCGTACAACGCGGTCTGATGGAGGGCGAGATCGAAACACCCCAAGGACGGAGGCTGCCCCTGTCTGAAGGCTTGCAGGTAGACGGAGGCGGGCTGCGGCGGACCTGCGGCAGCGTCGCCGAGGCAGCGCCACCCCAAGGGAAAGCTCGTGGGCTTGCCGAGGTGGTCTCCGATGGCGAGGTCGCCGAAACGCCCCAGAAAGATCCCGAATGCCAGTCCCACCACGGCGAGGTCGAGACTCCGCCAAAAGCCCATCCGATGGGCTCTCACGTAGGGAACCGCGGCCAGGATGCCGCCGGTGATGCCGCCCAGCAGAGAGATGCCACCCTCGTAGATCTTCAACACGCCGAGTGGGTCCTGTCCTCCGTCCGTGACTTGAGAGAGGTGTCCCAACACATAGCCAACGCGAGCACCGACCAGCGCCCCGAGCAAGGCCCAGAAAAGCGCATTCCAGATGTCCTCCTCGGCCGGTTCTCCCGCCACGCGAGCGCGACTGACCATTACCCGCGCCCCCAAGAGGTAGCCGAGCGCGATCCCGATTCCGTGAGGGGAGACCGCTAGGGGGCCGAGTTCGATGCGCGACAGGATCTCCCACGCCAGTGGATCGATGCCGAGCTTGAAAGCCTCGGCGACGATCACGGTACGTTGCGGCCGAACTCTTCGAAACTGGCGTGTGTAACCGGCATCCTCTCGGCGAACAGCTGTTCCACGGCCTGCGCATAGATCCTGATCTCATATTGAGCCGATGAGGAATTTCGCAGCGAGAGGAAGTTCATCAGCGAACGCGCGTTGAGGGTCCAGTAGAACTGCGTGTAGATGCCAAAGGGGAGGAGGCTGCGGGCAAGCTCCTTCGCCACCCCTTTGCCCACCAGCGCGAGGTATTCGTCGTAGAGCTGTGCATAGATCCGTCGAAAAGTGTCGATGGTGTCGGTGGCAACTGAGTCCTCGGCGGGCTCGAAGGTGTAGGCGCCGGGTTTTCCGACCTGCGTCCGCACCGCATGCGGAGAAGGGACGTAGAAGTCGCCCTCGAGTTGGTGGTATCTGGCCGATTCCTCATTGAAAGAGTTGTGCACGACGATGCCATTGGCTACGAAGTTGTGCCAGGGTGCCTCGACGCTGAGGTCATACGTGCGCCGGAGGCCAACGTACTCCACCTTCTCTACTTGAATCAGCTTGCCTGTGAGCGTGGCTCCCCTTCGCTGAAGAACTTGGCGACGATCATGGTAAGCCTTCACTCCATTGATCACAAAGGGCGTCAAACGAGTGGCCCTTGCGTCCACTCGATCGCCCGTAAGTCCCACAGCCTCCTCAAGAGTCTGCCACCCAGCGTCGGTAAGGAATCTGTGTGTGCGCGTCGCATCTATCTGCTTGCCGTCGGCGAGCGTCACTCTGTACACGGGCTGCACTCCGGATTCGACCACCTCGCTAATGCGTCCGGTTGTGAACTCATTGTTTTCTTCGTCGAGCACTCGAAGCCGCATCCCGGAGATGTCCCCATCCTGAGACCGCGCGCCACCATTCTTGCCTCCAGCAATCCACATAGCCCAGAGCTCGTCCATGGACTGGCTGAGCGCTCGGGGAATACCCGCCACATCGACGAAGCTGATTCGAGTGTCACCCGTCAGGCAGCCCACCCGGTGACGAAACCATTCTCTCGCCACGAAGATCGGGCAGCGGATGTGGAAGCGAAACGAGTTGTGTTCGAAGGGGGAACCGTGGCGGGAGCGCATCAGGAACCTGATGAGCCCGGCGTCGCGCTCGTCCATCTCGTCTCGGTGAGCGGCGAAGCTGACTCGCGCCCCGTTTACGACCGAAAGATCGTCGGCCATGGCCTCGTCGAGGCGCACGAAGCCATGGTCGAAGACCAGCAGCTCGCCGGGCTTGTCCCCCGGCCTGATCTCCTCGGTCATGGCCGGTCAGTATAGGAAGGGGGTCCGACACCAGGGTCCGTGGCTATAGTGCCCGGACTGTGCCCCTCGACCTGCGGTTCATCTCCGGCTACGACGTCGAGTCCCTCGAGCTGAGCCGACACGACATCTTCGGCGCGGTCGAGGCCGCGGTCCGGGCCCAAGGCGAGGGTCAAGTGGTTCTCGAACCCCGGACCCACCTCGTCCCCCCCAACGACGGCGCCGGCCACTTCAACATCTTGCGGGCGCATCTCGGCCCCCAGAAAGTGAGCGGCGTGAAGGTCGTGGGGGACTTCGTCACGAACTACTTGCGAGGACTTCCCTCAGAGCTCGGGCTGGTGACGCTCTACGACCCCGACACCGGCGCGCCACTCGCCATCATCGACGCGACCGACTTGACGTCCGCACGAACGGGGGCCGTGACCGCTCTCGGAGCTCGTCACCTGGCACGTCCCGACAGCAAGGTGCTCGGTCACATCGGGGCACGCGGAACCGCGTGGTGGAACATCGCGATGCTGGATGACCTCTTCGACCTCGAGGAGATCAGGGTCACCAGCGCCCGAGCCGAGTCACGGGAAAGCTTCGCCGCCGAGCTGAGCACCTCCCTCGGCAAAGAAGTACAAGCCGTCGCCACCCCGGAGGAGGCGATGGAGGGTGCCGACATCATGGTCGAGGCCTCCCGCCTGGTCTCACCGGAGGTACTGCTCCGCACGGAGTGGGTGACGCCGGGCTCGCTGGTCGTTCCCTACGGAACGATCAGCGCGGTCGAGCTCTCGCTCACCGACGTGATGGACAAAGTCGTGGTCGACGATTGGGGGCAGGCGCAAGCGGGGCGCTTCGGCGCCCTGAGGGAGCACATCGACAGGGGTCTCGTCACTCGAGAGAACCTCCACGCCGAGCTCGGAGACATCGTGGCGGGAACGGCTCCCGGCCGTGAGTCAGGAGAGGAGAGGATCCTCTTCTGGCATCGAGGCCTGGCGACGACCGACCTAGCGGTCGCGCATCTCATCTTGGAGCGCGCCGAGCAGCGGGGCATCGGAACTGTTCTCCCCTATCGCCCCTGAGGTCTCTCCGTGCCCAGCTCCTCGAGGACCCCGATCAGCCGCTCGATGTCTGCGCCCAAAGGCCTGTCGACTGTGATCGGCTCGACCGCCTCCGTGACCAGGGCTACGGTCCGAGCGAGGCCCTGCGGAGGCGGGGTACCCCTCAGCGCCCACGCCTGGCGAACCACCACCAGGGTGCAGGCGAGAACCTCACGCACCAGCTCCTCCAGGCGCCGCAGTTTCTCCGCCGCCTCGAAGACAAAGGTCATAGCGTCCTCCTGCCCGAGGGAGGATTCGGCCAGCCCCAGCGACGCCGGAACGCACAGGCGCCGCAGCTCATTAAGGGCTCCTAGGGCGCGCTTGTAGACGACCATCGGGCCGCAATCGGGGCCGGCGGTGGCGGTGAGCTGGTCGGGGAGGCCGGAGAAGCGATGGTCGAGCAGACGATGGCACCACTGCGCAGCCAGCTCGGCCCCCTGCGCGAGTGCGAGCGCCAGGCCGTCCATGCCTGCCGCAACCCCGATCTGGTGAAAGCCGCCGTTCGTTACGAAGTGCCCGTCGACGAAAGCAGGCGAGTCCGTGACGGCCCCCAGTGCCCGCTCCGTGTCCTCGGCGAGCCGGGCCACACTGCGCTCGAGGTGTGCCAGGACCTGCGGGATCACCCGCAGCGACACCGGCGCCTGAATCTGCCGCCCGCTTCGCTCGGACCCTAGGAGAAGCGCTCCGAGGAACTCCAGCTCTCGAACCAGCACGGGGTCGTTGCCGAGCCGGCCCACCTCCATGCTGTAGGGGTCGAGAGGCGCCTGCAAGGCGTCGATGACGCAGGCGGCGGTGATCAGCAGCTCCCGCCGCAACTGCTCGGCGCGGCGGCATCGGCCGAAGGCCAGAGCGACTGCGCCGGGGGCCCCCGCCAGCAGCGCGATCCCTTCCTTGGACTCGAGCATGTAGGGCTCGGCCCCCCTCGCCTCCAGAGCGGCGGCGGCGGAGCGGGTCGTGCTCCCGTCGAGCACCAGACCCACGCCGATGAAGGTCTGGAAGGCGTGCGCCAGCGCGATCACCTCCCCCGATGTTCCCATCGTCCGCCGGGGCACCGCCGGCGTGAAGCCGTCGTTGAGCCGGGCGGCCAGGTACTCGCATAGCTTCGAGGTCACCCCCGCATGGCCGCTGATGAGGTTGACCAGTCGCACGACCAGCAGGGCCTTTGCCTCCGGCGTGGAGAGATAGGGGGCCGAGCCCACCGCTCGCCCCAGCAAGAGGTTGCGCTGCTGATGGGCCTGCTCGGTCGCGGTGAGGTCCTTGCGAGCCATGAACCCGGTGCCGGTGGTCACTGCATAGACGCGCTCGCCTGTAGCCAGGACGGCCAGCATTGCGGCACGGGCCTCGTCGACCCGTCGCAGCAGGCCCTCATCGAGGACGAGCTTCTCGGACTGCCATGCGATGCGCTCGAGGGCCTCTGCATTCAGATCCTCGGCGGCACGAATGACGACCATTTAGCAGATCAGACGGGCAACAGCGTGATCGGCACACCGAGGCCGGGAGCCGCAGCAAAATGGGCCATAGCATGACGATGCCATGCCGGGAGGATTCTTCAGGAACGCGAGCCCTCCGCGGGGGCGAAGAAGACCAGCGCGGTCAAGTCTTCGGTGATCTCGACGAAGCGGTGCTCCTCGCCGGCCGGGACGAACACGACCGAGCCCGGGGAGAGGCCCACACTATCGCCGCCGCCCATGATCTTCGCTCGGCCCCCGACCACGACGTAGATCTCATCCTCGGTGTGCGGGGACTGGTCGTCGACGCCACCGGCAGGAATGGAGTAGGTGCCCACGCTCATGTCGTCGTTGCGAAGATGTTCGACATAGTCGTTCGGCTCATCGCCTGATGTGAATCGGCCTGCACCATCGAGGACCTTCAACGTTGACCTCCCACTCGTGACCCTGCTTCAGAACTCTCTACGCTATCGGCCGGGCAAATCCTCAACGCTTCTTGGCCAGCCGGACCTCAGTTGCCTGGAAGTTATAGGAAGGGGAATAACAAAGCAAGTTGCACGTGCTTGTGGTCTGACGAATGCTCTCTGTTGCGGGCCCCACTCAGTGCCGGACGCGAGGATCAAGTGACATGACGATCAGACCCGCAACAAGCGACGACTGGCCCGCCATCTGGCCGTTCTTCGACGCCACCGTCAAGGCCGGCGAGACCTATGCCCTCCCGATGGATTTGACGATCGAGAGCGGCCGTGGCTGGTGGATGTACCAGCCGCCCGGAGAGACCGTAGTGCTCGAGCAAGACGGTGCCATCCTCGGCTCAGCCAACATGGGCCCGAACCGCCCCGGTCACGGCGACCATGTCGGCACCGCGAGCTTCATGGTGGCTCCTCCAGCTCGAGGCCGAGGCGTAGGTCGCAGCCTCGGTGAGTACGTCGTGCGCTGGCACCGCAAGCGCGGCTTCCTCGGCATCCAGTTCAATGCGGTAGTAGAAACCAACACAGCAGCGGTGCACCTCTGGCGGTTGCTGGGGTTCCATATCATTGGAACCGTCCCTCGGGCGTTCCGATCGCCGGAACATGGCTATGTCGGTCTGCACGTGATGTATCTCGAGCTCTGAGTTCAGCGGCGGCACCGCGCGCCCGCCGCGCCGCGCCTACCTGGCTCGCAACCTGGGCTGCCTTGGTGGTGACGTCTGCGTGGGTGCAGCGAAGCACCAGTTCGCCGCCGACCCCGAGAGCATTGCTGCGCGTCCGATCCCTCTGGAAGGCGGGCCGGTCGTAGTGGTACTCGTAGCCGTCGAGCTCGATCACGATGCGCGCGTCGTCGTAGTAGAAGTCGACCCGGCCCAGCCCTGGCACCTCGACTTGACGGCGCGGCTCGGGGAGCCCATGGCGGCTGCACAACGCGAGAAATGCACCCTCGAGAACGCTGTCAGTGGCCCGGTAACCTGGCAACCTCGATGCCAACGCCGCCCGGAGCCGCGCAGTGCCCGCTCGTCCGGGGCCGCCCGACTGCTCGAGGCGCCATGTGAGCCGGGGCAGGGAACTGAGGCCTCGGCGCAGGACGTCGTCCAGACAGCGTTCGAGACCGGCCGGCGTCAAGCGCTCGGCGAGGTCTAGCACCGTCAGATCGACCGAGGTGAGGCGAAGTTGCCCCCGACCGACGATGTCGCGCTCCACCACCGAGGCTCTCCGGTGCAACCTGATCCGTGCGTCTCTGGATCGAAGCTGACCGGCCGTGGTCATTTCGATTTGCTTGACTCTAGGAAGCTCCAGACCGTGCAGCTCTGCGGCGGCGGAGTGGGAGAAGACGGCAACTCCCCGGCCCCACAGGTGCGCGGCCAGGAGATCTTGGGCGCGGCTCGGAGGCGACCCCTCGATTCGGTAGACCCTGTGGTAGATGCGCTCCCAGCGACCACCGGAGATGCGCAAGCGCCTCATCTTCTCGGTGCACCCATTCTGTGCGGCTTGGTCGAGATGGACGACACCGAATTGGCGTGAGGCGATCCGGGCCACCGCTTGATCGCAATCGCTGGACATGAAAACAATAGACTCTTCCAAGAACGAGCCAGTTGTGGCGCGCACCACACTTCGAAGGTTTGGCCCAAAACCGCCCCTATAGGCCGTTTCTGGGCCAAAGTTGGAGAGAGCGAGGCGTAGGCAATGGTGAAGGCACCACGAGGGACGGAGCTGTCGTGCAAGGGCTGGCCGCAGGAGGCCGCGCTGCGCATGCTCCTCAACAACCTCGACCCGGAGGTTGCCGAGCGCCCCGACGACCTCGTGGTCTATGGCGGCTCGGGGAAGGCGGCCCGGGACCACTCCTGTCTCGCCGCAATCGTCGACGAGCTACGGCGGCTCGAGGACGACGAGACCCTGCTGGTCCAGTCCGGAAAGCCTGTGGGTGTCTTCCAGACCCACGAGCGCGCCCCGCGGGTGCTGATCTCGAACGCCATGCTGGTGCCCGCGTGGGCGACCTGGGACGAGTTCCATCGGCTCGAAGCGATGGGACTCACGATGTACGGCCAGATGACGGCGGGCTCGTGGATCTACATCGGGAGCCAGGGCATCCTCCAGGGCACCTACGAGACGCTCGCCGAGCTCGCCCTCCGCCGCTTCGGCGGGAGCCTCGAGGGCCGTGTCGTTGTCACCGCGGGGCTCGGGGGCATGGGCGGGGCGCAGCCTCTGGCCGTAACACTGAACGGCGGCGTGGCACTTTGCGTCGACGTCGACCCGGGCCGCATCCAGCGGCGGCTCGACACCCGCTATCTCGACCGCGCCACGGAGGATCTCACCGAGGCGGTGTCGTGGGCCGAGCAGGCTCGCTCTGCCAAGAGGGCCGAGTCCATCGGCCTGCTGGGAAACGCCTGTGAAGTGCTGCCCGCCCTCCTGCAACAAGGCTTCGAGGCCGACGTCGTCACCGATCAGACCTCGGCCCACGATCTGCTCGACGGTTACGTCCCCGGGGGGATGAGTTTCGAGGACTCATCAGAGCTTCGGCGCCGCGATCCCGAGACCTACGTCAAACGCTCATTGGAGTCTGTGGCTACGCACGTCGAGGCGTGGCTCGCCTTCCAGGGGGCCGGGGCGGTTTGTGTCGAATACGGCAACAACATCAGGGCCCAGGCACAGCGGGCCGGCGTTGCATCGGCGTTCGACATCCCGGGCTTCGTCGCCGAGTACATCAGGCCGTTGTTCTGCGAGGGCAAGGGCCCGTTTCGCTGGGCAGCCCTGTCGGGCGAGCCGGCCGACATCGCCGCCACCGACCGGGCGATCCTCGAGCTCTTCGGAGACGACGACCGGCTGCAACGCTGGATTCACCTGGCGGGCGAGCGGGTGGCGTTCCAGGGCCTGCCGGCCCGTATCTGCTGGCTCGGCTATGGAGAGAGGGCCGCGGCGGGCCTCGCCTTCAACGAGCTCGTGGCCACGGGAGAGGTGGCAGCGCCCATAGTCATCGGGCGCGACCATCTCGACGCCGGCTCGGTGGCATCCCCCTACCGCGAGACCGAGGGCATGATCGACGGCTCGGACGCAATCGCCGACTGGCCCATCCTCAACGCCCTGCTCAACACTGCGGCCGGAGCTCACTGGGTGTCCGTCCACCACGGCGGCGGAGTCGGCATCGGCTACTCGATCCACGCGGGCATGGTCGTTGTCGCCGACGGCTCGGCCGACGCCTCAGAGCGTTTGACGCGGGTGCTCACGACGGACCCGGGGACAGGAGTAGCCCGGCACGCCGATGCCGGCTACAGCAGAGCCGCCGAAGTGGCGAAGGAGCGGGACGTGCGCATCCCGATGGAGCCGCAGATCCGCGACTGAATCCAATCGCCGAGTGGTGGTGAGATGATCTATATGGTCACCTGAGCACCACTCGGCATGGAATTAGGGACGGATCCAGGCCCCCGTCGTCTCTGCAATGCGCGCTCGGAGCTCGGCAAGGTCGAACCTCTGCGGGCGGCCCCCATCGACGACGATCTCGCCCCCGACCATGACCCGGGCAACGGCGGTCGCCTGCATGGAGCTCACGACCTGGTGCTCGAGCGTCGCCAGCGGCTGCAGGGAGATGTCGTCGAGATCGAGAGCAACCGCATCCGCGTAGCAGCCGACATCGAAGCTCCCCACCGGCAGGCTCAGCAGGTCACCGCCGGCCCTGGTGCCGAGCGCCAGCGAAGCACGCGCCGTCAAAGCGCTCCCGTCTCTAAGCCGCGCCTTGGCCATCAGTGTCGCCTGGCGCATCTCCTCGAAGATGCTCTGACGGTTGTTGGCACAGCCGCCGTCGGGGCCGAGGGCGACCCTGATCCCGCGTTGGATCATTTCCGGGACTCGGGCGATGCCGTCTCCTAGAAAGGCATTGGCGCCCGGACAGTGCACCACTCCCACGCCCGCTTCGGCCAACATGTCGAGCTCCTCGTCGTCGACCCACACCGTATGAATGGTGACCAGCCGCGAGCCGAGCAGGCCCTCACGTTGCAGGAGCCTCACCGGAGTGGTGCCGTAGCGTTCCTCGATTTGGGCCCGCTCGTAGGCGGCCTCGGCGAGATGAAGGTGACAGGGCACGTCGAGCTCGCCCGCAACCTCGAGCGCGCAGGCAATCGTTTCGGGAGAGGCAGCATGCAGAGAGTGAGGAGCGGGCTGAACCGAGACGAGCGGGTCACTCTTGTATTCGTGGGCAAGCTGCTTACAGCGCGCGGCGGACTCGTGAGCCTTTTCCCGATAGCGCACCGGCGCCGCGGTGGGAGCATCCTCGTCGTAGAACGCGCGCGCGAAGACCAGTCTTATCCCTGCAACGCGCGCCGCATCGATGACCCGGCGCGCGTTGTCATTGTCGCCATCGTGCAGGTAGAAGAAGTCCACAGTCGTCGTCACACCGGCGAGCAGCGCCTCGGCGAACGCGAACCACGCGCCGGTATAGATGTCTTCGCCATCGAGACGCTCGGAGAACGGATAGAGAACGTCATCGCGCCACTCGTCGAACATCCGATCGTCGGCGAAACCCTTGAGAAGGTTCTGAAACGAATGTCCGTGGGCGTTGACCGTGCCGGGCACCAGCGCCACGGAACCCCAGTCTTCGGTCTCTGCCCCCTCCGGAATCGCATCTACAGAGACGAGGCCCGCGCTGCGGTCGCCCTCGACGAGCAGGGCGCTCCCCTTCACGAAACCGCTGCCGTCGTGGATGAGCTCGGCCCTGATCGCTCGCATTCCGATTATCCTACGGGAGCCTCAACTAGAGTGCCCTGATGAACGTGCGCATAGGAGACGATCTCTCCTTCGAAGACGTGTCTGCGGTAGCGCTCGAGGCAGCGCGCGTCGAGATCGCTCCGGGAGTGGCCGAGCGAATGGCCGCGTCCCGCAGAATCGTGGAGGATGCGGTCGCCGAGGGCAGGACCGTCTACGGCATTACCACGGGCATCGGGCAACTTGCCAACGTACGAATCTCCCCCGCCAACGCCGAGCGGGTGCAGAGGGACATCGTGCGCTCTCACGCGGTGGCGGTGGGGCCTGCCCTGCCCTCGGCGGTGGTCAGGGCCATGCTGCTGCTGCGCGCTCGCACCTTCGCCTTCGGGATTTCGGGCGTTCGCTTCGAGCTGGTCGAGCGTCTCACCCAGATGCTCAACGCAGGTCTGCACCCGGTCGTCCCGGCACAGGGCTCGCTGGGCGCATCGGGCGATCTCGCGCTGCTCGCCCATCTCGCGCTCCCGCTGTTGGGCGAGGGGCGGGCCGAGCTGGACGGTGTCGAGATGGACGCAGCCGATGCATTGGAGAAGGCGGGCATCGAGCGGCTCGAGCCGTCCTACAAGGAAGGGCTTGCGCTCGTCAACGGCACCGAAGGCATGCTTGCGCTCGGCATTCTCACTTGGTGCGGGGCGCGGCGGCTGGGTCTCAGTGCGGACATCGTCGGAGCGATGAGCGCCGAAGCGTGCTTCGCAACTGATCAGGTGTTCTCCGATGAGCTCATCTCGCTGCGCAAGCACCCCGGAGCACGAGCGGTCGCCGCCAACCTGCGCACGCTTCTCGACGGAAGTGCAATCGTAGCCTCTCACCGCGATTCCGAGCATCTTGTGCAGGACGCCTATTCGTTGCGGTGCATCCCGCAGGTCCACGGCGCTTACCGGGACGGGCTCAACTACGTCCGCGCCTCGCTCGAGGCAGAGCTCGGATCGGCGATCGACAATCCGACAGTGCTCGTCGACTCGAATCAGGTTTTATCGGCGGGAAACTTTCACGGTGAGGCTCTGGGTTTGGCGCTCGATCACCTCGGCCTCTGTCTCGCCGGATACGCGACGATCTCCGAACGCCGCTTAGCGCGGCTCGTCGATCCCAATCTCAACAACGGCCTGCCTTCCTTTCTCACCGCCGACCCCGGCATGCGCTCGGGGTTCATGATCGCCCAGTACACGGCGGCCTCGCTCGCTTCTGAGAACAGGGGGCTGTGCTGGCCTGCGTCGTCGGACTCGGTTACGTCCTCGGCGGGGCAGGAGGATCACGTCAGCATGGGAATGACGTCGGCGCGCAGGGCGGCCGAGATACTCGGTAACACGGAGCATGTGCTCGCGATCGAAGCACTCGCCGCGTCTCAAGGCCTCGACCTCAGAGAAGACGCGCCCGCCCCCGGCACAGGCGCCGCACTGCAACAGGTCCGCGAGGTGTCACCACGCCTGGAGGAGGACAGACCTTTGGCCGAAGACATCGGCGCAGCACGCCGGCTGATCGCGCAGGGAGAGTTGGTCAACGCGGCCGAGATGGCGGTGGGATCGCTCGCCTAGCGCCACGATCCGTGGAAGGTTAGACGTAGCCGCGCAGCTCGGCAGCGCGCGCGACACGCTCGACCGCGATGTCGTAGGCTGCGTCTCTGAGGCTACTCTCGTCCTTCTTCGATCGCTCGAAGACCGCTTCCGTGGCGCTCGTCATCTTCTTCTCGAGCTCATCGTTGACATGGGCTAGCTCCCAGCGAAACTCCTGGATGCTCTGAACCCATTCGAGATAGGACACGCACACACCACCGGCGTTGGCGAGGATGTCCGGCACAATAGTGATCCCTCGCTCCAAGAGCTCTTGGTCGGCGGCCGGCGTCACCGGCGCGTTGGCCGCCTCGACGATCATGCGAGTGCTCACTTGCGAGGCGTTGCCGCAATTGATCACTCCCTGGATGGCGGCGGGGATGAGGATGTCGCAGTCGAGGGTCAAGAGCTCCTCGTTGTCCACCTCGTCGGCTTGAGGGTAGCCGTGCAGCGCGCCGCTATCCTGATAATGGTCTCTGACCGCGTCGAGGTCGAGGCCTTCGGTGGAATGAATGCCCCCCTTGACGTCCGACACGGCGATAACACGCGCGCCCTGCTCCGCAGCCAAGACGGCGGTCCAGTAGCCGACGTTGCCGAAGCCTTGGACGACCACGTGCGCACCTTCGAAGTCGATTCCCTTGCGCCCTGCGGACTGCGCGGCACAGATGACCACGCCGCGACCGGTCGCCTCCTCGCGCCCGGGAGAGCCTCCCAGCTCAACCGGTTTACCGGTGACGATGCCGGGGCTGTAGCCGTATTTCTGTCCGTAAGCATCCATCATCCATGCCATCGCCTGGGCATTGGTGCCCATGTCGGGGGCAGGAATGTCCCGATGAACTCCAATGATGTAGGAGATCATGGTCGTGAAGCGGCGCGTGAGTCGTTCGAGCTCGCCCTGCGACAATGCCGTGGGGTCGCAGCGGATACCACCCTTGGCTCCACCGAAGGGAACATCGATCAGTGCGTTCTTCCACGTCATCAGGGCGGCCAGCGCGCGCACCTCGTCGAGATCGGCGCTCTCGTGGTAGCGAATGCCGCCCTTGTAGGGGCCGCGTGCGCCGTTGTGCTGGATGCGGTAGCCGCGAAAGACGGTCATGCCGCCGTCGTCTCTACGCAGCGGGATCTGCACTGCCAGCTCGCGATAGGTGCTGGCGAGCACCTCCCGCATCTCATCCCGAAGCTCGAGACGGTCGGCGGAGCAATGAAAGAAATAGGTAGCGGCTTCGAACGGCGTCATGTCGTCGGTCGGACGTTGCGGCGCGGGGGCAGCACCCATGTCTTTGACGGCAGCCGCGGCGGGCTTTTCGCTCACGAGGTCTCCATTGACTCGAAGGGCGGTCTTTTCTGTAATGAGTGTAGGGGAAGCGAGCGGGATCAGCCCTGGGAGCTCGAATCCTCGAAGCGAGACAGCTGCGTGCGAGCCTCGGCGGCAAGCGGAAGATGGCCCTTGCGCTCGAAGCAACTCAGCGCACGGCTTAGCATTTCCTCGGACCTATCTCGAGCACCAGAGAGGCGAAAGACTTCAGCGGCGGCCATCAACAATTCGCCGGTCTGCACCGGGGCCCCATAGCGCTCCCCCACCGCGAGCGCTTCCTCGACAAGCTCGATCGCCTGCTCGAAGTCCCCCCTGGTCGCGAGCACCTTGGCGCGCGTCCCTCGCCACGCGCCCTGCGAATCGACATCGTCGGGGGCCGCGGCGCGCTCGCTGATGACGGTGAACTCGAGGGCTTCGTCCAGTCGTCCCTGCCGGTACACGGCTTCGGCGAAAAGGGCGGAAGCCGTGGAGTAATACCCGGTTTCTCGAATCGCCTCCAGTGCCTCCAAACCTCCGCGCAACACTCGCTCGGCTGCGTCGGGATGGCCGGCCCACAACTCCACCATACCGGCGCCCATGGATGTAATCGCCCACTGCATACTCTGTCCGAGCTCGCGCAGGTCCGTTCTCCCCTCGGCAACGATGGGGCGGGCCTGGGACGGCAACCCCAGCATGCCCAACGACATGCCGCGCACAATCTGGGCTTCGGCTCGCAGTCCTCGGCGCTCGGGGAAATCCTCCATGAGCTCGTCACAGCGAGCGATCGTCTCTTCAGGCGAGGCAGAGCCAAACACCATGTTGAAGGGCACCCAACCCAGTGAGAGGTTCTCGGTGCGAAAGTCTCCCGCCTCACGCGCAAAGGCGGCGGAGCGCTCGAACGCCTCTCCCGCCTCGTCCGGCAGACCCGCCCACAATCCGTGCTGCCCCAACAGGAGCCAGCACCGTCCCTGCCCGCGGGCATCGTCCAGCTCCTCGAACACCCGCAGCGCCTCCTGAAGTTTCCCCTCGATCGATTCCTGGGTGACGCCCGGGTCGGTCAGCTCCATGAGTATCCAGCCCGAGACTTTGGCCCGCATCTCGGCGGCCCGGTGGCCGGCCGCCCGCGCCAGGGCGACGGACTGATCGAGAACTGCGGGCACGCCCTCGAGCTCGCCGCCTTCGATCATCGCCTCGGCCAGGTCCGGCAGGATATCGACCCGTCTGCCGGGTGACAACGAGGCAGCCTTCTTCAACAACGCGAGCGACGCCGGAATGTCGCCTCGGATCGAAGCTCGGCGGCCGGCCGCGGCAAGATGCACGGAGGCCTTGTCCGCCATCTCTCTGCCGCGAACATCTACAGGACCAAGCTCGCACCCAAGCCGGTACGCACGTTCGAAGTGGTGGCCGAGAATCTCGTCGTAGTCACCTGAGCTCACAACAACCTGCTCCGCAAGCCAGTTCGCAAAATGCTCGTGCTGACGGGAGCGGGACTCCTTTGGCATCGATTCGTAGGCCGCGTCGCGCGTCAGAATGTGGCGAAAAGAAAAGGCATCGTCGTCGATGAAGTTAGAGCGCTCCGGACGAATCAACTCCTTGCGCATCAGCGACATCAGTCCTCTGTTTACCGCCGCGCTGTCGACATCGAGATCGACGAGTGCCTTACGCCAGAAGATCTTCCCGATGACGGAGGCACTCTCGATGATCGCGCGCTCTTCCTCGGAGAGCTGCTCCAGTCGAACGGCAAGCAGCGCTTGTATCGTTGGCGGCACCGACACTCTCGAGAGATCTCCGGACGCCACCCAGCCGTTCCTAGTCCGCTGCAACAAACCCTCCTCGAGGAGCATTGCCGTCATTTCCTCCGCAAACAAGGGGTTGCCCTCCGCCGAAGCGGCGATAAATACCTTCGCTTCAGAATCCAACAGGCCGCCATCGAGCAAGTTCTCGATGAGCTTCTCGGTTTCCGTTGTCGTGAGCGGCTCGAGCAAGATCGATGTCGCGTTGAACTTGCCCCCCGCCCACGCTGGTCTCTGGTCGAGAAGCTCGGGCCGAGACATGCACAGCAACAGCAGCGGAACGTCCTGCGTCCAGTCGGCCACGTATTCGATCAAGTCCAGCAACGCCGGCTCGGCCCACTGCAGGTCGTCGATCACGACGATCTGGGGTCCTTCTCCGGCCAGCATCTCGAACAGTCTGCGCACCGCCCACGCGCTTTCCTCCCATGAAGTCGTGACCTCACGGATGCCACATGCTTGTGCCAGGAGTTGAGCGAGCACACGCCCTTCCTGCTCTCCGTGTTCGTCGAACAGAGATGCGATCTTGGCGGTCACTTCATCTGAGCCGCCATCGTTCCTCAGGTCGGCGGCATCTCGGACGATCTCTTCTATTGGGTAGTAGGTGATCCCCTCTCCGTAGGGCAGGCAACGGCCCCAGTGGACGCGCGCGTCACTGTTGTCGACCAACTCTGTGGCCAAACGCGACTTACCCACGCCCGCCGCCCCGAGCATGGTGAACAGGTGGCAGGAACGTTCTCGAACAGATCTGCCGAAGGATTCCTTAAGCAGCATCAGCTCGTGCCGCCGTCCCACCAACGGGGAGTCCATCCTCCGAGAAAGCATGGGGGTGCCGGGATGAACGGCTATGAGCCGAAACGCCTCGAGCTCCCGTGACTTGCCTCTGAGGGCCAAGGGCGCGATCGCTTTAGCGTCAACGGCGTCCTTGGTCAGACGGAAGGTCGGCGCGCCGATGAGAATCTCTCCCGGAGAGGCAGCTTGCTCGAGGCGGGCCGCGACGTTGACAGCATCGCCCGTCACCATCGTCTGTCCGGAAGCCGGATCGCCGGCGACGACCTCGCCGGTATTGACGCCGATACGCACGGCTATACGGATTCCTGTGTCCCGTTCGAGCTCTTCGTTGAGGTCATCGAGCTCGTCCAAGATCCCTGCAGCCGCTCGCACCGCCCGCAGCGCATCGTCCTCATGGAGCGTGGGCACTCCGAACACCGCCATCACCGCGTCACCGATGAACTTCTCGACCACCCCACCATGGCGCTGTAGAACGCCGCTGGCTGCGGAGAAATAGCGCGCCATGATCGCCCGCAAGGATTCCGGGTCCAGCTCCTCCCCCAACCCTGTGAATCCCGTGACGTCGCAGAAGACGACGGTCACGATCTTGCGCACGGCTCGACTAGGGACCGCTGTGGGCAGGGGAGTCCCGCAGCTCAAGCAGAAGCTGGCTCGCTCGGGATTGCTCTCTCCGCAGTTGGAGCAAATGACCATGGCTTCAATCTACGCCCAGCCCATCGAACCGACGGCTAGGCGAGGCGGTCTTGCGACATCCGGCGCAGATAAGCGACGACTTGTCGATCCACGCGGCCCCCGTCATTCCAGCGTTGCTCGAGGTTCTCCGTGCCCACGAAATCGAACAGGGCATTCCTGAGCTTTCGGTCGTAGTTTGCGCCAGATCCCGGCTTGTAGCCAAGCTCCGCGAGCAACGCTTTCATCTCCGAAGCCAGCGACTCGTCGATCACCTCGAACTCGAGGGCCTCGGGTCGCGGGAAATAGAATTGGTGCAGCGAGAACAAGCGCTCGAGCTCGTAAACGGCATCTGGATGATCGTCGGTCCTCAGGTTCACGGTCTCGTCGGTGCCGCCCAGGTAACCCCCACCTTGTCTTACCACCAGCAACGCGGCCGACTGCATTCCGCGTGCGTCTCCGCCTGCCTCGTATCCGGCCACGAGCGCGTCGACCAACCGGCTCGCGAGCTCTCCCTCTCCGGCCTCGAAGGCTCTCACCATGTCGTCGACCACCGCCGCGCCGGTAAGGATGTTGCCCTGGCAGCAGTAGCCCTCGCCGGTGCGGCCCCCCGCCCAGTTCATGCACTCTTTGCCGGTGTAGGTGGCCGTTCCACCTCGGGCATCGACGATCCCCGCCTGGCGTTGCTCTCTCTCCTCGTCGCTCTCGGTCAGGGCTCGGAGCACGGTGACGGCGTCGTCCCCGGCGGCCAGGGCGTCGAGACCGCGGGACGTGTAGGAGACGTTGGCAAAGGCCTGGGTGGCGATGGCTCCAACTCCGGCCCGGGCCGCGGGGACCACCGCGCCCACTGCCAAAAACTTGGAGGCCACGGCAACCCCCCACTCAGGCGAGGGAGAGGCGTTCGGGTCGAAAGCGACGATCGAAAAGGTCATTGCTGCCAGATGCTACTAGCGGCAGTGCTTCAGCCCGGGCAGGAAAGCGCCGACAACCTAGACATGATGTATCGAACTGTCCTGAAGTGCTCTCCATGGTGAACCCGTGGGGCTATGCGGCAGGGCACGCCTGGCGATATGACGCCAACGGGATCCCCGGAGGCATGGAGGTTCGCTTCCACGACCACTCCGAGGCCATCGAAGCCGGATTCTGCGGCTGCGACTGCGGAGTGTGCAAGCCGGAGAGCCCCCATCGGGAGGAAGAGGGCTGCATCTGCTCGCTTCTCGGCTGCTTCTGCTTCGTAAAGAGCGCCTAACCCCACAAGACGCCACGCCGAGAAACTAGCTCGGCATCACTACCGTCTTGAGGATCGTCACCTCGTCGATCGAGTAGCCAAGGCCCTCGCGGCCGATGCCTGAGTCCGGCTTGAACCCACCAAACGGGAAGTGGCCCACGCCGTGGGCCGGTGCGTCGTTGATGTGCACCATGCCAACCTCCAGGGCGCGCGCCGCCTTCCATGCCTTGTCCAGGTTAGACGTGAACACCGAAGAGTCGAGCCCGTAACGAGAGCGGTTGGCGATCTCCAAGGCATGATCGAGGTCACGAACCCGGATAATCGGGAGCACCGGGCCGAAGGTTTCCTCCCATGCAATCTCGGCCTCCAAAGGCACTTCGGTAAGGACGGTGGGCTCGTGATAACAATCCTTGGCTTCCCCCCCCAGCAATAGCTTGGCGCCCTTGTCGGTCGCGTCCGTTACCAGCGCGTTGACGCGTTTGGCTGCTTTCTGGTTCACGAGGGGCCCGACATCGACCCCGTCGGCGCGAGGATCGCCGACCTTGTATCCCGCCGCCACCTCGGTCGCCCGTTCGACATATTCGTTGTAGACCGATTCCTCCACGAGAATGCGGCTCAGCGCGTCGCAGCGCTGCCCGGCGTTCTTGAACGCCCCCGTGACCGACTTGGAAACAGCATTCTCGAGGTCTGAATCAGCGAGCACGATCCCGGCTGCGTTTCCTCCCAACTCCAAATGCAAGGGTTTGGGTCCCGCCAGCGATGCGATGCTGCGGCCCACTCCGGTCGAGCCGGTGAACGAGATCATCGAGATCTCGTCATGCGAGGCGAAGATGTCGCCCACTTCAGATCCGCGCCCGGTGACGACGTTGAGAACTCCGGCAGGCAGGCCCGCTTCCTCCATCACACGAGCGAACATGATCATAGCGATGGGATCATCCGAAGGAGCCTTTGCCACGACCGTGTTACCGGCAGCGATTGCCGGAATGATCTTCGATGCCGAAAGGAACAACGGGTAATTGAACGGTCCGATCGCGGCGACGGTGCCCACCGGCTCCCGCAAGACTATTCCCGCCTTGCCCTGCGTGTCGCCGATCCAGTCGCCGGGGAGATACTCCCCGAAGATCTTGCGCACTTCCTCGCGCACGAGCTCGAGACGCTCGGCGGTGGAGGAAACTTCCGATTTCGCCTGAGTGCGCGTTTTGCCGAGGTCCAAGACCACGGCCTCGATGAAGTCGTCCAGGAGCTCGTGCATGAGCTCGGCCGCCGCCTTGCAGATCTCGAGACGGTCCGACGCGGGGATCTTTCGGAAGTCGACGCGCGCTTTGGCTGCCGCTTGGATGGCAGCTTCGATATCGCCGCTGTCCGCCTTCTGCGCGCGGGCGAGGACGCTGCCGTCGATCGGTGAGTTGACTTCGAATGTCTCGCCGCTGCGAGCTTCGCGCCACTCGCCACCGATGCTGAGTTGCAGGGTGGGTGGTCCGCCATCCGACTTGATCACCGCGCCGTCAAACATGTCGGGTAATTCAAGAGACGGTTTGGTAGATACCGTGGGCATATTGGTAAGACTCATGGCTGTCTTTCCTCCCTTTGGATGCTGCTTAGTGCATTAAGAGCAAGCTCTGTTCCTACCCCGCCGGGCCTGGCGTATTCCAGGACAGACATATCGGCCCTCGACTACCATCCGGAACGGTGAAGAGCAGGTGAGCAATGGCGTCCTGGTTCTGTTCCTGCTGGGCGTGGGAGTAGGAGCGGTCATCCAGGGCTCGATAGGCTTCGGTTTCTCCTTCGTGGTCGTCCCGCTCTTGGGATTGCTCCGCCCGGAGGCGCTGCCCGCGACGGTCTTGATCATGTCGATGCCGATGACGATCGTCCTCGCCTTCAGGGAGCGCTACGACATTGAAGCCGGGGGCCTCGTAAGACTGACGATCGGACGGGTGGTGGGAACTGCAGTGGGGGTCTGGCTCGTCGGGTCGTGGCCGAGCGACGAGCTCGCGGTTCTAACCGGAGCGGGCCTGCTCGCGGGCGTCGCGGTTAGTGCTCTTGCTCCTTCGTTCGAGGCGGGCCGGCGCACCCAGCTGGCACTCGGCATGGTCTCGGGGGTCATGGGGACAACGGCCGCGGTGGGAGGGCCCCCCGCAGCGCTCGCCTATCAGCACCGGCCCGGCCCCCAGCTGCGCGCGACCTTGTCGGCTTCGTTCGTGATCGGCAGCATCATGTCGCTCGCGGGCCTGGCGCTGGCGCATCGAGTGACGAGAGGAGACTTCGTGCTGGCCCTGCAGCTGTTGCCCGGCCTCGCCGCGGGGCTCCTGCTTTCGTCGCGCCTCGCCCGCCGCCTCGACCGCGCCTGGCTGAGACCGGCGGTCCTCTCGTTTGCGGCGGCCACGGGCGTGGCCGTGGTGGTCCGGGCCCTCGTCTGAGCTTCTATGCAGAGTCAGCCCCGCTGAGCGGGGTCCTGTCTGCACTGAACTAGAATTCTCAGACCACCCAGGGGGAAGGCGCCATGGTCTGTTCGAGCTGCGGGGCGGAGAATCGCCCCGGCCGCAAGTTCTGCACACGCTGTGGCACCTCTCTTGCCCAGGCCTGCCCGGCATGCGGCTCGCCGCTGGAGGGCGGCGAGAGCTTCTGCGGCGAATGCGGCGCGCCCATCTCGGCGAGCGCTCCTCCACAGGCAGCATCGGAGGGACGATTCCAAACCTCTGAGCCCGCCGCCGAACGGCGACTCGTATCGGTGCTGTTTGCCGATCTCGTGGGCTTCACCGCGTTGTCCGAGCGGCGCGACCCCGAAGAGGTGCGCGAGCTCCTCACTCGCTACTTCGACGCCGCCCGAGACGTGATCGTCCGTTACGGCGGGACGGTCGAGAAGTTCATCGGCGACGCGGTCATGGCCGTGTGGGGCGCGCCGGTGGCGCACGAGGACGACGCCGAGCGAGCGGTCAGGGCCGCACTGGAGCTCGTCGATCAGGTAGCCGCGCTGGGGGCCGAGGTGGGCGCCGCCGATCTGAAGCTGCGAGCGGGCGCGCTCACCGGCGAGGCGGCGGTCACTGTGGGCGCACAGGGTCAGGGCATGGTGGCGGGCGACCTCGTCAACACCGCGGCTCGCCTTCAGTCGGCCGCAGCGCCGGGGACGGTTTTGGTCGGAGAGCGCACCCGTCTCGCCGCCGGCGCTGCGATCTCGTTCCAGGGGGCTGGGGCGCACACCGTCAAGGGCAAAGAGCTGCCGGTGGAGGCGTGGCAAGCGATGGGAGTCATCGCCGGGCGGGGGGGCTTCAAGCGCAGCGGCGAGCTGGAGGCCCCGTTCGTGGGGAGAGACGAGGAGCTGCGGCTGCTCAAGGACGCGCTTCACTCCACCACCCGGGACAAAAAGACGCGGCTTGTCTCGATCGTCGGGGTCGCCGGGGTGGGCAAGTCGCGCCTGTCATGGGAGCTCGAAAAGTACATCGACGGCGTGGTCGAGAACGTGTACTGGCACCGCGGGCGGTGTCCCGCGTATGGGGAAGGTGTGACGTTCTGGGCGCTCGGAGAGATGGTCAGGATGCGCGCCCGGATCCTCGAGAGTGAGGATGCCGCGTCGAGCCGCTCGAAACTTACAGCGGCCCTGGACGAACACGTAGCCGATCTCGACGAGCGGCGGTGGATCGAGCCCCGCTTGGCTCATCTGCTCGGCCTCGAATCAGCCATCGCAGGCCAACGAGAAGAGCTCTTCTCCGCATGGCGGATGTTCTTCGAACGTGTCTCAGACCGTGGTCCCACGGTGATGCTGTTCGAGGACCTGCAGTGGGCCGACCCCGGACTGATCGATTTCATCGACCACCTCCTCGAGTGGGCGCGCGCTCGCCCCATCTTGATCGTGAGCCTGGCGCGTCCCGAGCTGCTCGACGGGCGTCCAACCTGGGGAGCGGGACAGCGCAACTTCACCTCGATTCACCTGGAGCCGCTCACCGACGAAGACATGCGCAAGCTGCTTTCCGGTGTGGCTCAGGGACTGCCCGACCATGTCACCGACCAGATCGTCGATCGGGCCGAAGGCATTCCCTTGTACGGCGTGGAGATGGTGCGCATGCTCATCGACCGCGGCTTCCTCGTGCCGGAGGGAGATGCTTTTCGCCTCGAGGCGACACCCGAACATCTCGATGTCCCTGAGACCCTTCATTCCTTGATCGCCGCACGCCTCGATGCACTGAGTGGCGAGGACAGGCGGTTGCTTCAAGATGCCTCAGTCCTCGGGAAGACCTTCACCATGGAGGCATTGAACGCGTTCGGGGATGCGGACGCCGACCTGCTCACAGAGCGTCTGCGTGACCTCGTGCGACGGGATCTTCTGACCCTCGAGGTGGATCCCCACTCTCCCGAGCGAGGACAGTACGGGTTCGTGCAGAGCATGATCCGGGAGGTCGCCTACCAGACGCTGTCGCGCCGGGATCGGGCGGCGCGTCATGCGCGCGTCGCGTCCTATTTCGAATCGCTCGAGGACGACGAGTTGGCGGGTGTCGTCGCCATGCACTACATAGAAGCTCACAGCGCGGCGAGCGGAGACGAGGCCGAAGTGCTGGCCGCAAAGGCCCGCTCTTATCTCAGCCGGGCCGCGGACAGGGCCGGCTCGCTCGGCGTTTACCGCCAGGCGGTTACTTACATCGAGCAAGCCTTGCCCCTGACCTCCGATCCTCTCGAGCTTGCGGGTCTGTGGGAGCGCGCCGCCGAGGCGGCCATGAGCGCCGGCGACCACGACACGGCCGAGCAGTATCTGTCCCAGGTACTGGCGTGGGCAGAGCCCTACGGACAGACAGACATGGTCGCCCGAGCTAAGGCTCTCCAGGGCAACGTCCTCCTCGACAGGGGCCCAGCCGGACGCCGCAATTGCCCTGCTGGAGGAAGCGCTGCAGGGGTTGAGCGACTTCGAGGCCGATCCTGTGATCGTCTTGGTAGCGGAGCGGCTCGCGCGCGCACACATGATAATGGGACAGCATGCCCCGGCTACGGAATGGGCGGACAGAACACTTGCGGCGGCAGAACGACTGAACCTACTGCCGATCATCACCGATGCTCTGACCACCAAGGCCGTCGCAGCTCACGAGGCCGGTCGATGGAGGGAGGCCGCGGCCCTGCAGGCGGGCATCCTCACCATCTTCGAGGGCTCCGAACATCCCAGGCAACAAACGCGCGTCCTCAACAACCTGGGCTACGTGCTCGAGGTCATCCACCCGCAGCAGTCGCTGGGAGCAACAAAGCGCGGCCTGGAGATGGCGCGCCAGATGGGTTTGCGCGGCGACGAGATCTTTCTTGCCCTCGGCGCATGCCAGGCGGCGATCAGGTGCGGTGACTGGAACTGGGCGCAGGAGACCCTCGCGAGCCTTTCGGATGCAGACATGCCGGAAGTCTTTGCCATCTATTTCGGTTCGTGCGAGGCAATGTTGGCCGCGCTCCAGGGCCAGCAAGCACGGGCGGGGGAACGATTACGGCTGGTGCAGCCGATCACAGAATCCATCACCTCCCCTGAGGGAAAAGGCGCGCTCCCCTATGCGGAAGCCGTCGTCTCCCTCGCCGGCGGTGAGCTGGAGGTGGCCTTCGACAAGGCGACCCTCGCAGCAGCAATGTATCCGGTCGGGTCCGAGGCTTTCCTTGCCCTTCTAACGGCCGGCCGCAGCGCCCTGTGGTTGAGCGACCCACAGCGCGTCGCAGAGACCCTGGAGAAGCTGACAGAAGCACACGTTCACGGCGCCTGGCTCGACGCCGTGCGCCTTGGTCTCGAAGCGGGACGCGCTGCTCTCGAAGGACGAACAGACGAAGGAGCCCACCTGTTCGCAAAAGCGACGGAGGCGCTGCGCGACCTCGGAGTGCCCTTTGATCTGGCCCTGACGCAACTCGACCGCATCACCGTACTGGGGCCGGACCACCCGGACTCGCCGGCTGCCGCAAAAGAGGCCCACGCGATCTTCGAGAGGTTGGGGGCGAAGCCATTTCTGGAGCGCCTCGAAGCCGTCCTCGCCGCCAACTGAGCGACGGGGCCACTTCTGTGCAGAGTTAGCCCCGCTCAGCGGGGCCCTGTCTGAACAGAACGACTAGGACCGGTGACTCGACCCTCGGCCCCCGGTCTCACGTGGACCAGCCGGCCTCCGCACACGACCGCCACCACCGGGTCGCGGTCGGGCCGGTAGCAGACCTCGTCGACCGGCCCGCCCAGGACCACCGCATCGGCGCGGCGGCCGGGCACGAGGCTCCCCACCTCCTCGTGCAGACCCAGGGCGAAGGCGGCATTGGCGGTGGCCGCGGCCACCGCCTCGAGGGGCCTCAACCCATAAGTCCGGCATGCCAGCGTAATGACGAACGGCATCGAGTGGATCGGTGAGGTGCCGGGGTTGAGGTCCGATCCCAGCGCCACCACGGCCCCCGCCTCGATGAGGCTTCGGGCCGGGGGTTTGGCCCCCTGGCGCAGAGTGAACGTCGCTCCCGGCAGCAACACCGCCACCGTGTCGGAAACGGCGAGATCGGACACCGCATCGAGCGAGGTGTGATTCAGGTGATCGGCGCTGGCGAAGCCCCAGCGGGCTGCGAACGCCCCCGCCTGCGAGTCTTCGAGCTGGTCGGCGTGGACACGCATCCTCAGCCCCAGCGTGGCCGCCGTCTCGGCGAGGCGGGCGGCGTGCTCGAGCGCGAACGCGATCGATTCGACATAGAGGTCGCACGCCGAGGCAAGCTCCTCTCGAGCGGCGGTGGGAAGGAGCTCTGTGGCCGCTTCGCCCACCCACTCGCCCTGGGACTTGCCCGGCGGGACGGCGTGGGCGGCGAGGCAGGTTGCCGTAGTCCGTTGCGGCACCCGCTCCGATAGCCGGGCCGCCAAGCGCAGCTGACGAATCTCCGCTTCGACCGACAGTCCGTAGCCCGACTTCATCTCAAAGCTGGTCGTGCCCTTGCTCAGCATGGCTGCGGCAAGGGCTTCGCCGAAAGCGAGCACGTCATCGTCCGAGGCCCGGGCGAGCATGCGGGCGGAGCGAAAGATGCCTCCCTCCCCCCGGTGGAGGTCCTGGTAGCGCACTCCCGAGAGCCGGGCCGCGTCCTCGTCCGCCCGCCATCCGAAGAAGGGAAGGTGTGTGTGGCAGTCGACGAACCCAGGCACCACCGCGCAGCGACTCGCATCGAAGACGGTCTCGGCGTCGTCGCCACTCCCCAGCGAGGCCACCCGGTCGCCCTCGAGATTCACAGAGCAGTGTTCGAGCACCTCGAGAGAGGAGAAGCCCTCGGCCCGCACCGGCTTGCCGGGCATCGGCACTACCCACGCGGCATCCTTGAGGCACAACGAGGTCATCGCTTGGCCTTCATGTACAAGTAGACGCCGCCCTCCTCGCTCAGCTCGGCCTCCGAGCGCAGCCGCAGGTACTCGAGATGAGCGATCGTCTCACCCAGGGCGAGACGGCGCTCAAAGTCCAGGAGCTCGGGCCCGAACACCTCCTGCGCCACCTCTGCGGCGCTGCGCGCCCGGTGTCGAATGACCTGCAGAAAGGAGCCGAGGCGTCGCTGGTGGTGGGCAGAGATCGTCCTTGCCCGCTCCGCTCCCGAATCGAAGGGTCTCCCGTGTCCGGGCAGCACGAGCGACGGATCGAGCTCCTCCAAGCGACTCAAGCTCGCCAGGAAATCCCCGAGGGGGTCCGGGCCGAGCTCGCCGCGGTGGTCCACGTGGGGTGTGATGCTTCCCAAGAGCGTGTCGCCCGAGACCAAAACGAGGTCCGACGCCGACCAGAGGCAGATGTGTGCCCTCTCATGTCCGGGCGTGTGAACGACCTCCCAGTCCCGTCCGCCGGCCGCGAGCGTGTCCCCGTCCTCGAGCCAGCGAGACGCCTCCACCACTCCTGAGATGAACGGGCGCCAATTCTCGTAGGCGTGGAGGTCTGAGACCTCCGAGGTCGCCAGGCCGTGGCGTCCGAACGCGGCCGAAATCCGGTTTGCTGCAGCCTCCGGATCCCGGTAGACCTCGAGGTCGACGCGGGCCTCTGAATGCATCCATAGCTCGCAGCCTGTCTTTTCGACCAGCAGGCCGGCAAGCCCGTAGTGGTCGGGGTGGGGATGAGTGATGACCAGCCTCCGGACGTCGGCGAGAGCTCTCCCCGAGGGCCTCAGCGCATCCTCGAGCGGCCCGGCCCCGGCCCCCTCATCGAAGATGCCGCAATCGACCAGCGTGATCCCGCCGTCATCGTCCGAGAGCGCGTAGGCATTGACCCGGTCGAGCCCCTGAAACGGGAGCGGCATGACCAGACGATCGATGCCGGGGGCCGGTTGTAGCCGCCTGCCGGTCGTTTCTGATCCAGTCGCTAACCGCTCCAACTCATCCAGTCGCTAGCCGCTCCGGTCACTCGTGGAGCTGTTCCTTGATCACAAAAGAGATGCGAACGTGCACGCGATAGACGAGCTCGGAGCCGTTCTCGACCGTACCTTCGATGCGTGAAACCTCGAAGCGGGTGATGCCTCTGAGCGTCAGGCCGGCGCGCTGAACCGCCGCGGCCACGGCCTCCTCCATGGTAGGCCCCGTGGCCGTGAGGTCGACGAACTTCTCGACCGTCATGATCCTGCTCTGGCGCTAGGCCTTCACCTTACGGCGGGCGCGAGCAGCTCCGGCCTGGGCCTTCGCCTTGGACCTCGCCGAATTGGCACGGGTCAACTTGGTCGAGGCGGTGCGTGCGCGAGCGGTCGCGGCAGCTTCCGAGCTGCGCGCCTTGGCCTCTTTAACCGCCGCGGCCCCCTGCTTTTTCGCCGAGTCGCCCTTTGTGCGCGCCGCTTTCCGGGTCGATTCGGCGGCCTTCTGAGCGTTCTTGCGGGCTCGCTTCACCTCTTTGGAGCCGGTCACCTCGGCGACGCCCTTCTGAGACTGCTTGACCGCGGTCTTGGCTAGAGCTGCGACCGCGGTGCCCGCGGACTTGACCGCGACCTGCGCGACCTTGACCGATTTGGACGCCCTTTTCGCGTCGCGCGACTTGGCGACCTGCTTCGCCGTCTTGGCGGCGGTGTCGGTCGCCTTCTTGCCCACACCGGAGATGCTGCGGGCGGCGACCTTCACCTGCTTGTTCGCCACTTTGACCTGCTTGTTCGCCTTCTTCACCTGTCTCTTGGTCTTTGCCACTCAAGGCCTCCTTCGTTCGGGTTTCTCTGAACCTAACGCTTCAACGGTCGAGGTGCACTCGCAGCCACGTCCGGCGGGAGCAGGCGGGGCATCGAAACCACGAGTGGTGATAGCGGACCAGCGGAAGGTGGAAGTGCAACGGCCACATCAACAGGCCCAGCTCGACGTAGGTGACACGCGTCTCCTCGAGACAGGAGGAGCACTCGACGGTGCAGGTGAACAGACGTCGTTCGGACGCGGTATAGAGCGCGTACTTTCCTCGCCTGGAGCTCATTGCCGGCCCCCCTCGAGCAAGGCGGCGAGCTGCCGGTATGCCTCTGCCCCCGGATGCGAGGGCGCGAATTCGGTTATCGGTTTTCCCGCGCGGCTTGCTTCGGCGAAGCGGATTGACTTGCGCACCGGCGGCTGCAGAACCTCGACTCCGTGAAGAGAGGAGACGTCCGACAGCACCTCTCTGGCGTGTCGGGTACGGGGGTCGAACATCGTCACGATGACGCCCGAAACCCTGAGACCGGGATTCGTAAAGCGCTTGATGTCTGCGATGGTCTCGAGCAGCTGGCCCACCCCTCGGTGTGACAGTGCTTCAGCCTGCAAGGGGATCAGCACCTCCGAGGCGGCCGTGAGGCCGTTGATCGTGAGGATGCCCAGCGAGGGAGGACAGTCGATCAGGATGTAATCGTAGGAATTCGCGACGTCCCTGAGTGCTCGCTCGAGAGCGTATTCGCGGCCCGTCTTCGTCAGCAGAAAGGCATCGGCCCCGGCCAGGTCGATATTGGCGGGCAGGAAATCGGGGGTCCCCGCAACCACCGCCTTCTCGACCGGAAGGCGGTGCACGAGCACGTCGTTGGCGGTGTCCTCGATGCCGTCGGGGTCATAGCCGAGCGAGTACGTGAGCCCGCCCTGCGGGTCGAGGTCGACGAGCAGAACGTCGCGCCCTCGCTCGTGCAGAGCCGCGCCGATGGAGAGCGTGGTCGTCGTCTTGGCCACGCCGCCCTTCTGATTGGCGAACGCGATGACGCGACTCATCTGTTCTGGTCCCCCCAGCATCGGTGGCCAGACTCGGGTGGTCGACCGCCCAACTTGGGACTGCAGCCACCAAGACGGGGGTCTCCCGCCCAACTTGGGCGTTTTGCTACCTGGAAATAATTCTCGCAAAGGGGCATTTACAGCGCCTCGTTCGGCGGCGCCAGCCCCATGCGCCTTAGCAGCACGGCTATCTGCGCCCGGGCAAGCCCGAAGAGCTCGAGCTCTGAGGTTAGGCGCCGGCCGAGCTCGTCGACGTCTTCTCGTTGAAAGGACTCGTAGCCGTCCAGGAAACCGCGGGCGTAGTCCCAGGAGACGTAGTCGTCGGGGTTGGGGTCGAAGGCCGGCTCGTGGACCGGGGACTCGCCCTGGTCGAGAAGCTCTTGGAGGTTGCCCTGCAGAAGGTCCCAGGTGAGGTAATGGTCTTCGTCGCAGTCGGGGCAGAAGAACACGGTGCCCTTGATCCCCTGATCGCCCAGCACCTGCTTCAAGACCTCGACGTCGACGAGATCCTGGCGCAGAGCCTCCCGCTCCTCCTCGTCGAGGGGTTCGTCCTCGTACTCGTCCATGACCTCATGGTAAGGCCACGGCGCCGCGCTCAAAAGGCGCCGAGATAAGCCCGCAGCAGGGGAAGGCCGGCCACTATCGCAATCACCGAGCCTCCCGCTAGAAAGGGCCCGAACGGAAGCGCGTACTTCCGGTCCCCGCCCGTGGCGATCAGCACCACGACGCCGATCAGGCCTCCCAGCAGGAACGACAGGAACATGCCCACCAGCGTGACGCCGATCCCACCGGCGTAGCCGAGGAAGCTACCCAGCACGAAGGCGAGCTTGACGTCTCCCCCTCCCATCCCGGCCGGATAGATGAACGCGACCAGAAAGAGCAGGCCGCCGAAGATGGCCGCACCCACGGCCGCGTCGGCGAGCCGCTCGGGCGAGCCCTCGATCCACGCCGCCAGGCCCAGCGCAACCCAGCCTCCGATGAACGCCGGGTACACAACTCGGTTGGGCAATAGCCTCTGCTCCAGGTCGATGACGGCCAGAACCACCAGAACCCAGAACAGCCCTGCGTAGACCAGTGCCTCGATCGAAGCCCCGAAACGCACGACTGCGAACACGAACAGGGCCGCGGTCGCCAGCTCGGTCGCGGGATAGCGCCACGAGATCCTCTCCGAGCAGTGACGGCAGCGACCACGCTGCACGATGAAGCTCAGCAACGGGATGTTCTCGATCGCTGTAATCACGTGACCGCACGAGGGGCACTTGCTGCGCCCCGTGGCAAAGCTCTCATGGCGAGGAATCCGGTGAGCCGCGACCGTGGCGAAGCTTCCGAGCAAGAGCCCGAAGAATGCGGCTACGCCCGCCAGGATGAGAGGGTCAGTTCCCACCTCGACACACAGTCCTCTCGTACTCGCTGAAACGCATTCATGAGTAGATCATCGGGCTTCTGCGCACTTGCGTTTAGCCTCACTCCCATAGTCCTCGGATGGCCCTGCGGGGACGTGTGCGACCAAACACGGTCTCGACCATGGCGACCACCCGCGCGGTGGCGAGGACATCGTGAGCCCTGACCATGGCCGCGCCGCGCTCGACGCAGAGGGCGGCCACCGCCAACGAACCTTCGAGGCGCTCGCCGGGAGCCAGGGCGAGGCTCTCACCCACGAGGTCCTTGCGCGAGGGCGCAACGAGGACCGGGAGGCCCTGCGCGGTTAGCTCGTCCATCCGGCGCACCAGCTCGAGCGAGTGATAGGTGGTCTTGCCGAAATCGAGTCCCGGGTCGAGCAGGAGTTGGTTCGGCCGCATCCCGGTGGCACCGGCGCGCTCGGTCGCTTCTGCCCACCAGCTCAGGACCTCTGCGACCACGTCGGCATACCGGGGGTTGCGGGGCCTGCCGCGAAGCTGGCCCCCGGTGTGCATCAGCACCAGGGCGGCGCCGTGCTCGGCACAGACGGCGGCAAGGTTGTCGTCGGCGAGGCCGGTGACGTCGTTGATGAGCGCGGCCCCCGCCTCGAGAGCAGCCTTCGCAACCGGCACCCTGCTCGTCTCAACCGAGACGAGTGCATCGCAGCTCCCGACCAATGCCTCTACCAGCGGGATCACTCGCCGAAGCTCCTCTTTCTCCTCGATCTCGGGGCCGGGACCAGCCTTGATCCCGCCGACGTCGAGGACCACCGCACCTTGCCGCCACGAATCGAGGCCGTGGGCGATCGAGTCCTCGAGCTCCATGCGGCCGGGGTCGTAGAACGAATCGGTGGTGCGGTTGACGATGCCCATGACCGCGCAGCGATCGAGGATCAAGACACCGCGGGCGTGGGCGAGCTTCAAGCTCGGGCGGCCGCCTGCGACGTGGTGACGACATAGATCCCGGCCAGGAGCAGCAGCCCCCCGGGCACCACCAGGGGCGGAGGCGTTTCCTTCAGCAGCAGCAACGCTAGTACGGTGGCGATGACCGGTTCGGCCATGATCGAGATCGAGACCGAGACCACATCGATGTCTCTGAGGGCGAAGTTGATGAGGGTGTGGCCCAGGATCTGGGGGCCGAGCACAAGGCCGGCCACACTCGCCCAGGTCTCCGCGTCGTAGCCCCACAGGGCCGCACCGGTGACGAGGCAGGCGACGAGCAGGGCGACCGCGGCGACGGCGTAGGCGACTACCGCGTACTCGAGAGTCCCCATCACGAGACGCGCCCGGCGGCCCGTCATGGCGTAGCCGGCAGCGGTGGCGCCTCCGGCGAGCGCGAGCAAGTTCCCCAGCAACGAGGAGCCCCCCAGACCCCCGCCGCCCACCAGGGCGACTCCCACGGCGGTGGCGCCGATGCCCGCCCACACTCGCGAGGGCAGCCGCTCCCTCCACAGGACCCAGGCGGCCAACGCCGCGAAGATCGGTGTGGTCGAGACCAGCAACGACGAAGCAGCCACGGTCGTGAGCCTTAGCGATGTGATCCAGAACGCGAAGTGCAGCGCGAGAAAGAGCCCGGAATAGGCGGGAAGTCGCGCCGAGCCACCCATGACACCCAACTTGCGCCGGGCGAACGGCGCCAGCGCCACGGCTGCCGCAGCGCAGCGCCAGAAGGACAGCGCCAGCGGCTCGGCGCCGGTGGCGTACCGCACGAGGATGGCGGCGGTGGAGGCAGCGGTGACCCCCATCGCGAGCAGGGCCCAAGAGGAGGAGGGGACGGAGACCGATTCGGCTGATTCCACGGAGGCTCAGCGTAATCGGGCCCGTGTTTCGCGCCGGTCTTCGGTTTTGAGCGCCTCAGAGCGCGGAAAACCGCGCCGAGAAGCGCTCAAAACGCGCAAGCGATCCGCTGGAGGATCGCGAGAACGGAGTGGGGGCCGTTTTGAAGGCACGGGTAGCATGCGGCCGTGAAGGAGGGGCCGTTCGTGGGGGTGGGCTGCGTGGTGGTACGAGATGGGGCCCTGCTGATGGTGCGCCGGGGCCGGGAGCCCGCCCAAGGCCTGTGGTCGCTGCCTGGGGGCCGGCTCGAGCACGGCGAGAGCCTGGTGGAGGCGGCGGCACGCGAGGTGCTGGAGGAGACCGGGCTTGACGTGAGGGTCTCGGCCCTCCTCGGCGTCTACGAAGCCGTCGGCGATATCCACTATGTGGTGCTCGACTACATCGGCGAGGTGCTGGGTGCGGCGGCCGAGCCCCGCGCCGGAGAGGATGCCGCCGAGGCCCGCTGGGTCCCGCTGGAGGAGATCTCGACGCTCGACTGCACACCCCGCCTGGCGGAGACGCTCACAGCCTGGAAGGTGCTGCCCTCAGCAGAGGAATAGCGCGACGACATCGTTCTCGCGCACGGGCGTCCCCGCAATCGGGTCGGTGTCGGCCACGACTCCCCCGCCCCCACAGGAGTCCACCGTCCGAGCCCTGAGCCCGGAGTCCTCGAGGCTGGCCACGGCTTCGGCTGCCGCGAGGCCGCGCACATCCGGCATGTCGAGTGTCTCGAAACGGGGGCCGAGGGAGCGCACCAGCTCGACCTCGCTGCCCTCAGGCAGGGGGCCGGCGGGGCGAGTTTCCGCCGCCTTGCCCTCGGCCACATCATCGGAATAGTCCCTGGACAGGGTGACGACGAAGCCCGCCTCCTTGAGCATCTTGGCCGCCTTGTGAATGTCGAGACCGGCGACCGCGGGGACCTCTTGGGGACGCGGGCCCTTGCTGATCACGAGCGCGACCTCGTCGCCGAGCTCGAGAAGGCCTCCGGCCGGGATCTGGACGGCGACGAGGCCCGCCTGCTCCGAGGAATAGCGTTCGGTCGTCTTCCCCACCACCAGGCCGGCGCGTTGCAACGACCGCTCTGCGGCCTTGTGGCTCTTTCCCACCAGCGGGGGAACCTGCTTCAGCGGGGGCCCTGCGGACACCACCAACGACAGCACGGCACCCTCTTTGACGCTGCCGCCGCTGGGG
Organism: uncultured Actinomycetes bacterium; assembly: GCA_963849115.1. GTDB lineage: Bacteria > Actinomycetota > CADDZG01 > CADDZG01 > WHSQ01 > JACDAL01. The sequence goes on along the minus strand of CAWKGK010000009.1, from coordinate 232,939 downwards.
GACTGGGCGATGACTCGGTTGCGGGGCGTCGAGGGGACACGGCGGCGTTCGGCGATGCGTGCCTCGAGCCCCAATATGTCCGCCCGGTGGGACGCCACCGCAAGGCGAAGGCCCGTCACCTCCGGCACGTCCACGGTGGCGGGGCCGAACAGGAACGGCGCCGCCCGCGCACCGCCCAGTGCGACGACGGCGAGCACGACCAACAGAAGCATGAGCCTCAGCAAGCCCCACATGAACCTCCTGATTCGTCCCTTGCGCCGGCGGTGAGAACGGGGGCCGCGCACGGCGGTCACGTTGATCTCGCCGGTCAGCTCGGCCACGAGCGAGTCCAGCGGGGGCGCGTCGGGCAGGGAGCGCACGGCAACTCGCTTCAGCGCATGGGCCATGTAAGAGGCATCCTCGAAGCGCCGGGAGGGGTCTAGTGCGCACGCCCTCAGCACGATCTCGTCGAGCTGGGAAGGCACCTGAGGAGCCAGTCGAGAGGGGGCAACGGGCTGCTCTTCGGCGCGCCGGGCCAGCAGGTCCGCTCCTGCGCCGTGAGAAGGCGGGAGGCCGGTGAGCAACTCCGAGAGAACCGCTCCCGAGGCCCAGATGTCGGAAGCCCACGACGCCTCGAAGCCCTGCGCCTGCTCGGGCGACAGGTAACGCAGAGTCCCCTGGATGCCCCCGCCCGGGCCCGTTCTGTCCGCGTCAACCACGACCGCGATGCCGAAGTCCGCAACCTTCACGGTCCCATCTCGAGCGATGAGGATGTTCTCGGGCTTGACGTCTCGATGAACGAGGCCGCCGGCGTGGGCGGCGGCCAGCGCATCACACACCGCAGCCATGATGTCGGCTGCTTGCGCCGGCTCCAGAGAGCTACGCGCCACCAGCACATCGCGCAAGTCGTTGCCGGCCACGTACTCCATGACCATGTAGTAGGTCTGATCCTCGGTCGAGCCCCAGTCGTACACCGCGACGATGTTGGGGTGGGTGAGGCGGGCCGCCGCTCGTGCTTCGTCCTTGAACCTTTCCACGAGCTCGGGGTCGTGTGCGAGCGAGGGATGCAAGACCTTCACCGCCACCGACCTGTCCAGGAGCACATCGTGACTTCGGTAAACCTCGCCCATGCCCCCGGTGGACAGACGTGAGATAAGCCGGTAGCGGCCGGACAGTGTCTGTCCGACGAGGTCCTGCATGAGGCGGGACATCAGCGCCTCGAATGCTTGAGGTGGTAGTCGAGCCTCTCTTCGAGAACCGCTACCGATCGCTTCAAAGCGTCGGATGCGAGGGCCGCGTTCTCCGCACGGCGCCCGGCCGCTTCGGCCGCATCAGACGCCTCCCGCAACGACGACTTGACGCTGCCCAAAGCCTCTTTGAGAGAGGTGAAGCGGACCTTGTCGGCCTCTCGGTCCTCCGCCGCGTCGGCGCTGAGTTGCTTGGACAACTTCTCGGCAGCGGACTCGGCCCGGTCAGAGAGGATCTGCAGCTGCGATACCTCGGCCTCGAGCTCCGCCACGCGAGCGAGCGCCTCTGCGGCGGTGTCGCGCGCCGCCGACGACGTGCGGGTGGCAGTGTCGACGGCGTCTGAGCGTCCGCAGGCGACCAGCAGCAGCGCCAGCGGGAGTAGGACTGCGATCCTTCTTGCGACGGTGAACACCATGCGCCTCCAAGCCCCGGGAGATCAACGGGGACAAACATAACAAAAATCACACGAGTTAACAGCAAACACTCCAGCACCGCACGGGCCGCCCCTGATTCGGCTCTGTGTCGGGAAACCTGCGGAATCCGCCCCTGATCTGGCTTAGAGCGAGCTCAGGGGCTGGCTGGGACCCCGGGGACCGGGGGGCCGGGGCCGGTGGGGCCTAGACGTACCTTCACCCTTAGGTGGCTCCCTGTGGGACGATTGGGCTGAGCCCGCCCACCGACAAGACGAGAGCGAGGCATGGCCTCAGAGACCCCCGAGCAGACGCTGGACCACGCCGAGCAGACCTACTGCTACGGCCACCCGGACGTCCCCACGCGGCTCCGCTGCACCCGCTGCGACCGCCCCATCTGCGGCCGCTGTGCGATCCCCGCCTCCGTCGGCCAGCACTGCCCCGAGTGCGTGGCCGAGGCCCGGCGCTCACAGCGCAAGGTGCGCTCGGTGGGGGCGAAGACCTCTCCGGCGACGATGGTGATCATCGCGGTGTGCGTCTTCTTCTGGTTCGTAGAGACCTTCAACCCCGGCATCATCCGCTCCCTCGGCTCCTTCCAGCCGGCCATCGCGGACGGGGAGTGGTACCGCCTGCTCACCCCCATGCTGTTGCACGCCCCGCGCTCGCTATGGCACATCGGACTCAACATGTATGTCCTGTGGCTCTACGGTCCCGAGGTCGAGCGCGCCTTCGGCACCTCCCGATTCGTGGGCTTGTTCGTGGTCGCAGGATTTCTCGGAGGAGCGGCCTCCTACGCGTTCGGACCCTGTCCGGCTCTGGGGGTGGGTGCTTCGGGGGCCATTTTCGGAGTGGTCGGTGCCCTGCTGATCTATCTCTACAACCGGCGCCGCTCGGCGTTCGTGCGTGGCTATCTCAAGAGCATCACGATCCTGGTGATGATCAATGTCGCCTTCGGCTTCATCGTCCCCGGAATCGACAACCTTGCCCACCTCGGAGGCCTCGCCGGCGGCATCATGGTGGGGGCGGGATTCGACGCCTACAAGGGGCGACGGGGAGCGTTCGTGGACTTGGCTTCGCTCGCGTTCGTGATCGCGCTCGGCGTGATCCTGGTGGCCTGGAAGACGGCGAATTTCACCTGCGTGGGCCTCTAGAGCGGGCCCACAGATAGGTGGTCGATCGCACAACCAGGGCGTTTCACCACCGAATCGGTGGTCGATCGCACAAGAAGGGCATTTCACCACTCAGGTGCCCGAGTGTTCCAGGGCTCACCCGGCCACCCTCGCTCGACCTTCGAGCAGCGAAACTCCCACCCGATTGACCACGTCGAACTCGTAGTCGTCGTCTGATCGCCACCAGCGCGCGCGCAGGTCCTGGCCCGGGAACACGGGCTTGGCGAAGCGGGCGGCCACCAACCGGACCCTGCCCGGGTCGCCTGCGGCCAGCTCATCGACCACACCGGTGGTCGCCATCGCCATCGTGCACATGCCGTGGACTATGACGCCGGGAAGTTTGGCGGAGCGCGCGGTGGCCTCGTCGAGGTGGATCGGATTGCGGTCCCCGGACGCCTCCGCGTAACGCAGGGGTTGGTCGTCATCGATTCGGAGGGGCCGCTCGCCGAGTATCTCCGGAGACGTCTTGGAGCCCGAGTCCCTGGGGGCCGCCTGCCGCCTGCGACGGGCGGCCCCTCCCCTGATAAGCATCGTCGCCCGCACGAGTATGGCGACCCGCCCCTCCGCTTCAAGCTCGACCTCGACCGTGAAACGCTCTCCGGTCTCGTCCTCCGAGATCGAGGCCAGCTCGGCGCTCACCGCCAGAACGTCGCCGGCTCGCAGCGGATGATGGATGACATGCTCTTCTGAGATGTGGACCAGCCGCAGGAGGTCCGCGCCGAGCTCTGGATCCCGAGCCGCGCTCATGATCGTAGGGAATGCGGGCACGATGCCGAAGACCGGCGACGCCACGGGGGCCGGGCCGCGGTAGCCCTCGTTGGGATCGTTGGTGGCCTCCGCATAGCGGGCGATGGCCTCGGCCGTGACCTCGTAGCCACCACCGTCATAGCGCTTCCCGATGAGCGCCTGGTTGAGCCCCATCTTCAGGCGCTCACCTCGACGTCGGCGTCGCCGGTGAGAGCGGGCTCGCGTACGGGCAGCGCGAGCTCCCGTGGCCCCGGCCCCCGCCGGTCGGCTTCGAAGCGCACCTTCACGAGGCCTCCTTCGATCTCATCGACTCGTCCCCAGCAGACGATCTCGTCTCCCGGCCATACCCGGGTGAGAAAGCGAACCCGAAAGCGCCTGAGGTGCTGGGGCCCTCCGACCCAGTCACCAACGGCGTGAGCGAGGTAGCCCGCCGGGAGCATTCCCATGGCGAAAGCCATGGGCGCCCCGGCCCCCTGCGCGTAGGTGTCGTCGATGTGGATGGGGTTGAAGTCCCCCGCGGCGCCGGCGTAGCGAACGATGTCCGCGCGCTCCAGGGGGCCGAACACCACTTCTGCTAGCTCCATGCCGGAGAACACATCGCCGAGCCGCAAGTCGGACGGGACGTTCACGAGGGGGGCAGCTCCATGAGCGTGTAGAGGGCCCTCACGACCTCGGCGCCCGACCTGTCGGTGAAGAGAGACTCGTAGGTCACCACCCGCATCACCCCACCACGGCGCCCTCGCTTGGTGACATCCGAAGCGATCCGCATGCGGCCCGTGAGAACCTCACCCGCGATCGGAAGCCGCTGATAGAAGAACTCTTGCTCGCCGTGCACCACGCGTTCGTAGGCCAAGTTGGCGCCGAGTCGCCGCTCTCGCTCCTCGCGCGGCACCTGCCACATCTGCGTGACCGTGAATGTCGGGGGGGCGACGATGTCCGGAAGCCCCTGTCTGCGCGCCTCCTCGACGTCGAAGTGAATCGGATTGTCCTCCGCTACCGCTAGAGCGAACTCGCGCACCTTGCCTCGCTCAACCGGGAGCTCGAAGACGATCTCGGTCTCCGTCCCAGACGCCTCCTCGCCGACTCCCATGCGGGCACGCTACCCCACGGCTCCCGTACGCATTAGAGGAAATCGCGCCACCTACGGTGCCTTTTGTGGTTAACATTGAGGCACGCGAGAGAGGAGGTGGTCCAGACTGAACGATAGATCCGACGGACCTCGTGAGGTGACCGGCTGCTAGTGGTTTAAGCCTCGATTTCGGGTTCTGGCCATTGGTTTGGGCCACGGGCAGAATCCACACCGGTTCACCGCCGTTCCTCGTCCCGGATCTGGTCCACCGGGCTCATCAGAGACAGCGAGTGGCGGCAACAGGCCAAAAAAAGAAGACCGGCGCAGGATCTCCTCTGCGCCGGTCTTCTTTGTATAGCGACCGATCTTCTGCCGCGTCGAGTGGTCATGATGCCTTGCTCTGGATCGTTTCCACCACTCCGGAAGATCTACGAGCCGAGCAGCTCCTCGAAGGCAGCTTCGTTGAGGATCGTGGTGCCGAAACTCTCGGCCTTGTCCAGCTTCGAGCCCGGAGACTCCCCGGCGACAACGAAATCCGTCTTCTTGCTCACGCTCGAGGTCACTTTCCCGCCGCGGCTCTCGATAGCCGCCTGGGCTTCCTGGCGCGAGAGGCGCGTGAGCGAGCCGGTGAGCACGAACGTCTTGCCCTGTAGAGGCCCACTCCTGTCCCGGCGCTCACCCCTGGTATTGACGCCCGCCCGGCGCAGCTTGTCGAGAACCTCGAGGTTGCGCTCTTGGGCGAAGAAACTGATTACCGAACGAGCGATGACCGGCCCTATCCCTTCCATCGCCAGCAGGTCCTCGTAGGTCATCCCCTGCAGGCGCTCCAGAGAGCCCGCCTCGGCGGCGAGCTCCTCGGCCGCCGCCCCGCCGACATGGAAGATGCTGAGAGCTATGAGGAGGTTCGCCAGCGGCCTCGCTTTCGACTTCTCGATTCCCTCCACCAAGTTCGACGCCGACCTGTCGGCGAACCCCTCGAGCTCGAGGAGCTGCTCCTTGGTCAGTGAGTAGATGTCGCCCGGGTCCTGGAGAAAGCCCTTGTTGATGAGCGCGTAGATCGTCTGGTAGCCGAGGCCCTCGATGTCCATGCCGCCGCGGGCGGCGAAATGAAAGATCCGCTCGATGCGCTGCGACGGGCAGTCGATCCCCATGCAACGGGCCACCGACTCGCCCTCCGGCCGCACGATGTCGGATCCACACGAGGGGCAGGTCTTCGGCATAGCAAAGGGCCTCTCGTCCCCGGTGCGCAGTGACGGAACCGGCCCCACCACCTCGGGAATCACGTCCCCGGCGCGTCGCACGATGACCGTGTCGCCGATCCGCACGTCCTTGCGAGCGACCTCGTCCTCGTTGTGCAGAGTCGCCGTCGATACGGTCACACCCCCCACGAAGACGGGTTCGAGCCGGGCAAAGGGAGTAGCCGCCCCGGTCCGTCCGATGTGAACCTGGATATCGTTTAGGAGCGTGGTGCGCTCCTCCGGCGGAAACTTGTAGGCGATGGCCCAACGAGGCGCCTTGGAGGTGAACCCCAGCTCATCCTGCTGCGCGATCGAGTCCACCTTCGTCACAATCCCGTCGATCTCGTAGTCGACATCGTGGCGATGCTCGGCCCAGTGAGAGCAGACGCGGTAAACCTCATCGAGATCGGCGAGCCGGCGGTTTTCCGGGTTGGTCCTGAGCCCCCAGCCACGCACCGCCTCGAGTGCCTCCCAATGGGTGCGAAAGCGAACACCCTCGGCTCGCCCCACCCCGTGGACGATCAGCGCCAGGTTTCTCTTAGCGGTTACCTTCGGGTCCTTTTGCCGCAGTGAGCCGGCGGTGGCGTTGCGGGGATTGGAGAAAAGACGCTCGCCGCGTTCCTCGAGCCCCTGATTCACCTTGGCGAAGTCCCGCAGCGGCATGTAGACCTCGCCTCTGACCTCGAGCACCGGGGGCGGCTCGCCGCGCAGCCGCAGGGGGATGGACGCGATCGTCTTGAGGTTCGAAGTGATGTCCTCCCCCGTCCGTCCGTCGCCCCGAGTCGCCCCCGTGTCGAATCGGCCGTCGCGATAGACGAGGTTGACGGCCACGCCGTCCATCTTGAGCTCGGTGATGTAAGAGTCCGGCACTCCGATGCCCTTCTCTACCCGTGCTCCCCACGCGAGCAGCTCCTCCAAAGAGAAGCAGTTGTCCAGCGACATCATCTTCGTGAGGTGCTCGACGGGGGCAAAAAGGCCCGAGGGCGGAGCGCCGATACGTTGCGTGGGGGACTCGGGGATGATCAGCGAGGGGTCGGCCGTCTCGAGAGCGATGAGCTCGCCCATGAGCGCGTCGTACTCAGCGTCGGCTACCTCCGGATCGTCGAGGACGTGGTAGCGGTAGGAGTGGTGGTCGATCTCCTTGCGAAGCTCTGCGGCGCGCCGCGCCGCGCGGCCTCTCGAGTCGCTCATGTTGCTCCCTCCTCTTGATCCCTCCTCCACACCCATTGTCTCAGCACACACTTGACCCAGGACGCGAAGAGGGAGCCCCTTCGGGCCCCCTCTTCGACGAGCCAACCTCGGCTCGTACCCCCACCTCTGATCCCCCACCTTCTGATGCCGCCTTGAGGTGATGTTCGAAGACTAGAGGAAGAACCTGCCAGGGCCAATACGCAAAGCTACCGATCACGTCCGGCGAGCAGCATGATGCGGCGCGTAGTGAATGCCCAGTCGTCGCCGTCACGCTCGAAGCCCTTGCCCGTCTCGTGGCCACGGGCCTCGATGAACGCTCGCACCGCAGCGATGCGCTCCTCGGGAAACTCGCCCGGCCACATCCAGTCAGCCACGCGGGTCTGCTGGGAGACGACGCGCTCATCGAGGATATGAAGACCGGCGGCGAGCGCGATGGTGCGAAAAGCCGACGCCGGACGGCTGGCCGCATGGCTCGGATCCCTCAGAACCTCCAGTTCGAAGAGGGCCTGGGCCTGTTCGAAGCGATCGGGCGCCAGTTGATCCACGATCAGCACTCGTCCGGAGTCCCTCGCCACTCGCCGCATCTCCATCAGGACGGGGACCGGCTTTCTGATGTGGTGCAAGGCCTGAGCCGTACAAACGAGGTCCACGGAACGGTCCCGCAGCGGAAGCCGGGCGCCGTCTGAGGCCACGGCCTCGATGCCGGAGTGCCTGCGAAGGGCAACCTGAAGCATCCCGGGGGTCAGATCCAGCGCCACCCGAAGTATGGGCCCACTCTCGAAGAGAGCGAGAAAGTTGCCGGTGCCGGCTCCGACCTCCACCACCACTTCGCCCGGCTCCAGCCGGGAGAACTCCACGACCCCGAGGGCATCGAAACGGTGTGCGGTCCGTTCGGCGAAGCCCTCTGCGGCCCGTTCGAACTCGTCCTGGACGAGGCGCTTGTGCCGCTCATCTCGCCTGCTCACGCCGCTTCTGTCGCCGCGACGATTCCCCCTCCGAGGAGCTCATCGGGGTCGGACACCGAGTAGAGAACCGCCGACTGGCCCGGCGCCACGGCTTCGGCCCCACGCTCGAAAAGGAGTTGAGCGGCTCCGTTCGTACCGGTGATCACCCGCGCCGGGGTGTCGTCTCCGTGAGCCCGGTGCTGGACCCGCACGCGCTCGCCAGAGCGCGGAGCAGGCCCCACGAAACTGACCTCCTCGAGGAGAGCCGAGCCGATCTCGAGATCCTTTCGCTCTCCCACCACGATTCGGTTCGACGAGGCATCAATCGAGGTCACGTACACCGGCTTCCCGAGCGCCACGCCCAGGCCCTTTCTCTGTCCCACGGTGTAGCGGCCAAAGCCCTGATGCTCGCCTACCACCCGGCCGCGCTCATCGACCACCGCCCCCCGGTGGGACGCTTCGCCAACGTGCTCGGAGATGTAGCCCCCGAGATCACCACTCCGCACGAAGCAGATCTCCTGAGAGTCGGGTTTGGCCGCGGTTCTGAGCCCGAGGCGAGCGGCCAGCGCACGTGTCTCCTGCTTGTTCATGCCACCCACCGGGAAACGACAGCGGGCGAGGCGCTCCTGGGTCAGCATCCACAGCACGTAGGACTGATCCTTCCTGCGGTCCACTCCGCGCAGCAGCCGGGCACGGCCGCCGTCGGTTCGGACACGTGCGTAGTGCCCGGTGACGAGGACATCCGCGCCCATCACCTCGGCCCGCTCGAGCAATGCGTCGAACTTGATCCACTGGTTGCACCGGACACAGGGGTTGGGAGTCCTGCCCGAGGCGTAGGTCGACCTGAAGTCCCTCACCACGGAGGACTCGAAGCGCTCGGCGAAGTTGAGGACGTAGAAGGGGATCTCGAGGAGGTCGGCCACGCGCCGGGCGTCGTCGGCCGCGTCCACACTGCAACAGCCGGACTCGGTGTTGGTCTCGCCCTGCCGCCACAGCTTGAGCATGATTCCGGTGACGTCGTAGCCCTGCTCGACCATGAGGGCAGCGGCCACGGACGAGTCGACCCCGCCGGACATGGCGACCACGGCCTTTGGCCGCTGGGGGCTCCGCCGGCCAAGCCCGCCTGCGCCCCCAGACCCCCCGGCGACCACGGCCTTTGGCCGCTGGGGGCTCCGCCGGCCAAGCCCGCCTGCGCCCCCAGACCCCCCGGCGACCACGGCCTTTGGCCGCTGCTTCTTCGCCGAGTGGTGGTCAGATGTCATATATGGTCACCTCACCACCACTCGAGCAGATGTCCTGGTGCTCATGCTGCCTTGCGGGCCCGCTCGACGATCTCTGGGAGCACGTTCAGCACGGCGCTCACGTCCTCCTCGGTGGAGGCCCGGCCCAATGAGAAGCGGATGCTGCCGTCTGCAAGACGCGGCTCAAGCCCAAGGGCGAGTAGCACATGAGAGGGATCCAGCGCCCCCGACTGACAAGCCGAACCCGACGAGCACGCAATACCGGCTGCGTCGAGCAACAACAACAGCGTCTCCCCCGAGGCACCCGGGAACGACACGTTCAAATTGCCCGGCACGCGCGCATCGATATCGCCATTCACCACGACATCCGGGACGGCGGCGCGCACGCCCTCCAGGAGGCGGGTGCGAAATCGCAGCAGTCGCTCGGCCTTGTCGTGTACCTCCTTGGCAGCGACCTCGGCGGCGGCACCGAACGCAGCGACCCCGGCGGCGTTGAGGGTCCCCGAACGCAGCCCGCGCTCGTGTCCACCACCGTGTAGCTGAGTCGCCACCGGCACGCCAGCGCGCACGAACAGCGCTCCCACACCTTTGGGGCCGCCGAGCTTGTGCGCGGAGAAGGAGGCGAGATCCACGCCCCATCGATGCACGTCAACCGGAATGTTTCCCAGCGCCTGCACGGCATCGGAGTGCACCAACGTGGATCGGTTTGCATCCTTGGCGGCCGCAACGATACCGGCCATGTCCTGCACCGTGCCGATCTCGTTGTTGACGGCCATTACCGACACGAGGATGGTGTCGCGCCGCACGGCATCGCAGATCCGGCCCGGGGCGACCAGTCCGTCGCTCCCGACCTGCACGATCGTGACCTTGAATCCGCTGTCTTGCAGATGCTCAATGGAATGGAGCACCGCGTGGTGCTCGAACGCGCTCGTGACCACATGTTTGCCGTTTCCGCCGAGCTTGGTCGCAACACCCTTGATCGCAAGGTTGTCGGCCTCCGTCCCGCCCGCCGTGAAGGTGATCTCGGCCGGGCTGGCGCCGATGGCGGCGGCCACTTGTTCGCGGGCGTCCTCCACTCCCCGCCGCGCTGCCCGCCCGTAGGCGTGAACCGATGAGGGGTTACCGAAGTCGCCTTCGAGAAAGGCGAGCAAGGCAGCCTTGGCCTCTGGCACAATGGGTGTGGTTGCCGCATGATCCAGGTAGTGCATGCGCCCAAGGATACGAGGCGGAGCGTGAGCCGGTGAGCGTCAGAACCGCGGTTGGTCGTCCCGGGCTCGCGAACGCCCCTGTGGGTCAGGTTCTGATCGGAGCCCTGCTCCTAGTAGTGATCTTGTGGCCGCTCGGCGAGGTCGTCTCGTCGGCTGCGATTACCGAGATCGACCGAGAGGTCATAGAGCTGTCAGTCGAGATCCGCGAGCCGGCGCTGAACAGCCTTATGCACTTTCTCACCTTTCTGGGAGGGACCCTCTTCGTGACGCTGGTCCTTGGAGCGTCCGGCATCATCGTTTACCTCGTCGAACGACAGAAGAGGTGGCCGGTCTTCTTGGCTTGGACCATCGTCGGCAGCGTGGGCCTCGACAACCTCATCAAGATGCTCGTCGACCGGCCCCGGCCCGACTTCCATCGCCTAACCGACGTCTCGGGCAGCGCCTTTCCCAGCGGCCACTCGAGCGCGGCTGCAGCGTTGTTCCTGGCCATCGCCTTCCTGCTAACCAGGCGGATGAACGGGGGCCGGGCCTGGGTGTGGGGGGTTGCGGCTGTGGTGGCTTGCCTGGTCGCAGTGAGCAGGGTCTACCTCGGAGCCCACTGGCCGACCGACGTGATCGGCGGGCTGGCGCTGGGTGGCTGCTGGACCGCGGTCATGGCGAAGGCGACCGCGGCATGGCCGAGGAGCGAGGGCGGCGAGGGCTCAGGGGGTTAGGCCCGACACAAAGCATCAACACCGTGCGACTGAGCTCGTTCCGAAACCGACCGCATGGGTCTCTTCCTGAGCCAAACCCGGCGTGTGGCTGTTCAGGACCTCTCGTACTCGGGCGGGTCGTAACGATCCTCGGCTGTCTGGGGATCCGGGACTCCGGCCCTCACCGCCTCGAGCTGAGCTGCGAACGCCAGGCCCAGATGCACTGCCAGAGAGGTCAAGAAAGCCCACAGCAGAATCCCCACGATTCCGGCCAGGGGGCCGTAGGCCTGACCGAAAGACTTGCTCGCGGTGAGATAGATGCTCAGCAGGCCCGTAAAAACGAACCACAACAGCGTCGATAAAGCAGAGCCATGGGCGAGCCACGACGCGTCCGGCTGACGGCGGCGGGGCGAGCGTTTGAAGAGCAGAGCGAAGGCTACGACCACGGCGATGATTCCTAGAGGCCAGCGCGCAAACGTCCATACCGTGATCACCGACTTGCTGATACCGGTCGCCTCCGCCGCCTGCCCGGCCGCCGAGCCGGCCACGAAAGCGATGAAGGCAACCACCGTCAACAGTCCCGCAGTGATGGCTAGGACAAAGCCCGTCCAGTACTTGAGCAGAGTAGGACGGTCTCTCTCGACTCCGTAGATGCGGTTCGCGCCGCGTTCGAGCTGGCCCATGGCAAGGGTCCCTGCGACGAGGGCTCCGACGAGGCCGACCCATAGCGCCGTCGTCCCGGTTGACGACCCTTGCTGGAATGTTTGCGTCAGTATCCTGCTGGCCGGGCCCGGCGCGAAATCGACGAGGGCGGTTCGCGCAGCTCGCTTCAGCTCGTCCTGATTGATCACGCTGATGAAGCCGACGAACGCAATGAGCCCGGGTAAGAGGGTGAGCACAACTTGGAACGCGAGGGCGCGCGAGTGACTGAAGCCGTCGGCTACCCGAAAACGCTTGAAGGCGTCCTTGGCCAGTTGTATTCGCCCGCAGTCCCGCAGAGTCTCGCGCGCTTCGTCGTCCTCGAGGTCGTAAGTTTGAGGAACCGGGGACGCCGTGCTCATGAGATCGCTCCCGAAGCGTGAGCGGCCGGGACTTTCAGCTCGAGTGCAGCGGGAAGAACTTCTACGGAGAATGAGCTCGAATCTTCGAAGACATCTCCGTCGAGCTCAAGCGGCATGGGCGGTTCCACCGTCACGTCCAACCGGCGAGCCGACAAAGTCTGGACCCTGGCGTCATCACCCCGGCGGCCACGAAGCATGCGCCACAAGAGCTTGAGCCAGGCCCCCAGCGTTCCGGCTCGCACTACCGCTACCGACAGCATTCCATTCTCGGGATCGGCGTCGGGCAGGGCCATAAGACCTCCTTGCAGCTTTCCAAAGTTCCCGATCAAGATCATGTGTGCCTCACGGATAAGAGGCTTCTCGTCGTCAATCCGCAACTCGACGCGCCCTGCAGGCGCGCGCACATGCTTTAGTCCACTCATCACGTAAGCAACCGCTCCTAGCCGAGACTTGAGTTTCGGGTCGGCATCGCGCAGCATCGCTGCGTCGAAACCCATCCCCGCCATTATGACAAAGCAACCATGGGGGCAGGAACCGACATCGATCGTTCGAGACTCACTCGACAGCGCCACCTCCAATGCTCCCGAGAGGTCCCGTGGGATGTCGAGATTGGTGGCCAACAGGTTGCCCGTGCCGGCCGGCAGCAGCGCAAGGGGGATCCCACTGTTGGCCAGGGCAGTGGCGCATGCCATAACCGTCCCGTCCCCGCCCGAGACCATCACGAGGTCGGGCCTCTTGTCGAGGGCGCCTCGCAGCATTTCGGTGCCGGAATCCTGTTCCGTGGTCTCCAACCACGTGTATTCCAGTCCCTTGGCAGCGAGTGCCTCTTGAGTGGCTCGCCTGCGCTCGTCCGATTCATGACTGCGGGCGACCGGGTTGAACACGACCACGACCCGGCGTGTCTCTCTCATCCGCCTCTCCCGGATCGCCGGCTTCTGAAAGGCGCCATGGCACGGGTCGAAACAGTGAGCCACACTGTGCCGAGGACACCTCCCCCCACTACGTCGGTCAGATAGTGCATTCCCCGGTACATCCGGGAGACGCCCACCGCAAGCGGAACGACAATCGCCACCAGCCACAAGATCACGACGGCTGCGCGACTCCGGAGATGTCGCGAGGCAATGATTGCGACGACCCCGTAGAGAACGATCGCGGCCGCCATGTGCCCGCTCGGAAAGCTCGAGGTCGGAGGTGCAACATCGAGGCGATCCACCATGGGGCGATTGCGATCCACCAACGCCGTCAACCCCAGGAAGATGGCGACCTCTCCTGCGAGAGCAGCCAGCACCAGCAGCGAGTCCCCCCAACGCTTCCATGTCAGCCTGGCTCCAAAGAACAGCAGCACTCCCAAACCGATAACGGTCGTCGTCTCGGCCAGATAGGAGAGCATCTCAGTAATCTGGTTGAGGTCGCCGCTGCGGTTCCGCGCGAGATAGCGCGCCACTCCTCGGTCCATGCGCCCGAGAGCATCATCCCCGAGGTAACGAGAGATCGCAAGGCCTATCAGCAGCAATACCACGAACAGCAAGAACCCGGCCCCCACGAGAAAGACGAACGTGGACCGGTGCGACCTTCGTTTAGACAACAAGACTTCGCCTCCCCCCGAATTTGCCTTAGGCACCAGAACCCGCGCCCTGGGCCGCGGATTGCGGCGAGAGGTTCAATATATTAGGGCGCCTAGTCTGATTCCTGGAGGCGGCGCTCGAGGTCGGCGATCTGCTCGTCCAAAGCATCCTTGCCCGCCCGGCCCCCGCGCTGCTCGTAGTCGATCATCCGTTGTGGGTATCCGATTACCGCAGCATCGTAGAGGGGTATCGAAGCCTGAGCGCAGAAGTCTCTGGCGTCGCGCGGCCCTCTGATCGCGCCGCGCATCGAATCCCCATAGCGATCGACCAGCAAGAGGGTGAGTGGCTGCGTCGCGGTGCGAGGCTCGATGTAACCTTCGACACCCTTGTGCTCGGCTGCAAACTTACGCAGGGGACCGAGGTCGGGGGCCCCGCCACGATTGAAGAATCTTCGAAAGGAATCAGAAAACCCCATTCTTATCCTTTGCGAATCTCTTCGATGAGCTTGGGCAACAGATCGAGTGCATTCCCAACCACTCCCAGATCCGCTAAGGAAAAGATGGGTGCGTCCTCGTCTTTGTTGACCGCGACGATTCTCTTCGCTCCCTTCATCCCCACCACATGCTGGGTCGCTCCCGAAATTCCGAAAGCCATGTAGACCTCGGGCTTCACCGTACTGCCCGTCTGCCCAATCTGATACGAGTAGGGAACCCACCCCGCGTCGACGACCGCCCGGGTGCCGCCCACTGCCGCGCCCGGGATTGCTTCTGCGAGCTCGTCCAGAAGGTGAAAGTTCTCGGCCCCCTGCAGGCCGCGGCCCCCGGCGATCACCACCGACGCGTCCTGGAGCTTGGGGCCGGGCGCCTGCGCTTCGTGACGTTCGATGACCTTGGCCCTCTTGAGCTCGTCCGGCACCGCTCTATCGATCGTTCTGGTCACACAATCGCCACCCGTCTCCTCTGCCGCGAAGGACTTGGGTCGCGCCAGCACCAGCTTGAGTGTTCCCTGGAGCCTCACGTCCACTCGAGTAGAGCCTCCCATGATCGCGGTCTGAGCGAGGTCGAGCCTCGGGATGTCGACGACGTTCGCCACCAGAGTGGCTCCGGTAGAGGCCGACAGCCGCCCAGCCACGTCGCGCGAATCGTAATTGGTGGCGAACAAGACGAGCTCGGGCCCATGCTCGGTCACGAGCTGCTGAAGCGCGAACGCCTGAGGCTCGGCCACGAAGTCCGAGTAAGCGGAGTCGTCGGAGCAGAACACGGTGGCCGCACCATGGCGGCCGAGCACTGCTGCGGCCGCGGACGAGCCCGGGCCCAACACGACCGCAGCCGGTTCCGGGTCCAACGCCCGCGCCTTCGCCAGCAACTCGAGCGCGCTGGGATCGATCCCGCTTTCCGTACCCTCGGCGTAGACCCATACCCCTCCCACTAGTGCTCCTGCGCGGAAGTAGCGTCAGCAGGCAGGGCGGCACTGCGCGGCGATTGAATCCCAATTCCGACCTCGGCGAATAAGAATCCCAATTCCGACCTCGGCGGAGCCGAGCCGTCGGGACTTAAGCAAAGGTGCATTAGATGACCTTTGCCTCCCGCAGGAAGGCGGCCACTCTGGTGGCTGCATCGCCCTCGTCCACAATCACCTCTCCAGACCTGCGCTCTTCGGCCGCAGTCAGTCCCACGATCTCTTGAGCCGGACGCACATCGTCGGACGACAGCCCCAGGTCTGCGAGGGCCAGCCGGTCGAGCGGCTTCTTCTTCGCCGCCATGATTCCCTTGAACGACGCATAACGGGGCTCATTGATACCCGCCGTGACCGTCACCACCACCGGCAGCTCACACTCCACAACGAGGTAGCCCGTGGCGGTTTGTCGGTGAGCCCGAAGGGTTCCATCGGCGAACTCCAACTGCGTGGCGAACGTGACCTGCGGCCACCCCATGAACTGCGCCAAAGCTGCAGGCATCGTACCGGTGTAGCCGTCGGTGGACTCGACCGCGGCTACGACGAGGTCCGGCTGCATCCGCTCGATAGCTCGCTGCAGCACTCGGGCGGTCGCCAGCGCATCCGCGCCCTCGAGGGCGTCGTCGGAAACGAGAATCGCCCGGTCCGCCCCCATGGAAAGACCTCGGCGCAGGGCCTCGGACGAAGCCTCCGGCCCCATCGACACGAGAGTCACCTCGGCTCCGTGACCTTCTTTGATCTGGAGCGCGGCCTCGACGCCGAACTCGTCGCCGGGGTCCAGCACGCCCTGAACGCCCGCCCTCTTGAGACGAGTGCCGTCCATCTCCATGGGGAGGTTGGGATCGGGAACGTGCTTGACGCATACGGCGATGTTCAATAGACCTCCTGATGCGATCAGTACCTTGACGTTTACCTACTGGGCCGCCCCCCTAAGGGTATCGGAGCGCCGAGCACTAGTTGCCGCCGAACTCCGCCTGGCCCGGCCCCCGCTCGATGAAAGACGCCATCCCGCTCTTCTGGTCCCGGGTTGCAAACAAGGCGGCAAAGGCTCGCTGTTCGAGGAGCAGCCCTGAAGTGATGTCGGTCTCCATCCCCGTCTGCAGCGCTTGCTTGGCGGCTGCCAGCGCCACCGTCGGCCCACTCGCATAGACGGTTGCGATTTCATGGGCGCGCGCATGGACCTCGGCCGGCTCCACCAACTCGTTCACAAGCCCGATCTGAAGCGCTTCCGCCGAGTCCAGGGTCCGTCCTGAGTAGATGATCTCCTTTGCCCGGCCGGTGCCGACGAGGCGGGGCAGCCGCTGGGTGCCGCCTGCGCCGGGGATGATCCCCAGGAGGATCTCGGGCTGGCCGAGCCGGGCGTTGTGGGCGCAGACTCGCAGATCGCAAGCGAGAGCCAGCTCACAGCCACCACCCAACGCGTAGCCGGTGATCGCCGCCACCGTCACGATGGGTAGTTGCTCCAGCGCGGTCAACCCTTCCTGAAACGGAGCGATGTGGCGCTGGATCGCGGCTGGGTCGAGGTCTGACATCTCCTTTACATCTGCACCCGCAGCGAACACTTTCTTGCCGCCCCACACGACGGCAGCCCTGATGCTCGGATCATCACGAATTGACGAGACACAGTCCCCGAGCTCCTCTGCCAACTGCCGGTTCAAGGCGTTGACCGGAGGACGTTCGAGTCGTATCTCCCCGACCCCGTCGCTCACCTCCAACCGCACAAGCTGACCCACTGGTGACTCCTCCTGTTTATCCTCGACCAAAGAGTCCCAGGCTACGATGATCGACTGTGATAAGTGACTTTGAGCACCGGCTTTCTCACGCCCTTTCGACCCGTGCCCCTCGGCGAAGTGAGGTTACGGACGCGCGCGCCGCGGCGGTGCTGATTCCCGTGCTCGACGGCGCGGAGCCCGCCCTGTTGCTCACCTTGAGAACCGATACCGTCTCGACCCACAAGGGCCAGATCTCCTTTCCCGGCGGCTCGCTCGAGCCGGGGGAGAACCCCGAGCTGGCCGCCCTCAGGGAGGCACACGAGGAGATCGCGCTCGACCCCTCGCAGGTAAGGGTGCTGGGGCAGCTCGACCAGACTCCGACCTTCGTTTCGGGCTACGTGATCACGCCCGTCGTTGGTTGGGTAGCTCCCCAGCCCGTTCTCCAGCCGAACCCGAGCGAGGTCGCCGCTCTGATCAGAGCGCCGATCGCCGGGCTCACAGAGGAAATCCGAGTCGAACCCGGCTTCGTGCATGAAGGCTTCAATTACCCGACGGAGGCGTGGATCTACGAAGGCCACATCATCTGGGGCGTGACCGCCAGACTGCTGCGGATGTTCCTGGGGCTATTGGCCGACGCCGGTCTCGCCACCGCCCCGGGAGAAACCTTGTCCCCGTGGCCGGTCTCGCCGTGACCACGAGCAGAATGGCCGAACCGCCTGCTCCGCAGATCTGCCCCCCAGGCCTCAGGCACGGCTGGTGGGACAGAATGCAGGCCTCGCAGGGGTGGGCGCTGGTGTGGGCGGCACTCCAGGCGACGCCGACTCCGACCCCCGAACCCTCGCCCACCCTCATCCAGGCGCCTCCTGCGGGCCCCTTGGAAATCGTCGGGGGGGTGGTAGCGATCGTCTTCGCACTAACGGCCGGGGTTCTCGGCTACCGCGTCATTCGGGGAGGCCGCGGGCTCTGACGGGGGCCCAAGGAGGGTTTGGGCATTGTCACTGCTGTTATCCTATGTGGTCCATGTTGTCGGTGTGATTAGCCCCCCGACCCCGAACGAGCGTGAAGGGAGAGTCGCCTTGCCCTCCGAAACTGCCTCCAGCGTCGGCCGCGAGCTCGAGAGGATTGGACTCCATGTGAAGCACGCCAAGGAATTCATGCAGATGGGCCTGCCCTACTCGGAGGACCTGCTCGGCGAGCTGACTCAGATTGCGAACATCTGCCAGAAGGCGGTCGGCAAGGTCGAGGACGATGTCAAGCGCGCCGACACGCTCGAAACGCAGGCGAACGCCCCTCATTACTTCGACGACATCGTGGGCGAGGACCCTCTCGCCGTTTACACGGACTGAGAAGGCACTCGCTCCCTAGAACGCCGGGGGCTCGTAGTAGATGCCCCAGACCTCCTTCAGCGCTTCCACCATTTCGCCCAAGGTCACATAGGCCTTGGCGGCGTCGATCAGCACGGGGATCGAGTTGGTGGTAGCGCCCGAGGCCATCTCCTTCAGCGCTCCGACGGCCTCATCCGCGCGGGCCTGGTCTCGATTCGCACGAACCTCCGCGAGCGCCTTTCTCTGACGCTCTTCGATCTCGGGCCCGATGAGCAGGACCTCGGGAGGAGGCTGTTTGGTGTGGGTGAAGCGGTTCACCGAAACGATGACCTTCCTTCCCTGCTCGAGCAGGCGCTGGTAGTGGAAGGCGGCGTCGGCCATCTCCTTCTGGAAGTAGGCACGCTCGATCCCGGCCAGCATCCCGTCGAGGATGGAACCATCGCCCATCTCCTCGATGACCGAGAAATAGTCTTCTGCCTCTGCCTCGATGCGATCGGTCAGGGCTTCGATGAACCACGACCCCCCGAGCGGATCGATGACGTTGGCAGCGCCCGTTTCGTAAGCAATCACCTGTTGTGTGCGAAGTGCTATCTCCACGGCCTCCTCGGTTGGCAGCGCAAGTACTTCGTCCAGCGAGTTCGTGTGCAGCGACTGCGTTCCGCCGAGCACCGCGGCAAGAGCCTCGGTAGTGGTGCGAATCACGTTGTTATAGGGCTGCTCTGCGGTCAGCGAGACGCCCGCGGTCTGTGTGTGGAACTTGAGCATCCACGAACGCGGCTTAGTGGCTTTATAGCGATCCTTCATCCACCGCGCCCAGATGCGGCGGGCGGCCCTGAACTTGGCGATCTCTTCGAAGAAGTCAATGTGCGAGTTGAAGAAGAAGCTGAGGCCTGGAGCGAAGTCGTCGACATCGAGACCGCGCCTAAGACCGAGTTCCACATGCGCGAAGCCCGATGCAAGGGTGAAGGCGAGCTCCTGCGCAGCAGTCGAGCCCGCCTCCCTGATGTGGTAGCCGGAGATCGACAAGGGGTGGTACTTGGGCACCTCTGAGATGCAGTACTCCATCATGTCGGCGGTCAGTCGCAAATGAGGCTCGGGAGGAAACAACCATTCCTTTTGCGCTATGTACTCCTTGAGGATGTCCGTCTGACACGTCCCGTCAAGTTTCGAGACATCGGCGCCCTGCTTCTCCGCGGCGGCGACATAGAGGGCGAACAGCATGGGCGCGGGCCCCGAGATCGTCATCGACGTCGTGATGGCGGCGATGTCGATTCCCTCGAACAGGATCTCCATGTCGGCGAGCGAGTCGACCGCAACACCGCAACGACCTACCTCTCCCTCCGACAGCGGGTCGTCGGAATCGCGGCCCATCAGCGTGGGCATGTCGAAGGCGACGCTAAGTCCGGTCTGGCCGTGTTCGAGAAGGTACTTGTACCGCTCGTTCGTCTGCTTGGGAGATCCAAAACCCGAGAACTGGCGCATGGTCCACAGACGTCCGCGGTAGCCCGAGCTGTAAATCCCGCGCGTGTAGGGGTACTCACCCGGAACGCCGACGCGCTCCTCGATTTCTTCGGGCGAGTAGAGAGGATCCACGGGGGTGCTCGAGAGCGTGTCGAAGTCGACGTCGTCCCGCAGCTTGGCCTTGTCGTAGGCCTCCTGCCAACGCTTCCTGGGATCGTCCTCCACGTCCGCGATTCTAACTTTGCCGGGAGGAGTCAGGCGGTGTGCGCAAGAAGGCGGTCGGCGGCTTCGTAGGGATCGCAGCGCCGTGCCTCGACGTCCGAGGCCAGCTCCTCTATGAGGGCGGTTGCATCCTGCTCGAGGCGGATCCGGTAGCGCTCCAGGACGATGTCCCTGATCTCAAGCGCGGCTCGGCGCAGGCGCCTCCGGGGTAGGCGTTGATCCTGCTCCAGCCACGAGCGATGACTGCAGATCGCCGCCCACAGCTCCTCGACCCCCTCCTCCCCTGTGGCCACCGTGCGGATGATCTCAGGGGTTCGCTCCAGGTTTGACAACTCGAGCATCTGATTGAGCTCCCGCTCAGCTTGTGCGACCCCGTGCCGGTCGGCCTTATTCAGCACGAATACGTCCGCCACTTCGAGCAAACCCGCCTTGGCGACCTGCACCGCATCGCCCCAGCCGGGATTGATTACTACAAGCACCGTGTCACAAGCGTCTGCGACCCTCACCTCGGCTTGGCCGACACCGACCGTCTCGACGACAATCAGCTCGATCCCGAACGCGTCGAGCGCCCTCATCGCCTCGGGCGTAGCAAGCGCGATGCCTCCGAGATGGCCGCGGGTGGCCATTGATCGGATGAACACGCCGTCGTCGGTTGCGTGACCCTGCATCCTCACGCGGTCGCCCAGCAGGGCGCCTCCGGAGAAGGGGCTCGAGGGATCGACGGCCAGGACCCCGACCGAAGTGGCGTCCTCCCTCGCCCTGGCCACGAGGCGGTCGGTCAGAGACGACTTGCCGGCACCGGGCGCTCCGGTGACACCCACCGAGTAGGCCCGGCCCGTGTAGGGGTAGAGCGCACGCATAACCTCGGCCAGGTCCGGCCCACCGTCCTCGACCAGCGAGATGAGCTGGGCGAGCGCCCGCCGCTCGCCCTTTAGGACACGCTCTGCAAGAGTCAAGCCTCGATGGCGAC
This sequence comes from uncultured Actinomycetes bacterium, assembly GCA_963849115.1. Classification (GTDB taxonomy): domain Bacteria; phylum Actinomycetota; class CADDZG01; order CADDZG01; family WHSQ01; genus JACDAL01. Next base: position 212,032 of record CAWKGK010000009.1, on the reverse strand, counting down.
GACTTCTGTGACCCCGGGGACCCGCTCCCGAAGGAGCCTCTCGACCCCCTGCTTGAGCGTGACGGGGGAGATGGGGCAGCTTTCGCATGTGCCGAGCAGCATCACGGTCACGACGCCGTCCTGAACGCCGTGAAACTCGATGTCGCCGCCGTCGAGCTGGATGGCGGGCCGGATGATCTCGAGCGCCTGCCTGACCTGGTCCTCGATCGTGGTGGCCTGTCTCACCTGCTCATCGTACCGGCACGGCGGCCGTCGCTGCAGGCCCTGGCCGGCTCGAGCGCTTGACCTCCTTGACCAGGGCCTGGCCCCCGATGATCATCAGAGCAAGCCCCAATGCCACTCCGATCAGCGCGGCCCCCTGGGAGCCGCCGGGGGCCGGTAGCAGAGATGACGATTTCGCAGCGACGACCTCCACCTCGACCACCTTGGTATCCCGCCCTCTCGAACCCCTCGCTGCGACCTCGACGCGGTAGCGTCCGGGCTGGTCCGGAGCTCGCCATGTAAGCTTGTTGCGGCCGGCGGAGGCAACGAAGGTGGAGGCCCCTCCGGGTGCTGCGCGCACCTCGGCGGGAGCCGACAGTCGCAGCTCAAACACGCCGGTGGCTTCGGTGCGAAGCGTGTGCGGCGCGCGCACGATGCTGAGGTGGAGGGAGCGGCCGAACCCAGGCGGGGGTGAGAGCGAGGCGACTCCCGAACCTTCGAAGGAGATCGCCCAGCGGCCCACCGCGCGCGGCATGACGATGCGGCCGTGGCCGTCCTCGATCCGAAAGGCGCCGGTCGCCTGCACGGAGTCGAGCCCCGTCGCCACTCCCACGTCAACTATTCGGGGGCCGGGACGCTCGGACACACGCACGCCCGTGTAGTAGTGCTCGAGGATCTCCTCGGCCCCCCACCCTTTGAGGGCAAGGCCGTGAGCTCCCCACTGCGACATTCCCACTCCGTGCCCCCAGCCGCGGCCGTCGACGCGGACGGCGTCGCCCTCGGTCGAGACCTCGTATCGGTTGGAGGGAAATGTCTCCGGAAGCCTCCCCGAGGACATCATCGCGAAGGACGGATAGCGAGCCGGAAAGCGCCGGGCAGCGAGGCTTCCGAGGACTTCTCTGACCTCCTGAGCATCCCGGACGGTCTGCTCGGCCGGGCCGTCGAACACTACGTCTGGATAGTGCAGCTCCGAGCGAGATTCGATGGTGTGGACCTCGGTGAGCTCTGATCCGTTCCACCACCCCGCCTCTGAGAGCAGGGAGCGAAGGTCGTCGAGGGTGAACGACACTCGCCAGCGGTAGAGCGGGGAGGCGTCCTCGGACGGGCTCGGGACACCCTTCAAGTAGGGGAATCCGTCCTCGCCGGGGTACGCCTGGGAGTTGTCCAGGGTGCGCCCGCCCGACACCGAGTGGTAACGGGCCAGGATCGGCTCCCCCCCGTAGGTGACAACCTCACCTTTGGTGGCCGCCACTGCATCGAACCAACGTGGGCCCCCGGGCTCCTCCAGGAGGTCGGCGCCGCTGAACACCTGACAGTCGGTCGAAGCGCAGATGTCGAAGCCGTAAGCGCCGGCGGCGCCGGCCGGCGGTCGGCCCAGCGTCCACAGGGCATAAGTGCGAGCAGCGATCGCCTGGGCTTGGAGGGCGGCTCGCGGCCACTCGGGGGGAACCTCGTTCAGCCCCAGCAGGTAACGCTCCAAGGGAAGCCGGTTGACCACTACCAAGCCATCGGAGGCGGCGTCGATCTCGAGCGGACCGAAGAACCGGTGCAGCCCGGCGACTTCCGTTTCGACCGGGCCAATAGGAACCAGGCGCAGAGGTGTTTCCAGCGTTCTCAATGGCTCGGCTCCAGAGGCCGGCATCCATAGGAGGGGCAGAGTGAATGCTAGGAGGATCGCCACGCAGCCTCGTAGGTGTGACGCTGCCGCGCCGCACATCATGGGCTACCGAAAGAGCGCACCCTGAGGAAGCCGAACACGCCCACGGCCAGAACGGAGGCGGGCACCATCGCTGACTCCGTGGGCCCAACGACCATCGCGTTGGTAAGGGTGCTGGAGAACATCACCGTCACCCTACCGAGGACTGCGTGCCTTTACGCGGAGGTTTCCCAAGCCGTCACAATTGCTCCGTGACCGCAAAGCTACTCGGCATCTTCATGCAGGAGAATCTCGGGGTATTGATTGTGAACCGGCGCCTGGCCGAACGCTGTCGCGAGAGCAATCCCTCGGGACCGCTCGGTGGCTTTTTGGCATTGCTGGGCGACGAGCTCGAGGAGGAACGGGCGGCGCTGGAGGAGGCCATGCTCTCCCAGGGCGTTCGTCCCACGCGGCTCAAGAACGCGGTGCTGGCCTTGTCTGAGAAGCTAGGCCGCCTCAAGTTCAACGGAACGCTGTTCTCCTACTCGGACCTCAGCCGTGTCTACGAGCTTCACGGGCTCTGCCTTCTGACCCACCACAGGATCTTTCTGTGGCAAACCCTGTCCCTCCCCAACGCTGGAGTGCCGGCCGAACGCATGGAGGCACGTGCGACGCGCCAGCTTGCCGCGCTGGAGCAACACCGGGCCGCGGCCGCGGCCCTGCTAAGTGAGCCTGCCTAGTCGAGAACCGCCTCGGCCTCGATCTCTACCTTCCAGCGCTCGTCCACTAAACCGGCCACCACGACCATCGTGTTGACGGGGGGCCACCCTGCGAACACCTCCCCGTGAGCGTTGCCCACAGCCTCGGTATGAGCCGCGTCGGTGATGTAGACACGCGTCCGCACAACGTGGCGTGGCTCGGCCCCCAGCTCTGCCAGAGCCTCGAGAATGATCTCGTAGCAGCGACGTGTCTGCACTCCCGCATCGGGATCGCAAGAGCCGTCGGGCCAGATGGGGGCCGTGCCTGCGACCAGCACACGGTCACCGGTTCGCAGTGCCCGGCAGAAGCCGAAGCGGGCCTCGTAGGGCGAGCCCGAGACAACCCGCCGTCGCTCGCTCATAAGGGCGCTCTCAGGACCATGACTAGAGTTCGGGGTCGAAGTCGAGGCGCGCCTCTATCTGCCACAGGTTGCTCCGCAGGCAGGCCGGGCACAAGGCGCTGTGACGGCCGTGTTCGGCGACGAACTCCGTCCATCCCAAAGGAGCCACACCGTTGCGGCGGGGAGCGGAGACGCCGCACGACGCGCACTGGACGCGATTGCGCAAGTTGAAGGACGACTCCGCCACTGCTTCCTCTCGGTCTGCCTCGGCAAGTCTTCGGGACTTTGTCACTGTACCGACATCTCGTGTGGGTACAGGTGCAAAGTTGGGTCAGAGGGTGGACCCGAAGCGCCCGAAGCCCGGCATTCTCCTACTGACCGCGGCTCTCGGCGATCTCCACTCGAGCCAGTTCTATCTGAAGCTGGGCCTGGGTCCGTTCGTCTTGCTCTTTCTCGTTTCGCCGGCGGGCTTCCTCGAGTCGCTCTCGTGCCCGGGACACGTCCATATCGGAGACGTTGTCGGCGTCGTCGGCCAGCACGATCACGTGATACTCGTCCATGGGCCCCGAGGCCTCCAGAAAACCGCCGGGGACGAAGAACTCCTCGGAGTTGGATCCCGACACCACTCGGACGCGGCCCGGCACCAACGCGGCCAGAAACGGGATGTGGCCGCGCATTATCCCGAACTCACCTTCGGGCGAGCGTGCCACGACAAGGTCGGCCTCGCCCTGCCACACCTTCTCGAGCGGAGAGACGATCGAGACATCCATCAGAATCACATCCTTGAGTCCTAGACCTAGCTCAGGTGTCCGAGCCTAATCGACTTCGAGCTTCCGCCCATTCCACACGTGCAGGGTTTAGTCACAACTAGCTGGAATGGATGTGAGTGCCGGCCGATTGAAGACCGCCCGAATCGCGTATGGCTTGCTCCCATGTGACTGCGATCAGGCGCGGACGGGGATGGCTTGGAAGGACTGCATCACCTCGAGAACCAGTGGGCGGACTTGGGGAGTATTCGGGTTCCACGCGCCAAACGCCCCCACGGTTCCGCCGGAAGAGCGTTCAATGATGACCGCGAGAAACTCGAACGGCGCTGCGTCGGCGTTGGTGCCCTCCCCGTGGAGCCATACGGAAATGTCCCCCGCCGCGCAACCGGCATCGATCTTGCCCAGCCGCACGTCCCCATAGGTCTTGCCGACGAGCTCGACGAATTCATCGTAAGCCTGAGGCAGGCCCCCGACGGGACCAGGCCCAAGAGAGACCACGAAGTCACGGTCCGGCCCGATCAACTTGGAAATGGGGCCTTGCTCCCGGAGATTCCAGGTAGGAGAAGCAAGGAATTCGTAGCTGCCAGCATCGTTACGATGGCGAGCGGTGGCCGCACGCATGGAAACCTTGGGCTTGGACACGCCAGAACCATCGGAGGACTCTGTGCCAAAGCCGGCGCTATCACAAGCCGACCGGATCACGGGCGTGCGATCTGCGACGGGGTCGGCACTGGGGACGTCCTCGACTTCCGGCGGGGAGGCAGCACGTGAGGAGGCGCTCCCGCTCGATGGGTCCGAGGGGAAGTCCTCGACTTCCGGCGAGGCGGCTGCACGTGAGGAGGCGCCCCCGCTCGATGGGTCCGATCGGGTTAGCCAAAGGCTAGCTCCAACCGCTACCGCCGCGGCGAGGAACACGACGCTCAAGCCAACTCGGAAGGGTTGCGACCGACTAGCCATCTGAGTTCCCGACCCGAGCGAGCATCAGCTAGAGAACAAATTTAGGGAGAGGCGACCAAGGTCGCGACCGCGTGGTCCGGCTCGGGCCGGACGCGGCGCCGGCTCCAGACGAGTGCGGCGACACCGCCGTGGATGAAGGAAACCGCGATGCCGGTCAGCAACAGGACGCTGAAACCAGTCAAAGCCAGAAGACTCGGAAGCCACCCCGGCAACCACTCCGTAAGATCGAACCTCTCCCCCTGCTTGTTGCGTGGCGGGGGGGTCGTGATCTGGTTGCCGGCCTGAACGACCTCGGTCAACTGCTGTGACGGGATCCTAAGCGGCTCGATCGGATTCGTTTCCCCTCGAGCGGTGCCACGAATGAGCCCTGTCCCGAGAGACGCCTAAGGCCGCGCGCGGTCCAGCCCAAGCGAAATCTCCGCGCCTATCGGGCATCAAGATCGCGTCCTGGCGGATACCGGGGCCGGCGGTTCCGGCGGCGTCTGTAGAGGCACGCTTCGTGGCCTTGCCGGAGTTCTCCGGACCCCTAGCCGAACCGCTTGTCTCGGCGTTGCCGGTGGTCTGCTGAACCGAGCCGGTGGCGTTGTCGGTGGTCTGCTGAACCGAGCCGGTGGCGTTGTCGGTGGTCTGCTGAACCGAGCCGGTGGCGTTGCCGGTGGCCTGCTGAGCCGAGCCGGTGGCGTTGTCGGTGGTCTGCTGAGCCGAGCCGGTGGCGTTGTCGGCTGCCTGCTGGGCGGTGCCGGTCACTTCCTCGGCTGCCTGCTCGGCGGTGCCGGTGGTCTGCTCCGCCGCCTGCTGGGCGGTGCCGGTCACTTGCTCGGCTGCCTGCTCGGCGGTGCCGGTGGTCTGCTCCGCCGCCTGCTGGGCGGTGCCGGTCACTTGCTCGGCTGCCTGCTCGGCGGTGCCGGTGGTCTGCTCCGCCGCCTGCTGGGCGGTGCCGGTCACTTGCTCGGCTGCCTGCTCGGCGGTGCCGGTGGTCTGCTCCGCCGCCTGCTGGGCGGTGCCGGTCACTTGCTCGGCGGTGCCGGTGGTCTGCTCCGCCGCCTGCTGGGCGGTGCCGGTCACTTGCTCGGCTGCCTGCTCGACGGTGCCGGTGGTCTGCTCCGCCGCCTGCTCGACGGTGCCGGTCACGTCCTCGGCTGCCTGCTCGGCGGTGTCGGTGGTCTGCTCCGCCGCCTGCTCGACGGTGTCGATGTCTCCTCCGCTGCCTGCTCGACGGTGTCGGTGGTCTGCTCCGCTGCTTGCTCGGCGGCGCCGGTCGCGTCCTCGGCAGCCTGCTCGACGGTGTCGGTGGTCTGCTCGCCAGCCTGCTCGGCGGCGCCGGTCACGTCCTCCGCTGCCTGCTCGACGGTGTCGGTGGTCTCCTCGGCTGCCTGCTCGGCGGCGCCGGTCACGTCCTCCGCTGCCTGCTCGGCGGTGTCGGTGGTCTGCTCCACAACACCGGTGACTTCGCCGGCTGGATTCTCTTCGGCCAGGGCACTCACCGGCGCGAGAGCCCCGACAGTCACGACCAGAGCAAAGAAAGCAGCGTTGCCCCGCAACTTCAACATAGTGCTCTCCCCCACGCTATGAGCCTCAGACCCAAGACCTGCCAACAAATGGTTGCCTTAAGGCTTATTACATATATTCCCAAAAGGCAAGAGGACGCCGGGAGGTGGTATCCAGTAACTTCGCGTCCTGGCGGGAGGCAGCGCCAGATAAGCCCTCACGGGGGTGGTACCGCCGCTCGGCCAACTGCCGCCGAGGGCTAGTAGCGGTGGCTACTCCCTATCGGGAGAGCGCGCCACAACGAGGTCGGCCTCGCCTCCCCACACCTTCTTCTCCGGGGAAACAATCGAGCCATCCACTAGCCAGAGAGCTCCTTGGCTTTGGCCTCAGCCTCTTCGATGCCTCCGACCATGAAGAACGCCTGCTCGGGGAGGTTGTCGTACTCGCCCTCGGTGAGCGCCTTGAACGACTGGATGGTCTCTTCGACCGGGACGTACTTGCCCTCGATGCCGGTGAACTGCTCGGCCACAAAGAACGGCTGGGATAGGAAGCGCTGAATCTTGCGCGCTCTCTGCACCGTGACTTTGTCCTCTTCCGAGAGCTCATCGATGCCGAGGATCGCGATGATGTCCTGCAGATCCCTATAGCGCTGGAGCACACGCTGAACCTCCTGCGCCACGTTGTAGTGCTCCTCGCCCACGTAGCGGGCGGCGAGGATACGGGAGGTCGAGTCCAAGGGGTCGACCGCAGGATAGATCCCCAGCTCCGAGATCTGCCGAGACAGCACCGTGGTCGCGTCGAGGTGAGCGAACGTCGTGTGCGGCGCGGGGTCTGTGATGTCGTCGGCGGGGACGTAGATCGCCTGAAGCGATGTGATCGAACGCCCTCTGGTCGAAGTGATGCGTTCCTGCAACTCGCCCATCTCCTCGGACAACGTCGGCTGGTATCCCACTGCAGAAGGCATACGGCCCAACAGCGTCGAAACCTCTGAACCCGCCTGAACGAAACGGAAAATGTTATCGACGAAAAGAAGCACGTCCTGATGCTCGCGATCCCTGAAGTACTCCGCCATCGTCAGTGCGCTGAGCGCGATTCGCAACCTAACGCCGGGAGGCTCGTCCATCTGGCCGTAAACGAGAGCGGCTTTCTCGAGCACGCCGGACTCCGTCATCTCGAGCCACAGGTCGTTTCCTTCACGCGTTCGTTCGCCGACGCCTGCGAACACCGAGACGCCGCCGTGCTCCTCGGCGACGCGGTGGATCATCTCCTGGATAACGACGGTCTTGCCGACTCCGGCACCGCCGAACATGCCGATCTTGCCGCCCTGAACGTAGGGTTCGAGCAGGTCGATGACCTTGATGCCGGTTTCGAACATCTCGGTCTTGGGCTCGAGATCCTCGAATTTGGGAGGCTGCCGGTGGATCGGCCAGCGCTCGACGTCGTCGGGAAGCTCTGAGCCATCGACGGGCTCTCCCAGCACGTTGTAGACATGACCCAGCACTGGATTGCCCACCGGGACGGTGATCGCCTGTCCGGTGTTGAGCACCTTGGCGCCTCGTTGCAAGCCATCGGTGTTCTTCATGCAGATGGCCTTGATCGCCGAATCTCCGATGTGCTGAGAAACTTCAGCCGTAATCGTGTCTTTCTTTCCCTCGACATCGCGCCCCACCGTCAGCGCAAAGCCGATCTCGGGAAGCCTCTCAGGAGGAAACTCAACCTCTATGACGGGGCCTGTGATTGTGAGGATGCGGCCCTCGCTGGTCCCTTCGCCCCTGTCCTCCTCATCTTTCACACGTTCTTCTGTGATCGCCATTGTGACGCGTACCTCCTCTTATCCGCCGGAAGCCGGAGCGCGGCCCGCGCTGCGCAGCGCCTCGGCCCCGCCGACGACTTCCATGATCTCGGTTGTGATCTCAGCCTGTCGGGCTTGGTTGTAGTTGCGAGTCAAGCTGTCCATGAGGTCATCCGCATTGTCGGTGGCCGCCTTCATGGCCCGCCGACGTGCAGCGTGCTCGGACGCCGCCGCCTCCAGCAGTCCCTGCAGAATCAGGCCTTCGACGTAGCGAGGCAGGAGGTAATTGAGTATCTGCTCGGGATCGGGCTCGAACACGTACTGAGGACGCTGCTCGTCCTTTTGCTCCTCCTGTAACTCCTCGAGCTCCTCCTGGGGCAGTGGAAGCAACTGAACAACGGTCGGGCGCTGCGTCAACGCCGACTCGTAACGGGTGTAGGCGAGCTTTACCTGGTCCACCTTTCCCTCGGAGAACTCACTCGCCACCGCCTTGGCCACATTGCGTGCGTCCTCCACGCGTGGCTGTTCCGAGTTGCCCATCCAGGATTCTTCGAACTCGTAACCCCTGAAGCGAAAATAGGTGACGCCCTTCTTACCGACCAGGAAGAGCCTATTGTCCTTGCCGTGCTCGCGCATATCGCGCTCGGCAGCGCGAATGACGTTCGAATTGTAGGCGCCGGCAAGCCCGCGATCTGCGGTGACGACAACCGTTCCGACGCTACTTACTTCGTCGCGTTCCTTCAGTAGGGGATGGTCGATGCTGCTGGCATTGGCGGCCACCGATGACATAAGCCGGCGCATCTCTTCGGAATACGGTCGAGCGGCTTCCACCCGCTGCTGCGCCTTGATGATGCGTGAGGACGCGATCAACTCCATGGCGCGGGTGATCTTCTGTGTCGACTTGACCGACGAGATGCGTCGCTTGATGGTACGGAGCTGCTGTGCCACCGGGACCTACTCCTCCGAGTCCTTCTCTTCGTTCGACTCTTCGTTTGGCTCTTCGTTCGACTCCTCGTCTTCGGAGTTGCCTTCGGCCGCAGGCGTTCCCGACGCCTCTGGTACTCCCTCTTCGGCCGCCGTGGTCTCTACGGTGTCGACCTTGTCGGTGTAGGAGGACTTGAACTCCTCGACCGCTTTCCTGAGCTTGTCCTCAAGCTGCTCGCCTAAGGCGCCCTTGTCATTGATCTCATCCCCGACCTCGGAGTGGCGGCTGTGCATGTGGTCGAGCAGTCCCGCTTCGAAATCACGCGCCTTGTCGATCGGAAGGTCATCGAGATAGCCGTTGGAAACGGCCCAGATCGAGATGACCTGATCCTCGACGGAGAACGGGTTGTACTGCTTTTGCTTGAGTAGCTCCACAACACGCCCGCCGCGGTCGAGCTGAGCCTGCGACGCCTTGTCGAGCTCGGAACCGAACTCGGCGAACGCTTCGAGCTCACGGAACTGTGCCAGGTCGAGTCGCAGGCGGCCTGCCACCTGCTTCATAGCCTTGATCTGGGCGTTGCCTCCCACTCGCGAAACCGAGATGCCGACGTTGATGGCAGGACGGACGCCCGAGAAGAACAGGTCTGTTTCCAAGAAGATCTGACCATCGGTGATCGAGATGACGTTGGTTGGGATGTACGCAGACACGTCCCCGCCCTTGGTCTCGATGATCGGCAACGCGGTCAGTGACCCCCCGCCGTTTTCGTCCGACAGCTTCGCCGCGCGCTCCAAGAGGCGCGAGTGGAGGTAGAAAACATCGCCCGGATAGGCCTCGCGGCCCGGCGGCCGGCGCAGCAACAATGACAGTTGCCGGTAAGCGATTGCCTGCTTGGAGAGGTCGTCGTAGATGATCAGTGCGTCCTCGCCGTTCTCCATCCAATGCTGGCCCATGGCACAGCCGGAATAAGGAGCAAGGTATTGGAAGGGCGCGGGGTCGGATGCCGCGGCGTTGACGATGACCGTGTACTGAAGCGCTCCGGCTTCTTCCAGCGAGCCCATCACCTCTGCGACGGTGGAAGCCTTCTGGCCGACCGCCACGTATATGCACTTGACAGCGTTGTCGGTGCCCCAGTTCTCTCTCTGATTGATGATCGCGTCGATGGCGATTGCGGTCTTTCCGGTCTGGCGGTCACCAATGATGAGCTGACGCTGCCCCCGCCCTATCGCCGTCATCGCATCGATCGCCTTGATGCCCGTTTGGAGCGGGTTCTTCACCGGCTGCCTCGCGGTCACGCCGGGGGCCTGGACCTCGAGCTGACGCTGATCGGTGGCTTTGATCGGCCCCTTCCCGTCCAAAGGACGCCCGAGCGCGTCGACGACTCGGCCGAGGAACTCGTCCCCCACGCCGACGGAGAGGACGCGGCCGGTCTGCTTGACCGCTCCGCCCTCTTCGATGCGGTCGGCTTCGCCGAGGATGATGGCGCCGATGCTGTCTTCCTCGAGGTTCATGGCGAGGCCGGTTACGCCGCCCGGAAACTCGAGCATCTCGTTCGCCATGGCAGTCGGCAAGCCGGACACACGGGCGATGCCGTCACCGACCTCCTCGACACGCCCCACTTCTTCCTTCGCCAAGCGCGGCGTGAACTCTGAGATGTTTCTGCGCAGCGCAGAGGAGATATCGTCCGGGTTGATCTGGAATTCCGCTTGAGCCACTAAGCCCTCACCTGATCCTTTAGTTGTTCGAGCCGACGCTTGACCGACCCATCGATAATCGTTTCCCCGATCTTTGCCACGATTCCGCCGATCAGCGAAGGATCGACCATGACCTTGACCGCGACCTTCTTGCCGGTAGCTTTCGACAACGCCGACTGCAACGCGGCGCGCTGGCGCGAGTCGAGGGGGGTCGCCGAGCGCACTTCGGCAACCACCGCGTTGCGAGCTTCGGCGGCGAGGGCGCTCAGCTCTTGCAGAATCTGCGGCATCTGCCTCGCTCGGCCCTGTCCGACGATGAAGGTCAACAAGCCGAGGGTGTGAGGCGAAACCTTGTCTGCCAGCAGATCCTCCAGCACCTTTATGCGCTGGCCCCTGTCGATGGCCTTATCGGAGAGTGCCTGCTTGAGCTCATGGTTGCCATCGATTACCTTCGAGAAGCGGTAGAGCTCGTCCTCTACGCGCTCTATCTCTCCCTCGGCCCGCACCACGTTGAAGAGGGCTTCGGCATAACCGTGAATGACCTCGTCGGCCGCCATCAGCGCGTTCTGTCTCCGTTCCCGGACATGGCCGCGACCTCTTTGATGTAGGCGTCGACCATCTCCCGTTGGGCTCCGGCATCGATGGAGCGCCCCACTACCTTTTCTGCCAGGTCGATGGAGATCTCGGCAATCGTGCTCTGGAGCTCCTGGACGGTGCGATTGCGCTCGGCTTGGATCTGCTCCTGCGCGCGCTCAACGATCGCCTCGGCGTCCTTCTCTGACTTGGCGATGATGTCCTTGCGCACCTGCTCGGCCTGTTGGCGAGCGTCCTCGATGATTCGGTTGGCCTCGGAGCGAGTCTCGGCGAGCTGCTCCTTGTGCTCTTCGAGCATCTTCTCGGCATCTGCCCGAGCCTTTTCGGCGTTCTCCTTGTCCGACTGGATCGCTTGCTCGCGCTTCTCGATGGCCGCCTTGAGCTGAGGGAAAGCCACGCGGTTCAGCACCAAGGCGACGATTACGAAGCAGATGGCGCCCCAGATGAGCTCGGAGGTCTCGGGCAGGATCAGGTCGATGCCCTCGCGGGCATGCTCCTGTGCCAGTTGGATGTTTGTCAGATTGAGCGTCATACGGACCTCTCGCTAGACGATGAAGGCGAGGACGAAGCCGATCAGCGCCAACGCCTCGATCAGCGCGAAGCCGATGAACATCGTGGTGCGGGTCTGTCCCGCCATCTCCGGCTGACGGGCCATCGCCTCGATCGCGCTCGAGAACACAAGTCCGACGCCGACACCGGGACCGATGGCGGCAAGCCCGTAGACCAGACCGTGCGCCAACGACTCGAGGCCCGCATCGGTCAAGCCGCCGCCACCCTGGGCCAGGATTACTCCTTCGATCATCTATCTCCTCCTTCTTCTCCAAGTTCGTGTTCTCCAAGTCCTGCCGTCAAGCTGCCACTCCTTCTGTTTCGTACCGTCTGCCTTCGCTGTGAGATTCCTCCTCGTGCTCCTCCTCGCCATGGCCATGCAGCGACTCGGAGATGTAGAACGCAGTGAGTGTGGTGAAGATGTACGCCTGGATCGTGATCACTATCATCTCGAACAGGATGAGTACCGAGGACACGAGTGCCGTCACAATGCCCAACGGCAGGGTGATATCGAAACGCACGAAGTCGGCGGTGAACAGGAAGAAGATAGTCAAGAGGACGTGTCCGGCCATCATGTTCGCGAGGAGCCGGATGGCGAGGGTCAGTGGCCGAAAGATGAAGGTAGAGAACAGTTCGATGGGTGTAAGCAAGATGTAGACTGGCCACGGCACACCCGGTGGAAAGAGAACTCCCTTGAAGTACTTGATGGGGCCCTGCTTGATTATACCGACGGTGATGAAGAACACGTAGGTCAGCATCGCCAGGAACGCGGGTATCGCCATCCGAGACGTCACCGGGAAGTTGATGCCGGGAACGATCTCGAGAAGGTTGGCGAAGAAGATGAAGTAGAAGACGGCAGCCAGATAGCCCGCGTACTTGACTCCTTCGGGGCCGATGACATCGATGGCAATGTTGTTGCGCACGAACAGATAGGCAGTCTCGACCAGGTTCTGCATTCCCCTGGGCACAAGCGCCCCCCGCCGAGAACCCACGAGAAAGAACGTGATGCAGGCCGCGGAAGCAACGAACATCAACAGGACCACTCGGTTGATCGCGAGAGGCGTTCCCGCAAGAAAGATGGGCTCCCACAAGAACAGCTCGAATGGATCTAACTCCATGTCAGCTCCTCGCCTCGACCCCACCGGGCCGCTTGTTTCCGTCTGGGTAGGCATCGGAGGCCACCCACAGGACCAACAGCAGGTGCGCTCCGATGAGAGTGAAACCCGTCACCGGAAACGTTATTGCGGTCATGGATTGGAGCAGAAAGGCAATACCCGTCAGCACCGCCAAGCCGATGCCGAAGGCGGCGAACCCTGCCCCCAGCAGCAGAGCCGGGTTGCTCTGAGCAACTCCGCCGATAATCCTGGCCGCCAGCCACAGGTTGCCCAGGGTCATGGCAAGCCCGACCGCGGCCGATAGCGAGTACTCGGGGCCACCCAGCAGCCACGCCCCCACCACCACCAGTGGCGTGATCCACAGGGCGCGCAAGGCCATGCGGCTTACCAATTGCTGCTCGATCATTGACTGGCCCTATTGGCCGCGTGGAAGACGTAGAGGAAACCGACGCCCCAGCCGGCGACCGCGCCGACGACCTGCGCCCACGGCTCTATGCCGAGCCATCCGTCGATTGCCCGGCCGCCCAACCACAGCACGATGACGGGCACCACGAAGCCGATCGCGAGGGCCAACCCGTCAGACGCCTGCGAAAATCCCTTGCCCGCATCGCGGGCGAAAGTGGACCTCCTGGGTCGCTCGCTCACCTCGAATCGTCCTTTCAAGTCGTGTTGCGGACGCGGGCCACGATGGTCGTCGTCCGCAGGCCGGGAGCCGGCTCCGCCCGAGGCCGTCCTCTGCCTCGCCGAGTGTGGCGAGCTCGAGGGGCGGCCTCGCTGGGTTGGGCGCCAGTATGGTATCGCAGCGTCGACTTTGTGAATTCCTTCACAACTTTGGAGCTGTGCCCACATCCAGAGTGGGCAGAGCGCCAATGTTCCTCAATTCTCCCCCTATGTGGCGTGGGCCACAGATGGTCCAAACAAAAACTGCTTTCTTCAATCCATGGTCCCCACCCGGCGCGCAGACTCCTCTCCTCTGGTTCGCTGCGCGGCATTGATGGGTAGGCAACTCGGGCTGATCACTCGCATTCAAGCCGTCCGGGACGGCCTCTCGGAGCGGCAGATCGACCATCGCCTGCAGTCGGGCATCTGGCGACTCGTCCACCCCGGCGTCTACGCGGCGAGCGAGTATCCGGTCGACTGGCACCAACGAAGCTTGGCCGCATGCTTGTGGGCCGGTCCTCCAGTGGCGCTTTCCCATCGGAGCGCCGCCCTCCTCTGGAAACTCGAGGGAATCATGGGCAGCCGAGTGGAAATCACGACCCCTCGACGACTGGCGGACTCAACCGTAGTGATACATCGTTCGAGCTTGCTGAAAAGGAATGACATCACACACACCCGCGGCTTGCCGGTCACCTCGGTTAGCCGCACGCTGCTCGATCTGGCCGCTGTGGTACCCCTCGAGCCGTTCGAGATCGCGCTGGATAGTGCCCTAAGCCGCGGCCTCACGTCCACACGACGCTTGGCATTCGAAATCGGAGCACAAGCGCGCGGCCGCCCGGGAGCCGCAGCCCTTCGGAGAGCCGTGGACAACTATCAGCATCCCCCTATCGAAAGCCCACTCGAGAGACGGTTCCTCAAGCTGGCGCGTGCAGCCGGCCTACCCGAACCCGCAGTGCAACACAAGATCTACGCCGACGGCAAGCTTGTCGCCAGAGTCGATTTCGCCTACACGGAGTTGCGCCTCGGCATCGAGGTCGACGGCTACCAGTGGCATTCGGGCCGGCGACGCTGGGCCCGCGACCTGGTTCGCCAGAATGAGCTCACTACCCTGCGATGGAAGATCCTTCACCTTACTTCCGAGGACATGTCGGGCCGAGGAGAGCGTGCGATCGAGCTAGTAAAGCGAACGCGGAGATCGTGTTTGATTCCTCCAAGCTGAACTTTGTACCTGTACCCACAGCAGATGTATGCACAGCTCCAAAGTTGACGTCGGGCGGGCCCCCTAGGGGGCCGGGCGCTGTTGCACCAGCTTCGTGAGGAGCGGAAACAGCGTGTACAGCACAATGGCACCGACAGCGATCGGCAGGGCGAAGATCACGTCGTTACGGTCGAGGAAGCTGAACGCCAAGCCGGCGCCCGCCGCCAGCGCCGACCACACATACATGACGAGCACCGCCTGACGATGGCCGTGCCCGAGATCCATCAAGCGGTGATGGATGTGCTGTTTGTCGGCATGAAAGATCGACCGGCGCCTCCGGGCACGGCGGACGATGGCGAGCAGTGCGTCGGCTATCGGGAGAGCGAGAACGGCCAGGGGGATGAGCAACGGGAAGTAAGCAAGAAAGACTCCCGAGGTCGAGCTGGACAGCTCGGAAGCCACGCTCCCGACCCCTGAGACGGTGGCGGCCCCCAGCACGAGCCCAAAGAGCATCGCTCCCGAGTCACCCATGAAGATCGCTGCGGGATGGAAGTTGTGGCGCAGGAAACCTAGGGCCGACCCGACGATGAGGATCGCCAAGAGGGGGGCCGTAGGAGCGAGATAAAGATCCTGGTTGGTCTCCAGCTGATAGGTGTAGACGAAGAAGGCGGAGGCGGCGATGGCGACGATTCCCGCAGCGAGCCCATCGAGGCCGTCGACCAGATTCACGGCGTTGATGATCACGACCAGCCAGCCCACCGTCACGAGCACCGAGACGTCGGCTCCGAGCGAGATGACCTGGTCCGGCAGTGGGATGAAGCGGGCCTGGACTCCGGAGAGGTAGACGATGCCCGAGGCAAAGATCTGACCGGCGAGCTTGACGGGGGCCGGCAGGTCCCTCACGTCGTCTACGAAGCCCAGCGTGAAAATGATGAGCCCCCCAGCGGCTATTCCCAGGGGTTCGGATGAGTTTGCGAAGACCTCACGAAAGTCCTGAAAGGGAAGTGTCGATGCCACGAGTCCGGCCCCCACCATTCCCAGCAGGATGGCGGCGCCGCCCAATGTCGGCGTGGGCTCGGCGTGGACCTTGCGGTCCGAGGGCTGGACGATGAAGCCCGCGCGCAGGGCCGTCCACCTCACCAAGGGCGTGGCGAGGAACGTGATCGCCAGGGCGCAGAAGCCGATCAGCAGGTAGGCGCCCATACCACGATCACTTGATGCTCCACTAGGCGACGTCCGGATAGGGGCGAAAACGGCTCGTGAGGTCGGTCACCCGCGCCGCCACCTCAGAACGGGCCTTGTCCGAGTCTTCCTTGACCGTTTTGGAGATGAGCTCGGCGACCTCCGAGGCCTCTTCTTCCTTCATCCCACAAGTGGTGATGGCCGGCGCGCCCACCCGGATGCCGGACGCCACGAACGGCTTCTCGGGATCGTAGGGGATCGCGTTCTTGTTCACGGTGATGCCTACTTCGTCGAGACGCCGCTCGGCATCGCGCCCTGTGACTCCCACAGGCCGCAGGTCGACCAGCATGAGGTGGTTGTCCGTGCCCCCCGAAACCACCCGGAGTCCCTCTGAGGTGAACGTTTCGGCCATGGCGCGAGCGTTGGCCACCGTCTGAGCTGAGTAGGAGCGGAACTCCTCGGTGGAGGCTTCCTTGAAAGCGACCGCCTTGGCTGCGATCGAGTGCATCAGGGGCCCGCCCTGCCAGCCGGGGAACACCGACTTGTCGATCGCCTTCTGATGCTCGGCTTTGCACATGATCATGGCGCCACGCGGCCCCCTCAGCGTCTTGTGGGTCGTGCATGTGACGATGTCGGCGTGAGGGACGGGATTGGGGTGGGCCCCTCCGGCAACGAGCCCAATGAAGTGGGCCGCATCAACCAGCAACAGCGCCCCCGCTTCGTCGGCGATGGCCCTGAAACGCTCGAAGTCCCAGATACGCGAGTAGGCCGAATAGCCCGCGATCAGCATCTTGGGCCGCTCCTTCCTGGCGACCTCGGCGATGTGGTCGTAGTCGAGCGTCTCCGTGGCACTGTCGACCTGGTAAGCGACGACCTCGAAGAGGCGTCCCGAGAAGCTCACCGGCGAGCCATGGGTGAGGTGGCCGCCGTGTGCCAGCTCCATGCCCATTATCTTGTCGCCCGGCTCGAGAAAAGCAAAGTAGGCGGCGACGTTGGCCTGGGCGCCGGCGTGAGGTTGCACGTTGACGTGCTCGGCGGAGAACAGCTCCTTGGCTCGGGCGATCGCAAGCTCCTCCACCACGTCGACGTGCTCACAGCCCCCGTAGTAGCGGCGCCCGGGATAGCCCTCGGCGTACTTGTTCGTGAGCGGAGTGCCGAGCGCAGCCAGCACCGCGGGCGAGGAGAAGTTCTCCGAGGCGATGAGCTCGATCTTGGAGTTCTGCCTGTGTGCCTCCGCCAGCATGGCTTCGGCCGCTTCGGGATCGATCTTCTCGACCGCCGCCCAATCGGCCCACCCAGGGTTGCTCATCTCGTGGCCTCCTCCTCTTCGATCCCCGATATCTGCTCGACCCGGCGGGCGTGGCGGCCGCCCTCGAAGCTGGTAACCAAGAACGCATCCACGATCGCGAGCGCCAACTCCACGCCCAACACTCGCTCTCCCAGCGACAGCACGTTGGCGTCGTTGTGGGCGCGCGCCAACCGAGCGGTGAACTCATTGTGACAGAGCGCGGCCCTCACCCCGCGAATCTTGTTGGCGGCGATCTGCTCGCCCTGGCCGCTGCCCCCGAAGATCATGCCTAGGTCCACTTCCTCTGCAACTACGGCCCGCCCCACCCGAGCGCAGTAGGAGGGATAGTCGACCGCTTCCGTGTCGTGAGTCCCGAGGTCTGAGACCTCGTGGCCGAGGTCCTTAAGATGCTCGATCACCCGGCTCTTCAGCTCGAAGCCGGCGTGGTCCGAGCCCACGGCTATCCGGACCAATAGGTCCGCCCGGAAGCGATACGGTCCGCAAGGGCCTCGACCCCCGCGTCGATCTCGGCCGCACACGCCTCGTAGGTGGCGGCGTCTCCCATGTAGGGGTCGGCGATATCGGCCTCGCCCAACATCAGGACCTTGGCTGAAACCAGCGGCTCAAGCCGTGCGATCTCCGCCTGCTGGGAAGCCGTCATTACCACTACGAGGTCGACGTCGCTCAGATGGGAAAGCTCGAGCTGCCGGGCGCGATGCCGGCTCAGGTCGACGCCCCGAAGCCTCGCCGGGGCGCCGACACCTTCGCTGGCCGGAAGCCCGGCTTCTGCAGAGAGCCCCGCCGAAGTGATCTCGGCCTCCACTCCTCGGGCGCCGAGCGCTCGGCGCAGGAGCCCCTCGGCCAGAGGCGACCGGCAGATATTGCCCGCGCACACCACGAGGATCCTCATGCCACAGAACTCTGCCACAGGCGACTGTGCCCCGACCAGGAGCGCCCGCAGCGGTACCTTTCTCTCCATGAGTGCGACCTGGGACCAGATTGTCGAACGACTGCGCGAGCTCTCGGACCTCGCCGGCGCCATCAAACTGCTCCACTGGGACCAGGCCACGATGATGCCGCCGGCGGGCGCGCCCTCTCGCGCGCGGGCCCAAGCCACCCTCCAGGCGACCGCCCACGCCCGTTTCGTCGACCCCGAGATGGGGGCACTCATCGACAAGCTCTCGCAGGAGTCGCTCTCGGAAGAAGAGGAGGCGACCCTGCGACTGCTGCGACGCGACTACGACAAAGCGATCCGGGTTCCTGAGGAGCTGGTCAGAGAGCTGGCCGAGGTTTCGGGGCGCGCCTACCAAGCCTGGACCGAGGCCCGGCCGGCCGCCGACTTCTCCATCCTCGAGCCCCACATGGTCCGCCTTCTCGAGCTGAAGAAGCAGGAGGCTGAGGCTCTCGGCTACGCGGACGAGCCCTACGACGCACTCTTGGATCAGTACGAACCGGGGATGACCAC
This sequence comes from uncultured Actinomycetes bacterium, assembly GCA_963849115.1. Lineage (GTDB taxonomy): Bacteria > Actinomycetota > CADDZG01 > CADDZG01 > WHSQ01 > JACDAL01. The sequence goes on along the minus strand of CAWKGK010000009.1, from coordinate 193,425 downwards.
GGCCGAGGTGGAGGCGATGTTCCAAAGCCTGCTAGCCGGTTTAAAGCCTCTGGTCGAAGAGGTACTGGACAACCTCGACGACCCTCCCGGCTGGCTCAGCGACCGTTACGACCCCGACAGTCAGATGGCGTTCTGCTACTGGCTCGTGGCCCAACTCAACTTCGACGTCACCCAGGGCCGCCTCGACATCTCCCCACATCCGTTCACGATCCATATCAGCCCGGGCGACGTGCGCCAGACGACGCGGCCCGATCCTCACAACCTCATGATGTCGGTGTACGCCGCGGTGCACGAGACGGGCCATGCTCTTTACGAGCAGGGACTGCCCACAGAGTGGGCCGATCTTCCGATCGGGGGCCCGCCCTCCCTCGGCATGCACGAGTCCCAGTCGCGATTGTGGGAGAACCAGGTGGCGCGCAGCCGCGCCTTTACCGACTTCCTCCTCCCTCAGCTCAAGGAGCGCTTCCCGGAAGAGATCGGCATGGTGACCCCAGACGACTTCTATCGCGGGGTCAATCACCCTCGGCGAACCCTGATCAGAGTGACCGCCGACGAGCTCACCTACAACCTCCACGTGGGCTTTCGTTTCGAGCTCGAGCTGGCCCTGTTCAGAGACGAGCTTTCTATCGCAGACCTTCCCGATGCCTGGGACGAGAAAATGTCTCAGCACCTCGGGCTCAGCCCCGACTCGGTCGCTGACGGCGTCCTCCAGGACATGCACTGGTCGACCGGCTCGTTCGGCTATTTTCCCACCTATACGCTGGGAACGATCTATTCGGCGGTCTTGTTTGCCCAAGCCACCGCACAGCTTCCGGGACTGGAAGCCGAGCTGAGGTCGGGAGTGACTGACCGGCTCCTGCAATGGCTGCGAGAGAACGTGCACGGTTGCGGATACCGGCACGACGCCAAGGACCTCATCGAGCGAATAAGCGGAGGTCCCGTCACTCCGGAGCCGTTGCTCGATTACCTGCGAGCCAAGTACACCGCGCTCTATCCCAGCGCCTGACGGACCTCGGCCAAAGTCACCGGCCCGGCCCGCAACAACGTCAACTCATCCGTCACCGAGATCACACTCGAGGGAGCACCGTCGCAGCGGCCCTCATCCACATAGGCGCGCACCTGGTTCCCGAACGCGGCGCGCGCGTCGGCCACTGTAATTGATGGTGGCTCGCCCGTGCGGTTGGCGCTGGTGACGGCCAGCGGGCCTGAGCCGGCGAGAAGCTCAAGCGCGACCTTGTGAGCCGGCACTCGGACCGCGATTGTGGCCCCGTCGCCGCCCAGATCAACATCGAAGGACGGATCACGCTCGAGTACCAACGTGAGGGGGCCGGGCCAGAGCCTCTCGGCAATCCGCAGGGCGGCTTCGGAGAAGGTCGCCACTCGCTCGAGTTCCGAGATGGAGGAGGCGAGCACGGGCAGAGCCTTGGTCTGCGGTCGCCCTTTTAGTGCGAAGAGTGCGGGGGCCGCGGCGCTGACTGCGGCAAGGCCGTAGACCGTGTCGGTGGGGATTATCGCGGGACGGCCGGCCCGCAGCTCATCCAGGGCTCTCTGCAAATCGGTCAACCGTGCCGGCCTTCGGCCACGCGCGCTTGTCCGGCGAGATCGGGATAAATCGAGACCTCGTGGTAGCCACGCGTCGCGAGCTCATTCGCCGCCGCCTTGCCCTGGGAGGCTCCAATCTCCAGCACTAGCCAGCCTCCAGGCGTCAGCCACTGTCGAGCCTCGGCCGCGAGTCGCTCGATTACCTCGAGCCCGCCGGGCCCGGAAAACAATGCCTCGTGCGGTTCGTGGTCCCGCACCTCGGAAGGCAAGTAAGAGCTATCCCCCATGGAGACATAGGGCGGGTTCGAGACAACCACATCGACCCCGCCTCGCAGATCCTGGGACAGCCCATTCAGGAGATCACCGCGCACAAGCTCGACGGCCAGGCCCAGCCGTTGGCGATTCAGGCGCGCCCAACGAAGCGCCGCGGGCGATGCCTCGGTCGCATAAACGCGAGCGTCCGCACGCTCCTGGGCCGCCGCCAGCGCGATCGCGCCCGACCCGGTTCCAACGTCGACGATCACCCCACCAACCGCGAGCCGCGCCAATGCACGCTCAACGAGGAGCTCGGTCTCGGGCCGGGGGATGAAGGTCCCGGGACCGACGCTAAGTTCCAGCGTTCTGAAGCCCGAGACGCCCGTGAGGTACTGGAGAGGCTCTCCAGCAACCCGCCTACGAGCAAGCTCCAACACACGCTCGCAATCCTCTTCGGAGACACCAACACCTGCGTTGACGGACGCCGCAGATGCTCCCGTGACGGCCTCTATAAGCCATAGCGCCTCGCGTTCCGGTACGGCGATGCCCGCGCCTTGCAACAAGGCCGACGCCTGCTGGAGGATCCGGATAGAAAGCGTGGGATCTTCGCCTACTCGGGTCCCTGCAGGCCGGCGGAAAGTGCGTCGATGAGGTCGTCGAGATCCCCTTCGAGAATCTGAGAGAGCCGGTGGACTGTGTAGCCGATCCGGTGATCGGAGACCCGATTCTCGTGGAAGTTGTAGGTGCGGATTCGCTCGGAACGATCGGCCGTTCTCACCTGCGAGCGCCGCTCGGCGGCCAGCTGTTGCGCCTGCTCCTCCTGTTTCGCCTGCAGCAGGCGGGCGCGCAAGATGCGCAAGGCTTTCATCCTGTTCTGCAGTTGAGACTTCTCATCCTGACAAGCGACTTCAATACCGGTCGGTAGATGGCGTAGGCGCACAGCGGAATCGGTTGTGTTGACCGACTGCCCGCCGGGTCCGCTCGACCGGTAGACATCGATCTTTAGATCGTTGGGATCTATCTCGACGTCGACTTCCTCGGCCTCCGGGAGCACGTTGACCGCGACCGCCGAGGTGTGAATGCGACCGCTGGATTCGGTCACCGGAACTCGCTGCACGCGATGGACGCCCGCTTCGAACTTGAGCCGTGAGTAGGCCCCTTTTCCCTTGACCGCGACCGAAACATCCTTGTAACCGCCGACCCCCGTGAAGTTCGACGACAGCTCTTCGGTCTTCCAACGTCGGTTCTCGGCGTAGCGGCTGTACATGCGCAAGAGCTCGCCTGCGAACAGGCCTGCTTCATCCCCACCGGCCCCCGCACGAATCTCCATGATGACGTCGCGGTCGTCGTTGGGGTCCTTGGGCGTCATCTCCTTCGCCAGCCGGGCATCGAGGTCACCTAGGCGAGACTTGAGTGAGGCGATCTCCTCCTGCACGTAATCGCGTTCATCCCCTCGCGCCCCGTCGAGCATCGACGTGGCTTCCGACAGGTCTCCGGCGACGGTGCGCCGCTCTCGCCATATCTCTACGACCTCGCGCAGCTCAGCATGCTCTTTGCCTAGCTCTCTCAGTTCGTCGGGCCGCCCGCCTACCTGCGGATCGGCGAGCCTGGCCTCGATCTCCTCGAAGCGCGACTCCATCTCGTTGAGACGCTTCTCAGGCAGTTGCATGGAAATCCCCGCTCTCAGGAAACCGGCGTTTCGGAACCGGGGGCTTCGTCCGCAGCGTCTTCCGCCACCGCTTTCATCGCCGCGATGGCAACCTCAATCTGATCGAGGGTAGGGGGCTTGGTCGTGATCCTCTGCAGCGCCAGCCCGGGAAGCATGGATAGCTTGAAGGCCACGCTGTCCTCATTCCTGGATGCGAGCTTTATCACTTCATAGGAAATACCGGCGAGCAGTGGAATGGCGGCGAGACGGATCAGGAGCCGTGGAATCAGCGGGCCGTCGACGACGATGTCGATGACGAAGTGCGCCACGATCGTCATGAACAGGACGATGAACAAAAAGTTAGTGCCGCACCGTACGTGCAGCGTGGAGTACCTTCGGTCGATCTCAGATGGAATCAGCTCATCGCCGTTCTCGTAGGCGTAAATCGTCTTGTGCTCGGCCCCATGATATTGGAACACCCGGCGGACATCCTGGAAGCGCCCGATGAACAGGAGATAGCCGACGAACATACTGAGTCGAATGGCACCCTCGATAATGTTGAAAAGGAGCGGCTGATTCTCCGACAATCCGGAAAACGTGTTCTCGATCAGCTTGGTGCCGAGAACAGGCAGGATGATGAACACCGCCGAAAACAGCGTCATCGATACCGCCAACGTGTATCCGAGCTGCCGGTCCGAGAGCTGTTCCTCTTCTTCGAGAGAATGGTTGGCCGAGATCATCAACGCCTTGATCCCGATAGCCAGCGATTCCCCCAGGACCAGGCAGCCGCGCAAGAGAGGACGCTTCAGGATCGGGTGGCGCGCGGAAAGGCCCGGTAGGGGAAAGCGCTCTACGGCGATCGATTCGTCGGACCGGCGGCACGCCACCGACCACGAGCGCGGCCCCCTCATCATGACCCCCTCGAGCACCGCCTGACCGCCGATGGACGGCTTGGACGGCTTGGCCGCCTCCGGCACCTAAGGGGTCTTTGCGGGGGCTTGGTTTGGCTTGCGCGCGTACTTGCGCTGAAAGCGCTCGACGCGCCCTCCGGTGTCGACCAGCTTCTGCTTGCCCGTATAGAACGGATGACACTGGTTGCACAGCTCGACGTGAAGCTCGGACTTGACCGAGCGGGTCACGAACTTGTTGCCGCACGAGCAGGTCACGTTGGTTTCGATGTATTCGGGATGGATGCCTTGCTTCACTTCTAGTCCTTTCGTTACGGTTGTTGAGGTTCTGAATCACCCTGCCCGGAACTCTTGTCGGGCTCGGACTCGCGGGCCTGACGGGCTTTCTCGTAGGCAAGCGAAGCACGGGCCATGATACGAAAGGTCAGCCACAGCCCGCCCAGCAAACCGACGATGGTCAGCCACTCTGGCAAACCAAGTCCGAGAAACAACTATTCCCCCTTGACCGGCACCTTGGCAATCTCACGTAGGAACTCGACGTTGCCGCGGGTCGCCTTCATCTTGTCGATGAGCAGCTCGAGCCCGCCACTGACCTCAAGAGCATGCAGCACGCGGCGCAGACGCCACACCAGCTGCAGCTCCTCCGGCCTCAGCAGCAGCTCCTCCTTGCGGGTGCCTGAAGCCTGAATATCGATGGCAGGAAAGATTCGCTTCTCCGACATCTTTCGATCGAGCTTCAATTCCCAGTTACCAGTGCCCTTGAACTCTTCGAAGATGACCTCGTCCATCCGCGATCCGGTTTCGACGAGCGCGGTGGCGAGGATCGTCAACGAGCCCCCGAACTCGATGTTGCGGGCGGCCCCGAAGAAGCGTTTAGGCGGATACAGAGCAGTCGAGTCGACACCTCCAGACAAGATTCGGCCCGAGGCGGGCGTTGCGAGGTTGTAGGAACGCGACAGCCGAGTGATTCCGTCGAGCAGGATCATCACATCTTTGCCCATCTCGACCAGGCGCTTGGCACGCTCGAGCGTCAGCTCGGTGACCTGGATATGGTCATCGGAGGGTCGGTCGAAGGTCGAGTAAACCACCTCTGCTCCCGACACAGAGCGCTGCATGTCGGTGACCTCTTCGGGACGCTCGTCGACCAACAGGATGATCAAGTGGACTTCGGGATTATTGATTCTGACAGCGTTGGCGATCTCCTTCATAATCGTCGTCTTCCCGGCCTTGGGAGGACTGACGATCATGCCTCGCTGTCCCTTGCCGATCGGCGCAACCAAATCGATGATCCGAGCCGTGATCTGGCGGGGCTTGTCGTCCAGCTCGAGGACCATCCGCCGCTCTGGGTACAGAGGCGTTAGATCGGCGAACCGGGGACGGCCCTGCAGGCTCTGCACCTCGCCGCCGTTAACCCCCCTGATGCGCAACAAGGCCTGGTACTTTTCGGAATCTTTCGGGGAGCGAACTGAGCCGGTGACCTCGTCACCTTTTCGCAGTTGGAACCTCCGGACCTGCGAAGCGGAAACGTACACGTCCTTGTCCCCGGCCAAGAAACCGCTGGTTCTCAGGAAGCCGTAGCCTTCCGGCAGAAGGTCGAGGATGCCAGTGCGGATCTCGGCGTCGGCATCGTCCTCACTCTCGAGGTCTTCCCAATTCTCGTCCCGCATGTACTGAGGCGCTCCGCCGGTGCGACCCCTCCTGCGCCTGCGACCCCTGCCTTCTCGTTGATCGACCTTCTCCCGGGGACGGGAGCGCTGGTCGCGCCCCTGCGGTCGGCGGCGCTGCTGTTGGTCACCGCGCTTTTCGTCGTGGGCACCTTCGTCGACGACCGCTGCCGTCTGCGTCTCCGAGGTGTCGCCGGCGCGGGCTGCTCCATCCGAGCCCGCGCGTTGTGAGCCCGCGCTTTCGGTGGCGGGCTCATCGGAGCCCTGCCCCGAAGTCGCGCCGGAAACGGTTTCGAGGGGCGGTGCAGTTTCACGTAGTCGCTCCTGGCTCGGTGTACCCGATTGTGGGCGCTGCTCGGTGGCCGCCGGCTGCGGGGTCTGACGAGTCGTCGCCTCGGCCCGCGGCGGTTCCTGAGTCGTCGCCTGCGCCGTCGGCGTCGCGCCGACAGGACGAGAACCGTTGGAGCCGTTGGCGCCGTTGGCGATCACGTCGATAAGCTCGGCCTTCTTCAAGCCGGCCACTCTAATATCCATCGACTTCGCGATGGCGCGCAGCTCGGTGACTCCTTTGGATTCGAGCACCGAGTGGTCGCTCATTTCGGACACTTGTCCTATGCCTCCTGCATCGAGGGGAGAAGCTCGCCGAGATGCGGCCGGGCACTCTCCCAATCATCTGTGAATCTCTTGAAACCTGCATCGGTGAGTGGATGCTTCACCAACGATTCGAAGACCTTGAAGGGCATCGTCGCTATATCGGCTCCCAAACGAGCCGCCTCCACAACGTGCATCGGGTGCCGCAGGCTCGCTGCGAGTACCTGCGTATCGTATCCCTGAATCGCATAAATCTCGCAGATGTCGGCCAAGACCTTCATGCTGTCGGTGGCGATGTCATCAAGCCGGCCGAGGAAGGGGGAAACGATGTATGCGCCTGCCTCAGCGGCTAGGATACCCTGGGCGGGAGTAAAGGTCAAAGTCACGTTGACTTTTATGCCTTCGTCAGAAAGCCTTCTCACGGCGGCAAGCCCATTCGCCGTCATGGCGATCTTGACCACGGCGTTATCGGCTATCTGAGCGATCTCCCGACCCTGAGCGACTAGGAGATCGGTTTCGTTGGTCGTGGTCTCTACCGAGACATCGCCCTCGACCAAGGAACATATCTCCTTGACGAGAGGAAGAAAGTCACTCTTCGCATTGGCGATGTGAGTGGGGTTAGTGGTTACACCCCTCAATACTCCCCAACGCGCAGCTTCCCGGATTTCTTCCAGGTTCGCGGTATCAAGAGATAATTTCACGTTTGCTACTCCCCTTCCCTTGAAACTGGCCAATCGCTTCAACTGCTCGCTCCAGGACTCCTTCGTCTGCCACACGAGTGCCCGATTCGACTTTCTCCATCGCTCGCTCGATGACGTGATCGATGATCGCCGAAAGGCTTGTATCAAGATCCACATGTGAAATCGCAGGAACTCCTCTGGCCAGAGCCGAGGAGATCATGTACTGCTGCAGTCTTCTGATCTTCTTGAAGTTGTTCAAATACCGGTCACCGGGCCGCCGCTGCGCATCACGTGTGCGCCAATAGAAATGACTGCGGTGCAGCTCCTCATCCTCAACCGTGATCAGCAACGGGACTATTAGAGCCTCGTCGCTCATGGCTCCTTCGAGGAAGCCCGGCACCAAGTGAGCCCCTTCGAGGATGAGATCGGTGCCCTCACGAATCGAGCGATCGATCAACGCTTGAGCGCCCACCGCGACCGATTGAGCCTGTTCCCTGAAGCCAATGATCAGCCGGTCCCCCGAGTGGGGTATCGGCTGGCGCACGGCCTTGTCCGCCTCGAACGACGAGGCATACAACCACGGAAACATGTTGGACGTCAGGGCGCTGCGCAAGACTTCTCTGACCGCGTCGGTTGAAATCACTCTCGTGATGCCGAGCCTCGTAGCCAGCTGGGTGGCGATGGTGGATTTGCCCACGCCGGTGGCGCCGCCGAGCAACAAGATCAACGGCATGTCCAGCTCGGAGACCGACTGCCACTTGACGAAGGCTTGGGCGTAGCGCTCTCCTGCTTCGCTACGCAGCACTTCCAGAGTCAACTCGACTAATTGCTCCTCCGAGACGGTCTCCTGGTTGAGTGCGACGAGCCTCAGCTCAACCTCGTTGGCCACCGCGTACGACTTCACGGGGCCGAGACCCGTGACCATCAGGGAGGACGCCGTCAAGCCCTTGGAGTAGGGAAGGCCGTGATCACGCTCGGCGATTAGGATTCGCTTCCTGCGTTTCTCGGTCATTTTCCTTCCTCGTATCTCTCGTCCGCCAGCGCGGCCGCCGAAAAGATCTGATCGGTGGGATCGTCCCCGTCTACTCCCTCGGGCACGTTGTCCATGTACACGACCTCCACCCCCTCGGAGAGGGCCCACCGAGTAGCCACGTCGATGCCTGCCGCCTTGATTTCGCAGAGAAGGACCTGCATGCGTCCGCTCGCCTCATTGAGGTCCGCCCTCAACCTCCCCCGATCGCTTAGTGCGTGACTGATTCCCACGACCTTGCACTGGTGCCTTTCCTCCAGGTGCCGCTTCAAGGCCGGAGCCACAACTTCGGGGGCCGTGGTGGCGACGAATGCATCTGCCCCCGCCACGCCGCGCGTCGGCGTCGGGCGGAAAACAGTGCGAACTACCTGGAGTTCACCCCTCCGGTCCCGCTTGTGAATCAAGTAGCTCTCAGGTCGAAAGGCGCTGCGCAAAGCGGAAATGAGTTCTTCGACCCGAGTGGGCGATGCGAAAGGATGTTCGGCCATTGTAACGAATACGAAGTCCGCAAGCAACAGGCGGTAGGGGCCGAAATAGCCACGCACGTATTCGAGCGCAATCGAGGCAGGAACCACCAGAACGGTGACGTCGGCGTGGACCGGCGGCACCGCCGACCCGGAACCCTCGAGCAGCAACATGTCCCCCGGCAGATCGTTGCCCATTGACACCCCCTCGGCGACGTTGGAAATCTCCACGCCGCCGGCGAGGCCTCCGCCGCAGCGCCGGCAACCGACCGTGGGCACCCTTCCAAGCAGGGCATCCTCGACATAGTCCGAGGCCGCGTGTGCTCCAGAGTCGGCCAGCTCCATAAGGTCGCGAGGGGTGAGCGAAACCTCGTCGCCACGCAAGACGACCGGCTCGGGGGGGCCGCCGCGGCCCATCGCGACGATCACAGGGCTCCTGCCGGCCTCGTGCAGGGCACGGGCAGCGAATCCCGATACGGCGGTCTTGCCCGTCCTTTTCCCTGTGCCCACGATCGCCAGCGAAGGCTTGGTAGCGATGCGGGGGCGGGGCGGGGGCCGGAAATGGAAGTCGGCGCCCTCGTAAGAGAGGCCCCTGTAGAGGGTGACCGACGCCAGCTCGAGGCGTCGCCGGTAGTCGAGCACAGGCTCGTCGGAGAGGTCGATCACGGCCTCGGCGTCGTGCTCCATTAGGGCGCGATCCAGCACTTCGCGAGCGTCGCTTCCACTCCTGACCGGAGTCGAGCCGAGCACGTCGAGGCCCCCTGTCTCTAGCTTCTCCTTGCCTCCGACCAGGACCGCGGCGAGAATCTCGTGGCCCCGCCGCTCGAGCTCGCCCAGAGCGGCTTCGATCACCGGGGGATAGTGCTCGCCGTCGATTACGGCCACATAGCGGATGAGTGCCTCCCGAGAACTAGAAAGGTTAGGAAAAGGCTTATGAGGGGAAACCTAGCGACAATAGCTGTGCTCTCAGCCGCCTCTAAGAGTGACCGCCTATAGAAACGAAAGGGGTACTCGCTATGTTTGGCAAGAAACCTGAGCAGAAGGATGATCCATCCACCGAAACCCGCACGGAATCTAACAGACGGATCAGCGGGCCTCGGCCGGTGGCCACCGCCCGCGGGGGCATTACGTTGGGTGGAATCCTAACGGGGGTGGTAGTCACCTTCGGCGCATTGTTCCTGCTCACCGCCCTGGTGGGGGGCGTCTTTGCCACTTCCGACGTCAACCCCACGGAGCTCGGATCCACCCAGGAGGTGGGCATAGGAATAGGTATCGGCCTCGTCGTCGCCTGGTTCCTATCGAGCTTGTGGGGTGGCTACACCGCCGGGCGCATGGGGAGGGGCGCCGGCGTCGTCAACGGAGTCCTAGTTCCCCTTGTCGTCCTGATCATCGGAGCGATCATCGCGGCGATCGTCGGCGCCCTCGGTTCCAGTGCAAACCTCAACCTGCCCTTTAGACCTGCTCAGCTCCCCACGCAGAACTCCGCCCTTTACGATCTTTCCGCAGGGTTCGGGATCGCGATTCTCGCGGCCATGATTGTGGGCGGAGCGTTGGGCGGCGGGCTTGGGTCGCGGTGGCACACCAAGCTCGAGCGCCGTGTCATCGACGAGGAACAAGAGCGGATCGCCGAGACCTCGACGACTAGGGACGGCCGCACCACGACGGGAGGCGACGGCCCCACCGAGACCACGGAGATGCGCCGGGAGGACACCCCGCGCCCAGCCTGACCACTCCCACGCAGGGTGCCTCGGTGGTTGCGATGCGACCGTCGCAAGGCGCGCGCTACCCGGCGGCTTCAGGGAGTGGTCTGGGCGCCCTTGGGCTCCCAATCGCTCACGAATACCCTCCAGCCCGCGTTGCGGGCGCGGCAGATCCGCCTGATCTGTTCGGTCCGCATGGTGGCCTCGACCCGGGGGACTATCCCCAACAGGGAAGGCCCTGCCCCCGCCAAGGCCACGGCGAGACCGGCAGCTCGTAGCTCCTGATGCACCGCTGCGGTTTCCGGCATGAGGGCGAGGCGGTGAGGCTCGTGAAGCCGGTCGTTCATCGCCTCGGCGAGCACGTCCGTGCCTCCCCCGGTCATCAGCGCGCCTATAAGCAGGCCGGCCCTGGCCGCGGTGTGCTGGGCATCGGAAAAACGCACCTGGTCGGGCAGCACGCGGCGGGATTCTCCCGTAGGAAACCCGTCACGGGGCACGGCGAGAACCGGGATAAGGCGACGGCTCACCTCGGCTCTGTGGTGGCTGAGGACCCCCGTGGCGTTCCGATAGCACACCACCAGACCGCCCACCAGGGCCGCAAGCACGTTGTCGGGATGACCTTCGATCTCGGTGGCAAGCTGGATCATGTCCGCCTGGGGGATGTTCCGACCCGTTAAGGCCCGCGCCGCGGCTAGACCCCCCACGACAGCGGCTGCCGACGAGCCCAGACCTGCCGCCAGCGGTATCGGGTTCCGGACGCGCAGCGCGTATCCTGCCGGACGGCGCGCAACCTGGTCGAAGAACTCGTTCATCGAACGGATCACGAGGTTGGTTTCGTCGGTTGGAAGATGATCGGCCCCCTCGCCCTCGATCCCGATATCGATCGTGTCGCGCCTCGTTTCGAGGTCGATCTCGAGGTGCATGTCGAGGGCAACGCTGAAGGCGTCGAAGCCCGGGCCCAGGTTGGCCACGGTGGCCGGAACGCGCACGCTGACGGTAGCCGGCATCGACTACCGGAGATCCCGCCCGGGGCCCAAATCCCAGCCGCCCTCGACGCTTCCGCCCGAGAACACCGCAGCAAGGGCGACCAAACCCAAGATGGCAACCAGGACTAGGGCAATTCCGACCCAGCCGAGGACTTGACCCGCTACGGCCAAGCCTCGACCCGTCTGCAGACCGCCGGAGCTATCGATCTGTCGCTTGCCGCGCCCCGCGAAGACGACGGCGAGGATGGAAGGGATAAGCGGAATGAAGGGGAACACGACGCCGAGGATGCCGCACACGAGGGACGCGACGGCAAGTCCGTTTGTCTCTGCGGGCCAGTACTGCGCCGGGGGGCTCTGACTTGGTTGAACCTGCTCTTCCGTCACGCTCGATCAACCTCTCATGGTGGAGTGAGCCCGCCGGGCCCGATCGGTACGGGCACTTTAGGCACAAATAGGGCATCGGTACCACAACTCGTGCTCTTCATGCCAGCTCGAGGTGCTCGAGGATGGGCTCGATCGCGGCGGGGACACGCGGCGGGCGCGGAGCACCGGCAAGAGCCCATTGGGGATCCTTGAGCCCGTGCCCGGTGAGTACGCATACGACGCGACAGTCGGGAGCCAGCAGGCCCTCGGAGGCGAGCTGCCGAAGACCTGCCACCGAGGCCGCAGAAGCGAGCTCCACGTAAATGCCTTCTGCTGCCAGCGAACGATAGGCCTCGAGGATCTCCTTGTCTCGCACGGATCTAATCTGACCCTTCGAAGAGCTCGCCGCATCGACGGCCCCACTCCAGGACGCTGGATTTCCTATGCGGATCGCGGTCGCCACGGTACGAGGGTCTTCGACGCGATGTCCCCGAACGATTGGATTGGCGCCTTCTGCTTGGAATCCAAACATGCGCGGCAGAAAGTCGCACCAACCCTTGGCTGCAGCTTCCTGATAACCGCGCCAGTAGGCCGTGATGTTCCCGGCGTTACCCACCGGCATCACATGGAGATCGGGGGCCGCGCCGAGTGCTTCCACGACCTCATAGGCGGCCGTCTTCTGACCCTCCACGCGAAAGCTGTTTATTGAGTTGACGAGGGTTACGGGACGGGACTGCGCCATCTCCTTCGTGAGCGTGAGCGCGTGGTCGAAATTCCCCTCGATCTCGATCACGCGTGCGTTGTGCGCCAGCGCCTGCGCAAGCTTCCCCCGAGCGACGTTTCCCTCGGGGATCAGCACCGCACAGATTAGCCCGGCGCGCGCGGCATAGGCAGCAGCCGAGGCACTCGTGTTGCCGGTGGAGGCGCAGACAACCGCTTTGGAGCCTTCTTCGAGAGCCTTCGAGATCGCCAATGTCATGCCGCGATCCTTGAACGAGCCCGTGGGGTTAAGGCCCTCGTATTTCAGCCACACCCGGGCCCCCACCTCCTGAGAGAGGCGCTCCGAGAAGATTAGCGGGGTATCTCCCTCGTCCAGAGTGACGATTGGGGTTGCCTCGCTCACGGGTAGATGCTCGAAGTAACGGCGGATCACACCTCTGCGGCCGGCGATAGCAAGGGCACCCGAGTTCGGGCTCATCCTTCGGCCGTACCGATCACCCGCATCTTGGAAGTCACCGCTCTGACTGTCGGAAGTGCCTCCAACTCAGAGAAGATCTCGGCATGCCGGCCTTCGCTGCCGGAGTGTGTAATCAAGAGGAGCGTCGCTTCGTCCCGGAAACCCTCTTGGCGAACGCTCGATATGGAGATGTTGTTCTTGGCGAAGACGCCGGCAACTGCAGCCAGCACTCCCGGTTGATCCAATACCGACAAGACCACGTAATAACGCACTCGCACTTCACCAGGCGGACGGATGCTCGCGTTCGAGTGGTAACAGGTGCAGCCCACGCTGCGCGCACCGGTGAGCATGTTTCTGGCGATCTCAACGATGTCACCGACGACCGCCGACGCCGTCGGATCCCCGCCTGCACCGCGGCCCAGGAACATGAGCTCTCCGGCATGTTCGCCCTCGATGAACACGGCGTTATAGACATCTCTAACAGACGCCAGCGGGTGGGTCTTGGGGACCATTGCCGGATGCACGCGGGCGCTGACGCGGCCCTCTTCTTGTTCCGCAACTGCAAGCAGCTTTATTTCATAACCAAGGTCATGGGCCGCTTGCACATCGGTCACGGAGATTTGGGTGATCCCTTCTCGCTGGACATCTCCGGCAACAACTCGCGCATTGAACGCGATCGAGGCTAGAATGGCCAGCTTCGAAGCGGCGTCGTAGCCTTCGACGTCTGCGCTTGGATCAAGCTCCGTATAACCAAGGGCTCCGGCCCGGCCAAGAGCCTCGGTGAAGGACTCTCCGGTTTCCGACATCCTGGTCAGGATGTAGTTGGTGGTCCCGTTGACGATCCCCAGGACACGCTTCACCCTGTCGCCGGCAAGTGACTCCTTCAGGGGACGAATGATGGGAATCCCCCCGGCCACCGACGCCTCGAAGAGGAGATCGACGCCTGCGGCCTCGGCGACGCCCAGGACTTCCTGGCCCAGCGTCGCCAACAACTCCTTGTTAGCCGTCACTATGTGCTTCTTGTTATGTGCCGCCTCCACAAGGAGGCTTCGTGCGGGCTCGATACCACCCATGACCTCGACGACGATGTCTATGCCAGGATCGGTCACGAGCGCATGAGCGTCGGTCGTGAGCGTTCCGGGGGGAAGGGTCACGGCACGAGGTTTGGTGACGTCGCGGACCGCGACGCGCGTCACCTCGACTGGAGATCCGGCGCGCCGGGCAAGCTCTTCGGCATGTTCGAGCAGGAGGCGGGCCGTAGCCGCTCCGACGATCCCGCATCCGAGCAAGCCGACGCGGATGGGCGTTGTCACCGGGCGATTGTGCCACCTCGGTCGATTTCTCCGCTCCCTCGGGGTCCACCGGGGGTCTCCGTCGCGCAACTTGTACTCATGGGTACCGGAACGGTGCTCGGGCATGGGAGGTTCATGCGGTATGCGGAAGGATGACTGTGATCATCCGGACGCGCGCGAAGCAGGAAGCTCCACAAGCTCACCCTGGAGCACCAGATCGCAGCGGCCCCCGACCTTCACCGAAGCCTTCTGAGCCCGCACCGATAGTCGGGAGGGCCGTCCGACTTCGAGACCCTGTGAGATCTCGAAGTCGATGTCTCCGATGCGGGCTGCAAGATAAATCCCGAGCTCTGCCGCAGCCGAGCCCGTGGCGGGATCCTCGGATATACCCGCGCCGGGAAAAAACCCCCGTGCTCGAACGCGCCCGGCGCCAGCGGCCGTGAAGCAATACACGCCGATCCTCGTCACCGGCGCTAAGAGGTCGGCTCTTACCGAGCACTTCGCGAGTGAGTGCAGATCACGAACAGGGATCATCAGGTGGCCGATGCCCGCGTCGGCAATCGCCGGCCGGAGGCGGCCCGACCGACCCAGCTCGCGAGCTTCCAGTCCGATCTCGGCCGGATCGAGGGAGAGGGCATCGGCGAGAGTGCCGGTGGCCCTCTCATCGGAGCTTTCGAGATCATCGTGAGAGCGGCCCGGGCGTTCGAACCACCACCTCTCGTCCCTGCGCGTTACCGTCGTCTGCCCCACCGAAGTGTGCTGAGTCAAATGCTCGCCGGTCACCCGTCCGAGGTGTGCAAGGCAGAAGGCCGTCCCGATCGTGGGATGGCCCGCAAACGCCAGTTCCTCTGTGGGAGTGAAGATACGCATGTCGTAGGAATCCACCCTTGCGTGAGTCACAAACGTGGTCTCAGACAGATTCATCTCCGAAGCGATCCTCTGCATCTGAGCAGCATCAAGGCCGCCCGGCTCCGGGAACACCGCCAGGGGGTTTCCGGTATAAGGCCCCGAGCCGAACACGTCGAGTTGATGAAATCTCATCTTCACATGCTCTCAGGTGCCGAAACCCTGACAAGTCCCAATCCATCCGCGATCACCCTCCTCGTGGCGAGGCACAGCATGAGCCGTGCCTGAGTCAGCGCATGATCGTCGGAGATGACTCTGCAATCCCGATAGAAGGCACTGAAGCTCGATGCCAGCTCTTCAAGATAGCGCGTGAGCCTTTGGGGACCTCGAGTCCGCGCCGCCTGTGGCACCGTCTCCTCATACGATGACAGTTTGCGCATGAGTTGTTCCTCACTCGGATGTCCCAATGTCTCGAGCGCCGATGTGGTGTTCAAGAAGACGCCTTGTTCGGCCGCCTTCTTGAGGATCGAACAGATGCGAGCATGCGCATATTGAACGTAATAGACCGGATTCTCGGGGCCTTCCTGCTTCGCCAGCTCTATGTCGAACTCGAGCGGCGCGTCCATCGAGCGAGTAAGAAACGTGTACCGAGCGGCGTCGGAGCCGACCTCGTCCACCAGCTCGTCCAGCGCGATGATCTCCCCCGCCCTCTTGGAGGCCTTGACCGTCACCCCCTTGCGCAACAGCGAGACGTTCTGTATCAGGCGGATCTCCAACTGCTCCTTGTTCAGTCCCAGGGCCTGAGTGGCCGCCATCATTCGGGGAACGGTTCCGTGATGATCGGCCCCCCACAAGTAGAGGAGGTGGTCATAACCCCGCCCAGCCTTGTCGATGAGGTATGCGATATCGGCGGCCAGGTAAGTGGTCGCGCGATTCGAGCGCACGACGACTCTGTCCTTGTCGTCGCCGAGCTGAGACGATCGAAACCATATGGCCCCCTCTCTCTCTTCTATGTATCCACTTTCTTGCAATCTCTCGATCGCCGCGGATACCGCACCCGTGTCGTGCATTTTTCTTTCCGAGAACCACACATCGAAGCGCGACCCAAAGCGTTCGAGCGATGACCTCATTGAATCCAGCATCCGCTGCAGGGCGAGATCTCGCAACGTTTCCACTCGTTCTGCAGCTGGCGAATGGACCAGGGCATCCCCGATCTCGCTTGCGATCTGCTCGGCAACGTCAATGAGATAGTCACCCTTGTAGCCGTCCTCCGGCAGCTCCGCCTCGATGCCGAAGTGCTGCAAGTAGCGAGCCGCCACGGACTGGGCGAACAGATCCAGCTGGCGCCCCGTATCGTTGATGAGAAATTCGCGCGTGACCTTGTGGCCGGTCGCCTCCAACAATCCCGCCAGCGCATCTCCCACCGCCGCATGACGCCCGCTGACGACATTCATGGGGCCGGTCGGGTTAGCCGACACGTATTCCAGATTGACGTGACGCCCGCGGCCCTCTTCCGAGCGGCCGAATCCAGAGTCAGTATCCGCCGCTCGCTGCACGACGTCACTTAGCCATTTCGATGAGAGATGAAAGTTGAGGAATCCGGGACCGGCCACCTCGACTCTCTCGACCAGATCAGACGTCGGAAGCCGCTCGGCGAGCGCCGCCGCCACAGCCCGGGGATTACCGCCGCCTCGGGCGACGACCAGAGCGATGTTAGTGGCCCAGTCGCCGTGCTCCACCCGCTTGGGCCGCTCGAAAAGGGGCTCGGGAAAGGATTCCGACGACAAGACCCCATCCGCAACGGACGCCTTCAGAGCGGCCTGGACCAGACCGGCTAAAGCGTCGGTGACCATGGGGAGAACCTACGGCTTGGCGTGTACGAGTTGCTCGATGACCTCGAGAAGCTCGCTGGGGTCGAACGGTTTGGTGAGATAGCCGGCGACCCCTTGCTGGTGACCCTTCTCGATATCCGAGGTCTGCGCCTTGGCCGAGAGAAAGAGAACCGGGATTTCGCTGGTAGTTTCTCCCACCTTGAGCTTCTGCATCGTCTGATAACCGTCCAACCGCGGCATCATTATGTCGAGGATTATGAGATCGGGATGCTCGGCAGTGGCCACCTCGATGGCCTCCTCACCGTGATGGGCAAGTAGCACGTCATAACCCTCCAGTTCAAGGTTGACTTGCAGGAGGCGGAGGATGACGGGGTCATCGTCGCAGATGAGCACTCTCTTTTTGTCGGACATGTCTCAACCTTACTAGAACAGTGGCTCGACTGGTCGGCCAAATCGGCGTGGGGCGATAGAGTTTTCACGCCCGAGCCCTCGTAGCTCAGGGGATAGAGCACACGCCTCCGGAGCGTGGTGCGCAGGTTCGAATCCTGCCGGGGGCACTCCTCATTCTCGTGCACCTTTTAGGTAAAGTCCCGATTCTTCGGTGTGAAGTACCCCCACCACTACGCGGAGTACGCTTTAGCGACAGGCCACAGACGCCGCGGCCCGGGACCGGCACGTTCCCCTAGCAAGCACGGGCGCGAGACGACCCGAGACCATGGAGTTCGAGAGTGGCAGTCAGGCGAGCGCCACTAACTGTCCGAGGGTCCATGGCCCAACTCGGATCTACCTCAAAACCCTCCCTCCGTCCCCATTTGGGTTAGTAAGCCTCGGCAAAGAACTGCTTAAGTACCGGCGCGAGCACGTCCCACACGATGGCATGGTTCTGGCCCTCGAACGTGTGACGCTGAGGATTAGGAAGTGTCTCCTCTAATGCGCGATCCGATGCGGCTCAACGATGTCGCCCGTATAGCTGCCGTCAAGCACCAGCGTCGGGGCATCTACGGATGCAACCAACGAGGATGGCAGCAAGCTGTCGCCCATGATGATCGCGTCGTAGACGAGCGTCGGGGCGATCTCCTCCAATCCCGACCACATTGGCGCCTGACGCATCCCTGCGATCACTTGCTCGGGCAGACCGATCGTCCGCATGAAAAGTGCCATCGCGTCGCCCCGACGACCCTCGTCGAGCAGGGCGGTCAGTTCGGTCAGGTATGCGTCTTGGCGCAGCGGGGCGTCCTCGTCGGTCATGAATGGCGGCTCCCACAGCGCCAGCTTGGTCACTGGCAGGCCGGCCGCCGCGGCATGAAGCGCCAGGACAGCACCAGACGAGTTCCCGAACAGCATCGCCCTTCCCCCGCGCTCGTGACCACCGCGTCGAGGTCTTCGATCTCCCGTTCGACCGCGTACGTCGGCTTCTCACCGCTGTCACCTCGACCTCGCCGGTCGTAGTTGATCACCATGAAGTCCTCGGCCAACAGGTGGGCCAGCTCAGCATGGATGCCGCGGTCGCACGAGGCGCCGCTTACGAGGACGACGGAACCCCTTCTCCCAGCCGCTCGAACACGATCTTCGTCCCGTCCTTCGACTCGACTAGCTCCATCAAATCCTCCCATCTTCGGTACTAGACGGTGTAGTACTCTATACCAAACTAGACGGTCCAGTACCAGGCAGGATTGCCGGGGAGGACTCATGGGAAACGCCATCGAAGACCGAGCGCCAGAGGGCCTCGTGGAAGGCCGGTCGGCTCGCAAACGCTCGCCCATCCTGGAGGCAGCGCCGCGCCGTATTCATGCGCAACGGATACGAAGGAACCAGCATGGACGAGATCGCCGCCGTGGCGAAGGTCTCCAAACAGACCGTCTACAAGCACTTCACGGACAAAGAGACCCTGTTCATCGAAATCATCACGGCCGATATGGCGAGCAGATCCCAGGAACTCGCTCGCACGCTCGACCACGAGGATCCTGACGGCAACCTCTATCAGCTGGTGGCCGTTACATGTCGATCATCGTCAAGCCGGAAGTCATGAGGGTGCGCCGCATGGTGATCGGCGAGGCAGACCGCTTTCCCGACCTCGCCCGAACATGGGCCGAAACCGGTTCGTGCCCGCTAAACGCCCGCCCAAAGCGCTTCTGGAGTCGCGGCAGGTGCTTCGGATCGATGACCCATCACTTGCGGCTCAACACTTCAACTGGCTCATCCTGTCTATACCTCTGAACACCTCGATGTTCGACCCCGAAGCAACCTTTACGCCCGACGAGCTCAACCATTACGCCGATGAGGGCGTTCTCGTTTTCCTCGCCGCCTACGGAAGCGACTAATTCCTTCCGAATCGCCACCTGCCGACCGAGGTCGCAGCGAAGCGATAACGAAGATCAGGTGGTTATTGAGGCTGTAGCGGTGGAACTGACGCACCTGAGGCATCCGCCTCCACAAGGCGCACACGGGGAGGGGAGTTCCGCCTTCCTCTCTCAAGCGGCAGTCGAGGTTCGAATCCTGCCGCGCTGGCGCCCGTTGCGTCGACCTGTAAAACTGTTCTTTGAAGGGATCTGGCTGTGAGCTTGGATGAGGCCAACGAGCGAAGAGAGATGGGGACATGGACAAGATCGTGCACTTCGAGATTCCGGCCGACGATATCGGGAGGGCAAAGAATTTCTACGGTTCGAGTTTCGGCTGGCAGCTCGACGACATGCAGGGAGGCATGGATTACACAATCGTGCGAACGGTGGAGGTCGACGACCAGCAGATGCCCAAAGAACCCGGAGCGATCAACGGTGGAATGGTGAAGCGATCCTCAGACACGCCGTCTCCTGTGATCACGATCAACGTTGACTCGATCGACGACTCCCTCAGGAAAGTGGAGGCCGGCGGAGGCAGTGTGGTCCGCTCGAGGCAGGCGATTCCAGGTGTGGGTGCGTTCGCGTACTTTAAGGACACGGAGGGCAACGTGATGGGTCTCTGGGAGAACGAGTAGACCGACTCGCAAAGTCACATACACTTCCCGGACTCTGCTGCAGAACCCAGCCGTTGCCGTCCGGGTCGTGGAAGAAGGCGAACGCATTCCAACCGCTGCTTCGCCCGTTATGGCACGGTGGACGGACTTGCCGTCTTCCTGGACAACCCCATAGCTTCACTTACCTCTACACCGCTTTTCGATGAGTTAGGCGCACGCCGCTGATCGGAACACGAGACGAGAACACCCCCCGGAAAACTGCGTGTATCTCTGACTCACTGCGGTGTTAGCTCAGTCAGAAATCGCCACCGGGTCGCACCGCCGGGTTCGATGGTATAGAGCGCGGTTGCTGACCGCGGGGTGATGCGGTAGACGAACCATGGCGGCGAGCCGGCTCAGAGCGCGCTGTACTCAGCAGTGAGTGCCCGTCCCGTCACGTCCACCCAGCAGAGCCAGCCCCCCGCGTCCCAACGTTCGGTCATGGCAGCAATGGTCGGAGGATCGGTGACCTGTTTCGCATCTCCCTCGAGGACGAGATCGGACTCGCGCATCGAGACGGCTAGCGTGCAGCTCTAGTCGCTCGCAGGTTGCGGCCCTTGCGGGTGCGCTCGCCCGTCACGAACCAGAACGTGCCGTCGACCCACAACGCGCCTACGCCGTGACGTGTGGGGATCCATCGGCGTTGATCGTCGTCAGCCATCGTCGTGTGGCGATCCGGTCCGCCGGTTTCGGGCGCTTGGGTCACACCTCTGTCGAGAGGGGCCGTTATCGCGGTCCAGTCGATCGGCGGGAGGTCGTAGAGGTCGGCGAGATTCTTCGTTTCGACGATCGTTGCCATGATGCCCTCCTGTGATCAGCAACCTTCCATGCCAGTAA
Source organism: uncultured Actinomycetes bacterium (assembly GCA_963849115.1). Classification (GTDB taxonomy): domain Bacteria; phylum Actinomycetota; class CADDZG01; order CADDZG01; family WHSQ01; genus JACDAL01. Next base: position 172,618 of record CAWKGK010000009.1, on the reverse strand, counting down.
TACCGACTGTCAGGCGAGTCCGAACTCATCGGTTCAGATCGTGAAGGATGCCCGTCCTTCTCTTGCGGGCACTACCTCTCTAGGAGCTCCGTTGCCAGCCGGTCCCCAGCATCCCACCCCTCGTCCACGTTCCCGTGCCGGGGTTCCGGAGGTGTCACAGCCAGCGCTGCCGTCTTGTCTTGTGGAGTGTAGGTAATCCTCGATGAGGGCTGATGATGAGAGTGTTTGTCGCAGGAGCGACGGGAGCGATCGGCAAGCAGCTGGTGCCGCGTCTGGTTGCCGCCGGTCATGAGGTTCATGGCATGACGCGCAGCGAGTCGAAGCAGGCGATGCTCCAGCAGCTCGGCGCCGTGCCGGTGGTCGCGGATGCGCTCGATCCCGATCAGGTCGCGGAGGCCGTGGGCAGGGCGAGGCCGGACGTGATCGTCCATCAGCTGACCGCGATCGGAGCGTGTTGGACATGCGTCACTTCGATCGCGATTTCGCGCTGACCAACCGTCTGCGGACCGAGGGCACCGATCACCTGCTCTCGGCCGGGCAGGCGGTCGGGGTGCGGCGGTTCGTGGCGCAGAGCATACTCCGCGCGCGTACGCGCGCACCGGCGCGGCCGGTCAAGAGCGAGGAGGACCCGTTCGACCCCTCGCCCTCCCGGGAGATGCGCGAGACGCTGGCCGCGATCCGTCACCTCGAGGAGGCGGTCCTCGGTGCGCGGTGGACCGAGGGGATCGTGCTGCGCTACGGCGCCTTCTACGGGCCGGGCACCTCGCTGGCGCCGGGCGGGGAGCAGTTCGAGATGGTCCGCAAGCGCAGGTTCCCGCTGGTCGGCGACGGCGGCGGCGTGTGGTCGTTCATCCACATCGCCGACGCCGCGGAGGCGACGGTGGCGGCGGTCGAGCACGGCAGCCGCGGTGTCTACAACGTCGTCGACGATGACCCCGCCCCGGTCGCCGAGTGGTTGCCGGCGCTGGCGCAGACGCTCGGCGCCAAGAAGCCGATGCGCGTGCCTCGGTTCGTCGGGCGGCTGTTCGCCGGGGAGGCCGGCGTGGTGATGATGACCGAGCTCCGCGGCGCCTCCAATGCCAAGGCCAAGCGCGAGCTCGCGTGGCGCCCGGCGCATCCGAGCTGGCGTCAGGGGTTCGCAGCGGCATGACCGATCGCGAGCGACTGCTCGACGAGCTGCGGCCGGTCGCGTTCGCGATCGCCTACCGGATGCTCGGCAGCGTCTCCGAGGCCGAGGACGTGGTGCAGGAAGCGCTGCTGCGGGTGCATCAGGCGCTCGATGCCGGCGAGCAGATCGCATCGCCGCGCGCGTTCGTCGCCACCGTGACCACCCGGCTGGCGATCAACGAGCTGCGCTCCGCGCGCGCCCGCCGCGAGCGCTATGTCGGCGAGTGGCTGCCAGAGCCGATCATCACCGACGGCCACGATGATCCGGCCCGGCACGCCGAGACCGCCGATTCGCTGTCGCTGGCGATGCTGGTGCTGCTGGAGAGCCTCTCGCCCGAGCAGCGAGCCGTGCTGCTGCTTCACGACGTGTTCGACTACGGGTACCCGGAGATCGCGGCGATCGTCGGCAAGAGCGAGGACAACGTGCGCCAGCTCGCCACCCGCGCCAGACGCCACGTCGAGCAACGCCGGCCCCGCTTCCAAACGACGCGCGAGCAGCGCGACGAGCTGGCACGACGGTTCTTCGCGGCCGCCGAGCAAGGCGATCTCGCCGGGCTCGAGGCGCTGCTCGCCCACGACGTGGAGCTGACCGGCGACGGCGGCGGCAAGGTTCCGGCGCTCGCGCGGTCGCTGCGCGGGCGCAACCGTGTCGCGCGCACGCTGATCAACTGGATCCGCCTGGTCGCCCGCCTTCCGGGCGTGTCGTTGCGCCCCGTCGAGGTCAACGGCGGCCCGGGAGCGCTCTTTCTCGACGGACAGCAGCGGCTGATCGGCGTGTTGGCGCTCGATATCGCCGGCGGTCAGATCACGAGCATCAGCTCGATCGTCAACCCCGACAAGCTGACGCACCTCGGGCCAGTCGCCGACTTCAGATCGCTACTGCGGTCTGCGAGATGACTGGGTCCGCGAACTCACCGACAAGAACATCCGACGCGGCAGCTTCCTCAGCGTTCCTCACCCGATCGCCATCATCGAGGACTAGCTCCGCGTCACCAACGCCAACCCAAGCCACTGATCCGGACCGCATCCGCCGAGTCCATCCTCGAGAAAAGTTCTAAGAATCTCATTTCCTACACGAAATAACATACATACAAAAACCTACCGAACTCATACAACAAAAAAAACATCATCGATTAAATCAAAAAATCCCTTCATATTTCAGCGTCTTGAACATACCTCTACCGTCAGCTAACCACCTGCTCGAAGATCCGTAACACTACGAAATCGCCACATCGCTCGAGAAACGCTCCTACCGGGCAGCGACCAACCAAATAATGAGCTCATCGGTTAGATCGTGTACCCAATCGCTCACATTGCATTTATTCATCAGTAATGGTGACGTAACCCTGACTCTGGAGGCCGTCCACGATCAGTGTTAATTAGATGTCGGGAATCATTCGTCTATCGGCCACTTTTATCGTCGTTGTTAGGGGTTGACGTCTGTCATCGATCGACAGCAATCGCACTCATCATCAGTATTACCTCTACTGCACTCTATCATAGCAAATAACACCAACTCATTTTCTACAATCCAACAGAAATCGTTATCTCACCAACCTTTCTTTTGTAGTCTCAGACCTTCATCCTGTTATCACCTATCTCTGTATACCTATAGACATATATTTTTATAGCGGTCTAACCGGAGGCTTCAGCTTGCCAGCCTTGCATCTGCGCAGTCTTAAACTGATAGCACCTCCAACACGCGGCTCGAGGTTGTCGTTAGAATCCCGTGAGCGACGCGTAGTTTCACATCATCTAACTCAGTGCGGAAGCGATTACCGCAGTCAACACACATTATCCCGTCTAATTACTGCTCGCTCAACTCTAGAGCCATCCATACCTCTATCATGCTCTTGATCCAGCGCTCGAAGTAGCGTAGATCCTTACCGTCTTAGAAACCCCGCTCAAGAAATCGTCATCATCTATCTCCTTATCCACCCTCATCTAGACTAATCCCATATCTTATATCTTACAGAGCTCTCCTACTCTCACTTCTTTCCAACCTCTCTTAGCCACCTCGTGACTCACCAGAAACACCAGCTCGGGACATCGGCCCGGCCTTTGCCAGAGCCCGTCAGCAACGCCTCTTAATCATCAGCTAGATATATCTCTAAAAGCTCTTTCTTCTCTTGTGTCTTTACCTTTCTTACCATACGTTAACCGGCCTCCCCTGGCCGATCGTGTCTACGCGTGGCTCCAACTCCAGTAGATGTGCATCATACCTAGCTCGTCTACGTAGCTGCGAGCTTATCTATCCTCGTGCGCGCAGCGAGATCTCAGTGCTGCTCTACCTCTAACTTGATCTTTCGTACCTTATCCCTCAATACGTGTAAAAGTTTCTTACTCACTACTTTCACAAATTCTACTACCTCGCCCAGAGCAAACTACTCTACCTAAACTATCTCTATCACCTTATCCAAATAGACTTCTTCGTGCTCTAGAGCTTCTCTCATCTCTCCGAGGTCCTAGAACTTACCCGTCTCAAACATATCCCTAACCTTACCTACCGAAATACCCGTGATCTTAACGAGCTCTATACGTCGTCTAATTTCTCTTAGCGTTGCCACCCCCAGCTCCAACTTCCCAACCCTATCTTAAACGAACATCTACATTCGGGCAGCGGACACCAACAGAGCTCGGGCTCAAGATCCACGTTAACCTTCCCACGTCAACGACCTCTACGACATAACACTTATACCAAAAAAAATATACATGAAAGGGAGCCAGCCGGCGGGACTCTCTATCTCTTTCGGTGACTGAACCGCAGACGCGGGAGTTCCCGGTGTCGTCACGAGGCATCCGGAACATGGGATCGGCCTGTCGATTGTTCGACCGATTCCACGGTTCGTCTTACTCTCGCCATGTTGGATATATGCGGGCCTCTACGACCAGGGCACTGCCGCTGCGCAACTGCAGTGCACAGGACGAGATGCCGGCGCCGGAGTTCCCCGCCGAGCGATGACTTCGCGGCGATGGCCAAGTCTTAGACAGCAACGTCGCCAAGGAGGTGAGAAGTGGCAGCAATACACGTACATGAGTTCATGAGCCTCGATGGCGTGATCGACGCGCCGACGTGGACGTTCGACTACGGTTTCGACCCCAAGATGGGAGAAACCATCGGCGCGGTCACGGAGCGTTGCCGAGGCATCCTGCTCGGGCGCACGACCTACGAGATGTTCGAGCCGTCGTGGTCGAAGCGGACCGTGGAGGACGATCCAGGAGCGCCGTTCTTCAACGACACCACCAAGTACGTGGTCTCCGCGACGCTCACGACTGGCACGTGGAGGAACTCGAAGATCGTCGGACCGTACGATCCCGACGCGATCCGCAGCCTGAAGGGCGAGGTCGACGGCGACCTCTACGTCAGCGGCAGCGGGACCCTGGTACGAGCGATGCTCGCGGACGGCCTGGTCGACGAGCTGCATCTGTTCGTCTATCCCCTCACCCGCGGATCCGGTCCTCGGCTCTTCCCCGAGGAAGCCGCACCCGGCAACCTGTCGCTAACGGCCTGTGAGTCGTACGAGAACGGTGTCGTCTACCTGGCGTACCGACCGCAGGCCTGAGGCCGCCGCGTCGGGGCAGCTGCCATATCAACGTTGGCGATCAGGACTGTCATCGGAGCCTCAGGTCGCTCTGTAGAAGGACCTTCTCTCATCAACTACCCGTGGGCACGAGAGCATCGATCTGGGACTTGTCGAAGGGAGGTGGGCCCAGGATCTCGATGCCGCCGTTCTGTTCTGCCGACTGGCGCAGCCGGTTGAAATCGACGGGACCGGAGGGGTCAGTCTCCGATGTCGCGGGCTCGCTCGCTCCCCGGTAGAAGGACTCGGCCTTTCCCGGCGACAGGATCGCGAGGACCCGCGCGACCTTGGAGGTCACGAGAAAAGCGTGAGCGACCCCCCTCGGGACGACGGCAAGGCCCCCGGCCCGAACCTGATGGTCATTGCCATCGACGTGGACCAGCAACTCGCCCTCGATCACGTAGACGGCTTCCTCTTCTTCGGGGTGCAGGTGCAACGGCGTGGTCTTGCCCTGGGCCATCGTGTCCTCGAACATGAACAGCGAGCCGCCGGTCTCAGCGGCGGTCGCCTTGACCGTGAACACACCGCCACCGTAAAACCACAGGCGCTCGCCTTCGCCTCGGGCCCGGACGATCGAAGTGGCTTTGGTCATTGGTTGGTCCTCTCCTTCATTTGCTGGCCGAAATGGGACTGCCGTCCCATAAGACTACGGTACCATTATGGGCATGTCAATCCCATATGAGCTCAAGGGCCGGCGGCGCCAGAAAGCGCGAACACGCCGCGCCTTGATCGAGGCCACTCGCCAGCTGCTCGCCGAGGGGATCACCCCCACTGTCGAGCAGGCCGCCGAGCGCGCTGATATCGCTCGCACGACCGCTTACCGGTACTTCGCGAACCAGAGCGCGCTGCTGCTGGCGACCTACCCGGAGCTTGATGACCCTTCTCTGCTCGGGTCGGACCCTCCCGCGGACCCATCGGCGCGACTGGAGATCGTCATGGAGAGTTTCATGCGGCAGGTCCTCGACCACGAACCCGAGCTACGGGCTACCCTCCGCCTCGCATTGGGACCGGACGCTCCGAGGGGCGACGGAGGACTGCCGCTCCGCCAGGGTCGAGGAATCCGCTGGATCGAGGACGCCCTGGCCCCCTTGAGGGGAAACCTGTCCGAGGCAGAGCTTCGTCGACTCGTGCTGGCGATCCGAGCGACGGTCGGGATCGAGGCGTTGGTGTGGCTTACCGACGTCGGCCAACTCTCGCGCGCCGACGCGGTCGCAACGATGCGGTGGTCGGCACAGGCCTTGCTCCGCTCCGCGCTCGAAGGCCGCCCGCCGCAAACCTTTGAGTAGGCTGATTTCGCAATACTGACAAATGACCGCGCCGAGGAGGACCAATGGGAACGGTCTGTGTCCGTTACATCGTCGATGACGTACGGGAGGCCATCGGCTTCTACCGCGATCGGCTTGGCTTTCGAGTCGACCTGCACCCCGCCCCCGGTTTTGCTTCCCTCTCAAGAGGTGACCTCAGGTTGCTACTAAATGCCCCGGGAGCAGGGGGGGCCGGTACTGCCGGCGACAAAGCCCCAGAGTCTGGCGGCTGGAATCGCTTCCAGATCGAGGTCGACGACCTCGAAAAAACCGCTGACGAACTACGAACAGCCGGTGCCACGTTCCGAGGCGACATTACCCAAGGCAAGGGCGGTAAGCAGATCCTGCTTGCGGATCCCTCGGGCAACCTGGTCGAGCTTTTCGAATCCGCCTGACGGTCCCACCCGGCGGGTCGGGATCGAGGCGTTGGTGTGGCCGACCGACGTTGGCGCCTCGACGGCTATCGCCGTACATCGAGAAACTCCGCGAACAGCGCCATGCAATTTTCGGGAAGCCGCCGGCTGCATCCGCTACAGTCCCTGGATCATTTTGTCCTCACGACGGCAGTTCCTCAAGATGGACCTTCGAGCCGTACCGCTCCGCCGTGCGAACGATGAGCTCTGTCGCCTCCAGAGAGGGAGGCCCGGTCGGAAGATCGGCGGGCAGCCTGCCGGAGAGCTCGAGCAGGAACCCTTCGAATCCCCCGGGCACGCAGACGAGTAGTGCGCGGACCGGACGGTCCGACATGTTCACGAAGGTCTGCGTGGCTCCCTTGGCAAGGTAGGTTGCAGAGCCCTCCGCCACCTGCACCGGGCCTTCCTGCGTCTGTATTGTTAGCGTGCCGTCGATCACGTACCATAGAATCGCTTCGCGCGTATTGGTGTGTAGTGGGGCGCCGGCACCCGGCTGTATCGCGATGTCGATCACTCCCGCCGCGCCCTCCGTCTCGCCCGAGGTCAGGAGAACTCGGTTCTCCATGCCAAAAAACGTCGAGGTTTCCATCACTGCCTCCTTCTAACTCATCGGATGTCTGTCCAACCACACCTAAGATGGCAGGCAGCGGCCAACCCAGCATCGGTAGGACCTACCTATTTTCTGAGTAGAAGTCGAGCGGCCCTGAACCCACCTCAGAAATCCCTAGAGGGGAGGAGGTCGTGCTCGAGAGCGAAGAATGCAGCGGCCGATCGGGTCGACACGCCGATCTTGGCGTATATGTGCTGGACGTGATGCTCGGCCGTGCGGCGTGAGATATGCAGGTTCTCCCCGATCTCTCGGTTCGAGCACGCCCTGGCAACCAGCCGGAGCACCTCGATCTCACGGTCGCTCAACCCCGCGGGGTGAAGGTTTCGCCGGGGCTGCACACGTTGCCCGGCGGCTTCGATCACCGCCGAAACCACGTCGGGATCGAGCTGTCCTGAATGGGCGGCTATGCGGAGCTCTTCTGCCGCCCGTTCCGCCCCGAGCGCCTCCCGATGAGGACGTTTCTCGGTCATCGCCTGAAATACATCGGCCGCTGCCAGCACGCGGGCTGCGACGGATAGATCACCAGCCCGAGAGCCTCGGTGGTATCCGGAACCGTCAAGTCGCTCGTGATGCCTCCCGGCAATAAGAGCTACCGGCTCGAGGGCCTGCGAGGTCGCGAGGATCCTCTCCGAGTGATAGACGTGCAGGCGCACCTGTTCCCATTCCGCGCCGGTTAGCGGTCCCGGTTTCTCCCAGATCGCGTCCGAGATCCCGACGCGCCCGAGATCGTGCAAGAACCCGGCGACGTGCAGCCGATCGACGGTTTCAGAGTCAAGCTTCAGGCCTACCGCCGCGGCCTTTGCCAGCCTCGCCACGTCTTTGGAATGACCGTGGGTGAATGGCGTCTTGAGGTCCGCGAGATCTCCGAACGCAGCTGCCAGCTGAGGAAGCTCGGTTTGATCCTTCTCCACGACCGGCCGCGGCTCCACTTCCAGGATCAGTTCGCGTGGATCTCCCTCATGCGCCCGGGCAAGAAGCCCCGGCGCGCTGGTGACGAACGCGGTGACAAGAGATGGGTCCAGCATCCGGCCGGCACGATCTTTGAGAGCCTCGACGGCGAGATCCAGACCACCCAAGTCGTCGAACAGAGCCGCTTCGGTGGCCACCCGCGCGATCCGCGCAGGGAGGAGGATCTGCTCACCCTCGAGATTGCGTGGAGCGCCGCTGCCGTTCCAACACTCCTTGACCTCGTACAAGGAACGCTGAACCCCATCCGTTAGATCGATCCGGCGCGCGGTTTCCCTTGCGACCTCACAAACGGTGATGTCGTAACGCCTCCCGAGGGGGCGGCCTCTCGTGAGAATGAATGCTGCCACCCTGACCTGTGCGGTCGGCCGCAACCCGCGTACAGTCTCAGGAATGAGCGTGGCAAAGATATCCTTGGGGTCCGCGAAGTTCGTCTTCGCACCTGCCATGTTCGCCGCGAACTCATCCCCGAACGCCACAAACATCTCGTGGGAGAAGCCCACACATCCGATGTGGGACAGAAGCGACGTGTAGAAGGTGTCCGCAACCTCCTGTTTCGGGAGACCAAGCTCCTGGGCGAGCGCGACTCCGATAAGGCACGAGCGCAGCGCGTGTCCCACGGGAAGTCCGTAGCCTATGTCGGCCACGATCGACAGGCCAGTGAGAAGGTCGGCGAGGCGGAGCCGGGCAGTCATCTCTTAATTGTGGCCTCGCAAACTGACGCTGACCCAAATAACGGATCCCGCCAGCGAACTGTGCGTATCCTGCCGGAGCACCTTCACTTTCGATTGGTCCCCTCGGGAGGCTCATGAGAGAAGGGGACGCACTCCGGGCAACCGGCAATGCATCCAACGGGCGATCGCAACCGCGCAAAGCTGTACACCGAGCACCCGAACGTCAGATGATCATCGACGCGTCGCCCGCCTCACTGGCCCCCCAACTTGCCGCGTTACCCGGTGAGTGATGCTGCTTTCAGCTCGGCGCTCTGGTCATCGTTTAGCTTTGTGCCTCTCTGGGTCTCACATAGAACACGTCGACAACGCTGCCCTTCGGGCGTCGATCTTGCCTCAGCTTGGGTCGGGTCGCGGGACCCGTCACGTCTCCGTACGGGACCGGCTCTTCTGCCCCCGTACCTCACGTTCGTCGGTGGGACGAAGCCTCCTGGAGAACCCTTATCTCTAGATCCACGGGTCCCCCCGTGCGGTAGTCACGTGCTTTTCGCTCGAGCCTAACTTCGAGGCGAGCCTTCCCGATACGCCGCGCGCAGGTCGTGGATAACGCTGTTCCACTCCACCTCGGAGGTTCGCGACGATGACCTCTCTAGCGCCAGCCCCGAGGAGGCCGAGTATCCCTGCACTCTCAGATAGAGAGGCGTTGAGCGTGAGTACCCCGGCGGTGCGCGCAAGCGTGCTCGCCGGTCGCGAGAGACGGTCAGCGTGGCCCTGCCCGTCTCTGGGAGCTCGTCTATCCGGTAGCGAACCTCGCCAAACTCGGGGCGGGGCCGCATAAGCAGCAACTCCTCCGGACCTCTTCGACGCGAGCAGAATCAACGTGGAGGCGGAGTCGCTCGCTCGCCTCCGGTGACCCGGAGGCGGGCTCGTACGCTCCACCTCACGCGCGCGCCCCGCTGCGCCGGTTGGGGCCGGCGATTCTCGGCCTCGAGGCGGCAAGTACCTTGCGGTACAGGTCGAGCACGAGTGAGGCCTTCCAGTCGCTCCAGGCCTTGGGTCCTGTGGCGAGCCCGTCGGCCAGCGACAAGCTGTACAGGAGCCGGAGCCCTGGAGAACCGACGATTGCGGCTACCCGCTAGACGACCGCGCCGTCATCAAGTCGCGCCTTGTGGCGACATCCGCGAGCAGCAAGTGATAGCGAACGAGCGCTGCAACCTCCTCTAGTCATGAGCGAAAACTCCGATGCGTTGGCAAGCGGCTCGGGCGAGACGTTCGCCGGCGATGGCGTGGTCTTCACCAGACCCCTGCCTGTCGTGGAGCAGGCCGCAAGGTGCAGAGCGTCGAGGCTCTCGCGCTTTGCGTCGATTCCATGGGGTGATTCTGCTCTACGACCCGGGATACCTCACCAACCGTGATGATGAGTGACCATCGACGTGTAGCGATGTGAGGGATAGTGCTGCGGACGTCCGCGAGGCCGAGCCCGTTCGAGCAGGAGCTCGGCTCATCCGCCCACGTGGTCCATCAGCTCGAGAGTTGCCGCGCAGTGTCGCGCACGCAGAAGACAAAGGAACGCCGTCCGGTACCGTCGCTCCATCTCGTAACCGGCTTGCCCCCAAAGCAGGAGGTCAACCATTCGAGGGTGGCCGGGGCAAGCGGACGGCCCGTCGCAGCCTTGACGGTCAGGAGCCTAAGAGCGTGAGCGAGATGATCTTCGTCGTCAACCGGCCGAGCGACAAGCACCCCGTCCTCGAGGGCAACTCCCACATCGAGCGTGCGGACTTCTCCGAATCGCCGTGGTCCCCCGAGGACTCGTTCGGCTAATGAATCGGCCGTCTGAGCGCCGAGATGCTCGACGACCCTAGCGGCGGAGTGAACTTCTGTCATGAGCCCGTCGGCCGCTCCCTCGCCTTCGAATCCCAGCCGTTTCGCCACCCTCGGCTGCAGATCGATGTGAAGGCGGTCACCCCTGCGCCTTATTTCACCGTGCAGCGCCTCTCTCATGGCGAGCAACAGCTCTCCCGCAGCAACGAGCTCGGGACGGAGCGAGGTCTCGCCCACGGCCGCAGTCAGCCACATCGCGTGTGCAAGTCGCGCAAGCCCCCGATGTCCTCTTTTAGATCGGGAGCGAGTGACCATCCCGCCCTCTCCGCACTGCGGTGCCGCTCGGCCGTCGTCTCCCGGATGCGTCGTGCGAACTGCCTGGAGTATCGGCGTAGCCAGCGCGCGCTCCTGTCCACCAGCTCTTCGAAACTCGTTGTGTTACCGGCGACGAGGCGAGCGTGGACGAGCGAGGTCGCCGCGTGCAAGTCGCCCGACGCTCGCTCTACAAAATCCTTGGGTGTTCCTGCGGCGTGGCCTACCTGGAAGCCCGCATCCCACAGAGGGTAGAGGAGCGCCCGAACGGCCTGCCTACAGACCCCTCGTCTCGGAGCGACTAGCCAGATGTCGACATCGGAATGCGGCGAGAGCGTGCCGCGCCCGTACCCGCCCACGGCCACTACGGCCAGCTCGGCTGCCGGGACCTGCTCTGCGAGCAGCGTGCCCAAAGCCGAGTCGACTGTGTGGGCGCGTGCGCGTGCGGCACGTCCCCCGTCGCTGAGGTGCACGGGGGAGGCGATTCGACAGCTAGAGAGCGTCCGCGCCCCTTTCCCCCGTGCGAATTCTCACCACTTGCTCCACGGGTATGACCCACACCTTGCCGTCGCCGATTGAATCGGTCTGGGCGCCAGTGAGGATCGCCTTGACGACCGCATCGACTTGCTCGTCGTCCACGAGGACCTCGATCCTGGTCTTGGGAATGAGATCGAGTTCGTACTCGGCTCCGCGATAGATCTCGGTGTGTCCACGTTGACGTCCAAAGCCGCGCGCCTCCGAGATCGTCATGCCCTGCACGCCGACGTCTACGAGCGACGCCTTGACGTCCTCGAGCTTGAACGGCTTGACGATCGCGAGGACGGCTTTCACTGACCTCACCTCCCTGCGGAAGCCTAATTCCAGCCGGCGCGTACGACGGCTCCGCAACTTCGGCAGGTGGTGAATAGCTGCCTCCCTCTGTGAAGGCGTAGCCGGCCTCGGAGTGCTGGGCCAGATCGAGGCCCGCAAGCTCCTCCTGCTCCGTGACGCGAAGGCCAATCGTCATGTCGACGAGCTTCAGTACCACATAAGAGGCAACTAGCGAAAATGCAAGTGTGGCGAATATGGCAACTGCCTGCTTTCCGAGTAGGCCAATGCCACCGCCCGCGATCAACCCGTCGGCCCCGGATTCGTTGATCGCGAGGTCCGCGAACACCCCAGTTAGGAGGGCGCCAACCAGTCCGCCGACCAAGTGCACTCCGACCACGTCGAGCGAATCGTCGTAACCCATCCTGAACTTCAGGCCGACCGCCCACGAGCACATAACTCCGGTGGCGAGCCCAATGACGATTGCGGCCATGGGCCCGACGAAGCCCGCCGCAGGGGTGATCCCGACCAGCCCCGCAACCGCTCCCGATGCAACTCCGAGGGTCGTTGACTTACGCTGCTTGAGTGCGTCCGTTAAGGCCCATCCACAAGATCCCGCGGCAGCACCGAGGTTCGTCGCAACGAAGGCCGATGCCGCCAAGCCGTTGGCCGCCAAGGCGCTGCCTGCATTGAAACCGAACCATCCGAACCACAGAATTCCGGTGCCGAGGATCGTAAGCGTGAGGTTGTGCGGAACGAACGCCTCCTTGCGGAAGCCGTGGCGTCTTCCCACAACCAGCGCCGCGGCCAGTGCCGCGGCGCCTGCATTTATGTGAACCACGGTTCCGCCGGCGAAATCGAGAGCGCCGAGCTCGCGGATCCATCCTCCAGGCGCCCAGACCCAATGCGCCAGAGGCGAGTAAACGAGTATCAGCCACAGTGCGGTGAATGCTACGTAGCCCGAGAATTTCATGCGCTCGGCAAAGGCGCCGGTAATCAACGCCGCGTGATGATTGCGAACATCATCTGGAAGACCGCAAAGGCCTGATGAGGAATCGGCGCGGCGAGTTCCGGGTTGGGCTCCTGCCCGACACCGGAGAAGCCCATGAAATCGAGCCCACCGATCAAGTGACCTTTGTCGGGTCCAAATGCCAGCGTGTAACCGATAACCACCCACAGCACCGACACTAGACCCAGTGCAAAGACGCTCTGCATAAGAGTAGCAAGGATGTTCTTGGTCCTCACCATCCCTCCATAGAAGAGCGCAAGCCCGGGTGTCATGAACATCACCAGGGCGGATGCACCGAGGACCCAGGCAGTGTCTCCGCTGTTCATACGCTCCTCCTCTGTGGCCTCCGATTGGAGGCGATTAAAGAAGAGCTTTGTTTCTAGGGTGTTTCAAGCCGGTTTCTCGACTGTAAAGACGCACAAGGAGTGCCCAATGCGGAGTCTTTTCGCCCGGCTCGTACGCATGTCCAGTGCTTCCTCCCCCCTCCTTCGCACTGATCCGAATCGTTCCGCAGGGCTCCCCGAGCCCACGTGCGCCAAACCCCCTAGCCTTCCGCTCCTCTATCACCGCGGCCACTTCCGGAGCGCTTGACGATCCAGGCGGCATCTGCGTCAACAACGAAAATCGACCTCGGTGTCCGAGTCCAAGCCGATCGCGAATCTCCAATTGGATCGTGACTTGTCCTTTTGATGCTTGGGTGCTGGTCAGTTCCGGACGGCCTCGACGGCGACGCCGTACAACGCAGTCGGTCGCCGCCCGGGGGCCGGGCGTTATCTGGGGGCGTACGTGTGTACGACTATGCCCGAGCTGAACGTCGTTGTGCCGAGGAGAGTCAGGGTAACCTCAGTTCCGTCGAAGAGGCGTTGTCCGCTTCCGGCAACGACAGGGAAGACCCAGAAGTGGAACTCGTCGATAAGGTCGTGTTCCATCAGCGTGAGGTCGAGTTGCCCCGTGCCGAACTTCAGGATGTTCTGGCCGGGCTGTTCTTTCAGCTTGGCGACTTTGCCGGCTACGTCATCCTTGATGAGCGTGGCATTCCATTTGGTCTCTTGCAAAGACGTTGAAGCGACGTACTTCGGCAGGCTGTTGATCCTGTCGGCGAAGTCATCGCCTTTCCGAGTGGGCCAAGCCTCCGCGAATCCCTGGTAGGTCTCACGCCCTAATAGAAGGGCATCCGACGCGAACAGCAGGTTGTGGGCGTAGCCGTTGTGTTCCTCATCCCAGTACGGTGGCCCCCACTACTGGCGACGAGATGACGCCATCAGCGTCACGAACGTGGATTCGACCAGTTTTCTCATCCTGAGATGCGCCTCCTCGTTGGACGGCCTGTTACCCCGTGACCGGGAGCTTGATCTGGGATTGGCGACTCGGTGCGGCAACCACAGTTCAGTTAATGCCAGGCGCGATGGTTGACTCGAACCGATCGAGCACATCCTGGTCGCCCGAACGCCCAATCGGCTCGACGCTTGGCCTGTGCCACAACCAGCAGTCAAGGTCGGCGGCACTCCCATCGATCGCGGCGGCAGTCTGCTCTCGGGAGTCGGTATCTGCCGTGTGGATATCGGGTTCGTCGTACGAGGTGTCGTCATCGGGGTCGGTACCGGTGAATCGCCCCAGCATCACCAACCACGATCCGCCGGTATCCGTGGCCTGGAGCGTGAGCAACTTCCCGGGGTCGGGAGTGAAAGCCCCCCATGAGGGCAATCCCCCGTACATGATGCGCAAGGCCTCGTCGACTCCGTCGGTGCTGAGATGGGCATCCATCGGGGTGCGGTCGCCTGCCGTAATCTCGGCGTCGATCCGGTGGATCAGAGCCTCGTGGGCCTGACGGCGTCGGATGAAGCCAACTGTCTGATCCTCGCTCCAAGTCCACGCATGAGTCTCGGGCGTCGCTGCGGCCAAGGTTTCCGCAAGGTCGTGACTCGCACGCTCAAAGAAGTTGAGCAAGCCTGCTCGGTCGGCCGGGCGCAATGGCTTGAGCTGTCCTGCCTGGGATCCCGTTACCTTCTCACGGACAATCGTGCCCCAAAACCACTGCACCTCGCCAAGGTGCCACAACAGATCATCGGCGTTCCAGTCCGGGCACGACTGGACGGGTAAATGCGACGGAGCCTCACGCATGACTTCGCCAAAGCGGGCAGACTCGCGAGCGAGGTGATCGAGATAGTCGAGGTCGTCGCTCATTCATTTGAGCCTACCCTTGAACGCAGTAACCGCTAGTTCGGCGCCGCCTACTGTCAGGCCCCAGCTAGAATCTGGTGATGAACAAGGCATCCATTGTGTACGTTAGCTGCCGAGAACGCATCAGCGAGATCGCCACCAATCTTGTCCCCGAGGACCTCATCCGGAAGGTCCCCGCCTGCCCCGAGTGGACGATCACGGATCTCGTTGCCCATCTGGTCGGCGTTGCAGAGGATTTCGCCGCCGGCAACTTCGACAACGCGGGGTCGGACGCATGGACGAAAGCTCAGATCGCCCGCCGCTCGAAGCTCGCGATGCACGCATTGATTTACGACTGGGATGCCGTCTCGAGGCAACTGGATCCGTCTCTGGATGAGGTTCGCCCAGGAGTGGCCGCCATGCTCATCGGAGACGCGGTGACCCACGAGCACGACCTCAGGGGAGCGCTGAATCTTCCCGGCGCTCGTGACTCAGATGCCATGTGGATCGCGCTCGATCGCAATGTCAGGCGATTCGGCAAGAGGATCAAGGATGCGGAGCTGCCATCCGTGGCCGTTTGCTGCGAGGATCGCAAATGGCAGGCAGGAGTCCTCGAACCGGCGGTTGAGCTCAGGGGTGATCGCTTCGAGTTGCTTCGGGCACTCACCGGCAGAAGGACGGTTCAGGAGATTACCTCTCTGGCGTGGACCGGCGATGCCAAGCCCTACATTGAGCTGGTACCCAACTACCCAGTAACCCGCAACTCCCTGTCGGAGAGCTGAGGACGCCCCTGGCGACAACGAGGGGCGGAGTGAACACGCCCCTCGTTGTGTCTTGTCACCCGATCACCTACTTCGTGACCGCTGCTCCTCCGGACATGGAGCTCGCTCCCGCGAGGAACGGCTGCGCCGCCGCAAGGACCTCGTCCTTGCTCAGTGGCGTCTCCGTAGCGCCCATGTAGACGCCGCCTTCGGGCTCAAGGCCCAGGAGATTGCCGACCACCGCTGCGTGGCGTGCCTCGACCCCGAAAATTCCGGCGGCCGCCTGCAAAATCGCCTTGTCCTTGATGAACCCGGCCGCTCCGAGATAGGCCTGCACGCCCAAGTTCTCGAACGTGTGGCTCGTCTTGAGATAGCTCTCTCGGTTCGAGAAAGCGTCCGCAAAATCGACGGCCGGAGCCTCGACCGGGGTTCCGCCGATCTTGTTGATCGTGTCGGTAATGGCCGCAACATGGGCGTCTTCGTCGGCCCCGATCGTCTCGAGGTACCGGGCCTCCTTGCCGCTGAGCAGCGCCGCCTCGTTGCCCTGACGGTAGAACTCCGACTCGAGATACTCGAGCGTTAACGCATAGTTCAGTACCTCGACATCGTCGGCGAAGTCCGCGCCCTGTGCAAAAGCGAACCGTTGGCCCAGCATCTGGAGGCCCACGACTGCGGGAATGGTGGCCGCAGCCCCCTTCATGAAGTCTCTTCTATCCATGTGTGATCAGCCCTTCTAACTCTTGATGAACGGCATTGCGGCCTTGAGGACCTGCTTCATGGTCTTGGTGTCCTCTACCGGGGCAGGGAACGGGTTGCCGCCGATGAGGTCGGCGATGATCGCCGCATGGCGGGATTCGACCCCCGCGATCGACGCGGCCGCTGCAAGCAGGTCGACGTTCTCAATCGCTGTGACCTGGCCGTGGTAGGCGGCGACTCCGAGCTCCTCGAATACAGAGGCGGTCTCTAGAAAGGCGCCTCTGTCCTCGAACGTGTCCTGCGGATACTTGGTCTTCGGTGCCTTGACGGCATCGCCCCCAAGATCAGAGATTGTCGATGAGATCGTAGAGACGTGTGCGTCCTCGTGAGCTCCGATGGGGGCAATGAGCGCCTGCTCCCGGCCCGAGAGGATTCCAGCATCGAGGCCTTGCTTGTAGAAGTCGGCCTCGAGGTATTCGAGCGTCAGTGCATAGTTGAGAATATCGATGTCACCTCCGCTTTGACCAGAGGCGGAACGACGATCGCCAAGTCCGGCCACGGCTAGTGTTGTTCCGACGCCAAATACGGCGGCGTACTTCAGAAAGTTGCGTCGAGCGTGGGAATCCTCGATGTCCATAACAGCTTGTCCATCGAAGACCTGCTTATCACTCATACAACCCTCCCTTCTGTTGGTGGGATACTCGGGCGCGCATCCCTGCTCTTATTCGCTGGCTACGTACTCACCGATTCGTTAGCTGAGCGTTGACCGGATTGGTACGACTTGGCGCTACTTTTCGGGAGCGCTCAGCGCGTGTGCCGAAACGACGATCCGATGGGTCCGCTGCCCCTTGGGAGTGCAGGCGAACAAAGTGAGAATCCGGGCGCGCCTCTTCTTCGGTTGCTTGAGCACGAAATCGAGGTATTCCGATTCTGGTACAACCGTGGTTCTGGTCACTCGATAGGTAATTGGTGGGTTGCGACCCACCCGCGTCGTGACCTGGTTGCCTGGTCGCAAAAGGTCGAGGTCGGCAAAAGGCGCGGTGAACGTGGTTCTGTGACCGGCCAACACAGAGTTTCCCGAGTTTCCAGGAATTGGCGTTCCGGGCCAGTGGCCGGGCCCATTCTCGACGACCTCATCCACTACCCCGCTAAAAAACCTTGCTTTCAGATCGATCGCGGGGATCCTGATGACGCCCAGCGCCGAGTACTTGCCATCGCGCACCGCGAAGGGTTTCTTGAGCTTGACCTTTGCATCGGACAGCTTGACCGGAGCATCCGAGGCCCGGCCCCCCTCTTCCCGAAGGTCGTCGAGCACTTTCAGCACGCGCGGCTGCTGGGGACTGCCCATGGAGCTGGAAGGTGCGTTCCTTCCGCCCGGAACCGAGGAAGGGCCAGAATAGGCAAGTCCGATCCCGGTCAGTAGCAACACGGAAACAACACTCCCGACCACCGTCGATCGGTTCAATGAAGGTCGCTTGAAGGTCATGTCGCTGCAGATACGTAAGTCAGAGGCCTCCCGGATGGGTTCGCCTCGGCGGATGTGCCTCGTTCCCAGTATCAGTAATGAACTCTTTCCTCATCGGAACCAAAAAAGCGCCATGATTCCAATACCAAACGCATTCCGCTCTCGAATCACCACATGAAGCGAACTCGGTGTGGGCTTATCGCTCTTGCGGCGGCGGCCATATTGATGGCTTCCTCGGCATGCGCATCGAACGACGTGGATTCGGCCGGTCGCGGCGCGCCGCGCCCTTCCCCGGCGCCACCTACTGCGAGCCCATCCAAGAAAGCAGATCCTGAGCCCGGCACGTCCAGGAATGTCGCGCCTTCGATCGAACGAGTGCGCATCGTCGACACCGCTTTCCAGCCGGAGGACCTGACGGTGGGTGTGCGCTCCACGATTGTGTGGAAACAGATCGGCTTGCAAGCTCCCTCCGTTACCGCTGCAGACGAATCGTTCGATTCGTCACCCAGTTGCTCTCCGATCCGGACCAACAAGTGTCTGGGAGAGGGGGACGACTTCAGTGTCGAGTTCACAGAGCCAGGCAGCTACGACTACTTCTGCAGGGTGCACGGCCTCCCCGACGGCACCGGCATGACGGGCATCATCACTGTGAAGGACTGAATCTCTTTCTCACAGCTTTCCCAACACCCTCGACAGCACAGGAGTGGCGCGGACGCTCCACACCTTCGAACTGGGAGGACACACGGCTCAGGAGGCTCACCTGGAAGTCCGCCACTGTGGTTCGGACAGCCCCGCGTCGAGGGCTTGCCCGGGACCGCAGTCCTCGAACCGGTACGCCGGGCTCATGCGAGGGTAAATCGGGAGCAGGTCGCTCAGACTTGAGGTCATCGACGGCAACGATCTCGCTGCGTGATGTGCCGAGTCGAAATCTGCGAGATGCCGGGACCCTTGACCCCACCTCTACTTTCCCTGCTGTGGCCCGACTACTAGTGTGCTGATCCGGTAGGCTGCCTGGGCGGGAAGACAAGGAACTCATCCAAAGGACAGCGATGGATTCGCAGGAGCAGCCGGAGGTTCTCGGACACGTTCGGGAGCAAGAAGTTTACATCGGTCCCCATCGGGACGCGTTCGAATCCACCGCGTTTGTGCGATTGCAGCCCGGCTCATTCTGGGAGACCGGACGCATCTTGAGAAGTGTCGGGAACGGCCTGATCTGCTCAAGCTGCTCTAGGTGGGCCTTCGCTGGCATCGGAGGGTTGCTATCCTGCCGAGGATCATGGAGGAGAAGCCTCAGGTGACTTCCGCGCCTGGCAAGCCCCTGCTGTTGGTTGTCGACGACGACCTAAAGGAACTGAGAAGGATCAAGGAGGAGCTCTTCTCCCGCTACGCACGCCATTACGAGATCGTTTGCCAAAGCTCACCAGAGGAAGCCAAGCGGCTGTTAGGCGAAGTACTCGTCGCGGGCCGACAGATCGCGCTCGTGCTCATAGATCAATGGCTGCCGGAGACGACGGGAGTCGACTTCCTGGCCGAGCTGAAGCGCGTTTCTCCAAACACCAAGCGCGGGCTACTAGTCGAATGGGGAGCCTGGCGCCAGACGGCGACAGCCGAGGCGATCGTCGAGGCCATGACCTTCGGGTACATCGATTACTACGTACTCAAGCCGTGGCGCTCTCCCGACGAGCTCTTCCACCGCACGATTACCGTCTTCCTTCACGAATGGTCACGGACGCAACCTGTCGCAACTCCCCAAATCGCCGTCGTGGGCGACCGATGGGCTAAACGCCCCCACGAGGTCCGAGAGCTGTTGACGCGTTTTCGTATCGACTATGCCTTCCACGCCGCAGACTCTCGCGAAGGCAAGGACATCCTGAGCCGCGCCGGCGTGAGCGCGGACCAGTTGCCCATCGTGATCATGCTGAACGGAGGAGTCCTCGTTGATCCGTCGAACGCTGAAATCGCGGAGGCATTCGGCGTACGGACCAACCTGAGGGCCGACACAGACTTCGACGTAATCGTAATCGGTGCAGGGCCGGCGGGGCTTGGGGCAGCGGTTTACGGATCCTCTGAAGGTCTGCGCACGCTCGTCGTGGAGAGAGAGGCTATCGGGGGACAGGCGGGAAGCAGCGCGCTGAATACGCAACTACCTTGGTTTCGCGAAGGGAGTAAACGGTAGCGAGCTTGCGCAGCAGGCGTTTCAGCAGGCTTGGGTATTCGGGACAACGTTCCTGATGACGCGCGCCGTGACCGGGATCCAGCAAGACGGTGCCCACTTTGTGATAAGTCTTTCCAATGGAGAGGAAGCGGTATCGCACGCGGTCGTGCTCGCCATGGGGGTGTCGTACCGAAGGCTTGACGTACCGGGGATCGATGACTTTGTCGGAGCCGGCGTGTTCTACGGGGCATCGTGCGCCGAGGAGCAGGCAACGCAAGGCCGCCATGTTCTGGTCGTTGGAGGGGGAAACTCGGCCGGTCAGGCCGCGATATCTCTGGCGGCCCACGCCGAGCAAGTGACGATCGTCGTGCGAAGCGACTCGCTCGCGTCGAGCATGTCGGACTACCTGATCAAGGAAATCGAAAACACACCCGAGATCATCGTGAGATCGGGCACCAGAGTAGTGGCTGCTGAAGGCGAGGGGTGGCTCCAACGGGTGGTGCTGTCGAAACACGGAGCGTTGGAGCCAGAACTCGTCGACGCGGATGCGATGTTCTTCTTCATTGGCGCCCAGCCTCACACGGGCTGGCTCCCCAGCGACATCGTGCGCGATAGATGGGGATTCGTTCTCACAGGCGCGGACGTGCTCGAGGCCCTGCCCCCGGAGTCGTCACATGAACCGCTGCTCCTGGAAACCAGCGTCCCGGGCATATTTGCGGCGGGCGATGTGCGGCATGGATCGCTGAAGCGGGTGGCATCTGCGGTGGGGGAAGGCTCGACAGTGATCCGCCTCATCCACGAGCACCTAGCGAAGCAAGCGTCGGGGTCGAGCGCGTCCGCCTCCTGAAATCGCTCGAGCGGGGCGGCGGCGAGAGCGTTCCAATCGCTGGGCGGTGGCCGCCCGTACGTCGTGGGGAGTGACGACTGGGCTCGAGATGGTGGGATCTTGAGGGTGGAAGACCTGTTCCGCCCGCGGCCTATTGAGAGCCTTCGGCTTGCGTGGGACAATGGAGAGCGGTCGGTGTCGGAAAGGGGACTCATCCGTGACCCAAGTCGTCGATGGATCGTACCTGCTTAAGGGGCGGGAAGCGATTGCCAAGAATGCCTGGCGAGACGCGTATCGCCTTCTGAAGGAGGCGGATCGCAGCGAGGCGCTCTCCGCGGACGACCTGTCCGCGCTTGCCGAGGCTGCCTGGTGGACGGGTCGGATCGAGGAGTGCATCGACGCCCGGGAGCGTGCCTATGCCACCTACTTGAAGGGGGGGGATCTCCCGCGCGCCGCCATGATCGCGCTCGTCCTGTCTCATGACTACTCGGGAAAGCTAGCCCATTCGATTTCCCAGGGCTGGTTCAACCGGGCTGAGCGGCTCTTGGAGAAAGAGGAAGAATCGCCCGCGCATGGCTATCTCGCCTGGATGCGGACCCACGCCTTTTTGGACGTTGGTGACCTCGACGCAGCACTCGAGCAGGCCGAACTCGTGCTTGAACTCGGCACGCGGTTCGGAGATCGTGACCTTCTGGCCTATGGGTTGCTCCAGAAGGGGAGGGTGCTGGTCGCCAAGGGACTCGTGGATGAAGGCCTGAGTCTGCTGGACGAAGCTACTGTGGCCGCAGTGAGCGGCGAACTAAATCCGCTGGCCTCAGGAATCATCTACTGTCTCGCCATCACCACCACCACGCAGCTCGCCGACTATGAGAGGGCAGCGCAGTGGACTGAGGCTGCCAAGCGATGGTGCGAGCGGCAATCAATCTCGGGGTTTCCCGGCATCTGCCGGGTCCATCGTGCCGAGATCGTGCGGCTTCGGGGCGGATGGGCGGAGGCTGAGCAGGAGCTGAGGGGCGCGCTAGATGAGCTCCAGAGCTTCAATCTGGAGTTCGTGGCCGAAGGACTCAACGAGATAGGCGAGATACGCCTGAGGATGGGGGATCTCGCCGAGGCGGAAGAAGCATTTGGTCAGGCACACGAGCTTGGCCGGGAACCTGAGCCCGGACTATCCATGCTTCGCCTTGCGCAAGGAAGGGTACGTTCTGCGCGCGTCGGCATCGATCGAGCCCTCGACGATGAAACGATCGATGACATCCGCAGGTCACGGCTGCTGCCGGCTCAGGTCGAGATAGCCCTCGCCGCCGAGGACCTCGAAACGGCTCGCGCGGCCACCGAGAGACTTGAATCGTTGGCCCAAACGTTCGGGACCCCTCCACTGAAGGCTGCGGCCCTTCGTGCGCGCGGTGAGATCCTCCAGGCGCAAGGCAATCCTGGAAAAGCGAGTCAGAGCTTCCGCCGGAGCTGGCGACTGTGGACCCAGGCAGACCTCCCCTACGAAGCCGCCCGCACCCGGATGCTGCTCGGAGTGGCGTTGAGCGCCGACGGGGATGATGAGAGCGGTCGACGGGAGATACAGGCCGCCAGATCCGCATTCGAAAAATTGGGCGCGGTACTCGACCACCGTACCGCGATGGAGCTTCTCGGGGAGGAGATAGCCGAGGGTGTGCCCAAGGCTTCGGCCCCTGGAGCCCGAGTCACGAAGACGTTCATGTTCACGGACATCGTCAAATCGACGAACCTCGTCGACGCGATGGGTGACAAGGCATGGGAGAACCTCCTCGAGTGGCACGACCAGATGCTCCGCAGATGCTTCTCAGAGCATCATGGTCTCGAGAACAACAAGGTCGGGGACGGCTTCTTCGTCGTCTTCGACAGCCCCTATGACGCCGTCGAATGTGCCGTGACGGTACAGCGTCGACTGCGGGAACACAGCAGGGCGCACGGTTTTGCTCCGCAGGTGCGTGTGGGTCTACATCGTGCGGAAGCCACCCAGAAGGGACGCGACTACGGCGGCAAGGGCGTCCACGCCGCGGCCCGGATCGGTGCGCTCGCCGCAGAAGGTGAGATCCTCGCCTCTCGAGATCTGATCGATGCAGTCGACCTTCGATTCCCCGTCGGCGAGCTTCGCTCGGTCACGCTCAAGGGAGTGTCCGAGGACGTCGAAGTGGCCTCGATTTATCCCTAACTAACTGCAACTAGACGTAATCTGCGCAATCCGCTACGACGTGAACGGTGCCTCCCTGAGTCATGTTTCGTGTTGCAGTGCGTACGCGACCGCGTGCTCGACCTCCAGCGTCAGTCCCTCCCGGTAGAGGCCCTCCGCCGTTTCGGCGTCCAGCAATGAGCGGGCCGCTTCTCCGACGTCCCCCATCGTCGCCATCACGAGTGCCGGCATCTCCCCTACCCGTTCTCTCAGGGAGTGGGAAGCTCCAACCAGGCGGAGCGCCCGCTCGTGTTGGCCGCGATGCAGGGCGAGGTCGGCAAACGAGTAAAGCGCCCACATGGTTCCCATGAGGCTGTCGAGCTGTTGGAATGCGGCCAGGCCCGCTCGTATACGGTTGTCGGCAGAATCGAATTTTCCCTCCCTTCTGTCGACCTGCGACACGATGAGCTCCATGAGCGCTACCCAGTACGTGTTACCAAGGTCTTTGAACGCCTCCAACGCTTCCTCGAACAGCGACCGTGCCTGCTGAAGTTGGCCCTGGAGCAGTGCCAGCATCCCGAGACCATTCAAGCACTCACCCGCCTTCTGCTGATCCCGGAGGCCGATGCTGAGTTTCTTCGCCTCGTCGAGATTGGTCCGCGCCTCGTCGAGGTGGCCGAGCTGCAGCTGGGCCCATCCGAGCTCCTGCAGCGCCACTGCGATCCCGGGCGAGTCGCCCAGATCACGATAGATCGCCACCGCCTCCTGCGCGAAGCCCAGATAGGCCTCCGGCGCGTTGATCCACGCGTGGAGCTCCCCGGCCGCGGTCAGAGCTCGTGCCCTTCGAAGGGTGCTTCCGTCCGCTCCCGGCAATGCCAGGACGTTGCCCAGCCATCGCACCCCCTCCCGGACATGACTTCCGAGTCGCCAGAAGTCGCTGAGGGCCGCGCCGAGCCGTAGGCCGAGCTCCGCTTCGCCAGAACGCAGCACCCAGCTAAGCACCGAGCGGAAGTTGTCGTGGTCTACCTCCAAGCGCCGGGTCCACACCGCTTGCTCGGGGCCGGACAGCGCCTCGAGAGCGTGCTCGGCTACCTGGGTCCAGTGCTCCGCGTGGCGGCGTCGGATGGCCGCCTCCTCCCCGGCTTCTGCGAGGCGCTCGAGCCCGTACTCGCGGATCGTCTCGAGCATGACGAAGCGCGATTCACCGCCGGCCGCATCCACGCTCCGCACAAGGTTGCTGTCGACCAGCGAGGCTAGAGCATCCAGGGTGTCCAGCCCGAGCTCGCTCTTCGGGTTCACCACTGCCTCCGCCGCTTCCAGGTCGGCCCCGCCGGAGAACACCGACAAGCGGGAGAACATCCGCTGCTCCGCCTCGTCTAGCAGCTCGTAGCTCCACTCGATCGTCCGACGCAACGTGCGCTGCCGTTCCGGCACGTTGCGGTCTCTTGCGGTAAGCAGCGGGAGCCGCTGTTCGAGCCGTGCCAGTAGCAGCTTTGGAGACAGGAGCTTCACCCGGCTCGCGGCGAGCTCGATGGCGAGTGGTAGCCCGTCGAGGCGTGCCGTGATCTCCGCCACCGTGCGGGCGTTCTCGGCGGTGAGGCGAAAGTCCGGCTTGCCGGCCGCAGCACGGTCGGCGAACAGGGCTACAGCTTCGAACCGAGCGAGGCTGTCCACGTCAGGGAGATGCTTCGGATCCGGAAGCGCGAGTGGTGGGACCGGAAACTCTTGCTCTCCATAGACGTGCAGGGGAACGCGGCTGGTGACCAGCGCCTTGACTTCGGGCGCGGCGCGCAACAGCGGCTCGACGAACCCCGGGGCCGCGTCCACGACCTGCTCGAGATTATCCAGCACGAGCAGGACGTTCCTCAGTCGCAGATGATCCCCCAGCGTGTCCAGGAATTGGCGTCCCGGCTCCTCGGGCACGCCGAGCGCCGCGGCCGTCTCTGGGGCCACGAGTTCCGCGTCGGTGACGGAGGAGAGGCCGACGAAGAAGACGCCATCACGAAAGTCGGTGAGGGCTTCCCCCGCTAACGCAAGCGCGACCCTGGTCTTGCCGGTTCCGCCGGGCCCGGTCAGGGTCACGAGACGGTTCCTCGCCAACAGCTCGCGGACCCGGCGGATCTCATGGTCCCGACCGATAAACCGTGTGAGCTGCGCCGGAAGGTTGTTGGGCCGGGCATCCATCGTTCGGAGCGGCGGGAAGTCCTGCTCCAGCCCCTCGATCACCATCTGGTGCAGGCGTTCCGCATGCGCGAGGTCCTTCAGGCGGTGCGAGCCGAGATCTCGGAAGCACGTTGCGACGGGCAAGCTCCGTTCGACCAAAGCTCTAGTGGCGTCGGAAAGAAGGACCTGTCCACCATGCGCCGCCGAGGCGATCCGTGCGCCTCGGTTGACATCCAGACCGAGATAGTTGTCGCCGCCTACGATCCCATCTCCGGTGTGGAGTCCCATCCGTACTCGGACGACAACCCCGTCCGGCCACGGTGCTGCAGCGAGCTCGCGCTGGGCGCGGACGGCGGCGCCGACCGCGCCGCCGGGCGTGGGGAATACCGCGAAGAACGAGTCGCCCTCGGTGCTCACCTCACGGCCGCCGCCCTCGGCGATGGCCCCGCGGATGATGGAGTTGTGGCGGTGCTGGACGTCCCGGTACTGCTCCCCGAGCCGCTCCAGCAGTCGCGTTGAGCCCTCCATGTCCGTGAACAGGAAGGTGACGGTGCCGGTAGGAAGGTCTCGCATATCGATTGCCGACTCCATGACGTCGCCGCGAGCGATTCATTTCGCGCGACTTGCAGCTTCAGCGACCTCCTCTCCGCCGGAAGAAAGATCTTCGGACAACAGGGCGGCAGTGGTTTGGGCCCTTCCACTCCAGAACGAGGAAATGCCTGAGAGATCGTGTGCGAAGGACGCATGTCGTTCGGCCGAGTGGTACGCCTCCTGGGTCAGCCAGGCCAGTGACGCGTCGGCGTCTTGGGAAAAGAAACTTTCGAGGACAAAGCGACGCTCGCCCACCCGAAGGCCGAGATCGAGATCGCGGGCGGCGCGTGAGAGATCGGCACGGGTGAGAACGATCCCGCTGCGCACAGGGGCCAGCAGCCCGGCCAGAAATGAGCTCGGATCCTCTGAAGGGGGCGACAACTCCGGCGCGTCCCTGAGGTGTAGGGACAGCGTCTCCTGGCGCCCAACCGTTCTGGCTTCATCGATAACCGCTTCGAGAAGCAGATCCGCCCACCCCGCATAGAAGGGGATCTCCAGCCTGCGAACTTTGTGCGCGAAGACGGGCACCCAACTAAGGAGATGCTCCCACAGCAGGGCTTTCCGGGCTTGACGTCTGAGTGCACGCCGGGCAACTTCGGTCTCCTCCAGCTCCCACTCGATAAGACTTGCGTACAACGCCAGCAGCGCCGCCAGATGATCCGGTTCGGCCGGAGGGCGAAATCCCAGGGCGCGCCAGAAACCTGCCACCCGATCGCGCGCTTCGCCCCCCAACATTCCCTCGGGCCCCAGGTACACCGATGCATACGGATACAGCTGGAAGAGGAATACATCGGTGTGGTCATGATCTGTCGGCCGTCCGGGGAGAGCGAGCGCGGCCCCCAGGTTGCGCGCCGCAGGGGTTGGCGCCTCACACAGGGAGCCGAGCACTCGGAACAGCTCCGCCCGCGCGGTCATGTCCGCACTTTCGGGAGTCTGAACACGTCCTTGGACGGCTTGAGGGGGCGCATCAGCCAGTAAGGCCTGCGAGTCTCATCCGGTGAAACCGCGAGGGCATTTCTGGTCAGCTCTAGCCATCTCAGGTAGATCTCGTGCGCCTTCGTGGTGTCAACGAAGATGTCGCCGTACGAATCCCCGGGCTCTGCTTTAGACACACGAACTGCCTGGTGCCAGCAATGCTGGCCTGAGATGGGGTCGGGGTGCACTGAGAAGGTGAGGTTCTGATGCACCCCCACATCGGTCCACCAGATCCGCTTGGTGTCGGGATCATCCGACTCATACGGCTCGACTCCCTTGAGCCGCGACAATCCCCAGCGCCCTTCATCGCCGTCCAGAGCCACCGTCGCCATCATCTGACGCTGTCCTTGATCGGTGAGCTTCCACCGGCCCATGTGGTGGCTGCAGGCGACGACGCCGGGTCGGATTCCCTCGCTGATCCAGGCCTTGACCACGAAATGGCCGATCTCGGTGCTTACGCGCACGAGGTCAGAGGCGCCGATCTCGAGCCTGGCGGCATCCGAAGGGTGCAGCCACAGCGGATTGGTGTGTGCGATTTCGTCGAGCCACTTGGCGTTGGCCGAACGCGTGTGAATCTGGACGGGCAGCCGAAAAGTCGAGATGAGCGGCATCTGTTCCGGGCCGAGTGCCGCAGGATGGATGTGGCTACGAATGTAGCCGGGCAAAGCGTGCTCCTTCCAGCCCCAATTCGCCAGCGTCGTGGAAAAGAACTCAAGACGCCCCGAGGGTGTCGGAAAACCGCGCAGCACCTTGTCATCGACGCGCACCCCCACAGCCCGGCGCCCGATGGCATCGGGTTCCGGCGTCGCCTGGGGCACGATATTTGCGGAAGGCGGGTCTTCGGAGTTGGCAAACACGCGCCCGAGGCGACTCTCGCCTACTCCGACGAGCTCGCCGGGTGGGATTTCCTGTTCGTGAACCGGCCCGATCTCCTTGGAGATCTCGAACGCACCGTAGCGACGCATGTAATCCAGCGGGCTAACACTCTCAGCCCTCGCTGCCTCGGGGAGTCCGGGCACCGAGTTTTCGAACATCCACTCGTAGTATTCGTCCACACCAAGCTTAGTGCCGGGATTTTTCCGAGACTCGTAGTACCGGCGAATGCCGAGATCCCCGTCGGGATCGATGCGCCACGACAGCTCGATCCAGAACTCGTTTTCCTCCCACACCTCTCCGGGATTGACCTCCCGTGTGTCGGCGATGCTCTCACCGAGGCGTTCACGCGCGGCTCTCAGAACAGGTTGGCGGAATCCAATCCATTGGCCGTCATACTGCTCGTAGGAATGGACGTCGTGGCGCTCAGATGAGTGCCCCATTGGCAGGATGTAGTCGGCGAAGTATGCCGTCTCGTTCCAGGTCGGCGTGAGCGCGATGTGTAGACCCACCTTGTCCTTGTCGGTCAGCGCCTCGATCCAGGAGAAACCGTCCGGGTTCGTCCACACCGGGTTGTACACACGGGTGAAATAGACATCAAGCCGCCCTCTGTCCTCTTTGAGAAAGTGCGGCAGCAGGAAGCTAAGTTCGTTCAACGCCAATGGATACTCGAGCGGCCACGTGAGCTCATTCCAGGTGTGAGGATGCGGCGGAGAGTAGATGGGCGCGGGAACGAACTTGTGCCACGCGTTCGGGTAGGTCCCCCCCGGTGTGGCAATCGCCCCCAGCAGGGCGTTGAGTAAGAACAGAGTGCGCGCCACCTGCCAGCCGCCAAGGTTTCCCGCCGCAGCCGACCGCCAGCTGTGCGTCGAAAGACGGGTTCCGGCGGTCGCAACGATTTCGGCGACTTCCTCGAGTACCTCCGGCGCAATACCGGATTCGGCCGCCGCGAACTCAAAGGTGAAGTCCTTATAAAGCTCTCTGAGCAGCGCTTCGAAGACTTCGAAGGTCTCCTCCAGCTCGGGATGCTCCTGGGCAAGATATTCCCTCCAGTTCCACCATCGACTTACGAACTCGCGGTTGTAGATCCCCTTCTGGATGAGGTGGTTTGCAATCGATAGATTGATGGCCGCCTCGCTTCCGGGATAGGGCGACAACCAGTGGTCGGCGTGAGCGGCCGTATTGGACAGGCGCACGTCGAGGACGATCAGCTTGGCGCCGGCCTGCTTGGCCTCCATGACCCGCTGGGCATGGGGATTGAAATAGTGACCGGCCTCCAGATGCGCACTTATGAGGTATATGACACTGGCGTTCGCGTGATCCGGGCTCGGCCTGTCGATACCAGTCCAGAAGTGGTAACCGGCGCGCGCTCCGGAAGAGCACACGTTGGTGTGGGAGTTGTGCCCATCCACCCCCCAGGTGGCGAGCACGCGCTCGGTGAAACCATCCTCGCCGGGCCTCCCCACGTGATACATGATCTCGTTGTGACGCTCATCGGTGATCGCCTTGCGGATTCGTGCGGCGAGCTCCTCAAGCGCCTCGTCCCAGGTAACCCTGACCCACTTGCCCTCCCCCCGAGCTCCGGCGCGCTTGAGTGGGTAGAGGATGCGATCCGGGTCCGTGACCTGGTTGAGCGTGGCCGGCCCCTTGGCGCAGTTGCGTCCTCGCGAGCCGGGGTGCTCGGGGTTTCCCTCGAACTTGCGAACCTGCAGAGTTTCTTTGTCGACGTAGGCGAGAAGACCGCAGGCCGATTCACAGTTGAAGCAGGTCGTGGGAACGAGCATGTAGCGCTTCTCCACTCTCTGTGGGTATGAGCGCGAGTCCAGTTCGATCCAGTCGTCCCATCGCTCCTTGGGAGGAAAAGCAGCGAGATTGATGCGACTAGGGCCCGGATAGAAGGTTTCGCCACGAGCTTCTACCTCTGCTCGCGCCGCGCTCACTCGGCGTGCAACGTCATCGAGGTTCCTCGCCGTCATGGCGCCTCCTTCCTACGCCTTCGTGTTCTAGGCAAGGGGCACCGCCTGGGCTGCCTGCACGTACGCGTGTTCGTGAGCCAAGAGACCGGCGAGCGCGAACGGGGCGGCGAACGGCCCGATCAGGGGGGCCAGGAGCCCTAATACGACCAGCGCCACTCCCACCCAGAAAAAGCCACTGAAACGGCCCCTGACCATCTCCCATACGGCAAGGTGGGTATGGGCGGTTGAGTGACCCAGGGTTACCTCTCCCCACACCAGCAAGAGGTGGCCGAGAGCTCCGGCCGCAAGGACGAAGGCCAAGGGCGTCACCGCAGTTTCGTCGGACACCGGAGCAAGCAGCAGCGCAGCAGATCCCGCGAGTGTCAACTGCACGAACATGTGGGGTGCTAAGAGCGGGCTCTGCCACATGTCTCGCCCTTTCGACTGCGCGAACAGATAGGCCGTGTAAACGGCGGCCATGATCGACAAGGCAAGACCCGGGAAAGCGAGCATCTTGTGAGCGCTGCCTATTCCGACGACGGTGGAGAGCAGATGCAGTGTCAGCACGCCACCGTAGGCCGCGATCAGAAAGCCACCCTTAACCAGCCAGCTGCTCCACTGCGGGCGCGTGAAGATCATGTAGAAGCGGCTGGGTCGGCTGAGATCGGCGATCAGGAGCCCTCCCGTAATCGCCAGAAAGAGTAGGCCTGTGATCGGGGCCACCCATGTGAAGATATCGCTGGTCCACGAAAGCCACCCGGCGAGGATGAGCAACAACGGCACCAGGTATGCGCCGGCGGCAATCGCTTTGGTCCAGGTGTACAGGCTCACGCGCCAGTCCCATGGTGCTCGATGAGGGACGTCATAAGACAACAGCGCGGCCGCGCTTGAGTTGTTCCATCCTTGGGGATGGCCGGAAGCAACATGGTCCCCCCCGGTGGTCTGTTCGCTCCACATGAACGTGTCTCCACCCGGCCGGCGCGCCGCGATGGGGTCGAGCGTCACCTGATGGGCCCCTTTGTAGAAGACCTTGGGTCGCGTTTCTTTCTCTGGGCGCCGGACCACCACTGGTTCACGGTTCACTACCTTCGCCACTCTCGATTCGGGATCGTTGAGATCACCCACGAAAATCGCCTCCACGGGGCAGACCACGACGCAAGCGGGCTCGAGACCAACGTCGAGCCGATGTGAGCAGAAGTTGCACTTCTCGGCTGAATGATCCTCGGGGTTGATGAAGATCGCGTCATAAGGACAGGCGGCGATGCACGCCTTGCATCCGATGCAGATCGACTTGTCGAAGTCGACGAGACCGTCATCTCGCTGATACATGGCGGCCGTCGGGCAGACGGCCACGCACGGCGCGTCTTCGCACATGTTGCAGCGGGTGACTTGAAACGAACGCCCACTTTGGGGAAAATAGCCAACCTCGACGGACTTCACGTAGGTGCGCGTCACGCTCAAGGGAACTTCGTTCTCGGATTTGCACGCGGTCGTGCATGCGTGGCACCCGATGCAGCGGGTCTGGTCGAGCACCTTGCCCCACCTGGCCCTCTGCCGGGGAGCCCTGGTTATCTCCAAAGAGCCGGTCGCTCCTGTTCGTCTTGCTTGCACTCACCCCCCAGGGGTGCCGTCAATGGCTTACTTCCGCTCGGCGGCGGACGCTAGCGCACACACTGTCACAGAGAAACTCCCAGTTCGGGGCAGTGGCGCTGGGAAACCGGTTTCCCCTCGGTTGTCGGAATGCGGCAGGCCCAGGCGCGGGCCCGAGATCCTCAGGCAGGTGCCTGGAACGACACCGAGACGGGGGCGTCGAGGAAGCGGCCGAGGCCGTCCGCCTCAGCGGCGATGGCCTTTTTGTCGGCGGCTCGCAGCTTGCCGAAGGGCGTGACCGCGACCTCGATACGGGCGCCCTTGCGTGCATGTGACCAGACGCCGGCGGCCGAACCGCCCACCAACAGCACCGGGGAAATCCACCCGGCCTTGCGAAAAACCAGGTCCTCGAAGCGAGCAGCCACGAGTGAAGCGCGCGGTCGGGTCCCCGCCACATAGACATCAAAAGCTGGGAGGAGGCGGGGCGGAGGAGGATGTCGGACAGGCTTCGACAGTGACGGGAGGTCGTCTGAGAGAGCCCAGGCTCGGTGCCCCTCGATGTCCACCTCGGTTAGCTCATCGCCAGATGCTCTCAGCACCCGCCCGGCGGGGGCCGGCTGCATTCCCCACCAGCGTCCGAACTCCTCGCGTCCCGCGGGGCCGTAGGCACCCAAGTAACGGCGAACGATCTCCCGCCAGGCGCTCTCAGGGCGTTAGCAGGCTCCACCCAGTTAGCCATCTATCCGGCCGTACGAACGTCACGCTCTGTCCCCGAGGCGGACCGGAGCAGAGATGGCCGTGAAAGGCCGCCGGCTTGAGCATCTCCCCCCAGCCCGACAGCATCAGATCGCGGCCCGAGGCCCCGGTCTTCTCGGCCACCCTCTCAGCGAGTTCCTCGCGAGTGATGGGATTTGCACCCAGGGAATCTCTGATGGCTTCGAGCACTCCCCTGAGCTCCTTCTCCGACATCCCGATCGTTCTTCAGCCACGCGCCCTTCCACCATCGATCGTGTTGGGAGAGCGCCGAGACGTAGAGAGGTAGGTCTTCGGCGGTAAGAACGTGAAGCGTCCCTCGCATCGACCATGTTCTGGCCAATTCGCGCCTCTCCCAAAGGGTCTCTCTGATGTCGTCTCGTGTGATGTCGTTGACGCGCGCCCATACCTGCAACTCCATCGAAGACTGCACCTGAGCGTGGAGACCGCATACATCGCGAATCACATCCAAGAGGTGCTCCCGGGTCACCCTCTGATGAAGATGCTGCCGCGACAGACGCCACGCTCTCACTCGCTCCCAAGTCAGAAACATCGGCAATTTATAGAGCATCAGGTCCGGCCGTTCCAGCCGGATTTCGACCCACCGATCAGGCTCTCATCCCCCCAGGTTTCGCGGACACAAATTGTCCACGAGGCCAAGAAGGGGTCTCTTCCACGCTGCGCGGTCAGCGCTCCAGGTGGTACGGCACGCTCGCGACCACCACTCCCCTCTCGAACAGGAGATGCCGTTTCACCACGAGCGCCGTCTGTCCGTGGAGAAGCCTATGTCTGGCCTTCTGAACCACGAACTCGGGGACGACGACCGTCACCACGCGCTCGACTCCGTCCGGCTTGAACTGACGCACATATCGGGTCAGTGACTCGCCAAGATCTCTGAAGGGAGAGTCCTCGAGCTCCAACGGCAACGGGACTCTGGCCTTCATCCACTGGTCTCCGAGTCGCTCGGTGTCGCTGGGATCAAGCCCGAAAGACACTGCCCGCAGGTCGATTGGTCGAAGTGTCTCGGCGTACGCGATTGCCTCCAGGGTGGCATTGTGAACGCCGGCAACGAGCACGACGGCGTAGTGACGGACGGGTTCGTGGGCTTGGTATACGTCCGGGACTATCTCCTCGCTCAAAATCGGGATGTCCAGAACCTGCACTCCGGGCTCGGCAAGAAGCGAGGCCTTGAGCCTGTAGGACCGAGGATGCTTCAGGATCTCCAGCAGTCCCCGCCCCTCTAGAAGTTCGGGGACGACGATGGTTAGGAAATCATGACGCGTCAATCCCTTTCGCCTGTCACGCAAGTAACTCTTCACGCTCTCCGAGAGCGATCCGCGGACTTCGGCCACCACCAGTGGTATCTCAGGCGCCAATCGCCGCCAGGCAGTGCTTTGCCCTTCATCGAAGGTGAGAGCGGTGACCTCCCCGGGGCGCACGGATCTCACGTAGCCGACCGCCCTTGCGGTAGCGGGGCTAAAGCTCGTGACAAGGATGACCATCCTGTGCTCACCAGCGCGTCTGTGCGAAGGCGCGCGGTCGGGATGGGCAAGTTGGTCGGCGACCCCCTTGTAGTGTTTGTGTATCGCCCGCATCAGCATGATCAGAAGCGGGATGGCAGTGAGAACGATCCATGCTCCGTGGACGAACTTGGTGATTGACACGACGAAGAAGGTGACTGCGGTGAACGTTGCCCCATATCCATTGATGAGCACACGCCGCCGCCACCCCGGCTCACGCGTTCTCCTCCAGTGAACCACCATGCCGGTCTGCGACAGAGTGAAGGATATGAATACTCCGACCAGGTAAAGCTGAATCAGTTGGGTGAGGTTGGCATCGAAGATCACGATCAGGATGGACGCGAGCACCGCAAGGATCAGGATGCCATTTGAGAAGACCAGCCGATCCCCCCGGTTGATGAACTGTCGAGGCATGAACCGATCTTGGGCGAGGATCGATGAGAGCCTAGGGAAGTCTTGGTAGGCCGTGTTTGCGGCTAGGATGAGGATGCCTGCGGTCATGATCTGCACGACATAGAACATGTAGCCACCGCCGAACACTGCGGCGGCAATCTCCGCCACAACTGTGCGTCCCCCCTCTTCGGTCGCCACCACCTGTGTCTGGTTGGCAAGCAATGAGATTCCGATGAACATCGAGATCGACATCACGCCCATTGTCCCCAGGGTCGAAGCGGCGTTCTTCGACTGGGGGAAGCGAAAAGCAGGAACTCCATTGGAGATCGCCTCAACCCCCGTTAGCGCGGTTGTCCCAGCAGCGAAGGCTCTCAACAACAGGAACAGCGTGAGAGCCTCCTCAGATTCGATGTGCGTGCCGGCGCTCTCGGCCACCGGACAGCCATCCAGGCACTTGATGAACCCCGTCCCGAGCATGATGTAGATGCTCACAACGAACCCATAGGTAGGTATGGCAAATAGAGTGCCCGATTCTTTTGCTCCACGCAGGTTGACGAGGGTGACAAAGGCAACAAAACCTATCGCGATCGAAATCCTGACGTCCGATAGGCTGGGAGCAATGGACACGATCGCGTCTACTCCAGCTGTAATCGAGACTGACACGGTCAGGACGTAATCGATGAGCAACGCTGCCGCGGCGAGAAGGCCAGGATACATGCCGAGGTTCTCGTGGGCAACGATGTATGCACCACCTCCGTTCGGATAGGCGCGTACCGTTTGACGGTAAGAAACGACGACGGTCGCGAGCAAGATCGCCACGAAAAAGGTAAGTGGTACGACAAGGGAGAGGGTGCCGGCACCGGCAATCGCCAGTACGAGCAGGATCTCTTGGGTAGCGTAGGCGTTGGACGAAAGCGGGTCGGAGGAAAACACAGGCAGCGCCAGGACCTTTGGCAAGAAAGTGTGCCGCAACTCGCCGGTCGCCATTGTCCGCCCGAGGAGGGCTCGCTTCACGGTTTGCGCCTTGTTCATCGCACGCTCACCTGTCGCAAGGACCGGGAACGATTTCGAAAGCTGGCTCAATCATGAGCAGCTCTCCGCCCTGGTCGAGCCGGGCGACGCCTTCGAGGATCAGGCCCACGCCCGGCGCCGCCCGTA
Organism: uncultured Actinomycetes bacterium; assembly: GCA_963849115.1. Classification (GTDB taxonomy): domain Bacteria; phylum Actinomycetota; class CADDZG01; order CADDZG01; family WHSQ01; genus JACDAL01. The sequence goes on along the minus strand of CAWKGK010000009.1, from coordinate 137,780 downwards.
GCTGCTCCACCGGGCGCGCCAGCGCCCACCGAGCACAGAGGGATGCTGTGCCGTCTGAGATCATGATCTCGACTACGCCGGAACGAGGATGGATTCGGAGCTGCGTAACCACTCCTGAGACACGGCAGGGGCGATACAACTCGACCCTGTCGAGCCACAGACAGTCGTCTCGTTCGGCAGCCCAGAGACGGACCTTTCTCTCCCATCTCCGTCTTTCACCCTGCCTGATCCGAGTCCATCCAGTCGGAGCGAAGAGTGGTCGAACGATGCGGCACTCCTTCCACTGAGTTCCCCACCAGTATTGGGACGGGCGCGTAAGGAAGTCGTTAGGAACCGGGCGACCTACGTCAGGATTCTGACAATTCCTGAGGTAGGTTCAGCTAGACGACAGCCTCCGAAACGAGACACAATCAAGCCGTGGACAAATTGCGCTCGGTGTGGACGTGGCACCGGCATGGGTTGGGGCGGGTCGCGATCGTCGCGATCGGCGGGCCCGGTGTCGTCACCTTGCTGGCACCTATGGAGCGCCAGGTACCGACGACCAGCGCGGCGATGCTTTATGTCCTGGCGGTTGCACTGGCCTCTGCCACCGAGGGGGCTGCGGCTGGGATAGCTGCGTCGCTGCTGTCGTTTCTTGCCCTTAACTTCTTCTTCACGCCTCCGCTTCACACCCTCGTCGTGGACAAGCCAGAGGATCTCGCCGCGCTTGTCGTGTTCCTGGTCGTATCTGTTGTCACCGGTCTGTTGCTCTCGGCTGTCGTTACTCAGAAGTCCAGGGCTGAGAGGCGCGAAGCGCAGAATCGCCTCTTGAATCGCTTTACGAGCCGCCTGTTGTCGGGGCAACCACTCACGAAGGTCCTGCGCGACCTGGGAGAGGGTCTCGTTGATCTGTTCGGCCTTACCCGATGCGAGATTGCGACGGTGATGACCCAACCTGTAGGCGTCGGTGGAGACAGGGAGGTGCAATCCGGAGAGACTTACGAACTGGAGCTGACCTCGAAGGTTCGTCTCATTGGGAAGATGAAGCTGACGTTTCCCCATTCGCGAGGACGGCTCGATCACGACGAAAGAGCTGTGTTGGAGGCCTTTGCCGGCCAGATTGTCCTCGCCCTGGAGAGTGTGCGTCTGAGCAACGAAGTGAAACGCGCCCAGCTTGACGCCGAGACGAGTCGTCTACGGGCAACCCTGTTCTCCGGGGTCACACACGATCTCAAGACCCCCTTATCGGCGATCACGGCGTCCGTCACGAGCCTGCTCGACGGCTCCCGGTTCAGCGACGAGGAGCGCTTCGATCATCTGGAAACCATCCGGCAAGAGGCAGAGCACCTGAACAGGGTTCTCAGTAATCTCCTCGACCTGTCACGCCTGCGGTCGGGCGCGCTCACGCCGGCCAAGGCCCCGGCAGCAATGGATGAGTTGGTCGAGGCCGTGATCGGGAGGCTCCAGCCGCTGCTCCACGGCCGAGAAGTGCGCCTTAGGCTCAGAAACGACATCCCAGAGGTGACAATGGATCTCGTTCAGGTGAATCAAGTGCTTACCAACCTGATAGAGAACGCCGTCAAGTTCAGTCCTGCTAACTGCCCGATCGATGTTTCGGTTTTCGGCAGTACAAGGGGCGTACGAGTGATCGTAGCCGACTACGGCCCGGGAATTCCCAAGGAGGAACGCGAGCGCGTGTTCCTCCCATTTGAGAGAGGAAATGCTGACGCAGCAGGAACTGGTTTGGGTCTGGCGATTGCCAAGGCTGTAGTCGTAGCACACGGAGGTCAGATGTGGGCGCAAAGCCGGCCCGGTGGTGGTGCCGCGCTAACGTTTGAACTCCCAATCGATGAGCCACCACCCGAGGATGACTAGAGTGGAACCCCGGGTTCTGGTCGTCGACGACGACCCGCAGATGCTTCGGGCTGTTTCCAACGCGTTGAGGGCACGCGACTACTCCGTGCTGACGGCGAAGGATGGCGAGTCTGCACTCGACCTATTGGCCGAGGATGAAGTTGACCTGGTCTTGCTCGATCTGGGGCTCCCCGGGCTGGAGGGACACGACGTCATCGAGCGCCTGCGCAACTGGTCCCAGACACCCATCATCGTTCTCTCGGTCAGGGAGGCCAATGATGAGAAGGTCGCGGCCCTGGACGCAGGGGCGGATGATTACTTAACCAAGCCCTTCGCCACGAAGGAGCTGCTTGCTCGCATGCGCGCAGTCTTGCGCAGAGCAGCCACCAATCAAACCGAACTATCGGTTCTGCGCTTCGACGGGCTCGAGCTCGATCTCTCCCGCCGGCTCGTGATTCTCGATGGCGAACCCATCCACCTGACGCCCACCGAGTATCGCCTGCTAGAAGCGATGGCAACGAGCCCCGGGAAGCTAATGACTCATCGCCTCCTCCTCCAGAAGGTGTGGGGACCAGGCTATGGAACCGAGTCGAACTACCTTCGCCTTTACATCCGCCAACTTCGTCAGAAACTCGCCGACGACCCCGCCCGCCCCAAGTGGATCACGACCGAACCAGGGTTGGGCTACAGGTGGCTGCAGGAGCCGGCAAGAAGTTAGTAGTGATCTTTGCAAAACCAGCTCCTGGTGAGCGGGGCTCCCGCTGATAAAGTCACGTACCGCTGATCTCGCGGCGCCGGAAGCAGGACTCGGCGTGGTCGTTGACCATGCCCACCGCTTGCATAAACGCGTAGCAGATCGTCGGGCCTACGAAACGGAAGCCGCGGCGCTTGAGCTCCCGGCTCATCACCCGCGAAGCTTCGGTTTCGGTAGGCACCTCGGTAAGCGACCGAGGAGCCTGATCGCTCGGGTCATCAGACAAGCCCCATAAGAACCGGTCCAGGGAACCAAGCTCCGCCTGGATCTCCAGGGTGGCGCGCGCATTGCCGAGCGCGGATTCGATCTTGCGCCGGTTGCGGACAATGCTCGCATCACCGAGCAATCGCTGGACATCCTCGCCAGTGAACGACGCTACCGAGGCGGGATCGAAGCCGCAAAAGGCCCGCCTATAACCTTCCCGTTTAGCGAGGATGGTCGACCACGAGAGACCCGCCTGCGCCCCCTCCAGCACCAACATCTCGAACAGGTGCCGGTCGTCGTGTGAGGGCACGCCCCATTCCTCGTCGTGGTAGGCAAGGTATAAGGGGTCGCCCTGCCGAGCCCACTCGCAACGCGACCTCACCTCCGAAGCGGCTTTCACCGGTGGAACGTACCAAAAGATCTCAGAGTGTGGCGTGCGCCACAGCTCTATGCACCGGCCGGCGCTCTGATGTGGGAGTAAGCCGTCCCCCAGAGAGGAGCCAAAGTGGAGAAGCTCAGCCTCACGCCCAAAGAAGCGATCGAGCACCTCGTGAAGATCGTTGGCGGTGTCGACGCCGAGATCGTTATGGTCACCTGTATCGATGACAACGGCGATGTCGGCGAGAGCGAGTGTTTCGCATCCAACACGCAGCCCAAAAACGCGATTCCGATCGACCAGCTCTTCTATCTACCCGAGCAGATCGGAGCAACCGCAGTCATGCTCACGTCCAACTCCAGCGGGCCGCTCTCAGAACTGCACGACTGCGATGTCGAGTTCACCCGTCGCGTCATCAAGGCCGGCCGCAAGCGAGCTATCACAGTCTGGGATCACATCCTGGTCGAAGGAGACCAGTTTCGGGCCATGAGTCGGTGCACCGACCTGTGGAACACTTGAGTTCATTAAGCCTCGAGGCTGAGCCCGAGCCGGGCCGCCAGCCTTCGCAACAGGCGCTGAGCTCGGTGACCCTTGGCGCCGTCGACCTCGGCGGCGAGCTCTGAGAGAACGGCAATTGCAGAGGGTGTGTCGAGATCGGAATCAAGGGCATGATCGAACCGCGCCCGCAACGGGGCCGGTTCCATCTCTTCTGGTTGCCCACGATCGGCGGCCAGATGCGCTGCCTGGGACAGCTCTGAGGCTGCCACTGCCCACGACTGCAGCTCATTTTCGTCGAAGTCGAAGACCGAACGGTAGTGGACAGACAACAGATAAAGGCGCAGCGCGTCGGCTGGGTAGAGTTGCAACAGATCGCGCACGAAGACCATGTTCCCGTCGGACTTGGACATCTTCTCCCCGCCGAGATGGACCATCGCGACGTGAACCCAGAAACGCACGAACGGTCGCACCCCCGTCACCGCCTCTGCCTGCGCGATCTCGGCTTCGTGATGCGGGAAGGCCAGATCGCCGCCGCCGCCGTGAATATCGATCTGCCGGCCCAAGTGCTTGATGGCAAGGGTCGAACACTCGATATGCCAGCCGGGACGACCCGGCCCCCATGGGCTCTCCCACCGGGGATCAGAATCGTCGATGCGCCGCCACAGTAGAAGATCCAGAGGATCTCTCTTTCTGCTATCGCCCACGGTGCTGCCGTCCTGTTTCGCCTCGATATCGAGCATCTGTGCGCGATCGAGCCTGCTTAGCTCTCCGTAGGTAGCCACCTCGGCGATGCTCATGAAGACATCGCCGCCTATCCGGTAGGCATGCCCGGTTGCGAGCAGACGACGAATGAGCTCCTGCATCTCTGGGATTGCCTCCGTGGCGCGTGGATATGCCCGCGCCGGAATCATCCCCAGCGCCGCCACGTCCTCCATGTAGACACCCGTGTAGCGGTCCCCCAGTTCGTCATAGGGTTCTTTGAGCTGCGGCAGCGCGGGCGACGATCGAGTCATCGACATCGGTGATGTTTTGGACGTAGTGGACTCTTGAACCCTTGCTCATGAGATGTCGGATCAAAACGTCGAAGACGAGATAGGTGCGTGCGTGACCGACGTGAGTGGTGTCGTAGGGGGTGACCCCGCAGACGTAGAGGGAAACCTCTTTCGCGGAGGTGAATTCTTCGAGCCGGCCCCCGAGAGTGTTGAACAGTCGCATGGCGGGGACGGGCGCGGCCCCCGCCCCTACCACGCCGGCGGATCGCTGGCGGGAAAAGACTCGATCGAAGCTTCGTCGACCAACTCGTCTTGAGTCCGTACGTCGTCGTCTCGAGCCCGTCGTGCTACGCCGCAGGTCGGGCAGTGGTCGACGACGGCCCGCGATCCGAGAACGCAGAACTCGTTGCCCTCGGGATCTGCAAGCACAACCCAGGGCGCATCCTTCTTCTGTCCGACATCGGCGCGAGTGGCCCCCAGCGACAGGAGTCTGGCAACCTCCGCGTCTCGATCACGATCGACGGGGCTGACATCGATGTGCAGGCGGTTCTTGATGGTCTTCCGCTCGGGCACCTCGGCAAAGACCAGGCTCGGCCAATAGGGGCCGGAGACTTCCACCAGACCCGCCTCGTGTGCGGTCACGGAGTAGCCAAGTACCTCGGCCCAGAAGCGGGCCAGGCGCTCGGCGTCCTCGCAATCGATACTCAGCTCGGTGAACAGGCTCGCCATCGTCCACCCATTGTCCCCGAGCGAATGGGGGCCGCGCAACGCGTACCCGGCACCATGCCGAGTGGTGATCAAGTGATCTAGATGGTCATCTCACCACCACTCGGCGAAATAAAAGGCGGGTGCGGGTGTCAGCGCAGGAACTGGGACTGGGCCCGATCGGCCAGGACCCGGCCCCCCGTCTGGCACTGCGGGCAATAGACCATCTCGTAGCTCTCGTAGCTCACCCGAGCGAGCGAGGAGCCACAGCGGGGGCAGGGTTCGCCGGCGTGACCGTGGACCGTGAAGCGGCCCTGGATCTTGGTGGGCAGGCCCCCGGTGCGCTTGCGCTCGGACTCGAGCCCCCGGTTCAGAACCTTGGCGATCGCCTCTTGCAGTGAACGTCGTTCCTCCGCCGTGAGCTTCGTCAGCGTGGTGTATGGGGACAGGGGCGCGGCGTGAAGGATGTCGTCGGTGTAGCCGCGCCCTATGCCGGCGACGGTTCTCTGGTCCCTCAGCAGCGTGTTCAAGCGCCGGCGGTCGGCGCCGGTGGCCACGAAGTCCGCAAAGTCCTCGGACAGCGCCTCCGGGCCGAGCTTGGCCAGGGGTCCGTCGTCGTTCTCGGCGAGTATCCACCAGCCCGCCTTGCGATGACTGCCGTATTCCTTGATGAGGACCGAGGGCCGTTGGTCGAAGTTGACGCGGACGACCGCTCCCTTGGGGCGGGTTTGCTTGGGCGGGCTCTCGACGTCCACTCGGCCCCCCTGAGACAGGTGCACGAGCATGCGCAGGTCCCCCAGATCAAAGACAAGGTACTTGCCCCTGCGAGTGACGGCCCGCACGACCTTACCGACCAGCTCGCCCGGTGACGGCTGAAAAGTCTTGAGTCCCGAGATCGCAAGCGGGGTGACGCCCTCGAGCGTCGCGCCACCAACGAGCTCGTCCAGCCGCTCGGCGAGCGCCTGCATCTCGGGCATCTCCGGCATGGGCCTAGGTGCACCTCCCAAAAAAATACGGTGGCTTCGACGATGCGCACCACATTTTCGGTGCGGAGCACAAGCCTAGAACCACGAGCGAGACGGCACTGATGCGATAGTGAACGCATGCCCGTATTGGAAGCTCACGGTTTGGTCAAGCGCTTCGCCTCGACGGTGGCAGTGGCGGGAGTTAGCCTGACTGTGGAACCGGCAGAGCGAGTCGCCTTGCTCGGCCCCAATGGCGCCGGTAAGACCACGACGCTCATGATGCTGCTTGGCGTGATCACCCCCGATGACGGCTGGGTTGAGGTCTGCGGTCACAGGCTGCCGAACGGGCGCTCGCAGGCACTGGCGCAGGTCGGCTTCTCGGCGGGTTACATGCCTCTGGCCGAGCGCTTGAAAGTTCACGAGTTCCTGAGAACCTACGGCGAGCTCTACGGGCTCAGAGATACTTCGGGGCGTATCAAGGAGAGCCTTGATCGCTTCAGGATCGGGCACCTTGCAGAGACGATGTGCACCCAGCTCTCTTCCGGTCAGCGCACGCTTGTGGGAATGGTCAAGGCGACGCTGCACGAGCCTCGGCTGCTGGTGCTCGACGAGCCGACCGCATCGCTGGATCCCGAAGTCGCCCAGAGGGTCCGAATGGGCCTCCAGGATTTGTGCCGCGAGCAGGGCACCTCGTTACTCATCACAAGCCACAACATGGTCGAGATCGAGAGGCTGTGCGAGCGCGTCGTATTCCTGTCCGGGGGCCGGGTGGTCGCCGATGATGAGCCGGCTGCCATCGCCGCTCGCTACGGTCAACAGGATCTCGAGGAGACCTTCTTGTTTCTTGCGTCGCAGTCCGGGCGCGAGCCTGCTCCGCAGGAAACAGACCGGATGCCCTGAAAACTCGTGACTGAGCCATGAGCTGGATCCGCATACGGGCAGTGGCCCGCCGCCACTTCTACGTTCTAATGCGCAGCCCTCACCGGCTGTTCGACGTCACCGTGTGGCCTCTGGTGGACGTTCTGCTGTTCGGGTCCATCGGAGTGTTCGTCTCCGGCGGCAGCGGCGGAGGCTCTGCTTTCGCCTATCTGCTCGGTGGCATCATCCTGTGGCACGTCGTCTATCAGTCGCAGATCGCGCTCTCGACCGGCTTTCTGGAAGAGACGTGGTCGAGAAACCTCCTCAACCTGATGGTCTCCCCGCTTACCGAAGCCGAGTACGCCTGTGGCGTCGCCCTGTTCGGGATGATGAAGCTCGTCATGGGAGTCGCGCTCACGGCCCTGCTCGCATTGGTCGCATACGCCTTCAACGTGCTCGACGCGGGCCTTGCCTTGGTGCCGATCATCGCCATTCTGTTGATCGTCGGCTGGGCCATCGCGCTGTTCGTAATCGGGGTCGTCTTTCGCTTCGGATCGGGTGCGGAAGCGCTGGCGTGGGGAATCCTCTTCGCGGTCATGCCGCTCTCGGGGGTGTTCTATCCGATCGATGCACTTCCGGAGGTCCTGCGTCCCATAGCGATGGCTCTGCCCACCACTCATGCGTTCTCGGCGATGCGCGCAGTGCTCGACGGGAACGCGCTGCCGTGGTCCGAGATCGGAATCGCGGCGCTGAGTGCGGCGGTGTTGAGTGCCGGCGCGCTTGTCTTCGTGGCGAGGATGATGGCTCTGTTTCGGCGGCGGGGCTACATCTCCCGCTACTCGTGAGCGGCCCGGCCGGGCGGAGCCTTGGGGGCTCACACGCGGCCGTCGCACCCAGCCAGAGCTCTGGCTCGGTCACGTGCTCACCGCTCCCTGCTCTGAACGGACCTCTCGAGCACGTACTACTCTTGTAGTAATGGGGTCACGCCGCAAGTCGCCAAGGCTCTCCCCGTTCGCCGCGGCAATGGCTGCTTTCGGGCTGCTCGTGCTCGCGGCCACGGCGGCTCCCGAGGGGCTCGCCTGGCTTCGAGGCTCCGGCTCCGAGGCGGTGATCGTCCTGCCCGACGTCCCCGACGCATTCGCCTACTTGATCATTTTCTTCATGCTGTCGGTCGCCGGCCTCTACTGCTACCTGCTCCTGACCAGCGCACGCAAGCGACCGGTGCGGCAGGTCGCGCCGATGGGGCCGCGCCTGGCGCTACTCATCCTCCTGCTGGCGGCGTGGGCCCTGCTGCCCCCGGTGCAGAACGCGGTACGCGAGACCTTGGAGGCGCTTCGCCGCGATCCACCCAACGAGCGGAGCGGATCCGACGCCGACCCCCGCGATCGCCTCCGCCAAGAGTCATCCCAGACCCTCGGTTACGCCCTCACCGCCCTGCTCGCGGTCGCGATTCTCGGCGTGGGGGCCGGGGTGGTATGGGTCCTTCGAGAGGACCCGGAAGCGGAGGAGAAAGGGCCACCGGCCCCCCCCGTGCTGGCCGCGGGCGTGGAGCTTTCGATCACAGACCTCGAGCGCATCGCCGAACCTCGCGCTGCGATTCTCGCCTGCTATGGGCGCCTACAGTTGGCCGCGGACGAGGCCGGGGTTGTCCGGCGGCCTTCGGACGCCCCCTTCGAGCTGCTGGCACGGCTGCTCCACTCACTGGGCGCGTCGGGAGCCGCCGCCCGCAGGCTCACGGAGCTGTTCGAAAGGGCCCGTTTCTCTGACCACGAGATAGATGAGGCGATGCGCAAGCAGGCGCTCGAGGCGCTGGCAGAGGTGCGGACGTCGCTGGCGGCGAGAGCGTGAAGGTTCGTCTGCTGGCGGGGGCCGCGCTCAGCCTCGTGGCCTTGGCAGCCGCCGTGATCGTCTTTCCCACCCGCGTGGAAACAGTAGTGGTGGGCTGGGCCTCGATGGTGCTCGTGTGGGCGGCCGTCGAATGCTCGGGGGCGATTCGAAAACTTACGCCGGGCTCACGCTCGTCGTTCGAGTCTCTGCTGGTGCGACGCGGCCGCACCTTCCACAGGCCCGCTGATCTCGAGCACTGCGAGCGCCTGCTGGCGTGGGGCCGCTACTCGCCTCGCGATTTCGATCATCATGTCCGCCCTGTGCTCGTCGGGCTCCTGCGCCACCGCCTCGAGATCTCCCCTGCCCCCCTGGGCTCGGAGCTCGCCGCTCTGCTCGCCGGAACTCCCGCGGAGGAGACGTACGGAAAAAGCGTATCGACCCGCGACCTCGAGCGCATCGTGCTGGCGATCGAGTCGTTGTGACCACGTCTCTGGAACAGACTCGGGCGTCGGGCAAAGCGATACTCGACGAGCTCGAGCGGGTGGTTGTCGGAAAGAGGGCGGTTCTCGAGCTCGTCTTGATCGGAATGTTGTCGCGCGGCCACATCCTCTTGGAGGACTTTCCCGGGCTCGCCAAGACACTGATCGCCCGCTCCTTCGCACAGGTACTCGGGATGCGCTTCCATCGCATCCAATTCACGCCGGATCTTCTGCCCTCCGATATCACCGGGTCTTCGCTCTACGATCAGCGTGAGGCCGTCTTCCGCTTCCGCAAGGGCCCGGTGTTCACGAATCTGCTTCTCGGTGACGAGATCAACCGTGCACCCCCCAAGACGCAGGCCGCGCTGCTGGAAGCAATGCAGGAGGGCCAGGTCTCAGTGGACGAACAGACCTACGTGCTCGAACAGCCTTTCGTGGTCATCGCAACGGAAAACCCCATCGAGTACGAAGGCACCTATCCGCTGCCGGAGGCGCAGCTCGACCGCTTCATGCTGAGGGCCGGCATCGGCTACCCACAGAGGGACGAAGAGTGGGAGATCCTTCGCAGAAGGGCAGAGCGCGACACCGACGAGGTCCTGCTCGAAGTCATCGTGGACGCCTCGGAGCTGATCGAGATGCAGGATTCGCTCGAGCTCGTGCATGTGAGCCGCCCGATCGGCCTCTACATCGTTGATCTCGTGGCGGCGACTCGCTCCCATCCTGATGTCGAGGTCGGAGCGAGCCCGCGCGGCGCGCTGGCGCTGCTGAAAGTTGCGCGGGGCCATGCCCTGATGTCGGGTCGGGATTTCATAACACCCGAGGACGTCAAGGCGATGGCTGAGTCCGTGCTTGCGCACCGGCTGACACTCAGGCCCGAAATGTGGGTCCGAAAGGTGTCCGGCGCCGATGTAGTGCGATCCGTGCTCGAGCGTGTTCCCGCGCCTCCTCCCTCGTGAAGGGACGGGCTACCGCGAAGCTGCGGGCCTACGGCGTGATATCTGGCCTGGCACTCGGCCTCGGAGTCCTGATGGGGCGTCCCGAGCTCATCGCAGTGAGCGCACCCTTGCTGGTCACCACGGTCTGGAGGCTGGCGGCCACCCGCCGCCCTCACATCAGCGCCCGCCTCCTGGTGGCGCAGGACTCTCTGATAGAGGGGGACGAGCTGCGGCTGAGCGTTTCGTTAGAGGGATCCTCCGCTGGAGGTGGCATGGTGGAGGTCGCGCTCGGGCTGCCCGCGGATCTGGAGCACTCCGGCGGCGGGCGCTCAATGGTGGATCTCGGGAGCGGCGCTGATGAGGCCGGAGAAGCCGAGTTCATTCTTCGGGCGCGGCGCTGGGGGCTCCAACGGATGGGGCCTGTAGGCGTGAGAACGTGGGGGCCGGGGCGGCTGCTTTCATTCGAGGAGCTTCACGACGAGCACGCCGAGCTAAGGGTGCTTCCCTTGACCGAGCGCATTCGCAAGGGCGCCGCAGCCGGGCAGGCCAAGATCTTCAGCGGCGACTACGTCTCGCGGGCTGCGGGCGAAGGAATCGAGTTCGCCGGAGTGCGCGCTTTCGGACCGGGTGACAGCGTGCGGCGGATCAACTGGCGAGTGACCTCACGGCGCGGAGATCTACACGTAAACCTCGGCCACCCCGAAAGAGATACGGACCTGGTCTTGTTTCTGGACACCTTCGCCGATATCGAGCTTCGGTCTCACCGGCTGCTAGATCTCACGGTCAGGGGCGCGGCGGCTCTGGCGCAGCATCATCTCCGCCACAACGATCGAGTGGGTCTGGTGAGCTTTGGCGGCACCATGCGCTGGCTCAGCGCGTCGATGGGGAGGACGCAGAGCTATCGGATCGCCGATTTCCTGCTCGGCACCAATGCCACGTTCTCCTACGCGTGGAAGGACATCGATCGCCTTCCGGCCGGGACGCTTCCGGCGGGCGCCTCCATCGTCGCGTTTTCGCCCCTGATCGATGACCGGGCACTCCGGGCGCTGAGCGATCTCGCCGGGCGCGGCTTTCGAGTGGCGGTGATCAACACCCTCGCCGAGGAACAAGTGGATCCCCTGCCCACGCCCGAGGGACGGCTCGCCCACCGTGTGTGGAAGCTCGACCGGGACGCGCGACGCGCACTGCTCGGCGACGCCGGCATCCCCAGCGTGACCTGGACGGGCGAGGCCGGGCTCGACGCGACTCTGCGGGCGCTGCCCCAGCGCCGCAGCGGGGTGCGGAGCCGGTGAAGGAGTGGATTTCGGCCCTCGCCGAGGTTTTTAAGCGTTCCAGGAGTCCCAAAAGGGCACCGAGAGGCGTTCAAAACCGGGGTGGGGACCGGGTGCGGTGGTCAACCGTGGCCGTCGCCGGCTTGATGTGGGTGGCGCTGGTTGTCTATCCGCTCTCGCTCACCGGGCTCGACGAACCGTTGGTCCCGTTGGCCGTCGGTTCTGGGCTGTGCCTGGCCGCCGTGCTCGTGGTCGGTCGGTGGGCTTTCGCGGTTGCCGCCACGACCCTCTGGATCGTCGAGTACGCCTCTGCCCTGGCATTCTCCGGCCGGACAGACTTGGGGGCCCCGGTGCTCGGAGTCTTGTGCTGGCTGGCGCTCGAGCTCGTCGATTGGCGGTGCCTGAACGCTCAGGAGCTGCGCCGTTCGGCCGCGCAGAGCGTGTTCGCCGGAGCTGTGGGTGGAACGGCCGCCCTCGCCTGCCTCGGGGCGGGCCTGATGGTGGCGGGCACGGTCCCGGTGTTAGTGGCCCTGGGAGCGGCGGGCGGGATCGGGGTCCTGATTCTGGCGGTAGCGCTGGCCCGGCGAGCTCTGACCGATCCCTACGCCACAACCCACTCCGAGAGCAGACTGCAGTGAATGAGTCGCTCGGGCCGGCCGGTAGACACAGATCCAAGTGGTGCTTGTAGGTACCGAACGGTGCGCAGGGCACAAGTTGGCCATCGCCTTCCTCCTTGCCGGACTAGCGCGGAGCGGCGTCGCCTTCAGTCTGAAGCGCGGCTCTCTCCTGGGCCGTGAGGGGCCGGGGCTTCTTGGTGACCCGGTCCAGCGCCACCAACACGGCCTTGGCCTCCGCCGAGACGCTGCCGTCGAGCTTCAAGATCTCCTCCGCGGTCCTCACGCTGGAGTTCCCGACCGAGGCCAGTGAGCAGCGCACAATCACGGCGTCGTCCTCCTGTGTCAGCTCCTGGCGGTAGTCGATCTCAACGCGGCCGAGGACGAAGTCCCAGAGTTCGTCCGAGCGGCCCAGGACCTGCTCGAGCCACTCGTCCCGCGCCTCTTCGAGGTAGGTGAGAAAGACGGCATTGTTGACGTGCCGATAGGCGTCGACATCGTGCCAGCGAATCTCCACCCGTTTCTCGTGCATCATGTCTGTTCCTGAAGCTCTCGCGAGTGCGGCCCCCGGAGTTCCGGGGGCCGCGTTGCTCAGCGTTTCTTGTTCCTGGTCTAGACGGGTCGAACGTTGGCGGCCTGCTTGCCCTTGGGGCCCTGAGTCACCTCGAACTCGACCGACTGGCCTTCCTCCAACGACTTGTAGCCATCTGTCTGGATGGCGGAGAAATGAACAAACACATCCTCGCCATCAGGCTGGGAGATAAACCCATAGCCCTTGTCGTTGTTGAACCACTTCACCGTACCTTGAGCCACTACATCAACTTCCTTTCCGACGGGGGCAGGCCAGTCTTTTCCGCCAAGTTTTCCCCCGGCATCTAACCGGACGAAGGGTAGCATCCCCCCGCACGGCTGGCTACCCCTTTGGATCGAACTGATCTCGATCCCTGGGGGCCGGTCCGGCCCCCTCACGGCGTAACTTTCTGCATCCCCCTGACTGCGAAGGCGCCCAGAACCCCGACGAGCCCCGCCAGGGCAAGCAGGCCGGGCCAAGTTGTCGACCATGCGACCTGCCCCAGGAAGCCCTGCCGGGCGAGCTCGAGGATGTAGGTCATGGGGTTCAAACGAGCGACCGCGTGAAGCCACCCCCCCAACAGCTCGAGGGGCATCTGCGCGGTCGAGAGGAACACGATCAAGAAGGTGCCGCTTTGCATGAGGGGGACGATCTGCTGGGTCTTGAACCGCAGCGCCAAGCCCACGCTCCACGCCCCTGCCGCGAGTGCGAAGCCGAGCCCGGCGATCACCAGCGTCCCGACTCCCAGCCACCCGTCACGGAAGTTCGCTCCACCCACGAGGGCAAGCAGGAGCAGGATGGCCAGCGGGATAAAGGCTCGCAGTACGGCCGCGATCAAGGGGCCGAGCAGGAGCGCCATGCGTGGGGCGGGGCTCAACAGGAAGCGGTCGTAGAAACCGTTCTCCATGTCACGGGCGGTCCCCATTCCCGTGGTTATCCCGGCGAAGGCCGCGCCCTGAAGCGCGGTCATCGGCACGAACCAATCGATGGCCTTGGCTGCGGGAAAACCGGTGAGCAGGACTATCCCGGAGAAGGCCCCGGCAAAGGAGATCGTAAGGAACACAGGCATCATCAGCGAGGGGAAGAAGGTCGAGGGTTGGCGCGGAATCAGCATCAAGCTGCGCCGTGCGATGCCCCAAGAGATTTGAAGGTTCACAGGTGCCGGGCGGCCAGACGGCCCCTCAGAGCAAGCCCCGCGAAGGACGTCCCCACAACCAGGATGCTGGCGGCGATCGCCAGCGCCACTCCGAATGAGGCCAGGTCGAGTCCGGCGATGACCTGCGTCCTGAGGCCCTCGATCATGTGCGAAAGAGGGTTGAGGTCGGCTGCGGTTCGAAACCAGCCGTTCATGAGATTGCGGGGGAAAAAGGCACTCGACAAGAACAGCAGGGAGAACAACAAGGGGAAGCTCCCTCGCACCGCCTCGGAGGAGCCGGTTCGCAGTGCAAAGGCGACCGAGATGGAGCCGATGCCACCGGCGAGGACCCCGGCCGCGAGCGTGATCAGAACCATCGCAATGAAGCCCCCTTCGACCTCGAGGCCGAAGATGCTGGCGATCACGAAGAACACCCAGGCCTGGGTGAAGCCGAAGGCAACCGATCCCATCAGGCGGCCGACCAGAATCGAGGTGCGAGCTACAGGCGACGCCACGAGGCGGTCGAAGAACCCCCCTTCGATGTCGGTTGCCATGTCGGAGCCGGCAGCGATCGAGCCGAACAGCGCCCCCTGCACGATGGTCGTGGAGACGACGAACTGCAGGAAAGAGTCGACCGGAGGAAAGCCCGGCAGCGAGGTGGAACGGTCGAAAGCGGCTGAAGTCAGCGCCAGAAACAAGAGAGGAAAGGTGAGCGAGGGGACCACCGAAGTCGGCTGGCGCAGCGTGTTGAGCACGGCCCTGCGGCTGAGCGCAAAGTATTGAGCTAGAGCCGTCACCGCGTGGCCTCCTGTTCCTTGGGTGCATCCTGGGAGCCCTCGAGATGTCGACCGGTGGCCCTCTGGAAGACGTCGTCGAGGGTCGGTGAACGGAGCTCGAGCCCCTCGATCTCGATCTCGGCGTCGTCCAGAGCCCGAGACACCGCACCCACGCGCCGGGCGCCGCCAACCAAGCGAATGCTGACGTAGTCGGGCGCATCCGGGATCGACTCACCGAACTCCAAGAGCGCAGCTTCCGCCGAGACCGGGTCCTGCCCTGGCGCCAGGCCAACCCTGAGCGTGGGATCCCCCACCTCGCTCTTTAGCTGAGTCGGCGTGCCCTCGGCCACTATGCGGCCCCCATCGATGATCGCCACCCGGCCGGCGAGCTGGTCGGCTTCTTCCATGTACTGGGTGGTGAGAAACACGGTGGTGCCTGAGCGCCGGTTGAGGTCGCGCACCTCGTCCCACAGGGCAATCCGGGAGTTGGGATCGAGCCCGGTGGTCGGCTCGTCCAGAAAGAGAACCTGAGGCTTGTGAACAAGGGCCAAGGCAAGATCGAGGCGGCGCTTCATACCACCGGAGTAGGTCCCCACGCGCCGGTTGGCCGCGCCCACCAGGCCTACCGTCGACAACAGCTCTTCGCGGCGCCGAGCTGCCTCTGCTCTGTCGAGCCCGTGGAGCACGGCTTGGAGCTTGAGTAGCTCCCGGCCCGTCATGAGGGGGTCGATGGCGGCGTCCTGGAGAGCGACTCCGATGGATCGGCGCACCGCGTCCGCCTCCGCCACGACGTCGTAGCCCGCCACGAAGGCCCGCCCCTCGCTCGGCCTGAGGAGCGTCGTCAGCATCCTGACCATTGTCGATTTGCCGGCCCCGTTCGGCCCGAGAAAGCCGAACACCTCTCCCGTATCGACACTCAGGTCGACGCCGGCGACGGCGACTATAGAGCCGAAGCGGCGCACCAGGCCTTCGGCGACGACGTGCTGGGTGAGACGTGAATTGTTCATTCACGTGCCAACCCCCCGTTGGGAGCGCCTATTCCACCGCACAAGAAGGGCCGGGCTGTCGCAGCCCGGCCCTAATCCAGCATCTGTGCGACTTCCTTCTTGTTAGATCTTGGCGGCTCCCCGGCAAACCTCACCGCTCCTGAGGTTTCTCGCCCACGCAGTGACTCCATCCGCACCGCGCTTGTTGTTGATCACCCGACTGACTTCAAATGATCCGCTGGGACCCTTGGTGGTTCGAAGGTTCTTGAACAAGCGATAGGAACAGCCAGCGCTGCTACCAGCATCGTCAAAGCAAACAATCCGGGAACGGCATCCCCGATCGGCGAAGCGGGGGCGTCACGCCGGAACGGAAGGAATAGACTCCCGCGCATGCTCCTCGACGGGAAGAAGCTGCTAATCACCGGCGTGCTGACGCCGCAGAGCATCGCCTTCGAGGTCGCCCGCATCGCGCAGGAGGAGGGGGCCGAGATCGCGCTGACTAACTTCGGCAAGGCCCGAGCCCTGGCCCAGCGCACGGCCCGCCGCCTCCCCCGTCCGGTCGATGTCTTGGAGATGAATGCCAACGACCCCTCGCAGATCAAGGCGGTGGCGCAGGAGCTCGAGAGCCGCTGGGGCCACCTGGACGGCTTCCTTCACGCCATCGCCTACGCGCCCCCGGATTCCCTGGGCGGGGCGTTTATGGAAACCCCCTGGGACAGCGTGGCTGTAGCCATCCAAACAAGCGCCTACTCGCTAAAAGGCCTGGCAGAGGGGATGTTGCCGCTCATGAAGGGGGCCGGAGGTTCAATTGTGAGCCTCGATTTCGACGCGTCGGTGGCGTGGCCGATCTACGACTGGATGGGAGTCAGCAAGGCGGGCCTCGAGGCCGTGAGCCGCTACCTCGCTCGCTACCTCGGAGAGCACGACATCCGCGTCAACTGCGTGGCGGCCGGGCCCGTCCGCACAATGGCCGGCAAGAGCATCCCCGGCTTCAACGACCTGGCGCAGGCGTGGTCGAAACGGGCCCCTCTGGGGTGGGACACGAGCAATGCCGAGCCCATCGGCCGCGCCGCCTGCTACCTGTTGTCCGATTGGTCGCGCGGCGTGACCGGCGAGATCCTCCACGTCGACGGCGGCTACCACGCCATGGGAGCAAACCTGCAGAGCTGATCACCCGAGCAATCGCCGCTACCGCGGATGCCTCGATACTGAACACTTATCAACAATAGGCTGCTGCAGCAACAAGGTTCCGGAACGATTGGGTGAAACTGGGTGACGTGACGACTACCCGCTGATACACTGCGGGCCCAGCGGATCTGGTGGGAGGCAACGTTGAAAGGGACTTTCGGGCCGGCAGCAACTCGTGTGAGATCGCAATATTCGATATCGCAATTCAAACGGCAATCGTTACCCATTATCCATTGGGTTTTAGTAAGCGGGAGCGAAACAACATGAGCACGATATCCATCACCGTGGTGGGGCCGGAGGACTCGAAGTCAATTGATTTGCCTTCGGATGCGCCCCTAAACAAGCTCCTCCCCGATCTGGTGGAGCTCGTGGGGGCAGAAGGAATCGAGCCGAAGAACAACAGCGGCGAGGCGACGATGTGGTCGCTGGCTCCCGCTTCAGGTCGGCCCCTGCCCCCTGCCTCGTCGCTGCGCTCGAGCGGGATCCTGGAGGGCGCCACCCTCTACCTGTCACCGTTCAGGCAGAAAGACCCGACGCCCGCGCCGGTGCCCAACGGCAACAAGATGACCCCGCCGCAACGAACAAGGGCGGCTCTCCCGAAGAGGATGAGCTTCACTCGAAGGCTCACCGCCACCGTGAAGGCCATGGTTGAGTCGCCGGCCGCAGATCAGCAGCTCCCGCCCGCCTACGACTTCCGGAACCACGCCGATCCGAAGGGGGTCGAATCAAAGGGCCCGCCGCTGCCGGTTTCAGGCCCGACGCCCGCCGCGCTCACCAAGGTCCGCACACCACCTCCGTCACAGCGCGCCCGACACAAATGGCGATCCACGAACTACCTGGAGCAGCTCGAAGAGGCGATCGTGTCGCCGAGGCTGAGTCGCTGCGCCACCATTGCGGTGGTCTCTCCGAAGGGAGGCGTGGGAAAGACCACGACCACGGCCCTTCTGGGCACGCTGTTGGCTCTGTTGAGGGGGGATCGAGTCGTGGCCATCGACACCAACCCCGACTACGGCTCGCTGGGCAGGGTGTTGGCCCCAGGGCAGACGATCTGCGTCGACGACGTCCTCGAGCAACTGGGCGATTCTCGGCTTTCGCTCACCGCTCTCGACGCCCAGCTCGGGCGCGCCCCCCACGGGCTGATGGTGCTGCCGGCGCCGACCGAACCTTCCCGAATGCAGAAGCTCGACTACCCCTCCTATGTGGAGGTAATCGACCGCCTCAAGGATTTCGTCGGCATCGTGGTGCTCGATTGCGGGACCGGGCTGCAGGACGCGGCCGCCCGCGCCGCCATGGCCACCTGCGATCAGCTCGTGCTCGTCACCGACTCGGAGCCCGCCGCGGCCAGCCTGGTCGCCGAAGCCGCCGTCCTTCTGGCCAAGGCCCGCAAGCCGATCACGCTCGTAGTCAACAAGATGCCGCACTCGGGTTCGAGCCTCGACCTCGAGCGCTTCTGTCGCTTCGTGCCTCATGCCCACGGCATGTGCGTGCTCCCGAGCGAGCCGCAGGCAGCGGCCAGGCTCGCCACCGCTGAGTTCTCGTGGCGCGATGCGCCGGAGTCGCTGCAGCGGGCGTGCCGGGAGCTTGCGGTGACTCTGGTCTCGGACTGGCCGCGACTGGGTCTGACTCTGTAGGGAGCACGGGGGTCCCCCGGTGGCGCCGGGCAGGGAGCACAGCGCGTCCGCGCGAGCTTTGATGCTCTGCCGGGCTTACTTACTCGGCTCGCTTGGGTAGCCTTCGACCCTGGCCCTATGCCGTGGAGTGCGCGCGAGCCTCACATCGGTGGTGATGAGCGGTGCGTCAAGCGCCTCAGCAAGGGCGATGTACGCCGCATCGAAGGCCGACAGGTTCTGTCTCAGATTCCACATTCGCCCCGTCAGGGGAGCAATCGGATAGCGTGTGATCCTCAGGTCGCTCAGGTCATCCAGAGCCAGTCGAGCTCGGGACGGCGAGAGGAGCTTGCGAAGCCAGTAACGGTGAAAAACCTGCAGCACCTCTGCATCGAAAATTGCGGGCGTGTGAAGGCTCTCGCCGACTCGACTCAGCCGCGCCCCGATAACGCCCGCATTCGGCTGAACCTGCAAGAGGAGGTCAACGGCGGCCGAGGCGTCGAGGACTATCAACTATCTCGGTGCCGGCGGATAACAGTGGAGGAGGATTCGTCAACCTTCACCGGCTTCCTATCCTGGAGCCGCTCGAGCAGCTCGGCCAGGGTTGGTTTCTCCGCAACCATCTCCATCTCCGACAGCAGGTAGTCGGAAAGCGACATTCCCAGCCTGGCAGCCCGGGCCTTCAAGGCCCGATGCAGGTCTTCGGGCACGTTGCGAATCTGAATCATCTTAGACATGTGAAGCACATTATCACATGCCGCCAACATGCATGGGTGGCCGAACGGCGTTGAGGGCTGCGTAGGGAGGCGGGATAAGCTCAGCCGCGATGAAAGCCCCAGGCCGGCCGAAGGAAAACATGCCGGGTCGCAGCCGGCACGTTGTTCTCGCCTCGACCGAGGGCGAGGTGTTCGCCTCGCTGCGCCGGTCTGCAACACCACGGCGGGAGCGCTATGCAGTGGGGCGAGCCCTACGCAAGCAGGTGCCCCGGTCGGCGTTGGCTACATGGCGCGCCCCAGCGAGCCGTCGCGACCCGGTACGCCACATCGTGGAGTCTCACGTGGGGCGAGTGGATTGGCTCATACCGGTCCGGGTGAGCCGCATGATGGCCTCTCCCTATGCGTTCCTTCGCGGCACCGCCGCGATCATGGCCGAGGACTTCGCCGGATTGCCGTCTACAGGCATCACTCCGGTCATTTGCGGTGATGCCCATCTGGGCAACTTCGGCTTCTACGCGTCACCAGAGCGAGAGCTGGTCTTTGACCTGAACGACTTCGACGAGGCCCACCCTGGTGCTTGGGAATGGGATCTTCGCCGGCTGGTGACGAGCGTCTGGGTCGCCGGACGGCAAAACGGATCAGGCGAAGGGGCCTGCGGAGACGCCGTTGCCCGTTGTGTCGCCTCGTACAGGACGCAAGTCTCACATCTCGCCGAACAGCCGCTGCTCGCCCGCTCTTACGAGCGGCTCGACCTCAAGCGGCTTCGGCTGACGACGACGCGGCATTCGCTGCGGAAGGAGATCGAACGAGCCGCGACGCGAGCCAGGCGGCGCACCAGCGACCGGGCGCTGCCGCGGTTCACTGAACTGCGCGACGGAACTCGACGCATCATCGAGGAACCTCCGCTCATCACTCGTCCGGGCACTCTCGAGGCCGAGAAGATCGCGGTCGCACTTGACGCCTACCTGCAGACAACTCCTCCGCAATGGGCGCGCGTCTTGGCCGGCTACACCCTGGTCGACATCGCACACAAGGTCGTCGGCGTCGGATCCGTTGGACTGCGTGCCTACGTTGCACTCTGCGAGGGCAGCAGCCCGGACGATGTCGTTTTCCTCCAGCTCAAGCAGGCCCGCCGCTCGGTAGTCGCGCGCTTTGTTCACGGTGAGTCGGCGTGGCACGTCCACCAGGGTCAGCGGGTGGTGGAGTACCAACAGGCTCTTCAGACGGTGAGCGATCCGCTGCTCGGGTGGACGACCGTGGGAGCCCACCAGTACTACGTGCGCCAGTTCAGGGATATGAAGGGCGCAATCACAGTCGATGGAATCGACGCGCCGGCCCTGGCCGACTATGCCGGGATCTGCGGCTTCCTGCTCGCGAAGAGCCACGCCCGAACCAGCGGCGCATCAATGATCGCCGGCTACGTCGGCTCGAGTGACAAGGTCGACCAGGCAATGTGTCGCTTTGCTCGCGCTTATGCAGACCAGACGGAGCGCGACCACCAGGCGCTGGTCGCCGCCGTCGCCCGCGGCGTGCTTCCCGCCACCTAAGCGACTAGCCGGGCCGAGTTCTCGTGCTCGGCGGACGAACTTTGGCGCTGTACCCACATGTCATGTGGGTAGGGAGCCAATGTTGCTGCCGACTCTTCGTCGAGCCAAGCTCGAGTGCCCCCGGTGGGATTCGAACCCACACTGTGAGCATTTTAAGTGCCCTTCCTCTACCGGTTGGGATACGGGGGCCCTTACCAATGGTCTCAGAGCAGGGGCCAGGGGAGGTGATGCTGGGTCGGGTCCGGCTCCGGGAAGCGGCCAATTCGGAGTAGCGCTTCCAAGCGTATCAACGTCGCAGCCAGCTCGGCCCGGCTCAATAGTCGCGCAAGCCGGGGCCCCACACCCCCGGGCTGCCGCATGCGATCTCGCAGGCATTGAAGGCGCGCCCTTAGCGCCACATCGAGGGGCTCGCCGGCGAAGGCCCACAGCACCGTGCGCAACTTGTCCTCGACGTTGAATGAAAGCCCATGGTCGACTCCCCACAGCTTGCCGTCTGAGTCCTCGACAACGTGACCGCCCTTGCGATCCGCATTGTTGATCACGGCATCGAACGCGGCGAAAGGCCGAAGATCGTCGAGTCGCTCTTCGGCGAGCACGAAACAATGCCGTTCCGGATCGTGCTCGATGAATAGTTGCAGCGAGCCGGCCCCCATTGGCGCGTCTGAGCGCAACACCGTCGGTGGTACCAGATCCCAGCCCGCGGCTTCGCTCAACATGAAGGCCGCGACCTCCCGTGCGGCCAAGCTGCCCGGCGCAAAATCCCACAGCGGCCGCTCGCCCCGCGTCGGCTTGTAGACCGCAAGCGCTGCTTCGCCTTCGCCGCTCGTAATGCGCGTAAGAAACACATAGTTCGACGAATACGGGAGCAGGCCCAAGACCTCGATCTCTCCCGTGTTGAGCAGTTCAACGGTGTCGCCCAGAGCGGACATGGTGCCCGTTACTAATCGCTGAGCCGGTGTCCGTTCGAGGCCGGGCACCTGTGGCCCGCGGGATCCATGGGGAGCCCGCAAAGCTGGCATATCGCCCGGCCCTCATTTACGACCGCGATGGCGTGCAGGACGAAAGCCCTCACTTGGTCACGTCGCAGCTCCAGATGGATGCCCGAGGCCTCGTCGATTTCCACCTCTTCTTCGTCGCTCTCCTCCGGCATGGGTTGGAGAAGGACGACGACACGATCTGCGTCCTCTTCGTAAGCCAGGCCGATGGTGCCGACTTGCGTCTCGTCAGACACCGGCTCGGTGAACGCCAGCGCGGGGTCGCGTCCGGCCGCGGCAGAGGTCACGGTGTCATCCCCATCGACGAGCAACAGAAGTTCGCGCAGTTTCTCGGCCAGAACGACGACTTGCTGCTTCTCGATCGGGAAGCTGAGCAGACCCTCAGCCCCTCGCGCCTGCAGGTAGAACGACCGGCTCCCCGGTTCGCCGACGTAATCGGCCGTAAAGATATCTGGGATCACGATGACTTGTCCTTCGCTGGATTCGTGGGGGTTGAGTTGAGGCTGACGACCAAAGGCCTCCCGTCGTTCAGCGCTATGACGCTAACCGATGCCGGAGCCACCATAAGCCGTTGGAACAGGTCGATATGAACACCCAAGTAGTGAGCCGCCAACAACCGGATCACATCGGCATGAGACACGCAACACACGACCTGTTTGCGATGCCGCGCTGCGATCCTCTCGACTTCCTCGACCGCTCGCGTTTGCACTTCTCGCAATGTCTCACCCTCGGGGAACCGGACACCCGATGGATAGCGTTGCACCTTCTCCCATAGCTTGGTCCTGACCAGAGTCTTGAACGTTCGGTTGGACCACTTGCCGTATTCGACTTCGCCTAGGTCTGGTGACTGGACAATCTCGAGTCCGTGCAGACGGGCAATGGGAGCCGCGGTTTCCATCGTGCGATCAATGGGACTTGCGTAAATGGCCTTGAACGGAACGCTTGCGAGCATCTCAGCCGCTGCCTCTGCTTGACCGCGCCCTTCATCTGTCAGGTGAATTCCCGGCATCCAGCCCGACAGCTTGTGGCCCGTGTGTGCGGTTACGCCGTGACGCACGAGATAGAAGACGGTCACGGCTCGCTGCGCTCCAGCAACTCGATCACGAGCCCGTCGAGGATGTCCTTCTCCGAAACCATGATCTCCGCCACATCGTAAGACTCCATGATGCAGAGAAGTATTTCTACTCCGGCAACGATGACATCGGCGCGTCCCGGCTCGAGAGCCGTGATTCGGCGGCGCTGCGCCAGTGGCAGCCTTTCGAGCCTCTTGGCGAGTAAGCGCACATCGCCGTGGGATAGAACCAGCTGGTGCGTGACGTCGGGATCGTAGACGGGTAGTCCACTCTTGAGAGTCGCCAATTGGGCAAGAGTTCCGGCCACTCCGACGAAACGCGTTCCGGGCGGGACCGGACACACCGCTCTGAAGCTGTGCAACTCGTCCGAAACCTCAGTGCGCAGCGCGTGGAGCTCGGACTCTGCCGGAGGGTCCGAATGCAAATGCTTCTCGAACATTCGCACGCAACCCACGTCGAGCGAAGTGAGCTTCTCAGGAGACCCGTGTCCATAGATGAGCTCGGTCGAGCCTCCCCCGATATCGACCACCATTATCGGCCCGCTCTCGGCCAGATCCGAGAGCACTCCGGCGAAGGTGACGCTCGCTTCCTGCTCGCCGGTGAGCAGCTCGGGCACCTGTCCCGTCAGCTCTCTCACCGCGTGAAAGAAGGCATCCCGATTCGCTGCGTCCCTCACGGCCGAGGTGCCGGTGACCCTCAGACGGCGCACGTCGTACTCGCCGCAGGTGGCGGCGTAATCGGCAATCGTCTCCAAGGTCCTCGTCATCGCATCCGGGGCCAACCGTCGGCTGCGATCGACGCCTTGCCCGAGGCGAGTAATCACCACGCGACGGTCGAGGGTTCGCATCCCTCCTGGGTGGTCCTCGGCCACCAGCAGACGCACGGAGTTCGTCCCCGCGTCGATTGCCGCCACTCTCACGACGCGCTTCTCCACCGCCGAGTGCTCGTGGGATGCTCTTTAGCGACGTTCAACGACCCGTCGGCGCGGGATGTGCCCCACTTGCTCATTCGGAGGATGCTACACAGGGCGCCGCGCAATCCGGCCAGCCCGTAGCGGCCAGCGTGATCCCTCCCACAGCGTTGGGAGGATCGGCGAGCTCGTGCGCAAGATGAGCATGCAGGCACTTGATCCTGTCCGGCCCCCCGCCCGGGGGTGCGCTTGGCGGAAGCACCTCGAGAGCGTCGCGACGGGCTATGTAGCGGGCCGCCCCAGCCGCAACCCGTGCGTGCAGACTGGAATCGGCTGCGATCCGGTGCGTGAGCTCTCGCATGAACCCAGCGGCCTCGAGCTGACCGGCGCGCTTCACCAGTAGGGGGCAGGTCAACCAGAACAGAGTGGGGAATGGCGCGCCGTCGTCGAGGCGCGCCTGGCTCTCGATGACCATGGGAAGCTCCAGGTGACAGCGGCGAGCGACTGCCCAGCGTCCTCGGGGGGCGCGGCCGAGCTGGGAGCGAACGAGGGCTGCGTCCTCAGCTGAATGGTCGAGCGGGCGTGGCATTCCGTACTTTCTAGCCCACCCCGATAAAGTGCAGGGCTCGTTCGAGCCAGTTCGCGGATTCTGTTTCGCTGCGGTTGCCATCGGCCCGCAGAGCCCTGCGTTGCAGAACCTTGCGGCTCGGTGGAAGCACCACGTAGAGCTTCTCCCCACGTCGCACCAATCCCATCTCGCGTGCCTTCTGCTCGAGGAAATCGCGATCGCCCAGCCGGGTGATCCTTTCCTCGAGGGCGAGGTTGGCGTCGTCCAGCGCCACCAGGTCCTGGCTCATGAGGGCGATGCGATCCCGCTGCTCGATGAGCCTCCTAGTGGGTTCGATCGCCATCGCCCCAGCCAGTCCGAGCATGAGGATGACGGCAACGATCTGCGGCCCCACGCCGAGCCTCAGACGCGCCGTGCGCAACATTGTGCTCACGCCTTCGACCGCGCCCGGAATGCGAACCGACCCGGATAGCGAGCCGACCCGCCCAGGCCGTCCTCGATGCGCAGAAGCTGGTTGTACTTGGCGGTGCGCTCACCGCGCGCCGGCGCTCCGGTCTTGATCTGGCCGGCATTGACGGCAACGCAGAGATCCGAGATGGTCGCGTCCTCGGTCTCACCAGAGCGATGCGAGATGACGGTTGCAAACGCCGCTCGCTGTGCCACACGAACGCACTCGAGCGTCTCGGTCAGACTTCCTATCTGGTTGGGCTTGATGAGGATTGCGTTGGCCGCACCCTCCCGAATGCCCCGCTCGAGCACTTCGGTGTTGGTCACGAAGAGGTCGTCACCGACGAGCTGGACCCGGCCCCCCAGTCGCTCGGTGAGACTTGCCCAGCCGTCCCAGTCATCCTCGGCCATGGCGTCCTCAATCGAGACGACCGGATAATCCTCGACCCACTTGGCCCACATCTCGATCATGTCCTCGCTGGAAAGCCTTCGGTCCTCGGAGGCGAGAACGTAGTCATCACCGTCCCTCAACTCGGACGTGGCGGGGTCGAGCGCCAATGCGATATCGGCACCGGGTTCGTATCCGGCCCCCTCGATCGCTCCTACCAGAAGGTCCAGAGCCTCGGAATTGCCGGCAAGATCGGGTGCGAAACCGCCCTCGTCGCCGACTCCGGTATCGAGGTTTTTCTCGCCGAGAGTCTTCTTGAGCGTCCTATAGACGTCGGTCCCCCATTCCAGCGCTTCCGAGAACGACGCAGCCCCCACGGGCACCAGCATGAACTCCTGCAGGTCGAGGGCGTTGTCGGCATGAGCGCCCCCGTTGATGACGTTCATCAGCGGGACCGGCAGGATGTGGGCGTCGGGCCCACCGAGATAGCGGTAGAGAGGGAGGTCGAGCTCCTCAGCGGCCGCCTTGGCCACCGCCAGCGACACTCCGAGGATGGCGTTGGCGCCCAGCGAGGCCTTGTTGTCGGTGTCGTCGAGCTCGACCATGAAGGCGTCGATCCCACGCTGATCGAGGGCGTCCCGGCCCACCAGGTGCGGGCCCAGGATGCCGTTGACGTTGTCGACCGCCCGGCTGACTCCCTTGCCGCCGAAGCGCTCGCCGCCGTCGCGCAGCTCGAGGGCCTCGCCGGCACCGGTCGAGGCGCCAGAGGGGGCTGCGGCCCGACCCAACGCCCCCGAATCGAGCACGACCTCGGCCTCCACGGTCGGGTTGCCCCTGGAGTCGAGAATGGCGCGCGCATGTACGTCCACAATCTCGCTCATCAGTCACTCCTTTAACTTGAGTAACAGTATCAGGAGGGCGGGAGGGAGGCGCGGAACTCGTCCAGGTGGCTTGCCAGCGCCCCTTCGGGATCAATTCCGCGGGCGCGCGCCAGCGCAACCAACCAGAACAGGGCCACTCCGAGGGACTCCCTGGTGACCGCGTCCGCCAGCGCGTCATCGAGCCGGGCGCGCGCTTCGGGCTCGCCGCCGCGAAAGCCCAGGGCGGCCGCGCGCTTCTGCATCTTTGCCGTCTTGAGCAAAGCCGGCAGCGTGCGAGGGATGCCGTCGAAGGGGTGCGACCTCCCCTTTTCGGTGGTCTTGATCGTCTCCCAGTTCTTCAGGACCTCAGCCGCCCCGCTCACGCCGACGTCCGAGAACACGTGGGGATGACGCAGCACGAGCTTGGCCTCGAGGGCCGAGGCGACGTCTGCCACATCGAAGCGACCCTCCTGCTCGGCGAGGCGGGAGTGGAACACGACCTGCAGCAGGAGGTCACCGAGCTCCTCCGCCAGGTCCTCGCTCTCGGGCGAGTCGATTGCCTCGAGGACCTCGTGCGCCTCCTCCAGCAAGTGGATCTTGAGCGACTCGTGCGTCTGCTCCTGGTCCCAGGGACAGCCGTCCTCGCTGCGCAGCCGCGCCATGATCGCGACGACACCTGAGAGGGCCGCCGTGGCCCGGCGCAGGACGGGGGCAGCTTGTCCGGCGGTGAGATCATCGGGAGGGCGTGCCGCACCGGCCGAGACCCTGGCACCCCCTCGAGCGAGCTCGAGCACGCGCACCGACCCCGGGTCTGCCACCAGAGCCAGATTCGTATCTCCCGACTCTTGCTCGTCGTCGAGGTCGGCACATTCCACCCCCGCTTCCTCCAGCCGCGCCCTCAGAGGATGCCGGGCCTGCTCGAACAGAACTCGCTCGCAGGCCAGCAGCTCATCGAGCTCGCCGAGAGTGAGCAGGTTCGTTTCCTCGGGGGCCAGCGGCACCACCAGCAGCGACATCGAAATCCCTATCCAGAGGTTTTAGGGGCCTCAGAGCGCGGTTTTCCGCGCTCTGAGGCGCTCAAAACGCGGAATGGGCGCGGAGGCTCATTCCGCAGGGCTTTCCTCGGCCCCCGGCACGTCCTCGGCGGTGGCGTCGACTATCTGCTGGGTCTGCAGGTCGAGCTCGCCGTAACGGGGATTGACCTCTATCTCGGCGTCCTTGTAGGCCTCGATGATCCAGTCCTGCCACACCTGCTCGGGTGATACGCCGCCGACCTCGGACGCGATCTGGTCCTTGACCGCGTCGTAGGGCTGGGCCCGGCGCCCCTCGACCTTGATGATGTGCAAGCCGAACTCGGTCTCGACCGGGCGGGAGACCTTGCCGATCTCGAGCGCCTTGATCGCCTCGCCGAACGGTTCCACGTAGCCGGCCGGGTCTGCCCACCCGAGGTCGCCGCCCTGGGCAGCCGAGCCGTCCTGGGAGAACTCTTTGGCCAGAGAGGCGAAGAGGGCGTCCACCTTGGAGTCGGGAGCGTCCTGGAGCTGCGAGTAGAGCTTGTCCGCTTGCTTCTTGGCATCCGCCTGCCCCGCCTTGAGCAGAATGTGGGAGGCGCGCACCTCCTGGTAGTCGCCCTTGTGGTCGTCGTAGAAGGCGCGCAGCTCCTCTTCGGGCGGACCCTCGTCCGCGGCCACCTTGGTCCTGAGCTCCTGCTCGAGCACCTGGTCTTCCACGAAGCGCTTCAGAAGAGTCGTGGTGAGGCCTTGCTGCTCGAGAGCATCCTGGAACTGCTGCTCGTCCTCACCGAACTGGGCCTTGATCTGCTCCAACTGATCGGTCACGTCGGCGGCGGGGACCGTCACGCCGAGGTCGTCGGCTCGGGTCTGGAGCACCTCGCGGCGAATGAGGCGGGAGAGATAGCCCTGCTCGAACAGGCGCCGAGCCTTCCCCTTGCCGTTCTGCTGGCTGAGCTGCTCGAAGGCCTGTGTGTCCTCGAACGTGCCGAGCGCGTCGGTGATTGTCCCGGTGGAGATGTCGTCGGCGCCCACCGAGGCCGCAGTCGAACCCGAGGGGCTGCCCGGCCCCCCTCCTCCCCCGCACGCGGCGGCGAGAACGGCGACGGTTACAAGCGTACAGAGTTGTCTTTTCATGACTACGAGATTAGCTGGTCGAGAATCTTTGTGACCCACGCCACCACATTCGTCCTGGGCACGAGCCTCTCAGGCACGAGCAGGGTTCTGGTTTCGGGTCTGAAGCGGGCCTCCGGCAGGAGGCGTTCGAGCCGGATCTGGCGAGAGTCCTCCAGCTCGAGCGGCCTGATGCGAAGGTTGCCTGCCACCGTGGCCGCCTCGGTGATGCCCGCATCCGACATGAGTCGCCTGAGCCCGGCGACTTCGAACAGCGACTCGACGGGTGCAGGGACGGGAGCGCCGTAGCGGTCCTCGAGCTCTTTTCTGACCTCATCCAGGTCCTCGGCCGAGCGTGCCGAGGCCACCTTGCGGTAGGCCTCGAGCCTCAGGTTCTCGCCGGCCACGTAGGTCTTGGGGATGAACGCCTGAAGCGGGAGATCGATCCTGACCTCGAGCTCCTCCCGCCACGGCTGTCCCTTGGCCTCGTCCACCGCCTGAGCTACGAGCTTGACATAGAGATCGAAGCCCACCTCCGAGATGTGCCCGTGCTGCTCGGCTCCCAGAAGGTTGCCGGCCCCCCTGATCTCCAGATCGCGCATCGCGATCCGAAAGCCGGACCCAAGCCCGGAGTGCTCGGCGATCGTCTTGAGCCGCTCGTGCGCACCTTCGGTGAGCGAGAGGGTGGGGGGGAAGAAGAGATAGGCGTAGGCACGCTCGTGTGCCCTTCCCACGCGGCCCCGGAGCTGATACATCTGCGACAACCCCAGCAGGTCGGCCCTCCCCACGATGAGCGTGTTGACGGTGGGGATGTCGAGGCCCGACTCGATGATTGTGGTGCACACCAGCACGTTGGTCTTCGACTCTCCGAAGTCGAGCATCGCCTGCTCGAGTGCGCGTTCGTCCATCTGACCGTGGGCGATGCCGATGCGTGCTTCGGGCACGAGTTCCTGCAGGTTTCGGGCCGCCGTCTCGATCGTGGCTACGCGGTGGTGGACGTAGAAGACCTGCCCGTCGCGTAACAGCTCGCGTCGCACAGCCGAGGACATGATCTCGTCGTCGTGATCACCGACGTAGGTCATCACCGGATGCCGGTTCTCGGGCGGAGTGTCGACGATCGACATATCCCTGATGCCCGACATCGCCATTTCAAGAGTGCGCGGAATGGGTGTGGCGGTGAGGGTGAGGATGTCGACGCTCGCCCGCAGCTCCTTGAGCTTCTCCTTCTGCTGGACACCGAAGCGCTGCTCCTCGTCGACCACCACGAGGCCGAGGTCGCCGAAGACCACACCCTCCTGCAGCAGCTTGTGAGTGCCGACCACGACATCGATCTTCCCTGCAGCGAGGTCCTCGAGCACCTGGCGCGACTCCGCCTGGGACAGAAAGCGCGACAGCATCGCAACCCGCACCGGGAACTCTCGAAAACGCTCGACGAAGGTGGCGTGATGCTGCTGTGCCAGGATCGTCGTCGGCACAAGCACCGCAACCTGCTTGCCGGCCGCCACCGCCTTGAACGCGGCCCGGACCGCGATCTCGGTCTTGCCGTAGCCGACGTCGCCGCACACCAGCCGGTCCATGGGGCCAGGTCGTTCCATGTCGTCCTTGACCTCGTCCACGGCCCGGAGCTGATCCGGAGTCTCCTCATAGGGAAACGAGTCCTCGAGCTCACGCTGCCACGGCGTGTCGGGCCCGAACGCGAATCCCGCAGCTCTGATCCTGCGCGCGTATAGAGCCACCAGCTCCTGCGCGATCTCGCGAGCTCTGCGTCTTACTCGCGATTTGGTGCGAGCCCAGTCGCCCGAGCCGAGGCGATTGATCTTGGGCGCCTCGCCCCCGATGTACTTGGAGATGAGGTCGATCTGATCGCTGGGCACGTAGAGGCGATCGCCCTTGGCATAGGAGATAACCAGGTATTCGCGATGGACCCCCAACAGGTCCCGGTCCACCATCCCCACGAAGCTTCCGATTCCGTGCACTTCGTGCACGACGTGGTCGCCCTCGGAGAGATCGAGGGGGCCGGCCATCTGACGGCGCCGCGCTTGGATGCGCTTACGGGCCGCTCCCGACCGGCGGCCGGTGATGTCGGACTCGGCGACCAGTGCGAGCCGGGCGCTCGGGAGCACGAAACCACGGTGCAGCTCGGCCACCACGATCGAGCCGCCGGGCGCCGAGCCGGCCTCGGGAGCGGACTCGGCCGCAACGAGCTCGAGCCCTGCCGACTTGAAGTTGGCTCCCAGTCTCTGAGCCGTTTCCGGCAACGACGCCGCGACCACGGCCCTGTAGCCGTTGCGGACAAGGCTCGAGAGCCGCTCGACAAGGATTTCGGGCTTGCCCGCGGCCTGCGTCCAGGTGTCGACCTCGAGGCTATCCGAGTCCGGCTCGGCGAAGCTCGACAACAGCGTCACCGACGAGGCTAGCGCAAGCACTTGTTCCAGCGGGGCGTAGTGCCGGCCCTCGAGGCCCGAGATCTCGCTCCACTCCTTGACCTGCTCGAGCACCTCATCGGCCCGGTCCCTCACCCGCTTCGGCTCGAGGATCAGCACGGGGGACCCCGGGGGCAGAAAGGTGGTCAGGGGCTTGAGCGAGACGAACCTTTGCAACAATCGCTCGGCCCCCGGCACCAACACTCCCTCTGCAAGCTGAGCCAGTGCTTCCTCGGGCGCCTCTCGATTAAGGCGGGCGGCCTGCTGCCGGGTCGCTTCGTCGGTCAACAACTCCCTGCAGGCGACCACCTCGGCGCCTTCGATTTCCTCCAGGGAGCGTTGCGAGGCGAGGGCGAACTGGCGCAGAGACGTGATCTCGTCGCCCCACAACTCGGCTCGCAGAGGTCTCTCCTGGGCGGGCGGAAAGACGTCGAGGATGCCTCCCCGCACGGCGAACTCTCCCCGACGTTCGACGATGTAGTTGCGCTCGTAGCCGAGCTCGACGAGCCGGGCCGACACCTCGTCAAGTGAGATCTCGGCGCCCCGTCGCAGGACCAGCGCGGCGAGGTCACCCCGAGGCGGCGCCACCAACTGTGTGGCGCCCTGAGCGGTCGCCACGGTGACGTAGGGGCCCCCTCGACGAAGGCGGTTGAGGACATCGAGGCGGCGGCCCATGGTCTCGACCGAGGGCGACACCGGCTCACCGGGAAGCACCTCCCAGCCGGGGAAGACCTGCGCGCCGCTGCGGCCCAAGAACGCCTGGACGTCGCGTGCGAGCTGATCCGCCTCCTCGGTGCGCGCGGCCACCGCCAGCACGGGGGCGTCGAGATGGCGGGCGATCGACGCAAGTAAGAAGGGCCGAGCCGCCTCGGCAACGGTCACGGCGCCGGGCGCGTCGAGCAGAGCCCGAACGTGTTCGTCGGGCAGATGATCGAGCAGGGGAGCAAGCGATGCCACTACGAAGGGGAGTCTAAACGTCCACGGCCAAGTGGTGGTGAGATGACCTATGTGTCCATCTGACGACCACTCGGCGCACAAGGCTTAGTTGCCGAGGTACTGCAGCGCCCGCATATGAACCTCTTGTGCGACGGGCGCGATCTCTTCCTGCTCCTCTTTGTCGAGCTGCTCGACGAGCTGGATCATGCGTTCGTCGGTCTGTTGCACTTCCTGGGGCGGGCGTCCTTCGCCCAGCGCCACTCCGAGGTCGTAGAGCACTGCGCGCGCCTCGACCAGCTCGGGTGAGTCCACCGGGAGCCCGGCGGAATGGAGCGCAGCTCGAACCGGGGCAGGGACATCCGTGGCGAAGACCACTCCCGAAGCAAAGGCGAGCAGGCACACCAGGGCGGCGGCCAGCAGCATGATGCGTTGTGCTCGGGTGCGCCGCCGGTCCAGATCGACGAGCCGCTTCCCCGCCTCTGCTCGCGCTTGTACACGATGCACGCCCTCGTCGGGTGGGTCAACCGAGCTCGAGGCGATTGCAGTGCGCAGCTCCCGAAGCAAGGTCTCGTCGTCGCCGCGCCTCACTTGCTTTCCTCCGCCATCAGCGTGCGCAGGCGGCCCAGCGCACGCGACTGAGCCATACGCACAGCTCCGGGCTTACGATCCAGCACCGCCCCCGCGTCCTTCGCGTCCAGCCCGCCGACGACTCTGAGCTCCAGGAGCTCCCGGTCGTCCTCGGGCAGCCGCTCGAAAGCCGCCCTAACGTGATGCCTCTCCTCGACTGCGACGACCTCCTCGGCCGGGCCCGGGTTGGGATCGGCCTCATCGTGTTCGCCCAGGGCAATCTGGCGCGCCGACGCCCTGTGGGTTTCCAGCACAACGTTTCTCAGAATGCCGTAGAGCCACGCATGAATTCCGCCGCCCCGCCAAGCGAACCGATTGATGCGCTCGTAGGCACGCGCGAAGACCTCACCGACGGCATCATCGGCGGCCTGGCGGCTGCTGAGACGACGCTCGGCGTAGATCAGCAGGGGGGCGTAGGCATCCCTGTAGAGCGTCTCCCAGGCCGCGGGGTCGCTGCGTTTGGCTCGCTCCACGAGAACTTTCAGCTCCTTCTCTGACCTTGGTTGCCTGTCGTCCCTCCTAGTCACGTCACCCCTTTATGGCCTCGACGGGAAGCCGGCCTCGGCGCGTGCCCCGGCCGCTAACGTTCCGCAAAGGTGGTCAATAGCGGACCGAGGACATTTACCCACAGAACTCGGTGTGCAGGCGCGGACCGTGGACACTTGACTCCCTTTGGGCGCAAAGAGGTTCGGGCTAGCGGCGCTCGTTGACCTCGTTCATCGCGCGCTCGGCGCCCACCTCGACCACGCGCTCCACCGCATCGGCTGCGGCCGAGATCAGCAGAGGCAGCTCTTTGCGCTCCACCGACGAGAAGCGCGCCAGCACGAAATCAACCGGATCCTGCCGTCCCGACGGGCGGCCGATGCCCACACGCACGCGTACGAAGTCCTTGGAGGAGAGGTGGGACGCGACGGAGCGCAGACCGTTGTGCCCGGCCGTGCCACCTCCGGACTTGACGCGCACCATCCCGAAGGGGATGTCGAGCTCGTCGTGAACAACGACTAAATGTTCGACAGAGACGCGAAAGAAGCGCGCCAGCGCACTCACCTGAGCGCCCGACTCGTTCATGAACGAGGTCGGCCGCGCCAGCACCACCGGCACCGAGCCCAGCCGCGTCTCCGCTGCGATACAGCCGCTGCGGTGTCGTCTGTACTGAACCCCCGAGCGCGCGGCCAGCTCGTCGAGCACCTGCGCCCCGGCGTTGTGGCGGGTCGCGGCGTAGCGGTCGCCGGGGTTGCCGAGGCCGGCGACGATGAGTCTGTCGCCGTCGGGGCGTACCCGCCACAACGGTGACATGAAGGGCCTTTAGGAGGACTCGGGCTGAGACTCGCCCTCGTCGCGCTCCGCGTCCCCGGCCTCGTCCGATGCGGCTGCGTCCTCGTCCGAGGGCTCCTCCTCAGCCACTTCGGCGAGAGCATCCACGCCACCGGCGGCCTCGACCGCAGCCGCCGCCTCCATCGCTTCGAGCTCCTCTTGAGAGACCGGCGCAAGGACGGATGCGACCACCGTCTCGGGATCGGTGAGGATCTCGAAAGTCGTAAGAGAGGGAAGGTCCGAGACGCGCAGAGAGTCTCCGATGGCGAGCCCTGAGACGTCCGCCGCGACGAACTCCGGAACCTCGGTGGGGAGGCACTTGACGTGCACGGTGAACAGGGGGTTCTCGAGCACTCCGCCTTCGTTGACGCCGGGTGAGCTGCCCACGATGTGGATGGGCACTTCGACCTCCACGGCCTGGGTGCGATCGACTCGGACGAAGTCGGCGTGCAGCAAGGTCCCCCTGACGGGATCCCTCTGCAACTCGCGAGTCAGGGCGAGCGTGCTCTTGCCCTCGATCTGCAGGTCCAGCAAAACGTTCATGCCGGCGTCCGAGTTGAGTGCGGTGGCGAGCTCGCGCCGGTTCACCTGGATGGCAGTGGTTTCAATCCCCCGGCCGTAGATCACCGCCGGCACCTTGCCCTGGGCGCGTAGCTTGCGCGCCACTCCCGTGCCGCTCAACAGCTTGAGCTCCGCGTCGATCCTTACCTCAGCCATCAAACTCCTCCATCTTTAACCTTCTGGTCATCACCATCTGTGAGCGTCATCTTGTGATCGCCACCCTTACATACCAAGCGAAGCATTCAGGCCTGGTTCTCTCCGTGGAACAGCTCGGAGACCGAGTCCTCCTCGAACACGGCCTTGATCGTCGACGCGATCGTGGGTGCGATAGACAACACCACGAGCTTGTCGAGCAGCTTCTCGGAGGGGATCGGAAGGGTGTTGGTCACGACGACCTGGCGGATCGGCGAGTTCTTGAGTCTGTCGGTGGCAGGGTCGGACAGCACCGCGTGGGTGGCCGCGGCGTAGACCTCGGTGGCACCGGCCTCGATCAACGTCTCCGCTCCCCTGACCAGGGTGCCCGCAGTGTCAATGATGTCGTCCACCACCACGCACACTCGGTCTCGCACGTCTCCGACGACGGCACGTGTCTCGCTGACGTTGCGTACATCGCGCCGGCGCTGCTTGTGTAGAAAAGCAAGCTGACAGGCTCGCCCGGCAAATTCACTCATATGTTGCGTCCACTTCTCCGCTAGCCGGACTCGTCCCGCGTCGGGAGTCACCACCACAAAGTCGTCGTCGATCAAGTGAGCGAAGTAGTCGGCCATCAACGGCAACGCAGTTAGGTGATCGAAGGGAACATTGAAAAACCCCTGAATCTGGCCCGTGTGCAGATCGACCGACAGAACGCGGTCGACCCCGGCGACCTCATAGAAGTCCGCCACCAGTCTCGCCGTGATCGGTTCGCGGCCCAGTGTCTTCTTGTCCTGGCACGCGTAGGGAAAGAACGGCACGACCGCGGTTATCCGTTTGGCGGAGGCTCGCTGCAACGCATCGATCATGATGAGGTGCTGCATGAGGTGGAGATCCACCGGATCGCTTGCGCTCTGGATGACGAACGCGTCCTTGCCTCTAACCGACTCTGCGAAGCGAACATAAGTCTCGGAGCTGGCGAAGCTCGAGATCTCGACTTCGCCGAGCTTCATGCCGAGATGGGTGGCTATCTCCTCGGCGAGCCCGACATTGGCGGACCCGCTGAAGAGCATCAGCCTCTTATAGGTGGGGACTTGCATTCACGCCTCCCGGCTGGCTCGACAGGGATCTATTGTCGCGGCTCCTCGGGCTCCTCGGTGCGCGCCTTGCGTCCCATCCGATCGCCGCGCCCCAAGAGCAGCCGGGCTGGGGCGCCGACCGCGAGCGCATCATCAGGGATGTCCTTCGTCACCACGGCCCCCGCGCCGGTGGCGGCTCGCTCTCCCACCGTCACCGGAGCCACCAACATCGTGTCCGAACCTATGTAGGCGTCGTCTCCGATGGCCGTTTCGTGCTTGGAGTCACCGTCCCAATTGCATGTGATCGTGCCCGCTCCGACGTTGACCCCGGTGCCCACGCGCGCGTCGCCTATATAGGAGAGGTGATTTACCTTGCTCCCGGCACCCACCACCGCGTTCTTGAGCTCGACGAACGAGCCCGCCTTGGCACCCTGCCCGAGGCGTGTTCCGGGCCGCAGCGAGGCAAAGGGGCCGACCGATACTCCGGGACCGATGTCCGAGGACAAAACCACCGAATAGCCGACCGCCGCGCCGGCACCGACACTCGAGTCGACGATACGAGTGTGCGGGCCGATCTCGGCGTTCTCGTCTATGTGAGTGGCGCCCTCGAGGAATGTGAACGGGTGGACGACGGCGTCCCTCCCGATCGTCACCGTCGAATCGATGTAGGTCACATCGGGGTCGATAAGAGTCACGCCTTGGAGCATCCAGTGCTCACAGGCTCTGCGCCTCAAAACCTTGGACACAAGCGCCAGATGGGCGCGTGTCTTGACCCCCACGACCTCGCCGGGATCGGCGCGCACGGCGTGAACGCTGTGTCCCTGCAGGCGAAGAAGTTCGACAACATCGGGAAGGTAGTACTCGCCCTGAGAGTTCTCCGCGTCGACCTTTGAGAGGACCGCCCTCAGCGCGGCAGCATCGAACGCGTACACGCCCGCGTTCACCTCCCGCACCTCACGCTCTTCGGGGCTCGCATCGCGCTCTTCGACGATCCTTGTGGGATCCCCCCCGACCCTGATCAGGCGTCCGTAACCGGTGGGGTCCTGCATCAAAGCAGTCAGAACGGTGACCCCTGCAGAGCGCTCGGCGTGTGCCTCGAGGAGCCCCTCCAGAGTCTGCGACGTCAGCAGGGGGGTGGCACCCTGCACGACGAGAAACACGGAACTGTGAGAGGACGCGACCTCGAGCGCGACCCGGACGGCATCGGCGGTGCCCCGCGGCGTCTCCTGGACGACGTAGGACACCTCGGTGATCAGGTCCTCCGGTGCCATCGTCGCCTTGATCTCCTCGATCCTCCTCGAGCAGACCACGACCCGGCCGTCGAGGGTGAGGGGGTTGAGCGCGGCAAGCACATGGGCCAGCAGCGGCCGGCCCGCAGCCATCTGAAGGACCTTGGGGACGCTCGACTTCATGCGTTTGCCGTCGCCGCCGGCGAGCACAACCGCAGTCGTTCGAGCTTGTCCCACGATCACCTCCTGACACGGACGCTGCCCCGCCTGGATTCGAACCAGAACTTAGGGATCCAAAATCCCTCGGGCTGCCACTTACCCCACGGGGCAATTGCAGGGCGAAACTAGCCTACGACGACGCACGCCGGTCGCGACGAGACCGCCGCGACCCTCTCGAAGACCCCCTCCACACCAGCGGCCACCTCGAGGGCGTGGGCCGGTCCCTCGGCGAGAGCGAAAAGCGTCGGCCCCGAGCCCGACAAGCTCGCACCCAGGGCGCCTGCCTCGAGCAGGGCGGCCTTGGCTCGAGCGAGCTCCGGCCTCAGGTCGAACGCAACCTCCTCAAGGTCGTTGTGCAACAGTCCCGCAAGACCCGCCGGATCGCCGGCGGCCAGGACCTCGAGAAGCGGCTCCGGATTGTGAACAAGAGCGCCCGGAGACCACCCCCGGTAGACCGCCGCGGTGGACAGGGGCTCAGAGGACATCCCCAGCACGAACCACAACGACTGCGGCGCCTCCACCTGGCTCACGACCTCGCCGCGCCCGGTCGCCAACGCGGTCCCTCCGACGAGGCAGTAGGGGACGTCGCTTCCGAGCTCGGCCCCCACGCGGCCCAGCTCCGCCTCCGAGAGCCCGGCCGCCCATAAGCGATTGAGCGCGATGAGTGCACCGGCGGCGTCGGCGCTACCGCCCCCGAGCCCGGCCCCCAGCGGGATCCGCTTGTGCAGATGAGCCTCGACCGCCCCTTTGTCGGCGGTCCGTTCGCGCAGGAGTAGCGCAGCTCGCAGGACGAGGTTCTGCTCCTCAGCAATGGCGACCTTGCCCAGCCACGGCTCGTACTCCACCTCGATGTGATCACCGGGACCGGGCCCCTCGGCAACGACGAGATCGTCGGCCAGGGACACGTTCTGCAGCACGGTTGCGATCTCGTGATAGCCGTCCCGTCTGCGCCCCTGCACCGCCAGGAACAGGTTGACTTTGGCGTTGACTCTGGCGTTGGCGGCGAGCGTGGGGGCCGGGCTCAACGCCGGTGCTCGAGCGCGCGGCCGACGCTCACGAACTCCGCCAGACCGAGCTCCTCGGCCCTCGCCTGCGGCGCCACCCCCGCCGTCGTCAGAGCGGCGGCCGCCGCTTCGGCGCCGCCCGCGACCGACGCCAGGGAGTTGCGCAGAGATTTGCGCCGCTGGGAGAATGCGGCCCTCACCACGTCGCCGAGGTTTCCGACGCCCTCCGGCGCGGGGCGGCGGCCGAACCTCACGACCACCGAGTCGACGTTGGGGACGGGCCAGAACGCCCGGCGCGATACCCCGCCGAGGATCGTGGCGTGGGCGTGAACCGCGACCAGGACACTCGAGGCGCCGTAGACCTTGGTCCCGGGACTTGCCGCCAACCGTTCGCCGACCTCCTTCTGGACCATCACGGTCAACACCTCGATCCGAGGCGCCTCGGCAAGGAGCCTGAGCACCACTCTGGCGGCAACGTTGTAGGGGAGGTTCGAAACACTCCTGTTCGCGTCAAAGGCTCCAAGGTCGACCTTCAAGGCGTCGCCCGCGACGACGTCGACGTCTGCCCCCACGACCACCTCCCGGAGCAGCGCGGCCAGGCGCTCGTCCTTCTCCAGCGCCACCACCCGTTGGGCGGCTCCCGCCAAGCCCAGCGTGAGGGAACCGACACCGGCCCCGATCTCCAGAATCGAGTCGCTCGGCTCGATCTCGGACAGCCGCACGATCCTTGCCACCGTGTTGGGGTCGATGACGAAGCTCTGCCCCAGGGCCTTGCTCGGCCTGATATCGCGACTTCGCAGAAGCTCTCTTACGCGCGCTCGGCCGAGCAGAGTGCTCATTCCAGGCCGAACAGGCGGCGGGCGTTGGCGGAGGTGAGATCGGCTAAGTCCTCCGTCTCGATGCCGCGCGCCTGGGCCAGCGCGGCCCCCACGAGGGGCAAGAGAGCCGGGCGGTTGGGCTTTCCCCGGTGAGGGACGGGGGTCAGGAAGGGAGAATCGGTTTCCACCAGAATTCGTTCTTCAGGGACTGAGGCAGCAGCCTCACGGAGCGGCTCGGCGCTCGGAAACGAGATATTTCCCGCGAAGGAGATGAAGGCCCCCAAGCTCAGAGCCCTGGTCAACTCGTTTGCGTCCCCCGACCAACAGTGAAACACGAGCCGATCGGGCGCTCCGAAGTTCTCGAGCAGATCGAGAGCGCGGCCCACCGAGGCGCGTGTGTGGATGACGAGCGCAAGATCATGTGCTTTGGCGAGTCGGATATGGGCGGTGAAGGCCTCGAGTTGCAGCTCTTCGGGACAGGAGTTCCGATAGAAGTCGAGCCCCGTCTCCCCCACCGCCACGACCTGATCGAAGGCGAGCAGTTCCGCCACGGCCCCGGCGGCGACGTCATCGAAGTCCCCGGCCGAGTTGGGATGGACCCCGACCGCGGCCCACACCCCCTCGCTCTCCGCCAGCTCCGCGGCGCGCCGGGAGGACTCCACATCGATACCGACGGTCAACAAGCTCTTGACCCCCGCGGCCCGAGCCTCCGCCACGAGCCTGGAGGCGTCCTCCCGCTCCTCGCACAGATGCAGATGGCAGTGGGAGTCGAACCAGGCTGTCATTCCACGGCTCCGCCGAGGTCGGAATTGGGATTCATACGGCTCCGCCGAGTTCGGAATTGGGATTCAAACGGCTCCGCCGAGTTCGGAATTGGGATTCAATCGAGACGCGGAAACAGCGGAGCACCCGAGATCGTCTGTCTCCCCTCGGCGCTCAGCCCCCAGCGAAGATCCTCATGAGTGCGATCGTGAACCGAGCCGCGCTCCCCAAGGCGACGCCACAGCTCCTCAGCGGCCCGAGGGACGATGGGGGCAACCATCACGGCCAGCAGACGCAGTGAGTCGGCGAGCTGATAGAGGACCACCTCGAGTCGGCGGCGCCGGGATTCGTCTTTGGCGAGCGCCCAGGGAGTGACTGCTTCCACGTAGGCATTGGCGGCGCGGACAAAGCCCCAGCAGCTCCTGAGCGCCTCGTGCAGCAGGAAATCGTCGATCGCCTCGGCCATGCCGGCGAGGGCAGCTCGCTGCTTCTCCATGAGGGTGTTCTCCACCTCGGTCAGCTCCGAGGGCTGCGGCGGCGCCGGGATGATCCCGTCCAGGTAGCGAGAGATCATCGAGAGCGAGCGCGATGCCAGGTTGCCGAAGTCGTTGGCGAGGTCGGAGTTGTAGCGCTCGGCCATCGCCTCCCAGGAGAAGCTCCCGTCCTGGCCGAAGGAGACCTCCCGCACGAAGAAGTAGCGGTAGCCGTCGGAGGAAAACGTCGGGAGCAGATCATGGGGAGAGATACCGGTCAGCTTCGACTTCGACATCTTCTCGCCCCCTACCTGCAGGAAGCCGTGAGCGAAGACGGTCTCGGGCAAGGGGAGGTCCACTGCCATGAGCATGGCGGGCCAGATGACCGAGTGGAACCACAGGATGTCTTTGCCGACCATGTGGACATTGGCAGGCCACAGCCGGGCGAAGCTCTCCTCGTCGGAGCCGTAGCCGACCGCGGTGATGTAGTTCTGCAGAGCATCGACCCACACGTAGATGACGTGCTTCGAATCCCACGGAATCGGCACTCCCCAGTCGAAGCTGACCCTTGAGATCGAAAGGTCGTCCAGGCCGGCGCGCACCTTGCCGAGCACCTCCCTCCGCCTCGCCTCGGGCATCACGAAGCGGGGGTTCGACTCGTAGAGGTCGATAAGGCGCTGTCGGTAGTCGGACAGCCTGAAAAAGTAGTTGTCCTCCTCGACCACCTCAGGGGGGACCCCGTGCAGCGGGCAGTTGCCGTCCACAAGCTCGTCCGGCTGCTTGAACGCCTCACAGCCGACGCAATAAAGTCCTTCGTAGGAGCCGAGGTAGATCTGGTCTCTCTGGTGCAAGGCGGACATGAACTTCTG
The DNA here is from genome assembly GCA_963849115.1 of uncultured Actinomycetes bacterium. Taxonomy (GTDB): domain Bacteria; phylum Actinomycetota; class CADDZG01; order CADDZG01; family WHSQ01; genus JACDAL01. Next base: position 97,133 of record CAWKGK010000009.1, on the reverse strand, counting down.
CACGGGGCCCTCGTGGCGCGGCTCGGTCGTGCGGATGAAGTCGTCGTTGGAGATGTCGAGGGCGGCCCACAGCTCGGTCCAGCGCGGCACGATCTCGTCGGTCCATTCCGCCGGGCTCAGACCCTTGGCCGCCGCCGTCCTCGCCACCTTCTCGCCGTGCTCATCTGTCCCGGTCAAGAAGTGCACCGATCGGCCCTGCAGGCGGCGCCACCGGGCGATGAAGTCGCACGCAACGGTGGTGTAGGCGTGTCCGAGGTGAGGGACGTCGTTGACGTAATAGATGGGCGTCGTCAGGTAGAAGCTGTTGTCACTCACTGGGCTCACTACGCTAAGGCCTCCGTCCCGCAGATTCGTTATCGACTGAACGCGTGCAGTCACCAAAAATCCATAATTTGACGGCTGTAATCCGGTCCCTGATCAGTGGATTGTGATTGGCTTGCCCCCAAAGGGTGGCAAGAAACCCCCATTTGGGGGGTCGTTCTCACCCGTTTGGCGATTGACCGGGAGCACGAGTGGCAGCTAGATTATCCAGTAACTACCAGATTGAGGGGAAGCCACCGATGAAGTCTACCGGCGTGGTCAGGAAGATAGATGAGTTGGGACGGATCGTGCTGCCGTCCGAGCTGAGACGCGTGTTCGGCATCCATGAGGGTGACGAGCTCGAGATCAGCGTCTCGGGGGACCAGGTCATCCTCCAAAAGCGACAGGACCTGTGCACCTTCTGCGGTGCCGAGAATCCCGCCGTCGAGTACAAGGAAAAGCGGGTGTGCGCTGATTGCGCCGGCGAGCTCGGGAAGATGGGAAGGCTCGAGGTCAAGCTCCCCGACGACGCCCCCGTCTCCCGCTAGCCGCCCGGAGTCCCAGACCCCTTTCTTCGCCTTCCCACGGTCGCAGCGCCCCGGCTCGTGTCAACGGGTTGTCAGGGAGGGTCCAGCAGGGCGTCGAACACCTTGCGCCGCCGCACGCCCAGCTCCTTGGCCACCCGGGTAAGCGCCTCCTTGCGCTCGGTTCCCCCCTCCATCAGGGCGCGCGCCCGGGCGGCGAGCTCCTCGGGTTGAGGTTCGGCGCGATGCTCACCCACCGCCCCTCCCAGGACCAGGACCAGCTCGCCTCTGGCGGGCGTGGCCCGCAGCCGTTCCAACAGCTCACCAAGCCGGCCCCGGATCACCTCCTCGTGCAGCTTCGTCAGCTCCCTGGCGAGAGCCGCCGGTCTGTCTCCTAGGCCCTCAAGCAGGTCCTCGACGGTCGCTTGGGCCCGGTGGGGTGGCACGAAAAAGACGAGCGTCCGCTTCTCTGTCCCCAGCTCCTCGATACGCCTCCGGCGCTCACCCTCTTTCCGAGGAAGAAAGCCCTCGAACACGAAGCGGGCGGGAGGAAGCCCGGAGAGCGCCAGCGCGCTAACTATGGAGCTGGGGCCTGGAACCACCTCGATCGACAGGTCCGCCTCCGCACAACCCCGCACCAGTTGATAACCGGGGTCCGAGAGCCCCGGCATGCCGGCATCGGACACCAGAGCCACGGTGAGTCCGGACCGAATCCTCTCCACCAGCTCCGGTGCTCTGCTGCGCTCGTTGCCGTCGTTGTAGACGAGCAAGGAGCGGACGGACACTCCGTGATGAGTCAACAGCTTCTTGGTTCGTCGTGGGTCTTCGCAGGCGACGACGTCGGCTTCGGCAAGCGTGCGCAGGAGCCTCAGGCTCACGTCCTCGAGGTTGCCGATTGGCGTGGCGCACAGGACCAGACGTCCGGTCATGCCGTCATTCGGGGGCGGTCGGGCGGATGATTGCTCATGTGTCCATTCTGAGGGCGTCGAGCGAGCGGCGTTTTGGCCCCTCGACGCGCGCCCCCTCTTATTGGGGTGGAGCCGTCGATCTGGTGGCGCTGCTTGCGGTAACCGCGGTGGCGGCGGGGCTGCGGCTGTTTCAACTCGGCCGGCCCGCCCAACTGATGTTCGACGAGGTCTACTACGCCAAGGACGCCTGCTGGTATGTGACCGCGGCCGAGTCGTTGTGCGGGACGGCGACCGAGCAGACCGCGGTGCACCCGCCGCTCGGGAAATGGCTGATCGGAGCGGGCATCGAGCTGTTCGGCTACGACCCCTTCGGCCGGCGAGTGGCGGCGGTGGCGGCCGGCACTCTCACGATCGCCCTCACCTACGTCCTGGGGCGTCGCCTGCTCGGCTCGACGCTGGGAGCGCTCATTGGAGCAGGACTGCTCGCCATCGACCCCCTTCACTTCGTGCAGTCGAGGGTGGCGATGCTCGATATCTTCGTGACGGGATTCGGGGTGGCGGTGTTCTTGTTCCTCGTGCTCGACCGGCAGGCTGAGCGACGACCTCTGCGTCCGTGGCTGGCCGCGGCGGGGGCCGCGGCGGGAGCGGCGCTGGCAACCAAGTGGTCGGGTGCCCTGGTCGTGATGGCGGCTCCGGTGATGGCGTTGATCTGGGAGATGGGTTCAGCCCGCTCCCGGGGCGAGCGCTCCGCGCTTGCGGCCACACTTCGCCGCAGTGGGCCCATCGTGGGGCTGTGGCTCGTGGTCCTCCCGGCGGTGGTCTATGCCGCCTGCTACCTCGGACGGCTCGACGGCGCCGTGCTGGCGGCACCGTGGGACCAGGGGGCGTGGCTGCGGGCGCTGGTCGAGCGTCAGCTGTTCATGTACGACTTCCACAGCGCCCTCACCGATACCCATGCTTATCAGTCACCGCCGTGGTCGTGGCCCCTGCTCAAACGCCCGGTCTCCTACTACTTCGCGGTCACCGCCTCCGGTGACTACAAGGAGGTGCTGGCAACGGGGAGTCCCCTGGTGTGGTGGTCTTCAATTGTGGCCCTGGGAGTGGTCGCTCTGTCGTGGTTTCGCCGACGAGACCGAACGCGGCCGGAGGGAGTCATCCTGGCCGGATTCGCGTGGGCCTATGCCCCCTGGTTCCTGCTTGCAGGTGATCGGTCTGCGGTCTTCCTCTTCTATCTACTGCCGGCACTGCCGTTCATGTGCCTGGCGCTCGCGTTCGTCGCCGTTCGGGTGAGTCGGACCTCGGCAGGCGCGGCGGCGGTCGGCTCCTTGTGTATCGCGGCAGCCTTGTTGTTCGCTTTCTACTTCCCGCTCTTGAGCGGAACGGCGCTGCCCTACGAAGCCTGGCGGGCACGCATCTGGAAATTCGACTCGTGTCAGAAAGCCGCGCCCGAGAAGACCGGGTCCGACGACGAGCTCCCGCCCGCCGGCTGGTGCTGGATCTAGCCGGCCCCGCCCGAGATCTCGTCCCCCTGCCGGATCAGGCCCTCGGACACGATCTGGGCATTGAGCCCGCCCCGATGCGCCAGGCCTTTTCGGATCCCCTTTTCGGTAAGGCCTTCGAGGTAACCGCACGGCTCGCACAGCTCGACGCCCCTGAGAGTCGTCTCGCCGACCTGGAACTCTTTATCCACCAAATGGTTCAGCGGCACTCCTCTGGTGACGATGTTGCGCCTGCTGCCGCCGAGGCCTAGGTCGATGCCGTAATCCACCTTGAGCGCAGCGATGGCTTCGGACTCGATCAGCGTCACCTCTTGGCCCGGATCGTCCTTCTTGGAGAACTTGCCCTCCCCGCGAGCGTAGCGGTCGCCCTCGAGCCCGCGACCCGCGAGTGCTCTCACTTCGGCCACCGACTCGGTGGGCATGCCCTCGTCGGAGGCGATATAGATGGCGACGACCTCTCCGGTAAACATGGCTCCACAATACTGTGGGAGTAGCCGAGGGACGTGCCCGAGCGTAAGCCGGACCGGGGGATCGCCCGACCTGTGTCCGCCGTGTTGGGGGTCGAAACGCCCGGGGGGGTGACTCAGGCCCGGATCGGCAACGCCTACTAGGATGGTCGAGATGGTGGACGAGGGGCCGATCCGAGCGGACAACGGCGGCGCCGATCCCACTCCTAAGCACAGGCCCCCCCGGCACCGGATCGAGGAAGACGAGGGCCGGGGCCCACTAAGTGGCCGTCTCAAGATCGTGCAGCCGCTCAAGCTGCGCGACTTTTCCCTGCTGTGGGCCGGAATGACGGTGTCCATGCTGGGAGACGGAATCTATTTCGTGGCCATCGCCTGGGAGGTGCTGCGAATATCCGACGCGCCCACCGCCCTGTCCGCGGTCGGGGTGGCCTGGACCGTCCCCCAGGTCGTGTTCCTGCTGATCGGGGGCGTGGTCTCGGACCGGCTCGACCGCCGGACGATCCTGCTGGCGTCGGACATCGTCCGCGCAGTGGCGATCGGAAGTCTGGGGCTGCTCTCGGTGACCGGCAACATCGAGCTGTGGCACATCCTGGTGCTGGTCGCCGTCTATGGAGGCGGGGAGGCCTTCTTCATGCCCGCGTTCGGCGCCATCGTTCCCGACATCGTCCCGCAGAACCTCCTGGTTGAGGCCAACGCCCTGGATCAGTTCGTGCGGCCCGTAGCGTTCCGGCTCGTGGGACCCGCCCTCGGCGGGCTGCTCGTCGCCTTCTGGGGGCCGGGCGAGGCTTTTCTCATCGACGGCGCCTCGTTCGCACTCTCGGCCGCCTGCGTACTCCTCATGCGCCCCCAACGCCGGGCCGCGACGACACCCCACGCCTCCGTGTTATCCGAGATCGCCGAAGGGTTCTCCTTCGTGCGATCGCACACGTGGCTGTGGGGCACGCTGGCGGCCGCGGCCATCGCCCAGTTGTGCTTCGTCGGTCCGCTGCAGGTTCTTCTTCCGCTGCTTGTGAGGGAAAACATCGGCGGCGGGGCGGGAGCCTACGGCTTCATACTGGCGATCGGTGGGGTGGGCTCGATCCTTGCCTCGATCACCGTGTCCCAGCAGGGGCTGCCCCGCCGCCAGCTCACCTTCATGTTCCTCAACTGGTCGGTGGGGACGTTCGTCATCTCCTACTACGCCATTGCCACCGAGATTTGGGAGGCGATGCTTGCCAGCCTGGTGATCGGGGCCACTTTCACCACGGGGTTGATCGTTTGGGGCACGCTGATGCACCGCATGGTCCCCGCCGATCTCTTGGGCCGCGTCTCGAGCTTCGATTGGCTGGTGTCGACGGGCTTGACGCCGCTGTCGTTCGCCCTCGCCGGCCCGGTCGCGCTGGTGCTGGGCAACGAGGCGACGCTGGCGTGGGCGGGTGTGCTCGGCGGCCTGGCGGTCCTGGCTTTCTTGTTATTGCCGGGCTTGCGCGCCATGGAGGACTCCGCCGCCCACCTTGCCCCCTAAAACATCAATGACGAAAGTGACGTTGTCCCGTGAGCACCATCGCGAGCCCGCGTTCGTCGGCCGCCGCAATGATCTCGTCGTCACGCACCGATCCGCCCGGCTGCACAATGGCGGCAACCCCTGCCTCCGCCAGCGCCTCGATTCCGTCGGCAAAGGGAAAGAAGGCGTCGGAGGCGCAAGCCGCACCCGCTGCGCGTGGCCCTGCGTTGCGAGCAGCCAGCTCTGCTGCCTGCACCCGGCTCATCTGACCGGCACCGATGCCCACGGTCGCTCGCTCGGCGGCCAGCACGATGGCATTCGACTTCACGTTGGCGGCGACCTTCCAGGCGAAGCAGAGATCGTCGAGCTGCTCGGGACGAGGCTCAGCCTCGGTTACCACGGTCCATGACCTGACCCCCGATACCTCGTCGGACGACTGCATCAGGAGCCCTCCCGAGATGCTACGCAGCTCGACCGCCGCGCTAGGGGCCTCCGCCGCCAGCACGCGCAGGTTCTTTTTCTGTCGCAGGATGTCGAGCGCCTCGGGCTCATAGCCGGGCGCGACCACGACCTCGAAGAACGACTCGATGACGGCTCCGGCGGCCCCGCCATCGCAGGTCTCATTCAGTGCCACGATGCCTCCGAAGGCTGCGCTCTCGTCGCAGGCACGGGCGCGTCGCAACGCCGACTCCAATGCACCTCCAGCGGCTGCACCACATGGGTTGGTGTGTTTGACGATGACGGCTGCCGGGGGGTCCAGAGAGGTGGCCAGACGCCAGGCCGCATCCGCATCCAGCAGGTTGTTGTAGGAGAGCTCCTTGCCGCCCAGCTGAGTGGAGCTCCCGATCCCACGCCCGAAGCCCTCGTAGAGGGCCGCGCGTTGGTGCGGGTTCTCTCCATAGCGCAGATGGAGCGTCCTGCGGGCCGATAACACGAGGGGATCGCCCTGCGATTCCTTGCCGGCAAGGTACTGGGCGATGGCGGCGTCGTAGGCGGCCGTGTGCGAGAAGGCCTCGAGGGCGAGCCGACGCCGCAGCTCGATCGAGGCCCCGCCGTCTCTTATCGCCTCGATCAGCTCTCGGTAACGCTCGGGAGTCACCACCACGGTCACGGCCCGCCAGTTCTTGGCCGCAGCCCTGATCAGCGCCACTCCGCCGATATCGATGTGCTCGATGAGCTCATCCTCTCCGAGGCCCTCCCCCAGCGCCTGCGCGAAGGGATAGAGGTCGACGACGACGAGATCGATGGGCGTGATGTGGAGCTGTTTCATCTCGCGGAGGTGGGAGGGCTCGGCTCTGTCCGCAAGGATGCCGCCGTGGATCAAGGGGTGGAGCGTCTTGACCCGGCCCCCGAGCATCTCCGGTGCGCCGGTGACCTGCTCCACTGGGGTCACCGGGAGGCCTTCCGCTTCTAGAGCTTGAGCGGTGCCGCCGGAGGAAACGATCTCCGCCCCCGCCTCGACCAGGGCCTGCGCCAGTTCTGCGATGCCCCTCTTGTCGGACACGCTCAGCAGCGCTCGAGCTAGGGGCACGGAGCAGCGGGACCCGGATGCAGCAGCTTCATCAGCGCCTGGGACAGAGCCCGAGCTTCGGCGTCGGAGAAATAGCGGGAGAAGTGACGCTCGATGCCCTCGAGGTGAACGGGATAGGCCTCCTCGAACGCCCGGCGGCCGGCGGGTGTCAGCACCGCCTCGTAACCCCGGCGGTCTGAGGGGCAGGATTCCCTGGCCACCAGGTCGGCCCCCACCATTCGGTCGACCACCCGCGTGAGCCCGCTCTTGGAAAGCATGATCGAATCCGCTAGGTCCTTCATGCGCAGCCTGTGGCCGGGGGTGTCATGGAGCTGGGCGAGCACGTCGTACCAGGTCAGGGGAAGCCCCCGTGCACATTTCAGCTCATCCTCGAGCACGTCGAGCACAGCCCGATAGCCGCTCAGATAGGCCCTCCACGCCTCGAGCTGGGGGCCGTCGCTTCCTCGGTCCATGACCCCATGATACGACGGTTGCGCGCACAACTTTCTTCCGCCGGCCCACCCCCAGTTTGGGAATAAGGTTGTGTATGCAACAGTTGTGAGGGGTAAGACCGGCACGAGACCGGTACCTAGGACCAGGAGGACAAGATGGCGGAAACAGCGACTCGCACCGTGAGTACGACAGAGTTCCCCGAGCCTGGGACATGGGCAATCGATCAGGCCCATTCCAGTATCGGCGCTATCGCTCGCCACTTCGTGGTGTCGAAGGTCAGGGGATACTTCAGTAGCTTCTCCGGCGCCCTCCACATCGAGGAGGATCCGTCCCAGTCGTGGGCCGAAATCACGATCGACGCCGCCAGCATCGACACGACCGATGCCAACCGCGACGGTCACCTCAGGAGCGCCGACTTCCTCGACGCCGAGAATCACCCGGAGATCAAGTTCCGCAGCACCAACGTCTCCATTTCAGACGAGGGACGTTTCGAGCTCATCGGAGATCTGACCATGCGCGGCGTGACCAAGCCGGTGACGCTCGCCGGCGAGTTCCAAGGAGTCATACAGGACCCCTACGGGCTGAGGCGTGCATTCTTCTCCGCCGAGGGCCAGCTCGCCCGCGACGATTGGGGAGTGAGTTGGAACCAGGCGCTGGAGACAGGCGGCGTAGCGGTGTCCAAGAAGCTCACGATCGAGATCCAGGTCGAGGCGACCAAGCAGTAACCTCGGGTACGCTGCCGCCTATGGCGAATCCGCTGTTGCGAGACGGGCCCATACCAGCCGCCGCCCACGGCATCATCGAGTACATAGCGGGGGTCGCGTTCATCGCGGCCCCCTTGCTATTCGGCTTCGAGTCCGGCTCTGCGACCGGCGTGTCGGTCGCTGTGGGCATCGTGATCCTGCTCGTGGCCGGCACCACGACCGGGCCCACCGGGCTCGTGGACGGGCTCTCGGTCTCCGCCCATGTGGTTCTCGACTACGCGCTCGCAGTGCTGTTGATCATCGCCCCGTTCGTGCTGGGCTTCTCCGACGAGCAGGAGCCGACGATCTTCTTCATAGTCCTCGGCATCATCCATCTGCTGTTGACGATCGCGACCCGCTTCGAGCGTTCTGAGCAGAGTCAACCCCGCTGAGCGGGGCCAGTTCTGCATCGAACTGTGGCGCGCACCACAACAACGGCAGCAACGCGTGATGCGATTCCAGGATGGACCTCGAACGGCGACTTCTGAGCTTTGTCGCGGCACACCACGGAATCATCACCCGTGCCGAGGCTGCGGAGCTCGGCTACTCGAGCAGCGCGATCGATCGCCGCATCGAGCAGCGTCTCTGGATACCTGTGTTTCGGCGTGTCTACAGAGTGGCGTCCGTCCCACGCAGCTACGAGCAAGACGTGCTGGCCGCGGTAATAGTCGCGAAGGGCGCGGCCGCAATGAGAACTGCGATTCGGCTGCACGGGCTGTACGGCTACGACGGCAACTTGGTGGAGACAATCAGCGCCACCACCCGGCGGCCGCGCTCGGGCAGGTTCATCTTTCACCACACTGATCGACTCCCGGACTGCGACCTCGTCCACGTCGGCCCGATCCCCGTTACAACTCCCACCCGAACGCTGGTCGAGCTGGGAGCGGCGCTGCCACCGAATCTCGTGGAGGTTGCGCTCGATTCAGCCCTCCGGCAGGGCCAGACTTCCCTGCCGGCCCTGCATCGAAAATTGACTGAAAGGTGTGGTTCGGGCCACAGCGGAGCAGGCGTTCTCCGGCGGCTCCTCGATGAGCGACCCGTCGGTGGCGTTCCTGAGAGCCCTCTGGAGACAAGGTTCCGACGGATCTTGATCAGTCGCGGCGTGCCACAGCCGGTGGCCCAGTTCGTCGTGGAGGAAGACGGGCACTTCATCGCTCGCCTCGACTTCGCCTATCCCGACATGAAGGTCGCCATTGAATGCCAGTCTTACGAGTGGCATTCGGGACGCCAGAACTGGGAGAAGGACATCGACCGGCACAACCGACTCCAGTCCCTGGGGTGGATCATTGTCTACGTCACCTGGGAGGACCTCCAGCACCGGCCGCGCACTGTTGCTCAAAGGGTTTTGGACGCTCTGTGCAGAGCTAGCCCCGCTGAGCGGGGTTCTGGCTGAAGAGAACGTGGCGGCAGGCTTCCGGCAACAGCTCGTGCTCGGCCCCCTTTATGCGCGCATGCAACGACTCCTCCGTATCCCCCGGCTCGATCACAACCGTCCGCTGCAGGATCACCGGTCCCGAATCGACACCGTGGTCGACGAAGTGCACGGTGGTTCCGGTAACCGGCACCCCCGCCGCCAGAGCGTCGCGCACCGCATGGGGGCCGGGGAAGCTCGGGAGCAGCGAGGGATGCAGGTTGATGAGGCGCCCCTCGTAAGCGTCGACGAACTCCGGCGACAGGATCCGCATGAAACCTGCAGACACGACCAGATCAGGGAGGAAGTGGCGCACACGCTCGAGCAATACGGAGCTCCACTGCGCACGAGGAGAGCGAAACGGGACCACGAAGGTTGCATTGCCACGAGCGGAGGCCCACCCAACTCCCCCGCAGTCTCTGTCCGAGCCGACCGCCACCACCTCGGCCGGCACCTCTCCCCGCTCGCATGCAACCGCGAGCGCCCGAAGGTTCGAGCCCTCGCCGGAGACGAGGACCACGAGACGGGAGCTCACACCGCAAGGGCCGCGGCCAGGGCCGCTATCGCTCCCGGATAGCGGTACTGGAGCCCGCCGTGAGTGCCCTCGAAGAGCTCGAGCGTGTGCTCTATGCCGTGGGCGGACAGCTCCTTGGCGAACGCCTGAGCGCCGAGGTCGAGGTAATACTCGTCGGAACGCCCGGCATCGAGATAGATGTGCCTCATGCTGCGCAGTGCCTCAACACTCTTTTCCGCCATACGGACCGGGTCCCACGCAAGCCATCGAGCCCACACCTCGTCGATGATCTTGCCCGTGTCGAGGTCGAAGGGCAGGACGACCTCGCCGGGATGGTCCTCATCCGGTGAGTAGCAGGCCGCCATCGCGTAGGTGTTGAGTGGGGCGTGAAGCTTGGGGTCGAGCGATTCGGTCGAACGGAAATGCTTCCAGAAAACCTCGTAGGAGCCGTCGAAGCGATCCCGGAGAATTCGGGTCGTGACGGGAAACTCGGTCAGATAGCAGGCCTCGAATAGAGCATCTCCGGCGTGTGAGGCGAGCCCCGAGAAGACATCAGGGCGCAGCATCGGGACCACCATTGCCCCGTAGCCGCCGCTCGACTTGCCGCTCAAGCCGCGGTGATCACGGCTCGAGGCGGTGGGGTAGCGCTCGTCGATGAACGGTACGACTTCGTCGCAGAGGTAATCCATGTAGCTTCCGGTGGCGGCCGAGTTGATGAACTGGGAACCCCCATAACTCGTCCACGCATCGACCATCACCACAACCGCCGGGGGGCACTCGCCGTCCGCGAACAAGGCGTCGAGGCGTTCGATCATGTTCGGCTCGAAGGCCGTGCGGTTGAGCCACATGTCCACCTGCCCGGTCATGCCCTGGATGACGTAGATAGAGGCACAAGGGCCGTCCTTTAGCCCGGGTGGCAGGTAGACGTAGAGAGGACGCCGAGACGGATCGCCGAGCGGGTTGTCCCGCAACACTTGGGAGTCGATCACGAGTCGCTCGAGGTGGCCTTTCAGGGGCCGCTCCCACGGGGGTCCGACAGGCGTTGTCACTTCTGCGGGTCTCAGCCCTTGATCTCGGCCACGATCTCCGCTACCTCGGTCGGGTTGCGCCCGACGCGGATACCGGCCCCCTCGAGTGCTTCGATCTTGGCTTTCGCCGTTCCCTTCGAACCCGACACGATCGCCCCGGCGTGGCCCATGCGCTTTCCCTCCGGTGCGGTCAGCCCGGCGATGTAGGCGACGATCGGCTTGGTCATGTTGTCCTTGCTCCACTCCGCGGCGCGCTCCTCCGCATCGCCACCGATCTCGCCGACCATGACCACGAGATCGGTGTCTTGGTCGTCCTCGAAGAGTTCGAGGATGTCGATGAAGTTCGAGCCCGGAATAGGGTCGCCTCCGATGCCGACGCAGGTGGATTGACCCACGCCCTTCTGGGTCAGCTCGTGGACGATCTGATAGGTGAGCGTCCCCGAGCGGGACACGAGCCCGACCGGCCCCTCGGAGCAGATCTCGCCCGGAATGATCCCGACGTTGGCCAGATCCGGAGAGATCACGCCCGGGCAGTTGGGCCCGATGAGGTGGACCCCGTTGCCCGAGCCCCGTACATGAGCGACCGCGCGCGCCATGTCGAGGGCGGGCACGCCTTCTGTGACCGCAATGATGACCTCGATCCCCGCGTCGTGTCCTTCGAGGATGGCGTCGGCCGCGAAGCGGGGAGGCACGAACACGAGGGCCGCGTTTGCCCCCGTCTCAGAGATCGCGCTCTCCACGGTGTCGAAGACCGGAGTGCCAGAGACCTCGCTGCCGCCCTTGCCCGGCGTAACGCCGGCAACCAGATCGGTGCCGTAATCCTGATTTCGTTTGGCATGAAATGAGCCCTCGCGGCCGGTCAAACCCTGGACCACGAGTTTCGTGTCGTTACCGATCAAGATAGCCATCAGGCCACCGCTTGATGCGCCAGCGCGACGGCTTTCTCGGCAGCGCCCAGCATCGTTTTCTCTGCAATCAGCAGCTCATGAGGTGCCTCGGCCAGCATCTTACGGCCCTGTTCCGCGTTCGTCCCGTCAAGGCGCACCACCACGGGCACCTTCATGTCGAGACGGCCGAACGCGTCGATGATGCCCTCGGCGACGAGATCGCAGCGAGTGATCCCTCCAAAGATGTTGACGAGCACCGACTTGACCGCCTTGTCCGAGGTTATGACTTCGAGGGCGTTCGACAGCAACTCGGCCCCCGCACCACCTCCCACGTCGAGGAAGTTCGCGGAATCGCCGCCTGCCGCCTTGACCACATCGAGCGTTGACATGACGAGTCCGGCGCCGTTGCCGATGATGCCCACATCGCCTTGCAGTTTTATGAAGTTGAGTCCCTTCTCTTTCGCCAGGCGCTCTTGCTCGGGTACTTCGTGGGCGGACTTGAGCTCGGAGTAATAGGGATGGCGGTAGTCGGCCGAGTCATCGAGCGTCACCTTGGCGTCGAGTGCCACGACACGGCCCGTGTCCATCAGCACCAGGGGGTTGATCTCGATCAACGACGCATCCGACTCGACGAAAGCCCGGTAGATCGTAGGGATGATTGCGATCGCTTCCTTACGCGCGGCTTCATCGATACCGGCGCCGAAGACGAGCTCGCGCGCATGAAAGCCGGAGATGCCGAGGAGAGGAGGGATGTGAACCCGAGCGATGGCATCGGGATCGGTTTCGGCAACCTCCTCGATGTCGATACCACCCTTGGAGCTCATCATTCCCAGTACATCTCGTTCGGAGCGGTCGAGGAGAAAGGAGAGGTAGTACTCGGACTCGATCGTTCCGGCCCGCTCAATCAGCACGCGCTTTACCACGTGGCCTTTGATGTCCATTCCGAGAATGTCCTCAGCGGCGGAAGAAGCTTCGTCGGGGCTCGAGGCGAGTTTGATGCCCCCCGCCTTGCCGCGGCCCCCCACCTGTACCTGGGCCTTGACCACAACCTTGCCGCCGAGGCCCTCGGCCGCCGTCCGCGCCTCGTCGGGAGTGGTCGCGACGCGGCCCTCGGGAACCGGGACCTCGAACTTACGCAGCAACTCCTTGCCCTGATACTCGAATAAGTCCACTAATCCTCCGGAGTATGCACGGGTTCAGACTCGTCTTTCGATCCGACGTTGGTCTTCACCCACTCGATGATCGATGAGGTAGTTGCGCCGGGCGTGAAGACCTCGGCGATCCCTGCCTCCTTCAGCTTCACGGCGTCCGGGCCGGGAATGATCCCGCCGCCGAACACGACGATGTCACCGGCCCCCTGCTGCTCGAGCAGCTTCACGACCTTGGGGAACAGAGTCATATGGGCTCCCGACAGACACGACATCCCCACTGCGTCGACGTCCTCCTGCAGCGCGGCCGAAGCGATCTGCTCGGGGGTCTGATGGAGGCCTGTGTAGATGACCTCCATGCCCGCATCCCTCAGCGCCCGCGCCACGATCTTGATGCCACGATCATGGCCGTCGAGGCCGGGCTTGGCGACGAGTATGCGTAGGCGTCCGGATGACATGGCTGGATGGGCGAGACTAGCAGTCGATGAGCAGGACAAGGAGCGCCTCCCAGGCGCGCGCGGAGGCCCTCAAGCGGCGCCGTCGAGCCCGCATCGGCGGGGCGGTGGCGATCGGCGTCGCGGTCGTAGTGGGGATCACGATCATGGCCGGAGCAGGCGACGATCCTGCCCCCACGGCTCCCAAGAAAGAGGGCAGAGCGGTGGCCGCATGCGGCGCCGAGCCTCCCGCGGAGGCACAACCCCAACAATATGAAGCGCCCCAAGACGTCCTCGAGGCCGGTGTCGACTACTCGGCCGTGCTGGAGACCTCGTGTGGAAGCATCCGCATCGATCTGCTCGAGGAGCTAGCGCCCGCCACGGTCAACAACTTCGTCTTCCTAGCGCGCGAGGGCTTCTTCGACGGGCTCGTCTGGCATCGCATCGTTCAGAACTTCGTGATCCAGACCGGTGACCCCGACGGGCTCAACGGCCACCCCCCCGACGACGCCGGCTACTCGATCCCCGACGAGCTCGCCGGCACCGAGGGCCGCGATTACGTCTTCGGAGTCGTGGCGATGGCGAACACGGGGCAGCCCGGCAGCGGCGGGAGCCAGTTCTTTATCGTGGTTCAACCCGAGGGTCCCGCCGGCCTCGACCCCCTCTACACGATCTTCGGCCGGGCCGAGGGGAGCGAAGAAAGCGAAGAAACCCTGCTTGCAATAAGTGGGAAAGACACCGTGGGCGGGGACGACCCGCAGACCATGGACGAGCCCCTGGTGCCGATTTACATCAACAAGGTGAGGATCACCGAGGGCTAAGCTCACTCAGGGAGACCACTATGTGCTGAGGGCTTCGGCGGAGCTCGCCCGCCCCCTCCATCTTCGTTACTCCCTGACGGCGGGCGAAACCGGGCTCGTGTCTCCTAAGGGTGCCGGTGAACGTCACGCGTTCACCGGCTTCGATTCGGACGGGCGATTCCTCCCGGACAGGGATTATTAGCCGCACAAAGACCCGCGCATCCTTGCTCCCGATCCAGAAGCCTTCGTCTGAGGGGACGGACTCCACCATGATCCCATGTGCCTTTACACGTTTGCCGACGTGTCGCTCCAGTCTCGAAGCCGATGTAGGCAGGACCTTGCCTGAAGTGGTCAGGCGTCCTTCAAGCGGCGCGGGACCATTCCCACCCAACATGTTCGCGCCCAGCGCTACGGCGGCGACAGTCAACGCGCCGGCTGTGGCGGCGGTGGCCCCGGCTTGGGGTGATTGCGACCACCGCCCGACGTAATCCTTCAACCGATGCAGGAAAGCCACGGGTAGCAGCACTCCAACTGGCCTTCGTTTCTGCAAGAGCGACTCGCTCAGGGCGGCACAGTATTCGCAGCTCAGCAGGTGATCTGCTGTATCGAGTGCCGCCTGCCGGCGTTGGTCCCCTGCCGACAACGCCACGAGCACGGAACGACAAACAGGCGTAGGGGGGTTTGCCTTCCTCAGAGCCAGAAGGTAGTCGACTCGTAGTTTGGCGCGCGCTCTCGCAAGCTGGACGGCGACCGCACCGGGAGTAACCCCTAGCTCTTGCCCAAGTGACGCCGTATCTCTGCCGGCCACTTCGTGTCCGATCACAGCGAACTTCTCCCTTGGGGACAGCTTTTCCAAGGCAGCCGATACCGCCGCCGACTCCTCTCGCCGCAGCGTCTCTTCGTCGGGCTGAGAAGGTGTCCTTAGGTCAACGATGCGATGGGCGTTATGGCGATGGCGGGCTTCGTCACGACCGAGTGATCTCGCCAGGTTGCGCGCCGTTACAACCGCATAAGCAGCGAGGCCGTCGTCTGTGATCCGGGGGCGCGCCTCGATGACGCGCGCCAAGGTTTCCTGAGCGAGATCCTCGACGTCATGAGGGTCGCTCAGCCTCGCGCCCAGCACTCGCCGTACGATAGTGGCCAGATCCACGACATCTGCTTGCACCTCATCTGTGGCCCGAGACGGTCGGACCGTTACCTTCTCGGTGGCCTCCTCCCCCCGTGTCCCCATCGCTTCATCCTAGCGCCTGACATCCCGCGGAACTCATTTCTTGCCAGGTCCTGGTATGCGAAAACGCATGCGTAATGGCGAGGCGTCCAAGGCGTAATAGATAGCAGAGGCGTGATTAAGGGGCCAAGCAGAGTTCGCCAAAGCGGCGAGACAGCCCGGAGATGGAAGAAGGGGGCGAAGTGGAGATACCCAAACAGCAGGTCCTCGAGTTCGTGGAGGGAGGTTTATCCGCCTTCGAGCGGGCCGACGACGAGCTGCCGGACTACGTCGATAGCGAACGAGACGAAATGCTCCTGACGGGCTTGGGGATCAACGTCCAAGCGATGCTTGGACAGCTTAACGGTGCTCCACACCGGAAATGAGATGACGGTTACAAGAGCGATAGGCACCGCCCGCAACCGCCGGGCGACACACCTCGTCCGGTACTTCCGGCGCTCTCGGGAGGGGGGCGCAACTCACTATCCAAGGAGGAATTGTAATGGACCAATTTACTGATGGACTAGGAGACGCTTTCTCGTCGTTCGCGACGTTCTTGCCCAAACTGATCGGTTTCCTGCTTATCTTGGTGATCGGCTACTTCATCGCCAAGGCCGTCTCCAAGATCGTTGACAAGGTGTTGGAAAAGGTGGGCTTTGATAAGGCGGTCGAGAAAGGTGGCGTCGGCAAGGCCCTGGAGAAGTCCCAGTACGACGCCTCCAGCATCCTCGGCAGGATAGTCTTTTACGCTCTGTTCCTGTTCGTGCTGCAGCTTGCGTTTGGCGTGTTTGGGCCCAACCCGATCAGCGAGCTCATCACGGGGGTCATCGCCTATCTGCCCAACTTGTTCGTTGCCATTCTGATCGTCGTTATCGGTGCTGCGGTGGCTGCCGCGTTCAAAGAGGTTATCGAGGCCTCCCTCGGTGGCCTCAGCTACGGCAAAGCGCTGGCAATGGCTGTAAGCGTGATGATCTTGAGCATCGCCGTTTTCGCCGCCCTCGACCAGTTGAACATCGCCGAGAACATCGTCACCGGCCTCTTCTACGCGGCCTTGGCCATCATTGTCGGCTCGTCCATCGTCGCCATCGGCGGTGGGGGCATCAAGACCATGAGCAAGTACTGGGAGCGGGCGTCGCTGAAAGCCGAGCAGGAGTCATCCAACCTCAAGGGGGAGGCGTCGGGTTCAAAGGAGCGCATCGTGGAGCGGGCCCAAGCGCGCAGGGACCAAGCCGCCCAAGCCGGCGAGAGCGGATCGGATGAGGGTGGAGCCACCAGAGAGTACCCGTATCCCGACCGATCTGCCTGACGCGGGGATCGGGTATTGGATCACAATCCAGCTGATACAGAGAGGTGACGAAAATGGCAGTGAGCAGCAGGGAAGAGCGGGACGACAACGTCAAAGTAATCCGTGAGCAGGCTCAGACTCGCGGCGGCGTGTCGTTCGTCTCCATCATCACGGGCGTTGTGGTCGCGATCGGCGCCTTCGTCGTTCTGACCGCCATCGTCGGTGGGATCCTGGCGGCGATGGGCGTGGCGGAGGGCGGCATATCGCCTAACGAAGTCTCCACGGCCGGCGTCGGAGCCGGCATCGGCATCGTCATAGTTCAGTTCCTGGCCTACTTCTGGGGCGGCTACACCTCAGGCCGGATGGCGCGTGGGTCCGGAGTGCTCAACGGGATCCTGGTGCCCATCGTTGCGATCATCCTGGTGATAATCCTGGGGGCGATCGTGACCGGCATCACCAGCAGCACCACCGACTTGCGGCCCTCCGACGTCCAGCAACTTCCACTTCCGCTGGGAAGCCTCAGCGACATCGGCACAGTCGTGGGCATCGCACTGCTGGTGGCCATGATCGTCGCCGGCGCGCTCGGCGGTGCCTGGGGCCAGCGCTGGCACAGCAAGCTGGAGAAACACGACAGGGCCTGAGGCTCTGTCGAACAAGAGTAATCCCCAATATTGGCCGAGCTATAGGAGGTGCGTGTTGGAGCGTGGAATTGAGTTGTTTGAGCACGAGCTCAAGGACATCTACGATGCCGAGAGCAAACTAAGCCGTGAGTTGGAGGGCATGGCGAAAAAGGCCAGCGATGAAGAGCTGGTGGAGGGGTACCTGGAGCACAAACAGCAAACAGACCGCCAGATCAATAGGCTGGAGGACGTGTTTGGCATCGTCGACAAGAAGCCGAGCCGCGAGACTTGCCACGGGATCAACGGACTCCTAAAGGAGTTCAAGTCCTTTGTCGCCGACGAGAAGCCTACCCCTGAACTGCTCGATGTCTTCTCAGCTGGGGCGTCACTGAAGGTGGAGCATTACGAGATCGCTGCCTATAAGTCGCTGATACAGCTTGCGCAGCAGGCTGGCCTCAGCGACGCGGTGTCGTTGCTCAAGCAGAATCTCAGTGAAGAGCAAGAGACGGCCGCCAAGCTTGAGATTCTCGCAGAAAGGCTAGGCGCGCGCGTTTAGCGGCACAAATCATCAACTTGTCAAACTAGCTTCGTGACCTCGCTGCGCAGCGGGCCGGCGCCTCGGGCCCGCTGCCAAGTGGGGTCGTCAAGAGGCCGGCTTCATCGGAGCTATCGTGAGGTCTAGCCTCTTTTCCCCGGCCCCCGGGAAGTTCACCGTCGCCTCCAGACCCACGGGCGAGCGACCGATGTCGATGATCGTGCCGCGGCCGTAGCGGACGTGCTCGACCTCTTGCCCGACCCTGAAGCGTGAAGGGTCGGTGGCGCCGCGACGAGGTGGCTGCTTGGCCGCCTGCTTCTCATACTCCTTCGACTCGGTCAGCTGCTCGGGAAGCTCCTTCAGAAAGCGAGACTCCGGGTTGTACTGCAAACTGCCCCACAACGTCCGCGACCAGGCGTTGAGGAGATAGAGGCGCTCCATTGCCCGGGTGATACCGACATAACACAACCGCCGCTCCTCCTCGATCTCGTCGGGTTCGGTGAGCGAGCGGATGTGGGGGAAAACACCCTCCTCCATACCGAGGATGAACACCGTCGGGAACTCGAGGCCCTTGGCGTTGTGCAAGGTCATGAACGTCACCCCGGACTCCTCGCCTTCGGTGACATCGGTGTCGGTGATGAGGGCGACACGCTCTAGGAAATCCGCGAGGCTGGGGTCCTCGGCTGAACCTTCGTACTGAATGGCGACCCCCTGGAGCTCCTTCAGGTTCTCCTGGCGCGACAGGGCCTCGAAGGATCGTTCGGCGGTGAGCTCGGACATATAGCCGGAGATGTCCCAGGCCAGCTCGATGATGTCAGACACTGGAACACCCGAGTCGCCGGCGGTACGGATTCTTTCGAGCAACCTGCTCATGGCGAGCGCGCTTCCGGCGGCCTTGCGAGAGACACCCGGGACCTCCTCTGCCTTCCCCAGCGCCTGACCCAAGCCGATGCCCTGCTCGGTGGCGAAGGTGGCCAGACGGGTCAACGAAACAGCCCCAAGTCCGCGCCGTGGCGCCTGTGCGGCCCGCTCCACCGATACCGAGTCCTGAGGATTGGCGGCTGCACGCAGCCACGCCAGCAGGTCCTTGATCTCCTTGCGGTCATAGAAGCCGACTCCGCCCACGAGCCGATAGGGGACCTCGTGGGCAGAGAACACTTCCTCCAGCACGCGCGACTGTGCGTTGGTGCGATAGAAGACTGCGATATCAGACAGTGCACTTCCGAGATCGCGCAGCCGCGTCGCCTCGGCGACCACAAATCTCGCTTCATCGTGCTCGTTCTGCGCGTGGTAGCGCGTTATTGGTTCGCCGCCTATCGCTTGCGTCCACAGCGACTTCGGCTTTCTCATGAGGTTGTTCTCGATGACGGCGTTGGCAGCCGAAAGAATCGTTTGGGTCGAGCGATAGTTCTGCTCGAGCGTGACGACATGGGCGTCGGTCCAGTCTCGTTCGAAATCGAGAAGGTTTCTTATGGTGGCGCCCCGAAAAGCGTAGATCCCCTGATCGGCATCTCCGACGACGAAGATGTTGCGCGATCTCTCCGCCAGCAGCGTGGCGAAGCGAGCCTGCGCGTGATTCGTGTCCTGGAACTCGTCGACGAGCACATGATCGAAGCGGCGCTGATAATGCTCGCGAGCGTCTTCGAAACGGTCGAAGATCTCGACCGTCCTCATGATGAGGTCATCGAAGTCGAACGCAGAGGCCTCCTCCAGCCGCCGTTGATATTCGCCGTAGACCTGGGCGATCGTTTGCTCCCACTTATTGGCTGCGAAGTCTAGATAGAGTCCGGCATTGATCAGCCTGTTCTTCGCATCGGAGATTGCCGATGCAACCGCCCGCGGGGGGATGCGCTTGGGATCGATGTTGAGCTCCTTGAGGCACAGCTTGATCAGGCGTTCCGAGTCGGACGAGTCGTAGATCGAGAAGGAGGACCGATACCCCAGCCGGGGTGCCTCCCGGCGCAGGATTCGCACGCAGGCGGAATGGAAGGTTGACACCCACATGTTGTTGGCGACGGGACCGATCAGGGAGGCCACTCTCCGCTTCATCTCGGCGGCTGCCTTGTTGGTGAAGGTAATCGCGATGATCGAGTAAGGCGAGGCGCCGTTGAGTATCAGGTAGGCGATGCGATAGGTCAGGACACGCGTCTTTCCCGAGCCCGCCCCCGCCACGATCAGGACCGGTCCATCGCCGAGCTCCACCGCCTCGCGCTGAACCGGATTCAGGCCACCGAGGAAGTCGCCGCTCACGGCGCCCTCAGCTTGGCTACGGCTGCAGTCAAGCTTTGCTTTTCCACTGAGGTCAAGCCCAGCAGGGCGTAAGCGGCCGCGTAGGTAATCAGGCCGGCAACTGAGGTGGCGGCGAGATCCACGAGCCGCGCGCCGGAAACCGCTTGGTGGACGCCCCACGTCACCGCCAGCGCAATCAAGGTCGGAGCAAGCAACCTAAAGTAGTTGCGGTCGTAGGGTTGGATGTTCACGAAGCGAGCGACAAGCGCAAGACGCGCCCACTTCGACACCGCGAACGTGACTGCGTTAGCAACCGCAGCCCCCTCGATACCGTAGCGCGGCGCCAGTATGAATGCCAAGCCCAGATTGAGGACCAGCGAGGCCGCATACACGAGCAAGTCCCATCCCGTGCGGCCCACCATGATCAACACGAAGCCTACGCCGCCCGTGGCGACATTTACGAACTGGCCCGCGAGCAAGATCAGCAGTGCGGTTTCTCCGCCTCTGTAGTCAGGCCCGAAGAGATCCAACGCCGACCCCGGCGCTATTGTCAGCACGAGAAACACCGGCATAGTCGCAGCGAGAGTCCAGCGCGTGAGCGCCTTGAAGAGCCGGTTCAAACGCGCGGTTTCCCCGCGGTTGTGGAGATCCGCCACGTAAGGACTGAACATAAGGCTCACGGATGTCAGGAACAGGACGAGTACCTGTCCGGCCCGCAATGCGGCCGAGTAGACACCGACCTCGGCCCCCGAGACGTATCGAGTGACGACGAATAGATCGGTCCAGAAAAGAAGCTGCGAGAACAGAGCAGCGGGGGCCCTCGGCCCCGCGTAGCGAAGCAGTCGCGTCAAGCCGCCCGGCTCCATTGGGCGTGCTTCCCATGCCCGGCTCTCTTTGCGCCAGGCGTAATAGGCCGCGACCGAAGCCACCAACCACGAGAGTGAGTATGCCAGCACGCTCATGGTGGGCGTCTGCGCCACCTGCCATCCGGCGAGAATCAGCAGTACCCACGCGATCGGCTGACCCGCCCAGAAGATATACAAGGTGTAGCGCATGATCTTGAGCCCGCGAGTGGCCGACAACCACACGTTGGTCAGCGCAAGGAAAGGAAGGCCCGCGGCGGCTGCCTCGACGACGTAGGGATAACTGTTCCCTGAAATGTTGAATAGTGAGCGCACGAGGTCGCCGGCGGCCACCATGACCGCGGCCGCAGCCAAGCTCGTCAATGCAGCAATCGCAGTCGCTCGGGAGACGCCGACCCTGATCCTGTCGCTGCGACCGACTCCAATCTCTACTGCGACATCGCGCAGGACGGCCATGTCCATACCGGCTCTGGTGGCAAAAGAAAGCACGAATGCCGCCTGGGACATGACGGTGACGATGCCGAAACCTCCGGGCCCGAGCGCGCGGCTCAGAAGAATATTGGCTGCAAGAGTGGCGAGTGCAGCAATGACGATGCCGATGACATTCTGGCCGGTACCGGAAAGGATGCTGAGATAGTCGGCTCGTGCCTCCGAAGTCGCCTTGGAGTTTTTCTTCTCTCCGGTGCGCGGGCTTATTCCCACTCGATCGTGCCAGGGGGTTTGGAGGTGATGTCGTAGGCAATCCGGTTCACACCCGTCACTTCGTTCACGATCCTGTTCGAAATTCGCTCCAACACCTCGTAGGGAAGGCGCGCCCAGTCGGCCGTCATGGCGTCCTCGCTGGTGACGGCGCGCAGCACGACGGGGTAGCCGTAGGTGCGCTCATCCCCCATCACTCCGACTGAACCGACCGCTACCAAGACGGCGAATGCCTGCCAAAGCGAGCGCCCCAACCCGGCCCTCTTGATTTCTTCGACCACGATGTGATCCGCTGCTCGCACCAACTCGAGGCGCTCGCGGGTCACTTCGCCGATCACACGGACGGCAAGTCCCGGCCCGGGGAACGGTTGGCGCCACACGATCTCTTCCGGCAATCCCAGTTCCTCCCCCACGCGACGGACCTCGTCCTTGAAGAGGTTGCGAAGTGGCTCAACCAGTACGAAGGTCATGTCCTCGGGGAGGCCGCCGACGTTGTGGTGGCTCTTGATGCGGGCGGCGACTCTGGTACCCGACTCGATGACGTCGGGATACAGAGTGCCTTGAACCAGAAATGAAGCGTCCTCCAGCTCGTCCCTCGCGACCTCCTCAAAGACGCGAATGAAGGTTCTGCCGATGGTCTTACGCTTGACCTCCGGATCCGTTATACCGGTCAACTCATCGAGAAAGCGGTCGGCGGCTTTCACATGAATGAGGTTGGCTTGTAGGTGTGCTCGAAACGTCTCCTCGACCTGTTCTGCCTCGCCCGCCCGCAACAGTCCTTGGTCCACGAACACGCACGTGAGCTGATCGCCGACGGCGCGATGCACAAGAGCAGCAGCAACCGACGAGTCGACTCCTCCTGACAGCGCACACACGACGCGCGCGTCGCCCACTGCACTGCGAACCTCTTCAACTGCTTGCTCGATTATCGAGGTCATTGTCCACGAGGGCATCAATCCGCAACCCTTGAACAGGAAGTTCTTGAGGAGATCTGTCCCCTGGGAAGTGTGAGAGACCTCGGGATGGAACTGGACACCAAAGAGGCGGTTCGTTGGATCCTCGAACGAAGCGATCGGTGAGCCTTCAGTCGAAGCGACCGTACGAAAACCTCCAGGTGGGACCGCGACGGCGTCATTGTGGCTCATCCAGACGGTTTGGTTGGGCGAAAGCTCGGAGAACAAGATCGATTCCGACGTGTCGGCATGAAGCTCGGCGCGCCCGAACTCTCCTCCGCCCGTCCGAGCGACCTCACCACCGAGGGCCTGAGCCATGAGTTGCTGCCCGTAACAAATGCCAAGCACGGGGATCCCCAAGGCGAACAAGCGCTCATCGACCCCGGGAGCGCCTGGCGAGTGAACCGACATGGGGCCTCCGGAAAGGATGATGCCGGCCGGCTGAAAGGCCCTAATCTGATCCATAGAGAGGTCGTGCGGCACGATCTCTGAAAGAACATGGCATTCGCGTACTCGTCGCGCAATCAGCTGCGCATACTGGGCGCCGTAGTCGACAACCAGAACTTTCTCCATAATTCAGGCTACCGCGAGCGGGCTTCGACCACCATGCTGAGGCGGTCCTCGTCGGTGTGCGCGCCTTTGTCTTCGAGGCCGGCCTCGCGGCACATGCGGCGCAAGACGGTGGTGAGGTCGTCGGAGACTTCGAGCAGGAGCCAGCCTCCAGGCTTCAGCCACTTAGGCGCTTCCTCTATGGCGCGGCGCATGAGCACGAGCCCGTCGTCGGTTTCATCGGACAACGTCGACAGCGGCTCGTGATCGATGACCTCCGCCGGCAGGTCGTCGATCTCGTCGATCGGCACGTATGGAACGTGTCCGGCGATGAGATCGACCGCGCCTCTGAGCCTGCTCGGAAGTGAGTCGTACATGTCGCTGACGACGAAAGAGACATTGTCGATTTTCAGCCCCCTGGCGTTGCGGCGCGCCTGCCGGAGCCCTTCGATCGAGATGTCGGCGCCCCAGACCTCGGAGCCGGTCAGCTCCGCAGCCAGCGCCAGAGCGATCGGTCCCGCGCCCGTACAGACATCCACGATCTTGGGAGAGGGCCTCAGCCGCAACTTCCTCAGTGCCCGGGCAACGGTCAGCTCCGAGGAGGGCCGGGGGACGAAGGCACCAGGTGTCACCTCGAGGTCGAGCCCAAAAAACTCGATGCGACCGGTCAAGAAGGGAAGGGGCTCACCGGCCGCTCTCCTGGCGATGAGGGATAGATAGTGCTCCCGCTGCCTCTTGGTCGGTTGCAGATCCATGGCCAGATCCTCGACATCGATATCGAGTGTCAGCGCCATCAGCTCTTCGGTTTCCCACTCCAGATCGTGGCCCTCGAAGATGTGTGTGGAGTCAGTCAGGACGCGCTCGCCCAGGTGGAGCAGCCGTTCCACCGACTTGGCTTCAGTCACCGGAGGGGAGCCTGGCTCAGAAACAGCACGAGTCCCGATAGCCGCAGGACGTACATCGGTAGTGGGATGTCTCCGGGTTCATCTCCTCCCCGCAAAGGGGGCATAGGGTCGAGAGATCGCACTTGACCTCTGTGTCAGATGTATCTGTCATTTGCTTATTGTGAGGCCTCAGAGTGCCGCGGCAGCGTCTTTTCGCAGTGGCAGCCGAGGCCGGAATGCAATCATCCCGCTCCTCAGGCTCCCGGCCAGTGAGGAGATCGGGTCAGGCGAGCTCGGTGACGGGGGCCTCTTCCATTTCCGGGACACCGATCGTGGGTTGCTCTAGCTCGGTGGAAAGCACAATCGTCGTGCGGGTCCGGGCCACTCCGCGGATTGAGCGGATTCGTCGCAGAAGTCTCTCGATGTCCTTGTTCGTGCGACAACGGACCTTGACCATGTAGCAGTCCTCGCCCGCGATCCTGTGGAACTCCAGCACGTCGGGCTCCTCGCAGATGCGGGCGACGATGGGATCGTCGGCGGCGAACTCCGTCCCCTCTGAAACCGTGATCATGCAAAAGGCCATGTGGCTGCGGTCCAGCTTCTCCGCATCGAGCACGGCTGTGTACCCGGCGATAACGCCTCTCTGCTCGAGCTTTCTTACCCTCTCGTGCACCGCGGGACCAGACAGCCCCACCTCTTTGGCGATGGCCGTGTGTGACAGACGCCCGTCCTGCCTCAGTAACTCGAGGATTCGGCGGTCGATACGGTCGAGGCCGGCAGCCACCGGCTACCGGCCTCTCCGTGTAGACCCGAATCGCCGGGAGCGACGGCGCCGGGGGGGAACCAGCATCGTCGTCGGCGTCGGGTCGAGCTTGTATTGCACCCAACTTCTCATTTACACACCTCTTGTTCGTTGCGCTCTTTCATCTGACTGTCGCGGGCCGAGCGCCGACTGACCTCGGTCGCATGACCGACCAGTGCGATGGCAGCTCCAGCCCACAGGGCGACCACGAGGATCACGATGCCGATCATCGCCGCCGTCCCTTCACCCTGAAGAATATCCATCCGAAACGCATGAAGACCACCTACTTCCAAAGTATTTCCGATTACCTGTCTTCAGATTATAGGCTGCGCTCAAGCGCCTGTCAAATGGAATCCTAGGCTATTGTCCGATTGAACGAGACAATGCGACTGTCAGATGGAGCTAGACCTAGAGATTCGAGGCGCTGAAGCGCTCAAGCCTAGAGTATGCTTGTTTAACGCTTATCCCGCAGAGGAGGACTTAAGTTCTCAAGCCCAGGTTTGGTATGAAACGCGGGCTATAGACCCACTTTGTACCGAACCTCCGACTCTCGCGTCTAGCGCGAAGCGCACCGGTGCCGAGTCGCGCAGGCCGCTGCCACTCCGGCCCCGGCCCCGGCCTCTCTCGCTGCCATCCTCTTCGGAGGAGTCGGAGCCTCCGCCGGAGTCGTCGCCCGCCCCCAGTCTGGCGGTGACCACCGAGATCGTCACCACGACGATCAACACGGCCACGATCAGCGACGCGATCATCTGGGGGGCGTGGGAGGTCCTGCGTTTGGAGGACGTCACGTCATCCCATCAGGTAGTCGCCGGCGGAGGTAAGCCAGGTGACCATGAAGAGCGCGAACACCGTGAGCCCGATCGCCGGCAGAAAACGGCCCATGCGATGCCACCACCTGACGACCACCACCTTGAAAGCGAGCACCGCCACGAGCGCTGAACCGGCGCTGGCGTGGAGAAGAGCGCGCGTTTCCTCATCCGAGTCGCCGTCCTCGAAGCCGAAGTATGAGATGCACATGAACGCTATGACCAAGGTGATGACGACGATTGTGTCTCCCACCGCACGATGAGTCGAAGACGCCGGCCTCGCTGCCAGGAAGGGCAGGCGCAGCTTTCCGTAGCCGACGGCCATGAGCAAGACCTGATAGATGGCCAGCGCCGCGACCACCGAGGCGAGGACGACCTTTACCTCCTCGACATTGCCCCGGCTCAGCAGCTCGACTAAATCCTCCACCCAGCTCCTTCTGCAACGAGTCCCGCTAGGCTCCCATTCCCACGCCCTGCGCTCGCTGCAGGCTCTTCCCCTCTGACTGGAGGGCGGGGGCTACCATGATCTCGGCCTTCTGGAACTCCTTGAGATTGGCGTAGCCGCACGTGGCGAGGCTGGTCCTGAGGGCCCCGAACAGGTTCATACGGCCGTCGTTCTCGTGAGCGGGGCCGGCGATGATCTCCTGCAGCGAGCCCAGGGTACGGGTTCTGACACGGGCTCCACGCGGCAGCGTCGGGTGGAACGTGGCCATGCCCCAGTGCCACCCTTTGCCGGGAGCCTCGGAGGCCTGGGCCAGCGGCGAGCCGATCATCACCGCGTCGGCGCCGCAGGCGATCGCTTTGGCGACGTCCCCTCCGGTCCTCATGCCACCATCGGCGATGACATGGCAGTAGCGGCCGGTCTCATCGAGATGACGGATGCGGGCACCCGCAGCATCGGCGATGGCCGTGGCCTGGGGGACGCCGATGCCGAGCACTCCGCGTGTGGTGCAGGCCGCCCCCGGACCGACTCCGACGAGCACACCCACAGCCCCGGTCCGCATGAGGTGGAGCGCCGTCGAGTAGGACGCGCAGCCACCCACGATTACGGGGAGTTCGTAGGTCGAGACGAAGCGCTTGAGGTTCAGCGGCTCCGTGTTCTCCGAGACATGCTCTGCAGAGACCACGGTGCCTTGGATAACGAGAATGTCGAGCTCGGCCTCGAGGGCGATCTTGTGGTATCGCTCGACTCTCTGAGGAGTCAGGGACGCGGCCATGATGCAGCCCGTGTCCTTGACCTCCCGGATGCGCTTGAAGATGAGCTCCTCTTTGACCGGCTCCTGGTAGAGCTCTTGCATGCGTCTGGTGGCGACGGCGTCGTCGAGCTCGGCTATCTCCGCAAGCACCGAGCCGGCGTCCTCGTAGCGGGTCTGAAGGCCCTCGAGGTTGAGAACGGCAAGTCCTCCGAGGCGGCCGATCTCGATCGCCGTGGCCACCGAGACGACCCCGTCCATGGCCGAGGCGAGCAGGGGGAGCTCGAAGCGCCACGCGTCGATCTCCCACGAGACGTCGACGTCGTCGGGGTCGCGCGTCCGCCGGGAGGGAACTATAGCGATGTCGTCGAACCCGTAGGCCCTGCGCCCGGACTTGCCGATACCGATGTCTATTTCCACGTCACGACTCCCTTTGTGGTTGTGCTTGTTGTGGTGCCTCTCATTGATCCCTGTCCGAGCGCAGCAAACGGCCCGCGAGCGCGTCCTCGAGCAGCTTCACGTCGGCGTCCACCATGAGCTCGACGAGCTGGGGAAAGCTCGTTTTCGGCTCCCATCCTAAGATCCGCTTGGCCTTGGCCGAGTTTCCCCTGAGAAAGTCGACCTCGGCGGGCCGATAGTAGCGAGGATCGACCTTGACGTAGCGCTCCCAGTCCAGCCCCACGTGCGCGAAAGCGAGGCCCGCGAACTCTCTGATCGAGTGTGACTCGCCGGTTGAGATCACAAAGTCGTCGGGTTCGTCGTGCTGCAGCATCATCCACATTGCCTCGACATACTCGGGGGCATACCCCCAGTCCCGGCAGGCATCGAGATTTCCGAGATAGAGCTCGTCCTGCAAGCCGGCCTGGATGCGGGCGACGGCACGGGTGATCTTGCGAGTCACGAACGTCTCCCCGCGGCGCGGGCTCTCGTGGTTCATGAGGATTCCGTTGGTGGCGAAGATCCCATACGACTCCCGATAGTTGACGGTCGTCCAGTAGGCAAACATCTTCGCGACTCCGTACGGGCTGCGTGGGTGGAAGGGCGTGTCCTCGTCCTGGGGTGGTGGGCTCGAGCCGAACATCTCAGACGACGACGCTTGATAGAAGCGGGCGTTGCTGCCTGCCGCCTGCACCGCCTCGAGGATCCGGACCGTGCCCATCCCGGTGACGTCGGCCGTGTACTCGGGAATATCGAAGCTCACCTTGACGTGGCTCTGAGCGCCCAGGTTGTAGATCTCGTCCGGCTCGAGGTCCCGAATCAGGTGGTTGAGCGAACCCGAATCGGTGAGGTCCCCGTAGTGCATGAAAAAGCGCACTCCCGCCTCGTGCGGATCCCGGTAGATCCCGTCGAGCCGGTGGGTGTTGAAGGTCGATGCCCGCCGCAGCAAGCCGTGGACCTCGTAGCCCTTCTTCATCAGCAGTTCGGCGAGATAGGACCCGTCCTGGCCGCTGACCCCTGTTATTAGCGCCTTCTTCATTCCGCCCAGGATAAGGGTGGGCGTCTCCGGCGCACCGTTTCTGGCCGCAATTTCACGCCACAAGCCGAATGCTGTAGTCGGTACCTCCCGGGAGGTGGCTGCGGCTCCAGGTTCGCCGAGCGGATTTCAGCTCTCCCTAGGGGCGAGCTCGGCGGTCGCGACCAGGCGGTCCCCGCCCGGCATCGGGGTCCGGAGGTGTGAGCTTGCCGTTCTTGCGATCTTGTGCGGTCTTGTTCTGATGACATCCGTAGCACCGCCACTTGAGATTGGTGGTTGACGCCAAGCCTCCGGCGACATGAGGCGCGCTGTGGTCCTTCTCGTTGCGAAAGCGGCGGCCGCAATCGGTGCACTTGACCCCGTCGAACTCCGGCGGCTGGCCCAGCTGCAGCGCCAACAGGACGTCTACGGGAGTGTTTCGGGTCCAGCGGCGAAAGTGACGCAGGTCGGTGCCGTCATAGAACAGCCCGCTCAGAAAGGCGTCGGAGGCGATCTCTCTGGCAGTCTCGGGTGAGATGGGGCCGACTCCGGGAATCTTGCACACCTCGCCCTCTGCAACGTCCTTCCACCCCCGCTGGGTGATCTCGTGTGACACCAGCACCACCAGCTCGGGCTTGCGAGCCGGGACCGTGGTCCCTGCAGAGAACAGACCGGCGTAGGCGTCTGCGAGGTGGCGCTCGAAGGGCTCTTGGCGGCCGTCCCTCTTGGCGGCACGGAACCGGCGCCCCGCCTCGGTCTCGGCCCGGTTGACGATGGGCACCCCGACATGAGGCTCCAGCAGCAGGTTGATTGAGATCATGCCGAGCTCGTCCCGGTAGCTGCGGGCCCTGCGGGCCTGGTGCTGGCGCTCAGCTAGGCCCCGATGCTGCTCGGCTTCCAGCACGACCTTTCTCGACTTCTCTCTGAGCGTCTGGAAGGACTCATCCTGGGCCAGCTTCAATAACTCTGTCGAGGAGCCGGGCGAGGCGTTCTCCGCCGTGGCGATCTCTGAGGCTTGGTCCACAGAGATCTCGCCCGATCTGAACGCGTCTCGGACTTCGTCGGCGCCCTTCAACGAGTTTCCCGTGTCGACCGCGGCCTTGGCCTTTCCCACAGACACTCCGGTTGTGCGCGCCACTTCAGCAGCGTCGCCGAGCTTGGCCGCCAGCATGGTCTCGCCGTAGGACACCAGCTTCTTCGCCTTGGCGTAGCGCAACAGTAGTTCGCGCACTGCATGCGCGTCCATCACCTCGGGCTCGAGATCGATGTTGGACTTCTCGATCTGTTTGATCGCCTCATCCATCGAATGAAACTCCATAGGAGTCACTATGACAAAGACGTGCGACAATTCAGCGGTCGAAACCGGCTTCCCAAAGAGCATTTCACAAATTTCTTTGGAATCTTTCCAGAAGTGTCGGTGGTCAGGATGTGGAGGAGGAGTTGGCTGTTAGCCGCGAGCTTGTGGTGTTCGTTCTTTCGATTGCTTATGCAGGGACTACGATGTCAGACGATTAGAGGTGGTCCTTGTAGGCGAGGTTTCTCTCCCGCAGAATTGGATCCGAGCCGAAGTAGGCGTGCTTCGACATGTCCGGAGAGTAGCGGCTCGCCTCCGTCGTCCGGCCCAACGCCTCGGCCATGCTGCGGATGTGATGGGGAGCAGCCCCGCAGCAGACGCCGAAGTAGCTCACGCCCAGATCGAGGGCTGCGCTGGTGAACTCGGCGATCTCCCACCGGGTACAGGTGAAGGGGTCCAGTCCCACCGGGAAGGGTTGTTCGGGGCGGGTCTCGTCGCGCAGTGACTGGAAAGTGGGCTGTGCTGCGTGAGTCCGGTACGGGACCGGCAGTGCGGCCACATATGCGTTCACCTGCGGAGCGAGCCCGTCGAGAAGGGGCAGCATCGTCTCGGGCCCTCTGCTGCAGTTTAGACCCACCACGTCCGCTCCCGCATCGGCAAGCCGCTTGCAGGCGTCGAGCATTGTGTCACCGTCGCGAGCAACGCCGCTCCTGTGCACGGCCATCGTGATCACTGAGGGCAGACCGCTGGAAGCGATTACCTCGAGCGAGCACAGCGCCTCGCCCACGTAGCTGATGGTCTCGCTAATGATGCAGTCGACACCGGCGTCCACCGCCCATTCCACTTGCTCCTCGAACATCGAGCGAACCTGACGCTGGGAATCTTCGTCTTCCGGATCCCACACGTTTGAGTTGGAGAGATTACCTGCGAATAGCGTTCCGGTCTCCTCTGCCACCTCTTTCGCAAGCACCAAGGCGTTGCGATTTATCGCCTCCAGCAAGTGCTCCTTGCCGATCACCCGCAGCTTCTCGCGATGACTGTAGTAAGTGAAGGCCTCCACGACGTCGCTGCCCGCATGGACGAACTCTCGGTGCAGCGCCGAGACCTGCTCGGGATGGTCGAGCACGACCTCGGGCACGAAGGCGCCAGCTTGCACATAGCCCCGCCTCTCGAGCTCGAACAGGTAGCCCTCGGCGCAGATAACGGGCCCTGCGGCCAGTCGTTCAAGCAGTCCCTTCTTCATATCCTTCTCCTTGTTATTCGTTGCTCACCAATTGGACGTCGCTAACTCCACGGGAACGGTGATGTGCTGGTGGGGTGGAGCCGGCCGCTCTCGTAACGAGCGAACCGAAACGGCTCCAGCAGTGATTGCTGTTCGCCGACGAGCTCCTTGGCGACCAGAGCACCGACTCCGATCATCTTGTAGCCGTGATTGGAGTCGGCAATCACGTAGGCGTTGTCTCCGAATACGTCGAAGACGGGAAAGCTGTCGGGCGTAAAGCAGCCGATGCCGCCCGACGGCTCCTTGGAGAAGAGGTGGCCCTTTCCCACGAAGCGCTTGTGGCAATGGGCGAGGGCCGCGGTCCACATGTGGGCGAATTCTTCGCCCACGACGAAGTCAGGGCTCGCCGGCCCGTAGGGATCGACCGCCACGTCGGCGGCGGGACGCTCGACCACGTAGGGAGACGTGCCACCCTGCACCCCTCCGAAATTGAAGTCGGGCTTGTAGTAGATGCCCCACAGCTGCTCTGTGACGAGCGACCCCTCGTCGTCGTGCAGAGGAGCGTCCGTGTCGACGTGGATCACCGGTGGCATGTCGCCCCGGTTGTCCATGAGCGAGCCCGGGTCGACCTCCAGAGTCCCCTCCTGCAGCGACCAATAGGTCCACATGTCCTTCTCCTGCGATTGTCCATCGGCGCCCTTGACTGGGATCCTGTCCGGGAGGTCGAGCATCGCCCACAGATCCCGCACCCACGGCCCCACCGCGACGACCACCTGATCACAGGGCACCGTTCCCTGATTCGTCTCGACCGCGGATACCGAGGAGCCCTGCCTCTGAAATCCGGTCACAGTGGCGCCCGCCCTGATCTCTACTCCCTCGGCCTCCGCCTTGGTGGCAAGGCCGCGCATCGACGCTACGTTGTTGGCATAGCCGCCCCGCTGCTCGTGCAGTACGCACGTGATGCCCTGCGCCTGCCAGTCAAAGAAGATGTCGCGCATGTAGGCCGAGCAATCCTCGGTCCCCTCGACAAAGATCGACGGGTAACCGATCTGCTGTTGTTCCTCGTAGATCTTGGCAACACCTTCGTGCATGACCTCCGGTGCCGCCTGGATGTAGCCGACCGAATGATAGGAGAAGGCTTTGGGGTCCGACTCCCACACCGACACAGAGTGCGCCATCAGCTCGCGCATCGCCGGCTGGAAATAATTGTTGCGAATGACACCACAGGCAATGCCCGAGGCACCTGCTGCCACATCCGCCTTGTCCAGGACCACTATGTCGCGACCGTCCCCGAGATTGCGTGCCTTGAGCTCGCGCGCGAGGTGGAGCGCCGTGGAGAGGCCATGCACGCCTGCCCCGATGACGACATAGGAAGGGCTCTTAGAAGTCATGGCCGTCCTTTCCCTCCAGTGCATCGTCGAGTGGTCGTCAGATGTCGTATAGCAGCATTTCACGACCACTCGGCATTGCTCGTGTTTCACGATGGGCAACGGTGTTGCCCGTCACGTGTGTATCCTACGCTTCCATGGGCCGCGAGCAAACGACCATCCGCATGGTGGGTTCGGTCCAGCGAGCGATCGCCGTGCTGGAAACCCTGGCCTCGGCCGGGCGTGACCTCGGCACCAACGAGCTCGCCCGCCTCACCCAGATCAACGCGAGCACGGTGTCACGGCTCTTGTCCACTCTTGCCTCCAGGGGCCTCGTCACACAGGTTCCCAGCGGCCGATACCGTATCGGCGCCCGCCTGCTGCAGCTCGGTCAGGCAGCGCTGGCCGGCCTCGATCTCAGAGAGCTCGCTCGCCCCCATTTGCTGGCGCTGGTGGAGGCGACCGGGGAGACCGCCACCCTCAGCGTTCCCGGCGAGCAGGAGGCCATCACGATCGACTTCGTTCAGGGGGAATCCTCCGTACAAAGCATCGCGCGCCTCGGCAGGCCGAGTGTCGCCCACGCCACCGCCGTCGGCAAGGTGCTCCTCTCTTACGGCTACCAGCCGACTGCAGGAAAGCTCCGTCGCTACACGCAGAGCACTATCACCCGCCGTGTGGACCTTGCGAAGGAGGTCGAGCGCACCGGCCGCAGAGGGTGGGCGGAGGCGACCGAAGAGCGTGAGGAAGATCTCAACGCCCTCGCGGCGCCGGTGATAGGCGCCTATGGCAAGCTCGTAGGCGTGCTCGGCATTCAAGGCCCCTCGGGCCGCTTCAAACCGTCGGTGAGACGAGCCTGCCTCCCGTTGCTGTTGAGCAGCGCCCACGTGCTCTCGAACGAGATCGGAGGGCCTCCGGAGACGGTGGCAGCGCCCAACGAGGCCGGCGGAGCCGCAGGGTGAGCGGTAGAGATCTGATATCCCGCGCTCTTTCTCCGGTGAAGGGAGGGCTCTCCGGAAAACCCCACGGGGGCAATGGGACCAGTGTTAAACGCGCTCAGGCTCGCTACTCCGCCTTCGATCTCTTTCGCCGGGGTCTCACGAAGGATCCCTGGCCGCCGGTGTGGAGGGACCACGAGCTTTCTTCCTCGTACGACGTGGTCGTGGTCGGCGGCGGCGTCCACGGCCTCGCCATCGCCTACTACCTCGCCCATCGCCATGGCATCACCAACGTCTGCGTGCTCGATAAGAGCTATATCGGCAGCGGCGGATCAGGCCGCAATACTGCCATCATCCGCTCCAACTACCTGACTCCGGACGGGGTCCGCTTCTACGATCGCTCGGTGAAGCTCTACGAGAGTTTGTCTGCAGAGCTCAATTTCAACGTGATGTTCTCGCAGCGGGGCCACCTGACGCTCGCTCACAACGACAGCTCGCTGAGAACGATGCGGTGGCGCGCCGAGGTCAACAAGCTCGAGAACATCGACTCCGAGGTGATCTACCCGGACGAGATCAAGAAGCTTGTGCCCTATCTCGACGTCTCCTCCGAGACCCGCTATCCGATTCTCGGTGCCCTCTATCACCCACCCGGCGGGATCATCAGGCACGACGCGGTCGTGTGGGGCTACGCTCGCGGCGCGGATGCGGCCGGCGTGCACATTCACCCGAACACCGAGGTCGTAGGAATCAACGTTGCCTCCGGCCGGGTCACCGGGGTGCGCACGAACCGGGGAGACGTCTCGGCCCCCATCGTGGTCAACGCGACTGCGGGGTGGGCGAGCCTGATCTCGGACATGGCCGGAGTTCGCATGCCGATCACGACATCGCCGCTTCAGGCGGCCGTTACCGAACCGGTCAAACCCTTCCTGGACACGGTCGTGGTCTCCGGGAGCCTGCATGTCTACGTGAGCCAGACGGACCGGGGCGAGCTCGTCTTCGGCGCTTCCGTCGACCCCTTCCCTTCCTATTCGATGAGGGGCTCACTCGACTTCATCGAGGGCCTGGCGAGCCACGTGATCGAGCTGATGCCTGCGCTCTCCAAGATGAGGGTGCTTCGCCAATGGGCTGGGCTCTGCGACATGACCCCCGACTACTCGCCGATCATGGGCTTCACGCCCGTCGAGGGCTTCTTAGTGGATGTGGGTTGGGGAACCTATGGCTTCAAAGCGGGCCCGGTCTCGGGCGAGGCGATGGCGCAGCTCATCGCCGACAACAAGACCCCACAGATCATCGAGGCATTCGCGCTCGAGCGCTTCGGTACCGGTGAGCTCCTGGGCGAGAAAGGCGCGGCCTCCGTTGGCCACTGAGGAGGCGAGGCAGTGATTCTCATTCCGTGCCCTTACTGCGGGCCGCGCAACGCGTCCGAGTTCCGCTACGTCGGGGAGAGCATCGTGCGGCCAGATCCCAACGCCTCCACGCAGGAGCAGTGGCGCGCCTATCTCTACGAGCGCGCCAACCCATCCGGCTGGACGACCGAGAGCTGGTTCCACCGCGCTGGGTGTGGGCGTTATCTCAAGGTCGAGCGCGACACGAACTCGAACGAAGTACGCGCGGCCCAACTCGAGCCGTCCACACCAACCAAGGGAAAGGGCTAGTGACTCGCCCCGCTCGCGTCGAAGGCAGCATGAGGCTCTCGGTACGGCCGGGAGAAGTGATCGATCGCTCCCGGCCCCTTCGTTTCACGTGGGATGGGCACGACTACCCGGCATTCCTGGGCGACACGATCTCCTCGGCACTTGCCGCCTCCGGAGAGCGCATCATGTCACGCTCCTTCAAGTACAGCCGGCCCCGCGGAGTGCTGACGGCCGACTCACTCGACCCCGGTTGCATCGTACAAGTGGGTGACGAGCCCAACGTGCGAGCTTCCCACCGCAGGGTCGAGGACGGAATGATCGCGAACCCCCAGAATGTATGGCCGTCCCTACGCTTCGACGTAAAGGGAGCCAATCGGGCAGTATCTCGGTTCCTGTCGGCGGGCTTCTACTACAAGACGTTCATGAAGCCGCAGCGGCTGTGGCCCGCATATGAAGCAGTGCTCAAGCGGTTCGCTTCTGGCGGGGTCGTCCCGAACCGGCCCCCCGCGGGCTACTTCGACAAGCGCTACGCCCACCCCGACGTGGTGGTGGCGGGAGGAGGGCCGGCGGGTATGGCTGCCGCCGTGGCGGCCGCAGAGTCGGGCGCGCAGGTGATGTTGGTCGAATCGGAACACGAGCTCGGCGGCCACCTGCGATGGGGCGGGGAGCACGAGCTCAGCGCGCTTGCGGAGCTGAAGGCCGCAGTGTCGGCTTCGAACAGCATCGAAGTATTGATCGACTCAGTGGTGGCGGGCCGCTACGACGGCAACTTCCTCGCCATCGTGCAACGCAGTCTTCCGGGTGTGACCGAGCGACTCATCAAAGCGAGGGCCAAGACGCTCATAGTCGCCCCCGGCCTCATCGAGCGACCCTATGTGTTCGCGGGCAACGACCTGCCCGGCGTGATGCTGTCCGGCGCCGCCCGCCGCCTCATCAATCTGTGGGCGGTCAAACCGGGAGCGCGTGCGGTCGTGTTCACGGCCAATTCCTCTGGTGATGCCGCAATCAAGGACCTCGAGGGAGCCGGTGTGGAGGTGTGCTGCGTCGAGGACGCCCGCAGAGGAGGCGATGTAGTACGTGCCTCCGGAGGCAGCTCGCTCAAGACCGTCGAATGCGGGGACGGCAGAACTTATCGGTGCGATCTGCTTGTCACTGCGACCGGTTGGACTGCGCCGACCGCGCTGCTCAACATGGCAGGAGACAAGCCCACCTACGACGAGCGGGCCGCCCGCTTCTTTCCCGGCTCCTTTCCCGAAGACGTCCTCGCCACCGGGGGTATTACCGGCGACGGCTCTTTAGAGCAGATCCTCGAGCACGCGACCCACACGGGACGCATAGCGGCGGGGCGCGCCCGTGTGGCAGGCGGCCTGCTCCGAGCGGGCGTTCCGCACGCCGCCCCCACCGACTCCGTGGTCGCCGGGCAAGAGAGCAACGGCAACGGCTCCGCCGAGGGCGGAATTGGGATTCAATTTTCGGCCCTTCCCATCTACGCCCACCCCGCCCTGTTCAGGGGACGGACGCACGGCTTCGTCGACTTCTCCGAAGACGTCTCCTCCAAGGAGCTCGAAGCGGCGGTCGCAGAGGGCTACAGCTCGATCGAACTTGCCAAGCGCTACACCACCGCCACGATGGGCTCGGCTCAGGGAAAGCTCGAGGTCGTCAATGCGGTCGCGGTAGTGGCGGCGGCCACAGAGTCCACGATCGCCGAGACCGGCACGACCGTGTGGCGACCCCCCTATGCTCCCATCACGCTGGGCGCTCTGGCCGGGCGCACGCTCGAGCCCGTCCGCTACTCCCCCATGCAGAGCTGGCACGAGGCTCACGGCGCCACCCCCCTGGTCGCAGGTGCCTGGATCCGGCCCGACCACTACGGCGACCCCACGGCCGAGGTGCGCAACGTGCGCTCGAACGTGGGCCTCATCGACGTCACCCCATTGGGCAAGTTCGACCTGCGCGGCCCCGACGCAGCGAAGCTCTTGAGCCAGCTGTACGTCAACAAGTGGGCGAAGCTCGCAGTCGGCTCGGTGCGCTACGGCGTCATGTGCGCCGAGGACGGGGTCGTGCTCGACGACGGGGTCACCGGAAGGCTGTCAGACGAGAATTACCTCATGACCGCCACCTCATCGGGCGCGGACTCTTTACTCGAGTGGGTCGAGAGCTGGCTGCAGACCGAGCATCCCGAGTGGCGGGTCCACATCACGCCGGTAACGTCGGACTTCGCCAGCATCAACGTGGCCGGCCCCAAATCGCGCACGCTTCTGGAACGCTTGGTCGAGGGCGTCGATCTCTCCGCCGAGGCGTTTCCCTACATGCGTGTTCGCAGGGGCCGGGTGGCGGGCGTCGACGACTGCCTGATGTGGCGAATCGGCTTCACCGGCGAGCTCAGCTTCGAGCTGCACGTGCCCTCCTCCTACGGACTGCATGTGTGGGAGTCGTTGATGGAGCAGGGTTCGGACCTGGGAATCGCTCCCTTCGGGATCGAGGCCCAGCGCATCCTCCGCCTCGAGAAGGGCCATCTGATCGTGGGGCAGGACACCGATGGCCTCACCCGTGCTTATTCCGCCGAGCTCGACTGGGCCATCAAGCTCGACAAGGAGGACTTTGCCGGCAAACCCGAGCTCTTTTGGCAGGCAGAACGCAGCGACTGGCCCAAGCTCGTGGGGCTGAGGCCGAAGGACGTCACGGTCGTGCCTCCCGAGGGCAGCCAGATCGTCCACGACGGCGTCATCGCCGGCAGGATCACCTCCAGCCGCATGTCACCAACGCTGAGACGCTCGATCTGCCTCGGGCAGGTCGCTCACCACCTCGCCGAACCGGGAACCGAGCTCACCGTGGTGCTCCCAACAGGGGGACGGACGCGAGCGGTGGTCAATCCGCAACTCGCCCATTTCGATCCCGAGGGAAAGAGGCTTCGTGGCTAGGCCCGCAGCCGTTGCTCGCAGCCCCGTCCCCACCTTCGGTTCTACGGAAGTGGTTGCTGGGTGGGAGGTTTCCAACACTTCTCAGACATCTCAGGGAGCAGCCCTCGAGCTCATCGACTGCATGCCTCTCTCCAAGGTACTGGTGAGAGCAGCGGCATCGGGAGCGGTCGCAGACCTGCTGAAAACCCCCTTCGGAAGAGCCTCGCGCAAGTTGAGCGGTGTACTGACGACCGCCTGCCGGCCCGAGGAATGGACGCTGTATGCGATTCCCGAGGGCGCGCCGAGGCTGATGGACAAGGTCATGAAGCGGGCCCCAAAGGGAGAGCTCGTCTCCGTGCTCGACATCACTCACGGGCGTACGCTGGTCCGTCTGACCGGGAGCAGAGCGCCGGAGGTTCTATGCAAGCTCTGCGCCATCGACCTCTCGGACGACGTCACCCCCACGGGGGCCGCGTTGCGAACCTCGGTCGCCAAGCTTACGGTCGAGCTCGTGCGCGACGACCGCGATGGGGTCTGCTCCTATCTGCTGAGCTGCGACCGTTCCTACGGTGACTACTTCTTTGAGGCGCTGCTCGATGCGGGGACCGAGTTCGCAATCGAGCCACAAGGCTTCGTTCTACCCGGCATCTGAGGTACGCGTGAACGATCCTTTACGCCACAACCCGCGCTCGGCGCGGGCTGCAATGAAAAAGTCGCAGCTGAGGCGCGTTGCGCTTCGGTGCAACCTCACTCCCACCCAGGTGTTGCGCTCCTTCCGAGCCGATCGCCGGCCCGTGGCGCTAATGGGGCGGTGGGCGGGCGGGGGCGCGATCGTAGCCTCGGACCCGTTATCCGTCGCGGGCCCCTTAGACGATCCCTTTGCGACAATGAGCAGGTTGCCGCTCGTGGAGGGCGCGGCAGAGGGGGCCGTGGGCGGAGGATGGTTCGGTTACCTCGGCTATCAGCTCGGCGGGCTCATCGAGAAGCTCCCCCAGCCTCCGCCGCGACCCGTGGCCATCCCCACATTCTCTCTCGCCTACTACGACCACCTGCTGCGCTACGAGTTGGCCAGCAATCAGTGGTGGTTCGAAGCGCTGTGGACGCCGGAGCGGGCTGCTGCCCTCGACCTCAGGCTTGATCTTCTGCGTGCCCGCCTGCAATCGGAGCCTGCGGCAGGGCGCGCACACAGGGTCGGGACTTTCAACTCGGCCCCCACAGGAGAGCGCCACCGCGCCGCCGTGTCCCGCTGCATAGATCACATCTGGGCGGGCGACATCTTCCAGGCCAACCTCTGCCTGCGATTGGAGGCGGATTTCTGCGGCGATCCGCTCGACCTGTTCTGCGCCTGTTCGGAGCGCCTGTCTCCTTCCTATGGCGCTTTCGTGAGCACTCCAGAAGCGAGCGTGGCGAGCCTCTCCCCCGAGCTCTTCCTTCACAGCGCAGAACGGGTGGTTACGAGCAGACCCATCAAGGGAACCATTCGCCGTCGGTCTCAGGAAGCAGAAACTCACCAGCGCAGGCTGCTGCAGGCCTCGGCCAAGGACCGGGCCGAGAACGTCATGATTACCGACCTGGTGAGAAACGACCTCGGCAGAGTCTGCGTGCCGGGCTCGATCACGGTTCCCTCGCTGGCGCGCCCTGAGGCGCATCCGGGCGTTTGGCACCTGGTCACGACCGTGACCGGGACGCTTCGGGAGGAGATCGATAACGCTGCCCTGCTGAGGGCCACCTTTCCTCCCGGCTCGGTTACCGGAGCGCCCAAGATCAGAGCGATGGAGCTGATCGCCGAGCTCGAGAGCAGCGCGCGCGAGGCGTACACCGGAGCCATCGGGTACTCGAGCCCCATTGCCGGGCTCGAGCTCAACGTCGCCATTCGCACTTTCGAGATCTCCGAAGGACGCATTTGGCTCGGCGCCGGCGGCGGGATCGTCGCCGACTCGGACCCGGAGGCCGAACTCGAGGAGTGCTTCACGAAGGCTGCGCCACTCATCGAGGCCGCAAGCTCACCGCTTGCAGAGCCCGCCGCCCATCTCGTGCGAGCGTGATCACCAACAAGCCCGACCTCGAGCTGGGCCTCATCGAGACCATGCTCGTACTCGACGGCGCGGTGGTGGAGCTCGAGGCCCATCTTCAAAGACTCGAACGCAGCACCACCAGGCTCTACGACAGTTCGTTGCCCGCAGAGCTACGCGCGGAGATGAAACTGGCGCAACGAACTCTTCAGCTTGACCGCGCCGCGCGCCTGAGGGTGGCGGTATGGCCCGCGTCCAGCGGACTCTGCTGCAGCGCTAAAGCCGAGCCCACCGAGTGCCACGTGCTCAGCCCCCTCTCGAGAAGCGGCCTGAAGCTGAGGCCGGCCACGGTGGCGGGGGGCCTGGGTGCGCACAAGTGGAGGGACCGGAGCCTTACCGAACGGCTCGGAGCGGGACTCGCGCCCGGAGAGGAGATCGTGATCGTCGACGCCGACGGCGAGGTTCTGGAAACCGGTGCCGGCAACCTCTTCGCAGTGTTCGCGAAGCGTATAACGACCCCTCCGGCCGACCATCGCCTGCTGCCGGGAGTCACGCGCGCGCGCGTGCTGGAGCTCGCCCGTTCACTGAGGTTGCATGCAGAGGAACGCCCCTTGAAGCTCGCCGAGCTGAGTGGGGCAACAGAGGTGTTTGTCACGAGCGCTATACGGGGACTGGTGCCGGTGACCGAGATCGGAGAAAAGGGTTTGCCCGTGGGAGAGATCGCGCTGCGACTGCGCAGACAGCTCGGCGAACTGTGGAGCTCGTCCTCGCAGCGAGAGATTTGTGGGCACCCCAACACATCGCAGCCTCAGAGCCGCGCAAGG
The DNA here is from genome assembly GCA_963849115.1 of uncultured Actinomycetes bacterium. Taxonomy (GTDB): domain Bacteria; phylum Actinomycetota; class CADDZG01; order CADDZG01; family WHSQ01; genus JACDAL01. The sequence continues at coordinate 56,758 of CAWKGK010000009.1, read as the reverse complement.
GGCCTTGCCACAAAGCGGCCGTAATCTTCGGCGGCGGCATCGAACGCCGACATCTCACCTCGACCAAGTGATCTATAGAACGACGTCTCGATTGCAACCGAAGCCTTCTTGAGAACGTGCCTCCAATGCCCGATCATCCGGCCCTCTAGCAGGATCGCGTGAAAAAAGGGCGGCGCGTCAGGAGTGTTTACGGGATCCGCCACGCCCGCAAGAAGGACGTCCCTGCTCTCGCTGTAGGACATGATGCACTCGTCGTACCCCTGCACCAGATCGACGACATTGGTCACCTTTCTTGCGTCACTCGATGGCATTGCGAACCAGTAGGTGCGTCCATCTATTACCTCGCGTTCGAGCTCGGAGTCGATCGCGTTGAGGCCTCTCTTGCCCTCGGCCGCAGTAAGGCTCGACCAGCGCAGATAGTCCTTGAGAGTGGCCGGTCCGCGGGCGGTGAAGTAGCGGCGGGTTAGCTCGGCCAGTGCCTCGTCCGTGTCCATAGTCCTGGCCTCGGGTGCCCGCTCGTCCAAGAGGGCATACGTTTGTTGCTTGCCGCGCATCGTCCCGCTACAAATTATGCCGTCGAGCTCCGCGCGCATGATTATGTAGGCAAGCCGGAGAGCGCTTGCTGCGAAGCCTGCCGCCTCCAGCGCGCTCGCAAGCTCCTTGCGAGTTAGGTGGTGGCCGCGCTCCAGCGCCTTGACGATCACCGCGTTAGTTGCGGCGAAAAGCTCGTAGTCGAGCCCGTTCTTCCTGTAGTAATAGGCATTCAGGGCATTCACGCGCGGTGCGCTGATCTTCAGTATCCAGCGGATATCCTGTGCCGACACGAAATGCCAGGTGGGCCGCAGAATGTGAGTCCTGAGTATGGTTCCGGCGGCGAGTGCCTTATCCATCGCCGCCTCATCGACCCCGGCGGCGCGCTGCGCCACCGACCATTTCGCATAGGCATACTCCTGAGCCTGGAGCGCTCCAAGCCAGCGAACGACCTCTTCGGGGGAGTCGAGGCGATGCCCCCACAAGCGCTGATTGTGCATCCTGTGACGCACGATCTCCGCACTTCTCATCGACGCCTTCTTGTGCTCGTCACATCGTCCTGTGGAGATCCACCCACGCCAGAGGTGGGCGAATCATCGAATCTACCAGGGGCCTGCGACACAAGTAGGCGGCCGGCGTCTATGCAGACACAACCCCGCTGAGGAGAGCGGTGCCGGCTCTGCAGAGAGCAAGAACCCGCATCAGTCGCCGCCTCGGTACTGCTGCACCGCCCAGCCGTTGCCGTCGGGATCGTTGAAGAAAACGAACGTGCCTCCGTCTCTGGGATCCAACTGCTGAACCTCTGAGACCTCAACGCCTCGCTCGACGAGCTCAGCACGGGCGGGCTCGATATCGTGAACCACCAGCTGCAGACCCTTGATCGTGCCCGGCTCCGGTTGGGGGATTCCGATGCCGAAGACGATGGAACAGGCCGACCCGTGCGGAGTCAGCTGGACGACGCGCATCTCGTCGCTTATGCGTGTGTCGTGGTCGAGGTTGAAGCCGACCTTGTCTCGATAGAAGGACACCGCCCTGTCAATGTCTGTGACAGGAACGACCACCACTTCGAGCTTCCATTCCATGGTCCATAGTCCTTTCCTGCGTCTACGGTGGTCTATTCAACAGAACACCCGCTCAGCGGGGCTGACTCTGCACAAGGCTGAGGGGCCGATCAAGAGGTGACCTCTATCTCTGTGGCGCTCGCATAGCTGGTACCGCCCCTGTCCGTCTCGATCAGGATCATCGTGAGGACGTGCCTGCCCGGGGTGACCGAGCGAGGCAGGCGGGCCTGAAGGCGCACCCCATCCGAGACCCGCGCGACCCTCACCGGACCAAAGTCAAAAGCATCTCCGTCGATGTGAAAGCTCACGTCGTGCGTTCCTCTCGGATCGATCACCCGCGCCTCGAACAGCCCGCCTCGAGCCAGCTCACCGCCGGCCGATTTCCCGCTCAAGAAGACCGCCGAGTGCCCGTCAAAACTCTGATGGACAAAAACCCGGCGCTTGTCACGATCGTATTCGAACGGGATCACGACCAGTCTCGGCTGGGACGCATTCTCGGAGGCAACCGTCCCCGACACCGTAACGGCCCCCGAAAGCCCGAGGTAGTAGGGCTCCAAGTTTTGGCCTGGAGGAAAGGCCAAGCTCGCCAGGTAGCGCACGTCTGGAGCACTCGCAAAGGCTCCGAGCCCGTCCTGGAGGGTGTCTGAGACGAGCATTTCGAAACGTTCGTAGCCGCCCACAGCCTCCCGAGCGTCCAAAGACAGCAGCCTCCAGGCGGTACGAGCTTCGCCGGCCCCCAGGGCACCGACATAACGACGGACGACGGTCTTCGCTCCGGGCGGGACTTCGAAGCGTGTCGACTCGGTCGGCGAGGGCTTCGGCGAAGCGGGTGACACGGGTGTGGGCGGCTGGTCCGTCAGCGTGGCCGCTCCCACCACGGCGGTGGCGGCCACCAGGGCCGCGGCTGCGGTGAGTGAGGCCATCCGGACCACGCGGCCCCGCCGGGCACGCGCCAGGGTTTGGTCCCACGACAGAGGCGCCAGCGGCATCTCTTGCGCGGCCCGGTCGAAGTCGGCGCGGAACTGCTCCTCCAAGCTCATGCCCTTTCTCCCTCTTTGGTCTGGAGCGCGTCCCGCAACTGGGCCAGGGCACGTCTCAGGTCGGACTTCACGGTGTTAAGGGGGCGGTCGAGAAGGTCTGCGATCTGCTGCTCGGTCCTGTCCTCGTAGAAGCGCAGGACAACGACCGCTCGCCTCACGGGGGGCAGAACCCGCAGGGCGTGAGCAAGTGAGAGCCACTCGTCGACCCGCTCACCATGACTCGGCGAAGGCGACGGCTGGACGATCGGATGCAACGCTCTAACTTTGGCCTTGCGGTGTTCGCTGCGAATCAGATTGACGACGATCCGCCGCAGATAGGGGCCGGGATCCCGGTCGAGGCTGCCCCAGCGCTGGTAGAGGCGGACGAAGGCCTCTTGAGCAAGATCGGCGGCGGCCGCGGGATCACCTGTCAGAAAGCCGGCAAAGCGCTGGAGAGCGACACGCTCGGCCGCGAAGTACTCGTGGAAGTCGGCATCACGCCCTCGAAGCTTCATCTCGTCTTAACTACGCCCAGAGATCGAGAAAAGTTGCGCGCTACTGTAGGAGGCTTGCAATCGTTCCGTAAGAAGAGCGCGGGCTGAGAGAATCAGTCACATGGTGACCGAGCTGATCTTGGAGGGGCGTACCGCTCTTGAGTCAGGCGACTGGGAGGGCGGTCGCCGGGCATTCTCGGCGGCGGTCGCGGCCGGCGAAGATCCTCGAGCGCTCGAAGGTCTTGGTGAAGCCCTCTGGTGGCTCAACGAACTCGAGGGCTCCCACACTCAGATGAAAAAGGCCTACCTCGGGTATCGGGCCGCCCGGGAAGCTGTGGCCGCGGCCCGCGTCGCGATCTTCCTCGCGCGCGACTACCTCGACATCTACGGGAATTTCTCCGCTTACAACGGTTGGCTTGCCCGAGCCGACACGCTGCTTCGAGAAGCAGATCCGTGTGCGGAAGAAGGATGGTTATTGCTAGCGCGTGTCCGCGTTCCAACCGCCGACGCACTCGTCAAAAACGCGGACGATGCGCTTCGCATTGCACGAGCTACCGGCGACATAGACCTCGAGATCGTGGCACTTGCTTATTCTGGCACGGGCCTCATCTGGCTCGGCCGGCGCAAACAAGGCATGACCCGTCTGGACGAGGCTATGGCTGCCGTCACCGCCGGAGAGGTCGGGAGTTTCTTCGCCATACAAGAGGTCTATTGTAAGATGCTCGCCGCTTGCGACGCTGCAGCCGATTTCAAGCGTGCGCAGGAGTGGTGTCTCGTGGCCGAAGAGCTGAGCACGCGACGCGACATGGTGCCGCTATTCGCAATGTGCCGGGCGTTCTATGGAGGTTTCCTCACGGCCACAGGTCGGTGGCGGGAGGCGGAGTCCGCCCTAACAAGCTCGTTACGCGCCTTCGAACGCAGTCAGCAAGCAAGTCGGTTTTTCGCGCTGATTCGCTTGGCGGAGTTAAGAGTTCGCCAAGGGCGCTTCGAGGAGGCCGAGCAGCTACTGAAAGGCTACGAGGACCATCCCGATGCTTTGGGCGTGCTGGTGTCCACGAATCTCATCCGCAACAACGTGGCAGTAGCCGCAATACAACTTGAACGCCTGCTCTCGATGGAAGGGCTGGAAGCAACATCGAAGGCGCGACATTTGGCCGCACTGGTTGTCCTTCAGCTCCGGCGCGACAACCTCGAAGGCGCCCGGAAGACGGCCGCGGAGTTGAATGACCTTGCGGAATCTTCGTCGCTGTCGCTCGTGACGGCTCGAGCGGAATGGGCTGCGGGTAGAGTTGCCGGCGCTGCAGCCGACGATGCCGCCTTGGTTCACCTCCGGCGTGCGCTCGAGAGCTACGTCGAACTCGGCATGCCGTTCGAGATTGCCCAGATACGCCTGGAGATCGCGTGGGTCCTGCAACCACGTGACACTGAGATCGCCTCGGCTGAGGCGAGGGCGGCCCACGCCATGTTCGAGCAACTCGGTGCCGCTCACGACGCCGACGCTGCCGCCGCCCTTATGCGCGAGTTCGGCGCGCGACCCAGCCCGGGACCAAAAGGGCGTCGCCCTCTCACGAAGCGAGAGTCCGAGGTCTTGAATCTCCTGGGCTTCGGCCTCTCCAACCCCGAGATTGCACAGAGGCTTTACCTCAGCCGCAAGACGGTTGAGAGCCATGTGAGCAGCATCCTCGCCAAGCTAAGCCTTCGCGGGCGCGCCGAGGCCGTGGCCTACGCCCTTGCCGCCGATAAGAAATCAGCCGACAAGTAGGTGAGCTCCCCGATGCTACGCGGGCACCTGGGCCACAATCATGGCTAGCACGGGAAGCAATGAGTCTGAGCCACGCAGCAAGCAATTAGATGTGATCGTCTGATCGAAGGGAGAGCCGGCTAGGACTCACGCACCTGACAAAAAACGTCCGTGCAATCGAGCTGAAGGAGGGGCGATGGAGGGGCAGGGAGGTGCGGAGGCCGTCCTCGAGCTGGATGCCGGCTTCAAGGGCGAGGTGATCCGGCCCGGCGACAGCAGCTTCGACCAGGCACGCTCTGTCTACAACGGAATGATCGACAAGCGGCCAGGGCTCGTTGTGCGTCCCACGGGGGCAGCAGACGTGATCGACGCGGTGAACCTCGCGCGCGACAAAGACTTGCTGCTCGCGGTCCGTTGCGGTGGCCACAGCATCGCGGGCAATGGCGTCTGCGATGGCGGAGTGCTGATTGACCTCTCCAGCCTGAAGGGTGTCCGAGTGCATCCTGGGTCGCGCACCGCCTGGGCGAATGCAGGCGTGCTGTGGGGGGAATTCGACAGAGAGACCCAACTATACGGGCTCGCCACTCCCGGGGGCCGAGTGACCACGACCGGGGTGGGCGGCTTCACGCTCGGGGGCGGCTACGGTTGGCTCTCGCCCAAGTTCGGGATGGCTTGCGACAACCTCACCTCGGTCGACGTGGTGACCGCCGACGGCCGCCTCGTCACAGCGAGCAAGAGCGAAAACGCCGATCTGTTGTGGGGAGTGCGAGGAGGCAGCAGCAACTTCGGGGTCGTGATCTCTTATGAGTTCCGCCTCCACCCAGTCGGCCCCACCGTCCTAGCGGGACTTCTCCTTCACCCGATCGACGAGGCCCAGGATCTGATCCGAAAATACCGCGACTACGTCGAGGCGGCACCCGAGGAACTGTCCACCGCGATCGCGATCTTCATGGCCCCACCCGCGCCATTCGTGCCCGAACATCTCGTTGGCCAGCCCGTGTTGGGGATGGTAGTGATGTACATCGGCGACGTGGAGGAGGGCCGAGACGTGGTGGCGCCGCTCAAAGAGCTCGGACCACCGGCGGTGGATCTGGTCCAGCCGATGCCTTACACGGAACTGCAGGCGATTCTCGATCCGACGGCCCCATGGGGATTGCTGAACTACAATCGCGGCGAGCATCTCGTAGCGCTTGCCGATGAGGCCATAGATACCTACGTCGAGCATGCAACCGAGATTACGCGCACGTCTCCCTGGACGCAGGTGATCATCTTTCGCCATGGCGGCGCAGTGAGCCGAATCCCCGAGAACGCGACGGCCGCGAGCCACCGCGACGACGTCTATATCGCTCATCCGATCGCCTGTTGGGAGGACCACGCCGATACAGATCGGCACATCGACTGGGTCAGAAGGTTCTCCGACGCAATGCGACCGTTCACGACCGGGGGTGTATACCTCAACTTCGAGCCGACCGCCGGGGACGAGCAAGTGCGCGCCGGATACGGCACCGAAAAGTACGCGAAGCTCGTGGCGTTGAAGGACAAGTGGGATCCGGAGAACGTTTTTCGCGTCAATCAGAACATCAAGCCAAGCGGGGAGAATCGAGTGCCGGCCCCGGCGTAGCCACCGGCCAGCCTAGCCCCAGTCCCACGACCCTCCTAACGCGGTCCCCAATCTGATGCGCTCTCCCATGAACCTGACCTTGTCAGGTTCCGCCGCCCTGTTCCATCAAGGTTCATCACGTAGATATCCGCGTTGCCCGCTTTGCCGCGCCCAGGGAACCGTCCCGCCTGTATCTTCTTGCCGTTTGGAGAGAACGAGCATGAGAGCCACTTGTGCTTTCCCCGGCTGTGGGTGATGCGGTGAAACCCTCTGCCTTTGGGATGGACCAAGGCGATGTTGCCCCTCGTCTCCGATTGCTCCTGAGTGCGGAACGCGACCCACCGCCCGTTGGGTGACCAGTCCGGCTGTGAAGCGTCGATTCTCCACGGGGTCAACCGCCGGAGCCCAGTGCCGTCCAGGCGCACGGTGAAGACTGCGTGCTTTCCTCTCTTGTGGTCAAAGCGCTCGAACGCTAGACGCCTGCCGCTCGGAGCCCAAGCCGGGGCTTGGTCCGCTAAGGGGTGGCGGGTGGCGCACGTCGCTTTCTTCTGAGTGACGCGCCGAGCGTGGGTGCCCTCCGCTTGCATGACGTAGACGGCGATCAGATTGTTGGAGCCAGTCCCACACGACTCACGCTGTAAAGCGAGTCGCTTTCCACCCGGTGACCAAGAGGCGTAACCATCGCCGCATCTGCCCGCTTCGTCGAGGCGGGGGCAGCCGGTTGACAGATACTCCCGACTAGAGCCGTTCGCCCGGATCTTGAAAAGCCTGCTGCCGTTTTGGTTCTCGACCTGGTACACGATCCAGCGCCCATTCGGCGACCAGTCCGGCTCGTCCGTGATGATGACCCTGCGGCGCGGGTGCGTGAGCTGACGCACTCCTGTGCCGTCGCGTCTGATCGTGAAGATCGCACCGCGAGTCTGTGCTTGGTTTAGGTATTGCCGGTACGCAATGCGGCCATTCTTGCCCCGTACGGTTGCATGAGCCGGGCCCAACGTTCCCGCAAGCAGCATCAAGATTGCACCCACTCTCGCGAGCCGCTTCACCGTGCCCCCCAATCCTCGTCGTCTCGGCTACAGCATGTCACACTAGGTTCCGAGAAGCCGAAGAGCGTGATGACCCTGATGAGGTAGGAGACCTCCGACTCCCCCCGCTGAGTTCAGCCGCTACGACCCGCCAGGCCGCGGACCTCGCCGGTTTTCTGGGATGTTCACGAATCCGCCCTCTCCAGGAGTTCCCAGAGTTTTCTGGTATCCCGCAAGACGGTGCGATTGCAAGACGCCGCCGAGAAAACTCAAGCCCCTCACTCTTTCGGTCTGTACGATTGAAGTCATGCCCAAGGTGCACGTTATCGACGAGACTTCGGTGTCCCCCGAGAGAGTTCTCGAGGCCGCACGTGACTTCTCCGAGCGGCGGGACGATCTGTGGCCCGACGTCCACGTCGCGCACCTCCAGATCCATGAGAAGGGCGAGAACTTCGCCATAGTCACCGAAGGCAATCCGTGGCCGATCGGATATGTCTGGGAGCGCCTGCACTATGACTGGTCCGAGGCCGGAGTTCTCAAGGGAACGGTCGTCGACTCGAACATCTTCAAACCAGGAAGCACGTGGGAGATCCGAGCCAAGCCGAAGAACGGTGGCAGTCGAGTGGAAGTGATCGGAGTCCGCCATCTCAGGGGTTTCAAGGGCAAACTGCTCGCTCCTACGTTCCCCCTCGGGCTGGCCAAGCAGACGGTGGCCGCACACTTGCGACACTTTCTCTCGAAGGTCGAGGAGGCCGAAGGCGCTTAGCTCCTGCAGCACGAAGGCTGCCTCTGGGCTCCCAGCCGTAGAGGACGCTGGCCTAGCTTCCAGGAAGAAGAGCTTGTGGACCAGAGGGGAATCGAACCCCTGACCTCACCCGTGCGAGGGGTGCGCTCTACCAACTGAGCTACTGGCCCGGCTCCGGCATTCTACGGGCGCTCCCGTCAGGCGGGGCGAAAAGTCTCCAGCGTGGGTCAACCCCCGGAAGCCGGGCGGCCCCCGAACTCCTCGAGCGACGCCCTCAGCCCCGCCTGAATCGACGAGGTCGTGAAGTCGCCGCGGGTGCGCTCGATGATCGAGCGGGCCACGTCGGTCAGCCGCCGCAGTCCCATCGTGATCCCGTCCGGATAGTCCATCGACACCAGCAGGTAGTAGATGTCGTCCATGGCGCCCAACAGCTCCTCGCAGCGGGCCAGCTCGCCCTGCCTCATGAGGTCCAGGAGGTGGCGACGCAGCTCCCCGACAGACTCGGCCATGCCCTTGAGGTAGGCAGACGGCATGACGCCGACCTCGTCCACCGCGGGCAGCCCTCGGCCGGTCACGAGGGCGAACGTGATGAGCGCCTCGGCGAGCTCCTTTTGGGCATCGTGTACGAAACCTGCGTAGAGGATCTCCGGGTGCTCGCTCAAACCCGTCTCTGCGTCGTCGAGGTGCGCGTGCGCCTCGGCGATCAGAGCTGAGGCGTTGTCAAGCTCGTGCCGGTGTAGCGCCCGGATGGCGTTGCCGCAGGAGCGGACGGCGCTGCGGCTCGACTGCAGTCCCTGGTCCCGGGCTCTGGTCTTGGCATCAAGCCGAGCGTGTAGTGCTTCTGCGAGGGCCGAGTTGTCCACGGCCGATCAGCTCCTGCGGCCCCCGAAGTGGCCGACCGCCTGTTGGAGGACGCGCTCCTCGGGAGGATCTGCTTGTGGACGGCGCTGCTCGAGCTGCGACACCTTGTTCGAAGGCGCGATGCGCCTCTTCTTGGCATCAATTAGCAGAGCTATGTAGATGCCGAGGCAGGCATCAATTGCAAGGTGGACCTCCCACAGCGCCCCGCCTCTCAGCGCCGCAACCGCGGCCGACAGTACCGACGCCCACAGGAGCGCAACGAACATTCGGCGGCGATGGGTCTGCGTCCGGCGGCGCACGGCCTCGACGCGCCCGCCCGGAGACTGAGGCACCAGCACCCAGCGGCCGGAAGCGGCACGGGCGTTCAGCGAGGCCTGCTTGCGCTTGAAGCCCTCGGCGCTCGGCAACGGCGTCCGTCGTCGTCCCCGCAGCGCAGCGGGGAGAGTGATCGCTACCCACGCCACTCCTAGCAAGGCCAGGAACAGCCAGGTCACGACTGTGCTCCTGTAGGGTCGGCCACCACGAGATTTCACGCTAAACCCGGACCCCTGAGGCGACCCGGATTTGGCCTCATGGAACAGCGCGATCCAGAGTCGGCCTTGCACTTGAGACACGAAGGAAGGAGCTGTCTTGCAGGTTGTTGCATCAAGCGAAGCGCTCGAGAGCGTCTCTTGCGACACGCTGGTTATCGGAGCCGCGCGCGACGCGGAGACGGCGGTTCTTGCTCGCGGGTCGGAGCCCATGGATGCCGCGCTCGACGGCTACCTGTCTCAGTACCTCCAGGAAGTCTCCTTCAAGGCGGGTCGTGGGGAGCTGATCACGCTTCCCGGCTTCGGGCGGGTTGCGGCAAAGTCGATCACGGTGGCGGGGCTCGGTGAGGACCCCGACGAGGACTCCGTACGGGGAGTTGCAGGAAGTGCAGCCCGCAGCCTTGGAGAACGGTCGGTAGTTGCCTCCACACTGCATCTGGCGACGGGGGCGGCGAGCTCCGCGGGAGCAGAGGCGGAAGGCTTCCTGCTCGGCTCCTACCGCTTTACTGCGTTCAAATCGGACCCTCACCCCTCGAAGATCCAGCGCTTCATTCTCCTGGGGAGCCCCGCGGAGGATGCCCTCGCCAGAGGAGTGGCACGCGCCGAGGCAACGATCCTGGCGCGCGACCTCATCAACGAGCCCGCCGGCTCTCTGACCCCGGAGGTTCTGGCCGAGCGCGTCCGGGAGATCGCCGATGTCTCCGGGCTCGAGGTGACGGTGCTCGACGCCGAGGCGCTCGCCTCCCAGGGATTCGGTGGCATCGTGGGCGTCGGCCAGGGCTCCGCTCGCCCCCCCTGCCTGATCCTTCTCCGCTATACGCCCACACAGGCCAGGACCAATATCACCTTGATCGGCAAGGGCATCACGTTCGACTCCGGCGGGCTCTCGATCAAACCGGCCGCGAGCATGGAGGAGATGAAGACGGACATGGCTGGAGCCGGCGCCGTCATCGGTGCGCTCAGCGCCTGCTCGCGCCTGGGCGTGAAAGCCGAAGTGACGGGTGTGATCGCGGCGGCCGAGAACATGGTCTCGTCGAGGTCCTTTCGCCCCGGAGACGTACTGCGGCACTACGGCGGCAAGACCACCGAGGTCACTAACACCGATGCCGAGGGCCGCCTCGTTCTCGCCGATGCCCTCGCCTATTGCTCCGAGCAAAGCCCGTCTGTGATGGTCGACGTTGCCACGCTGACGGGAGCCATCAAGGTAGCCCTGGGCAGCAAGGCCGTGGGCCTGTTCAGCAACGACGACACCCTTGCCTCAGAGATCGAGGAGGCGGCCTCCAGCTCGGGAGAGCGAGTGTGGCGCCTGCCCCTTTACGACGACTACCTCAAGGAGCTCGACTCGGACGTGGCCGACCACAAGAACTCCGGGGGTCGTTGGGGTGGCTCGATCATCGCAGCGATGTTCCTCAAGCAATTCGTCGGGCCCGGAATCCGGTGGGCTCACCTCGATATCGCCGGCGCCGCCCGCTCAGCCCGTGCCTACGACGAGGTCAGCAAGGGAGGAACCGGCATTGCCACGCGCACTCTAATATCACTCCTGGAGCGCGATCCGCTCGAGGATCGCGAGAACAGCCAGCGATCCGCTCGAGGATCGCGAGAACAGAGTGGTTCAGGGGGATAGTGCAGAAGCCGGGAGGAACTGACTCCGAGCACATGGACAACGTCATTCACCTAGACGCGCCCGTGCCTATCGAGATCCCCGACCGGGCCGAGCCTCCAGTTCCGACCAGGCCCGGACGTGGCCACGGCATCGCGATCGCAGGCATGTCTTTGTGCGCCCTCACCGGAGTCTTCTCCCTTCTCGCGTTCATCACGGTCAGGTGGCCGGGCACGTCGGGGGAGACTCTGAAGATCGTGTTCATGTTTTCGGGCGTCGGTTTCATGACCTGCGCATCCCTGGCGGTCTTCTTCGCCATGAAGGACACCTACGCGCGGCCCCCTCACGACTCCGGCAAGTAACCCATATGGAGATCGAGGGGCACCCCACCCAAGATGTCGTCGAGGAGCTCGAGCGGCGCGGGGCGATCCGCATCGAGGGCGATATCCAGGGGCCGCGCCCCGACACCCTTCGCTTTCTCGCCGAACAGCTCGACAGCGGCGCGGGCTTCTGGCTGTTCCTGCCTCACACCTCGTTCATGACCGGCTTCGACGACCCTCCGCTCTGAGCCTCAAGACCGAGCCGGGAGCGACCCCGGCAGCGGCGCCGGCCCGAAGCTCGATCGCGTAGCGCGCCCCCATCACGAGCGGACTCAGTCGGTTGCGGCGCAGGGGGGCCACGACCCGCTGCACGACCCAGCGCTTGTCACAGAAGACAACGTCGATGTCGTAGCCGAGCCCGAAAGTGTGTACCTGAGCAGCGCGGCACAGGATGAACGCCTCACCGTCTGCGAGCTCAGGTCCCCGCAACAGTCCCCTTATCCTCTGCCACGGCGTCCCGGCCCACTTGATCTGATCGGCGACCACAGTCCCATCGGAGCTTAGGAGGATGTCGGGCATGTGGAGTAGGTTCAACCCCCGTTTCGATAGATGTTGTGGCGCGCGCCACACCATTCAATGAAGGGAAGATGTTGATGCATAAATGGGAGTACGCGACCGTACCGCTCATCTCGCACGCGCTTCAGGAGATCCTCAATCAGTGGGGCGAGGACGGCTGGGAGCTCGTCCAGGTGCTCGAGAGCCAGTCCACCGGGACCACAGGGTTCTTCAAGCGCCCCAAGGGCTAGAGTCTTTATTGCCGAGTGGTCACCAGATGTCGTATAGCGACATTTATCGACCACTCGGCGGGTGGTCGGGGGCCGTCCACAGCCCGGAGCGGCCACCCGACTTCTCCAGCAAGTGCAGCGCGGTGATCTCGACACCGCGCTCGGTCCCCTTGACCATGTCGTAGATCGTGAGTCCTGCGACCGCGACCGCGGTCATGGCTTCCATCTCGACCCCGGTGCGCTCGGACGTGCGTACACGGGCAAAGACTGCGATGCCCTCGTCACGTTGCTCGAAGAAGACCTCGACTGCCCCTACTGAGATCGGGTGACACAGGGGAACAAGCTCGGAGGTCTTCTTGGCCGCCATGATCCCTGCAACGCGAGCGACCTCCAGCGCATCGCCCTTGTCGAGCTTTCGCTCTCGGACCAACGCCCGCGTCGACTCACTCATCACCACCACGCAGGAGGCAAGTGCCTCGCGCACGGTCACGGACTTGGAAGTGACATCGACCATGCGCGCCTGGGCCTCGGGGTGAGTCATGGCTCCTCCGGGAGCCGCCACACCTCGACGGTCACCGTGGCGCCCGCCTCCAATCGGCTCTCGTTTCGCTCGAACAATGCCACGCCATGACAATTGATCAGGCTGGACTGTATGTGGGAACCCTGCGGCCCTGTGGGCGTGGCTCTGAAGCCCGGCCCGTTTCGCCCCACCGGCCCCGGAGCCAACCGCACGCGCACGAAGTGCAACCGCCCGGGAGGTTTGGTAATCGTCTCGGTCAACGTCGCCTCGATCCGGGGCCGAAGCAGGTTGGCGCACCCGCGCAGCTTGCGAATCGCCGGCCGTACGAACTGCTCGAAGCCGACGTGAATCGACACGGGATTGCCGGGCAACCCAAGGAAGGGCTTGTCCCCGATGGCTCCCAGAACCACCGGCTTGCCGGGCTGCATCGCCACACGCCACATATCGATGCGGCCGAGGTTTGAAACCACGTCCTTGACGAAATCGTAGCGGCCGACCGCCACCCCTCCGGAGGACATCACTAGATCAGAGAGCTCGGCAGCGCGGCGAAAAGCCAGCTCGGTTGATTCATAGGTGTCGGCCACGGGCCCCGTCGAGATCACCTCGCCGCCGGCCTCTCTCACCAACGCGGTCAGGGCTATGGAATTTGAGTCGCGGATCTGCCCGGCCCCCGGTGTCGCCTCGGGGGCGACAAGCTCATCGCCGGTGACCAGCACGGCGACCTTGGGGGCGCCCCGCACACGCAGCGGAGACATTCCCATCGAGGCCAGCAGCGCCAGCTCGCCGGGGCCCAGCTCCTGGCCCGCCTCCACCAGCGTCTCACCCTCACCGAGGTCGTCGCCCGCCGGCCGCACGTGCTTGCCCGAAGGTGTGGGAGCCACGATCGTGACTCGGCCCCCATCCTCTTCCGCCACCTCGATCGGAGCTATCGCGTCGGCTCCCGCTGGCAGCGGCGCGCCGGTCATGATTCGCACCGCCGTTCCCGCTCCAACCTCGAGGTCGCCCGGGTCTCCCGCCCGGATCTCGCCCGTTACCTCCAACGTCACCGGAGCGGCCTCAGACGCCTTCCCTGCGTCCGCGCCTCTGAGTGCGTATCCGTCCATGGCGGAGTTGGCGAAGCGGGGCAGGGGGTGGGGGGCCCTCAACGTCTCGGCCACCACCAGCCTGAGGGCGTCGCGAACCAGCACCTCCTTGGGCTCGAGAGGAGTGAATGCCTCCAGCACCCGGCGGCGCGCCTCTGTAACCGCGAGCATGTCAGCCAAAGCGATCCGCTACCTCGAGCACATAGGCCTTGAGCTGCTCACCGAGATCCTTGCGCCGGAGGCCAAGCTCGATCGTCGCCTTGAGGTAGTCGAGCTTCTTGCCCACGTCGAACATCGGGCCCTCGTGAACGTAGGCGTAAACCGATTGCTCCTGCGCCAGCAGGTTGATCGCGTCGGTGAGCTGGATCTCCCCCCCGTAACCACTGGTTGTTCGATCCAACGCGTCGAAGATTTCGGGTGTAAACAGGTAACGCCCGCGCGAGCCGAGGTCCGAGCGGGCCTCCTCCGCCGGCGGTTTCTCGACCATGTTGAGCACCCGCAGGAGTCCGTCTGAGGTCTTCTCCGGATCGATGACGCCGTACGAAGGAATGTCCTCCTTGGCCACGCGGACAACCGTGACGACATTGGCTTGATGCCGCTCGTAGATCGCCATCATGCTCTCGATCAACGCAGGCTCGTCTCCACGCGGCCTCGGAACCATCTCGTCCCCGAGCATGACTACGAAGGGGGCGTCGCCGATGTGCGAGCGAGCCACCGAGACCGCATGCCCCAACCCCAGGGGCTCCTTCTGCCTCACGTAAAAGATGTCTGCGAGATCGGCGATGCGCCGGATCTGTTCGAGCTCCGCCGATTTGTCGCTTGTCTCGAGGTGATGCTCGAGCTCGAGGGACTTGTCGAAGTGATCGTCGATCATCCCCTTGCCTCGGCTCGTCACGATCAGGATGTCGTCGATGCCGGCGCGCACCGCCTCCTCGACGACGTACTGGATCATGGGCTTGTCCACGACCGGGATCATCTCTTTGGGCTGAGCCTTGGTCGCGGGCAAGAAACGTGTTCCCAGTCCCGCCGCGGGGATAACCGCCTTGCGCACCGTCATATATGTGAGCCTCCTCTTATCGCCGGCGCCCTCCGGCGCCTCACCAAGCCTGAAGGTAGTCGATCGCACAAACTGTCCCGTAGGTACCGGAAAGGTACCCTGCGGCACAACCTGCGTGAGTGGGTAGAAGGGCAGGGCCTCAGCGGGCGACTTTGAGGCCCGCCGGCCCGTCCGGCAGACCGATGCGGTCGCGCCCCTCCTGCTTGGCTCGATACAGCCCCCGGTCGGCGGCCGCCACCAGGGTTCTGAACGAGTCCCCGTGCTGAGGGAAGGAGGCGACGCCGGCCGAAACCCTGAGATCGATCGGCTGCTCCCCCGCTGCTCCGAACGACTCGGAGCGAACCTCTTCGAGAATCTTCTCCGCCGTCACCACGGCGCCGGTGAGGTCGGTCTCCGACAGAAGGCACACGAATTCCTCGCCTCCGTAGCGCGCCAAGACGTCTACCTCGCGCACCGCGTCGGATACGCGCTGAGCAAACTCTATGAGGATGGCGTCTCCTCGTTGATGGCCAAAGGAGTCGTTCACGCTCTTGAAGTGGTCGAGGTCGAGCATGAGCAGGCTGAAGGGCCGGCTGAAGCGCATCGCGGTCGCGTGCATGCTGCGGAACTGCATCTGCAGGAAGCGGCGGTTCCATACCCCGGTGAGGCCGTCGGTGATCGACAGACGCTGCGCTTCTTCGTGCAATTGCACGTTCTCGAGCGCAACCCGGCCCTGGTCGGCGAGGAACTTGACCGCGTCGATGTCCGCTTGTTCGAACGGCGTCTGGGCGTCGCGGCGATAGACGGTCAGGACACTATGGATGCGCTGCTGGCTATACAAGGGCAGCGCCATCGACACGGGGAAGTGCGGCTCCGATGCGGCCGGGTGCGGGCCTTCGGCCGATCCATCACGCACCACCGTCACGCCGCGTTCGGCAACGAGACCGACTATCCCCGAGCCCACCGAGACGCGCCCGAGACCATCCACACGGGCGTCTCTCACCACGATGGGATAGAGCTCCCCGCGCTTGGCGCTAAAGCCCCAGATGACTCCCACGTCGGCTCCCACGGCGTCGGCAGCGGTGTTGAGGATGGACTCCAGAATCGAGCGCATGTCGTGGGTGGAGCGCAACGTCTCTCCGACCCGTTGCACCGTGCGCTGAAGGAGATCGCGCGACGACGACAGCTCCTCGACGGTAGCGCCGAGCCGAGCCGCCATGGCATTGAAGGAGGCCGCAAGCTGGCCCACCTCGTCCTTCGAGCGAATGGGAATGCGGTATTCGAAACGACCTTGGGCGATGGCCTCTGCCCCCCGGGACACTTCCTTGAGGGGCTTGGTGAGCAGTCGCGATAGCCAATGAGACAACACGGCCACCACCAGCAGCGCAACCGCCAACAAGCCGAGCAGGTAGTAGAGGACGCGCTGTGACAGCGCCGAGAGCTTGTCCGCGGAGTACCACGCCACCGCCCCGACGCCTCCGGGCAGAGCCCGAACCCGCAGGTGGGGAGAGCCTTCTTCTTGGAGTGGAGGCAGGTTGGCGACAGCTCCGGACGCGGCCATCGTGGCACCACCGCTCAAGAGGGCAAGCTCGATATCGCCCTCGGATGCTTGCTGGAGAAAGGCCCGGTCGGTCCAGAACCCAGCGATGAGGGAATCAACCGGGCTGGTTCCTCCTCCCACTGCTACCCGCCGTTCGGCGGCTCCCGGCACGCCCGGCTCCGCCGCGATCTCAGCTACTCCGGGCCGCTTGAAGCCTGGAGCGAAGTCCGGCTCGTTCGCGGACGCGGTCACGATCTTTCCGGATCGGTCCACGGCGACAAGGAAGTCAAGCTCCTCGGTGCCTGCGAGAGTGCGCTTTAACAGCGGCCGCAGGCGGGAGACCGCACCCTCGGCCGGGAACCGGCGAAGGCGCCGGGAGACCGGCGCGATGAACTCGTCAACCCCTTGCAAGCGGGCCTCGAGCATCGTCTCCATCTCAACCAGGGTGGGGCGCAGACGGATCTCTTCGCGGCGTCTGACCTCCCCCACGACCGAGTCGCGCATTAGGAAACCCGCCGCCGAAAGCGGCAGCATGACGATGAGAACGAATAACAGCGTCAGCCGTTGCTGTAGAGACATGACCTCGAAGGACCCCCTTCTGAGGGCACTTATCGGCAACTCTCGCGCAAAACCTTAGCCCCATTCGCCTTCACTCAGCCAGAACGAGCGCGGCTCCGGCGGCACTATTCGGCACTTAGCGAGGCCTCCGCCTCCACCCATTTCGCGAGGCCCAGGCCTCGCGGGTGAGAAGATTCACGCCATGCCGATCTACGAGTACGCCTGCACCGCCTGTGGAGAGCGCACAGAGGCAAAGCAGGGCTTCGACGACCCTCCTCTCCAGGAATGCCCGGTTTGCGGGGGCAAGCTGCGCAAGCTCTATTCGCCGGTGGGTATCGTGTTCAAGGGATCTGGCTTCTACTCCACCGACAAGAAGGGGCAGAAGAGGGGCGGCGCGGAGAAGAAGGATTCCGACGGCTCCAAGTCTCAGGACAAGAAGACGACACCCTCCACTGAGAAGACTTCCTCGTCATCGACTGAGAAGTCCACGAGTGAGAAGTCGTCCGGTGGCGGGGCGGAGAGCAAGAAGTCCGGCTCTGACTCAAGCTCCCGGACCTCTGGGGGACGGCGATGAGCGAGGACGCGGAGGTCGGGATATTCGGCGGATCCGGTTTCTACCGGCTGCTGGACGACATCACGGAGATCAAGCTCGACACCCCCTACGGTGAGCCCTCGGCCCCCTTGTCGGTGGGAACCATCGGAGGGCGCACGGCGGCCTTTTTGCCCCGGCACGGACCCGGGCACACGCTGCCCCCGCACATGATCAACTACCGGGCCAATATGTGGGCGTTCAAGGAGCTGGGTGTGACACGCATCATCGGCCCCTGCGCCGCCGGGTCCCTGCAGAAAGAGGTCGAGCCGGGGCACTTCGTGATCTCGGACCAGCTCGTCGATCGCACCTGGGGCCGAAAGGACACCTTCTATGAGGGTCCCCTCACCACCCACGTTTCGTTCGCCGACCCCTATTGTCCCGAGCTCCGGCCGCTCGCCCTGGAGGTCGCCCGAAGCCAGGGAGTGCGGGCCCACGATGGGGGCACGGTGGTGGCGGTCCAGGGCCCCCGCTTCTCGACCAGAGCCGAGTCCAAGTGGTATCAGGACGCCGGCTGGCACGTGATCAACATGACCCAGTATCCGGAGGCATACCTGGCGCGTGAGCTCGAGATCTGCTACGTCAACGTGGCGCTCATCACCGACTACGACGTCGGCATCATGGGCGAGACGGAGGCGGTGAATCACGAGGAGGTACTCAGGGTGGTGGCCGAGAACAACGAGCGGCTGCGAAGCCTGATCTTCGAGCTCGTACCTCGCATCCCGGAACCGAGGAGCTGTCCCTGCAGCCGGGCGCTGCAGGGCGCCCGTCTGGAACCGTGAGGCTTCGGGCTCGCTGAGTTGTCCCTTCTAGAGGCACTCGTCCTGGGACTGGTCCAGGGCCTGACCGAGTTCATCCCGATCTCCTCCTCGGGCCATCTCGTGCTGGTCCCCGAAGCTCTGGGCTGGTCTCACCCGGGCCTCGCCTTCGACGTCCTGCTCCACGCCGCATCGCTTGTGGCCCTGCTCGTCTATTTCTCGGGCGAGCTGCTCGATCTCGGTCGCGGCGTGCTCCGGGGCGATGCGGAGCAACGCCGGTTGTTGTGGCTTCTCGCGCTCGGCACGGTGCCCGCCGCGATTGCCGGCATCGCTTTGGGGGACTACTTCGAGAGCTCGTTCGAGGACGCTCGCGCAAGCGCCATCCAGCTCATCATCACCGCGGTGATTCTGGTGGCGGCCGAGCTGGCCCTTCGGCATCACCAGCAGCGAAGCGCGGAGGTGGGGTCACGGCTCAGGGGCATCCCGGATCTACGGGTTGGGGATGTCTCGCTCATCGGGGTGGCGCAGGCCATCTCGATCCTGCCCGGCATCTCGCGCTCGGGCTCCACGATGGGTGCGGGCCTGGCCCTGGGCATGAGTCGCGATGCTGCGGCGCGCTTCGCCTTCCTGCTGGCAATACCGGCGCTGTTCGGAGCGACGCTGATACAGCTGCCGGAGCTACGGGGTACGAATTTGGGGCTGGGGGCAGGACTCGCCGGCTTTGTGGCCTCCCTGGTGACGTCCTACGCTTCGATCTGGGGGCTCCTGCGCTATCTCAGGACCAATAGCCTGTACCCGTTCGCCCTCTACTGCGTAATTGCGGGTGTGGCGTTCTTCCTGCTGGTTTGAGTCGGGCCGCCCTCGGCCGACGAAAGGGTTACGGGCGGCGCCGGGAGGGTGGTCCTGGGGTCCGAAACGAGTCTCGACCGGCGCCGCCGCGCAAATCCTTCACAAAGGATGCCCACTGCCCCGACCAACGCCGCCGCCGACACCAACAGGGCTCCAATACCGAGTCCTATGACTGCGACCTTGACAACGTCGAGGAACTGAAACACAGGCCGTCCTTGTGAGTAGCTGTTGCTTCCTGTGTCCCATCGTCCGCTCCAGCGCGCTTCTGGTAAACCCCCCAACCGGGGGAAAACGACCCACCCAAATGGGGGGGTTGCGGGCCGAGTGGTGATGAGATGCTCTATGTGGTCATCCTGCCACCACTCGGCATCTCTAGGTCAGCTGCCGGCGACGGTCATCTCCGCTACCAGCGTCGTCGCTCCTCCGTAGGACCCGCCGAACGGGACCCAGCGCAGGTCCGAGGCCACGGCCTCGATGCCCTTGAGGATCTCGAGCATGGGGGCCGCGATCGTGACCTCCTTGACCGCCTGAGCCGGCACCCCGTCCTCGAGCAGGCGCCCGGTGGCACCCACGGAGAAGTCTCCTGAGACGGGGTTGGCGCCGGAGTGAACGCCGTGGAAGTCCTCGACGAGCAGCGCCCGGCCGGCGCGCTTCAGCACCTCCGCGCGACTCTCCCCAGTGGAGTCGATGGCGAGATTCGAGGGCGACGGGTGCGGGGCGGACTTGAACGAGCCGCGCGCGGCGTTGCCGGTCGAGGCCCGTCCCTCCCGGCGGGCGCTTGTGGTGTCGTAGAGAAACGAGGTGAGAACTCCGGTGGAGATGACCTCGGTGCGGCCGGTGGGGACTCCTTCGGCGTCCCAGGGGGCCGCTCCCGGTGCCCCTTCGCGACGGCCGTCGTCCACCATCGTGAGCCCGGGGGCCGCAATCTGCTCACCGAGCCTGCCCGCCAGCAACGAGCGGCCCTTTTGCACCGCCTCGCCGATCAGCGCGCTCCCGAGCACTCCAAGGAACTGGCCCGCCACATAGGGCTCGAACACGACGGGCATCCGCCCGGACGGAATCTTCCCCGCGCCCAGAACTCCGAGTGCACGCTCGGCCGCCGCCCGGCCCACCGCTTCGGCATCGAGAGCGGCGATCCCTCTAGCGAGGTCGAACTCGAAGCCGATCTCGGTGTCGTCGGCCTCGGTCGCTATCGCCATCGAATAGCACCACGCATCTGTGCGCCGGTAGAGGCCCGAGATCCCGGTCGAGGTCGCCAGCGCGATGGCCGCATCGGAATCCGAATAGACGGCCTCCTCGACTGCCCGGATGCGGGGGTCGAGCGAGCGCGTCGCGCGCTCCAGTTCCAGCGCAAAGGCCACCTTGTCGTCCGAGGAGGCTGCCGCATGAGAGTCGTCTACGAGCCCCGAGATCGGGGGAGGTTTCTGCGCCCACGCAGAAGCAAGAGCCACGGCTTCATCCGGAGTCGAGTGACCCGCGTTTTCGCGCGCCTGTGCAACGAGCCGATCGAGGCTTTCCTCATCGAGGTCGGTGGTATAGGCGAAGCCGACCCGGCCCCCGGATACCACGCGCACTCCGGCCCCCCGGGGCTCGGCCGAGGAAAGCGACTCGACCTCTCCGGAGTACACCTTGACGTTGAAGCTCTTCTCGTGGGTCACGAACGCCTCGACCTCTTCGGAGGACTGAGCCCGCCCGGCGAGCGAGGCGGCCAGCGATTGAAGGTCGCTCACGCCTCGGTGCCTCCCACCGTTACCCCGCCGAGCAGCACGGTGGGCATGCCGTTGGTCACCGGAGCCGCCTGGCCGTCCTTGCCGCAGACGCCCTCCTTGCGGTCGAAGTCGGAGCCCACCGCCTCGATGACCTCGAGAACTCGCGGCCCGTTGCCGATGAGGTTCGCCCCCTTTATCGGGTAGGTGACCTCTCCGTTCTCGATCATGTAGGCCTCTGCCATGCCGAACACGAAGTTTCCGGTGGCTGGGTTCACCTCGCCTCCGGCGAAGGTGGCGGCGTACACGCCCCTCTCGACCGAGGAGAAGATGCCCTCGGGATCGTCGGGGCCGGGAAGCAGATAGGTGTTGGTCATGCGGACGATCGGGAGGTGGGCGTAGGACTGACGGCGCCCGTTGCCGGTCGGCGGGTGTCCGATCTTTGCCGCCGAGAGCAGGTCCGACAGGTGTCCGACCAGCACCCCCTTCTCGAACAGCACGGTCCGCTGGGCGGGGATGCCCTCGTCGTCCACGCCGAACGAGCCCCACGCGCCCCGATCGGAGCCGTCGTCGACGATCGTCACGCTCTCGGAGCCGAAGCGTTCGCCGTTCCTGTTGGCGTAGACGCTGGCGTCCTTGACCAGCGTGTCGGCTTCGAGCCCGTGCCCGCAGGCCTCGTGAATCAGCACTCCCCCCGACCCGGGAGCGAGCACGACCGGGAACTCCCCCGCCGGCGAGGGTTTCGCCTCGAGCATCCGCAACGCCTTGCGGGCGGCCCGTGCCCCGAGATCGTCGGGAGCCTGGACGCTCAACAACTCGAATCCTCCGGAGTGCCCCGGCGCTTCGAACCCGGTTGCGATCTCGCCATCCCTGGCCGCTACGACCTGCACCGCAAAACGGACCCGCGTCCTGTCGTCCTCCGCGATACGTCCGTCCGAGGAGGCGACGAGGATGTGCTGGTGGACATCTGCATAGGAAGCCGACACCTGTCGGATCGCGGCCCCCTGGGCGCGGGCCGCGTCATTGGCCCGACTGAGGGCCTCTGCCTTGGCCGCGGCCCCGACCTCCTCGGGAGAAAGCTTTACGGGGTGCGTGGGTCCCTCGCTGCGCCGAAGATCTGTCGCCACCACGCCCTCGGCGCCGGAAAGCCCTGCCCGGGCCGCCTGAGCCGCCTCCGAGAGCCCCTGCTCGGTGAGCAGGTTCGTGTAGGCGTACGAGGCACGCTCTCCGGAGATGACCCGCACGCCGGCCCCGGCCTCTCTCCCGGAAGCCACGTCCTCGACCCTGGAGTCGTCGAGCCGCAGAGCGGTCGAGCTGCGCCGCTCCACGAACAGCTCGGCCAGGTCTCCCCCGCGTGCTAGGGCTTCGGTCAGCGTGCGGCGGATGAGGGTCTCGTCGAGCATGGCGACTGAGGATAGTGGATCGAAGCCGCCGATTCGATGCCGAGTGGTCGCCAGATGTCGTATAGCAGCATTTCACTCCACTCGGCGTTGGCGCCTCCGCGCCCGTGCTGCCCCCTCAACACGGACCCCTAGTGAATTTGTGCGCGGGGTCCAAAAAGGATGTACGCTGGACCGCGGCCGACCTCTCTGAAATGGGATATTCACGACATAAAGGAGCCCACTTCTGACGCACGCGCACGCTGAAGAAAACCTAGAAGCAAACGGCTACAGCCCGGAGCAGAGAGACCGTCTTCGACTCATCAATTCCCGCATCATCGAAGCCCGCAGGGAGCTCGACGCACTCATCGGCGACGCCTACCTCAGGCCGCGCGCGTCGGTCGTCCCCGTCCATTTCCTAGACCTCGCCTCTGCCGTCGAGAAGCTGCGGTGGGCCGAGAAGGAATGGCGCGAGCTCGACCGCGAGCAGCGCGGGGCAGACGTCCACTCTCTGGCCTTCGACGAACCCGTCGAAAGCCGCGCCTAGACCTTCGGCCCAGAAGGTTAGCGGGGAGCCATCCTCAGCGCGCCGTCGAGGCGGATCGTGGCCCCATTGATCATCTGGTTCTCGACGATGTGGCGGGCGAGCGCGGCGTACTCGTCCGGGCGGCCGAGCCGGGTCGGGTGCGGTACTGCAACCGCCAGAGAATCCCTCGCCTTCTGAGGAAGTCCTGAGAGCATCGGCGTGTCGAACGTGCCGGGAGCGATGGCGACACAGCGGATGAGCTTCTCGGCCAGATCGCGCGCCACCGGGAGCGTCAGCGACCTCACACCTCCCTTGGAAGCGGCGTAGGCGGCCTGCCCGATCTGACCCTCGAAGGCAGCGACGCTTGCGGTGTTGATGATCACCCCACGCTCGTCGTCGATCGGCTCCTGGTGAATCATGCGGGCCGCGGCCAAGCGGATGACGTTGAATGTTCCTATGAGGTTGATGCGGATGACGGTCTCGAAGCGGGCGAGGTCGTGGGGCTCGCCGCTACGGTTGAGGACCCTGCCGGGCCAGCCCACCCCGGCACAGTTGACCACGATGTGAAGGCCGCCGACCTCGTAGCAGGCGTCGACGGCGGCGGCGACCTGATCGGCGTCGGTGACGTCGGTGGGGCAGAAACGAGCCCAGTCACCCAGCGCCGAGGCCACGTCCTCGCCCGGGGAATCCGGGAGGTCGGCGAGCACCACGGCCGCCCCCGCCCCAGCCAATTCCTCCGCCGTCGCTCGCCCCAGCCCCGATGCGCCTCCGGTGATGAGCGCGACCTTGCCGTCGATATCCATGGGTTCCCCTTGCTTGATTTGATGCCTGCGACCACTCGGGCCGGGAACGACCCCGGCTGCGGCGATCTAGGAGGCCTCGGACACAACCTCTCCGCTGGACAGGACGAGGCCATCTTCGCATCTGCTCTCGACGCGCCCATCAGAGAACTGCTCGTGGTAGAGGGCGGCGTAGGCACCGTCAAGCCGGAGCAACTCCGTGTGAGTGCCGCGCTCGACGATGCGGCCCCCGTCCATGTACACGATGGTGTCGGCCGCCAGGATCGTGGACAGCCGGTGGGCGATAGCCACCGTCGTGCGCCCCTTCGTGAGGGGGGCAAGCGCCTGCTGCACGAGGCGTTCGGAGTGAGTGTCGAGGGCGCTGGTGGCTTCGTCGAGGATCAGGATCCGGGGGTCCTTGAGAATGACTCGAGCGATGGCGAGACGCTGTTTCTCTCCTCCGGACAGCTTGTAGCCGCGCTCGCCCACGACGGTGTCGAGGCCCTCGGGCATCTCGTCGAGGCGCTCCCAGATGTGAGCAGCCCGCGCCGCCTCCTCGATCTCGTCGTCGGTGGCTTCGGGGTTGCCGTAGCGCAGGTTGTCCCTCACCGAAGAGTTGAACAGATAGGTCTCCTGAGTGACTACCCCGACGGCGTCGCCCAGTGACGCCAGGCGGATGTCACGCACATCGATCCCGTCGATCGTGACGCTGCCGCGGTTGACATCGTAGAGCCGGGGAAGCAGATAGGTAAGGGTGGTCTTGCCCGCCCCGGAGGGTCCGACGAGGGCCACCAGCTCTCCGGGCCGCGCTACGAGGTCGATGTTCTGTATCGTCCAGACGCGGTCGTCCGGCCGCTCCAGTGTGCCGGCGCGATCGTAGTGAAACCAGACGTCGTTGAAACGAACCTCGCCTCTCACCTCCCCTGCGGACAGCTCGATGGCGCCGTCGCGATCGGTTATCTCGCGTTCGAGGTCCAAGTACTCGAAGATGCGGTCGAACAGCGCGAGCGACGACTGGATCTCGACCCCTACGTTCAAGAGCTGACCGGCGGGAAAGAACAAGCGGCTCTGCAAGGTGGTGAAGGCAACCAGTGTTCCGGGCGTCAGCGCCTGGGCGCCGGGATTGCGGATCTCGAAGTAGCCGGCAACGAGATAGACGAACGCCGGAGTGATCGAGAAGAAGATTCCCACCAGGGAGAAAAAGCCGCGGCCCACCATCGTGCGGCGGACCTCGAGATCCGACAGACGCTGGTTCTCCTTGCGAAAACGCTCGATCTCATACGACTGGCGCCCGAACGATTTGGACAGAAGGATGCCGGATACCGACAGCGTCTCCTGCATGTGGGCGGTGAGGTCTGCAAGTGATTCTTGCGTAAGTCCCGAGACTTCTCGCCGGATGCGCCCCACCCGTCGGCTTATCACAAGAAACACCGGCAGGATTCCCAACGAGAGCACAGTTAGACGCCAGTCGAGATAGGCCATCGCCACCACCGTCGAGAGCACCGTCGCGATGTTCGACAGAATGCTCGAAGCGGTATCGGTAAGGACCGCCTGCACCCCGCCGACGTCGTTCGAGAGCCGGGACTGGATTTCGCCGGTACGGGTGGAGGTGAAGAACCGCAGCGGCATGTGCTGAAGATGCGCGTAAAGCGAGTTGCGCAGGTCGCGCATCACGTTCTGGCCGACGACGTTGTTGATGAAGGTCTGCCACAGGCCGAGCCCGCCGCTGAGGATCGGCATCAGGATCATCAGCCCGGCGACGATCAGCAACAGCCGCATGCGGTCGTCGGCGCCGAGCCCGTCGACGTTGGCGAAGACCTGGTCGAACACGACCTTGATCAGCAGTGGGTTGACGAGTCCGATCGCCGAGATGACCAGGATCAACAGCGCCACTACCGAGACCCGCGCCTTATAGGGAGCGAAGGTGTGGACGATGCGCCGGAAGGTTCCCGGCCGCGCCGGGGTCTCCGGCGCCTCTGGGGGCACTATGCGATGTGGTCTAGCGATGACTTCCTCCTACTCAGCAAAACGTGGCCGGGTTCGCCTGCATTCCTGGCCGGCCATCGGGGGCTAACGTGCGACGGCCGCACACGAGCGAGGGCGATGGATGCGCGCGGGCGTGCTCAGGAGACGCGCAGGGCCACGACCACCCCATCGCGCGTCGGCACGATCGTGCTTCTGTAGCCGGGATCTATGGCGATCAGCTCATTGAGCTCCTGAATCGCCTTCGTCCAGGCGTCCCCCTCGGCCGCCTGAGCAACACGCCCCGACCACAGCACGTTGTCGCAGATGAAAAAGCCGCCTTTACGCACTCGGGTACACGCCCGTTTCCACGCTTCCGGATAGCCGCCTTTGTCGATGTCGCAGTAAACGATGTCGAACTCTCCTGCCACCTCGTCGAAAGCGTCGAAGGCGGACGCGACGTGATAGCGGATGGGCTTCTCGAGCCCCGCTCTGGTCAGGAAGTCGAGCGCCTTGG
The DNA here is from genome assembly GCA_963849115.1 of uncultured Actinomycetes bacterium. Lineage (GTDB taxonomy): Bacteria > Actinomycetota > CADDZG01 > CADDZG01 > WHSQ01 > JACDAL01. The sequence goes on along the minus strand of CAWKGK010000009.1, from coordinate 30,645 downwards.
TTTCGTTTGAGGCATCGGTGTCGGTGAGGTGGATCTCACCGTCCGCGCCGGTGGCTCGAGCGAACCAGTAGGCCGAGTAACCGAAGCCCGAGCCCATCTCGAAGATGCGCCGGGCGCCGATCGCCCGCGCCAGCACCTCCAGGGTCCTCCCGCAGAGGCGGCCGATGATGGGAAATCCTTCGCGCTCGGCGAGGGCCTCCATCTCGAGCAGCACCGGCTCGTCGTCGCCCGCGGCGAGGGTCGCCATGTAGCGCTCGACCTCCGGGGCGACGATGTCCATGTCTACAGGTTATCCCCGAGGACCAGGGCGCGCAGCGCGTCGTGCAGGCCTTGATTCGCGGCGATCACGCCCTGCCCGTCCCCCAGCGGGGGCAAGAGCGGTGTGATCGCACCCCCGGCCTCCGCGATCAACAGCTCTCCGGCGGCCCGGTCCCACACGTTCATGTCGGCCTCATAGAAGGCGTCGACGCGCCCGCACGCGCACCAGGCGAGGTCGAGCGCCGCAGATCCCGCTCGTCTTATGTCGCGCACCTCCGGAAGCAGGCGCAGCACCACCTCTGCCTGGGCCCGGCGAATGCGGGAGTCATAGGAGAAGCCGGTGGCAACGAGCGCCTGGGACAGGTCCTGCTGCTGAGACACCGTGACGGGCTCGTGGTTGCGGCGCGCACCCTGGCCCCGCAACGCGGTGAACAGCTCGGAACGCGGCGCGTCATAGATCACTCCGGTAAGCCAGCCGGCCTCGTCCGCGACGGCGACGCTCACACACCATTGCGGGATCCCGTAGAGGAAGTCCACGGTGCCGTCGAGGGGGTCGATGACCCAGGTCAGCCCGGTCTCCGAATCCCCTGCGGCCCCCTCCTCTGAGATGAGCCCGTCCCTCGGGCGCTGTTCGCGCAGGAGGCTCACGATGAGCTCCTGCGCGTCGCGGTCCGCGTCGCTCACGACATCGGTGGGTGTCGACTTGGTCGTCACCCCCTGGGCGGGTCCACCGAAGCGCTCGAGGAGGAGACCGCCGGCCCCGGTCGCCGCCCGGGAGGCGATCTCGAGCAGCTCCTGTGCGGAGGGAGTGGTGACTGTCACCGGGGGAAGATAGCGCCATGGTGCGACGCTCCGGTGCCGCGGCCCGGCGCTGGGCCCGCCTCCTACTTGGACTGTGGCTGTTCGCCGTGGGCACGTTCATGACCCTCGAGTCGGGGCTCGGTCTGTCTCCCTGGGACGTGCTCAACGACGGCCTCCGGCGAAGGACTCCACTGTCGTTTGGCTCTGCTGTGATCCTGGTGGGTGTCGTTCTGGTCGTGGTGACGACGGCGGCCGGGTTGCGACCGGGGCCGGGCACGATAACCAACATGCTCCTGATCGGTGCCTTCATCGATGTCCTGCTGGCGCTGGACATCGCCTCCGGCGCCTCTACCTGGCCCTACTGGGCCAAGGTGGTCTTGACCCTCGCCGGAATCGTCCTGGTCGGGCTCGGCACCGCCCTCTACATCGGCGCGGGATTGGGAGCCGGACCGCGCGACGGGCTCATGGTGCTCGTTGCTACGCGTGCCCGGATGCGGGTGGGCGTAGCGCGAGCACTGGTCGAGGGGACGGCCTTTGTTGCCGGTGCCTTGCTGGGCGGAAGCGTGGGGCTGGGGACGGTGCTGTTCGCCCTGGGCATCGGGCCCGCCGTCGACGTCTGGTTCCGAGTCTTTCGCATGGACTCATCCGGGCGCCGGACCGCCTCGGCACAGTGACCTCTCAGGGCTTTTTGGCGTCTTGCTCGACCAGCTGCCACGCCTTGCGGGCCGCGATGAGGACCGGGTCCCACACCGGCGAGAACGGGGGCGCGTAGGAAAGGTCGAGGTTCAAGAACTCGTCGACCGACATCTCGTTCCAGATCGCGGTGGCGAGAACGTCGATGCGTTTGGCCGCGCCCTCCTTGCCCACGATCTGAGCGCCGAGAAGCCGCCCCGAGCTGCGTTCGGCGAGGAGTTTGGTCTTGATCGGTTGCGTCTCCGGGTAATAGCCGGCGCGCGTGGTCGAATCCACGATCGCGGTGATGAAGGAGAACCCGGCGGCCCCTGCTTCATCTTCGTTGAGGCCGGTACGCCCGACTTCAGTGTCACAGAGCTTGGACACGGCGGTGCCGATCACTCCGGGAAAGCTCGCATAGCCGCCCCCGAGGTTGATCCCCGCCACCCGACCCTCCTTGTTGGCATGTGTCCCGAGGGCGATCGAAACCGGGCTGCGGGAGACGCGGTGAAACTTCTCGGCGCAGTCGCCCGCCGCCCACACCCCTTCTGCTCCGGTGCGCATACGCCGGTCGACGGCGATCGCTCCCGAGGGGCCAATCGGGATGTCGGCGGCCTCGGCGAGTGCAACGTTGGGGGCCACACCGAGCCCCAGCACCACGATGTCTGCGGGAATCGTTCGCCTGCTTGTGACCACGCCCGAGACCCAGCCGTCTTCGACCTCAAATGCCTCGACCGGCTCCGATCCGTGGAAGGCGATACCCATTCCCTGCATGGCGTCGGCAATCAGGTCGGCGATCTCGTCGTCGAGGCTCGGCATCGGATGGGAGCCCGCTTCCACGACCGCGACGTCGAGGCCCCGCATCTGGAACGCCTCGGCCATCTCGAGACCGATGTAGCCGCCGCCGATGACTGCGGCCCGGCGGGGCCGGCGCTCACGCATCGTCTCGAAGATGGCCCGGCCGTCGTCCAGAACCTGCACGCCGAAGATGCCCTCGGCGTCTGCGTGGGGAAGGGGCGGGCGCCTGGGAGTCGCGCCGGTGGCGACGAGGAGCTGGTCGAACCCCTCCCACGCCTCGGTGCCCTCGTCCACATCCGTGATCTTCACGGCCCCCTTGTCAAGATCGATCTCGGTGACCTTGTGGCGGATGCGGGCATCGATGTCCTGCTTGGTCGCGAACTGCTCGGGCGTGCGTACGACGAGCCGGTCGAGCTCCTCCACCACGCCTCCCACGAAGTAGGGGATGCCGCAGGCAGAATAGGAGAGATAGTTGCCCTGATCGAAGGCGACTATGGCGAGATCTTGGGGGCCGCGCAGGCGGCGGGCCTGGGAGGCCGCGCTCATGCCGGCTGCATCGCCGCCGATGACCACGAGCCGCTCCGTCATCGCTGAATCGTATGACCCTCGTGCGGGGTCCTCACGTAGCCAAATCGCGCTCTGAGCGCCTGGGAGGCCGAAAGCCGTACTCAGGAGCGCGTTGAGCGCGTCGCGTTCCCTCGAGCCCGGGACCGGACCCTGGACGCAGGCGCTCTTATCCTGACCGGATGAGTAAAGACACAGGCCAGCTTCGATTCGGCGAGTACATGCTCGGGCTCGAGGGCCTCGCCCTGCTCCGGATGGGGGTGTCCGGAAACGTGAGCGCAGCGCCGGAACGGGTCGAGGAGATGCTCGATCTCGCAGCCCGCCTCGACGAAGAGACGTTGGCGGCGTCACGCTATCTGCCCGCCTCCGGCGTCCAACCGGGTTACGACGTTTGGGCCAACACTTACGACGACCGCGACAACCCCTTGATCCGAACCGAGGAACCGGCGCTCGTGACGCTGTTGGACGACCTCCCCGAGGGACCGGTTCTGGATGCGGCTTGCGGCACCGGACGTCTGGCTTCCCTTCTCATCTCACGCCACCGTGTGATCGGGGTAGACAACTCCCCGGAAATGATCGGACGGGCTCGAGAGAAGTTTCCTCACGCAGAGTTCCTGGACGGAGACCTCGGCGCGCTGCCGGTGGAGACCGCTTCGGTCACCTCGGCCGTGTGCGCGCTTGCGCTTTCGCACCTGCCGACGCTGGGGCCTGCGGTGGGGGAACTGGCGCGCGCAGTGGTTACCGGGGGCCGGGTGGTGATCTCCAACGTGCATCCGATAGTGACCGGGGTTCTGGGATGGCGGGCGTGGTTCGCTCATCCCGACGGATCGCGCTCCTTCATCCCGGAGTACGTCCACTCTCATGCCGACTACATCGACGCGTTCACCGCAGCCGGACTCGAGGTTCTTTCCTGTTTGGAGCCGCCGATCCCACCAGAGCTGGCCCGCGCGATGGGCGGGGGAATAGCCGACGACGCGGCCGAGATCGCGGTTGCGGGTCTGCCGGGCGCGCTGATCTGGGAGCTCGGTCGGCCCTGATAAAAGCGGCACTCCGGGACGGCCGCGCGGATCGGGGAACTCCCCGGCTGTGCTTGACTTACTCAAGTCCCGGCCATACTGTACGCGAGCGACCGGCAAGACAGGTCGGTCTAGTAGGGGGAGTGTTGCAACTTTGAAAACCTTTCCGTTCACGTCGGAGTCTGTAACCGAGGGCCATCCCGACAAGGTCGCCGACCAGATCTCCGACGTCGTTCTCGACGCCGTCCTTGCCGAAGATCCAATGGGCAGAGTCGCGTGCGAGACGCTCGTAACCACCGGTCTGGTCGTAGTCGCCGGAGAGATCACCACGACGACATCGGTCGACATTCCGAAACTGGTTCGCACGACCATTCGTAACATTGGCTATGACCGCGCCAAGTACGGATTCGACGCCGATACTTGCGGTGTGATTGTCGCCCTCGACAAACAGTCAGAGGACATCGCGCAGGGCGTCGACACATCCTACGAATCACAGCTCGACGGGGCGAGTACCGATCCCTTCGACCACGTCGGAGCAGGCGACCAGGGCATGATGTTCGGCTACGCATGCCGCGAAAACGAAGAGCTAATGCCGTTGCCGATCATGCTTGCACACAAGATCACAAGGCGACTCGCGCAGGTGCGGAAGGAAGGCATCCTCCCGTACCTTCGCCCCGACGGCAAGGCTCAGGTGACGGTTCGTTACGAGTACGACTCCGAAGGGCACGAGCGCCCCGTTGAGGTAGTGCGAATACTGGTTTCCACTCAACATGCCGACGGACTCGACGCTCAGACCCGAATCAAGCCCGACATCATTGACCATGTTCTCCGGCCCATCCTTCCGAGCGAGCTCTACGACGAGCGCCGCTTTGGCGAGCGCGATTTCGTGCTCGTCAACCCGACCGGCAACTTCGTCATCGGTGGACCCATGGGGGATACGGGCCTGACGGGCAGAAAAATCGTCGTCGATACGTATGGAGGTGCAGCTCGACACGGCGGAGGGGCGTTCTCCGGGAAAGATCCCACCAAAGTCGACCGGTCCGCGGCATATGCGGCGCGCTACGTCGCCAAGAACGTGGTCGCCGCAGACCTTGCCGAGCGCTGCGAACTCCAAGTTGCATACGCCATCGGCGTGGCCCGGCCCATCTCGATCAAAGTGGACTGCTTCGGGACCGAGCACATTCCGCTGGAGCGTATTGAAGACCTGATCGCTGAGAATTTCGATCTCCGTCCGGCTGCGATTCTGCAAGACTTGCGGCTGCGCCGCCCCATCTATGCCAAGACCGCCGCATACGGCCACTTTGGAAGGACAGATCCCGACTTCACCTGGGAGAGCACCGACAAGGCCGAGCTCCTGCGAGCCGGCGCCGGCCTCCTTTCTCTCCAGGCAGAGCCCGTCTAGGCCGGGAAGGCAGGCGATGTCGGTCACCGTGGTTGGCTCCGTTGCGTTCGACGCGCTCGAAACCCCGTTCGGAAAGCGCGACAGGATCCTCGGAGGCGCGGCCACTCATTTCTCGCTCGCGGCGAGCTTCTTCACGCAAGCTCACGTAGTAGGAATCGTCGGGGACGACTTTGGCGAAAGTGAATTCAACGTCTTCAGGGCTCGAGCGATCAACACAGACGACATTGAGCGCGTACCCGGAGGCAGCTCCTTCTTCTGGGCCGGTCGATACGACAACGATATGTCGGTAGCGCAAACGCTGGATACCCAGCTAAACGTGTTTGCCGACTTCGATCCGGAGCTCTCGATCGAAGCCCGCAACTGCTCGATCCTCTTTCTCGCAAACATCCAGCCCGATCTGCAGCAGCGCGTCCGGGCCCAGTGCAACGGCGCGAGTTTCGTTGGGCTTGATTCGATGAACTACTGGATCGAATCAGCGAAAACCTCATTGGTTACGGCCATGCGCTCGGTCGACGCGATCATCTTCAACGATGTAGAGGTGCGGATGCTGACGGGTGAGCCGAACCTATCGGTAGCGGCCCGTCGCATCAGGGAGCTCGGCCCGCGCGTACTGTTCATCAAGCAGGGTCCTTATGGAGCCTGCATGTACACCGCGGAGGGCTTCTTCTCAGTTCCCGCCTACCCCCTCGAAACCGTCGTCGATCCGACCGGTGCCGGAGACGCTTTTGCCGGAGGACTGTGCGGCTACCTCGATGCTCTCGAAGGCGATCGGCCAACAGAGAACGAACTTCGCTGTGCGGCCGTGTACGGCTCGGTTCTGGCATCGTTCACTGTGGAAGATTTCGGAACCGAGAGATTACAACGACTGACGGATCAAGAAATAGCCGACAGGTTTGAAGAGTTTAGGCAAATGACGGTGTTCGAGGCCCCTCCGGTTCTCGCAACGCTCAAATAATGAGGAAGGACAGTCAATGAGCTCAACGACTAACAATGACGTCAAGGATCTAGCCCTCGCCCCCTCCGGTAAACGACGAATCGCCTGGGCGGACCGGCAGATGCCGGTACTGTCGGCGATACGCAGCCGTTTCGAGAAGGAGCGGCCGCTCGATGGGATTCGTGTTTCCGCTTGCCTGCATGTCACGTCGGAGACTGCCAATCTTGCCATCACTCTCAAGGCGGGCGGCGCCGATGTCGTGCTGTGTGCCTCGAACCCCTTGTCGACCCAAGACGACGTCGCAGCCTCTTTGAGCGAGGACTTTGGCATCCCCGTCTACGCCATAAAGGGGGAGAACACAGAAACCTTCTACAAGCACATCCTGGCGGCCTGCGACCACCATCCCCAACTGACGATGGACGATGGGGCGGACGTCATCTCGATACTCCACTCCTCTCGCAAGGAGCAGCTCTCAGAGGTCATCGCGGGGACCGAAGAGACGACCACCGGGGTGATCCGATTGCATGCACTCGAGGCACAAGGCGGTCTCGGTTTTCCTGTGATCGCCGTCAATGAGGCTCTGACGAAGCATCTCTTCGACAACCGCTATGGCACCGGCCAGTCGGCCATAGACGGTGTCATCAGAGCGACGAACATACTCTTCGCTGGGCTAAAGGTCGTGATCTCCGGATACGGCTGGTGTGGCCGCGGGGTGGCGATGCGCGCAAAGGGTCAAGGAGCACACGTAATCGTGACCGAGGTGGACCCGCTTCGAGCCCTCGAAGCAGTGATGGACGGTTTCGAGCTGTTGCCCATGGACGAGGCTGCGCCGATAGGCGACATCTTCATCACTGCTACCGGCGACAAACACGTCTTGCGCAGGGAGCATTTCGAGCGCATGAAGGACGGCGCAGTCCTTGCAAACGCAGGTCACTTCAACGTCGAGATCGATATTCCCGCCCTGGAATCGCTCGCCGGCTCCCACACCGAAGCGCGGCCCTTTGTTGAGGGTTACGAGTTCCCCGACGGACGCATCATCTACTTACTCGCCGACGGGCGACTCGTCAACCTATCCGCAGCCGAGGGACATCCTGCGTCGGTGATGGACATGAGCTTCGCCAACCAAGCGCTCTCGGCCGAGTACGCGGTGGCCAATGCCGACAACCTCGAGAAGAAGGTCTATCCAGTTCCTGAAGAGATCGACAAGGAGATTGCTCGCCTCAAACTCGAGACGCTCGGACATAGAATCGATATTCTGACGGACGAGCAGACTCATTACCTCGCCTCGTGGGACGAGGGCACCTAAGACAGGTCATGGCCGGCACTTCTACCGGGCTCCGTTCCTCGGCCTACGCTCGGATCGAAAATGCGTTTGCCGAAGAGCGCGCCGTAATTCTCGACGGTGGTGTCGCGACCGAGCTAAGAAGCTTGGGCCCCGCCTCCCACAACAGAGGACGTGGCCCGGAGTTGTGGGGCACGTGGGCTCTCTATCGAGAGCCACAGTCGGTTCAGGAGGTACATCGTCGCTACGTAGACATCGGCTGTGATGTCGTGTCCACAGACACCTGGTCGATCCTGGCCGCGCCGGAAGCGGAGCTGAAGGCGGGACCAGGTCCCAATGAACGCTCGCACTGGATGGATGTCGGAAGACTGGGGATCAAGCTCGCACGCCGCGCCGTCAACGACTCGGGTAGGGAGGGCGACTGCGCGGTGGCGTTTGCGCTGTCCGGCGAAGCACTCTCCGCCCGGCACAACGAAACGATGACCCTGCTCGCACGAATCTTCGACGAGGAGCCTCCCGATCTGATCTTGCTGGAAACCCTGTCGCTCATCCGAGAGGACGTCTACGCCTCGATCGAGCTCCTCTTGGAGACCGGGCTCCCACTGTGGGTCAGCTTTCGCCGCTGCCGCCACGGCGTTTGCGGTGTGTACGGACAGCACTGGGGCCCACCCGAGGGCGACCTCTTCGGCCGGACTGCTCACCGTTTCGAGCAGATGGGAGTGGGAGCGCTGTTGATCAACTGCCTGCCGGTTTCGCACGTCCCCGGCATCCTGCCCTGGCTGCGCGATTTCACCGATCTACCGTTGGGTGTCTACCCCAACCTCGGCTACCTGGCCGGCAGCAAGTGGCGCTTCGACGACAACATCGGCCCAGAACGCTATGCAGAGCTTGCGCTCGAGTGGCGAGGGGAAGGTGCCCAGATCATCGGGGGCTGCTGCGGCACGACGCCGGACCATATCGCGGCCGCGGCCGCAGCTTTGGAGGGAACCCGCCCCGGGCGAGCCCGTCCCGATCACCCCCGCGATTTCGAGAGGGACTCGGAGTTGCTGAAGACACCGCACTCCGAACCATGGCTCGATCAGTATGGTCGAACGCTGTTTCCACTTCCCTTTCCCGAGCTAACAGTCGATCCCGGAGTTTTCGTCCCCACGCAGGGAAGCTTTCTCTGCTGGAAACATCTGTTCACCAACAAGATCGGTGACGGCCTGCGGTGTCTCGATGTTGGATGCGGTTGCGGCATCCTCTCTGTGCAGCTCGCTCTCAATGGTGCGCAGTTTGTTCATGCGATAGACATCGACCCCGATGCAATTGCGAACACGCTCGGCAACGCTTTTCGAAACGGTGCCGCAGAACAGATCACGGCCGAGACCGTAGACCTGTTTCAATGGGATCCAACCGAGTCCTACGACGTAGTCGTTGCCAGCCTGCATCAAATGCCCGTGGACCCGTTCGAGGAACCCAGCGGACACCGGCCTCTCGACTACTGGGGGCGGAGCCTCCTGGATTACTTCCTGGGGCTGCTGTCACAGGTTCTCGCGCCTCAGGGACGTGCCTACGTCATGCAGCTGTCAATCATCGGCCAGGGCAGGACCGCGGAGATTCTCACGACCAATGGGCTGCGGGTGGAGGTCGTCGACTTCAGCTTCTTTCCCTTCAGCGACTTGTTCAAGAGCAACTTTGAGCAGATAGCGAGGGTCGAGGAACGCTCTGATGCGTATCATCTGCGCTTCAAGGAAGAGGACGTGATGGTCGCCTATCTACTGGAGGTCTCCCGAAAGGAGCTCTCCGCGCAGGGATCGACCGGCGCGCCCTAGCGCGACCGCGCAGGGTCGGTGACGGCGACGGTGAGGCCCTCGGCGGCAAGGAGCTGACGACCGATGTCCTGAGCGGCCCGAGCAGCCCCTCGATCTCCCTCGCCCGCTGCAACGATCGAACCCTTCATGAGGATGTGCCAGCGGCGAGAGAATCCATCGGGGTCCCTCACTCCGGCCTCAGCAGCCAATTCCTTGAGGAAAGCACGAATGGTGGAGAGATGCCTCGCCGCCGCCCGGTGCAGTGGGTGTTGGCGATCATCAATCTCGAGAAGAAGGTTGATGAAGGAGCACCCTTCGAAGTCGTCCCGCTGAAACCACTCGTCGAAGAGATCAAAGATGGCCATCAGGCGACCCTCGGGAGTCGCAGCTCGCTGTGAGGCCCCCGCCTGCACCCACCCCTGTGTCCACTTCTGCTCGCGCCGCTCCATGAACGCCAGCACAAGCTCGTCCTTGGAAGCGAAGTAGCGATAGAGAGTCATCTTGGCGACACCGGCGTGGGCGACTATCGTGTCGACCCCTACCGCACGGACACCATGCCGAGAAAAGAGCTCATACGAGCTATCTAGAATCCGCTCCCGAGGGCTGCGGGAGGTGGTTATAGAGGGGCACATGCTTTCGCGATTCTACCCTCCCCTGGCATACCTCTTGCACCTTCGACCGGATAGTGCGCAAAGGTAGGCTGGCAAGCAACAATCGGGCAGCAAGATCAGGCCCGGAGGGTTCGGAATCATCGCATCGAAGGAGCGGTCGTCGAGCAGGAATATCTGCTTGTGAAGGCTTGACAGTCCGAGTAGCAAGCGAAGGCAACCCGAAGGAAGCGACGATGAATTTCTTGATACTGGGCGGGACGAGCTTCGTCGGGCGTCATCTCGTGGATGCGGCGCGAGAACGCGACCACGAAGTCACGGTGTTCAATCGCGGCCACACAAATCCCGGTCTCTGGGTCGACGTTGAGGAACTGCGTGGGGACCGGGACGGGGATCTCGGCGCGCTCAAAGGCCACCGATGGGATGCGGTCGTCGACACTTCGGGCTACGTTCCTCGAATCGTACGTGCTTCGGCGGAGTTGCTTCGGAACGCCGTGCAGCACTACACCTTCATCTCATCGGTCTCCGTCTATGCGGATTTTCGCCGCGGCCCGGACGAAACCGGGGCCGTTGAGCAATTGGCAGATACCGGTAGCGAGGGCGTGGAGCAGCACTACGGCGCACTGAAGGCGGCGTGTGAACACACTGTCGAAGAGGTCTTCCCCGACGCCGCCTTGATCATCCGGCCCGGGTTGATCGTGGGGCCATGGGACCCGACCGGCCGTTTCACCTACTGGCCTTCGCGCATTGCACACGGAGGCGATGTGCTTGCCCCCGAACCGCGCAGTCTTCGCCTGCAGTTCATCGACGCTCGCGATCTCGCCGACTGGGTCGTGCGCATGGCCGAGCAGCGAGCGACCGGGCGCTACAACGCGACGGGCCCGGTTGCCCGTCCAACTCTCGAGGAACTGCTAGAGATGTGCCGCCGAGTGGCAAACCCTGCGGCTCGTCTCCAATGGGTGGCCACCGAATTCTTGACCGCGCGAGACGTCGAACAGTGGCAGGAACTGCCACTATGGATCGTCGGCTCCGAGCATGCGGGAATCATGGACGTTGACATATCGAAGGCGGTGAAGGCGCAACTCACGTTTCGCCCTCTCGAAGTCACGGTGCGCGATACGCTCGTCTGGAGCCGGGCACATCCCGAATGGCCGGACCCTGAGAAACAAGGCCTCGAACGTCCACCTGCGGGATTGTCGCCAGAGCGGGAAGCCGTGCTCCTCACCGAGTGGAATCAGAGGACTCGGTAACCAGCGGAGATGGGGCCCAGGGTCGGGGTCAGGCGACGCGACCTAGTCCGTCTCCTCACAGTCGGCGAAGGACTCACCTGCGACACAGCTGTCGTGTCCGGACCCACCCCAGAGATGGTCCTTTCCCCCGCCCCCGTTCAGATGGTCGTCGTTGGAATCGCCGTTCAACACGTCATCGCCCGCCTGTCCGAAAATGCGATCGTTGTTGCCGATCCCGTCGAGGTGGTCGCCTCCGGGCCCCCCACGAATGAGGTCCCTACCAGGGCCCCCGTCGAGCCCCAAGCTATGCGGATCATCCGCAGGCCCTCTGTCGCCGGCCTTGCCGCCGGACAACACATCGAAGCCTCGCGCCCCGGAGAGGTAATCATTGGCTGGGCCGCCGGAGAGCCGGTCCGCTCCGGTGCTGCCCTTGAGGTGATCACGTCCGAATCCCCCGCAGACCCTGTCGTTGCCGGCCTGAGCCAGCACCGTGTCGTTTCCCCCTTGGGCCGCGATCACGTCGGGTTGGGCTGTGCCCTGGAGCCGGTCGTCCCCAGCCGTTCCGGTAACCGTCGCTCGCTTGCCGAGACAGATCGAGGCAGCCGTGCGCGGCTCCCGCGGACCCCCTCCGGACGTGGACGATTGCATCCCAACACAAGACGACATCGTGACGGCCGCAACCGACAACGTGACCAATAACGCCCGCCTGCGAACACCCCTGTGAGTGCCGTGTGCCGGCGGGCGCACGACAGCTTTGAACACCTGTTCACTCAACATGTCGGCACGGCGGGCTCCCGAGATTGGCCCGCCCCCCCAGCGACGGATCTCACAGTGACAGGCCTGTAGTCCTCTTGACTCGCTCCTCCAGCTGCGCCCGCTCGTAGAATCCGAGCGCGAGTGAGACGTCGTTGGCCAAGGCGGCGCTCCCGTCGTCACTGAAGCTGAATCGATATTCTACGCAGCCTCCATCGAAGACATAATAGCGAGATCCGGAATAGCTGGGAGGAAGCGAGTCGATCTTCTCCCAACGACGGGTACCGGGCTCGTCCGAGGGAATCTCGTCTGCGCCAGACGTGTTGCAGCTCGTTCTCAAGGTGGCTCTCACGGCGTTCAACCCCACTCTGTCCGAGTTTAGTGAGAGAACGGAGGAGCCGTTTCTTACATAGAGGGACCCGAAGCTCCATCCCAACGGCAATGCGTTGAGGCAAGGAACCAGCGATGCGCTTGGAACCGACTGAGCTTCGAGCACCAGGGCCTCACCCTGAAAACGCTCGCATTCAGGGGGTCTGCCTACTCGAGAGAGCGCTTGTTCAGTAGCACTCGGCAGCAGTCCCGCCCCGGGTAGGTTGCCGAACACCACCGACAAGGCGAGGATGCATGCGAGCAAGACACCACCGGTCAATCCCACCCGGCGAACGCTCCAGCGTTGAATCTTGATGGGAGGTCGGGGAGGCGCGAGCTCTCGAAATCGCTTGAGCAGGTCGTGCTCTGCCTTCTTGATCAGGTTGCGTGACTGCGACGGCATCGTGACACCGCGGGTGGCGGCAAAGGCTTCCGCGATCTCGTCGGGAGAGAAATGCTCCACCGCCTTTGCATAGACTCGATCGGGATCCGTGCCGATGGCCAGTACCAGCATCATGTTGGCGAGGTCCACGGCTTCACGCCAAGGCGATGGTCTGATCTCGCCGAAGGCCACATCAATGAGATGCACTTCGCCCTCTCGGATGAGGATGTTGGACGGCTTGATGTCACGGTGAGCAAGCCCGGCCTCCCACAACTTGCGCATCAAGCTCAGGGCGCCGTCGATGACGGTATCGTCGATCTCCGCATCGAGTGACTCCTTGGCGCCGTCGACGAAGGAGGTCACCAACAGGTACTCGCGCTCGGGAGTGATCTCGACGAATCCGTAAGGCTGGGGAACATGCACGCCGGCATCGCGCATGACTCGCATCATGTAGTCCTCATACTGAACCAGGCGGCGAACCGTTGAGAATGCGGCCTCGTCCTCGAGGCGACCGTAGAGAAGAGTCCTGCCGAGCTTGTACCAGCGGTCGGCCCGGAGATGGTTCTGCGCATAGAGCTTGGCAAAGAGGTAGAAGTCGGGCTCCCCCGCGACGCGCAGCCGGAGAGGGGTTGATCCACCCGAGCCGGCGAGCCCGAACGGCTTCATCTCCAGCACCGAGATCCCTAGCTGCTGTTCGAGGGCCAGCCGAATCGCCTGCCCCCGCTCACCGCCGACGTCGAGGTGAGCGCTGCGGCCTCGCCGGTAGGTGACCGGGAAGACCTCATTGGGAGCCAACAACCTGAACGCCACCACGGTTATTCCGGAACCCAGCGCCACTGCCATGATCGCGTCAAGAGGATGATCAATGCCCAGGTAGAGACGGGACAGTACCAGTGCGAACACTAGGACTCGCACGCCGATCTTTGCGAGATTGCGCGGCCGTCCCTGCACGAAGAATGAGTAGGTGATGCCGAGGATGGTTGCCGTGAAAGCCGACACCGGCCTCGAGGGAACGGAGGCGCCGAACCATTCGCCCAGAATCGCGACTCCAAAGGGCCGTGCTCGAACGGCTGCCATGGAGATTGAAGTCGTGACGAGTCCGACTGCGAGCATCGAGCCGAAGAAAACGCACACGTGCCTGAAGCGCTTGAGCACCACAAGAGCTAGCAGCGAACCCCACCTGAGAATAGCAAGCAGCCACGTCGAGCCCAGCACAGCGGCAATGCCTTGCATTACCGTCGTGAGTGCGGGAGTCCTGAACCCGGCGATCCACCGCAACACGACCGCGTCCCATCTATCCAGCGCCACATCGAGGCCGATGGGCCCGACTATGAGCAGCAAGATCAGGATGAGCCCCATGTAGGCGAGCATTAGTTTCCCGCTGGTTCGCAGGGGCCGGGGGAGCGGAGGCGGCTCGCCCGACGGCCGACGCCGCTTGTGCGCAGGACCGTCAGCCGAAGTAAGGGGGCCTCTACCGGCCGGTGCCTCCACCGAGCGCACCTCCTCGGTGCTCCTTGGCCGAGGTTTCATTGGTCGCTGACCTTACGGAAAGCCGCTGTGTGGCGGTAACAGCCACTGCATCTTGATCTTGAGCGGGCGCGCGCAAGTACCTCAGCACGAAGCGATCACGGCGAGGGACTTGGCTATCTGGGACCAGTGGGCATCCCGATAAGGCTTCTCATTTCCCCTCGGAGCTGAGCGAGAAATGAGCTCGCTCCCCGGAGTCATCGGGCCGACTCGGGTCCGACGCGGGAACCCCTATGAGCAGGTTGGCGACGCAACCGGCACTCACCCCCAGCGCTGCTCCGCCGACGAGATCCAGCGGCGTATGGGCACCCACATACATGCGCCCGATGGCGACGATAACTACCAAAGCGGCCGGAACTGCCCTCCAACGCCCACGCAGATGTGGCGTGACAACCATCGACAGGGCCGCGGCGACGGCGACGTGCCCGGAGGGAAACCCAAGGCTGCCGGTGGCGAAGATCTCGCGGGCTTCGATGTCCCCGATCAATGCCTCGGGCCGGCCACGTTTTACGATCTCCTTGACGATTCTGGCCAGCAGGTACACGCCGATCCCGGCGATGGCCATAGCAGCCGCCAGACGCACACGGCGCAGGATGAGTGCAATTACGATCAGGACCGGAATCGTGAGGAAAACGCCGTACTGCATAAAGGGCCAGATCAGGTAGTAGAGCGCGTTCGGCAGCGAATTAACTGCAACGAACACCTCCTTTTCGCCGGCAGCGAGCCCCTGAGCAGCCACGGCGGCTCCCGCGACAAATAGAGCGAGACCGACGCAGAGCCCGAAGAGATCTGCTCGTCTCCGGCTCCACCCGCGCGACACTACAGGCCCCGCGTGTGCGAGTCCCACTCTTCCTCCTTTTTGCCTCCCACGAATAAGACCTATGGCTGTCTCATTCTTCCACAATCACCGAGAGGACCTCATTGAGCAGCAGGAAGGGAGGTGACTTGCCCGGCACACCGCTCGCCGGGGCGCGTTGAGGAGGGTAGAGTTCGAGTATCGGGGCAAACCGCCAGAGGGGGTGCTGATGAGCCAGCAAGTGGAGAATCGGGAGCACGTGGGGTCGCGCCGGAACGGAGTCGGAGTCGCCGCCCTGGTGGTGGGCGTCTTGAGCCTGGTGTTGGCGCTCTTGGTCCTATTTTTCCCCATCGCTGCGCTTCTGGGACTGATTGCGGTCATCCTCGGCATTGTCGGAATCAGCCGTGCCTCTCGAGGAGAAGCCGACAATCGCGGGCAGGCAATTGCAGGCTTGATAACCGGCGCGCTCGGCTTGGCGCTGGCCGTGTTCTTCACGATTAGCATCGGTGCGTTCTTTGCTCAGCATCAGAACGACTTCCGGCAGTTCGGTAACTGCATGCTGGGTGCGGACAACGAGCAACAGACGCGAGAGTGCGGACGGAGCCTTACAGACAAGATCGACAATCCATAGAACAACTCCTTCGCTGGGCCGCGTGACCCAAGAGGTACGAGACTACGAAGTCGAGCTGGTTGGGAGGTGGCGCACCAATACTGCAGTCCCGATGGTGAAGCCCAGCCCGCCTCCACCGAGGACGTCGACCGGCAGGTGCGCGCCTATGTAGACACGTGCGAGAGCGACTGCGACTGCAGCGCTCGTCATATAGCCGGCAAGGGCCGGCAAGTGATGTCCGGCAACCGTCGCCAGCGCCGCGGCCACTGCTGCATGGCCCGAGGGAAAGCCGCTGCCGCCCTGCTCGCGCCCCTGAATCAGGACCTTGGTCAGTAGCAGCGCAGGGCGCTCTCTCGGAACCATTCTCTTCATGGCCTTGGCGGCAACCCACGACAGTCCCCCCGCCAGGGCGAGATCTGCTGCCAATGCCGGGCGTTGCCTCCACAGTGCCACTCCGGCAGTAGCCGGTACCGCTGAGAGGGAGCCAAGCTGCATGACGCTCGTCAACCCCACCCGAAGTGATGCAGGAAGCTCATTCACCAGTCGGAAGATCGACAGCTCGAGGCTGCTGATCCCGGGATTCGCCGCCATCATGGCGGCCAGCGCAGTCGCCCAAACACCGATCCCGAGTCGGAAGCCAAGTAGGTCACCCGATCCAACTGCAGCATCGGGCTCCGAGAGTTTGGTCGTGGCTTGTCCTCCTCCTAGCGATCTACTCGAGCACGCTTCTCGCGGTATCTCTTCACCCTAAATGGGAGTGGGCTCGCCCCGACGATAATGCCGCACACATTCTGGTCGCGGGGTGAGGCCGTGCGGGTCTGGTGCTCGAAACAGGCCGAGACTCACCCGGAGCGGGCAAGCCCGCTCTCATAGGCGAAGATCACGGCCTGCACCCGGTCACGCGCCTGGAGCTTCATGAGAATGCGTTTGACGTGACTCTTGACCGTCGACTCTTCGATCACGAAGGACGCGGCGATCTCACCGTTTGAGAGGCCG
Organism: uncultured Actinomycetes bacterium; assembly: GCA_963849115.1. Taxonomy (GTDB): domain Bacteria; phylum Actinomycetota; class CADDZG01; order CADDZG01; family WHSQ01; genus JACDAL01. Next base: position 13,855 of record CAWKGK010000009.1, on the reverse strand, counting down.
CGGGCGATGAGCTCGAGCACCTCCCGTTCACGATGTGTGAGCTCGGAAAGTCGCTTATCAATCGAGCTGTCGAGGTGGGGCTGGCGCGCCATCCGATCGATCACTCGGCGCGTGACCGACGGTGACAATAAAGAGTCGCCCGCGGCGATGGAATGGATTCCTGCGATGAGCTCCTCCGGCCTCGTCCGTTTGAGCAGGAAACCCGATGCGCCTGCATTCAGAGCACCGAAGATGTAGTCATCCTGCTCGAAAGTTGTGAGGATCACGACCTTAACCTGTGGTGTCACCGCTAGCACCTCGCGAGTGGCGGAGATGCCGTCGAGATGGGGCATGCGAACATCCATGAGGACAACGTCGGGGTGCAGCTCGCGAGAGCGAGACACGGCGGTGTGACCATCGTCCGCTTCGCCCACCACCTCGATACCGTCGTCGCTGGAGAGAATCGCCCGGAGCCCGGCGCGCATGAGGTCGTCATCATCGACGAGCAGCACACGAATCGACTGCACGCTCACGGCCGCCCCGAGCTGTAGGGGAGCTCTGCTGTGAGGCGAAAGATCCCGTCACCGCCGGTGGCCGCGAGACCTCCACCGAGCAGAGAGGCGCGCTCACGCATGCCCACGATTCCGTGCCCACCGCCGCTGGGCACCCAATCGGGTCCCGTGGGATTGGTCACCGTGAGCTCTACGACTTGGGCTTTGAAGGTGACCTCCATCTCTGCGCTGCCTTCTCCGTGCCGAACTGCGTTCGTAAGGGCCTCTTGCAGAATGCGATAAGCGGCCTGGTCCACGCGGGGAGAAAGCACCCCGTGCTCACCTCGGATGTTGACCGTTAAATTCAGGCCCGCAGCGCGGGTGCGCTCGATCAGCCGGTCCAGCGCAGCAAGGCCGGGCGAAAGCTCCTCCGTGCCGTGCTCTTGTCCGGCCAGACCATTTCCGCGCAATGCGTGGACGAGTTGGTCGATCTCCCCTACCGTCTCACGCGCCACCTCTTCGATCGTCTCGAGCGCGCGACGGGCACGCGCAGGATCGCTCTCGGAGAGCAACCGTGCGGCACCGGCCTGAACGAGAATCACGTTGATCGCGTGTCCGGCCGAGTCGTGCAAGTCGCGAGCGATGCGAGTGCGCTCTTCCGCCACCGCCAGCCGCCGTTCGCGCTCAGCCTCGCGCTCGGCCCGCAGCGCCCGCTCCTCGTGCTCGGCCATCCGCTCCCGACGCAGCCGCATCCAGTCACCGAAAACCCAAACCCCCACCCAAAAGGGGATTCCGACAAACTCCGGAGTGTAGGAATTGTCCAGGCGATCGGTGTAAGCAAGAACGACAAAAGTGCCGGCGACGATGGTCGCCGTCAGCCATCGCGCCCTGAGCGTGGCTGGAGGCATGAGCGCGAGGAAGTAGAGCGCAAAGAACGGACCAACTCCAAAACCCATCGGGGCCCCCAGCATGCTCAACACCACGTTGGCCGCGGCCGTAACCACGAACACGGGAAGAGGAGCCCGCCGCACAGCGATGAGTGGCAGGGAGCCGAGAACCGAGAGCGTGATGTTCAATGCGTCGAGGCTGTCGGTATAGGGGCCGGTGTCGAGGAAGCCCGTGGCGGTTCCGAGCGTCACGCCGAATACGACGATCGCCAGCACGACATCGAGCCCTCGCCTGCTCGGAGCTGCGGGGACTCGCACTTGGCTCACGGCTGGGTGAGATGCCACTTCATCGCCGAGGGTAGCGCCGCTTGGGCCCAGACGCCGGACGAATCTGGAGAGGAACCCTCGCAACGTGGGGTCGTCGGTCCGAGGTTTGGCGTCTCGCATGATGGTCTCCTTATGGGTGGCGAGCGGACCGGGCTACGGAGCGCTCTCGGGCTTTCGTTACGCCCCTCACGCTAGAAAACCACCGCCTCTGACACGACTCCCCCAGGGAGGAATCACCATGCTCCTATGGGGGGACCTTCACTTGCCCCCTCTCAGAGGGACCGGGGAGCCGCGCAGGTAGTAGTCGAACGCATGGTCATGTGCGATAGCATCACGAAATCGTGGCGACAAGGGACGCTTTGACGCTCGAGATGACGCGCGTCCTTCCGGCCGGGCCTACGTTGGTGTTCAAGTTCTTCACCGATCCGAACCGGCTGGCGAGGTGGTGGGGGCCGGAGGGCTTCAGCACGCCGAATCTGCAGTTCGACCCTCGTGTCGGGGAGAGCTTCCGGATCGAGATGCAGCCGCCGGAGAGCGACGCCTTCTATCTGACTGGGGAGTTCCGCGAGGTCGATCCACCCACCCATTTGGCCTACACATTCAGATGGGAGGAGCCTGATCCCGATGACGTCGAGACCCTGGTCGATCTCCTTTTCCGGGATCTCAGCGAGTCAACGGAAATAGTCTTTACTCAGGGACCGTTCATGACCGAGGCTCGCCTTGAGCTTCACCGGGACGGTTGGACGAACGGCTTCGACAAGCTCGAACAGCTGCTGTACTCACACGCCTGAGGGTACTTTTCTCACCCCCTTCGGCGAAACGAACCTGAGTGCGGAGCGGAGTTGGGGAATCCCCCGCGCCCCGCCTCGGGGAAGATCGGCACGCATTCGACGTAAGGCTTGAGCGACTCGGCGAGAGGCGCTGCGCTTTGTGACCTTCCATCGAACGAACGGACCGCTCGAGCAAGCAGCTCAGTACGCCGAGGCGAGGACGTGAGTCTCTACCGAGAGACCGGCAGTCTCCGGGTGGAAAGGTTCAATCTAAGACTCTCGTCATCTGCCGAGCCCCACGCGTACGCGAAGTAGTGCGTACGGCGCTCGAGCTTCAGGGACGTCGGACCGAGAACTCGATTGTTGGTGCCGGCCAACACGACGTCGAAGCGGTACCTGCGAGCCTTGAAGCCGCGTTTGGCTTGCTCGCCGTTCATCAGCTCGGTGGTTACGTTCCTCCACTTCCCGCCCGGTCGCTTGAACCGAACGTCGACCTCGGGGGCCGCTGCCGTGTGCCTCACTGTGACACGCGCTTTGCTTTGGCGAATGGGTCGCTGGTTGTTGTTGAACAGTCCGAGCGTTGGATCGCCGTCTTCGGAAAGGTATGCAACCGCAGCGGCATCCGTACCACTCTCAACTTGAACGGTCGCCGACAGCACCTCGTTCGTGGAGTTCGCCGGAGTGACCTCGATCTCGTAGGAAGCGGGGTCGAGACGAACGGGGTGAGTGATCGTGCCCGGCTTGAAGTCCTCCAGTAGGAGATCATCGTCGGCGTACACGTCAACGGTCAGACCTGGAACTGCGTGGACGACCGTGAGCTTGCCCTTGTCCGCAGCCGACGCAGCGGCCGGCAACGCAGTAGCCGCGACCATCGCAACGAGGGCGATGAGAGGGGCCTTCCGCCCCTTCACCCAAGATTTGGTTTTCATCATTCCTCCTGTCTTATTTTCAGCTGTAGCCCAACGGTGGAGTGAACTGGGAGCGTCACCCCACCGTTGGGAACTGACTAGGCAGCGCTGTGTGCGCCACTGACTGTGGTGACCTCACGTCGACCGACCATGTCTGCAGCCAGGTAGATGGCAGAGAGTCCTACAAGGCCGTACACGACGCGAGTCAGGCCGTTCGTCTCGCCGAACTCCATGCCAAAAATCGCAGCGACAAGGTCGAACTGTGCGAGGGCGACAAGCCCCCAGTTGAGGGCCCCGACGATCACGAGGATCCCGGTGGCTGCTCTTAACGTCTTCATATTCTCACCTCCTCTGTATAGAGTCTGTCCAGGCATGGTGGAGAGTCTCCCGCCTCGACGGCCCTTTGTCAAGCGATTGTTGAGTATTTATTGCAATCTCTGTACAATGTTGGCATGGAGGAACAGACACAGGGCCACCTGCGAATCGGGGAGTTGAGCCAAAGGACCGGGATTAGCCCTGAACTGCTGCGCGCCTGGGAGCGCAGATACGGCCTGCTGAAGCCGGAGCGCTCTTCCGGCGGCTTCCGCCTCTACTCCGGCGCTGACGAAGCCCGGGTGCGACGCATGAAAGGCCACCTCGCACAAGGCCTGGCCGCGGCCGAGGCCGCGCGGCTAGTCGAGCGAGTTGTACCTGGTGAGGCGCCCATAGGCTCAATGGAGGTCTTGCGAGCGAATTTGAGGCGCTCCTTGGAGGCGTTCGACGAGACCGGAGGCCACCGGGCACTCGATGCCGCCCTCGACTCGTTCAGTCTCGACGGCGTCATTACGGATCTACTAATCCCCTATCTCGACGACCTCGGCGAAAGTTGGGCCCGCAACGAGGTGACCGTGGCGCAGGAACATTTCGCGTCCAATCTCATCAGGGCCCGGCTGCTGGCGCTGGGGCGCACCTGGGACGCCGGCTACGGCCCACGTGCGCTACTCGCTTGCCCCGAGGGCGAGCTGCACGATCTGGGGATCGTCCTGTTCGGGGTAGCTCTGGGGAGCCGGGGGTGGCGCATTACCTTCCTCGGCGCGAACACCCCGCTTCCGACCGTGATCTCAACTGCTGCTGATTTGCGCCCTGATGCCGTCGTAGTTGCGGTAACGAATTCGGCCTACCTGGCCAACGCCCATCGGCACCTCGTTACTCTGGCTCGCAGTTATCGACTGATCCTGGCCGGACGCGGAGTCGATGGGATCGCCGCAGCCGTAGGGGCTGAGCTCTTCAACACCGATCCCGTCTCCGCCGCAGAACGTCTCGCAGCCCCCCCTATCGAAGGCGCTGATGGCGGCAGGGGCTCATAACCGATGCAACCAAGTTTCGTCGCCTCCGGCCCTGGTCCCGAGCTAGTGGGTCGGAACGCACAAGTGTGTTACCTGAGCGGCGGTCGCATCGTCCGTTAGATCATGCAGAAGGGGCTAACCGGAGTCGAAGGGGTGGACCAGTGGCGGCGTGAACGCGGCGTGAACGCCTTCGCATCTCGGACTAAAACCTGTGCGTCTAGGGATTACGCGGGCCTCCCAAACGGTTATCAAAATAGGGGACAGAGCAGGAGGTCAGGACGTGCAGCATGAGATCCGCCGTGCACCCGCAGACATCGCCGAGCGTTCATGGCGCCGGCTCGAACATCTCGACTCCAGAGTCCTTACCTTGCTTGAGCGGTTCGCACTTCCGATGTTGCGACTTTCTCTCGGCCTCGTCTTCGTATGGTTCGGCATCCTCAAGGTCACTGGCCAAACGCCTGTAGGCCAACTCGTGGCGGACACCGTCTTCTGGCTCAACCCAGACTGGTTCGTTCCATTGCTTGGCGTATTCGAGGTGCTTGTCGGGGTCGGCCTTCTCTTTGGACGCGGATTGCGTCTCGTCCTTGCTCTGTTCGCCCTCCAGATGATCGGCACGTTCCTCGTGCTTGTGGTTCAGCCCGACGTCGCATTCCAGGACGGGAACCCGTTGATGCTGACTACCGAGGGTGAATTCGTCGTAAAGAACCTCGTCCTACTCTCGGCAGGGTTGATGATCGGCTCGCGGCTAAGGGGTCTGTCGAGTTGGACCGGCGGCCATGATGGCCTGCCAGGATCGGACTAAGAGAAGCGTCCTGGGCCCGAGAAGCGCAACTTAAGCCCTCACTCATCGAGTTTCTCGGTCGTATTCCGCAAGAACACCGTGCGATTACATCCAAACTCGGGACCAAGGTTTGCAGTGCTGTTCTGCGACGGAACTCCCACCCCTTGAGGAGCTGCGGTCTGCCACACTGGCGAGGCCGTGTTTGGCGTAGCGCAGGAGCCAGCGGTGCAGGGCTCTGCGGTCGACGCCGTAGCGTGTTGCCACGTCGGTGATGCTGGCGCCGTTGTCGAGCACCTCCCGGACCACCTCTGCGCTGCTCAACCATCGAATAGCCCCACCAGCATAACGAGATCCTCCTTTGCTCTGTTGAGCTCAAGTGATGACTCAGCGCGCCTCAAGGTGGTGGATTTGGTGGGGCCCAGGGGGGCGAAGCCACTGTCGCCAAGGAGCCATGTAAAACGGTGGGACACGGGGGCCGGAGCCAGAGTGAGACGGAGCTACCGGACTTTCACATCCCTCCGGCTCGGGTGTGGGTTCTGTGGGATTGACCCTGCCCGAGGTCGTCCCCGCGAAGTTTCGGAAGTCCTAATGACCTGGGATTTTGTATGTGCCCCTGTCAAGCACCACCCGGAGCACGACATCTGTATGTGCCCCCGGCAGGATTCGAACCTGCGACACCAGGTTTAGGAAACCTGTGCTCTATCCCCTGAGCTACGAGGGCGGGGCATGCAGAAAACCCGGCAGACAATCCCTCTGACCAGCGTATTCATACATGACGGCTCCCAATTCTACGTCTAGCGCGGCATCTCGAGGGAACTGCTGTGCGACGCGACGAGAAGAAAGGAGGAGAGCCGATGCGACATGAATTGATCTCGGTGAGCGACATCCCTGAAAGCGGGACCGCCGCGGCGGAGTTGTTAGGGAGGGAGGCCCTGGTCACGGGTGTTGAACGGGAAACCACGGGCCTACATCAACGTATGTATGCACGATGGGGGTCCGCTCGTTCTGGAGGGAGACCGTTTCGAGTTTCAATGGCACGGTGCCCATTACGACTCCCCTACGGGCCATGCGCTGTCAGGACCTGTCAGGCCCGATACCAGACTGATCATGCTTCCCACTCGTGTAGAGGGAGGCATGCTGGTCTACAACTATCACGGCGGCCAGGGCGGCAGCGAGCGAACGGAGCCGGCTGCTGCAGCGGTTGACTGACCGGTCGCGTTGGGCACCGAGGACATGTCGGGGTCGACGTTACCGTTGAAGGACGAGGTAAGGGAGTTGGCCAAAGTGGGCTGAAGCGATCAGCCGCGGAACAGAACTAAGAGTCAACCAGGTAGGAACCGAAAGGAGAGCAAACATCATGACCGACCAACAGGTAAAGCCGGACACGATCGTTCTCATCCATGGCCTGTGGATGACCCCCCTAAGTTGGGAGCTCTGGGTCACCCGTTACGAAAGCCGCGGTAACCGCGTCCTTGCTCTTGCATATCCCGGTTTCGAGGTTGGAGTTGAGGCGTTGCGAAAGGATCCGACTCCGATCGAGAAAGTGACGGTCCCCGCCACTATCGAGCATTTCGAAAGCGAGATCGAGAAGCTCGACCGTCCACCGATTATCATGGGGCATTCCTTCGGAGGATTACTCACTCAGATCCTGCTCGATCCACGGCTACGGTGCTGCCGGCGTCGCGATCGACTCGGCTCCCACTGAAGGAATCAGGGTCTCACCCCCGTCACAGGTGCGTGCGACCTTCCCGATTCTGAAGAATCCTGCGAACCGCCACAAGGCAGTGGGCTTCACTCCGAAGCAGTTCCACTATGCGTTCACCAACAACCTCAGTGAGGAAGAATCCGCCAAGGTTTACGAGCGCTATCACATCCCTGCACCGGGCAGTTGGGTGTGGGACCCTGTACTGGCGAACTTCACTCCCGGCCACCAGGACACTTACGTTGACTTTAAGAACGATGACAGAGCACCGCTACTGTTTATCTCGGGCGGGGAAGACAACATAATGCCGGCTTCGGTCAACGAATCCAATATGCACCACTACCGGAGGTCGAAAGCGATCACGGACTACAAGGAGTTCCCGCAGCGGTCTCACTTCACGGTCGGCGAGGAGGGCTGGGAAGATGTCGCCGACTATGCCCTGGATTGGGCGGTGGAACACGCTCGAGAGCCTAAGTCATCGGACGCCTGATCCCACGATGGAAGGTGTGCGAGTCACCCATATCGGGGACCGGCTACCGATTCTCACTTACCCTGACCTCCCCCTCTCGTCCTGGACAACACGAAAGACACCAATCTTCTCTGGGTCCAGATAGTCGGGAAGGTCAACTTTCGCAGAGCACACGTGCCCGCAAGGAGGCTCGATGATCACCTGCACCCATCTCGACCAGATCCAAGACGTCACTCCCGATTCGAAGGGTTGCAAGGACTGGCCATCGTCCTGGTCGCACTGACTCGCGGGCGCCGCGCGCCCCGTTACCCCTCACGTCTCCACGCGTGATTGCATGCTGATCCTCTCGAAGCAGCAGGTCGGTCGCGTTGACAAAGGTGCTTGCCCTTCGGGCACCACGTCGCTGACCTGTCGACTGACTCTCGGTGGCACCGCGACTAACTGACCCCCCCGTCAAGACCCGAGACCTCCGGGATCCACTATCCTGATTTCCCCCGCAGGCGGCCGCTCCCTCCTTATATTCCACCGCGACCGTTGTAGTTAGACTCATTCGCAGCCGCGATCTCCTCCTCGAGCTCCTGGTCGGCGTCATGCTGCTCCTTCGACATTCCATGCTGTTGGAGACCCTTTAGCCCAGACGCCCCATTCGATCGCATCCCAGTACTGGATCGGGACATGCTTGCGAATGGCTGTGAGCACATTGCGGAGCTGGGACTTGATCTCTTCGACCGACTCTTTGCTGTCAGCCTCGGCGTCGAACTCGCCCACGACCTTGGCCGCATCCATCGTCTCCCGAACCGACGGGGACAGTTCTCCCTCGGCCAGCAGCTTCCAACCCCGATCGGCGACGAGCTCGTAACAGCCGCGACGGTCAAGAGTCGCGTGCCCCCTTCCGACACGTCCAAGCCTTTCTCCTGCGCGCGCCGCTCCGCGATCTCCCGAGTAGCCCACTTCTCGAATCCGACGTGTTTGCTTTGATGGGCCCGGATTGAGTCGTAGCTGACTCGCTGGTGCTCCGGCCAGTCTTGCATCAGAGGTTCAATGGCTTTGAGGGTTTCTCGGTAGCTCGCGGGAAGAAGAAGCATCGAGTCGACTAGGCGCCGAACGGCCTCGCCATTGGGCAGGTTTTTCACGGCACTGCCAGCCGAGTACACCCGGCAGCGCGGCTCGAATACGGAGATCGCCGCATCGTTCTTCGGGCCCATCGAAGCACCTTGAGTAACCTCTGTCATGTCCCTGAGGAGCATCTTGGCCGCGGCCGTGCGTCTGTCCATTCGTCCCTCCTCTGTCACGGGGTTCACTACTTACCGTGAAATCTGCCCTTCGAGACACTGTCTCGTGGTCAGGATTAGCTCGAATCCAAGGCCGGCTCACCAAAGCCGTGTACGGACTTATTAGTGGTTCAATTGTAATGGACCATCAGAAGGGGAGCAATGGACTCAAATTTCCCGACAGCGCCACGCGTCAGCTTTTTCACTCCCCTTGCCGCGCCCGCTAACATCGACAAGTCACCACACCTTGCTGAAGGCTACGAGGTCAAGCAGTGGCCGTCGCCTTGCTTCCTCCAGCAGCCATCGTATTGTCCAGCATGAAGATGGAGCCGTACGCGAAGAAGTTGCTGGTTCTAAGTTCCTTAGCTCAAAGTATTGAGCCGGTTGTGATTGAGGGTCGACCTCACGATATGTCCATCGATCTGACCCCGGGCACAACCTCGTCTGGATCGCTCAGCCTTCGACAGGAATTCAGCGAGAACGACCGCTTCACACCTCGCGGACTCTTTCACAAGACCATCAACATCAACTTCACGGCACGCTTCACGGAAGTGGGGGCAGCGAACCTGACGAAGCGCTGGAATTCACACACAGCATCTACATCGCTACGGTCTGCCCAGGTGTGTGGGGCACCGTTTCTCAGCCGAGGAAGGCCCACACAACTGTGTTACAGGCCCCGCCCTTCCCCACGACTGCTGCAGGGCGGGGAGTGGGCGTGTCCTCATGGTGCTCGGGCAGATGCTGTCGCGCTGGCTAGTGCGAGTGGCGCGGTGCACGAGCTTACGATCGCATTGGCCACAAAAGAGCATGCCAGTCGAGCGTGGCCCGTGGGCCGTCTTCGTCCTACCTGTCACTCCCTGGCGTCAGACTCGATCGGGACTTCCTAGAGCGACGTTGTCATGAGCATGAGAGCAGGCATGGCGCACCTCCTCTACTCCAACACCGAGGAACAACTTATGCTGCTGACCGCGAGTGAAATCCAACAGCGTCGAAGCTAGGCGAGGGAAGTCTCAGGCAATCGCTCCGCAAGCTCTGCGACCGATTCGACAACGAGGATCGCCCCGGCGTTCTCAAGCTCCTGCTTGGAGTAGCCACCCGTCAGCACTGCGATCGTTTCCACGTCCGCCCTCTTGGCCGCTTCACAGTCCCAGGTGGAGTCTCCCACCATAACCGCGTCTCGACCCCCTCCTTTGGCCAACGCAACCTTCACGAGGTCGGGCTCGGGCTTGGTCGCCTCGACATCCGCCGAGCTCGTCCAAGCGTCGACGACCTCTCGCACATCGAGGAGGTCGAGATAGTGATCGAGCTCGTGGGCCTTGGCGGAACTAGCCAGAACGACCTCGTGGCCGCGGGCCTGGAACTTGAGAATGAGCTCACGCGCCCCATCCATGGGCTGGACCTCGTCAATAAGGTCCATGTAACAGCTTTCCTCCGTCGAGCGGATGTCGTCTCCTAGCTCCTTCTCGGCGGCAGCTCCTGCCAGCGCTTCGACGAAGTGATCGCCGCCCATGCCGATGTGGCGATGGATGCGCCACAGAGGCAAAGTCAGACTGTGGTGTCGAAAGGCCCTGAACCACGCCAGCGCGTGATGGAAATTGGTGTCCACCAGAGTGCCGTCTATGTCGAGGATCACGGTTTTGATGGTCATATCTCTCCTTTCGCTCTGGTGATTTTGCCTCCTGAACCGCCCCAGGTTTCTTTTAGAGACTCGGTTCCTTGAGTCCCGGCCCGGGTGACCGGCACTCCCTGACTGTAATACGCGGCCTCTGCTTCGGCTTGTGAGATCGATCCCGATCGGCGCAAGCAACCGGCGGTTGCTCCACCAATCGACCCACTCGAGCGTCCCGAACTCGATGTCGTCGAGCCCACGCCACGATCCTTGCTTTCGGTCTTGTAGAGGCCATCACCGATTCCGCAAGTGCGTTGTCGTAGGAATCTCCAGGGCTTCCCAGGCTTTGGACTCCGCCTCGCTCCCCGACCTGATGTATGAGCGCAACCGATGGGGCTGTGATTTCGTTGCCAGCGATAGCCGCTGGTCCGTTCTGGCCGCGATCGACCCGACGGTCGTACCGCCCGAGAAGAACGTCGAGATGATCGAGCAATTGACGGCGGAGGACGGGATCAAAGGTATCAAGATCCACCCGACAATCCAGCGTTTCTGGCCCGACACGCCGGCGATGATGCCGGTATGGGAGGCGTGCGAACGGTTGGGGTTGATCGTCCTCACCCATGCAGGCTCGACGAGAGGTGCCGCGCAGTTCGCAGCACCTTCTGCCCTTGCCCCTGTGTTCCGCCGCTTCCCCAAGATCAAGATGCAGGTCGCGCACTTGGGAGGCGGCCGGTGGAAGGAGAGCGCGGCTCTGGCCGAGGAGTTCCCTCAAGCTTTCTTCGACCTCTGCGAGATCATCGAGTGGGTCGGTGCACCTCAAGCTCCCTCGTGGGATGAGCTAAGCGCGTTGATTAAGATTATTGGGCCGGACCGCGTGATCATGGGTTCCGACTTTCCCTGGTACGACCTTGACCGCACAGCTGAGCTGGTCGATCGCCTCGAAGGGATATCCGCCCGCGAGAAGGAACTGATCATGGGCGACAAGGCGGTGCGAATTTACGACCTCGCGCTGTAGTCTAGGCGCCGGGATACGTCTCCGTCGCCAGGGATGGAGCGATGGTACTCAATCGCTCAAAGGTTGAAGCATGACCACGGCACAGCTCTAGGGCAGCCAACGATCGCAAGAAGAGTGGCACTCAGCACGCAATGCAGCTTGCGTCGACCAAGAACGCGGCGCGCGGTGTACTCGTCGCAGCATGAACGCCCGCACCTCTCGCTGCCCTGAGATCGCGTAGGGCGCGCACGGACCGAATGACCACAGCTACCATTTGAGGTCAGCCGGGTCGATCCGTTCTTCCCCCTACTTAAGGACCGGACCGCGTATCTCAACGCAACCGCTCGTTATGCGGACATCTAACGACGGCTGCGGAGAAGTTGCAGGTCCCTTGACGATCGTGCCGTCCAATCTGAACGAGCTTCCATGGCAGGGGCACGTGATCGTGTTTCCTTCGAACTTTCCCTCGTGAAGGGAACAGCCTCTGTGCGAGCAGCGATCGAGCATCGCATGTACTCGCCCACCCGTCCTTACGATCGCGATTGATACTCCATCCAACGAGGCCTGGGCCAGCTTTCCGTTCTCGAGCCGGCTCTCGTCGATGACGGCCGTCCATTCTGTTGGCAACGACTCGAACACGGTCTGGTCGACACCCACTCCCTTTCTGAATGAGAGATGTCCTCCGAGCCACGCCGAGCCGGTTGCGACCCCGACTCCCACCATTGAAAGTCCGACGCCGAGCCCTCGTCGACCTCTATTGCGAGCAAGCCACGACATACCCTGCAATCCAAGAGCGGTGGTGTTAGCGATCGCGTGTAGCGAACCAAGGCGGCGAAGGCCGTTGAATAGTTCCGCCCAATCCGAGAGCCCGGCCATCGCGGAGGGACCCCCGCCACCACACCCAGCGCGACGAGGCGGTCGGCCGCGTCCTCCGAGTTCTCACCTCCAAACAGATCGAGGTATCCGGCACTCACCCAAGCTCCGATGACGACATCGGTGAGTGGTGGATGCACTGGATGGCCAAGCCATGTACCGCTCAGGGCATCCTTGAGTTGAGAGTCTTGCGGAATCACCTTGCGTGCAATGTTCTGTAAGCGCCGCGAAATAGGGTCTAGAGCCTCCATCTGCTCCAAGCGTTCCATTACGGCTTCCCGAACGATCGGCCCCATCGCGCCCCTCAGGCTCCGTCGCGGTTCTCAGTGCAATAGTGCCACATGAGTCGATTCCACAGCTAGGGGGAGGGGAGGACGTATGCGGACACAAAGGTGGGCGCAGGTGTGTCGCAGGTGATGAGGCGTTAGTCCCGAGGGGAGGACGGGACTCATGCGCATCATCATGCGCGAGGCTCAACTCGATAACCACATCAAGGTCTCACCTTGTCATCACATCACACTTCCATCCGTTAAGCGAGTGGATCAGCGTTTCCTCAGCGTTGCCGAGATCGAGAGACTCGCCGATGGCATGGAGTCCCGCTGTGGCGCGGTTGGTGAGGCCCTACTCGGTCACCGTGGCGGGCGATCTTTAATCTGAACCCGCCGAAATCACTGCGTCCACTAGGGGGCCGGCCATCCCGCCCATGTCATCGATCTCATGATTGTGAAGGACAACGATGACAGTGCCGTGATCGGGAAGACATCCGGCCCAGGCCGTGTATGGGCCGGATCCGCCGGAATTGCCCACAACCCCTGCGTACGGGCTGTACAGCCCGAGCCCGTAGCCGCCGTCGAAGATCGCCATCTCGGTCAGGGAGCTTGCGAGACGATCTCGCCGGCGCAGAACGCTCGCCACCACCGCGGAATGAAGGCGCGTCGGCGGCCTGGGATCCCGTTGTGGGGCCCGCTGTAACAACGGCTCTTGAGGGAAGGTACCCGCCGTTCTTCCGGTGCTGAGCGATGGTCCCACTATCGGGCAGGGCCATGGGTTCGGTGGGCCTCTCGTCCGGTTGGTAGATCAGCCGGTCGGTCCCCTCGACGTCGAGGACGCCGCCGTCGCGGATGACGTCGACTACCCGTCGTCCGGTCACGTGCTCGATCACAGGCTCGAGGAGAAGGGTGCCGGTGTTCGAGTAGGCGAAGACACCGGTCGGACCACGGTCGTCGGGGATGAGTTCCAGCATCTCGGCCGTCGTCCAGATCCGGCGTGGGTGGGCTCTGAATTCAGCTTCATATCCCATGGCGTCGTAAACGTCGGGGATCCCGCTTTGCATGTTGAGCAAATGTCGGATCGTCGCTCCGTTCGTGTCGAAGTCGAGGTTGGGGGGAAGGTGATCGGCGGCCGGATCGTCGAGGTCCAGCTCACCCCTCTCGACCATCTGCATCACCTGAGCTGTGACCAGCGTCTTG
>CAWKGK010000008.1:0-558368 GCA_963849115.1 uncultured Actinomycetes bacterium | reverse complement strand
GGCGCGTTGCTGTGGGCACAGATGCTCGCGGCCCCCTATCGCCTCGTCGACGGGCTTCTCGAGGCGCGCTCGCAGCTCGCCGACGCCGAGGATGCGCTCACCGCCGGAAATCGCAAGAAGGCCCGCTACGCAACCGCACAAGGAAGCGCGGCGACCCGCCGGGCGCGCTCCGGCTACCAGCCGAAGTCCCCGCTGCTTGGCCTCGCCCGGCTCAACCCGCGCGTCGACGCGGCCTGGGGGCAGACCGGCCACCTCGTTAGCGCCCTCGAGCACTCGGCGGCGGCGGCCGAAAGCACGCTCGAGATCGCCCAGGGGGCGCTCCGGGGACCGGACAAGATCGTGTTCAAGGACATCAATAACAAGCAGGGTGGCTCCCGCTTCCGCATCGGCCGCATCCGCTCAGTGGGCGAGCTGATCGCTTCGATCCGCTCCGATGTGCGGGGCGCCGCCGAGGAGCTGGCTGCTGTGGACCCGCAGGAGCTACCGCGCCGCTTTCGACGACCGCTTGCCAAGGCGCTCGACGCCGCATCCGCCAACGACGAGTTGCTGGCCGATGCCGAAGCCGGCTTCGAGGTGCTGCCCTCTATCCTGGGCGTGGACGAGCCGCGCCGCTACCTGCTCGGCATGCAGAATTCGGCCGAGCTGCGGGGGACGGGAGGAGCGATGCTGCGCTTCGCGGTGTTCTCGATCTCAGAAGGAAAGCTCGACCTCCAACCAGACCAGAGTGTCTACGACGTCGACGTGAACCGCAGGCCCCTCGACATCCCGCTTCCCGAAGACGCCTGGTACCTGCGGGAGATCCCCGACGCACAGCGATTTGGTAACGCCAACTGGTCACCCGACTGGCCACTGTCGGCCCGGCTCATGCTCTCCTACGCCGAAGCCTCGGCCAAGCAGTTCCAGGCCCAGGCTCTTCCGCAAATCGATGGCTTCTTCGCCATCGACCCGGTCGTTATGCAGCAGGCGCTCAAGGGAGTGGGGGGATTCAAGACGCCTGGCGGGCGGCGGGTCAAGGCCTCGAAGGTAGTCAACCTGTTTCTCAACCGCGCTTACGCCGCCACTCCCAACCCAGGAATAAGGCGCGCAACGCTGAGCGGAATCGTGGAGGGCTTCTATCGCAACCTGCTGAGCCCCAAGCACCCCAGCACGCTCATAGAAGGGTTCGGGCAATCGCTTGCTGAGAAGCACATGCAAATGTGGATGCGCGACGAGGCGGAGCAGGCGTTCGTCGAACGCATGAACTGGGACGGCGCCATCGAGCAGCAGGCAACGGGCGACTACCTGAACGTGGTGCAGCAAAACGTCGGCGGCAACAAGCTCGACTTCTTCGCCGACATGCACACAACCGTCGACATCGATCTGTCCGGGCGCAGCGCCGGTGTTGCGACCGAAGTCTCGATACGAAACGGCGCCTTTCTGCCCCAGGCCCGTTACGTGTTGGGCAACGTGGGCAGAGCGGCGGATACGCTTAGCCGGGGCTGGGCGCTGCACCGGCCCATGATCAATGTCTATGTGCCGGGCCGCTCGAGGCTCACGCAAGCAAGTGTGGAGGGAATCCGCATCGACGCGCCGGCGGCGGCGGCGTGGCCCGATTCTGATTCCCCTGCGACTCACTCTGAGAGGGGCAAGACGGTGTGGACGGCAACACTCGAGATCCCGCTCGGCGACGAGGGCTCAACTCGCTTCTCCTACACCGTTCCGAACGCGGTCGAGAGGGTCGGGCAGAGATGGGTCTACCGGCTCGCGCTCCAGCACCAGCCCAAGGTCCGCCCCGAGACCGTCACCGTGCGGGTGTCGCTCCCACCCGGCGCAAGCGCCATAGATGCCCCCGGATTCGAGCGCCGCGGTGATGTGTTGCGGTGGGAGAGGGTCCTGCAGCGAGACCGCATCATGGAGATCTCGTGGCGAAGCTGAGGGCCGTGCTGCTGGCCGCCGGTCGCGGAGTCAGGATGGGGGGGGCCGGCCCCAAGTCGCTCATCCCGCTCGACGATAAAGAGCCTCCCCTTCACTACCTGCTGAAATCGCTTGCCAAGACCGAGATAGATGACCTGCTGGTGATCACCGGCTTTGGCTTTCAGGCGTTGGAGGCCTACCTGGCAGACCATTCCGAGGGCCTGCAGGTCGCCTATGTGAGAAACACACGCTATGCGTCGTGGGGGAACTTCCACTCGGTTCGCATGGCGTTGGACCAGTCCCCCGGCATGGACGTGCTCGTGCTCAACTCCGACATCATCGTTGCCCCGGCGGTGCTGGAGCGAGCGATTGCGTCGGACGCAGACCTCGTCCTTGCCGTGCAGCGCCGGCGCCGGCTGGAATCCGAAGACATGCGTGTCGAGCTCGACGGTGACACGGTTAGAGCCATCGGCAAGAACATCAAGATGGTTCGGAGCCACGGGGAGTTCTGCGGCGTATCGGTCATCCGGCCTCGCGGCGCGCGCGCTTACGGGGACATCGCCACCTCACTTCAGTGGACGGCCGAGACCGCCCTTTACTACGAAGATGTGTACGCCCGCATGCTCGGGAGCATCGAGACGCGCGCGACGGCCGTGGAGGAGGACGAGTACGCGGAGGTGGACAGTCCCGAGGATGTAGCCGGGGCGGTGGCCGTCGTCGAACAGCACGAGCAGTCATGGGGCTGAGCACCTTCCCCGAGGTCGTCGTCCACGAGGAAGGCTCCGAGGAGGATGCCGCCCATGAGTTGTCTCAACGGCTGAAGGTTCTCGGGATCTCGGCTCCACTGGTGGTGGCGACGACCCACGGTAAGAGGCTCGGGGCCGCCATAGAGAGCCCGGTTGAGTACGTGCAGCCGATCGCCGGAGCAGACCAGCGCTGGGCCCTCGACCTCGGCGGGCGCGCCCGTCGCCGCGGCGCAGACGCCGTCGTGGCCATCGGAGGCGGCCGTTGCCTGGACGTGGCCAAGCTCGCCGCGGCGCGCGCCGGAGTCGCGATGGTGGCAGTCCCCACACAGCCCTCCCACGACGGCATCTGCTCTCCGGTCGCGGTGGTCCCCGCCGGGCCGGGATGTGGACAGAGCGTGGGTGCGATCGCTCCCCGCCTGGTGTTCATCTCCGTCCCGACTCTCTTGAGCGCACCACTGCAGTCGGTGGCAGCCGGGCTCGGCGACCTGCTCGCCAACCCCCTCGCGCTACGCGACTGGGCCCTGGCCTCCGAGCGGGGGCTGGCGACTGTGGACCAGCGGGCCTGGGAGCTGTCGACGGAGTCCTATGAACGCATCGCGCTTCACCTCGACTCTGACATCGCACAAACGGGACGCGATCCCGCCCGGCTGCGGGAGCTGGCGGATGCGCTGGTTATTTCGGGTCTTGCCATGATCCGCGCGGGGAACTCTCGGCCGGCCTCCGGCGGCGAGCACGAGATCTCGCACGCCATCGACGAGCGCTTTCCGGGCCGCGCCCTGCACGGGGCTCAGGTGGCGTTCGGCTGCATCATCTCGACGACCCTCTACGGGGACGACGCCTCGGCTTTGCGCGCCCGCCTGAAGAAGGTGGGGCTCCCGGACCACCCCTCGCAGCTCCGGTTGTCTCAGGACGACGTCGTCGAGGTGCTGCTGTGTGCCCCTCAGACCCGCCCGGGCCGGTTCACGATCCTCGAGGAGTCGGACCTCGACGCCCCCCGGGCACTCGCGCTCGTAAAAAAGATCTGGGCGCACTAGTTGGGCAGGGCCGTGGTCATTGGGCTGGACGGGGTCGCGTGGCATCTCCTCGACCCCCTCATCGAGGACGACGTCATGCCGCGACTGGGGGCGCTTAAGGCCACTTCGGCGTGGGGGGAGCTCACCTCCACCGTCCCCACCTACACGCCACCTGCGTGGACCTCGGCGGTGACCGGCGTCAACCCCGGCCGGCACGGCATCTACGGGTTCTATGCGGGCAACGCCCAGGCCGAGCGCCAGGAGCTGATGCACGCCGGGCGGATCCGCTCGGCCACCCTGTGGGAAATGGCCAACGCCCAGGGCTTCACCACGGGCATCTACAACCTGCCTCTTTCCTATCCGCCCCGGCCCCTCAACGGCTGGATGATCTCGGGGATGATGACGCCCGGCTTCTCCGAGGAGCTACAGGGCTTTGCACACCCTGCTTCACTCGAGAAGAGGGTGCTGTCGTGGGCGCCCGGCTATCAGGTCGACACCAGCGCCAATTGGGAAAAGGACTATCGCGACGACGAGCTGTGCGTGCGCGCGCTCTCAGTTCTGGAGCAGAGAAAGACCGTGCTCGAACGGCTGCTCGAGGAGGACCCGGTAGACATCGTCTTCTCCGTGCTCGAGTCCCCCGACCGGCTGCAGCATGTCTATTACCGCTACCTCGATCGCTCCTCCCTGCTCTTCGACACCCCCGAGGGCGCCCGGATAAGACCCCCGCTCCTGCGCTGCTACCGGCTCATGGACGACATCGTCGGGCTTCTCGACGACTACGCGGGGCGCGACGGCGCCTCCCTTGTTTGCTCGGACCACGGCTTCACCGCGTGGGAATCATCGGTGCACACCAACGCGCTCCTCGAGAGGTGGGGCTATCTCAAGATCAAGCCCCTCGCCAAGGCCATGCAGACGAGGTTGGCCCGCAGCCTCGTACCCCTGGCTAAGCGCGTCCTCCCCGCTCGCGTAGCGCGCGAGGCCAAAGGCGCGACTTTTGCCGCTATCGACTGGGATAAGACGAAAGCGTTCGCGTCCCCGATTCCACAGCAGGGGATATTCGTCAATCTCAAAGGCCGGGAGCGCTACGGATGCGTCGAGCCCGTTGAGCTGGAAGCGCTCAAGGACGAGATCGCGGCCGCTCTGAGAAGCCTTGTCGGGCCCGACGGCGACCTCGTCGTCGACGTCGTTCATCGTTCCGAGGAGGTGTTTTTTGGAGATGCCCTGGAGGGCGCCCCCGATCTCCTGCCGGTAATGCGCGACCACCGTTTCGAGCTCGACGACGAGGTCTTTCACCGGGAGCCCTTCAAGGACCTCAGCCATCTCCCGCGCGGCGTCCACCATCCCGCCGGGGTCGTCGCGCTGAGAGCTCCCGAGGTGGATGTCGGAGCGCGCCTCGAGGGCACCGTCATGGACATCTCTCCGACGTTGCTCCACCTCGCAGGCCTGAGGGTGCCCGAAGGCCTCGACGGCTCGGTGCTGACCGCAGCTTTGGGGCAAGCCGCGCTGACGGAGCGACCCATCGAGTACACGCCCGCCATATCATCCGGTAGCAGACAGGAGAGCTCGCCCTACTCCAAGGAGGAAGAGGCCGCCATCGAGGAGTCCCTGCGGGGACTCGGGTATCTCTGAGCGGAGTCTTATCGGTAATGGCGCAGCCAGCAGTCGCACTGGACGACACCGAGTCGGCGCGGTCGAAACAGCCGCTTCAGGCTCGCAGCGCCCAGCGGATTGCGCTCAGAGTTGCGGCCGACGCCGTTGCCGTCTCTTCGGCGCTTTTCATCGCCTCGATCCTTCGCTTCGAGGTCCTGAACACCTCTCCCGCCGCGAGCGTCGACTACACCTTGGTGACGCTCATCGCCACACCCGTGCACGTGCTCCTGTTCTATCTCTATGGTCTCTACGAGCCTCGCCAGGTATTGGGCCCGGTGAACGAGTTCAAGCAGGTCTTCCACGGCGTGGTGGCCGGCACCGTGCTCATCTTCCTCGCCGACTCGCTCTTCGCTCTCAACATCGCGCGCGCCTGGGTTCTGTTTGCGGCGCTGTCCGGACTCGTCGTAGTGGGCGGAGAGCGCCTTGCGGTGAGAAAGATCCTGCACTTCTTGCGGCGGCGGGGCGGAGACGTCACCCGGACCATCGTGGTTGGCGCCAACCACGAGGCTCGCACGGTGGCAAAGACTCTCGAGAGAGAAACCTGGCTTGGTTACGAGATCGTCGGCTTCGTCGAAGACAACGCTCCCCTCGGCCAGGAGATCTATGAGGGACATCTCGTCATCGGCCACCCCAGCGAGCTCAGAGAGCTCATCGATGCTCACAGCGCGGGCCTCGTTCTGGTGGCCGCCTCCGCCTTCGACGACGCCGCACGGCTCAACCGGCTCATCTGGGGGCTGCAGGGTGTCGACGTCGATCTTCAGATCACCTCCGGGACGCTGGATCTCATGGCCTCGCGCATGGTCGTCCAGTCTGTCGCCGGCGTGCCCCTGCTCTACATCCGCCGAACGGGCATGGACAGGGTTCAGCAAACGATCAAGCGCACCCTCGACGTCACGGTCGCGGCCCTCGGGTTGTTGCTGCTGAGTCCCGTGCTGGCGGCTACCGCACTATGGATCAGAAAGGACTCTGTCGGCCCAGCGATATTTCGCCAGGTAAGGGTGGGGCGCGACGGCAAGCAGTTCGATTGCCTCAAGTTCCGCACCATGGATCAGGATGCTGAAAAAAAGCGTGCCGAGCTCGAGCACCTCTCCGAGGGTCCGGGGCTGTTGTTCAAGCTCAAGGAGGATCCTCGCATCACCGGCGTCGGCAAGAAGCTCCGCCGCTACTCGCTGGACGAGCTGCCCCAGCTTCTTAACGTGTTGCGCGGCGACATGAGCCTGGTTGGTCCCCGGCCCGCGCTGCCGAGCGAGGTCGAGCAGTACGACGACTGGGTCTCTAACCGGCTCAGCGTCAAGCCCGGGATAACCGGGCTGTGGCAGGTCTCCGGGCGCACCGAGACGAGTTTCGCCGACTACGTTCGCTACGACCTCTTCTACATCCAGAACTGGTCGCTGTCGCTCGACCTCTGGATCCTGTGGCGGACGCTGCGTGCGGTGCTGAGCACCGAGGGCGCCCACTAAACCGGCCGACCCCTCTGGGCGGCGGCCCGCGGTGACAAAGTTGAACCGAGGACTTCTACCCACAGAATTCCGTGGGTAGAGGCGGACGGAGGACATCTCCACGATCGAGGCGGGGGAGTCGGTGGAGTTACGCTAGGGGGATGCTCGAAGAGATCATCGTCTCGGTACCGGACGACACGGGCGTGCTCGCCGACCTCGGCGAGCTGCTCGGCGCCAAGGGCGTGAACATCGAGACGCTGTCCGCCTCCACCCACAACGGTCAGGGCGTGATCCACCTGGTCGTCGACGACGAGGAGGACGCCGCTGAGGTGCTCACGAGCGTGGGCTATGAGGTCATCGGGACCCGCCAGGTCCTGGTTATCACCGTCGACGACCGCCCCGGCGAGCTCGGCCGCTACTGTCGGAGGCTGGCCGACTCCGGGATTCACATCTCCTCCGCCTACGTGGCGCGGCGGTCGGCCGGTGAGACCGAGGTGATCCTGGCGGTCGACGACCTCGATCAGGCTCGCAGGGCTTAGGCACAACGAAAATCGGGGCCCGCCCGAAGGCGAGCCCCGATCTGTTGAAGCGGGTGAAGCTCAGGCCGTGACCGGCCGCCGGACGGTGGCGCCTGCGGTACCGAAGTAGACGCCCAGGGCACCGGAGGCGAGGTGCAGGAGCTGATCGGCGTTGATGCCCCCCTCGATCGCAAGCCACTCAAGCGCTCCGATGAGGCCGAGCAGGAAGACGGCCAGGTAGGCCACCCCGATGCCCATGTTGGCAACCTTGGCTCCCGCCGCCGTCCTCGAGCCGGCAAGCCACACCCCACCGATGAGCAGGTGAACGATGTTGTGCGCCGGGTTGACCGGGAAGACGATCAGGACGTCGTTGAAGCTCGAGGCGAAGAAATTGTCGAAGCCCGTTACGGCGAAACCCAGGAGTCCGACCAGAAGGTAGACCGCCCCGAATACCAGAGCAAAGAGCTGGCCCGGAGTCTTGTCGCGCGTTGCGATTGCCATTGTTCCCCTTTCGTAGGATCTGCGGCTGATTGCCACTGATTCGTTAGACATCCCGTCTGGGGATTGGTTACGCGTTTTCGCGTTCTTGGATGGTGAATCAGAGGTAGCCGAGGTTGCGCAGGGATTCCTCGATCTGCGCCTCCTCCTCGGCCGAGTAGGGAGTCGCCGAGGCTCCCTCGCCGGCGGTGGGCAGGTCCAGCGCCCTGTAGGCCACGGGCCGGGAGCGGATCAGCTCGGGAGGGAGGAACTCGGCCAGGACACGGCCGTCGACCTCGGGCACCTCCAGCCCCAGCAGATAGAGGGCGGTCGGGGCGATGTCGTAGAGGCTGGCCTGAAGCCCGCTCGCCGCGGCCACCCCCGGCCCGGTGATCGAGAAGACCCCGTCCATGTGATGGAAGCCGCGCGGAAGCTCCCTGTAGTCGGTTAGCACTGCGGCCGAATAGAGGCCGTCGGAGAGCTCGTAGGTATAGTCGCGGCAGACCGGAAAGAGGTCAGGAGCGTCTACCGACTCGGCCCCCGACATGACCTCCTCCCTGAGATACATGCGGTCGAGCACGGGCTTGCCGTCCACAGGGTCCACAAGCTCCGAGAAGCGGGCGGTGATCTCGCGGCGCACTTCCTCGTAAGCAGATTGAGTCACCGAGCCGTGGGGCTCGCGGCCCTCGAGGTTCACATAGATCCCCTGCTGAGGATTGGGGGCCGCGAATGCCTTGGTCTTGGACCAGTCGATCGAAGAGTGGGCCGCGCCCTTGGCGCGCTTCACCAGGGACCGGGGAAGAGCCTTCTTGGCCCGCCCGGCGACCTTGCGCAGCCCCTGGGAGCTCGACAGACCGGCGGCGCCCGAGAGCGACAGCAGCCCCCACTCCTTCAGCGCGAGGTTCAGGTTCACGACCTTG
Source organism: uncultured Actinomycetes bacterium (assembly GCA_963849115.1). Classification (GTDB taxonomy): domain Bacteria; phylum Actinomycetota; class CADDZG01; order CADDZG01; family WHSQ01; genus JACDAL01. The sequence continues at coordinate 549,712 of CAWKGK010000008.1, read as the reverse complement.
TCCTTGGGACCGAAGCCGTGATCCGACATCGTCACGACGTAGTCCCCGTCCGAGGTCCACTCGAGCAGGTCCGAGATCAGCGCGTCCATCTCGTCGAAGAAGGCCCACACCCGCTCCCTTATGGGCTGGGCCTGAGGCCTGTGAAAGTGTTCGCAGGCCGGGTCGATGTACTTGTAGTGAGCGTGCATGAGGCGGTCGGGCGCCTCTAGGACAACGAACAGCAGCGGCACCTCGTGGAGCTCCAGCAGAAGCTTTAGCGCGCTGCGCTTTTTCGCCAGGTTGGCGGAAAGTCGCTCTTCGATGGCAGTGGTCTTCCAGTCCTCGTCGTAGTTCACGTCGATGTCGATCTCGTAGCCACCCGCCGCGAGATCAGCTCGGCCGCAAGCCCTTCGGGGTGAGTGAAGCTTTCGGGGGTGACACCTCCTCCCTCAGGAGTGAGCATGCCCGAGACCGCGAAGCCGTCCACGGGTGGGGCTGGATAGGTCATGGGAATGTTGAACAGACCCACCGGGCAGCCCTGGGCGTTGGCGGCGTTCCACAGCGCCGGCGCCTTGACCTTGTCGAGGCGAACCAGCCCGCCTCTCCGCTGAGAGTTGCCGAGCGTGAACCCGAAGATGCCGTGGCGGCCGGGATTAACGCCGGTGAAGATCGAGGTCCAGCCCGGCGGAGTGTAGGGCGGGTGGGTTGACGTGAGGATCCCGGACGCACCCCGCTCGAGCAGGCTCTTGAACACCGGCATGTGTCCCTCGGCGAAGGCGGGATCGAGGATGCGGAAGGTCGCGCCGTCAAGACCCAGAAGGAGGACCTTGCTCCCGGTGCTCATCAAGGGTGCCTCAAGAGCCGGAACACGGTCAGCAGGATCGCGACGGTGAAAAGGAGGTCTCCGACCACCAAAGCAGGAGCGACCCACGAAGTTAGGGGGCCGAGGACGAACACCAGCGCGGCGACGTCGGGGGTCCCGGGGGTCGGGAGCAGACGCCGGCGCGCCAGCGCCTCTGACCACCGGCCGCCGACGTTGGTCTGGGGCTCGCCACGCGTCCCTCCTGAGATAAGCGCAAAGTAGTAGGCCATGAACCCATAGGCGACCGCCAGCCAGAAGACCCCCCCTGATGACGTCCTCCACAGATAGACCGCCAGCCCGGCCGCCGCGCTGCCGCGCCGGGCACCGTCGCCGAGATCGTCGAGCACCTTGCCTCGGGGGCTCGAGATCCGAAGCGCCCGCGCGAGCTTGCCGTCCACGCAATCGAGCAGGAAGGAGAAATAGAACAGCAGTGCCCCGACCACGAGGCCGGCCCTCGTGCCGGTGGCGAAGGCAAGTCCCGTCGGCAGGCCCAGCAGCACGGAGACGATCGTGACCTGATCGGGCGACACCGATCCCGAGCGCGCCAGCCTTCGGGTAAGCGGCAGTGCAAGTGGATCGACCGCAATCACCGTCCACCAGTAGTCGCGCGCCTTGGCGCCTATCTCGAGGGCGCCCTGCGGAACGCTCATGGGTCTGTCGCAGGGTCTATGAGGCCGCGGCCCCGTGCCTGCTCCCACGCACCAATGGCGATCCCGGCCGCCAGTCCCGGATCACGCCGAGCAGCCGCCTTGACGGTGTTGTGCAGGAACAGGCCCACGAGGCCCCACCACAAAGCAGCCCGGTGGCGGATGTCCTGTGGCATGTTCTTTCGGAACAGATAGAAGTGGTTGGCGATCTTCATGCGCTCGAGCTTTCTCGAGTCGAGCCGGTCGGTGGTGGTCTTGAAGTGCTCGCAGCGTGCGTGCGGCGTCTGCACCAGCGTCCACTTACGCGACACCCGGTAGGAGAAGTCGATGTCCTCCTGACTGGCATAACCGGACAGCTCCTCGTCGAAGCGCTCCTCGGCGAAGACCGACCGCTTATAGGACATGAAGTAGCCGACGAACGCCTCCTGCTTCTTGACCCCGGCCGAGTAGGAGGTTCCCTCGAGCCAGAAGCCCTTGCGTACCCGCCCGGAGGCCTCAGGCCACCAGCCCCCGATGCCGAACAACCTCCGCCATGCCACCGAAAACCACGCCGGCCTGGCGGCCGTCATCGGACCAGCCCGAACCCCTCCCAAACGTTCATCCCAGCGCTCGTACTCCGACAGCACTCGCTCGTGACAGGTGGGTTCGAGGTAGACGTCATCGTCGATGAGAAAAACGGGGTCGCCCGAGGTCCTCTCCAGAGCCAGATTGCGCTGCCGGGGCAACCCTCGCGGGGCTGGGTGGACGTAGTCGAGGGGCAGAGCAACTCGGTCACAGAGTTCTTCGATCGCGGCACGGGTCGTCGACTGGGGACTGGAGTCGACGATGCACAGTTCGGCCGGAAGGACGGTTTGAGCGACCAGGCTCTTGACGGTGGTGCGCAGCTCGTCGGGCCGGTTCCGGGTGGCGATGATGAAGCAGGATGCAGCCCTGGAATCGTGTTCGCTCATTGCCTGCTCTTGATCTCCTCGGCCGCCACGCGCGCGACGAAGCGGGGATTGCCGAGCAGGTAGCGTCGCCACATCCTCCGAGGCTCCTGTGCCAGGCGGTGGACCCACTCGATGCCGGCCCGGTTCATCCACTCGGGCGCCCGCGGCACCTGCCCCGCCTGGAAGTCGAAGAACGCACCGACTCCCACAGCCAGTCGCGCTCCTGTGGCGGACAGGTTGGTGTGCATCCAGAGCTCCTGAGCGGGATTGCCGAGGCCCACGAGCAGCAAACCGGTCCCGGCCGCGCGCACGGCCGCCGCCACCGACTCATCTCCGGGATCGAAGTAGCCGTCGCGCACGCCCACCGCCCTGAGTCTCGGCAGCCTCTCGACAAGGCGCTCGAGGGCCCTGTCGGCCACTCCCGGCTTCGCCCCCAGGAAGTAAACGGGCCAGTCGCGCTCCGCCGCGAGCTCGAGCAGGAGCGGAGTGAAGAAGTTGCCGTTGAGGTCGGCCGGAAATCGATCCCGCTTGATGCGAGCGGCCAGCATGACGCCCTTGCCGTCGTTGAGCACCATGGCGGCGTTCTCGAGGGCAAGGCGGTAACGCTCGTCCCTGCTCGCCAGATTCAAGGTGTGCACATTGGCGTGCGCTATGTAGGAGGAGTCGGGCGCGTCGTAGAGATGCTCAGCTTCGGCAAGGGCGGCGCGCGGGGACAGGCGCGCCAACCGGACCCCGAGAACCGAGATCGCCCGCTCCGGCGCAATCACCTTGCGGTGAGGACCTCAGAAGCAAAGCGGACCAGGCTGGGGAAGTTGACCGCCCAGCCGACCCCGAAGTCTCTCTCGGTGAAGACACGCTGATCAGACGGGTTCCACCATGCCCGGCGGAATCGGCTCACGCTCGGGGGCCTCAGATCGTAGGGCACGAACCCGAGCACGTGGCCGTGCCAGGAACGCTGCGAGGGCGGCTTGCGCCTCTCCTGGAGCACCGCAAGGCCGATGAGCCCCAGGCCCGTGGCGGCCGCCAGTTGGTTGGATCTCCTCATTACTGCCCCCTTGATCGTCGATCACCGGACTGAAACTGAGCGTAGCCCCTCGTCCGCCGCACCCTCTTGTACAAGCCATGGGAGGGTAGCCGTAGACGGTCGCACGTAACCCACCAATTCGGGTGGTTAGCGGTAGACCATCGCACTCTAGCCACCGCGGGGTGGGGAAGCAGGAATCTGGGGCCCGCCAGCCCGGCGTCCCGCTGCGAGCCATAGACGCGGCTCGGGGCGGGCTCCCCTGTAAACTTTGCTGGTCGACGGGTCCTCGCCCATCACGCACGCCCTGCACGCGAGACCCCACCAGCACTAACGAGCGATGCGAGGACCACGCGAGCAATGAAGGCTCCCGGCAAGATCCTGATCATCGGAGCGGGCCCCTGCGGGCTCGGGGCGGCGCGCGAACTGTCGCTGAGGGGCTACAAGAACTGGAAATTGGTCGAGCGCTCGCACCGGGCGGGGGGGCTGGCGGCGTCGGTTACCGACCCCCAGGGCTTCACCTGGGATCACGGCGGACACGTCGTCTTCAGCCACTTCGGGGAATTCGACCGTCTGCTCGAGGATGTTATGGGCGAGGACGTCCATCGCCACGACCGTTCCTCTTACATCCGCTTCTCCGACCGCTGGGTGCCCTACCCGTTTCAGAACAACCTTCGCTATCTCCCGGAGGAGGTGGCCTACGAGTGTGTCCTCGGGCTTATCGATGCCCCCGGCGGCGACCCCAGCACCGACTTCGCCACCTGGATGGAGGCGGTATTCGGAACCGGCATTACCAAGCACTTCATGCGCCCCTACAACTTCAAGGTATGGGCGACGCCCCCCGAGCGCATGCAGTCCTACTGGATCGGCGAGAGGGTGAGCGTCCTCGACTACAAGCGAGCGCTCAGGAGCCTCGTCTTCCAGGAAGACGACATCGCGTGGGGGCCCAACAACACCTTCGTGTTCCCCGCCGTTGGGGGCACAGGGGAGATCTACAGGAGACTTGCCGAACGCCTCGCCCGGAACATCACCTACGGGCGTGACGTCATCGAGATTAGAGTCGAGGACAAGACCGTGCACTACGCGGACGGCGCCTGTGAAGACTACGACACGCTGATCTCGACCATGCCCCTCGATCTTCTGCTCCATAAGCTCGAGCCCTGCCCCCAAGAGGTGAGGGAATCGGCCGCAAAGCTCGAGCACAACGGCGTCTACATGGTGGGGGTGGGCTATGAGCTCGAGCTCAAGGACGACAAGTCTTGGATGTACTTCCCCCAGGACGACGCACCTTTCTACAGAGCCACGAACTTCGCCAAGTACTCGCCCGCGAATGTGCCGGAATCGGATACCTCGACATACTCGGCCTACATGACCGAGACCTCCTATTCCTCCTACAAGCCGACCCCTCGACGCGGCTTGCCGGAGGAGGTGGAGGCAGGTCTGAGGGCTGCAGGAGTAGTCGAAGGCAGGCCTGAGGTGGCCTCTTTGCACCTCGAGGACATTCCCTACGCCTACCCGGTCCCCACCCTGGAACGCGATCGGGCACTCAAGACCGCCCAGGGTTGGCTCATGGACTTCGACATTTTGTCGCGCGGCCGCTTTGGGTCCTGGAAATATGAGATCGGCAACATGGATCACGCAGTGAAGATGGGTGTTGACGCGGCCGTTTGGTCACTCGAGCAGCGCCCCGAGGAGCTGTGGACGCTGTGAGGCGGCGCGACCCGGTACTGCCCTTCGCCCCGATGGCGCTCGCGGCCATTATCGGCGCAGTCCTGCTGGTGACCCAGCCTTCAGCCGTTGGCCCCGTTCGAGCGTCCAGACAGCCGCAGGCAAGATCCGGCCACACGCGGCCTCCCTCGCTGGTCGTCCAGGGCAAGCGTTCGACGCGTCAAACTGCCCAGGTTCCGATACCCAAGAAGAGATACCTGCGGGACGCCTGCAAGCTGCCTCCGAGATGGATCCGCTACATCGACCGCGGCTGGGTCCCCGGTCCACTTCGAAGCAGCGACCTGGTGCTCGTTCCCCGGCCCCCGAGCTACGTAGGGACATTCATCAATACCAGTCACTCGGGCCCCTACGACTTTCTCCAACGGGTTCCGTTGGTTTTCTACGGACCGGGCTTTGTAGAGGCACAGGGCGAGCTCAGCATCGATAGGGAGGTCACCCTCGCCGACCTCGCCCCTACTCACGCCGCCATGCTCGGCTTCGACTTCGGCGAGCGCCAGGGCGAACCGATTCAGGAGGTCCTCGCCGATGCCACCGCGCCGCCGCGCGTTCTCGTCACCGTCTCGATAGACGGCGGTGGCTGGAACGTCCTCGATCCTCGGCCCAGCTCGTGGCCATACCTCGCCAGGTTGATCTCTGGAGGCTCCAGCATCAAGAAGGCTGTGGTGGGATCGTCACCGTCCATCACGCCCGCCAGCCACTCCACCATGTCGACCGGCAACTTTCCACAAGTCCACGGCGTGACCGGGATTTCCATTCGCAAGAAACACAAGCTCGTAGGAGCGTTCACTTACGACGGGAACTACTCGGGAGTTCCCGTGGCACCCCGCTTGAATCTGCGCTCCGACACTCTGGCCGACAAATGGGATGCGGCCAACGGCAACCGGGCCAAGGCGGCGCTCATCGCCTCTGGCAACTACCCCCTGGGCCTCTTGGGCCACGGCGCGTCGATTCGCAAGGGTGACAAGGACATCGCTTTGATCGCCGAGCCTTCGGGTGACTGGACCACAGATAACCGCTATTACTCAATGCCCCGCTGGGCCTCCACCATCACAGGGCGTAACGCCGACCGCGCCAGGATGGACGGCGCCGACGGAACCATCGACGGGCGCTGGCGAGGCCACGACACATCCACAATCCAGGCCGGCTTCACGCCCGCCGACGCCGCCTGGGTCACTCGGACCGCCACTACGCTGTTGGACGAGGAGGGGTTCGGCAAGGACTCGATCACAGACCTCCTCTATGTGCATTTCAAGTCACCGGACCACGTCGGGCACCGTTGGAACATGAACTCGAAAGAGATGGACGACGTCCTCTCTTCGGTGGACGAGGGTCTGAAGAGCCTAGTTACCTGGCTTGACGCCAACATCGCCTACGGCGGCTATGTGCTGACCGTCACGGCAGACCACGGGCAGACGCCGCTGGGTCAGGGCGGCTGGGCCATCAACCGGGCGGAGCTACTCGACGACGTCCGGCAACGATTCGACCACGTCGACGATGACATAGGTCTCATCGAGCAAAGCTCCGCGACCTCTTTGTTCTTGAGCATCGAGGAGATGCGGGCCAACGGGGTGAGCCCCGAGGAGATCTCTTCGTTCCTGTCACGTTATCGAATCGGGGACAACCTCCCAGACGGAGTCGAGGCGCCCGCCGCCTTCGGCAATCGCCTTCGCAAGCGCCTGTTCAGCGCCGTCTTTCCGGGAAGGAGCCTGCCACTGATCAACCGGTGCGCGGAGGCCGGCTGATGAGCTCTCGCGCCCCGGACTTGCCCAACGTCCTGGTGCTTGCCGTCGACTCGTTGCGGGCCGACGCAGTCTTCGGTGAGGAAGTCGAAACTCCCACCTTCGATCGGCTCGCGCGTACAGGAGTCTCATTCCGTCAGGCTGTGTGCACTGCGACCACCACAACGCCTTCGTTCTCATCCATGTTGACGGGTTGCTATCCGCCAAGGCACGGTGTTCGAGGCCTGCAAGGCTACAGATTGTCGGACACCGTCACGACCATGGCGGAGACCTTTGCACAGGCAGGCTATCGCTGTTATGCGGAGGTCACGGGTCCGTTGCTGCCTGAAACGGGCATCCTGCGCGGCTTCCATGAAGCGCGTTGCCGGCAGGCGTACAAGGTTCCCTTCTTCTACTGGCGTGAAGAGGTCATCACCAAGATGCGCTCGTACCCGGAGCCGTGGTTCATGTTGCTGCACATCTGGGAGGTCCACCGGCCTTACCGCTCCCCTCCGAAGTTCGAGAAGCTCAAGGATAAGACCGGATACCAGGCTGCGGTTCATGCCACCGATGAATGGCTCGCGCCTGTGTTCGAAGCCGCCGGTAACGATCCGCTCCTCGTCGTGACCGGAGACCACGGTGAGCAATACCCGTCATCTCCGCTCCAGTTTCAGATGCTTCGAGTAGCGCGGCGCTCGCGTCGAACCTTCCAGCTTGCCAAGTGGCTTCCTTATCTGGATAACCGCTTCGCCGGACTCGAGATCGGGCACGGGTTTGCTCTCTACGAAGAGCTTGTGCGGGTCCCTCTGGTCCTGTCCGGCCCACGCGTCGCCAACGGAAGGCAGGTGGACGACCAGGTCCGCCACATCGATTTGCTGCCGACGCTGACGGATCTCTGCGGCATTATCCCCCCGGAGGGCATCGATGGGCGCAGCCTCAAGCCCTTCATGGACGGCGCCGCTCTCCCGGAGGAGCCCGCCTACATGGAGGCCGTCGGTGTGAAGCTGGGAGGCGACCGCATCGTCGGCGCCCGCACGCCCGAGTGGAAACTCCTCAAGGCGCCGGGCGGAAAAAGGACCTTGCACCGCCTGAACCCCGGGGGATCGCCCGACGAGCGGCGCAACCACGCTCGCAAAGAGGCCGCGCTGACCCGAAAGCTCGACGACTACATAGCGCGCGTCGAGTCGACTGCCGTCGTGGCCGAATCGGGAATGACAAGCGAAGAGGAAGCAACCGTCGAACAGCACCTTCGGGACCTTGGCTACCTGTGATAGAGCACGACCGTCGCTTCTCCCGCTCTTCGCTCCACGAAACCGCTCATCTGACTGGTTGAAGCCTTGTTCTTTGTCGTCGGCTCTGCTCGCTCCGGCACCACCCTGCTGCGTCTCATGCTCAACGCTCACTCTGAGATCGCAGTGCCTCCGGAATCGCGTTTCATCGTCGAGCTCTACCGCCCGGGCGAGACGTCGGTTGAGGAGCTCCTCTCCAGGCTTGCTCGCCATCCTCGCTTTAAAGCCTGGGAGCTTCCCATCGATGCGGTCCGCGCCCAGATCGGCGAACGCGCAACAGCGCCCTATAACGAGCTCATCGAAGGTGCCTATCGAGCCTACGCGGCCGCGCGCAACAAGACGTCATGGGGAGACAAGACCCCCCGCTATGTGCTTGATATCAACTTGTTGGCCGGGCTCTTCGGTGACGCTCGCTTCATTCATGTTGTGCGCGATGGCCGCAACGTCGCGCTTTCCTATGCAGATATGCCCTTTGGTCCCAAGACTGTTGCCCGTGCCGCCGACCGCTGGCAGACGCGCGTACGGGCCGGCATAGACGCGGGCCGCGCGTTGCCACCTGCGCGCTACACAGAGCTGTTCTACGAGCGCCTGGTAGCAGATCCCGAGCAGGAGCTGGAGAAGCTCTGCTCGTTTATCGGCGTTTCCTTCCAACCAATGATGCTCGAATACGGATCGCTGTCCAAGAACGAGGTCCAGTCCCGGGCCGAGCGCTACAACCCTCACGTCACACGGAAGCCCACTGCGGGCGTCCGCTCCTGGGAACAGCAGATGCCACCGTTACAAGTGGCAGTGTTCGAGGCGGTTGCCGGTGAGCTCCTTCAGGAGATGGGGTACGAGCGAGCGTGCCCCGAGCCGGGGGCGGTGGCCCGCCTGCAAGCCCGGCTGGGCTTGGCGGGTGTGCCGGTGAACCGCCTGAAGCGCAGCCCACGCTGAGCCATTCGAAGACAGCTCCTCTCTGTTCCTAGATCGTCAAGAACGAGAGGTGCACTTGCCGATGTGGGTTGTCCTCGTTGAGGTCGACGAGCACGACACTCTGCCATGTCCCCAGCTGTAAAGCGCCGGTGACCACCGGGATCGTCACCGACGGGGACACAAATGCAGGAATGACATGGTCTGCCCCGTGGCCCGGCGACCCGTGGCTGTGGGCATAAGCATGGTCGCGCGGCAACAGCCTGTTCAACGCCTGCTCCAGATCCTCCTCCGTCCCCGATCCGGTTTCGATCACGGCCACACCCGCGGTGGCGTGCGGAACGAAGACATTGAGAAGCCCGTCGCCATCGGCCCCGGCTACAAAACGCCTGAGCTCGGAGGTGAGGTCGAAGAACTTTGTGGACGAAGTCTGCAGCGCTAGTGTATGTATCTTCATCTGTATCCGAGGGTCTCCATGGTCGGTGAGATAAACGGCATGATCGAGGCTATTTCATCGGGATTCTCGCGCCTCCACTTGCCGGCCTCCGGAGGCGTCACGGTGTTGATGGGCACCGCCAGTCGCGCCCGAGCCGCAGCTTTGAGCCGATCGTCGAAGTCGAGCCCGAGGAACTCGCTCACCCGCTGAGTTTCGACTTCGGGATTTTCTATCAGATTCTCGTAGCGCGTCCCGGTCCAGCGTGACTCCGCCCGCGCGGCCAGCGCCGCCAGCGCGCTCTCGTTGCAGACCTTCCACTGCTTGGCACACACCATCTCGAGCGGTCCACTGCAATCATCCCTCCAGCCGGGATAAAGCACGAACTTCCACCAGTTGGGATCGGTGCCCGGGATCGAGTGTGGACTCGGAAGCCGGTAGGTCCTGTAGCGAGGGGTACGCCAAGCGTTGATCAGTGAATTCACGTTGTCCCGGCCGTCGCGTTGCAGGAACACGAAGCGGGCATCGGGAAACAGTGCGTGCACGAAATCCACTCTTAGAGAGTTTCGGGGCGTCTTGTCCACCAAGCGCTTGCGGGGGCCGGCAGTGAGAAAGAACTGGGTGCGGATCCGGGACTCTGCCCGTGGTGTTAGATCCGAAGCGCTCAGAGAGTTGGATTCCCAGCCCCTCATCGCGGGATGATGGTCTGCCTCCCATACCTCGTGGGCTTCGCCGGGCCAATGAGCGAGCTGCGAAGAATTTCGAAGGATTGCATAGAGCAGAGAGGTCCCAGAGCGTGGGGCTCCGATGATGAAGATGGGCTCGTGCAACCGTCCGCCCAGAGCCAGGGCAGGCAGATGCGATGCTTGCCGTATTCGAAACGCCGACCGGATGAGCCGCAGCTTGAGCGAAGGGCTGAAGTCCGTGCGCAGGCTCTTGCGCACCTCACGCTCCTTTGACCTCACTGCCGGCCCCCGCGCTTGAACGCTCGGGTCTTTATCCGGTCCCACACGAAACGCTCCTCTGCATCAAGACCAAGAGCCCACAAGACGAGCACGTACACAAGTGCAGCGAATACCACTCCGGCAAGCTGGGCGCCCAGTCCCTCGATGGGGACGAGCTTCCACGAGAGCAGCACCACCACACCCGCAAGCGCAGCTCCAATTGGCTTCAGGATAGACCGACCGAACGGCTGCACACCAACCAACAGCTTGGCCTGGATCACACGCACGCTGTTGATGAGAGCGGTGACACCTGCATCCACCCAGGCCATCGCCACCAGACCGTACTTTGGAACGAACAGCGCGCCCCCGAGCGCATAGAGAGCCACTCCCACCACCGAGTTGGCGAAGTTCACGCCGGGTCGGCCCGTCATGGAAAGTACATAGCCGGTCGGGCCCGTCCCCGAGTAGAAGAGGTTGCCGAGAGCCACGATCGCAACCAGAGGGGCCGCCGCGAGGACCTGGGGCCCTCCATAGATGCTTACAAAGAGGCCGGGCTCGACGATCAGCGCTCCGTACACGGGGAACGAAAACGTCACCACCCAGCGTGTGATGGTCTTGTACAGCGAGTCGAGACGGGCGATCTCTCCCTTCTCGTAGAGATCCGAGACGACCGGGGCCCAGATGTTGACCAGTCCGCTCAGAAAGACGCCTCCTGGGCCCTGCAGCGCGAGGGCGACGGCGAACAGTCCCACAGCCCGGTTGTCGGACACGATGCCGAGGACGATGACGCCCAGACCCAGCGACTGAATGCCCAGCAGCGAGGAGCCTGCCTGGGGAAGGGCGAAACGCACCATCGCGCGGGCCGAGGCGCGAGGCGAGGCTTGTCTCTCCTGAACGCTGGGCATACGTCGCCAGTACCAAAGTGCGCTTATTGCCCCCACGGCCATGCTCGCCGACAGAGTAACCACTGCGCCTGCAACTTCAATTCCCGCGAGCAGCAGAGCGACGCCCAGGACGAAGCGTGCCGCCGGCTGAACGATGTTCCCAGATATGACCGAGGGCAACATCGTCTTGTAGGCCTGCGTGCAATAGCGGAGAACCTGCATATAGGCGAACGCCGGCACGTAGAGGACACCGACACGAATCAGATCTGCAAACTCATCGGCTTGCGAAGCTTCGTCTCCGCGCGCAAAGGCGGCCGCGATGGGCCCGGCCAGGGCGACGAGCGCCATCAATACGAGGGCCGACGCCACCGTCGTTCCCCACAACCCGATGCGGGCCGCTCCTCTTACGCCGCCGTGATCCTGGTTCGCCCTGGCCCGGGCGATGAATCGCATCGAGGCGTAGTTGAATCCGGCGAGTCCCAGCTGCCCACCGATCGCGAGCACGCGTGCTATCTGGCTATAGAGACCGAACCCAGCGGGGCCCAGCACGCGCGTCGCCACGGCCGAGAAGAGGAACGAGAGGCCTCGCTGGGAAACCTGCCCGATAATCTGGACGGCGCCGCCGTGAGCGACAGTCCTGACGTCCTCGGCCGCCTCCAGAGACAGTGAGTCCTTCGCGCTGGGCTCGGCCCGATGCGACACCTAGCGGATCCTCGATCCGGGCGCTCCTTGCGTCCGAGGCCGCGTCTGCCGGCTGAATGTCCATAGTTGACCGTGGACCACCGTGGCGGTGCGTCCACTCACCGGCTGCGGCCCGAGCGCCACGGCAGCAGGGGGCCGCGCGCGTCCATGCCCGTGGCCAGAGCGACGCCTAAGAGCAGCGAGACGACGAGTGTGTAGACGGGCTCGACGTAGAGACTCAGAATCATTCCGTGAGCGGCTACCGAGACGATGGCGGCAGCGATGCACGTGGCGAAGACTCGCTCGGTCCCGTCGGAGGTGCGCGCGGCAGTACGTGCGTGGAGCCAAGCTCCGGCGTAGATAGTTATCAACAGCAAAGCCCCTACCACTCCCGTCCGGTAGACATAGTTGAGATAAGTGGAGTGCGTTCCCGCACTGGGAATGTAGCGGCCCAACCGGTGTGAGGTGCCGCCCTCCCCTCGTGCGGTTTCCGTGCCGTACCCGGTCAGAAAGTAGATGTTGCCGCGGCTCACCCTTTCGACGGTATCGGCGTAGAGGACCTCGCGAGTATTGACGCTTCCCTCTGCCTCGCCGCGCGCGCTAAGGGGGTCGACTCCGTATTTAACCAGGAACAAGCCGGAGATAAGCACAGCCGCCATGCCCAGCACAGCGGCCGCTTGTAGTTTTCGTCGCAGAGAAATCGATCCATCAATCGCCAGGTAGATCACTCCGATTAGCAAGGCCAGCCACGATCCACGAGCGAGGGAGAATGCTGCACCGAAAAGACAGGCTGTGATTGCGAACCAACCGAACCAACGCCTTCTATTCACTGCCGTCCACGCTGCGTAGAGGCCCAGCGGGAATAGCGCCGCGCAAACTCCCGCATAAGTTAGCGAGTTGCGAGGGAAACTCCTCATACGAGGGACGTTGTTGGCCGGGGCTAGTCCGACGTTGTCGTAGAGCAGGTCCACGCCCACGTTCGATAGCTCTTCTTCAAAGGGTCTGGCGGACCCCTCGAAGCTAACCATGAGGCTCTTGCGCCACGCCTGGAACTTCGGCTTGAAGACCTCGAACGGCGGCAGGCCAGGGTTGTCTCTACTCACCCCCTTCAACGCCCGGCGCAGGTCCGGAGCGCCGGCCTTGCTCGAGCGCACATACTTGATCATGTCGAGGCTGTTCGTGAAAACGTCGACTCCATAGGCGGACTCAACGCGGTCCGCCACGCTTGCATCTTTTAGCTCCTGAACAGGCACGCCGACCCATTGCAAGAACACCGCCGCCGACAAGAGCACCACGAAGGCGAGAAGACCATGAGCGACTCTGCGGCGGGACTCTTGGTCCTGCAATGAGTCGACTGCCGTCAGAAGGGTTGCGCTGATCAGTAACTGGACAACGAACAGCAGCGCAAAGTGCTTGAGGTCGGCGCTGACCACTGCCAGAACGCCGAAGCCCGTCCACGCGGCCAGACCCACCGCCAGCCAGACGAAGCGCCCTCCCCTCGGCATTCGCCGCTGCCGCAGCAGAGAGACACCCCATCGCGCAGAGACCGCGGCCCAGCCGACCAACACCAGCATGGGCAACATGTCCACGAGCCAGCCGGCTACTCCCATGAACAGCGGAGACACGAGAGCGGCCGGGAGCGGCAGTACGAGCGCCACGACCACGGCTGCCACCATGAACAACCACAGCGCGACAATCCCTTGTCCCAAGGCCCAGCACAGGACACCGGCCACGATCAGCAGCAGCGCACCCCTTGTTCCAAGGCCGGGGGCAACCTTCGGGCGGTCCCCGGAACCCTTGACCGAACTGCCCTCTTGCGCGTCGAGGGGCTCCCGCTGCCTCAAAAGCCTCACGAACGACGTCTCGCCGCCGGGGCCAGGACGATACAGAGAGCCGCCAGCAAGATCCATGCGAAGAGGGGAGAGAAAGGCGTTTGCACGACCGCTAGAGCAGCAGTCCCCGCGAGGCCCAGCGCCGCGAGGGAGAGCGCCGGCACCAGGCCCAAGAGTTCGGCGAAAGATGCGCTCGGAAGCACCCAACGCGACAGGAGGTAGCCGGGTACCAGCAGCAACATGAGCCCGAGCAGAACGCGGGGGATGTGCAGCACCCCGGCCCCCTGTACTTCCGGAGCGGCGACGGGGCCATTCGATGTAAACAGCCCCTCATTCGAGACCAAGAGGATCTCGGCTTCGGAGGCCGAGGGGACATCCGTGCCACGTGCGAGCTCGGCATTGCGACCGCCGCGGTTGAAGGCCAGGGAGACTACGACCACCGGTCTTTCGCCGGCCCTCTCTATCGAGCGCTCGGCATCCTCCAGAGAAGCCTGCGACAACTCCTCGAAGTTGGGAGCGGCTCCACTCGAGGCCTCGCCGGCCAGGTAAGAGTCGAGGGGGCCGAGATAGACATGGGCACGATCCTGCTGGCCGGGGGCGACGCCGAAACGGGAGACGTTGGCGACGAGCTTGAGCCAGCCGTAGGCGCGCACCGCGGAGGCCCATTCGGCGTCGGTCACGAATACCACCGGCCGGTTCTCATCTCCCTCCAGGCGGGCGCGCACGAGTTCCATCTGGTCGATCTCTGACGGAGAGATCCAGGCCTGCTCGACATCGTTCCAAGCAACCTGGACGAAGCCGGTAGAGAAGTTCGTGGCCACGATCGCGACCAGAACCACGAGCCCAAGCAGAGCGACCCGGAAGATCCCGCCACGACCTGCGGCCTCTATCAGCCAGCGGGCGGCGAAGAAGATGCCGAGTCCGACCAACAGCAGCCACGCGACCGTGGTGTTGAAGAACCGGTAGTAGGGATAGGCGACACCGAACGCGAACCCCAGAGCACCCACTAACGGCAGCAGCCACACCAACGCGGGTCGTGCTAACTCGTCATCAGCGGCTTTCCTACCGGCCGCCAGCAATCCCGCGATGCCGAGGAACAACAGAGGGAGGTTGAATGGGGGGCGGAGCGCCCTCACCCAACCACCCATTCTCTTGAGGAAGAAACTGCTGTCGGCCGGAGGTGGGACCGCAGCTTCCCCCAAAGATGCCGACTGGCCCCAGATACCAACCTTCCACACCACATACGTGGTCAGAACGGCGACGAACGCTACCGCCAGCATGGGGCCGTCGTCGCGGATCACCGAGCCCAGGTCGAAGCGCCGGAGAACAAGCCTCACGGTCGCCATTGCTGCGAGCACCCCGCAAAAGATCACCAGAGTGGTTGGATGCGTGAGGCCGGAGGCCAGCAAGAGCAGGAAGAGACCCACTCGGGCCGCCGACGAGCGGCTTGCCGGCTGGAGAAGGAACAGGGAGCAGGACAGGAACACCAGTGTCAGAACGTTGTCGAGGTAGCCGCCGAACGGCGGTGTGGGCAGGAGGCTGGCCGACCCAAATGCGACCGCATGGAAGATCAGCGGGTCTCTGCGGTGGCGATAGGCGAACCCGGCCAATAGCAGCGGGATCAACACGCGCAGTCCCACGGCAAGCCACACCGTCGGTGTGAGAGGCCCAACGCCGGGCACATGCCGCATGAATCCGGCGACGACCGGGGTCACCACCCGGTAGCCCCCCACCAGCATCCGCTGCGGCCCTACCACGTCGATCAGGGTGGAGGGCTCATCCGAGATGAGGGCTTCGGTCCTCCACGAGTAGAAGGCAGGGTCGTCGGCGGGGGCGGACCTACCCGGATTCGTGAAAAAGGTCCAGCCGAACAGGGCGATGAGGATCGCGGTGGTGGCACAGAACGCCAGGGGGTGGCCCAGGATGCGGTTCGGCGCCGAGTCCTCGGCGCGCTCACGAACGCGAGCCCGGCGCCCGCCCAGGGTTGTAGACATTTGACCTCGCATCCTAACTTTTGCCGGGCTTACAACGTCGAGTCATCATCAATGGTTGCTCTGAAACCTCCATCCCAACACTCGGCACCCCGAATCACATCAGCAGAGCCCGCGGCGCTCCAGCAGGCCCGATGGGACGGCCAGCTCGAAAAGCCGGTCCCTCGGATCAAAGACCCCCGCCCCCGATACCAGCATGTCCAGGCGGCGGGTGTTGTCGCGCAGCTCGTAGGCACCCAGCCAGCGGGCCACCGTTGCCACGCTCACGCCCTGCTCGGCCAGCTCCTCGTCGTCCAGGAACACCTCGGTGGGCCACACCGCCTGGGTGATGGGGCCGAAAGCCTCGTCGAGGTCCCGCTCGACCTCGCCGGGATCGATCCCGTAGGCGCCGATATCGGAGGCGTCCGGCTGCTGGCCGTGGTCGGCTGTAACCACGACCACGTAGGTGCCGCGGCCCAGATGTTCGTCGAGGAACTCGATCGTGGTCTGAAGCTCCCGATCCGAAGCCACCACCGCCTGACGGACCTCATCGGAGGCCATGTTGAAGTAGTGGCCGAGGCGGTCGATCTGCTTGAAGTTCGTGAACAGGAGATCGGTGAGCGAATCCGAGCCGTAGCCGCCACGCGCGATCATGCGCCTCAGCGCCCGGCCGTGGTAGGCCACGAACGCAGGGGACTCCTCCACTCGATCGGGCTCGTCGAAGGCGTCGAGAGAGCCCCACGCACCGTCGTCGGCGCCGTCGGCACGGTCGAGTCGCTCGAGATCGGCCTTGAGGCCCGGGGTCGTCACCACTGATTCCGGCAGCCGATAATGATCCGGGTTGGTGATCCATTCGTTGGTCTCGACGTCCAGCCACAGGGCATCGTCGCGGTCTCCTCCCGAGCGCTCCGCACCCTTGCCGATCATGCCGAGGTGCCAGGGCTCGTATCCCAGCATCCCGATGAGACCCCGGTTGCCGTGGCTTTCGTCCCACAACTCGGCCAGCGTGGGGACGAGCAGGAAGCGCGACGACTCCCCGTGCACGAACACGTCTCCGATATCGCCGTCCTCGTAGCGCACGGGTATTCCGGTGATACCGCTCTTTTCCGGATAGACGCCCGCACCCAGTGTCGTGTGCACCGACGGCGTAACCGACGGTGACGAGCCCACTGTCGCGTTCGTGTAGGACACCCCGCCCTTCATGAGCTCTTTCAGGTGCGGCCACGCCCGGGGCCACTGCCTGAGCGTGTTCCACCCTCCACCGTCCCACACGATTGTGAGAATCAGCTTGGGAGGGGCCTCTGCCGGTGTAATCGGCTCGGGGAGTGGTTTGCCCTCGAAGCGGCCCGGCTCACTGAAGCGCATCATGCGCGCGAGAGTGGGGGCGACGTCGGCCATTGTGACGGGCCGCTCGACGGCGCCGAGCGCCGGCACCAGGCCCGGCCCGTAGAACACCAGGGGAATTTCCTGCAGGTAGGGCCAAGGCCCCGAATGGCTCCAACCGGAGCCCCCCGAAGCCATGTATGCGGGGGTCCGAGGCAGGAGCGCGATCTGGCCCGATCGAGGCGCGTCGTAGCCCCTGCGGGTGCGCTGCAGCCACTCCCGGGGCAGCGAGCAGAGCTGCGTCTCGAACGAGGCGACCTCAGGAGGAGGAGAAAAGTTCCCCAACAAAAACGTGCTGAGGCCCAAGACCGCGGCCGCCACCGTCAACAGGATGGCGGGGGTCACTCCGGGACGCCCCCGCTTCACCTCGCCGCGGGCGCGGGGACAAGAGGGCCGCCCGACGGAACCACAGCGCGATTCCCCCAATCCCCAACAGGAAAACGCCACCCATGCCTGCGATCAGAGCCCCCTGAGAGTTCTCGTTCCACAACAGCTTCATGGCGCTGGCGGCTACGACCCAGGCAAGGTTGTAGGCGATGTCGTAGAGGGAGAAGGCCCGGCCCCGAAAGCCGTCCTCGAGGGCCTCCTGCACCATGCTGTCGAGCGACACCTTGGCGAGAAAGAACCCGTAGCCCAGGAAAAAGGTCAGGAGTCCCAGCGTCACCCTGGACTGGAACGCGCCTAGCACGCCGACGGCGGTTCCCAACAGAAGTGATGCCGCGATCACGACGCGGCCGGGCGAGCGCGCCACCGCCACCGCCTTGGCGGCACTGACGTAGCCCAGAACGGCCCCCAACGCCCCCGCTCCACCGGTGATGACCAGGACGAGCAGATCGGTGGAGACCAGCTCTCGAGCCACAAAGCCGATTCCGACCAGCGAGAAGCTCCACAACAGCCGCAGCCAGAAGTAGGTGAGGATCGAGGCCGCGGCCCGGGGAGTACGTGCGACCTCTCGAAAACCCGCCCCGATCCGGCCCAGGACGCCGGCCAGCTCTTCAACGAAAGAGGCCTCGGAGCGCGCCGCCCCGGCCCGCTTGATGCCCAGGGCAAACATCGCGCCGGCGCCGTAGACCAGCGCCCCGACGATGACAACGGGCTCCACCGCCATGAACCTGGTGGCGATGAAGCCCGCCCCGCCCCCCGCAAGCTGGAACATCGCACCACCGAGCTGAGACACCGCGTTGGCCTCGACCAGCGAGGTTCCCTCCACTGTCTCGGGCAGCGCCGCCGACTTGGTAGCCAGCACGATTCGAGTCGAGGTCAGGGTCAGCAAGAAGGCCACGAACAGGGCGAGGTCGCCGGCCGCCCCGGTGCCGACCAGTCCGATCAACAGCACCACCACGGCCCTCAGCCCGTTGGCCACGAACAGCAAGCGGCGGCGGTCCCAGCGGTCGATAACCACGCCCAGAAACGGGCTCAGGACCGTGTAGGGGACGAAGATGTAGAGCGCGATTCGAAGCAACTCGTCGGGCGACTTTGCGCCCTCGAGATCAAAGCCGCGCTGGCCGCCGAAGACGATGAACTTTGCCAGCGCCGCCTGCACGATGCCGTCGCCCATCTGCGCCATCCACTGAGCGCCCATCAGGAGGCCGAAATCGCGCCGCCCAAGCAGCAGCGCCAGGCCGCGACGGATCATTCCCATCGGCTGCGAGTCTCGCCTATCAGAAGATCGCTTTCCTCGTAGGCCCCCTCACCGATGGCGGCGATGCGCCCGGGCGTGAGCGATTGCAGATACTCAGTCGAGAACGCGCCGGCGAAAAGGACGTCGTCGAGCCGCCCCTCGGGCACCCCCGAGGCGCCCGCGGCGCCCCTGGGAATGTTGTCGCCCACCGTATAGGTGCCAAGGAAGCGGGCAACGTCCGAAAGGTCCACGTCCCGGCGGTCCACAAGCTCCCGGTCGACGAAGAAGTCCACGGTCGTGATCTTCTCGATGAGCCCGACCCCGAAGCGGCTTTCAACGTCCCGTCTCAGCTCTTCGGTCGAGATCCTCCAGCCGCCGAAATGCTCGGGCAGGGGCTGCTGGCCGTGGTCGGCGCTCAGAGCAAGTACGTAACGGTTGGCGCCGACCTGCGCATCGAGTGCCCGTTTGATGCGGCTGATCTGGCGGTCGACCTCCAAGAGCACATCCGACTCCTCGGCCGAGATCATGTTCCAGGCATGTCCCGCGTAATCCGGCATCTTTAACTCCAGCCAAAAGAAGTCCGAGACGTCGTCGGTGCCCAATCCTTCACGCCGGATGATCTCCATTACCGCATCGCCGTTGAATCGTACGAACGCAGGAGTGCCCGGCCGCCTCGCCAGCTCGGGGTCGCGCAGCTCTTCGAGCGTGTGCCCCAGCCAGCGCCCGTCCTCGATCCCGTCGCGCGCGTCGAGATCCTCTTCGTAGGCCTTGAGGCGCTCGAGGCGTGTTTCCTGCAGGTAGTCCGGGAGCTCATAGAAGTCCTCGTTGATCCACCATTCGTTCTGCGCCTGCTCCCACAGGACGGCGATGTCGTGGTCTGCTCCCTCCCTCTGCGCACCGTGACCGATCATGCCGAGATGCCAGCCCTCGTATGACAGCGTGCCGACCACCGCCTCATTGCCCGTCTGCTCGTCCCACAGCTCAGACACCGTGGGCTTGGCGAGATAGGAGGGGTCTGCGTTCTCCTGCCACGCATCGATAGTGGCGCCATCCGGCCCCCGCATAAGGTTGCCGGGCAGCTTGTGATGGAGCGGATAGAAGCCGGTCCCGAAGGTGGCGTGCAGAGCACCCGTGACCGAGGGAGCGGAGCCGATTGTCGCGTTGACGTAGGAGGTGCCTCGCTCCATCAGCTCGGCGATGTGAGGCCATGTCCCTGGGTGTCGTTGCAAAACGTTCCAGCCACCGCCGTCGAGAACGATCGTGAAGATCAACCGGGGAGGCTTACGGCCGGGCTCGATCTCGGGCAAGGGACGTCCATCGGCTTCGAAGTCCTTCATCCCGAGCAGGCGGGCGTAGGTCGGGGCCATGGAGGAGATGTCGACCTCCCTGGAGATCTCCCGACCTTCGGGAACGTAGCCGGGGCCATAGAAGACGTAGGGGACGCGGGCGGTGTAATCCCACGGGTTCGGGTGTGAGGACCTGAGCTCGGGCTCGTCGGTGCCCAGCGACTCGAGCCCGAGCCCGTTGATGAGATAGTGATGCGGCTTGGGCACAGCAATGACCTCGCCCGCCCGCCCCGGCACATGACCGACGTAGAGATGGCCCATGATCTGTGACCCTAGGGCCGAGGCCATGTCGTCCTCTGTGGGCGCGTCGGGAGGCAGGCCCTGAGACGGACTCAGGAAGAGCACGGCGACGAGCGCGACCGTTACGGCGACGCCCGCGACCAGGATCAGCCGCGACGGCAAAGTTGTGCCTCCCGTAGTTCATGTGGAGAACCGGTCGGTTCTAGGCAGACCCTATTCCGACCTCGATGGTAGGAGGTGGAACCCGGGGCGTTAACCGCCGGGGCCGGCATCCGGCCCACTCCCCGTGAACGGGTACCCATAGCGGTGGAGCAGCGGCGCCGACATAACGGTCGTGATCCAGCGATCGGTCCGCGACTGTGCCCTCATCCAGTCACCGGAATCCCTGATCTGAACAATCCCGGTCCGATGACGCGACGGGTTGCCGGCAATAGTGTGGTTGATGCCCATGCGCACGGAGCGGTCGTCCTCGAAGGGCGTCGGGTCAACCACCTCGCCCATGAAGGCGGCGAGCCGCATGACGGTGGCGCGCGGCTCTGCCACGAAGTCTTCGTAGCGCAGCCGCGCGAATGTGGCCGGGCTCTCTGAAGCTCGCAATACCTCGGCCTCGAGATTGAGAAGATCCCATCTCAGTGTGCTGTCGAACGCTCCCCGTTGCGTCACTTCTGCGCCCGGTGTGGCGGATTCGTACCGTCGCTGCTTCCATGAGTGAGCGGATGCACGAGGGTCACGCACGAGGTGTACATAACGCACAGAGACTCCGGGGAGGAACCGAAGGAAAGCGCCATAAGAGGGTCGCTTCGAGGAGTCGACAATCACCCGTGAACTGGTGATCGCGGCGAGCTTGCGATAGACATCTCCCATCACCTGCGCAAAGGCATCCAGTGCCGGGTAGTTTCCACGATGGCGCTGCCTGATTCTCAGAAGGTTCCGCTCGCGGACCACATCGTTCTGCAAGCGGGCGGCCTCTGCTGCATCGACGCCCTCGATTACGCGAGACCAGACTTCGCAACTCCCGACACGCTCGCCGCAGCCGCAGCGCCCGTCCGACGAGACGATGGGATCCCACAGCGAGCGGATTTCTCCCGCAGAGAAGAAGCCGTCGAGTTCGCCCAGCACGTTGGCGAGAACGGTGCTCCCGCCCCGTCCGCGGCCCATGATGTAGAGCACTTTGACCACGGTGCCCGCCAACTCGTCGGACCCGGAGCCGATCGCGCTCGACGCGCGTGGGGGCACGGAAATTTTGCTCAGGAGCGCGCTGTGCGCGATTGAGTACCTGGGCTGGGGCAGTAGACCGAGACGTGTGCGTGCGACTCGGAGGTGAAGGGTCGCCGCCGCCAGTCGCCCCAACGCTCCTGCAGCATGAGTCCTGCGAGCTGCGCCATGAGGTCGAGCTCGCCCGGATACGAGTAGCGGATCCGGACGGGGTAGAGGCGAGTTCCTTCCTCTGAGAGGATCACGTGCTGTGAATCGATGCGTTGGGACACGGGATCGTGCCGCGTGACCTCGAGGCGGACCTGATCCAGCATGACCTCGTCAACCGATACCCGCTGATGGTGATCAAAGCGAGAGAGGTCGGGAACGAACGCCTCGAGCACGAAACGAGCGTCCTCGGCCAACAGAGATGCGACCCGCTCGAAGCAGGCAATCTGCTCTTCCTGGCTCAGCAGTCCGAAAAAGGTGTTGAAAGCAACGAAGACGAGGTCGAAGGGCCCCGTGACCGGTGGCTCCTTGAAATCGCCCATGGCGACGGGGATCGAGTCTCCTCCCGGCTTGGCCCTGAGCCTGTCCACCATCGCTTGCGACGCATCCACGCCCGAGACATCGACGCCGGTTCGCTGTAGCGGGAGGGCGATCCGTCCCGTGCCGATCCCCAGCTCCAGCGCCCGGCCCCCCTTCGCCAGCCCCGCGAGGAACTCGACCGCCCCGGCGGTGTCGAAGAGGCCGTCGTAGAGCTCGTCGTAGACACCTGCGATCTGTTCCCCATAGGTCGACGAGTCGTAGCTCTCCACGGCCGCAGTCAACCACACCTCACCTGTCGGCTGCGGGGTCACTCCAAGTAGGCTTCCTCAACGCGGACCCACCGACTTCAATGGGAGGAAAAACATGGCCAATGTGAAGCCGATTCCCGACGGATACCCGCAGGTCACTGCGTATCTCTGCATCGACGGCGCCGGCGACGCGATCGAGTTCTATTCCAAAGTGCTCGGGGCCACGCTGCGGGGCGATCACATGGAGGCCCCCGGCGGCAAGATCGGCCACGCAGAGCTTTCCCTCGGCGACTCGCTGATCATGCTCTCGGACGAGTTCCCGGAGATGGGGGTACAGAGCCCCAAGACGCTGGGCGGAAGTCCGGTGACCATGAGCGTCTACGTGGAGGACGTCGACGCCGTCTTCGAGCGAGCCATCCAAGCAGGCGCCACGCCCCTGAGAGCGGTCGAGGACCAGTTCTACGGCGATCGCTCCGGCCAGTTCGAGGATCCCTTCGGGCACCGCTGGAGCGTCGCCACGCACATCGAAGATGTGGCTCCCGACGAGATGCAGAGGCGGGTAGCAGAGTGGATGGGGAGCTGAGCGGTAGCGCTCTCGCCGAGTGATGGATAGTGGTTGCTAGGCAACCACCGGCGACCACTCGGCCCCCAAATCGGCGAGGACGGACTCGGCCGCATTACGGCCGTTCAGTCCAATGACGCTCCCCGCCGGATGGGTTGCCGCCCCACAGAGATAGACGCCCGGCATCCCCGTCCGGGGTGAGAAGCGGTGCTCCCACATCTGGTCGGGACGCGCCTCGCCCTGGAAGATGTGGCCTCCGGTGAGGCCGATACGCGCCTCTATGTCGGGGGGGCCGAGGACCTCGTAGTGCTCCAGGCAGTCCTCGAAGTCGGGGGCGAAGCGGGAGATCAAATCGATGAACTGCCGCGCTACCTCGCCGCGGCGCTCGTCCCAGCCGCCGTCGTTGAGGACAAAGGGCGCATATTGGCCGAACACGCTGAGCAGATGGTGGCCCTCGGGGGCCGGAGAGGGGTCGTGCAACGTCTGCACGTAGATCTCTCCGAAGCCCACGGCGGGCTCGCCTCGATCACAGGCCTCGAAGGCTCGCTGGGCATCGTCGAGGCCCGTGGTCACGTCGATCGTCCCGCGCGCCATGAACGTTTCATTGGGGGCCGCGCTCCAGGACGGAAGTCGAGATAGGGCGGCGTTGAACTTGACCACAGGGCTGCGCACATCCCAGCTCTCGACCCGGGAACGATAGGAGTCAGACGCCTGGTCGCCGAGAAGTCTCAGCATCACTTTGGGATCGGCGTTGCCGACCACCGTCTTGGCTCGCACCAGAGTGCCGTCTTCGAGGTGTACACCTTGTCCCGGGACCACCTCGGCAACGGGCACGCCGCAGGCCAGAACTGCACCTGCCTCACGAGCCGCATCGGCTATGGCAAAGCTCACAACGCCCATACCACCGCGCACGTAACCCCACATCGCTCCTTGCTCCAGGAGATCGCCCTGGTAATGCATCAGCTTTACAGAAGCCGTACCCCAGTCCCTCGGTCCCGCATAGGTTCCGATGACGCCCTGGCCGAAAAGCGCATCCTTGAGACGCTGGTCGGTGATGTAGTCGTCCAGCACCTCCGCAATCGAGGCTTCGAACAACACGTCGATCAGAGCCTTGTCGTGGTCGAGAAGCTCCTCCAGCTCGGCTCGGGTGGGAGACTCGCCCACCCAGGTGTCCCTCGATCCCGTGCGCAGCCGCCGGCGCAGCCCATCGAACATCTCCTCGTAGGCCCAGTAGCCGTCCTTGTCGTGCGGCGACAGCCCCATGGCGTCGAGGCTCGCCGCGGTTCGGCCGTCGTCGAGCCACTGACCGAACGAGCCACCGTCCTCGAAGGGAACCCAGAGCTGCGGGTCTGCCACGTAGATCTCGAGCCCGCGCCTGGCAAGCTGCAACTCTCTGATGACGCGTTCGTCGAGAAGGCCGACGACGTAGGCGCAGGGACTGACCACATAACGCTGATCCTCGAAAGGCCGCTCCAGAGTGCAGGCCCCGCCTAGCCGCTCCCTGCGCTCGAGCACAAGCACGGTTTTCCCGGCGCGGGCGAGGTAGGCGGCGCACGCAAGCCCGTTGTGGCCTCCTCCCACTACGACGACGTCCCAGTCGCGGGACGCCAACTCCGACAGAGTCGCAGGAATACCGATCTCTCCCAAGACTTCAGCTATTGCGTTCACTGCGCCCTCCTCGTCTGGACTTGGCACTCGTGGGCTTTCGCATACGTTAGCCGCGGCCCCCGACCCTTTGCAGGCGGTGGGCGGGGCGGTTGACCAAATAAACGCCGGCTGCCACCGCCGCGAAGCCGGCGACGAACAACAGTCCGATGCGCTCGTCCAGCAGGGCAACCGCCAGCAGAGTGGCGACGATGGGATTCACGTTAACGTAGACGGTTACTGCTGTGGGGGACAGCCGCGAGAGAGCAATGGTCCACAGCAAGAAGGCGAGGGCGCCGCCGAAAACCCCGAGGAACACCACCCAAGCGATGACCTCGCTGGTAAGGCGCATTCCGCCAAACGACTTCTGCACCAGGGCAACCGGGGTTAGGGCCACGACCCCGCAGGCCATGGCGTAGGTCGTCACGGTCGCTGCAGAGTGAACCCTAAGCGCACGCTTTGAGAGAACACCGTAAAGAGCTCCCAGGAACGCCGTCACCACCAACAGCCCATCCCCAATCAGGGCACGGCTCCCGCCTCCCGAAGCGAGCACCGAAGGAGCAACCGAGAGAAACACGCCCACCACCGTCATGACAACTCCGCCCAGCTGTCGCCGGCTGAGGTGCTCGGGGGCGAAAAGGGGAGCCAACACCACGCTCCACACCGGCATGGCCGCGAGCAGAACCGATCCTCGGGAAGCTTCGGTGAATTGCAGAGCGGCGTTGAAGCTGAGGGGGAACAGGGCGAAGAAGATCACTCCCAAGAGGGCGAGGAAGGGCAGGTCGCGCATGTTGATCTTCAGCAGGTGAGGGGCCATGATCAACAACGCGATCACCAGGATCACCGTCCCCTGTCCGAATCGGAACAGTGCCAGGGCCAGGGGCGAAACATCGGCAACCGCGACCCGCACGGCCACCACCGAAGCGCCGTAGAGAGCCGCAGCCACAAAGGCGGCCGCGTTGGCTCCTACATCAGGGCTTCGAACCGACTCTTTCAACAGCAGCCGCGGTGAGCGGGGCCGGTGTTGCCAAGGTCGACATCCTCAGCCCTCGTGGCCAAGCCCCAGCACCTCGGCCGGGTGCTCCATGGCGCCTTTGCCGGTCTGGAGCTGCGCCGCGAACACGGTGTTCTTTAGAAGCCACACTTGTGTAATGGGGCCCACGCCCCCAGGCACGGGCGTGATCGCCTCCGCCTTGGACGCAACGCCGTCGAAGTCGAGGTCACCCACCAAGCGTGTGCGTGACCCCTCCTCCACCGGATTGATCCCAACGTCAATCGCGATCACACCGTCTGAGACGTGGTCCCCGGTGATCAAACCCGGTACTCCGGCAGCAACGATGAGCACGTCGGCTCGCTCGGTGTACTCGTGCAGCTTG
Source organism: uncultured Actinomycetes bacterium (assembly GCA_963849115.1). GTDB lineage: Bacteria > Actinomycetota > CADDZG01 > CADDZG01 > WHSQ01 > JACDAL01. The sequence continues at coordinate 523,723 of CAWKGK010000008.1, read as the reverse complement.
CCGCGGGCAGAGGTGTATTCGTCGCACGACATCACGGTTGCGTTGCGCGCCAATGCGAGTAAGACGGCGGGCCTTCCGACGTTCGCCGAGCGACCCACGACGACCACATTGATGCCTTCGTAGAAGCGAGCCGGGTCGCGCCCCGAAGAAGACACATAGTTGTCCAAGCAGCAAAAGCACGAAGCGGGGGTCGAGGGCACGAAGCGGGGCCTGCCCAGCTCCAACAGGCCCGCGTTGAAAGGGTGTACAGCCTCGATGTCCTTGAGAGGATCGAGAGCCTCGTAGACGACTGCCTCGGAAATCTGGGAAGGCAGGGGTCGAAGGATGAGTATCCCGTGAATCCGGGGGTCGGCTCCCAGCTTTCCCACGGTTGCGAGGGCGTCGGCCTCATCCGCGTCTCGAGGCAATGCTTCCGAAACGTAGTGGCAACCGAGGTCCGACGCCAAGGCACAGAGCCTGCGCTCGTAAGCCTCCGCCGCGTAGTCTTCCTCGAACAACACCGTTGCCAGCCCCGGGCACACGCCTTCGGCCCTCAGGGCCGCGATGTCTTTACGCAATGTCTCTCTGAGCTCAGCAGCAATAGCGCGCCCATCGATGAGGTGTGCCTGCTTGACATTCATCCTGCGATACCCGTGAGGCCGGCAAGCACACGCTGTCTGGCTCCCTCCGCGGTGGCAACGCAATCCCTGGTCCGGGCGCGACGCTCATCCTCGATGTGCGCTAAATCAAGGTTGAGATTCACGAGCAGGGCCGCAGCGCGCCCGCCCGATTCGGCCAGCAGTACTGCCGTGATCGCGTCGCCGCGCAGATTGGGGTTCCCCTGCTCGGCAATCACTACCCCGAGCTCCGCAACCGCCGCACCGGCAATAGCAATAGACAGCGGCACGTCGGCGGCCACCGACAAGGCCTCGCCCAACCCACTGCGCTCCTTCAAACGATAGATCTCGAGCACGCGCGAGTAGGCGGCGGCGTCCTTCTCGATCAGTGACTGCACTTCAACCCTGAGTTCGTCGGCTTTGCGCGCGAGCTCGCCTGCGTCATCAAGGCGGCTGCTCGAGTAGCGGGCGGCCATCGCGGCGAGCGCGGCCCCCATCGCCACCGAGACGGCCGCTGCACCTCCGCCGCCGGGGACCGGCTCTCTAGCGGCCAGTATCTCGAGAAACCGCTCCAGCGGTAGCTCGAGATAACTCACGAAAGCCCGACTATCTCGCCGTTCTCGTCGATATCGATCCGTTCGGCCGCAGGGCTGCCTCCCAACCCCGGCATCGTGCGCATGTCGCCGCACACCGGATAAATGAACCCTGCCCCGACCGACGCCCGAGCCTGTCTGACCGGCAGAGTCCAACCAGTCGGCGCTCCCTTGAGCTTGGGGTCTGAGGAAATCGACAGATGCGTCTTGGCTATGCAGACGGGCAAGTGGCCGAAGCCGTTTGTCTCATGGGAGTCGAGCTGCCTGCTGGCGACGAGGTCGTACTCGACCGCGGCGGCCCCGTAGACCTTGGTGGCGACGGCGTGGATCTTGTCTCGAAGGGAGGCGTCGTCGGGATAGAGGAAGTGGAAGTCATTGTGGGCCGAGGCGGCCTCCCAAATGACTTCCGCCAATTCCGCTGCACCCCGGCCCCCATCGCTGAAGTGAGTCGCGACCGCAGCCTTGGCACCAGCTTCCTCGGCAATGGAGCGGATGGCATCGTGCTCGGACTCGAAGTCGGTAGGAAAGGAATTGATCGCCACCACCGGAGTCACACCATGGAGGCGGATGTTGTCAATCTGCTTAGTGAGGTTGGCGCCGCCCTCCGACACATCATCAGGGTTCTCGACCAACATCTCCTCGGGAAGAGGACGTCCGGCCCGGACCTGAAAGCGTCCCGAATGCGCCTTCAGCGCCCGGACCGTGGCCACTACCACCGCCGCATCCGGCGTGAGGCCAGAGTTCCTGCACTTGATATTGAAGAAGCGCTCGGCCCCCATGTCTGCGCCGAACCCAGCCTCGGTCACCAGAACATCTCCCGACCGGATGCCTATGAGGTCGGCAACGATCGAGGAATTACCGTGGGCAATGTTTCCGAACGGCCCTGCATGCACCAGCACGGGAGTGTTCTCAAGCGTTTGCAGCAGGTTCGGCTTGATTGCATCTCGCATGATCACGGTCATGGCGCCGGCGGCCTTGAGCTCCTCGGCGGTGATCGGCTCGCCCGTGACTCTGTTGCCGATGACGATGCGGCCGAGCCTTTGGCGCATGTCCTGTAAGGATGTGGATAGGGCAAGCACGGCCATGACCTCTGATGCAGCCGTGATATCGAATCCGGTCTGGCGGATGACGCCGTCCTCTCGTGACCCCAGACCGGTGATCACATTGCGCAGAGCGCGATCGTTTACGTCCAGCACGCGCCTCCAGGTGATGCTGTGCCGATCGATGCTGAAGAAGTCGTCGCTGTGATGGACGTGATTGTCGATCATCGCGGACAGTAGATTGTGGGCCGCGGTGACGGCGTGCATGTCGCCGGTCAGATGGAGGTTGAGCCGCTCCATCGGAATCACCTGGCTGTAGCCTCCCCCGGCCGCGCCCCCCTTGATGCCGAAGGTTGGTCCCATCGATGGCTGGCGGATGGCAATCGTGGCCTTCTTGTTGATTTGCGAGAACCCCTGCCCCAGGCCGACCGTGGTGGTGGTCTTGCCCTCCCCCAACGGAGTCGGGGTGATGGCCGAAACGACTACATACTTCGCAAGCGGGCGGTCCTGCAGACTGTCGATGGCCTCCAGCTTGACCTTGGCGACATCAGTGCCGTAATGCTCGAGGTTATGCGGGCCCACACCCATTGCCGAGGCGATGTCCTCGATAGGCTTCAGGTTTCCGCCACGCGCGATCTCCAGGTCGGAGGGAAAGCTCATTCCCAGAGTCCTTGCCGCTGTTGAGTCATCCAGGTCACTGCTTGGACGTCGCCTTGACGTCCTGCTTGGGCGTGTCCTTCTTGGGATCGATGAAGGGCTTGGGCACGACCGTCGCACCGCGCCGGCCCGCAGGCGTCTCCACCTGCAGTTCGGTGCCGAGTTCGGTATATGCCACCGGCATCATCGCGTAGCCGATATTCTTCTCGAGAGTGGGCGAATAGCACGCGCTGGTAACGATCCCAACCTTGCCGTCGCCCGAGAACACGTCGAAGAAGTCGATCATCGAGCCGTCGTTGTAGGAGCCGAGGTTCTCGCCTTCGATCTCGACGCCGGCCAGCTTCTGACTCACGCCCTCTCTCTTGATGCGAGTAAGGGCATCCTTGCCGATGAAGTCTGACTCCTGATTGAGATCGACCATCCAGTCATAGCCGAGACCCACCTCGAAGGGGTTGTTGTCCACGGTCACGTCGGCGCCGTGGGCCAATATCCCGCCCTCGATGCGGCGGATGTGACAAGGCCCGATAACCTCGAGCCCGTGCGGCTTACCCGCCTCCAGCACCTTGTCCCACAACTTGACGCCGTTCTTGCTCGCGTCCCGCAGGTAGATCTCATATCCGAGCTCGGAAGTGTAGCCGGTCCTGGAAACGACCACGGAGAGCCCGTCGAGCTCGTACTCGTCCATGTAGTAGTAGCCGATATCGAGGACCTTGCTGCCGAATAGCTCGACCATCACGTCGGCCGACTTCGGTCCTTGCACCTGCACCGGACCAACGTCCGCTTCGCGGATCGTGACATCAAGCCCAAGCTTGTAGGCAACCCCGCGCGCCCACAGGAGCACATCGCTGTCGGCCAAGGACAGCCAGAAATGGTTCTCGTCGAGGCGCAGCAAGACAGGGTCATTGATGATGCCGCCATGCTGATCTGTGATGAACACGTACTTACACTGGCGCACGTTGCACTTGTTCAGATCACGCGGGACCAACAGGTTCGTGAACGTGAAGGCATCGGGCCCGCTGATCTCGACCTGCCTCTCGACTCCCACATCCCAGAGGGTGACACCCTTTAGCAGGTGCCAGTACTCCTCGACCGGATCTCCGTAGTGGCGGGGGTGATAGGTGCGATTGTAGACGCTGTACATGACGGGTCCGTGGCGACGGGAGCCGTAGAAGTAGGGGGATTTGCGGATGCGCGTGTAAAGAAGTATCTGGGGAATGCTGCTGTTCGACATTGGACCTCCGTCTAGTCGGTGCTACTCGAACGATTCTTGCCACAACCCTCACTCAGCCGAGCGCATACGTTTCATCTCGGGATCGAACAGCGGTTCTTGTGACACCGTGGCAGGGTAGCGCTGCGCCAGGTACTCGACGTCCACCTTGGTACCGGGATCCGCCAGCTCTACGGGCAGCCATGCATAGGCGATGCTGCGGCCGACCGAGTAACCGTAGGCTGCGCTGGTAACGAAGCCGACTGCCTCTCCGTTGGTGAACACCGGCTCCTTACCCATCACCACGGTCCCGTCGTCTACAGTGAGGCAACAGAGCTTGCGGCGGGGCCCTTCGTGCTTGCGGGCACTAAGCGCCGAGGCGCCGAGAAAATCCGTTCTCTCCTCGTTGACCCCGAAACCCAGGCCTGCCTCGTAGGGATCATGATCGGTCCACATGTCGAGCCCCCAGGAGCGGTATCCCTTCTCGAGACGCATGCCCGCAAAGGCGCCGCGCCCGGCCGCGATGATGCCGAAGGGACGGCCGGCTCGCCACAGCAGATCCCACAACCGCAGGCCCAGATCGGCCGTGGTGTACAGCTCCCAGCCCAGCTCACCCACATAGGACAACCGCAACGCCACCACCGGAACCTCTTCGATGAAGACTTCTTTCGCCCGAAAGAAACCGAAGTCCTCATGGCCGAACGAGTCTCTGGATGCGTTCTGTGCGACCTTTCTCGCGTCCGGCCCCCATAGCCCGATGCAGCACGTACCCGAGGTGATATCGGTGATGAACACGGAAGCGTCGGTGGCGGCCGCGTGGCGCTCGAGCCAGTCGATGTCGCGCGGCCCGTTCAATCCCAATTGAAAGCGGTCCGCCGCCAATCGGGCCACCGTGATGTCGCTGCGGATGCCGGCGTTCGCATCGAGCATCAAGGTGTAGGTCACATACCCAGGCTTGCGGTCGAGATCGCTGGTGCTCAAACGTTGCAGAAAGCCCAGAGCGCCCGGCCCCCTGACCTCGGCCCGCTTCAGTGAAGTCATGTCGAACATCGCGACGCGCTCGCGCGTCACCAGGTGCTCACCGCCGACAATCGGCGACCAGAAGCGCGCCGCCCACTCCCCCGGGCCCGGCACCTCGCGGCCTTCGATCAGCGGCTCGTTCGCGTGATACCACTGCGGGCGCTCCCAGCCCGAGAACTCGAGAAAACTGCCGCCGAGCTCTTGTTGACGCCGATAGAAGGGACTCACGCGCAACGGCCGCGGCTCGGCCAGCGGCTGCATCGGGTGGATGATGTCGTACACCTCGTCGTATTGAGTACAGCCGCGCGCCTCGACGTAGGAAGGGCTCGTGGCGAACGGCTCGAAGCGATAGATGTCGCACTCGCGCAGGTCCATGCCGGGCGTCCCCTCGGCGATCCACTCGGCGGTCACCTTGCCGACGCCGGCCGAGTGAGTCACCCATACCGCTTCGGCCACCCAGAAGCCGCGCACGATCCGAGACTCGCCTATGAGTGGAAGCCCATCGGGCGTGAACGAGAACAATCCGTTGAGGGAATCCTCCCAGCTCGTTTGTGCAAGCGCAGGAACGAGCTCTATCGCATCGGCCCACGCTTGCTTGAAGTCGTCCTCGGTGAAGGGCATGAGCGAGGGCATGATGGGCGCATCCGCAGGACTCAGGATCGTCTCCGGGGCCACCGGCAGGGGGCTGTGCTGATAGGAGCCCACGCCGTAGCAGTTCTGCAGCTGGCGGAAGTAAAGGGCGGAGTCCTGATGGCGCAGGATCGGATGTGTGACCTCCTGCGTCTCGTCGGCGAGCTCGTCCACGACCGAGGTGCGCACGTATTGGTGCTGCACGGGCAGCAGCGGGATACGCATGCCGACCAAGCGGCCGATCAACGGCCCCCACATTCCGGCGCAACTCACGATCAGGTCGGCCCGGATGAGACCCTCGGAGGTCTCGACTCCGCGAACCTTTCCGTCTGACACCGCGATGCCGGTCACGACGGTTTCTCCACGGAAGCGGACGCCTTGCTCCGAGGCCTTGGCAGCCATCGCCTCGATCGCCCTCACGGACTTGGCGATTCCGTCCGACGGGACGTAGAGGCCGCCCAACACCCTGCCTGCATCCACCAGCGGGATGAGCTCTGAGACCTGCTGGGGGCTCAAGAGGCTTGAGGAGACTCCCCACGAGGACGCCAGGCCGTGGCGCAGCCTGAGCCAATCGAGGCGTTCAGGGGTCGCCGCCACCTCGATGCTGCCGGCGGGGATGAAGCAGGGCCCCTCGACGTGCTCGAGGCCCGAGAAATGCTCGATCGTGTAGCTCGCCAGCCTCGTCATCGTCTGCGAGGGGTTGGTCTGGAACACGAGTCCGGGGGCGTGTGAGCTGGAGCCTCCGGTGGCGAAGAGAGGGCCCTGGTCTACGACTGTGATGTCCGTCCAACCGAGCTCGGCGAGGTGCTGCGCCACGGCGCACCCGACGAGGCCCGCTCCGACGACGACTACTTTGGCGTTCTCCGGCACGGCCGCTCCCGATTGGTCAGGCAAGAGAGGGGCGCGCTGAACCGGCCCCAGGCGGCATCGTAGCTTATGGGCTCACCGAGGTTGTGGGTCGCCATCAGGGCCGAGCAGTCGGCCCTCGCACATCACACCGGTCGAAGAGGCAAAGGTGAGGCCAGAGGTGGGCGCACCCACAACTGTGGAGCTGTACCAACACCTCATGTGCGTACAGCTCCTAAGAACTCTCACTGCAGGACGTTTAGGTGAAGCGATTGATGGGCCCCGGTCTCGTTCATCGCATCGGAAGCCTGATCGCGAATACGAGATCAGCTCTCACATTCTGACCACCGACACTTCGGAAAAGATCAATAAGAAAGACTTGAGAAATCCTCTTCCGAGGCCGGTTTCGACCCCTGAATTGTCACAGCTCTTTGTAATAGTGACATTCATGGAGTTCACGGCGATGGACGAGGCGATCAGGCAGATCGAGAAGTCCAACATCGATCTCGAGCCCGAGGTGATGGACGCCCCTGCGGTGCGGGAGCTTCTGTCTCGCTATGCAAAGGCGGAGAAGCTGGTGTCCTACGGCGAGACCATGCTGGCGGCAAAGCTCGGCGACGCTGGAGATGGTGGCGCGCACCACCGGAGTGTCTGTGGGCAAGGCCAAGGCCGCGGTCGACACGGGAAACTCCTTGAAGTCGGCCGACGAGGTCCGAGAGGCGTTCAAATCGGGCGAGATCTCTGTGGACCAGGCCTCAGAGATCGCCACGGCGGAGAACGCCTCGCCCGGCTCCTCGACAGAGCTATTGAAGCTGGCCCAGGATGAGTCCTTCCAGACGCTCAGAGAGAAGTCGAGAAAGGTCGTGCTGGAAGCCGAGCAGCACCGGGGCCTGGCTGAGCGCCAGCACCACGCCCGCAGGGCCCGCAGCTACCGGGACGAGCTCGGCATGATCTCAATCAACCTGCTGCTGGAGCCTCATGTCGGGGTGCCCATCGTCAACCGGGCCGAGACCGAGGCGGGGCGCCGGTTCCGTGCCGCCAAGAGGGACGGCCGCCAAGAGCCCTTCGAGCGCCACCTCGCAGACGCCTACGCCGGTGTGCTGTCCTCTGCAGGGACCACGGTCCCGGCCCGCAAGCCCGAGCTGGTGGTGCTGGTGTCACACGAGATCACCCAGCGGGGGTGGAAGGACGTTGCAGAGGGCGAGGTGTGCAAGATTCCCGGAGTCGGCCCCATCTCTCCCCAGACTGCCAGAGAGATCGCCTCCGACGCCTTTCTGAGCGGGCTGTTCTATGACGGCACCGACCTGCGTCACTTTCGCCGCTGGACCCGAAACACTCCCGTAGACGTCCTGTTGGCGCTGCAGTTGGGAGAGCCGCCGGAGTTCGACGGGGTCAAGTGCACCGATTGCGGCCGCCGCTTTCGCAACGAGAAAGACCACAGCGCGCCTCATGTCGCCGGGGGCTTTGCTTCGACCACCAATCTCAAGTGGCGCTGCTACGGGTGCCATCAGAACAAGACCGCAGAGGATCGGAGAACAGGAAAGCTGACGCCTCCGGACCCGGATGCCGGGCGGGGACCACCGGGGCCGTGAGGGCCGAGCGCGACGAGTTCGACTATGTGATCTCAAGACATGGTTTCAGCTCTGTCAATCGATGTAGGTCGTCTCATCCTCGGTCACCAGCGCGTCGAGGAGCTCGTCGTGATCTTCGCGGTGGACTTTGTCAACGATCTGGCAGGAGAAGCAGAAGCCCACTCGGAACGTTTCGGAGCCGAGCTGCGCGAGCGTGCGATCGTAGTGGCCGCCCCCCTGGCCGAGCCGCCCACCCTCTCGGTCGTAAGCGACGCCCGGTACGACGATCACGTCGAGCTCGGAAGCATTCATTGCAACACCTTTCGGCTCCATCACTCCCATGTAGCCGGGGTGGAGATCAGCGAGAGACGAGGCGGGGGCGAACTCGAGCAGCTCGCCGACGACGCGCGGGAACACCACCACAACGTCTCTTTGAAGGAGTAAGGGAACAACAGAGGAAGCGTCGGCCTCCGGCCCCAGAGCGGAGTAAAGGGCCACCGTGCTCGCCGTTTCCACCTCGGGCATTGACAGCAGCCTCTCGCACGCAGTCTGTGAGGCTCGTTGTCGATAATCGGCCCCGAGTTGAAGCCTCAGCTCACGGACGCGGCGGCGCAGCTGCCGCTTGGCCTCGGCCGTCGTCACCGCACTCCTACCAGAAGCTCGTCACCGCGTCGCGCTGCTCCTCGGGAACGGTCGATACCCAGCGGTCGCGCACGAGCTCCAGAGAGTCGCGGCGGCCGTCCCTTCTGCGTTCTGTCGGTCTGCTAAGTAAGCGCATCGATTCTCTCGTGCGATGTTCTCGATGAGGCCGCGTACGGCCCGATTGTGAGGTTGAGATACCGCTCCCCAGAAGGCGATCGAGTCGGAACAGCTCGATGTTGTGGCGCGTCTCCTGGCGCTCGGCCAGGTCCGCCATAACCTCGCCGATGACACTGGCGAACTTGAAGCCGTGTCCCGAGCACGGTGATGCAAACGACACTTGCTCATACTCGGGATGCAGATCGATGATGAAATGGTTGTCGGGTGAGTTCGTGAACAGGCACGACTGCAACGCCATAGTCGGGCCGCAACCGGTAGGAAAGTGGCGCGCCGCGAACTGGCCCAACATCTCCTCGTCCTCGTAGCGCGGCTCCCGTTCGAACTCGTCGGGGTCCCATCGCTCCTCGAAGTGGTGGTACTTGCCGAACTTGAATCCCGGCACCCCGAACACTGGAAAGCCGTAGAAACGGCCTTCCTCGACCAGCAGGTTGAAGACCGGAAAGACCTCGGGCTTGAAGTGCTCCGGCCGCTCGGGCTGCAGCCACGCCAGCACCTGGCGCTCGGGAACAGCGAAACCCTCGAGAAACGGGAGCAGCTTCGAGTTCCACGCACCGGCCGTTATTACCAGGCGATCGGCCTCGTAGCGAGCGCGGTCGGTTGTGACCTCGACGCCGTCGTCGATCGGCGCCCACTCCAACACTCTTTCGCGTCCGTGGATCTCGGCCCCCAAGCTCTGCGCGGCCTCCACATAGGAAACGATGCACCGCTCGGGCACCAGGAAGCCACCCTGCGGCTGATACAGACCGAGCGTCTCTCGAGGGAGCCGGTAGCCCGGCCAGCGTTGGGTCATCTCTGCGCTAGTCAGGACTTCGTGATCGAGATCATGCTCGAGGCACGACTTGAGCGACCCTTTGAAGACCCAGCTCTCGGGTGGCGACGCGTCGATCGAACCGGTGATATGCAAGAGCTGCTCCCCGGCGTTCGACTGCAGCTCGCGCCACAGCTCGTAAGCACGCTGCAGCATCATCACATAGGAAGGGTGCTCGTAATAAGCAAGGCGGATGATGCGCGTCTCTCCATGGGACGAGCCCATTGCGTGGGGTACATCGAAACGCTCGAGGCCCAGCACTCGCTTGCCTCGGCGGGCCAGATAGTAGGCCGTGGCACTGCCCATACCGCCTACTCCGATCACGATGACATCGAAACGCCGAGGCATGATCTTCATCCTCGAAGTCTCGCTCCCTGGGGGTCGAAGAACGGCGTCTGTGTCACCACTGCGGGGACCGGCCTGCCCCCAACCGACACAACCAGCTTTGCCCCCGGCCACGAATGGGACGTCCTCACGTAAGCCATGGCGAGCATCTCGTCGACCGAATGTCCCTTGGTGGAGAATGTGATCTGCCCGAGTGGCTCACGTCCGGGAAGTATGCGGTCTTCCTCTCTGCCCGCCTCGGGCCCGCTCTCGATCTCCTCTGCATCAGGCACGACATCGCCGACCGCGCTCACCCTGTCCCCCACCGATGCGGCAACCGCGCTGTCGAGCACGAGACCCACCCAGCGGTGATCGGGGCCCTGCTCCTGAACCTCGAGGAGCGCGTCGCGCCCCACGAACTGAGGCTTATCGAAACGGATCCAGCGGTCGAGGCCGACGTGAAATGGTGTGTAGTCCTCGTTGATGTCGTTACCGTAGAGGGGATAGGCCTTCTCCGTACGAAGGCTTTGCATCGCAGCCACGCCGTAGGGCAGGAGCCCGAAATTTCCGCCAGCGGACAGCAGCCGCTGCCACACGAGCGCAGCCTCCTCCGCAGGAACATAGAGCTCGTAGCCGAGCTCGCCCGTGTAGCCCGAGCGAGACACAGTCAGCTCGGTATCTCCGCAACGCGCCGACGAGAAGCGAAAGAACCGCAGCGCGTCGATGTTTGCGTCTGACAAGACCGCCTTGACCAGGTCGCGGGCGCGCGGCCCCTGTACCGAGATCAATGCGATCGCGCCCGAGATATCGGTGACATAGGTGCTCGTGCCCATAGCATGCTCCGCCAACCAGCGGGCGGTCTTCTTGCGAGGCCCCGAGCTGGTCACGACCATGAAGTGCTCGTCGTTGAACTTATAGACGGTGACATCGTCGACCACGCCGCCTCGCTCGTTGCAAACAGTCGAGTAACGAAGGCGTCCGGGTTGCAGGTCTCGTATCTCGTTGACCAAGAGGTAATTGAGCAACCGCTCGGCCCCCGGGCCCTTGATGTCCACCTCCCCCATCGAGGAGAGGTCCTGCATACCGACGTTGGTGCGGGTATTGGTGTGTTCCTGCATGGGAGACGTGTACGACAGCGGGAACATGTAACCGCCGCCGCCCTGCACCATGTCGGCGCTCATACGCTTGTGCACGTCGTAAAGCGGAGTTCTTCTTTCCTGCATGCTCGCTCCTGGGCCTTGGCTCATAGGACTCTGCGGATCGCTTCTTCGAAACCTGTTATGTGAGCCCGGATGACCTCCTCGGCCCTGTCGGAATCCTGTTGCGCGACCGCTCGCAGCAACTGCCGGTGCTCCTGGACGGCGGCGTCGAGCCTGGTGACGCGCTCGAGCACCAGGAACCACAGCCTGAGCGTGAGCAGAAAGTGCTCCTCGAGGGCGGCCCGCAAGAAAGGATTGTGGGTACAGCGGTACACGTGGCGGTGGATCCTTTGATCGAGATCGATGAGCTCGTATGTCCCCGCCCTATCCGAGAGGTGGTCGAGCTCTGTGATGAGCTCCTTGCACATCGTCCGCTCTTCGGGTGTCGCTCGCTCGGCGGCGAGGCGGGCCGCACATCCCTCCAGCTCGGCTCTCAGCTCGGAGATGCTCCCGAGGTCGCGGATGTCGACGCTCGAGACGAAGATGCCCCGGCGCGGATAGACCTCAACTAGGTTTTCGAGCGCCAGCCGCTTGAGCGCTTCTCGCACGGGCGTCCGTCCAAGGCCTAGCTCTTGCGTCAGCTCTTTCTCGTTGAGCATCGAACCAGGCTCGAGTGCCAACGTCACGATCCGGTCGCGGATGAGGTAATAGGCCTTCTCTGAGAGCGAGGCCGGGGCCGGCTGGTCGGCGGCCACGGTGGAGGGTCCACGGAGCTGCTGGAGCATCGCTGACATATTACTAATATATCAGACCTGTCCCAGGTGAGCAGCGTCTGCCGCTCCTGGCGTGGAAAGCCGGGCGGAGGCAGAGTGGCCGGCCCCCGAGTCGCCTTCCTCCCCGATGCGGCAGTATTGCCCCCATGGGCACCCAACCACTCGAGCAGATCGTCGACGATGCCGGCCGCCTGCCGGTCGACCACGAGCAGCTCGAGGACCGGTACCGGGGAACCATGCTGGGCCTGGCGGCGGGCAACTGCCTCGGCATCCCGGTCGAGGGCCAGTCTGCCTCCTCCATCAGACGCCATCACCCGGACGGCGTCCGGGACATCGATCCCGCCGAACACGATCGGCCGTGGGACGACGACCTCGCGCAGACCGTGCTGGTTGCGGAGACACTGCTCGAAGACTCAGAGCTCGACCCCGACCGCCTGGCGGCCAGGCTCTTGCGGTGGAGCCGCGACAACGGGCGTGGCATCGGGATGCTGACTCGCCAGGTGCTCGAGGAGATAGAGGCGGGCAAATCCGCGGCCGAGGCCTCGCTAGAGGTATGGGAGCAAAGTGGATGGTCCACGGCCGGAAACGGCGCGGTGATGCGTTGCGCGCCGGTAGCGCTTCGGTGGCGCCGCTCCGGAGCAGCTTTGGTGCGAAACGCGCGCGCCAGCGCCCTCGCCACCCACTACGATGCAAGATGTGAGTGGAGCACAGTCGCCTTCTCGATCGCCCTTGCGACCACTCTGTCCGGACGCATGGTGCCTATAGAAGAACTCGCTTCGGCGCTCGAAGAAGCAGCCGGCACCGACTGGGCCGCAGAGGGAGTAGGGCACGTAGTCGAAGCCGTCCGCCAGGTGCCGAAGCGTGGCCTGCAGGAGCTGAGGCTGGACGATCCCATGGACATGGGCTACACGCTCAAGGCCATGCAAGTTGGCCTGTGGTGCTTGTTACAGCCCGGCGAGCTCGAACCGACCTTGATTGCGGTGGTCAGCTCGGGCGGAGATGCCGACACGAACGGAGCAGTCGCGGGAGCCGCTCTGGGGGCGCGAGCCGGGGCCCAAGCGCTGCCTCGGCGCTGGCTTCGAAGGATCGGAGGAGCCGAACACCTCGTTCATCTAACCGACCGTCTGCAGTCACTCGAAGGAGATGATTGACCGACACCAGCAAGCAGTTGGGGAAGGCTTCGGTTCAGTGCTCGAGCACATAACGGCCCGGCGCATCGCCCAAAACCGGGAAAGCCTCGCCGCCCACAGGCGGTGGCTTGCGCTTCTTGCCTGCCCGGGCATCGATCCATCTGGTCCAGTCCTCCCACCACGAACCCTGGTGTTCGGTGGCGGTCTCCAGCCACGTCTCCGGATCCGGAGGTAGTTGCTCGTTGGTCCAGTGCCTGGCTTTGGGGCTCGGGGGGTTGACGACGCCGGCGATGTGGCCCGAGGAGGTCAGCACGAAGCGGACGTCGCTCTTGAGCAGGTGGGTTGTCTTGTAGGAGCCCTTCCAGGGAGTGATGTGGTCGTTGACGGCGGCAACTATGTAGGCGTCCTGCGTCAACTCGTCCAGGCGCAACCTCGTGCCGGCCAACTCCATTTCACCGTTCGCCAGCTCGTTTTTCAGGTAACAGGAGCGGAGATAGAACGAGTGCATCGCAGCCGGCATACGAGTGCTGTCCGAGTTCCACGCCAGAATGTCGAAAGCAGGGGGGGCCTGTCCCATAAGCCAATTGGATGCGACGTAATTGTAGATGAGGTCGTTGGCGCGCAGCAGATCAAACGTCAGCGCCATGTCGCGCGCGTCGAGAAAGCCCTTCGACTGCATCTTCTTCTCCATCCGGGCGATCGTCTGGGGATCGGTGAAGCTGCCCAACATGCCCGGCTCCGAGAAATCAAGCAGAGTATTGAGCAGAGTCATCGAGTGCACCCTGTCATCCCCCCTGGTGACAAGGTAGGCAAGCATCATCGCGGTCAAGCTGCCTCCAAGGCACAACCCTACTAGGTTGACTTGATCGGCCCCTGTGATGTCCTGCATGACTTCAATGGCCTTGATGGGACCACTAAGCAGATAGTCGTCCAGCGTCACCGCGCGCATCGTCTCGTCGGGATTGCGGTAACTGATTGAGAAGACCGTATGGCCGTGCTGGACTGCCCACTCGATGTAGCTCCGACCCGGCGCCAGATCCATGATGTAGTACTTGTTGATCCACGGCGGGCTGCACAACAAAGGGATCTCAAAAGTCTTCTCGGTCTGCGCTTCGTATTGGATGAGCTCCATGAGCTCGTTGCGAAACACGACCTTGCCCGGTGTAGCCGCCAGACTCTCTCCCACTTTGAAGGCAGCAGGGTCAACCTTTCGCGGCAGACCTTCGTTGTGGGCAACATCGTCTAGGAAGTTCCTGAGCCCGCGTGCAACGCTGGCCCCTCCGGTGTCAAAAGCCTTCTTCAACGCGACCGGGTTGGTAAACAGAAAGTTGGCCGGGCTGACGGCGTCGGTGATCATGCCGGCCAACATCCGGGCCTTGGCAGCAGTGGGCTCGTCGACGCCGGAATCATCTATCAAATCCTGAAGCAGCCGGGAACGCAGAAGGTAGTTCTGATGCAGATAGGAGTACCAGGGGTTCTCCTGCCACGCCGAATCCCTGAACCGCTTGTCGGATGGCACCGGCTCGATCACGTTGGGGAGGCTGGCTCCCCACCAGCGTGCAGCGCTGGTATAAGCGGCCGCCGTCGCCGCCGCGAAATAACGCACACCGGCGTTGAGCGAGTTCTTGGGGTTTCTGGCGACGCCCATGCCGACCTGGAAAAATGCCTCGAGGAAAGAAACCGGGTCGAGAGCCGCGACGAGCCCTGCCTCCGGCGCCAGCGCCTCGGCGGCCTGAACTGCGCTTTGTCGTGCTTCAGGATTGTCCATTTCGCCTCCCAAACGACGCTTCCGGGCTCACCGGAGCCGGCCTGAGCGGACCCCGCCTAGCCCCGGAAGGAACTGTAGATGAACCACTAATGCCTCTGTAACCTGTATTTTCGCGCTAACTACAGTAAGCGAGCGCTTAATTTTTGTAGCAGTAGGAAGGAAGGTGGGATGACCGCAGCAGAGCAGGCAGCCGCTCCGCTGGCGCCGGAACCACTCAGGCTCCAGCTCCAGGACCTCCACTCGAGGGTGGGGCAGCACCTCGGCTATAGCGACTGGCACCGGATCGATCAGACCCGGGTTAACGGCTTTGCGCAGGTCACGGGCGATGACCAGTGGATCCACGTGGATCTACAGAGGGCCGCGTCGGGGCCCTTCAAGACCACCATCGTCCACGGCTATCTCACTCTGTCACTGCTCCCGGTTCTTCTCGACGAGACACTGGTGGTCGAGGGCTGTTCCCGGACGATCAATTACGGGATCGACTATCTCCGCTACCCCGCCCCCCTGCCTGTGGGATCGAGGGTCCGAATGGGTGTCGAACTGACCGCCCTCAAGGACGTCTTCGGAGGAGTACAAACCACGTTCAAGTGCACCTTCGAGGTTGAGGGCCAGGTCAAGCCCTGCTGCGTGGCCGATATTCTGTTTCGCTACTACGAATAAGGGCCGGCCCGACGAGGTTGGCGGCCAGAGGTGATCGGCGGCAGCGGTCAATCCTCGGACAAGAAGCTCCGGTAGACGCCGATCAGAGCCTCTTTCTGGGCCGTAGTAAGCAAGGGATCGGAGCGGATCGTGATCTCGGTGGCGTTGACCCCCGCCGCTGCCACCTCGCCCGCCTGCACTATCAGGCCCGCCTGGGCCAGTAGTGTCTCGGCCGAGACGTTGAGTGCCTGAGCCACCGACTGCAGAACCCGGACCGACGGCTGGTGCAGCCCGCGTTCGATCTGGCTCAGATACGCGTTTGACACCTTGGTCATTTCGGCGAGGTCTCTCAAAGAGAGACGAGCAAGCTTTCTCTGGGCGCGAATGAACTCGCCCAGAAGCGTCAGCTGCGACCGCCACGGGTCCTGCTCGACCATCCCCACAGCCTAATCGGGGTCGGGCGCGACGGCGCCCCGGGGGATACCCGGGGCGCCGTTTATCGCAACTGGTGCCTTACTTAGAGGCGGTGCGGCGCTTGGGAGCCTCGGACTTAGAGGCGGTGCGGCGCTTGGGAGCCTCGGAGACCTCGTCTGCCGCTCGCTCGACAACGGGACGGGTGGCCTGCAGGACGTTCTTGGTGAACTTCCGCTGGTTGGCGAGCATCTTGCCGGCGAAATCGTAGGCGTTGTCGATGCTCTCCTCGACGGACGGCCAGTCATTCCAGTACTTGACGGTCGGCGTCTCGGGAATCATCTTCTCGAATGCATCTGCCCAACTCTTGAAGCCTTCCAGCGCCGCCTTCTGAGTCTGCTCGATGCTGTCGAGCATCTGCTCCTGGGCGCCGCGGGTGACGTCGGTGGTGTTAACGGCCATTTGCTTCCTCCTTGGTGGTCTACTTCTGTGGACTAGTTCCTCGTACGCTGATAACTATAGTGCGCAGCGCACGGTTTGTCAACCGAGGCAGGGTCGCGGCTACCACGCGTACGCCTCGGGAGCTGGTCCACCAGGTCCTGGGAAGACCGTGTCGATGCGATCCATGACCTCGTCGGACAACTCCATCTCCAGAGCCCGCAGCGAGCCGTCGAGTTGCTCCGGGTTACGTGGGCCGATGATCGGGGCGGTCACCACCGGGTTCTTCAGCAGCCACGCCAGAGCCACATCCGCGGGGCGCTCGCCGATATCTGCGCACAGCTTCTCCCACGCCTCCAGCTTGTCCCGATTGCGCTCGACCCGCCGGCGGAAGTTCTCGTCGCTGCGGCGGCCCTCGGAGGCCTTGGCGAGGGCGCCGGCCAGGAGTCCGCCGGCGAGAGGGCTCCACGGGATGACGCCGAGCCCGTAGCGCTCACAGGCAGGCAGGACCTCGAGCTCGACCGTACGGGCATCCAGGTTATAGAGACTCTGCTCTGACACCAGGCCCAGGAAGTTGCGCCGGGAGGCAATCTCGTTCGCCTGAGCGATGTGCCAGCCTGCGAAGTTGCTGCTCCCCACGTAGAGGATCTTGCCGGCGACCTGAAGCTGCTCCATCGCCTGCCAGATCTCTTCCCAGGGGGTATCCCGCTTGATGTGGTGCATCTGGTAAAGATCGATGTGGTCGGTCTGCATGCGCCTGAGGCTGGCGTCGCAGGCCCGGCGGATGTTCAGGGCGCTCAGGCCCTCCTGGTTGGGCCACTCCCCCATACTCCCGTACAACTTGGTAGCGAGAAAAACCTTCTCGCGCCGGCTTCCTCCCTGGGCGAACCAGCGGCCGATGATCTGCTCGGTCACGCCCTCGCCGGGCTTGGGATTCTTGCGCCATCCGTAGACATTGGCGGTATCGAAGAAGTTCAGCCCGTGCTCCAAAGCCCGGTCCATGATCCCGGATGCGTCCTCTTCGGGCGTGCCGAGACCTTCCCAGCCGAAGTTCATTGTTCCGAGACAGAGGGGGCTGACCTTCACGCCCAGGCGGCCGAGATTGCGATACTCCACAAAGAACTCCTTTTCGTCGGGGGTTTCTGTCCTCTTACCCGGCGCAGCTCCTTCCCAACGACCAGCGCTCTGTGTTCGGTACGGGTTTGGGGCCCGAAACCAACCGGCAGAGGCTTGTGGGTGCACCGATCGGGCGGGATCAGGCCATCCCTGATGGACGGGAGGCGCGATGCTTGCGGTGTGGCGAGCGTGGGGGACAAAGCCAGCCGTTCGAGGAGGATTCGCGCCGAGGACATCCGACTCTTCACGGAGATGACGGGGGACGAGAACCCCCTTCACTACGACGAGGAGCTCGCGGCCCGGTCTCGCTTCGGCGGCCTGATCGTCCAGGGAGGAGTAACGAGCGGGCTGCTCAACGCCGTGGTCGCCCAGGACTTGCCCGGCCCCGGCAGCGTCTTCCTGCATGTCGACTGGAGCTTCAGGGCCCCGGTTAGCCCCGGTGACGAGATCACGGCCAAGGTCGAGGTGCTGGAGGCGCGCCCCGACAAGCCGATCACCAAGTTGAGGACGACGATCGTCAACCAGGACAAGACCATCGTGCTGGAGGGAACCGCGCTCGTATACACCGAGCCTCTGTGACGCCCGCGAGGGCGTTGACTCTTCAATCGGCCTCCCTGCTGTTGTCCATGACCACCTGGCTTTCGGCCAGCGCGGTGATCCCGCAGCTGCACGCCGAGTGGGACATCTCGGCCTCCGCGTCGGCGTGGCTCACGATCGCGGTTCAGCTCGGCTTCGTCGCCGGCGCCCTGCTCTCGAGCCTTACGAATCTCTCCGACATCGTCCGGCCCGCAAAGGTAATCCTGTGGGGCTCGCTGGGGGCCGCGGCCGCCAACCTCCTCCTCCTCGTCGCCTCCGGGGTAGCCGGCGCCGTCCCTCTGCGGTTTTTGACGGGGATGTTCCTGGCCGGGGTCTACCCGCCCTCGCTCAAGCTGTCCTCAACCTGGTTCCAGAAGGGAAGAGGGGTGGCACTGGGCACCCTGGTGGGCGCCCTCACGATCGGGACGGCGGCGCCGCATCTCGTCAACGGGCTCGGCGGTCTCGAATGGCGGACGGTGATCTGGGCGACCTCGGCCCTCACCGTCGGCGGCGGGCTCATCGGCGGCTTCCTCGTCCCCGAGGGACCCCATCCCTTTCCCCAGGCGCGCTTCGACCCCTCCCAGGCGGGCCAGGTGTTCTCCAACCGGGCGCTCCGCCTCGCCAGCCTCGGCTATTTCGGCCACATGTGGGAGCTCTACGCTATGTGGACGTGGTTCTTCCTGTTTTTCTCAGAAGCCGTGCTGGGCGGCCGGGGGGAATCAGCGGCCTTCGCCACGTTCGCAGTCATCGGCATCGGGGGCCTGGGTTGCTGGGCGGGCGGAGTATTGGGCGACCGCTGGGGCCGGACTCAGACGACCTCGGTGATGATGGCGACCTCGGGCGTGTGCGCGCTGGTCATCGGCTTGGTCGCGGGTGGGCCGATGTGGATCGTCCTGTTTGTGGGGCTGATATGGGGGTTCACCGTGGTGGCGGACTCGGCGCAGTTCTCGGCCATCGTGACGGAGATGGCCGACCAGGCTTATGTGGGGACCGCGCTGACGCTGCAGCTCGCCCTCGGCTTCACCTTGACCGTCGCCACCATCTGGCTGATTCCCGTCCTCGAGGGGACCTTCGGTTGGCGCTGGGCGTTTGCCTTTCTCGCCCCCGGCCCCCTGATCGGTATCGGCGCCATGGCGCGCGTGCGGGCGCTGCAGGCGGCCTGAGCTGGGCCGATTACCGAAAGCTTCCGGGTGGGCCCAACAATGGCCTGGCGGTCGGTCTGGGCCGAGATCGGGCAGGGCAAGAGCCTCCGCTCAATGAGATATCTCGCTCATCTGCTGCACCAGCCCCCACAGTCGGGACGAGGGCTCGACCCGGTAGCGCTGAGCCGGCGCCCCCAACCGGCGCAGGGTGGGAGGAAGCTGCCGAAGCCCTGCGCGGCAGCGCTCCCTCGACTGATCCAGGCCATTCTCAGCGTCCGTGCGTTCGCCCCTCTCCATGACCTTTACGAGGAGGGGCCGGCCCCCTCTCGGTTCCTCGCCCTCGAGCGCTATCACGTCTCGTTCGTAGATCCCGGCGCGCTCGAAGCGAAGCACCTGTTTGCATCCGGGCAGAGTGGCCTTGCCTGTGGATAACTTGATCTTCGGGCCGCGCTCGTCGGCCACCAGCTTGTAAACGGCTCCCAGCGTCGGGGCGTCTGCGCTGGTGCCAAGCTGAGTGCCCACCCCGAAGGAGCTCACCGGTACGCCGTCGTCCAGCAACGCCTTGATCCGGTACTCATCGAGGTCGCCGGAGAGGATGATCTCGACCTTTTCGAGGCCTGCAGAGTCGAGGATCGCACGCACCGACCGGCTCAGGGGGGCGAGGTCACCGGAGTCGATCCTGACGCCCTTGACGACCACGCCTTCAGAAGCAACTTCGGAGGCCACCCTGGCGGCTCGCCTGGCGCCCTCCAAGACGTCGAAGGTATCGATCAGGAGTACTGCGTTGTTTGGGAAATCGTGAACGAAGGCCCTGAAGGCCCGCTCCTCGTCCTCGAAGGCCATCACATAGGAGTGAGCCATCGTCCCGCTGACCGGGATTCCGTAGAAATGCCCCGCGAGCACATTCGACGTTCCCCAGGCGCCTCCCACGTACGCGGCGCGGGCCGCCTTGAGTGCTGCGTCGGCGGCGTGATCACGGCGCGGCGACATATCAAGGAAGCGTCTCTCGCCGCAGGCAATCGCCACGCGAGCCGCCTTGGAGGCGACCATGGTTTGGAAGGCGACGCAGTTGAGCAGGAAGGTCTCGACGATCTGCGCCTCGATCAACGGGGCCGTGACCCTCATCAACGGCTCGCTCTCGAAGACGATCTCGCCCTCGGGAACCGCCCACACCTCCCCTTGAAAGCGAAAATCCCCCAGATAAGAGAGAAAGTCGTCCGAGAACACCTGAAGTGACCTCAGGTATTCGAGGGCATCGTCCTCGAAATGGACTGTGTGAAGGTAGTGAAGAGCGTCGGAGATTCCACACGTTACGAGGAAGTTGCGCCGCTCGGGAAGCTGGCGGATGAAGAGGTCGAAGGTGGCCTCGTAGTTCATCCCGTGGCCGTGATAGCTGGCGGCCATGGTCAGCTCGTAAAGATCGGTGAGCAGACAAGCGTTGGCGTCGTCGACCCAGACCATCAGGGAGCTACCGAGGTGAATCCAACTCGGTTATTGGACACGGCCTCCATCTGCCCATGCTAAGTGCACCTCACCATGAATACGGTGCGGAGCACATGGATCAGACGAGGGTCAGCTCGCTTTTGACGGCGATGATCGAGTCCAGCGACGAAAAGAAGTTGTCGAGCAGGTCCGGATCGAAGTGGCGGCCGCGTTCCGACTTCATGATCTTGACCGCCTCATTCATGGGCACAGCTTCCTTGTACACGCGCTTGCTCGTCAGAGCGTCGAAGACGTCGGCGATGGCAGCGATCCGCCCTTCGATCGGGATGTCGGTCCCAGCCAACCCAAAAGGATAGCCTGTGCCGTCATACCGCTCGTGGTGAGTCCGTCCGATAGACGCTGCCACGTTGAGAAGCTCGGACTGCGAGTCGCACAAGATGCGATAGCCGATCTCGGCATGCCCCTGCATGATGCGACGTTCTTCGGGGGTGAGAGGGCCCGGCTTGAGCAAGATGTTGTCGGGGATACCGATTTTGCCCACGTCGTGCATCTGACTCGCGAGGCGGAGGGTTTCGACTCTTTCCACGGGCTCGCCGAACGATGCGGCGAGCAGAGCACAGTAACGGCTCATTCGATCGATGTGGCGGCTGGTTTCGTTGTCCCTGTACTCCGCCGCGATCGCAAGACGCTGGATCGTCTCCTCCTGAGACAGCTTCAAACGTCGCTCCGCCCGCTCCAGGTTCGCCACCGCAGTCCATAGCTCGCTGGTGCGGTCCGTGACCATCCGCTCGAGCCGGACTCGATGGGAGTGGTTCTCTATCTCGAGCTGGCGTCGTCTCAGAGCGTTGGCGACGTTGAAGAGCACCTCGTTCGCCTCGAAGGGCTTGATGATGTAGCCATAGGCCCCGATTTCCAGAGCTGCACTTGCGAGGAGGGCGTCGTCCAGACCCGTTACCATCAGTGCGGCAACGGTGGGATAGTCACGCTTCAGCGTCGAGATGAGGTCCAAGCCGGAGCCCCCGGGCATGTCCATGTCCGTCAACACGACATCGTATTCCTGCTGCCGCATGCGCTCTTGAGCTTCTTGGACGTTCATTGCCGAGCCACACCGGTAGCCACCGCGCTGCAGTATGCGCACCAACATCCGGGCGATAGCGCTTTCGTCGTCCACGACCAAAACGCGCGCTCCCTCCTTGTGCGCCTTCGAGGGGGTCCTCGACCCCACACCCCAACCGCCCGGCATATCCATACGTGAGGCATCGGCAGACGAGGGGAGCAGGCACATACGTAAACACGGCGGGGCTCCCCCCGTTTACGCTCTGAGAATGCCCACCAACGCCATCCGGGTCCGCGGGCTGCGGAAGTCATACGGCCGGCTCGAGGCCGTCAAGGACGTCGACCTGGATGTATCAGAGGGGGAGGTCTTTGCCCTGCTCGGGCCGAACGGGGCCGGCAAGACCACGACCGTCGAGATCCTCGAAGGCTATCGCAACCGCTCCGCAGGCGAAGTTTCCGTCCTGGGGAGCGACCCCGAAAAAGCCGACGCTTCCTTCCGCAAGAAGGTCGGCATCGTGCTCCAGTCCACCGGCGTGGAGCCCTACCTGACCGTCTCCGAGCTGATCGAGCAGTTCCGTGGCTACTACCCGGATCCCCGGTCCCTCGACGAGATAATTGAGGTCGTGGGCCTCGGCGCAAAGAGGAACGAGCGCGTGAAGCGACTTTCGGGCGGTCAACAGCGCCGCTTGGATGTCGCTCTCGGGCTAGCCGGGAACCCCGACCTGTTGTTCTTGGACGAGCCCACGACCGGCTTCGACCCTGGGGCGCGCCGGGGGGCATGGCAGATGATCCGAAACCTCAGCCAGCTGGGCGTGACCGTCTTTTTGACCACGCACTACATGGACGAGGCCCAAAGTCTCGCGGATGAGGTCGCCATCCTGGTCGACGGTCGCATTGCGGCCCAGGGTCCCCCCGGAATCCTCACCGCAGGAAAGCAGACGCGAATCCGCTTCCAGCTCCCGGATGGCACATCCCCGCCTTCCCGCAGCGCAACGGCGGCGGGCGAATATTTCGAGATCAACACCGATGAACCCACTCGAGAGCTGCATGAGCTGACCTCGTGGGCGATAGAACGGGAGTTGGAGCTCGACCAACTGACCGTGTCGCACGCCTCGCTGGAAGACGTCTATCTCGAGCTCACCGAACCGGAGATCGGCGGCGGCTCGTGAGCGGGCTCGCCCTCGCCCTGAGGCAGGTCCGCTACGAGAACCTGGCCTTCTGGCGCAACCCAGCGGCGGCATTCTTCACGTTCGCGTTTCCACTGATGTTCCTGGTGATCTTCAACCTTGCCTTCGGCAACGAGTCGATCCCGATCGGGGGCGGTCGAACGGTCCGCTTCAGTACCTTGATCATCCCGGCAATCATCACGCTTTCGGTGGTGAACACTCAGTACACCAACATCGCCATGAGGATCGTCTTCGGGCGGGAAGGCGGCTTGCTGAAGCGAGTACGCGGCACCCCTCTTCCGGCCTGGTCCTTCGTTCTTGGCGCGATCCTCCACGCAACCCTCGTAGGGCTGCTCCTAGTCGTGATAACAATCGCAGCCGGTGCGCTTCTTTACGGCGTGAGTGTTCCCACGACAACGCTCCCGGCTTTGGTCCTCACGCTGATCGTGGCCGCCGCAAGCTACAGCGCGCTGGGCCTGGCCATCGCCACTGTGATCCCCAACGCCGACGCGGCCCCCGCCATCGTCAACTTCTCGATCCTGCCGCTGTACTTCCTCTCCAATGTGTTCATCCGCATCGAGGACCCCCCTGCGTGGCTGGACTTCACTAGAGAGCTGTTCCCGATCATCCATACGGGTCGTGCCGTCGAGGCTGCCTTCAGCCCCGTTACCTCGGGATCGGGACTCCGCCTGGGAGACCTTGCCTTTATCGCCGTCTGGGGCATCGCCGGCGCAGTAATAGCGGCCCGCTTTTTCTCCTGGGAGCCGCGCCGCTGAGGGGCCTTGGTGCCGATGACTTAGTAGTGACGGACCTTGGCTCCCAGATGGAGGGCGTCGATGTAGCGCACCGTCCCCGAACGAGACCTCATCACGATCGACTGAGTCATCGCCTTGCCGCGCCGGAAATGCACCCCCTTGACGAGGTCCCCGTCGGTGACGCCGGTCGCGGCGAAGAAGACGTTGTCGGACGAGACCAGGTCATCTACCGTGAGGATCTTCTCCAGGTCGTAGCCCTGCTGCACCGCTTGGTCTCGCTCGTCCTCGTTTCTCGGCCACAGCCGGCTTAGCAGCACGCCACCCAGGCACTTGAGCGCACACGCGGCTATGACTCCCTCGGGAGTCCCTCCGATGCCGATGTAAAGATCGTCGCCGGTGCCCTCCCGCGCCGCTGCTATCGCGCCGGCGACGTCGCCGTCGGGAATGAGCTTGATGCGAGCGCCGGCAGCGCGCACTTCCTTGGCGATCTGATCGTGACGGGGCCGGTCCAGGATCACGACTGTGAGACCCTCGACGGAGGAGTTCTTGGCCTTGGCGATACGCTTGAGGTTGTCTTTGACCGGCGCATCGAGGTCGACCACATCGGCCGCCTCCTCTCCGACTGCGAGCTTCTCCATGTAGAAGCAGGGGCCGGGGTCGAACATGGTGCCGCGTTCTGCGACCGCCACCACGGCAAGGGCGCCGGGCTGGCCCTTGGCGGTCAACGTCGTGCCGTCGATCGGGTCTACGGCGACATCGACCTCGGGGGGCTCCCCGGTGCCGATGCGCTCGCCCCGATAGAGCATCGGCGCCTCATCCTTCTCGCCCTCGCCGATCACCACGATGCCGTCCATGGTGACCGTTCCCATCATCAGCCGCATGGCGTCGACGGCAGCTTGGTCGGCCGCCTCCTTGTCCCCTCGCCCCAGCCAGCGGGCGCCCGCCATGGCGGCGGCCTCGGTGACTCGGCAGATCTCGAGGGCCAGGTTCCGATCGGGGGCAGAGGCGGCATGGGCCATAACAGAGTCTCCTCGCTTGGTTAGCTCGACTCTCACAGGGTATGCCCCCATCTCAACCCGCGCTCTTTAACATGAATCTAGTGCTCCCGTCCAAACAGAAGGATTGTCAGCCCAATGCCCCGTCTCAGACAGGTCAATTGCTCCGGGCCTGGCCTCAGGAGGAGGCGCCGTGGGCAAGGTTTCGAGTATTTGGACGAGGATAACCAGCGCATTTCGGAGCCCGAGATCATCGAGCGCATCCGTGACCTGGCGATCCCCCCGGCCTGGAAGGAGGTCTGGATATGCCCCCATCCCTCGGGACATTTGCAAGCAGTCGGGACCGACGACGCCGGACGCAAGCAGTACCTCTACCACGAGTCCTGGCGGCATCGCCGTGACCAAGAGAAATTCGACCACATGCTGGAATTCGCCAGGGCGCTACCCGAGCTTCGGCGCACGACCGACGAGCAGCTCCGCAACGAGGGCCTCGACAGGGAGAGAGTTCTGGCATGCGCGCTTCGGCTTCTCGACCGCGGGTTTTTCCGAATAGGAACCGAGGGATACGCCGAGCAGAACGAGACTTACGGGCTCGCCACGATTCAGAAGCGGCATGTGCGGCTCGATGGCGATCTTGTGACCTTCGACTATGCCGCCAAAGGCGGCAAACGGAGCATCCAGTCACTGCTCGACCACGAGGCGGCAGACGTCGTGGCCTCTCTCAAGCGCCGGAGGGGAGGGGGTAATGAGCTGTTGGCTTACAAGAGCGAAGGTCGCTACGTTGACGTCAAGTCGAATGACATCAACGACTACATCAAGGAAATCACCGGGAGGGAGTTCAGCGCCAAGGACTTCAGAACATGGAAAGCCACGGTCCTGGCCGCGGTGGCGGTTGCCGTCTCAGCGGAGGCATCGCGAACGAAGACCGGGGCCAAGCGAGCCGTGGCGCGGGCGGTAAAGGAAGTCGCCGATTACCTCGGCAATACCCCCGCGGTAAGCCGCTCCTCATACATCGACCCGCGCGTCTTCG
The DNA here is from genome assembly GCA_963849115.1 of uncultured Actinomycetes bacterium. Classification (GTDB taxonomy): domain Bacteria; phylum Actinomycetota; class CADDZG01; order CADDZG01; family WHSQ01; genus JACDAL01. Next base: position 498,035 of record CAWKGK010000008.1, on the reverse strand, counting down.
ATCGCTTCTACTCCGGTTGGACCATCCGGCCTTCATTGGACACACTCGGGTTGGGATCGGAGTTCGGCGACCCGGCCGTGCACGGCTCGATCGAGGAAGCGGTCCTGGATCTCCTCGCCGATCATCGCGGCTCGGATGCCGTGGACAGAGTGACCAAGGCCTCCTGAGTCGTGCCGCTCAATCGTGAACGAAAACCGCCCGGCCCACGGGGTTGCGATAGAAGAAGCCCTTGGACACATACATAGGAAGCCGCACGCATCCGTGTGAAGCTGGGTACACGGGCACCGACGGACTGCCATGGATGGCGAAGCCGCCGATGAAGTATGAGGGATAGTAGAGGCGTCCGAGATGGCTGACCCTCCAGCCGGCGATCTTGCGCTCGATGCGGAATGCGCCGCGCGGTGTGTGGGCGATGTAGTTCACTCCCTCAGAGACATAGGGCTCGTTGTTGCCGCTGGAGACGGGCAGGGTCTTGATTACCTTTCGGCCTTTTACCTCGAAAAGCACCTGCCGAGAGATGTCGATTTCAACGAAACGTCGCGGCCCTCGCTTGTGTGCTCGGGGCCTCCTCGATAACAAGATCTTGCGCAGCTCGGCCGGAGGGACCACTCCGTCTCGAGCCATGCGGTGCACCTTCTCGAACGCATATACCGACTGCAGCAGAGCGTAATCGAAGACGTCATTGGAAGCGCCCGCCGGGTAGGACTTCGAACGCAGCCGCTTATCTAGAAGGCCTACAGTCGGGCCCGTTGCCCCCGCGCTCATCGTCACATCCCAGCGAACGGGCCTCACGTCTTCTAGTGCATTGATTGTCTTGAATGAGAAGCCCCTGTGCTTGAGCCCTTTGATCATGCGCGGCAGGGCGCGACGATGGCTCTTGCGCCACAGATCCAAAGCGACAATCGAACCCGGACGCGCACGCTCGAGCACCCTGCGTCTTACCCCTCTCGAGGAGCCCCGGCCGGGGTGGTGACTGGAAGACACCATTCCATATCCCATCGAGCCTGCTACGTTCATGACTCGCATATTGAGCGCTCCTTTGGGCGCTCGCAGGAACGGCCGTGGATAAGCGCCGACGCGCCTCAGTGCTCGTTGAGATCGTTTGATCGAATGCCTCAACGCGGCGTCGGCAAGCGTAACCATTGATGCCCGCCCATAACCCTTGCTGCCGAGGATGTGTCCCCTTCGCACCACTCGGCGGGCACGCTGCTTGTGGTGGGCGACCCAACGGCCGGTAAAGAAGAAAGAGGCCTTGACGTGGCGATGGCGGAGCACTCGCAGCACGTGGTTGAGCCCCTTCTTTCCTGCCTCTCCGTTGAAGGTCAGCAGCACCACCTTCTTCTGCGGCCCCACTATCCACTCGCTGGGAGGCCTTGCCGGGGCAGCCGGCGCTCCGGCCGCAAACGCGACCGACCCCGCGAGGCCCAATATCAGACAGGTGACGAGCTTGGGAATCGAAGTCGGCTTCATCAGCGGGGCATCTTAAGTGCTCCGCACCGGGAATAGCGTAAGCACCGACTGCGAGCGGATTATGGGGAGGTCCACTAAGACGAGAACGACTCTTCCGATGAGTTCGGGCAGTCCTGCTTCTCCGGACCCTTCAGCCGAAAGGCCGTGACATAGGCGCGTATTGCCTGAGTGCTCGCGGAGTCGAGCTCGATCTTTTTTCCCCACGAGGACACGACGACTTTGGGCTCCATGCCGGGATAGGGGGCCGAGAAGACGTGGGTGTCGTATCCGGCCACGAGTTCCTCGATCACAGCGATCTGGTCTGGGTCGAGATCGGGCCGGTACTGGATGCCCACCGCCCCGTGCTCGAGGGTGTGCACCTGTTCCTCATCGGGGATCGGCTCGGCGTAGGTGCCGCAGGCCGCCGGCTGGGGAGCATGGGGCCCGGACACCGGCGGCGTGGTTTCGAATTCGAGAGAGCCCGTGCGGTGCACATTGACCCCACTAGTCGAGAAGCTCATCACTTTGGTTCCGGCGATCTCGGTGGGCGCCTGGGTGCGGAAGAACAAGAACCACGTAACCACCCCTAGAACCACGGCAATGATCGTTCGGCGCAGGAAGTCGCGCTGACGCTTCGCCCGGGCCTCACGGGCAAGCTCCTGCTCCCTCGCCAGCCGGCGTTCTTCGAGGCGTTGCTGGCGGCGCTCGTGCTGGCCCGACTCAGCCTTGCCACGTGTGCGTGAGCTCTTCTTCTTGGCCACCTCTGAAGGCTATCTTGGGCCTCGATATGGACGAGGACATGTGGCGAACGGTGCTCAGTGCAGCCCTCTGCGTCAACGCGGCGGCAGGATTCGGCTATCGTCTCTTTCGGCTCTCCAAGGGAGGACCCCTGGGCGATGTGCTGGGCCAAGCGGTGCTCGGGGTACTGCTGCTGGCGCTCGCTGCGGCGGCGGTCTCAGGAGCCTCGTTCGTCTCTTGGGCGAGCCTCCTCTACGCGGCCCTCTTCGGCGTGATCGTCATGCCGCTGTGGGTCGTTGCGGTTCTGATCCCTCTGCGGCCACAACGCCTTGATTTCGTGTTCACCGGCGTTTACTGGCTCGCGCTGATCGTGATCGCGCTGGCGGCGCTGGCGCTCTAGAGCCCCGACCTAGTCCACGTCCTCCATGTACCCGTCGATGTCGTGGCCGAAGCGATGGGCGAGGTGGCCGAGGTTGTAAGTGACCAGCTCGTCGCCCTCCCAGACCGCCCCCAGGCTCTCCGCCTCATAGGGCTCGTTCAGACCCTCGGGTTCGGCCCCCGTCCATTGGAAGCCCACCATCGTCGTGTCATCCCGCCGCCCGAGAACGACTCTTTCGGACGGCCCCGAATCGCTCATCCGGGGCCGTCGTTGCCCGCGTCTTCGGCGGCGGGCTCCTGTTCTTGGTAGAAGCCGCCTTCGAAGACGCGGCTCTTGAGCACATCCTCGACTTCGATTGTCACCAGGTCTCGCTTGGTCAAACGGCTGCCGTCCCGTCCGCCGGCATAGAGGCGGACCGCCTGACGCATACGCGCCCGATCGAGCGCGTTACGGATGCTGCGGCCGTTGGCGAAGCGAGGTTGCTCGCGTCGCAGCTTTAGGTACTCTGCAAACGCATCCTCAGCCTCGTCGGAGAGACGGTAGCGTTGCTGTTCCGCCATGAGTCGCGCTATCTCCATCAGCTCGTCGGCGGAATAGTCGGGGAAGTCGACGTGGTGCGCGATGCGCGAGCTGAGGCCGGGTACATCGGCGAAGAAACGATCCATTTGCTCCTTGTAACCGGCCATGATGACGACGATGTTCTCGCGCTCGTTCTCCATCACCTGCAGCAGCAACTCCACGGTCTCCTGTCCGTAGTCCCGTTCGTTGTCCACCCGGTAGATGTGATACGCCTCGTCGATGAACAACACTCCGCCCATGGCCTTCTTCAAGACCTCCCTCGTCTTCGGCGCGGTGTGACCGACATACTGGCCGACCAGGTCGTCGCGCGTGACGCTCACGACGTGGCCCTTGCGGACATAACCAAGCTTGTAGAGGATTTTTCCCATCTTGGCCGCGACGGTAGTCTTGCCGGTCCCCGGATTGCCGGTGAAGCTCATGTGAAGGGTGGGGGGGAGGCTTCGAGCCCGATGCTGCGGCGCAGCCGGTCGACCAGAAGCAACGCTGCGATCTCTCCGATGCGTCCTTTCACCTGCTGTAACGCGATCAGATCGCGATCCATCTCCTCGAGGACCTCGTCGATGCGGGACTCTCGGAAGACAGTTTCGGCGTCGACATCTGTGTCGTCAGGTATCTCGCGCAGGGGATCCTCGAGCTCGGCGAAGCGGCGATCCGCTCTCTCCCGTCCGTGGGGCTCCTGGGTGTCTCGAGAAGGAAGACCGGGACCGAGGGAGGGGCCGCTACCAGCTTTCGTGTGAGCCATCGCTCGAGTAACGTTCGCCGTGGGGCCGGTCTGCCGCGTAGGACGTCAGCGTGTAATGCACGGCTCGGTTAATGCCCTCTTGCCGCTCGAGGCGAAATCCGGGCTCGTGCTGCGGCCGGTTGACGAAGAACTGAAGCGCGATGCTCTGTTTGGTGAGTTTGCGATTGTAGAGACTCACCTTGATGTAGTGATTCGGGAACGCTTCTCGGCAGCGGATGACCTCGTGCAGGCCGGCGGAGGCGTCCTCGATATCGAACATCGGCATCCCCCACATGTCCCAATAGATATTGCGAGGGTGAGGATCATCGGTGTACTCGATGGCCACCGCCCAACCGTTGTCGATGCCATACTGAATCTGTGCCCTGATCTCGTCGTCGTCGAGTTCGGGCAAGTACGAAAACGTGCCTTGGGTGATATGCAGTCCTGTCGTCATGCTTGTTCTCTCCTCAGGGGTCCTACTCGTCAGGCGACCGGAGTCGGCGTTTCGACGACATCCGGCGTATCGGTGGACTCGTACTCAAAGGTGATATCGCCCCACGTCTCGATCGCCGAGTCGAGCTCGGGCGACTTCTTTGCGGCCGTGCGCAGGATGTCGGGGCCTTCCCTCATGATGTCGCGGCCTTCGTTGCGAGCCTTGATCATGACCTCGGTCGCGACGCGGTTGGCGGTTGCGCCCGCCGAGACGCCCATGGGATGGCCGATCGTCCCACCCCCGAACTGCAGGACCACGTCCTCGCCAAGGTAGTGCAGGAGCTGATGCATCTGGCCGGCGTGAATACCGCCGGATGCGACCGGCATCACACCGGGCATGTGAATCCAGTCCTGGTCGAAATAAAAACCGCGGGCCGCATCCTGCTTGTTGAAGTCGTCGGTGCACGTCTTGTAGTAGCCACTCACGGCGTTCGGGTCCCCCTCGAGCTTTCCGACAACGGTTCCTGCGTGAATATGGTCCACTCCGAGCATCCGGCACCACTTCGCAAGGACACGGAAATTCACGCCGTGGTTCTTTTGACGCGTGTAAGTGGAGTGTCCGGCCCGATGGAGGTGAAGTAGCATGCTGTTGGCGCGCGCCCACTTCGACATCGATTGCATTGCGGTGAACCCGATCGTCAGGTCGATCATGATGATTACGCTTCCGAGCTCCTTGGCGAACTCGGCGCGCTCGTACATCTCCTCCATGCTAGCGGCCGTGACGTTCAGGTAGTGGCCCTTGACCTCACCTGTTTGCTCCATCGCCCGGTGGACGGCTTCCATGCAGTAAAGGAAGCGTTCGCGCCAGCGGTTGAAGGGTTGTGAGTTGGTGTTCTCGTCGTCCTTGACGAAATCCAGTCCGCCCCGAAGCGCCTCGTAGACAACCCGCCCGTAGTTTCTCGGCGAGAGTCCGAGCTTGGGCTTGGTGGTCGCACCCAGTAGAGGCCGGCCGTACTTGTTGATCATCTCGCGCTCTTGGATGATCCCGTGCGGAGGGCCCTGGAACGTCTTGAGGTATGCCTGTGGGATCCGCAGATCCTCGAGCCGAAGAGCGCGCAGCGCCTTGAACCCGAAAACGTTGCCGATGATCGACGATGTCAAATTGGGGATCGAGCCTTCCTCGAACAGGTCGAGCTTGTAGGCGATGTAGGCGATCCACTGAGGGGGGTCGGCACCCGGCACCGGTGTCACCCTGTAGGCCTTGGCCTGGTAGTTCTCGTACGCAGTCAACTGATCCGTCCACACCACCGTCCACGTCGCAGTCGACGATTCTCCCGCGACCGCGGCCGCCGCCTCTTCGGGATCGACCCCCGACTGCGGGGTGATGCGGAAGGCTGCGATGATGTCGGTCTCTTCAGGCTCGTAGTCGGGCCGCCAATAGCCCATCTCTTTGTAGGGGATAACGCCGGCGAGGAACCGGTCTCGCTTGCTTTCGTTCCCGTTGCCTGGGGCCATCTTTCGCTCCACTTCTATCTCCTGCCCGCCATCCCAGAGAGTACGCCCCTATAAGCAAGATCTCAATGTAAACGTTTCCAGACTACTCTTAGGCTTAAGCTTAACTAATGACCTTCGGACAACTACGAACCTTCGTCGAGGTAGCCCGAGCGGGCTCCATTCGGGGGGCCGCTGCGGCACTCGTCGTTACCGAACCCTCGGTATCGTCGGCCGTCGGCTCCCTTGCTCGCGAACTGGAAGTGTCGCTGATCGAGCCGGCGGGGCGGGGGATCCGGCTGACGGCGGCCGGCCGCGAGCTCGCTCGCTACGCAACACAGATTCTCGGTCTATCCGAACGCGCCGTTGAGGCGGCACGAGAAGCGGCAGGCGCACCCGGCCACTTGCGGATCGCAGGCGTGACTACGGCCGGGGAGTACGTACTGCCCGTCCTGCTGGCGCAGTACCGCGAACGCCACCCGGAGATTCAGATATCGCTGGAGGTCGGAAACCGAGCGACCGCCATCAGTCGCCTGATCGACCGCGAAACAGATCTGGCCGTGGGAGGCCGGCCGCCGCCATCATCGGGGATAGCGGGTGAAGCGTTCCTTGATAACGAGCTCTCCATCGTCGCCCACCCGGACCATCCACTGCGTAAACGGCGCTCGATCCAACCGATCACGCTGTCGGAGGAGACATGGCTCCTGCGGGAGCCGGGGTCCGGAACGCGCGAGGCGACCGAGGAGTTCTGGTCTGTCTCGGGGATCGCGCCGCGCTCGGTGATGACGGTGGGAAGCAATGGGGCAATAAAGCACGCTGCAACGGCGGGTTTGGGGATCACTCTGATCTCCCTGGATGCGGTGACAGTCGAAATTCAGTCAGGGATCGTGGTGCGTTTGCGGGTGCAGGGGACACCGTTGCAACGCCCATGGCATGTGCTCTATGTGGAGAAGTCCGACCTTCCCCGTTCTGCGATGCTGTTCCTGGCCCTCCTGCGTTCGCAGCGTGAGCCTTGAACAGGTGGTTGTTGAACGACGGACCGCCACTTGGTCGTCACCCGGTTAGCGTTGGGCTGTGGAAAACCAGCTTGTCGCCTCGGTGCTTAACGCGGACCTCGCGCGCTTGGGCGAGGTCTGTACCACCCTCGAGGGGGCCGGCCTGGATGCGATCCAGTGGGATGTCATGGACGGCCATTTCGTGCCGAATCTGACGATTGGCGCGGGAGTCATCGGCGCCTGCAGACCGGCGACCGAGCTTCCTTTCGAGGCACACCTGATGATCGACGCCCCCGAGCGTTACCTCGCTGAGTACGTGGAAGCAGGCTGCGCCACGGTCATCGTGCACGCGGAGACGTGCACACACCTGCACCGGACGCTCGAGGAGATCCACAACCTCGGGGCCAGAGCGGGGTTGGCTCTGAATCCATCGACGCCACTCGAAGTGTGCGTCCACGTGATCGATCTCCTGGATCTCCTATTGGTCATGACCGTGAACCCGGGTTTCGGTGGGCAGAGTTATATCGGGGCCATGGACTCGAAGATCGCCGCGGCGCGCGATCTGATCGGGGGGTCCGGTCGCGACATATCGCTCGAGGTCGACGGAGGCATATCGGCCGCCACGATCGCACAGCCTGCCGCGGCCGGCGCAGATCGCTTCGTTGTGGGATCGGCCCTTTACAAAGGGGATCCCGCTCGCGTCGTGGAAGAGTTGGAGCTTTCCCTGACCTCGCCGCGCAGGACCGCCCTGGATGCTGACGCTACTTCCGCGCAGGAGCACTAATCGGTCGCAGTCAAAAGGGGGCGTTCAACGTTCGGGCAGGTCGGCCCACCAGATCGCAGCATCCTGCTTGTCCGAGCCCGCGCCCACCAGCCGCGACCCGGCAGCGGCCACGAACTTCATCTCCTGACCGCGGTCGCCTCCGAAAACGCTCTCATCACTCGGTGTGCGTGACCAGTCCAAGCCATCCTCTGAGGTCCACACCGCGGCATCCGATCCGCCACCGTCATCGTCACGGCCCACTGCGATGAAGGTGCCCTCGGAAAAAGCAACGCCCCACAGGAGCTGATCCTCAGCGCCGCCGAAGATCGCTTCGTCGTAGCTCAGGCGGCTCCACTCCATCCCGTCCTCGGAGGTCCACACCTGTGCGTCCAGGTCGGACGTGACGGTACTCCAACCAACCGCGACGAAACCTGAGCCCGAGGCCACCAGCGAGGTCATGATCTGCTCCCCCGGCCCCCCGAAAACGTCGGGCGGCTGCGGCCGGCGTTGCCATCTGGTGCCGTCCTTCGAGAACCACGCCGCGGCGTCGTAGTTGCCGGAGAGGCCGTCCTCCCCCACGGCTACGAGGTTGTTCCCGCGCGCCGCGATACCTCGCATCTCCTGCGTTCCCTGGTCGCGTTGTTGCTCTGGAACCTCCGCCTGGCGCCACGCGAAGCCATCATCGGACACCCACGCAGCGGCATCCCGGTCACCTCCCAGGCCCTGATAGCCCACCGCGACCAGACCGACCTCGGTCTGAACGACGCGATTCATGACCTCATTTCTCGGACCTTCGAGGCCGGGGTCGCCTTCGACAGCCGTCCATTCCCTTCCGTCCTTGGAGGTCCACACGGCGGCGTCGAGGGTCCCGCCGTGACCCCTGAAGCCCACGCCGACGAAGCCGGGCCCGCCGGCCGCTACTCCCAGCATCCCCTGCCCTCCTGGCTCGGTCAGAGCGTCGGGGGCTTGCCGGGTCCAGATGCTCCCGTTTCCGGACGTCCAAACCGCGGCGTCGGGGCTCCCGGAGGCATCATCCTGGCCGACCGCGACGAACCCCTGCCCGTAGGACAGCAGACGGTTGATCCTCTGATTGCCGGGACCGCCGAGGCCTGAGGTAGAAGGCTCGACCACGGCCCAAGCCAGCTCTGGAGCGGAATCAGCCTGCGGGCCCAGCTTCGAGTCGACGGCAAAGATGCCTGCCACCACCAAACCCAGGGTCACCGCTGCAGCCACCGCGCCCTGAAGGCGAGGAGAAGCAAGGGATAAGTTCCTTTCCGGGCGTCCTCCAGCCTGGGCGCGGCCCATCGGAAGCCGGCTGCCGCGGGGATCCTTGAGCGGTCGGGGAGAAGAACCCGTGGGGGTGGGGGACCATGCAAGCTCACAGCACGAGACCGGCGCCGCCACCCCCTTGAGTGCGATCCAACCCAGTTCCTTCCACTCGAAGGCGCCGCGACTTCCAACGATGTCGTGGACCAGTTCGGAGGCCACGATCTGACCGCCCCGAGCACCGTCGCAGATCCGTTTGGCGATGACCACCGACTGACCGAAGAAGTCGCCTCCCTCACGGACGGGCTCGCCGGCGTGCAACCCGGCTCTGAGGAGAAGCCCCTCATCCTCGTGCTCGGAGTTATGATTGTGAATGGATTGCTGCATGGAGACGGCGCACGAGACGGCATCTACTGCGCTGGGAAAGACCACCATGAGCCCGTCCCCGAGGCTCTTGACCTCGTCGCCGCCGCAGCGCTGCACGGAGTCTCTGAGCAGACGGAAGTAACGGCGCCGGACGCGGTCCGCGGCGTCGTCTCCGAGTCGCTGGATCAGTTCTGAGGAACCGACCAGGTCGGTGAACAAGAGGGTGACTGTTCCCGTTCTCATGGTCACACTGCAGTCACAAAGGCATTGTCTCGCGAAAAACGAGGGGAAGTAAACCGGGGAAACGAGCGAGTCAGGGGCAATTCCCGGTGTCGTGCAAGAGCAGAGGTTGGCTGAGCCGAAAATTAGAGAGTGGGAGTGATGGAGACCAACGAACTGGTGTGGCAGGGAAGGGTAGGCACGATCCCGCTGCGGGTGGGCGTTGCCCACGCAGGGCGGATCATCGCCGAGTGGGACACTCCGGCGGGATCGCGCCAGAAGATCACCGGCTCGACCGAGGAGTTCGAGCGCTCGGTGCTGCTTCAACTGATGCTGAGCGGCGGCGAGAGCGATGTGTCGACCACCGAGGAGATCACCCGAGCCATCACCAAGGCGCAGTCCGAGCGTCCCAGGCCCACCGCGGTGCAGCCCGAGCGACGACGCAAGAATCCCAAGCAGCGGCAGCACCGACGCTCCCGCAGGCCTCCTCGCCGCCGCTAAGAGTCGGGGGGCCGGCGACCTCTTCGCCACAACCCGCGCTCCTCAGCGCGGGGTACGGTGAAAAGATCACTCAACGATGACCTCGTCCTCCTTTTTCCTGGCACCGGAGGGGCGCCGCACCCGGGTGCTCGACTCGGGGGCGGGGCACCCCGTGGTCGTCCTTCACGGATGGGGCGGCCGCATCGAGTCGATGACACCGGTGCTCACGTGCCTGGCCCCCGCCTTCCGGCTCGTGGCAATCGATCTTCCAGGTTTCGGCGAGTCCGCAGTCCCACCACCGGAGTGGGGCACGTCGGATTACGCGGTCCATGTGTGCGAGATCCTGGATGAGCTGGAGGTCGAGAGGGCCCACTTCGTCGGGCACTCGTTTGGGGCGCGCACCTCGATGTTCATCGCCGCCACCGAGCCCTCTTACGTCGACCGCCTCATCCTCCAGGCACCCTCAGGGCTTCGAAGCCCGCCCACCATGAAGGGCAGGCTCAAGAAGGCGGCTTCCAAGGGCGGAAGGGTGGCCGGCCGCCTGGGACCCGCGGGGCGACACCTCAAGCGGAGTATCTACCAGAGCGTCGCCTCGGCCGATTACCAGGAGGCGGGGCCGCTGCGCCCGGTTCTGGTGAGGGTCGTCAATGAGGATCTTTCGGGAACGCTCCCCGCAGTCGAATCCTCCACCCTCCTTATCTGGGGCAGCGAGGACGATGCTGTTCCGGTGGCACATGGTCGCCGTATGGAGGAGCTGATCCCGGATGCAGGGCTCATCATCTTCGAGGGGGCGGGCCACTTCGCCTATCTGGAGGAGCCCGATCGCTTCTGCCGGATTACCCGCCACTTCCTAGACTGATGGGCCGGGCCGATCCGTTTTTCGCCTACTCGCTGCTGTTGCGAACGATCATCTTCGGGTTCATCCCTGCGCTGACCATCGTCCAGTACTTCAGACTCAAGCGGGGGCTGCACGTCTTCCAACTCGAGGGTTACAAGCGGGGGCCCTTCTTGGAGTGGTGCAAGCGGCATCCTCGGCGAGCGCTCTGGTTGGCCGCAGCTCCGCAAAAGAAGCCGTTGGTGATGACGGGACGCGCCCGTCGCACCCTCATCGTCTCCCTTGCGCTCTTCGTCGTCGCCTCGCTGGTTTTGCCGGGACTCGCCCATCTCCTCCTGGGTGGTTGGCCCGCAGATGTTGGAACCTGGGCAGTTGTGACCGCGCTGTTGATCGTGGGCTCACCGGCGCTATTGACTGCGGCCGATGTCCTGCTCGCTCCGGTGCAGACCGCCATCAACCGGCGCTTTACGAGCCGGGCCCAGGCCCTGCTTGCGCAGGTCGGCCCTGTGGTGGTGGGGATCACCGGATCCTTCGGCAAGACCTCCACCCGGGCCGCGGTGCAGGGATTGATTGCGCCGGCCCAACAGGTCATGGCCACACCCGGCTCGTTCAACACTCCGCTGGGTGTGGTGCGAACCATCAACGAGGGCCTCGAGGAACGGCACCGCTTCTTCGTAGTGGAAATGGGAGCCCGGCACCCCGGCGACATCGCAGAGCTCTGCCGGTTGGTGCGTCCTCACATTGGAGTGCTGACCGCCATCGGCTCTGCTCACCTCGAAACCTTTGGTTCGCTCGAGTCGATCGCCACGGCCAAGTACGAGCTCATCGAAGCGCTCCCCGAGAACGGCATCGCGGTGATGAACGTCGACGATCCCGCAGTCGAGGCCCTGGCCGATGCGACCGAACGTGTGGAAGTCGTCCGCTACGGGTTGCTGACGGCAGCCGGCCCACACGTCACTGCCTCGGATCTGTCCACCACTCGATCGGGCACTCACTTCAAGCTCGTAGACGCTCGCTCGGGCGAGAGCTGGGAGGCCTCGACTCGGTTGCTGGGTCGCCACTCGATCGGACACGTACTTGCGGGGGCCGCGGTGGCCCTGGCCGCCGGTCGCCGATTGTCGGACCTGGTCGCGCCCATTGCGGCCCTCACCCCGGTCGAACACCGGCTGCAACTGATCGAAGGCGCCGGGGGCGTCACTGTTATCGACGACGCCTATAACTCGAACTCCGACGGCGCCGCCGCCGCGCTCGAAGTACTCGAGGCCCTGCCCGCTCGCCGGCGCGTGGTCGTCACGCCCGGGATCATCGAGCTCGGCGCGTTGCAGGAGCAGGCCAACGAAGAGCTCGGCCGCCGGGCCGCTGCCGTCGCCGACACCGTCGTGGTGGTCGCCAAGGCCAACCGGGCCGCTCTCGTGCGGGGGGCGAAGGGCGCCTCGGCTCGAGTCGTCGAAGTCGACTCCCTCGCCGATGCACAGGCGCAGCTGGCGTCGTTGCTGGGGCCGGGAGACGCGGTCCTGTTCGAGAACGATCTTCCGGACCATTACGAGGGCTGAATCACTCGAGGGGAGACGTTGCGGCGCCCGGGCTCCGACCAATACCTCCATAGAAGCGGACGAACGAAGGAGGGATGTGTGGAGGTTGCCCGCATGACCGACGAGCAGCTGCTCGCTCGAGCCGGGGAGGATCCCGCCGCCTTCGAGGAATTCTACCGCCGACACGTTGGCAAGGTGGTGGGTTTCGCCATCCGTCGCTGCTCGAGACCGGGCGAAGTTCCGGATCTCGTTGCCGCCGTGTGGCTGGAGGTAATCGAGTCGGCGCATCTCTTCAACCCTGCTAGGGGCCGCGCGGTTCCCTGGCTTCTCGGCGTTGCGGCCAACCTGATGGCCTCCGAAGCCCGCAGGAGCCGACGCGATCGCGAAGCCAAAGCCCGCCTAGCCGGGCGGCGGGTATTGGACGACGACGACTACACCAGGCTGGAAGAGGAAATTGACGCTACCGGGCTGTCCAGCAATCTTCGAAACGCCATCTCGATGCTGCCCGAGGGAGAACGCGCCGTTGTCGAGCTGGTGGTCTTGGACGAGCTCACTCCCGCCCAAGCAGCGAAGACTCTCGGAATCCTTTCAGCCACTGCACGAATGCGCCTCGCGCGCGGCAGGGCAAAGCTTCGCCGGTCCCTTCCGTCCTTCGTTGTTACAGCGCCCGCCACCACTCCACAACCCATCAGGGAGGTGTCCCCATGAAGACCAAAGACGAAGAGAACCTCAGTGGTTTCGAATCGAGGCTCCTTCCGGCTCTTGTCGAAGCCGTCGAAGAGCGACGAGAGTCTCTTCCGCACCGCGCTCGCCCATCACTACTTCGGCGCCGGTGGCCCGCCATCGCCGTCGTCGTGGGCGCTGCGGTGCTGCTGACGATCGTCCTCCCGATTGTTTCGGACGATCCACGGCGAGGAGCGCTTGCGGTAGCGCAGCACGGGGGCACGTTGTACCTGCGGGTCGAGGGCGCTCTGGCAGATCCAGAGGCGATGACCAATGACCTTCAAGCTGCGGGACTTGATGCCAGAGTGGAGCTCATACCGGTGGGCCCCAGCTCAGTCGGAGTGTGGGTTGACGTGGTGAACGACAGCACGACCGGGTACAACGATCCGCGGATCAGCGATCTCTTTCGGCAGATGTATCCAGAGGAAGACGAAGGCACAGAGCAAGCAGGAATTCCCCACACACGTGTCCTCAAGGTGCCGGCCGACTTTTCCACACCCATTACGTTGCGGGTCGGCCGAGCCGCCGCAAACGGTGAATCGTGGGTGATGAGCCACATGCGAGATGCACCCGACGAGACCGGGCCGGGCGGAATTCTCCACTGCCTTCGGAACCTCGATCCACCGGAAGTGGATCGAGTCCTTCGAGACCTCGGCTTCGAAGTCCGGTGGAGCTACAGTCGGTCGCCAAACTATGGAGAGGCTCTATCGGACCCCCCCACCGGGAAAGTCATCGTCTACGGTGAGCTTGCAGGCCCGGACGTTCTGCGAGTTGACACCGTCGACCCCGACAGCACGATGGCCGAGAAAGCACTCGAAGATGAGGGGGCCGGCACCCAGAGTTGCTGACGCAGGCGGCACAGCTCGTCACCAAACGTCGCCCGAGCGCCACTCGCACATCAGAGGAAGGGTTGTCCTGAGATGCTGCGTCAACCAAGTTCGCAGAACCATGACCCCGCCGTCATCGTCGGGCGTCCGCCGCCGCCCCTTGGGCGAGCTCGTGTAGGTCGGCCCCCGCCACAGCTCCCATCCGAGCCGGGCATAGAAATCCGGGAGGCCGGTGGAAAGGCCCCCAAGCTCGTAGCTCCCACGAATGAGCTTGCCGATCTCTCTCATGACCGTGGAGGCGTGACCCTTCCCCCGATGCTCGAGCGGCGTAGCGACGCCCTCGACATAGCCGGTTCGAAGCGGCCGCTCTTCGGCCGTCAGAAGCCGTTCAACGACTGCGGCATGAGAGACGATGCCGCCATCCTCTACGGCGAGAACGTGTAGCCCGCCTACCGTGTGGTCCCAGTCGTCGTCTCCAAAGCCGCCCTCAAAGGCCTCGTCCAGCAGCTCACGAAGCGTCTGCAATCCTGCTTCGGAAAACTCATGAGTGGCCAGAATCCGTATATCGACCACAAGCTCACCCCCCGGCGGACGCGGTCGTGCGGGCACGAGATGACCGTATAGAGCATCTGACCATCAGTCGGCATCCGAAAACGGGGCAACCTCTAGACTGCCCGTCATGGACAGATTGGACGTAGGCGTGATCTTCGGCGGGCGCTCGGTCGAGCACGACGTCTCGATCGTGAGCGCCCATCAGGTCATGGCTGCGCTCGCTCCCCGCCACAACGTAATCCCGATCTACGTCACCCGCGAGGGCCGCTGGCTGCACTCGCAGGCACTCAACGACCTCGCCGTCTACCGGCGCCGGACCTGGGACGAGGTCGCGGATGAGGCTTGGATCCCCCCGAGCAAGGACCGCAAAGGGCTCTATCTGCCGGGCGGGCGGCTCAAGCGGGCCCGCGCGATACCGCTCGACGTCGTAATCCCCGCCGTCCACGGGACCTTTGGCGAGGACGGCACCCTGCAGGGCCTCCTGGAGCTGGCCGGCATCCCCTACGTGGGCTCGGGAGTGCCGGGCTCCGCCGCAGGCATGGACAAGGTGATCATGAAGGCTACCTTTCAGGCGGCGGGGCTGCCGGTGGTTCCCCACGTGCTGGTGGAAACAGAGCGGCTCGAAGCCGATTCCGGCCGCACGCTCGACGAGATCGAAAGGTCCCTGGTCTATCCGATGTTCGTCAAGCCGGCACGACTCGGCTCCAGCGTCGGAATCGGGAGGGCCGAGGACCGTGCCGGCTTGGCACAAGCACTCGACGTCGCCTGTCGCTACGACCGCAGGATCCTGGTCGAGCGATCGATGGAGGGCTGCATCGAGGTCAACTGCGCGGTCCTCGGCGGCGCGGGGGTGGAGCTCCGGCCCTCACTCTGCGAGCAACCCGTTCCCTGGGAACAGTTCCTGACCTTCTCCGACAAGTACCTGAGGGGCGGAAAGCAAGAGGCGGCCCCCAAGTCGTCGGGCATGGCGAGTCAGGAACGGCGCCTCCCGGCCCCCATCTCGGACCGTCTCACCAAGTTGGTGCAGGACAATGCAGTGGCCGCCTTTCGGGCGATAGATGCCTCCGGAGTCGCCCGCATCGACGCTTTCGTGGACCAGAGCGCCCAACAGAGCTGGGTCATGGAGATCAACACCGTCCCCGGATCCCTGGCCTTCTATCTGTGGGAGCCTGAAGGAGTTTCTTTCGAGGAGCTGGTGGACACGTTGATCGACATTGCCCTCGAGACCCACCGAAGGCGAGAGGGCCTGCTGTTCAGCTTCGAGTCGAGCATGCTCGAGGGCTCGTCGGGGGCCAAAGCGGGTGGCTGACTCGAGGGCCACGGGCCTCGCAGAGGAAGACAAGCAACGATTCCAGGCCGATGTCCCTCCCCTGCTCGACTCCCTCTACGGCGGCGCTCTGCGCATGACCCGAAACCCCGCCGACGCCGAGGACCTGGTCCAGGAAACGATGCTCCGTGCCTATCGCTCCTTCGATCGCTTCGAGGCGGGTACGAATCTGAAGGCGTGGCTCTTCCGCATCATGACCAACGCCTACATCAACATCTACCGCAAGAAGCAGAGGGAACCCCAGAAGGTGTCCACCGACGAAATCGAGGACTTCGACCTCTATCAAGAGCTCAAGAACCACGACATCCAGTTCACCGAGACCCCCGAGTCCCTGGTGCTGGACGAACTGGTGGACACGGACATCCTTCAGGCGATCGAGGATCTGCCCGACCAGTTCCGACTGGCGGTGGTCCTATCCGACATGGAAGGTTTTTCCTACGCCGAGATGGCCGAAATCATGGACGTCCCCATGGGGACCGTTATGTCGCGCCTGCACCGGGGAAGAAAGTCACTGCAGAAACGGTTGTGGGACATAGCCAGAGATCGAGGGATCGTCAAGGACGGCCCTACCGGCGATGGACAGGACCCAGGACCATGACAGCGAGCAAAGGGAAATGAAGGAGTACTGCCGGACCACGCTCGAGCAGATCTACCTCTATCTCGACGAGGAGGTGCTCAGCGAGTCCGAGCGCCGCGAGATCAGCGTCCATCTCGAAGAGTGCGGCCCCTGCTACGAGCGCTTCGGCCTGCAGAAGCGAGTCACGGTGATCGTCTCCCGGCAGCGGCGGCACAGCTCATGTCCGCAGGAGCTGCGGGCCCGCATCAGCCAGATCCTCTTCCAGGACTGAAATCAAGTTCCCAGTTTTCCCGGGACCGATCTGGCCCCCGAACTCAACCCAAATACCCAGGTCCCTCAGCCACGAAGTTGCGCCCGTACCCACCTGCGCTTAGTGCACCCCCCCTATCTATGGTCGCAGTCGGGTACCCCGCATCCCGGGACGTGAGCGCCAAATGACGCTCTCGGTGCCGTCCGTTCTTCGTGCGGAGATAGTTCTGAGATTGCTCCCACGTTACTTTTCAGAGTGGGTATCCCGTACTAGATTGCTTCATGTAGTCTGCGAATCCTCCCGACAGAAAGCAGTCACATGGCTCGTACGAACCTCCACCTATTAGCAACACGTCTACTCAACGCTCTCGACGAGGCCGCAGTCGATGCTCAGTTCGAAGGCAAGCTGCGCCAAGTCGCGACGGAAGCCGGCCTCAACTCAGTTCGCTCTGCCGAAGCGGTGAAGCTGTTGGAAGGGCTCGGCCGGATCGAGGTGATCCAGCGGGGCCGCCGGGGGCGGGACACCATCATCGCCGTGCAATCGACCGATGAAGTGACGCTAGAGGATGCGCAATCCTCTGCTCCGGCGAAAGGAGGACGCAAGAACGTCCGCATCGACTACGACGATGTCGGCCGTGCCGTGGTCGATCGGCTCATCGAGCTTGCCCGCGACGACTCCTTGCGCGCCGCTCAGGTCGACGCCTTCGCGACCCAGGGCGAGCAACAGAATCTTCGGCTAGAGAAGCTGGAGGTCGAGCTCGAAGAGGCCCGCCGCCGGGAGACCGACCTCAGGATCAAGCTGAGCGCCGCCGAGAAGGCGCTCGGCCGAGCCGAGGAGAACTTGAGCCGCGCCTTCGGCTTCGATCGCAAGGCCGGTGAGCCTGTCAGGGTCGAAGACGACGACGCTCAGGCGGTGCTCGAGATCCTCAAGTCGGGCCGTTCGGTGGACCTCACGACGTAAACCGCGGCCTCACCTGGCGGAAGATCACAACGCCGGCCAGGAGGAGAAGCACGACGGGGAGCAGCGTTCCGGCCCCCACGATCACGGCGGCAACGACACCCAGGGCACCCCCCAGGGCCCTGTCCCAGGCCTTGGTCAGAGTCCCGCGCGTGGCCGGAGCGGCGCCCTTCTCGGCGACGGTGATGCTCAAGGTGGCGAGCGAGGTCTGGTCCTCGAGGTAGCGAAGCCGTCCCTGGAGTTGCTCGCTTTCGAGTTGGACTCGGCCCAGCTCGGACTGCACTCGAATCGTGGCGGCTACCGTGGAGGCCTTGTCGAAGAGCCGCAGCAGGACCGCTTCCTGAGCGCGCAGATTTCGCAGGCGCGCCTCGAGATCCACGAACTCCTGGGTCACGTCTTGCCCCGAGATGCTCTCGGAGCGGACATCACCGAGGTCCTTGACCTCGTTCACGAACTCCTCGAACCTGTCGGAAGGGACCCTGATGACCAACGTGCCCGAGCGAGAGTCCTGGCCCTCGATCGAAGTCGAGAGCACGAAGCCCGAGAAACGGCCCGCCAACGCGACCGCGTCCTGGGTCGCTTCCGAGAAGCCATCCTCGGCCACCGTGAGCTTGAGATAACCGGTCTTGATAACCGAGGGCCCGACGGTGGGGAGCCGAGCCGCCGTCTGCCCGCCCACCTTGGCGTAGCCGATCTCACCACTTCCGAGCGCGGGAGCAGACTCGCGGGTGGCTCCGTCACCGTCAACGGCGCCCCCTTGGCTTCCGCCGCCCCCACCACTACTACCGCCGGCGTCGCCGGCACTCGAGCGCGCTGCTCCCGTCACTTCCGCTACAGGCGGCCCCCACCACTGCCAGGATTGCCCCCACCGCAACTAGCTTCCACGATCTCATGGTCATCCTCCGTCGTTATCGAACTGTTGCGGCTTGGACGGCGGTCGGCGCCCCATATGTTCCACCCCGAGTAGCCTCGGGATCATGGTGGTTCGCTCGGACAAGCCCTTCGGCCGCCTGAGATGGCCGGGGCTGGCGCTTGTGCTGACCGGCGCCTATGGAGTGGGCGGCTACATGCTCATCGAGCGCTGGACGTTCGTGGATGCGCTCTATATGACGCTCTTGGCGCTCACGTCTGTGGGCTTCGAGGAGGCAAGACCTCTGAGCCTCGCCGGGGAATGGTTCACGATCAGCCTGTTGGCGTTGGGCGTGGGTATCTTCATCGTTACGTTATCTCTGATGGGCCTGGCGATTTCCGAGGGAGCGTTCGGTCAGCGAACGGTTAGGAGACGGATGAAGAGACGCATAGGGGCGCTCAGCGATCACTACATAGTTTGTGCCTACGGGCGAGTCGGCCGCACGGCGGCGCGTGAGCTCGCGGAGGAAGGTGTCCCCTTCGTCGTGGTCGAGCCACAGGACGAGCTCGTAGAGCTTATGGAAGATGACGACATTCTCTTCCTTATTGGTGATTCGACTTCGGACGAATCCCTTCGGGCGGCCGGCGTCGAGAGGGCGCGAGCACTTTTGTGCGCGGTCGACTCGGACGCAGACAACGTCTACATCGCACTTGCGGCTCGCTCGCTCAATCCCGACATCTTCATCGTGGGCCGGGCTTCGGACCCGACCGCTGCGGCCCGGCTGCACAAGGCCGGCGCCGACCGCGTCATCTCCCCCTACGCCTCAACCGGCCAACACATGGCGGCCATGGCGCTGCGGCCGCGGGTCGTCGACTATCTCGAGCTGACCCGGCGCGGGGGCGCGCCGGTGAGGATCGAAGAGCTGCAGGTGGACCCTGGCTCGGAGCTGAGCGGGCGCTCGGTCTCCGAGGTCTGTGGCACAACGGTCCCGCTCGCCGTGCTGAAATCCGGGGGCGACATCGTCGCCAACCCGGGGGCCGACCTGCTTCTCGAGGACGGAGATCTCCTGATGCTGTTGGGGGACGAGGACGCGCTGCGGCCCCTCGAGGGCCCTCGGGCCTAGTTGTCCGGGCCCTCGGGCCTAGTTGTCCGGGCCCTCGCGCCTAATCCTCCGAGGGCACTGTTCCGAAGAGGCGGTCGCCGAAGTCCCCGAGCCCCGGGAGAATGTAGGCCTGGTCGCTCAGCTCCCGATCGATTGCGGCCGTCACCACGGGAACGTCCGGATGGGCCTTCTCCAAGGCTTCGATCCCCTCCGGGGCGGACACAACGGAGACCATGCGGATCCACTCGGCCCCCGCCTTCTTGACCGAGTCGAGAGCCGCAACCGCCGATCCCCCAGTGGCCAGCATCGGATCGAGCACGAAGGCGTGGGCCTCCGCCATCTCCGGAAGCTTGGCGTAGTACTCGGAGGGTTGGAAGGTGGCCTCGTCGCGCTCGAGCCCGAGGTATCCGACACGTACCTCGGGAAAAAGCTCGACCACAGCATCGAGCATCCCCAGCCCGGCGCGCAGAATCGGAACCGCCACCAACGGCTGAACCAACGTGCGGCCCTCGGTTACCTCAAGCGGCGTAGCCACACTCCGGGGCCGGGACGGAAGGTCCCGAGTCGCCTCCAGGATGAGCACCGTCGTGAGCCTCTTGGTGAGCGAGCGGAACCACGTCGGGGGGGTGGTGCGATCCCTCAGAGAAACCAGCAGATGGGCGGCGAGGGGATGGTCGACGACCGTCGTGCTCATGGGGCGAGCATAGCGGCGGACGCCCTGCCGCGCCGGGTGGAGGGACTGCGATCAGCCCTCGCCCAGCAGGCTCAGGAAGCGTTCCTCCAAGACGCCGCCGACCGAGCGAGCCTTGTCGACGCAGGTCTGCCGGTCGAAGGACACTCGTTGGTGGCGCAGCACTACCTCGGGGACATCGAGATCGATCAGTAGATACGACGACGTCTTCCCGTCCATCGGGAGCCCCACCGAGCCGGGGTTGCAGACGAGCGTGCCCTCCTTGAGGCGGCGGACGAAGGCGCGATGAACGTGGCCGTAGAGCACGAGCGAGGCCCGGCCCTCGTAGGGAACGAAGTCTCGAGCGGGAGCATCGGGCAGGGGGGCATCGAAGGCACTGTCGGGGGTCCCGTGCACCATAAGAATCGAGCCGGTGCCCGAATGCGAGTGGGGGAGGTCGAGCAACCAGCGGGCGTCCTCAGAGGAGAGTGCGTGCGCGGCCGCCACTGCCTCGAGCTGGGCACGCTCGGCCTCGTCCGACACGGTCTGGGGGTCGCCGGTGATCCACACGTCGGCGTTGCCCTTGATCGTCGTCCACCCCTCGGCCCGCACCTTGGCGATGCAGTCGGCGGCCCAGGGGCCCACCCAGCCGAGATCGCCGGCGCACCAGATCTCGTCGGGGGATTGGCGCCGCAGGTCGGCCTCGACGGCCTCCAGCGCGGGCAGGTTCCCGTGGATGTCGGAGAGCACGGCGATGCGCATGGGGCCATTGAATCAGCCGGGGTCGCAAGTTGGAGACGGCCTGTGGCTACGTCAGGGCTCGGGGGACGCAGATGGCGACGGCGTGGGCGATTCCGTGGGGGCAGGGGACTCCTGTGGCTTGGGCTCGCCCCCCGGCTCACCAGTGCCACGACCACCGGGCTCATCTCCATTGTTCCGTCCGTCCTTGTTCCGTCCGTCCTTACCCTCTCTACCCTCCTTACCCGGTTGCGCCGGCAAAGGTGTCGGCGAGGGAGTCGGCTCCGGAACGGGGGGAGGACAGTAATCGGTCGGGACGAGCTGACGCAGCATCTGGCGCGGCTCCCCCTCGCACCAGGGAGCGGCGAGCAGGCCCGAATCGGGGTCGATCGTGACCGTCACCAGCTCGCCCTCCGGGAGCACGAAATCCCGTATTGGCTCATCCGCCAGCGCGCTCGCCATGAATTCGCGCCAGATGAGAGCGGGGAAGGTGCCGCCCGACACACGAATGCCATGCACCGAGGTCATCGGGATGGCCCCCGCAGGATGGCCCACCCACACAGCCGCCACGAGGTCGGGCGTATAGCCGACGAACCACGCATCTGCATAGTCGTTCGTGGTCCCCGTCTTGCCCGCTGCCGGGCGACCGAAGTCGGCCGCCACCCCCGTCCCGCGGCGGATCACCTCCTGCATGACCTGCGTCAGCAGGTAGGCGTTTCCGGGAGAGATCACGCCCTCGACCACTCGTCTTTCCGGCCGCAGGACGTCCCCGCCGGTGAGCTCGACGGAGCGGATCGTGGTGGGCTCGATTGCGGTGCCGCCGTTAGCGAGGGTCGCGTACGAGGTCGCCATGTCCAGCACCGAGACCTCCGCCCCACCCAGAGCGATGGAGGGGTAGGGAGGAAGCTTCGCCTGGACCCCCATGAGGCGCGCCTGGGTGGCGACCTGGTCCGCTCCGAGCTGAAGAATGAGGCGAGCGTAGACACCGTTGACGGAGTGCACCAAGGCCTCATCCAGCCTGATCAAGCCGCCGGCCCCACCTTCAGCGTTGTGTACCGCCCACGGCTCCCCAGAGGGCAGGGTGAATACCCCGGCCGAGGACTCATAGAGCTCGTCGAGGGTTATCCCGCTCTCGAGGGCGGTGGCCGCGACCAGGGGCTTGAACGCCGACCCCGGTTGCCGTCCGGACCCTCCGCCGCTTGTCCCGAGCGCAAGATTCACCTGGGAAGTGCTCCAGTCCCGGCCCCCCACCATCGCGACGATCTCTCCGCTCGAAGGCCGGATCGCAACCAGGGCGGCCTCTGGGTCCCCCGGCTGGTTCAGGATCCCCCCCACCGCCTCCTCGGCCGCCCGTTGGAGCTCCAGATCCAGCGTGGTCTCGACATCGAGCCCCCCCGTCCACAGCGCCGCCGCCCGCTCCTGTTCGGTCCTACCGAGTCGGCGGTCGGTCATGAGCTCCCGCTTCACCGCCTCGACGAAATAGGGCTGCCTGGTCGGCACCTGAGGCGGCCGCACGACCACTTGGAGGCGAGAGTGCCGTGCCCGCCGCGCTGGTCGAAAGCCGACCATGTCGAGCTCGGCCAACCGGCGCAAAATGTAGTTGCGCCGGGATCGCGAGGCACCTGGATGATTGCGGGGGTTATAGCTCTCGGGAGACCTGATGACGGCGGCGAGCAGTGCGGATTCACCCAGCGTCAACCGGCCGACGCCGTGATCGAAAAACGTCTCCGCAGCCGCCTTGGCGCCGTATGCCCCGTCTCCGAAGTAGACGGTGTTGAGGTAGCGCTCGAGGATCTGCCGTTTGGTCAGCGTGCGTTCGACTTCGAGAGCGATCCTCAATTCGCGCGCTTTTCGCTCGAGAGTTCGCGGGGCGCGCCTGAAATATGCGTTCTTCACGTACTGCTGCGTGATCGTGCTCGCCCCCTGAACCACCTCCCCTGCGGCGAGATTGGCCGCCGCCGCTCTCGCGATAGAACCCAGGTCATAGCCCGGATGATCGAAGAAACGTCGGTCTTCGGCGGCCAGCACGGAGACGATCAGGCTTCGGGGGACCCTCTCGAGCGGTACCAGAGACCGGTTCTGCTTGTACAGCCTGGCGAGCTTGGTGCCGTCCGCCGCCGAGATTGTCGTACGCAGCGCAAGCGGCCGCTCCTTGTCGAGGTCCACGGGAGGAAGAGAGCAGGCGCCGGCGCCGAGCAAGAGGACGAGCGAGACCGCGCCAAGGCGGCGACCGGTCACTCCTCTAGAGCTTCTCTGAGCTGCCCCAGCGTGCGATTGAGCAGCCGGGACACGTGCATCTGCGAGATTCCCAGATGCTGTGCGATCTCCGACTGGGTGAGCCCCCGATAGAACCGAAGGTAGAGGATCGTGCGCTCCCGGCGCGGCAACTTGGCCATCTCGGGCGCCAGCGCCGTGCGGTACTCGAGGACTCGCAGTTGATCATCCTCGGCCCCGAACTGATCGGCGAACGAAACCGAGCCGGTGTCGTCTTGATCCACAGGGACGTCTAGGGAGGTGAAATTGTAGGCTTGGGCGATCTCGAGGCCTTCGAGCACGTTCTCTTCCGAAATCCCCGTGTGCTTGGCGAGCTCGGGGACGGTGGGAGAGCGACCGAGATCTTGGGAGAGCTCGGAGACCGTCTTGCTCAGCTCGAGGTGCAGCTCCTGCAGGCGGCGAGGCACCCTCACCGCCCACCCCTTGTCCCGGAAGTGACGTTTGAGCTCGCCGACCACCGTTGGGGTGGCATAGGTCGAAAACTCGACCTCGCGCTCGAGATCGAAGCGATCAATGGCTTTTAGCAGTCCGATTGTTCCCACCTGCACCAAATCCTCCGTTGGTTCTCCTCTATTACGGAATCGGCGCGCCAGGAACTCAACTAAACCCAGATATTGCGCGACGAGGGTCTCGCGATGAGCAGCCCTCTCCTCCTCGTCGGGAGCGTCTTGGTAGGCCTGGAAGACGCTGCGAACCTGCTCTCTGGAAAGCTCGGCCTCGTCGTGAGCGAGACCGCTATTAGACGCGGGCCTTGCTTGCATTAAAGGTAGGCGTATCGCCGACGCGCCCAAGCGAAGCGGATTCAGTCACAGTCTCCAGGATCATGCGAGACAGCTCGGTGAGGTTGGTCCTGACTTCCTCCGGCTCCTCCAGGCGGCCGTAGCCGCGAAACGAGATGCGATCGCCGTCCAGTGAGAAGATCACCTCCAGAAAGCCCGGGCGTCCTTGCGCGCCGGTCACATAGGCGGACAGCTCGTCGACGGCGATCTTCAGGTCTTCGCTCTCGTCGAGCGAGAATCCCTGGCGGGCCGCCAGCCCTGCGGCGACCAAGCGAATGACACCCACGTATTGGGGAGATGCGGGGATGGTGATCGAGACTTCGTCCACCGTCAGGCTGGTGGGAGCAGACGCCTCGGGATCAGGATGCGGAGGCTGCCTGACGATCGGAATCGCCGCCTTTACTGTTCGCTCCTCTGCGCTCCTTAGCCTGGGCGACGGAAGCCTTGAGGGCCTCCATCAAGTCCACGACCTCGGCGGGCTCCTCTTCGGTCTCGGCTGTAACCGTGATCTCCTGGCCCTCGACCTTCTTCTCTGCCAGCTCCTGCAGGCGGACGCGGTATTCGTCCTCGAATTCCTCGGGCCGAAAATCGTCGGACAACTGTTGAATCAGCTGCCTCGCCATCTTGACCTCGCTGTCTCTGACGTCCACGCGCTTGTCGAGCTCCTCGAACGAGGGGCTGCGAATCTCGTCGGGCCAGTGCATGGTCTCGAGGACGAAGACCCCGTCCTTGAGCCGGATCGTGGCCAGCTGCTCTTTTTCCCGCAGAGTGACCTTGGCGACCCCGACCTGGCCCTCGGCCTGGAGTGCATCCGCCAGCAGCCTGTAGGCCTTGAGCCCGGAACCCTCCGGCGCGACGTAGTACGACTTGTTGAAGTAGATGGGATCGACCTTTTCCAGGGGGACGAAGGAAACCACGTCCACTGCCTTGATCGAGTCCACGTCGAGTGCGGCCAGCTCGTCCTGGGTGAAGGTTACGTAATGGTCCTTGGAATACTCGTAACCCTTGACGATGTCGTCCCAGGTAACCTCTTCACCGCACTTGGCGCAGGTGCGCTGGTACTTGATCCGCCCCCCGTCCTTTTCGTGAAGAAGGTGGAATTTGAGGCTTTTGTTCTCGACGGCCGAATATAGCCGCACGGGTATGCTGATCAGCCCAAAGGTTATGGCGCCCCTCCACAACGGTCTCATCGCCAACTTATTGTAATCCCCCAAGGTGGTTGCCAAAGTTTGGTAATTTCTTTACTCTACGTGACAGGATAGTCCATTGAGAACATGGATTAGATATTCGGTTGAGAATCAAGGGGGCCAGGAGTGATCGGTAGAGACTATGCGCGGGCGTTGGGGGACCGTCTGCGGGCAATTCGCTTTCAGAAAGGGATGTCCCTGCACGACGTCCAGGAGAGCTCCGAGGGGACCTGGAAGGCGGCGGTGATCGGTGCCTACGAGCGAGGGGACCGCATGGTGACCGTGGCCAAGCTTTCCGAGCTGGCCAGGTTCTACGGAGTGCCGATGTCCGAGATCCTGCCACCGAGTCCCGAAGGGGCCGCAGCCGCACCCCCCCGCCGCCGGCTGATGCTGCACCTGGACAAGTTTGATTCGCTTTCATCGGAGCGGCGGGAGCCGCTGGCTCGTTTCACGGCCGCCATCCAGGTCCAGAGAGGCGACTTCAACGGGCGTGTCCTGACCATCCGAGAGGACGACCTGCTGCCCCTATCGCTGATATGTGAGCAGAGCGAGCCTGAGCTGACCCGAAGTCTCAAGGAGTGGGGAGTCCTGACCAACGGCTCTGGTTGACGGGGCCCGACGCGGCGGCACTAGGGTAGTTTCAGGTGCTCCGGGACCACATCGTCTCAGACCGACCCTCAAGGTAGCCCTTTGCTGCATACGGGTGCCGATGTCCCGGGAGCTTGGGATATCGGCGGGCAAACCCGGGGTACGGTAGCCCGGCATGAGAGGCGATCGGATCGCCGCGGTGCTCGCCGAGACCTCGCTCTTCAGCGACCTCGACGACCACGCTCGCCGAGCCCTGGCTCCGGAGATAGTGCCTCGGTCCTATCGAAAGGGCGACCTCATCTTCTGCCAGGGTGACCAGGGAGAGTCTCTGTTCATCGTCGCGGAAGGACTCGTGAAGCTGTCTCTGACCTCTCTCGAGGGAGCCGAGATCGTGCTGGCCACACTTCGGCCCCCCAGTGTCTTCGGGGAACTGGCAGTGTTGGATGGGGGGCCGCGGACCGCCTCGGCGAGAGCGCTTCAAGTCACCACGCTCCTGGCTCTGACACGGCCCTCGTTCCTGCGTGTGCTGGTGGACAATCCTCAGCTCGCCGATGCCCTCCACCGCTCCCTGGGCACGATTATCCGCCGAACGCTGCAACAGGCTTCGGACCTCGTGTTCCTCGATCTGCCGGGCCGTGTCGCCAAGCTGCTGCTTGCTCTAGCGGCGGAGCAGGGCCAAGTAGTCGAAGGAGGCGTCCGACTCGACCTTGATGTGACGCAGACCACGCTTGCAGGCATGGTGGGCGGCTCCCGCCCGAGCGTCAATCAGTGCCTTCGCTCGTTTCAGGAAAGAGGTGTTCTCGAGCTCAAGGGCCGGGAGATCCTGATTTGCGATCTCGAGAAGTTGCGGCGCAGAGCCGATCTCTAGCGGCACCGCTGTTAGCCGGCCAACAACCTTTCTGTCGTAAGCCCAACTGCCCCTCGAGGGATTTCGGCGCACGCTTCTGAATGAAAGAACGTGTCGTGACGAGGGGGTCTCAAGAGAATGCAACGATTCGGCGCGTTGCTCGCAGGCGAGTTGATACTGGCGGCTGTGCTGGTGCTGCTGGCGGCTCAAGTTCTTTCAGAGAGCGACGAGAAGTCTCTCCCGATGCGCCCTGAGGTTCCCATCGAGGAGCCTCCCTCAGTTCGGCCTGAGGTTCCCATCGATAAGGTCGTAGTCATCGTCAAAGAGAACCGGACGTTCGACAACATGTTCGGGCGCTATCCGGGAGCCGACGGCGCCACTACGGGCCTAACGTCGAACGGCTCCGAGATCGGCTTGAGACGGGCCCCCGATCGCTACCCGCACGACATCGGGCACAGCTTTTTGCGAGGGCTAATCGCCGTTAACGGCGGAGCCATGAATGGATTCGACCTGATCCCGGGAGGCAAGGATCTTGCCTTCACTCAGTACCGCAGAAGGGACCTGCCTGCCTACTGGACTTACGCCGACAACTTCGCGCTCGCCGACAGGATGTTCTCATCCACGTTTGGTTCGACCTTTCCCGAGCACATGTACATCATCGCGGCGCATGCGAAGCGAATTGTTTCCAATATTGGCTCCAACGACCGACCAGGCAAGTACTGCGATGATCCTGGCGATCATGTCTCAAGGCTGGGTCGCCACCCCAACCTCGTCGAGTGGGAGAACGAGGTGCGACTCGAGAGGATCGAAGCCTTGATGACCCGCATGAGAGCCTGTTTCAGCATCAAGACGATCTTCGAGGAGCTCGACTCTCGTGCCATCTCGTGGCGCTACTACGTCGAGCCTCACCAGTTCCACAACATTCCACGAGCGATCAAGGAAATGCGCTACACGTCCCGCTGGCAACAGGTCGTCCCGGCGTCTCGTTTCGCCGCCGACGCCCGCGCCGAGAGGCTCCCCCAGATCAGCTTTCTCATCGCGCCGGAGGAATTCAACGAGCACCCGACTCTGGACAAGACGAGCATGTGCGCCGGCGAGAACTGGACCGTCCGGCAACTGAACGCGTTGATGGGTTCGGAGGACTGGGACCGCAGCGCGGTGTTCATAACCTGGGATGACTTCGGCGGGCTCTACGACCACGTTGCCCCTCCGCGCGTGGACGACCTCGGGTGGGGGCCGCGCGTCCCGCTGTTAGTGGTCTCACCGTGGGCGAAGCCCGGATATGTGAGCCACACCGACTATGAGTTCGCATCGTTGCTGGCGTTCATCGAGCGGCTGCACTCACTGCCGCCCCTGGGCAAGCGCGATGCTGCCGCAAACGACCTCTTCGATGTCTTCGACTTCTCGGGGGAGCCCCGCCCGCCGCTGCTGCTGCAGCCCCGGCCCGAGCTCCAGGGGGCCAATCCGGCCAGATGTGTCTGAGGAGCTCCTCAATCTTCCGGCATTGATAGCTTTATGCCACCATGAGCGAGGAACGGCTTCTGACCGACGCAATGCGGCGGCTCTTCATGGTCACCACCGCTCTGGTGGTCGTAATCGCAGTCCAGCTGTTCGTACTCACTGAGCAGACCGAGAGTTACTTCGCCTGGACCATCGCGGTGCCGCTCTCGGCCGCTTGGCTGGGTGCCGGGTACTGCTCGGGCATCGCCCTTTTGTGGCCGGCGTCAAGGGAACGACTATGGAGTAGAGCCCGGATTGCGGTTCCCGCAGTGCTCGCCTTGACCCTGGCCATGGTCGTTGCGACGTTCATCCACCTCGACCTTTTTCATCTCGACGGCCCACTCGGCGCCGCCACACTCGCGGCGTACGGATGGATCGCCTCTTACATCCTGGTGCCCGCGGCGATCATTCTTCTACTACCGCGGCAGCTGCGAGCAGCGGGTCCTACCGGGAGCCGGGGCCCGCCCCTGCCTTCGTGGATGCGCCTTGTGCTCGCCACGCAGACGGCTGTGTTGCTGACGATTGCCGTCGCTCTTTTGGTCACTCCGGAGCGCGCCGCTTCGATGTGGCCTTGGGCGTTGACTCCACTGACGGGACGAGCAATCGGAGCATGGCTCCTGGGCACGGGAGTTGTGGTCGCTCAGTGGAACTGGGAGAACTCCATCGATCGCATGCGCATCCCTGCGCTCAGCTCCTCGGTCTTTGCGCTCCTGCAATTTGTCGCGCTCGCTCGCTACCCTGTTGAAGTCGAGTGGGGCACACTCCAAGCTTGGGTCTACGTAATCTTCCTCGCCAGCATGGCGCTCACAGGCGTCGGCGGCGGGCTCATCTCGCACCGCCATGTGCAATGAGAGACCTACTCGTAAATCATCGCTACATTCAATCGGCGGGCGCACAGTTGCACTGCGTCGAAGCGGGAGCAGGCTCCCCCGTCGTTCTGTTACACGGCATTCCCGAGTCGTGGCGAGCATGGCAACACTTGATTCCCGTAATCGCGGACTCTGGTTTCCGACCGATTGCGCCCGATTTGCGCGGCTACGGTCTATCCGACAAACCCCAAAGCGTCGCTGCTTATCGAGCCGATCGGCTGGCCGAGGACGTGGTGGCTGTTGTGCGCGCGAGCGGGAGCAGGCGCGCAGCTGTGGTGGGGCATAGCTGGGGCGCTCTTGCCGCGTGGCTGTTCGCCATGCGCCATCCAGACATGCTTGATCGGCTCGTGATCATGAACATCCCCCATCCGCTCCGCTGGGTCGAGGCACTCAGGACGTGGCGATTCTGGTTGAGGAGCCCGCAGATGGCGTTCTTCCAGCTCCCGATCGTTCCGGAGCTTTTGCTTGGGATCCATGACTCCGCCGTGCTGAGACGGAGTCTCACCCGCGACCTTGGTGGAGCCGGTGGCTTCGAAGCGAACGAGGTCGGCGACTTGATAAGAGATATGTCCAGACCGGGAGCGTTAACCGGAGCCCTCAACTACTACCGCGCCTTCTTCCGCGCGAACCCGTTTCGATTGGGGTGGACGCTTGGTGTGATAGATGCTCCAGTCCTCGTTATTTGGGGGGCGCAGGACCGCTATTTTCCGCTTGACTTGGCGCAACCCCCGGACTCGTGGGTTCCCAATGTGCGCGTCGAAGTGCTGCAGGGGGCCGGACACTGGACCCACCACAACCGCCCAAACGACGTGAGCGATCTAGTGCTGGACTTTCTGAGAACGTGAGCAGTTTTTCGGCATCACCACGCCGGCGCAGTAGGGGTGCTCCTCGACCGGCGGGGCACCATTCTGTGTCTACCTTGATGACTGGCTCGGCCAGCGACCCCCCCATCTGCCCGACATGATCCACCATGTGCCTGACAGTGTCCATCGGAAGCAACGGCCCTGAACTCGGCGTTTTCGCCCGCAACATACACAGACTCCCGAGTAGTGCTACCCGATTGTGATGCTCAACTCGTCCATGTTGCCGTGGTACTGGTCGTCGCCGTCCTCGTTTCGGCCGATGGTTACCGGGCTTGAGTTGGTGATCGACCCGATCGTGATGCTCTTGGTAAACGTTGCGCCGTCCACCCTCACCCCAATTTGATTGCTTGTCTTGAAACAGGTGACGGTGTGCCACCCGTCGATCAGGTTTGGTCCCTTGGTGATGGTGGTCCTCCCGCTAGAGCCTCTGAAGGAGCATCTCGCCCTTGTCATGGTCCTGGTCCGGTTGGGTTTCAACTCCATCTTGTAGTGCTGGGTATTCCCGGGTCCTTTCCGCATGACTCCGTAGTCACTGGTGGCGACGGGATGTGTGACGAAGTTGATGTGTGCAGTGAAACTGATATCCGCCGACCCCGGGTTGAGGCTGGCGGCATCGGGAACCGTCACCTGCGACTCGGGGGCAGTCCCGTCGAAGAAATAGCCGTGGTTTCCGCCCTGCGTCTGGTCCGGGGCCGCTTCGCACTCGGTCTCGGATACCGATGGGTCTCCGTTGTCGCCTGCCACTACATTGCTGGTCGTTCCGTCATTGGCGCCGTCGGCCGTGGCGCAATCCCGCATGGTTTCCGTTCCTGCCTCGGCTTCGTCCATGTGCCACAGGGCGACCAAGGTGGCGGCCTGTGCCGGCGCGGCTGCGATTGCCGTCAACGACGCCACCAGCCCGCCAACCAACAACCCTCGCCCCAACCGCTTGCCGCCCCGGGTCCGGAGCTTCGTCCCGCTCCTGCGCCGCAGGTCAAAAACACGCATTACTTGCCCCCTCGATCTCTCGTCAACTGTCACCCCGACCCAAACCACCAAGGTCGGGGAGCGAGCATCCTATACAGACCGGTATAGAGATTGCAGCCCAGTTGCCTGGCCCCCATGCGCTATCAAGTAGGCCTAGAAAATCGCGGGGCCAGACTTGCGATCTATATCAAACGACACTAATCTAGTGTCTGGATGGCTCTCCAGACTCCTGACCCCACCGCTGTAGAGGTTCTACGGGCGCTCGCAGATGCCACCCGGCTGGACATCTGCCGGCGGCTGGGCACCGAAGAACTCTGCGTGTGTCACTTGGTAGAGGATCTCCATCTCGGCCAGCCTCTCATCTCCCACCACCTCAAGGTTCTAAAGGAGGCTGGGCTCGTCAAAACCCGGCGTCACTCGTACTGGACCTACTACCGACTCGTCCCCCAGGCCATCAACGCAGTCGTGGACGAACTGGCCGTTCTGCGAGGGCAGTCCTTCACTCCAGCATCCACCCGTCCGTGTCGGGTGGACGAGCAGAAAGGAGACACCATGAAGTCATGGGTCGAGGGCTACGTCGTCGATCACCATGTGCGTGGAATCGTCGAGCGGTTGTCCAAAGAGTTCGAGGGCATCTTCTCGCCCGAGACGGTCGAGCGGTTTGTGGTCGAGTCCTCCGGCCACCTTGCCGATGCCAAGGTCAAGGGGTACGTGTCTCTGCTCACGGAGAGGTTCGCGCGGCAGCGGCTACGGGCCTGCGGCCAAGCAGAAGGAGCAATCGTGAAAGAGGTCCCTGAGGTGCTGTTCGTCTGCGTCCACAACGCCGGCCGCTCCCAGATGGCGGCCGGGCTGCTTCATAAAGCCGCCGAAGGCCGAGTGAACGTGATGTCGGCGGGCTCCACCCCCGCCGATGAGATTCACGCCAACGTCAGGGAAGCGATGGCCGAGATCGGCATCGATCTATCTCACGAGTTCCCGAAGCCCTTAACCGATGAGGTCGTCAGGGCAGCCGACGTAGTCGTCACGATGGGCTGCGGTGACGCCTGCCCCATCTATCCCGGCAAGCGCTACCTAGACTGGGAGCTCCCCGACCCCGCGAGTAAACCTCTGGAGGAGGTCAGGGCGGTCCGAGACGAGATCGACCGCCGGGTCCACGAACTCCTCGACGAACTCGTGCCCGCCCCGTAGGTCTGTCGCAACCCCCTGACCCCCAAGATTGCATCGCAGCCGCCTTGTGGCATCCCTTCAGGCGCTTCGGATGCCCTACCCGATTGTGATGCTCAACTCGTCCATGTTGCCGAAGTACTGGTCGTCGCCATCCTCGTTTCGGCCGATCATCACCGGGCTGGTGTTGGCGATCGATCCGATCGTGATGTTCTTGGTAAACGTAGCGCCGTCCACCGTCACCCCAATCTGATTGCTAGTCTTGAAACAGGTGACGGTGTGCCACCCGTCAATCAGGTTGGGCCCCTTGGTGATGGTGGTTCTCCCACTTGAACCCCTGAACGAGCATCTCGCCCTTGTCCTGGTCCTGGACCGGTTGGGCTTCAGCTCCATCTTGTAGTGCTGGTTCTTCCCGGGGCCTTTCCGCATGACCCCGTAGTCGCTCGTGGCGCTGGGATGTGTGATGAAGTTGACGTGTGCAGTGAAGCTGATGTCTGCCGTCCCCGGGTTGAGGCTGGCGGCATCGGGAACGGTCACCTCCGACTCGGGGGCAGTCCCGTCGAAGAAATAGCCGTGGTTTCCGCCCGGCGTCTGGTCCGGGGCCGCTTCGCACTCGGTCTCGGATACCGTTGGGTCTCCGCTGTCGCCCGCCACTACATTGCTGGTCGTTCCGTCATCGGCGCCATCGTCCGTGGCGCAATCCCGCATGATCTCGATGCCCGACTCGGCTTCGTCCATGTGCCACAGGGCGACCAAGGTGGCGGCCTGTGCCGGCGCGGCCGCGATCGTCGTCAGCGACGCCACCAGCCCCGCCACCAGCAACCCTCTCCCCAGCTGCCTCCCGCTCATTGCCCGAAGCACGGTCCCGTTCTTGTCTCGCAGGTCAAACAAACGCATAGCTCTGCCCCCTCGATTCCCGTTTACCGGCACAAACACCGCGACCAATGCTGGGTCGTACATGTCCTATAGATCCCAATTGTAGAGTTTGCAGCCCCTTCGCACAAGAGAGGTGAGGAAAAGTTCACCCCTTTGACCTGCTCCTACGCGCCATGAGGCTGCGGCACGCTCCAAGGGACCGCGGTGCTTGGCGAACCGGACCTCAGGCAAGGTCGAGGGTCGCATCGTCGGGCTCCGCAGCCCTTAGGGCAAGCTTCGTTGGGCGCTACACGATCCACTGAAATAGCTGACCTGGAAGGGAATGGGGTTGGCTTTACTCCAAGGCGAACTATGGCGACCGCATGACGGCATCGCCGCAGTCCGTTCGTATCCGTTTGTCCAGGAAACCCGATCAGGAGGAAACTCATGGACCGAACCGAAGTCCCCAGACCTCCTAGAACGCATTCATGACTCTCAAATTTCCGTATGTAGGCCACGGTTACCACCTGCACGTGCAATCCCAGAGGTCCACAGTCCCACCAACTGGGATGGCATACGCAACAGATGGCGGGAGCCGTAGTCCCGGGATTGCCCTCAGAATCCCCTAAGGGCCCGCAGTCGCTGCGCCAACTCTTCTTGTTTCGCCATGTAGGTTGTCTGATTGGCCACATTTCTAAGTTGATATGGGTCGGCACCCAGGTCGTACAGCTCCTTGTTGCCATTGTCATACTCCGCGTAGCTCCAGCCCGGAACCCGGATACCCCAAAACTTCTGGAGCTTTCCGATACGCCTCTCCAGCAGCACTTCGTCACGCCAGTCAACAATCGTGTCCGACAGAAGCGGAATTATGCTCCTTCCTTGTTGCGGGAGCCCTGGAATAACACCGGCGTACTCAGCAATAGTCGATGCGAGGTCCACGTTCGACACTAGCCTGTCTTCTTCGCGGTTTCCTCCGACACCCGGAAAACGAACAAGGAGAGGCATGCGACTGCACTCCTCATAAAAGCAGTGCTTCTTAATGTAACGGTGCGATCCCCAGGAAAAGCCATGATCCGACAAGAAGACGATCATAGTGTTATCAAGTTGCCCGATTGCATTCAGCCTGTCGACGACTCGTAGAATCCCGTCGTCAACACCCAATAAATCTCGCTGTGAAGCAACGCGTTCTGCGTGCCAAGTATCAATCGTCGCCTGGCTCAATGGCCGTAGTTGCCGTATCCATGCAGGCTTGTCAGAGACGTCCGCCTCGTTGAAGTTTGGAGGATCGGGTGGCACGTACACGTTGGCATTGGCGTATCGACCCAAGGGCTTGGCCGGGTTGTGCGGTTCATGATAGGCGAGATAAAGGAAGAACGGAGTTGTCGCGCTGTCTAGAAAATCAACTCCTAGGTTGGATATAATATCGGCATTCCCGGGGTTCCAGCTAAAGCTATCCCAACCGGGCGGAATGTAGCCTTTCCCTAGATTCCAGGGATAGCCGTTGAGGTACTTCCCAACCAGGGCAGTGCGATACCCCGCTTTGTCGAGCCAAACGGGAAGCGTATTGTCATCCCTGAACCCAACACCACTGTTGGAGACCACTCCTGTTGCATGCGAATACTGGCCAGTCAAGACCGTTGCGCGCGCCGGGCAGCAAATGCTATCGTTCGCAAATGCGTTCGTGAACTTGACCCAGGAGCCCTCCGGATAACTCATGAGGTTTCGCATGACCGGAAGGGAATCGACATTCTGGTCATCAGTCATTATCACCACGATGTTGGGGTGACCAGCTGTCTGAGCCGAGTTGGCAACTGCTGGTGCGCCCATAACAAGAGTTGCAAATGCGAAAAAAAGTCCAGAAATCCTCGGCGTTGAAAAGCGAGGAAATCCTTCCATAATCTGCATCTCCGTCCGCCTCCTTCGTCACTCTAGGGTGCGCCGTCCTTGACGGTTTAACGATGGGAAGCCGCTATCAAGAGGATAGAGAGTAGATCGAGCTGCGGTGAGATCATGCTACGGGTTGGCCTTGGCATTGAGAGGTAAAAGTTGCCAACGTGAACAGCCTTGCATTGGGTGAGCGCAATAGCAGGGGCGCTTCCCCACATCCCTGCCTGCCTGATAGAGCATTCTGCGTGTCGCACACGCCGCGGCGCAAGCAGTGGTCATTCATCCCACTAGGTCCCACTCTCCACACCTCGCGAGCCGTGAGGAGAGGCTAGCCCTAGCGGTGCCGCTCCTACCTCTCGATAAGCATCAGTGGGGTCCCCTTGACCAGATCAACAAGCGCAGCTACGTGCCTCGGACCAAGGTGAAGCTGGGCGACTTTCTCGTTAACAGTGGTTGCCGACCGTCCCTGGGCGGAACATCCGACTCCACAAGGCCCTCGAAGATGCTCGCCGGTGGAAGCTGGTCGCTCGCAACGTGGCCGAACCCAAGCACCCGGTTCTTCTCTCCCAGGAGTTCGAGCGCCACGTGCGTAATGCCGTGCGCTACCGGAGATCCGTTTCCATGACCTCGCACACCTACGCGACCCTAGCGCTACAAGCTGGCGTCAACGTCAAGATCGTTTCCGCCCGTCTGGGCCACGCGAACATCGCCTTAGCGCTGAACGTTTTCTCGCACGCCATCCCCGAGATGGATGAGGAGGCGGTGGAGACCTTCGCCTCGTTCATGGGTCACACTTCAACGGGCGGATCTGAGCTTTCTTGGCCAGCCTCCCAGGAGGCGTACCAGCGCGGCTCAAGCGAACCTAGTGCCATCCGGGGAAAGGAGCGAGAGCATGGCTAGCGTCAAGGTGGTCAGCGGGGCGAACCTCGCCCGGCTCGTAGGGATGCGCCCGAAGGAGCTCATGGCGATGTTCCGGGAGAACGACGTTCGCCTGCGGGACGGTGATGTGCTCGTCGTTACTTGGCAGGGCCTAACGGAGCGGGTCTTCGAGCCCGATCTGGAAGCGGATGAGGAACTGCCAGAGGGGTGATGAGTGAACCTCCGGCCTGTCCACGCTTCGGCGCCACGATGGTCCCGATCGTTTACGGCTACCCGACCGCGGCGGCTTTCGAGCAACAGCGCCGGGGAGAGATCGTCCTCGGCGGCTGTCTCGTGGGTGAAGGGCAACCACGATGGGCCTGCCGCCAGAGGGCGCGCCACTTCCTCGAGAACGCAACAAAAGACCGACCAGGTAGCTGCGGAGAATCCTCGAAGACGACTGGTGGCTCGGACCCGACGCCCACTTTCCGACACGTACTCGCGCCGTCGAGCCATTTCCAGTTCGGAAGCGGCTCGTTGCGTTGGGGTTTGCGTTGGGATCGAACGGCGCGCTCCCCCATGGAAACGAAGAAAGACCCTGTCACCAGGGCCTTTGTAGTTGCAGGGGTAGGATTTGAACCTACGACCTCCGGGTTATGAGCCCGGCGAGCTTCCAGACTGCTCCACCCTGCCCCCTCATGTTATCAGCCCGGAGCAGAGTCCGATCTTTCCCAGATAAAGCTCAGTGAGCGAGTCAGATCTGGGAAAGATCAGTCAGGAGAGGGACTCGGCCCGCTCGAGGAGCTCCCCGAGCTCCTCGATGAGCGCCCCGTAGCGTTCGAAATCACCGGCCGCCAGGGCTTCCTGGGCCTCCTGGTAGACCCTCCCGGCCTCCGCCACGATCTGCCTCAGTTCGGCCGAGCCCTGCCCGCCTTCCCCGCCGGTTTCGGGAGGTCCCCCCAGGGGCGGCTGGTCCAGCCCGAACAGTTGGGTCAGGGCCTCCGAGAAGCTTTCTCCCATGACGACCTGCTCCCCGGACACGAGGATGACCCTCTTAAGCTCTGGTATGCCTCCAGCCTCGCTTGAGGCGGTGACGAACAGCGGCTGGACGTAGAGGATCGACTCCTCAATCGGAAGAATGATGAGCGAGCCGAAGCCGACACGCGACCCCTGCTGCCCCAACAGGGTCAATGCCTGTGAGATCTCCACGTCCTGCTTGATGCGGTTATCGACAAGCACAGGCCCGTCCACCGCACGCTGGCTCGGGAATCGCAAGGTCACCAGCTCGCCGTAATGCTCGGGGTCGGAGCGAGCCGCCATGAGAGCGATCATGTTCCTCTTCGAGCGGGGCGTGAAGGGCCGAGTGAGGACGAACTCCTGCTCGGTTTCGCCCGGAAGCTGAATCAGCAGGTACGTCGGCGGCACCGGCCCGGCCTCACCCGTTACGACGACCTCATCTGAAATATCGGTCCGGTCCGGTACCTCCCATGCATCTTCTCTTGCGTAGAAGTTCTGAGGTTCGATTACGTGGTAGTTGCGATAGACCTGTGACTGCACATTGAAAAGATCCTCCGGGAAGCGGAAGTGAGCGCGAAGGTCCTCCGACGGCGTCTCGTCGGTGAACAGCGCCGGAAAAGCGTTGCGCCACGCACGAATGAGAGGATCCCCCTCGTCCACGACATGGAAATCCATGGTTCCGTCGTAGGCGTCGATTACCACCTTCACGGAGTTGCGAATGTAGTTCGCCTCTCCGCTCAGAGTGGCGGATGCCCCGGCGGGAACAATTGTGCTCAAGGACTGGCGCTGGGAGTACGGATAGAACGGAGTGGAGGTGTAGGCATCGATGATCCACACCAGCCCCCCGTCAACCACGGCGGGGTAGGGATCATTGTCCAGAGAGAGGAACGGAGCCGCGCGCTCGACCCGATCCCGCACGTTCCGGTAAAGGAGGATTCGGGACTCAGGAGTGATCAGGCTCGACAGCACGAAGTTGGGGTCGCTTTCGCGCAGGGCGAAGGCGACGCGCGTCAACATGTTGCCGGTCGGCACTCCACCGAGACCGTCGTACTGCGAACGCTGGACACCATCACCAACCGGGAAGTCGATCTCTTCCTGCTGGGTGTTGACGATGGAATACTCGTCGGAGCCGAAGGCCTCGCCGTAGTAGAGCCTCGGCTGCTCGAGATCGAACGACTCTTGGGCCTCCGGCGAAACCGTGCCGGGAACATCTCGGACCAAGAAGGTCGGAAGCCCCGATGGGGTGGCCGAGTTGGCCAGACTGGCAACCACCCCGAAGCCGTGAGTGAATTGCAGATGCTCGTTGGACCAAGTCGGATCCTGCAGGTTGTCGAGGGCAAGCTCGCGCGCGGAGAGGAGCACTTGGCGCAACTGGCCATCGACCTCGTAACGGTCGATGTCGACGTCCGCAAATTGGTAATAGGTGCGAATGGCCTGCAACTGCGAGTAGACCTGCTCGAGCACAAGGGGGTCCCACAGCCGGACGTTCTGCAGAAGGCTCTGATTGTTCTCAACGGAGTCCGCCGGCAAGGTCTCGGCTGCCGCAAAACTCTCCACGGCGACCTCGGCTAGCCCGAACGCTTGCCTTGTTGCACGAATGTTGCGCTCGATGTAGGGCTCTTCCCGCTGAAGCTCTTGCGGCTCGACCGAGAAGCGCTGCAGCACAAAAGGCCACGCTCCACCGGCCACAATAGAGAAGAAGATCCAGATCGCCACCGCGGCCAAGGGCAGCGACAGCCTACGGAAGCGAATGTTGACCAGGAAGAGTCCGGCAGAGATGACTGAGATGATGGCCAGCAGGCTCAACGCAGGAAGGTGCGCGTGTACGTCCGTATAGCTTGCGCCCGTTACCACCCCTCGCTCGGAAAAGTTCAGCGAGTAGCGGCCCAACCAGTACTGAGCCGCCTTCACCAGCGCCAGAAACCCGAGAAGCACCGAGATGTGCGCCAGAGCGCCGGATTCCAAACCGGAGAGCCCTCCTTCGGGCCGGATGGCACCCAGCAAGTAGTAGGCGGCGGCGCTCACCACCAACGTGATCATTAGCGAGAACCACAGCCACGACAGTGCAAAGTTGAGAAACGGCAACTCGAACACGTAAAAACCCACATCCAGGCCGAACTGCGGGTCGGTTGTTCCGAACTCCGTGCGATTGATCCACAGCAGGAACGTTCGCCATCCACTGCTGGCGCTGAGGCCGGCGAGGAAGCCGATGCCCACAGCCACCGCCAAGCGTATCCACTTGGCATAAGGCATGAGCTGATCCCGGTAGCGCTCCATCGGGTCGATGCGTGTGACGTTCTCGAGACGGGCGAACGCGTAGGCAGGTCGTGACTTGAGCGCGAGGGCCAGATTGACGAAGATCAGGCCGGCCACGATCACGCCCACTATCAGACCCAACAGAAACTGAGCCCTCAGGCTTGTCCACAACACCGACTGAAATCCGACCTCGTTGAACCACAAGACATCGGTGTAGAAACGCGCCGATCCCGTTCCGAACAACAGAATGGCGATGATGAGGCCGACAAAGATGACCCGGCGCCGTCTGCGGCGAGGTTGCTGAGCAGCAACTGAACGTTCGATCTCATTGGGTTGGTTCGAGATAATCGATGGCGTCCCGGAAGCTCGAGACTGCCACTACCTCGATACTTTCGGCAGAGCTGCGCGCGGCTTCTGCATTGGCCGCCGGAGACAAGAAGACCTCGGCCCCCTTTCGCTCCGCGCCGGCTACCTTCTGTTCGACGCCGCCTATGGGTCCGACCTCGCCGTCACACGAGATGGTGCCGGTTCCCGCTATTTCACGCCCCGAGCTGAGGTCCGTGGGTGTGAGACGATCATAGAGCGCGAGCGACAACATCAGGCCGGCGGAGGGGCCGGCTATGCGGCCGGTGTCGAAGTTGACACGGACGTCCGGCTCGAAGCGATAGTTGATGTCCTCCATCATGATCCCAAGATAGGGCGTGGCCGGGTTCGTGGGGGCGGCGACCGTTTCCAGACTAAAGCGTCTCGTTCGCCCTTCACGCTTCACGGTCACGACTCACAGTCTCCCCTATCTCGCTCGCAACGACGGCGGCGCCCACGTCACAGGTGGTTGCCGTTCGACCAGCCCCTACGGCAACGATGACGTCTCCCTGCTCCAGGACGCCGTCTGCGGGCGCTCCCTCTTGCACCGAGACCACTCTGACCCCATCGCCCCGCGGCCGTCCCAACCCCGCTGCGCCGATCGCCACCGTGCGGGCATATTCCTTGGAGGAATCCATCTCGCGCTTCTGTGCTTCTTGGAGCTGGTTCAGTGAGGAGCCTCCCGTCACCTGGCTTTCGAGTACGACGACCTTGTCTTTGTCAATGGCCGAGAGAAGCATTTCCACCAGAGTGACGTCCGTGTCGACACTGACGGTGGTCAAGTACAAGCTCCCCTCAGAAGAGTAGGTCTTCGCGCTGGATACCTCTACCAGCTCGGACACGTCTCTGACAGGCCCTGGGAGGTACTCGAACAAGAAGGGAATGGGCACGAGAAAGCTCCCGAACCCAACTCCGCCCACAACCAATCCCACCGCGGCGGCGCGCCACAGATTGCGCAGGCTCACGCGCGGGCGTGCAGCAAGATCAGGTCCCGTCGTCACCGGCAGAGCCTATGGCGAGAGAGAGGCTAGTCGTCCAAGGCTGCTCAGCCCCTGCGGCTCGAGTCCAGAAAGATCGAACGCGCTTGGTCGAAGCTCTCGAGGCACTTGCCGGCGCCGAGTACAACCGATTCGAGGGGCTGTTCGGTCACATGCACCGGCACCTCGGTTTCCTGGGAGATCAGCTTGTCGAGGCCCGAGAGCATCCCTCCGCCTCCGGTAAGCGTGATGCCGTTGAGCAAGACGTCCTGCACCAGGTCGGGAGGGGACGAGCCGAGGCACTCGAGAGTGGCGGTGACCACCGCCCTGACCTGCTCGGCGACCGCTTCGCGGATCTCCTCCGAGGTAATCACCACGTTCTTGGGCAGGCCGGAAGCGAGATCCCGGCCC
Organism: uncultured Actinomycetes bacterium; assembly: GCA_963849115.1. Classification (GTDB taxonomy): domain Bacteria; phylum Actinomycetota; class CADDZG01; order CADDZG01; family WHSQ01; genus JACDAL01. The sequence goes on along the minus strand of CAWKGK010000008.1, from coordinate 457,556 downwards.
CGCAGCTCGGCCTTCTCCTCGTTCTGCAGCGGCCACGCCGAGCCGACCGCGATCTTGATCCGCTCGGCCGTGCGCTCGCCCACTGCGATCGCGTACTCCCGGCGCAAGTAGGTGGTGATGGCCGCATCGAGGTCGAATCCACCAACTCTCACCGGTGTGTTCGTGACCATGCCCCCAAGCGAGATCAGGGCGACCTCGCTGGTTCCCCCGCCCACGTCGACGACGAGGTTTCCGAGGGGCTCGTGAACGGGCAGGCCGGCGCCAATAGCAGCGGCCATCGGCTCTTCGATGAGATAACAAGAGCGAGCCCCGGCCGACAGGGTGGCCTCTTCCACGGCGCGACGCTCGACCTCGGTGAGTGCGCTCGGCACGCACACGAGGACCCTCGGCCGAGCCAGACGGGTCACGCCCGAGCGCTGAAGAATCAACCGGATGAGCTTCTCGGTGACGTCGAAGTCCGAAATCGCTCCCGAGCGGAGCGGTCGCACCGCCACGATGTAACCAGGAGTCCGGCCGATCATGTGCCACGCCTCCTCACCCATCGCGAGCACGGCCCCCGTTTCCTTGTTGAGGGCCAGGACCGTCGGTTCGGCGAACAGGATCCCTCTCCCTCGCTGGTAGACGAGAGTGTTGGCGGTGCCCAGATCAATTGCGACATCGCGTGCCATCAGCTAGCTCGGAGACCTCCGTTTGGATTGGCCGACCACAACCTCGGGATGACGGCCGCGGCCGTCAGGGACATGACAGGTGGGTCACGGCGAAACCCCCTCACTCGACCGGCGCCCGCCCCGGGGGCCGTGCCTGGAGGCCACGTTATCAAAGCGCCGGGGGTCTTAGAGCAAGTCACTGGGGCACCACGGAGGCTCAGGCCGCTGAGGAGTCCGACAACCCGCCAGGCCGAGGCTCCCGTAGCATGTCGTCATGACGCAGGAACCGTTCGGAGACATCCCTCTGTTCCGAGAGATCCAGAAGCTGCTGGCCGCGGGAGGCGGTCCCGTGAATTTCGAGATCGCCAGGCAGGTGGCTCTGGCTGCGGCCACGCAGGGCACGAACGATCCCAACATGAAACCGGAAATCGAGCGATCGTTCGCCGCCGCCGTTCATGCCGCCGAGGCACTCGTTTCGGGTTATTGCCGCCTGCCCTTCGACGAGCCCGTACTTACCACCACCATGGGCCGGGCGACCTGGGTCACGAGCACCTTGGAGGCCTGGAAATGGCTGCTCGAGCATCTGGGGCGGCGGCTCACCGACCAGATGAAACGCATGGGACCGGAAGGGATGGGCGACGGCGAGCAGATGGGCGCCGCCATCGATCAGATCGCGCCCCTCATGATGGGACTACAGACCGGGACGCTGGTAGGACAACTCGCCTCCGAGGTCCTCTCTCGCTACGACTGGCCGATCCCGAGGCAAGACGATGGCCGCCTCTTTTTGGTGGTTCCCAACGTCGAGGCGGTGGCGGCCGACTACGACTTCAAGCTCGAGCCCTTCCAGATCTGGCTGGCCGTCAGAGACGTCGCCCGTCATCTGATCTTCGCCTCGAACTCCTGGACGGACCGCTATCTGCGCAGTCTTCTATTGGAGGTCGTCGACGCCCTCGAGATAGATCTCTCGGGCTTCGAAAGAACGCTCATGGACCTTCAGACCGGAGGCCCCGAGGCGCTGGCCGGTGTCGCCGAATCGAACGTGCAGCTACCGATCGTTCCCACCGAGCGGCACACCCGGGCACTCGAGCGTCTGCACGCCTTCCAGGCGTTGCTTGAAGGTTACGCCGGGCACGTCGCCGCAGCGATCATGCCCGAAGTCGTGAGCGAGTCCTCACGCATAGAAGAGGGCATGGTCCGCCACACCCGCTCGCCGTCGGTGGCCGAGACGATGCTGGAGAACATCCTCGGTCTTTCCGTAGATAAAGATCTCGAACAGTCGGGTGCCACTTTCTGCACGGCGGTCGTCCGACTCCACGGAATCAACGAGCTGAATCGAGCGTGGGAGGCTCCCGACAACCTTCCGACGAGCGCCGAGATCCAGGACCCGTTTGCGTGGATGGAAAAAGTGCTGGGCACTGAGTAGGTAGCTCCGGGCCGAGCCCGCCACGGCATTCTTTGGGGTTCCAAGCACCTCCCCGAGGTCGGGGACAAGGTTCAGTGCTCGCGCCGCGCTAAGCGAACGAAGGGCTCCGTGGCGTTGAAGCTCTTGAGCACATCGGCACCCAGAGCTTCGATCAACCGCTCGGTCTGACTCGGCTGCGCCAGCAGCGCCTCCCACTTCAAGTCGAGGATGTCGGAAGGGATGACGTATTCGAAACTGAGCTCGCTTCGAGGCGTGACGGGGGGCGTATCCGGCTCGAAGAAGATATTGAGCCCTGCGGACAGTGGAAGCACCTCTGCGGCCCACTCCGGAGTGTTCGTGGCGCAATACAGATCTGGGCTCGCTGAAGTGCCCTGGAGGGCCGTTTTGGCCCAGGCATGAACGGCCTTGTGGTCGGGATGTCCGGTCATTCCCTCCGGCCCGAACGTGAGCACCGAGTCGGGCCGGAACTCCTCCAATAGCCCAGCGACCAGGACGGCACCTTCCTCGACAGGAACCTGGTCACAGCCACCATCGTGGAATCCCAACCAGCGATGCTCGCTCACGCCGAGCACCGCCAATGCTTCGATGAGCTCCGCTTCTCTCACCTCGGCCAGGGTCTCAGATGGCCATCTCTGTTCGTCCATCGACCCGCCCTCGCCTTTGGTGGCGGTGACACAGACGACCCTGTTCCCTGCGCGAACTGCGGCAGCCATCAGGCCGCCGGATAGATAGGTTTCGTCGTCTGGATGCGCCCACACTCCCAAGATCGTGCCGAGCGCGGCAGGGTCGCTAATAGTCACGTCGTGTCAGAGCATAGCAAGCTAAATTGGGATGACCTCGGCGTCCACGCGTTCGGCGTCGATCCACAGGAGCGCCATCGAGGGCCACGGCGCCCGGCGGGCCCACGTGGGGCTCCCGGGATTAAGCAGAAGCAGACCCTCCTCGTCTTCGTTGCAGGGGAGATGGGAGTGTCCGAAAACCACCACTCGGGCCTCGGGAAAGCGCTCTCGCAGTCGCTTGCGTCGAGCGCGCGCCGCTCCTGAATCGTGCACCATCCCGATCGCGACCGCCCCTAGCTGCAACTGCGTTTCTGGTTGCGCGCCCCAGTGCTTCACGTCGTACCCATCGCAGTTGCCCAGCACCACGGTGACCGGCGCAAACGACGCCAGCTCGTCCAGCAGAGCGGGGTCGCAGACATCTCCTGCATGGAGGATGTGATCGGCGGATTCGATGTAAGGCCACGCTCCCGAAGGCAACGGGCGCGTGGGTCCCAACGTATGAGTGTCGGCCAGCACCACAACCATCATGGAAATCTTCTCGGACGCTAAGCGCTTGCCTCTTCCAGTTGAATGGGTCTCTGCGAGACGCCCTCTCCGCACGTGGGGCACTGTGGATCGCGACGCACTCGTACCTCGCCGAAGTGAGTGGACTGTGCGTCGAAGGTCAGCAGCCGTCCCACCAGCGGCTCCCCGTATCCAACTATGAGCTTCAGGACTTCATTAGCCTGAATGGTTCCGATGATGCCCGGGAGCACGCCCAGGACGCCTGCTTCGCCTCAGGTAGGCGCCAGCTCTGCCGGTGGGGCCTCGGGATAAAGGCACCTGTAGCAGGGCCCCTCATACGGGATGAACGTGGAGGCCATGCCTTCGAAGCGAAAGATGGACCCGTGAACGACCGGCTTCCTCAAGGCCACTGATGCGTCATTAACCGCATATCGGGTGTCGAAGTTGTCGCAGCCGTCGACCACCAGGTCGTAAGAGGAGATGAGGTCCTTGGCATTCGACTCATCGATTCGGAAGGCGTGCACAACCACGTTCACGTCCGGGTTGAGCCGATTGATCGACTCCTTGGCGGATTCCGCTTTGTTCACGCCGACTTTGTTGGTGTCATGTATTACCTGGCGCTGAAGGTTCGAAGTCTCTACCTCATCGGAGTCGACTATGCCGATCGTCCCCACGCCGGCTGCCGCCAGATAAAGCAGTGATGGTGAGCCGAGACCCCCGGCGCCGATGCACAGCACCTTGGCATCGAGCAGCTTGCTCTGACCGCGTTCGGAGACCTCAGGAAGAATCAGGTGGCGCGAATAGCGATCTCGCTGAGCAGCGTCGAGGACACGCGGGATATCGAAGTCGTATCCCAGGTCACGCCACCGATTGAATCCCCCGGACATCGAGGCAACGCGCTCGTAACCCAACTCCTCGAGTGTGCGGGCCGCGAATGCGCTCCGCACCCCGCTGGCGCAATAGATGACTACCTCGGAGGACTTATCCGGCAGTACGTCTTCGACACGGCTCTCGAAGTGAGCGCGCGAGAGATGGTGGGCGCCGGGCACGATGCCTTGCTCGACCTCGTCGTGCTCTCGCACATCTAGGAGATCGATCTCCTCGCCCCGCTCCCGGCGGGCGGCAACCTCCTCGGGCGTCGTCTCCGACACCTCGGATCTCACCTGCTTGAACAGGTCTCTGAAGTTAGCCATATATACACCTTACAAGTGTTGTAATCTCAGCGCAAACTGGACTTTCCTTGGTCTTAGTTTGCCCCGGAAGGGCGCAATCACTCCTCGTCCGCTCCCTCGGCGTGGCGGCTTTCGTCGGCGTCGCGGTAAAAGCTACTCAGGGGGCCGACTCGGCCACGGCTTCGGTTACCTGGGCGGCGGTCGGGTTGACCAGTAGTCGTTCGCCCACCTCGACCGTAGGGACTACTCGAAAGCCACCGGTCTGCTGCTCGATGCGCCGTCCGTGGTGCGCATGCTCGGTACGATCGATGTCGACCATAGGAGCCTCGATCCCGGCTTCGGCAAGCTGACGCGCGAGACGGCGGCAGTGCCCGCACCAGCGGGTCGTGTACACGGTGATAGGCGCAGCGACCGGCTCCGAATCCGGGTCAGGCAGAGCTGGCCTCTTTCCGGTTCTTCTCCGCGACGATGTCCTCGGCGCTCTTGCCGCAGCCGGGGCAGAACTTCGACTCGTCGGCGACCGCGCTGCCACAGAAGGGACAGGGCCCCTCGACCGGCTGATCCTTGAAACCCTCGCGCATCCCCGTCTTGAACTCCTTGCCGGCCTGCCCCATGGAGCGGGCCAGTTTCGGCAGGCGCGAGGCACCGAAGACCAACAAAATCACGAACAAGATGATGAATAACTCGGGACCGCCTGGCAAACTCATCTCCCTTCGACCTCCACTTCTCCTTGCGCGATCCTCGGCGGATCGCTGGCTGTTCTTGTGCGATCCACCTGCGGATCGCTGCTTCTATCTCAGGGCCGGAATAATCTCCGTCCCGACCAATTCGATGTCTTCTGCATCCGACACCTGAAACGGCACGGCGCCGAGGCCCACGACGACCTCCTGAACGCCCAGCTCCCGGAGGGCTCCCAAACGGTCGGTGACCTCGGGCACTCCCCCAGCGATGCGGTTGCGTCGGAACTCGTCCCAGGATAGCTCGCCTCGGGGGCTATCTCCCGAAAGAATCCCTGCAGGGGTTCGCTCGGCCAGTCGCTCGAATCGCTTGATCGCGTCTTTCTCATCCCGCCCCACGAGGACGTACGCGCCCACGGACCTCGCGAGGTCATCGGGTGCTCGCCCATGCCTCAGGCACGCCTCATCGGCGGCCCCGGCGCGCTCTTTGTAGGTGTCCTGGGAGCCGAGCCACGAGAAGTTCCAGCCATCGGCGGTACGAGCTGCCACATCAAGCAGCCGATCGCCCTTGCCTCCCACCCACAGGCGCGGCCCTCCATCCCGCGGAGCGGGACGGCACAAAGCACCGTCCAGGACGTAATGCTCTCCCTTGAAGACCAGCTCCTCACCCCTCAACAGCCGTCGGATGATCTCTGTTGCTTCGGCCAACCTGTCGATGCGCACACGCGGGCGGGACATCTCGATTCCGCTCGCGCGGTAGTCGGGCTCATACCATCCTGCGCCGAGGCCCAGCTCACAGCGCCCGTGCGACAGCAGGTGAAGCGTCGCGGCCATTTTGGCCACCACCGCGGGATTACGCAGGTCGTTGCACAGCGTGAGGGAGCCGATCCTGACCCTCTGGGTGCAGGCGGCCAGCGCCGACATCGTGGTCCAGCATTCCAAGGCTCCACGGACCTCTGTGGAGCCCCCGTACTTCGAATAATCAAGAAAGAGATGGTCAGAGACCCAGACGGAATCCAGGCCCGAGCGCTCGGCGACTTCGGCACAGCGACGCACCCCCTCCCACGAAGCGGGCTTGCCCTCGAAGCTAGAGTCGTAGTGTGGAAGTGCCAGGCCGACACGCATGGACCGAGTCTAAATGCAGGTGGTTGAGGTGCAGCGGTCGGCACTCAACTCGCTGCCGCCACTCTTACTCAACGTAGCCGAGGCCCCTCAGGTGGTCCTCGACCTCTTTCTCTTCGTCGGAGCTGAGTCCTTTCTCTGTAGCCGCGCCCCGCGCCTCGGGCGAGTGCTCCATAGTCTCAAGTGTGGCCGAGCCCACCAGCGCTCCCAACACCTCGCCATCGCGAGGAATCGCGCTGGGGACACCAAGAGTCGCCAATGCGGTAGGACCTAGGTCTATGAGCCGCGCCGCCTGAGTCAGGGGGCCGGGAATCACCTCCGGGCCGGTGGCCACCAGGACCCCCTCGAGACGGTGGTCACCCGACAGCCAGTCCGCATCCTCGACCATTCCTCTGGCGTGCGTCAGCGAATAGAACGGGGCGGGGACCAGCAACAGGTCCGGTGCCACGTCGAGGAACTCGCCGCTCAGCACCTCTTCCTTGCGGTAGATCTTCTGGATGGGAGCCGAGCCGGTGTCGGGATCCCGGAACTCAGACAACGCCTCGGCCACGTCGTTGCGCACTCGCTCGTAGTCGTGCGGCTCCACTGTGCCCTCCGGCTCTCTGCCTTTCAGGTTCACCGAGACACCTTCTCCTGTGGACACCACGCTGGTATAGGCCCTCGTCTGGGACCAGTCGATGGGTGAAGCAGGGATGGAGATCTTGCCGTGCAGCTTCAGAAGGTCATAGATGCGCCGGGCGATGCGCCGGCCGGGTCCCCACCTGATGAGGTTGAAGGCAAAGGACCCTCGAGAAAGGCTCAGGTAGCCGAGATGTTGCAAAATCTTGTCCATCGTGCACGTGCGCGTGCATGCCTGATGCCCATGGTCGGACATGAACATGACCAGGTCGTCGTCGGTTGTTCGCTTGAGCAGCTCACCAAGCCCATCATCGAGCTGCTTGTAGATGCCCTGGGTCTTGCGGGCTATCGGGGAATTTCTTAGTCCTTCGTAACGAGGGTGCTCCGGGTGGACGTACTCCATCAGGCAGTGCTGGATGCGATCGGTGGAGACGTAAACGAGCACTCCAAGGTCCCACTCCGTTGTGTCCAGAAGATACTCAAAGGCTGCCTGTCGCTTGACGGTTATGGCCGCCGTCTCGTCCAGGAAAGGCTCCGGTCGATTTCGAAACGTCGTCCAGCTCATTCCGTTCACGGGAAACGGCGCCCTGCGATCGAGTTCCAGCTGAAGCTCGGGCGGCCATGTATAGGAGCGGCTGGCCGGCAGGACGCCCCCGGCCACGACCTTGCCTGAGATCTCGGGGACTGGAAAAGTGAGGGGGATGTTAAGTGCCAGAGACGTCTTACCGGCGGCGGACAGATCGTCGAAAATAGTCCGTGCCTTGATGGACTTGTAGGTGATCGGGAGCCTCCTGGAGACTCCGGGCCGGTGCTCGAGGATGTCGAAGACACCATGTCCGGCAGGATTCAAACCCGTCATGAACGAGGGCCACGCACACCAAGAGTGCGACGGAACACTCGAAAGACAGTCCCCGTACGCTCCCTTGCTCATGAGTCGACTCAAAACCGGGAGCTCGCCGCGCTCCAACATCGGGCGCAGTATCTTCCAATCCACGCCATCCCAGCCGACTATTAGGACTCGACGAGCCATGAGCGGCAGGCTACCTTGTGGGCGTCTCGCTTGCCTCGCGTCGGCTGTGCGCCAGCCGGTGGGCTCGCAGTGCAAGCTGAAGCCTCAGCTTGTCCTCGGAACTTTGCAATGACCACCCTGTGAGCCGTTCGACCTGCTTCAGCCGATAGCTGATCGTGTGCGGATGGGCGAACAACGCCGCGCCCGTCAACTTCACGCTCCCATCGGCTTTGAAATAAGCCTCGAGTGTCTGGATCAACTCGCCTTTGCGGCGCTCGTCGTACTCGATCAGTGGACCCAACGTGGTGCCAACGAAACGGTCGAGCAGTGCAGGCTCGCTGCGTAGAAAGTGATACAGGAGCAGGTCGTCGAACCGGTACACCAGACCAGAGAGCTCCAATCCCATCCCGATCTCGAGTGCCTCACGTGCTTCGATATAGGCGCGCCTGATTCCCTCGAGACCCGGCTCTGGCCCTCCAACACCGAAACGCCAGTCGCCCGTCAGTTCGGCAACGAGCTTCTCGGGCATAGCAGCGGGATCGCTTTCCCCCGCCACCGGCACGAGAGCGATCGTGTGCTCCGCCTTCTGGAGCACTATCGGGTCGGCGCTAGAAGGGCCGTAGAGCCTTGCGACTGCGCCCGCCACCATCGCCTCCCTGCGCGAATCCTGCTCGGGGCCTCGGCCGACGAGGGCCATGTAATCCTGCGAGAGGTCATATCCGAACGTGTGAGCCCGCCTCAAGATGTCTTCGGGTTGTGCCTCGACCCCGTAGAGAACATCGGCCAGGAACTCCCGGCGAGCCCCTTCCTGCTCTCGCACAATCGCTCTCTGCGCACCCAGATAGGCGTCTGCCACAGTGGTCGAGACCTGGTCGGTGAAGCGCAGAACCGCTTCTGCGAGGACCAGGCTGGCTTCGAGCGCTCCTTTCGGCGATGCGCGGCACTCCTCGGACAGCACGTCCCAGCAGGTCCTGACGACGGTTCGATAGGCCCTCAGCAGATCCTGAAGAGGGATGCCCGCCTCTGCCCGGCGCGCGCCTACTCGTTCAATCGAGGCCAGTTCCTCGGAAGTCACGGCCCTCTGGTGGGAAAGGGTGGTGGAGAGGGTCAGAACGGTCTCTCGAACCGACTCTCGCACGTCATCCATGTGTGCGTCACCGGCACGAGCATAGGAAGGCACTGCTTGGGAGATTGCTTCCACGCTGCGCTCGACCACCTCGTCGAGCCGTTCCAAGAAGGAGCTCACGATGAGCCCCACGTCACCGTCGCTCATAGCTGCTGCTCCCCCAGGCGCCGCAACGCTCTCCCCAACGCTTCACGTGCGGCCGCGGCAGCGGTCAGGAACCCATCGTCAGAGAGACCGCCCTCGGAGGCCGGATCGAGGGCGGCGACCAGGGCGCCGTCGCCCGACTCCTGCACGACAACGTTACAGGGAATGTGGACGGCCACTTGGAGACCGTCTGAAAGAGTGTCGGGCGCGGCCTGAGGCCAGGCCCCCATGAAGAGATATTGACGCTCCTCGCCGGCATCGGGTCCGAGGAGACCCCCGACGTGCATCTCGGTGATGATCGAGAAACCCTCACCTTTCAGAGCCAGGCGCGCTTTTAGCACGGCCTCGTCGTAGCCCTCGGCTACCTGGACGGCGTACCCGAACTCGCTCACGTCCCCAACGGTACTCCGCATGGAGACGGCGCCCGTACTGAGGCCGGGCCGTCGCCCCGCCGGAAGCACAGGGGCCCGGCCGTGACGCAGCCGGGCCCTGTTCTATCGAGTAACTACGTGCTTGACGATGCAGTGCTCTTCCTGCGGCCGTTCGCCGCCTTGCGGCCGGTCGACTTGCGGGCTGTGGGCTTCTTGCGGCCGGTCGACTTTCTGCGGCCATTCGCCGCCTTGCGGCCGGTCGACTTGCGGCCGGTCGACTTGCGGGCTGTGGACTTTCTGCGGCCGGTCGACTTCTTGCGGCCGGTCGACTTCTTGCGGCCGGTCGACTTCTTGCGGCCGGTCGACTTTCTGCGGCCGGTCGACTTTCTGCGGCCATTCGCCGCCTTGCGGCCGGTCGACTTGCGCGCTGTCGACTTCTTGCGCCCGGTCGACTTCTTGCGACCAGTGGTCTTCTTGCGAGCCCTGCTCGCCGCTCCTTTGCGTGCCGCCGACTTGCGAGTCCCGGACTTGCGGGCTCGTGTCGCCGCCGCCTTCCGGCCCGCGGCTTTGCGGGTCGCGGACTTGCGGGCTCGCGTCGCCACCCCTTTGCGCGCCGCCGACTTGCGAGTCGCCGACTTGCGGGCTCGTGTCGCCGCCGCCTTCCTGCCCGCGGCTTTGCGGGTCGCGGTTGACTTGCGACCCGCGGTTTTTTTGACAGCCAACTGTGCACCTCCGATCGCTCATTACGAACGAGTTCTAAGTCACGAGCCCGTTCTCTTCTTACGCGCGTGCTTGCGCATATAAGTTCTAGTTAGCATGTTATGAGCAAAGGTGCAAGCATTCTTTCGTAATCAAGCGCCTGACAATCTATGTTTTAAGACGCCGCACGAAGCTTTCTGCGAGCTCTTTCCTTTCTGATCCTGCGCCTTTCTCTTTCTGATGTGCCACCCCAGATCCCGAACTGTTCCTTGTTGTTCAGCGCGTACTCGAGGCAGTCGGCGCGGACCTGACACAGTTCGCACACAGCGCGTGCAGCCTTCGATGAGCCCCCGCGTTCGGGAAAGAAAATCTCTGGATCAACTTCGACACAACGAGCCCCCGTCTGCCATTCGACAGGCTGCAGGAGCTTGGTGGTGATGCGTTGCATGCCCCGGCCTTCCTATTGTGTTCAAGCTCGCCCGTGGCCCCGGACGATGCACGGCTTCAATTACAGACTTGTAATTCTAGCCATGTAATTCTGGAGGGCGCAAGGGGCCTGACCTGCGACTTTGTGAATTACCGCCTCTCAGGGCTCCGGTCGAAAGCTGGTTACAGCCTCAAGGCACTGCCGCACGAGCGAGGTGGCCGCCACGGGTTTGCAGACGAAAGAAGCGGCTCCGGCTTGCTTAGCTAACCAAGAGTCATGGAGTCGCTCCAACAGCATGACGACGGGAACATGCGCGAATTCCGGCCGTGCGCCCATGTCCCTGGTGAGCCCATATCCTCCTGCGCTGCCCGTTTGGATATCCACAACCACCACTGACGGAACCTCCGTCTGCAGCTCCTTCCAAGCAGAGCGCGCGTCCGCAGCGAATCTTGCCTGGACACCCACCGGCAATGCGTACTTAAGCTCTTCCTGAACCCGCAGATCGTCGGTTACAACGAGTAAATCGATATCGGAGTCTTCCGAGTCCGTCACCGGGTCATCGAGAAGGGCTCTGGCTGGGGACCTCGTGAGCGCGCACCTGCTCGGCCAGAGTGCTCAAGAGCTTCTCGATGTCGATATCGAACCCTGTTTCCATTGACTGAAGTCGTCCCAGCACCAGCACAGCCCGCGCTACGGCCAGCTCGGCCTCCTTGACGGTGTCGACCAGCACGGGCGAGTAGTGGCGAGCGAATCGCGCCCCGCAGAAGGGGCATCTACCGGGAGCGTCTGAGTCAGGGCCGATTTGAGACAGCAGGAACGCTCTCCCGCAGGTGTCGCATTTTGCTTGGATCTTCATCGATCACCTTCCTGGTCACAGCTTGCGCCCCATCTCTGGTGATTATCGGCGCATTCGAGGGTGTTCTCGACTTCGGGTTTACGTCGCTCTGATCACCAGCGCCCTGTCGCGGGATTATCCCACTAGAACTCTGCCCTGACGATATCGACTGCCTTCTTGATGTTCGTGAGTTTCGCCTGCGCTTCTTCGACGGTCCTGGTCTTGAGCCCGCAGTCAGGATCAACGAAGAGCCTGTCTGCCGGCAACAGCTTGAGGGCGCCGCGGATGCCCTCAACCATGGTTTCGACCGGCTCCAAGACGTGGGAATGAACATCGGACACACCGAGGCCCAAATATCTTGTGAAGGGGTGCTCTCCGAAGCGCTGCAGGAGCTCGTAGCCGGAGTTCGCCAGCTCCAGGTCGATCTGATCCACGGGGATGTCGAGCATCTTCGGATATGCGTCGTGGAAGTCCCCATAGCAGATGTGGGTGATGGTGTGGGCCCGCAGCGGCGCGGTGATGATCTCCATGGCTTCGATCACGAGGCCGAACTCATCCATGCGAGTGGACGCAGCGGGCTCGTCGATCTGGATGAAGCGGGCGCCGGCGGCCTCCAGGTCGACCGCCTCATCCCGTATCGCCCGGGCCACATCTAGTACGAACGCCCTCCGGCTCCCGTAATGCTCATCGAAGGACCAATCGCAGATCGTGTAAGGACCCGTCAGCATCCCTTTGACGGGTTTGTCGGTTAGCGACTGCGCGAATTTCCACCACTCAACTGTGACTGGATGATCTCTCCGCACTGGACCTGTGGCGACGGGCTTGCGATAGTAGCGATTGCCGTAGGAACGCACGAGGCCCCCCATTTCGAGGCCGGGCAACTCCTCTGCAAAGTAGGCCACCATGTCGCCTCGGTATTGTTCGCCGTCGACCACGACGTCTGTGTCGATGCTGTTCTGGAACTCGATCCACTCCTTGGTCGCTTGTTGCTCGAGCCGTTTCAGCTCTGCTCTATCGATCTCGTTGCGAGCGTAGCTAGCGCGGGCTCGCGTTAGATATGTGGGTTTCGGCAAGGAGCCAACCGATGTCGTCCACAGTCCTGCTCCTGGTAGGTCGATGCCGGACAAGTCAATCACCCGCCTTTCTTGCTATCTGGGTCAGGCGTTTCAGCTTTGCGCACGCCTTATCACGCGGCAAGAACTCAAGTCCCGCCGACGGCGCCAGGCTCAGCCGCTCGGTACCCATCGTCTCGAACAGTCTGTGGACGACGGCGCCTACCTCGGATGAGGACTCGAGCAGAGTGTTCCGGGAATCCAGGATACCCGCCTGCAGTTTCGACTCTGAGGGAATCAGAGAAATGAGCTCCTCATTCTCCGGACCCGAGACGAAGTCGAGATGGAAAACGTCGGCGGGCATGTCGAAGAGTGCGGCTCCGAGTCGCTTCGCATCTGAGAAATAGGTCGCCAGGACGACCTGAGCCAGCTTCAGCTCGGCGACCACGGCGTCAAGGGCGCGCCTGGCCAGAGAAAGGTCTTCGGGAGCGTCGAGCAGCACGGGCTCGTCGATCTGGATGATGCGCGCTCCCGCTGCCTCGAGCTCGAAGGCTTCCTGGGCCAGCACTCGAGCCACAGCAAGCACGAACTGGTCGTGGGACGAATAGTGATCGTCAAGCGAGAGTCGGGCGATGGTCAGGGGGCCGGGGATCACCGCCTTGACCGGCTTGGTCGCCACCGAGTCGGCGTAACGCCAGGCATCAACCGAAACCGGCCCTCTCCATTCCACCGGCCCCACGCAAACGGGCCGCCTGTAATAGACGTTGTTGTCGAAGTAACGCAACAGCCCCGAGAGCTCGATTCCGGCCATGTGGCTTGCCCATGGGGTGACGAGGTCGTCCCAGCGGACGTGGCCGTCGGTGACCACGTCGATACCGGCCTCCTCTTGCTCAGAGATCACTTCGGCGACCAGACGGTCCTGCGCCTGGTGGAGATCATCGACGGAGGCCTCGCCCCTTTCGAGCGACCGAAGGACCCTTCTGAGCTCGAACTGGTTGATCCCTCCCGGCCTGTCCTCGGGCGGCGGCTTGGGGTAGGACCCCACTACTGTCGTTGTGATCATCGCAGCTCCTTGCCTTGCGGCACCGGCTGTAGGAGGCCGGCGTCCAGCTCGCGGAGCCTTGAGGTTACGTCACGGTTGCGCTGTGAGCCCGGAGCGCCGGGGCCGGGGGAACTTTAGGTAGTCGATCGCGCTCGGAGCGCTCTCAGGCCCGGAATCCGTATTCAGGCGCGCCCTGAGCGCGTTTCACGTTCGGGAGCAGGCGGGCGGGCTTGTGGCCTAGAGACCGGAACCGCTTAGAACTGGGCGGAGTCTCCGCAAGCGCAGGTTCCCTTGGAGTTGGGATTATTGACGGTGAACCCCGACTGCTGCAGCCCGTCGACGTAGTCGATCTCGGCCCCCCTGAGGTAGGGAGCGCTCATCTTGTCCACTCGGATTCGAACCCCGAGGACATCGGTCACCGAATCGCCTTCCCGGACCTCGTCGTCGAAATAGAGGGCGTAACGCAGGCCGGCGCAGCCTCCCGGCTGCACCGCGACCCTCAAGGCATAGTCTTTCGCCTGCTGGTCCTGGGGAAGGGTCTGAACCTCGCGCGATAGCAGCTCCGACACCTTGGTGGCGGCGTTCTCGGTGATCATGATGGTTTCGGTTGCCGTAGACACGGTTCCTCCTCGGTTCGGGCCCGGCGGGGTCACTCAATTATAGGAGCATCTTTAGCAAACGTCAGTGGATCAGCCACCATTCCGTGGCCACCATCACAATACCGGCCGCAACGAGTGCTCGGCACACCCTCAGGGAGCTGCTGTCGTCGGTGAAGGATTCAGACAACAGGGGGCCGAGGAGGAGGATCACGAGGCTTGCTCCGCCCAGCAGGGCCGCCGCAAGGACCAGGATGTGCCACACCTGGTGGTCGAAGAATCCCCTCACGGCTTCCGAGCACGCTCCAGGAGAAGCCGGCTCCCGCCCCTCCACGCCCACCCGGCTTTCTCCGCGGCTGAGGCAGCAGGCGCAACAGCCATGGAAAAGATCGCCAGAATTCCATTCATGAGTGCCAGTTTCCCTGAGCCGGTAGGGTCCCGCCCACCAACCGACAACGACCGAGATGCCCGCGCTCGACCACCCCTATTGGCGCCTAGACTGAGCCGCCGCAAGAATGGGGGTTCCCACACAGGCATCTAGACCAAAGACATCTAGACAAGGGCAAGGGACCGAACGTGACGAGAGACGAAGACGTACTAAGCATCGCCGGAGGAGCGCCCGTCGAGGGCAGAGTCACCGTGCGCGGTGCCAAGAACAGCGTTCCTAAGTCCATGGTCGCCGCCCTGCTGACGTCCAAACCCTGCCGGATCACCAATGTCGCGGAGGTACGCGACATCGACGTGGTGAGCCGGCTCATTACAGCGCTGGGGGGCACAGTCGAGCGGGACGGCGACTCCATGGAGATCACTGCCAGGACGCTGCGAGCCCCCTCACCAGAGCAGCTTGAGGAGGCGCACGGGCAGAGCCGTATCCCGATCCTGATCTGCGGCCCCCTGCTCCACCGGCTCGGTGCGGTGACGATCCACCAGCCGGGCGGCTGCGAGATCGGGCCCCGACCGATCGACATGCACCTCGAAGCCTTGAAGTCCTTCGGGGCAGTGGTCGAAGAGCTCCCCGAAATCATTCGGCTGACCGCCGACCGCTTGCGCGGGTGCAAGCTGAACCTGCCCTATCCAAGCGTAGGCGCCACCGAACAGGTTCTGCTCACCGCAGTGCTGGCCGAAGGCGAGACAGAGCTTTCCAACGCGGCCATCGAGCCCGAGATACTCGATTTGATCACGGTGCTGCAGAAGATGGGCGCCATCATCTCTGTGCAACCAGGCCGGGTGATCCACATTGACGGCACCAGCTCCCTCAGAGCCTTCACTCATCGATCGATGCCGGACCGGCTCGAGGCCGCCTCATGGGCATGCGCTGCGCTCGCCACGAACGGCTGCGTCTCCGTTTCCGGAGTAGCCCAGCTCGACATGATGACCTTCCTCAACGTCTTCCGCAAAGCAGGCGGCGAGTTCGATGTCTCGGGAGAAACCATCACCTTCTACCGAGTCGCCAATTTGCTGAGGCCGCTGGCACTGGAGACGGACGTGCATCCAGGGTTCATGACCGACTGGCAACCGCCCTTGGTGACCGCTATGACCCAAGCCCAAGGCGTATCCGTCCTACACGAAACCGTCTACGAGAACCGCCTCGGATACACCCACGCCCTCAACAGCCTCGGCGCGAACATCCAAACGTTTAGAGAGTGTCTGGGGCCCAGTCCGTGCCGCTTCGGCCGCCGCAATCACCTGCACTCAGCGGTAGTGGTGGGCCAAACCAAGCTCCAGGGCGGCGAGCTCTACGTACCGGACCTCAGAGGCGGCTTCTCCTATGTCATCGCCGCGTTGGTGGCAGATGGAGTGTCTCGAGTCCACAATGCCCGTTTGATCGAACGAGGCTACGAGTCATTTCGCAACAAGCTCGTGGCGCTAGGCGTAGAGCTGCTCTGACCCCACGGTGGCTCTCGGTCGGCTGCCCACCTCACTTCATGCTCCACTGCCACCCGTGCCAGCCACTTGGCCGGGTCGCGCCGCACCAGCTCCTGATTCTTGACCGTGGCCAGAAGCTCGCAGCGATCAGCGCGGAGGCGGAATCCGGCCCGGGCGATAAAGGATTGGGGGTGGCCTAAACCTTTCACAAGAGCCCACAACCCGATCACAGTCATTCGCCATCGGCTCCAACGCCCCTGTCCGGCCCTGAGGGCGGCCGTCGCCACGAGTCCCTCGAGTGACTCGAACGCCCGGGCGGCGGCTCGAACCCCTTCGGGATCATCCTTCAGAACCTTCAATACCCGCTGAGCCTTCGGGCCGTGCCACTTGAGACCCCCGCTCCAGGTGACCCCGTTAGGTAGCAGTTTGACCACCCCCGCGGCACCCGGCCGCAGCCGACGCCAGCCGCGCGGGTCCATCTCCATGGCGGCAACTAGATGTTCGGCTCGGTATAGCCGCGCCCCTCGAAAATGCCTGAACCCGAGGACCTCGACCTGGTACACAGGCTTGTCTCCCGACCCTAGGGCGACCAGCTCGAGCACACCCGGCCGATGGGTACAAGTAACCACGGGACTGAGCCGGTGAGCCTCGGCCCAGGCGCAAAAGTGTTGTTCAACGGCGCGCCAGTCCGCCACCGGGGCGATGAGATCGACGTCCCCCTCCCCCGACAGGCCCTCGTCGACGTTCCCGGCTACGCCCCAGTTCGGCGCCGCCTCGGTAAGGCCGACCAGAAGCCCGCGCCAGAGCTCGTATCTGTCGCTCGTCATTGGCTCGTACTTGGACGTGGGTCGCGGGAAGTGGGACGCAGGAATGCCGCTTTCATTCCCGCGAGCATAGGTGCCATCCCGACCGGGCGCCAATAGAGTTGCGTCAAAAACGTAGAACATGGCTCGGCTCAGGGGCGTCTGCGTAGATTAACTTATTGTTAACGACCGGGTGCGAAAGGTAACTTCCTCCAATAAAAGCAAATTTCTGGACGGAAGGAAGTCCATGGTTGCCTCAGCCTCATCGCAGTCCCCCCGCTTCACCGAAGGGCAGTTGCCTCACCGCAGCCCCGTGGGGGCGAAAGGTGTTCCCACCACAGGCGGCGTTCTCATCATCGGAGGCCCCGACGGCGCCGGGAAGAGCACTCTCGCGGCAGAGATCATCAGCCAGGTGCTGGCCGAGGTGCCCGTCATGCACATTCGCTTTCCCCGTCTCTTGCCGCGGCGCAATCGGGAGCGGGCGCGCGCCCGCCGGCTGGGTAAGGGCGGTGCTCCGGATCTCTTCGGACCGCGCGTCTACCCCCGCCCCTATCCCTGGGGAGCCTCGATGTGGAAGGCGCTATACCTCTTCATCGACTTCCTGCTCGGCTGGCGCATGCGAGTGGGACCCTTCGTCAGAAGTGGCGGTTGGGTCGTGTTTGAGCGCGGCTGGTGGGACCACGCCGTCGACCCGCGCCGGTATCGCCTGCGCTCCGGGCGGCCCTTCGTTGTGCTCGGCCGCCTCATCCCGCGCGCAGATCTCATCCTGATCCTCGAAGCCGACCCGGTCACGATCCACGCGCGCAAGCCCCAGTTGACGACGGGGGAGCTCGCCCGACAGATGGCGGTTTGGCATCGGATCCTGCCGCGCAGCCAGCGGCGCGTGTTTCTCGACGCCGCCCTCCCGGTGCCCCGCCTTATCGAACAAGTCGCGACTCATGTGTCTGACCTCAATGCCAGGAGGCCTGAGTGAAACCCAGAGCAATGGTGCTTGTGACCGGCGACCAGGGCCGAATCGGCCTGACGACCGTGAGGGCACTGGACGCGGCCGGCTACGCAGCGGCTGTGACGACCCAGGGCAAACACTCGTTGGCGGCGTCGTCGCATTCCTGTGTTCGAAGTGTGCGCGTCCCGGCGGTGGACGAGCCCGGCTATGCCGAGGCAGTTTGGGCAGAGCTCGCCTCACGCCCCTATCTGACTTGCTTGCCTGTGAGCGACGGCGCGCTTCTGAACCTCGACTACCCGGTGCGGCATCTGTTGGACAAGACGGTGCTGGCCCGGCTCGCCCGGGACGTAGGTCTTAGCAGCCCTCCCTCCCAGACGTTCGGCTCAGGAACAGAGCTCAGGGCGGCAGCGCAAAGACTCGATTACCCGATCGTGGTCAAGCCGGTCGTGCGGGATCGACGGCCGTTTCGCGCCGACTCGGCGGCCGACCTCGAGCGAGCCGCGACCATCCGGGGAGAGGTCATGGTGCAACCGTTTCTCAACGAACCCATCCGCACCGTGGGGGGCGTCATGTGGCAAGGACGTATGGTCGCCGCGGTCCATCAGCGCTGGGATCGCATCTGGCCCAGGCCTTGCGGTCAGGCGAGCTACGCGATGACGATCGCTCCTGATGAGGAGCTCGAGGAAAGGATTCGTCTCCTCCTCAGCGATTATGACGGCATCTTCAACGTGCAGGTCATCGGCCCTCATCTGCTTGATGTCCACACGCGTCCCTACGGCACGCAGTCCCTTGCGTTGGCCGCGGGGGTCAACTTGGCGGGTGTGTGGTGCGATCTGCTGGATGGCAAGAGTGTGACGCCCGCCCGAGCTCGGGAGGGAGTCGCCTACCGCTGGCTCGCCGGCGATCTCAGACATCTGCGCTGGGCGCTGAAATCCGGCACCCTGAGCGTGGCTCAATCCTTGAGGGAGTTTCGTCCTCGTCGGGGAACTGCGCACGGCACCGAGTCCCTACTCGACCCGGGTCCGATCATCGCACGCGTCCGCTATCACCTGGGCGGCTCGAGAAAGCTTCAGACACACGCAGCGCCGGCCGCAGAGACGAATGAGGATTCCCGCATGAGCATTTCGGCATGAGGTTCGGCGTGTTGCGCACGCCGCTTCTCAAAGGGCTGACCGGTGTCGTTTCGTTGGCGGCGGTGCTGGTGGCGGTCCCCGCCGGAGCTTCACATGAGCAGGAGGTCGTCCAAGTCGCCGATGATTGCGACGGCGGTTCGAGCAACGCCACCGGATACGGCAGCAACAAACGCCTAACGGTGACCAAGAGCGGGAGGCTGCTCGCCATCTACGACCCCCATGGGTCCGGCATGCACCTGCGCTGGCGCGATCCGGGCACGGGGTGGAAAAACACCACCCGCGGAGCGGTCTCGAATGGGAACATAGTGATGAGCGATGGGCCCAACGACCGGCCCGCTTCCATTGCCCTGACTACCGCCTCCGGCGTCCAGCGGGGGTGGATAGTGTGGGCCGGGTACGAGTTTGCTCGCCCCTCCGCGGTCATGATGCGCAGGCTGACCGGCCTCAGCGATCCCCGCGGCCCCCACATCGGTCCAGAGGTGATCCTGGAGCCTCAGGGCCTGGGCAATGTCAGGGCCGACATCGCCTTCGAGCGCCGTGCATCGGGCCCCCGCGGCGTCGTGACGTGGTTGCGAAAGGCGGGCGACGACAGCTACGAGATGGTGACTGGGTGGCTATCGGACCTCAGCGCCCATCCCGTTCTGAAGAGCCGCACAATCCACTATCTGACATCCTCCGACAAGTCCACCGGCACGCTGGTACAGACGCCGAGCGGCGTCGCGCTGGTAGCTCGGGCCGGGTCTCTGCGCATGTTCACGCATTCAGCCACGCAGGATCTGGTTAGCTGGGGTGGTGGGACGGCAAGTGCCGACGTCGCCTCACAGGCCAAGCCGAGCGCGATTGCCCTTCCGTCGGGCGCAGTCCTGGCCTCGGTCGAGAGCGACGTCATCAACCATGTCGTCGAAGTCGTTCGCTTCAACGCCGCCGGCTCGCAGGCAGCCACCACCCTCGAGACCAATGCTGGTTACATGGATCCAAGCTTGGCGCCCACGGGCGATGGAGCGTTGCTTGCGATGGTCCGTCATTCGGACAAGGCCCTGCTCACCCGCCGGCTCAGGGGCTCCACGTGGGGGAAAGAAGTCGTCGAGTTAACCAACGAAGGAGGCGGTGACTACGCCTGGCCCAACCTGCTCAAGAAGGCGGGCAGCCATGTCCGCATGCTGATCGACGCGGGCCGGTGTCCCACGAACAATCAGCACAACGCAGTAATCGCCTACTCGCGCTCCCTCTAGCGCTCGCCCCAAAGTTGGATCGCGCTTAGCAGCGCGATGAAGGGCGCGGGGAAGCTGCCGTTAGACGGTGTCCTCGGAGGAGCGGCGGATGGCGTCGTCCTCGGAGCGATCGGTGGTGGCGGGGTCCGCGATGCGCTCTTCCGACTCCCGCAATATCTGCTCGGCGGCTCGCCGCGAAGCATCGCTATTGTCCCTCAGGCCCTCGTGTCCTTCGCCGCCGTGCTCGAGCTTGCGGGCCCGCTCCTCGATCGCCTCTGCCGAGGGCTCCTCAGCCAACTGTCCAGGTGTCCTCGGTAAACAGCAAACGTTCGAGATCGCCCGGCCCCTGCTTCTCCGAAGCGGAGCGCAGCTGGTTCTCCATTACCTCACCGTATACCGGTCGCTGGACATCGCGGAAGATCCCGAAGGGTGTCGGAGTAGTTGGTCCTTCGGCGATGCGGGACAGCGCGAAGGCCAGGCTTGGGTTGTCGCGGTGCTCGTCGTGAACAACGAGATGAGAGACATCAACGTCGCTCACCAAAACGATCTCGAGCCTGCCGTCCTTGTCCATTCGTACGCCCTTCTCGAGGTTGGCGCCGAAGCGAACAGGCTTGTCATGCTCGAGGTAGATGCGGTTGCGCGAGCCGCCCTCCTTGGAGGTCAATGCGAGGAAGGCGCCATCGTTGAAGATGTTGCAGTTTTGATATATCTCGACAAAGGCGCTGCCTCGGTGGGCGGCGGCCCGCCGCAAGACGGCAGGCAGGTGCTTTCGTTCGATGTCCATAGTGCGGGCAACAAATGTCGCCTCCGCGCCGAGAGCAACCGAAATGGGGTTGAACGGCCGTTCCAGGGAGCCGAAGGGAGTCGATTTCGTCACCTTCCCCTGCTCCGAGGTGGGCGAGTACTGACCCTTGGTGAGCCCGTAGATCTGATTGTTGAAGATGAGCATCTTGAGGTTCACATTGCGCCTCAATGCATGGATCAGGTGATTACCGCCGATCGACAGCGCATCGCCGTCGCCCATCACGACCCACACGCTCAGATCGGGGCGGGTGGTCGCCAGCCCCGTCGCGATCGCCGGCGCCCTCCCATGGATTCCGTGCAGCCCATAGGTGTTCATGTAATAGGGAAAGCGACTGGCGCAGCCGATGCCTGAGAGGAACACGATCTTCTCGCGCGGGATGCCCAGTTCGGGCATGACGCTCTGAATGGCGGCCAGGATCGCGTAGTCACCGCAGCCCGGGCACCAGCGCACTTCTTGGTCTGAAACAAAGTCCTTACGAGCCAGGGTGTTGACGCCGCCCGATGCCTCCGTCAGGCCCCGGCCCAAACCCAGCGTTTCTCCGTTCTCTTCCACTCAGTGCCCCGTCGCGAGAATTATCGTCACATTCGAGCGTCCCTGCATCACCGATAGCTCGCTCCAGGCCATTAGACGATCTTCAGCAATTGCGCTTCGAGGTCTCGGGCCTTGAAAGGCATGCCGCGCATGCTCGAAATCGTTATCGCATCGATGAGGAAGTCTGCCCTGATGAGCTTGGCGAGCTGTCCCGTGTTCATTTCAGGAATAACCACGCGCTTGAAGCGACGCAGCACGTCCTCTGTATTCTGAGGGAACGGGTTCATATGCCGCAAATGAGCACGGGCGACCTTCTTACCCCGTTCATGCAGCCTCCGGCAGGCGATTCCAATGGCGCCATAGGTGCTTCCCCAGCCCAACACCAGCACCTGGGCGTCGTCGTCGCCGTGCCACTCGAGAGGGTCGATGTCCTCCTCGATTGCCTGGATCTTCGCCGCTCTCAACAGCGTCATGAGTTGGTGATTCTCGGGGTCGTAGGAGATATTGCCGGTACCGTCCGCCTTCTCGAGGCCGCCGATCCTGTGTTCGAGGCCGGCGGTACCCGGAATGGCCCAGGGACGCGCCAGCGTTTCGTCGTCTCTGAGGTATGGCCAGAACTCGCCGTCGACGTTGGGCTCGGTTGCGAACTTCACCGAGATGTCGGGGAGCTTGTCGATGCTGGGGATACGCCAGGGCTCGGCGCCGTTTCCGAGGTAACCATCCGACAACAGGATGACCGGCGTCATGTACTTCAGCGCCAGCCGAACAGACTCGAGCGCAGCCCAGAAGCACGACGAGGGGGAATAAGAAGCCACGATCGGCAGAGGAGCCTCGCCGTGACGGCCGAACATGGCATGCAGAAGGTCTGACTGCTCGGTCTTGGTCGGGAGGCCCGTCGAAGGTCCTCCACGCTGGATGTCGACGACTATCAGAGGTAGCTCCAGCGCGATTCCGAGGCCTATGGTTTCGGACTTGAGATCGAGACCGGGTCCGGAGGTAGTCGTCACTCCTAGGTGGCCTGCGAATGCGGCCCCCAACGCCATCCCGCAGGCTGCGATCTCATCCTCCGCCTGCACGGTGCGAATGCCGAAGTTCTTGTGGCGCGAGAGCTCGTGCAGGATGTCAGAAGCGGGGGTGATGGGATACGAGCCCAAGAACAGCGGGAGTTTCGCCTGCACGCTGGCGGCGATCAGCCCGTAAGCGAGCGCTTGGTTGCCGGTGACGCGCCGGTATGTCCCCGGTGCGATGACTGCCGGCTTCACCTCGAAGGCACTTAGCTCTGCAGTTTCCCCGAAGGCGTGGCCGACCTTGAGCGCGGCCGTATTCGCTTCCGCTATCTGAGGCTTGCGGGCGAACTTTTTGTTGAGCCAGTCGATCGTCGGCTCGAGCGGCCGTCCGTACATCCACGACAACACCCCGAGGGCGAGCATGTTCTTGGATCTCTGCGCCTCCTTCTTGCCGATCCCGGCCCCCTTGACGGCCTCGATCGTCATCGAGGTCATGGGAATCTCATAGACCTGATAGTTATCGAGGCTCCCGTCTTCGAGCGGATTGGTGGAGTAGCCGGCCTTGTCGAGGTTTCGCTTTTCGAAGGCGTCACGGTTGACGATCAAGAGGCCGCCGGGCACGACGTCCTTGAGGTGCGCCCTGAGCGCGGCCGGATTCATGGCCACGAGCACGCCCGGCTGATCTCCGGGGGTCAGGATGTCGTGGTCCGAGAAGTGGATCTGGAAGGCGCTGACCCCCGAGATCGTCCCGGCGGGAGCGCGGATCTCGGCCGGAAAGTCGGGCATCGTGGAGATGTCGTTGCCGAACAGCGCAGTGGCGTCCGTGAATCGGTCACCGGTGAGCTGCATCCCGTCGCCCGAGTCGCCCGCGAAACGAACGACGACGCGGTCAAGCTCTCGCCTGGACTTGGTTTGTTCGTGGGCCGCGGCTTGCGCGGGCATGAGGTTGTCCTCCAAATGGACAGCAGATGAACGTTCGCCTAACGCCGCCCCACTATACAGCGGGGATTGCGGAAATCGGGCGAAATCGGGCCGCCCGGCCGCCGGAGATCCCTATTCGCCCCTTTCCTCAGCGGGAGCGAAGGGGCTCTCCATGGCGCCTCCGGAAGCGTCCGGATGATCCTCGAACCACTGTGCCTGGTTCGCTGTGTACTCGGCCCATTCGGCGGGAACCGAGTCGGCGGGGAAAATGGCGTCCACGGGGCAGGCGGGAAGGCAGGCGTCGCAGTCTACGCACTCTTCGGGGTGGATCCAGAGCTGGTCCTCGCCCTCGTAAATGCAGTCCACGGGGCACTCATCGACGCAAGCACGATCCTTTACGCCGATGCACGGCTCCGCGATGACGTAGGTCACTTGTTCCTCCTGAATCTGCTGAAGCTGACTTGAAGTATTTACAAACCGCTCAAGATAATACCCGTCCCGGCCCGCTGTGGTGCCGTGTGATCAGGTGGTGCTGCGGCACCATTAACCACCATTCGGTGCAGCGAGGCGGGCCGCGGCCCGCCTGTATTGCTCCCCGGCGTGATAGCTCGAGCGCACCAAGGGGCCTGACTCGACCCACGCCAGACCGAGCTCGTCCTCGCCGTACGCCTTGTAGCGGGCGAACTCGTCGGGGTGGACCCAGCGATCGACCGGCAGGTGCCAGGAGACGCTCGGCTGCAGGTACTGACCGATCGTGAGGACGTCGCAGCCTGCCTGGTTCAGATCTTCCATCGCCTCGTAGACCTCGGCTTCCGTCTCCCCCATGCCCACGATGAGGTTGGACTTGGTCACCTGCTCCGACCGGAGCTCTTTGGCCCAGGCCAGGAGTTCGAGGCTTGATCGGTAACCGAAGCCGGGGCGAATTTTGGGATGGAGCCGGGCCACGGTCTCGAGATTGTGAGCAAGCACATCGGGCTGGGCCTCGATGACGCGAGCGAGCGAGACGCGCGGGGCCTCCTTGCGGCCCTTGAAGTCGGGGATCAAGACCTCGATCCCGCAGCCCTCGTTGGCCTCTCTCACCGCAACGATGGTGAGGGCCCAGTGAGCCGACCCGGCGTCGTCGAGGTCGTCCCGCGCCACGCCGGTGATCACCGCGAACCTCAGTCCCATCAGCGCCACGGCCTCGGCGATCTTGCTGGATTCGTCCTGATCCAGAGGCTCGGGCCGCGCGGTCATCACGTCGCAAAAGCCGCAGCGCCTGGTGCAGCGATCGCCGGCGAGCAAGAACGTCGCCTCGCGGGCCTCCCAGCACTCGTAGATGTTGGGGCAGGAGGCCTCCTCGCACACGGTATGCAGCCCCCGGTCCTGCATGATGCTGCGCAGCTCGGTGAAGTTTGGCCCCTGCCTAATCTTGACCTTGAGCCACTCGGGCCGTCGCTGCGGCCGCGGCGCGCCTGGTCCCGGTGCCTCGCGCAGAGGCGCGCCGCGCCGGAGGCTGGCCTCGACGTCCCTCTTTGCGCGCGATCCTCCAGGGGATCGCTCGGCGCCTCTCTGCGAGGAGCTCTCGATAGTGGGGAGCATGAGCTTGACCATCAGTATTCGGCCAGCTTACGCATCTCTTGCTCTATGCGATCGACATCAGGCAAGAACCAGTGCTCGAGCGCCGGCGAGTAGGGCATCGCCGGGACATGCGGACCCCCGACTCGAACGATGGGAGCATCGAGCTCGAACATGGCCCGCTCCGCTATCTGGGCCGCCACCTCGGCCCCGAGCCCCAAGAACTTGGTGTCCTCGTACAGGATCATCACTTTGCTGGTCTTGCCTACCGACTCGAGCACGGTGTCGATATCGAGAGGATAGATGCTGCGCAGATCAATTACCTCTATCTCGATCCCGTCATGTGACAGACGTTCGGCGGCTTCGATGCAGAAGTGGTGCAACAGACCGTAGGAGACGCACGTCACGTCGCCGCCCTCTCGCCGCACCTCGGCGCGCCCGAACGGAAGCGTGTAGCGCTCGTCGGGCACCTCGTCCCGCACCAGGCGATAGGTCTTCTTGTGCTCGAAGAACATGACGGGATCAGGGTCCTCGATCGCCATCGCAAGCATTCCCTGGGCGTCGTACGCTGTGGAGGGAGCCACGACCTTGAGCCCGGGCACGTGGGCAAAGAACGCCTCTACCGACTGCGAATGGTAGAGCGCACCATGCACGCCGCCCCCATAAGGCGCCCTGATAACCAGCGGTACGCTGAAGTCGCCGTTCGAGCGATAGCGAATCTTGGCCGCCTCCGAAACGATCTGGTTGAAGGCCGGAAAGATGAAGTCGGCAAACTGCATCTCGGCGACCGGACGCAGGTCGTCGAGCGCCATGCCGATGGCGACTCCGGCTATCAGACACTCGTCCAGCGGGGTATCGATGACGCGCTCGGAGCCAAACTCCTCCATGAGCCCCATGGTGGCGCGAAACACCCCGCCGCGCGCCCCCACATCCTCGCCCAAGACGACGACTCTCTCGTCGCGCTGCATGGCATCGAGCATCGCGTCGTGCACAGCTTGGATCAGGGTCTTGATCGCCACTACTGGCCCTGCATCTCGAGACCACCGTAGACGCCATCGGCGGCGGTAGCGGGGTCGGGAAAGTCTGCCTCATCGGCCTCTTTGACGCCCTCCTGCACCTCCGCCTTCGTGCGTTCCTTGAGCTCGGTTACCTCGGCATCGTCGAGGACCTCGGCTCTCTTGAGGTATGCCTCGAAGCGCGGGATGGGGTCCTTGTCCCGCCACTCCTGCACCTCCTCGCGCGACCTGTAAGTGCGATCGTCGTCGTCTGAGGTGTGGGAGTAGAAGCGGTAGGTGCGCAATTCGATCAACGACGGCCCTTCGCCGGCCCGGGCGCGATCGACCGCTTCCTTGGTGAGGCGATACGACTCCAAGATATCGTTCCCGTCGCCCTCTTTGCCCGGAAATCCGTACGCCATCGCTCGTTTGTAGACTCGGCCTGCAACCTGCTTCGACTCGTGAACGCTGATGGCGTACTGATTGTTCTCACACACGAACACCAGGGGGAGAGAATGGATGCCTGCGAAGTTCATGGCACCATGCCAGTCGCCTTCAGAGGTTCCGCCCTCTCCAAACCACGTTCCCACAACCGCATCCTCGCGTTTTAGCTTCTTGGAATAGGCGATCCCTGCTGCATGAAGGCACTGGGTTGCGATCGGAGACGACCCCGTGATGACGTTGTGCTTACGCGACCCCCAATGAGCGGGCATCTGCCTGCCCGCAGACGAGGGATCCGAGACCTTACCGAACAACCCGGCAAAGACGTCGGTCGCCGTAAAGCCGGCGGCCAGCGCCAAGGCCATGTCTCGGTAATAGGGGCATAGAACGTCCTTGCCCCGCTCGAACGCCCACACCGATCCCACCTGCGCCCCTTCGTGTCCGGAGACGGGAACGACGAAAGGAGCCTTCCCCTGCCGGTTCAACGCCCACTGCCGCTCGTCGCAATAGCGCGCCAGCAACATAATGTGGAACATCTCGGTTAGATCCTCTTCCTTGAGGCCGAGATCGCTGTGCAGGTCGGTCATGTGCTCGCCTCTTCTCTGAGCATGCTCGAGTGGTGAGTGGTTGCATAGCAACCTTTATCCACCACTCGGCAGGAAACCCACTGCAGATTGCGGCTCATCACCCGGGCGAGATGACGTCCCAGGATCAGCGCGACGTCCTCGAGTCGATGGTGCACTCCCGTCTCGGCCTCAACCGAGGTAACCCAATGACCTTCAATGCCACACGGGACGATTCCCTCAAACATCGAGAGGTCGGTTCCGACGTTGAGGGCGAACCCGTGCATGGTGATGCCGCGTGTGATCCTCACGCCGATAGCGGCGATCTTGTTGTCACCCACCCATACGCCTGTGTGGCGCGGGTCACGATAACCTTCGATCGCCAGCTCAGCCAGGGATCCGATGAGCGCGTCCTCTATGCTGCGCAAGTATTGAAGGACGTCGTAGCGCTGGCCCAGCGCCACGATCGGGTAGCCAACTATCTGTCCGGGCCCGTGATAGGTGGCCCTGCCCCCTCTATCGACCTCGAACAAGGAGATGCCAAGCGCCCTTCGTTGCTCGGGGGTGTAAAGGATCTCTTCGGAGGTCGACCGCCGGCCCAAGGTGTAGGTCGGTGGATGCTCGAGGAGGGCGACCATGTCGTTGCACTCGCCGGCTCGCCGGGCTTCGAAACGGCGTCGCTGCCACGCCCACATGTCCTCGTAGCCGGCGCGCTCCAACCACGCCGCCTCGAGGACGCCGGGCTGCGCCGCGGCCCCCTCCTGATCTCCCATCGCCCTCCTAAAGCCTCACTTAGAGGTAGTGCGCCAGCTCGCTCGAGAAGTCCATCGTCTCGAGCCGCTTCTTGAGCAAGGCCAAGAACTGCGAGGCCTCGGCCCCGTCGATGACGCGATGATCCCATGACAGCGTCACAAATCCCATGCTGCGAATCGCGATGGCGTCGTCATCTGTCACGACCACTTTCTTGCCGATCGCTTCGAAGCTCAGGATTGCTGCTTGGCCGCGCGGGATTATCGGCACCGAAACGACCGAACCAAAGGGGCCGGGATTCGTAATCGTGAACGAGCCACCCTGCAGATCATCGGGCGCGAGCTTCTTCGAGCGCGCCTTGGTGACTATCTCGTTGACCGAGCGAGCCAGGCCGACGAGGTTCTTCTCCTCGGCTCCCTTGACCACAGGGACGATGAGGCCCCCGCCTTCGAGCGCCACCGCGATCCCGAGATTGACGTAATGCTTTTGGCGGTTCGCCTGGTTCTCTTCGTCGTAGGTCGAGTTGACCTCCGGCATCTCGAGGAGCGTCTCGCACAGAGCCCGTCCGAGAAAGCCCATGTAGGTGAGGTTGAAGCCCTCGCGCTCCTTGAAGTTGGCTTTGACCTGCTCGCGCATCGTCACGAGCGGTGTCCAGTCGACCTCGATCGCGTTCCAGGCGCGCGCCGTTTCCCGCGCCGATGCGACCATGTGCTCGGCGGTGCGCTTGCGGATGTTGGTCCAGGGGACGAGCTCCTCGCGCGACCAGCCTCGCGGGAAGTCTCTTTAGCCTCTGGGGCTGCGGAAGCCTCCTCTTTGGCTGCAGGAGCGGACGTCTTCTCGGCCTTGTCGGACTCGGCCGGGGCCTCCTCACCCTTCTCGAGAAACGCCAGCACGTCCTGCTTGCGAATGCGGCCGCCCGTGCCGGTACCCTCGACCTTTTGGAGGTCGAGGTTGTGCTCGTCGGCAAGACGCCGCACGAGGGGGGAGATAACCCCTCGCTTGGACTTGTCGCCGTCGCCCTCGGACGAATCCACCGCCTGCTGAGCGGAGGGTTCCTTCTCTTCGGTGGCGGGTTCTTCGGTGGCGGCAGGGGCCTCGTCGGCCCCCTCCTCGGCGGTGTCCTGCTCGGCCTCAGCTTCGGCGTCCTCCTTGCCGACGTCTCCCTCACTCGGCTCGGTCTTCTCAGCCTCGGCGGCGGGCTCCTTCTCGTCTTCATCAGAAGTCTCACCCTCGGACCCTTCTTCCGATGCCTGCGCTTCGGGTTCTTCCTGCTGCTCGGATTCCCCGGAGTCCTCGGCCTCGCCGTTCGACTCGGCGGCGCCGTCTCCCACGAGCGCGATCGCGGTGCCGACCTTGACGGTCTCCCCCTCGCTTACGAGGATCTTCTGGATCGTCCCCGCCGCCGACGAGGGGACCTCGGAGTCGACCTTGTCGGTCGATACCTCGACGAGGAGCTCGTCCTCATCGACGGAGTCGCCCTCTTGCTTGAGCCACTTGGTAATCGTGCCCTCGACGACGGATTCGCCGAGCTGAGGCATCTTGATCTCTGTCGCCATCCACCGACCCTTTCAACCAGCGAACCAACCGATACTGTCGTCGCCCCCGGGATGAAACCCTCTTCCGAGGTTACCCCTCCGGAGAGGTCGTCACCCTCGGTTGGGGGGCGGTCGTCGCCTGGTCGTCGCAACGCAGGGTTCGGCCCGAAACGACAGCATGGGAATTTAGGGGGCAAAAATTGGCCCTACGGCGGAATGGGCTCAATCCAAGAGGCGATGCTCACACCACCACGATCCGCAGGTAATCGGTGCTGCCGGCCCTCGGCCCTGCGCTCCCCGCCACCAGAGCCACCAGGTCCCCTGGGGACACGCACCCGGCCCTCAGCGCAGCCTGTGTCACGCGCTCGACATCCTGGCGGTCGTCGTATGCGACGGGAATATCCGGCAGGTGGACAAGCTCGACACCCCACACCGCGGCGAGACTGCCGAGAGTCGAAAGACTCTCCGAAAGCGCAACGATCGGCATGCTGGGCCGGGAGATCGCGACCCGGCGCGGCGTGCTTCCGGTGCGCGTGGGACAGATGATGGCGGCCACGGACAGGTCCTCGGCGGCGCGCCACCCCGCCCGGGCCACGGCCCACGAAACGGCGTCTGTGCGGGCGTCTTTGCAGACGCCGTGCTCGGTCTCGAGCGAAGCCTCAGCCGTCTCCGCGAGATCCGACATCGTTCGCACCACGTTGACGGGATCGTTTCCGACCGCCGTCTCCTCGGAGAGCATGAGTGCGTCGGTCCCATCCAGGACCGCGTTGGCGACGTCGGCCGCTTCCGCCCGCGTGGGCAGGGGGGACCGGGTCATGGATTCCAGCATCTGAGTGGCGGTTATCACCGGCCGGCCCCATTCGTTGCAGGTATGGATGATCTCCTTCTGCAGAATGGGAACGCGTCGCAGAGGTGTCTGGATGCCGAGGTCGCCACGCGCCACCATGACCAAGTCGGTCTCGGGAACTATCTGCTGGAGGTTGGCGACCGCCGAAGCAGTTTCCACCTTCGCTACGATCCGAGGCTTCGGGCCGTGATCTCCCAAAGCGGCGCGCAGCCGCTGGATATCCCGGGCGTCCTTGACGAAGGACAAACCCACCAGGTCGGCGCCCATTTCGACGGCAGCCTTGGTGGCGATCTCGTCCTCGGGCGTGAACGCGCCCACGTGAGCCTCGGACCCGGGCAGATGCATGCCCTTGCGCGAACGCAGGATGCCGGGGCGCGACACCTCGGTGGCGACGTCGGCTCCTTGGATGGACGTCACTCGCAATACGATCTCGCCGTCGGCGAGATAGATCTCATCGTCCTTCGACACCATGTGAGCGAGATCATTCACCGTGGTCGACACGCACGATTCGTCTCCCTCTACGTCCTGGGCCGTCAGCACAAACGGGCTGTCGAGTGGAAGGTAAACCTCCCCCGAGGCCATCGGTCCGGTACGCATCTTGGGGCCGGGTAGATCGACAAGCACGCCGACCACCCTGCCGACCTCGGCCGCCTGCTCGCGCACGGTTGCAATGGTGGCCTTGTGAACGTCCGTTGTGGCGTGGGCGAAGTTGACCCGAAACACGTCAACGCCCTCATCGATCAGAGCCCGCACGACTTTGGCGTCTTTGCTGGCGGGGCCGAGCGTCGCGATGATCTTGGTTCGGCGCAAGTTAGTCGCCTCTACTCAAGATGAGGCCTTTTCGAGAATGTCGGCCAGGTCGGTAACCTGATCCCCGGGCGGGGGCCGGACTTCGACGGCGGTTCCGAAGTCGTAGAAGTCGACGGTGATCGACGATGACATGCCCCCGGTTTGATCGGAGCCTCCGTAGCTGTAGCGCACGCGGCGCAACAGGCCGTCCGAGTCGATCCACGCGTTGACGGGGACGCTTTTCGAGCCAGATGCTCTGACCGCCCTGGTCAGCATGTCGCGCGTCTCGGCCGGTGCCTTCTTCACGGCTTCGTTCAGATCAACAACGGCCTTGTAGCGAGTGGTTTCGACATCGCGCACGGTCTCCGAGCCGAGCTGTTCGACCTTGCCCGCGCCCTGAAGGAACTGAAGATACTGGGAGGGGTCCGCCTGGCCGAAGGCGTTGAATTGAGATGTGCCGCCGCTCTGGCGCTGCACTTCTTTGAGGTCGATCCTGACCCACGGCTTGCTGGTCGGCACGCTCTCTTGGAGGCCGGGAAGCTTCATGTAGATGACGCTCTCGTCGAACACGACATTCACCCTTCCGGCATC
The DNA here is from genome assembly GCA_963849115.1 of uncultured Actinomycetes bacterium. Classification (GTDB taxonomy): domain Bacteria; phylum Actinomycetota; class CADDZG01; order CADDZG01; family WHSQ01; genus JACDAL01. The sequence continues at coordinate 426,022 of CAWKGK010000008.1, read as the reverse complement.
GCTGCCCGCCGCCACGGGCAACTTTCCCAAATCGACCGACATATGGCCCTTGTTGCTCGAGTAATCGAAGGCGCCCTCGGCCCGGTAGCCGCCCTGCGACAGGGAGCCGTCCGAGGAGCCCATCGACACACTCACGGACACCTTGGAGCTCTGCTCCTCGAGCGTCTTCTCGGAGGCAGCCGCAAGCGTGCGGACGGCATCGTTGGAAGACGTGGGAGACTCATCACCGCACGCTATCAACAGCATCAGCGTCATGCCCAGCGCCCAGCCAACTCTTCGCATTGAGCCTATTTTACCGAACTTCATCCACCTCAGCAGCGCTGCGCGCTCCTTTCGTGGAAAGTCAGCGTACGGGGCGAGGGGGCTTAAGTGCCGTGCAGTGGCTTGCCCGCCAGGCCCAAGAACGTCTCTCCGATTACCTCCGACAGGGTCGGGTGCGCATGAGTGAGCTCCGCCAGCTCCGACGGGTAGGCCTCCCATGAGGTCGCGAGTTGTGCTTCCGTAATCATGTCGGAAGCCCGGGGCCCGATTATGTGCACGCCGATCACCGCTCCATTCTTCTCGGCTACGGTCTTGACGAAGCCCTCGCCACCACCCAGCATCAGCGCGCGCGCGTTGTGAGTGAACATGTAGCGCTTGGTGACAACATCCATGCCCAGCTCCTTGGCCTTGTCCTCGGTGAGTCCGACGGAGGCGACCTCCGGCTGGCAATAGATGATGTGCGGGATGTTCTTGTAGTCGATGGGAACGACATCTTCGCCGGCGATGTGCTCGGCGACCTTTGTTCCCTCCAGAAACGCAACGTGCGCGAGCTGGGGGTGCGGCCAGTTCGCGTCGGGAACCTGAATGGCGTCACCGATGGCGAAGACGTCACCGGCGCTCGTCTGAAACAGCTCGTCGGTGATGATGAAACCGCGCTCGGTCTTGACGCCTGCGTCTTCAAGGCCAATGTCCTCGGTCCGGGGACCGCGGCCCACGGCCACGAGCAGCCGGTCGGCGGTCAAGGTCTCGCTGCCGTCCCCCTTCTTCAGCTCGACCTCCACGCCCGAATCGCTGCTGGAGGCGCCCGTCACCTCCACGCCGACGTGGAACTTGATGCCGCGTTCTTCGAGGAGCTTGGCCAGGGACTTGGATATATCGGAGTCCTCGTTGGGAGCGATCTTATCGAGCATCTCGACGACCTGGACATCTGCTCCAAAGGACCTGTAAACGCTGGCGAACTCGAGACCTATGTAGTTGCCGCCGACAACGATGATCGATTCGGGAACGTCTTCTGCAGTCAACCCGTGGGTCGAGTTGTAGACCCGGTCGCCGTCGGCCTTGATGAAGGGGAGCTCGCGCGCGAACGAGCCCGACGCGATGACCAGGCCCTTATCGGCGGTTAGAGTTCTGTTGCCCTCCGAGGTCTCGACGGCGACGGTGCGCTCGTCGGTGATGCGACCCATGCCCTGAACCAGCTCGACCTTGTTCTTCTTGACGAGACCTGCCAAACCCTTGTACATGCTGTCGACCACGGAATCCTTGAAGGCAAGAACCTTGCTCCAGTCGTACTGTGGGCTCTGAGACCGAGAGGCCGAACGCGGAGGCGTTCCGAAACTCGTCCATGAGGTCGGCGGCGTGCAGCAGCGCCTTGGTCGGTATGCAGCCGCGATGCAGGCACGTACCGCCCACCTTGTCGTTCTCCACCATTGCCACCGACATCCCGAGGCCACTGGCCCGAAACGCGCCCGCATATCCGGCGTTGCCGCCCCCGAGAATCACCACATCGAAGGAATCGTCTGCCATCACAACCTCCTAGAATTAGCCTTCGACGATACATCCCCCTGGGGCGGCCACTCCGAACCGGATTCATGGCAGCATGGGGACGGATAGCCCGAAGGGGCTCGATGAGGAGAGGTGGGGCCGGTGAAGGGAGACACGGTCGAGGTCGTCGTCGACGTCTCCGAGGGGACCAAGACCTACGTCATCACGGCGTCCAAGGCGGGCCGCCGGGTTGAGATCTCTACATCTCGGGGCGTGGTCGAGGTCTCCGAGGTCACGCGTACGGGGATCGTGATTCGTACTGGGAGATTCATGTCGACCCGCGTCGTGGCGTTGATCGAGCATCCCGCCGAAAGCCCCGATCAGGCCGAGCCGAGGGCCGACAACCAAGCCTCGCTGCTGTGAGCTTCGGCCTCCGGGCGCGCGCCGCGCTTCTCGCCGTTCTGTTCTTGGCGAGCGTGTGCACATCGGGGGCCGAACCCTCGAGCGGTGGAAAGACCTCTGCGGAGCCGGCAGGTGCACAAGGGGAGCCGGCCGAAGATGCTTCGAGAAGCCCGAAGCCCCCCAAGAAAGATAAGAAGAAGGAAGATAAGAGGAATGGGCCGGAGGCCGACAAGCCTGCCGGTCCCGAGCTCCCGCGCGGCGGGCGGAGGCTGTTCCCCGACTACCGTGTCGTCGCGTACTACGGCACTCCCCGCACCGGTGTCCTGGGTGTACTGGGCGAAGCGGGGACGAAGGAAACGTCTAAGGCTCTGCTCGAGCAGAGCCGTCCCTACAAGGTCGAGGGCCGCCCCGTGCTGCCCGCGTTCGAGCTGATCGCCACGGTCGCCGCAGGCTCGCCCGGACCCGAGGGCGACCACAACCTCTCCTTGGGGCATGGCGAAATCTCTCGTTACCTCAGGGCGGTGCGCAAGATCAAGGGCTTGCTCATCATCGATGTCCAGCCGGGTACCGACACGTTCTTGGAAGAGGTGAAACCGTACAAGCGGTTTCTTAAGGAACCGGACGTCGGGCTTGCGTTGGACTCGGAGTGGAGATGGGGGCCAGGAGAGACTCCGGCGGAGACCACTGGACACACGACCGCCGCGGAGGTCAACGAGGTGTCGGCGTGGCTGGCGGAGCTCTCCAAGAAGCACGATCTCCCCCAGAAGCTCCTCGCCGTCCATGCCTTCGCCACAGGAATGGTCAGGGAACGCCACCAGATCAAGGCCCATCCGCGGCTTGCCTTTACCTTCCATGTCGACGGCTTCGGCGGCAGAGCCGCAAAACTCAGCAAGTACGACGTGTTAAAGACCGAGCGCAAGGGCTTTTACAACGGCTTCAAGCTCTTCTACGACGAGGACGTCAACATGTTCTCGCCTGCCGAGGTGCTCGGGATAAAGCCGCGGCCCGATCTGATCACCTACCAGTAGAAGACCCGCAGTGCTTGCAGTACGGAGCGGACCTCGCGATGAGACCTCCGCACGACCTGCAAGCTGGGGGCTCGAACCCTCCGGAGCGGTTCAGCACGGAGACGCTCAAGGCAGCTATGAGGATAACGAGGACCGCAATCATCAGGCCCACGACATCCCGTGGTTCGACCACCGCCATCACTCCCACAACGGCTGCCGCGGCGACTATAGCCACTACGATCAGGCGCTTGATCACTCGACCGTGATGGTTCCCTTCATCCCCTGCTGCTCGTGCGGGATGCAGAAATAACGGTAGGTTCCGGGCTCGTCGAGGGTGATTTCGAAGCTGTCGCCCGGCTCGATTAGAGTAGCCCCAACGCCCTCGCGTGCGGCCCCCTCATCCTCGAAGTTGCCGCTCGAGAAATAATCGGCCCCCTCCGGCACCCCGTCGTCATACGCAGTAACGCTGTGGGCCGCCCCCGAGTCGTTTCTGAATTCGAGGTTCTCGCCCGCCTGTACGGTGAGCGCCGAGGGCGAATAGTCATTCCCCTCGGTCATCAGCACGGTTCCGGGCTCGACCGATGAGGAACACCCCGACAACGCCAAGGCGGCTCCTACCGCCACGACCACGGCTGCAAGAAACCTCAAGTGAGCAGGCCGGTGAGATACATGACTACGAAACCTGCGAGCAGGCCCAGGGCGACCAGCGAGGGGGCATCCTTGCCCCTGATCAAACCCCGTCCTATCTGCCATGCCACTTGCGCGATCGCGCCGGCTCCCACACCGAAGGCGAACGTCACCCACGCGGGCGAGAACGCAAAGCCCCCGGCCACTGCACCCACGATGGCGGGGGCGCCGGCCAAACCGCCGAGCGCGGCGAAGTGCCACAAGGTCGGGCGCGTTTCCACGGACCCGATCGGTGCCACGATGGCAAGCCCCTCGGTCGTGTTGTGCACCGCGAAGCCCAGCACCAAGAAGGTCCCGAGCGCGGCCTCGCCCGCGGCGAGCGCGGCGCCCACAGCCAGGCCCTCCCCGAGATTGTGCAGGCCGATTCCGGCCGCCACCAGGTAAGCGAGTGCGAGCGGGGAGAGGCGCCCGTTGCGTCGGGACTGCAGGTACTGTTCCAAGACCACGAGGCCTACGACCGCGGCGAGCGCGCCGGTGGTGAACAAGCCGAGGCCGTTGAGTGAGACGGCCGACGCGGCGGCCAGCTCGAAACCCTCTGCGACCGTGTCCACCAACAGGAACAAGAGCAACCCGACTGTGAACGCGAGGAAGAAAGAGAGCCATGCTGCGCCGGCGCCCCTGAGGGCGGGGAACCACAAGAGTCCGACGGCCACAGGGATGATCCCGATATAGAGGCCCAGGAGCGCATAGACCCACAGCGTGGAGGCGTCCGGGGAGGGAGTGAGTGCGGCAGCCTCGATATCGTGTTCGATGACCGCGCCGGTCGATGTGACCAGTCCGATCGAGAGCGGAAGCCCGCCCTCCCACGGATACTCGATCGTAAAGGTCGCCGTCTCGAGCCGCCCCAACCGGTTGTCGGTGCTCTGATAGCTGCGGTAGGCATCGTTGACGAGGACCTGAGCGACCGACACGGTGTCGGGGCCGTCGTTTCGGACATGCAACTCGATCTCGCCTTCGGACAGCACCGTACGCTCGACCGCCACGACCTCGGCTGGAGGCACGTCTCTTAGCGAGGCTATGGGGTTGGCTACGATAAAGAAAACCACCAGGAGCGCGATCAGAAGCAGTGGGATGGTACCCGTCACCCACAACGGCACCCGTTGTGAACGTGCGGCTTCGGTAGCCATCAGGCCACCTCGAAGGAGCTCATCCACCCGAGCTCCACAAACTCGGTTTGGTGCGCGTGGAACATGAACTGGCCTGGCTGTTTGTAGGTGAACTCGATCATGTGCCGCTCGGCCTGACCCATCGAGATCGTGTCGGTGAACTCGTCCGGCTGGAGTGAGGTACCCGTGCGATACAGGTGGAAGAAGTTGGCATGGAGGTGGATCGAGTTGATGGGATCGAACTCGGTGATGTTGATGACGTGCGCACGCTGCAGCTCGCCGGCATTGATCTTGATCGGATCGTTCATGTAGGCGAACGCGACAGTGTTGACGGCGTAGACCTCGTTTTCGTTGTCGAAGTTGGTATCGAACGCGTTCATGACCATAACCATCTCGTGGGCGTCAGGGCGTCCCTGTTTGGGGTCGACTATGAAGGCTCCGTAGAGGCCGCGATGAATGTGCTGGGCCAGAGGCAGCGAATGGCAGTGGTACAGATGCGTTCCAAAGGGCTCGGCGATGAAATCGTAGGTGAACGACTCCCCCGACTGCGCCTCGCCGAAGCCGGGAACACCGTCCATGCCGGAGGGATGGAATCCGTGAAAGTGCATCGTGTGAGGATGCTCGCTGGCGTTCACCATCTCGATGCGGATGCGATCCCCTTCGGTGGCGCGAATGGTGGGGCCGGGCACCCTGTTGTTATAGGTCCATGCCGGAAAAAACACTCCGGGGGCGATCTCGATCTCCTTGTCTGCGACCACGAACGTGTACTCACGCACAGTTTTCCCCTCGCGGTCGCGAGAGACCTCCCCGCCGTCGAAGTCGGTGAGGATCTCGCTCGGGTGAAAACCGTTGGCTGCGTGGTCGACGCGGCCGACTGCGCCGAGACCATGGCCTGCGAGCCGATGCTTCGCGCCCGAGTGATGGTCACCTTGTCCCGCCCCCTGGGCATTCACCAGCTCGCGGCCCCCGAGCAGCGTCGCCCCCGACAGCGCTCCGGCGGCGCTGAAGCGCTTGAGGAAGTGGCGCCGGTCGAGCCGCTTGCTCCCTTCACCGTTGCTCATCCTGTCTAGGAAACCCATATCGCCTCCGCCATCTCGCGCGACAGAGCAGTGCCGGGTTCGCCCTCTCCTGAAACCCTCACGAACAGAGGGCCTCCAACCGGTCCTCGGCCGGCGACCTCGACGACCGTGCCCAGCCCGATTCCGAGCCCGGCGAGATAACGCAAAGCTTCGGGTTCGGCGTCGGAAACACGATCCACCACGAGAGGCCGGCCCACGGGGCCGTCCCACAGATTCGTGCGCACGGGGTCGGGCACGGTGAGGTCTTTTCCTGGTATCGGATCACCATGAGGATCCAGCGTCGGATGGCCGAGGTGAGCGGATATGCGCTCCTCGAGGTCTTCCGAGAGCACGTGCTCGAGAATCTCCGCTTCGTCGTGAACCTCGTCCCAGGGCACCCCAAGAGCCTGCGCCAGATATGTCTCGAGTAAGCGATGATGGCGCACGACCTCGAGAGCGACGGCCCGGCCCCGCTCCGTGAGCCGGGCCCCGTGATAGGGCACGTGCGCCACAAGGCCGAGCTGGTCGAGCTTCTTGAGCATGTTGGTGGCCGACGCCGCGGAGACATCGAGGCGCTGCGCCAGAGCGGTGGTCGAGACGAGCACCGAGGCGGGCGCCTGAGGCGGCCGCTCGGCGAGTTGATAGATCGCCTTGAGGTAGTCCTGGGTCGCGGACGAAGTCTGTAGAGACATAAATCGTAGTTTAGCCGAGGCTAATCCCTTCCGCAACAGACCAGGTCGGCTGGGCCTCTAGGCTCACGAACCGTGGATGCTTCCGGCGCCGCTCCCAAGGCGGTCCTGCTTGCGCTCGGCGTCACCGCGCTCCTCGGCGTTCTCAAGCTGATCGTGTGGCTCCAAACCTCGAGCCTCGCCCTGCTGTCACAGGCGGTCGACTCGGGGCTCGACCTGGTTGCCCTGGTCTTGCTGTACTTCGCGGTGCGCTTGGCCGAGCGCCCCGCCGACGAGTCCCATCACTACGGCCACGCCAAAGCTGAGAACCTCGCCGCGTTCGCTCAGATGGTGGTGCTGACGATGGTCGTCGCCGGCATCGCGTGGGAGGCCATCGCACGGCTGATCGGTTCAGCACCGCAGGTGCAGGTGCCCGGGTACGCCCTGGCATTGTTGGGACTGTCAATCGTGGTGGACGCGGTGAGGGTGGTCCTGCTTCGCCGCACCGCTCAAGCCGAAGGCTCCGAAGCCTTGAGGGCCGAGGCGCTCAACTTCGCAACGGATATCGGCACGGCCGTGGTGGCGCTGGCAAGCCTCCTGTTGGTGAGCGCCGGGCTCCCGGGAGCGGACGCCGCAGGCGGCCTGCTGGTGGGTGCGGCGGTGCTCGTGGCCGCGTGGCGGCTTGCCCGCAGATCGATCGATGTCCTCATGGACCGGGCCCCGGACGACCCCGCCGGCGCAATAACGGCTGCGGCGCAAAGAGCGCCGGGCGTGGCCGAGACGCGCCGGGTGCGGGTCCGAAGCGGCGGCAAACAGCTCTTCGCCGACGTCACGGTGGCGGCGGGGAGAACCAGCTCGCTGGAGCGCGCGCATGACATCGCCGAGGGAGTCGAGAGAGAGATCGCCCGGGTGGTCCCGGGAGCAGACGTCGTGGTTCACGTCGAGCCAACATCGGTATCCAGCTCCTTCGTCGAGCGGGCGCAGGCAGCAGCAAGCCGCACCGAGGGCGTTTACGAGGTCCACAACGTAATCGTGCACGCCTTTCGGGAGAGCAAGAGGGAAAGGCTGCATGTGACCCTGCACGCCAAGGTGGGGGCCTTGACCTCCCTGGGGGAGGCCCACGAGCTCTCGGAGAGGATCGAGGAGGCGGTCGTCTCCGAGCTCGGCGCCGAGGCCCGCGTCGACACTCACGTCGAGCCTCTCGAGACCACAGCCTTCGGCACCGACGTGACCCAACAGCGTTCCGACATCGTGGCCACGGTCCGGCAGGTGGCCGAGGCCGAGAGAGACGTCCTCGACTGCCACGAGGTCCTCGTGACCGGCGCCTCCGGTCGGCTCAGCATCACCGCCCACGTTCGGGGACGAGCCGATCTGCCGCTCGCCAGAATCCACTCCGCCTCCGAGAGAATCGAGCTGGCCATCCGGCGGGAGGTCTCGGAAGCGGGGGTGGTCCTCATTCACTTCGAGCCCGCCTAAGGATCCGCCCCCATTCTGGCTTTGTGTCAGGAATCGTGCGGAATCCGCCCCCATTCTGGCTTTGTGTCAGGAATCGTGCGGAATCTCCGGATCCGTTCAGGTCAGGTGACGGAAACTGCGACCTCGTGGTAGCCGCTGGCGCCGTCGGGATGAGGTGGAGCAAGCCGGGCAGTCTGGACCTCGCCCTCGCCATCGGTGGCGCGGCACGCCACCGTTACCGTGCGGGTTTCCTCGGGCGTCCAACGAAAGACCCATTGGACCCATGAAACCGAGCTAATCGGTTCCCTGACCCGCGCCGGCTCCCACGTCGTCCCGGCATCCAGAGATACCTCGACGAGCTCGATCCCCCTGTCTCCCGCCCACGCCACCCCTGCGATCCAGGTCTGCTCACCCACTCGGGCGGCCAGGCCCTCGCCGGCGACGTCGATGCGGGATTGGGTCTTGACGGTCGCGTCGTCGGACCAACCGCGCTTCTGCCAGTAACCGGCGTAATCGGAGCCCGAGACCTCGATGGACTGCAACCACTTTACGTTCTTCATCCCGTAGATCGCAGGCACTCGGAGGCGGCAGGGAAAGCCATGCTCGCGCGTCAGGGGGCGGCCGTTCTGTGACACCGCAATGATCACGCGGGGGTCACTTGCCACCTCCAGCGGGAGCGAGTCCGAATAGCCGTCGGCCGCCTTCAGCACCACGTCCTCGCCGCCGGGCAGGGGCCGTACGGCGTCCAAGACTTCGTTGAGGCGGACTCCGCCCCAGCGCGAGTGCCCCACCAAGCTGCCCCCCACCTCATTGGAAACACAGGCCAGCGTGGCGTACTCCTCGACGATCTCGAATCGATCCTGAAGCTCAGCGAAGGTCAGCTCGAGCGGCTTCGCTACCCGGCCCGCGATGCGGAGCGTCCAGGAGTCCGCCTCCACGCTGGGAGGGAGGAGGTTGATGTCGACCTCGTAGTGGTCTGCTACCGAGGTGATCTCGGGAGTGAGACCGGAGACCTCCGGCCAGACCCCGCGCGGGGGGGCCGCGGCGGCCCTTTGAGGCGGAATCAAGGGCACGTTGGTGTCGGGCCCGCTGAGGCGCCTGACCAGCCACCCTGCCCCTCCCCCGAACGCAGCCAGCGCAAGTCCACCCATCAGCCCCAACCGGACCGTCTGCCGCCGCACCTCATCGGCGCCCTTTTCTTCAGCTACGAGCCGCCGATGAACGCGACCCGCTACCCCGGCGTAGAGGGCGCCGGCGAAAACGGTGGCGGTGATGACGTAGAGGGGGTCGGGCTGGAAGGTCGGGTCCAGGAACGCAGCGGCGGCCGCAACAATACCGAGCATCACTGCGGCAATGCTCGGGCGGGACCGGGAACCGGCGGCCGTCACGACGAGCGCCTCGGCACCAATCACCAGAGCCGCCGCCAGGGCGCCCAGAGTAAGAAGCCGCAACGCCCAGTGCCCGAGCGTGTCGATGAAGAACGTGGCGAGATCTCCCGGCGTGAGCCGGACGATTCGAGCGGCGACCGCCGTGGGAGGGAACGGCACCAGCCGGGTCAGCGACGAGGCCACCCACAACAGCGCCAGCGCCGCGATGCTCCCGAGCAGGCCGGAGACCCTCAGTGAACGAGTGTGGTCCATCCCTCGATTGTGCGCCCAATCTCAGCCGTCGGGAGCCTAAATGCCCCGACCTGCAGGTGATATTGATGGGCGCCTAGGTGGGTGGCCAGAAGGGTGCGGCGTCTCCTACCAGCCCCGGTCCTTCCACTCCTGAAGATGGGGCTTCTCGGTGCCGATCGTGGTGTCGGCCCCATGGCCCGGATACACCGCGGTGTCGTCGGGGAGCGTGAAGAGCTTTTTCTCGATGGCGGCGATGATCTGCTCGAAGGCACTCCGGTCGCCGCCCGTCCCCCCCGGCCCCCCGGGAAAGAGCGTGTCGCCCGAGATCAGGTGGCGTCCGGTCAGAAAGCAGACCCCTCCGGGCGTGTGGCCCGGCGTGTGCAGGACCTTGACCTCCCGATGGCCCAGAGCCAGCACCTCGCCGTCGGCGAGCTCCCTGTCGATCGCAACGGGGTAACCGTCGCCGGGGTGTGCGTACACCGGCACGTCCAGTCGCCTCTTCAGCTCTGCCAGGACCTGAACATGATCGGGGTGTCCGTGCGTCTGGAGGATCGCCGTCACGTTCGCGCCCTCAACGCCGGACATGATCGTGTCCGCCTCGGAACAGCAGTCGATTAGGAACGCGTCGCGCGTTTCGGGGCACTCGAGGATGTAAACGTTGTTCTCCATCGAGCCGACCTCGATCTTGCGCACAACGATGTCGTCGCCCCGGTAATGGTCGTTGTGCGCAGCCATCAATCCTCCTCAGCCGGATCCACGGTGGCCGCCGAGCCCCCGACCATGACCTCGGTGCCCGGCTCGACTTCGGCCCGGACCAACGCCAGAGCCCGTCCGTTGGAAGCACTCGTTACCGTTCCGATCCTCTTTCCCTCGAGAATCACGTCGGCTCGCGCAGTCAGCGACTGAGTGCCACCGAGACGAGCAAGCCGCCGATTCACCTTGCCCCGAAAATGAATCTTGGCCATGGCTTCCTGTCCCAAGTAGCAGCCCTTGTTGTAGTGGACGGCCCGCTCGTCGACCCCCACTTCCTGCGGAAAGGTCTTGAAGTCCATCTCCCGTCCCCAGCGGGGCACGCCCCGCTCTATTCGCAGGGCCTCAAGGCGCTCCTCGGCAGCGAGCTCGAAGCCCTGTGCGGCGAGGTCCGAGAGTGCCCTCGCGGTCGATTCAGCCGGCATCCATAGGTAGACGGCGGGTACCCCCAAGGAGGCGGTCTCGTGCACGATCGCGTGGGGGCAGAGTCCCGCCCCCTCCTTCCACGCCGGGCCTGCCACGAGGACCAGCCCCCAATCGTCGGTGATGTCGTCGACTCCCACGGGGATGAGGGGGGCGAAACGGCTCAATTCCTCGATCAGGCCGGGCCTAAGCTCGGGCTCGAAGTGACACAGGACCTCATTCTCGGTCGCAATCGTCTCGAGGTAGCCGCGCATTCGGCCGTGAACTGTGATCATGGCCGCATCGCGCGCCGAGCCGGGCGTCATGTCCTCGAACGCCTGGGTGAGCTGCTGATGGAGGAACCACAGCCGCTTGGCGCCGTGGACACGCAGCTTCGCCCGGTCCGAACGATCGGCGAACAGAGTCGTTTCTTGCTCCATGACGACATCATCGGCGATCCGGCGACACTGCGCGGCCACCGCGCGGTCTCCGGTCGTCTGCGGTATGTTCCGCGAAGGGCCGGACGGCGGAGGAGAGTGAGTGGCAGACCTGTTGGAAGACGAAGAGATCGAGCAGCGCCTCGACGAGCTCGGGGACTGGGAGCGAGATGGAGCCGAGATCCAGAAGATATTCGAGTTCGAGGACTTCACCGCGGCCATCCATTTCGTCAACGACGTCGCCAAGCTCGCTGACCGCTACGACCACCATCCGGACATCGACATCCGTTGGAACCGAGTACGCCTTGCGCTGTCAACTCACGCGGAGGGGGGTCTCACGGCCCGGGACTTCGACATGGCCGGTGAGATCGAGCAGTCGATCGGCTGACCAAGCGGCCGCTGGTCGTCGAGCAGTGGACAAAAGTTGCAGAGCAACCCACTCGACACCCAACAGGGTTAATCGTCCGCCCGCAGCCATGGGGGCAGTGAAAAGGTCACCGCCTCCGAGGTGACCTCTTTGGTCTCGACGTTTTCGTATCCGAGAGCGGCCAGACGTTCCAACAGGCCCTCGACGAGCACCTCGGGGGCGCTGGCGCCGGAGCTAACTCCGACGGTCTCAGCCCCCTCCAGCCAGGTTTCGTCCAGGGCACTCTCGTCCGGGACCAGGTAGGCAGGCGTTCCGGCCTTCTGGGCAACCTCGACCATGCGGTTCGAGTTGCTCGAGTTGATCGCTCCAACGATGAGGACCACGTCGGACTCCGGAGCTATCGCCTTCACCGCGACCTGCCGGTTCTGGGTCGCATAGCAGATGTCGTCGGACTGCGGGCCTTTGAGGTCGGTAAAGCGATTGCGCAAGCCCTCCACGACGTCGCGTGTGTCGTCGACAGAAAGTGTCGTCTGAGTCAGATAGGCGACCGGCTCGTGAGGCTCGAGATCCAGCTCCTCCATCTGCTCGATGCTTTCGATCACCATCGTCTGCTCGGGCACCTCGCCGGCCGTTCCCTCGATCTCCTCATGCCCGATGTGCCCGACGAGGATGATCTTGCGCCCAGCGCGGTCGAACCGCTTGGCCTCGAGGTGCACCTTTGTGACCAGGGGACAAGTGGCGTCGATGACGCGAAGGTTGCGGGCCTCGGCGTTGCTTCTAACCGCAGGCGAGACACCATGCGCGGAGAAGATGCAGACCCCGCCGTTAGGGATCTCGTCCTCCGAGTCCACGAACACCGCGCCGCGCTGGGATAGCTCGGATACGACGTGGCGATTATGGACAATCTCCTTGCGCACGTAAACGGGCGCGCCCAAGGTGTCGAGGGCCCGCTCGACGATCTGTACGGCCCGGTCGACTCCGGCGCAGTAGCCGCGCGGTGCGGCTAGTAGGACTCTCTTGCTCACTCAGCCATCGTAGGGGTCGTGCGAACATTTGCGCGCGCAGTCCGGTAGAGGTCGGCCAGGCCCGCTTCCTGGCTCGAGGGACACAGCGGCTCGATCACACAGTCCTCGCAGCGTGGCGCCTTGGCAAGGCAGATCCGTCTCCCGTGCTCGATGAACAGATTCGATGCGTTCAAGCGGCTTTGCTTGGGAACGAGCTGCACCAGGTCGCTCTCGATCCTCTCGGCCTCCTTGGAATTGTGCTCGGTGAGCCCGAGGCGAACTGCCAGCCGCCCGACGTGGGTGTCGACGGCCATTCCCGCATCAGGATCTCGCCTCGCCACCTCCGGAAAGCAGTTGCCCTGCACGATGTTGGCGGTCTTGCGAGCGATGCCGGGGAGGGATATGAGCTCGGCCATCGTCTTCGGTACCTGGGAATCGAAGTCCTCCACGAGCCGCTGCGCTAAACCCTTTAGGGACTTCGTCTTCTGACGAAAGAAACCGGTGGCATGGATTTCGCGCTGCAGCTCCTCCTCTGTTGCCACGAGGTAGTCCTCGGGAGTCCGGTACTTGGAGAACAGCGATTTGGTCACCTTGTTGACGCCGACATCGGTGGATTGCGCCGACAGGATCGTAGCGACCACGCACTCCAGGGGTGTGGAGTAGTGGAGCGCTATCCGAGCGTCGGGGTAAGCGCGCCGGAGTCGTCTGAGAATCAGCGGGGCCCGCTCCGCGGCGGGGCTGAAGCGCCCGGGTGGCATCGGTGAACCCTAGTCGTCCGCACCCGGAAATACTCTCGGCGCCGAGAACGTCAACGCTCCCTTGCCGCTGCGGTCTGGTAGGCTCCAAACAACTGTTTGTTTTCTAGGTCCGGGACGACCTACGAAGGGTCAATCTACGAAGAAGGGTAGTCGTGTCCGTATCGCTTCGAAGCCGTAGGAGAGACGAGCTTGTGGACGCGGCCGCCCGTCTCTTCTCCGAACGCGGCTATCACGGCACCTCGATGCAGGACCTCGGCAATGCACTGGGACTTCTCCGGGGCTCTCTGTACGCCCACATCGGCTCCAAGCAGGACCTGCTCTTCGACGTGGTCGATCAGGGCGCGAGGCGATTTCTCGAACGCGGCGAAGCAGCCCTGCATCGAGATGCGCCCTCCCCACAGCGGCTGCGCGACTTCCTCGTAGGACACGTCGAGGTCGCCATCGAGCAACTCGACACCGGACGCGTGTTCCTCAACGAATGGCGCTACCTCGATGACGGCCTCCAGAAGGACATCAAGGCAAAGCGCGATGCCTACGAGGAGATGGTTCGAGACATCCTTCGCGACGGCGTCGATGCCGGAGAGCTGCGTGCCGATCTCGACATTTCCCTGGCGGCGCGGCTCGTTCTTTCCTGCGGCAACTGGATCTACTCCTGGTACCGGCTCGACGGCGAGCTCTCCCCCTCGGCCGTCGGGGAAACGTTCGCAGACATGATCATTGGGGGACTTCACCGATCGGAGGAGGCATGAGCTACGAGGAAAAGCTGGAGGAGTTCAACCTGCGAGTCGAAGGTGGAGGGAAGGTCGAGGTTTCGGACTGGATGCCCGATGACTACCGGCGCGGTGTCCTCAAGTTCATCGAGATGCACGCCAACTCCGAGATAATGGGAGCCCTTCCGGAGCGGGAGTGCCTTCCCAGTGCACCGACGCTGAAGCGAAAGATGTCGCTGGCGGCCAAAATCCAAGATGAAATAGGCCACGCTCAACTTCTCTACCGCGTCGCAGAGGACCTGGGCAAGAGCCGAACCGCGATGTATGAGGACCTGCTGACGGGCAAATCGAAGTTCCACAACGTCTTCCACTACCCAGTCCACCACTGGGGTGATGTTGCGGTGATCGGGTGGCTGATCGACGGGGCGGCGCTCGTGACACAAGCGGCGTTGCTCGATTCCTCTTACGCTCCCTACACGCGGGTGCTCAAACGCATCTGCTCAGAAGAACAGCTTCACTTACGCCACGGCGAGCACATCACACTGCGGCTCGCGTCGGGCACCGACTACCAGCGGGAGATGTTTCAGGATGCACTCAACCGCTGGTGGCAGCCGATCATTCACTTCTTCGGACCCCGGTCGAACGTCGCCAAGGACCTTCTTCTGCGATGGAAAGTCAAGACACGCACCAACGAGGACCTCCGCCAAGAGTTCCTCGACCGCTATGTGCCGAAGATCAGCGAGCTCGGCTTCACCTTCCCAACCCCCAGGCCGCGACAGGAAGGAAGCGGCTGGGTGGTGGCCGATGAGGACATCGACTGGGCGCCACTCGATGCGGTCAAGAAGAATCAAGGACCTGAAACCGAGCGGCGCCTCGGGCTCCGAAGAGCCGTCTACGACACCCATCGCTGGGTGCGCGAGGCGCTGTCCGAGCCTGCGGTGCACGCAGCCTGATGGTGCCTTAGCTGTGGAGGTCTACGAGATCTTCCGTCGCTCCGGGCACAAGAGCCCCTTCGAGCACTGTGGGGCGGTGATCGCTCCCGATCCGGAAATGGCCTTGCTGCTGGGTAAGGAATGCTTCTTGCGGCGGCGAGAGGGCGAACATATGTGGGCCGTCAGGCGTTCCGACATCCACGCACTCGAGGACGAGAGCGTGCTCGAGATCGCAGGTGACAAGTCCTACCGCTTCGCATCGGACTATCGTGATGTAGTCGAGAAAAGAGAGGCCGCGCGCCGCCGAGTGTCGCGCATGGCTTCCGGAGCTACTGCTTGAAAGAGGCCTTTGTCTCGCTTGTCACTGCGCTCGCCGACGACGAGCTGATCATTGGTCACCGTCACTCGGAATGGACCGGATTCGCTCCTCATATCGAGGAGGACGTCGCCTTCTCCTCGATCGCGCAGGACGAGATCGGCCACGCCGCCGCTTACTACTCACTTATCGCCGAGGCAACCGATACAAGTCCCGACCGTATGGCGCTGGGCAGGGAACCCGACGACTACCGTCATGCGGTGTTGTGCGAGCGACCCAACCGCGACTGGGCCTTTTCGCTAGTCAGGCATTGGCTCTACGACACCGCGGACGACGTGCGACTCGGGGCGTTGCAAGACAGTGCCGATGCCGGCTTGGCTGCGCTTGCCGTAAAGATACGGCGAGAGGAACGCTATCACCTCCTTCACGCGGACGCGTGGATCAAGAGAGTCGCTCAAGGGCCGGTCGAGGGCCGAACCCGTTTGATCGACGCGCTCGGACAGTGTTACCCCGAGGCCCTGGCGCTGTTCGACAAGCTCGAGCTCGAGGACTCGATCCTCGAAGGAGGCTTGTTACCGTGCTCAAGCTCGGAGCTTCGCGCCCAGTTTGCAGACAGAGCCACTAGCGAGCTCGATACCTTCGGGCTTCCGGAAGAGATCCACCGTGACCTCGACGATTCCGCCGAGTTCCTAGCCTCCTCCTCGGGCGATCTAATCGCTTCGGATCAGGACACGAACACTGCTCCCCTTCGTTCGGGAATCGGGGGGCGAGCAGGAAAGCATTCGGATGACTTCAAGGCGCTGTGGGACGAGATGACATCGACCCACCGCCTCCACCCGGACGCCCAGTGGTGAGCGCGTCACTGACCACCGGCGTGTGGGCGGCCTTGGGCGGCGTCATGGATCCCGAGATACCCGCGGTGTCCATCACGGAGATGGGCATGGTGCTGGACGTGGCGGCCGAGGACAAAGTGGTCTTGGTCACTATCCTCCCCACGTTCACGGGATGCCCGGCTATCGATGTCATCGTCCATGATGTCGAGCGGGCGGTCGCCGGTGTCGAGGGCGTCGAATCGGTGCGGGTGAAGCTCGTCTACGACCCTCCCTGGAGCACCGAGAGAATCAGTCACGAGGGGCGCATCAAGCTCAAGCAGTCCGGACTTGCCCCACCCGCAGCAGGTCCTGTGCTCGTTGCCGACATCCGACTTCCCTCCGTCGCGGTGTGTCCGTTCTGCGGGGCTCGCGACACGGCAAACGAGAATCTCTTCGGTCCGACCCCGTGCCGCGCCATTTACTACTGCAGGTCCTGCCGCAACCCCTTCGAGCAGTTCAAGCAAGTCTAACTAACATACGAGTGGTCATTGGTGGCCCACAGCAAGCTTTTATCCACCGCTCGGCGAAGGGCTCAGAAGGGACCGTACGTCTTCTGTATGTCGAACTCGTAGATCAGGCGCTGCTCGTCGCGCATCGCCTGCATGTACTCGTCGACGTCCTCCGGATCGCCGGCAAGTACCCTGTAGAGGGCGAGGTTGCGCTCGGCGGCATCCGGCCCGTCGTGGATAATGGTCCGGCATTCCGCCCCCATCCAAGCCCAGGGATTGTCGTTGGCCAGCACGCAAAGAGTGGATCGGGGGTCCCTGCGGAGATGAGAGGTTCGCAGGCGGGTCTGGGTCCCCGAGCTCTGCAGCTTCCCGTTCACAAGCCCCACTCCAATCCGCGCGACGTGTGGAGTGCCGTCCTTACGAAGTGTCACCATGATTGCCGAATGGTTCGAGTGGAGAAAACTCGAGGTGCGCTCATCCATGCCGGTTCCCTTCCCGAGCTCGTGGCGGCGAATTTGACGTGAAGGATAGGAGAAGAACGTGGCCATGCAGGTAACCGAAGAAGCAGTCGAAGTCCTCCGGCGCTCACTCGAGATGGGAGGAGTCGACCCCGATCGAGGCGGCGTGCGGCTGCGGGGGGCACACGGCTTGGGGGGTGGCTTCGATATCCAAGTCGAGCTGGCCGAGGCTCCGCTCGATGCCGAGTCGGTGGTGGACGCGGGCGGCGTACGCTTGTTCGTCTCCCCCGAGGTCACAGTGGCCCTGCCCGACTCGGTGGTCGCGGTAGAGCCGCAGCACCAGACCATCGTGGTGCGCCCGGCCGATCCCTCGCCATCTCAATGACGATCCGGCGCCGGCTCCTCGTTTCCGGCCAGGTTCAGGGCGTCTTCTACCGCGACAGCTGTCGCAAGGAGGCCGAGGAGAAGGGAATCACAGGCTCCGCTCGCAACCTCCCCGACGGAAGAGTCGAGGTCATCCTCGAGGGGGCCGAGGACGCCGTCGGGCGCATGATCGAATGGTGCCGCCGAGGGTCGGATATGGCCCGGGTGGACTCCGTCGAGGTCGAGGACCAAGAGCCGCAGGGAGAGAGTGGCTTCAGGGCCTAGTCTAGGGGCGGTGCATGCCTGATAGTGGTAGGTGGTAGATCGCCCAAGATGGGCGTTTCACCACCGGATCGGTGGCGTGGCGCACAAGTTGTGCGTTTCACCACCTCATCGGGAGTAGAGGAGATGCCGGGAGCCGGGGCCTAGCGGCGGTGCATGCCTGATGCGTAGCTGCCTAATAGGCGCGTGAAAGTCGCATGCTCGGACACCTCGGAGAGCGCCTCGACCATGGCGGGCTCGCCGGCCGGGGCTTCGACATCGACGTAGAAGACGTACTCCCACGGACGCCCCGCACGAGGCCGAGACTCGAGCTTGTTGAGGCTGAGGTGGCGATCGGCAAACGCCGCCAGGCAGCGAGCAAGTGAGCCGGCCACGTGGCCGACACCGAACACGAGAGAGGACTTGTTGGGCTCCGCTAGAGGCCTCGGATTGCGCGACAAGGCCCCGAAGCGCGTGTAGTTGTCGGGATACGTCTGGATGCGCTCGGCCAGTACCACCAGGCCGTAGAGAGAAGCCGCCCTGCGCGAAGCGATTGCGCCGGTGCGGTCGAGCTTGTCGTCGTTGATGCGCTTGGCCGCCCCGGCGGTGTCGTATTCGGCGCGGATCGAGATATTGAGCGCAGTCAGGAACTCCTCGCATTGCGAGATCGCCTGAGGATGCGAAACCACCTCGGCGAGATCATCGATCACCACGCCGGGAAGAGCGAGCAGGCAGTGGTTGACACGCACGACGGTCTCGCCGACGACATGGAGGCCGTGCTTCAAGAACAGGTCGTAGGTCTCGTTGATGCTGCCGGCCTGAGAGTTGTCCATCGGAACCAGTCCCAGATCCGCCCGGCCCACCTCGACCGCCTCGAAGACCTTGCGGATGGAAGACAACGGGGCGTGCGAGGCATCGGGAAACAGGGCCTGGGCCCCCTCTTCGGAATAGGCTCCGATCTCTCCCTGATAGGCGACGACGGTCACAACACAGCCCGCTCACCGAGTCTGTTGCTGCTTGCGAGCACCGAGCGGCCGCGTTCGATACCGGTGGCGGCGGTCTCACACAGCGCTTCGAACGAGGCCTCGAGAATGTTGGACGATGTGCGCTCCGCCGCCCACCGTCCGAGACCGTCGGCCGCCTCGACCAACACCTTCACCTGGGCTCCGGTGCCGTCGGCCGCGTCCACAACGGACACGCGGTAGTCCGACAGCCGCACTCCCTCTATCTCAGGGAAGCGCTCCTCGAGACACAAGCGCAATGCGTTGTCCAAGGCGTGTACCGGCCCCACTCCGGTGGCGGCCCGCCGTACGAAGGCCTTTGCGACCTCCACTTCCACGATGGCCTGTACACGTTCACCCTCGCGAGTCGAACGTTCGCTGACGACCTTGTAGCCACAAACCTTGAAATAGTGCTGATGTGTCATCGCCCGTTCCTCGATATCGTCACCGGTTCCTTCTCCAAAGCTTCGATCAACATGTGTGCAGCCCGAACCGCTGCGGTCGGGTCAGCCCTGCCCGTCCCCGCGATGTCGGGAGCCGAGCCATGGACGGGCTCGAACAAGCCGATGCATCTGCTGGGTCTGGTTTCCGGCTCAGGATGAAGGTTGGCACTCGCAGCGCTGCCCAGCCCTCCCGATAACCCGGCAGCCAGGTCCGAGAGCAGGTCCCCGAAGAGGTTGTCGGTAAGCACCACATCAAAACGCTCTGGCTCCATCACGAGTAGATACGCGGCCGCGTCGGCATGTTGATAGTCGAGCGAGACCTCGGGAAAGTCCTGCCAGACGTTTTTGGTCACTTCCGACCACAGCGAGCCGGCGTGGACGAGAACATTCGTCTTGTGCACCCAGGTCAAGCGGCTGCCGCTGCGCACTGCGAGCTCGAACGCGTACCGCGCGCAACGCTCGATCGCCGCTCTGGTGTTGACGCTCGTCTCCGTCGCCGTGTCCCGCTCCCGGTTCCCAACGCCCGAGTAGGGGCCTTCGGTGTTCTCGCGCACGAAGGTCACGCCCAGCTCGGGGAAGGGGCGCAAATTGACGTAGAGGTCGAGCTCCTTGCGGAGCCTGAGCAACACACCTCGTTCGAGCACCCCGTCGGGTACTCGGGGATCGCCGATGGCACCGAACAGCAGCGCGTCCGACTCCCTGATCGTGGCGAGGTCTTCATCCTCTAGTAGGCGGCCTGTGGACAGATAACGCTCGGCCCCCACCTCGAGCATCTCCAGCTCGAAGTCGTCCGGTAGCTCTCGCAGGGCAACCCCGATGACCTCCGGCCCGATGCCATCTCCGGGAAGCACCGAGATGCGCCTCGTCTTCATACCTTCAGCCTCTTAGCGAAGCCATCTGTCGATGTGACAGGGCAATCAGGCGATTGACGGCGGAGAGGTAAGCGCGCGCCGAGGCTTCTACGACGTCGGTGGACACCCCCCGACCCGTTGCCCTTCGCACGGGAACGTCGTCGGTGCCGCCGGAGGCAAGCACTATGGTTACATCACCGAGCGCATCGATGCCTCCGGTGACGCTCGACACGTTGAAGGACTCGAGGCGTGCTTCTATGCCGGTGGCGCGCTGGATGGCGCCGCACGCGGCATCGATCATCCCATCGCCGATCGCCGACTCGTCGATGACCGCCTCCGCGCGTCGCAACCGGACCGTAGCCGTGGGGGACATGTGTGTCCCGCCCGCTACCTGAATCGAGATCATCTCGTACTCTTCGGCATCAGATGACAGCTCGTCGGCCACGATGGCTTCGAGGTCGATGTCGGTGATCCGGATCTTGCGGTCGGCGAGCGACTTGAAGCGCTCGAACGCCTTCTGAATCTCCGTCCTGTCGAGATGGAAGCCCATCTCTTCGAGCGCGTTGGCGAACGCGTGGCGGCCCGAATGCTTTCCAAGCACGATCCGAGAGCCCTCAAGCCCAACGTCGACCGGATCCATGATCTCGTAGGTGGTCCTTTCGGCCATGACGCCGTGCTGGTGGATGCCTGCTTCGTGCGCAAAGGCGTTGGCACCGACAATCGCCTTGTTTGGCGGCACCGCATAGCCGGTGAGCATCGAGACGAGCCGCGAAGTGCGCGCGATCTCCTTCGAGTTAACGAGTGTGTCGAACCCGCCGACAGATTGGCGCGTTCGCAGCGCCATCACTACTTCTTCGAGCGAGCAGTTTCCCGCCCGTTCCCCTATGCCGTTGACGGCGACCTCGATCTGGCGGGCCCCGGCCCCCACTCCTGCAAGTGCGTTGGCTACGGCAAGTCCGAGGTCGTCATGGGTATGGACACTCCAGATCACTTCCTCTGGAACCTCCGAGGCGAGATAACGCAGCAGCTCCGCAAACTCAGCCGGAAGGCTGTAGCCCACGGTATCGGGCAAGTTCAGTGTCGTCGCACCCGCCCTGGCGGTGGCCCTGAAGACCTCGACCAAGAAGGCCGGGTCGCTACGGGTGGCGTCCTCGCATGAGAACTCGACGTCGTCGACGTGCGAGCGTGCCCGCTCGACACCGCGAGTTGCCGCTTGGAGGACCTCGGCCGCAGACATACGCAGCTTGTGCTTCATGTGAATCTCACTCGTTGCGATAAAGGTGTGGATCCGGGCTCTCTGGGCACCGCCTACGGCCTCTGCCGCTCGGTCGATATCCCGCGGATCAACACGCGCCAGTCCCGCGATGATCGGGCCCTTGACCTGAGAAGCGATCGCCTTGACTGCTTCGGTCTCGCCGTCGGAGGAGATTGGAAAACCTGCTTCGATGACATCCACTCCCAAGCGAGAAAGCTGCTCGGCAATCTCGACCTTCTCTCTCAAATTAAGAGAGATCCCGGGCGACTGCTCGCCGTCTCTAAGGGTGGTATCGAAGATTCGGACGTTGTGGAAGCTCGATTCGCCGGTCGAAACGCCGACGGCTACATCGCCCTCCTCTACATCGCCTGCGGCTACTTCCGTTTCATCCACGACATCATCTCCCTGAGCCGAGCCCCGACCTCTTCGATCGGGTGCTGTGTCTGGCGGCGCCGTTCCGCGTCGAGTACCGGGGTACCGGCGCGGTTCTCGAGGACCCATTCACGGGCAAATGCGCCGGAACGCACATCCTCGAGTGTTCTTTTCATGGCGGCCTCGACCTCGGGCCCAATGATCTCCCTGCCGCGCGTCAGGTCTCCGTACTCGGCGGTATCCGAGATCGCGTCGCGCATGCCGGCAAAACCCCCCTCATAAAGCAGGTCGACGATCAGCTTGAGCTCGTGCATGCACTCGAAGTAGGCGATCTCGGGCTGATAACCGGCTTCGACCAGAGTCTCGAAGCCGGCCTGGATAAGTCGTGACGCCCCACCGCACAACACCGCCTGTTCGCCGAACAGATCGGTCTCGGTCTCTTCTGCAAAGGTCGTCTCTATCACTCCGGCGCGCGCACAGCCAAGTCCGCGCGCATAGGCAAGTGCCCTGGACATTGCTTCCCCGGTGGCGTCCTGGTGAATTGCCACGAGTGCAGGTGTGCCGCTGTTCTCCTCATAGGTCCTTCGCACGAGAGGGCCGGGGGCCTTGGGTGCGACCATCGACACGTCGATGGAGTCGGGCGGGCGGATCTGACCGAAGTGGATGTTGAAGCCATGCGCGAACAGCAACGTCGCCCCCGACTTGAGGTTGTTCTCGACCGCCTGGCGATACACCGTCGCCTGGTGCTGATCCGGCACCAGCATCGCCACCAGATCCGCATCGGCGCAGGCTTCGTGCACGCTTGCGACCGAAAGGCCGTCGCGCTCCGCCCGAGTCCACGAAGGCGAGTCCTTGCGCAGCCCGACCGTCACATCCAAGCCAGAATCGCGAAGGTTAAGAGCGTGCGCCCTTCCCTGAGACCCGTAACCGAGAACCGTGATGTGCTTACCCTCGAGCAGTGCGTCCGGGGCGTCGTTCTCGTAGTAGATGCGAGCTGCCATTGAATGCTCCCCTTTCATTAGACGCCGAGTGCACCGGCGTCCGAACTTCAGCTTTTCTTAAGAGACTTTTAAGAGGCTTCTTCTAAGAGGCTTCCTGGACCGGGACGGGCCTGAGCACACCGGCCCGCAGTCCCCTGGCGCCGCGTCCCAGCGCGACCCTGCCTGTGCGCGCCATCTCGATGATCCCGAAGGGACTCAGCAGTTGAAGCAACGCCTCGATCTTCTCGGGGGTGCCGGTGGCCTCCACGACGATGGACTCGGGATCGACATCGATCACCTTTGCTCTGAAGATCTCGACCATCTCGAGCACCTCAGCGCGGCGGCCCGCGCCCGCGCCCACCTTGATCAGGGCAAGCTCGCGCTCGACCGAGGCGTTGTGCGACAGCTCGGCAATGCGGAGCACGTTGATGAGCTTGTGCAGCTGCTTAGTGACATGCTCAAGCGGCTTGTTGTCCACCGAGACGACGATAGTCATTCGTGAGACGGCGGGATCTTCCGTCTCCCCCACCGCCAGCGAGTCGATGTTGAACCCACGCCGGGCAAACAATCCCGAGATACGGGCGAGCACTCCCGGCTTGTTTTCGACCAGTACCGAAATTGTCTGGGTCGTGGTGTTCACGCCGTCCGCCTGACATCGGCATCGGCGGCGGCCGGCTCGTCGGGAGAGGAAGGGCCGAGGATGATGTCGTCGTTGGAGGCGCCGGCCGGGATCATCGGAAAGCACATCTCGGTCGAGTCCACTCGGAAGTCGATGACGCAGGGCCGGTCGTCGACGCCCAGGGCCTTGTCGACGATCATCTCCACCTCTTCGGGCCTCGTGGCCCGCAGTCCAACCGCGCCGTAGGCCTCCGCCAGCTTCGCGTAATCGGGAACCTCCTGGGGCAGGTGCACCTCCGAGTAACGCTCGTCGTAGAAGAGCTCCTGCCACTGTCTGACCATGCCGAGATAGGCGTTGTTCAAAATGGCGACGATGAACGGCGTGCGGTTGAGAGTCGCGGTGGCGAGCTCTTGCGCGGTCATCTGGAAGCATCCGTCGCCGTCTATGGCGACCACGCGTTCGTCCGGGCGACCCACCTTTGCGCCGAGGGCCGCAGGGACGGCGAAGCCCATAGTCCCGAGCCCTCCCGACGTCACCCACGAGTAGGGGCGGTTGCAGGACATGATCTGGGACGCCCACATCTGGTGCTGTCCCACCCCGGTCACGACGACTGCCTCGCCCTTCAGCGCTTGATTGAAGAGGTCGACGACGAACTGAGGCTTGATCGGCCCGTCCTCTTCTTGCTTATAGGCGATCGGATAGTCGCGGCTCCACGACGACACCAGCTCGTGCCATGCTTTGAGATCGGGACGCCCGTCCACCGACATGTTCTCGATCACGGCTCTGCTCAGCTCGACGATTACGCTGCGCGCGTCCCCGACGATAGGAACATCGGCGGTCCGGTTCTTCCCAATCTCGGCCGGGTCGATGTCGGCGTGGATGATCTTCGCCTCGGGAGCGAACCCTTCGAGATTGCCGGTTACCCGGTCGTCGAAACGGGCGCCGATGTTGATGAGCAGATCTGATCTCTGCATCGCGGTCACCGCCGCATAGGAGCCATGCATGCCCGGCATCCCCAAGCACAGGGGGTGGTTGTCCGGAAACGCGCCGCGTGCCATCAATGTCGTTACGACCGGCGCACCGATCGCCTCTGCCAGGTGGATTAACTCTTCTGCTGCCCGCGCCTTGAGAACCCCTCCTCCCACATAGAGAACTGGGCGGCGAGACTCGTTGATGAGTCGCGCCGCGGCCTTTATCTGGCGGGCGTTGGGCTGAGCGATGGGCCGATAGCCGGGCAGGTTGATGGACTGGGGCCACTCGAACTGGGTCTGCGACTGCAGCACGTCCTTGGGGATGTCTACCAACACTGGGCCGGGGCGGCCGCTCGAGGCAATGTGAAATGCCTCCGCGATTACCTCGGGGATCTCATCAGCATCCATCACCTTGTAGTTGTGCTTGGTGATGGGCAAGGTGATCCCGCAGATATCGGCTTCCTGGAAGGCATCGTTTCCGATCACGGCGCGCGGCACCTGGCCGGTCACCGCCACAACGGGCACCGAATCCATGAATGCATCCGCCAGCGGGGTGACCAGGTTGGTAGCGCCGGGCCCCGACGTCGCCATGCACACGCCGACCTTGCCGGTCACGTGTGCGTAGCCCTCGGCGGCGTGCCCAGCCCCCTGTTCGTGCCGCATGAGGATGTGGCGGATGGAAGATTCCAGCAACGGGTCGTAAGCGGGGAGGATCGCCCCTCCCGGGATCCCGAAGATCACCTCGCATCCGGCGCTCTCCAACGAGCGCACGAGCGATTGAGCGCCTGTCGTCATCGTCTTCCCTTCTTGGCCTGGACGCGGATACGAATCATTGCCAGCCTCCGCTTCGGACCCGGTAGGAATAGGCAGCGAGGTTGTACAGCGCACGCGAGAAAGCCTCTTGAGAGCTGTCGCGCCGCTCGGCGGCGATCTCCTCCGAGCCCAGGAGCCCGGTCAAGAACGAGTCCTCGGTCTGGAAGTAGCGCTCGAACCAGGATCTCCTGGCCTCGTCGGCGAGCTCGAGCCTCACCGCTCCGGGCGCCGTCCACTCGACGCTTCCGACGTAGTTGCGGTCGTAGATCTCTGCCTTCATCGCTTCTCCTTGGTTGATTTCGTCACTGCGAGGGGTTTGCGGCCAACAAAAAACCCTCCGGTTCTCGGAGGGTTGCGCACGTTCCTGCGGCCTATGAGGCCGAAGGACGCGCGCTAGCTAATAAGTACGAGGTGAATCAGAAAGAGGCGCCCCACGGCGCGCGAGGGGCCCGAATTGAGGGCGCGGAGTTCGTTTCTGTGCATTAGCGCGAGAGTATGGGGTACGAGTCGAGGGATGTCAAACTCGGCCCTCCTGGGACCCCTTTCGGGCAACGGCCTCGCGGCCGTGACCACACCTCCCGGCCTGTTGGAGGCCCAAAATTGACGGTTAGCCTCCGCCTCCGCCCCACCCGGCCGGAGCGCAGTGCTTGTATCGTCGTCGTGCCGGGCCAAATTCACTCACACGACTCAACCAAGGAGCACCAATGAGCGACCCCTACTCCGAGCCCTCCGACCCCGCCAAGCGCATCAGCAGCCGGCTCACCGATGGAACCGACCGGGCCGGGGCGCGAGCCATGCTGAAGGCGGTCGGCTTCTCCGACCAGGACCTCTCGAAGCCGATCATCGGCGTGGCGACGACCTGGCTCGAAACCATGCCGTGCAACCTCAATCAGCGAGAGCTGGCGGCTCAGGTGAAGGCCGGGATCAGGGCGGCCGGAGGCACACCCATGGAGTTCAACACGATCTCGGTCTCCGACGGCGTGTCGATGGGGACCGAGGGAATGCGCGCCTCGCTCATCAGCCGCGAGGTGATAGCGGACTCGATCGAGCTCGTCGCACGGGGACATCTGTTCGACGGGCTCGTTTGCCTGGTGGGCTGTGACAAGACCATTCCGGGAGCGGTCATGGCCCTGTGCCGCCTCGACATTCCCAGCTTCGTGCTCTACTCCGGCTCGATCGCCCCAGGACGGTGGCGTGGCAAAGACGTGACGCTGCAAGACGTCTTCGAGGCGGTCGGGCGCCACGCCGCAGGAAAGCTCTCCGCTGAGGATCTGCACTCGCTCGAAAACGTCGCCTGTCCCGGAGCGGGCGCCTGCGGTGGGCATTTCACCGCGAACACGATGGCGACCGCAGTCGAGTTTCTCGGAATCACTCCGGCCGGCCTGGGCGACATTCCGGCCACTGCCCCGGGCAAGAAGGCGGCCGCGGAGCAGGCGGGCAAGATCGCAGTCGAGGTCACGCGCAAGAACATTCGGCCGTCGCAGATCATCACGCGCGAGGCACTGGAGAACGCCATCACATCGGTGGCGGGGACGGGTGGCTCGACCAATGGAGTCCTCCATATGCTGGCAATTGCACGCGAGCTGGGGGTCGAGCTCTCGATCGACGACTTCGATGCGATTGCTGCCCGCACACCGATCGTGGCCGACCTCAAGCCCGGTGGAAGGTTCACCGCGGTGGACATGTACGAGGCAGGCGGAATGGCGCTGGTGGCGCGGGAGCTGGACCGAGCGGGACTGCTCCATTCCGCCGCCCTCACGGTCGACGGCCGCACCCTCGGCGAGATCGCGTCGGGTGCACGGGAGACGGTCGGCCAAGAGGTTGTGGTCCCGGCCGACAGGCCGCTCAAGAAAAGCGGCGGCCTGGCGATCCTGAGGGGCAATCTCGCCCCTGAGGGTTGCGTGGTAAAGCTCGCCGGGCACGAGCGGCTCTTCCACCGCGGGCCGGCGCGCGTCTTTGACTCCGAGGACGACTGCTTCGAGGCGGTCAAGAAGGGCCTGATCACCAGCGGTGACATCGTCGTGATCCGCTACGAGGGGCCGGCCGGCGGCCCCGGCATGCGAGAGATGCTCGCCGTCACCGCGGCCCTCGTCGGAGAGGACCTGGACGACTCGGTGGCGCTGATCACCGACGGGCGCTTCTCTGGCGCCACGCACGGCCTGATGGTCGGCCACATTGCGCCCGAAGCAGCCCACGGAGGTCCCATCTCGGCCCTCGAGGATGGCGATGTAATAGAGATCGACGTAGACGCGAGGGAGCTACGCGTTAACCTCTCCGACGAGGAGATCGGCAAGCGCCTGGCGGAGTGGAACCCGCCGACCCCCCGCTACACGAGCGGCGTGTTCGCCAAATACGCACTGACGGTGGCGTCGGCCTCCCAAGGTGCGATTACGAACCCGGGAGCGCTGCAGCAGAAGGTCTAGGGGCAACCTTGGAGCTGTACCCACATCCGGTGTGGGCAGAACTCCAAAGTACGCGCGAGCCTACAGCGACGCCAGCGGCGGTTCCCAGTCGGGGTGGGCCTTCTTGAGCCAGCGCTGTTCTGCCCTCCCCAGCTTCGTCTTGGGCGGAGCCCCCTCCCACAGCTCACGGGCAATCGACTGCCAGTTGTTGGTGACCTCGAGCCGGCCCAACACCGAGTGAACGCCGAACGACATCCGATTGAACGTGACCATGACGCCGGGGACACCGAGCCGCCTCAGAGCCTGGAACGCCTCCGAGCGAGGATCGAAGCCGGCCGCGGCCGCCTTTTGTACAACCGCCTGGTCGATGGTGAAATCGCCGTCCACCAACACCGGCCTGTTGAGCTCGACAAGGTGCTCCCAGATGGCGTCGATCTCCGGAGTGCGAGAGGTAAGGATGCCGAGGCCCTCCAGGGCCCTCCTCTCACGCTCCTTGTCGCCGGCGATGAGAGCCTGGATGATCTCGAGGAGGTGCTCGTGCGTGCCCGGGTCCAACGCGCGGACGAGACCGAAGTCAAGAAACGCCACCTTGTCCTTGCCCAGCAGGAGGTAGTTGCCGGGGTGGGGGTCCGCCGAGAAAAGCCTGAAGCGGTTGAGGCTGCCGTAGAAGAATCGAAACACGATCTCGCCCAGCCGGTCCCTGTCTGCCTTGTCCCATTCGAGCGCGGATAGAAACGATTCGCCCTCGATGAACTCCTGTGTGATCACCCTCGTGCGGCAGTAATCCGGGTAGACGCGCGGGATGACGATGAACGGATGCCCCTTGTAGAGCTCGTGAAAGCGCATCTGGTTGGAGGCCTCGCGCTTGTAGTCGAGCTCCTCCAAGACTCGCTCTTTTACCTCGCGCGCGACCTCGCTGGGATCCATGTTGGGAGCGATCGCAACCGCCAGCTTGGTGAGCGCCGAGACATTCTTGAGGTCTGCGCGCACCGCTTCGTCGACTCCCGGATATTGGACTTTGATCGCCACCTTCTCACCGGTCTTCAGCTCGGCCCGGTGCACCTGGCCGATCGAGGCCGAGGCCACAGCCTCGTCCTCGAAATTCGAGAAGATCTCGTCCGCAGGGGCGCCGAACTCATCCTCTATGACCTTGCGAGAAGCGCTCCCGTCCATGGGAGGCGCCGAGTTCTGCAACATCGTGAGAGCATCTCGGTAAGTCTGGAGCTCACCCGAGTCCGACAGCTCGTAGAAGGACGCGAGCTGACCCACCTTCATGGCCGCCCCCTTCATCTCACCGAGCATTTCGACGAGCTGGCGGGCGGTCTGCTCATGGAAGCCATCCAGGTATTCCTGAGCCCGGTCGGGCGAGGCAAACGACTTGAAGCGCGTGCCCACGAAACGCGCAGCCGACAGGCCGGTTTGGCCCGCTAGGCGCGCGCCTCTTTCCATCCATCCGGTGGGAATAGGCGCTTTAGGTGCTTTTTCTCGTGCCATTGCGGCTACTGTAAGGCCGTGGTCAGACGTGCGCTACTGGCGCTGTTGGTCGGGTTACTGATGCTCGAAGCCGGAGCGATTCCTGCTGCTCCGGCTCCGGAGCCACCTCGCTCGGCAACGGCCGCCGGCCGAGGCATAAGGCCATTCTCCACCTTCTACGCCATGCGCCACGTGCGCCGCCTCGCCGGCAGGATCGGGCCGCGCGTGAGAGGTACTTATGCGGAAAAGAGAGCGGCGCGCTACTTCAGACGAAGGCTTCGGGACAAGGGCTACGTCACCAACGTTCAGCGCTTCGCGGTCGACGGCGGTTCGTCGAGGAACGTGGTTGCGTGGTGGCCGGGGGCTCGTCGCTATCCGCTGGTACTGGGAGCACACATGGATACGGTGGCCGGTGCGCCGGGAGCAAACGACAACGCCTCGGGCGTCGCCATCCTCATCGACTTGGCGCGCGCTCTGGCGGGGCGAAGACACGCACGGAACGTACGCCTGGTGGCGTTCGGCTCCGAGGAGTACGGCTCGAATGGCGTCCATCACGTCGGCTCGCACGTGTTCGTCAGGCGTCTGGGCAAGAAGGGACGCCGCAGGCTTGCCGGCATGGTGTCGGTGGACATGGTCGCCGACGGCCGCCCGCTAATCATCGGCACTGCCGGCATTGGGCACCCGGTGGTGGCGCGAACTTTGTACCGGCGCCTCAAGCGAGCAGGCTTCAACGTCGTCTATCGCACAACCTGCGACTGCTCCGACAACGGGCCGTTCGAGCTCGCCGGGATCCCGGGCGCGTTCATGTGGACCGGCATAGAGCCCAACTACCACGACCCCTCCGACACCGTAGCCAACATGTCGCGAATTGATCTGCGCAGGTCGGGACGGGCCGTGCGCCGCTTCGTAACGAGCCTCGACCTGAAAACGCTGAGGCAGTTCCGAACCAAAGGCTGAGGCGTCGGAGAGCGGCCGCGGGATCGATCTTTTCCACGTCTGACGCACTCCGCGCTCCATCGAGGCCAAGGTCGGTCGGACGAAGCCCGTCCAAAAATTCCCGATCTCTGTGAGCTAGTCTGTGCTCGGCACTATGTACCAGCTAACGGGATGGCCACGAATGAGGCAGCGGTCGGACTACAGCTTCGAATCCTCGAGTCCTCCAGACTCTGAGGAGTTGGACGTTGAGGAGGAGGCCGCTCACACGCGCATCCTGTGGGTGCGGATCGCCGCTCTCGTGGCCTTCTTGGCTGTTGCTTTCATCGCCGGCTACCTGCTGGCCCCCAGGCAAAGCTCGGACGCCCGGGTCGGGGACTTGGAGGCGGAGCTCGCTCAGTCCGAGGAAAACTCCCAACAGCTCGAGGCACAAGTGGCGGACGCCCGGCAACAGCTGCTGGACGCGCAGGCTCAAGTCGAAGAGCTGGAAGCGGCCGCAGAGCCAGACCCCACCGCCACTGAGACGCCTGCCCCCACTGAAAAAGAGAGGACCCGGACTTACACGGTTCAGCCTGGAGACACGCTCCAGGAGATCGCCGTCGACTACTACGGCGACGTCGACTATGACGACTTCCTCGCCGAGTTCAACGGCATTGCAGACACCACCGAGCTGCCGGTCGGCTTCGACCTCGAGATACCTCCGAAGCCCGAAACTCCCTGACCCGGCCCCCATTTGGCGCGCCGCTTCGAGATCCTGGAGCACACCGCCGACATCGGGCTGAGGGCATGGGGCGCCACGCTCGAGGATCTGTTTGCCGCCGCGACAGAGGCCGTCGCCGACATCGCCGGCACGTGGCTACCCGGCCCGGGTGAGGAGATCTCCATCGAGGTGGAAGCAGTCGACCTCGAGGGACTACTGGTCGGCTGGCTCTCGGAGACCCTCTATCACTTCGACAGCCGCGGCGGCGCGCTTGGCGGCGTGCGAATCGCATCGGTAAGCCGCGGCTCCTGCCGGGGTTGTGTAACCCTGAGAGAGCTTCAGGACCCGAGCGAGGGAGTACAGGTCAAAGCCGTCACCTACCACCAGGTAGAGGTCGCTCGCCGCCCAGGTGGGTGGGTAGCCACCGTATATCTCGACATTTGAAGCCTTCCAATATGCCGGGAGCGGACTCGCGATTGAGTCGCTCAGCGGCCTGCTCGCAGTCCCAGGAAACTCCGTCGGCAGCGAGTTGCTTGAGAAGTGCGGGGAGCGGTTGCGGAAGCGCTCGATCAGCCCGGCGGTCATGCCGGGAACCGGGCGTAGACGACGTTGTCGACGAAGCGGCCTCGTTCGAAGGTGTAGTCCCGCAGAACGCCCTCGCGCATGAAGCCCGACGTCTCGGCGAGACGCTGCATCGGAGCGTTCTCCGGGAGCGTGTGCAGCTCTATCCGGTGCAGAAGGAGCTCGCCCTGCGCCCACCCCACCAATAAGTCGATCGCCTCGCGTGCGACCCCGACACGGCGAGACCCAGGCAGCACGAGGATGCTCAGTCCGGCACGCCGGTCGGGCCAGGAGATCTCGACGAGCCCGATCTCCCCGATCAGCTTGCCGCTCTCCGGGTGGGCGATCGCGAACCAGTAGGCCTTGCGCTCCTCGCCGTTCTTGCCGTCTTCGGGGAACGTGCTGCGCAGCCACTCGGCGTTCTCCTGGCCGGGCTCGATGCCGAGCATCGCACCCAGGGTCGGGTCGTCGGCGAAGCCCTGGGCGAGAGCATCGGCGTCCTCCGGGCGCGCAAGCCGCAGGACCACCCGCTCCCCGACCAGCCTCACACGAACTCCTCCCCGATCACGCGGACCACCCGCCCGGTGCCGAGCGAATGAAGTCGAGCTGCCCGATGGGCCGCAGCGTGGCGAAGAAGCCGAAACGGAGCCATCACCGGAGCGTAATCGCCGAGAGTCAAACGATGCTGCCCTGGGGTGCCTCGGGGGTGGCGCAAACAGGCGAATGTCCCGAAACGTATCGGGAGCAAACGACGCCTGACAATTTCGAGACCGTATCGTTGGAGGATGGAGGCTCGGGAACGCGCCGCGGCTGCTCGGTGACCACTTCGACGGAGCCTTTCCGGATCGGCGACGCGGTCTGGGAGCTGCCCATCGGCTATCGAGACGGGATGAGAGTACCGGGCCGCATATTTGCCACCGAAAGCTTGTTCCACAAGGCGCTCGCGGACCGCGCCGCGGAGCAGGTCGCCAACATGGCGACGCTTCCGGGAGTCGTGGGCGCGGCCTGCGGGATGCCCGACATCCATTGGGGCTACGGCTTTCCCATCGGTGGGGTGGCAGCTACGGCCGTGGATTCGGACGGAGTCGTGTCTCCCGGAGGTGTGGGGTTCGACATCGGTTGCGGAGTGAGGCTCATGCGCAGCGACCTGAGCTTCGAGGAAGACGTGAAGCCCCGTCTCCACGAACTGGTGGCGGCGCTGGGACGGGCGGTGCCGCGCGGGACGGGGGGCCGGGGGCGCATGCCGCTCGATGAGGGCGGACTCGATCGCGTGCTGCGTGAGGGAGCATCCTATGCGGTGGACAGGGGAGCGGGATGGGACGAGGACGTCGAGCTAGCCGAGGGCTCCGGGCCTCTCGCCGATCCGCAGCCCGAGCACCTCTCCGGGCGAGCGAGGGAGCGAGGTTTGGGGCAGCTGGGGAGCCTCGGCGCCGGTAACCACTTCCTCGAGGTGCAGGTGATCGACGAGGTGCGCGACTCGCCGGCGGCGGAGGTCATGGGTCTGTTCGAGGGACAAGTCTGCGTGATGATCCACTCCGGCTCTCGTGGGCTCGGCCACCAGACCTGCACCGACTACCTCAAGAAACTGGACCCGCTCATGCCATCGCTCGGCTATGACCTGCCCGACCGGCAGCTCGCCTGCGTGCCCTTCGACCATGAGCTGGCGACCAGCTACATGGGCGCCATGGACTCGGCCGGAAACTTCGCGCGCGCCAACCGGCAGGTGCTGGCCCATGCGGCGCGCGAAGCCTTTGCAACAACGTTGTCGGCCGGGGCAAAGTCGCTCGGCCTGTCACTTGTCTACGACATCTCGCACAACCTCGCGAAGCTCGAAGCGCACGAGGTCGACGGTAAGCGTATGAAGCTGTGCGTTCACCGCAAGGGCGCCACGCGCGCGCTCGGGCCCGGCAACGAAGAACTCCCCGCGGCGTACTCGACAATTGGCCAGCCGGTCATCGTTCCCGGCTCGATGGGCTCAGCTTCGTTCCTCCTCGTAGGGCGGGCTTCTTCCCAGTCGTTCGCATCCACCTGTCACGGCGCCGGGCGCGCCATGTCGCGCACCGCGGCAAAGAAGGTGATGCGTGGAGAGCAGCTCAAGAAGGAGCTCGAAGCCCAGGGCATTGTGCTGGCCGGCTCGAAGTGGAAGCTGTTGGCCGAGGAAGCGCCCTACGCTTACAAGGACGCCTCGGAGGTGGTGAGGTCGTGCGAGGTCGCGGGGCTCTCGAAAGTGGTCGCACGGCTGCGGCCGGTGGGGGTGGTCAAAGGCTGAGGGCCACGAGGCTAGAGGTGTTCGAGGTTCTCGACTATGGCTTCTTGGGTGCTGCGCGCCAGGACGACGACCGCCTCCTCCTCGTAGGGATTCTCCTCGACGTGAGGTTCGAAGGGAGGGATGTAGACGTAGTCTCCCGGCCCGGTTTCGATGGCTTGCTCCCGGCCGTCTCTCTTGAACAGAAAGCGCGGCCGCCCCGACACAACGTAGATGCACGTCTCGGACTTCCCGTGATGATGAGGGCCGGACGAAGCTCCGGCCGGCACATGAGTCTGCCCCATGAAAATCGACTGCGAACCGGCCGTCGACGCCGAGATCCCCGCCAGGCGGCGCATGCCCGAGGTCTGCCCGGTGGCATCAGACAACGAGTGCGCAGCTATGTGACGGAGGGACATCCTCCCCACCGTATACCGGGTCCTCGACAAACGTCCTCTACGCCTCCTGAGTACGGATTTCGTATCCGTGAGCGCGCCGAGCGCGTTTGACTACCGCCCGCCTTGACTACTGAAAGATCTCGGTGGTGCAGTCCCCGCCGGGCAGATGAATCTCGTGGGCGCGAGGCTTGCCCGGCAGAGCCGAGAAGTCCACGAAGAAGTCTGGGTTGAGCGACATGGCACCGTCCTCTGCGATGTCGATCTGCACCAGCCACGAGTCGAGGTCGGCATAGAACTGGTTGTCCCATGTCGAGAACAGTGAGTTCGTGGCGTAGAGCCGGCGCCCATCCATCGACAGCTGCAGCATCTGGGGTCCCCCATCAAGCTTTGTCCCGTTGGGGTGCCTTGCCTCCTCGAACAAACCTCCGAGTGCGATCGAACCGGTGTGCTTGGGCGCAGCAGGGTCCGAGATGTCGTACTGACGCAAGTCACCGTGAAGCCAGTTGGAGAAGTAGAGGAAACGGTCGTCCATGGAAACGACCAAGTCGGTGATCAGGCCCGGCACCGGGACCGGGAAGCCCTCGAGGTCACGCGTCTCGATCTCGATGACCTTATCCGCCGCCCACTTGTCCCCGTCGCGATAGAAACGCCACATCGTCGAGGACAGAGCCGCGCCGACGAAACCGGTATCTGAGTCGGGGTCGTGGAGCCAGCGGATCTCAAGAGGGATCATGCCGGTGTCGCCGAGGTCGATGGTCTGCTGCACGGTGCGCTTGTCGAGGTCCCAGAAATGAATGGAGTGACCGTAGTTTCCTGCAGCTACGTCCTCGAGGTTGAATCCGGGCATGAACACCTCGGGAGCGGCCCATTCGCTGGAGAGGAAGACGTTCTTTCTCGGCTGGTACCAGAAGTCGTAAGCCCACTCCGGTGCGCCGTTGGCCTCCCAGCGTCCCTTGATCTCGAAGCTCTGCGCGTCGAGGACCAGATAGCCTCCGCCCCGGCCCCCCTCTGCGTTACCAAGCATAGACATGACTACGTTGTCGCCGGGCATGCAGTGGACCGTGTGCGGCGCCGACAGGCCGGTCTTGGCCTTGACCTCTTCGGGTTCGATGACCTTGACGATCTCCGGCGCCCTTGGGTCGGTTGCAACGTCGACGATGTGGATACGTGACGAGCGCACACCGGGCACGACCAAGTGTTTGCGCTCGCGATCCTGCGCGTGACAGGCCGAGCTGCAAATCTGCCAGCCATAATGGTGAAGCTCGTCGCCGACGTTGGGCATGTCGGTAGTGTGGATGATCTGCGAGTAGGTGTCCGAGGAGGGGTCGACATCGACGACTCCGAGGAAGTCGGGCCGCTCCTCACCGGTGCCTTCGTAGAGCCCGGCTACATAGACGATGTCCTCGCGCGGGGCCTTGATGGCCTCCTGCGGAGATGCGTATCCGATGCTCGACTCTGCCATGCTGAAGCCCCCTTCGAGTTCGTTCTCGGCGTTGGAAGCCTACACGGGGTCAGGCACGCTGACAGCGCGGACAGAACGTCGTCCCGCGGCCCCCGAGCACTATCTTCTTGAGCGGAGTGGCACAGCGGGGGCAGGGCATGCCCACTCGCCCATAGGCGATCAGAAAGCTCGCGTTTCTTCCCGGCTCGCCGTCGACCTTCAAGTAGTCGCGAAAGGTCGTGCCCTCCCTTTCGACCGCGGACGCGAGCACCTCCCGAACAGCGCGGTGCAGCCGGGCTGCTCGCTCCCGTCCCACCCGACGCGAGGCCGGATGGATGCGCGCCAGCCACAGGGCTTCGTCGGCATAGATGTTGCCGACCCCCGCCACCGCTCGCTGCGCCATCAGGAAGGGTTTCACCGGAGCCTTCGTGCGCGCCAGAGCAGCAGCGAAAGCGTGCACATCGAACTCGTCCGATAAAGGCTCCGGTCCCAACAAGGAAAGGGTGGGAATCGCCTCGTAGTCTCCCGCGTCCACCACCGCCATACGGCCGAAGCGGCGAACGTCGCTAAACGTCAGCGTGCGCGCATCGTCGAGCTGCAACCGCGCCCTCACATAAGGGTCCCCCCGGCGGTCGAAGCCGAGTTGGCCGGTCATCCCGAGATGCATGATCAGCTCGAGGTCGTGGTCGAGGGGGGCAATGAGGAACTTCCCGCGCCGAGAAACCCTCGCGATGGTGCGGCCTGCAAGCCGGTCGAGGCCCGTGAACTGGCGCGGGATGGAGGGGATGGGATCGGCCCACACCTCCACGACGGTGCGGCCGGCAAGCGCGGGGTCGAGCTGGCGGCGGACGGACTCGACCTCTGGTAGCTCGGGCATATGACGGACCATTAGGTTAGCCCGCCATGGCCCTCGTCCACACGATCGGGCATGGCACCAGATCCTCCGAAGAGCTGATCGAGATGCTCCAGAGCGCTGGTGTCCGCCGGCTTGTGGATGTCCGTCGCTTCCC
Source organism: uncultured Actinomycetes bacterium (assembly GCA_963849115.1). GTDB lineage: Bacteria > Actinomycetota > CADDZG01 > CADDZG01 > WHSQ01 > JACDAL01. The sequence continues at coordinate 389,730 of CAWKGK010000008.1, read as the reverse complement.
CGGCTCCCGCCGGCATCCCCACTTCTCCAGAACGGCGCTGGAGCAATCCCTGATGGCTGCAGGGCTCGGCTACGAATGGCGAGGGGAAGAGCTCGGCGGGCGCCGCTCGGGGGCCGAGAACAGCCGCCACCCGGCATGGCGCAACCGATCCCTTCGCTCCTACGCCGACCATATGGACACCGCCGAGTTCCGAGCCGCCCTGGAGGCGCTCGAAGAGGCTGCGGTGAATGAGTTGCCTGCGGTCATGTGCGCGGAGACCCTGTGGTGGCACTGCCATCGGCGGCTGATCGCAGACGCCCTGCTGCTGCGCGGGAGCTGGGTCATACATCTCGTGAGTCCGGGCTCGGTTCAAGAGCACGTCCTCAATCCGGCAGCCAGGGCCTCCGACGGCGGATGGCCGGTCTACGACGTGGGGATCACGCTTCGTCTAATCCCTCCGGGGAGTGCAAGGTCGGGGCCGCCCCCATAGACTCAAAGACCGGAACAGGCTGGCAGCACCTCGGAAGGGAGCTCAAATGGACGCTCACCGGCTACGCTCCACCGCCTCTGCCCTCGTGGCGCCGGGCAAGGGGATCTTGGCCGCCGACGAGAGCACGCCGACGCTCTCCAAGCGTCTGGAGAGCAACGGGATCGCGGACACCGAGGAGGCGAGGCGCTTCTACCGCAGCATGCTCACGACCACCCCGGGTGCATCCGAGCACATCAGCGGCGTGATCCTCTACGACGAGACCATCCGGCAGACGACCATTGAGGGCACGCCGTTCCCCGAACAGCTTCAGCGCGACGGCATCATCTGCGGCATCAAAGTGGACACGGGCGCTAAGGATCTAGCCGGCGCCCCCAATGAAAAGGTGACTGAAGGGCTCGACGGGTTACGCGATCGCTTGAACGAGTATGGGGAGCTGGGTGCGCGCTTTGCCAAGTGGCGTGCCGTGATTGCGATCGGCGACGGTCTCCCGAGCCGATATTGCATCGGCGTCAACGCCCATGCTCTGGCTCGTTACACGACCCTGTGTCAAGAGGCCGGCATAGTCCCGGTCGTTGAGCCCGAGGTTCTCATGGATGGTGATCACTCTATCGAGCGCTGCTATGAGGTCACCGCGCAGACACTCCATGCCCTCTTCGACGAGCTGTTTTCCCAGCACGCGATGCTCGACGGGATGCTGCTGAAGGCCAACATGGTGCTGCCCGGTAACGACTGCCATCTGCAGGCGAGCGTCGAGGAGGTCGCCCGACAGACCGTCCGCTGTTTGACAGACGTCGTTCCCGCGGCCGTTCCCGGAATCGTGTTCCTTTCGGGAGGACAGAGCAGCCGCCATGCCACGGCCCACCTAAACGCGATGAACAACCTGGGTCCTCACCCTTGGGAACTCAGCTTCTCGTTTGCTCGCGCCCTGCAGCAACCGGCGCTCGACGCTTGGAAAGGCGAGGAGTCGAACTTCGGCGCCGGCCAAGATGCCTTCCACCACAGGATCAAGCTCACGAGCCTGGCACGGGCAGGCAAGTACTCTGCCAATATGGAACACTCTTGAGCCCGGGCGCGGTCGAGGAAAGAGGGCGCGCTGCCGCCACTCGGACCAGGCCGGTGATGCTCGGCATCGTCGGTGATAGCGCGGCAGGAAAGACGACCTTGACGAGGGGGATCGTCAATGTCTTCGGAGCGGACCGCGTCACTGCAGTGTGCGTCGACGACTACCACCGCTATGACCGGGAGCAGCGCAAGGAGCTCACCATCACCCCCCTAAACCCCGAGTGCAATTACATCGGGATCATGGAGCAGCACCTGAAGCTCTTGGCCGCAGGAGAGCCGATCCTCAAGCCGGTATACGGCCACAGCCACGGGACACTCGAGGCCCCCGAGCTCATCGAACCACGCGACATTGTCGTCATCGAGGGTTTGCTCCCTTACCACACCAAGGCGCTGCGTCACTGCTTCGACGTCAAGGTCTACTTGGATCCTCCCGAAGACCTGCGCCGTAGATGGAAGATAACCCGCGACTGCACGAAACGAAACTACGAGGAGGAGCAGGTACTAGCCGATCTGGATCGCCGTGAGCCCGATTCGGAAGCCTTCATTCGGCCGCAGCGCGAGCAGGCGGACATAGTGGTTCGATTCCATCCCTCCGGTCCCTCCCTCGATGTGGATCCCACCACGCTGGACGTTCGAGTTGTGTTGAGACCGGTGCTTCCGCATCCCTATCTAATGGAGCTGGCAGAAAAGACGCGTGTCCGCTCTTTCGAGCCCATTCGAATCTCGCTGGCGCGCGATGGCGGCAAGCCCGCCGACGTCATGGAGGTTCAGGGCTCGATGCCATCTGATGTGTCCGCCACGGTGGAGGAGATCATTTGGGAAGGCATGGGGCTTGACGGCCACGACCTCCAACGCGATGCGATCGGGAGCTTCCAGGATGGCGAAAAGATGCGCCGCTCCGAATCCCTGGCCCTGACTCAGCTCCTGTTGGTGGCTCAGACGGCGAGCGCGAAGGACAACGGATAATGGAGATCGCCACGCTCGTCCATCGCTCGGTGGTGAGCGTCGAGCCTTCCCGCAGCCTGCGATTGGCTGCAGAGCGGATGGCGGAGCATGGGGTGGGCTCGGTGGTAGTTGCATCGGAGGGCGAGGCACCGGGGATCTTTACCGAGCGCGATCTCTTGTTCGCGCTGGCCGGAGGAGCCGATCCGAGTACCAGCCCCATCGAGTCCCACATGACTAAGAACGCCTTCACGCTCGCTCCCTCGGTAGACGCCATGCAGGCCGCTACTCGCATGCACGTTGAAGGCTTCAGGCACCTGATTGTCGTCAACGATGACCACACGGTCGCCGGAGTGCTGTCGATAAGGGATCTGCTCGGCGCAGTCCTCCAGCAAATCGGCGCCCAAAGGAGCGTTGAAGGCTCGAACGACGAGGACACTGAAAGTGCAACACGCGTCAAGAGAGTCGGCGACTGCATGATCCCAGACGTCATTTCGGTGTCGCTTAAGACGTATCTGGATAAGGCTGCCCAGGCGATGATGGAGCGGCGTGTCGGTGCCGCCATAGTCATGGACGAGGGTCGCGTTGCCGGCATCGTCACCGAGAGAGACCTCATGCGGGCCGTCGCCAATGGGCTCGTTCCATGGACGACGCCGGTGCGCGAGTGCATGACCCGCAAGCCCCGCACCATCACCCCGTTCACCACCGCCGGAGCCGCCCTGTCTCTCATGATGGCCCACGGGTTCCGTCATCTTCCGGTATTGGAGGATGGAAAGCTCGTCGGCATCGTCAGCATGAGAGCTCTCGCTTCGGCGTGACGGCCGAGCCTTCGGTTCAAGCTTTCGCTGCGGTCGAGCCCAATCGTCTATCGATGTAGAAATTGGGGTGAGAAAGTCTTTCCGTGGATTCAGCCTCGGTCACGACTCGAGCAATCAACCGGAGCCGGCCGCTTGCGAGGGGGGCCGAGCTGCTGCGGGAAAATTTCCTCTTCACCACGCTCTTCGCCGTGGGGACGCTTCTGCGGATCGTCGTCTTCTTCACCTATCAACCGGCTCTGCTTCTTCAGAGGGACACGATCGCGTTCCTGAGACAGGCGCTCCATGGATCCCCCTCGGGCTTGCGGCCTTCCCTCTATCCCACTGTGATCAAACCGGCCTTGGCGCTCAACAATCTCGCCCTCGTCCCTTTCATTCAGCACGCCATCGGTATGGCCGTCGCACTCCTCCTCTATGTCTTGCTTAGGAGGCTCGGAGCAAGCGCCAACCTCTCCGCTCTGGGCGCCGCTCCGATCCTGCTCGACGGCTATCAACTCATTATTGAGCAATACGTGCTCACGGAGACGCTCTTCGACGCGCTGGTAGTGTCCGCCGCCGCCGTTCTACTGTGGCGAGCTCAGCCGCACCCTGCGGCTCTCGCGGCAGTCGGCGCCCTCCTGGCGCTCTCTGGGCTAACCCGCTTCGTTGGACTCGCGCTGATCGGACCGGTCCTTTTCTTCGCAGTTGTTCGGCGCTTCGGATGGCTGCGGGTCTGTTGCCTGTCGCTCGGTTTTGTCCTGCCTCTGGTCGCCTACCTAACCTGGTTCCGAGTGGCGGAGGGCAGCTGGGGATTGACCAACCGCAACGGCTTCATTCTGTACGGGCGGGTGGCGAGCTTCGCGAGCTGCGAGGGCGTCGAGGTTCCGCCGTCTCAAGCAGATCTCTGCATCAAGCACCCCCCTCGACAAGGGTTCGCCAACAGAGGCTTCTGGGCACTGGAGGTGCCTCGAGACTTGATCGAGTCGCCCGACGCGAACCACATCTTCCTGAGTTTCTCGCGCCGCATGATCATCGCGAAGCCGCTTCAGTACGCCGGCGCCGTCGGCAGCGACTGGCTGCGTTTCTTCGCGGCGCGCTCTCCGCCCAGCCAGGAACCCTATGTAGCTCGCTGGCGCTTTCCACGAACCCTGGAAGACGTCAACCCCCATCCTGTGGTGAGGGCGCTGCGTGGCTCCGCACCGCCCCGGCTGGAGCTGGCCGAGTTCCGGATCGTCCCCGGCCCCGCCGCCGCCCTGCGCCTCTATCAGGGCGTGGTCTACACGTACGGTCCTCTTCTGGGTGCTCTGCTCTTCGCCGGGCTGGCAGGCTCTGGGGCTTTTCGGCAAAGATGGCGGGATGATCACCAGGCGGTCGCGTGTCTCCTTTTCAGCCTCCTCACCGTGGTCGCCCTGCTGGCGCCGGTAGTCACGACCGTCTATCACTACCGCTACGTTCTTCCTGCGCTGCCGCTGGCCGGCGCCGCCGGAGCCCTCGGTGCAACCCGGCTCGCGAGAAGGTGGGCCCCCGGGCCCAGAAGAGCCGATCCTGTCCCCAGGCGTCGCCAGTCGTGATCCGCCCGCGGCGGGTGGGACACTAAGACCATGGGTCTGAGGATCTTCGGCGCCGTCGTCGCCCTGCTGCTGGCCGTCTTTGCGATATTCCGCTATCGCAAGGGCCAGCTCCGGCGCGGGGAGCTGGTGGCCGCCCTCTTGGTGGTCCTGGGACTCACCATCGCAGCGCTGGCGCCGAGAACCTTCGACTCCTTTCTCACCCCCCTCGGTTTCAAGCCCGGCCAAGAACGGGCGCGAATCATCGGCCTGCTCGTGATCTTGAACCTGTTCACTTTGGCGCTCGTGTTCCGAGGCTTCTCGCGCGAGGACCAGCTCTCCGACGAGATCGGGGATCTCGTCGATTACATGGCGCTGCGGCGTCTGGAAGAGGAGGGGGTGGCGCCGGCGGACGGCGCCTGCGTGGTTGTGCTGCCGGCGTTCAACGAAGCCGACAACCTCCCAACTGTCTTGAGCGAGATGCCGACCATCGTCGGCGGTCTTCCGGTGGTGCCCATCGTGGTCGCCGACGGCTGCACGGATGAGACCGAGGCGACGGCTCGGGCGCTGAGGGCCGCAGTGATCAGGCGGGACCTGCGGCGAGGATCGGGGGCAGCGGTGCGGCTCGGCTACCAGGCCGCTCTCAGGACCGGGGCCCGGATCGTGGTGACGATCGACGCCGACGGACAGCACGATCCCTCTGAGATGGAACGGCTCGTGACCCCCCTGCTCGAGGGGGCGGCCGACATGGTCCAGGGCTCGAGGACGCTGGGAAGCTTCGAGGTCGAATCGAGCGTTCGCAAGCACGGTGTCATGCTTTATTCCAAGCTTCTCACCGGCCTCTCGCGCACCTCGGTCTCGGACCCCTCAAACGGTTATCGAGCAGTAACGGCCGAGGCTCTCCAGCGCCTCGACCTGCGCCAGGACCAGTTCTATGTGTCCGAGATGATCCTGGAGGCGGCGCGCCGGGGTTTGAGGGTATCGGAGGTCCCGATAACGCTGCGACGGCGCGCTTCGGGACTCACGAAGAAGCCGACCACGATGCGCTACGCATGGGGTTTCACCAAGGCGATCGCTCGGACCTGGCTCCGTCAGCCCCCGGGTAAGAGAGCCTCGCAGAGCTCTCCGCGCTGGGTGTCGAACTCGGCGGGGCTGGCGCCTAAGCTGAAGGCCGACGACCCGGAGGCGGAGACACGATCATCTTCCGGTCCCTCCTGAGGGCGCTGCCGGGGGCCGGGGACCACTCGGCAACCTTGGACGTGGCCACTTCCGTCAAAGGGGAATGCCGGTCAGAACCAAACGAGAGGGAGGTCTGAAATGAAAAAGGGATTGAGCAGCTGGGCCTTGGCCGCGGCCCTGGCGCTGCCGGGCGGCGCCTTGATGGCGTGCGGAGAGGCCAAGCAGGCCGTCAACGACGCCGGAAACAAGGTTGAGAAGGAGGCCGAGGAGGCCGGAAAGAAGATAAAGAAGGAGGCCGACAAGGCCAAGGACAAGGCCACGGACTCGGACGGAGGCAACCAGGGCTACTAACCGGTTTTGAGCGTCTGCGGGTACCCTTTTGGGCACTCTGAGGCCCCCATAGAAACAGTTGGTTAGGTGGTCAGGTAGTAGTCCTCGTCGACGTCGTCCCACTCGAGATCGATCACGCCCTTGGCCGCGGCGGCCTTCACGAACTGCAGAAACCCCCCATAGCCGAACTCCTTCTCGGAGAACGTCGGCTGACGCTTGCGAAGCTCGTTCTTGAGCCCGGACAACATGGGGGACCCGTTCTTCTGCTCGAGCTCGTGGACCACCTCTCGCAACAGCTCGAAGGCATGCGCCTGCCCCCCGCCGTTGGAGGGGAAATCGACGGTGGGGTCACCCTCGGCCGAGCCGCTGCGTAGCTCCACGACACCCGAGTCCTGGAGATGGGTCATAAGCTCCCCCCACGTCCGAAAACCGTGATCGCCCTCCGAGAAGGTGGGATCCTTCCTCTTGATCGCTCGCTTGATGCTCGAGGACAACACGGGAGCATTCGAGCTGCGTTGCAGGCCCCCGAGAGTGCTGGTCACGAGCCGCGAGATCTCGGATAGCTCTGAGCCCTGCGCCTCCTCGGTGTCGCCGGGGTCGTCGGGCTTACGGCGCTTTCGGGGAGCAGACCGTACGGTGCCGGGGCCCAACAGGCGCTCGTAAAAGAGGAACTCATCGCAGGCGCCCGGAAGCAGCTCGGAGGTTGATCCCTCGACTCCGACCCCGATCACACGCTTGTTGAGCTCTCGGAGCTTCAGCACCAGAGGCGTGAAGTCGGAATCTCCCGAGCCGACCACGAAGGTGGTCACGAAATCGCGTTGGAAGGCGACCTCAAGTGCGTCGACCGCAAGCTTGATGTCGGCGGCGTTCTTTCGCACCATGCCGGCGCGCTGAGGGATCTCGATCATCTCGATCCGCTGCGAGAGAAGGCCCTGCCTGTACTCGGAGAAGAGATTCCAGTCGGCATAGGCGCGCCTTGCCACCACCCGGCCCCGTTCCGTAAGCGCGTCCATGATGACCGCCATGTCGAGCTTCTCCCCCCGGTCCCGTGCCCCCAAAGCAAGGTTCTCGAAGTCGAGAAACAGTGCTATGCGCTCCTCGTCGTCTACCATCAACGCGTCTTCATCTCGGCTGCACCTCTTCGCTCTCTGTCATTCCCGGAACATGCCACCTCTGCCATGCCCTTGGCGCCCCGGCTCCAACTCCACTTCCTCGATGTAGGGCGGGAGATCCGAGGACCTCACCGCGATCCTGCCCTCGGCGACTGCAAGCACCGCCTCACCGGCCAGCTCACGGCGCCATCCTTGAAGTATGCGGTAGTCGTTCCCTTTCAGGGAGCCCGCCACGATGAGGGAAAGCAGCGACTCCAGCTCGGAGCGGGTAGCAACGAGCTCGGGGGCGACCCCTGCATCCTCGCAGCGTGCCCTAACCACCGCATCGGCCAGTGACGACAGCAAACGGGCCCTCTTTTGTGCCACCCGTGAGGGTGCCGGACGCTCGGCCTCGATGGCATGGGAGCGTCCCTTCGCGATCGCCTCCAGCAAGGCCTTCTGAGAACGCTCGGCCTCCTTGGGGCTCAGTCCTCGAATCGCTTCGAGCCCCCTGATGTCCTTGGGGGCGCGCCGGGCGATCTCTACAAGTGTCGGGTCCTTGATTACCCAGCCCCTCGGGAGATCGCGGCGGGACGCGCTGCGCTCACGCCAGGCGGCCACTTCGCGCAGCACACCGAGTCGGTTTCCGCTCAGACTCCCCCTCCCGGCAACCCGGCGCCACGCCTGCTCGGGATCGTTCTCGTAGGCTGAGGCCTGTTCCAACGAGGCCATCTCCTCCCGTGCCCAAGCCAGCCGGCGACGGCTCTCCAGATCCGCTTCGAGGCGGTCTGCCACCTCGAGGAGATAGGCCACGTCGTCTGAGGCATAACGCAGCTGCGCCCCGGTCAGCGGCCGCCGGCACCAGTCGGAATAGGATTCCCCCTTCTCGAGGGCTTGGCCGGTGACGGCCTCCACGAGTCGTCCGTAGGGAAGCGAGGCGCCGTAGCCGAGGAAGCCGGCCGCGATTTGGATGTCGAAAACGTTCGCCGGCACGGCCCCGAAGCGGTCGAAGAAGAGCTCGAAATCCTGCTTGCCCGCATGGACGATCACCTGAACAGAGGGTTCGGAGACCAGCTCAGCCACGGCCGCCACATCGAGACCCGAGACCGGGTCGACAATGAAGATCTCCTCGGCGGTGGCGAGCTGAACCAGGCAGAGGCGGGCGCGATAGGTGCGTTCTCGCAGGAACTCGGTGTCGAGCCCGACGCGGCCGGAGGCCCGTGCGCCGGCGACGGCGACCTCGAGCTCGGCGGCGGATGAGATGACCCGGGGGAGCGCGCTCAAGAGGCGGTGAGGCCAAGCTCGCGCGCTATCAACACTCGCATGATCTCCGAGGTCCCCTCACCGATCTCAAGGATCTTCGAGTCCCTGAAGTGACGGCATACGGGAAACTCCTCGATATAGCCGTAGCCGCCATGGATCTGCACGGCGTCGCGCGCGACGTCGACCGCGCTCTCGGATGCAAAGAGCTTGGCCATACAGGCTTCCTTCCTATACGGGCGCCCCTGTTGCTTGAGCCACGAGGCCCGGTAATAGGCGCCCCGGGCTAGCTCGACCTTCATCGCCATGTCGGCGAGCTTGAACTGCAGGCCCTGAAAGGACCCGATCGGGCGCCCGAAGGCGGACCTCTCCGAGGCATAGCGCAGACTCTCGTCGAGGCAACCCTGCGCAAGGCCGACTGCGAGCGCCGCGATGGCGATACGGCCGTCGTCGAGGATGCGCAGGAAGTTGCGGAAGCCCTCGCCTAGGTTCCCCAGGAGGTGATCCTCTGGCACCCGGCAATCGCTGAAGGAGAGCTCATGAGTGTCCGAATGCCACCATCCCATCTTGCGATAGTCCTTGGCCACCTCGAAGCCCTCGGTCCCCGAGGGAACGATGAAGGCGGAGATCTCCTTGGAACCATCATTCGTTCCGGTGATGGCGGTGACGGTCACGAACGACGTGATGGCCGTCCCCGAGTTAGTGATGAACGATTTCGAGCCGTTGATAAGCCAGTGGCCGTCGTTCAAACGAGCCGAGGTTCGGGTGGCGCCGGCATCAGATCCGCCACCCGGCTCGGTGAGGCCAAACCCGGCAAGCGCCGTCCCGGCCGCCAGAGGCGGCAGCCATTTGCTCTTTTGCTCCTCGGTGCCGAAGAGATAGATCGGCATGGCACCGAGCGAGACCGCCGCCTCCAGCGTGATCGCCAGCGAGGAGTCCACCCGGGCGATCTCCTCGATGGCAAGGCATAGAGTGAGGAAGTCGGCGCCCGAACCCCCGTACTCCTCAGGAAAGGGCAGCCCGAAGAGGCCCAGACGCGGCCATCTGCTCGACCGCCTCCAGAGGCAGCTCGTGGGACTCGTCCCAGGCCTCGGCTCGGGGCCGGATGACGTCGTCTACGAACGAGCGCAGGGACTGAACGAAATCACGCTGCTCCTGGGCGAGGTCGAAATCCATAGCCGACAGGTTACCGAGAGGGGGCCGGGGCACGGTTTTCAAACTGGTGGCCGTAATCACCCGTGAGGTGGTTGGAGGCACACCGAGTTCGGCTCGGGCACCCCTTGCTACTGCGGCGGCGGAGCCACCGTCACCGACCAATGCAGGTTGCCGTACTCGCCGGCCGGGGGGTCCACCTGACGGATGACTACGGTGGGCCGAAAGCCTCCTGCTCGGCTGCGCCTGTCCCAGCGCGCGGCGAGCTCGGCGTAACGGATGCGCAGATCGTTGGAGGTGCGCTCGGGATCGTCATACCCGGCCAGCGTCGCGCCTGAAAGCTGCCAGAGGAGAAAAGCGAGACGGTCGCCACCATCGCCTCGAACCTTGACCACGTCGCTCGGGGTCAGACGGGCTGCGGCCGTGCGGGCGAAACCCTCGGGCGCAAGATCTGGACGGTCGTAGGTGAAACCCTGGAGGTTGCCCTCGAGCAACTCGGTCATGCGCGCTGAGGCGAGCCACACCGAGAACGAGCCCACCCCCACCACGAGAGCACATGCGGACAGGGCGGCCGCACGGGAGCGAGATGACAACCGCGTCGCAAGCTCGGCCAACGCCACCCCCGCCAGGGCTGCCGCCAGGAGGTGGGCAACCGGCCACACGCGGCCCTGATGTAACAGCGTGGAGTTGCCGGCGAGCGTGAGCCCCAGCACGTCTCTCAGCACCGCCGCCACCAGCAGGACTCCGGTGGCGGCGCACAACCACGGCAAGAGGGCCCGGCGACCTCTCGACAGCCACAGCCCGGCGGCGGCGAGCGGTACCAGCAGCCCCCAGGATCCGAGCGCTGTTCCCAGCGCCCACTCGACTCCCAGCGTGGGCGTGATGGCGAGGAAGCCCCCGTAGCGGAGGAAGTCGGCGGCCACCGGCGCCGCCCACATGCTGAGGACCAGAAGGGCAGTCACCAGAACTGTGACTCCGAAACGCAGCCGGCGGGGGGCGCGCAGGGCGCAAACGGCGGCCCACACGGCGCCACTGAGAAACAGAGGGACGCTGACGAGACCGGTCAGGCCCAATGCCGTCCCGGCCCCGATCCTCGCTCCGATAGCCGACCGTGACGCGGCGGTCATCAGTAGTGTTCCGGCCAGGGCGAGCAGCGCGAGGGCCAGCTCGCGCGGGAGGGCCGGGGGCAGGAGCGCATAGGCGCCGTTGGGAGAGGCCACGGTGAGGTCGGCGCCGTGGCGGGCCTGTCCCGGCACCGTGGAGAGATACGGCTCACGGGTTGCGACCCAGCCGAATCCTCCGACGAGCGCGAGGGCCGCCGCGGCCCCCCAGCCCGCGTCCAGGCGCACCCGGCGGGCGATGCAGGCGGCTCCCACAGGCAGTGTGAACACGAGCAAGAGATGCCAGGCGTCGTGAGCGTCCAGGGCGTCTGAGCCCGGGACGAGACGGGCGGTGGTAGCCAGGACCGCATGCCAGCCCCATGGATAGGCATTACGGGCTTCGGGGGCCGGGCCCGTGGGAATCGCCTGCCCGCCGAGGAGCTGCTCGGTCCAGCCCAGGTGCCAGGGCGTGTCCCCGGTGCGGGCGCCGGTGCCGCCACGCAGGACCGGCACGATGAACGCGAGCGTGAGGACGACCGCGAACAGCCCCAGCCGGAGCCACGGAATTCCCCTCGGCCATGAGCGCATCCGCAGTCCGTAGGCCAGGACGCCGGCACCCACAGCCGGCACTAGCAGCGCGACCCCGAACACAGCTCCTCCGGTGACGAGATTCAAGATCATGAGGAGTACAGCAAGGGCGACGAAGCTCCCGATCGCCCCGAGAGCGCGCTCGGGCAGCCCGATCTCCTCGGGGAGGTCACCTCGAAAAATCGCTCGGAGCAAACCCTCGCAGCACACCCACCCCAGGGCAACTGCCACAACCGCCAGAGCAAGGACGCGGATCAAGTCGGGGCCGCTCACAGCGACTCGCTCGCGCTATCCCGGTGCTCCTCCCGCGGATCGCTCAGTTCGGCCACCACGCCGCCCGCCGGCACGGTCTCTCCCGCGGCCACGGCCACGCGCGTTACCTCAGCCTCTCGGGGAGCGCACACCACGGTTTCCATCTTCATGGCCTCGAGCCTTACCAGCGCGGCCCCCGCCGCGACCCAGTCGCCCTCCGCCACCAGCACCTCGAGCACGACCGCCTGCATCGGCGCCAGCAGGACGCCTCCACCCGGCGAGCCGGTTGCCTGAGTGGCGGCGGCCGCCATGGCCGGGTGCCAGAGGCGGGCGGCCCGCCCGCCCACGACCATCACGCCCGCGGTTTCCACTCTCGGGTCCGAAGCGGACTCGAAGCGAGCGAAGAGCTCTGCCACCGTGGCGGTGGTGTGAGAGCCGGCGAGGAAGGACTCATCCGATAGCAGCACTCGATGAGCCGAGATCGTCGTGGGTACGCCTTCGATCACGAAATCATCCAGCGCCCTGTTCGTGCGGCGCACAGCCTGTTCCCGGTCGGAGCCCCAGGTGACGAGCTTGGCGACGAGCGAGTCGTAAGCGCCCGGAATCTCGTCGCCGGCCCGGTAACCGGAGTCCACCCTGACCCCCAGCCCCGCCGGCTCCCGATAGGCGGTGATGCGTCCGGGCGCCGGGGCGAAGCCACGAGCGGGATCCTCCGCGTTGACGCGGCACTCGATCGCGTGGCCCCGAGGCCGCAGGTCGTCCAGGCGCGATTCTCGCCACTCTCCCGCCGCGATCAGCAACTGGCAGGCGACGAGGTCTACCCCGAAGACCTCCTCCGTAACGGTGTGCTCGACCTGGAGCCGGGCGTTCATCTCGAGGAAGTAGAAGGACTCGGTCGCAGGATCGACCAGCATCTCGACCGTTCCCACTCCGATGTAGCCGCAGGTTCGGGCGAACCTCACCGCCGCGGCCCCCATCTCGGGCTCCAGGTGCCGAAATCTTGGCGGAGGGGTTTCCTCGACAAGCTTCTGATGGCGCCTCTGCAGCGAACAATCCCGCACGCCCAGCCAGTGCGCCTCACCGAGCGTGGGTGCGAGAATCTGGACCTCGAGGTGCTTGGGGGCCGGGAGGAAGCGCTCGACGTAGACCTCCGACGAGGAGAAGTAGGCCTGAGCCTCTCTCCGGGCCTGATCGAAGGCGCCGGGCACCTCTTCCAGCGAGCGGGCCACCTTGAGCCCCCGGCCCCCGCCCCCTCCTGCTGCTTTGATCGCCACCGGCAGCCCCACTCTCTCGGCGAGCTCGGCGGCGGCGGCGGGGTCGGGGCAAGGCTCGCTGCTTCCGGGCACCGTCGGGACCCCCGCAGCGGCCGCCAGCTGCCGCGCCCGGAGCTTGTCGCCTGAAGCCCGCAGCGCCTCCACGGGAGGGCCGATGAAAGTGACTCCCGCAGCCATAACCTCCTCGGCGAACGAGGCATCCTCGGACAAGAAGCCGTAGCCGGGATGGATCGCCTCCGCCCCCAGCTCGTGCGCCGCGGCGACGAGTGCATCCGAGTTCAGGTAGGTGGCTGCCGGAGTGTCGCCTTCGAGGCGAACCGCGTCGTGCATCTCTGAGACGTGACGGGAGCGCCGGTCGGGGTCCGAGTAGACGCCCACCGGTGTGACGCCGAGCTCACGGCAGGTACGGGCGATGCGGACCGCGATCTCCCCCCGGTTGGCTATCAGCACCCGCTCGAACATCAGTGCGTCAGCGGTTGCGCCAGCGAGGGCTGCGCTTGTCGTTGAAGGCGGCGATGCCTTCGGCGCGGTCCTCGGTGACTAGCACCCGGGCCCAGGCCTCGTTCTCGAGCTCCAGAGCACGGGCCAGCGGCTCGCTCCCCGACGTCTCGATCAGGCGCTTCACCTCTCGCACCACCACCGGCGAGGAGCCACATATCTCCGCGGCGAGCTCGAGAGCGGCAGATCGAAGCTCGGTCGCCGGCGCGATGCGAGTGGCAAGCCCCATGTCCTGGGCCTCTGAGGCGTCGAGGGGGCGGCGGGTGAAGACGATCTCCTTGGCGCGGCGAACCCCCACCATGCGGGTCAGCAAGAGCGTCCCCCCGCCCGCCGGGAGCAAGCCCACGCCTGCCTCAGGAAGTCCCATGCGGCACCCCTCGGCGGCGACCATGAGATCGCACGACAGCGCCAGCTCGAAGCCTCCCCCGAGCACCCAGCCGAAGACCGCTGCGATGCTCGGCTGGGGAAGCTCTCTGAGGGCTTGAAACATCCCTGTGATCTGTCGCCGGTTCGAGTACCAGTCATCGATCTCGAAGCTGCCCCGTTCCTTCAGGTCGGCACCGACGCAAAAGGCCTTGTCGCCGGCGCCGGTAAGCACGGCAACGAGGATGTCGGGGCGCGAGCCGACCTCTCTCAGAACCTCACGCAGGGAGTCGGCGACACTCGACGAGATTGCATTCAGAGCCTCGGGTCGCTCGAGCGTGATGATCCCGATGTCGTCCTCGACCTTCAGCGACACCAGGCTCATACCGGGGGGACGCCCCTCAAGCCGCGCGCCCGTACGGCTTCGACTTGAAGCGCCCCGAGGCGACGATTGATCTCCGCCCTCAACTCGTCGGGCTGCACAACCGCATCGACAACGTTGTCCGAGGCGAGGCGGACGAGGTCGATGTCGGCCTCGTACTCTGCGCGTTTGCTTGCGACGAAGGCGGCGCGTTCGTCGGCATCTTCGATGGCGTTGATCTTGTTGTAGAAGACCGCGCTGACGGCCGGCTCGGGCCCCATAACCGCTATGCGGGCGGTCGGGAGCGCAATGGTCGCTTCGGGCTCGAAACCCGGGCCTGCCATGGCGTAGAGACCTGCTCCGTAAGCCTTTCGAACCACCACGCACAGCTTCGGTGTGGTGGCCTGAGAGACCGCCGTGATCATCTTTGCGCCATGCCTGATGATCCCGCCGCGCTCGACATCGGTGCCAATCATGAATCCCGGCACATCAGCAAGGAACAACAGCGGGAGGTTGAACGCGTCGCACAACCAGATGAACCGGGCGGCTTTGTCGGCCGAGTCGATAAAGAGCACGCCCCCCTTCTGCTGCGGTTGGTTGGCGACGATGCCCACTGCGCGGCCCTCGATGCGAGCCAGCCCGGTGATGAGCTCGGGGGCGAAGCGAGGCTTGATCTCGAACAAAGACTCCTCATCGACGATGCCTGCGATCAACCCGAACATGTCGAAGACGCGGCTCTCGTCATCCGGGATGATTCCCGCAAGCGAGCCGCCAAAGGCAGGGGGCCGGGCCTGAAGGCTCGGCGCCGCCATCTCGTATGACTGCGGGAAGTATGAGAGGTAGGCACGCGCAGCTTCGATCGCCGCTTTGTCGTCCGACACCAACAGGTCGCCGCAGCCGGAGACCTCGCAGTGCATACGCGCCCCGCCCATCTCTTCGAGCGTGACCTTCTCGCCGACGACCTCCTCGGCCATGCGCGGCGACCCCAGGTACATCGATGCGTTGTGCTCGACCATGAACACGACATCGCAGAACGCGGGGATGTAAGCGCCGCCGGCGGCCGAAGGTCCGAACAGACAACAGATCTGCGGGATGCGGCCGGATGCCTGGACCTGGTTGTAGAAGATCTTTCCCGCCCCGCGCCGCCCCGGGAAAAGATCGACCTGGTCGGTGATGCGGGCGCCGGCGGAATCGACGAGATAGAGGATCGGGTGGGAGTGCTTGCGGGCGAGCTCGATGATCCGAATGATCTTCTCGACCGTCCGGGCCCCCCACGAGCCGGCCTTGACCGTGGCGTCGTTCGCCATGACCGCCACCGGGCGACCGTCGATGCGACCCACCCCTGTGACGACTCCATCGGCGGGGAGATCGCCGCTCAGGGCGTTGACCAGAAGTCCGTCTTCGGCGAAGCCGTCCATCGAGTCGAGCAGCAGCGCCAACCTCTCGCGCACGAACAGCTTGTTCTGCTCCACGAGCCGCGAGTGGTAGTTCTCGGCCCCCCCTTGCTTCGCGCGCGAGGAGAGCTCGGCGAGGTTCGAAAGCCGGGGGCCGGGATCGGTCATCGTGGCAATCGATCCTAGCCTCGAGTGGTCACCAGATGCTCAATATGATCGGTTGAGGCGGCCGTCACCCGGCCACCACTCGGCCCGGTCTAGGTGTTCCAGGCGAGGATCGCCCTGGTGTCGCGCTCATAGCCGAGCCGGCTCACCGTCGCCGTCTGCAGGATGAGATGAGCACCGCCCGAGACCTCGAGCCCGATCCAGCGCGCCGCCAGCGCCCGCAACATGTGGCCGTGGCCAAACAGCAGGGTGTCACCGGCGACGTTGGCCGCCACTTCGATGAGAGAGTCCACCCGGGCGCGCACCTGCTCCGCGGTCTCGCCGCCTTGGGGCCCGTCGCGCCAGACGGTCCATCCGGGCCGGTCTTGCCGGATCTCCTCGGTGGTGAGGCCTTCGTCGTCGCCGTATCGCCACTCGAAGAGGTCGTCTGAGACCTCGGCTCGATCGGCGAAGCCGGCGAGCTCACAGGTCTCGCGCGCCCGGCGCAGCGGGCTGACCAGAACCAGGGCGAACTCGAGACCCTCGAGCTTGGGAGCAATCGTTCTTGCCCGCTCACGGCCCGGCTCAGTCAACGGAAGATCGGTTGTGGAGGTGTGCTTCTTGGCCTCGCTCCACTCGGTCTCGCCGTGGCGGACAAGGACGAGTTCGTGGCGGCCGGGCTCGATCATCGAGGTCATTGTCACCCGTGCAGCACCGAGTCATGGTCAGGCGTTGCTTTGCAACTGACGGCCGATACCCAATGATCGCGCCCTGATCTGATTGGTCGTGCTCTACGATGTATCCGCAGCTTCCGGCTCGACATCCCACAGGAAGCGGGAGAAGATCTCGTCGCATAAAGGCTGCGGCGCCGGCTCAAACGCGAGCCCGTTAGGACGATGGAACACCGGGGGCTCGGCTTTGCCGATATTCATCGTCCAGCCGCCCTCGTGCACCAGGTAGTGGTGATAGCCACACAGCAGGCAGAGGTTGTCGAGATCGGTGAGCCCGCCCCTGATCCAGTGCCAGACATGGTGTGCCTGCAGGTAGCGTTTGCGATTGCAGCCGGGGAACACGCAGCCCTGGTCCCGTGCCCGCAGCTGGCGCACCAGCCACCGCCTGACCGAGCGCGACATGCGTCCGACCCCTACCGTTTCGCCGTCCTCGTCATGGGCGACGATCTGCAGGCGGCAATCGCAGCACGAGCGCCTCAGCGTCTCGGAGGAGAGCGCAAAGCCCTCCTCGCTCAGAGCCGAACCCTCTGCCGCCACCAGCGCCGAAGCATCGGCGTGGATCACGACCGTGGCCCGGTCGGCGTCCGAGTCCGACGCCAGCGCCTGCCCGCACAACTCCACCAGGGCGTCGGCGGCACGCTGGCCCAGGGGGTCCCAGCTCCCGTTGGGGTTGCGCCCGATGAGGTGGGCGCCACGCTCGAGCGCCTTCACCACCGTTGCTCCCTGGTCTGCTCGAAGATAGCCCCACAGCCTGACGCTGTTCTTTGCGCTCGTCCCACGTCCACCGCAGCGAGCGCTGCTCGTGGGCTTCGGCGTCCTCCTCCGTGGTCACGGGCCGGTGCCGGCGCACCAGCGACTTGAGGGCATTGAGGTTGAGGGCCAGCGCTTGTTCCAGGAGCTCTGCCTCGTTGTCCGGGGTCGCGATCGCCAGCAGGGCTGAGAGCTTGTCGAAGCTGAGCCTGCCCTGGGCGAAGGCATGCGCCAGCAGGGGCAGATCCTCGAGTGCAGCTGCGGCTTCCACCCAGCTGCGTGCAGTGTGAAGGCTGACGCCGAAGCGCGTGCACAACCATTCCGCCATGGTCCGCATCCCGTCGCTCTCGCACGCGCTCTTTCGCTCATAGGCCGCGACCACTCGAAGAAGCTGCCACAGCGCGGCGTTGTGGAGGCCGTTCAACTGGTCCATGGCGGCACCGAGCTGATCGGTGTCGAAGCCGTCGTAACAAGGCTCTCCCATAAACATCACGCTACACGAGGGCTATGACAGAAACAGCCCAGAATACAGTCCCCACTTGATAATTCTCAGATTCTTTGCGCCAATCTCGTTCGATAACTGGGCCCGAGACAGTTGTCGTCATGCTTGTCGAATCCAGTCGTGTGGCGCGTCGCCAAGAAGTGGCCTGGCGGGGGGACATTGTGGTTCCTATCAGCCTTTGTCCGCCACTCGGCGAGGCTTGGCGAGTTGGGTTAGGTCTGTGTCACAGCATCGAGCGCGCGGCGCACCGAGTCGAATGCGTGAGAAGGCTTGACGCCGAGCTGTACCGCGCGAATCGCAAAGAGTTGGGCGGCGGCATCAAGCTCGCCGTTATCGGCGCTCGTAACAGTTTTTTCAACGAACGTTCCATGTCTCCCCCGCGTGGTGATAATGCCCGCCTGCTCGAGCTCGCGGTAAGCGCGCGCGACGGTGCCACCCGCAAGACCGAGGTCGGAAGCGAGCTGTCGGATCGCCGGCAGTCTCGTCCCCTCGGGCAGCACACCGCTAACGGCCATGGTGGCGATCTGCGAGCGGATCTGCTCGTAGGGCGGAACATGCCCATCGGGCTCGATCCGTAGGATCATCGAACGAGAACCTCTCCGCCTGGCGGATGCAGATCGCGTCGCTGGAACGGCCGGGTGAGGTGAATCCATGATCCGAGCGCGCAGCCGAAGAGAACTACTGCCGTGCTACCGAGAGACCAGGCAACCAGGCTGTTGTTGAAGGTGCCGGCGACCTCACCCAACATGACGGAGGCGACGAGCAATTCCAGAGCCAGGCCCGCGCCCGCCAGGGCGTGAATCGATGCCGAGCGGATGGCGTCGTCGGCGCGCACGAGATCGAGGTTGACCGCCGGTTGGCGGCGCGCAACGATGTAGCGCTGGAACAGCTCCACGGTTAACCACACTCCGACGATCATCACCACCAGCACAACCGTCGGAGGAGGCGCGTCCGGCCCGGCGCTAGCGCGATCGGGGAGCGTGTTGTACCAGAGGGTCAGCCCCAGTCCCAGGCTTGCGCAGACAGGCAAGGCGATGCGATACCAGTGGGCCAGGTAGTCGCCCACCGACCGAGGAACGAGCGACGCGCTCGGAAACTCGCCCTGTGGCCGGTTGAAGCTGAGCTCCGCAACTAGGGCTCCCAGCAGATAGCCGAGCAGCGCATCGAACAAGCCGAAGTCGAACGGCTTCGGCAATGCGCCGGCGATCCACGGAAGGAACAATCCGACGAGGGCTCCGATAAGCCGGAAGACACGAGTGCGCCCGAGGTAGGAGGCTACATAGGCCCGGTTGCCGGGCGTCAACTGCAGCCCCGAATTCCGAGCCCAGCTCTCGACCGACTGCCGCCTTTCCGGGCGCCGCCACAGCACAATCGCACCTCCAACGAGGGCCGCGAGCACGGCGATCTCAATCCCACCCAACATCAACTGACTCCCTTGTTTGTATCAATGTATCGATACAATAGATCGATCGGACCAGTCCTGTCAAGGCGGTTTGTGTCGAGCTAGGGCTCCACGGCACGGCTGAGCTCGGCGAAGACTTCGGCCAAAGCATCCACCTGGTAGTGGGCGTTGAGGCCCGAAGGGTTGGGCAAGAGCCACAGCCGGGTGTCGCCGATTAGCTGCGGCTGCTCACCGACCACGGCGGCGGGGGCCGAGAAGGCCACCCGGTAAGCGCCCAGGCCCAGGAACGCGACCACCTGTGGCCTGAGTCTCCGGACCTTGCTCCGCAGGGCCCGGGCGCCCTCTACGAGCTCGTCCCTTGAGATCTCCTCGGCGGTGGCGGTGGCGCGCCGCACCAGGTTCGTGATTCCCAGCCTTAGACAGAGGAGCTCGCCTTCCTCGAAGGCAGAGAGCCTCCGGTCGGTGAAGCCCGACAGGAAGAGCGCGGCCCAGAAACGGTTGCCGGGCCGCGCGAAGTGATGTCCCACCGCTCCCGAGTAGAGGCCGGGATTGATGCCGCAGAACAAGACTCTGAGATCGGGTGCGACCACGTCGGGAACCAAGCGGCCGTGGGCGGCGGCGATCTGCTCCTTCGTGGGCCGAGGCGGCGCGCTCACGCCGAGCGCAGCCTCTCGATCTCCCCAGCGTCGAGGACCCGGATGCCTTCGGCAGTGTCGAGCACAAGCCCGCCTGCCCCACTGAGCGACGAGGCCAGGCCTGAAACGAGCGCCCCGCCTACACGCGCTTCCACGGTCCGCCCCAACACCTCCGAGAGAGTGGTTGCCTGCGCGACAATTTCTGCCCTTCCGTTCTCATCGTCGAGCCGGCCGCAGGCGATTTCCAGAGCATGCAGGACGGAGGCCGCGAGCTCGGCACGGTCCACCGACGCACCCTCCAGAGCCAGGCTGGTGGCGCGGCCCCCCAGCTCTTCCGGCAGCTTCGTCCACCTCACGTTGATGCCGATTCCGCATACGACTGCGGGAGCTCCATCGGTGGCCATGCGGCTCTCGAGCAATATTCCGGCGACCTTTTTGCCGGAGATCGTGACGTCGTTGGGCCACTTGAGGCGGCAGCCCAGTCCTGAGACCTCCTCGATGGCCTCGGCGGTCGCCACCCCGGCGGCCACGCTGAGTAGCCCGAAGCGATCGGGCGGCAGCCGAGGCCTCAACACCAGCGACAGGGGCAGAATGGCGCCGGGCTTCGAGAGCCACGTCCGTCCGAGCCTGCCCCGACCGGCGCTTTGATGGTCGGCGACGACCACGGCTCCCTCGGGCACTCCCTCCTCGGCCCACGCGAGCGCCTCGGAGTTCGTCGATGCGACCTCCTCGAAGAACCTGAGGGGGCGACCCCAGTGTCCTCGCAACGCGGCTTCGATGCGGGCGGCACTGAGATCCGAGGTCATTGCGCTCGTAGGATAGGTCGATGTTCGCCAAGCTTCTGATTGCCAATCGCGGCGAGATTGCGGTGCGCGTGATTCGGGCCTGCCGCGACCTCGATATGAGCCCGGTGGCCGTCTACTCGGGCCTGGACGCCGACTCCCTGCACGTCGAGCTCGCGGACGAGGCCTACAACATCGGGCCCGGCCCCGCATCCGCCTCCTACCTCGACATCGCCTCGGTCCTCGAGGCGGCCCGCCGCTCGGGTGCCGAGGCGGTCCATCCCGGTTACGGCTTTCTCGCCGAAAACGCCGAGTTCGCCCGCGCCGTAGTCGACGCGGGCATGGCCTGGGTCGGGCCCGACGCCTCCATCATCGCTTCGATGGGCGACAAGACCGCGGCCCGCCGAGCGGCAGCCGAAGCAGGGGTCGACTGCGTTCCCGGCACGCTCGAGCCCGTGACGGTCGCGTCTGAGGTTCAAGCCTTCTGCGATCGATACGGTCTTCCCGTCGCCATCAAGGCGGTGGCCGGCGGGGGCGGCAAGGGCTTTCGGGTGGTGCACTCGGCTCGAGACATCCCAGAGGCGTTGGCGGGTGCCGCCCGCGAGGCCCAGGCGTATTTCTCCTCCGGGGACGTCTATCTCGAGCGCTACCTGGAGCGGCCACGCCACATCGAGGTGCAGGTGCTCGGAGAGATGTCGGGGGCGATCCTGAGCTTTCCCGAGCGAGACTGCTCTCTGCAGCGCCGCCACCAGAAACTCCTCGAGGAGTCTCCTTCTCCGGCGCTTCAGGAGAACGTACGTCAGGCGATCATGGAGGCCGCAGCCAAGGTCTCGAAGCAGGTCGGGTACCGCAACGCAGGGACGTGCGAGTTCCTCCTGGACCGCGACGGCACATCCTTCTACTTCCTCGAGATGAACACCCGGCTCCAGGTCGAGCACCCCGTGACCGAGCTCGTTTGCGGCATCGACCTCGTCGCGGCTCAGATCCTCGTCGCCGCGGGGGAGCCCCTGGGCTTCGGCCAGGACGACATCGCGCTGTCGGGCCACGCCATCGAGTGCCGCATCAACGCCGAGGACCCGGCCCTCAACTTCATGCCTGCCCCCGGCGTCATCTCCTCGTATCAGGAGCCCGGCGGTCCCGGTATCCGGGTCGATTCGGGAGTTCGAGCCGGAGCCGCAGTCCCCGGTGCCTACGATCCGCTAATCGCCAAGCTGATAGCACACGGGCCCACGCGGTCGCAGGCGATCGCCCGGCTATCGAGGGCCGTCAACGAGTTCCATGTCGGCGGAATCAAGACGACGCTCGAGTGGCACCGGGTCGCGCTGGCCGACAAGCGTTTCCTCACAGGCTCATACGACACTGCGACCGTCGAACATGACATGGAGCCCGGCACGCCAAGTGCCATCGAATCGACGGGTGGCGAACCCGGGGACGACGCCGTCGTACGCCGTTTCGGAATCGAGGTCGACGGCAAGCGGTTCGCGGTCGTGGCGCGCGAACGCTCCTCCGGCGGCCGCAGGCTCTCCAAACCCCCACGGCCGCAGACAGGAGGACACGTCGGTGCCCACGCCTCGGACATCCTCAAAGCGCCGATGCAAGGAACGATCATCAAGCTGCTGGTCTCGACCGGCGACAAGGTCAAGGCCGGAGAGTCGGTGTGCGTGCTCGAAGCCATGAAGATGGAGAATTCGATATTGACGCATCGCGACGGAATCGTGGGGGAGCTGAGAGTTGCCGAAGGGCAGTCGGTCGAGCCGGGCGCAGTCATCGCCGTCATCACCTGAGGGCGTCGCCATTCGGCGAATCAGACAGGAGGAGCACGCAGCCGCCGGCGAGCTGACGGTCGCGGCATACCTCGGCCCGCCCGCAGCCGACGACCCACCCCAAGACTTCGGCGACTACCTCGACGAGCTGCGCGACGTGAGCGGGCGCGACCGAGACGCACTCGTGCTGGTGGCGTTGAGCGGTGGCGAGATACTCGGCTGTGTCACCTATGTCGCAACTCCCCAGAGTCCCTTTGCGGAGTTCGACGATCCCGAAGCGGGTGGGATTCGCATGCTGGCGGTGGCTGCGGAGGCACGCGGCCGAGGGATGGGGGCCGCGCTGGTACAGGAATGCATCGCTCGGGCGCGCTCCGAGGGCAAGCGCCGAATCATCTTGCACACCACGCGCTGGATGCACGCCGCTCACAGTCTCTACTCGGGGCTCGGCTTCGAGCGCACGAAGAGACTGGACATCGACTTGCCCCAGGTCTACTTGGTCGCGTTCGTGCTGGAGCTCTGAGGCCCAGGCCGAGGCCTGGGACGAATCGGGGCTATCTGCGCGTTCTGTACAAAGAGCCCGGCAAAGTCAGGTGGAACCTGACGGCGCGGCCCGTGACCTAGATCGACCCCTCTTCACTTTTCCTGCTGGGGAGGGCAGACTGAGAGTCATGGGGAAAGGGACCTCACGAACGCGGACGTCCAGAATCGTGACTCTCCCGCTGCTCTTGCCGGCCGCTTTCGTGATCGCGTTGCTGCTCAAGGCATTCGTGGTCCAGGCCTTCTTCATCCCGTCCGAGTCCATGCTCCCGACCCTGCACAAGGGGGATCGAGTGTTGGTCGAGCGCGTGGGCTACCGCCTCAACCCTCCACAGCGCAAAGACATCCTCGTCTTCGGTAGCGGCAGCCCGGCCCCCGCGCTCTCCCCAGTGGACAAGGCCGTCGCGCTCGTCAAGGGCTTGGCGGGAGGTGACCGCACCTACGTTATCAAGCGGGTGGTCGCGGTCGCGGGAGACACGATCTCCTACAAGGGAGTGCCGCGCGTGCTGACGGTGGAAGGACGCACGATCAGCGAGCCGTACCTGAAAGAGAGGGACAAGACCAGCCTCACGATCACGCGCGGGACCTGTGGATCGATGGGCCTGTTCGTCTCCGCTACTGCGTGTCTCGTGCCGGAGGGCATGGTGTTTGTGATGGGCGACAACCGCACCCATTCCGAGGACTCCCGCGTGACCGGGCCGGTGCCGCTCGAAGATGTCGTGGGCCGGGCGTTCCTGCTGGCGTGGCCGCCTGCGAACTTCCACTCTCTGCAGCCATAGCCCCCGCTCAGCGGGGTCCAGGCTGAACTAGGGTTAGAACTCCATGCATCTGCCTTCCGGCCTCGACGACTTGCCGCTTCACCGGGCGAAGCTCGAGGCCGCGAGCGCATTTACCCGGACGATGCCCGGAGTCATCGGGTTGGTGGTATCGGGCTCGCTGGCGACGGGGACGGCCGACGCCTATTCGGACCTCGATCTCAAGATCGTCACTCGGGACGACATGCACGGCGAAGCTGTTGAACACCTAGATGCGCTGATTGATGCCTGCGGTGTGCCGGTGGCTCGTTTCACCGCCGAGCATGTCGGGCATCCCGACATGCTCATCGTGCTATACGACGACCTCATCCACATCGACTTCTACCTGGTCCAGCTCGGCGACCTGACCGACAGAAACGGGGGCATGGCGAGCTGGGTGTTGTGGTCGGAGGACGACGACATCTCGGTTGCCCTTGGGGGGCGGGTCGAAGCTGTCGGTGTGGACCTGGCTTGGTTCGAAGCCCGCATGTGGACCTGGGTTTGGTACACACACTCGAAGATCCTGCGAGGCGAGCTCTACGAAGCTCTCGATGCGCTGCAGTACCTGCGCGGCAACGTGCTGTTCGCACTCCTTGCCGAAACCGCGGGGATCAGGCCCTATGGATCGCGCCGAGCAGAGCGGCATGTCGGCGCGCTCGGCCCTCTGTTCGCCCGAACCGTTCCGGCTCTCGAGCGCGACCTGGTCATGGATGCATTGCGGGTTACCGTCGAGCTTTATCTGATACTTGCCGATCCGCTTCTCGAGCAGCGCGGCGTGGAACGCGACGAAGATGCTCGCGCGGTGGTGCTGGCCAAGCTGCGAGTGTGAGCGTCCGGGCACAGGGGAGAAAGAAATGAAAACGCACACCGTCTACAAGACCTTCAAGACCAAAGGCCGGCGTGAGTTCGTGCGCATCACCGAGGATGTCGCCGTAGCAGTCCAGGAGTCGGGGGTCGCAGAGGGCATGGCGCTGGTGTCGGCCATGCACATCACTGCGGGCGTATGGATCAACGACGACGAGCCGGGCATTCAGGAGGACGTGCTCGAGTGGCTCGACAAGATCGCTCCTCCGTCGTGGAAGGCGCCGGGCGGCGAGGTGGCGGCGGCATTGAGCCCCGACCCCGGCGATTATCGCCACCACCGTGGCGGCGAGGACAACGGCGACGCCCATCTCAAGAACCTGCTCGTACACCATCAGGTCATCGTCCCGGTGACCGAGGGAAAGCTCGATCTCGGCCCGTGGCAGGCGATCTTCTACTGCGAGTTCGACGGTCGCCGCAGCAAGCGGCTGGTCATCAAGGTGCTGGGCGAATAAAGCCGCGCAGCCGCCCGCCACCGAACTTTGGTGCTGCAACCACACCAGATGTGGGCAGGGTTACAAAGTTTGACTCAGAGCTGCGTCCGGTTACAGGCCGGTGAAGCGGATGCCCGCCCGGTCGGTCTTGTAGCGGCGGTTGATGCCGATCAGCAACGAGGTGATGGGCTCGACGACGCGGGCGTTCTCAAGCGGGCCCGCGTCCACGAAACCGAGCTTCGGGATCGCCTCGACCAGCTCGCGGACGACCGCCTTGCCGGCCCTGGGCCCGCACACCGGGACATCGCCGTCCAAGGGGCTGTCGAGATCCTCCAGAGCCGAGGCAGACAGCGTGTGGAAAGCCGCGCACAGGGTCGTTCCCTCCGGGACGAGGGAGGCCGCCAGCTGGGCGGCCGAGCCCTCCCACACACCGAGGACGTGCGTCGCCTTTCCCCCCACCGCGGCTTCGACCGGGACGGTGCAGTCGACCACCACGGCGTCCGGCCGGAGCCCTGAGGCCAATGACTTGTAGATGGCGGCCTGGCCTGAGAACGGGACCGCGACCACCACCGTGCTGCAACCGGCTGCGGCCTGTGCGTTCAACAGCCCCGAGACCTGCGCCTCCCCTACGCGTTCACGCAAACGGGCGGCCGCGTCCTCCGCTCGGCCCTGGTCGCGGGAGCCGATCACGACCTCCATCCCGGCGGAGGCCCACCTGAGCGCCAGACCGAAACCCTCGGCCCCCGTCCCACCGATCACTGCCACACGCTCGACCACCACTAAAGACTCGCCGGCCGGTACTCGCCGAACACGTTGCGCAGCCTGTCCGAGACCTCTCCTAGCGTGGCGTAGGCGGCCAGTGCATCCCTCATGGGGTAGAGGAGGTTGTCGTTGCCTCGGGCGGCGTCCTCGAGCTCTCTCAACGCCTTACGAACTGCATCTTCGTCCCGGCCCGCACGCACGTCGGCCAACCTACCTTTCTGCGCGTGCAGCAGCTCTTCGTCCATCTCCAGAAGCTCGACCGCCTCCTCGTGACCTCCTTGGAACATGTTCATGCCCACGACCGACCGGCCTCCGCTCTCGAGTTCCCGGGCGATACGGTAGGCCGAGTCCTCGATCTCGCGCTTCATGTATCCAGACTCGATGGCCTCTACCGCGCCGCCGAGCTCGTCGATGCGCTCGATGTAAGCGCGCGCTTCCTCCTCGATGCCATCGGTCAGCGCTTCCACGAAATAGGACCCGCCAAGCGGGTCGGCCGAGTCGACGACCGAAGACTCAAACGCAATCACCTGTTGTGTGCGCAAGGCGATCATGGCCGATCTTTGAGAGGGCAACGCCAGCGCTTCATCGTATGCGTTGGTGTGCAGCGACTGCGTCCCTCCCAGCACCGCGGCGAGAGCTTCCAGTGCGGTTCGCACGATGTTGTTCTCCGGCTGCTGCGCGGTAAGCGTGGCACCGCCCGTCTGCGTATGGAAGCGAAGCATCATTGAACGCTCGTTGGAGGCCCCGAAACGCTCCTTCATGATCACCGCCCACAGCCTGCGGGCGGCGCGAAACTTCGCTACCTCTTCGAAGAAGTTCATGTGGCAAGCGAAAAAGAATGACAGGCGGGGGCCGAAATCGTCCACTTCGAGTCCCGCCTCG
Source organism: uncultured Actinomycetes bacterium (assembly GCA_963849115.1). Classification (GTDB taxonomy): domain Bacteria; phylum Actinomycetota; class CADDZG01; order CADDZG01; family WHSQ01; genus JACDAL01. The sequence goes on along the minus strand of CAWKGK010000008.1, from coordinate 363,095 downwards.
AGCGCGGCCTCCACGTAGGAAATCGCGTCGGCAAGTGTGAAGGCCACCTCCTGCACGGCAGTGCACCCCGCTTCGCGCATGTGATAGCCGGAGATCGAGATCGTGTTCCACCGCGGCAGCCTATCCTTGCAATAGGAAAACAGATCGGTTGCGATCCGCATCGAAGGTTTGGGTGGATAGATATAGGTGCCGCGGGCGATGTACTCCTTCAGGATGTCGTTCTGAGTCGTGCCACTCAGATGCTCGCCGTCCACTCCCTGTTTCGCAGCGACGAGCTCGTAGAGCAGCAACAAGATCGCAGCGGTTGAGTTGATGGTCATGGAGGTCGATACCTCGCTCAAGGGGATCTCATCGAGCAGCAGCTCCATGTCGGCGAGCGAGTCGATGGCGACGCCGACCCGGCCGACCTCAGCCTCCGCCAGCGGATGATCGGAGTCGTAGCCCATCTGTGTCGGCAGGTCGAACGCCACCGACAGCCCCGTCTGGCCCGCGCTCAAGAGGTATCGAAAGCGAGAGTTGGTCTGTGCGGCCGAGCCAAAGCCGGCGTACTGGCGCATGGTCCACAGTCGGGAGCGGTACATCTCCGGGTGGATCCCGCGAGTGTACGGATACTCACCGGGAGGGCTGAGCGCCGGCCGCTCAGAGGGTCCGTACACGGGCTCGACGGCGATGCCCGAGTCGGTGATGCGCTGGTCGCTCACCCGTCGATGCTACCGGGGTCCGAGAGCGCCGGTGGCTAAACGCCCAAAGTGTGCTTGCGACCACGATTTTGGTGGTCGTCGGCACAACTTGGGCGAACGACCACCGACGAACTTCCCCGGTCCCCCCGCGGGTTGCGCCGCTCGTGGAGTTGCACGGTTAGGATTTGTCCCCTATGGCGACCGTGGAAGACATTTACCGAAAACACAAACCCAAGGCCTTCTCCCCCGGCCGGCGGCCCTCCTCGACCGAGGTGTGGTGGTGGTTCTTCATGCGAGTGTCGGGGGTCATTCTTCTGTTCCTGGTGCTCATCCACCTCTACGTCATGCATCTGGTGGGCTCGGGGGTGGAGAGGGTCGGCTTCGACTTCGTCGCCGAACGTTGGGCCAACGTCGGCTGGCGGGCGTTCGACTGGGTCCTCTTGGTGCTCGCCCTGCTTCACGGGGTCAATGGCCTGCGCATCATCATCGATGACTACATCCGCTCCCCGGGGATCAGGACGGCGGTCAAGGGAACGCTCTACGGGCTGACCGCAATCCTGATGATCATGGGCACGACCGTGGTCGTCGCCTTCGACGCCGGCGTATCGGGCTGATGGCACAGATCCACGAATACGACGCCGTGATAGTCGGCGCCGGAGGGGCTGGTCTGCGCGCCGCGCTGGAGGCGGGAAGGCGCGTCAAGACAGCGGTTGTGTCCAAGCTCTACCCCACCCGCTCCCACACCGGCGCCGCCCAGGGAGGCATGTGCGCCGCTCTCGCCAACGTCGAGGAGGATTCGTGGGAATGGCACGCCTTCGACACGGTCAAGGGCTCGGACTTCCTCGCCGACCAGGATGCGGTCGACATCATGTGCAAGGAGGCCGTCGATTCCGTACTCGAGCTCGAGCGCATGGGCCTGCCTTTCAACCGGACGCCCGAAGGAAGGATCGACCAGCGCCGGTTCGGCGGGCACACCAGCAACCACGGAGAGGCTCCCGTAAAGCGAGCCTGCTACGCAGCCGACCGCACCGGCCACATGATCCTGCAAACACTTTTTCAGCAGTGCACCAAGTTCGGAGTCGAGTTCTACAACGAGTTCTTCGTTCTCGACTTGGTGATGGACGACGGGGTCTGTTGCGGGATCGTCGCTTACGAGCTCTCCACCGGGCAACTCCACATCTTTCACTGCAAGTCGGTCCTGTTCGCCACCGGTGGATACGGCAAGATGTTCAAGATCACCTCCAACGCCCACACACTCACCGGGGACGGGCCCGGGGTCGTCTACCGGGCGGGGTTGCCGCTGGAGGACATGGAGTTCTATCAATTTCATCCCACCGGGCTCTACCGCCTCGGCATTCTCCTATCGGAGGCGGCGCGCGGCGAAGGAGCCATCCTCAGAAACGGTGACGGCGAGCGCTTCATGGAGCGCTATGCCCCCACCATCAAGGATCTGGCACCCCGCGACATGGTGTCGCGGGCGGAGTTCTTCGAGATCAAGGAGGGCCGCGGGGCGGGGCCCGACAAGGACTACATCCTCCTCGATTTGACCGAGGTGGATCCCGAGGTCATCGAGAAGAAGCTGCCCGACATCACCGAGTTCGCCCGCACGTATCTGGACGTCGATCCCGTCAAGGAAGGCGTTCCCATCGTGCCCACCGCGCACTACGCCATGGGCGGGATACCGACGAACGTTCAAGCCGAGGTCCTCGCCGACCACACCGGCGCCACAGTGCCGGGCTTCTATGCGGCCGGCGAGTGCGCCTGCGTGTCCGTTCACGGCGCGAACCGCCTGGGCACCAACTCGCTGCTCGACATCGTCGTGTTCGGCCGGCGAGGCGGCATCGCCATGGCCGAGTATTCCTCGACTCATCCGCTCCCAGCGCTGCCGGAGGGGGCCGAGAAGCGCTCCGAGGAGTGGATCGCGTCGCTGTGCGACGGCGGCTCGGAAGAATCGACCGCCTCCATCAGGGCGACGCTCCAGGAGGAGATGATGGACAAGGCCTCGGTCGTGCGCACCGAAGACTCGCTGAGCTCCGTTCTCTCGACGATTACCGAGCTGCGCAAGCGCTATGAGGTATGCCGGGTGAAGGACCGCAGCAAGATCTTCAACACCGAGCTGGTCGAGCACATCGAGCTCGGCTTCCTGCTCGACATGGCCGAAGCGCTGGTGGTCGCGGCCCGCGCTCGCACCGAGAGCCGCGGCGGGCACTACCGCGAGGACCACCAGATGCGCGAGGACGATCACTGGCTCAAACACTCATTTATCACAAGAACCGCGGAGGGAGACACCAAGCTAGCTCACAAGGACGTCACCATGGGGCGCTACGAGCCGGTCGAAAGGAAGTACTGACAGAGGTGAACGTCGACCTCAACCTTCTGCGCTACAACCCGGAGTTCGACTCCGAGCCTCACTTCGAGAGCTACCAGGTGGAGGCGGACCCGATGGAACGCCTGCTGGACTGCCTACACAAGGTCAAGTGGGAGCTGGATTCCTCACTGGCGCTGCGCTTCTCCTGCGCGCACGGAGTGTGCGGTTCCGATGCCATGGTCGTAAACGGGGTCAACGTGCTGGCATGCAAGGTCCTCATCAAGGACCTCAAGCAGCCAATAACGGTCGAGCCCCTCCGGGGCCTTTCAGTGCTCAAGGACTTCATCGTCGACATGGAGCCTTTCTTCGCCGGTTACAAGGCGGTCAAGCCATGGCTCATCGTCGATGAGTCCGAGCACGAGCCCGCACGCGAGCGCATCCAGTCCCAGGAGGAGCGCGACCGCTTCGACGACACCACCAAATGCATCCTCTGCGCTGCCTGCACAACCGCGTGTCCAATCTTCTGGTCCGACGAGGAATACGTCGGCCCCGCCGCGATTGTCAACGCGCATCGCTTCATCTTCGATTCACGCGACACAGGAGGTGACGAGCGCCTCGAGATACTCTCGCAGCGGGACGGCGCCTACAAATGCCGGACCGCGTTCAACTGCACGCAGGCATGCCCGCGCGGGATCAAGGTCACCAAAGCGATCCAAGAAGTAAAGCGCGTCGCACTCTACAGGTCGTTTTAGGGCCGGTGCGGCGATGTTCCGCAAGATCATCGTCGCGTTACTTCTAGCAGCACTCGCCTATCCCGCCACACTTGCATTCCTCGTCTGGGAGCAGTCGCACCACGACGAGGTTCGCTCGGCCGAGGCCATCGTGGTGCTCGGTGCTGCGCAGTACGACGGCGTGCCTTCTCCGGTGTTCGAAGCACGTCTCGAGCAAGCCGCCCACCTCTTCGACACCGATGTCTCGGACACGGTCATCGTGACCGGGGGAAAGCAGCCAGGAGACCGCTTCACCGAGTCCGAGGCGGGCGAGGCCTACTTGATCGCGCAGGGAATCCCCGCACAGAGGATCCTCCACGAGGAGCGAGGAACAACGACATTGGAGAGCCTGCGCGGCGTCGCTCAGATCGCCGAGCAACAGGGCATCGACTCGGTCCTATTGGTTTCGGACCCCCTGCACTCGAGACGCATAAAGACGATGGCGCTGGACCTCGGCTTCGAGGCCGCCTATACGAGCCCCGCCTCCTACGTCGAGCTCAACCGCAGCCGCGCCACGAAGGCCCGTGAGCTGCTGCACGAGGTCGCCTCGCTACTGGCATATCAATGGCTGAATCGCTAAGAAGTCATTTCAGATTGAGCTCCCGAACAAGATCCACGCCGCAGCGGCCATCGGCACCCTTCCTAGCTTGAGGACAGATCCCGACGGGGTTCGGGTCAGGTGACGGGTCCCTGCCTGTCCGGTGACCGCTGGGCGACTAGACTCGAAGCTCTGGAGCTCGACCACGTACTGATCGCGGTGGCCGACCTTGCCGCAACCGCGCAGGAGATCGAAGTGCGGCACGGCCTCGCTTCGATCGAGGGCGGCCGTCACCCCGGCTGGGGCACGGCCAACAGGATAGTGCCGCTCGGCGAGGCCTATCTCGAGCTGGTCGCGATCGTCGACGAGGCCGAGGCCGCGCAGAGCCCGTTCGGACGCTGGGTCGCGGCAGCGCATCCCACGCTCCCCCGGCCGCTCGGCTGGGCCGTCCGCACGCATGAGCTGGACGATTTCGCCCGACGGCTCGACCTGACGGTGGCCGCCGGCTCACGGACAGGTCGGAGCGGCCAGCTCGTGCGGTGGCGGCTGGCCGGCATCGAGCGGGCCACCGCCGAGCCCTCGCTCCCTTTCTTCATAGAATGGGGACACGGGACCCCGCTTCCAGGCCGCGCCACGGCAACTCATCGGGCCGGCGCCGTCCAGATCGCAAAGCTGCAGCTCGACGGCGACGCCGATCGCCTCGCCGCCTGGCTCGGCGCGCACCGCCTCCCCATCACCGTGCGCCCAGGACCCCCCGCCGTCGCCAGCATCGTCCTCACCGGAGCTGCAGGCGAGATCGTCCTCGACGCCGATCGGCTGTAAAACGACATGAAGCCGATGCCGACCGGCGCGCACCTCTCATTTAGAAACGACTTCTAAGAGCGGGGGCTGGGAGTAGACAGTCGCACATCAGCCACCTTTTCCGGTGGTTACCGGTAGACAGTCGCACATCAACGACCGAGGGCCGGGGCAGGACGCCGCCGTGGGTGGGGCAGCTCAGACACGCATCGTGATCGTCCCGGCCCCCTCGAAGGTCACGGGCGTAACCAACTGCTCGAGTTCGCCATCGAGGTTGAACTCCATGCGGGGCTCACTCGAGATTTCGATGCGCGCCGCCCGGAGATTGGCCACCTCCTCGAGCGTGGTGTGGCGGCCGGATCGGACGGTGGCGGCGAGCTTGACGGCATCGCCGATACCCTCGGCGCTGAGGACGCAGGCGTCTAACAGCCCGTCAGAGGGATCGGCGCGCGGCCATACCCGCACGCCCCCTCCGCAAGTCTGCCCGTTTCCGACTCCGGCCGCGATGCAGTCGTCCAGCTCCTTGCCGTTGATCGTCACTCGGTAACGGGTCATGTCCGCAGCCCCCTTGGCTCCTCCGATGACGAATGCGAGGGGGCCTACCTTGCGCTTTAGATCCTCGTCGATGGCCTCGTTGACCTCGACCGGGAAACCGCCCATGCAGGCATTGACGAAGAGGCGGTCGACGCCCCCACCGCGAGCCCGCCACACATCTATCGATCGTTCGCTGCCCGAGATCACTGCTCTCGCCGCCTCAAGTGGGTCGCGGGGTATCTCCAAGGTACGAGCGAGGTCGTTGCCGGTGCCCATGGGGACGAGCGCAAGCTTCACCGAGCCGAGCTCATCGCGGAGCGCGTTCACGGTGCAGTTGACGGTTCCGTCCCCACCCGCCACCACTAGAAGATCGGCGTCATGCGCGGCGTGGGAGACCTCCTCGTCGAACGACTCGAGCGAGCTGGGAACGAGCGAGGTTACCGACCCGAGGGTAGAGAGCTCCTGGGCGACGGAATCGACCGCCTGAGAATCCGAGCTTCCCGAGGACTCGTTGGAGAGCAGAAGAATCCGCATCGCAGAAGATTACGGCGAACTCGAGAGACGGCAGTCGATCGCACAACTTGAGCGCCTGGGTACTCAACGGTTTTTCCAAGCGCACTGGGCTTCTAAGCACCCCTGGCCGAAATCAGGCTGAGAGGAGCACCGGGTTCGTGGTGGGCTGCGGCGCCCCACCATCGCGCTCAACCGTCACCGCCGCCCGCTTGAAACCCTCGAGCGAATCAGGCGACCGGACGATAGCGACTCTGTCTGTCACCTCGAAGGTGCCTGCGCTGATCTTCTCGCAGGCAGGATCGGCAACCTGCGCACATGACCCACGCATCAGCCAAAGCTGATAGTCGCGACCCTCCTCGGCAGCAGGCAGCCCTCGGGAGATGAACACCATCCCGCCATCCGAAGTGGTCAGCATCTTGGCAGCGGCGCGGCCTTCACCCTTCAAGGTGAAGTCCGCCTTCACTTTCCACAGCGCCTGGGAGAGGCGCTTGGTGCTCGCCAGATCGCTGCGCGCGTCCACGAAACCGGCCGCCATCACCGCGGTCGCCAACAGCAGGGCGGCGGCCGCCAGGGTCGGAGCCAACGAAAACGAGAACCTCCGCTTCGATGGACCAGGGACTGTCTCGGCGGGCCGTTCGGCTGCGACCTGAGCCATGACTCTTTCGGCGAAACCGGAGGGCAAAGGAACGGGCTCGACCGCGAAGGCGAGGTCGTCCACCGCCGTCTGGATCGATTCGAGCTCCGCCATGCATTCATCACAGCTCATGATGTGTACGCGGATGGCGTCCAACTCATCGGCCGGAACCGCCCCTACCGCATAGGGAGCGACCAGGGCCTTGAGTTCCTCGTGGGAACGGTCCATGCTCATGCCTCGCTCGCCAGTACCTGTCGGAGCCGCAGCAGCCCGTCTCGCAGCCTCGTCTTGGCAGTACCCTCTGGCACACCGAGCTCTACCGCCACCTCGCGGTAGGTGCGGCCCCCGAAATAGGCGAGCACAATGGCCTCCCGCTGCATGTCTGAGAGTTGTGCGAGCGCGTCCTTCACCTGTTCGCGATCATCGACGGACCCGAGCCCGTCCTCGGATGAATCGACCATGGTCCTCGCCTCGACCTCGGCGGCAAGCGAATCCCGGCGTCGCCGCACCGATTCCTCCCTGCGGACGAGATCCACGCTCTTGTTACGAGCCACACCAACGAGAAAGGCGCCCAGGCCTCCCTTCTGCGAGTCGAAGGCTCCCGGGCGGCGCCACAGGCTTAGAAAGGTGTCTTGAGCAACCTCTTCGGCGAGGTTAGGATCATTCACGATCCGTTTCGCCATCCCAAACACCACCCCTCCATAGGTTGTTATTGCTTCACGCAGCGCCTCCTCGTCACGAGCCACCAGCCTCTCGACGAGATTCAAGTCGGTCTCGAGATCCACGGGGAAAATCGTAGGCCACGCGGCCTCAGCGTGCTCGAGTAAACCGTTCTAGAGATAGTTCGGCCCCAGGTCCGTCCGTGGATTGCAGAAACCTCCAGCGGAACCTAGAACAGGGCGCGCGACAGCGCCCGGCGTGTAGAGAGAAGTCGGGGGTCGTCCGGCGGCAGCGCATCCATGAGCCCTACGAGGTGGCGCCGCGCCTCCTCTCGATCGGGCTCGGAGCTGGTCCGGACGACGTCCAGCAGACGCTCCAACGCCTCCTCAAGGCGGCCCGAGGCGGCCTCGACGTCGGCCAGTCGTATTACGAGATCTACGTCGGAAGGATTCTCGTCGAGCTTGCGCCTGAGCTCTGTCTCGTTGAGCCCCTCCGCACGAAGGGCAAGCTCGACGCGAGCGAGCCCCTCACGAACCTCAGAGCGCGCCGGCTCCACGTTCAGCACGCTTCTGTAGGCGTTCGCCGCTTCACGCAGCCTTCCGTCTGTCTCCAGTCGGAAGGCCTCCTCGAACTCGAGATCTGCCGGCGAGGGCCCCAAGCCCTGAATCCAAGCCCGCACCTGAGGCTCCGGAAGAGCCCCGGTGAACTCCGCCACCGGGCGGGCGTCCTTGAAAGCCTTGACTGAAGGAATCCCCCGGACTCCGAAGGTTTGGGCGAGCACCGGATTCTTGTCGACGTCCACTTTGGCGAGAGTCCACGAACCATCAGCCTCGACGGCGAGCCTTTCGAGAAGCGGCCCCAGCGCCCGGCACGGCCCGCACCACTCTGCCCAGAAGTCGACCACTACCGGCGCCTCGCGCGAGCGCTCCAGGACCTCCACCTCGAAGGTCGCCTCGTCCACTTCCATGGTGGGAGTCACGAGGGGCGGTGTGCCTCCAGCTCCTTGCATTTGGAGCGGATCGCCTCGGCCGCCTCTTTCAACTGGTCGCTCTCGTCTTCGTTGAGCTCGAGTTCGAGCTCGACTATTTCCACGACGCCGGAAACGCCGAGGCGTGCAGGAACTCCCAGATAGACATCGGAGATCCCGTACTCACCGGTGGTCCAGGCGCAGGTGGGAAAAACCTCCCCGGAGTCACTAAGAATCGCATTCACCATCGCAGCAGCCGCAGACGACGGCGCATAGAAAGCACTGCCCTTCTTGAGATAACCGACGATCTCGGCCCCCGCATCGCGCGTACGGGCGAAGAGGTCCGCCAGCCCTTTGTCGTCTATCAGCTCGGGGACTGGTCTGCGGCCGACGGTGGCGTGCCGAGGCAGCGCGACCATCTGATCGCCGTGAGAGCCAAGCGTCATCGCCTCAACAGATGCGGGTGGCACCGAGAGGCGTTCGGCGATAAAGAAGCGAAGGCGGCTCGAATCCAGCACGCCGGCCATCCCCATCACGCGCTCCTTGGGGAAACCCGAGACGAGGGAGGTGAGGTAGGTCATCTCGTCGAGCGGGTTGGAGACGACCACGAGCACAGCCTCGGGCGAATGCTTTGCGATCTGCTCGGTCACTTCGGACACGATCTCAGCATTCTTTTCGAGCAGATCCATGCGGCTCATACCGGGCTTGCGGGGGAGACCGGCGGTGATCACCACGACGTCCGAGGAAGCCGTGTCGGCATAGTCGTTGGTCCCCACAACCGTCGCCTCGAAACCCTCCACCGGCGCCGATTGATTGAGGTCGAGCGCGAGGCCCTGAGGAAGACCCTCGACGATGTCAATCATCACGACCTCGTCGGCGACATCCTTCTCCGCGATCCGGCGCGCGGTGTTGGAACCGACATTTCCCGCACCTACGACCGTAGCCTTGATCACTTTCCTAAACTCTCCTTCTGTCGCAGGTCTCGGGGTCGCAGGAGGTCTCAGCGACTGCTTTCGAGCTTCTTGATGACGGCGTCCGCCACTTCAGAGGTACCCACTGCGCTGGGATCGTCACGGTTGGGCTTCATGTCATAGGTGACGCTGTTGCCCTCCTCGATCACTCCTGCGATGGCGGATTCCAAGCGCTCGGCCGCTTGCATCTCCTCGAGGTGGTGCAGCATCAGAACACCCGACAGCATCATCGCCATGGGATTGACTTTGTTCTGACCCGTGTACTTGGGGGCCGAGCCGTGGGTGGGCTCGAACACCGCAGCTTCGTCACCTATGTTTCCTCCCGGCGCCACACCGAGACCTCCGATCAGCCCCGCCCCGAGATCCGAGATGATGTCCCCGTAGAGATTGGGAAGCACCAGCACGTCGTAGAGCTCGGGCTTCTGGACGAGTTGCATGCACATATTGTCGACGATGCGGTCTTCGAACTCGATGCCCGAGTCCGAGTACTCCTCGGCGACCTCGCGGGCAGTCTTCAGATAGAGACCGTCGGAGAACTTCATGATGTTCGCCTTGTGCACCGCGGTGACCTTGGAACGCTCGTGCTTGATGGCATATTCGAACGCGGCCGAGACGATCCTGCGAGTCCCTGTAACCGATATCGGCTTGATCGAGATCCCGGAGTCGTCGCGTATGCGTCGGCTGCCGAGGTCGGCGAGAAAGTCGATGAGCTTTCTGGCCTCGGCCGAGCCCTGCTCGAACTCGATCCCTGCGTAGAGGTCCTCATGGTTCTCGCGCACGACCACGAGATCGATGTTCTCGTAACGGGATCTCACGCCCGGGTAGGACTTACATGGGCGCAGGCACATGTAGAGGTCGAGCTCTTTCCGCAGAGCCACGTTTACGCTCCTGAACCCGGTGCCGACGGGAGTGGTAATCGGACCCTTGATGGCGACTCCGTTGGCCCGGATCGAGTCGAGAACCTGGTCCGGAAGGGGCGTCCCGTACTCGTCCATTACGTCCACGCCGGCGTGCTGCACGTCCCAGTCGAAGCTCACGCCGGTGGCGTCCAGGACTCGCCGGGTCGCCTCGGAGATCTCGGGGCCGGTCCCGTCTCCGGGGATGAGGGTCACGCGGTGGGTCTTGTTGCTCATTCTCTATCACTCATGGGTGCTCCTGAGGGGGCTGGGGAGTATGACTGAGAAGGGAAAACTACTCGATGGAGCGGGAGTGGACGGGGGCGGCTAGCGTAGGGGCGCCGGGCCGCCTATCATCGTCCTCAGACACCGGCTACGGGGGACTGATGAGTAACGAGACGCAATCGACAACCGAATACACGTGGAAGGGCCGCACAGGCCCCTTCACCGTGTCCCTGACCCCCGGAGTCTTCCGGCCGACCTCCACGAGCGTCACGCTGGCGGAAGCAATGGAGATACACGACGGGGACGTGGTGGTGGACGTGGGCTGCGGCTCAGGCGTCCTCGCCTTCGTGGCGGCCCGGCTGAAGGCCGCAAAGGCCTACGGCTGCGATCTTTCCTCCGAGGCCGTTAGGGCGGCACGGGAGAATGCCCGCCGCCTCGGCGTCTCGGCCGTGACCGAGTTCAGAGCGGGAAACCTGCTGGAGCCCGTCAGAGACATCCGGGCGGACGTCATTATCGGTGACGTCTCCGGCATTCCCGACCCCATAGCGCTGGCGACCGGGTGGTTTCCGGACGGCATAGGAGGGGGGCCGACCGGGGCCGAGTTGCCGGTCGCCATGCTCGAGGGGGTCCAGCACTGCCTCAAGCCCGGGGGCCGCCTCTACCTCCCAACGGGCACGATCCAGGACGAGTCGACGGTCCTCGAGACTGCCCGCCGCCTCTTCGGGGCGGAAAACGTCAAGAAGCTGATCGAACGCCAGTTCCCGCTGCCGGGCTCGATTCTGGAATCGGACAAGGTGGCGAGATTGATCTCGGACGGCCTCGTGGACCTCAAGCGCAAGGGGAGCCGCCTGCTGTGGCGGCTCGCCGTCTGGTCGTGCCGCCAGGCCTGACGACGTGACGGCTGAGGCCCCTCCGCCGTTCGACCGCTTCTTCCGCTACGACGAGCTCTCTCTGATCCTGCGGCGCTGGGCGGAAAACCATCCCACGCTGCTGCGGCTGGAAAGCATCGGCAAATCCTTCGAGGGACGCGACATCTGGCTTGTGACGGTCACCAACTTCGACGTGGCAGGAGATCGGGACAAGCCCGCGCTGTGGCTCGACGCAAATATCCACGCCGACGAGGTCACCGGCTGCACCGCCGCCCTGCACCTCATCCACCATCTCCTGAGCGGACACGGGCGCGACTCTCGCATCACTGCGGTCCTCGACACCAGGGCCTTCTACATCGTCCCTCGCCTCAACCCCGACGGCGCCGAGCTGGCGCTCGCAGACAGCCCCCGGTTCGTGAGATCGAGCGTCCGCGCCTACCCCTTCCCACATCGCCGCAAGGGCCTGCATCAGGAGGACATCGACGGCGACGGACGCATCCTGATGATGCGGATTGAGGACCGAAACGGCGCCTGGAAGGCGCACCCAGGACAGGCCCGGCTGATGGTGCGAAGGGAGCCAGACGAGCCGGCCGAAGACGGCACTTTCTACCGCATTCTTCCCGAAGGCACCCTCGAGGGGTACGACGGGGTCTCGGTCAAGCCTGCCGAGCCGCTCGAGGGCCTGGACCTCAACCGCAACTACCCCATGGAGTGGTCGCCCGAGAGCGAGCAGTCGGGGGCCGGACCCTTCCCCGCCTCGGAGCCCGAGGTCAGGGCCATGGTCGAAGCGGTCGTGGCGAGACCCAACATCACCGCTCACATCACCTACCACACCTTCTCGGGCGTCCACCTGAGGCCCTACTCCAGCCACCCCGACGACCACTTCCCCTCCAAGGACCTGGCCACCTACAAGCTAATCGGGGACAAGGCGACGGCAATCACCGGGTATCCGTCCGCGTCGGTGTTCCACGACTTCAAGTACGACCCGAAGTCGACCATCAAGGGAGGCGCCGACGACTGGTCCTACGAGCACCTGGGCGTGTTCTCGTGGACGACCGAGTTCTGGAGTCCTCAGCGGCGCGCCGGCATCACCGATTTCCACCTGATCGAGTGGTTCAAGGAGCACTCTGTTGAGGACGACCTAAAGCTGCTCGCCTGGAACGACGAAGAGCTCTCGGGCCGCGGCTACATCGACTGGTATCCCTTCGAGCACCCGCAACTTGGCCCTGTCGAGCTCGGCGGTTGGGACCTCTTCTACTGCTGGGTCAACCCGCCCCCCGAGTTCCTGGAGCAGGAGATCGCCCCTCATTCGCAGTTCGCCGTCTACCACCTCCTGATTTCCCCGCGACTCGAGCTTCAGCGGGTCGAGGTCGAGCGGTTGGGTGCAAGCACCTACCGGCTCACGGTGGTGGTCGAGAACACCGGCTTTTTGCCCACGAACGTCTCAGCCAAGGCGGTCGAGCGCAAGCTCTGCCCGGGAGTGGAGGTAGAGCTCACGCTGCCGGCCGATGCCCGAAGACTCTCGGGGGAAGAAAAGGCCGAGCTGGGTCAGCTGGGGGGGCGTGTGACGGAGCGCAGCTTGCTCTGGTGGTTCGACGCAGACGAACCGCCCGACCGGGCCAAGGCCGAGTGGGTAATCGAGGCGCCCAGAGGGGGTCAACTCCGGATCGAGGCTCGGCACCCGAGAGCGGGAGTTGACCGGCGCATGATTGTGTTGGGGTAGGGGCCGGGTGTTGCTTCGCTCTGAACGGGTCCAACTGCGAGCCTTCCAGCAGCAGGAGTTGAACGAGGTCATCGCAGGACGGGCGATCACGCCCGGGATGGTCGGGCCCGAGCCCGAGCGCGACAGTCTTCTCGAGCGCCTCGCCCGATCCGGTCACTGGAACGAGAACCGGCTCGACCTCGCGATCGAGTTCTCAGGCGAGCTCGTCGGTGAGATGGATGCCAGGCGGGGACGCGGCACCTACCCCCCGGGGGTGGTGGAGATAGGGATCGGCCTCTATCGGGCCTCCATGCGGGGCCGAGGCATCGGCACCGAGGCCGTGGCCCTGTTGACTCGCCGCCTGCTGGAGCGGGAGGGGGCCGAGCGCGTGCAGGCCTCGACCGCGAGCTCGAACCACGCCATGAGGCGTTGCCTGGAGAAGGCCGGCTACCGCTACGAGGGCACGATGAAGGACTTCATGCCCGGCGACGGGGGCCGGATCGACTACCGACTCTACGCCGCCACCCGGGCCGACCTTCCTGAGGGGTGAGGGGGCCCCGACCCGACCCGCCTTGGCTCCATGGGGTGGCAAATGCACGCGGTGTGCGTTTACCCGCAGGTTTTCGTGTGCAGACGCACGCGGAACGCTCTTGCCACCACTTTGACGCGAGGGTTCAGCGGTCGAGAAGCGAGACCGCGGCGGTGACGATCGCCTCGGCGTCGATGGCGAACTCCCGGTAGAGCTCGGCGCTGGTGCCGGAGCGGCCGAACCCAGTGACCCCAAGCGTTGCGCCCGGTCTCCCGAGAGCCCCCGGCAGCCACGCCAGGGTATGGGGATGGCCGTCGATGACGGTGACGATGGGCGAGTCCGATCCTTCGAACGCGGGATGCGACCACGGCTGCGCCAGACCGCCCCGCGAGACCACTTCGAGCCCCGCTCCTTGGGCTTCTTGATAGCCGCGGTAGAGGCGACCGGGCGAGGTGAGGCTGACGACCTCGACAGAAACGTCGTCCTCCAAGAGCTGGTGCGCAGCCGCAATCGCCTCTGCAACCATCACTCCGCAGGCCGCTATCGTGACCGCGCTCCCCTGCTCCCCGAAGACACGGTGAGCTCCTGAGAGCACAGAGGCGCGCAGGGACTCCCGCTCGTCGTCGTCGCGCGCAATTGGCAGCAGGCTCTGATCCACCGGCCGCGTCGACAGACGCAGGTAGGACGAGCCGCCTTCAGAGCGGTCCGCCACCGCGCGCAGCGCCTCGAGCAGCACCCATTCCGTTTCGCGCGCGAAGGCCGGCTCCCAGTAGGTGAGCTGGGGCAGCTCGAGACCGATCGAGGGAGTGATAACGCTTTGATGGGCGCCGCCCTCGGGGTTGAGAGAGACGCCCGAGGGAGTGGCCACGACCACGAACCTCGCGCCCGAATAGAGCCCGTAGATGAGCGCGTCGAGCCCCCGGCACACGAACGGGTCGTAGAGAGTCCCGATGGGAAAGAGCAGCTCGGAGAAGAGCTCCTCGGAGAGCCCCAGAGCACCAAGCAGTAGGAACAGATTGTTCTCCGAGATTCCCAGCTCGATGTGCTGCCCGGTGCGCCGCTCGTCCCACTGGAGCAGACGGGGGCCTGCGTCGGAGAAGACATCCGGCCTATCGGAGGCGGCGAAGATGCCACGCCGGTTGATCCAGCCTCCGAGGTTGGTCGAGGTAGCGACATCAGGGCTGGCGGTGACGACCCGGTCGGCCACACCCGCGTGCGAGCGCGCCAACGCGGAGATGGCCAAAGAGAAGGCCCGCTGGGTCGAGATAAAGCCGGGAAAGTCGCCCTCGAGGTCTGAGGGGATCTCGAGAGCCGCTGGAGTCCGAGACCGCTTCGCCCCGCGGAGGCCGAGACGCTCGGCCGAGCGGCGGCACAGCTCGGCCTCCTGAGAGCCATTCTCGAAGCGCTCGAGCTCTTGTCCTTCCGGGACGCCGAGGTCCGAGGCAAGCTGGGCGATCTCCTCTCCGCTCAACAGGGCCGAGTGGTTCAGGGGGTCTCCGGCGATGGGCAGCCACCAGCCCTTGATCGTGTAAGCGAAGATCACGGCGGGCTTGCCGGCGCCCTCGGCGGTATGAAGTGCCGCCCTCAGGACCGCTAAGTCGTGTCCTCCGAGGTCCGCCACCACGCGGGCGAGCTCCGCAGGCTCGAAGGATGCGGCGAACTCTCGCAGGGCTTCATCCGAATCCGCCAGCCTCTGAGCCAGCTCGTGTTCGGGAGCCCGCAGGAGCCTCTGATACTCGTCGTTGGGAAGGTCGTCGATGCGCCGGCGCAGAAGCTCTCCTGAAGGCCTCCGGCAGGCGGCCTCCAGAGCCCGCCCATACTTGGCGTCGATTACCTCCCACCCGTTGGCGGCGAACATCGCCCGCAGCCGCTCGACTCGGATCCCCGGTACGACGCGGTCGAGGCTCTGCCGGTTCAGGTCGACGATCCAGATCAGGTTGTCTACTCCCTCGAGCACGGGCTCGGCGACCGTCTCCCACACCGAGCCTTCGTCGAGCTCGGCGTCGCCCAACACCGAAATGAACCGAGGGCGGGCGCCGGGGCGGCCGAAGTGGGCGGCGACGTAGCGTTCGGTCAGCGCCGCGTAGTTGGGGGCGACGCACCCGAGGCCCACGGAGCCGGTCGAGAAATCGACGGGGTCGGGGTCCTTGGTACGGCTCGGATAGGCCTGGAGGCCATGCCAGGTCCTCAGAGTCGTGAGGTACTCCTTGTCGAGAGCGCCGAGAAGGTACTGGCAGGCGTGAAAGGCAGGCGAGGCGTGGGGCTTGATCGCCACTCGATCGCCTGAGCGCAGGAAGTCGAAGTAGAGGGTGGTGAGGATACTCACCACCGATGCCGAGGACGCCTGATGGCCACCCACCTTGATGAGATCTGGGTTCTCTCTGATCTTGTTGGCGTGATGCACCATGAACGTGGCGAGCCACAGGACGCGCCGCTGGATCGACTCCAATACGGCGAGATCGTTAGGGACCGATTCGGGGGACGGGCGCGGCAGCAGCGTGGTCATTGCAGCGCCTCTTCCTCGACGGAAATTTGCACGACGGATATGCATTCTAGTTCCTTCCACGGGCGCGGACACAGGGTTGAGAGATCCGCAGGCCTCCCGGCTGAGAGCGCGATTTGCTTGAATCCCATCTTCTCGCTAGGGTGGTCGGGCGGGGCTGAACACGCAGGGCGGCCCCTTCGCTCGGGGCCCAACACTTTTCATACTCTTCCTCTGGGGTCCCCCGACACCGTCGACTCAAGACGGCTGGGAGGCATTTGTGCAAGACCAAAAGCTCATATTCGGCGCGCGGGCGCGCAGATATCGACGACGGACGCGGTTGCGAGCCCACCTGGGCCTGGTCGCGTGGATCACATCGCTGCTTGCGGCCGGTGGCGGAGCGGTGACGCAGGTGGAGGGACCACCTGGTTCAGCACTTGGCGAAGCCGTATCACTACAGAGTGCTTTCGTGGCCCCTGTACTTTCGCCAGAGGCCGGCGAAGACGCCACCCAATCGGGGGCCAGGCAATCATCATCTAAGAGCAGACCTCGGCCCGCCGAACCCTCCGACCCCGTCGAGGGTGCGATCAGCTCGGCGGCGTCGGAGTTCGGAGTCGACGGCACCTATTTGCGCTCGCTGGCGTGGTGCGAATCGGACCTCGATCCCAACGCTCACAGTTCAGCCGGCTACTACGGCCTCTTCCAGTTCGACGAGGAGACGTGGTCGGAATACGGCTACGGCTCGATATGGGATCCGGTCGCTCAGGCCCGGACCGCAGCACGGCTGCTTGCGATGGGGGAGCACGACCGCTGGCCCAACTGCACGTGACCGGCCCAATTGAGTTCAGTGCAGAGCCAACCCCGCTGAGCGGGGTTGAGCGTGCATAGAAAGCTCGCTCAGCGGGCTTTCAGATAGTGAGTGTCGCCTTCGAGGGGGCCGGAGTTGTCGAAGAAGGCCACTACCGGCTCGGGCAGCTCGTCGCGTTCCAGTGCAGCAAAGTCGAAGCGCTCGTAGTAGGCAACGAGGTCGTCGTAGCAACGCAGATAGAGCGTACCGCCGCGGCTGTTCATCGCCGCCTTCATCAACTGCTCGCCCACGCCCTGCCCCCGTCTCTTTGCGTCGACCACCATGTCTTGCACGATCACGGTCTGCGGTGCGACTTCGATGAAGCGGATGCAGCCGACTACTGCGCCCTCGCGCGCAAAGAAGAAGCTTCCTGCCTTTAGATCCGACACCTTCCAGTCGTGGCGCTGGAGCAGCTCCTCGATGTCTGGGAGGTCGTGGCGCGTCGCTCTGCTGATGAACACGGTGCTCAGGCGGCTTGCTGCAGCTCGCCCGCTACCCGACGAAGCTCCTCGAGCGCCTCAGCGGGCGCCAGCACGCCGTGCTTTCCTCCGGGCATAGCCCGGTCCGGTCGCATGTGCCCGTGATAGTCGCTTCCACCGGAGACCACCAGGCCGCGTTCCTGGCCGAGTGCCCGCAGCGGTGCCTGCTCTTGTTCGCTCCAGTCGCCGTGGTAGCCCTCGATTCCTTTGACGCCGGCCTCGATCAGCTCATCGGTGAAACGCGCCAGCTCGCCGGCTTCCAGATTGAGAGTGAAGGGGTGGGCGAAGACCGGCACGACTCCCGCATCAAGCATCAGCTTGACCGCGTCGGACGGCTTGTAGAGCTTGCGGGTGAGGTAGGCCTTGGCGCCCTTGGCGAGGTAGTCGTCGAACGCAGTCTGGTAATCGGGTACCGCCCCGTGACGCACGAGCACGGCGGCGAAGTGGGGGCGCCCTATCTGGGAGCCGGGACCACCGGCCTCTTGCTCGACCTCCTCGAACGTAACCGGTATCCCGAGCTCGTTGAGGCGCTCCACGATCAGGACGTTGCGATTAGCCCTGTGGTACTGAAGCTCAGCCAGCGCTTCCGACAGCGGGTTGTCACGCTCTGGGATGAAGTAACCGAGGAGATGCATAGTGGGGCGGCCGGAGGGATGGTAGCTGCGTGAAGAGAGATCCTCGACATCGCAGGAGATCTCGACACCCCGCACGACCTCGATGCCCGCGCGCCGGCCCGCCTCGACAGCTTCGTCGCAGCCGGCGTCGTTGTCGTGATCGGTCACCGCGATAGCCTGAAGACCAGCCCGCGCAGCTTTATCGACCAGTTCCGTCGGGGAGTCGCCTCCGTCGGAGACGGTTGTGTGGGCGTGAAGGTCGATCACAGGCTCAAGCCTCCAGGTACTTCAGCTCGACGAGCTTGTCGATCACCTTCTGCGCCGACTCCTCGGGGGATTCCTCGGCGGTGTTGCAGGTGACCTCGGGAGCGCTCGGAGCCTCGTAGGGATCGTCGATGCCCGTGAAGCCCTTTATCTCGCCGGCGCGCGCCTTCGCGTACAAGCCTTTGACATCGCGCTCCTCACAAACCTCCAGGGGCGCTTCGGCGTAGACCTCGACAAATTCCTTGATCATCCCGCGCGCTTCGTTGCGGATCGAGCGATAGGGAGAGATCGCCGCGGTAATCACGAACGCACCATTGCGTTGCAAGAGGTGAGCCACGAATGCAATCCTGCGGATGTTGATGTCGCGGTCCTCCTTGGAGAACCCGAGGCCTTTGGACAAGTTCTCCCGCACGACGTCACCATCAAGGATCTCGATCGGCACGTCCGCGTCGAGCAGTCTGTGCTCCACGATCTGGGCGATCGTGGTCTTGCCCGAGCCCGACAGCCCGGTGAACCAAATAACGCACCCGCGCTCGCGGTTCGCTTGTCTCATGCTTGCTGTTCCTCTCTCCCCCGGACGGTCGAGGGCCTGGGCTACTTCTTAAGCACTGAGGTCCCGAGAGCCCCTGGGGCCGGCTCGAGACCGAACAAATCGAGAATCGTTGAATGGACGTCCCACAAATGCAGACCCTCTTTCGGGCCCGTTTTCTGGCCGGGAGCGTTGTTCATGATGAAGATGCCGTGCTCGGCGTGGTTCGCCTCGTCGGGACCGGTGTCGTTCTCGAAGGTGTAAATCGATCCATGTCCCAGCGATCCGACCGAACGCCACTTCAACTCACCGAAAATCACGATGAGGTCCGGAGCCACCCCGTTGTTGCTTTCATAAATCTCTTCCGGTTTGAGCGCCTTGTTACCCATGGCATTTCCGTCATGGTCCACCATCGACTCGATCTTCTCAATGAGCTCGTCGCGCGTTTGCTCGTAGCGTTCGGCCGGCACAATACCGTGTGGCTCGCGCCCTTCGACGTTCAGGAACAGACGCCCGTAGTAGCCGCCGTCGCCCCACGCTACCGTCTTGGACCAGTCGATATCGAGCTTGTCGACCGGTGTGAGCCCTTCGGGGATCTCGCCCTTGAACGAGAGATATCCCTCGGTCTTAAGCCATTCGTTGAAGCAGACGCCGCCCACCATTGCCTTGGCGCCGTGGTCCGAGACCACCAGCACCGTCGTGTCGTCGTCGGCATGGCGGAGCAATTCGCCGATCTTTCCATCGAGAAAGCGATAGTATTCGCGCAGCGAATCTTGATAAGGATTGTTCGGTTCGTGCCGGGGATGCTGTGGGTCGATAAACGACCAGATGCCGTGGTTGAGGCGGTCGGGACCCATCTCGACCACTATGAAGAAGTCCCACGGCTTGTGCGAGAGCAAGTAGTCGGCGGCCTTGAACTTCTGCTCGGTCATCCGATATGACTCATCCAGGATGTACTGGGTATTGTCGGTTCGGAAATTCCGAACGTCGAAGATGTACTCGCCGACTTTCTCCTTGAGCTCGGCTTTGATCTCCTTCGGATAGGTGTACTCCGCATTGTCATTGGGCGTGAGAAAGCAGCCGATCTGAATTCCACGCAAGGGCTTGGGGGGGTACGAGGGCGGCACCGACATGACGATGGAATCCTTGCCGGCGTCGGACAAGATGTCCCACACGGTGCGCTCCTTCACCGCCCACGAGGTCGCAAAAGACAGTCCATCGTAGGTGTGGTCTTTACGATTTCTGAAACCGTAGATGCCCAGCGTGCCGGGGTCCTTCGACGTCATCATGCACATCCACGCCGGCACTGTGATCGGCGGGGTGATGGATTCGAGCGGACCCCACAAACCGTTCTCCCTCAGCTTCGTGAGGTTGGGAATATCGTCCGCGTACTCGTCGAAGACGTGACGCGGCGGAGCACAATCGAGGCCGATGACCATGACCTTTCCTCGCGCCGCCTTCCCGGGAACCGCTCGTTTCTTCTCAGAGGACTGAGAGGACTGAGACAGATCCGTCGCCTTCTTCTTAAGCTTGTCCAGCAGACCCACTTGGAACCCCCTTAAGCACGATTGCGTTCGGCTTCGATCAAGATGCGAGCTACTTCCGGCCGGGAGAACTCGGCGGGCGGCTCTTTGCCTTCGAGCAACATGCTGCGCACTTGAGTTCCAGAGAGATGCACGTGCTGGTCCTTGCCGTGAGGGCAGGTCTTACCAGAGGCCATGCCCTCGCACGCCTTGCAGAAGAACGAATGCTCGAACTTCAACGGCCAAATGCCGAGCTCGCCGGTCTCGAACTCATCGAAGATCTTCTGGGCGTCGTAAGTACCGTAGTAGTCACCCACGCCCGCGTGATCCCGGCCCACGATGAAGTGGGTCATTCCATAGTTCTTGCGCAGAAGCGAGTGCCAGATCGCCTCCCTTGGGCCCGCGTAGCGCATGGCGGCGGGAAACACCGATAGGATCACGCGGTCGAGCGGATAGTAGTTCTCCATCAGGACCTCGTAGCACTGCATACGGGTCTCGGCGGGGATGTCGTCTCCCTTGGTCCCCCCGACCAACGGATGAATGACGAGGCCGTCGACGATCTCGAGAGCGCACTTGGTCAGATACTCGTGCGCCCTGTGAATTGGGTTTCGGGTCTGGAAAGCGACGACCGTGGTCCAGCCGTTCGCGGCGATCTTCTCGCGCAGCTGCAAGGGCGTGAGCCGGTACTCGGAGAACTCATGGGCGAAGACGTTCTCCAGTACGGTGACTTCACCGCCCACGTAGACTGGTCCCTGCGCATAGAGGTGCGCGGCGCCGGGATGCTTGTCGTCACTGGTCCTATAGGTCTTCTCCGCCTCCTCCGAGGCGTCGTAGGAGAAGACATCCTCCACCTCGATGACGGCCACGGGCCTGCCCTCGTGAAGGATCGCGGCGCGCTTGCCTTTCTTCAGGTTCTTGGCTTCAGCATCGGTTGCCGACAGGGTGACCGGCAGGCTCCACGGAAGCCCGGAGGCAAGACGCATGTCGTCGACCACTCCCCGGTAATCGGCTTCGGTCATGAAACCTCGGTTCGGCGACACCGCTCCGACTGCCAATAGCTCGAGATCGGAGAGCACGCGCCGCGAGGTCGCCTGGATCGTGGGAAGCCCGGTCGCCTCCGACGCCAGAGCGGATCTCTCGTCGGGAGCCGCAGCCCTGATCTCGAGTGCCCCACCGTGGGGGGCGAAGCCGGGCACGTCCTTGAGCGAATTGGGCATGACTCTCTCCTCTGCTGACTAGGTTGCCTCAGTGGAACGGGGCAGGAGGCGCTCGATGGGGCCGAGGATTCCAAGTTTGTTGCGGCCCGGCACACTCCTATAGCACTCTTAGTCTAACAGGTGGGGGGTGGGGCCCGAGCGTTGCACCGGCCCGAGAAGAGGGCAAAGAAAATGCACCCGCCGAACCTTCGTCCCGACCGAGGCCGGTTTACAACTCAACGGGTGCATCACCGACGCTAGCACTCGAGGCAGAGAGCCCGCAAGGGAGGCGCAACCGATTTGTTCGCGAGGTTCTATTGCCACAATCAGTGCCCTGTGGGACGATTCCTCCGTCCTGCTCCGGGGGCCGACTCGGGGGTAGGAGCAGCTCTCTGCCGCGCTTAACTCCTGCTCCGCGCGCGGTTGAGGTCTGGGCTCGTGTCGCTCGACAAGGAGTTTTCTTGGGGCAGAGGCTTTCCCACATGCTGGCCGCCGGCGTCGCCGTCGGCACCCTGCTGGTTCCTTCGCTCGCCTCCTGGGCGGGCCCTCGTGGGGATCTGAGGGAGACTAAACATAGGCTCGCGCAGGTCCGGGGCTTCATCGATCATGGCTCCACGCGGGCCGCCTCGCTCAAGAAGCAGATCAATCGACTCAATCGCAGAATCACAACAGCGCAGATCGCGCTCAACAAGCTCGACTCCGAGATCCGCAGAATCTCTTCCTCGGTTCGAAGTGCTCATGCCCGCATTAGGTCTATCCAGCGTGAGATCGACCGGGTAGAGAACCTGGCCACCGAGCAGGCCGTTGCCCTCTACAAAGCCGGGAGCACCGATGCGCTGGATGCGTTCCTGACCTCCAGCTCCCTGGGCGAACTCGACGCACGCATCGAGCTGATGGGGGCCGCGGCCGCAGAGAACACCGGAGCCCTGGTCCGCTTCGGACGGCTCCGCACCCAGATTCGCCAGGAATACAGCGCCTTGTTCGACATGGAAACCCGGCTCAGCGAGAGCAGGGCCACCGAGACGCGTCTGATGAGAAGCCTTTCCTTCGACAAGAAGCTGGTGTCGCGCGCCTTTTCAGAGCTCAAGACGAAGCTGCACGATCGCAAAGAAACCGAACGCCACCTCGAGGACGCGGCCGCCGAGATCAGACATGAGATCCTGACCGCCAAAGTGGGGGCAGAGCTTGCGGCCCTGGGCATCTCCTCCGAGGGCTTCATCTGGCCGCTCAACGGAGGCGTGACGTCGCCGTTCGGCGAGCGCTGGGGGCGGCTGCACGCGGGCATCGACATCAATGGGTACACCGGGCAGCCGATCGCGGCGGCCAAGAGTGGAGTGCCTATATACGTGGGGGCCGGCATGAGCGGTTACGGCAACGTCGTGATTCTCGACCACGGGGGCGGGCTCTCGACTCTCTACGCCCACATGTCCAGCTTCGCCGTGACTACGGGCAGCGTTGAGCAGGGAGACATCATCGGTTACGTGGGTTGTACCGGCAGTTGCTACGGAGACCATCTGCACTTCGAAGTACACCTAGGCGGCAACCCGGTCGATCCGATGTCCTACCTTCCCTAGTCCGGTGCCAACCGCCGAGTGGTGGCAGGATGACCACAGTGGATCATCTCACCACCACACGGCGAGCACTCGGCGAATCGGCCCCCCGGGTGCCTTGCTACATCATGCCGCCCATGCCACCCATACCGCCCATGCCACCCATACCGCCGTGGGCATGGCCGCCGGCCGCGGCTGCGGCGGGGTCCTCCTCCTCGGGCTTGTCGACCACAGAGGCCTCGGTCGTCAGCATCAGCGCAGCAATGGAAGCTGCGTTCTCGAGCCCCGATCGAGTCACTCGTGCAGGGTCGATGATGCCTTCGGCGAAGAGGTCGCCGTATTGTCCCGTAGCCGCGTTAAGCCCATGGCCGGGCTTCTCCGAGAGCACTCGCTCGACTACCACTCCGCCCTCGAATCCGGCGTTCTGGGCGATCCACCACAGCGGCATCTTGAGAGCCGACATGACCACTCTGGCGCCGGACGCTTCGTCGCCCGTGAGCTCGAGAGCCTCGACCGCTTCCCGCGCCCGCAGCAAGGTGGTGCCGCCGCCTGCGACGACGCCTTCCTCAACCGCGGCCCGAGTTGCGCTAACGGAGTCCTCGATGCGGTGCTTCTTCTCCTTGAGCTCAACCTCGGTGGCGGCGCCTACCTTGAGTACCGCCACTCCACCGGCGAGCTTGGCGAGCCGCTCCTGCAACTTCTCCTTGTCCCAGTCGGAATCGGTTCGCTCGATCTCGGCCCGGATCTGGTCGACTCGACCCTTGATCTCAGACGCCTCGCCCTCGCCCTCGACGACGGTGGTGTCGTCCTTGGTGACGACGATCTTGCGAGCCCGGCCCAGCATGTCCAGACGAGCGCTCTCCAGCTTGAGGCCGATCTCCTCGGAGATGACCTGGCCGCCGGTAAGGATCGCCATGTCCTGCAGCATCGCCTTGCGACGGTCGCCGAAACCGGGGGCCTTTACAGCAGCGGCCTTGAAGGTGCCGCGGATCTTGTTGACGACCAGCGTCGCCAGAGCCTCGCCGTCGACGTCTTCGGCGATGATCAACAAGGGGCGACCCGACTGCATGACCTTCTCGAGTACCGGCAGGAGATCACGAACCGTCGAGATCTTGCCCTGGTACAGAAGGACGTAAGGGTCTTCTAGTACCGACTCCATGCGGTCCTGGTCGGTGACGAAGTAAGGCGAGATGTAGCCCTTGTCGAACTGCATTCCCTCGACCAGCTCGAGCTCGAGCCCGAAGGTGTTCGACTCCTCGACCGTGATGACGCCGTCCTTGCCGACCTTGTCCATCGCCTCTGCGACCAGCTCGCCGATCTCAGGGTCGTTGTTGGCGGAAATGGCCGCAATGTGGGCGATCTGCTCGCGGCCCTCGACATCACGAGCCTGAGAGCGGATCGAATCCACCGCCGCCTTGACACCCAGCTCGATGCCTCGCTTCAGGCCCATCGGGTTGGCGCCCGAGGCTACCTGCCGCAGCCCGGCGCGGACCATGGCCTGCGCCAGCACGGTTGCAGTGGTGGTCCCGTCCCCCGCTACGTCGTTGGTCTTGGACGCAACCTCTTTGACGAGTTGAGCACCCATGTTCTCCCACGGGTCCTCGAGCTCGACTTCCTTGGCGATCGTTACGCCGTCGTTGGTGATCGTGGGAGCGCCCCACTTCTTGTCGAGGACGACGTTGCGACCACGGGGACCGAGCGTTACTCGCACGGCGTTGGCAAGCCGGTCGACACCGGCCTCGAGCCCACGCCGTGCCTCCTCGTCAAACTTGATCAGCTTAGACATGAACCTTCCCTTCTGACCCTTCTCGAATGGAGCTGAAATAGGATCTGGTATGGATGGTGGTCGCGCGGGACGGGCGGTTGCGCCCCACGCAGGTTTCTGAGCCGGCTCTTATCAGCCGACGATGGCGAGCACGTCACGGGAGGACAGGATCAGTAGGTCCTCGCCGTCGAGCTTGATGTCGGTGCCGCCGTACTTGGAATAGATGACACGGTCGCCTTCGGATACGTCCATCGGAATGAGCTCGCCCTGCTCGGAGCGCTTGCCCGGACCTATGGCGAGAACGGTGCCCTCCTGGGGCTTCTCCTTGGCCGTGTCCGGGATCACAATGCCTGACGCAGTGGTCTCCTCGCCTTCCTCGGGACGCACCAGAATTCGGTCCTCGAGTGGCTTGATCGTCTTTGTTGCAGTTGCCATGCCTGACCTCCTGAATACCTAGAAATTAGCACTCCACCTGTTCGAGTGCCAGCCTAACCGGCCCGGCGAGCCCGGTCAACCGACCGAAGCTCGCGCCGTGTGGAGCAGGAGCGGAACGCAAAGAAGCCCTGTCCCGACCACGGCGAGGCCTCCGCGCAGCCCGATGACCTCGGCCATTCCGCCGACCGCCGGGGGGCCGAGGAAGAAGCCGAGGTAGCTGAGGGTGCCGACGGCGGCGATGCCCGGCCCCCCCTCGCCGTGGCCCGCACTGGCGAACATCGCCGGCACTATGCAGGACAACCCCCCTCCCAACAGAGCGAAGCCCACCACCGCGATCGTCGCATCCTGAGCCACGACGGCCACGCCCATGCCTGCGGCTGCGGCCAGCGAGGAGTTCCGCACCAGGCGCACACGTCCCCAGCGCCCGGTCAGGCGGTCGCCCACGAATCTCCCCCCAGCCATCACCAGGGCAAAAGCGGTCAGCCCTGCGGTGGCAAGCGCCTCCGAGGCCCCCAAAGTCTCTCTGAGGTAGACCCCGCTCCAGTCGAAGGCACTGCCCTCACCCAGCACCGCGCAGAACGCGATCGCCCCCAGCGCGGCGAGGCGCTTGGTGGGGCGGGCGAAGGCGGGAGGAGCTTCGGCCGTCTCTGTAGTGCCGAGCCGGGGGAGGCGCCAGGCCGCAAACACCCCCATGAGCATCAGCAGCAGTGCTCCCACTCCCAAATGGGCCGAGCTGTTCCAGCCTGAGGCGGCGGCGATTCCTGCGAGGGAGGCGCCGGCGAAGGCACCCAGGCTCCACAGTCCGTGGAAGCTCGACAGAATCGGCCGCTCGTAGCGGTGCTCGACATCGACCCCGTAGGCGTTCATCGAGACGTCCAGGAAGGCCCCCGACGCCCCCAGCAGTGCCAGGGCTCCAAAGAGGGCGGGAAGACTCCCGGCCAACGCCGGTAGCGCGAGCGTGAGCGGAAACAAGAACGCTCCGATCCTGGTCACCAGCAGGTTCCCCGCACGTGCGCTTGCGGCTCCTGCCACCGGGAGCGAGCACATGGTTCCGAAGGCCGCGCCGACCAGACCCAGCCCGAGCTCGCCCTCGGTGAGGTCGAGGGTCGCCTTGATCGAAGGGATGCGGGCGGCCCAGCTGCCGGCGACCGCTCCGTGGCAGAAGAACACCACGCATAGCAGTCGCCGGGCGACTCTCAGCTCTGGTTGGGCTCGGATCACCGGCGCACCCTATGGCGTCCACGTGCGGAGCAGAGGGGGCAAAGGCGAACCGCGAACCTCTGCACACGTTTTCTTGTGGGTAAACGCACACCGCGGTCATTTGCCACCGCCGCCGCGCAAGGGGAGTCCGGGCAGACACAGTCAGGGGGAGGACGTTCAGGTCAGCGGGGCAGCGGCAGGTTGGGATCGGGGGCCGCGTCGAGCCCCGAAACCTCCCCCGCCCTCAGCATCTCGGTGCCACACGCTGCGATCATCGCTGCGTTGTCGGTGCACAGCTCCAGCGGCGGCACGGTTAGCTCCAGCCCACGTTGTTTACACGCCGTCTCCATGCCCCGACGCAGCCCCGAGTTGGCGGCCACTCCTCCGCACATGAACACGCGGCTGGCCCCGATGCGCTCCGCAGCCGTCATCGTCTTGGCCACCTGAACATCGACCACGGCCTGTTGGAAAGAGGCGGCGACGTCGGGGACCGATATCTCGACCCCTGCTTTCTCACGACCCCTGACGTAGTTGATGACCGCCGTCTTGAGTCCCGAGTAGGAAACGTCGAGACCGTCCTGATTCAGCATCGCGCGCGGGAAGCGCACCGCCGCTGGATCACCCAATAACGATAGGCGATCAATCTCCGGCCCCCCCGGGTAGTCGAGTCCCAAGAAGCGTGCAACCTTATCGAACGCCTCCCCCGCGGCATCGTCAAGAGTCCGGCCGAGGATCTGGTAACGGCCATGGCCTGCGACGTCGACGAGCAGGGTGTGCCCGCCGGAGACGATCAGACAGAGGGCCGGCCAGCGCGCCGCCGGATCCGCCAGCAGGTTGGAGTAGAGGTGGCCCTCGAGGTGGTTGACCCCGATGAACGGCAGACCCAGGGCCGCCGCGATGGACTTGCCCTCGGCGATTCCGATGAGAAGCGATCCAACGAGCCCGGGGCCCACAGTCGCAGCGACTGCATCGAGGTCCCAGAACGTCACATCGGCGAGCACGAGAGCTTCGGCGATGGCGGGAGTTAGCGCCTCGATGTGGGCGCGTGCGGCGATCTCGGGAACGATGCCTCCGTACTCTCGATGGAGTTCCGTCTGGGACGCGACGACGTTAGAAAGGATCTCGCGGCCCCCCTTTACCACGGCCGCGGAAGTCTCGTCGCATGAGGTCTCGATGCCCAGGACCAGGACACGGTCGTCCCACCTCTGTAGAGCGCGGGGGGCGGTGGCCGCGGCTGGGGTGATCCCAATCGTGTCGATCATCCAGTGGTGCTCATCGAAGCCCGGCCGCGGCGATCAGAGCCCTCGCTGGTCGTGAGCGCGGGGCGGGTCGAGCTCGGCCCTGATTGTCTGCAACCGCTCTCGGTACTCGGTGGAGAGCGGACTTGCGACCACCATCACGTAGGCGTCCTCGTTGGTCTCGATGTAGTAACCCTTGCGCACGCCCGTCACCTCGAAGCCGAACTTCTCATACATCGCCTGGGCCGCGGAGTTCGTTACTCGAACCTCCAATGAGATCTGGGTGCAACCGCGGGCAAGCGACTCGGTCACCAAGGCCAACAGAAGGCGGGTACCGACCTTGCGACCGTGCCGGTCGGGGTCGACTGCAATGTTTGTGACGTGCGCCTCACGCCCGGCGAACATCATCCCCGCGTAACCCACCACCAGCCCGTGCATCCGGGCCACTAGGTAACTGCGAGAGGAACGCTGCGCCAGCTCGGAGAGGAACAGCGAAGCGCTCCACGGACGCGGGTAGACGCGGCCCTCAATTGCCAGAATGCGACGCAAGTGGCGACGCCGCATCCGAATGAGCTCGACATCGCCCGTCTCTTCCTGGGGCCTGCGAGCTACGGCGCTCAAGATGCGCTCCGGGCTTGGCGAATCCTGTCCCACTGAATGCGCTTGGCCGAGCGTCTCAAGTAAAGAGGCTGTAGCTCGAACAGCGAATCGAAATCTTCCCGAATCAGGCGCGGAATGGCGAGCTCGACGAGCGAGCGCGCATCGGGGAAGGCATGACTCATGGTTCCTATCTCGGCCACCGAGCCGAGCTCTTCAAACTCGTCGCGGTGGAGAAGCGCCCCGTTGCCGACCATGAGGACCTCTTCGGGACGGGAGCCGATGCCGACCGCGAGCTGACCCGGCTTCTCCACCCTGTACTCGGTCATCCTCTGGATCCCTCCGGGCGAGCTTCGGTAGAAGGCGTGAAAGACCTCCGAGCGCCGGGCGTCCAGGACTGCGCAGATGGTCTTCGGCGAGTAGCGAACCTCGTAGGCGAGCAGGTCGAGGCTGGCAATGCCCACGATCGGGACCGCCAGTGCCTGAGCCAGTGCCTTGGTCGTCGATACCCCCACTCGCATGCCCGTGTAC
Source organism: uncultured Actinomycetes bacterium (assembly GCA_963849115.1). Lineage (GTDB taxonomy): Bacteria > Actinomycetota > CADDZG01 > CADDZG01 > WHSQ01 > JACDAL01. The sequence continues at coordinate 334,251 of CAWKGK010000008.1, read as the reverse complement.
AGCCCCGGGCCCAAACCCACGGCCACGCCGGTGAGGTTGCGCCAGTCCGAGCCGGACCAATTCAGGCAGAATGTGATCGCGGGCAGCAGGAACTCGTTGTATGTGGCCCCTCGCGCCACCAGGGCGCTCGCGATCACGCCCTCCTCTGAGCCGAGGGCAACGCTCGCTTGTGGGGTCGAGGTTTCGATCCCGAGGACAAGCATCAGGCCTCCGCGTTCTTCTCGTCCGCTCCCGCCCCATGGTCGCGTGTCCGGAGGGTGGGCCCGTACGAAAAACGAGGTCCACCGGAACCCTCTAGCGACGCCGCATCCAACAGCGCTTCCGCGGTCACCCTCACGCGCTCAAGCTTTCGCTCCCACTCCCGTCCCACGGCCCGAAAAGCGAACCAGCGGGCATCGTCACCGTCGTCCGTCCGCCTGATCTCGACGTCCAGATAGGCGCGCGGGAGCAGGGGCGACACGGCCTCTCCCCACTCCACGAGCATGACCGCGTCGGGCTGAAGTAGCTCCTCGAAGCCGAGATCAAGCACCTCCTGGATGAAGTCGAGGCGATAGACGTCCAGATGGACGACCGGGAAGCGACCCTCGTAGTGATGGATTATCACGAAGGTCGGGCTCGTCACCGGGCCCGTAACGCCGAGCGCCGACGCAACCCCCTGCACGAAAGTCGTCTTCCCCGCACCGAGGTCGCCGGAGAGGGTGACCACGTCCCCGGGCACCAGGACGGGGGCCAGCGATGTGCCCAGGATGCTGGTCTCCGCGAGGGAGTTGCTCACGACGGTCAGTGCCCGGTTCATGGCCCGATACCGTCTAGATCCTCAGAAGAGGTCGAGTTGTTCCGAAGCCGCGGCCTCGTTTTCGAGGGGAGGCTGCGTCTGGGGCGGGGGCTCGTCGAGCACGGCCCTGACCACGGAAAGGTCTTGACGGATGGCATCGATCGGGCTGACCCCGCCGAAGCGGCCCCCTCGAAGCGCCGCCGCCGGGTGGAAGGTAGGAACGACCGTCGCCTGACCCCGGCGGTACTTGCGGCCGCGCGCTCGAGTGATTCCGACGTTGGACTCGAGGATGAACCTGGTCGCAAAGTTGCCCAGGGTGACGATCACCCGCGGAGCCATGTGGTCTATCTGGGCCTCCAGATAGGGACGGCAAGCGTCTATCTCATCCTCTTGCGGGTCGCGGTTTGATGGGGGCCGGCACTTGATGACGTTGACGATCGCAGCCTTCGTCCGATCCAGCCCTATCTCGGCCAACAATTTGTCCAGTAGTTGGCCCGCGGCGCCTACGAACGGCTCGCCTTCCCGATCCTCGTGGAACCCCGGAGCCTCCCCAATGAAAAGGAGGTCGGCTTCCAGATTGCCGGCCGCCCACACCACCTGGGTGCGGCCGGCTGCGAGCCGGCACTTGGTGCACGACAGGGCGGCGGCGCGCACCACATCGATGTCGACGAGCGTGGAAGAGCTGGGGGCATTCGGCATGAGTGCTCCGTCCGTGACGTTGGTCTGTGAGGTCACAGTAGAGCGACGGCGGCGGGAGGGTCAACCACCGGTTGGGGGCCACCAAAATCGGGCGGCGTCAGACGACCGTGAACTTCCCGTTCTCCATCAAGACATCGCCATCCACCGTAATCCGGCCCCCATCTCTGAGGTCGCACACCATGTCCCAGTGCACCGCAGACTCGTTGGTCCCGCCGGTCTCCGGGTAGGACGCACCGATGGCGAGGTGGACGGTGCCTCCGATCTTTTCGTCCAACAGGATCTCCCCGGTGAAGGACGGGATGCCGAAGTTCGTGCCGATACCCAACTCGCCCAGGGTGCGCGAGCCCTCGTCGGTATCGAGCTTGGACTGCAGGAAGTCCTCGTTCTTCTCCGCCGTGGCTTTGACGACCTTGCCCTCCTCGAACTCGAGCTTGATCCCCTCCACGGACTGGCCGCCGTAGAGGGCCGGGTAGCTGAAGCTGACCACGCCGCGGGTCTTGATCTCGATGGGGCCCGTAAAGATCTCGCCGTCCGGGAAGTTGCACTCGCCGTTGGCCGCGATAAAGGTGCGGCCCCCCACTTCCAGGATCAGATCGGTGCCCTCGCCTTCGATGCGGACCTCGTTGCGCCCCTGCATCCAGTCGATCATTCGCGCGTGGCGCTCGGCGACATTCCGCCACTCGGCTACTGGATCCTCCGCCGCCACCAAGCAGGCACCGTAATAGAAATCCTCATATTCCACAAGGCTCATCTGGGCCTCCATCGCATGGGCGGCGGTGGGAAACAACGTCACATTCCAACGTAATTCCCCGGCTGCAGACCGCTTGAAGAAGACATCCGTGAGCGGCTTGCGAGATTTCGAGACGAGGATCTGCCGGGCCGGGTCGACGCGCGACAGTTCGCGCGTATTGGTTTCGGCGATGACGTTGAAGGTGACATCGAGGTTCTCGATCAGCCAGCGGTCTGTCTCCCAGACATACTGAAGTTGCTCCTCGGATGCGTTGTGGTAGAAGGCAGGCGTTGCTTCGGGCAGTGAGGCACGCAGGATGGGGTGGGCGCCTGCGTCCAGACACCGGTTGTAGAGAGCCAACAGCAAGGGCTCGGCCACGTAGGGCCCTCGAATGCTCACGAGGTCCCCGGACTTGACCTCGGTGGAGTACCCCACCAGAATCTCGGCGAGCTTCTCCGCGCGCTGATCTTTCATGTACGGGTCTCTCTTTCCATATTGCTCGGTAGCCCCTCGGCTATATTGCTCGGTAGCCCCTCGGCTATATTGCTCGGTAGCCCCTCGGCTATATTGCTCGGTAGCCGCTCGGTTGGATCGGCTTGTAGTCCCTCGGCTCGCTCAGCGTGCTGCTCGTTGAGGTACAGGCGCGGAACGCGCGAAGGAATGCGCGACGTTATCTCGTAATTGATCGTACCGATCCTGGAACCGAGCTCCTCGGCCGTGATTTGTTCTGATCCCTGTCCGCCGATCAGTGTGGCGACGTCTCCGGGCTCGACCTCGGCAGAGCCCACGTCGACCATGAACTGGTCCATGCAGACCGCGCCCGACACTCTGAAACGCTGCCCTCGGAGCAGAACGTCGGCCGTTGCGGAGAAGCCACGGTCGTATCCATCGGCGTACCCGGCCGGGACCGTGACCACACGGCTGGTCTCTTTCAAGCCGTAAGCAAGCCCATAGGAGAGCGCTCCTCCCGCCTCCACCAGCTTGACCAGACCGACGCGCGCCTTCAGCGAGAGCGCCGGGCGAAGCTCGGCCGTTCCCCGGAAGTCAGGCGAGGGCCACAGCCCGTAGCAGGCGACTCCACATCGCACGAGGTCGAGATGGCTCTCCGGCATCGACATCGCGGCGGCCGAGTTGGCGATGTGCTTGATGGGCGGGTCCATGCCGGACTTCTGAAGCCGCTCGACCAGCCCCCAGAAGCGCTCGAGCTGCTCCTTGACGAATGGATGACCGACAACGTCGGCGGTTGCAAAGTGGCTCCACAGGCCCTCGACCCACAGACCGTCGAGCCGCCGGAGTGTGTGGAGCAGGTCGTCGACAGCGTCCAGCGGCACTCCCACGCGGTTCATGCCGGTGTCGAGTTTGAGATGCACGCCGACCCTCATGCCCCGCTGCGATGCCGCCTCCGCCAAGCCTGCCGCGAAGGACTGCGTGTAGACGGTCGGAGTGATCTCGTGATCCAGTAACGCGGCGATCGACTGCGGCGGAGGCTCGGTGAAGAGATGGATGGGGGCGCGAATCCCCGCCTCTCTGAGATGAAGCGCTTCGGCCACTCTCGCCACACCGAGGCGGGTGGCTCCTCCCTGGAGCATGGCTCGTGCGGACGCGGGATTGCCGTGGCCGTAGGCATAGCCCTTGACCACGCCCATGACCTCGGACGAGGGCGCCAGCAAGCGCATGATCGAAACGTTGTGGCGGATCGCAGCCAGATCGACCTCCGCCCACACCGGGTGCCCGCGCCGCTCGATCTCGTCCTTGCTGAGCCCGGTCACGAGGCCGCCGCCGGTGTTTGCAGCAGCCGCGTCGCCTCCGGCAGCGACTCCGCCACGTCCCAGGCCAGGACCCCCGACGGACTGAGACGAGAGGCAGCCACGCTGCCGGCGAGCCCGTGCACGAAGCACGCCGCCCATGCAGCGCTCATGTCGTCGAGGCCTGCCCCGGCCAGGGCGGCCGTCGCTCCGGTCAGGACGTCGCCTGTGCCGGCGGTGGCGAGCTCGGGTCCCCCGGTGGGGTTGACCACTGCCCTCCCGGAGGGGTGGGCCACAATCGTGCGAAAGCCCTTCAGGACCACCACCGCAGAGAGTTCGCCGGCCGCGGCGCGCGCGGCCCCCATCCTGTCCGAAGTGACCTCCGAAACGCTGGAATCGAGAAGCCGAGCAAGCTCTGCCGGATGCGGCGTGAGGATCGTGGGGCCCGTGCGTCGCTTCAGCGCGGAGGAGTCCTCGGCCAGCGCATTGAGCGCATCGGCGTCGGCGACTACCGGTAGCTCCACCTCCGCGAGAACCCGTGCGACGAGCTCCTGTTGGGGGAGGCCCCGTCCAATTCCCGGGCCGAGCGCCACTGCGTCGGCTCGGTCGAGGACCTCCGCGAAGGAATCGAGGGCGTGGGGGCCGAGTACGTCTCCATCTGTGACGCTCGCCGTCAGCACCTCCGGGCATGAGGTTGCGAGGGCATGCTTCACTGCGCTGGTGCAGCCGACGGTGACGTAGCCCGCACCCATTCGCGCCGCGCCGCGCGCGGTGAGCACGGCTGCGCCGGTGATGTCGTTTGACCCCGCCAGAATTGCGACCGACCCTCCACTGCGCTTGTGCGAATCAGGCTCCCGGCTGGGGAGGGCAGAGGCCGCATCCGAGGCTTCCAGCATGAAGGCCGAAGCGCGGGTGACGGGGATTCCGATGTCTGCGATCTCGACCCTTCCCGCGCGCACCGCCCCCGCAGAGTTTGCCGTTCCCAGTTTCTCGGCCCCCATGGCCACGGTCACAGAGGCCAGCACCGATGGGCCCTCGGCAACGCCGGTGGAGCCGTTTACTCCGGAGGGAACGTCGACGGACACCACGGGGGCAGGGGCCGCGTTGATGGCCTCGATCACGCGTGCAGGCTCTCCCTCGGCCCGGCCCCTGAAGCCGGTCCCGAAGAGCGCGTCGACAATCACGTCGCATCCCTCGAGACGGTGATCCGTGAACGGACGAAGCGCCATCCCCTCGCTCTCTATCAACTCGAGGTGGTGACGCGTAGCGCCCTGTACGTCCTCTGCCCCAGAGAGAGCGCACGACACCGACATGCCGGCGCGCTGAAGTTGTCTGGCGGCCACGAATCCATCGCCGCCGTTGCTCCCCTTGCCGCACACCACCACGGCTCTGCGCCCGTAAGGGCCACCGGACACACGTTGCGCCGCACGCGCCACGGAGCGGCCGGCCCTCTCCATCAGGACGAGGGCCGGCGTTCCCGAGGAGATCGCGGCCTCGTCTGCGGCTCGCATCTCCTCAGGAGTGACGAGGGCCCTCAGGGCGCTCCCTCTGGTGGCGGTGGGGGCGGCTGGGGCGTCGATGCCGGTGGCGTTGACGGCGGGGGCGCCTGAGCCTGGGCCGTCGCCTGCTTGATCTTGGTCTCGGCAGCGGCCTGGGCGATCTGCGCCTGGAGCCCGGAGATCTCTAGCACCAGACGATCGGCCTCCTCGCCGAGAGCGGCCCCTCGGGCACGCTCTTGGTGATACAGGTAGCCGAGCTGCTTGGCGCAGTCGTCCATCCGGCGCTTGAGCTGCGCCTCCGACAGCGCGCCCTGGGCTTGGGCGCCCAGCTTCTTGGCTTCGACCGTCACCTCCTGAGCGGCGGTCTTGACCTTGTCCATGAATCCCATTTCGGGCCTCCCTTCGTTGCCCTCACGAGTCGATTCGCGAAGTGTTGGATGAGGGATGAAACAAAGCTACTCCACCGTCACGCTCTTGGCGAGATTGCGAGGCTTGTCGGGCGACAGGCCTCTCTCTTTGGCGACAAAGTAGGCGAACATCTGCAGTGGGATCGAGTCGAGCACGGGGCTCAACAGAGGCTTGGTTGTGGGCACCTCGAAGAGCTCGTTCGCGACCGCACGCGCGCGCTCGTCTCCGCGTCGCGCAATCAGGATCGTCTCCGCGCCGCGCGCTCTCACTTCTGCGATGTTCGCGAGCATCTTTTCGTAGAGGGCCTGGCCCGTCACTATTCCGACCACCGGCACGCCTTCCTCGATGAGAGCAATTGCGCCGTGCTTGAGCTCTCCTGCGGCATAGCCCTCCGCGTGAAGATAGCTGATCTCCTTGAGCTTCAGGGCCCCCTCCAAAGCAACTGCAACCCCGACTCCTCGTCCGATGAACAGAATGTCGGTGGCCATCGCGTAGCGTTTGGCGGCTCGATGAACGTCGTCCTGAAGCAGCAGAGTCTCCGCAATCTGATCGGGAAGCGCTCGCATCGCCTCAATCGTCTCCGCCAGCTTGTCCGCAGGCATCGACGCGCGTGCTTGGGCCAGATACAAGGCCAGCAAATTGAGCGCGATCAATTGACACGTGAAGGTCTTCGTTGCGGCCACGCCTATCTCGGGTCCCGCGTGTGTGAACAGGACTGCGTCGGCTTCTCTGGTGATCGAGGAACCCACGACGTTCGTCACTGCGACGACGCTGGCGCCCATCTCTTTGGCGAATCGCAGCGCCGCGAGCGTGTCTGCAGTTTCACCGGACTGAGCAATTGCTACAACCAAGGAACGGTCGTCGAGGACAGCGTCGCGATATCGGAACTCGGAGGCAAGGTCGAGCTCGACCGGGAGGCGAGTCCAGTGCTCGATTGCATGCTTTGCAGCCATCCCGGAATGAAACGAGGTGCCACACGCCACCACTACCACCTTAGTGATGCGACGCAGCGTCTCGTCCGACCAGTGCACCTCGTCGAGGGCGACGCGACCCGACTCGTCGACGCGAGAACGCATAGTGTCGCGAGCTGCGTCCGGCTGCTCGAATATCTCTTTGAGCATGAAATCCTCGAAACCGCCACGTTCGGCCGCGGCCTCATCCCACCCGACCGTGACTTTCTCGATCGAGACTTCCTCGCCGGAGAATGAGAACGCGCGCACCTGCCCCGGGCGGATCTCTGCCACCTGATGGTTGTCGAGAGGCATGACTTCCCTCGTGTAGGGGAGCAGGGCTGGAATGCCTGAAGCAACGAACCCGGCCTCGACGGTCGATCCGACGATTATGGGTGGATCCTGGCGCACGGCTACGATCACTCCGGGGTCGGCACTCGAAACGCACACCAGCGCGAACGCGCCCTCCAGTTGAGAGACGATGGCGAGCGCGGCTTCTCTCAGCGTGCAGGATCGTTCCGCAATGCTCGCTTCAAGCAGATGAGCAACCACCTCGGTGTCGGTCTCTGAAGCAAAGCGGTGGCCCTTTCGCTCGAGCTGTTTTCTGAGGCGGTCGTGGTTCTCGATGATTCCGTTGTGGACGACCGCGATGTTCCCCGAACAGTCGCAGTGAGGATGAGCATTCGAATCCGTGGGCGCGCCGTGAGTTGCCCATCGTGTGTGCCCAATCCCTGTTGTGCCCGAGAAAGTTTGGCCCTCCAATTCTTGGAGCAACGCATCGAGAGGCCCGGCCTTGCGGGCCACTTCGATGCCATCGCCGGACAACACTGCGACGCCCGCCGAGTCGTAGCCGCGGTACTCGAGCCGACGCATGCCGTCCAAGAGGATGGGTAGGGCCTGGGTGCGGCCCGTGTAGCCGACGATTCCGCACATGATCTCTCTCCCCTCTCTCAGCCGCGCGCCTAGAGCGCGCGAAACTTCGGTCTTGAGAGAGCCACACCGCTACCGGTTTGTGACCCGAGATCGCTCCCGGGGTTTGTCGGCACCGTCACGACCGTGGCCGGCCGAGGGTCACCCGCCGAGTGGCGCCTGCACCGGATACCCCGGGCGGGCACCTCCGAGATCCCCTGCCTCGTCGACTCGTCCCCTCCGCGACGAGCCCTGGCGCTAGCTCCGAAAAAATTCCCTCTCTCCTGGCCCAGATTACCCACTCCTGGGGGCCAGCCGCACCCGCGGCCGGGGCGGCCGACGAGCGGGTATGGGCTCTGACCGCCCGCAGGAGTCCCTAAGAGGGCACCTGGAGGGGCCCACAACGCAAGTACAGCCTCAGCCGAGGGCTCTCTTGACCGCCTCGGCGAGGGCCTCGGCGGCGCGCCGTGCATCGTTCTCCTCGGTCGCCTCCACCATCACTCTGACCACCGGCTCGGTGCCCGACGCGCGCAGCAGCACCCTGCCCTCTTGACCCAGGCGCTTCTCCACCGCCTCGACCTCATCCCACAAGGCCCGTGCTCCATCGAGGCCACCTCGGTCCGACACCGGCACACTGATCAGCACCTGAGGGTAAGACTCGAAAAAGTGGGTGAGCCGGGACATCGGCTCACCGAAGCCCTTGAGGCTGCAGGCCACCTGAAGCCCGGCCAGCACCCCGTCGCCGGTGGTGGCGTGATGGGAAAAGATGATGTGGCCCGACTGCTCCCCGCCCAGGACTGCGCCCGTTTCCCGCATCGCCTCGGCGACGAACTTGTCACCCACGGGGGCCGTGCGTACCTCGACCCCGCGCGCCTCGAGGGCTTTGACGAGCCCCAGGTTGGACATGACCGTGACCACCACCACATTGCCCCTCAACGCGCCTAGCTCCTTGAGCCTCAGCGCAGTAAGGCCCAGGATGCGGTCACCGTCGACCTCGTCTCCGTGCTCGTCGACGGCCAGCACCCGGTCCGCGTCGCCGTCGAACGCGAGCCCCAAGTCGGCCTTCTCCTCCACCACCCGCCGGGCAACGCCCTCGAGCGAGGTCGAGCCGCAATCGACGTTGATGCGGGAGCCATCGGGTTCGTCGTTGATCGCAACGACCTCGGCCCCCGCCGACCGAAAAGCCTGGGGCCCAACCGCGTGAGCGGCGCCGAAGGCGCAATCGAGAACGAGCTTGAGACCCCCGAGATCGGCCCCGGTGCTCTCGAGTAGGTGCTCGACATAGCAGGAGGCAGCGTCCTCGAGGTGCACGATACGCCCAAGGGTCTCGCCTGCCGGCAACTCTCGGACGAGGGACTGCATGGCCTGCTCGATCGCATCCTCTGTCTCGGTGGACGTCTTGAGGCCCTCGGCGGAGAAAAACTTGACACCGTTGTCGGGGACCGGGTTGTGCGAGGCGGAGATCATTGCGCCCGCCCGGGCAGCCCGGTCGACGGTGAGAAACGCAACCGCCGGCGTGGGGATGACACCGGCGAGCGCGACCCCGACACCGGCCGAGCTGAGGCCCGCGCAGAGCGCACCTTCCAGCATCGGTCCGCTGAGGCGTGTATCGCGTCCGACCACTATCTCGCCACCGTCCGCTGCCAGCACTAGTCCCGCAGCACGGCCCAAAGTGAGTACGAGGTCGGGGGTGAGGTCGCGGTTGGCCACCCCACGCACACCGTCGGTACCGAAGAGCCTGGACACTGAGCCATTTTTCCAGATCGTGCCCCGCGACGCGAGCGATCGATCCCGCGTCGCGTCTCGAACCCCGGTTTCGTACGGGGCGGTGTACTAGGTGGGTAGGAGAAACCGGCGAGCGGGTCGCCGAAGCCATCTAGAACCGACTTAGGCTCTCAGACATGAAGATCTACGCCCAGACTCCGCGGATGCGCAACGCTCAGATCCTGCGCGACCTCCTCACGCTGGCATGGGTAGGAATCTGGGTCTGGGTCGGGACCCGAGTGCACGATCTGGTCGCGGCCTTGGCGAGCCCGGGAAGAGCGGTGGAATCTGCAGGGCAAGACCTCTCCCGCAGCGCGGATGAGGCCGGCAGCGGGATCTCCGATCTGCCTGTGGTGGGGGATGCTCTCGAGGGGCCTTTCGGCGCCCTATCTGGAGTCGGCCGCGCCTTACAGGGGGCCGGGGCTGCGCAACAGGAGGCCATCGCGGAGCTGGCGCTGTGGCTCGGAATCTCGCTGGCGTTCATCCCGATCGCCCTCGTCGTGCTGAGGTACCTGCCGGGACGATTGTCCTGGATCCGGGAAGCCACCGCCGCCCACCACATCCGACTCGATGCCGACGACCTCGAGCTGTTCGCGCTCAGGGCCGCGGTAACGCGACCCTTTCATGAGCTACGGCAGGTTTCCAAGGACCCCGCCGGCGACCTCGCCGCAGGCCACTACCAGGCCCTGGCTCGCCTCGAGCTCACAGCCCTGGGCCTCACCGACGAGCAAGTCAGGCCGCGGGCGGCTCCCACTCGCGCGCCAGAGCCATGATCTTCTGCGATGCATCCCTGATAGCGTCATGGTCCGCCCCCAGCCGCCCCGCGGCGACTCCGATCAGAAAGGTGGTCACTGGCGCGGCCCGGCGCTCCACCTTGTGCGCCACGACGCGGGCGACATCGAGTTGCTGATCGACATCGAAATCGCCGGCTAGCCCCAGCTCACGGCAGACTGCTCGCACCCAGTGTTCGGGCATCTCAACCACCTTCCTGCGACCGGGCTCCCTCGACCTGTTCCCAGGTATCGCAGTCCCAGCTCGCGGCCGGGTCTTTGATCCTCTCGAGACTCAGACCCTCGAGCAGCCGGCGCATCGACGCACCCCGTACGGCCTTCAGACTCCGGAGCCTAGCGCGCAAGGCCTCAGTGGTGTAAGCCCCACAGAGGTACTGGTCTCCGCCGTTGCGCAGGATCGCCCCGTCAACCTCGGCCGCTGCCGCGACCAGTCGGTTCACCACGCCCTGGGTCACGAACGGCATGTCGACCGCCACGACGACCACTATCCCTTCCTCAACCAGAGTGAGTCCCGCCGCCAGGCCAGCGACGGGCCCGCCATCCGCCGGCTCTTCCCTCGTCCACAGGACCTCAGTCGATACCTTCAGCGGCGGCCCCACCACGACAATTCGCCGGGCTGCTGCCAGCGCGCCGAGAACCCGGTCGATCAGGCGTTTGCCGCCGACCTCCAGAGTTCCCTTATCAACACCGCCGAGACGCGTGCCGCGGCCCCCCGAGAGCACAAGGGCATCGAACCTCGCCGGAGATGGCCCCTGAATCAGTGGTCTCCTCGATCAGGAGTCGCCCGGACTTCAGGGAAGTCCGCCCGGGCCCCAGCTTGAACTGGTGCCGGAAAACCCTACCTCCTCCACGAGCGAGAAACTCGACTCAGAAATCTCCATAGGATGGATCGATGAGGACAAGCTTTCTTGCCGCCTGCCGCAACGAGCCCACCGATCGAGTCCCGGTGTGGTTCATGCGTCAGGCCGGTCGCAGCCTTCCCGAATACCGCTCGCTCAAGGGGAGCTATTCGATTCTTCAGCTGTGTCGCACTCCGGAGCTCGCCGCCGAGGTCACACTCCAACCCGTAAGACGGTTGGATGTGGACGCCGCGATTCTGTTCTCGGATATCGTCGTCCCTCTTGCCGCTGCGGGCGTGAAACTCGACATTGTGCCCGGTGTGGGGCCGGTGCTCGAGGAACCGATCCGCTCTGCACGCGACCTGAAACAGCTCCGGGGGCTGGAGCCGGAGTCAGATGTTCCTTTCGTCTTGGAAACCGTGCGGCTGCTGGCGGCCGAGCTAGACCGCCCCCTCATCGGCTTCGCCGGAGCGCCGTTCACTCTTGCCTGCTACCTCGTCGAGGGCGGACCATCGAAGGACCACTCCCGTACCAAGGCTCTGATGCTCTCGGAGCCCAGTCTGTGGGAGGCGCTCATGGAGAACCTGGCGGACTCCACACTCGCCTACCTCTCGGCGCAGGTGCGAGCGGGAGCCGAGGCCGTGCAGCTGTTCGACAGCTGGGCCGGCGCCCTTGCCCCGGCAGACTACTCCGCCTTTGCGCTTCCCTACGTCCTCAAGGTATTCAAGGGCCTCGAGCATCTCGGAGTTCCTCGCATCTACTTCGGAGTCGCCACCGGAGAGCTGTTCGGGCTTTTGGCCGAGACGTCGGCTGAGGTCATCGGCGTAGACTGGAGAACCCCTCTCGACTCGGCGCGCCGACGCTTGGGCCCCTCGGCGGTGGTGCAGGGAAACCTCGACCCGGCCGCTTGTCTCGCACCGTGGGAGGTGCTCAGGGACAAGGCTCTCGAAGTGCTCCAGTTCGGCGGGGGCCGGGGCCACATCTTCAACCTGGGACACGGGGTCCTTCCCGCGACCGACCCCGACATGCTCCGCCGCTTGGTGGACCTCGTACACAACTGGGAGCCGGATGCCTGAGCCCTGCGGCGTGCTCGTTATGGCCTACGGAACTCCTAAGGGCCCCGAAGAGGTAGGGGCTTATTACACCGATATTCGGGGGGGCAAGCCTCCCCCGGCCGATCTGCTCGACGAGCTCAAGTCCCGTTACGCAGCCATCGGCGGGCGCTCGCCGCTGTTGGAGATCACCACGGCGCAGGCGCGAGGTATCGAAGAGCGGGTGGGAGTCCGTGCCTACCTCGGGCAAAAGCACGCGGCCCCCTTCATTTCCGACGCGATCGCAAACATGGCGGTCGACGGAGTGGGCGATGCCGTGGGACTGGTGCTCGCCCCCCACTTCTCGACCATGAGCGTGGCCGACTACGAGTCGAGGGCGCGGGCGGCAGCCGGGAGCGTGGGGTGGGAGGGCTCGTTGACGGTCATACCCAGCTGGCACCTCGAGCCGGGCTACATAGCCTGGTTGGGGGCTCGCGTGGAGGAGGCGCTGGCCTCACTGCCCCGTACTCGGAGGGAGGCCGCCACGGTCGTGTTCTCAGCGCACAGCCTGCCCGAGCGCATCCTCGAAAGAGGCGACCCCTATCCCGAGCAGCTCGCCGCCACGGCCGCCGCGGTGGCCTCGCAGGTGGGGTTGGAGCGCTGGAAGGTGGGCTGGCAGAGCGCCGGCCGCACCGGGCAGCGTTGGCTCGGCCCCGACATCCTCGAGGTAATGAACAAGCTTTCCGAGGAGGGAGCAGGGGGCGTGGTTGTGTGCCCCTGTGGCTTCGTCGCCGATCATCTCGAGGTCCTCTACGACCTCGACATCGAGGCGAAGGCGGCGGCCTCAAAGCTCGGCCTTGCCTTTGCTCGCACCCGCGCGCCGAACTCTGACCCCGAGTTCCTCGACGTGGTGGCCGCGGTCGTGTCCCGGCAGCTCCGCTCGGCGTGAGTCGCGTCGCCGTGGTCGGCGGCGGCATCACCGGTCTCGCGGCGGCCCACCGTCTTGCCGAGAGCGGTGCCGGGGTCGTCGTGCTGGAGAGCGGTGACCGCCTCGGCGGCAAGGTGCTAACAGAGAGACTCGGGGGCCTGATGGTGGAAGCGGGCCCGGACTCCTTTCTGGATCGGGAGCCGGCGGCCGTATCTCTGTGCCGGGAGCTCGGACTGGGCGCCGACCTCGTGCCTCCAGCCCGCTTCGGAGCGCTCGTCTGGACCGGGACCAAGCTGGCGCGGCTCCCCGCCGGCTTCCCCCACGGGATACCCTCATCTCCCTATAGGGCGTGGCGTTCAGGACTGCTGTCCGGGCGCGGAGCGCTGCGGGCGTGCACCGACCTCTTCAATCCCCGCCCGGTTTCGGGTCCGGATCTCTCCCTGGGCACATTCGTCACTCACCGCTTCGGCCAGGAGGTCCTCGAGAACCTGGTTGATCCCTTGCTGGCCGGCACAAGGGCGGGAGGGGCAGAGTCCCTCAGCCTCGCCGCCGCCACCCCGGTCATCGACTCCTTGGCGCGTCGTGACCGCAGCCTCATCGCAAGCCTCCGAGATCAGGATTCCGCCGGGACGCCGCCTTTCCTTGCGGTCCGGGGTGGGATGGACAGGCTCGTGGAACGACTCGCAGCCACCCTTGGAAAGAGTGCAGAAGTGCGGACCGGCGCGCGCGTCGTCAGCATTCAGAGCTCGAGTCAAGGCTTCGAGCTGGAGCTGGAGTCCGGCGCCACGCTTGATGTTCTGGGGGTGGTCCTTGCGGTTCCCGCCTTCGCCGCGGCCGACATCCTCGCCCGACTCAGTCCGCGTACAGCGACCCTGCTGTCGACCATCCAATACGCGAGCGTGGCCTCGGTCACGCTCGTCTACCCGCGAGGCTCCTGGACGCCCCCGGAGGGCACCAGCGGCATTCTCGTGTCCCGGGCAGCCCGGGCCACGCTCGCGGCTTGCTCATGGACCTCGCACAAGTGGCCCGACACGGCTCCCGCAGACGGCTCGCTCGTCATGCGCTGCTTCGCCGGGAGGTCGGGGGCGGATCCCGCCCTTCAGGCGCCAGACGACGTGTTGGCGCGGGGTCTGGCCGCAGACCTCAGCGCCGCCGTCGGCCTCGACGCCCTGCCCCTGCGATGGAAGGTCACTCGCTGGGAGCGCGGGCTGCCTCAGTACGCCGTGGGCCACCTAGAGCGCGTGGCCGCGTCCGAACGTGCCCTCGAAGCCCACCCTCGACTGGCGGTGGCCGGCGCCGGCTACCGCGGCTCGGGGCTACCCGACTGCATCCGGCAGGGCCAAGAAGCGTGCGCCCGCGTGCTCGAGCACCTCTGATACTTCAAAACAATCACGCCACCCGGCAGCTCCAGGGTTGCGGTGCTCGATCGCCCAACTTGTGCGTATGACCACCGAATCGGTGGTCAGGAGCACAGTTTGGGCGTTTGGACCACGGAGCACCAGGGCCCCCCTCACCCCAGCTCTTTGAGGGAGTCCTCGAGACCACGCACGAAAGTCGGATAGGGGTAGATCAGCTCCCGGAGCCGTGCGACGGGAATCTTCTCCTTGACGGCCAGCACCAGGGTGCCGACGACCTCCCCCGCGGCGGGACCCATCACCGAACCTCCCACCAGAACCCCGGTGGTTGCGTCGGCCACCAGTTTGTAGACGCCGTGCTCGGCCCCCGGACCGTGGATGTAGCCACGCGCCGAAGCCGACGTCTCGGCAACGCCTACCGACACGTCGAGGCCCGCATCTCTCGCCTGCTTCTCGGACAACCCCACGCTGGCGACCTCGGGATCGGTGAAGGTGACGCGCGGGACGGCCGAGTAATCGGCCGGAGCGTGCTCTTGGCCGAGCAGGTCGGCGGCCGCGATGCGGCCCTGGTAGACGGCGACATGTGTGAACTCACCCTTGCCGGTCACATCCCCCACGGCCCACACGCCGTCCGCAGCCCTGAGGTGCTCGTCGACCTCGATCGATCGAGCCTCCGGGTCGAGGCCTACGCTCTCGAGTCCGATCTTTCGGAGATTGTGGCGCCGCCCGGTAGCGACGAGCAGGCGCTCTGCCTCCAGCACGTCGCCGCCGGCCAGATGGACGGCGACCCCTGCGCTCGAGGAGGCGGCCTTCTCCGCCTTTGCGCCGGTTCTCAAGTTGATGCCGTCGTAAGCAAGCATCTCTTCGATCGCGGCGCCGTTCTCCGGCTCTTCGGCCGGCAGGGCGTGGTCTGCGACCTCGACAATGGTCACATCGGCCCCGAAACGAGCGTAGACCTGCGCCAGCTCGAGCCCGATGGGCCCGGCTCCCAGCACGATGAGCGAAGCCGGCACAGATTCCGCCTCGATCGCTTCGCGATTGGTCCAGAAGTCGATGTCTGTGAGGCCGTCGATGGGAGGAGCGACCGGTTCCCCGCCCGTAGCCACCACGATCCCCCGCCCGGCCGAGTACCGCCGACCGCCGACTTCCACCTCTTTGGGGGAGAGGATGCGTGCTTCTCCGTGTAGCACGGTAGCTCCCTGCTCCTCATGGCGCTCGACCGCAGCCTTGTCATCCCAGCTCGCCGTGAACTGACGGACACGTCCGGCGACCGGCGCCCACCTCGGGGAGATTCTTCCCTCACCCGCAAGGCCCACCGCACGCGCCGCCTCGGCCAGGCTGGTGCCCGCCCGGACCATGACTTTGGAGGGAATACAGCCCCAGTAGGGACACTCGCCTCCAACCAGTTTTTTTTCGATGCACAGCACCTTCAGACCCCCGTCTGCGGTCCGGGTCGCCACCTCTTCACCACCGACCCCCATGCCGATCACGATCACGTCGTAGTCCTCACTCACATTGCACTCCCTCGTCGTCGTCTCGCGATGTTCCGGATAGGCTCAGGCTGTGAGCCCCGAGACAATCTATGCCTCCTACCCGGTTTTCACCGCTCTGCCCGAATCGCTGCCCTCAGCGGAACGCGACGTGGTGAGCAAAGAGGTTTCCGACCTCCTCGAGGCGTACGCAGACAGGGTGGAGACGCGCGGGATTTACGCGACGGCCGGGTTCAGGGCCGACGCGGACATCGTCATCTGGT
This sequence comes from uncultured Actinomycetes bacterium, assembly GCA_963849115.1. Classification (GTDB taxonomy): domain Bacteria; phylum Actinomycetota; class CADDZG01; order CADDZG01; family WHSQ01; genus JACDAL01. Next base: position 318,075 of record CAWKGK010000008.1, on the reverse strand, counting down.
GGGTGGCGCAATCTGTAGACGACCTTCAGGACCTGTACGCACAGCTCCGACGGACGCGCCTCGGCGGTGCCCTTCAGCCACGCGAGGTATTTGTCGGGCTCGTGCGTCCAGCCGAATTCACGAAGGACCACCAGCCCGCATTCGTTCAAAAGAAGGAGCCAAAGAAGTATCTGTGTGTGTACCCGTTCGTGCGGACGCCCGACTGGTATCTATTGAGCCCTGAGGAGCGAGGCACGATGCTCAGAGACCACGGCCTCGCCGGCCGAGAGTTTCCGGATGTCCTCGCCAATACGACTAGTGCGTTCGGGATCGGCGATTACGAATGGATACTCGCGTTCGAAGCGGACCGCCTCGATCGCATCGTTGACCTGATCCGTCGGCTTAGAGCCACCGAAGCGCGGCGCTATACCAAGCTTGAGATCCCGTTCTTCACGGGCATTCGCAAGCCCGTGAACGAGATTGTCGCCGGACTCCCCTAGTCGCACGATCCTTACACCACAACCCCGCTGAGCGCGGGTTAACAACAAAAGGGTGCTGCTACTCTCCGGGACGCCGGTCGCGCTCCCGCTTCAACTCGAAGAAGCCGTCTAGCTCGGCGAAGTAGCAAAAATGATCCCACATCTCGCCTGCCTCCTCCCCAACGGGAGCCGCCGCAATCACCGGACCGAAGAGGCCGAGTCCCGAGCCCATAACGATCGTGGGAACTCCGAAGCACCCGGCGCTTTCGACCGCGGCATTGTGCTCGTCGCGCACCTCCTGCATGGTGGCGTTGTCTTCGAGGGCTCTTGTGATCATCTCCGGATCCAGATCTGCGTCGATCAAGGCCTTCTGCAGAACTTCCGGACCGACCTCTTCCCGGCCTTCGTGCAGACGCTTTCCAAAGAACTCGTAGAGAGTCCCCACGGCATCATTGCCTTGCTCACGCTTTACGAGCGCCAGAGTTCGCAGAGTCGGAGTGCCGCGCGCATGATTATCTGCGAGAGGATCCGTTTTACCTTCGTTGATCAGTTTGAGACTGAACAGCCGCCACTCGACGTCCACATCGCGGACCTTCTCGACCTCGCGCATCCATTTGGAGCTTTGCCATGCCCAAGGGCACAGCGGATCGAAGTGAAACTCTATGTGTTTTCCCATATTCGTGACATACCCTTCAAGGTCCTTCAAACACTTCAACGACCTCGGGCAAGCGCCAGCGTCGGGGTTGGATCAGCCGCCGACCCGCCTCCGGTCCCCAACTACCCTGTTCGTAAAGCTCCACGTCCGGGGGATTCTGAAGGACCGGCTCGACAATCTCCCACGTTCTTTCGATCCCGTCGGCCCTCGTGAACAGTGTTCGATCTCCGATGAGCGCATCGTGCAGAAGTCGTTCGTAGGCCTCGATGAGCTCGGAGCCGAACGACCCTTCGTAATCGAAACTCATGCGCGCGGGTGCAAGCTCAATGGTGGGGCCTGGAGCCTTCGCCAAGAAAGCGATTGCGATTCCTTCATCCGTCCCTAGTTCAAGGCTGAGGCAATTCTGCTCCATCCCTTCGCCTGAAACCTCCTTGAACATCTGTCGCGGTGGCTCCTTGAAGAAGAGGGACACGGACTGCCGGCTCTCCGCCAGGCGCTTACCAGTTCTTAGAAAGAAGGGAACGCCGGCCCACCGCCAATTGTCGATGCACACTGTGGCGGCCGCATACGTCTCGGTGCCGGAATCCGCCGCCACTCCCTCCTCATCGCGATAGCCCTGATACTGGCCGTAGACGACATCCTCCGGACGCAGGACGGCCATGGACTCGAACACCTTGCCCGATTCGTCCATCAGGGGGCGTGGCGACAAGCTGGTCGGCGGTTCCATCGCCACGAAGGCCAAGACCTGGAATAGGTGGGTGACGATCATGTCCCGCAGTGCCCCCGTTGCCTCGTAGAAGGAAGCCCTGCCCCCGATTCCCAGGGTCTCGGGCATATCGATCTGCACGTGATCGATGTGGTGACGATTCCACACCGGCTCGAAGATGCCGTTGGCAAAACGCAGCGCGAGGATGTTCTGCACCGTCTCCTTGCCCAAGAAATGATCGATGCGGTAGATCTGCGATTCGTCCAGAACCTCCGACACTGTGTCCCGAAGCTCCCTGAAGGATTGCCGGTCCCAGCCGAAAGGCTTTTCGATCACCAGACGCGCCCTTGCGGACAGTCCGGTGGCGCCTACAGCTTTGGCGATCGTGGAAAATGCTGCCGGTGGAACTGAGAGATAGTAGAGGCGGCGGCAATCAGCTCCAAGTTCCGACTCCGCGTCCCGGACTGCATCCACAACCGGTTGAGCATCGTCCGGAGAGAGGTCGTGGGCCACGTAGGTGAGGCGTTGGGCGAGGCTAGCCCAGACCTCGTCCCGCACCGGGGTGCGGCAGAACTCCCGGGCGCTCTCGAGCGCGAATTTACGGAACTCTTCGTTCGACATTTCGCTGCGCGAGTTGCCGATGATGCGATAGTTCTTCGGCATCAGGCCCTCTTCTTCGAGGTGGTAGAAGGCGGGCAGGAGCTTTCTGCGGGCGAGGTCCCCGTTGGCTCCGAATATGACGATCACGTGATCCGGTGGTGTGAGCATGCGACATTGTTACCCGCCGGGATCGGCCCGTCGAACCGAATATCATGGGCATACCGCCGTCGATCCGCCTCGGTGGTGACAAGGAGGCAAGCAAAAGATGTCGAAGACTCACAACCCGTTCGGAGCCCGAGGGAATTTCGAGACTGCTTCGGGCCGCCTCGGCCTCTATCGGTTAGAGGCGTTGGAAAAGGCCGGCACTGCCCGGCTCGACGATCTCCCCGTCACCATTCGCCTGCTGCTCGAGAACTTGCTGCGCTCAACGGCGCGTGGACTTGCCTCGGAGGACGATGTGACGGCTCTCGCTGCATGGGGGCAAGAGGGTACGGGGGCAGGGGAATTCCCTTACGCCCCCGCGCGCGTGATCCTGCAGGACTTCACCGGCGTACCCGCCGTCGTGGATCTCGCCGCCATGCGCTCCGCCATGCACAAAGAGGGGGGCGATCCAGCACTGGTCGACCCGCTTGTTCCGGTCGATCTCGTCATAGATCATTCAGTCCAAGTCGATGCATTTGGCACCGTTCAGGCGTTCGCCACGAACGTGGACCGAGAGTACGAGCGTAACCACGAACGCTATTCGCTGCTGAGATGGGCACAACAGGCTTTCGAGGGCTTCCGAGTAGTTCCCCCGGGGCTGGGAATCGTGCATCAGGTGAATCTCGAATATCTCGCCGCAGTCGTCGCCACACTCAAGGACGAGAACGGTGCCATCGCAGTCCCCGACACGCTGGTCGGAACCGATTCCCACACCACGATGGTCAATGGGCTCGGGGTGCTTGGCTGGGGAGTTGGGGGCATAGAAGCCGAGGCTGCCCTCTTGGGACAGCCGGTACCTCTGGGCACCCCCGGTGTCGTGGGGCTTCTCATGACCGGTGCGCTCAGCACAGGAGTGACGGCCACCGACCTCGTACTGACGATCACCGAGATGTTGCGCGCCCATGGCGTCGTCGGCAAGTTCGTCGAGTTCTACGGCAGCGGGCTGTCGAATCTGAGAGTCGCCGACCGGGCAACGATCTCCAACATGTGCCCGGAATACGGCGCCACGGCGGCGCTGTTCCCGATCGACGATCAGACGCTCGCATACCTACGACTGACAAACCGAGCGGACGACCACATCGATCTCGTCGAACGCTATGCCAAGGAGCAGGGCATCTTTCGCACCGATGAAACCAAGGCCCCGGCTTACACCGAGAATCTCGAGCTCGATCTCTCTACAGTCGAGCCCAGCCTTGCCGGACCCCGCCGGCCACAGGATCGCGTTCCGCTAGCACGCGTATGGGAAAGCTTCAAGAACGTGTATGGAGGCGAGCCGGCAGCCGAGAGAGACGACCAAGTGCGCGATGGCTCGGTGGTGATCGCAGCCATTACCAGTTGCACCAACACCTCCAATCCCTCCGTCATGCTCGCGGCCGGCCTGCTCGCGAAGAAGGCGGTGGAGCGGGGGCTCACCACCAAGCCGTGGGTGAAAACAAGCCTGGCACCCGGGTCGCGAGTCGTGACCAAGTACCTCGACGCCGCCGGCCTCGCTCCCTATCTAGACAAACTCGGCTTCCACGTCGTCGGCTACGGTTGCACGACCTGCATCGGAAACTCTGGACCCCTGCCCGAAGATGCAGCCGCGGCCGTGGAGCGCAATGATCTGGCGGTGGTTTCGGTGTTGTCGGGTAATCGCAACTTCGAGGGACGCATCCATCCCCAGGTCAAGGCGAGCTATCTCGCCTCGCCCCCCTTGGTGGTTGCCTACGCGCTCGCCGGCACGGCCGACATCGACCTGACCACCGATGCACTGGGCCGGGATGAGTCGGGAGAGGAAGTCCACCTCCAAGACCTTTGGCCACAGGCGGAGGAGATCGAAGAGGCCATGGTGTCGGTGAGCGCCGATCTCTTCGCCGACGAGTACGCCTCAATCTTCGAAGGCGATGAACGCTGGAGAGATCTGCCGTCACCCGAGGGCAAACTCTACCAATGGGACGAGACCTCCACCTATGTTCGGGAGCCACCGTTCTTCGAGAATCTGGGGGCAGAGCCATCCCCCCCATCCGACATCGTGGACGCACGCGTCCTTGTGTACGTGGGGAACTCGGTCACCACAGACCACATCTCTCCGGCAGGATCGATCGCCCCAAGCTCCCCTGCCGGAAAGTATCTCGTCGAAAAGGGAATCAAGCCCCAGGACTTCAACAGCTATGGATCTCGGCGGGGCAACCATGAAGTGATGATGCGCGGCACGTTCGCCAACATCAGGCTGCGCAACAAGCTGGCTGTGAAAGAGGGGGGCTGGACCGCCCGATTACCCAATGACGATTCAATCGCCATCTATGATGCTGCCGAGTCTTACCAGGAGGAGGGTGTTCCCCTAATCATTCTTGCCGGGAAGGAGTACGGCTCCGGTAGCTCCAGGGACTGGGCCGCCAAGGGCCCGCTGCTCCAAGGCGTCAAGGCGGTGATCGCGGAGAGCTTCGAACGCATCCACCGCAGCAACCTCATCGGCATGGGGATTCTGCCTCTGCAGTTCTCAGAATCGGAGAACCCCGAGTCCCTCGGACTCGATGGCAGGGAGACCTACTCGATCAGCGGCATCTCGTCGGGGCTCGAGCCGGGCGCCCAACTGGAGGTCACGGCCCGCGCCGACGGGAAGGAGACGACCTTCATGGGCCAATGCCGTATCGACTCGCATGTAGAGCTCGACTATTACCGGCACGGCGGAGTGCTGCAGATGGTGCTGCGGCGCATGCTGGCCTCGTAATGAGCTTCCCGGCAAGCCGGCACGCGTAGCCAATCGCTCTCGATGCGCGTCTGAGCACGACGACTCACCCGGACGCGCTCTGCCCGCGTTTGAGAAGCTTTCGGAGCAGGGTGAGGCGGACCCTAGCGCTTGGAGTACTGGGGCGCCTTGCGGGCCTTCTTGAGACCGTACTTGCGCCGTTCCTTCTCCCGGGCGTCGCGCCTCAAGAAACCCGCCCGCTTGAGGGACGGCCGGAGGTCGGGATCGAGCTCGGCCAGAGCGCGCGAGAGCGCATGCCTAAGCGCACCAGCCTGGCCGGCCACGCCGCCGCCGGTGAGCTTCACGACAATGTCGTAGCGACCCTCAGTGTTGGTGAGCCGTAGAGGCTCGGTGATGATCCTGCGGTGGGTGACGCTCGGGAAATAGTCCTCCAGGCTTCGACCACCGTTGATCGACCACTGTCCGCTGCCGGGCGAGAGGCGAGCGCCACATACCGCTTCCTTGCGCCGTCCGGTGGCGCGGGTCAGGGTGTCAACCACCCGTTACCTCCTCGATCGTGTGAGCCTGCTCGGGGTTGTGTGGAGCGGCCACACTCCTGAGGTCGAGCGGCTTCGGCTTTTGTGCTTGATGAGGGTGATCGCCTTCGGCATAGACGTTCAGTTTCTTTAGCATGGCTCGCCCGAGACGGTTGCTGGGAAGCATCCCTTTGACCGCCTTCTCGACGGCGATCTCGGGGCGAGTCGCCATGAGCTTGGAATAAGGGGTCGCGCTCAGGCCGCCGGGATAGCCGGAATGTCTGTAGTACTGCTTGTCCATGATCTTGTTCCCGGTCAAGACGATCTTGGAAGCGTTAACCACCACGACGTGGTCGCCGCAGTCGAGATACGGCGCGAAGTAAGGCTTGTTCTTACCGCGGAGAAGTTGAGCTACCTCAGAGGCGAGCCGGCCCAGCACGACACCATCCGCGTCCACGACCCACCAGTCGCGCACGATCTCATGAGGCTTTGTCGAGTGGGTTTTCATATCTTCCCCTTGGCGGCTTCTAACCACGTGATAGTCGGAGAAATCGCAGGATACCGGCACCTGCGAAGCCAGGTCAAATCGAATAAAGCGGCCTGCTCCAGCCCTCATCATACTCGACCGAGACCAGGCAGAGACCGTGTGGGGGGGCGACGGGCCCCGCCTTTACTCGGTCTCGGGCCTGGAGCACGCCGGCGGCTTCGTCCGGGGTCCGCTTTCCCTCGCCCACCTGAATAAGTGTGCCGACCAGCGAGCGAACCATCTGCTGGATGAAGGCGTTGGCGCGAGCCCGAATTCGAACGATGGAGTTGGAGCGTGAGCACGACAGCTCAAAGAGTGTCCGTTGCGCCGAAGCCCCCGCCGGCACTCGCCCGAACGAGCTGAAGTCGCGCTCTCCGACGAGATGGCCGGCAGCCTCATTCATCGCATCCACTGAAAGTTCCTTCCGATGCCACAGAGCCGTTCTTGCCAGGAACGGATCCGGGACCTCAGACTGCAGGATTGCGTACACGTAGAGGCGTGAGCGAGCACTAAAGCGCGCGTGGAACCCCGGATCGGCTCGAATGCAGGCTCTCACGGCGATTCGCCCTCCGAGCACAGAGTTGAGCGCGGCTCTCAACTTGTCGAGATCAGTCTCGTCGCCAACTTCGCCCACGCTCATCACTTGGCCGAGAGCATGCACGCCGGCGTCGGTCCTGCCCGCGCCGGTGGATTCAATCTCTTGGACGCGCAGCAACCGGGACAGCGCCGCGTCGATTTCTCCTTGGACCGTCGTTAACGACGGCTGTGAAGCGAATCCGTGGAAATAGGAACCGTCGTAGGAGATGTCGAGACGAAGGTTCAGCCTAAAGTGCACCTCCCCGCAAATACGCTCTCGAAGCCAACCGTATTTCCGGTGCGGAGCACTAGGTATTCTCGTGGCCGTCGTCGGCGACGACCTCTTCCTCTACCCGACTCGGCTTCCTCGCTTGCGGTTGCCGTTGCGGTCCCCTCACCAGACGTCCCGCCCCGCCTCCGTCCCGGCCGGCGCAGCCGACGCCTGCCGGCAGCTTCGGTTTCGGCAGTGCCGGAGGAGCGCACAACCGCCCCCTCCACGAGCTCCACCAGAACCAACGGGGCGCCATCCCCTTGACGGGGGCCGATCTTGAGCATCCTCGTATAGCCCCCGTTTCGCTCCGCAAAGCGCGGCCCTATCTCTGCGAACAGCTTGTGAACAACTCCCCGGTCCTCGATTGCCGACAGGACCTGCCGGCGGTGATGAATGCTCCCCTTCTTGGCCTTCGTTATGAGGTGTTCGGCATAGGGGCGCAGCAACCTTCCTTTGGCCTCCGTAGTCTTCACCCGCTCGTGCTCGAACAAGGAGCGAGCGAGGTTACGAAGCATCAACCTCTGATGAGAGGGGTTGGAACCAAGAGCAGGTCCCTTTTTCGGCTGTGGCATAAGGCGACCCTAAAATTCCTTCCGCTTCAAGGTCAGGTCCAGCTCCTCGAGCTTGGCTTTAACCTCGTCGATCGACTTCTGACCAAAGTTCCGGATCTCGAGCAGGTCCTCCTCGGACTTCTGCAGCAACTCACCCACGGTTGTGACACCCTCGCGCTTGAGGCAGTTGTAGGAGCGTACCGTCAGGTCGAGATCCTCGATCGGCTGTGCCAGGACCCCTGAGACAACCTCCTCTTCGGGATCCGGGCCCAGGATCAAGCCCCCCATGCCCTCACCCAGATTGGAAAACAGCTGGAACAGCTCCACCATGGTGGACCCGGCCGACGACAAAGCCTCCGCGGGAGTAATCGACCCGTCGGACTCGACATCCAGAATAAGACGGTCGTAGTTCGTCATCTGCTCGACGCGAGTCGGCTCGACGTCGTAGGTCACCCTCCGGATGGGAGAAAAGAGCGCGTCGATGGGTATCGCCCCGATGGCCTCTTTGGGGGCGCTTGCGGCCGCCACATACCCGCGGCCCTGCTCGATTCGAAGCTCAGTTGACAAACTCGCGTTCTTGTTGAGCGTTGCGATGTGATGCTTCGAGTTGAGGATCTCCACACCGGCCGGGAGCTGAATATCGCCCGCCGTCACTTCGCCGGGGCCATTGACTCGCAGGTGAACGGTCGTGGGCTCATCGTTCTCGCTGCGGATTACAAGCTCCTTCAGGTTGAGCACGACGTCGGTGACGTCCTCGGCCACACCCTCAATGGTCGAGAACTCGTGCAAGACGCCGTCTATCTTCAGCTGGGTCACGGCTGCCCCTGGGATGGACGAGAGCAGCGTGCGGCGCAGCGAATTCCCGAGCGTATAGCCGAAACCCGGCTCTAGCGGCTCGATGATGAACTTGCTGCGTTGTGGTGAGATCTCTTCCTCAGAGACCTGCGGACGTTGGACGACCAACAGATTCAATTAAGCTCCTCTCCTGCGAGCAAAGACTGAAAGAAACTACTTGGAGTAGTACTCGACGATGAGCTGCTCTTGCACCGGCGCATCAATCTGGTTGCGCTCGGGCAAGGCGCGAACTTCAACTGCCATTTCTCTCAGATTCGACGCCAGCCAGTCGGGTATCACTCGTCCCTCTGCGTAAGAGGTGTTCTCGACGATTCGTCCGACATTGCGCGAGCGGCCTCGAACACTGACCACGTCTCCGGGCTTTACCCGGTATGAGGGGACATTTACCTTGCGATCGTTCACCTGGAAGTGGCCGTGGGAAACAAGCTGCCTGCCCATGCCTCGGTTCATTGCGAAACCGGCCCGGTAAATGACGTTGTCGAGCCGAGATTCGCAGATCCGCATGAGCTCTTCGCCGGTGACCCCCTTCGACCGAGCGGCTTCCTGGTAGTACCCCCGGAACTGCTTCTCCAGCACTCCGTAGAAACGCTTTGCCTTCTGCTTCTCTCGTAGCTGGAGCAAGTACTCGCTCTCTCTGACGCGACCCCGGCCGTGTTCTCCGGGAGGTGGCCGGCCCTTCTCGATGGGGCACTTGGGAGACTCACATCGCGTACCCTTCAAGAACAGTTTTGTTCTTTCGCGCCGACATAGCCTGCACACGGGCCCGGTATAGCGGGCCATCAGACTCGTCTCCTCTTTCGAGGCCTACAGCCATTGTGCGGGACCGGCGTCACGTCCTTGATACCGATAACCTCCAGACCCGATGCCTGCAGAGAGCGGATAGCAGTTTCCCGGCCCGAACCCGGTCCCTTTACCATTACATCGACCCGCCGAACTCCGTGCTCCTGAGCGCGGCGCGATGCAGCCTCCGCCGCTTGCTGGGCCGCGTAGGGCGTGGACTTGCGAGAGCCCTTGAAGCCAACGTTTCCCGCAGACGCCCACGAAATCACGTTCCCCTCAGGGTCGGTGATCGAGATGATCGTGTTGTTGAACGTGGACTTAATATGCGCGACACCGTGGACGATGTTCTTCTTTTCCCTGCGGCGAGTCTTTCTAGCTCTGCGTGGACCAGCCAAACTGCATGTCCTTCCTTCTAGGCTTTCTAGGAACCTCAGCTACTTCTTTGTCTTCTTCTTGCCTGCGACCGCCTTGCCGGGACCCTTGCGGGTACGGGCATTCGTGTGGGTTCTCTGCCCATTCACAGGAAGCCCTCGGCGGTGCCGTAGCCCCTGATAGCAACCGATATCGATTTTGCGCTTGATGTTCTGATTGATCTCCCGACGGAGGTCTCCCTCCACCCCATACTTATCCCCGATGAAATCGCGCAAGCGAACAACCTCTTCATCGGTCAAATCGCGCACTCGCGTACTGGCATCAACCCCGGATCCGGCGCAGGTATCCTGCGCTCGGGTCGGCCCGACCCCAAAGATGTAGGTCAGGGCAATGTCGAGACGCTTGTCTCGAGGCAGGTCCACACCGGCAATTCGAGCCATTCGGCCTCCTTATCCCTGCTTCTGCTTGTGGCGGGGATTCGAGCAGATCACCATTACATTCCCGCGCCTGCGAACGATCTTGCACTTATCGCAGATCCTCTTAACACTGGGATGAACCTTCATCTCCTGCTCCTACCTGTAGCGGTAGACCACACGTCCGCGGGTGAGGTCGTAGGGAGACAACTCCACCAACACACGATCTCCCGGCAGGATGCGGATGTAGTGCATGCGCATCTTTCCTGAGATGTGAGCCAGGACCTTGTGGCCGTTATCCAGCTCGACGCGAAACATGGCGTTGGGCAGGGTTTCATTGACCGTACCCTCGATCTGGATGCCCTCTTCCTTCTGGGCGCCTTTCTCCTTGTTCTTCGCCATGCGCGCGGTTCCTACCTTCATCGACTATGTTTGATCCGACCGGGGAGGCGAACCGCACCGTGAGCGCGCGGAAATCACCCTGACCGACCTTCGAGAATACCAGAAACTCGCTTCCCAGTCGAATTCAACCCGCATCGCGCCTGGTCAGGACCTCGTGGCCCTCGTCAGTAATTGCCACAGTGTGTTCGAAATGGGCCGACAAACCCCCATCTGCCGTAACCACCGTCCAGCCATCGTCGAGTGCCCTGGTAGCCGCCCCTCCGGCGTTGATCATGGGCTCGATGGCGAGAGTCATCCCTGCGCCCAATACCTCCCGGCGGCCGGGAGGGCCGTAATTGGGAATCTGTGGGTCTTCGTGCAGAGCGCGTCCGACACCGTGACCCACATACTCACGAACCACGGAGAACCCCGCCCTGATGGCAACCTGCTCGACGGCGTGACCGACGTCGCCTAGGCGACGTCCCGGATAGCACTGCTCTATGGCAGCGTCAAGCGATTTCTCGCCAGCTTCGAGCAACCTGGCTGCGACCTCAGATATTGCTCCGACCGGAAATGTCCAGGCGGAGTCGGCGTGAAGACCTTGGTAGAACGCCCCAACATCCAGTGATACGACGTCACCTTCGTCGAGAACATGTTCTGAGGGGATCCCATGAACGATGACATCGTTAGGCGAAGAGCAGATCGAACCCGGAAACCCCTTGTATCCCTTGAACGAGGGTCTCCCACCGGATGAGATAATCGCGCTCTCCGCTATTGCATCGAGGTGGCGCGTGGTCACGCCTGGACGCAGCGCCTCTTGAAGGCGCAGAAGCGTGTCGCTCACCATGACGCCCGCTTTGCGCATAATGACAAGCTCTTCGGGCGATTTCTTGTAGATCACTTGAGGCTCTCCAGGATTCGGGAAAAGACTTCATCGGGAGTTCCAATACCATCGATCACGTGAAGCACGTCCCGGTAGTGCGACTTTAGGGGCTCGGTCTGCTCATGGTAGAGGCGCAGGCGCTTCTTAACGTTCTCTGGAGTGTCATCTGTACGCCTCTTGACCTGGCCCCCACAGCGGTCGCATGTCCAGTTCTCTTCGGGCGGGGCGTCTTCGTGATAGTTGCGCCCGCAGTTGGAACACACTCTACGCCCCACGATCCTTCGTAGCGATACCTCTTCGGGCACCTCCAGCACGAGGAAGGCTTCGATCGCAGCAGAGCGTTCTGAAAGCATCTTGTCCAGAGAGTCTGCCTGCGATGTATTGCGCGGGAACCCGTCGAGCAGAAAGTCATCGAAATTCTTCGCTTCGAGGCGCTCCCTCACCACCTCCACAGTCACGTCATCGGGGACGAGCCTGCCCTCGTCCACGTACTCCCGCGCCTTCATCCCGATGTCGGTCTTCTTCGAGATCGCCCATCGAAACATGTCCCCGGTGGCAATCGCGTCGAGGTCGAATTCCTCGGCGACGCGCCTGCCTTGAGTTCCCTTTCCAGCCCCCTGCGGGCCGAAGATAAGGAGTCGCATAGGTCCTATGCCCCGCCCGCGCTAGAGATCCGCGAGATGACGCTGCACTATCTCAAGAACCCTTCGTAGTGCCTCATCATGAGCTGAGACTCAATCTGCTTCATCGTCTCGAGAGCCACACCCACTGTGATCAGGATCGACGTTCCCCCGAAAGGAAGCGCCTGCAGACCAAAGGCCCGCAATGCTATTGATGGAAGCAGCGCGATCGCGGCAATGAACAGGGCCCCCGGAAGGGTGATTCTAGTGAGGATTCGATCGAGGTGCTCGGCGGTCTGTCGCCCCGGACGGATGCCGGGAATGAATCCACCGTACTTCTTCATGTTGTCCGCCACATCCATCGGGTTGAAGCTGATGGCGGTATAGAAGTAAGCGAAGAACACGACCATGGTTCCATAGAGAATCATGTACACGAAACTGCTCGAGTTGACGAGATGGTTAGTGATGAAATCCTGAATCACGTCCACCTGTACAACGTTCTGCAGCAGACTGGGGATGTAGAGGACGCTCGAGGCGAAGATGATAGGAATCACACCCGCCTGGTTCACCTTCAGCGGGATATAGGTCGACTGCCCCCCCATCTGCCGTCTGCCGACTATGCGCTTTGCGTATTGGACGGCGATCCTTCTCTGACCTTGCTCCATCATGACGATAGCGAGAATGATCCCGACGCCCATCAGCACAATCAAGCTGAACAGCACCGGCCCGCCCTGATCCAGAATGGCCTTTCCCTCGCTGGGGAGGGTCGACACAATCGACGCGAAGATCAGGATCGACATGCCGTTTCCGATGCCTCGCTGAGTGATGAGCTCGCCCAGCCACATGATCAGTGCGGTGCCGGCCGTCAGGGACATGACGATAAGCGCCACTCGCGGGCCCGAGAACTCCGGTATAAGATCAATCGGCTGGCCCCCCGGCCCCTGAATCTGTCCGCTGTGAAACAAGAATGCGAGTCCGGTCGACTGCAGAATCGCCAACATCACGGTCAGATAACGAGTCCATTGCGTTATTTTCTTGTAGCCGGCCTCGCCTTCCTTGGACCACGCCTCGAGCTTGGGAATCACGGCCGTCAGGAGCTGCATGATGATGGACGATGTGATGTAGGGCATGATTCCCAAGGCAAAGATCGCCATCTGCGTCAGCGCCCCACCCGAGAACAGGTTGATGAAGTCGAAAACGCCCCCCTGCGCCCCCCTCGCGAAGGCTTGCGCTGCCTGAACGTCGATGCCCGGAGTGGGGACGTGAGCACCAAACCGGTACACCGCGATGATCAGCAGAGTAAAGAGGATCTTCTTGCGGAGGTCGGGCACCTTGAAGGCATTGACGAATGCTCCGAGTAGGTTCATTCGTTGGACCTCCCCCGCTCCACGATCTCGACAGTGCCTCCGGCCGCCTCGATCTTCCGTCTTGCAGTAGAGCTGAACGCGTGTGCCTTGACCGTCACGGCCCGGTCGATATCTCCCTGACCCAGGACCTTGATGATCCTGTCTCGCTTGCGCACCAGCCCGGTCGCCCTGAGCTCTGCTGGTCCGATCTCGGACGCTTCCATCCTGTCCAGCTCAGAGACATTGACCGTTCCGTAGACGATGCGATTGATGGGCCTGAACCCTTTTCGCTTGGGCAGGCGGCGCACAAGAGGCATCTGGCCGCCCTCAAAGAACAGGGGCACACTGCCGCGCGCCCGCGTTCCTTTGGTTCCTCTACCTGCGGTCTTGCCACGGCCCGATCCCTCGCCGCGACCAACCCGCCTGCGCGCTCTACGAGCCCCCCGTGGCGGCTTCAGTTCGTGCAGTCTCATGTCTCCTCGATCTCCTCAACCGTCACCAGGTGCTCCACGGCCTTGATCATGCCCCTAATCTCGGGCTTGTCTTCGTGAACCACGCTGTGGCCGATACGCCTGATGCCAAGAGCACGCAGGGTCCCGCGCTGTCGCGCCCCTCGGTCCAACGCGGAACGCACTTGCGACACTTTGAGCTTGATCATCAATCTCCCCTGGGGATGCGGAGCACTAAGAAGCCGGTGATCCCGCAGGGCTCGCGCCGCGCAGTAGGTATGGAGGAGCGACTTCCTCGGGTCGCTTGCCTCTCTTGCGAGCGATCTCCTCTGCCGTCTTGAGGCCCTGCAGAGCTTTGACCGTCGCATGGACGATATTGATGGGGTTGCTCGAACCCAGAGACTTCGAGAGGATGTCCCGGATTCCGGCACACTCGACGACTGCGCGCACAGGGCCTCCTGCGATCACGCCGGTTCCTGGAGAAGCCGGCTTCAAGAGGACCACGGCGGCGGAGTCTTCGCTGATGATCTCGTGGATGATCGTTTGACCCACCATGGGAACCGTGAAGAAGCTTTGCTTCGCTTCCTCGATGCCCTTCTGTATCGCAGCTGGAACTTCTCGCGCCTTGCCATAACCGACGCCGACGCGGCCGGCTCCATCGCCCACAACCACCAACGCAGTGAACGAGAAGCGGCGGCCTCCCTTGACCACCTTGGCAACGCGGTTGATGGAGACGACGCGCTCCTCGTACTGGTTGCGATCGTCGTCTCTTCCACGACCTCCCGAGCCTCTTGCCATCAGCTTTCTCTCCTTCTAGAAGTCAAGTCCACCCTCTCGGGCACCCTCGGCCAGAGACTTGACTCTCCCGTGGTAGCGAAAGCCTCCTCGATCGAATGTGACTTGTCTTATTCCAGCATCGGCGGCGCGCGTTGCCACCGCACGTCCCACCGCTTTGGCCCTGGTCGTCGGATCTTTCCCTTCCTGGACTTTCAGAGACGACGCCGACACAAGCGTCCTCCCAGCAGAATCATCAATGAGCTGAGCGTAGATCTGTCGGTTGGAGCGATACACGGCGAGCCGGGGGCGCGCTTCTGTTCCCACCGCCAGCTTTCTCACCCGGCGATGCCGCCTTACCCTGCCTTGCGCCTTGGGGTCTGAAGCCATGACTTACCCCCCCGCCTTCGCGGCCTTACCGGCCTTGCGCTTGATGTGCTCTCCCTCATACCTGATCCCTTTGGCTTTGTACGGCTCGGGCTTCCTGATCGCTCGGATCTCCGCCGCGACCTGGCCTACGAGCTCCTTGTCGATGCCTCTCACCACGATCCGTGTCGGAGTTGGGAGCTCGAACTCGATGCCGCCTGGCGCTTTCTTGGCAACGGGATGGGAGAATCCAATCTGGAACTCGATGTCGTCGCCCTTCTTGACCGCCCGGTATCCGACGCCATGGATCTCAAGCCTTCTCTCGTAGCCCTGGGTGACCCCTTGGACCATATTGGCGACCAGGCTCCGCACCAACCCGTGCAGTGCGCGTACTTCCCGTTCCTCATTGTCACGCGTGACCCTGATTTCCCCGTCGATGCGCTCCAGCGCGATGCCCTTCGGTACCACGCGAGAAAGCTCCCCACGCGGCCCCTTGACGATCACGCTTCCAGAGGAAACAGTGACCTCAACCCCCGAGGGGACGGTGATAGGTGCTTGACCTACACGAGACATCTTCCGCCCTTTCCTCTACCAGACATGTGCCAGGACCTCTCCCCCGACACCCGCTCGGCGGGCCTCTCTGTCGGTCATGACCCCCTGTGAGGTCGAGATGATTGCGATTCCGAGACCGCCCAGGACCCGGGGTAGCTCACGCGCTCCCTTGTACACGCGGCGCCCGGGCTTTGAAACCCGGCTGATTCCGGCGATTGCAGACTCCCTGTCCTCCGAATAGCGAAGGAGAATCTTGATGTTGGAATGCGTCTCCTGGCGGGAAGTCTCATAGCTCTGCACGAACCCCTCCTCGGCCAGAATCTTGGCAATGCTCTCCTTGATCTTCGACGCTGGGATAACAACTTCCTCGTGCGCCGCCGACGACGCATTGCGAATGCGGGATAGCATGTCGGCCACAGGGTCTGTCATGCTCATTTGTCTACCAGCTCGCCTTCGTGATGCCGGGGATCTCCCCGTTGTGAGCCATATGCCTAAAACACAACCGACACAGTCCAAAGCGCCGATACACGGCTCGCGGCCGTCCGCAGCGCATACATCGCGAGTAGGCTCGCACTCTGTACTTGGGCTTCCGTTGCGCCTTGAGCCGCAAGGCCTTCTTTGCCATTTATGCCTCCAAACTCCCGCTCCTGAATGGAAATCCAAGTGCGCTCAAGAGCGCCCTGCCGCCTTCATCATCGCGAGCGGTTGTAACGATCGTAATGTCCATTCCGCGAAGAACGTCGATGTCGTCGTAGTCAATCTCGGGAAAGACAAGCTGTTCGGTAAGACCGAAGCTGTAGTTGCCACGGCCGTCAAAGGACTCTGGGTTCAAACCCCGAAAGTCGCGGATACGAGGAAGCACGATCGACATCAACCGGTCGAGGAAGTCCCACATCCGATCGCCTCTCATCGTCACGGCCGCCCCAATTGGCATGCCGGCTCGGATCTTGAACGTAGCCAGTGACTTGCGAGCGCTCCGCAGCGTCGGTTTCTGGCCCGTGATCGTAGTGAGGTCTTTGACCGCACCTTCCAGTGCCCGGGCATCGCGCGACGCTTCCCCCACCCCCATGTTCACTACGATCTTTTCAGGACCGGGAACCTGCATCACGTTCGTAAGTCCAAGCTCTTTCTGCAGCTGGGGAAGCAAATCGTTCCGATAGTGCACTTTGAGTCGGGGGGAATAAGTCGTCTGGGCCATCACAGCTCCGTCCCGCACTTGACACAAACTCGCACACTCGCCCCTGAGTCATCCACACGACGGCCCACCCGCGTGGCACCGTCGTTGGGACAGATCAGGGCGACGTTCGAGACGTCCACGGCGGCCTCCTTGTGTTGGATGCCGCCTTCCTGCCCGCCGCGGCGGTTTGGGCGCACCTTCTCGTGCCTGGTGACTCTGTTCATACCCTCCACGATCACCTTGCCCCGTTTGGGCAGCACGGCCAAGACACGGCCTTCGGCCCCCAGATCCTTTCCGGCGATCATTCGCACCCGGTCACCCTTCCTGATACTGACGGATGGCATCACAGCACCTCCGGCGCGAGCGAGACGATGCGCATGAATCGCCGGTCCCTCAGCTCGCGCGCGACGGGGCCAAAGATGCGAGTGCCTCGCGGCTGCATCTGGCCGTCCACAACCACGACCGCGTTGTCGTCGAACTTGATATAGGAGCCGTCGATGCGCCGGCGTTCCTTGGAGGTGCGCACCACAACGGCCTTGACCACATCCGATTTCTTGACGGTTCCCCCCGGGATGGCATCCTTGACCGTGCACACGACAATGTCGCCCACGCCAGCATAACGGCGTCTCGTTCCGCCCAGGACCTTTATGACCAAGACCTCACGAGCCCCGGTGTTGTCTGCGACACGACATCTGGTTTCCTGCTGAATCACTTCGCCTTTTCCACTATCTCGACCACTCGCCAGCGCTTGGTCTTGGACATGGGCCGCGTTTCCGCGATCCTGACTCGGTCGCCGACCCCCGCCAAACCGTTCTCGTCGTGCGCCTTTAGACGAGTGGTGGTCCGCACTATCTTTCCGTAAGTGGGGTGCTGGGCGGCATCTCTGACCTCGACTACAACCGACTTGTCCATGACATCGGAGACGACGAACCCGGAGCGTACTTTCCGCTTGCCCCGCTCATTCAGTCCGCTCGTTTCACTACTGATTCCGCTCATATATCTCCCTAATGCTCCGCACCGGCTTCGTCGAGCTCGCGCTCTCTCAATATTGTCTTGAGGCGCGCTACTTCTCGGCGTAGCTGCCGCAGCCTTCGGTAGTTCTCCAGCTGCCCGGTGGCATGCTGAAAACGAAGATTGAAGAGCTCCTCGCCCGTCTCCGCTAGCGCCTGCTCGATCTCCTCGATCGAGAGCTCTCTGAGCTCGGCTGCCGACGCCATCGCTAGGTAATCTCCAGAGTCTGCTCGCGTGATACGAATTTGCACTTCACCGGAAGCTTGTGGGCGGCGAGCCGAATGGCCTCCCTGGCCAAGGGCTCCGGCACACCGGCTAGCTCGAACATGACGCGTCCGGGCTTGACCACGGCTACCCAGCTCTCCGGGTTTCCCTTGCCCGACCCCATTCGTGTCTCCGCCGGCTTCTTGGTTACCGGCTTGTCGGGAAAGATCGTGATCCATACCTTGCCGCCGCGACGGATATGCCGAGTCATCGCGATACGAGCCGCCTCGATCTGACGGTTCGTGATCCAGCCCGCTTCCAACGTCATCAATCCGTAGTCACCGAACGTGACCGAAGTCCAGCCTTTGGCCTTGCCGCGTCTCTTTCCGCGCTGGACTTTTCTGTGCTTGACCTTCTTAGGCTGCAACATGGCTATTGCTTCCCGCCTGCCTGCTCGTTTGCAACGGTATCAGTAGCCGTAGTGGCGGCTGGAGCCTCTACCTCCGGTGCTTCGGACACGCTGGCGGCAGCAGTCACCTGGGGAGTTGCGGGGACCGGGCTACTCTGAGGTTGCGGCTGGCGCGACTGGCGCGACCGGCGGGCGCGGTCCTCAGCACCGCGTCCCACAGTCTCGCCCGCAGCCAGAGCCGCTTCACGCCGCAACCGGGCGGTATCTCGCGCGGTGGCATAGATGTCCTGGAAGGGGCCCTTGTAGATCCACACCTTTACTCCAATGCGGCCGAACGTCGTGCGAGCCTCGTGAAGTCCGTAGTCGACATCGGCGCGCAGCGTGTGCAGGGGCATCTGGCCGTCGATGTACCACTCTGAGCGGCTCATCTCCGCTCCACCCAGTCGCCCGGAACACTGCACCCTCACACCCTTGGCGCCGTGCCGCATTGCGGTGCCAACGGCTTTCTTCATCGCCCGTCTGAACGACACTCTGCTGGAGAGCTGCTCTGCAACGCCTTGCGCAATCAGTTTCGCGTCCAGCTCCGGCTGCTTGACCTCGATAATGTTGAGCCTGACGTCCACAGGGCGCCCATATAGCTTGGACTCCATTCGCTCGAGCTGTGAACGTAGCCGCTCAGCCTCTGTTCCTCTCCGGCCGATCACGATGCCCGGACGCGCCGTATGAGCGTCAACACGGACGCGTTCTCTAGTGCGCTCGATCTCGATGCGGCTGATGCCCGCATGAGGAAGCTGGCCCAGCAAATACTCTCGCACCCGCAGATCGGCCTCGAGGTAGTCTCGGTACTCCTTCTCGGAGTACCAGCGCGACTTCCAGTCCGTGTAGATACCGAGCCTGAAACCGTACGGATGGACCTTCTGCCCCATGCTTACTCGTTCCCTTCGTCTTGGCGTCCGCGGCCGCGCCTCGTTCTGCGGCGGGACCTCTCGGGCACCTCAGCAGCTTTCACTGCCGGCCGGTGGCTTCCTTCCACGCGGCCCACAACCACGGAGATGTGGCACGTCCTCTTTCGCACCCGAGTAGCTCGCCCCAGCGCACGGGGTCGAAAACGCCTCAAGGTCGGTCCTTCGTCCACCCACGTCCTCACAACGATGAGCTCGTCCGCCGGAAGCTCGCGATTGTGCTCGGCGTTGGCAATGGCGGATTCCAGCACCTTTGCGATTGGCGTCGAGGCCGCCCGCGTAGAGAACCGGAGCACTCGCCGCGCGTCGTCGACATGACGGCCTCGAATGAGATCTGCTACCTGACGCGCCTTGGTGGGAGACATCCTTATATATCTGGCCGTAGCGCGAGCTTCTTGGGTCTCGCCGGCTGTTCTTGCAGCCACTATCTTAACCTCGCCGAGCGCTCGGATCCGCCGTGAGTTCGGAAGGCGCGGGTGGGAGCGAACTCACCCAACTTATGACCAACCATGGATTCGGTAACGTAGACCGGCACGTGCTTGCGGCCGTCGTGGACCGCGATCGTGTGTCCCACCATCTCGGGAATGACGGTCGACCTCCGCGACCACGTCTTGATTACTCTTTTTTGGTTTCTGTTGTTCATCTCGACCACCTTCACCAACAAGTGGTCGTCGACGAACGGACCCTTCTTCAGGCTCCGGGGCACTATCTCCCTCTCTTCTTACGCCGACGCCGCACGATGAGCGCATCGGACTGCTTCTTCTTGCGAGTGCGCCCCTCCTTCTTGCCCCAGGGGCTCACCGGATGCCGGCCCCCCGACGCCTTACCTTCGCCACCACCGAGGGGATGGTCAACGGGGTTCATTGCTACCCCCCTGACCGTTGGACGCTTTCCCTTCCAGCGGGCCCGGCCTGCCTTGCCGATCGAGATCAGCTCAGCCTCTGCATTGCCCACCTGACCCACGGTTGCCCGGCACTCAATGGCCACCATGCGCATCTCCCCTGAAGGGAGCCGCAGAGTCGCGCGAGCGCCCTCCTTAGCGACAAGCTGGACCGACGAACCGGCCGAGCGCGCCATTTTGCCTCCGCCGCCGGGCTTAAGCTCCACGTTGTGTATCACGGTTCCGACCGGGATATTTCGCAGTGGAAGAGCGTTCCCCACCTGGATGTCCGCCTTGGCGCCCGATTCGACGGTTGCCCCCACTCGGAGCCGGTGAGGGAGCAGTATGTAGCGCTTCTCCCCATCCATGTAATGCAACAGTGCGATACGGGCATTTCGGTTGGGGTCGTACTCCACGTGCGCAACCCGCGCGGGTATTCCGTCCTTCTCGCGGCGGAAATCCACCGCCCGATAGCGAACCTTGTTGCCACCACCCTGATGCCGCGTGGTTATGCGCCCGTAGCTGTTGCGCCCGCCCTTCGACGGCTTCGGCTTGAGCAGAGACTTCTCGGGCCTCGAACGCGTCACATCGGAAAAGTCGGAGTGACTCTGGAAACGGCGTCCCGCAGAGGTCGGGTTGGCTTTACGAACTGGCATCGGTCGGCATCTCCTTGGTGCACCTCTCCGTAAATACGGTCGCATTCGAACGTCCCTGCATCCCCGCTTGCGTCGTTCCACGGCTCCGCCGAGGTCGGAATTGGGATTCAATCTGTCGCTCTCGTACCTTCCAGGTACGATCGTTCCTCGCGCCTAGCGACCAAGGCGCAGTGACGCTCTCGGTGCTGGCCGTATTTCCGGTGCGGAACACTAGGACTGCTCGAAGATCTCTATGCTGTCGCCCTCGGCCAGCTTGACCACAGCTCGCTTGCTGTCCGGCCTCTTCCCCTGGGCGTATCGGAAGCGCTTCACCTTCCCCTTGCGGTTGAGTGTGTTGACCTTGGTCACCCGCACGTCCCAGATCGACTCGACCGCCTGTCGAATCTCGGTCTTGTTGGCGCCCGGGTGAACCAGGAAGGTATAGGCGTTGCTATCGATGAGCGAGTAAGACTTCTCGCTGACGACCGGCGCCAAGATGACGCTGCGAGGATCGCCCTTGGTCGAGGGGCTCATCGACTCGCCACCTTGTTC
This sequence comes from uncultured Actinomycetes bacterium, assembly GCA_963849115.1. Taxonomy (GTDB): domain Bacteria; phylum Actinomycetota; class CADDZG01; order CADDZG01; family WHSQ01; genus JACDAL01. The sequence goes on along the minus strand of CAWKGK010000008.1, from coordinate 296,706 downwards.
CCGGCACGCTGGACGAACCTCTCGTAGGCACCGGACGTAAATACAACCGCTTCCGCCGCCACGATGTCATAAGCAGCAAGCGAACCCTGCAACGAAAACGCACTGTTCGCTAGATTCCGAAAAGCAAGGTCCACCGCTTCGTCTCCCTCGGAGGAGGGATCGACCACGAGCAAGACCTTGCCTGTTATGCCGGCCGCCTCGAGACACCGGCGAGCCGCCGTGGTCTTGATCTGATCGAAACCATCGAGGATGAAAATCCGCTCGGACCCTGCCTTGTCGGCCAGTGCGGAGCGTAGACCCGCGTGTCGAACCTTCTTATTGACTCGCTGAACGTAGCTGCGAGGTTTGGGCCCGAAAACCACCCCGCCGCCCACCCACATGGGGCTTCTGATGGACCCGTGACGCGCCCGGCCGGTTCCCTTCTGCCGCCAGGGCTTCCGCCCCCCACCCCGGACTTCGGCGCGGGTCTTCGTCGACGCCGTGCCCGATCTCGCCGCCGCGAGCTGGGCGACGACGACTTGGTGCAGCACCGCAGAGTTGAACTCGCCTCCGAATAGGCTTTCGTCGAGCGGTTGCTCACCAGTCTTGGTACCGGAAGCATCGATGATCGCCGCCACTACCACTTACACGCGCTCCCGTTGACGCAGGCGAATGGCGGACCGCACCATCACCAGTCCTCCCTTGGGGCCCGGCACCGCCCCCTTGACCAGAAGCAGATTGCGATCGGGATCCGCCTTGACGACTTCGAGATTCAAGGTCGTGACACGAATGTGGCCCATCTGGCCCGCCATTCGAGTTCCCCGGAAGACGCGCGCCGGTGTTGCGCAAGCTCCGATCGAGCCCGGTGAACGATGCTTAGCCTGAGTGCCGTGGGTTCTGGAGAGTCCAGAGAAGTTGTGCCTTTTCATCCCGCCGGAAAAGCCTTTGCCCTTGGTGACGCCGACCACGTCGACCCTCTCACCGGTTTCGAACAGATCCGCTTTGATCTCCGCACCGAGCTCGTGGCCATCTACCTTCGAGAGCCGCAGCTCAACCACGTGCCGGCCGGGCTCGACGCCCGCTTTCGCGAAATGACCCGCCTCGGGTTTGTTTGGCTTCTTGGCCACACCGAAGGAGAGCTGCACAGCAATGTATCCATCGGTCTCCTCCGATTTGATCTGAGTGATCCGGCATGGGCCTGCCTCCAGAACCGTCACAGGCACCGCTCTACCCATGTCGTCAAACACCTGGGTCATGCCGAGCTTGCGCCCCAGAATTCCCTTGACCTCTGCCATCGACTCTCCCCAACCTACAGCTTCAACTCGATATCCACACCAGCGGGCAGGTCGAGTCTCTGTAGAGAATCAACTGTCTTAGCGGTGGGATTCACTATGTCCAACAGTCTCTTGTGCGTGCGCATCTCGAAATGCTCACGCGAATCCTTGTCCTTGTGCGGTGACCGGACGACGGTGTACACAGACCTCTCTGTCGGCAGAGGAATTGGACCATTTACGCTCGCGCCCGTCCGGGTCACCGTCTCGACTATCTTTCGCGCCGATTGATCGATGACCTCATGGTCATAGGCCTTGAGCCGGATCCTTATCTTCATTCCGCCGTTTGCCACTGCGTTTCCGTCCCGTCCTACTCGATGATCTTTATGACGCGGCCGGCGCCCACGGTACGCCCGCCTTCGCGAATGGCGAAGCGAAGCCCTTCGTCCATAGCGATCGGTTGAATGAGCTCGACGGTCATCTCGGTGTTGTCTCCCGGCATGACCATCTCGCTCCCGCCGGGCAGCTGAACAGAACCGGTGACGTCGGTGGTCCTGAAGTAGAATTGGGGCCGATAGTTATTGAAGAACGGCGTGTGTCGGCCGCCCTCGTTCTTGGACAGGATGTATACCTGCGCCTGGAACTTGGTATGAGGAGTCACGGAGTTGGGCTTCGCAAGTACCTGCCCGCGCTGGACATCGTCCTTCTTGGTGCCGCGCAGCAGAATCCCCGCATTGTCACCCGCCTGGGCCTCGTCCAACATCTTGCGGAACATCTCGATGCCCGTAACCACGGTTTTCGAGGTTTTCTTCTCGATTCCGACGATCTCGATCTCCTCGCCGAGCCGCAGAACGCCCTGTTCGACCCGGCCGGTGACAACGGTCCCCCGTCCAGTGATGGTAAAGACATCCTCAATGGGCATCAGGAACGGCTTGGCGTTGTCGCGCTCAGGCTCGGGAACGTACTGATCCACAGCGTCCATGAGCTCGATAACTCCCTGGGCCGCTTCCTCGTCTCCGTCGAGAGCTTTGAGGGCGGAGACTCGCACCACAGGGACGTCGTCGCCGGGGAACTCGTACTCGGTCAAGAGCTCACGCACCTCGAGCTCGACGAGGTCCAAGAGCTCCGGATCGTCGACCATGTCTACTTTGTTGAGAGCGACCACGATGTAGGGAACGTTCACCTGCCTGGCCAGCAGAACGTGCTCACGCGTCTGAGGCATAGGTCCGTCGGCTGCGCTGACCACGAGGATTGCCCCGTCGACCTGGGCGGCCCCGGTGATCATGTTCTTGATGTAGTCCGCGTGTCCGGGCATGTCGACGTGCGCATAATGGCGGTTATCGGTCTCGTACTCGATATGCGAGATCGCGATCGTGATTCCGCGCTCGCGCTCTTCTGGTGCGTTGTCGATCTGGTCGAAGGAGGAAAAAGCCACCTCAGGGTTCTTGTCGTGCAAGACCTTTGTGATGGCGGCCGTCAGCGTCGTCTTTCCGTGGTCGATATGACCCATCGTTCCGATGTTGACGTGCGGCTTGGATCGCTCGAATTTCTTCTTGGCCATCTTTCTCCCTCTCTCGACTAGGCGGCAGGTGGCTCGCCGCGCACGGCCGCCACTACGTCATCAGATATTGACTTGGGCACTTCTTGGTACGAATCAAATTGCATCGAGTGAGTCGCCCGGCCTTGTGTCCGGCTTCTCAGCTCGGTGGCGTAGCCGAACATCTCCGCAAGCGGCACCTGTGCCTTGACGATCCTGTCCTGACCACGCTGATCCATTTCCTCGATACGACCTCGGCGGCTGGAGAGGTCGCCGATCACGTCACCCATGTACTCCTCGGGGGTGACGACCTCGACATCGAAGATCGGCTCCAACAACGCCGGCTTGGCTTTTCGGGCGGCATTCTTGAACGCCATGGATCCGGCGATCTTGAACGCCATCTCCGAGGAATCCACATCATGGTAGGAGCCGTCGGTAAGCGTCACCCTTATGTCCACAACCGGATACCCCGCGAGCACTCCAGAGGCCATGGCCTCCTGCACCCCCTGGTCGACAGAAGGAATGTACTCGGTCGGGATGCGGCCCCCGGTTATCTTGTTGATGAACTCGTAGCCGCCGCCGGGCCCGGTGGGCTCGAGGTCGATCACGACGTGACCGTACTGCCCCTTGCCTCCAGTCTGCTTTACGTAGCGGGTGACGACTTTCTGCGCCAGCTCGCGAATGGTCTCCCTGTAGGCGACCTGGGGTTTGCCGACATTGGCCCCGACTTTGAATTCGCGGATCAGACGGTCGACAAGCACCTCAAGATGGAGCTCGCCCATGCCTGAGATGATGGTCTGACCTGTGTCTTCATCGGTATGGACCCGGAAGGTTGGATCCTCTTCCGAAAGCTTCTGCAGGGCATTGCCGAGCTTGTCTGAGTCGATCTTCGACTTGGGTTCGATGGCAACATCGATCACCGGCGCAGGAAAGTTCATCTCCTCCAGCAGAACAGGGTCGCTGGGGTCGCACAACGTATCGCCGGTCAGGGTCTGCTTCAGGCCCACAACCGCGACGATATCGCCGGCGAAGACGGCATCCTTGTCCTCGCGGTGGTTGGCATGCATCTGCAGTATCCGCCCGACGCGTTCCCTTCGCTCGCGCATCGAGTTCAGGATTTGGTCCCCACTCTTGAGCGTCCCGGAGTAGATGCGAAGGTAGGTAAGGCGGCCGACAAAGGGATCGCTCATGATCTTGAAGGCGAGAGCGGAGAACGGCTCCATGTCGTCGGGGGCTCGGGCGATGGCCTCTCCCGTATGGGGCTGAGTGCCCTGATAGGGAGGCAGATCAACCGGGCTCGGGAGATACCAGCAGACCGCGTCCAGCAACGGCTGCACCGCTTTGTTCTTGAATGCAGACCCACAAAGGATCGGGGTGATGTCGTTCGACACCGTCGCCTGGCGCAGAACCCTGCGGATGTGATCGATAGAGGGATCCCCTTCGGCCACATAGGTCTCCATCATCGACTCGTCGTAATCGGCGAGCGCCTCGATGAGATCGTGCCGGTACTGCTGGGCCTGCTCCTGCAGCTCCTCGGGGACAGGGCGATCCTCCCACTGCTCGCCCATGCCCTCTGACGGCCAGTAGTGGGCGTTCATCGTCACGAGGTCGACTACGCCGTGATAGTCGCCTTCTCTTCCGATCGGGAGCTGAATGACGACCGGGCGCCCGTTCAACCTGTCGGAGATCATCTCGACTGTACGGAAAAAGTCGGCCCCAGTGCGATCCATCTTGTTGATGAAACAGATCCGAGGCACGCGATAGCGGTCGGCCTGACGCCAAACCGTCTCGGACTGCGGTTCGACGCCTGCGACCGCATCGAATACGGCCACCGCGCCGTCCAGAACTCTTAGGCTGCGCTCGACCTCAATAGTGAAGTCGACGTGGCCGGGGGTGTCGATGATGTTGATCCAGTAGCCCTTCCAGTGGGCAGTCGTAGCCGCCGACGTGATCGTGATTCCCCGTTCCTGCTCCTGCACCATCCAGTCCATGACCGCGGCCCCCTCATGGACCTCACCGATCTTGTAGGTGCGGCCGGTGTAGTAGAGGATGCGCTCGGTTGTGGTCGTCTTGCCCGCGTCGATATGAGCCATGATCCCGATATTGCGAGTGCGGTTCAGAGGGTACTCACGCGTAACTGCGCCACCGCCTCCCTTAACCTCCCGCAATTGCGGTCGTGGCTGCTGCTGTCTAGCTGTTGCTTGGGGCATATCTCTCCTTGCGACTCGTCCCACCGATTGCGGTGGAAACGATCACCACCTGTAGTGCGCGAAAGCCTTGTTGGCCTCCGCCATCTTGTGCATGTCTTCGCGACGCTTGGCTGCGCCCCCCGTGCCGCCTGAAGCGTCGAGAATCTCTCCGGCTAGGCGATCCGCCATGCTGCGTTCGCGCCGACGGCGCGAGAAGCTGACGAGCCAGCGGATCGCAAGCGTGGTTCCCCTGCGGATCGGGACCTCCACCGGCACCTGATAGGTCGCGCCCCCGACTCGGCGTGAGCGAACCTCGAGCAACGGCTTGACGTTGTCGATCGCCTTTTTCAGTATCGGGAGAGGATCCTTGCCGGTACGGTCCTGAACCTTGCCGAGCGCGTCGTAGACGATGCCCTCGGAAAGGCTCTTCTTGCCGCGCATCATGATTCGGTTCTGAATCTGCGTGACGAGGATCGAGTCGTACACCGGGTCGGGTGTGATCTGCCGCCGAGCTGCAGGGCCTTTTCGAGGCATCAGATACTGCCCGCCTTCTTGGCTCCGTACTTCGATCGCGACTTCGACCGATCCCTGACCCCGGCCGTATCCAGAGCGGCCCTAATAATCTTGTACCGGACGCCCGGCAGATCCTTGACTCTGCCCCCCCGCACCAACACGATCGAGTGCTCCTGGAGGTTGTGACCGATTCCGGGAATGTAGGCGGTTACCTCCATACCAGAGGAGAGGCGTACGCGGGCGACCTTGCGCAAGGCGGAGTTGGGCTTCTTCGGCGTATGCGTGTAAACGCGAGTACACACCCCGCGCCGCTGCGGCGAGCCCCTGAGGGCCGGGGACTTCGTCTTTTCCTTCTTTATCTCCCGCCCCTGCCGGACGAGCTGTTGAATTGTCGGCAACGCTTCCTCCGCTTCGCCTATTACCTTGTCGTGCCGCCGCAACCCACGCCCTTCTCGAGCGGGGCCGTCGACGTCGCCTCACCTCTATGGGCCCTCAGCCTTAACGGCCTCGAACCATTTTTGGACCCGGGCGCCGCGCCCACCGGACGCGCCTGCATCGGGACGAGATCGGGTGTTCGACCGGCGATTCCCAACCCCGGTGGTTCCCGGCGCTCGGAGGTCAGGCGTCGCGCCTGCTCTCATGGAGCGAAAACCGGGCCTTCCGGAGCTCACCGGACTCGGTGTCTCCTAGACCTGCAAATCCAGCACTTCCCAGCGGGCTGCCATCCAGCACTTCCCAGCGCACTGGGGGCGCGTCGCGTGGCCCCGATTGGGGACGCGACCGGAGAGTTTACGGGACGCGTTGGCATCACGCAAACCGGGATTGAATCCCGAACTCGATGACTCGAGCGAACCCTGAGAGTCCGCCTACCGAAACGGCAGGCAGGTCACCGTGGACGATTGACACCCAGGGCCCAGAGAATCGACTCCGAGTCTGCCGACGCTGTGGGTGCCGGCCCCGAGAGGGTGCCGGCCCCCACAGATTGACAATCCTACGAAACCTCTTGCTCGGTGCGCGCTCCGTCGCCCACGGGCACCGACTGGAGCGTCGGGGTTCCAAACAGCTCGCGAGCTGCCTCGGAGACCTCGTCCTCCTCGATCCGGGGCGGGAGACCGAACATCGCCCTCGCCTCGTCGTCGGACATGGCTGCCTCGCCAACGGTCTCGACCCTGGTCGAGCGGTAACGGGTCATGCCCGTGCCCGCCGGGATCAGCTTGCCGATGATCACGTTCTCCTTGAGACCGATGAGTTGGTCCGACTTGCCGTTGATGGCGGCTTCGGTGAGCACGCGAGTGGTCTCCTGGAAGGAGGCCGCCGACAACCACGAGTCGGTTGCCAGCGAGGCCTTGGTGATGCCCATGAGAACCGGGCGAGCACTCGCCGCCTCGCCTCCTTGTGCAACTGCCTCCTCATTGGAGAGCGCGAAAGCTCGGGCGTCGACGAGCTGGCCGGGCAGGTACTCGGTATCGCCCGGCTCGGCGATCTGCACCTTGCGCAGCATCTGCCGCACGATCACCTCGATGTGCTTGTCGTGAATCGGCACGCCTTGCGAGCGGTAAACGGTCTGCACCTCGTTGACCAGGTACAGCTCGGCGTCACGCGCGCCCAACACGTCGAGGATCTCATCAGGGTCTCGAGAGCCCTCGGTCAAGGCGTCTCCCGCCGCTACCTCGTCGCCCGAGCGCACCCTGAGCCGGGCGTGCCGGGGAACCTTTTCGTAGCTGATGGTTTCAGAACCGTCGTCGGGAATGAGGTCGATCACGCGCTTGCGCTCGTCCTCCTTGATCTCGACCCTCCCAGTCGCCTCCGCGATCCACGCTTTGCCTTTGGGAGTGCGAGCCTCGAACAGCTCGACCACGCGTGGCAAACCGTGCGTGATGTCCTCTCCGGCGACTCCGCCGGTGTGGAAGGTCCGCATCGTGAGCTGCGTGCCGGGCTCTCCAATCGACTGCGCCGCAATGATGCCCACGGCCTCGCCCAGCTCGGCAAGTTGCCCCGTGGCCAGCGAAGTGCCGTAGCACCTCTGGCAGACTCCATGGAGCTCTTCGCATGTCAGGGCCGATCGCACCGTCACCTCCGGCACACCGACAGCCACGATCTCTCGCAAGAGGGCAGGCGTGATCTGCTCGTTAGCCTTGGCAACGACCTCATCGTCCGGAGAGATAGCGTCCTCGAGCAAGACCCGACCCAAGAGCTTCTGCTTGAGCAGAGCCCGGTCGCGAATGAGGTCAAGCCGCAAACCGCGGTCGGTACCGCAGTCCTCGCGTCTGATCATTACTTCCTGAGCCACGTCGACAAGCCGTCGGGTCAGGTACCCGGAGTCGGCGGTACGCAGCGCAGTGTCGGCGAGGCCCTTGCGGGCACCGTGCGTCGAGATGAAGTACTCGAGCACCGTGAGTCCCTCGCGGAAGTTCGCCCGGATGGGCCTGGGAATAATCTCCCCGCGGGGATTGGCCACCAGCCCGCGCATCCCGGCGATCTGGCGGAGCTGCATGATGTTTCCACGAGCCCCGGAGTTGGCCATCATCCAGATCGGGTTGAGCTCGTCGAAGCCCTCCACCATGGCATCCTTCACGCGGTCCGTCGCCTCGTTCCAGATCTCGATGAGTTCCTGTCGGCGCTCGTCCTCGGTGATCACGCCCTTGCGGAACTGACTCTCGATCCGCTCGGCGCGCCTCTCGTGCTCGGCCAGAATCTTCGGCTTGGATGCAGGCGTGGTGACATCGCTGAGCGAGATCGTGACTCCAGCTTTGGTTGCATAGGTGAAGCCCACGGTCTTGACCGCGTCGAGAAGCTCCGCCAGCTCCTTCTTGTCATAGGTACGAGCGCAACGGTCTATGAAGCCCGACAGCTCCTTCTTGGTCACCACACCGTTCTGGAAAGGGAAGTCGGGCGGGAAGGCCTCGTTCAGAATGACGTGCCCTGCAGTCGTCTCCTTGAGACGCTTGGGATTGGCTTCGTACTCTTCGAGCGGCTCCTCTTCGAAGCGCTTGAGTCCACGGATCTTGACCTTGGCGTGAATGCCCACGACGCGCGCGTCGTAAGCCTTCAAGACTTCTTCGGCCGACGAGAACACGCGGCCCTCTCCGGCCTCGCCCTCCTTGTTCGCGGTCAGGTAATAGGCGCCAATGATGATGTCCTGGGTAGGCGCCACAATGGGGTCGCCGTGGGCCGGAGACAGGATGTTGTGCGCGGACAGCATAAGGATGCGAGCTTCTGCCTGCGCCTCCGAAGACAACGGAACGTGAACCGCCATCTGATCCCCGTCGAAGTCCGCGTTGAACGCCACGCACACCAGCGGGTGAATTTGGATTGCCTTGCCCTCTACCAGGATCGGCTCGAACGCTTGAATGCCGAGGCGGTGGAGCGTAGGCGCGCGGTTGAGAAGCACAGGGTGTTCGTGAATGATCTCCTCGAGAACGTCCCACACTTGCGGGCGGCTGCGCTCGACCATCCGCTTGGCGCTCTTGATGTTCTGAGCGTGCTGTAGATCGACGAGTCGCTTCATCACGAATGGCTTGAACAGCTCGAGCGCCATCTGCTTGGGGAGGCCGCACTGGTGCAGTTTGAGCTTCGGGCCCGACACGATGACGCTTCGACCCGAGTAGTCCACTCGTTTGCCTAGCAGGTTCTGCCGGAACCGCCCCTGCTTGCCCTTGAGCATGTCCGACAGTGACTTGAGCGGGCGGTTACCCGGCCCCGTCACCGGACGGCCGCGACGGCCGTTGTCGAACAGCGCGTCGACGGCCTCCTGAAGCATGCGCTTTTCGTTGTTGACGATGATCTCGGGGGCGCCTAGATCCAAGAGCCTCTTGAGGCGGTTGTTGCGATTGATGACTCTCCGGTAGAGATCGTTGAGATCTGACGTCGCAAAACGTCCGCCGTCGAGCTGAACCATGGGGCGAAGGTCCGGGGGAATGACCGGAACGCTGTCCAGGACCATCCCCAGCGGAGAGTTCCGCTTGGCCGAGTCGTTGAATGGAGCTACGACCTTGAGGCGCTTGATCGCCCGCTGTCGCTTCTGCCCTTTGGCGGTTTTGATCTGCTCTCGCAGGTACTCCTCTTCGGACGCGAGGTCGAGCGTGGCCAGCAGCTCCTTGATGGACTCCGCTCCCATGCCGCCCTTGAAGTAGTCGCCGAACCGATCCTTCAGCTCGCGCCAAATGATCTCGTCGTCGACGATTTGCTTTACGTAAAGGTCCTTGAACGTGTCGAACGTCGCCTTGAGCTCCTCGATCCGGCGCTCGGCCCGCTCGCGCACCTCTTTGCGCTGCCTCTCAGATTGGTTCTTGGCCGCCGTCTTCTCGGAGGAGCGGGCCTTCCTGCCCTCCATCTCCTCGAGGCGGGCCTCGGTTTGCTTGAGGATCTCTTCGAGTCTCTGGTCGCGCTCTGACTCGATGCGGGCGATCTCGTGCTGGACGTCCTCCTCGAGCCGAGGCAGGTCCTTGTGTCGCTTGGTGTCGTCGACCGAGGTGACAATGGATGCGGCGAAGTAGATGACCTTCTCGAGGTTCTTCGGCGCCAAGTCGAGAAGATAGCCGAGGCGCGAAGGAACGCCCTTGAAGTACCAGATGTGTGTAACAGGAGCGGCCAGCTCGATATGGCCCATGCGCTCACGCCGCACCTTGGCGCGCGTAACCTCGACGCCACAGCGCTCACAAATGATGCCTTTGAAGCGCACCCTCTTGTATTTGCCGCAGTAGCACTCCCAGTCTTTGGTGGGACCGAAGATCTTCTCACAGAACAAGCCGTCCTTCTCGGGCTTGAGCGTGCGGTAGTTGATGGTTTCGGGCTTCTTGACCTCGCCGTTCGACCAGTTCCGAATTTGATCGCCTGACGCCAGGCCGATCCTCAGCTCGTCAAAGTAATTGACGTCTAACAACTAAACCTCCTCCACGGACGAGGGCTCACGACGGGACAGATCGATGCCCAACTCCTCCGCAGTACGGAAGATGTCCTCGTCGATCTCTTTCATCTCGATCTCTTCCCCTTCCGCCGAGAGAACCTCGACGTTGAGGCACAGGGACTGCATCTCTTTGATAAGCACCTTGAACGACTCGGGGATGCCGGGTTCGGGAATGTTCTCCCCCTTGACCACTGCTTCGTAGACCTTGACGCGACCCAGCACATCGTCGGACTTGATCGTGAGCAGCTCTTGGAGACAGTAGGCGGCGCCGTATGCCTCCAGCGCCCACACCTCCATCTCACCGAAGCGCTGACCACCGAACTGAGCCTTCCCGCCCAGCGGTTGCTGAGTGATCATCGAGTAGGGCCCGGTCGAGCGTGCGTGGATCTTGTCGTCGACCATGTGCGAGAGCTTCAAGATGTACATATAGCCGACGGTGATCTCGTTGTCGTACGGCTCGCCGCTCCGACCGTCGTAGAGCTGGGCCTTGCCGAACTTGTTCACCAGCGGATACTCAGACTTGCGCCGGGCGACGGTGTCCAGCGCCTCGAGGATCTCGTTCTCCCGAGCTCCGTCGAACACCGGCGTCGAAACCCAAGTCGGCTCTTGCTCGCGCCACCTTCCGGTGTGGCCATTGTTCGGAGCGACACTGTCCCCGTCCTCCCAGCGCTGCTTGGCGACCCAGCCCAAGTGCGCTTCGAGCACCTGGCCGAGGTTCATTCGGGAGGGAACCCCGAGGGGGTTGAGAATGATATCGACGGGCGTGCCGTCGGCGAGGAAGGGCATGTCCTGCTCGGGCAGGATCTTGGAGATGACACCCTTGTTCCCGTGTCGGCCGGCGAGCTTGTCTCCTTCTGAGATCTTGCGCTTCTGGGCAACGAACACCCGCACCATCTCGTTCACTCCCGGAGAGAGCTCGTCGCCTGCGTCGCGCGAGAACTCATGCACGCCGATCACTTTGCCTTCTTCGCCGTGCGGCATCTTCAAAGAGGTGTCGCGCACCTCGCGCGCCTTCTCGCCGAAGATCGCCCGCAGGAGCCGCTCCTCAGGCGTTAGCTCGGTCTCACCTTTGGGAGTGACCTTGCCGACCAGAACGTCTCCGGGACCTACGTTTGCCCCAAGTCGCACGATCCCCCGCTCGTCGAGGTCGACGAGAATCTCCTCGGAGACGTTGGGGATGTCACGGGTGATCTCCTCGGGACCGAGCTTGGTGTCACGGGCGTCGATCTCGTACTCCTCGATGTGGATCGACGTCAGCAAGTCGTCCTTGACAAGACGCTCGGAAACGATGATTGCGTCCTCGAAGTTGTAGCCCTCGAAGCTCATGAAAGCGACCATGAGGTTCGCCCCCAGCGCAAGCTCACCGTTGTCGGTAGAGGCACCGTCCGCCAGCACCTGACCCTTGACGACCTTGGCGCCCTCCTTGATCACTGGACGCTGGTTCATGCAGGTGGATTGATTCGAGCGCCGGAACTTGTCGAGTTTGTAGGCGTGGCGCTGCTTGCCGTGTCCGACGACGATTCTCTCCGCCGAGACTTCCTCGACGGTTCCGTCCTCTTGAGCGATGACTACATCCCCGGCATCCACCGCCGCCCGGTGCTCGAGACCCGTTCCCACGATGGGAGCCTCGGGCCTTATCAAGGGCACTGCCTGCCGCTGCATGTTTGCCCCCATCAGCGCGCGGTTGGCGTCGTCGTGCTCGAGGAACGGTATGCAAGCTGCCGAAACGGACACGATCTGTTTGGGTGAGACGTCGATAAAGTCGACCTCTGCTGGGGAGACGTAATCGATCTCGTTGTGCCGTGCCCGAACTAGAACCCGGTCTCCGACGAAGCTACCGTTGTCCGAAACCTCGGCGTTGGCCTGAGCGATGACCGCCTTGTCTTCCTCGTCAGCCGTGAGGTAGACGGTGTCGCCGGTCACCTTTCCCTTCGACACCTTGTGGTAGGGGGTCTCGATGAACCCGTAGCGATTGAGACGCGCGTAGGTGGAGAGAGACGCGATGAGGCCGATGTTGGGGCCTTCCGGCGTCTCGATCGGACACATGCGGCCGTAGTGGCTGGGGTGAACGTCACGCACCTCGAAACCGGCGCGCTCACGCGACAGGCCACCGGGGCCCAGAGCCGAGAGCCGGCGACGGTGAGTCAGGCCGGTGAGAGGGTTGGTCTGATCCATGAACTGACTCAGCTGGCTCGACCCGAAGAATTCCTTGATCGACGCCACGACTGGGCGGATGTTGATGAGCGTCTGAGGCGTGATGGCCTCGACGTCCTGGGTCGTCATGCGCTCCTTCACCACTCGCTCCATGCGCGAGAGCCCTACGCGGATCTGGTTCTGAAGAAGCTCGCCGACCGGACGCACGCGGCGGTTGCCGAAGTGGTCGATATCGTCGGTTTCGTACTCAGGATTGTTCGCGTGCAGCTGGACCAGGTAGCGGATCGTGCCGAGCAGATCCTCCTTGCGGAGCACCGTACCCATCTCCGCAATAGTGCCCTCGTCGTGGCCGAAGCCGAGCTTCTTGTTGGCCTTGTAGCGCCCTACCCGCGCGAGGTCGTAGCGCTTCGGGTTGAAGAACAGATTGTCGAGCAGGCTGCGGGCGCTTTCGACGGTGGGAGGCTCGCCCGGGCGCAGCTTGCGATAGACGTCGATCAGGGCCTCTTCCTGAGTCTCGATCGTGTCTCGCTCGAGAGTCAGCCTGATCGACTCGGCCCCCTCGAAGAGATCAAGGATCTCTTGTTCGGATCCATAGCCGAGAGCCTTGAGCAGCACCGTGACGTACTGGCGGCGCTTGCGGTCGATGCGAACGCCAACCGTGTCTCGTTTGTCAGTCTCGAACTCGAGCCAGGCTCCCCGTGCCGGAATGACCTTGCACGAATAGAGGTCCTTGTCGGAGGTCTTGTCGACATCATGGGCGAAGTAGACGCCCGGCGAGCGGACGAGTTGAGACACGACGACACGCTCCGTGCCGTTGATGATGAAGGTGCCTTTGGACGTCATCATCGGGAAGTCCCCCATGAAGACCGTCTGCTCCTTGATCTCGCCGGTCTCCTTGTTGATGAAGGCGGCGGTCACGAACAGCGGCCTGGAGAAGTCGAGGTCCTTCTCTCGACACTCCTCCTCGGAGAACTTCGAGGGCTTGAACTCGTGGGCGAGGAACTGGAGGGCGAGATTGCCGGTGAAGTCCTCGATCGGGGAGATGTCGGACAGGATCTCCTGCAGGCCCTCGTTCAGGAACCAGTCGAAGGAATTCCTCTGCACCGACACGAGGTTCGGAGGGGGCAGGGACTCCTTGAGCTTGGCAAAGGTGCGGCGTTCGCGCAGGGCGTTGAACGTCAAGCGGTCCTCCTCAGATGGCTGGACGGCGTCCTGACCGAAGACCCGTGAGGGAGGCCGTCCTCGTCCCCCGTGGAGCCCACCCCAACCGGAGCGACTGGGCGGTTCTTAGCCGCGCGACAGGCGCCAGAAGCGATTGGGAAAGTTTGCACAGCAAGAAAGCCAGTATAGGCGACAACCTATACCGGCGTCAAGCACGTCGCTTGAACAACTTCTCGCCTATATACGACTCCTACCTCGGAGCGGCTTGTGAAGACACTTTAGCCGCTGGGGCCCGGCAGGTCAATACTTGTTTTCGCGTTTCCACAGCCTGTGGGCGGCCCGAGCGTGCGCTGAAAACGGGTTGGTAGCCCGGGGCAATCGGCGCGCAGGGCCCCTCCACCGTCGGGGTTGAAACGGTTTAGCGCAGCTCAACGGAGGCGCCCACACCCTCGAGCTTGCCCTTGGCCTCCTCGGCCTGCTCCTTGGTGACCTTCTCGAGGACCGGCTTGGGGGCCGAATCGACGAGGTCCTTGGCTTCCTTCAGGCCCAGCGAAGTGAGTGATCGCACCTCCTTGATGACCTGAATCTTCTTGTCGCCGGCTCCCGTGAGCACGACATCGAACTCGTCCTTCTCCTCTTCGACCTCGGCCGGAGCCGCGCCGCCGCTTGCAGCCGCCATCGCTACCGGCGCTGCTGCGGTTACTCCGAACTTCTCCTCGAACGCCTTGACGAACTCCGAAAGCTCGAGCACGGTCCAATTCGAGATCGTGTCGAGCACCTCTTCCTGTGTTGCAGCCATCCTTGTCTCCTTTTCCCTACTTGCCCTTGTCTTCGATCAACGCTTGCTTCTAGGCATTGGCCGGCTCGGTGCCGGACTCCTTTTGAGAAATCACCTGCGCCAGCATCGACCCGAGATCCCTCAGCAACGCCGAAAGCACGTTGGCCGTCTGCTGCAGTGGCGAGTTCACCATCAGCACGATCTTGGCGAGCTGAACCTCACGCGGCTCGAGCCGACCCAGCTCCTGAGCCTGATCCGCCCGGAGCACCTTGCCGGCAAGGATTCCTCCCTTGATGACCATCACGGGGAACTTCTTGATGGAATCGTCGAGCGCCTTGGCAGCCGCCGAGGCGTCCCCGCGACAGAAGGCGATTGCGGTGGGCCCCTGAAGCTCGGCTACGAGCGCGTCGAAACCGACCTCCCGTACGGCGATGCGCGCCAGCGTGTTTTTGTAGACCTTGAGGTCGGCGTCTGCTTCTCGCAGAGCCGATCGCACCTCGGCCATCTGCGAGACCGTCAGCCCCCGGTATTCGGTGAGCAGCGCAGCCTCCGAATCCGCCAACCGACGCGTGAGCTCCTGAACCGCCGCCTCCTTCTCCGGCTTCGCCATGCCCGCTGCTCCTCTCAAACCTCTGGGAAATCGCAACAAAAAAACGGTCGCCCCAAGCAGGCGACCGCGAAAACTCGCACATCTCATCACCTGCGCCGGATGCCTTCCTTCGTGAGGCTGGCGATTAAGAACCAAAGCTCACCGGCGGTCTGGGGCTTGTGTGGGAAGTCTAACTCAGATCAGCTGTTGCCTCGACTTCCTTAGCCCTCTGAGGATCGACCCTGACGCCTGGTCCCATCGTCGGCGCCAGGGTCACGCTTTTCAGGTAGCGGCCTTTCGCCGCAGCAGGCTTGGCTCTGATGACCTCGTCGATCGCCGTCAGATAGTTGGCGACGAGATCGTCCTCGGCGAACGACTTCTTACCGATGATGAGGTGAAGGTTGCCGTGCCGATCCGTGCGGTACTCGACGAGACCCCCTTTGAGATCTCGCACTGCTTTGGCCACATCCTCGGTCACGGTTCCGGACTTGGGGTTCGGCATCAAACCACGAGGGCCGAGAATGCGGCCGAGGCGGCCGACGACCGGCATCATGTCGGGCGTTGCGACCGCGGCGTCGAACTCGAGCCACCCGCCCTGGATCCGCTCGGAGAGATCCTCGTCCCCGACGACATCGGCACCAGCCTCGATTGCCTCGTTGGCCTTGGGTCCCTTGGCAAAGGCCGCGACTCTCACGGTTTTGCCCGTTCCCTTGGGCAGGGACACGGCGCCTCTGACCATCTGATCCGCCTTGCGGGGATCTACGCCCAAACGCATCGACAACTCGATGGTCTCGTCGAACTTTCGGTCGGGCAGTCCCTTCAGGGTTCGGATGGCCTCGCCTGCCGAGTGCATCCGCTCTCGATCGACCGCCTGGAGGGCTTCTCGATATCGCTTGCCTTTACCTGCCATTGTTGCTCAATCCTCCTCAGTGGTCCCGGCGACGGTCAATCGACCGTCTCCCACCCTCAGTCGGCCCCCTTCGCGGCCTAAGCAGCCTCCTAGGCGACCGTTATCCCCATGCTACGCGCCGTTCCCTCGACGATCTTCATGGCCGCCTCTACATCGTTCGCGTTGAGATCCGGCATCTTGATCTCGGCGATCTCCCTGACCTGGTCTCTGGTCACCCGCCCCACCTTAGTGCGGTTGGGCTCCGCAGAGCCTTTGTCGAGCCCCGCCCGCTGCTTGAGAAGAACTGCGGCCGGAGGAGTCTTCGTTACAAATGTAAAGGAACGGTCCTCGTAGACCGTGATCTCGACCGGCACAATCGTGCCCGTCTGGGCCTGCGTTTCAGCGTTGTACTGCTTGCAGAACTCCATGATGTTGACGCCCGCCTGGCCCAAGGCCGGGCCGATGGGCGGGGCCGGCGTCGCCTGGCCGGCGGGAATCTGGAGCTTCAGAATCTGGGACACCCTGCGTCGGCGGCCGCCGCGCGCTGTCATGCAACTTCCTCCTCTAACTGAACCGAATGGACCTCAAGAATCCCTGGACGCTTCTAGAGCTTGGCTACCTGGTCGAAGGACAGCTCCACGGGAGTCTCTCGACCGAAGATATTGACCAGTACTTTGAGTTTTGACTGATCAACGTTGATCTCGGAGATCGTGCCGGTGAAGTTGGCAAAGGGCCCGGAGATCACCCGCACACTTTCCTGCTCCTCGAACTCGAGTCGAGGGCGCAGCTTCTTCTTGTCCTGAGGCTTCACCTGCAGAATTCGGTCGACCTCGCGATCGGACAAAGGCGTGGGCTTGGCGCCGGATCCGACGAACCCGGTGACTCCGGGGGTATTGCGAACCACATACCAGGAGTCATCGTCCAGGTACATGCGACATAAAAGGTAGCCGGGGAACACCTTCTTCTGCACGATCTGCTTCTTACCCTGCTTGATCTCCATGACGTCTTCCATCGGGATGACGACCTCGAAGATGCGGTCCTCGACGTTCATCGAGGAGATGCGTGACTGCAGATTGGCCTTGACCCGATTCTCGTAGCCTGCATAGGTATGAACGACGAACCAGTCGCCGGACCTCTCGTTGGGCGGGATCGAAGCCTCGTACTCCTCGAGCTCGGCGTCGGCTTCGTCGGGAGGCGCTGCCTCGGTCGTCGCCTTGACCGCTTGCTTCTTCTTTTTCGGGGCGGCCTTCGGGGGAGCCTCGGTGGCGGCGGTCGCGGCGGGCTGCGCAGAGGTTGAATCCTGGGTGGCCGAAGCCTGAGTGGCGGGGGCTTCGGAGGCCGAGTCGCCGGTCGCCTGAGACTCGGGCGACTTCGTCTCCTCGGTCAGGAGGACGCCGGGCTCATTCGCCTCGGTACTCGCCGGGCCTTGCTCCTCCACGTTGGGCCCCGGCTCGCTCATGACTCGACTCCGAACAGCGCCAACACGGCTCTCGTAAACACGAAATCCATCCCAAAGATGAGGGCGGCGATCACCAACACGCTCACAAGCACCACCATCGAGTAGGCGATGACCTCCTCACGCGTCGGCCACGCCACCTTGCGAAGCTCTGCGATGACCTCGCGCAGGAACTGGCGAGGCCTTGTTCTCTGCCTGCGAGCCGGGGAGCCGCCACCCTTGGGCTGAGGGCGAGGGGCCGTCGTCTTGCGCTGCTGGTCCTTCTTCATCATGCGCTTGTACTGCCTGTTCACGCCAAACCTTTCGCCGTCGCCGCGGACGCGCTTCAGAGGATTCAGCGCCGCGGGGGAGGGATATGGAACATTGAGAGTAGCACGCTTGAGTATGGTCGCTTCTTCTGCGTAGAGACTGCTGTGGCGAGCCTATGTAAGCTTTTTCCATTCGAGCACAGAAGACGGGGAGACCATGGGGGAGAACCAAATGAATCTGCAGCGTACGGACTACGTCGAAGCCTATATCGACCTCGACCGCGCGGAGCTAATCGAGATCCTGCACGACCTTCAGGAGCGCTCCATCGAGCGCTCGAGTCACAGGTACAAAGAGGCCTCGCTCGAGGCGTAGGGCCGAGCCGGAGCCTGGGCCGGGGTGAAGCTTCAAAGCATGACGGGCCCTCAGCTGAACGGGCTCTTTTCTCGCGCCTCGGCCCCCAATCCGCTGCCGGACGGCTTCCTTCGGGGCCGCATTCTGACCGCCGCCGTCGACCCCTACGGGGTGTTCATCGGCGAGGCGTGCCGGTTCTGGCGCGGCAAACGCTTTGAGCCCGGTGCAGGAGTAAATGTGGTGACGCCCGGAGGCCGGCCGCTGCTGCGAACGGTGGCGCCTTCTCAGACACTGAAGGCCACGCCGGACGGCAACCTGGAAGGCTTTCCGTTTGCGGTCCGGGTGGAAAGGGGGCTGGCGGATCCCCACGTCGACGTGATGGCTCTCGACTACGGCATCGACTCGAATCCCAGCTCGTTCCTGCGCCGCCTCCGCGACGAGCTCGTGAGCATCGAAGACGGCCTCTACCTCGGCAAGATCCTGTATCGAGTCGGAGAGTCGTACCGGCCGGTGGGCTTCTTCTCGTTGGAGACCTAAGCCGGGCAAGCAGCAGCAGGGACCGCTGGGAGTCGGTTTCGATTCCCTAAGGTCGCCCTGCTGATAACCGATATCACAGGGCATGAGACCCGAGGCCGGCCTTGGTTCCCCAGTCGCTCCTGCGCAAGCAGGGCAAGGTATGGCCTTATCGGGCGCGCGTTCCATGGAAGGTCTGCCGCAATGGGCGCTCCTGGCCTTTGCGGGGCTTCTAGCGATTGGTGTCTCGATACTGTTCGTCGCCTTGAGGATCACCGGCGACGACTTGACCCGAGTCGCGCACCTCCTTGCGCGATTCGAGGCCGGTGTGAACCTCGAGAGTGCAGTGGAGTGGCAAGGCCGCGCGGAGAAAACCCTGAGCGCCGGCACCCGCCTGGAACTGGAGAGGACCCGCGTCCGATCAGTCTCCAGTCTCGAACAACTGCTCAAAATGGAGCCAAACGACCGGACCTTCAAGCAACTTGCACTGATCTACCGCGGCTACGGGAGGGCCGTAGACGATCAGCTCGCTCTCCTCGCGCACGGAAAGCTGCGGCAGGCAAGAGAAGTCGATGAGAATCGTGTGGACCCCTACTTTGAAAGGCTTCACGAGCTGCTGAGGGGGGCGGAGGTTCGTGCCGAGGACGACGCCCTCCAAGCCAGCGACCTTTTGAGTTGGGCGTCCACCGCGCTCATCTTCCTGACCGTCCTAGTGGTCATAGTCATGTTCAAGCTCCACTCGCGACAGGAGCAAAGGACTCTACGAGAGAGCGAAGAGCGATTCAGGGCGCTTATCCAGAACTCATCTGATGTCATCGAACTGCTTGACGGCGAAGGCCGCATAACCTTTGTGTCGCAGGCAGTGAAGCGGATTCTCGGCTACAAGCCACAAGAACGCGTGGAGCGAGATGTTTTCGATCTCGTGCATCCTAGTGACCTTGCCTCTGCTCAGGAAGAGTTCTCAGACCTACTGAAGGACCCCGGTGGGATGAGGACCCTCACGGTCCGCGTTCGGCACAAAGACGGCTCCTGGCGATGGATCGAGGCGACGGGCACGAACCTATTGCACGATTCGCTCGTCGGATTCCTGGTTGTGAACTACCGTGACGTGAGCGACGCAAGGCTCTTGAGAGCGAGCTGTCCCACCAGGCGTTTCACGACTCGTTGACGACAGCTTCCAAACCGTCTTCTGTTCAAAGATCGCGTCCAACACGCCCTCGCTCGCAGAACCGAGCAAAGTCTCGCGGTGCTGTTCATCGACCTCGATAACTTCAAGGCGGTGAATGACAGCTTGGGTCATGAAGCCGGAGATCGGTTGCTTGTGGCGGTGACCAGACGCCTCGAGGAATGCTTACGCCCATCTGACACACTGGCACGTCTCGGTGGAGATGAGTTCGCGATCTTGCTCGAGGACATGCTGCATGTCGCAGGCGCAGTCCTAATCTCCGAACGGATCATCCAGACTCTGCGGGCACCCTTCGACCTCGAGAACAAGCACGTGTTCGCTCGCGCCAGCATTGGTATCGTGACCGACCTTTCTCCTGATACCGATACGGATCAACTTCTTCGTAAGGCAGACACCGCAATGTATGTAGCCAAGAGCAAAGGCAAGGCTTCCTACGAGATATTCGAGCCTCATATGGAAGACGCTCTGAACCGACGAATACAGCTTGAGGCCGACTTACAGCAAGCAGTTGAGAAGTCCCAATTCACTCTCCGCTACCAGCCAATCGTTGAACTTGCGTCCGGAACGGTCTATGGGATGGAGGCCCTCCTACGCTGGGAGCATCCCCGACGCGGCTTGGTCCTTCCCCTTGAGTTCATCCCAATCACAGAGGAAACGGGCCTCATCCTGCCGATTGGGAAGTGGGTGCTTCGGGAAGCTTGTCGGCAAGCGAGGCAATGGCAGATTGAACACGGCCGACGCAGACTATCGGTCAACGTCAACGTCTCTGCTGTCCAACTCCAGGACGCCCAACTGGCCGAGGACGTCGCACAGGCCTTGCAGGATTCTGAGTTGGCCCCCAGTGCCTTGATTCTGGAGGTAACAGAGAGCGCCTTGATGCTGGACACGGAGGTGCTTGCAGCCAACCTAAGGGGATTCAAAGAGAATGGGGTTCGCCTGGCGATCGATGACTTCGGCTCAGCCTACTCATCCCTGGGTTATCTGAGGCGTTACGCCTTTGACATCATCAAGATCGACAAGAGCTTCGTCGATGGGATTGGGACAGGCCCCCAAGGGTCCGTCCTCGCCGGAAGCATCGTCCAGCTCAGTCAATCTCTCGGATTACAGGCGTGCGCCGAGGGGATCGAATCGGCTGCGCAGCTCGCGGAACTAAGTTCTCTTGGTTGCGAGCTGGGTCAAGGGTACTACTTCGCCAAGCCGGTGGAGAAGCAGGCAGTGCCGTCTCTTCTGTCCGAAGGACTCGCGGCTCTAGTTGAGTCGGTGCGGTGAGCCTGGCGTGGGAGCCGCTCTCGCAGGATCCACTCGAGCGGCTGCACCGTCGCGTCGGCGAAATCCTTCGGCCCTCAATGAGCAGGGCATTCCTGCCCGCGACCTCAAGCCGATCTGAGCGCTACTGGCACTCGACTCTCCACTAAGGGACGAGACTTACTGCCGCTCTGGCGAGGAGGGTTCCCACGTCCGGAGCGGAGGGAAGCTGGCGAGGAGCTCGTCGCCTTCCACCTGAAAAAGCTGCTGGGCCTTGGCGAGTCCTCGCAGGCGATGGCGGCCGAGGCTGCGGAGGCTGACGCCGGCCGGTAACGATTCCTTGACGGCGAGCTTGGCGTCCCCCGAAACAACGATCTGCCCTCCGTGACCCGACGAGCAGACGCGCGATGCAGTATGGACCGACAATCCGATGTATCCGTTCTCAGCCACAGTGGCCCGCCCGCTGTGAATGCCGGCTCGAACTCGAACCTCAAGATCACCGGGCGAGCGCCGCTTCCCCAGGGTGCGCTGAATGGACACCGCGGCTTCGATGGACTTCTCGGGGGCCTCGAAAACCGCAAAGAACTCGTCGGCTCTGGCGTCTATCTCCCAGCCCCCGGACTCGAGCACCGCCCGTCGAATGATGCCTCTGATCTCGTTCAAGAGCTTGGCATAGCGGTCTCCCAGCTGTCGGAGAAGAGCGGTGGAGCCTTCGATGTCGGTCAAGAGGAAGGTGACGAAGCCGGTGGGGAGGGAGGCCGCTTCAATCGGACGGGTTCTGGTCTCCGCGTGGAGGCGCTCCGACTTCAGCTGTCCATCGATGAACCCAACGGGCACGATCCCGTACCTCTTCGCAGCGTTCAGGAGGCGTCTTCGGGCGCCGTCCCGGGCCGCATCGTTCTCGAACGAAACGCTCTTGAAACGGGCGAGAGCGTTGCGGACGTGGACTTCGTCGTGGATCGGCAGCCGGCGCCGGCCGCGCTCATCGATGTAAGCAAAGGCGCTGTCGGGGAGACGGGCCCGCTCGCGAGCCGTGAGCTTGGGCATGCTCCGAGGATAGCCGGAACGGCGAGAACCGAGCCGTGACCATCACCTCAGGACAACCTGGACTGACCGCGATGCTCCGCGACATCCGTCCACGATGCCCCGCGACATCACAGAGCAGGGCGGGAGGGACTCGAACCCCCGACCACTGGTTTTGGAGACCAGCGCTCTACCAACTGAGCTACCGCCCTGGGCATTATCAGTCTAGGCGACTGACCCGAGCGGGACGACCCAGGCCCGGCCGAGTCGAACTTCTCCACCTCAGCAGCGCCCAGCGCTCCTTTCATGGAAAAGTTGTCGGCTTGAGGCGAGCTTGCTGTTCGACCCCACAGGAGCTGGGGATGCGGGCAGCAGCCGGATTTCGCTAGGCCGCCTCGAGTCGACGGGCGCGGGTCGCCCAGGTGGCGGCCCCTGCGGTCAGGGCCAGCGCCACTCCCGAGGCGTAACTGCGCCGATTGCGCCTCAGGTGACCCGTGACGACCGACGCCGGCCGGAGGTGGGGACGCGCCGAGGGGATGGTCACCAGGGCCGCCTCGAGCGCCGCGGGGACCATGAGGACCTGGGTGCGCAGCTCGCCGAGAGACTCTGCGAGAAGGCCGTAGCGAGCCATCTCCCGGGCGCACTCCTTGCACCTCGACAGGTGCCGCAGCTCCCGACGGGTCGGCTCGGCCCCCGATTCGTAGCTCGCCATCCGCCCCCGCAGATCGCCGCAGTTCATGGTTTCTCCTCTACTCGGTCCCGTTAGCCCGGGAACACCATTTCCTTCAGCCTCTTGCGACCCCGGTGCACCCGCACCTTGGCCGCCGATTCGGAGATCGCCAGCTGCTCGGCGATCTCGTCGATCGACATCCCGTACACATCTCGCAGCACGACCGCCGACCGATAGTGCTCGGGCAGCGCCCGCAGCGCCCGCTCGAGGGTTTCGAGCTCGGCGCGGACGCCCGCTCGGTCCTCGGTCGATTCGCCCGACGGGAGCAGAGCGAGCATTTCGTCGTCGCTCGTGACCTCATGCTCACGCCTACGTTTCCTGCTCCGTTGCTTCGAGATGGCCGCATTGGAGGCCACTCGATAAAGCCACGTGGTGAACGACGCCTCGCCTCGGAAACTCTTCAGTCCCTTCCATGCCCGCACATAAGCGTCCTGAGTTGCCTCGGCGGCGTCGTCGGGGTTCCGCAGAATCCGAAGGCACAGCGTGTACACCTCCCGCTGCGTGGCCCGCACGAGTTCCGCCCACGCGCTCTCGTCGCCTTTGCGACAGCGTTCGAGGAGCTCCGCCGGGACGGATTCGCGCACACCTTCGCCTCGATTACTTGTGGGACGCCTCACGGAGCGAAAGGTTACCGGGGAGCGGAGCCAACAGACAAAGACAGACAGCTCAGGCGGAGCCCCCCGCCACTGCAGGGATGATCGACAGCCTGGCCCCGTCGGGCACCTCGGTCCCGATGCCGTCCAGGAACCTGACGTCCTCGTCGTTTACATAGATGTTGACGAACCTGCGCAGCTTGCCGGAGTCGTCCATGAGCCGTTCCTTCAGCCCGGGGTAGCGAGCCTCCAAGTCGTCGACGATCTCTGAGACCGTCCCACCCTGCGCCTCTACTTCGGGTGCATCCTCGGTGAGCGAGCGGAGCTGGGTTGGGATCTTGACCCGGTTTGTGGCCACTATGCCTCTACCTGCTCGGGTATCAGAACAACCGACGGCTCGTCGAAGATGCGGTCGACATCCTCGACCGAAGGATAGATGCGATGAGTAGGTTCGGGCTTGCCCAATGCTTCGAGGGTCTTGAGCCCGATTCCGGTAATCAGCACCACGGCTTCGTCCGTGGGGGCGATCGAACCTCGCGACACCAGCTGCTCGAGCGCAGAAACGGCCACGCCCCCAGCCGTCTCGGTGAAGACGCCCTCAGTGCGAGCCAGTAACTTCATCCCATCAATGATCCGTTGTTCGGACACAGAGCTGATGCTTCCGTTTGTTGCTCGCGCGGTGTCGAGCGCGTAGACGCCATCGGCGGGGTTCCCTATCGCCAGCGAGCGCGCTACCGTGCGAGGCCGCACCGGCGCCACATCATCAAGTCCCGCCTCGAAGGCGGCAGCAATTGGCGAACAGCCCTCGGCCTGAGCACCGTGAAGAACGGTATGTGGAGCATCGGGAAGCAAACCGACGCGGTGCAGCTCGGTGAGCCCCTTCGAAACCTTCGTGTAAAGAGAGCCCGATGCCAGCGGCACGACAATCGCATCGGGGCAGCGCCAACCGAGTTGCTCGGCGACCTCGAACCCGAGCGTCTTCGAGCCCTCTGAGTAGTACGGCCGCACGTTCACGTTGACGAATGCCCACGGCCGGCTCCCGGCCAGCTCGGCACAGAGCCGGTTTGCGTCGTCGTAGGAACCCTCGATCGCCACGACCTTGCCCCCATAGACCGTAGTGGCCCCGATCTTTCCCGCCTCGAGGTCTGAGGGGATGAACACAACGCTCGACATCCCGGTGGCGCTGGCGTGCGCGGCCACGGCGTTGGCGAGGTTGCCTGTCGAGGCACACGCGGCCACCTTGTACCCGAAGAAGCGAGCGGCGCTGAGAGCGACCGAGACAACTCGGTCCTTGAAGGAGTGCGTGGGATTTCCTCCATCGAGCTTCAGCCACAGCTTCTCGAGGCCTATCTCGGCGGCCAAGCGGGGAGCCTCACGCAGGCGCGTAAAGCCCGCCCCTATGTCCACGCGCTGCTTTTCCGGGGCGGGCAACAAGGACGCGTAACGCCAGATCGTGGGTGGGCCGGCCTCGATCTCGGCCCGTGTGATCGCCGAAGCCAGCGCGTCGTAGTCATAGGTCACCTCGAGGGGGCCGAAGCAGAACTCACAGACATGCTGGGCGGCTATGGGATAGCCGCGATGACATTCTTTACAGGAAAGCCCCTTGACGTACTTCATCTTGCCTGAATAGCACAAGCGGGCGAGTGACCGAGACGCTCAGCGGCCGGTTCGAGGCTCGAGCTGCTCCTGCCTTGATCCGGGACCGTCACGAGCGGCGGGTGCTTCTTCGGGAGAGCTTGCCGAAGCCTCCTCCCTACGGCTGGAATGAGGAGTGACCTCGACCCCGAGCACGCGCGTGCTCCAGACGTGAGAGAGCAGAACCTTTATCACCGCCACCGCGGGCACGCCCAGAAGCACACCCCAGAACCCGGCCAGGGCCCCACCTGCGAGCAGAGCCAGAATCACAGTCACCGGATGCAGATTGACTGTGCGCCGCATGATGTTGGGGCTGATGAAGTGGTTGTCGAGCTGCTGAACAATCAGCTCGACCAGGGCCGCCCTGAGGCCCAGAGAGAGTCCCCCGCTGACGATTCCCACGAAAAAGCCGAGCGCGCCCCCGATGTAGGGGCCGATCAGAGGGACGAGGTTGAAGAAGCCGGCTATGCCCCCGATCACGAACCAAAACGGCAACCCTATGAAATAGAAGCCGAGCGCCGATAGAAGGCCCACTATCAACGCCACCAATAGCTGTCCCCGAAAGAACCCGCCGATCGCATGAGAAATCTTGCCTCCGAGATCGACGAACTCATCGCGATGGCTCGGAGGTATCAGACCCTTGAGGTCGCGGCTCAGGTGCGGGAGATCGATCAGCAGATAAAGGGCGATGAGGGGCCCGATCACGAAGATCGCCAGCACCTCGACGATCGAGGAGCCGATATCGGTGATCCTCCCCGCGTGGGCGACGATCTGGTTGCGCAGGTCCTCGGTGACCTCGTCGCAGCGCGCCCGCGAGGGGACCTCGGTCAAGCTCTCGCCGGGGGAGCCCAAGAGACAGGAGATCTGGGTGGTATCTATCTGCGTGTTGAGGCTTTGTTCGAGCCGGGCGACGTTGTCGTCGGCGAACGCGATCGCTTGATCTCGAAACTGGGGGAGCTGGTCCGAGAGCTCCTGCACCTGCTGGGACAAGATCGGGATAAGGGCCAGAACCGCCAGCGCCAGCCCGCCCAGGACGACCACGTAGCTGGCCAGAGCGCCCGCCGCACGTGGAACTCGCCACCTCTCAAGTCGAGTGACCAGGGGATTCAGCACGAACAGGACCAAGATTGCCAGCACCAAGGGCGGGAATACGATCCTGACCTTCAGTAAGGCCCAAACGAGGATGGCGCCGAGCAGCAGGATGCCGATAATCGACCACGCGGCCACTCCCGCCCGGCGCAGGCGCTCGCCGGCGGTCAGCCGCGAGTTACCGGGGCTTATCACCTAACAATTATCCCCTCGCCATGTGACATTGCCTCACTCGACCGGCCGGCGTGCAGCTTCCCGGAGCGGATGAGCGAAGGCCGCCTCTGATTCATGGCTGTAAATAGCGGCTGAGCAGGGTGGCCACGGCATCGGTGACGGCCGCCGCCGGTTCGCCGAGCGCCCGGCGCTCGCCACTCACCGATACCAGGTCCATCGCCTCGAGCACCCCAACCTCGGCAAGCTTCGAAGACTCCAGGGCGACGCGCCCGGCGATGGCGAGGCAAGGCACTCCCGCTGCGGCGGCCATGCGGGAGACGCCGATCGGGGCCTTGCCGGAGAGGCTTTGTTCATCGAGACTACCTTCGCCCGTTAGCACGAGGTCGGCACGACCCAGTGCCGCCTCGAGCTTCACCGCCGCTGCGATGGCCTCGAAGCCCGCCTCGAGCGATCCTCCGAAGAAGGCCACCAGGCCGGCGCCCATTCCGCCGGCAGCGCCTCCGCCGGAGAGCGACGCGACATCGAGGCCAAGATCCTGTGCTATCCGCTCGGCGAGCACGCCGAGGCCCCGCTCGAGCAGCTCGACATCTCCCTGCGAAGCCCCCTTCTGAGGCGCGAACACAGGTGCCGCGCCCGAGGGTCCCAGAAGCGGGTTGTCGACGTCTGAGAAGCCGGTGATCGCCGCGCGCCGAGTCTCGTTGGGAGGGTCAATCGTGGCCAGGTGGACGAGCGCTCCCCCTCCCGGATCGAGGTCCCGGCCCGCATCGTCCAGGAAGCGCCATCCTCGAGCACGGGCCGCCCCGGTGCCGCCGTCGGTCGATGCGCTGCCTCCGATCGCAATGAGAATCTCGCCATCGCCTGCTGCCTGTTCGAGGGCCGCCCCGAGGAGCTCGCCGGTCCCGAACGAGCTCGCTCGCAGAGGGTCCTTCTTCCCCTCGAGCAGCGTCAGCCCCGAAGCCTGAGCCATCTCGATCACCACGCGCCCATCGTCGAGCCGATAGAGCGGCGCCTCAACCGGAGCGCCCAGGGGGCCGCTTACGACGGCGAATGAGCGAGTCCCGCCCAGCGCCTCGCACAGTGTCTCGGCGGTACCGTCTCCCCCGTCGGCGACCGGGCACAGCTCAACCGAGGCGTCCGGGAGTGCACTCAACACACCTGCACGCATGGCGCGCGCCACCTCGACGGCGGTGAGTGTCCCCTTGAACTTGTCGGGTGCGATCAGGATGCGCACGAGATCACCGTCCACTCAATGGATGTCGTCGAGAAGCGATCTGGCTCTCCCGACGCTTCTCGACGGCAGCCTAGGATAAGGAGGTGGACGAAGACCTGAGCGTGGTGCTCGTATCCAATCGCGGCCCGATTTCGTTTCGCGAGGAGGGCGACCACTACGGGATCTCTCGCGGTGCCGGAGGGATGGCGGGAGCGCTTGATCCGGTGGCTCGCCGGCTTGGAGACAGGGCGAAGTGGATCGCAGCCGCGACCTCAGAGACCGACAAGGAGGCACTCGCAGAAGGCGCCGCCGCACGTCTCAAGGAGGAGCTCGGCTACTCCTTGCACCTCTTGGACCTCGACCCCATTGTCTACTCGCGCTACTACGACGACTCCTCCAACCGCATGCTGTGGTTCGCAGTCCACTGCCTCTGGGACGAGCTTGGCATCAAAGGCTTCGGGGAGCGTGAGCTGAGAGCGTGGACCACGGGCTACGAGCCCGTCAACGCCCGCTTTGCCGAGGCCGCCCTGACCCTCGCCGAACCCGAGACCCTGGTGCTGTTTCAGGACTATCACCTGACCCTGGCCCCGGGGTACGTGCGACGAGCTCGCCCCGAGCAAACGATCTTTCATTTCACCCACTCGTCGTGGTGCGGACCGCAAGGCTTCGAGCGCCTGCCCGACCCGATCCCTCGGGACGTCGTTGAGGGCATGCTCGGGGCCGACCTCGTCGGCTTTCACGTCACTCCCTGGGTCGAAGGTTTTCTGCGCTCGTGCGAGACCATCGGCGCGGCGGTCGACCGGGCCTCGGGCTCGGTGATCCACGACGGGAGGCGCTCGTGGGTGCGCGCTTATCCCATTCCGACCGACCCGACCGACCTCAAGGAAAGGTCTCGCAGTGACGCCGTCCGGAATTGGGCGAAGGGCTTTCGCTCCGGTGGAGAGGGCCCTCTGGTGGTGCGCGCCGATCGCACCGAGCCGTCCAAGAACATCGTGAGGGGTTTCCAGGCCTTCGGCCGCCTTCTGGACAAACGCGAGGACCTGCGCGGCAGCGCTCGTTTCATCGCCTGCCTCTATGCGTCGCGCCACTCGATGCCCGAGTACCGGCGCTACACCGAGGACATCGAAAAAACGGTAGAAGAGATCAACCAAGAGCACCCGGACTCAGTCGAGCTGTTCCTGGAGGACAACTACGACCGTGCCATCGGCGCCCTGGTCGAGTACGACGCGCTGCTGGTCAACCCGATCATGGACGGAATGAATCTGGTCTCCAAGGAGGGACCGGCGGTCAACGCCAGGGACGGGGTTCTTGTGTTGAGCAAGGGCGCGGGCTCGTTCGAGGAGCTCGGTGACGCGGCCGTGACCATCGCGGATGCGCTCGACATCGAGGCCACGGCCGAGGCCCTCGGCAGGGCGATCGACATGCCCTCAGACGAGCGCGCCCGCCGGGCCCGCGTCCTGCGCGATCGGGCCGAGGGGCGCACTCCGGCGCACTGGATCGAATCGCAGATCAACGACCTGGTTCGCGTTCAGGCAGGCGACGAACCCGACACGCCCGCCTGCGATCTGTAGCGCAGCCGCTTTTTAGGGCCTCGGGGTGCCCAAAGAGGGCATCGGCGGACGCTCAGAACGCGGTTAGCGGGCGAGGGTGCGCAGCAACTCGACGACCTCGGCCGGGCCCTCCACCACGAGATCGGCTCGACGCACCAGCTCCTCCGGAGCCTCATCGGAGTCCACGGCCACTCGAAGAGTGGCCACGTTCTCGCTCTCCAAGACATCCAGGGCGTCGAAGGCGGGGAGGTCCCCGAGATCATCGCCGATGAAGCAGGCGGCAGACAGCTCGAGCTGTCGGGCTCGCTGCTCGACGACCGCGCGCTTGGAGAGCTCGATCGGAGGTCTCAGCTCGAACGAGGCCTTGCCGGAGACGATGACCAGCCCATGACGGTCGGCGAGCTCTCGGGCAATGCGCTGGAGCTCTTCCTTCGCCTGCGCTCTGTTCGGGGCGCTGCGGTAGTGGAGGCCCAGCACGATGCGCTTGTCCTCTACCATCGCCCCTTCGAGATCCGCGGCGTCGATGCAAGCGGCCGCCTCCGCCGCGACGTCCGTCATCAGCTGCTCGAAGGCGGCAGCCTGCTCGGACAGCACGATCTCACCCCCCTGAGTGCGCTCGACCCCGTGCGTGCCCCAAATCTCGATGTCGGGCCCGAGCCACTCCAGCAGCTCTGAGGCCGAGCGACCGGACACCACCACCACCGCACGGTAGCGACCGGCGAGCTCGGCGAGGAGCTCGCTCACACCGGCGAGAGGCCGCGCCTGAGACGGGACGCGGACAATCTGCGAGAGGGTGCCGTCGAAATCGGTGAACAGGCCCGAGGTTTGGGGCGAGGTCAAGAAGGGGGCGAGCAGCTCGCCGGCAGGCTCAGGCTTCGTCTGCGCCTACCACCACGTGAAGGTCCACGGACGCAGACAGGTTGGCGGGTTTGGGACCGGAGCGCCAGGAGAAGCGAGCGGCCAGAGCTTTGGCCGCCGGTTTGGCCCCGCGGTTGGACCACAGCACCGTGGTGGCGTCGTAGGGGCTCGCGGGAAACGTGACCACCACGTCGAAGCCGAGCCGGGTGAGGCGGGAGGTCATGGCCTGGCCCGCCGCACTCGAACTAGTGCCGTTGAGTACCTGCACCGAGACGCCATCGGTTATCAGCTCGGGCTTGGGCTTGTCGGCGGGCTTGTTCGGCTTGGGCTCGTCCGGGTCCTCGGGTTGCTGTGACTTTTCGGGCTCGGGCGACTGAGTTGGGCTGGGGGATTCGGAAGGCTCGGAGGGGCTCGCGGACGTCCCAGAGCCGGGCTCCTGCGGCCCCTGAGCCGCGGCACCGGTCGGGGCTCGCGTGTCGAGGTCATCGCGGCCCAGGGCCCCGATCGCAATCCAGACTGCGGTTACGGCCACCACTCCGACGAGCGCCCACGGGATGAACCACCCGACCACCGATTGGTAGTAGCGGAACTGCTCGTTCGACGAATGCCGCCCCACAGGGCGGTCCCTATCTTCTCGCCGGCTGGTAGCGAGTACCCAGAAGTCGAGCCGTCCTCTGGCGCTGCCGTGAGACGCGCAGTCTCTGCAGGCGCTTCACGAGGATAGGGTCGTATTCCAGGGCCGCCGGGGTCTCGAGCAGCTCATTCAGGACCTGGTAGTAGCGGGTCGCCGACATGTCGAAGCGGTCCTTGATCGCCCGCTCTTTAACGCCCTCATGCTTCCACCACGACCTCTCGAAGTCGAGGATGTCTATGTCTCTTTGTGACAGCTCCAATTCCATGGGCCTACCGTAGCGCGCCTCTCCCTGGGGGCCGCGGATTTGGAAGGCCTCCTGTCGGACGGGACCGCTAGGGCTGGGGATCAACTCTAGGGGAACAGTCCCCGCGTGAGGTGCGCCTCGGCGACCCGGCTCACTCCGATCCAATGCGCCGCCTGTCGCATCGTGAGGCCCTTGTCCTCGGACATCTGGTAGACCTCGCCAAAGGCGCGCTCCATGATCTGCCGCAGGCGGTCGTTGACGTCCTCCTCGGACCAGAAGTAAGCCTGAATGTCCTGCACCCACTCGAAGTAGGAGACCGTGACCCCGCCGGAGTTAGCGAGGATGTCCGGCACCACGAAGATGCCTCTCTCGGAAAGGACCTTGTCCCCCTCGAACGTGATGGGGCCGTTGGCCGCCTCGCACACGACGCGCGCTCTGACCTTGTCGGCGTTCTTGACCGAGATGACTCCCTCGACCGCGGCCGGCACGAGCACGTCGCAGTCGATCTCCAGCAGCTCTTCGTTGGTCACGGGCTCCGCTCCCGGGAACCCCGACACGCTGCCCCCGCCCTTCTTATGCCGGTTGATCGCCTCGGGATCGAGGCCTCGATCCCGGTAAACCCCCCCGTCCACATCGGACACCGCAACCACCCGGCAGCCGGCATCGTGCAGCAACTGGGCCGCGAACCCACCGACCTTTCCGTAGCCCTGGATTGCAACCGTGACCTCCTCGATGCCGATGCCCAGGGTCTTGAGAGTCGAGAAGATCATGTACATGACCCCGCGCGAGGTCGCCCCACCCCTGCCCCGGGAGCCTCCGATCGATACCGGTTTTCCGGTTACGACCCCCGGCACCGAATATCCCTGGTTCATGGAGTAAGTGTCCATGATCCACGACATGACCTCTTCGTTCGTGTTCATGTCGGGGGCGGGGATGTCTCGCTCGGGGCCTATGAAGGGAAGGATCTCGGAGGCGTAGCGACGCGTCATACGCTCGAGCTCAGAGCGACTCAGGGCCTTGGGATCCACGGCCACCCCGCCCTTGGCGCCGCCAAAGGGAATTTGGGCGACGGCGCACTTCCACGTCATCCACATGGCAAGGGCCTTGACCTCGTCGAGATCGACGCTGGGGTGATAGCGGAGCCCGCCCTTGGCCGGCCCACGCGTCACGTTGTGGTGCACGCGATAGCCCTGACACACGCGGGTCGAGCCATCGTCGAGCCGGAACGGCACCGATACCAACAGCGATCGTTTGGGGGCACGCAGAATCTCGTGAACGCCGGGTGCGAGCCCCATCAGCTCGGCGGCTTCGTCGAGTTGTGCGAGGGCGGTCTCCCAGGCGGAGTCCCCGGAGGGATCGGCCGAGAGGGGAGGATCCTTTAGCTGTGTCAAGGCGTCTCCATTGACGTCTCGGTTGCGGGGCGAAGAGCTGGAGACAGGATTCGAACCTGCGACCGGCCGCTTACAAGGCGGCTGCTCTACCGGGCTGAGCTACTCCAGCCACGAAGCCACCCTACTCCCGGCGGCGCGGCTCCCGGTGCCTCGTTGCCTCCGGTGCCCCTGCGCGGGAAGTAGCGTCGGCATCGGTCTTGAGACGGCGCGCCACCTCGAACATCGCAATCGCGCCGGCCACTGCCACGTTCAAGGACCGAAGCCCACCCCCGAACGGAATGCGCACCAGCGCGTCGCAACGACGCTTGATGGGGATCGACAAACCCTTGTCTTCGGCCCCCAGCACCAACGCAAGGGGCGGATCGAGCGCTCCCGAGCTCCACAGGTCCTCCTCGGCGCCCTCGTCGAGCCCCACCACCCAGGCGCCGCCGCTCGCCGCTTGCGTGATGGCGACGCCGAGGTTAGAGACGCGCGCCACCGGAAGTAGCTCGGCCGCGCCCTGTGACACGCGTCGAGCCGCGTCGGTGACGCCGACCGCCCGTCGGGACGGCACCACGACTCCATCGAATCCCGCAACCGCTGCGCTTCTCAGCAGCGAGCCGAGGTTGTGAGGGTCCATGACTCCGTCGAGCATCAGGACTCGGGGGGCCTCGCCCTCGAGGATCGACTCGAGTGATGAGTAGCGATAGCGACCGGTGCGGGCCGCCACCCCCTGATGGTTCACCCTGCCGGTGAGGCGGTCGATCTCAGCCTTGGGCACGCTGCGGACGGGTATCGACGCCTGGGTCGCCCGCCGCCGAATCTCTCCCAGGGCCGAGGAGGGGGCCAACCCCTGGGCCATGTAGACGCGCTCGGCACCCTTGTCGGCCTTCAGCAGCTCCAATACGGCTCGCCGGCCTGTTACCAGCCCTCCGGAAAAAGATTCGGCCACGTTTGGCGGGTGACCTCAGCCGAGAGTCCCGAGGCGCCAGCGTGCGCCTGAGGGCGTGTCTTCGATGACAACACCGAGGCTTCCCAGCCGCTGCCTGATCTGGTCGGCGCGCTGGAACTCACGCTCAGCCCGCGCCTGTTCTCTGAGCTCCAACAGATAGTCGATCAGGCGCGCGGCGAGCTCGTCTGGGACCACCCCGGGGACAAAGGAAAAGCCGAGCACCGAGGTCAGCTCGGCGAAGGCGCTAACGAGTCCTTCCAGCCGGTGGCGCGCCTCGGAATCGCCGCGCGCGGCGGCCTCGAGCTCGCCGTTTCCGTCCCTGACGAGATCGTGAATGACCGCCACGGCAACTGCTGAGTTGAAGTCGTCGTCCATCGCTGCGATGAAGCGGTCTTTGTAGGAGCCGAACGACTCGGATGCAGTCGCAGTTTCCTGGGCTGCGCCCGCAACGCTTCCGAACAGGTGTGCGCTCGACTCGTGGAACGTCTTCCACCGCTCATGAGCTGCGGCTGCGTCGTGCAACGCCTGTTCGGAGAACACGACCTGCGTGCGATAGGAACCCGACAAGGCCCACATCCGAACAACCTCCCCGTGGAAACGCTCGAGCGCCTGCCGGGCGGTCACGATGTTTCCGAGCGACTTGGACATCTTCTCGGATTGCATCTGGACCATTCCCGAGTGAAGCCAATGCCTGACAAAAGGCGCCTCGCCGGTCAGGGCCTCCGCCTGGGCGAGCTCGTTCTCGTGGTGGGGAAAGATGAGATCCGTTCCCCCGCCGTGGAGGTCGAAACCCATCCCCAGATAGCGGATGGACATCACCGAGCACTCGATGTGCCAGCCGGGGCGTCCCGGCCCCCACGGCGAGCTCCACGACGGCTCCCCTTCCTTGGCCGCTTTCCACAGCGCGAAGTCGAGGGGGTGGTGCTTGGAGGGATGGGGCTCGACCCGCTGGCCCGCGCGCATGTCTTCGAGAGAGCGGCCGGATAGGCGGCCGTAGCCGTCGAAGCGTTCGACGGCAAAGAAGACGTTGCCGTCCGCTTCGTAGGCGAATCCTTGCTCGACCAGCCCTTCGACGGCGGCAACCATGTCCGGAATGTGCTCGGTGGCGCGCGCGAGGATGTCGGGCGCGCCCACACCTAGGGCGTTCATGTCGGCCTCGAACGCCTCCGCATAGCGGTGGGCGAGTGTCTCCTCGTCGACATCCTCCTCACGAGCGCGCTCGATGATCTTGTCGTCGACGTCGGTGTAGTTCATGACGAAGAGCACTTCGAAGCCGCGATAGGTGAGATAGCGACGGATGAGGTCGAACCACAGAAAGGTGCGGGCGTTGCCGATGTGGACGAGCCCGTAGACGGTTGGCCCGCACACATACATGGAAACGAGCGGAGGATGGGCGGGCTCGAAGGGGACCACGCTGCGCGTGGCGGAGTCGTAGACGCGAAGGCTCATAGGGAAAAGAGCCTACCTTCGGGGAGAAACCGTTTTAGGGGCGCCAGAGCGCGGTTTTCCGCGTCCAGAGGCGCTCAAAACACGGATCTGGGCCGTGTGGCTACTTCAGGAGCACTACTGCGATGGCGGCGATGCCCTCGCCACGCCCGGTGAAGCCGAGCCCGTCGGTAGTGGTGGCCTTTATGGAGATGACCCCCGGCTCGGCCCCCAGCGCCTCGGCCACTCTCACCGACATCCCAGCCCGGTAGGGCGCCAGGCGGGGCCGCTCGGCGATCACGGTGACATCGGCGTTGACGAGCTCCCATCCGGCGTCTCGGGCCGCGACGGCGCTCGCTGCCAGGATCTCGAGGCTGGAGGCGTCCCGCCAGACCTCGGTCGGCGGGAACATGCTCCCGAGATCGCCGAGACCCGCTGCGCCCAGCAGCGCCTCGGCAACTGCGTGGCTCACGACATCGGCGTCGGAGTGTCCGGCCAGACCCGGCGCATCCGGCACCACGACGCCGCCGAGCACCAGGGGCCTGGCCGGGTCAAAGGCATGGGCGTCGAAACCGAGGCCGACCTTCACGCCCGCAACAGGGCGGCGGCGAGCTCGAAGTCTTCCGGGTGGGTGAGCTTGGGATTGGGTGCCGTCCCCTCCACCAGGGCGATCCTGTAGCCCAGGCGCTCGAGCAGCTGGGCGTCGTCGGTTCCCTCGAAGCCCTCCCTGTGGGCGCGCGCGTGCGCTTCTTTCAAGACGGTGGTTCTGAACGCCTGAGGGGTCTGGATCCGATAGAGGCCTGCGCGCTCGACGGTTTCGACTACCCGGCCCCCTTCCACACGTTTGAGGGTCTCGTCGACGGCCGCGCCGGGCACTGCACCGTCTGCCTCTCTCAACGCCTCGACCACAGCGCCGAAGAGGGCCGCGCGGGCGAGCGGGCGAGCGGCGTCGTGCACGACCACGGTGTCCGAATCAACAAGCTCCAGGGCGGCCCGCACCGAGCCCTGCCTGGTGTGCCCGCCGGAGACCACAACCACCTCGGAGAGACCCTCGACCTCGGCCCGGGCGTGGTCGAGGCGGTCCTGAGGAACGGCGATCACGCAGGGACGGCATCCGGAGGACAGAATCGCATCCAGCGAGCGAGCAAGGACGGTTTTCCCCGCCAGCAGCCGGAACTGCTTGGGAAGGGACGAGCCGGAGCGCTCGCCCCGCCCGCCCGCGGCGAGTATCGCCGAGGGCGGTCCTTCAGCTATCCCAAGACCTCGTCGAGCAGCTGCTCGGCCTCGTCCTCATCGCAACCCTGGGCGAAAGTGAGCTCCGAGACGAGGATCTGACGGGCCTTGGTCAGCATCCGCTTCTCCCCCGCGGACAGGCCCTTCTCCCGGTCTCGTCGGTGGAGGCTGCGTACGACGTCCGCGACCTGGTAGATGTCACCCGATCGGAGCTTCTCGACGTTGGCCTTGAAGCGACGGGACCAGTTGGTGGTGTTGGTGGTGGGCTCGTTCTTCTTGAGCACC
Organism: uncultured Actinomycetes bacterium; assembly: GCA_963849115.1. Classification (GTDB taxonomy): domain Bacteria; phylum Actinomycetota; class CADDZG01; order CADDZG01; family WHSQ01; genus JACDAL01. The sequence continues at coordinate 260,735 of CAWKGK010000008.1, read as the reverse complement.
TTGAAGACCTTCGGCATCTCGCGCGCCGGGGTTATCTCGCGGATCCCGACCTCCTCGGTGGAGTCGGTGGGGACCATCAACGTCAATTCCCCATAGGCAAGCTTGAGAATGTAGTACTCGCGTTCTTCCCCCAACAGCTCGCGCTGCTCTACCTTCTCAACAACAGCAGCCCCATGATGGGGGTAGACAACCTTGTCACCTACGTCAAAACGCACGAATGGAAACCTCCTTCGGCGCTCCTAACGGTGCGGCCAAATGAACGAATGCCCCAGGCCGAAACCCGGTCCGCCGGGTCCATGCCTCGCTGTTTCAGGGTAGCACGGCGGCGCCCCGAGCAAGGCGAGCAGAGCAAGCCGAAAGCGGCTGCATTCAAGCACCGACGGGCTCCAGGTTGGGCACGGGCGACGTCGTCCCCGGCTGGGTCAACCGGGCCCTGGCCGCAATGTGAGCCACGGCTTCCGCCACATCCGCAACGACTACGGGCTTCAGCTGAGCGGGGACGTCCCGGCATCCTCGCGGTATGAGGGCCGTTCGGAACCCGAGCCTGACCGCTTCTGAAAGGCGCCTCTCGATTCCGGGCACCCGGCGCACCTCGCCGGCGAGCCCTACCTCACCCACCGCCACTAAATCCTCCGCGATGGGAATGTCCGTCGCCGCCGAGACCAGTGCGAGCAGCACTGCCAGATCCGAGGCCGGCTCGCGCACCGCAATGCCGCCGGCGGCGGAGGCGAAGACGTCCCGGGGCGCAAGCTGGAGATTCACGTGCTTCGAGAGCACTCCCAGCAGCAGCGCCAGGCGCCGGCCCTCGAGGCCCTGAGCAACCCGCCGCGGCTGGCCCGAGCTGGGCGGAGCCACCAACGCCTGCATCTCGATCAAGACGCAGCGGGTGCCCTCGAGGCCCGGAAACACAACCGAGCCCGTCACCCCTCGCCTCCGGTCGGCGAGCAGCATGGCCGATGGATCCACGACCCCCTCAAGACCGCTCCGGCCCATGACGAAGACGCCCGTCTCCTCGCACGAACCAAAGCGGTTCTTGACCGCCCGTAGCAGGCGCAGCGGGGTCGTGCGCTCGCCCTCCAGCGACAGCACGGCATCCACCATGTGCTCGAGTGTCTTGGGTCCCGCGATGCCGCCGTCTTTAGTCACGTGACCGACGAGGACGACCACCGCACCGCCTGTTTTTGCGTAGCGTCCCAGGGCCGCGGTGCAGTCCCTGAGCTGGAGGGGCGAGCCGGCAGCCTGCTCCAGCCCCGACATCTCGATTGTCTGGATGGAGTCCACTACGACGACCTCGGGCTGCTCCCCCTCGCACGTCTCGAGAATGCCTTCGACCGAGGTCTCCGAGGTGGCCCGCAGCCGCTCGCCGTCGACCTGCAGGCGGGCGGCACGCAAGGCCACCTGGGCCGGCGACTCTTCGCCGGTTACCAGCAACGTGACCCGCCCCGAATGGGCCAGCGCGTCGAGCAGTTGCAGGACCAAGGTGGACTTGCCGATGCCGGGCTCGCCGGCGAGCAGGCAAACCTCTCCCGAGACGAAGCCGCCTCCGAGGACGCGGTCCACCTCGGCGATCCCACTCTCGATGCGCGCAGGCGCACGAGCCCCGCGCCCCAGAGTCGAGACTGCGGCGGTTGGGACGGTGGGAGCAGTTTGCGTACTCCAGGACGAGCATTTGGGGCACCGCCCAAACCATTTCGGTGAGTGATGGCCGCAGTGGCCGCATCTGTAGGCAGCGAGATGTTCTTTGGTGACCATGGGCACGAACCTATCGGGGGCCTGTGACAGTCTTGCCGAGGTAGCGAATCACGCTCAACGCGCTCTCAAGCACCGATTCGGTACTCGGGAGCGCGCGGCGCGCGTTTGAGTACCGAGCCGAAAATGCCGCTCGCCTACTCGGCCACCCTCAGCGCCACCGCCGGCGGGATCCTCGACGCCTGTTGCGCCGGCCATAAGGTGGCCAGCAGGGACGCCACCAGCGAGATCGCGCACAGCAAGGCCACCGCGGACCACGGGATGACGAACTCGATGCCCTCTCCGAAGTCGCCGTTGCCGACGAGCTGGGCCGAGGTCACCAAGGCGAGGGTGGAGCCCACCAGGATCCCCTCCAACGCCGTAAACCCCGACTCGAGGACGAACGAGCGCCTCACCATGGGGGCAAGGAAACCCAACGCTCGCAGCACGCCGATCTCGTGCCGCCGTTCTCTCACCGCTCGTACCATGACCACGCCCAGGCCGGCGATGCCGACCAGCAAGCCCAGCGCAAGATAGCCCTGCATGAGCTGCAGGAACTGCAGGTTGAGCCGTTGGCTCTCCTCGATAATCGAGCGGAACGATCGGGCCTCAACCCCGTTGTCCACGAAGCGACCCTGCAAGCCGGCGGCGACGGCATCGAGATCGGGGACCGATGGCTCGGCCACGACGTAGAAACGGTTGGCGGCGACCCGGCCCGAGAACACCTCTGCGACCGAGCGCTTCGCCATGAATGCACCTGAGAAGGACTGCCCCGAGCCGGTGATCCCGATGACCCGCCGCTCTACGCCCGCCCCGGTCACCGGGTCGATGACCTCGATGGTTTCGCCCGGCTCCACCGGGCTGGCGGGAGGGCCCCCGCCCGTCTGCAGGAAGAAAACATCGACGATCACGGTGGTGGGATCCGACACCAATCGACGCCACACTGCCTTGTCGTCGACAAAGCGGGGGGCTCGCTCCTCGATCGCCGGCGGCCCGATCCTCACAAAGCTCTTCTCGACTCCGGTCACCGGCCACGGCATGGGCTCGCTGAGGGATGGGGGCCGCCACAACGCGGTGCCGTGCACCTGAGCCGAGACGCGCTCGACGCCGTCGGCACGTTCCAGGGCGCGGGCTGCGGGAGGGTTCGCCTCCGAGGCGGTAACGAGCAGCTCGAATCCTCCAGCCTCGTCCTTCGTGGCGCGATCGATCTGCCCGGTGAAGACGTTAGTGAGCACGGCGATGAACGTCATCGTGAAGATCACGAGCGCATACATGCCGAGGGTGAGCCCGGTGCGGAAGCGCCGGGCCAAGGGATAGGCAAGGCCCAGCCGCAGCGGCAGGCTGCGGGCAGCCACGAGCCGGATCCCGCCTTCGAATGACTCCTGGCTCTGAGACAACAGAATGACTGCGGAGAAGGTCAGCAACACCCCCTGGAAGACGAACGCGACGATCTCTCCGGAGTCGAAGAACTGTCCTCCGGTGATCGAGTTCCCAAAGATGCCCCAGGCCAGCGCCCCGGCGGCGGCGATGAGGACGGCGGTGCGGCGGCCCATGAGCCGGGACCCCGTCGGGAGGAGACCAAAGGCAGCCAGAGGGGGCCCCATGATCGCTATCGCCCACGCGTCTCGTTCGCCTAGCAGTACGACGAACAAGCCGGCCGCTCCCAGCGACAGCAATCCACCGCCCGCCAACGCCCACAGCCGGGGGGCGGAGCGGACCGGATCGGGCAGGTCACGGATGGCCCGGATGATGTTGATGCGAGCGATCCGAGCGCTGGTGCCGATCACGGTCAGAATCGAGATCAGGAAACCGATCACAAAGCCGGAGATGAGGCTGTCGCGGCTCAGCGCGAAGGCGAGGTCCAGGGAGAGATCTCCCCCGCCCGAAAAAATGGGCGCCGCCAGCTTGACGATCGCCCAGCCGACCCCAATCCCGGCGCCGGCCCCCAGAACGCTCGCCACGAGCGCGTAGAGGGTCCCTTCGAGAATGAACGAACGCACCAGATCCGAGCGCGTCATTCCGACCGCCCGCAACATGCCGAGCTGGCTCTTTCGTTCCTCTGCGAGCATGACGAAGATGTTGATGAGCAGCAGGATGCCCGCGAGCACGGCGAACGAGCCGATGCTCAAGAACAGCTCCGAGAATTGCTGCCCCTGCTCTTCGGCTCGCTCGAGAAGATCCTGCTTGAGAGGCTCGACCCGAAGCGCGTCGGTGCCCAACTCCTGCTCGATCGCCTCAGTCACCCTCTCTGTGAGAAGTGCGCCGCCCTCGACATCGCCCCGGTTGGACACGGCGATAGTTGTCGTGGGCGGAACCGCGCCCTTCGGCAGCTCGGAACCGAGCGCATCCTTCACGGTCCCGGGCGCGACGAAAGCATTGCTGCTGGCGCTCTCGAAGCCGACCCAGAAGCCGGCGAGGCCGAGGCGAGGCAAGAGTCTGACGACCTCGAGGGAACGCCTGGTGCCGTAGAGGTAAACCTCCACCTCGTCGCCCACGGTCGCGCCCAGCGTTACGGCGAGGTCCTCGGTGAGGGCGACTTCGCCGGGGCTCGGAGTGTCCCCCGAAAGCCCGGTGGCGGCCACGTCCGAGCCGAATCTGCGCCCGCGGGTGAAGTCCAGCTCCACGAGGCGAGCGTCTGGCTCGGCCTTGGCGTCCGGTCCGGTCCCGTCGGCCACGGCCACCGGCACCCGCAGAAAGGAGATGACTCCGTCGATGGGGGCTTCGAGCGCCTCGATGCGGGCCTGCAGAGCGCGCGCCTGCGAAGCCTGAGGCAGCGTGATGGTCTCGTCTACCGGGCCCAGCTGAGTGGCGGCGCTCACCCGGATCGAGGAGTCGAGCGTGTCGCCGACGATGAGGCTGCCGGTGATAAGGGCCGCCCCCAGGAGGCTCCCCGCCACCACCAGGGCGCTCTCTGCCGGCCTACGCCGGGCATTTCGGAGCGCCAAGCGACGGGGGACCCGGCGATGGGCCACCCACCACAGGGCGGCAAGCACCATGAGCACGGGAACAAGCAAGAGGGCGCTCTCCACGGCTATCAGGCTGCGGTCTCGATGGCGCCGTCGCGCATGCGCACGAGCCTCTCGGCCCGCTCGCCCATGGAGGCGTCGTGAGTAACGAGCACGAGCGTCAGTCCGTCACGGTTGAGCTCCGACAACAGATCCAGCACCGAGGAAGCTGTCTCCGTGTCGAGGTTGCCGGTGGGCTCGTCCGCCCATACGAGCGCGGGGCGGCCGGCCAGCGCACGGGCGATCGTGACGCGCTGCTGCTCACCGCCGGAGAGCTCGTTGGGACGATGGCCCTTCCGGTGCCCAAGGCCGACTCGCTCCAGTGTCTCCTCGGCACGCCGCCGGGCATCGGACACTCCCACCCCGGCGAGAAGGAGCGGGAGCTCGACGTTCTCCGCCGCGGTGAAGACAGGGATGAGGTTGAAGGCCTGGAAGATGAAGCCCATCCGCTCGGCCCGATCACGGGTGCGCCGCGCGTCGGAGAGCTTGTGGATGTCCTTGCCTTCCACCACCACCGACCCGGAGTCGATGTCGTCGAGCCCGGAGAGGCAGTTGAGCAGGGTGGTCTTGCCCGAGCCGGACGGCCCCATGACGGCGAGGAACTCGCCGCGCCGAATCGAGAGATCGAGGCCGCGCAGGGCCTCGACGGTCTCCGCCCCGGTCCTGTAGAGCTTGCGGACCCCGGTGGCGACGAGAATGGTGCCGTCGTCCGAACCGCCCTGCGGCGCGGGATCCGGCAAGCTCGAACGCTTTCTCCCCACCGATATCGAGAAGCGGCTCATCGAGGCGCAGCGCCTTTCGTTTCGTTTTCGAAGCTCGGTCGTGCAGAGAGCCGCCGAGGCGGCGGCTCCTGTATAGAGCCTCGCACGAGTGGCTCCCCTATCCGACCGAGGTGCCGGGGCCGGGGGCAGGCGGGAACCGGTGTTCGGGGGGTGAGGGCGTCCCGCGAAAAGGCCCGGCTTTCGCCGGGCCCGTCCGCCTTCTTGTGTGTGGTTCGGTTACTGAGCGCTCAGGCCTTCGCCGTCGTCTGTCACCGCGCCGGCCAGCTCGACAGGAGGATGGTCGGGCGAACGCTCCCCCTTCTTGAAGGTGATCCGCTCGCCATCATCGTCGCGCTCGAGGTCCACCATGATGGTCTCTCCGGCCTCGTACTCCTTCCACAGGATCTTCTCCGAGATCGGATCCTCGATGTGGCGCTGGATCGCCCGTCGCAACGGCCGGGCGCCGAGCGTCGGGTCGTAGCCGGTGCGAGCCAGATAGTCCTTGGCCGCCTCGGTCAGCTCGATGTCGACGTCCTGGCTGCGGAGCTGGTTCTCGATACGAACGATCAAGAGGTCGACGATCGACTTGACCTCGGCTCGAGAGAGCTCGTGGAAGACGATGACCTCATCGATGCGGTTGAGGAATTCGGGTCGGAAGTTGCGCTTGAGCTCTTCCTCGACCCGCTGCCTCATCTTGTCGTAGGTGAGGTCCTCGGCCCCCTGCCCGAAGCCGAGCGACGGCTTGCGCAGATTTTGGGTTCCGAGGTTGGAGGTCATGATGATGACCGTGTTCTTGAAGTCCACCGTCTTACCCTGGGCGTCGGTGAGCCGCCCGTCTTCGAGGATCTGCAACAGGGTGTTGAAGACATCCGGGTGCGCCTTCTCGATCTCATCCAGCAGGACAACCGAGTAGGGGCGCCGGCGCACCGCTTCGGTGAGCTGGCCTCCCTCCTCGTAGCCGACGTATCCCGGAGGCGAACCCACCAACCGGCTAACGGTGTGCTTCTCCATGTACTCGGACATGTCGAGCTGGATGAGGGCCGACTCGTCGCCGAACATGAACTCGGCAAGCGCCTTGGCGCTCTCGGTCTTGCCCACACCCGAGGGTCCGAGGAAGATGAACGACCCGGCCGGACGCTTGGGATCCTTGAGCCCGGCCCGCGTGCGCCTGATCGAGCGCGATACCGCTTGGATGGCATCGTGCTGACCGACGATGCGCTTGTGCAACTCTTCCTCCATGCGCAGGAGTTTGGCCGTCTCCTCTTCGGTCAATGAGGTCACGGGAATCCCGGTCCACGAAGACAAGACCTCGGCGATCTCCTCCTCATCGACCTCTGCCAGAGCCTGACCTTCCTCGGTGCGCCACTCCGTCTCGCGCTGGGAACGCTCTTCCATGAGCGTCTTCTCCTCGTCGCGCGAGCGAGCGGCTCGCTCGAAGTCCTGCTCCTCTATGGCCTGCTCTTTCTGGCTGCGGACCGAGGCGATCTTCTCTTCGAGCTCGCGGTAATCGGGCGGCGCGCTCATTCTGCGGATCCTGAGGCGGGAGCCGGCCTCATCTATAAGGTCGATCGCCTTGTCGGGAAGGAAGCGGTCGGAGATGTAACGGTCGGCCAGGTTGGCGGCCGCTACGAGGGCGCGGTCGGTGATGTGCACCCGGTGATGCGCTTCGTAGCGGTCCCTCAAGCCTTTGAGGATGTCGATGGTGTGCGCCACGGTCGGCTCGGGCACCTTGATCGGCTGGAAGCGCCGTTCGAGAGCCGCGTCCTTCTCGAGGTGCTTGCGATACTCGTCGAGGGTTGTGGCCCCTATCGTCTGGAGCTCACCGCGGGCCAGCATCGGCTTGAGAATGCTGGCGGCGTCGATGGCACCTTCGGCGGCGCCGGCGCCCACGAGCGTGTGGAGCTCGTCGATGAACAGAATGATGTCCCCGCGCGTCTTGATCTCCTTGAGGACCTTCTTCAGCCGCTCCTCGAAGTCGCCTCGATAGCGGGAGCCGGCCACCAATGCACCGAGATCGAGGGTGTAGAGCTGGCGGCCGGTGAGCGTCTCGGGCACCTCACCACGGACGATCTTCTGCGCCAGTCCCTCGACGACCGCGGTCTTGCCGACGCCCGGCTCGCCGATGAGGACGGGGTTGTTCTTGGTGCGCCGAGACAGGACCTGCATGACGCGCTCGATCTCATTCTCCCGCCCGACGACGGGATCAAGCTTGTTCTCTCGGGCGAGCTGAGTGAGGTTCCGGCCGAACTGATCGAGGACCAAAGACCCCTGAGGGGTCTCCGTGCCGCCACCGGTCGTAGCCGGGTCTTTGGAACCGCTGTATCCCGATAGCAGCTGGATGACCTGCTGGCGCACCCGGCCGAGATCGGCGCCCAGCTTGACGAGCACCTGAGCCGCCACGCCCTCGCCTTCACGAATAAGCCCCAACAGGATGTGCTCGGTCCCGATGTAGTTGTGGCCGAGCTGCAAAGCCTCCCGGAGGGAGAGCTCGAGCACCTTCTTTGCGCGCGGGGTGAAGGGGATGTGTCCCGAGGGCGGCGACTGGCCTGCCCCGATGATCTCCTCGACCTGCTGGCGAACCTTCTCGAGCGAGATCCCCAGCGACTCAAGCGCCTTGGCAGCAACGCCCTCACCCTCGTGGATCAGCCCGAGCAATATGTGCTCGGTCCCAATGTAATTGTGATTGAGAAGCCGGGCTTCCTCTTGCGCCAGCACGACGACCCTGCGGGCCCGATCGGTGAATCGTTCGAACACTGGGCCACGCCTCCTTTGCCTCTAGCTCCGTGGCGGCGATTCCGCACTGCTGCCACGGAGGATTCCGGGAAAAACAACCCGGGCCGTGGCCCGGGCTCCCCTTGCGGTCATTATACGGAGACGGCAACCATAAGACTCTGCCGCCTCCCCCACGAGTGCTTCAACCGTCCGGAACGGCCAAAGCTTCCCACGAACGAGACCTGTGCAACTTTTTCGACGCCCTGAAACTCCTCTGCTCTTCATCGGCGACTTGGGCGCCAACCCTGAATCAGTCGTCGGGGCCGCAACCACACCACAGGTTCCAAGCCACGTGGGAGGGGTTCTGCCGGGCGTGGGGTTGGTCGGAGATCGTTCAATGAACGGGGTCCGAGGCGGGGGTGGTCACTCCGAAACGCATGTTCTGAAACCGGGGGGCCAGGCTCCTGGGCGGGATGAAAGCAAACAACGAGGTCCAGTCCTGCCTCTCGAGCCGGGTGCGCCCCCCGGATGCGAAGGCGCGCGCCAGGGGAACCCAGGGGAGCCCGCGCGGGAGCCGGGCCCGCTCCTGAACCCGAATGCCCGGCCGGGGGACGACCCAAAGGCCAACGTCACGCGGGGCACCTATCACGTGGTCCGTCGGGGACAGTGTTATGTCGGCGCCTCCGAAGCGAACCGGGGGAATCCGCTCGAGCGCCACGGCGAGATCCAAGGCTCCCGTGGTAGCGGCCCAGCCCAGAATTCGAACCGCTTCGAACGCCCTCTGCTCGCGACCCAGGGGGGCGTTCTCCCACCACATCGAGTAGGTCTCGCGGAACTCAAGAAAGCTGTCGATCGGCAGGTAATGAACCCCCCGCTCGTAGGATGCCGCCGCCACGGTTCCCGGCGGCGGCCGGTGCAGGCCTGAGGGGACGATCGCGTCGTCGAAGCCCACCACCTGCGGCTGCCACGGTGTGAGGGGCCCCCCGGGAAAGCGGCTGGGAGGGGCGGACGCGATGCGGGCCGCTTGCGTGGTGCGGTACCTGGCGTCCATGTCGTCCAGCGTCCTCAGCGTTCGTGCGAAGTCCGCCGGAGACCCGTGGACGACGATGGCTTCGACGGCCCGCTCCCGCAGGCGCTCGAGGGGCGGTCTGAGGTCCTCCGTCTCCGGCTCGAACCATTGGACGCCGATCTTCCTATCCAGCGCCTCACGCAAAGCCGTCGCCGACAACTTGCCCTCCGGCGTCTCGTCGATCAGCGCCCCTATCGAGAGATAGCGACGATCGTTCAACAGATAGTGCCCGATTCGGCGAGCCTCCCACGTCAGGGGGGTGGCGACCTGAAAAACATGCTTGCTCAGAGCTCCCCGCGAGGCCACGTCGGAGAAGCTCGACAGTAGCGGGATACCCGCCTCGGCAAGCGCTGGTTCGGCCCCCTCCAAACCGTCCAGGGGGCCCGCGTACACGATTCCAACCGTCCGCTCTTCTGCCGCCAGGCGAGCAATTAGCCGCCCGGCGCGCCTCGGCTCCCCCTGGTCGTCCAGCGTCACCAGCTCGAAGCTGGGTTGCCCCCGATCAAGGTTTCTGTTGAGAACGCTTACACCGACGTCCGCTCCCTCGAAAGCGTCCTCGCCGCGCCACGACCCCGCGCCCGACAGCGTTCCCACCAGCCCGACGATGCGGGTGTCGGAGCTGCTGGGAGTGTTGTGAGGACGACGCGGTGCGACGGCCGGCGACGTCGGCTCGCACGCCGACAAGGCGATCGCGGCCGCCGCGAGGAAGACCAGCGGACGGAACCCAGCCATGGGGCATCTTCTCATGGCCCTTGGACGTAGGAAACGCCCGCCGAGTGCTGCTCAGATGCTCTATCTGGTCACCTAACCACCACTCGGTTGCTGGGTCGGGCGCAGCGTCGGGAAGAGGATCACCTCTCGGATCGAGGGAGCGCCGAGCAGAAGGGTAAGCAGCCGGTCGACCCCGAGCCCGAAACCTCCCGCCGGCGGCATCCCGTAGGACAACGCTTCGAGGAAGTCTTCGTCCGGCAGCGTGGCCTCCTCGTCCCCCTGCGCCCGCGCCTGCGCCTGCTGCTCGAAGCGACGTCTCTGCTCGGCGGGATCGTTGAGCTCTGAATAGCAGGGGCACATCTCCACGCCCCCGATGACCAGGTCGGCATGCTCGGTGAAGCCCTCAATCGAGCGGTGGCCCTTGGCCAGCGGGGACACCTCCACGGGGAAACCGACCACGAAGGTGGGTTGAAGTAGCGCCTTCTCGGCGCACGACTCGAAGATCTCGGCCACTACCTTGCCGCGGGCCCAAGAGGGGTTCAAGGCGACCCCGAGCTCGGCCCCCGCGGCCAGGAGCCCGTCGTCGTCATGGTCGTACCAGGCCGGGCGCAGGTCGATCCCCGTCGTCTCCTCAACAGCCTCGAACATTGTGATCCGCGAAAAAGGCCCCTCGAGGTCGATCGTCCCCTCCGGGGCGTTCAGTTGAAGAGAACCCGTCACCGCCACTGCCACGGCCCGAACCAGATCCTCGACCAACGACATCGTGTCCTGGTAATCGGCGTACGCCTCGTATGCCTCGAGCATCGTGTACTCGGGGTTGTGGCGCGAGGAGACGCCCTCATTGCGGAAACTGCGGTTGAGCTCGTAGACACGCTCGAGGCCCCCGATCAAGAGCCGCTTGAGGTAGAGCTCGGGCGCGATCCGAAGGAACAGGTCCATGTCGAGGGCGTTGTGATGCGTCCGAAAGGGCCGCGCCACCGCTCCGCCCGCGAGGGGGTGCAAAATCGGGGTCTCCACCTCGATAAAGCCCCGTTCCTCGAGCAGGCGGCGAGCTGCTGTGTTGGCCGCCGCCCGGCCCGTCACGACCTCTCTCGCCGCGGGGTTGACGAGAAGGTCGAGATAACGCTGCCGGTAGCGGCTCTCGACCTCGGTCATCCCGTGCCACTTCTCCGGCATCGAGCGCAAGCACGGAGCGAGCACGGTGACCCTCGTCACCCTGAGCGACAGCTCCCCCCTGCGCGTGGTGACGACCTCCCCTTCGGCCCCGACCACGTCGCCCACGCCGAGGCGGGCGAACTCCTCCATCGCCTCCTCGCCGAGAACGTCCCGCTGAGCGAACAGTTGGATGCGGCCCGAGGCATCCTCCAGGTCGGCGAACGCCAATTTCCCGTGTGTGCGCACGGTCCGCAGGCGGCCGGCGATCGAGGCTTGAGCTCCCGACTCAAGGCCTGCGCCCAGCTCCGAAAAGCGCTCCCTCAGCCCGGCCACGCTGGTAGTGCGCTCGAATCGGTAGGGATAGACGTCCGAGCCCTCTGTCACGACGCGGTGCGTACTGCGTTGAGCTCGAAGATCAGCTTGAGGCCCTGGAGAGTCAGGTGCGGCTCTACTTGCTCGATGCGGTTCGAATGCTCGATTACGGCCCCGGCAGCCCCCCCAGTTGCGACCACCCTGGCGCTCCCACCGAGCTCCTTGCTGACCTGCTCGACGAGACCATCGACGAGCGCCGCGGTACCGAAAACGATGCCCGATTGGACGGCGGTGACAGTGTTCTTGCCGATAACGTGGGCGGGGGCCACGAGCTCGACCCGGCGGATCTGCGCCGTCGACTGGAACAGAGCCGTCGCCGCCGTCTCTATCCCGGGGGCGATCGCCCCTCCCAGGTACTCGCCTCGAGCAGAGACCGCGTCGACGGTGATGGCGGTGCCGAAATCGACGATCACAACCGGCTCGCCCGCGTACAGCGCGCTCGCCGCCACGGCGTTGACGATGCGGTCGGCCCCCACCTCCCGCGGGTTGTCGGTCGCTACAGCCACTCCGGTCTTCGTGCCCGGCTCGACCACCACCGCGGCGAAGCCGAAGTAGCGCAGTGTCATCGATCTCAACTCCTGAGTCGCGCGGGGAACCACCGACGAGATCGCCACTCCGGTGATCTCGTTGTCGAACGACAGCCCGGCCAGCGCCAAGAAGTCTCCGAAGATCAGCGCCAGCTCGTCCGCGGTGCGGGCTTCGCGCGTCGAGATGCGCCACTCGTGAGCGAGCTCGTCACGGCGGAAGACCCCAAGATGGGTCTGGCTGTTGCCCACGTCGATTGCCAGCAGCACGTCAGCCCCGCTCCGGATGCGCCGTCAAATTGTCGATGAGACGAGCCCCTCCGACCCTCGCCGCCACCACCAGCAAGACGGGGCCCTCGTCTTCGGGGGCCTGGAACGAGTGAGGGTCCACGACGCGAGCGTAATCCGGCTCCACCCCCTGTTGCGCGGCGAGGACCTCCTGCATGGCCCTCTCCGCCTCCTCTGCAGCAGCTCCGGCTTCGATGCGCTCACGCCCCGCCACCAAGGCCCGGTAAAGGACGGTAGCGGCGGCGCGCTGCGAGCTCGAGAGGTAGGCGTTACGGCTCGAGAGGGCGAGTCCGTCGGACTCCCTTACCGTGGGACAAACCGTGATCGACACGCCGTAGGACAGATCCCCGATGAGGCGGGCGATGACGGCGTTCTGTTGTGCGTCCTTCTGCCCCAGGAAGAGCAGGTCCGGTCGCACGATATTGAGCAGCTTGGCGACCACCGTGCAGACGCCCCGAAAGTGAGCCGGGCGCGCCGCTCCCTCGACGATCTCGGACAAGCCCGCCACCGTCACCGTAGTTACGCCCGACTCCATCGCCATCTCCCCCGCTCGGGGGGCGAACACGACATCGGCGCGCTCCTGCTCGCAGGTGACCAAGTCCGCGCTCTCGCTCCGCGGGTAGGCGGAGAAATCTTCCTGAGGTCCGAACTGAAGAGGGTTGACGAACAGGCTGACGACCACCGCGTCGACGGCCTGCCGGGCGGCCTTCAGCAGCGAGCGATGGCCGTCGTGAAGTGCTCCCATGGTGGGAACCAAGCCGATGGCGGCGGCACCCTCCCGTCTCGGGGCCAACTCTGCCCTCACTGCCTCCACGGTCCTGACTACCTTCACGCCGACTCCAGAAGCGCCCGAATCGAGCCGTGCGCGTCTTCGGGCAGCCTGCGGGAGCGGGCAACACCCTCCAGGATCAGAGTCGCGACACGCACGTAATCGCCCTTGAGCTCGGGGGCATAGGCATCGAACGAGGCCAGGTGGCGGGCCACCGTCTCCGCCTCGCCGCGCACGAACGGCCCCGTCAGCGTGACGCCCTGGCCCTCCAGTGAGTTCGCCAGGGTGCCGGAAACGAGGGGGCCGAGCACCGCAGGGCCCTCCTCCACTCCGATCGACTCGAGCATGGCGACCGCACTCGACAGCAGGGCCCGGAGCCCGGCCGAAGTCGAGACCGCGGCTGCGTGCCACAGCGGACGATGCTCGTCGGCCACCCAGACCGGGTGACCCTCGAGCTCGTCTGACACCAGGGAGAACGCCCACGCGCGCGCCTCCTGTGACGAGGTCACGCCCCAGGCCGAGCCGGGCAGCCTCGCCAGGGCGGTGTCCACATCGGGCAGGGCCTGGACGGGATGCAGCGCGCACGCACGGGCCCCCGCGGCGAGGACGGCTCGCAGGGGGTCGAGGCCGAGCGAGCCGGCAAAGTGACAAACGGTGGTTCCGGCGCTCACGCGCTCCGCCACAACCCCGGCGACCTCTTCGATAGCGTTGTCGGAGGTTGCTATCAGCACGAGATCCGAGTCCGGCAGCTCCAGGGAATAGTCGAAGAGGCGTGCGTCGAGCCTCGCTGCGCCGGCACGGGCTGAGACCTCGCTCCTCGATGCGACCCCAGAGATGCCATGCCCGTGCCGGCGCAGCAGCAGGGTGACTGAGGTTCCGACCGAACCGGCGCCGATCAGCGCCACACGAAGGCCCGGTCGGGACTCCAAGGATTCGCTCCCCGCGGTCTCGGCGCCCACCGGTTACCGGTCGCTCCCGCTTATGCGCCACGTCAGGTCCATGAGGCCCGCCAGCCTAGTGGCGGAGGCCGATATCCACAGCCCGATCAGGCGTCGGAAGCGCACCGAGGACGCTTGGACCGCCTTCAGCCCGGCCGCGGCCGACGAGTCCCGGAACTCACGCCCGCTTCACGTTGAGCGTGTAGCTCCCCCTGTTCGTGACCCACGCGCTGACGTGGAAGTAGTGGACTGCGCTTTTCTTGGCGTGAAAGAACACCGTCGCGTCGGATTTGTCGGGCGCGGCCGCGGCGCGCAGAAGCCGGCAGGAGCCACGTCCGCGAAAACAGCCTGTTTCGAGCTGCCAGATCTCCTTGGTCCCCGGCTTCCACACCCACAAGTCGAGGTCCGTGCCACGCGGCCCGTTTAGCGACGCCGCGTAGCGACGGCCTTTCACCAGCCGCTTCTTGTAGACGTCGTTGACATCGGAGGGCCACTTGACACCTCCCGAGGCGCGCCGTCGAATGACCCTGGCCCCTTCGATGCGCCCGTCATGTCCGGGCGTAGCACCCTTCGTAGAGCCCGAGCGGGCCGCGGCCGCGTTGACGCGGCCGTTGGTGACGGTGAAGCTCCCCGTCCGGCCACCCGGAAGAGCCCACAGCTTCCGCAGGCGCCCGTCTGAAGGGCGGTCGGCCGAGTTCAGCAGCGCGTTCTTGATGGCGCGCGCTCCCCACGTGGGATGAGTGGACTTGACCAGACCCGCCACGCCTGCAACGTGCGGCGCCGCCATCGAGGTCCCGTCGAAGGTCTTGTAGTCCTTGCCAACCCTGGGGGTGGTACTGAGGACATCAACCCCCGGTGCGGCAATGTCGACCGAAGTGCGGCCCCAGTTCGTGAACGCGCAGCGATAGCGCGGCGAGTCCGTGGCGCAACCCGTGTAGTAGGCGAGGTGATCGCGATGATTCGTAGCCGCGACCGAGACGATGTTGCGCAGGGTGTAGCTGGCTGGATAAGAAGGAGACCCCCCCGTAAAGAGGTCGTTGTCGAGGCTGGCGTTGCCTGCGGCTGCGACGGTGAGAATGCCGCGGCGGCCCAACTCGCCTAAGGCGGCTCGCTCGAGGGGTGAGTACTTCGGGCTTCCGAAGCTGGCGTTGACGATGTCCGCCCCCTGGGAGCGGGCATAGGCGAGCGCTTCCAACAGATTCTTGAGGTTCCCGGCCATCACGTCCGCGGAGCCGTCCCCGTCGGAGTCGATTGCTTTCATGAAACGCAACACCATCACGGAGCAACCGGGGCACACCCCCACGACATCGCCTTGGCCCGGGGCGCTGTTGATCTTCGCAGCAATCGTGCCTGCGACGTGGGTGCCGTGGTCGTAGCCGGTGATTGCGGTATCACTGGAAACCAGCGTTCCGTTGTCTCCGGGGAAGTTCCACCCGTTGACATCGTTCTTGTAGCCGTTGTGGTCGTCGTCCCCACCCCCCGGCGGGTCGTTGTTCACCCACAAGCTGTCGACCAGGTCTGGGTGGGAGACATCGACGCCGGAGTCGAGCACCGCTATCACCGACTTGGGGGAGCCCAGACCCTTGTCCCACGCCTGCGGGGCGTCGATGTCCGCCTTACGCTCCCCTCTGGCCGTGGAGGGGGGAGGATCGGCGACGGGGTGGGCCTGCCCGGTGTTGTGCAGACCCCACAGATCCCCAAAGCGGTCGTCCGAGGGGATGACCTGATTGGAGAAGATGAGCTTGTTGGGCTCGGCAACCACGCCCCTGTCCTCGAGTTTGCCGAGGGCCGTGGCCACCGTCATCCCGTCTGAAAGCTCCAGCACCTGCACCCCGAAGGCGGGGACCGACGCCTTGATCCGCGCTCCGGGCAGGCCCAGGGCGGCGGTCCTGGTCGAGGGAGCGCGACGAGCGAGTCGAGACGGCATGCGAACGAGAACCTCGCCGGGAACCCACGAGCCGCGGGACGAGAGAAGATCGGGCTTAATGAGGGCAGGCGTCGGACTGAAGCTCGTTCTTTCCACCGGCTTGTCCCCGGCTTGTCCCACGCTCGAGGGCCGGGCGACGAGGGCAGACGGAGCCAGGGCAAAGAGAAGAGCTGCTGCTGCCGTTCTGAGCACGAGCGGTCTCCTGTGGGGCTAGATGGGCTTTTTGTCCAGAGTGCGGCATCTTATCCAGCCAGAGGCTGCTGCGAGCTAAATCAGAATGGTTCCATCAGCTCGACCGAGCCCTCGGCCTCATCGAGCCAGCCGTCCAGGCGATCGCCCCAGGGATCGGTGACGGTGGGTTCCAACTCGAGCAGCGGCACCAGCACGAAGGCCCGCCGCGTCATGCGGGGATGGGGGATCTCGAGGTCGTCCTCCGAGATCTTTTCGTCCCCATACAACAGAATGTCGAGGTCGGCGACGCGCGGCCCCCACTTGATGTCTCCCGGCTCGCGCCCCAGACGCCGTTCTATGGCCTTGCACACTTTGAGCAGCGACCGAGGATCCAGGGTGGTCTCGAGCTCCGCCACGAGGTTCACAAAGGAACGCTGCGGCGGCCCTCCCACGGGCGACGTTTCGTACAGGGACGAGGCTCGGAGCAACCTCACCTCTGCGGCCTCCGCCAGCAGGGCCACCGCCCGCCGGCAGAAGTCGTTCCGGTCCCCCACGTTCGACCCCACGCCCACGTAGCAGATCGTCAAGTGACCACCTCGTGCTCCTCCGCGGAAGTAGCGTCAGCATCCAGGGCGGTCCTCCGCGGCGAGGGCAAGGCGCGAGGAGTCGAGCGTACCCGAAGGGTACGTGAGCGACGAGCAACGCAGCCATCGTCGATGCAGGGACGTTCTGATGCGACGGGACTTGCGCAAAGGTGCACTAGGGCCTCTCGATCCGGACGGACACATAGTCGAGTTTCTCGTCCACGGGGGGCGACTCCTTGGCAATCTCCACCACCACCTTGGAAACCTCGGGGAGGCTCAACACGTGATCGGAAACGAGGCCCGCGATTCGTTCCAGGAGTCTGGCCTCGGTTCCCCCGACCAACCCAGTGAGATCCTGCACCAGGACACCGTAGTCGATGGTGTCCGCAACCTCATCGCTTTGGGCCGCCCGGCTCAGGCTTCGCCACGCCTCGACACCGACCAGCAAGACCTGGGGCCGGCTGCGCTCTTCATCGCCCACTCCGACATGAGCCGAGACCCGCAGGCCCCGGACGATTATCCGGTCGCTCATGGGCTGTGCATGATCGCTTCGGTCATACGGACCGTCCTCAGGATGGAGGAGACGTCATGGCCCCGCACGACGCGAGCTCCCTCGGCGACCGCCCATGCGAATGTCGCCAGTGTTCCCTCAAGACGGTCCTCGAGAGCTACGTCGAGGGCGCTGCCGATGAAAGACTTGCGCGAGGTGCCCACCAGCAGCGGATACCCCAGCGCCGCGATTTCTGGCAAACGGCGAAGGAGCGAGAGGCTTTGTTCGCCGGTCTTGGCGAAGCCGAATCCGGGGTCGAGCATGATCGAGTCGCGTTCCAGTCCCAGCCGTTCGAGCCTCTGGGCGCGAGTGTCGAGGTAGGTGCCCACCTCTTCGACCACATCGTCGTAGTGAGTCAGCGAAGTCATCGTCTCAGGAGTGCCGCGCGAGTGCATTACGACGATCCCGGCGCCGGTTTCCGCCGCGATCTGGTCCATCGCCGGATGCGATGCCTCACCGGCGGTATCGTTCACGATCACTGCGCCCGCCTGCACGGCCAGGCGTGCAACCTCTGGCTTGCGAGTGTCGATGGAGATGAGGGCATCGCTTCGCTCGCTCAGCTCCGTTATCACTCCCAGCACCCGGGCCAATTCCTCCTGCACGGGGACGGGCTCGGCCCCCGGCCGGCTCGACTCGCCGCCGACATCTACGATCGCCGCCCCCGCATCGACCATGCTGAGTCCGTGAGCGACGGCACCCGCCGTGTCGGTGAAGCGGCCTCCGTCGGAGAAGGAGTCCGGGGTCACGTTGAGCACTCCCATGACGGCCGCGCGCTCGAGATCAAGCACAAGCCCTCTGCAGCGAAGCTTCACGCCATCAGTTGCGGGAGATGAGGCCCATGGCCTCGGCCCGAGTCGCGCTGTTTGAGCGAAAGAGACCGCGCACGGCGGAGGTCACGGTCTGGGCGCCGGGCTTTCTCACCCCTCGCATGCTCATGCACAGGTGCTCGGCCTCCACGACGACCAGCACACCGCGAGGAGTCAGGGCGCCTTCGAGCGCATCCGCGATCTCGGTGGTCAGGCGCTCCTGCACCTGTGGTCTCTTAGCCAAGACGTCGACCAGCCGGGCGAGCTTGGAAAGGCCGGTGATCTGCCCCTCCTTGTTCGGGATGTAGGCGATGTGGGCTCGGCCGAGGAAGGGAACGAGGTGGTGTTCGCACATCGACGCAAAGGCTATGTCGCGCACCATGATCATCTCGTCGTGCCCGGCGTCGAAGAGGACGTCGAGCTCGGCCATGGGATCGGCGCCCAACCCCGCGAAAATCTCGGCATACATGCCCGCGACTCGCTCGGGGGTGCGGGCCAGCCCTTGGCGCTCTGGATCCTCGCCGATCGCTTCGAGCAACGCCCGAACGCACTCGACGATTCGGGCGCGGTCGAAGCGGCGCAGCTCTCGGTTCCCGTCGTCCATCTCTGAGCCCACGAGTGGCACGGTAACCCGCGCAGAACGCGGGCTCTGCGAAAGAAGGCAAAGGGCTCGGCCCCCGAACAAATGGGAGCCGAGCCCTGCTCTAGGTCGATCTGAGTCGTTAGACGGGGCGGTGAACCTGCCCGCGGATGGCACCGTCGGGGTAGGCCTCGTTGTGGAGGTTGACGTACCACCTCTTGGGGTGCTCCTTGATTTTCCGCACGAGCTTGTGGGCGAGGCCTTTGGCGCACGCCGAGTAGTAGTCGTTGTTACTGATGACCTTGTCGAACAGGGTCACCTTCACGGGACCCGCCACTCCCGCGGGGCCTTTGTGAATGTGGCCGGCAGCGGGGTTCTGGATGCGGCTCCACGCCACCCGGTAGCAGATCTTGCCCTTGGCCGGGTAGACCTTCAGCCGAGCATGTCCGGATCCGTTGGGATCGCCCGGTCCCGGCACCTCGACGCGTCCTTTCAACGTTGCATTACGAGGCGTGTAAGCACCCGCGGTGCCTACCAGCACCATCGACACGAACATGCCCACGACCAACACCATCGCAAGCAATGAAACCCAACCTCTGCGCATCAGCAAATCCCTCCGTTCGACTGTGGAAACCCGTCGGTCCAATTCGGATCGCGACAGGCTAACGGATGGCCTGATTTACAGGGTTCTTGCCGAGTGGTGGACAAAGTGCGGTGCGCCCACCGACCAGCACCGGCGATAGAAAAGGGGGCTAGACCTCTCCGAGGCGCGGCTTCGGCGCAGGACGGGGCAGGCGATGCCTCCGTGGTGGCTCGGGGGCCTCCCAGTCGGGCTCCCGCTCCTCGCCCCGCTGCTCTCGCCGCAGCCGGGTTCGCTCGAGCGGGTTGGAGGGCGACTGTTTGGCGACCTCGGCAAGGATCTCCTGAACCTCCGCCTTCTCCAGGGATTCCTTCTCGATGAGCCTCTCGACCATCAGGTCGAGCTTCTCCCGGTATTTCGTCAGGATCTCCCGCGCTTCGTCGTGAGCCTCCTCGACGAGGCGGTGAACCTCGGAGTCGATTCGAGCCGCAACATGATCCGAGTAGTCCTTGACGTGACCGAAGTCACGGCCCAGGAACGGCTGAGACTCGTTCTCCCCGAGTGCCAGGGGGCCGAGCTCTGACATGCCGAACTGGGTGACCATCTGCTTGGCAATTCGGGTGCATCGCTGTATGTCGTCCTGTGCCCCAGTGGTGGGCTCGTCGAAGACGATCTCCTCGGCTACCCGGCCCCCGAGCAGCATGGCGAGCTCATCTATGAGCTCGGAGCGAGTAACCAGAAATCGATCCTCGGTCGGCAGGGTCAGCGTGTAGCCCAGCGCCCGCCCGCGCGACACGATCGAGACCTTGTGCACCGGGTCTGCGTTGGGCAACGCGTGGGAGACCAACGCATGCCCGGCCTCGTGATAAGCGATGACCTTCTTCTCTCGCTCGGAGATGACCCGGCTACGGCGCTGAGGTCCGGCCAGCACGCGGTCGATCGCCTCTTCGAGCTCGAGCATGCCGATCTCGGAGCGGTTGAATCGAGCAGCCAGCAGCGCCGCCTCGTTGACGACGTTGGCGAGATCGGCCCCGGTGAATCCGGGGGTGCGCCGGGCGAGGACCTCGACGTCGACGTCCTTGGCCAGGGGCTTGCCCCGCGTGTGGACCTTGAGGATGCCCGTGCGCCCGAGTAGGTCGGGGCGGTCGACCACAATCTGGCGGTCGAAACGGCCGGGACGCAGCAGCGCCGGGTCGAGGATGTCTGGTCGGTTGGTTGCGGCGATCAGGATCACGCCGCCCTTGATGTCGAAGCCGTCCATCTCGACCAACAGCTGGTTGAGGGTCTGCTCGCGCTCGTCGTGGCCCCCGCCGAGCCCGGCGCCGCGGTGGCGCCCGACCGCGTCGATCTCGTCCATGAACACAATCGACGGGGAGTTCGCCTTGGCCTGCTCGAACAGGTCTCGTACGCGGCTGGCGCCGACGCCGACGAACATCTCGACGAAGTCGGAGCCCGAGATGGAGAAGAAGGGCACTCCGGCTTCGCCCGCGACGGCCCGGGCGAGCAGGGTCTTGCCGGTGCCCGGCGGGCCGAAGAGCAACACTCCCTTGGGAATCTTGGCGCCCATCGCCTGGAACTTCTGGGGCCCTTCGAGATACTCCTTGATCTCCTGGAGCTCCTCCACCGCCTCGTCGAGCCCCGCAACGTCGGAGAAGGTGATCTTCGGCGTGTCCTTGGTGACCACCCGGGCCTTGGCCTTGCCGAACGACATCACGCGATTGCCTCCCCCCTGCATCTGCTGCATGAGGAAGAAGAAGAAGCCGACGATGAGCAGGATTGGCAGGAATTGGAACAAGAACGACACCAGCACCGACCCCTGCTCGGGATCGGCGGTCACCGGGACGCTTGCGTCGCGCGCCTGGTTGGCGAAGTTATCTATCGTGCCGTGAGGCAGGAAGAGCTCGTAAGTGTTGCCGTTCGAGAGCTCGCCGACGACTTTTTCTGAGCGCGTCAAGAACTGAGCCGACGCGATCTCCCCGTTGTCGATCTTCTCGACGAAGTCGTTGACCGAGGACAGCTCTTGAGGCGCCTCGGCGGCGTTGCGATAGAACTGGAACACCCAGATCACGGCGACCAGCAACACGAGATAGAAGATGGCGGAGCGGAAGACTTTGTTCATCGAGATTCAAGGGTAGCAGTCTGCTGGAACAATATGACCCCCCAAGAAGGGCACGACGGCCGCCACACGACCGCACCTGAACCACCGTCCGACAGTGTCTTGCCTGCGACCGCCTAGGCCCAGCCTCCGGCGGTGGCGGAACTACACTCAGTGAGGATCGGCGCTGTAGGCCGCAGGCTTGAGCACGCCGATGTAGGGGAGGTTCCGGTAGCGCTCGGCGTAGTCGAGCCCGTAGCCGACCACGAACACGGGAGGGATCTCGAAGCCCGGGTAGCGCACGTTCAGGGGCACCGCCTGTTGTCCCCTCTTCCAGAACAGCGAGCAGATCTCCAACGAAGCGGGCTCGCGCGCCTCGAGGTAACGCAGCAGATAGGAGATCGTCAGGCCAGAGTCGATGATGTCCTCGACGAGCAGGACGTGCTTGCCCGTGATCTCGTAATCGAGGTCCTTGAGGATCCTCACCACTCCCGAGGACTTGGTCGAGGACCCATAGGACGACACCGCCATGAAATCGAACTCGGTGGGCAGCTCGATGCTGCGGGCGAGATCGGCCATGAACATGAATGCTCCCTTCAGCACGCCAACCAGGAGCAGATCGCGGCCCCGGTACGCCTCGGTGAGCGTCTTGGCCAACTCCGCGACCTTGTCCTCGATCTCTTCGGCTGAGATCAGGACCTCGGCGATGTCGGGATGGACCTCGTTCATGTGATCCACAGTCTAGGGCCACTTCTCCGGGCGCCCGTGGGCGACCCTTACCTCGCCGGGAGAAACCGTGATAACTCCCTCTCCCGCCACCGAGAAATCGAGAGCCGGGCTCGTGGCCTGCTTGTCGTCTTCATCCAGGGCATCGAGCGCCGCCTCGATTCCTCCCGCACGATCTCTGACCCGACCCACTGCAAGCTGCAACAGACGTCTGCGTAGGGCCCTATCGAGCGGACCCAGGGCGCTGCGCTCGAAGGTCACCGCGTCCTCCGAGGTCTCTGAGATTCCCGCGTAGATGCGCCCGGCCAGGTTCTCGAGGGCCCTCGCGTCCTCCCACAAACGCTCACAGGAGGCACCCATGGCCCTCACCGCCCCCGGCCCCCAGCGGCGCTCGATCACAGGAATGACCTCCTTGCGGACGGCCACCCGTTCGAAGCGATCGTCGTCGTTGGCAGGGTCGTCGCGCCAGCTCAGGCCGCGCTCTTCGCAATAGGCCCGGGCATCGCCGCGGCGAATCCCGATCAGAGGACGGATCCGGAGCCCATCCACCGGGGGGATTCCGGCGAGGACCTCTGGAGCGGCCCCGTGGATGAGCCGTCCGATAGTGGTCTCGACCCTGTCGTCGAGCGTGTGTCCGGTGGCGATGCGCTGAGCGCCGACCTTCTGCGCCAGTGTCTCGAAGAAGCCGTAACGGAGAGCGCGCGCCCGCGCCTGCAGGTTCGGCCCCTCGAGGCCCGAAAGCCGGATCACGTGGGCGTCGAGGCCGGCCTCGGCCACCCGGGCGCCGACCTGGGCGGCGATGTCGGCGGAGTCCTCCTGCAGCCCGTGGTCGACGTGTGCGACCTCGAGCCTGAGACTGAGGGTTTCAGACAGGCGCATCAGGACATCCAAGAGAGAGACCGAGTCGGGGCCGCCCGAGACCGCCACGATCACCGTCTCTCCTCCGTCGAGCATTCTCCAACGGTCGATCGCCGAACGGACCTTAACCACGAGGTCGTGGCCGGGCCCGGCCAGGCCGGCCGATGTCACGCCACTCGCCGGAGCCAGCGTCTCGGTTCCTTGAGCTCGCTCAGCAAGGGCAAGTTCTCCTGACGCGCCCACAGAGCGTGCAAGGCTTCGGGCCCCTCGGCGGCCACCACGCCGTCGCAGAAACTCTGCCCCAACTCGTACTGCCTCAGCTTCATCTCGAGTCCGATCACGTGGTGGATTGCCCGCTGCAGGCTGGTCTGGTGACGCCGTCTGTGCTCAAAGGTGTGCCGCATCCGGGCGAAGGTCGGTATGGCCTCGGCTCCGACCGTGTCCATGACGTAGTTGCCATGACCCTCCACCACCGCCATGAGTGCCTGCAGCTGGTCGAGCCGGGAGCGTTCCTCGTCCGAAGCGAGCAAGTAGACGGGGTTGCGTTCCTCGGGCGGCAACGCCCCGCTTCGAAGCCGCAACGCCGCCCGGCGCACGCGCGCCGCGAAATGACGGGCATCGAGCTCGACGCCGTCGAGGTAGGAGGACACCAGCGACATGAAGCGGGCCTTCAGCCATGGCACACCCGAGAATTGGAATCTGTGAGTCATTTCGTGGACCGCGATCCAGAGGGAGAAGTCCTGCGGCACGAAGGAGAAGCGGCGTTCGGTCTCGACCAGATTCGGCCCCACGAACATGAGTGGAGCGCTGCGAGCAGGCCGCTCGGCGGCGCCGGACACCTCCGGGACGAGCACGTCGTACTGGCCGAGAACGCGCCGGGAAACATAGCCAAGCAAAGCGCCCACCTCGACCGAAACGATGCCTCGCTGGGCCAAGCGGACGCCCACGGGGGCCTGGTCGAGACGATCTCCAATGCGCTCGGCGAGGGGGGCGAGCAATATGACCAGACCGTCGACGTTGGCGTCGGCCCAGGCTCCCCGGTCGACGAGCCCCCACTCCACCGGAGGGGGGGCCGGGATGCCGGAAACCTCGGCGACGAGCTCCTCAGCCCGGGGAACGGCAACTGACAGATCGCGCTGCAGGCCCGCTATCAGATAAGAGTCCTTGAAGGCGCGATCACCGGCGAGGCGGCGAGCTACGGCGCGAGCCACCGCCGGTTCGATGAGCCGGCTCAGGCGTCGCCTCTGCGGCGGCGAACCACCAGACGGTAGTAGATGGCACCGATAGCCAGGCCTAGAAAGAGCACCATCACCACCGTGATCTTCGCCATCTGATAGGTCCAGGGCGGGCCGGTCTCGGCGGCTCCGCCTCCAGAGTCCTCCTGCGCCAGCGCTACCAGGGGGTTCAGGACGAAGGCCACGGCCAGAGCCAGGGCCAGATAAATCCGTGTGGGGAGCGACATGGCGGCTAAGGATATATCGGCGCCGCCTGATGACCCGATCCGTTGTTGAAAAACGCGCCTGACGCGCGGCCGGATGTCGATCGGCATCCAGACGCGCGGCGCTGGTCCTTAAGCGGAGCCGGGAAGCTTAGGCGGAGCCGGCGGCGGGCTTGCGGCCCCTGAGACGGGGCACCTTCATTTCGGCGTGCGCCCAGCATTTTTCCCGCTTGTTGTACGTGGACAACCGCGTTTTACACCCGTCCTGGGCGCAAACTCGTCCTGTGGGGTACTTTCGTGATGCGCGTGGCAACGGTTGCGGCCTCGTGCCGTGTATTGCGTCCTGCCTAGCCATGGGTAACTCCTCTCTCGCCGGGCGGCCCCCCAACGCCGCCTCATCCGTGTTAGACGGATGAGGAGGATGACTCGTTCCGCCCCCTCGCTATCTATTCGTAGAAAGAGGGCGTTGCGGTTTGGGCGCGTCTTCGGGCGGGCTCACCGAAGACAATCTCGGCCTATCCTCGCGATCCTCAAGCGGATCGCTGGGATTCTTCTTCCCAATTCATGAGCAAACGACTCAGATCACCTCGGAAGCCTTTGCCCGCGCCACTCCAGTGGCTGGGTTGGGCGGCGCGCGCCGTCCTGGGGCGGCCCGCCCGTGCGGTGCGCGGAACGGCTCGGCGCGTTGCCGACCCGGCTCACCAGGTGCGCGATTACTTCGCCTCCGAGCGTGTAACCGTCCGACAAGGCTTCATAGCGGTGTGTATCGCGGGCATGACGTCCCTGATCGCCGGTCTCACGCTGGCGGGTATGGACCACCGCATCGAGCAGGTCAACGGGCTCCTGATTCTGATTCCCGTGTCGGTCGGGATGCGGGGAAACATCTTCGGAGCCCTGGCGGCGAGGCTCGGGACTTCGATTCACTCGGGCCTCTTCGAGGTGACCCGCGCCCGAGGAGGCCTGCTCTCTCAGAACATCGAGGCGGCGGCCCTTCTAACGGTGGCGACCTCGGTGACCATGGGTCTTTTGGGCCGCGGCATCGCGGGGCTGCTCGGCATTCCCACCGTGCCCCTGTGGGACCTGATCGTCGTAGCCCTGCTGGGCGGCCTGCTGTCGTCGGCGATCGTCCTGGCAGTGACGATCTATCTGTCGGTGACCTCGTTCCGCCGTGACTGGGACCTTGACTCGGTCGGTGCGCCGCTCATAACCGCCATGGGAGACGTCATCACCCTCCCCTCGATCCTCTTGGCCTCTTATCTGGTGGGATTCAGGATCGTGACGCCCGTTCTGGGGGGAGTGGCCGCGATTGCCGGCGTGGTAGCGCTGTACCGGGGGTGGACGACCCTCAGCCTGATCGCCCGGCGCATCGTGCGCGAGAGCTTTCCCATCCTGGTGGTGGCGATAGTGCTGGACGTTCTTGCCGGGACCGTCGTACAGACGCGCACTGATGCCGTGTTCCTGCCGTTTCCCGCCTTCTGGATCATCCTTCCCGGCTTCCTCGAGATAACGGGAGCCCTGGGCGGAATCCTGGCGGCGAGACTCGGCTCGAAGCTGCATCTGGGAGCGGTATCGCCCTCCGCCAAGCCGGAGGCCCCGGCGCTGTTGGATGGAGTGATCGTCCTCACATTGGGTCTCACCGTGTACGCGATAAGCGGGGTCAGCTCCCTCGGTGTTGCCGAGCTCACCGGACGCGCCTATCCCGGCGCCTTGAGGTTCATCGGGATCACGATGGTGGGCGGGCTAATGGCGACGGTGGTGGCGGCGGCAATCGGCTACTACGCCGCCATCCTCACCTATCGCTTCGGCTTCGACCCCGACAACCACACGATTCCGCTTGTCACCAGCGGGATGGACCTCCTTGGAGTCGTGTGTCTCGTTGTCGCCCTCGTCATCTTCGGAGTAGCCTGAGTTTGATGGATCCAGCTCGCCGCCCTGCAACCGTCAAGGGCTTGCTCGCGGAGATCAAGGACAATTCCGAGCTCATGGTCGACCTGGCCTATGCGGCGGTCTTTTTCTCCGACGTCAAGCTGGCGCAGGAGGTCTCCCGGCTCGAGGAGCGGATGTTCGACTACCTGCACTCCCTCCGCAAGGTCAGCATCCTGGCCGCCCGCAGTCCCGAGGACGCAGAGCACATGGCCGGCGTGATCGAGATTGCCGCCGCGGTGGAGAGCATTGCCGATGCGGCCGAGGACATCGCCCGAGTCGTGTCCTCGGGTCTGGGGATTGTGGACGACCTGCGCCAAGACCTCCGGCACGCCGATGAAGTGGTTTCGAGAATCAGGGCCCGCGAGCACGCTGCGGCGATCGGCATCTCGCTGCGGGAGCTGATGCTTCCCGTGGAGGTCGGCGTCTGGGTGATCGCGGTGCGGCGCGGAGGCGAGTGGAACCTCGACCCGCGGGCCGACTACATCGTCTCCGCCGGAGACGTCCTCCTCATCAAGGGACCGGAGGACGGCGTGGCCCTGGCGCGCGAGCAGATGGGCGCGCCGCCCGCCAAAGAAAGGGAGCCCGAGACCGAGATCGTTCTCTCGGACCTTGACCGGGCGGTCGACCTCCTCGTCGAGATGAAGAACTCGGCGGAGGTGGCGGTCGGCCTCGCCTACACAGCACTGCTGCTCAACGACCCCGCCCTGGCGGCCGAAGTCTCGAGCTTGGAGGAGCGCTCCGACGCCATCCACGACGAGCTCGAGTCCTGGGTCCTGAGAAGCGCCCAGGAGGCACGCAACCCCGACGACCTGCGCGGCTTGATCCGCCTCGCCCACGCCTCAGAGATGATCTTCGACTCCGCCCGGGAGATGACGCGCCTGGTGGAGAAGGGGGAGGAGCTGCACCCGGTCATCGCGGCCGCCCTGGTCGAGTCGGACGAGGTCGGCTTCGAGACCGTAGTGCAAAGGTCGTCTCCCGCCGATCAGAAGACCATCAAGGAGCTTCGCATCGAGACCGAGACGGGCATGTTCGTGCTCGCGATCCAGCGCGG
This sequence comes from uncultured Actinomycetes bacterium, assembly GCA_963849115.1. Taxonomy (GTDB): domain Bacteria; phylum Actinomycetota; class CADDZG01; order CADDZG01; family WHSQ01; genus JACDAL01. The sequence continues at coordinate 233,411 of CAWKGK010000008.1, read as the reverse complement.
GCGGCGTTGGACCTACCGGCCCAAAGCGACCTTTCAACTGGAAGCCTCAGATCGCATCATCGCAATCGGGCCCGCCGAGGGCGCCGACGAGCTCGACGAGCTGGTCGGAATGCGCCGTGAGCTGGCGGAGGCTTAGGGCATAACAAGCAACTGGATCGGGCATAGTAGGGAGCGACAACGTCCCAGGAGGTCACTGATGCCCAAGAACGTACGTCAACCGTCCGGGGCGATGCCCCAGAAGCCGAGCCTGGTCCAGAATGTCGGAGCGCTCGTTGCCGGGATCCTCGCCGTCAAGCTCGCCACCTATGTGACCGTGACCGCGTGGCGCTTGGCGACCCGTGAGGATCCGCCGCAGATGGACGAGGCCGTAGGTGCGCTCAAGAAAGCGGTCTGGATCGCGCTGATCGGCGCCGCCACAGGCGCCGCCCGGCAAACCGTGCGCGACTTCATCAAGCCCCCCACCGCGGGTGTCGCCTAGGCCCTTCCGGTTCTAGGGGGCACAAGATGCCCTAAGGGCACTGAGGGGCGCTCAAACGCGAGGTTCAGAACAGGGCGGGCTCGAACCTGCGTTCGAATCTAAACGGGCTCAGGTCGTGTTCGGTGCGGCCGTCGACGGCGAGCTCGGCCAGGATCTTGCCGAATAGGGCGGCGAACTTGTAGCCGTGCGCAGCGCCTTGGGCAACGTACACGCCGGGGCTTCCCGGCACCTCGTCGATAACGAAATCTCGGTCCGGCGGCATCGTGTAGAGGCAAGATTTCGTCCGGATGATGTCCCCGGCCGCGCCGGGAAGGTGCTCTGAGGCGAAGGCGGACACCCGTGACTGCGCGGCTTCGTCGACCTCGAAGGTCCTCGAGTCCGCGGTGACCTCCTCGCCTCCAACGTCCTGCCCGATCTTGATGCCGGCCTCCCCGAAGACGGGGATGCCGTAGAAGCAGGGATCGCCGAGCCAGATCCAGACCGGCATCCGCTCGGGGCCGAAGCCATCCGCCGGAGCCCGGAAGTAGGTCACCTGCTCCTGTGTCACTCGCAGGGGCAGGCTCGTGCCCAGCGGCGCGAGCACATCGTTGGTCCAGGCGTCGGCCGCCACGATGAGCTTGCGGCACCGAAAGCGCGTTTCGCCGGCGACCAGCTCTATCTCTCCGTTCGAGACGGAAATCGAGGTGGCGCGCGTCCGCTCCAGCAACGTGGCGCCGTGGCGACGCGCCAGCTCCGCGTGGGTGGCGTTGCACTGTGCCGCGGGAACGATCCCTGCGTCCTCCTGAAAGAGACCCGAAACATCTTCTGAGAGATGGAACTGGGGCCACCGGCGCATGATCTCCCCGGCATCCAGCAACTCGAAGGGAACCCCTTCCTCCTGGAGGCTAGAGGAGTAGCTCGAGAGGTCCTCGCCGGTGTCGGCGGGGCTGAGATCGAGCCCTCCGGTGGTGACGAGGAGATCACGGCCGGAGTCCTCCTCGAGATCCCGCCACGCGGCGAAGGCGCCCTTGGCCAGGCGAACGTAGGCGGGAGCGTGGTAGGAGAGCCGGACGATGCGGGAATGGTCCTGCGAGGCGCCGTTGTCGTGGCCCAGATCGAACTGCTCCAGCCCGAGGACGTCCGAGCCTGCTCGCCGTGCCAGACGGTAGGCGGCGGCGCTGCCGATTCCGCCGAGGCCTACGACGATGTACGCGTAGTCCGTTCTCATGCTGAGTTGTGTTGGTGGTACTCGTAAGCCGACATCGGCTTGCCTTCCGAGCGCCATTCCCGCAACTCGGCGGGGGCTTTGCCGAGCGCAACGGCCATTGCCCTCACGTGAGACGCCACAGAGCCGCAGCACGAGCCGATGTATTCAATCCCCATCGCCTGCGCCTCCTGCGCAAAGTTGGCCATCTCGCCCCGGGTGAGCTGCAGAGGGTCGAGCCCGAGCGGAAACTCGGGCAGCGCGGTGAAGTCGGGGCTGTGATCCGGGGTGCGGAAGGCGACCGGTTGGCACGCCAGGGGGCCGGAAACGGCCTCTCGCATCTCCTTCATGAGCGGCAGCGTGTGGGCAGGATCGCGCAAGCAGTTCAACCCGACGACGTCTGCACCGGCATCTCGTAGCTTGCGGGCGCAATCGGCCGCCGAGTCGCCTTCATAAGAGTGGGGGTCCTTCTCGAAGGACATCGTCGTTACGATCTCGAGCCCCGCGTCCTTGGCGCAGCGGGTGGCAATCACGGCCTCGCCTACGAAGGTGAACGTCTCGGCCACCACGAAATCGATCCCGGCCTCGACCTGGACCTCGAGCTGGCGATCGAATATCGATCGCACGTGCGCTTCGTTGGCAGAGTCAGAAGGATCGTATTCCCAGGTCAGGCACAGGTTTCCGGCCACCAGCGCGTCGCCCTCCGAGGCCACCGATCGGGCGATCTCGACCGCTGCTCGGTTGAGGTCCGAGACTCTGTCGCCCAATCCCACCGTAGCGAGCTTCTGGGGACTGGCATAGAAGGTCAGCGCCTGGAGCACTTCGGCGCCGGCCAGCAGGAACTCGCGATGAAGCTCGGCCAGAGCGGAGGGATGAGTGAGGCTCACCTCGGGCGTGAACGGTCCTGCCTGAACGTACCCGCGCCGCTCCAGCTCGAGCAGGTATCCACCGTCACCGAGCACCACGCCATCCTTCAAGCGCTCCTCTAGCGAAGCCACCATCCCTTGCCCCCTGTTCTTGATCGGCTTGTCTACCGGCCGGGCCCGTTTCCATGTATCCGCACCGGGCCCTGAATTACATAGTCTTGTGGCATAAGTTTCCTCTGTACGCGACCGTGGCTCGTGAGGTAGGCTCCCGTCCCAACCAAGGCGCTATCCGGAGGCTACGAGCGCCCCGAACCGGAGTCTGCGATGCTAGCAGTCGTACTCGTACTGGTCGCTCTCGCCGTCATCTGCGTCACGCTGGTGATCTCGGGAGGCCACGCCCGTTACGAGGCGCTGGAGTACCTGATCGAATCGAGCGGGCGAAAGGGACGTGACTCGGCTCAGCCGGACTCGGGTTGAGCCTGAGATCAGGCGGACTCACTCCTGCTTGATCACGATCTCGAGCTCGGCGTGGGCGCTCCGTAGTGCCGCTTCGACATCCTCGGGACTCGCTCCGGAGGCGAATAGAAACCCCAGGTAGCGTTCGCCCTCGGGCAGCGGGCGCAGAAAACGCCCGCGGGCGACGGTGATCTCGAGGCCCTCGATCCCCGGCACCCGCCTGGCCTCCTCCACACCCCGAACCTCTTCCAGGATTCCGCTCCCGGGAATGGGCAGCATCATGACTCCCGAGGCCTCAAGGGAGCGCTCGAGGTCTTCGATGGGCAGTCCGAGCGCATGACGAACCAGGAGCTCCTCCAAGGAGACGCCCACCCCGAAGCGTAGCGAGCGGGAGCAGAGGCCGCCGATGGAGCGTGCGGCCATGTCGATGACCCAGACCTCGGAGTTGTGGACGCGAACCTCCGCGTGAACCGGCCCCTCGCTCAGGCCCAGCGCGCCGGCCGCCGCGGCGCACCTGCGGGCGATCTGACGCTGGATCCCGGTGGGCCGGCGCGAGGGCGTCACATATATCGTCTCTTCGAAGAAAGGCCCCACGAGAGGATCGGGCTTGTCGAACAGAGCCAGCACTTCGAGCCGGCCTCCCCGCAACAGGCCCTCGAGCGCCAGCTCGGGGCCGGATACGTAGGACTCGATCAACAGTGGACCGGCCGGCTCCTCGATGATCGCCCTCACCCGGGCCGCGGCCGCAGCGGCGCCGGCCTCGTCGTCGGCCCGAACGACGCCCCGGCTGGCCGACATCGAGAGCGGCTTCAGCACGCAGGGCCAGCCAACCTCGGAGGCCGGTCCCACGACATCCTCTCCCCCTTCGACAAGCCGAAATGAGGGTTGCGGCAAGCCGGCAGCCGAAAGCGCGCGGCGCAGCTTTGACTTGTCCCTGGTGGCGGCCACGGCCGCGACAGGATTGTGAGCGAGCCCCAACTCGGTGGCCGCCATCGCCGCTGCGACCACTCCCACGTCGTCGACCGGCAAGATCGCGTCTACGGGCTCTTTTCGGCAGTAATCGACGATGCGTTGGGCGGCACGCTGAGGACGGGAGAAATCGACCACCAGGCTTTCGGTTTCAAGCGCAGGAGCGATGGCGAGCCGGTGGTCGGAGGCAATCACCGTCTCAGCCCCCAGCGAGCGCGCCGCGGCGATGAAGTCTGCGGCCCGGTAGGTCGCACTGGGAAGTAGCAGGAGCAGGCGAGCCATGCGCCTATGATCGCGTCATGACCGTTCAAGAGAACCCGGGCCGTGCGCCTATGATTGCCTCATGAGCGTCGTTGAGAACGTGGTGTCCGTCTCCGATGTCGCACGCGACATGGTGATTGCGGCCCGCTCCGGACAGGAGGGGGCCGAGTCGTACGCACTGTGGGTCGAGGTCACCGGGAATAACGGGCCCGAGTACACCTACGAGCTCTATCTCCACCCTCTCGAATACGCCACCTCGGAAGATCTCGTGCAGCACCACGACGACCTCTCGGTAGTGATCGTGGCCGACAGCGTAGACAAGTTGCGCGGTGCCTCGATCGACTACGGGAGCGGTCCCTCAGGGAGAGGGTTGGGTGATCGACAACCCGAACCGCCCTCAGCCCTTGTTGAACATCGGAAAAGCGCCCTCCATGGGAGCTCCGGCGGGACCGTCCGGGCCTACCGGCGACCTCTCGAGCGAAGTCGCACAGCGAGTGCACCAGGTGCTCCAGGAGCAAATCAACCCCATGATCGCGGCGCACGGGGGCCGGGCCGATCTCGTGTCGGTGGACGGAAGCCGTGCTTACCTGCGCCTGGGCGGAGGTTGCCAGGGCTGCGGAATGGCAACGGTCACGCTCAGCCAGGGCATCGAGGTGGCGATCAAAGAGGCGGTTCCGGAGATCACCGATGTGGTCGACGTCACCGACCACGCGTCGGGGACCAACCCCTACTTCGAGTCCTCCAAGAAATAGCCTGCGCGGGTTCGGGCCAAGCCCGACCGTTTCGTGTCCTCAAACGCGCGTAACGCGCTTCCCGCTACCGGATCGGTAGCCAGACGCACGTAACGCGCGTTTCGCTACCCCCCGCTGGGGGGAGCGGCGCCTCGCAGAAGTAACAGCTGCCCGTCCTCGAAGGTATTCGGCGACGGCGCCGTGGTGGGAGCGTGCGCCTGAACATCGAGCAGCCAGCTATCGGGCCCGAACAGCCCTCCTGCATCAAGCACCCCACTCGATTCCCACTTTCCCACGGACACAGCCACGCCGTCGCGGCCCGGGGGGGCGACCTCGGCGACGCGCGTCGCTGACGCGGCATCGATTCGATCTACGAACTTCGGGGCTGTCATGTCGAAGCGCCACACGCTGAGTTCCCTCTGCTTGAGAGCGAGCACCGGTTCGGCTCTCCCGGTTCCGCCCTCCTGAACCATGAGATGCCGCCCATCCACCTCGATGTTGTCGGGGCTGATCGCGATGTCCCCGCCTTGTGCGATCACTTGATCGGCGTTATAGACGACGTGCAAACGTGCCCCGCCCAGAGGGTCACGACGGTTGAGCCGCAGAGAATAGAGGCGCCCCAAGCCGTTCCCGTCGATAAGGTTTCCTCCCGTGGTGGCGAAGAAGAACTCATTGGGCCTGGTGGGGGAGAAGGCTCCGTCCTCGATCCGGACGAACCCGAAGGCGCCGGCGAGATCGGCAGCGAGTTCGAGCTGGGTGTCGCTCATATTGTCGGCGTTGGGAATCGCCCGCCATTCTGCCCGGACGGTCCCCTCCTGAAAACTGAGCTCGTTGTTGGACTCCGACGCCGCCGAGGCCAGCACGTAGAGCCGACCGTTGTCCAGCCCGTTGCGGCGCAGGACTGAAGCGCCGGCAGAAGTGTCCTTGGCGCCCACGTACATATAGAGCTGTGAGTCCGCCACCGACGGGCCGTCCTCGAGCGAGAGGATGACCGTGCGCCGTCCGGTACCCGACATAACCACGCTGTTCTCTTTGGCGAAGCGCCCAAGTTTGGGAAGGGTGTGAGCTTCGCCGTTGAAGATCGCCACTGTGAGGCCGCCGCGTCCATCGAACGTGCTGGGGATCCCCCGCACGATCCCGCTGTCGGCCTCCTCGTTGGCGAAGTAGATGTAGCGGTCAAATCCTTCGTCCGGACCCGCCAAGGTCGAGGAGCAAAAACGACCAAAGGCGGGAGTCGAGTTGTCTGTTCGGGCGGTGGGGCCAACCGGGAGGTTCTGGCTGAACACCGTGCCGAAGGCGTGCTTGCCCGAGAGCACTTGGCCCTCCGGAGACAGGACGAACTGGGACACTATCGACCCTCTATTCAAGGGTGCCCCAACTATTGGCTCGGTGAGCCGGTCGGCGGCGAGCTCGTGGCTCATCAAGAGCGTCACCGTGCCGTCGTCGTTGGCGTGAGCGCCCAAGCCATCCGGTGTCCCCACCATCTGATATTGCTGGACCGCGTCCCCAGTGAGCGGGAGTCGATCGCCGACGCTCAACAAGCGGAGTGACCTCGTAATACGATCCGACGGCCCTGAGGTAGGGCTTGACAATGGTTTGAGCGGCAGCGGCCGCAGGCGTCAATAGCGCAACGAGCACCAGCGAAGAAGCGCAGAAGAAACGAGAGGGTCGGATCATTGGGTGTCGTTCCCTTTCTTCCATCCACAACCCCCAGCCAAGTTAGTAAACACCTGCCCCGATGAACGTGCAAGCCAGAACCTTCTCAACTGGCTGTTGCGGGGCCAGGAGTTTGTTGGCACTAGTCAGGGGAGGGGGGCAGGTACTCACTCCTCCCGCCTCGGCTAAGGGCGGCCTTGAAGGCGAGCCGGAACATCTCCGTATACAGGTGCAGCAGCCGGTTTCAGAACGCTCGCATCGGCCCGGAGATGGAGTATGCTGAGCCTGATGTTACTCCTCGCCTGACTTGTCGCCCCTGCGCCCCGCGCCCCACCGGCGCGGCTGGTAAACGCGCACCCCTTTTCTGAGCGACCCCCGTTTCTCCTAGCGACCCCGAAGGAGTAGCAGATGTCCCGTTCCGCCACAATCACGTCTCTCGCCACGTCCGTTTCCGAAGTGAATATCGGCGCGCCCGCGGTCGAGGTCGTGAATCTGCGCAAGGAGTTCGTGCGCCGAGACCGCCGGCGCGGGCACCCCCGCAAGCACCGCGTGCCGGCGCTGATCGACATCTCACTGCGGATCGAGCGTGGCGAATGTGTAGCGATCCTGGGCCAGAACGGCTCCGGCAAGTCGACGCTCGTCCGCCTGCTGTCCACCTTGCTTCTGGGTGACGGCGGCAGCGTTCGGGTGTTCGGGTACGACGTGTTCTCTGAGCCGCGCCAGGTTCGCAGGCTGGTCAACCGCGTGTCAGTTGAAGCGTCTTTCTTCAAGAAGATGTCCTCGGTCGAGAATCTCAGCTATGCGGCTCGCTTCTACGGCATCCCGGCGTCTGAAACCCGCGTCCAGATACCCATGATCCTCGAGCGAGTCGGATTTCCAGCGGAGCGACGCAACGAGTCGATGGAGAACCTGTCGCGCGGCATGCAGCAGAAGGTCTCGTTGGCGCGCGCGCTGCTGACTTCGCCCGTGCTGTTGCTGTTGGACGAGCCGACAACGGGCCTGGACCCTCGATCCAAGCTCGAGGTGCAGAAATTTATTCGGGAGATGAGAGCGGCGCACGACGCGACCATTCTGCTGTGCACTCACGACCTCGCCGAGGCTGAGGCACTCGCCGATCGCGTCGGCATCCTGCACCGGGGCGAGCTCTTGGCCCTGGAGCCTGCCCCCGATCTCAAGAAGCGCTACCACGCGTCGAGTCTCGAAGAGGCTTTCTTCAGCGCGACCGGTCGCAGCTTCGAGCTCGAAGACGACGAGGATTGGAGGGAATAATGCCAGGCTCAGCTACAACGGTGCGCGCCGAGTTAATCGGACTTGCAGGAATTGTGGAGAGAAACGCCTATCTCGTCAAGCGCTACGCGCTATGGGAGGCGGCGTTCTTCGTGTGGACCGTGGCGAACACGCTCACGATCGTGTTCATCGCCGAGGGCGTCGAAGCCTCCGGTGGGAGCCTCGACGTCAACCGCCAGACCACAGTGCTGTTGATAGGCGCCGTGATCTGGGCCTACCTCGGGATCATCTTCGAGATCCTCACCGAGACGGTGGCATGGGAGCGTTGGGAGGGAACGATCGAGTACACATTCATGGCGCCCTTGTCGCGCTCGGTGCACTTGTTCGGAATGGGCATCTTCGCGGTGGTCTACGGTGTCGCACGCGCCGGGCTTCTGTTCGGGGCGATCGCGTTCTTCTTCGACCTTGAGATGCCGCAAGCAAACTTCGTCGCCGCGCTCGTGGTCCTTGGAATCGCTTCTGTCTCATTCATTGGCATCGGAATGATGACGGCAGTCCTGCCGCTCATCTCACCGGAGAAAGGAACCCAACTCGGGTTTATCGCCCAGGGCATGCTCCTGGTCGTGTCCGGCGTGTACTACAGCGTCGACGTCCTGCCCGAGCCCATGCAATGGCTCGCCACGATCTCACCCGCAACCTACGCACTCGAAGGAATCCGCGATGCGATCCTCGAAGGAGCACGGGTCGGTGATCTGTGGGCCCAACTATGGCCGCTGATCGTGATCGGAGTGGTGTCGATCCCTCTGGGCTTGGCCGTGTTCAGGCGGGGCGAACTCTACGCCAAGCAGCACGGGAAACTGAAGCGCTCGGGCTAATGGCTCCGGAGATTCGCTACGCCGCGAACATCGAGAGCGTTGACTGGGCGCGCGTCAAAGAAGATCTGACGGCCGATGACTTCGACAATCTACGCACTCCAGACGAGCTCGAGACCTCGTTCGCCAACAGTCAAGCCGTCGCGATCGCATGGGCGGGCGAGCGCGTGGTCGGCACCGCGCGCTTGCTCGCCGATGGAGTCTGCAACGCCTACTTGATCGACGTATGGACGCTGTCAAGGCACCGGCGCCGGGGAATCGGAACCACGATGGTCGGGATGCTCCTCGAAACCGTGCCCGGCCACCATGTGGGTCTGTTCACCGAAAAGCACGAGGCCTTTTACCGAAGTCTCGGCTTCGACGTCGAAGGAGGAGGGATGTCGGTAGTAGCGGGGCGCTGGCTCGGCCGCTATGAGCCGAGAGCCCGCGCCGACACTTGAGCCGCCATCACCGGCGGCTACGCAGGAGCGGTGCCCTCTCGCCTAGCTTCTCTCTCATCTCCGTCAGATCGACGACGTTGGCGGCCACCGCTCGTGCGGCATCCACAAGCAACCGCCCCAGCCTCAGCCTGGCAAGCCAGGGTAACGACGACGGGCTTGCGGCCCCCATGTTTGCCTCGCGCCACTCCCCGGGACTCCTAGCGGTGACCTCAGCGGACATCAGCTCGAGGGCATCGGGGTCATAGCCCGAGTCAGCCAGGCCCTCGGGAAGCCACGCGTCGATCGACGCATAGCCGAGGAGAAAGTCGCTGCGTCTAATGTCGCGCTGCAAGAAGCCTCCGAAGTCACCGAAGAACTCGCCGGCCAAGAGACGCGGCACCTCTTCCTCGTCATCCTGGGCGAGCTGGCGCGGAGTGATCACGTTCAGGTCGACGATCTCTTTCGCCCCGAGTCCTGAGACCGCCTCTATCGCCTTGATCAGGAGCTCTCGAGCCGAGGCCGTTTCCGCGCCGTCTGAACTCGTATGCACCCTCTGCTTCGGCGATCCGGCCTTGTCCGCGTCGACCTCATGGAGGAAGTCCCGCAAGGCCGTGGTGGCGGCGCCGGAGAGTTGGGGGGCCAGAGAGTCGGTAAGCGCCTGCGCCCATGCGACGCGGGCATTTGCCTTCTCCAGTCGCAGAGCGTCGTCGTAGACGACCTGCGCCGGGACGATCTCGAGTGCCCTGCTGAGACCGTGCAGCCACTTCGGAGAGTTCTCGGGATCCCCCCACGAGAGAGCTCCCGAGGGATCCTCCGAGCGAGGATCGATCAAGACCAGCGTCCGCTTGTAAGGGCCATTGTCCCCGGTCTGCTCGTCGATCCAGCGGGCCGTAGAGAGGAGGCGTCCGAGAGGGTTCGATTGTCCGAGGCCACCATCCGTGTACCAGAGTTGCTGCGACGGAGGGAAGTTGTCGATCCCCAAGGAGGCATAGACGCTCTTGTCGGCGCTGCGATCCAACAACGTCGGCCGAAAGGCGCCGGGATGGGAGGCGGACGCGAGCACGCAATCGAGGGGAGCGGTTCCCTCCGACTCGAGGATCTGGCGGGGGCCGCCTCCGGGCTTGAGCATGAACCTGCCCCAGTCCGAGTATGTGACGGCCGAAAAGGAGGTCGTTCCACCCCGCGAGCGCACCTCATAGGTGAGGCCCTGCAAGCCGGTTAGCGCAACGTGAAGACCCAGCGGCGAAGATTGGCCCTCGTCCGAGTACCGGTCGTTGCTGCACAGGAAGTCGATGATGTCCTCTCGCAGCCGATCGAAGGAAAGCAGGCCCTCGCCGGCCTTGCGCTTCATCAGGTCGAGGTTGACTCGCTCGACCCATCCCTCGTACAGAAAGTCGAGGGGATCGAGCCCTTCGAGCTGGGCATAAGCCCCCAGCAACGCCACCAGTGAGCCGGCCGAGGCGCCACCCACCGCATCCACGACAACGGCGCCTGGTCGATCTCTTTGCAGCCGGCGCACGCCGGTCAGGAGAGCAGCAAAGGCGCCCGCCTCATAGGCCCCAAGCGACGCTCCGCCCGAAAACGACACGCAGATCCGCAACTGCTCTTGTGCCTCTCGAGCGCCCACCATCTCCCCTTCCGACGGCTCCGTGAACAAAGGCTACTTTGGGCATGGTCGGCTTTCGTTCTCAGGAGATCCACTCACCCGGGAGTGGCTGAATCTCCTTAGAACACGCGGAACGGCCCCCCTTCACTTGCTGGGGGGGCTGCCGTGATGGTATTCCTGAGGCGACCGATCGAGCGGGAGGGGTGGCATGACGAAATTCAGCTACGTACAGGTCCCGGCCTATCCGGTGAACGATTGCATCGACATGATCAAGCTGGCGGACGACCTCGGCTTCTACGCCTGCTACTCGGTTGACGAGACATACCACAAGGACATGTGGCTGCTTTTCGCGGCCGCCGCGGACAAGACCAGGAACATACGCCTCGGCCCCAACGTGACCCACGTCATCCTGAGAGAGCCGACGCTGATCGCACAGCAACTCGCCACCCTCGACGAGCTCACCGGGGGCCGGGCGGAGGCTGTGGTCAGCTTCGGCAACCTCGTCATGCTGGCCCAATACCACATTGCTTGGCAGGGTTCGAAGCCTCTGTCGCGCCTCAGGGAAGGCCTTGAGGTCATGCGGACCTTCCTGGACGAAGGCACGATCACCTATGAGGGCGAGTTCTTCAACTACACGGGCATGTTCACTGCAGCTCGTCCCGTTCAGGAGCACCTCCCCCTGAAAGTCGGAGCCATGGGGGGGCCGAAGTCGTTCGAGTTCGCCGGCGAGGTCTCGGACGGAATGCACCACGCCTGCGGCTATTCACGGGAGAACTACGACTACGCCGTCGAACATGTGAAGGCGGGAGCGGCCAAGGCCGGCCGCAACGCGGACGATCTCGACATCGGGGCATGGCTCATATGGTCCTGCGGGCCCGACTCAAAGGCGGCCAAGGAGGCGGCTCGGATCATGGCCGCGTTCTACATCCCCGCCATGCCGCAGAGCCAGGTAGAGCGCCATGGGATCGACTACGAATCGCTCAAACCCATCTCAGAGGCATTTGGTGCAGGAGATGTCGCCAAGGCCCTCGAGCTCACGACTCCCGAGCTGGGCGATCAGCTCTCGGTAGCCGGGACGCCCGAAGAGTGCGTCGAGAAGCTCAAAAACAACATCATCCCCGCGGGCGTGAACCACATCATCTGCTCAGTGACCGACCCCTATCTCGTGAAGCATTTCTCAGGTGCCGAGCTGAGCAATGTCCCCGATGTGCAGGGACAGCTACGCCTGATCCATGACGAGGTTATTCCCGCCGTCAATTAAGAATCCGCTGTCCGGAATCGACATGGCCGTCGTCGACGCGTCCTCCTGAAGAAAGACGAGGTGTCTGTGACTCAACGTGAGACCAAGAGCGACGGGCAGGCCGCAGAAAACGGCCTTCACGCAGAGTTCGTCGAGCGGTGGCGAGACGCTGCTTACAACTGTTACAGCTCAGGGCATAAATTCTGTCGCGAGGTGTGTCCCGTCATGCAAGTTACTCGTGACGAGGCACACACGCCCACCTCCTTTCACGCCAACATCGTCGCGATGGAGAAGGGGCATCTCTCGGTTGAAGACGTAGCACGCGACTACGTACATTGCACCCAGTGCGGAGCCTGCGAGCTGCGCTGCCCCAACACCCTGTTCACCGGCGACTTCTACCGTTTTCGGACGCGCACCGTGGAGGTAGTACGCGCGATGAGAGCGCTGGCGGTGGATTCGGGAGTCGAGCAGGAAGGGTGGAAGCGCTGGGTCGAGCTCACCGATCGCTACCGAAGCGAGCCGGTGATGGGGGACGTGGAAGTCTCCCAAGAGCATGTTGCCGACTGGGCGCAGGGTCTCGACATCCCAATTGGTGGCGAGACACTGTTGTTCTGCGACTGCGAGGGGGCCTTCTTTCGCACCTCGACGCCGCGCGCCGCGGCCAGGATCCTCAAAGCGGCGGGAGTGAAGTTCGGGCTCATGCAGGAGCAGTGGTGCTGCGGCGGGCCGGCGGCCGAGATGGGCTATGTAGAGAAGGCGCGCTCGTTTGCCGAGCACAACGTCGCCGATTGGAGGTCTGTTGGAGCCAAACGCATCATCGTCTTCGACCCCCACGACTACATCTCCTTCACCGAGGACTACCCGCGCTACTTCGGGGACGACTATGAGTTCGAGATCGTGCTGATGGTCGAACTCGTCGCCGAACTCGTACGCGACGGCAAGCTCGAGCTGTCGCGGCCGGTCGATAAGACGGTCACCTACCACGATGCGTGCAGGCTCAATAAGCGCAAGGGCATCCACGAGGCTCCGCGCGAGATACTCAGGGCCATCCCCGGCCTCACCTTCAAGGACGTCGACCATGTGACTCAGTGGTCTTACTGCTCGGGGGCAGGCGCAGGTCTCGGCATCGAGCGCCCCGACCTCACCGCAGAGATCAGCCGTCGCCGCGTCGAGCGCGCCGCCGAGCTGGAGGTCGACGCCCTGGTGAGCGCCTGTGTCTGGTCCGAACGGCCACTCTCCGAACAGGGAGGAAAACGCACCGAGCCGATCGAGGTCCTCGACTTGCTCGAGCTCGTGGCGCAGTCGGCGGGGCTCGACGGTGAGGAGGTCAGATCGTGACTTCAGTGATGCTTTCCGATCCAGTGGTGGAGGAGCTCGTCTCGATAGTGGGACGCGAGCGAGTCTTCACGGATCCTGCCGCTCGCTTCAACCGGGCCCGGGTTCCGGCGCCCTTCCCCGTCCATCGCTGGGCCGAGCACGTTCCCGACGCCGTGGTACTCCCGGTGAGCGCACAGGAGGTGTCCGAGGTGGTGAAGCTCGCCAACCGGCACCGCATCCCGGTAGTGCCGCGCGCGGGCGGCACCGGGTTGACCGACGGCGCGGTTCCTCTAAAGCACGGCATCGTCATCGACATCAAGCTCATGAACAAGGTCTTCGAGCTGGACCTCGAGGACCGCACGGTAACTGTTGGACCCGGGATCAACATGATGAAGCTCAACGAAGAGCTGCGCAAGCACGATGTGATCTATCCCGACGATCCGGCCTCCTACCCCTGCTCGTTGGTCGGAGGTCGCATTGGCACGAGCGGGTGGTCGTTGATCGGCGGCCGCTACGGACACACGCGCGACCTCGTGATCAGTTTCGAGATGGTGCTTCCCACCGGCGAGATTGTCCGCGTCGGCGACGGAGGTGGGAAGAAGGTCCGCAAGTCATCGAGCGGCTACCAGCTAAAACACCTGTTCATGGGCCATCAAGGCACACTCGGGATAGTGACCGAGGCGACCCTGGAGCTGGTCCCTCGTCCGGAGGCAGAGTTCGCCGCGTTCTTCTCCTATGAGGACTACGAGAGCGCATGGCGCTCCACCGGTGCGCTGGCTCGCTCTGGATTGGCGACGCTGGCGGGAGTCGTCCTGTTCGATGAGTGGAAGCTTCGCTACCTGCGCCGAGACGACGAAGCCTACATTCCGCAGCCGGATTCAATCAAGGCGGTGGTTGCGGTGGCGATGTACGGAGTCGCAGACGAAGTTCGGCCGGCCGCCAAACGGATACTGAGGATCGGCAAGGACAGCGGCGGTTCCTACCTCGGCGACGAGATCTCGCAGGGAGACTGGGCATCGCGCCACGATCGCTACGCAACGCCTTTGCATGGCCGGCTGCCTGATCGTCAGGTGGCGCCGATGAGTTGGCACTGCGAGGATGCATCCATCAACTGGACTCAGCTCCCGAAGGTGCGCGAGAAGTGGCATGCGCTCGTGAGTGCCCTCATCGAGCGCCACCCGATTTTCGACGATTGGGGCATGTTCGCCTACACGAACGGCGCCTACAAGCCTTGGGGCGATTACCTCACGGAGATAGACGTGGGTATCTGGGAGCAGGAGCTCGACGACGAATCATGGGCCGCGTGGGTGAATTGCAAGCGTGATATCGCAGCCGTCGCGCTCGAGCACGGTGGCTCTATCAGCGCTTGCCACGGCTCCTGCCGAGCAGGTGAGGTCGACCTGGTACCCGACGAATTGGGCGGCGGCTTCGAGGTGATGAAGAAGATCAAGAAAGCGCTCGACCCCAACAACATCATGAATCCCGGAAAGTACTTGCTCGATAGCGCGTACGAGGACGCAGGGGAGGCAATGTGATTGGCTTCAGGCTGGCGGCTCAGAAACCTCCGGACGCCCAGGAGGTCAATGATGAGGTCGTCATGCGCTTCGAGCACGTCTACGAGGTCAACCCGGAGCTCATGACCGAGCACATCCAGCAGCACGACTTCCCGGCGTGGGACACGAAACGAATCGGCGCGGCCCGATGGGAGCATCTCGATTGGATGCACGACCACTGGGCCGATCAGCAGATCTCGGGCCAGGAGCTGCTCGACGAAGGGGGGTGATCGATCGAGTCGAACTTAGCGGGCAACATTGCGCCCGTGACCACCTGTGGTGTGGTTGGGGGCACAAAGTTCGACGGATGACCATCGGGTGCGCATAGAACCCGACGAATGACGCACCCCAAGTCGTCCTCGCCTACGATCGTCCTTCTACGGGTAGCCCCGCTTGCGCCCACTCAGGGTAACCGTCCTCCAGGCGGGCCGCTTGGTAACCTCGGCGGCGCAGCGCTCGGACCGCGTCGTTGGCGTATACACAGTAGGGGCCGCGGCAGTAGGCGACGACCTGTTGACCTTTGGGCACCTCGAGCAATCGCCTGGCCAGTTCTGCGGTGGGGACCGACAGGGCACCGGTGATGTGCCCGGCGGCGAACTCGGGCTCCGGCCGCACATCCAGCACGACCACGTCGCCGGCCCGCAGCCGCAACGCCAGTTCGTCACGAGTGACGGTGTCCAACCTGGACCGGTCACCGAGGTACGCCGTGGCGAGTTCGTCGATCTCGTCGACGTGAGCTGCGGCCACGTCGCGAACTACCGTCCAGAGCTGGGCGACGCGTTCGCTGGTGAGTGAGTAGTAGATGCGGATGCCGTCCCGGCGGGTTCGGACCAGGCCGACGCGCAGCAGTAGCTGGAGGTGCTGTGAGGTGTTGGCGATGCTCTGGCCCAGCTCGGCGGCAATCTCGTCGACCGAGCGCTCCGCCTGGGTGAGCAGGTCCACGATCTCGGCCCGTCGGCCGTTGCCGAGTGCCTTCGCGACACCGGCGAATCCGTCGAACAATGCATCCTTCGCCGCTCTGTCACTCACCAGGCCACCTCACAAGGGACTATTCAAGGAATCGCTTGACAAGCGTACCGTGATACGAGCAATATTCAAGCACTTCCTTGAATAAAGAAGGGTAAGCAGCGTTTGGCAGCCACGAACTGCTCCAAGGTGAACGCGACTCGTACACGTCTCTTGCAAGCCCTAAGAGTGCGCACGGAGGAGGCATGATGGAGGCGGCTGTGATCCCGCTGGTCGACGAAGGCCTCGGCAACAGTGCCTATCTGGTCGATCTGGGCGATGGCCGGGCCCTGGCGGTAGATGCAAGTCGAGACTTGCGCTCGATGAGGGCGGCCCTCCAGAAACGGAAACTCCGGGTAGCGTTCGCCGCCGACACCCACCTCCATGCCGACTTCCTCTCCGGCGCGCGTCAGCTCGCCGCCAGCGACGGCGCATCTGTCCTTGCGTCTGCGGCTGGTCGGCGGGAGTTCGGGCACACCCGGCTCGCCGACGGCGACGAGGTCGACCTCGCCGGGCTGCGGCTGCGTGCACTCGGCACCCCGGGACACACCGACGAACATGTGGCATTCGTGCTTCTTGACGGTGAGCGGCCCCTGGGGGTGTTCACCGGCGGCTCCCTGCTGGTTGGCGCCGTTGCACGCACGGACCTGGTCGATCCCGGTCGCACCGAGGAGCTCGCCCGTGCCCAGTACCGGTCCGTACAGCTACTACTCACGTTGCCGGACGACGTCGCGGTGTGGCCGACCCACGGCGCCGGCTCTTTCTGCTCGGCACCTGCGGGCGGTGATCGAACCAGCAGCATCGCCCACGAGAAGGCCACCAACCCGTTGCTTCAGAGCGCGAATGAGGACGCTTTCGTTACGGGCCTGGTAGCGTCGCTCGGCTCGTTCCCGCCGTACTTCCTGCGCCTGGCGGAACTCAACCGACGCGGACCGCCCCTCCTCGACGAATCCGCTTCGCTCACATCGTTGGGCGCGCACGAGGTGCAGGCCATGCTCGCGGACGGCGCCCTGCTGGTAGATGTGCGCCCGGTGCGCGACTTCGGTACCGCGCACGTACCGGGTTCGATTTCCATCGCCCTGCGTGACGTGTTTGCGACCTGGCTCGGCTGGGTCGCATCTCAGGACGAGCCAATCGTTGTCGTTCGCGAAGCCAAGCAGGACCTGGGCGAAGTTGTCTGGCAGGCGGCGAAGGTCGGCTACGACAACGTCGTCGCAGAGCTTGCCGGGGGCCTCGCCGCCTGGAGGGCCGCAGGCTTTCCCGTCACCCGCACCCGGCTTGCTGCGGCGGACACCTTCGCCGGACGGCGACTGTTCGACGTCCGTCAGGCCTCGGAGTTCGCCGCTGGACACATCCCTGAAGCCACTCATCTGGAACTCGGCGCGGTGAGCAGCGCCCCCGTCGCCGACATACCGGACGGGCCGATTGCGGTGATGTGCGGCCACGGTGAACGGGCAATGACGGCGGCCAGCCTGCTGGAGCGGGCAGGTCACCGCGACATCGTTACCCTCATTGGCGGACCCTGGGACTGGGCCGCCGATCAAGGGACACCGTTGGAGACCGGCGCGTGAGCCGTGGCGAGGTATCCCGCGCTGACAATCATCACAGGGCCATTCAGCTGGGGCTAGGGGCCAACGCCGCCCAGTTCGGGCTGCTCATCGCGGTCAACGCTCTTGTCGGCGGCATGCTCGGTCAGGAGCGCACCGTCCTGCCGCTGCTGGCCGAACGAGACTTTCACATAACCGCATATACGGCCGCGCTGACTTACATCCTGGCTTTTGGTGTCTCCAAGGCGATTACGAACTACCTAGCCGGGGCTTGGTCGGACCGCTACGGACGCAAGCCGGTGCTCGTCAGGGGCTGGTTAGTGGCTGTGCCGGTCCCGCTGCTGTTGATCTGGGCACCCAGTTGGGGATGGGTGGTCGCGGCGAACGTGCTGCTCGGGATCAGCCAAGGTCTTACCTGGTCCACCACAGTGATCATGAAGATCGACCTCGTCGGGTCGGCCTCCCGCGGCCTGGCGATGGGGCTCAACGAGGCTGCCGGCTACGGCGCGGTGGCTGCGACGGCTCTCGCCACCGGATACATCGCCGCCCAGTACGGGCTACGGCCGGAGCCCTTTTACCTCGGTATCGCCTACGCCGCACTCGGCCTGGGGCTGTCCGGGCTTGCGGTCCGGGAAACCCGAGGCCACGCTCGCCTCGAGGCCGCCTCCTACGTCGCCCGCGATAGCCGCCACGACCACCTTCACGCCGACCTAACCCCCCGTGCTGTGTTTGTTGAAACAAGTCTGCGCGAGCCGGCATTGTCCGCCGCCAGTCAGGCCGGGATGGTGAATAACCTCAACGATGGGTTGGCCTGGGGCCTGTTCCCGGTGCTGTTCGCCGCGGCGGATCTGTCTCTGGGTCGCATCGGCGTGCTCGTCGCGCTCTACCCGGCGGTCTGGGGCATGGGGCAACTGGTGACCGGCGCCGTCTCGGACCGGGTCGGACGCAAGCCGCTCATCGTGGCCGGAATGGCCACCCAGGCCGTCGCTCTTGGGCTCAACGCGGTTGGACACTCCTTCGGTGCGTGGGCGATCGCCGCCGCGCTACTCGGCGCGGGCACCGCGCTCGTGTACCCGACTCTGCTCGCGGCGATCGGCGACGTAGCGCATCCAGCGTGGCGGGGCCGTGCCGTCGGGGTGTACCGCCTCTGGCGTGACGGCGGCTTTGCTGTGGGAGCCTTGCTGTCTGGACTAATCGCCGACTTGCTTGGTATCCGCGCCGCGATCTGGTCGGTGGCCGGTCTCACGGCCGCCTCTGCTGTCGTGGTCGCGGTCCGCATGTACGAGACACGGCTCCGGCCAATGGTGGCCTGAATTGAGCTTCCCGAGCCGCAGGGAACAATGCTCGCTGACTTAACACAGTTTGTCATGATGTAGCATCACGGAAGGAGGGATGATGACACGCCTTGCTGCCATAGACCTACTCCTCGAAGCTGCCCGCCAGGGCCTTGATCGGGTGCAACCAGGCAACCTGGCGTCCGAGATCGCCGCCGGCGCCTTGGTGGTGGACACACGCCCAATTGAGCAGAGACACCGCGACGGCGAACTCCCAGGCGCGCTGATCATCGACAGAAACATCCTCGAATGGCGACTGGACCCCACCTGCCCCCACCACATCCCTGAGGCGACCGACGCCGACCGCCGCATCATCGTCGTCTGCAACGGCGGCTACAGCTCCAGCCTCGCAGCCGCAACCCTCCGCGAACTCGGACTTGAACATTCCACGGATCTCGTGGGCGGATTCCAAGCCTGGCGATGGATGTTGGCGCACCCTCGAGATTGACCGGCCGCATCCAGCCAGTACCATCAAGATATAGGTAGAACCAATCGGCAGGCACGTGCAACTCTTCCATCGGGGCGGCGCCAACACTTCGCCCCGACTTCCCGAGATCGGCGTAGGGCGGTGAAGTTCCGGTTCTCTTCCCTCGCCGTGAAGTGAAGAAGGCCAACGACAACGCCTTCTTTGGTCGGCGACGAGGAACTATGCGTTGCTGGTTGTCAGGCATTGATTGATACTATCGATGACAGCCGCCGATGAATACGTCTGCTCAACGACCGCCGTGATTACCCATGCCTGGTCACCTGGGATGAGAGGATGGCTCTCGAAACCCGGGCAGAGGCCCCGAGACCTTGGCGAGTGACAGGGCGGCCTCCTTCCTGAGAGGAGAATCGCATGGAGCGTCGCTCTGCAACTGATTTCGACGCAGTAGTTGAGCAAACGAATCAAGCCTTAGTCGCGTTTGTCCAGGGCGATTCGAGCCCAATAACATCCTTGTACTCTCGCGGTGATGATGCTGTGCTAGCAAACCCGTTGGGACCTCCGTTGCGCGGTGGAAGCGCAATTGTGGAAGAGAGTGAGCGGACGGCAAACAACTTCAGGGACGGGACAATTGAGTTTGAGGAAATAGCGAGATACGCCACGCCAGACCTCGGGTACGTATTCCACATCGAACGATCAGAGAGCAAGATAGGTACAAACACGGAACCGAGTCGGATCACACTGCGCGTCACGATGATCTATCGCCGCGAGGACGACGGCTGGAAGATCGTCCTTCGCCAAGCTGAACCAATCACGACACCGCGACCCATCGACTCGATAATCGAAAAGTAGGCACGCTCGTTCCGGGACGATCACCGGCAAGGGCCAACCCCTCATTCGTGCGCCGCCAGATGCCTTTGGTGGGTTTCGGGCGCGCTGTGTAGAACGATGGCTCCCGGGTCGTGACTCCCGCGCCGCCAGATGCCTTTGGTGGGTTTCGGGCGCGCTGCGTAGAATGATGGCTCCCGGGTCGTGACTCCCGCGCCTCCCACATCAACCGACGGTCACCTGCGCGGCTCGGCATCTTTCGTATATAGTTCAAGAAGGTTGGAAAACCCCTCGGCTAGAAGCCCACCCCCCTTTGGCTGAACCGGGCCTTACAAGGCACGGTCTTGATGCCGTCCTCCCTAAGGCTGGACGCGGATGAGCCAGCTATGGGTCCAACAAGCATGATAGGAGTCGCCATGCGTCCTAGGCTGAAGGCAATACTGGGCCTGATCGGTGCGGCACTGGTTGCCGGGCTGTTTATGGTGAGACCGGCCGCGGGCGAGACGGTTATTCACGTCGTCCTCCCGGGAGACGGACTGACCGTCAAGTCCGTGGACATCGGTCACGACGGTTTGCGACTAGGGGATCGATTGGCTGGCCGCGGGCGGCTCCTCAATGAGAATGAATCCGAAGGAGTCGGCACGGCCTACTTCGAATGTCTTGTTCAGAAACGCATAGTCGGTTTAGCTCAGGGGCTTTTCAACTGCACCTACGTTCTCAAGCTGGCCGATGGCGACATCATCCTCAAGGGACTCGATCCGCGGGGGGAGGGTGCCTCCGAGTTCGCGGTGCTTGGTGGGACTGGTACGTACGGAACCGCCACAGGTGACGCTACATTGACTGACACCGAAAACACCGACATCGTCATCAGACTCGCAAGCTAGGCGTTCATCGCCAAAGGCGAGTTACGAATGAGGCGAGCCCCCTCCCTATAGGTTGCCGTTGAAGGACCGAACCGCGGTAGAACGACCTCGAGGAACGGCTCATGGTGACTGCGGTAAGCCCTCTGTCGGCAAGCGTCGGAGCAGCAGTGGGCAAACCCTTTTGACGGCTGGAGCCCGGCCTGGGAGCACTCCCACGAAAACGTTCCCCTGCCGAACAGGGGCGCGTCGCACGACTCGGCAAGGCGTGGAAGGGCGTGGTGCGCTAGGCGTTGCAAGGCAAGACGAGGTATGGGACGGAGACGCCTTCGGGCGGCTTCGTGCGCTGGGAGCGGCGACGCTCTCGGCATCCAGGAGTAGGGAGAGGTGAGAGGCTATTTGGAGCCGGGGAGGGGAATCGAACCCCTGACCTGCTCATTACGAGTGAGCCGCTCTGCCGACTGAGCTACCCCGGCCTGTAAACCGTTCTTCTACCTGCCCCTTTAGTGAGGTCTGCGCTAACTTCTGGTGGAGCACAACGCTACCGCAGCGGATAACTCTAGTACCCGGGCATCAGGACTCGACGCTCTCGCCGGGGGGCCACTTACTTCCTCGGGCGGCTGGAGACTCTCAACTGCTGTAGGTTTCAATCGGTCAACCAGACGTCCCCGGCGAGGAAAGGACCCCACCCCCGACGGTCGGTCAGACGAACGTGCTGGAGACACAGCGACTTGCCCTCAGGCCCCTCACCATGGACGACCTGGATGACCTCGCGCCCATCTACCGCGATCCCGACGTGCGGCGGTACTTCCCTGAGGGGACCCTGTCATACGAGGAGACCAAGAAAGAACTCGAGTGGATCATCGACGTTTACTACGGCCGGTATGGGTTCGGATTGTGGGCAACGATTTACAAGGAGACGGGTTCGTTCATCGGTCGCTGTGGATTGCTGCCATGGACGATCAGGATCGGACAGGAAGGTGATCTGGCCCTCAGCGCCGCGAGTGAGCATCCGCTCGGACTTGCAGGGTCAGAGGTTGAAGTGGCCTACCTGTTGGCCAAGGACTACTGGCGGCAGGGCTTGGGGACCGAGGCGGCCCAGGCGATTGTCGACTACGGCTTCGAGGAGCTGCACCTCACTCGCTTGATCTGCCTGTTCGATCCGGCGAACCGCGCCTCCGCAAGAGTGGCGAGGAACATCGGCATGATTTTCGAGCGGGACGTGGAGCTTGATGGAGAACTTGTGCCGCTCTACTCAATCTCTTCGGAGCGAGCCGGGGAACTCAGGCGATGAATGAGTGCCTCGGAGCGCGACCTCCTTCACGCCGCTTGAAATCGTGGGTCAGACAGACCTATGGGGAGAGGAAGACGCCTCTATGAGCGCCTTATCCGCTCAGCGGCAAACCTCCCCCACCACATGACCATCTGATGGGAAACTACACATGGACAACGGTAGCTGTACGGGTGTTCGCGTTTTCAGTGCTCCCGGTGCTGCTCGCCACACTTCATGTTCGACTCGATTCGAGGGCGAAGGATCGGCTCTGGAGAGTAGAGGTCTACCTAATTTACCTATTCATGCTGGGGGTGGCCGCGAGCGGGCTCAGCGGTTTCTTCGGTCACGTCTTCACCCCCGAAGCCGTCGCGGAGTCGATCGGTTGGCCGAAGGGCAGTCCATTTCAACAGGAGATGGGTTTCGCCAATCTTGCACTAGCGGTCTTGGGTCTTGTCGCAGCGGGGCGAAGGGACGGCTTTCGCGAGGCGACTGTCACGGCGGTCACCGTCGTGGGGGTGGGCGTGACCGCCGTTCACTTCATCGACATCCTTCAAGAAGGCAACTTGGCCGCGGGAAACCTCATCCAGAACGTAGCGAATCTTCTGAAACCGGCTCTGCTGATACCGATGCTCTTCGTAAGTCGACGCTCTGAGCCCAACGGTACGGCAGACCCCTCCTTCGATCGGTGGCGGATGACGGTAGTGGGTACGGCAGGGATGGTTACGGCCGTCGTTGGGACAGGCTTGGGTGTCGGTTCCTGGCTCGAACTTGCCGTGCCGGCAACGCTAATTGCCGCTGTCCTAGCAGCGGGCGTCGCGGCGCGCGCGGCAAGCCTTTCAGAACAGCGCCTTCCTACCTCCTCTTAGAGTGAGTTCGATATCGGTGATCTCCATTGCCGTCTCCCATCACGACCCCCCATCCGATGCGAGGCGGTCGCCGCACCGGAAATGCCGTCAACACCGAAAGCGTCACACGCGAGTCGGGGCGATTGGCTCCGCTGCTCTCAAGCGCCCGTTGTCACCTGCAAATCAAGCACGGCGTCGTCGCAGCACCTTACCCAGTATTCCCCCCAGGACCGAGGGTGCGTTGGCCAAGTCCAGCCATAAACGCCGAGGATCGGGGTGCAGTACGTGTGTGCAGATCTTGGACCAGACCCTACCGGGCAACCTCTTGACGATCGTTGCGGAATGGCCTGAAAGCTCCGGGAAAAGGATCTCGAAGCCGGTCAGCACCGCTCGGTTTCGACGGAACGCGCTCCCGGGAGGGTTGCGCGGATGCCAGACGGCCGCTCGCGGGTCATACACCAGGCAGTACCCCCGGGCCAAGGCCTCACGTCCCCATGCCTTGTCCTCTGTGGCGGGCAGCGTCTCGTCGAACGGGAACTCGAGCCACAGGCAGCGGCGCAGCGCCGAGTTGGAATTCTCGAGGCCGTATGTGCGCGTTTCGAGCGTGTACGAACCAGGCTCTTGGCGTGAGGGCAGCCCAGGCTCGTAAGGTTGACGTCCCGGACGCAGGCTTGGTCCCCACGCAGCCGCCACTCGAGGGTCATCGAAATGCGACAGCAGCGTGGACAGCCACTCTCGAGTGATGGGACGGCAATGCGCGGACAGACAAACAACGAATTCACCTGCAGCTTGCTCCGCCCCCAGATTGAGCGCCCTGCTGTAGCTCCAGTCCCCGGGCGAGATCTCAATGATCCGGACGGGATAACGGGCCGCTACCCTCAGAGTTCCGTCCGTCGAGCCGGAGTCGATGACGAACACCTCGTGTGGCTGGAGATCCTGATCGAAGACGCGGTCCAGCGTGGCCCCCAAGTCCCGCTCCTCGTTCTTGGCTCGAATGAGGATCGAGGCAGTCTTCACTCCATGCTCCAACGATGAGGCGGGGCAATTAGGCCGGGGCCGGTCGGCGCGCTCACCTCGAGCGGAAAGGCCTGGTACAGATAGTCGTAAGGACGATCCCATCTCGCTTCGTAGACGCCAACATCCAGGAAATACGCTCCGCCGGTTAGGTCAAGCCGCTCAAAGTGAAGTCGGATTGTGCCCGGCCCCAGCAGCGGCCCCACCCAATGGCCATCCCCGGCGGTGCTGAGGTCCAGGCAGTGAATCCCGTCCCGCTCCGACCGGGCGCTGACCCCGAAGATCGCGTCATCAACTCTTTCGTGCGCGACGAAGTGGATCTCAACGGTGAGCGGGCTGCCGGGGCCTATCCGCGCGGTCTCGCCTCCCCATCGGTCCAGCAGCAGTACCTTCACGATCTCCACCTCTCCCGATCCCTGTCGCAACAGCCCGGGATGACTCTCTCTCCTCGAAGGCAGTCCCTCTGTCATCGCGTTCTCGTAACGCTCCGTCACCTCGCTCGCGTCACCGATCTGCCGGACTGTGCCGTCTTGGAGCCACACCGCTCGCTGGCACAGGCGACGTATTTGGGACAAGCTGTGCGAGGCGACAACGAGGGTGACGCCCGCTGTCTGCAGGCCCTCCATGTGCGCAAAGCATTTCTCTTGAAAGCGTAGATCTCCCACCGCCAGGACCTCATCGACCAGCAGAATCTTCGGATCGACGTGAATGGCGACCGCAAACGCGAGCCGCAAACGCATGCCATCGCTGAAGGTTCTCAAGGACTGGTCCATGTGATCCTCGAGCTCGGCGAAGGCGGCGATCTCGGAGAGCCTCGTGTAAGCCTGCCGCCGGGTGAGCCCGGCAAGGATTGCTCCGGTGATTGCGTTCTCCTCGGCCGAAAGCAGGGGATGAAGGCCCTCGCCGAGTGTCAGCAGCCCGCTGACGTCCCTTTCGACGAGAACGGTCCCGAGCGTCGGACGAGTGACCCCTCCGAGCAGGCGCAGGAGCGTGGACTTGCCGCTGCCGTTCTTGCCGATGAGCCCGACCGTCTCGCCTCTGACGACCGAGAAGGACACGTCTTTGAGCGCCCAGCTGTCGACTCTTGACGTCCACTCATGGACTCTTCGCAGCCTCCTCGGCCCCCTGCTGGATCGGCGATAGCGTTTGCCAACACCTCTCAACTCGATCTCTGTCACAGTTCATCCACGAATGACGAGCTCGTCGCCCGGTAGATGACACCCCCGATAACGAAAACCGCCCCGCAAACCACAGCGAGAACGAAAAAGGGCCCGAGATCCGGCACCTCTCCACGCACCAGAATGGCCCGGTATGTGTTCAAGAGCCGGGCCATTGGGTTGAGCTGGAACACCCAGGCAAAGTTCTCCGGGACGGCCTTGGCCTCATAGAAGACCGGAGTGGCATACCACCCCAGCATCATGACGACGTTGACGAAGAGGTGAACGTCGCGCACATAGACATTCGCGGCGCATAGGGCGAAGCCAAGTCCGAGCATCAAGAGCAGCTGCACCGCAAGCACAAGAGGCAGCAATAGAGCGGTCACCGGAATACCGTCTCCCAAGAGCATGAAGACGGCAAGCACGGGCAACGCGGCAAGGTAATCGAGGCCGTCGGTCAGCGTACTTACGACCGGCACCGCGCTGCGTGGCAAGCCGGGCCGAAAGAGAAGATCGCGGCGATCCACGGCGCTGGTAGTTGCGGAGCTTACTCCTGCTGAAAACCATGACCAGGCGATGATGCCGGTGAACACGAACACGGAGTAGTTCGGGATACCCAAGGGCAGGACCTTGGTGAAAACGAAGCTTAGAACGACCAAGCGCGCCAAGGGCGCGCTAACCGCCCACAACCAGCCCAAGAAGGCCTCCCTGTACCGCAGCCGGAACTCGCGACCCACTAAATGGGTAATCAAATCCCAGGAGTAGCGCCCTCCGCGGAACCTCGAACCCCGGATGTCTCCGGACGTGTGAGTCTGGCTTGCTGGCTGGCTCGGCACCAAGGGGAGTTCAGTCACGACACTTCAACGATAACGGTGCAAGGAAGTTAGGTCTGTTCGCTATAGATGCTGGTGTCAACGCTGTCTATGGCCCCGGCACACAGGAGCATAGCAATTGGCACCTGGCTCTGACGATTCGCATGGTGCTCGCCATTTCTTTTCGTCGACAGTGGGCGCGTTCGAGGAGCCCGGACTGCCTGAGGGTACTCAGAGAAGCAGAAATGATCCTATACCAAGGGTTTGGGCCTTGTTCCAGTCTTCGTCGAGCGCGTAACAAGGAATTCATGGAGTTGTCGTCCCACCGACACGGGACCGAAGGCCGTCTCCACCCGGCGGCGCGCGCGACGGCCCAGCTCCCGGCCCCAGGCGTCGTTTCCCAGTACCCGGCGCAGCCCTTCGGCGAGGGCAGGGCCGTCCTCACGACTTACGATCAGTCCGCCGGATTCTTCCCCGTTCTCGAAGATGTCCGAGACTCCCGAAGCGTCGGCCGCCACCACCGGCAGACCGCTGGCCATCGCCTCGATGGGAGCCACAGGAAAACCCTCGTGACGCGACGGAAAGACGTAGACATCCGCAGCCGACAGGTGCCGCTGA
Source organism: uncultured Actinomycetes bacterium (assembly GCA_963849115.1). Classification (GTDB taxonomy): domain Bacteria; phylum Actinomycetota; class CADDZG01; order CADDZG01; family WHSQ01; genus JACDAL01. Next base: position 206,860 of record CAWKGK010000008.1, on the reverse strand, counting down.
ATCACGGAGCGATCGACGACGTACTCGTTCACCCAATGCACGCGCGGCAGCTGCAAACCCACTATTCGTCGATGCAGTTCATCGGCATCGACCCCTGTGCCCAGCAACACAAGGTGTGCATGGGGATCATCACAGCTGAGAAGCTGCCAGGCATGACAAAGCACATCCAGGCCCTTGCGATGCAACTCTACGCGCCCGTGCCATGCGACAACTCGGTCATGCGGTGGGATCCCCAGTTCTAGACGCACTTGGGAATCCCTGCCAACCGCCCAAGCCTCCACCTCGAAGGGGTTGAAGATGCGAGCAACCTTTCTCGCGTGGAAGGTGGTAGCGATCCTGAAGCCGTGCCGCCTCCCGCGAGGAGCCGACGATCACGCCACTACAGACTCGCAACGAATGGGGACGCAACTTGGGTTCCAGCAGCGTCAGTTGATAATCACCACCCTGGAAGGTGGCGAAAACGGGTAGCTGCAACAGAACACCCAAGGCCGCGCAGACGTCAAAGCGTGGATATTCGTACTCCTGGCAGAGCAGAGCTGCGTAGCGCTCCTTTCGCAGTCGACGAGCAAGGCGCAAAAGGGGTGTTGCGCAGTACGGGGCCGCATGCCGTGCGAATACTTTCACGCCACGGGACACTCCAGTTGCGTCACCGATTGCGTCCTCAGTCGTCCACGCGTAAGGATCTGTGAGCCGGCGACGAAGCATGCCGTAGAGGCGCGGAGAGCGCAAAACCCAGAGCGAAGCCCCTGTTGGGGCGTGTATCCATTTGTATTCACGAGGCGCGCGCGCCGAGAAGCAGATCAGGTCCGTTTCCACTCCGACTCTCTGGAAGGCATCGATGTACCCAAATGCCCAGCCACCCGTCATGTGATCCCGGAAGTCCTCGAGAGTCATCCCTATCGGATCCAGGAAGTCCTCGATCCGGTCTCCCCAGAGCAGCATTGCGATACGCATCTCAGCTCACGCGCTCTTGGGTCGCCAGCTCGATCCTCTCTCCACACCATGAGCTCCCGGCCGGTGGAGCCAATAGCCGACCCAGGTTAGCGGGCTGAATGTCGCACAAGCCAGAAAACGCGCCCGGTCGGGCAGTTTTGAGAACGCGAGGTCGTGGCCCACTGCCGTGATTGGGGTGATGTAGTTGGCGACCCGCGAAGGAGCAACACCAAACATCTCCTCCAGTCGGACAAGGGAATAGCCGCGCCGGACATGGCCCCATACGGCCATTATCTGGCCCTCCGTGGGGCATAGGGGCTTGAAAAGTCGATAGTACGGGAAGCGCCAATGCTCATTCGGACTCGTCACAAGCAGGAAACCCCCGGGGCGCAGAACGCGGATTGCCTCTGTTGCGGCCTGTTTGTCATGGGGCACGTGCTCGAGGACGTCAAAAACGGTCACCAAGTCAAACGAGTTGTCGGAGAAGGGCATGTTCGCTGCGTCGGCACAGAGGAAACGCGTTCCCATGCGGGTATTCATCGAGGAACCCGCGTAGGCGGGCTCGAGGTCGACAGAGATGACCTCTGCACCCCGATACAGGTCTGCGCTCAATCCACTCTGCCCTCCGCCGATCTCGAGTATGCGTGGGAAGGGACCATGGGGCGCGATCTGGTGTATCGCTCGCATCTTTTCCCGGTAGAACAATCCCTCGCTCAGGGGATGGGGATAGGGATTCAGTCGCAGGAAGTTCGCACGGGATATCTTGTAGCCACCACCGGTCGACACCGGTGTTGTGGACACCCGCGCTCGAGAAGCGAGCGGCAGATACTTCAAACCTTGTACATAACCCTCGATGTAGGAGCGAGTGACCGCCCCACGATCTCCCCGGAGCCACCAATCCCTAAGGCTGAGTCGTAAGAGCCAGATAGGCATCGCGAGCAGAGCTCTACGTAGATTTCCGCGGTGGCCATAGCGCGCGTACTGGACGAACAGCGCTGCCACGTGTCCTCGAATGTAAGCACGGGCCTGACGCTTGAGCGCGGGTATATCGCCACGGTGATAGTGGAAGACGACCGCCGAGGGTTCGTAGCGGCAGCGCCAACCCTCGGCAAGCAGTCGGTACCAAAGCTCGGAGTCCTCGCTGCACCCAGCCGCTCCTGCCCCCAGCCGTTCGTCGAACTCTCCGACCAGGGCGAACGCCGCTCGACGGATCGCCATATTGGCGCCCGCCCCCACCTGCCACACCGGAACACCGTGAGCTCTGAAACGACGAAAGTACGTTTCGCCAAAGCTGATGCGCCGATACCCTTGGCTGAATCCACCCATCTCTTTTTCGAAGATCCACTGAGCCGAGGTCGCAAGCTCCGCGGGGAGCACCAATCCAGTCACGCACATGATCTCTTGGGCGTCAAAGGCGGAGGCGAGGGCAGCAACCCAGTTGTGATGAACGAGCGTGTCGTCATCGGTGAAGGCGACGATGCTCCCGGTGGCCTCCCGTAAGCCGCGGTTGCGCGCTCTGCTGAGGCCCGGTTGAGGCTCGACGACATAGGTCACATCTGGGAACATCTCCACCACGCGTCGCGCCCCGTTAACGCTGGGATCGTTGTCCACCACGATCACCTCCCGTGCGGACGGGCTCACCGCCATGAGCGAACGCAGGCAGCGTGCAAGCTGCTCGGGACGATTGCGAGTGCACACCACTACAGATACCTCAACCTCGACGGCGTCAGAGCGAGAGGAGCGCAAGTCGTCGCGGAGGCGCGCCAGGGGTCTGTCATGGCTCAATATCTCCTCAACGCCGAGATCAAGGCGATCGGGGCTGGTCCACATCCCACGAGGCGCTGCTTCGAAGCCGCTTTCGAAGAGCCGGTCTCCCACCCCCATGGCCACGGCTTCGGCCACCAGTTGAGCCAGGGCCACAGGACTGTCAAACTGTGATTGCGTGAGCTCCACGTGCCCAAGTGGGACTCCTTCCTGCCACAACACCGCGTAGATGTCGTGATCGGCAGTAGGCCGGTGTTCGAGCAAACCGTCCAGACCGCCGGCCAGATCTACGTGGACGACTTCGAGGGGGCGAAAACTCTTCATGAGGACTCGGCCTTGCGTCGCCCCACACGTCTCCGGGAACGAGAGTAGGTTCCCGTCATGCCCACTAAACCACCTGCGAGCTCCGCCAGCACAAGCTCCGGCGTCATCGCGTCATTGCCCTTGAAGCTCCGTTTCAGGAGACGCATCTGGTTCCATAGCCACCAGCGTCGAAAGTCACGGAGCTTGAGTCGCGCATCGGCGTCGGTGACAGAGGTCTTTTCGACGAATGCCATCAGACCCGTTCCCCACGTCCAGTACTGGCTGCGCAGCTGACGATGCTCTCGGCGGTGCTTGTGGAAGACGAGCATCTGCGGCTCATAAATCAGAGGATGGCCTGCGCGCAGGACTCTGTAGAAGATGTCGAGGTCGCCGCCACCGGGCAAAGGCGGGCCCGTGTCCAATGCCTCGTCGAAGCCACCAAGCTGCAGCGCAGTGTGTCTCTGCAGCACCATGTTACAACCGGCCCCGAACATTCCGGCACCCACAGGGTAGAGAGAGTTCCCGGGCAACACAGCGCCGCGATACCGACGCTTGGAGAACTCGCGTCGAAAACCTCCTCTGGACTCGAACCTGATCTGAGCTCGAGATCTGAGCTCGTAGGGGAGAACCTGACCGGTGATGGCGACGGCATCGGGGTTCTCCCTCAAAGCCTCGATCAGACCGGCAAGCCATCTTTCGTCGACTTCGACATCGTCGTCCAGAAAAGCGACGAAGTCGGTCTGTGCTTCCAGGAGCGCCCGATTGCGGGCGAAGTCGAGGCCCGGCCGTGGCTCGCTTACGTAGCGAACACCGGAGTGCGACAGCACGACCCGAAGAGACTTATCGTTGGGAGCCGCGTTGTCGACAACCATCACCTCTGGACTGATGTCGCCACGCCCGTGACTCAACTGCAGGACACTGCTCAAGCAGGCTTCGAGCAGTTCTTCCCGAGCCCTGGTGCACACTGCTACGGTCACTGTGGGCAGCTCGGAACGGGAAGAGGGAGCTGGGAGCAGCTCGTTGCGCAGGCTGTCCGCAAGCATCTCATACGCAGCCGAGCGCGTAATCAGTTCGCCTACTTCCTCGGGCAGCAGCGTGGTTGAGGGTGTCAGCCCGCGTAGGATGAAAGCTAAGGGACGCCCCTGGCGACGCAGCAAGAGGCCAAGTCCCGAGTCATCCGGCTGGAGCCTTATCCGACCCAAGGCCGCGGTCAATTCCTGAGTTGCGAGCGCGTAGCGCATAAAGAAGGCTCCCAAACGAGGCTAACGTCGGCCGGTCACTCGATGGAGGCACTCTAACCATAAGAAAAGTCCCGTAGAGGCGTTGGCCGGTAGGCGACGCGTATCAGCCCTCGAGCGGGGGTCGGGTGACTAGAACCGCTCCTTCGAATAGGACGCGGCGAGTTCCTTGAGGCCCGTCTGGCCTCTCCATAAGTCTCTCCTGCAGGTAGATAGCGCTTCGCGGCCTTGGCGACGAAGGTGCAATTCGGAACAGGCTCTTGATCAGGTCGATGGCGATGACCGAGTTCATCGCAGTCTCTACGGCGACTCCACAGCTCTCTCCCTCTCCCTGCGGCAATGGCGTCCACTATCGAGAACAGCGCGCTCTCGACGTTCACGCCGAGGTAACTATGGGCCCACGGGCGAAGTGGCGATGCCACCACGAAGAAAGGATCTGAGAGTCGTTACGCGCCGTCAAAGTAATTTCTACCAGAAATAGTTTTAGGTCATGGCGCGAGCGGCCGATTTGGACTTTAACTGGTGAGCGCAAGCTGGGCGGCTGGTCGCCTATCGGATTTGACGTCATTGGCGTCACACGATCGTGAGGGGAATCGCTGATGAACAGCGTGAAGTTGTACGGAAGGGCCGCTCTGGCGGCTGCGTTGATCGGGGGATCGGCGCTGGGGGTGTCCGCCGCCCAGCAGGCTCCCACCTGCCTCGGAAAGAGCGCAACCAAAGTCGGCACCGACGGCAACAACGTGATGCGTGGGAGCAAGGGCGCCGACGTGATCATCGCCAAGGACGGCGACGACACCATCTACGGACTCGCGGGCAACGACCGTGTCTGCAGCGGCAAGGGCTCCGACAACCTCTTCGGAGGAGACGGAGATGATCGTTTGAGCGGCGACAAAGGTGGCGACGACATGTTCGGAGGGAAGGGGGCCGACCGCCTCATCGACAACGTCGGCCACGACGACCTCTTCGGAGGTGACGGCGGCGACCTGCTATCGGGAGGGGACGACGGAGATTCCTTGTCGGGAGAGGCCGGACCCGATGTTCTGCGAGGAGGGAGCGGTGCAGATGCCATCTCAGGTGGGGACGGCAACGACCGTCTCTACGGGGGAGTGGGCGGCATAGACCGTGACTCTCTGTCGGGCGGCAGCGGCAAGGATCTGTGCAACGATGGGGAGAACAAGGAGAACTGCGAGAGAAACTAACTAACTAGCTCCACTCGTAGGAATGCTCGCGAGGCTGCGTGAGCCGGGTGACCTCGGTGAGCGCAGCCTCGAGCGCGAGCAGCACGTTGGCGTTGCTCAGAATCGCAGCCCTCCCGGCAACGAGCCGTTCAACGGCGCTGAACAAGGCGCCGTCGGAGACTGAGGAGCGGGCCCACTCCTGAAGCTCGTCGATACGGTCGAGGTTCGCCACCGATTCTGATGAGCCCCTGCGCACGGCTACGACATCCCGGTAGAACCCCGCAAGTGTGCCGAGCGCCTCGCCCAGCACCGCCTCTTCGGCGTGACGCTGCTCGCGACGATGGCGCAGGGCCAAGGCACTACGAGCAGTGCCGGTGCCCCGGCCTTCGCCGATGATGTCGGCCAGGGCTCTGGTCTCCTGCACATGCGCCCGTTTCTGCGCGGTCCCCGCTGCCCGGGCTTGATCAAGGATCTCAGACGCGGCATCGATTGCGTCCGCCGCTCCCTGGAGGCGGCGAGGAATAGACAGCCATAGGGATCGGCGCTCGGCAATAGGGGCGTCGAAGGCCCAGCTCCGGGCCGCGCCGGTGTCTCCCTCCGAGAGTCGTGCCGCCATCAGGGCGGTTTCGGCCGTTGCTCCTTCTCGCTCTAGCATTACGACCAGATTCCGCTCCGAGGTGGGTTCGAGGCGAACGATGCGGCAACGGGAGCGGATTGTCTCGAGAATCTCCTCCTCGGCTTGGGACAGCAGGATGAACACCGTGTCTGGTTGAGGTTCTTCCAGCGTCTTCAGCAGCGAACTCTGCGCGGCTTCGTTCATGAGCTCGGCCTGTTCGAGGACGAACACCTTGTATCTCCCCTCGAATGGCGAGCGTGTGGCCTCGGGTATCACTCCCTCTCTGACGGCATCGACCGCGATGACGGAGCCCTCGGGCACCACCCGGTGGACATCGGGGTGCGCTCCGCCAAACACCCGGCGGCATGACGAGCATCGATTGCAGCCACGGAGCGGCTCGTCGAGGCAGTTCAGGGCCGCCGCCATCGCCCTCGACACCGCTCCCTTTCCGGCCCCCGACGGTCCCGACAGCAGCCACGCGTGGGATATCTCCCCCTGGGCCAGTTGCTGTTGAAGCCCGCCGACGGCGCGGCCTGCGTCCAGACCCTCCCACACGCTCATCGAGGAACGGGGCCGGGAGCGGCCTGATAACTCCGTCCGGGCGCGGCCACACGGCCGGCTGACTGCTCTTCGAACGCGGCCACGACATCTGCGTGCACCTCAGAAGCAGAGCGAGTCCCGTCGAGCACTACGAAGCGGTCGGGGAACCTGGTGCTGAGCTCGACGTAGGCGGCTGCGACCCGGTTGTGAAAGTCGACACCCTCCAGCTCGAGGCGATCGGGCTCTCCGGAGAGTCGCCCGGCGGCGGTTTCAGAGTCGACCGTCAGCAAGAAGACGAGATCGGGCACCAACCCGTCCGTGGCCCACGCGCTCAACTCGTATACCTCGGCGAGCCCCAAGCCTCGCGCCAGCCCTTGATAGGCGAGAGAAGAGTCGAGGAAGCGATCGGAGACCACGATCTTTCCTTTGGCCAGAGCCGGCTTGATTACCTCGGCGGCATGCTGGGCTCGGTCGGCTGCAAACAAAAGGGCCTCGGCGCGTGCATCGATGTTCGAAGAAGTGTCCAGCAGGGCTTCTCTGAGCCTCTCTCCGAGGAGAGTTCCACCCGGTTCTCTGGTCACGACCACATCGTCGCCGCGTGCCTGGAGCCACCTCACGAAGGCCGCCATCTGGGAGCTCTTTCCCGCCCCCTCGCCTCCCTCGAAGACCACGAAGTAGGAGCTGCGCACCGCCTGTAGAACACCCGGAGAACGGCGAGCGCCGATCGCCCTTGTCGACAGAGCGCCGCCTCCAACCACGAGGAGACCCGCCAGCCACCACGTAACGCGGCTCCCAGGAAGGGCCAGAGTGGAACCGCCAACCAGGTCCACCGTGTTGTCGCCGATCGCACCGGCAATGAGAGGGAAGACGCCGAGCCCAATGAGGGTGCCAATACGAATAAGCGTGTAAACGGCCCCGAACGTCCTGCCTCGCAGCTCTTCCTCGCTGGTCTCCTGCATGAGCGCGTAGCCGACCGAGTAGCCGACGCCTCCGAAAAAGCCCAGCGTCGCGGCGATCGGCACCACGGAGCTGACGCTGCTCATACTCGCCAGCAGGATGAGCCCCACCCCCAGCAGGATCACGCTGGAGGAGAACAACACATCCTTGCTTATGTGCTTGGCGAGGAAGCCCGAGGCGATCAACCCCGCCAGCATTCCGCCTCCGAAGGAACCGATAATGAACCCGTAGGCGCTGGGGCCTGAGTCCAGAATCTCGCTGGTGAACTCGGGTCCAAGTGAAACCACCCCCCCCGCAGCCGTGAACGTGAAGGCGATGCCGAGCATCCACGAGCGAACCTGCTTGTGAGCGCCGACGAACTGCAGCCCTTCGATCAGGTCCCGCTTCACCGCCCTCAGATCGAACCGTCCCACCCCGGTCTTGGTTGGAGGAATTGCAAGCGTCGAGACCATGGCGGCCGAGAACGCGAACGTGAGCGCGTCGACCCACAGCGCCATCGCCTCGGGGCTGTCCGAGAGCCCCCGCATCACCTCGACGTGATCGCCGACGAAGGACCCCAAGCCGGCCAACGAGGCGAACAGTATGGAAGCCAGCGGCCACGGGCCATAGATCGCGATCAACGACAGGGAGTTGGCGTAGGTTAGGTGGGCGCGGTCGACGAAGTGTGGAAGCGAAGCGTCTTTGGCTGGTCCCCACACGAGAGTCAGCGATTCCAGCAGGGCAGAGACGACGATGAAGTACGCCAGGTTGGGGACGAACGGAAGGGAGAAGACGAGCAGGGCCCGGCTTAGGTCGGCGACCACCATGGTTTTCTTGCGGTCCCAGCGATCCGCCAGGACCCCGGCCAGCGGCCCCACCAGGAAGCCGGGAAGGACCCGGGCCATCATCACCACCCCGACGGCGATCGTCCCGAAGCGAGCTTGAGCGAACACCGCTATCGCGATGAGTCCGATCCAGTCGCCGAGGCTCGAGACCGCCTGGGCCGCGAAGAAGCGGACGAAGGTGCCGTTGCGGAACAGCGCCGCATAACCGGCCTCCTGCTCGGAGGCAGTGACGACGTGAAGACCGCTCCTCCTGGGAGCTTCCTGGATGATTCCTCCTTTGCTGTTTTCGCTCACCATCTTAGAGACAGGTGGCGACGAGCGGGGTGAGCCGAGGGGAATCGGGGTGTTTGGTGGGACGGGCCGGGGCAAGCGTGCCGGCGACCCTTGTGGCCGAGACCACGTCCCAGGTAGTTGGGGCGACGAAGTCGAGCCGGGGGAGGGCCGGTTCCGGGCCTATTTCTTCGAGGCCCCCTTAGCCGTAGACTTCGCCGCGGTCTTCTTCTTGGTGGACTTGGCGGCTGATTTCCGCGTCGTCCTCTTGGAGCCCTTGCTCTTCGTCCCCTTGCTCTTCGCCTCCCCGGCGCCGCCGGCCCGCTTCTCCTTCTTGATGTAGCGGCACTTGGGATAGGTGGAGCAACCGACGAAGGGCCCGAAGCGGCCCTGTCGCTCGACCAACGGCTCCCCGCAGTCGGGACAAGGCTCGCCCGTCTCCCTGGGTGGCTCCTTCTTGATGTATTTGCAGTCCGGATAGTTCGAGCACCCGACGAATGGGCCGAAGCGACCGGTCTTGGTCACCAGCTCGGCCTCGCAGCGAGGACAGCGCTCGCCCGTCGCCTCGGGGTCGGGAAGCGGCTCGCCGGACTCATCAAGCTGCTTGGACCATCTGCACTCGGGAAAGCCGGAACAGGACAAGAACCACATCCCGTGTTTGCCGAACTTCTCGACCACGGGACGGCCGCACTCGGGACACACCTTGTCCGTGGGACGCTCGGGCCGGCTCATCTTGTCCTGTTGCTCTTCGACGAGCGCCGAGAAGGACTCAAAGAAGGCCCTCACCACGGGAACCATTTCCTTCTCGCCTTCGGCTATGTCGTCCAGCTCGGTCTCCATCCGAGCGGTGAAATCGGAATCGACGAACTCCGGAAAGTGGGCCTCGAGGAGCTCGACCACGACTTCACCCCGCGCCGTGGGATGGAGCCTCCGGCTCTCCGAGCGGACGTATTCACGATTGGACAGCACCTGCACCGTGGGGGCGTAGGTCGACGGCCGCCCGATGCCGAGTCGCTCCATCTCCTTCACCAGCGTCGCTTCGGTGTAGCGAGGCGGAGGCTGAGTGAAATGCTGCTCAGGCTCAATGGCCTGGAGCGTGAGCGTCTGGCCCTCTTGGAGGTCCGGAAGCAGCCCCTCCGTCTCCTCCGGCTCGTCGTCGCGCCGGTGCAGGTAGACCTTCAGGTAGCCGTCGAATTTGAGGACCTGTCCGGTGGCGCGGAAGGTGACGCCGTTTGACTGGACGTCCACGGAGGTGGCGTCGTAAACGGCATCGGACATTTGGGAGGCCATCGTTCTCTGCCAGATCATCTCGTACAGCCTCAGAGAGTCGCGCTCCAGGTCGTTGGCGAGGGCCTCCGGGGCGCGCGCCGCCGAGGCGGGTCGGATGGCCTCGTGGGCCTCCTGGGCGCCCTTCGATTTCGCCGCGAACTTACGGGCGTGGTGGTAGCGAGCGCCCCAGCGCTCTCTTACAACCTGTGAGATCTCAGCCTGGCCGTCCTGAGAGAGGTTGGTGGAGTCCGTCCTCATGTACGTGATGTGGCCCGCCTCGTAGAGGGACTGGGCCAACCTCATCGTCTTCCAGGTCGGAAAGCCGAGGCTGCTCGAGCCCGCCTGCTGAAGGGTCGACGTCCTAAAGGGAGCGGGTGGCTTCCGCGTCCGCTCCGTCTTTCGCACCGTCGAGACCGTCCAGGGTCCAGGCCGTGTTCGCTCCACGACCTCGGAAGCCTGGTCCCCGGTAGTGAGGGCGAACTTGTCCTTCTCCGAATAGGGGTGCGCGGCAACGAAACGAGAACCCTCGGCCGTCTCGAGCGAGGCTCTGATATCCCAGAACTCGCGCGGATTGAAGGCGCGTATCTCTCGCTCTCTGATGACGACAAGCTGCAAAGCTGCACTCTGGACCCGCCCCGCCGAGAGGTTGGGGCCCACGGTTCGCCACAGCAGCGGGGAAAGCTTGTAGCCCACGATGCGGTCGACCGCCCGGCGAGCCTGCTGCGCATCCACGAGGTCCATGTCTATCGACCGGGGGCTGCCGAAGGCCGCAGTGACTGCCCGCTCAGTTATCTCGTTGAAGGAGACCCGCCGGGTCCTGTCCGCCGGGAGCTTTATGAGCTCGGCGACATGCCAGGCGATGGCCTCGCCCTCGCGATCGGGGTCGGGGGCCAGCCACACCGTCTCGCTCTCCTTAGCCGCCTTGCGAATGGCGGCGATGGCCTTCTTGGCATTCGCTTGCCCCAGGGCCTGGTAGCGCAGGTGGACGCCGCCGTCGATATCGATGCCAAAATCTGACTTGGGAAGGTCGCGGACGTGGCCCATGGAGGCGAGGACGGTGAAGTCCTTGCCCATGTACTTCTCGATCGTCTTCGCCTTGGCAGGCGATTCGACGATTACCAGGTTCTTTGACACATCACTCCTGATCCCTTGAGGGGGCGCCCTGTCGGGCGACGGCTGTCTGCCGTAGTCCCCACATCGTCCGGTCCGGTCACCGCCTTGACCAGCCGTTTTTTGCCAGAACGCCGCCACGGTGGCGATTGTTCCGCAGCTCCTATCCAGCTGAGTATCGCTAGGGACTCGCCAACAAACCTCGCAAAGTACCATCCAACCCCATGGAAGCCGTCGTTCAGCTGATGAAGGACTGGGTCATCCAGTATGGCTATGTGGCCATCTTCTTGCTCATGCTCGCCGAATCCGCCTGCATCCCTTTCCCCTCGGAGGTGACCATGCTGGTCGGAGGCTGGTACTCGGCGGAAGGCACTCTGAACCTGTACTGGGTCACCGCCGCCGGCGTCTTCGGCAATCTCGTCGGCTCGTGGGTCGCCTACGCGGCCGGACGTTTTTACGGCCGTGAGCTGCTCGATCGTTACGGCAAGTACATCCTGATCCGCAGCCACGACATCGACCGGGCGGAGGTGTGGTGGGACAAGTACGGGGAAGCCGCGACCTTCTTCAGCCGGCTCCTGCCGGTGATCAGGACCTTCATCTCGCTCCCCGCCGGAATCGCACGGATGCCCTTCCTGAAGTTTACAGTGTATACCTTTCTCGGAGTGGTCCCCTGGACCTTCGGTCTCGCCTATCTCGGCGTAGTGGTCAAGGACAATTGGGAGCTCGCCCTCGGCTATTTCAACGGGCCCACGTTTGTCATCGGCGGCCTGCTGCTGGTGGGAGCGGCGCTGTGGTACGTGAGACGCCGGCGCAACCGGAAGGTGGGGGCCAAGGCGTCGAGCGGTCAATAAAGCTTGCTCTGCAGCCGAGCACTCGGCACGAGCATCAGGCGAGGCCTATTTCCGGTGCCACCTCCTGAAGCCCCGTGATTGAGATCGCAATGAACTCGTCCATCGGTATTCCGATCGACTCCTCCACCCCCCTGATCTTGTCCCGCTCGACGCCCGGCGCGAACGACTTCTCTTTGAGCTTCTTCTTCACCGATGACACCTTCATGCCCTCCGCCCGCTGAGGGCGGACCAGGGCGCAAGCAACCAGGAGTCCCGAGACGCCGTCGGCATGCACTATGGAACGGGACATGAGGTCCGTTTGGTAACGCTCCTCACCGTGAGCCAGGATCGCGTTGAGGACCTCGGAGTCTCCGTAGCCTTCCGCTTCCAGCCATTCGACCGACTGATAGCCATGGCGGGAGATATCATCGTGAGTCTGGTCCTGATCCAGGTCATGGAACATCCCGGCCAGCCCCCAGCGCTCGACATCCTCATCGAAGTGCCTGGCAAGTGCCCTCATGACACCTTCAACGGAGACGAGATGGCGGATGGTCGTATCTTTCTCCGCGTACTTCTCGACCAGAGCGCGGCCCTCCTTGCGGTTCACTCCTCGTCTCCAGCAAGAACCTCTCTTAGATCCGATTCGGCCTCGGGCGTAGCAAGCGCCAAGACCTCGTCGCCGACACTCAACTGCGTTTCCGGCGTCGGGGCAATCACGTGGCGATCCCGCACGATGGCAACCAACGTGCAATCCGGCGGCATCTGGAGCTCGCCCACGGTCTTACCTTCGGCGGGTGAGCCTTCCGCCAGAGTCACCTCGAGCAGCGCCACCTTTCCCTGCTCGAGTTTCAGAAGCCTTACGAGATCTCCGGTGGAGACCGCCTCCTCGACCAGGGAGGTAAGCAAATGTGGAGTACTGACCGCTACGTCGACACCCCAACTCTCGGTGAACAACCACTCGTTGTCCGGATGGTTCACACGTCCTACTACCCGGCGCACGCCGAACTCCTGCTTGGCGAGAAGGGAGATCACGAGGTTGTCTTCATCGTCCCCGGTGGCCGCAACCACGACATCGCACGAAGTGAGGACCGCCGCGTCCAGAGTGTAGAGCTCACAGGCATCGCCTACGATCCAGGTGACGTCGAGCTCCTCCTTGAGATGCTGGACGACTTCCTTGTTTTGTTCGATGAGCAGGACTTCATGTCCTTTGGCGTGAAGGTCGCCCGCGACATAAGTTCCGACGTTGCCGGCCCCGGCGATTGCGATTCGCATGCATTTCCTGGTCATGCCGGCCCACCCGTCTCTTTGAGCTGCTCCCGCAGCAAAGCCGCATCCGCTCTGACCACCGCGACGTGAAGGATGTCGCCGTCCTGAATCGTCAACTCATCATCGGGTATGCGGGGGACGCCGAAACGGCTCACGGCAACCACTCGACGATGACCGGCGACGTCCAGGTCCGACCCCCCCTTGCCGATCACCTCGGAAGGGGCGGCAAGGGCCGCGATTATGACCTCGCCGTTGTCGACCGTGTGCTCCACCGGCACGTCTTCGGGCACGAGATAGCGCAGCATCTGATCGGTGGTCCATCTAACCGTCGCTACCGTTGGGATTCCGAGTCGCTGATAGACCTGGGCGCGACGAGGGTCGTAGATGCGAGCGATGACTTGAGGAATACGGTAGTGCTCTCGGGCGACGCGCGCGGAGACAATGTTCGAGTTGTCTCCGCTCGTAACGGAGGCAAAGGCGTGCGCTTCCGAGATCCCCGCCACTTCCAGTACGTCGCGGTCGAAGGCGAAGCCGACCACCCGCCGGCCCTTAACGGACTCTCGGAGCCGCTCGAACGCCCGGGGGTTCTTGTCGATCACAGCCACCGAGTGCCCGGCGGATTCGAGGCTCAACGCGAGGTCCGAGCCCACGCGGCCGCAGCCGGCGATGATTACATGCACGTGGCGAGCTCCTTTCCACCCGGCGGCGGAGGTCTGGCTCCGTCTCGGATACGCGAATGGCGCGGAGATACTGACATACTTCTCCCTCGTGCCTAACAACTCCGGCTGGCTCGACAGGCTGACCAAACCTCCCGAGGCCATCCGCTCCGAGAATCTGAGGAAATGGGCCGAGACGATTCCGGGGGCAACCCCGATCGGGGAGGCCTCCGAACAACGCCGGCACAAGGTTGCCGGCGTTGTTCAGAACATTCGGATCGACCCTCGCCAGGGGTCGGGCTGCATCCAGGCCACCGTGATCGACGGCTCCGGGGAGATCGTCGCCAAATGGCTGGGCCGCCAGAGCATGTCGGGGATTCGTCTGGGAGTCGGTCTGGTGATCGAGGGCATGGTGGGGGTCGGTATCGATGAGGAGAAGGTCATCCTGAATCCCGAGTACCAACTCGTCCCCGGCCCCGAGCGGGGTTAAGTTCCGCCGATGAAGACGCAAGCCGCTTTCAAGCGCATCCTGGTGGGTCGCCCGATGGCGTCGGGTGAGCTCGGCCACACCCTGCTGCCCAAGACCATCGCCCTGCCGGTGTTCTCTTCGGACGCATTGTCATCGGTCGCCTACGCGACCGGCGAGATCATGCTTGTGCTGAGTGTCGCAGGAGCGGCCGCGGTCGCAAACGTAGTGCCCGTGTCGATTGCCGTAGCGACGCTGCTAGCCGTAGTCGTCTGGTCCTATCGGCAGACCCTGCACGCCTACCCTAACGGGGGCGGTGCCTACATCGTCTCTCACGACAACCTTGGGATGTATCCAGGGTTGCTTGCCGCGGCCGCGCTTCTATTGGATTACGTGCTCACTGTCTCCGTTTCGACCGTCGCGGGAGTCGACGCCCTTGTGTCGTCCGCGCCCCAGCTGATCGACCACAAGGTTTCTCTGGGTGTCTTCTTCGTCCTCGTCGTGGCGCTCGCAAACCTGCGCGGCGTGCGCGAGTCGGGCACGTTCTTCGCCATCCCTACCTACGGTTTCATCCTGTGCATGTTCGTGCTGCTAGGGACGGGCTTCGTCAAGTGCATCGGGGGTTGCCCTGTGGTCGACGCGCCGGAAGGCTATGGGAATGCCCACAGCGCTCTAACGTTTCTGCTACTGCTCAAGGCGTTCTCGGCCGGCACGACCGCATTGACCGGAGTCGAAGCAATATCCAACGGCATCACCGCCTTTCGCTACCCGCAGTCCAAGAATGCCGCCACAACGATGCTGATCATGGGTCTGATCTCGATCTCGTTGTTCATTGGTACTTCATGGCTGGCCAGGAGTACAGAGGTTGTTTTCACACACACCTCTACGCAGACGGTAATCGCCCAAATGACGGGAGCGATATTCGGCAAGGGGCTGTTCTTCTACGTCATCAACGCCATGACCGCTGCCATCTTGTTCCTAGCCGCGAACACCGCCTTTGCCGGCTTCCCCAACCTGACTTCGATCCTCGCAGTCGATCGCTTTCTGCCGCGCCAGCTAATGAACCGTGGCGATCGCCTCGTGTTCTCGAACGGCGTGATCATCCTCACCTTCTTCGCCTGCGTGTTGATAGTCGCATTCGACGCCACGCTCAACCGGCTCATCCAGCTCTATCTGGTGGGCGTATTCATCTCCTTCACCCTGTCGCAGGCCGGCATGGTGGTGCACTGGAGAAAGTCTCGCGAGAAGGGCTGGAGGCAAAGTGCCGCCATCAACGGGCTTGGAGCGACACTTACCGCCGTCGTTCTGATAGTCGTGATCCAGAGTAAGTTCTTGGATGGCGCCTACATCGTCATCGCGGTCATCCCGGTGATGATCTATGCGATGCGATCGGTGCACCGTCACTACACTGAGCTCAGGGCCGAGCTCGCCCATCCCGAGCGGGTCCCGGCCGACCGCAGGCCGGGACACCAGCACATGGTCATCCTGGTCGAGCGGGTCGATGCCGCCACCGCCCGCGCCCTCGGGTACGCGCGTTCGGTGAGACCCGCCGATCTGCATGCGGTGGCATTCGATGACTCCGTGCGGGACGAGTGGGCCAAGCTCGCACCTCAGGTCGAGATGGCGATTATGCCTCCGGGGGAGTCACGCAAGACCCGGCTCAAGAAACACCTGCGGTCGCTGCGCAAAGACCTGGGGCAGGACGACTTCCTCACTCTGGTGGTGCCCGAGGTGCTCCAGTCGAAGGGCCTGTGGCAGATCATGAGACAGCCCGGCTTGCAGCGGCTCAAGGCCTCCTTCTTGCGCGAGCCGGGGATCCAGGTGCTGGACGTTCCCCTCGACCGCTCCGAGGCCGATGCGGGTAGCGGGGCCCTCCGATCCATCGAACCCGCCCGCAATTATGTCCTGGTGCTGGTGGCGGGGGTCCACAACGCCACGCTGCAGGCGATCGAATACGCCGAGACACTGCGGCCCACCGACATCAGAGCGGTGTCGTTCGGGCTCGACCCCGCCGCTACCGAGAAGCTCGGCAACGAGTGGCTCGCCTCGGGCATACCCCATCCGCTCGAGATCGACGACTCCCCCTTCAGGGACATAGGGGGCTCGTTGATCGACTACGTACACAGGTTCAAGCCCGACGGGGTCAAGCGGGTGGTCACAGTGGTGATGCCGGAGTTCATCGTCTCCAAGCGCCGCCATCAGCTGCTACACGGCCAGACCGCTCTGGTGATAAAAAGCCGTCTGCTGTTCGAGCGCGGCGTGGTGGCGGTCTCAGTCCCCTACCACATAGAAACAGGTGCTCCCTGAGCCCCACCCCGCGGTGGCTCACGTGCGACGGTCGCACAGGAGCCACCGCCCGGCGGCAGAGTCATAGCAAGCCCTACGAACGACCGCTGAGGATGAGGCTTCTCAGTGAGTTGCCGCCGCAGGCTCAGGAGAGGAAGTCACCGGCTCCTCATCCATGGGCTTCGCCTTGCGCTTGCTGAACGCGATCGAGGTTAGCAGCACCGCGAGGGCCAGGCCGGCGATGAGATAGCGGGCCGTGACGTTCTCTCGCAGGTTGATGACCGCAGGCAGGATCAGCAGAGATACCAGGTTCATTACCTTGATAAGCGGGTTCAGTGCGGGGCCGGCAGTGTCTTTGAAGGGGTCTCCCACGGTGTCGCCGATGACCGCCGCCTTGTGAGCCTCGGACCCCTTGCCGCCTTCGTTGCCGTCCTCGATGTACTTCTTGGCGTTGTCCCAGGCCCCGCCGGAGTTGCTGAGGAAGTTCGCCATGAGCTGACCGGTGAGGATTACCGCAGCAAGAAAGCCGCCCAGCGCCAGGTAGCTGATCCCGAAACCCACGATCACCGGAGTCAGGACCGCCAGGAGTGCCGGTGTTGCAAGCTCCCGGAGCGATGCTGCGGTGCAGATGTCGATGACACGTCCATACTCGGGACGTTCGGTTCCCTCCATGATCCCCGGCTTCTCCCTGAACTGGCGCCGAACTTCCTGGACCACGATGGAGGCGGTGCGGCCCACGGCTCTGATGGCCAAAGAGCTGAACAGGAACGGTACCGAGCCGCCGATTAGCAGTCCGATGAACGTCTTCGGATCGGCGACGTTGATCTGAGTGAGTGGATTGTTGAACAATGCGGAGCCGGTGGCTTCGATATCGAACTCCGAGCCAATCGTCTCGATGAAGGAGGCAAACAGGGCCACGGCCGCGATCACGGCCGATCCGATGGCGAAACCCTTGGTCACGGCCTTGGTGGTATTGCCGACCGCGTCGAGGCCGACCATGATGCGCTCGGCGTCACCATCGAACTCCCCGGACATCTCGGCGATACCGGCCGCGTTGTCGGCAACGGGGCCGAAGGTGTCCTCGGACACAACGACCCCGGTGGTCGCGAGCATGCCCATGCCCGTAAGAGCCACGAGATAAAGGGAGAACTGAAGGTTTCCGCCACCCAGGAAGAGAGCCACTCCAAGGGCGCCGGCGATGGCGATCACCGCCCACACGGAGGACTCCAGGCCGGAGGAGATTCCCGAGAGGATGGTGGTCGCAGGGCCGGTTCTGGCGGCTTCAGCGATCTCGCGCACGGGCGCAGTCTCGGTCGAGGTGAAGTACTCGGTAAGTCGGCTGGCGATCTGGGCCAGTACCAGTCCCGAAACGACCGCGAAAAAGACCTTGAGACCCTCGTTCCCATTGTCGTTGCCGACATAGAACTGAGCGACGAGGAAGGTCCCGATCACGGTCAGCGCCCCGGCCGAAAGAAAGCCTCTGTTGATCGGCGCCATGGCGGTCTTGTCGTTGTCGGTGGCGCGCACCATGTAGACACCCACGATGGAGGCGAGTACTCCGATGGCCCGAGCGATTACCGGAAAGATCAGTCCCAGCGCGGGGTTGGCGCCGATCGAGTTGAAGGCCGCGACGCCGAGGATGATGGAGGCGACTAGCGTGACCTCGTAGCTCTCGAAGAGGTCCGACGCCATACCCGCGCAGTCGCCGACGTTGTCCCCGACGTTGTCGGCGATCGTGGCGGGGTTGCGGGGATCGTCCTCCGGAATCCCTGCCTCGACCTTCCCGACGAGGTCGGCTCCGACGTCGGCGGCCTTGGTGAAGATGCCGCCGCCCACTCGGAGGAAGAGCGCGAGCAGGGAGCCCCCGAAACCGAATCCGATCAGGATTGCGGACGAGGTGTTCTGGAAAATCAAGATGATCACGGTGGCTCCCAAGAGCCCGAGGCCGACCGTGAACATGCCGGCAACCCCGCCGGTCCGGAACGCCACTTTGAGCGCCGCCGGAAGCGAGCCTGAGCGAGCCGCGGCGGCGGTACGAACGTTACCTCGAACCGCGAGGCTCATCCCGATGAAGCCGGTCAGGCCCGACATCAAAGCCCCCGCGACAAAAGCGAGGGTCCGGTACAGACCCGACTCGAAGTAGTTGAGCGCCGTTCCCCCGCCGGGCATGAGCACGGTTGTGCTAGTGAGAAAGACGATCGCCGCGAGCGGCACCGTGATGATGGCGATCGTCTTGAATTGCCGTCTGAGGTAGGCGAGAGCGCCCTCCTGGATGGCGTTTGCGATCTCACGCATCTTCGGCGTGCCCTGGTCGGCGGCTAGAACCCCTTTCATGAGCATGAATCCAGTCGCGAGAGCGATCAGCGCAGTCAGGGCCGAGAAATATAGCCAGAACATCTCGCCGGCCCCGAGGCTGAACTCTTGGTAACCGCCCTCCGAAGCCAAATAGAACTGTGACATCTAACCCCTGCTCCCTTCTCTCCTAAACCCGATCAGTCCTTAGAACCGATCTGTCCAATGAACCGGAAGACCTGGCTTGGTCTACGCCGGCTGCTCGTTGAGGTTTCCTTGTCCGTTTGAGCCGTCGTCCGTGCCCTTTACCAATCTGACGAAGATCTGGCTCGCAACCTTTTCCCCGATGGTCCGATCTTCGCCCGCAACCCTCATCACCAGCGGCCCATCGAAGGGATGCTTCTCCTTGATCTGCACCCTGACACCGGGCCTGAGGCCCATGGCGTCGAGAAACTTCACCACCGCCGGGTCGGTTGAGCCTGGCATCGCTACCACCGCCTCGGCCCCCGGCTCGAGCGCGTACAGGGTCGGCATCTCGGGGATGTGGGAGACGTCCGGCTCGGGGATGGGAAAGCCGTGAGGACAGGTCGCGGGGCGGTCCATCGCCACGAACATGCGCTCCTCCACCTCCTGAGGGAGCTCGTGCTCGAACGCTCCCGCGAGGCGATCCGCCTCGTTCCAGGCGTAGCCCAGCATGTCCGAGAGAAACCGCTCGACGATGCGATGACGGCGGATGGCCGCTACCGCGGCTCGACGTCCGGAGGTCGTCAGCTCCACGCCGCGGTAGGGCTGGTGCTCGAGCAGATCTCTCTCGGCCAGCCTCTTGATGGTCGTGGTCACGGTCCCGGGAGACAGGCCGATCGCGTCCGCCAGCGCTCCGGTGTGGGCGAACCCGCCCCCTTTGGAGAGGCGGTAGATCGCCTTCAACATCTCGCGATCCGGTTTGGTGAATGAGACCAGTATCTTTTTCAAGTCGCCCAATTATTGTTTTGGGCGATCAAAAAGTCAACCCCGCCGAAATACGGAACCGCCTCCGGGCAGCTATTCCGGCTCGGAGGCGGCGTCCTCGACGCTGTTATAGATGGGGAACACCTTGGTCAGCCCCGTTATCTTGAAGATCTTGAGGATTTTGTCCTGAGTGCAAACGAGTGCTAGCCCCCCCTCGTGGGCCTTGACTCGCTTAAGGGCGCCCACCAGCACGCCGAGACCTGTGGAGTCGAGAAAGTCCACTCCCTCGAGGTTGACGACGATGTCGTAAGAGCCTTCAGAAACGAGCTCGATGAGCTGTTCCCGCAGTTTGGGAGCGGTGTAGACGTCCACCTCGCCCTTGACGTCGACGACGGCAAACGAGTTGAGCCGTCGCACATCTATGCCCAGTTCCATTGCCGTCCTCCTAGAGCGAATTGCTTATGGCGATGAGAGAGTCCGGAATCTTACCCTCGGCTCCACGGGGGCCGGAGAGCGCAAGTTTCGAACACACCGACAGTCAACGCGATAACCTGCCCAGCCTGCCAGATCGAGGGGATCTTTGATTTCAAATCTGCCTACCGACAAGCGAATATGGATAGGAGCCGCCTCCGTGGCGATCGTGGCGGTGGCCCTGATCTGGGTGGCCGCCGTGGGCGGCGAGGGCCGCTCGCCGCTCGAGGTGTTCGGGAGCCGGGCAAAAGGGCGTTCGGAGCCGCCTCGGACCGAGCCGAAAATCGATCACGCACCCTGGAAACTGCGCGTGAGCAGAGCGGGCAGGCCAGGACAGCTGACCAAGGACGCCAAAGCACGGCTCGAAGCCCAACGGCCCAAGGTCAAGGAAGCCGTGCAGGATGCCTACGATGCGATCTTTCTCGGCCAGAAGCCGACGGCTCGGTCCTTCACCGATCTCGCGTGGCGTGCCTTCCAAGAGACCCATGCCGTCCTTCCTCAGAGATCAGAAAATGTACGACTCCTGTGGCGGAGGGCACGCATTGGGCTTCAGGCGGGCAGTGCTCGCCGGGCTTCGGCACAGGTCACGGTGGTTGCGAGTGGGATGCAGAGTGAGCGTAAGTTCAAGCTCTCGCATCGAGCCAGGCTGTGGCTTGAGCGCAAAGAGCAGGGTTGGAAGATCGCCGCATTCGACATGAGCAGGAAACCGCTCAAGCTTTCAGGAGGCCAGTCGTGATCCGTCGCGCCTGCGCTTTGCTCCTGTTGCTATGCGTCCTGATCACCTGCTTCCGGCTGATCGGCCCGCCTGTCTCGGTGCCTCGCGTAGTCGCCGCCCCGATGGTCGCAGGCCCCGTCCACGAGAGCTTTCAGCCCACCAATGGCAAGATCTTCGTGCTTGTCATCGGTAACGACGCGCGCGTCGGGAATCCCGATCACTCCCGAGCCGACGCGCTTCATGTCATCGGCCTCAACACCAAGACGATGAAGGGCGGCATCCTCAACTTCCCGCGCGACTCATGGATCAACATCCCCGGTCACGGCATGGGAAGAATCAACGAAGCCCTGTATCAGGGCGGGCCGCAACTTATGGCCCGCACCGTAGAGAGCCTCACGGGCATCCGTCTCGATCTATGGGTCATGACGGGCTTCGAGGGTTTCAGAGGTGTGGTGCGCATGCTCAAAGGAGTCAAGATCCATCTCAGCCAGGATGTCTTCGATCCGGGGGGGTCCGGCGCTCGTTTGCGTAAGGGCACGCACTTGCTGCGGGCCGGAGCGGCACTCGCTTACGTGAGGACTCGAAAGGTATTCGCCTCGGGCGACGTTGCTCGATCGACCAACCAAGCCCGCTTTCTGTTGATGCTGCTGGCCAAGCTGCGCAAGCAGGTTGAACGAGATCCCGCCGCGTTGTTCGATTGGATCGACATCACCCGGCGCCACACCCGAAGCGATATCTCGGCGGAGGACCTGTTCCGGCTCGGGGTGCTTGCCACCCAGGTATCGAGAAAACATGTGGGCAACGTCACGGTGCCGGTGTCGATCGGCTCGGTGGGAGCAGCGAGTGTAGTGTTCATCTCTCCCAACGCGAGCTCAATCTACGCTCGTTTCCGGCGCACGGCTGCGTTGTAGCAACGAATCATCCGCTCTTGTAGCCAGGGGCCCATCGTCTTCGAAGCGCGGACGAGTACCGAAGCGGTACGGCATGACTCCGCTGCCCGCGTTTGATGACCTCGCGCCGGATCGGCACCCAGGATCAGGCCAACGAGGCGGCAAAATCGTCGGCCGCCAGGGGTCGGCCCGTTGCCTGCTCGATGAGCTCGTCCCAGCGCAGCGATGCACCGAGCTTGAAGATCTTGTTGCGCAACAGCTCCCCGGCGCGCGCAGAGGCCGAAACGCCACCTGCGTCCCGCTCGCAGACCCCCTCGATCTGAGATGCCAGCAGCTCTCCGAGCAGGTAGTTGTGGTAGTAGACGGGGGCCACTGCCACGTGGATCTTGGCCGCCCAGTCGGGCATTCTTCGATCCGGCGGCGGCCGCACGAGCTGGAAGCGCTCGACCAGCTCCCACCAGCGAGCGTCGAGATCCGCCTCCGGATCCGAGTAGAGGTCGCGTTCGAAATGGGTCATTACCAGCCCCCAGCGAGCGAACAGGATCCTTTCGGCCGCGGCCGCGTGGGCCAGGCCGGACAACAGCTTATTGACATCTACCTCTCTGAGCGCGGCGATCTTGGTCAGCCATCGCCGGTCTCGAACCAAGCGGCCGCACAAGATCGCGATCGCCTCGGTAACGAAAGTGTGTGTGGGGCGGCGCAGGAGATAGGGAAGACTTCGATCGATCGAGATGTCGTAAGCCGCGTGGCCCGACTCGTGCAGCATGGTCTCGACCCAGCGCTCGCCCGGCACGACGTTGGCAAGGATGCGGACGTCACCGCTGCGATCGATATCGATGCAAAACGCATGCTGGCATTTGTCCGCCCGCGGATAGAGGTCTGAGTCCTCGAGAACACCCCGAAGGTCGATGTTCCAACCAGCGAACGTTCGCAGCGAGACATCAGCTGCATCAGTTTGAGCAAGCGACTCGTCGAGGTTGAGTCCACCTGCCGCGGGGAGGTGTTGAAAGAAGGGGTCGGCGTAATGCCACGGGTAGACCCTCTCGAGCCCGAGGCGCTCGCACAGATTGGCATCGAGCCGCTGCTTCCACGCCCGAAAAGGCTCTGAGGTAAGCCGTTCCAGCTGGTCCAAGGTCTCGAACAGCCACGTTTCATCGAGCTCCTGCAAACGCAGAGACATCCGGTAGTAATCGGAGAAACCCAGGTCGATGGCGACTTCGTTGCGGGTGCGGGCGAGCTCTCGCACACGATCGGAGACTCGTGCACCGATCTCCTTGGATGCTTCCCAAGCCCGGCGCCTCGTGCTCTCGTCCGGGGAGCTCACGAGGATCTCGAGAATGTCGTTGTCTGACACACGGCGGCCCTGGACCTCGGGGCGAAAGGAGGCGAATTCGCTTTCGACCGCAGTCGACAGCTCGACGATGCGACTTCGCTGACCGGGGTTCATCTGGTTCCCGAGTAGCGATAAACGCATGACCTCGAGCTGACGCTGCAGGTGCGCCTCGTGTAAGTCGTTGGCGAGCGCGTCCTCGACGGCCCGCAACAGCTCAGGATCCCCCTTGAGCTCCCGCAGCTCTAGCTCCAGATTCGTCCGGGCCTGCTCGGATTCGGGGGAGGCGCGCACCTGCGATTCCCAGTAGGCCTCGTGGAAGCGGGTTTCAACCTCTTGCCACCGGGTGCTGAGATCGGAGACGAGCTGGTGAGGATGGACATCGGACATTGCGGCATCCTACGGGCCGGGCGCCGGGAGGCCCAGGTAGTCGATCGCGCTATGCGCGCTTCTCAGGTAGGGAGTGCGGGGCAAATCCAGCGGAGCTGGATCGGGGACCGGCTACCGGGGAGTGAGCTCAAAGTGCCAGGGCTCATGTGCCATCGGTCTGCTCAGGGGCAGGCCCAATCGTTCGATCAGTTGGACCGCCAGTTCGATATCGCCTCCCAGGTCGACCGCAAGTCCCCTTTCATGCGCCGAGGTCCCGGGCCGGGCCACCCAATCGTCGGCCACTTCGGGGTCACCGTAACGGGCCACGGCCCCGGCCCACAGCCGGGCTTGCTCATCGGAGCTGCGATAGTCGGAGACGATCTCTATCGAGCCCCCGGCGGCCTCGATGAGGCGGTTGACCGCCGCGAGCAGTGCCGGGTGCAGCCCCCCCGAAGCAGCGCTCCCGGCGGCGGGGCCCACTAAGTCGGGATCGAAGACGGCGCGGGCCGCCCGCACCACGCCTTCCACCGAGACCTCGACCTGAGCGGCCGTCGCCCCCACTTCGCAGAGGCACTCGAGGAGCTCGGCCCCGTTGAGCTCGGCCATCCTCTCGGCAGCAGCCGCGGGCGCTCCGGTCCCGTAGGGCGTGGACTCAGAGACCGCCGCCAGGGCGGCCGCGTCCGCCGCCGTCTGCGCCCTTGCAGCGCGCGCCGATGCCTCTCCCACCTGAACGACAAACGAGCCCAACAGCAGCGACAGGAAGATGACGGCGCCGGCGAACAGGAGGATCACGGCTGCTCGATCCTCATGACCGCCTCTGCCTTTAGCTCGAGCCGCGAGACCGCCTCGCCCAGAAGGGGCACGTGGCCTGGGGGCCGATAGGTCACGGTCGCCATCACCGGCTCGCCTCGAACTCTGAAAGCAGCGTCGGGTGTCACCCCGACCACGATGTTGTCCAGACCTACCTGCTCGGCGGCGGCTTCAGCCGACGAAAGATCCGGCCCGACGGCCGAGGCGCGCGCCGCCTCACGCGCCGCATGCCATAGCCTCACCTGGTCCGATGCCAGCAGGGACAGCTCCACCAAGGCTCCCAAGACCAGCGCCAACAGCGGCAGGCAGAGGGCGAGCTCTACGGTGGCCTGACCCGCCTCGCCGGCTCGCCCTCGGCCCCCCGAAGGGCCGGGCTTAGCCCGAAGCACGCTCCACCAGGCCCGAGAGAATCTGCTCGAACATGTCGGTTAGTGCACCGGACTTGACGAATGCGGCAAGCACACCGACGACAAGCCCTGCCACCAGGAGAACGAGCGAGTACTCGGCGGTGGTCTGACCGGATTCATCGGCCCACAACTCTCTCAATCGTTGCAACGGGCACCTCCTTGAGTCACACCGGCCTTGACGCCGGTTGGGTGCCCTTATCTCAGCGCGTGAAGGCGCCGGCTGCTGTGGCGCGCGCCACAGCAGCGGCTCTATTTTCGAGATCCAGGTCGGCGCGAGAGTTGGCTCAGAGTGGTCCTCGCTAAGCTGTGGCTGAGAGTAGACCGTCGCACGTGAGCCACCGTTTTCGGTGGCTGAGGGTAGACCGTCGCACGTGAGCCACAGCACGGAGGCCGGCGGTTATCGCTACTGGTTCATGCGGACGACGTCTCCCTCGGAGATGCCCCACTCCTCGAACGCTCCCTGATTCACCTCGAGAGCTCCGAAGTAGGTGGCGTCCGGTGTGTAGATAGGGCAGGGGTCGGCGCGACACGGCTTCATGTCGAGGATGTCGAGGATCTTGCCATCCTCTGCGAAGAACGCTATCGACAACGGGATCTCCGTGTTCTTCATCCAGAAGCCTCCTTGCGTCGGTTCGAAGAACAAAAAGACCATGCCGGCATCGGCGGGCAATGAGTCCCGGAACATGAGTCCCCTGCTCCTCTGCTCGGCCGACTGGGCGACCTCTACCCTGATCAGCACCGAACCCTCGTCTCCTCGCACAATGACGCTGGCGCTGTCGAAGGTAGGACCCGGCGACGGAGACGCCTGAGCAGGCGAGGGGTCCGTCGACGCGGCCGAGCCGTAGCCATCACACCCAACCAACAACAAGCTCAGGGCCACAAGGATCTTGCCGAATGGTGGTGAGATGACCATATAGAGCATCTGACCACCACTCGATGGGTTAAAAAACCACTCCTCTGAGGAACGGGCCCAAACCGAGCACGGCGAACGAGGGGAGCACGCACAGAGTCAGGGGGACGACCATTAGCACCGGAGCCCGGCGCAGACGTGCTTCGAAATCTCGCGCTCCCCGCCGGCGCCTCGAAGCCGCCAGCGAACGGAGGGGGGCCGCGACCGGAGAGCCGCTGCTCGTAGCCCGCTCGATAACGGCGGCCAGCTCGCCAAGGCCGAGACCGTCGCCGTCGGCGCGCCTCAGGGCCTCAGGCCAGCTCGCCCCCAGTGCCGCCAGCCGCCGGGCCCGGCCCAACTCTTCCCCCAGCGGTACCCCCACGCATCCCGCCATGACCTCGAGAGCCGCGCTGGGGGATGCCCCCGCCTCGCATACGGCGGCAACCAGGCTCGCCAGGGCCGAGCAGGGATCCGCGAGGGCTTCGGGCCGGGGAACGAGCCTCCCCATCCACAGAAGTCCCACCACCCCGAGCCCAATGCCGGCGGCGAGCAGGGCCAGTCCCGCTGCGTCAAACAGCGGCGCCCTAGACGCAGGCGAAAGCAGCAGCAGAGCGAACGGCAACGAGGCCACCATGCGGCCGGAGAGACGAGCTCCCGAAGCCGTTGCGATCGCCGACTCCGTCGCCGCCAGGCGATCCTCCGCAGCGCTGGCGGCCTCCTCGAGCAGAGCGGCCGCGTCGCCTCCAAGGCGGACGTGAACCGTCAGCAACGCGGCGACTGCCGGGCCCTCCTCGTCCATCTCCGGGACGAGGACGCTCAGAGCCTCCTCGGCAGACGCACCCAATCTCAGGCGCCGGCGCAGTCGCTCCAGAGGGGCCTTCAATGATTCGGGAGCACGATCCCCCCACTCATCGAGACCCTCACCCAGGGTCAGGCCTGCGCGCAGCAGCGCCGCCAGCTGGCGCAGAGCAGTCGCTCGATCCGATGGTGTCGTCATGCCAGGCGAAGAATCTCGCCGACCCTGCGGCCCCCAGGAGTTCGCTCGAGGTGCACGATGGCGCCGAAGGCGGCGTGAAATTGACGCCGCAGAGACGTCTCGCAGGGACCGTTCGCAGCTTGCAGCGCCAGCGTGACCATCCGTTCCAACGCGTCCGAAGCGGACGATGCGTGCACCGTCACCATCGAGCCCTCATGACCGGTCGACAACGCCCCCAGCGCCGCCAGGGCCTCGGCCCCCCGGACCTCGCCCACCACAATCCGATCGGGTCGCATGCGCAAGGCGGCGCGCAACAGCTCGTCCAGCTCGACCGCTCCTCGCCCTTCTACGTTCCCGGCGCGTGCCACGAGTGAAACGAAGTGGCAACAGGCGGGGTTGAGCTCGGGCACCTCCTCGATGAGCACGACCCTCTCGCTCGGGCCGACCAGTCCCAGCAGAGCATTGAGGAGGGTCGTCTTTCCACTTGAGGTCGAGCCAGAAATGGCCACGCTCATACGCTCTCCGACGCACCGACGAAGAAAATCGGCGTCGTCAGAGTCGAGCATTCCGGCGGCAGTCAAGCCGTCGAGGTCGAAGCGCCCACGCGGGAATCGCCTTATCGAGATCAGGGGGCCGTGAGGAGCCAGCGGGGGAAGTACTACGTGCATCCTGGAGCCGTCTGGGAGCCGTGCATCGGCGACGGGCCGAGCTGCGTCGGCGCGCGCCCCGGCCCGGCTGAGCCTGCGCTCCACCCATGCCCTCAGTGCCTCGTTTCCCTCGAACCGGAGCTCGGTTAGCTCAAGCGTTCCTGCTCGCTCGATCCACACTTCGAACGGCCCATTGATGAGGATGTCGGTGACGTCCTCATCCCTCATGAGCCGAGACACAGGACCGTAGCCGTCGACATCGTCCGCCAAGGCCACCACCACCGTACCGAGATCCGTGTCGGGCTCGGAAACGGTAACGAGCTTGCGCAGTCCGAGCCGGCGCCGGGCGGGGTCGAGCTGTGCGAGCTCGTCGTGCTCCAATACCAGCTCCCGCAGCCGGGCGTTCACGACCGCGCCAAAGCCCGTGCCAGGCGTTCGACTCGTCTGATCCATCTGCTGAGGCCCGACGAGAGCAGGCGGCCGTCATCCTCTGCGTCTCGTAACGACGGGGAACAGGGGAGCTCGAGCGAGATGCGGCGCTCGAGGATGTGCTCGAGCTCTGACCTGGTCGTCTCGCCTCCCGGTCCTACCCGGTTGGTAACCACCGTCCAAGTTAGCGCAGGCCAAGTTTCGAGTAGGGCACGTGCGCGCGCGGCTGCAGGCCGAGTCGGCGGCAAGACCAGCACCGCGACTTCGCAATGGGGGGCCGTGCGTTCGAAGACACGAGGCGATGACACGTCGGCAACGACGGCCTCGAACAATGAGCGTGCCCGGGCCAGAAGCATGCCCTCGTCGGGCTGCCTTGGTTCGCTCCCGGCGGAGACGAGAGTTGCCGAAAGGGGCGAAAACAGGGCTCGGAAACCGCCCGGCGTGGGCAGCGCACACGAGCGCACCGACTCGGCTGAACCGTCGAAGTCCTTCCAGGTCTTGACTGCGCTCGGCTCGAGCCCCAGCCTGTGGGCCGCACCCCAACACTCATCGAGATCGGCGAAGCAGACGCCGCCGAACGGGACCAGGGCGCGGCTCAGGTGCAGGGCCAGGCTCGTCACCCCACAGCCTCGCCCGGAACCGATCACCGAGACCAGGGGAAGTCGCGAGGGCGAGGTAAGCGAGGTGATCTCTGCCAAAGCCCCGGCCGGGTCTGCTGGGTCGAACGGGATGGCGCCCGGAGGACTAGCCGACACATCAGGGCACACCAGCACCACGTCGCACCCGGGAGGGGGGTCTGTGTAGAGATCGACCGACCACTGCGGGGGCGCGTCATCGAATGCTTTAGCCGCGGACATCCTCATGCTCGGCTCGCGCGCAACGACCGCAACCCGGACACCATCAGCCCTGCTCCGCTCAGAATGCCGCGATCTGCGCATGCGCAGACACTGCGCCTCGAGTTTGAGCGCGCGCTGTGGCGCGCGGCACACTTTCGCCATTTTCTGCTTGGAGCGAAGGAAATCGGTGGCCGTGGCCGATAGGGTAGAGATGATGTCCTCCCGGATCCCCTCCCTCGGCCGCTCCGCGCTGGCGGTGTTTCTGATTATCTGGCTCGGCGCGCTCGCCCCAGGCTCACAGCTAAGCTCCCGCGCCGCCCCCTCTCCCTCCGATCTCGAAGCCGCCGAAGAGCGACTTCACGAGCTCGAACGCGAGTTCGAGCTCGTGGTCGAGAAATACAACCTGGTGCGAGAGCGGCTTCAGTCGATCCAGACCCGAATCGGAGGCAACGAGATCATCGCCCGACGGCTTTCGGGGCGCCTGGGCTCGACCGAAGACTCGGCCGCCGCGGTGGCTGAGCAGCTCTACAAGAATGGGACCACGGGTGCACTAGAGGTTGTCTTGTCGTCCTCCTCTCTAGACGACATCCAGTCCCGCCTTCAGTACCTGCAATCGTCCGAGGAAGCTCAGACCGAGGTGTTCGAGCGGCTCTCGGCCAATCGGGCGGAGCTCGATGCTGCCCTCGCTCAACTCGAGAAGGATCGCGCCCAAGCACTTCGGTCGCAGCAGCAGCTCGACTCGCTGCGCTCGGAGATCGAGGACAAGGTGGCTGCTCAGAGGGACGAGATCGTCGAGATCAACGCCGCCATCGAGCGGGCTGAGAGGCGCCGGGAGGCCAGGGAAGCAGCACGAGCTGCCGCCGCAGCCGAAGCCGCTCGTGCGGCAGAAGCGGCCGCGGCCCAGGCTGCAGAGGAAGCAGCGGCCCTGGCTGCGGAGGAGCCCGCCACCCAGTCGCCGGATCCTGTCGCCGTCGGTCCCGCCCCGGCCCCCAGTGAACGGGCCCGGGTCGCGGTCGAGGCCGCCCTGGACCAGGTGGGAAAGCCCTATCAGTGGGGCGCGGCCGGTCCCGACTCGTTCGATTGCTCGGGGCTGACGATGTGGTCGTGGGCCCAGGCGGGGGTGGCTCTACCGCACAACTCTGGAGCACAATATGCGGCCACCACTCGAGTCGACCAGTCCGATTGGGAGCCCGGCGACCTGCTCTTCGCCGGCAGTCCCATTCACCATGTCGGGATGTACATCGGCAACGGGCAGATGGTGGAGGCGCCCTACACCGGGGCCACCGTGAGGGTGGTCTCGGCCTACCGCTCGGACTACGTGGGGGCGGGCCGCCCGGGCGTCTGAGGGGCCAAACGCCCAACCTGGGCGAGCAACCACCGCTTAGGTGGTCAACCGCCCAACTTGGGCGATTCAGCACCTGGGCGGGTGTGGGCCCGTGGCCCGATAGGTTCAGGGCATCATGGTCGTAGCGGCAGAACGCTCCTACAGGGACGCGGTGCGATGGATCAAGACAGAGCGGCCTCCGCTGAGGCGCGCAGCCTTTGCCCGGCGAGCCACTCGAATCACCATCCTCGCCGGGCTCACCCTTATGGGCGGCATCGGGCTACTGTCGCCCGCAAGCTTCGGAGTGGTGACGGGACGGACCTCGCTCAGGGACTGGCCCCCCGTGGTGGTCGGCTGTCTGGTGCTTGCCTGTGCGATCTACGGGGTGCTCCAGCGGGCCGAGATTCTCTCATTGCTGGAAC
Source organism: uncultured Actinomycetes bacterium (assembly GCA_963849115.1). Classification (GTDB taxonomy): domain Bacteria; phylum Actinomycetota; class CADDZG01; order CADDZG01; family WHSQ01; genus JACDAL01. Next base: position 176,599 of record CAWKGK010000008.1, on the reverse strand, counting down.
GCTTCCGCGAACCCTACATCCGGCCGCTCACCGAGCATCCGGGCTTCGACGGCGCGTCCGATGCGCTGGCCGCTTGTCCACGCGCCTACAGGGCTCGCTTCGCCCTCGTGTTCGTCTACCGCCCTCTGGCGATGGGCTTGGTCGCCTGTGTGGCCGCGTTGTCGACCGCCTACTTCGTAATAGATGCCGTCCTCGCCCGTGGCCTCGTCGGCTGGAGCCAGCCCGTGTATGCCCTCGTGTTCCTGTGCCTGTCGGTCACACTGTTCTATCTCGCCGCTCCCAAGCTTTCCACGTGGAGAGTCGCCGCCAGCGTGCACAAGGAAGTCACGACCGGTTATTGACGCAAGAGGCTCGGCCGACGACGCTCGGGTAACGCCTGCTCCAGCGCCGTCCACAAGCGGGAGGAGTCTCCCGCGAACACATCGCCGGTGACAAGCCCGGTCTGGTCCTCGGTGTCTTGGACTGCGGCCTTCGCCTCGGCGGGGCTCATCCGGGAACAGTTCAAGGCGATGCAGGCAACTCGAGCCGGGCGCACAGTGGCGGCCATGTCCTCGTAGCGGGCAATTACCTCGGGGAGCGGAGGAAGTGCCGTGTAGGGAGGCTCTTCGATGGCGGTTCTGCCCGCCTGATGACACAGCACCAGTACATGAGGGGCGCTTCCGTGGAGCAGACCCAAGGTCACGCCTGCGTAAGCGGGGTGCCACAGACTTCCCTGCCCCTCGACCATCAACACATCGGACGAGGGATGCGTTTCACACACGAGAAGCTCCGCGGCTCCCGAGACGAAATCGGCAACGACCCGATCGACCGCGATACCCCGTCCCGCGATCATGATGCCGGTCTGACCCGTGGCGACGAACTCGGTCGAGAATCCCTTGATGTGCCCGGCGCGTGCCAGCTCGAGAGCGACCGTCATCTTGCCCACCGAACAATCGGACCCCACCGTAAGCACCGTGCGCTTGGGAATTCCGATGCTCCTGCCGGTGAACAGCGGGATCTTGGAGGGAGGTTCGCGGACGTCCCACAGCGTGGCCCCTGAGGCGCGTGCCAGTTTGACAAGCTCGCGGTCGTGACGGAGAAAACGGTGAAGTCCGTTGGCGATCTCGAGACCCGCCTCCAGCGATTCCCGAATCCACGCCCGCCAGTGATCCGGTAGCCATCCACCCGGGGTTGCCACGCCCAGCAACAGGGAAGTTGGAGCGTGGGCCAGCCCTTCTGCGACCGAGGACACGATCGGGGCATCCCGTTCTAGCTGCGGCATCACGTCGGCCAGCGAGCGTCCCGCAAATTCGGGATCGATTACGGCAGCGATCTCATCCCTGCTGTAGCGGATCACGCCATGAGCCGTCTTGGCGTCGCGCGCGGCGAGGTAACCGTCGGTGAGGACGAGCCAAGATCGGGCCGTCACGCCCGCCTTGTCACGCCGAGGCCGGGACCCGGTGGCAAGAGCAGCATCCCCTTGTCATAACCCACTCCAGGCCAGGGGTCGTACCTCAGCAGCAAAGGACCGTCGATATCGGCGAAGTCGGCGAGCGCAGCGACGCTCGCCTCGGCGGTGGCTGCGACCCCGGAGGTGAGATCGCAGCCGAGCATGACTCCCAAAGAATGAGCACGAGCCACCGCCGCCGCGCGCACCGCCTCCCTGATGCCTCCCGTCTTGCGCAGCTTCAGGTTGACGCCGTCGACTGTTCCCGCAAGCGCCGCGACATCCGCGGCCGTGCGGACATCTTCGTCGGCATAAATGGGAATCGATGTGGATTTCGTGACGCGGCCCAGGGCGCCGAGGTCTCCGGATGGAATGGGCTGTTCGCAAAGCTCGATGTCGAACCGCTCCAGCGCCTTCAGCCGCTCAGTCGCCTGGGCTTCGCTCCATCCTTCGTTGGCGTCGACCCTGATGCGCCCCGAGTAAACGGAGCGCACGGCCTCGATCATCTCGACGTCTGCTTCGAAGCCAACCTTCACCTTCAAGACGGGATGGTCGCTCAGTTCCTTAGCCTTTGTCACTGTGCGGGAGGGCTCGGTGATCGCAAGTGTCACCGAGGTCGGGGGCAGCGGGCGGCCGGAAAATCCCAGCAGCTCACTCACCGAGAGGCCGGCGCGCCGAGCGGCGAGGTCGTGCAACGCGACGTCGAGCGCGCTGCGGGCCGGTCCCGCACCCAGGAGCGAGGAGAGACCCTCGAGATCGAAGGGGCCGTCGAGAGCGTCGAGGTCGAGTCCCTCGAGCTGATCCACGACCTCTTCGGGCGACCCCTCCGGGCTGCACTCGCCGATCCCGGTTTGACCGGAGTGGGACACTCTCACGAACACGCTGGTCGCCACATCCCACGAGCGGCGGGCGATGGTGAACGGCTCCGTCAATTCGAGGTCCTCGGCGAAGGCTTCGAGCTTCCACTTAGTAGTGCGCACGCTACATAATGTCCTTATGAGCACTAACACTTTGAAGACCTATATTTTGCTTGCCGGCCTGGGCGGTCTGTTGGTTCTCGCCGGATCCTTTTTCGGACGCGGCGGCGCCATCATCGGCCTGCTCATCGGGCTGGTGTTCGTGGGGGGGTCCTACTGGTTCTCGGACAAGCTCGCAATCAAGGCCTCCCGGGCGCGGCCCGTCTCCGAGCAGGAGGCACCCGAGCTCTACCGGATTGTGCGTGACCTGACGATGCGAGCGAACATGCCGATGCCCAGACTCTTCGTCACGCCCAGCCCCCAGCCCAACGCCTTCGCCACCGGTCGCAACGAGGATCACGCCGCGGTCGCCGTAACTCAAGGGATCATGAGCATCCTCTCCGAGGACGAGCTGCGCGGCGTGCTTGCGCACGAGCTGGCGCACGTCAAGAACAACGACATCCTGATCGGCTCTGTCGCCGCCGCGGTCGCAATGGGCATCACTTTTCTGGCTCGCATGGTTATGTGGGGAGCAATGTTCGGCGGGAGCCGGGACAACGAGGGTGGCAATCCCCTGGGCCTGCTGGCGATGGCGTTTTTGGCACCGTTGGCCGCAGGACTCCTCCAGATGGCGCTGTCGCGCTCGCGCGAGTTCGAGGCCGACCGCAGCGGGGCGGGACTTATGGGCGGCGGGGAGTCGCTCGCCCGGGCGCTCGAGAAGCTCGAGGTCTCGGCCAAGAAGATCCCGATGAACGTCAACCCTGCTCAAGCGACCATGTACATCGTGAATCCGTTGTCCGGCCGCCGCGTCAACTTCGCTCGTCTGTTCTCGACTCATCCCTCGACCCAGGAGCGCATCACTCGCCTGAGAGATTGGCGCCCATAGCCCCTCGACTTTTCACCGTAACCCGCGCTCAGCGCGGGTTCTGACGAAAGGATCGCGCTAGAGCAGCGAGAGTTGCTCGTTGGGGGCGTTTGACACGCTCCGGTTCGAGGTTACCCCTCGCCTCGGAGTGGACTTTCTTTCGAAACCCGCCTCGTCCAGCAGCGTCCCTACGGTGAGAGAAAGCTTGTTGCGCTCCTCCTTGGGCCCGTAGGCCGAACGCCGGTAGAGCTGCTCGTAGTCGACGACCAGCTCGGGAAACTCCTCCTGAAGCCAGCCCATGTACTCCTCACGCACGACCGGACGCAGGTGAAGGAAGATCGGCGTGACATGAGTGGCTCCCGCCGCCACAGCGGCATCGACGACCCTCTTCATCCCGCCGAGGTCGTCGGTGATTCCCGGCAGGATTGGCGCCAGCATCACCCCGGAGGGGATTCCCGAAGCATTGAGCCGAGCAACGGATTCCATGCGCTTCAAAGGATGTGGTGTGCCCGGCTCACTCTTGCGCCACGCGGCCTCGTCCAGAGTCGGAATCGAGAATGCGGTCGAAACCTGGGTCACCTCGGCGGCTGCAAGCAGCAGGTCCAGATCGCGCATCATCAGAGTGCCCTTGGTGAGAATTGAGAACGGGTTGTGGTGGTCTGTGAGGGCTTGGATGATCCCCCGCATGAGCCTGTAGCGGCCTTCGGCGCGCTGGTAAGGATCGGTGGCGGTCCCCATGGCGATGTGCTCACCTTTCCAAGATTTCGACCTGAGCTTGACCCGCAACAGGTCGGGGGCATTGACCTTGACGACGATCTTGCTGTCGAAATCCTTGCCCGCGTCCATGTCCATATAGGTATGCGTGACGCGAGCGAAGCAGTAAGTGCACGCATGGGAGCAGCCCCTGTAGGGGTTGATCGTCCAGTTGAACGGGAGGTAGTTGCCCGGCACGGGATTGACTATGGACTTCGCCTCGACCTCGATGAACTCGATGCCCCGGAACTGCGGCGTGTCGAACGTGCGCCGGCGGAGCTCGAAGAGCTGGTCGGGAGCCATCCGGCCACTATAGAACATACGTTCGAGAAGAAAGCCTACCGAGTGCGACCCCGCAGACCAACGGCGGCAACCTCGCCGGCTCCCCTGTTTCGGGGTGGCGGCTGTTACGCCGTGCCGGCGAGACCGATCAAGGGACCCTCGGGGTCCGTGAAGTGGCCGACGACGAGGTCCGCCCCCGGGGCCGGCTGGTCGTGCTCCGCTCCACGAAACCGTAATTGCCCCGGCTGAGAGAGATCCTCCGAGACCGGGCCGCTCGTGTCGAACTCCCACCCGAATAGGTCGCCGTAGTAACTACGGAGCTTCGCCGGATCGGTCCCGATGATCTCGAAGTGCACAACCGGCTGACCCATGGTCGTCCTTTCCGCGCCCAACTCAGGAAAATCTAGCGGGTGCTGTGTAAAGCCACTCGATTCCTCGCCACGCCGCAGCTCCCAATGCCAGCCCGACCACGTTGCCGAGCACATCCACAAGCTCCGCGCTCCTGCCGAACCAGGTTGCCTGCACTAGCTCGAGAAGCATGCCCAAACCACCAACGAGGAGGATCACCAGCAGCGCGGGACCGTGTGACCGGCGTCGGGGCAGACCCGGGCGCCAGGCCGCCGCAAGCAACAGAGCGAGGGTGAAAGGCCCGTAGAAGAGGCAGTGCCAGGCAGCGTCTTGCACGCCGGAACTGATGTGGGCACCGGCAGCCACCGCGGGAACACGTGTGGCGGCCGCCAGGGAGCTCGCCTCGTTCGCCGGAATAACGGAGAGCATCACTATCGTCACCAACAGGATCGCGACGAGCAACCACAGAATGACGCCGGCGACGTTGACTCTCACTTCGTCCACTCGGCCATTGTAGTGAGCGGTGGAACCGGCCCCACGTCACGGCCCCGAGCGGATTCTCAGAATGGGTTCAGCCCTCCGGAAGCGGGCGGGTCGTGCGCAGCCGTGGAACTGCTTCGACTGCAACAATGGCGCCGAGGATCAGTGCGGCCCCCGTCCAGTCGAGGGGATCCAGCGTCTCGCCCTTCAGGAGATAGGCGAAAAGTCCCGCGAAGGCCGGTTCGCTCGCCAGGATCAAGGCTGTGCGAGCGGGGGGGGCATGACGCTGCGCGTAGGTCTGGACGAAGAATCCGAGGGCGCTTGCGACGAAGGCGGTGACCAGCAACGCGCTCCAAACGACACTGCTGGTGGGAATGATCAGATCGCCTTGACCGATCGCGAACAGCAACGGCACGACGCCAGAGACCGCTAGCTGGACGGCGAGCAGGGCACCGACGTCATGCTCGACGACCGCTCGGTCGGTGAAGAGGATGTGAAGCGCAAAGGAACACGCAGTCACGAGGACGAGGGCGTCACCGCCCAGGTGAAGGTCTCCTCCTGTGCCCGATAACAGATACAACCCCACGCCTGCAGTCGCCGCCGCGGCCCACGCCACGGGACCAGGGTGCTGGCCGAACAGAACCCCCCCGAACAGCGGAGTCAGGACCACGAACAGGCCGGTGATGAAGGCGGTGTTGGACGCAGTCGTTCGTTCGAGCCCGAGCGTCTGGAAGATGTAGCCGAGCATGAGAAAGAAGCCCATGACCAATCCCGCGCGCCACCCCGATGCGGACAGCCGCACAAGCCTGTGCCGAAACAGCACGGCCACCAGCAGGGACGCGCTCAAGAAACGATAAGCGAGGAACGTCATCACCGGGATGAGCGCGACCGCGTCCTGAACCATGACGAAGGTCAGGCCCCACACCGTCGCGATTCCCACCAGCGCGACCTCCGCCCACGGGCGCCGTTTCGCGAAGGTCAGTTCTGCGGGAATCCGAGATCCACGCCGCGCGACCCCTGTGCAAGCCGACGGACGGTACTGGCCTTAGCGCGCCTGAAGAACTTCACACTCAAGAGCGTGGCTGGTGACTATCACGAATCGGCTCTCGGCAGCTCAGAGGCAGCGATCGCATCGGCAAACAGCTCGAAGCCCTCGTCCGCTTCCTCCATCGTGAGACTCATCGGAGGCGCCATACGAACACAGTTACCGTAGAGACCTCCCTTGCCGATCAATAACCCTCGGCTCCTGGTCTCCTCCATCACGCGCCCGGCCGCGGCGACATCGGGCTCCTTGCCGGGAGGTTTCACTAGCTCGATGCCGATCATGAGACCCTTGCCGCGCACATCACCGATGAACGCATGCTGTTGTTGGAGATCCCGCAGTCGCGAGAAGAGATGCTCTCCCACTTTGCGGGCGTTGGTTTGGAGATCGTTGTCCAGCATGTAATTCAGGTTCGCCAGAGCGCCGGCAGTGACGAGAGGGTTCCCACCGAAAGTGGAGATCGAGTTCGCCCCCACACAGTCCATCAGCTCAGGCCGGGCGACCACTCCTCCAACCGAAAGACCGTTGCCGATCCCCTTGGCGAACGTGACGATGTCGGGCCTGACGTCGTGTGCGTCGATACCCCAGAAGTGCTCCCCGGTACGCCCCCATCCGGTCTGCACTTCGTCGGAAATGAACAATATGTCGTACTCGTCCAGGACATCCTTCATCGCCCTAAAGAATCCGTCGGGAGGAGAGGCGAAACCCCCCACCCCCTGAATCGGCTCGGCGATCATGCATGACACGTCTCCGGAAGTAGTGGTTTCAATGACGTTGCGCAGGTCGTCCGCGCATGCCTTGATGAAGTCCTCATCGGACATATGTCCGAACGGGCTTCGATAGCGATAGCCGTTCTGAACGTAGCTGACCCTCACCGGCGAAAGCGCCGATGCGCACCAACCACGGTTACCGGTTATGCCCATGGCCGCGAACGAACGCCCGTGGTAGCTGTTGCGAAGGGCGAGAACCTGGTGAGAGCGCCGGTAGCTGGTAGCCAGCAACATAGCCGCCTCATTGGCCTCGGTTCCCGAGCACACGAAGTAGACCTTGGCGTCATCCATCGGAGCGAGTTGCGAGATCTTCTCGGCCAGCTCGACGGCGGGCTCGATCAGATAGAGCGTCGAGCTATGAATAATTTTTCCGGCCTGGTCCCTAATCGCCTCGACGACCTCGGGGACGTTGTGCCCGGACGTGGTCGTGAGGATGCCGCCGAAGAAATCCAGATAACGCCGGCCCTCTGAGTCCCACACGTGGCGGCCGTCGCCCCGTTCCAAAGACAGCGGCTCGTCGTAGTAAATCGCCAGCCACGAAGGCATGACGGCCTTGTGACGGTCGAAAAGGGATGCTTGAGGCTCCATTGTCTCACCCTCTTTCTCAGTGGTCCGGCCCCCAGGCTAATCGACCGGCGCGGGCCTTGCGGGGCCCGGCTCATCCGTCGACGGGTCGACCTAGGTCCCGGCCCTCTCATTTCGATCCGCGTAACGCTGATGAAAGCGCACCGGCTCCTGGCGCTTTGTGCGAACCCGCAGGTTGAGCACCTCGACGAGGAGCGAGAAACCCATCGCAAAGTAGACGTAGCCCTTGGGTATGTGCTGATCGAACCCGTCCAGCAACAGGGTGAGGCCGATCAAGAGCAGGAAGCTCAGCGCCAACATTTTGACGGTCGGGTGGCCATTGACGAACGAACTGACGGCCTCCGCGGAGATCAGCATGATGCCCACCGCGACGATCACGGCCGCCACCATCACTGCAAGCTCGTCCACCATCCCGACCGCCGTGATCACCGAGTCAAGCGAGAAGACGGCGTCTAGGAGCACGATCTGGATGATGACCGCCGAGAACGAGGCTGCGACACGATCGGAGGCATGGCCCTCCTCGCCTTCCAGACGATCGTGAATCTCGAATGTGCTCTTTCCAAGCAGGAACAAGCCCCCGACGATCAATATGAGGTCGCGGCCCGAGATCTCATTGCCGATCAGCGAGAACAGCGGCGACGTCAGCCCGATGACCCAGGACAGGGACAGCAGCAGCAGAATACGCATGACCAGAGCGAGGCCAAGGCCCGTCTGCCGCGCCCGCGCCTGCTGGGCGGCAGGAAGCTTGCCTGCAAGAATCGAGATGAACACGACATTGTCGATCCCGAGGACGACTTCCAGCGCCAAAAGCGTGGCAAAGCCGATCCATATGTCCGGGTCCGACAGCCACTCCACCGAGACTCTCTACCATGTGAGGCCCGCAATGGGAGCGCTGCCGACCTAGGCTGCGGCCGAGCGTTTCCTGTGGAAGCAAGACTGCTCCCGGAAAAGGCTCTCCAGGCTCTCGGTCACCGGCGGCTTCAGGTGCCCTGTTGATCCTCCAGCGCGGCCCGGATGCGCCCAGCCTCGGCTGGTGGCACCCAGCGGGAGATGGAGTCGGCGATGGCAGCGGCGGTGATCTCGGCCCCCGCATTCCTCAGCGCCACCACAGTCTTGTAGACGAATCCACGGTAGGAGGCGGGGACCCGCACGCCCGATACTGCCCCGGTCCGTTGCCATTCCTGCTCAAGCTCCTCCATCTCTGGGTCCTGCCACCACGGCTTTCCCGGCCGGACCGGGCCCTTAGAGCGGTGCAAGGGCACCACGTTGACGGGACGGGAGCCCTGACGTCGCCATGAGGGGGCCGAGTGGAAATCGGGTTCGTAGATAAGACGCTTGGAAGAGAGTTGATCGAGGTTCGAGTCGCCCTCGAGGACGAGGATCAGCCGGAGGCTGCGCCCCTGCTCGTCGGGAACGTTCCCGGCATTGCGGATAGCGAGCGCCTCTTCGATCGATAGAGCGAACCCCTCGTCGGCGAACTCGGCATCCCCCTCACGCCACGCGCGTAGCGCGTGCTCCAGCTCCTCCGTGCTCATCAGATACCAACCGTCTTCCAGCATCTGCAAGGAAAGATTAGTTCGCTCTCACATCCGATCACCGACGCTTCGAGAAAACCCAAAAAGAAATGACAGATCCTCTTTCGGAGGCCGGTTTTCTCCCCAAGAGTGTCCTAGCCGCCTGTCATAGTGACAGGTATGGAATTCACCTCGATGGATGAGGCGATCAGGCAGATCGAGAAGTCCAACATCGATCTCGAGCCCGAGGTGATGGACGCCCCTGCGGTGCGCGAGCTTCTGTCTCGCTATGCAAAGGCCGAGAAGCTGGTGTCCTACGGCAAGACCATGCTGGCAGCAAAGCTCGACGACGCTGCTGAAGTGGCGCGCACAACCGGAGTGTCTGTGGGCAAGGCCAAGGCCGCGGTCGACACGGGAAACTCCTTGAAGGGCGCCGACGAAGTCCGAGAGGCGTTCAAGTCGGGCGAGATCTCTGTGGACCAAGCCTCAGAGATCGCCACGGCGGAGAACGCCTCGCCCGGCTCCTCGACAGAGTTATTGAAGCTGGCCCAGGATGAGTCCTTCCAGACGCTCAGAGAGAAGTCGAGAAAGGTCGTGCTGGAAGCCGAGCAGCACCGGGGCCTGGCTGAGCGCCAGCACCACGCCCGCAGGGCCCGCAGCTACCGGGACGAGCTCGGCATGATCTCAATCAACCTGCTGCTGGAGCCTCATGTCGGGGTGCCCATCGTCAACCGGGCCGAAGCAGAGGCCGGGCGCCTGTTCCGTGCCGCCAAGAGGGACGGCAACCAAGAGCCCTTCGAGCGCCACCTCGCAGACGCCTACGCCGGTTTGCTCTCTACAGGTCCCACGGTCCCGGCTCGCAAGCCTGAGCTGGTGGTGCTGGTGTCACACGAGATCACGAAGCGGGGTTGGAAGGACGTGCGAGAGGGCGAGGTGTGCAAGATCCCCGGGAGTCGGCCCCATCTCACCCGCAGACTGCCAGAGAGATCGCCTCCGACGCCTTTCTGAGCGGGCTGTTCTATGACGGCACCGACCTGCGTCACTTTCGCCGCTGGACCCGAAACACTCCCGTAGACGTCCTGTTGGCGCTGCAGCTGGGCGAGCCGCCGGAGTTCGACGGGGTCAAATGCACCGATTGCGGCCGCCGCTTTCGCAACGAGAAAGACCACAGCGCGCCTCATGTCGCCGGAGGCTTGGCGTCAACCACCAATCTCAAGTGGCGCTGCTACGGGTGCCATCAGAACAAGACCGCAGAGGATCGCAAGAACGGCAAGCTCACACCTCCGGACCCCGATGCCGGGCGAGGTCCGCCGGGGCCGTGACCAACCTGCTCAACCGCTCCTACCCGTAAACCTGCCGCGGAAGGGTGTATTGCCAACCCCGGACGAGCGATTGCGCAGATCCTCTGGATCGCCGCCCGGCGCGGCTCGGTCACCGTCACGTCCTCGTAGGCGATAACGCGCAGGCGGCCTCGGACCACCTCCAGCAGCTCCCCCGGCCGCAACAGGAAGTCGGGGTTGCGGGGGCGCCCCCAGCGCTCGTTGCCGCGCGCATAAGTCTCATAGATCAGCAGGCCTTCTGGCGCCACCGCATCAACGAGTTGGTCCAGGAGCGGCCGATGCAGGTAGTTCGTGACCACGACGGCGTCGAAGCGAGCACCGGAAAAAGGCCAGGGGCCGTCCTCGATATCGGCCTCAATGAGCTTTACCTGAGCTGATGACTCCAGATCCGCAACCCTTTTGAGATCGACGTCTACGGCGTTGACCTCATGGCCCCGAGCCAAGAAGAAACGCGTATGGCGTCCGTTGCCGCAAGCCACATCGAGCACCGAACCCGAAGGCCTCATCAGAGGCGCAAAGCGCACTACCCACTCGGAGGGATTGATATCAGCCGAGATTGATCACCACAGTCTTGAGCTCGGTGAAGGTCTCTAACGTATGTCGGCCACCGACGCGGCCCACCCCAGAGCCGGACGTGGAGCGCCCCCCGAAGGGCAGATGACTCTCCCAGTAATTCGAAGACTCGTTGATGTTGACCCAACCCGCATCGGCTTTCTCGGCGAATCGAAGGCCACGACCGAGATCCCTGGTCCACACCGCCGTAAGAAGGCCGTAGGGAGAGGAGCGGATGATCTCGAGCGCCTCGTTCTCGTCCGCGACCGTGGAGATCGGGATCACGGGACCAAACGTCTCCTCGTGCGCGATCTCCATTGCCGCCGTCACATTCTTGAGCACCGTGGGCTGGTAGTACAGACTGGTGGGATAACCCTCTGCCCGCCCACCGCCGGTCACGGTGCTCGCTCCTCCATCCAGGGCACCAACGACATGACGGTCGACCTTGTCGGCTGTGACCTCGTTGTTGAGCGGTCCCATGGTCGTCTCCTTCGCCAGCGGGTCGCCGAGCCTGACCTGCTGGGCAACGATCCCGCCGAGTGCGTCGACGAACCCATCGTGGACATCGTCCGCCACGAGCCAGCGCTCGCCGGCCGTACAGCTCTGACCCGCGCACAAGAAGGCCGCTTCCAGGCTGGCCTGCGCGGCCGCCTCCAGATCGGCGTCGTCGAGAACGACGAAGGGCCCGTTGCCGCCCATCTCGAGTAACAACGCTTTGCCCGCGGCGCGCCGGGCAACCTTGTGTCCGGTTTCAATGGACCCGATGAAGGACACCGCCTGGACCCCGGGGTGACCGGCTATCTCATCTCCTACAACCGGCCCGGGCCCGGTGACCATGTTGAAGACGCCCGGAGGCAAGTCCGATTCCTGGATGCATTGCGCCAGTGCTACAGCGCACACGGAAGTGCTGGGGGCCGGAGCCCACACCACCGCATTACCGGCCGCCAGTGCCGGAGCGATCAGCTCCGCCGGCATCGTGTAGGGCCAGTTCCACGGAGTTATCACTCCGATCACCCCGCGTGCCACCCGATATACCAACACTCTCTTAGTGGACGACACCGAGGGCGGCATCGAGCCCTCCATGCGCTTGGCGTCCTCCCCCGCCATTACGAAGTATTCGGCGAGCTCGTCCACCTCGTCGTAGGACTCGGCGTACAGGGGCTTTCCCTGATCGAGCGTCAGCACCCTGGCGAGCTCGTCCCGTCTCCCTCGAATCGTTTCGGCGATCCTTCCCATCGCCTCGGCTCGCTCGAAGGCGGACGATTCGGACCAGCGACGCCACGCCGACGCCGACGCCATAACCGCATTCCCGACATCCGAGCGGGTTCCTTCGGAAATGGTTCCCAGCCGCTCGCCGGTAGCGGGGCTCCATGCTTCCATGCGAGTTTCACTGGAAACCCACCGCCCGTCGATGAGCATGGAGAAATCCGGGCCGCCCTCCAGTTGAATCATCTAACGCATGGTAAACGTGGCGAACCACTCGGCACCGAGGAGGGAAGCGATGATCAACGAGTTCAAGACCTTCGTGCTGCGGGGGAACATGATCGATCTTGCGGTGGGGGTGCTGATCGGCGTCGCCTTCGGCCAGCTAATTGCGTCCCTTGTCGCCAACATCCTCACACCGATCATCGCCATCCCCGGGAGCGCCCCAGACTTCAGCGCGCTGGTGCTGACGGTTGCAGGCTCGGATATCAGGTACGGCGCCTTCCTCAACGACCTCATCGCCTTCCTCCTCGTGGCCTTGGCGATCTTCTTGTTCGTGATCAAGCCGGTCAATGCTCTCGTGGCGCGAGTTGCGGACGACCCCGCCCCGGCTCCGCAGACGAAAACCTGTCCCGAGTGCATCAGCGTGATCCCATCGAGTGCAGGCCGGTGCATGTTCTGCACCATGCCTCAAACCACTGGGGCGTGACCGGCAGTCTTCCCCGCCGCTGTGCCCTCAGGAGCCTTTTGGCGGGCCCGAAAGGCTGCGACGTTGGCCCGGTTGGAGCATGAATCGCTGCAATAGCGGCGCGAGCGGTTCTTGGAAGCGTCCACGTAGACGTCGCGGCATCCCTCCTTCGAGCAGACACCGAACCGCTCCCTTCCGCTCTCCACCAGGGCCGCGGCCAGACCTGCGACGACTATCGCAGCTACCCGATCAACGAGCCCCTCGGCTGTACACACGTAGCCGAGGTGCCACTCGCCCTGCGAGAGTGTGACCCGCGGCCTCACGGAGGCCTCAGCCACGATCTCATGAAGCGCCTCCTCGGCCTCCTTCTCCGAGCCCTCCATCACGAGCCGGACTCGGGCTCGCAAACGCCGCAGGCCCTCCACGTCTTCCTCGGTGGGGGGCCGCGGAGCCTCGATTCCACGCGCCTGTAGCCAGCCTCCCAGCGCGCCCGGAGTGGTCAGGTACTCCTCGCCACTGACGACGTCAAGAGAGTTCGCGAGATCTACTGCAGTGTCGAGCGCTTCCTCCTGGTAATTATCAAAATCCATTTGACTTCTTACAACTCCTGTTCTAGTCTGTAAGTGTCGTGGAGAGTATAGACCATTACAACAGTCTCAACCAAGAGGAGGCGTAATGCATTCCCTTACCTTGCTTGTGAGCACCGAGCACGTGCACGACCTGCAGCGTCAGGCGGCACAGGGCCGGATGGCCAGGGCGGCGCGCCACTCGGCCCGCCTGAAAACGGACTCGGGGCCGATGACTGCTAAGGAGCCCCTTCTCCACAGAGTGATGAATTTGCAACTGACGCGTCGACGGCCTGAGGAGGCACCGTGGAGCTGATCATTCTCGCCCTTTTCTTCGTGGTCTTGGGAGTGCTTGCCTCGCTGTGGGGCGCCGACAGCCGGGATGGGCTCGACTGGAAGCCGTGGCCGCCTCAGCCTCCGCGCTGAGCGGCGAGGAGGTGGTTCGGAGGGAGTAGATTCGTCCGCCGGGCCGGACAGCGAGCCCGATTCCGTTCTTCTCCTCATCGAAGGGGGTGCGACGAAGTGGGGCTATGGGGGCGCTCGGAGCCGGCTTTGAGGCCGACCTCGACTGTGGCCTGGTGGCTCCTCGCAGCCTCGGCCCTTTCTGACTTCGCCGCACTGGTGCTGTTCGGCTCACCCGGCGTGAGGGGTCGGGTCGGCGGGGGGGCAGGTGCCAAAGCCGGCGCACTCGGGTCTCAGGCCTCCCGCCGGGGGATTCTGTTGTCGGACACACCGGTTCCGTTGTGGAGCGCGATGCACCGGACCTTGCCGCCCCTGGTTCTCATCTCGGGGGTTGGAAGCGCGCTTTCCATCCTGAGCATGGCGTCGCCGAGCGATGACGAGCGCAAGCTCGTCGATCGCCTGGGGATCGTCGTTGATCTGGTCGGGCTCGGCGTGGCGGTGGCGGCCGAACGGGAGGCTTCCCAGGTCAAAGAAGCAGGCGCGGCGCTGAGGCATGGCCCCGGAGCCACTTTGTGGAAGTCCAGCACCTATCTCACAGTAGGCAGCATCGCCGTGTCTTTGCTTCCATTCGGGGGGCGCGCGCCCGCGTTGTGGCCGGCGTACTCGGCACCGTCGCGACCATTGCTCTCAAGGCCGGCATCTTTGAGGCGGGCAGGGCGTCGGCGATCAACCCTCACGCCCTCTTTGAGCCGCAGAGAGTCCAGCCGGGAGCGACCGGGGCGAAGTGAACCGGGGACTGTGGGGCCGGACGGCAACCATCCTGGCAGTCCTCATTGCCACCACCGCCTGTGCTCCGTCGAGCGCGCCATCGGTGCTCGATCCCAAAGGCTTCGGCGCACGCCGTATCGAGGGTCTGTGGTGGCTGATGTTCTGGATCTCTCTCGCCGTGTTCGCCGTGGTGGTCGCCTTCTTGGCCGTCGCCTATGTGCGAGGCCACCGCAAACAGACGCAGCTAACTGAAGCGCGCTGGGGAGGCCCCTTCGTGGTGGTGTCTGGAATCGTCGCCCCTTCTCTGATACTCGCGGGCGTCTTCGTGGTCAGTCTGAACGACATGATGGCGCTGTCGACTCCGCCGCAGGAGCCCGGCCTGACGATCGATATTATCGGGCACGACTGGTGGTGGGAGGCCCGCTACCAGGGCAGCGAAGCAGTAACCGCAAACGAGATCCACATTCCCACGGGAGAGTCGGTACGACTGAGGCTGACAACAGATGACGTCATCCACAGCTTCTGGGTACCCCAACTTCAGGCCAAGACTGACCTCATCTCGGGCGACGTGAACAGCATGTGGCTTCAGGCAGATGAACCGGGCCGCTACCGCGGCCAGTGCGCCGAGTTCTGTGGCCTCCAACATGCGAACATGATCTTCTACGTAATAGCCGATGAACCCGGCGAGTTCGAGTCGTGGCTGGCCAACGAAGCGAGCGAGGCCGCCGAGCCGGCCGCATCGGGGGCCGCGCGTGGGAAGAGTGTCTTCCTGCAGTCTTCTTGCGCCGGCTGCCACGCGGTGCGCGGGACCGAGGCGGACTCAGACCTCGGCCCCGACCTGACCCATCTTGCCCGTCGGGAAACGATCGCCTCCGGCGTCCTCGACAACACCCGCTCCGAGCTGGCACGGTGGATCATCGATCCACAATCGGTCAAGCCCGGCGCGATCATGCCTCCTACCGAGCTGTCCTCGGCCGACCTCGATGCTTTGCTCGACTATCTCGAGGGCCTCAACTAATGACGGGGGACTAGTGGCGTCGGTCGCCGAACGGCTCGAGAACATCTGGGGAGAGCGCCCGGGTCTAATCACCTGGCTGAACACGGTCGATCACAAGAAGCTCGGGTTCAAGTACCTCTATACAGGGATGGTGTTTTTCGTCTTCGGAGGTATTGAGTCCCTCATCATTCGCGCTCAACTCGCCGACGCCAACCTCGAGGTCATTGATCCGGAGACCTACAACCAGATGTTCTCGATGCACGGAACCACGATGATGTTCCTCTTCATCGTCCCGGTGCTCTCGGGCTTCGGCAACTACTTCGTCCCGTTGATGATCGGGGCACGCGACATGGCTTTCCCCAGACTCAACGCATTCGGATACTGGGTCTTTCTTGGGGCGGGCATCTTCATGCACTCGAGCTTTTTGGTCGGGAGGGCGCCAAACAACGGGTGGTTCAATTACGTGCCGCTGGCAAACAGCGAGTTCACGCCCGGGGTGAACATCGACTTCTACGCCCTTGGGCTCATCCTCCTCGGATTCTCGACCACCGCCGGCGCGATTAACTTCGTCGTGACGATCCTCAAGCTTCGAGCACCGGGGATGTCGATCAACCGCATGCCGATTTTCGTGTGGGGTGAGTTGGCGCTCGGACTCGCCATCGTGTTTGCTCAACCTCCACTGACCGCGGCACTCGTCATGCTGGAGCTCGATCGCAAGCTTGGTTTCCACTTCTTTGATTCCACTCAGGGAGGAGATGCCGTCCTATGGCAGCACCTCTTCTGGATCTTCGGGCACCCGTGGGTATACATCCTCGTGCTTCCGGCCTTCGGGCTCGTATCAATGATGATCCCTGCCTTCACACGGCGCCCAATGATCGGCTACATCTATATCGTGGTGGCGGAGATGGCTGTGGCACTCATCGGGTTTGGCGTGTGGGTTCACCACATGTTCGCCGTGGGCATCCCCCAGATAGCGTTGAGCTTTACGTCTCTGTCGAGCTTCATGGTTACCATCCCGAGCTCGATCCAGGTGTTCGCTTGGCTGGCGACCCTGATCGCCGGCAAGGTCATCCTCAAGACCCCGATGTTGTTCGTATTGGGCTTCGTATTCACGTTCGTGCTCGGGGGCCTCTCGGGAGTGATGTTCGCCGCCATCCCGTTCGACCTACAGACGACCGACTCATACTTCGTGGTGGCTCACATCCACTACGTCATCATCGGCGGATCTGTGTTCCCGATCTTCGGCGGTCTCTACTACTGGCTGCCCAAGATGACCGGCCGGATGCTGGACGAGCGCCTCGGCAAGTTGAGCTTTTGGCTCATGTTCGCGGGCTTCAATCTCGCATTCTTCCCGATGCACATCTCGGGCCTTTTGGGACAGCCCCGTAGGACCTACACCTATCAGGAGGGCCTCGGATGGGACATCTGGAACCTGTTGTCGACCGTCGGAGCCTTCGTGCTTGCCCTGGGAATACTCATCACGTTCATCAACTGGTACAAGAGCAGTAAGAGCGGTGAGCTCGCAGGTCCAGACCCGTGGGAGGCGGAGACACTGGAGTGGTCGACAAGCTCTCCGCCGCCCGAGTACAACTTCGAGTCCATTCCCGCGGTGCGCAGCCTGCATCCGATGTGGGACCAGCCCGAGCTTCGGCGCGGCCCCCAACGTCCCGAAGACGGTGCCTATCTGCTGGCGAGCGGTCACGAAACTCTCGCGACAAGCATGCTCGACGCGACTCCTCAGGCGGTGGTGGAGATGCCGCACGAGTCACCGTGGCCTGTGACCTTGACCGTGGCGATGATGGTTTCGTTCTACGGGGTCTTGTTCGACGCGGCGCTAATGACGGCCACCGGCGCGCTGGCATCGGCAGCGGCAGTTGCGGGCTGGTTCTGGCCCACAGGGGAGACGCAGGAGACATGACCGTGACCAAGGCGCCAACAGGGACACATCCCCACCTCGAGGAGGATACTCTGCCCCGTCACCACGCGGGCTCGGTGTCGCCGGGATGGTGGGGCATGGTGATGTTGATCGTCACGGAGTCGATGCTGTTCGGGTCCTTGATCGCGAGCTACTTCTACCTCCGATTCAAGTCCTCACCGGTGTGGCCTCCCGACGGCATACCGATCCCTTCTCTTGAATTGCCGCTCATCATGAGCGTCATCCTGTGGACTTCGAGCTGGCCGGTGCATATGGCAGATCGCGCCGCCCGCAACGGCAATCAACGTGCATTGAGGCTCTGGCTCGGCGCTGGGTTCCTTCTCGGTGCGATCTTTCTGGGCCTTCAATTGGCGGTCGAGTATCCGGAAAAGCTAGCGGAGTTCGGCCCAACCACGAACGCCTACGGGTCCCTGTACTACACAATCACGGGCTTTCACGGGAGTCACGTACTGATCGGCTTGCTCATCAGTTTGTGGGCTCAGGTGCGGGCATGGCAAGGCGCATTCGACAAGAATCGCCATGTGACGGTGCAGAACTTCACCATGTATTGGCACTTTGTCGACATCGTGTGGGTAGTGGTTCTGGCAACCATCTATCTGTCCCCGAACCTGTGAGCGCTGTGTGGCTCAGGCCGTAAGCCGAGCTGAAAGAGGCGGCTCCAGGCTGCTGTGGTTCGGCGTGCTCGCCGGGCCGGTGGCTTGGAGCCTGCAGATACTTATCGGATACAACCTCGAAGAGATCGCCTGCAACCCCGGCTCCCAGACGCAGCAGCTGGCAGGCGCGGAGATCGAACCGGTGGCGGTATGGCTGACCCTGGCAGCGGGTGCGCTTGCTCTCGCCGGTGTGCTCGTCTCATTCAGCTGCTGGCGACGAGTAAGGGCGGCGCAAGACTCGACGCCCGGCGGACGCGCCGAGTGGATGGCATGGGCCGGAATCGTCACCAGCGGGCTGTTCGCCTTCTGGATCCTCCTCGCTCTGTTCGTGCCGGGATTTCTCGCGACATGCGACCCCTCCCTGTGAGCGAACTCGGTGGCTGGAGCTTCGATCCAGTCCTCATCGTCGCGGTCGCGGCGATGGCATGGGGTTATCTGCTGGGCCTAAGGAAACTGTGGGCTCGGGGCCGAGGCAGGGGTGTTCCACTACGGAGAGCCGTCTCCTTCTTCGCCGGCCTCGTAGGTCTGATCGTAGGCTTGATGTCTCCGTTGGACGCTCTCGCGGTCCAGCTCTTCTCGTGGCACATGGTTCAGCATCTCGTGCTGATCCTGATCGTCGCCCCCCTGCTCGTCTACGGAACACCCGTGCTCGTGGTCACGCTGGCACTCCCACACACCACTCGCAGGGGCCTGCGCCTGCTGGAGCGCTCTCGTCCGATTGTGCTGCTGAAGTCGGTGTTGTTCCACCCCGCAATTGCCGGCGCCCTGTTTGCGGTCGCGCTGTGGGCCTGGCATTTTCCATCCCTTTATCAGTCGGCCGTCGCCGACGATCGGTGGCACGTACTGGAACACTCGAGCTTCGTTAGCGCATCGTTGCTGTTCTGGATGCATGTGATCGGACGCAGGCGTCATCGGCTCGACTTTGGCCCTGCCATCCTTCTCGTCTTTGTGAGCGGCCTGCAGAGCGCGGCCCTGTCCGTCGTGCTCATCTTTTCGGGTCGCGCCCTCTACCCGATCCACGCCCGCGGTGCGCGTGCAGTGGGAGCTCACTGCACTCGAGGACCAGCAGCTCGCCGGCGCCATTATGTGGACGCCGGTTGGTCTCGTGTTCCTAATCACTATCGTCGTTCTGCTGGCCCGCTGGCTCATGGCCATGGATCGCCGCCGCCCGCCCACCGAGGCAGGCGTCAGGGTGTCGTGGAGCGGGCGATGAGCGGGCGCCCGCGGCTCCTCTTGCTCCTTGTTGGGGTCGCCGCGTTCTCGCTGCAGGCGTGCGTCTATTTCCAGGGCCAAACCGAACGCTACGGCCCACCGGCGATTACATCGGCGACTGGGCGGAGCGGCGAGGAGCTGTACCTGCGTGACTGCGCCTGGTGCCACGGCGATCAGGGAGGCGGCACCAGTCGGGCACCAGACCTGGTTTCGGGCACCAACGGCCCTGCATACACGCATTTCATGCTGACCACCGGCAGAATGCCGATCGACTTCCCCACTCAGGTGATCAGGCGGGCCCCGCCCGCTTATGAGGACGAGGACATAGACGCGATCATCGCCCACGTCGACCTGCTGGGAGCGGCCGGGCCGCCGATCCCCAACGTCGAACCGGCGGCCGGCGAGCTTGGGCTGGGGGCCGAGCTCTATCAGGAGAACTGCGCCGCGTGCCACTCCACCACAGCGGTCGGCGGTGCGCTTGCGCCCGGCACTGCCCAAGACATAAGCGGCACGGTCGCTCGGCGCACCGGCCTGGTCGCGCCCAGCCTCAAGCAATCATCCGCCACCGAGACCGCCGAAGCCATGCTGGTGGGCCCGGGCACCATGCCGGTGTTCGGGGCAGAGACCTTCTCGCAGGATGAGGTCGACTCGATCGTGCGCTATGTCCTTTATCTTCAGGACCCGATCGACCGGGGCGGGGCGCCCATCGGCCGGATCGGGCCGGTCGCCGAGGGGGCGGTGGGCTGGATAGTGGGCCTCGGAGCCCTGCTCCTGGTGGCCCGCGTGATCGGCACCAGGACGGGGGATGAGTGAAGAGGAAAAGGGGCTCCTCGAGAGCGATGGGCCTGGGCTTCGGGGCCAGCGTGGTCGCCTCGATCGGCCTCACTGCCCTCTACGCGCTGGGCGGTCAGCCGCAGCTTGAGGGATTACTGCTCGGCGTTTCTCTCGGAGGGATTGCCCTCGGGCTGATCCTGTGGGGAGATGAGCTCATGCCCTCCGCTCCTTACGTCGAAGAGCGTCACGAGCTTCCCTCCGAGGGTGAAGAGCGCGGGCAGGCAGAGGAGTCCTTTGAGGCCGGAGCCGACCTCGTCGCGCGGCGGAGCTTCCTGGGCAAGATGCTGGGGGCGGCCGTGGCGGCCCTGGGCCTGGTGGCCCTGTTCCCCATCCGCTCGCTTGGAACCAGGCCGGGCCCCTCGTTGTACCGAACCCCGTGGAGCGCCGGTGCACGCCTCGTGACGGTGGACGATGAACCGGTCCTGGCGGAGGGCCTCCAGGTGACGGGCGTGCTGACGGTCTTTCCCGAAGGACACACCGACTCGGCGGACGCGCAGACACTGCTCATCAGATTCGATGCGGCCGAGGCCCCCGATCTACCCGGCCCTCTTGACTGGACACCTGAGGGCTTCATCGCCTTCTCCAAGGTGTGCACTCACGCAGGCTGTCCGGTGGGTCTCTACCAACCCCAGTCACGGGAGCTGTTCTGTCCCTGCCACCAGTCCGTGTTCGCTGTCATGGAGGGGGCCAAGCCCACGGCTGGGCCGGCCACCCGTCCGCTGCCCCAGCTTCCGCTCGCCATCGATGAAGAGGGATACGTGGTCGCCCAGGGCGATTACCTCGAGCCCATCGGCCCCGGTTTCTGGAGCCGCGGCCGTGATTGAGCGGACGGCTCGCTGGATAGACGACCGCCTCGGCGCCTCCTCCTTCACCAGAGAAGCTCTCAACAAGGTGTTTCCCGACCACTGGTCGTTCATGTTCGGGGAGATCGCGCTCTACTCCTTCGTGGTGTTGCTCCTCACCGGGACCTTTCTCACGTTCTTCTTCGAGCCGAGCCTCACCGAGGTGACCTACGACGGCGCCTACGCACCGCTGAGGGGCGTGCACATGTCGGATGCCTATAGATCGGTGCTTGACCTCAGCTTCGAAGTGCGTGCGGGTCTCGTAATGCGCCAGATCCACCATTGGGCCGCGTTGGTATTCGTCGCCTCGATCGTTGCGCACCTGTGTCGCATCTTCTTCACGGGCGCCTTTCGACGCCCACGCGAGATCAACTGGATGATCGGGGTCACCCTTCTCGTCCTGGCGATCTTCAACGGGTTCACGGGGTACTCGCTTCCCGACGACCTGCTGTCCGGCATAGGTTTGAGGATCGCCAACTCCATTGCGCTGTCGATGCCTTTGATCGGGACCTGGATGGCCTTCCTCATCTTTGGTGGTGAGTTCCCCGCCGAGCAGATCATCGGCCGGCTCTACGTCGTCCACATTCTCCTGGTCCCTGCTCTTCTCGCCGGCCTGATCGGCGCCCACCTAGCAATCTTGTGGCGGCAGAAGCACACCCAGTTCCGGGAGCCGGGCCGGCGCGAGACGAACGTGGTCGGCTCCAAGCTGTGGCCTACCTATGCCGCCAAGTCGACGGGCTTGTTCTTTGCAGTGTTTGCAGTACTCGCCTTTCTCGGCGGGTTGGTGCAAATAAACCCTGTGTGGCTCTACGGGCCGTTCGAGCCGCAACAGGTGTCGTCGCCTGCTCAACCCGACTGGTATCTGGGATGGGTCGATGGTGCTCTGCGCGTCTTCCCGCCGTGGGAGTTGCGCGCCTTTGGGTTCGAGCTTCCCAACCCCTTCTTCCCCGCCGTCTTGATGCCGGGAATCACCTTTGCGCTGTTGTACGCGTGGCCCTTCCTCGAAGCGCGTTACGCAAAAGATCACGACGTCCATCATCTCCTCGACCGGCCCCGCGACCATCCTGTCAGGACCGCGTTAGGCGCCGCCACTCTTACCTTCTATGCGGCCATGTTCTTTGCCGCCTCGATCGACCTGCTCGCGAAGTGGATGCGCGTCTCGGTGCACACCATGCTGTTCATCTTTCAGGTTCTTGTGATCGTGTCTCCGATAATTGCCGGATGGGTCACGTATCGATTGATGAAGGCGCTGCAGGCCAGCGGCGCGGATCGTTTCGGGCACATGCCGCTGTCCGCGCTCCGTTCGGCTCACGAGACGAGCGAAGGAACTTGAGTAGAGACTATGCTCAACCCCTCCAGAACTTCGCCGAAGAGGACGCCGCCACCCCCTTTAATGCGGAGCTCAACGTGAAGGAAAGCTCCGAGCTGGCCGCCGACGCGGCCGAGAGTCAGTGACGTGGTATTCGACAAGGGCAGACCGGGGCTCGAAATCGTCCAGCAGGACCGGGATCGGTGGGGATGGCGCTATGTGGACCGCGGCCGAAGGCAGGTACTTATCGGCAACGACACCTTTCCTTCGGAAGAGGAGGCGATGCATTCCGCGACCGCCGCCTATCCCGACATAGACAACATCTCCATCACCGCGCAGCCAGCATCGGACGGGCCGGCGTCCCAGAAGGTGGATCGTCGCGCCGAAGCACAGCGGCTTGGACTGGTGCTCGGCGCGTCGCTGGCGGGAGCTCTGGTACTACGAGCGCTTCGACGCAGCTCCTGAAACGACCAGGTCCGAGAGGTTACACGACAGCACCAGTTCGCTCTCCGCGAAAACAACCACGGCATCAAGCTGCGGACTGATGGCAACATCGGCTTCTCGTCCGGTGCCGATGACCCCGGTGAGGAGCGAAGCGAGGTTACGCAGGACTGCGTCCTTAGGCGAGTTATCCATGCCCCAACGCTAGGCGGCGCGCGCCACGCAAACTGTGGCGCGCGCCACACTCAGCGAAGAAACCTGCCTTACCTCGTGATGTGAAGCACCCGGCCCCCACCGGGGAGGATGCTGCGGTCGGAAACGTAGATGTCGTCGCCTTCGATGGCGAGGCCCAGCGAGAAGTCCAGATGTCCTCTGGCGATCTGAGTGTGCACTCCACCGCCGTCGAGACGGTACAGGCGGCCGTGCCCGGGATCGGGGTCGAGAAGCGAACGACTCGAGAGCTGCAGCACGTAAAGCTTGCCGTCGTCGCCGAACTCGAGGTCGGTTATGTGCGTGAACCCTCGAGCAAGAACCTCCGGGTCCTCTCCGGGCACGACCCTGAACACCCTTGCCTTGCCGGTGGGGAATGGGAAGCCGGTGAGCTGGCCGACGTAGTAGGCGCCATCGGGACCACGCGTCACCGAGGTCGGCACCGGCTGCATGGGGATCTTTGTTCCCGGCGGAAGGCCCAGAAAATCGGGCGCCGGGACCATCTTGAAGGGGAATACCGCTAGTGTCGATACCTTTCCATCCTCATCGACATGCAGCAGGGCGTTACCGCCGGCGTCGGCAACGACTGCACCGTCATCCTGGTAATAAACCGAGTTCGGGTTCGTATCGACCAAAGCGCCCGGCTGGTCTCCATCGGGGTTGGTGGCGATCTCGAAGGGGGCAATGTCCGCCAGGCGGGTCATCGCTCCTCTCTTGGTGAGAGTGTGAACCGTCGCCATCTCGCGACCTTGCGCTCCGAGCTTGGCTCGCAGCGCCGGGTCGGCGCCCAGACCGATGGTCAGGAGCGCACTCGGCCCCCTGAAGTCAACGTCGGAGGGGCCCAGTGCAGCAAACCCGCCTTCTTCCGCAAGCGAGGGAAGCCCCGTCACGACGCGATGCTGCTCCTCGTTCCCGTTTTCGATGGCAGTGACCGATCCGGTGGACCCAAGGCAGACCTCTCCCCCCTCTGGACCGGGAAGGCAGGGACCGTTCCCGCCTTTGCCCGCCTCGGCTACGTAGACGTCCCCGTTGGGCGCCACATCGAGGCCGCGGGGACTATTGAGCCCGGTGCCGACGACCTCTACTGTGACGGCCGCCGAAGCAAGGGGGCCGAGGGAAACCATCAGTGAAGCTAAAAGTCCCAAGCAGAGAAAGACCTGGAAACGAAATCGCCGTTGATTGCGCACATTGCTCCTCTCCCGGGCGCCCGAGGGGCACCCTGCCCAGACAACTCCCACCCGCAAGCCAATCACGGTTCGGGCCAATTGGGCAAGGTTTCCTGGAAAGTTTTAGGCTCTCGGCCGGACTCGAGCTACGGGCGGTGGGAGGTGTTCGCGGTCCGCGTTTACCCGGTGCTCCTAAGGGAGATGCCGCGTCCGCTCTGGCCCCGGAGCCGGAGCCCGAGAGCTAGAGGTTCTCGGACCTTTCCTTCGGTGTGCTCTTGTCGCCCCCGTTACCGCCCAGCAGGCCACGCGCCAGCTGCAAGCCCGCGACTCCCTGCTTGATGGCCTCTGCCTCCGCAGTGCCTTTTGGCCCTCACTGCTGCCCCTCCGCCACGCCCTTGGCGTGCGTCGCCGAAGCCTCGGCCTCTCCCATCAGCTTGACCGACTCCGAGCTCGCTTCTGCGTTGACCCGGACATGCTCGGCCTCGGCGCCGGCGATTGCGCGCACTCGCTCGGCTTCCGCTTGGGCCTCGAGCTTGACTCTCTGAGCCTGCGTCTCGGCGGTGGCGATCTGCGCGTCCCGCTCAGCTTTGGCCAAGGTGATCTGTTCGTAGGCGCGCGCATCGGCGGGCTTTCGGACCGTCGCCTGCAGTCGCTGCTCTTCGCGCTGCCCCTCGAGTTGGGCGACCTTGGTCTCTTAACGTTCTGTCTGGCGGTCGCTTCCGATAGGGGGCCAGCCTGACTCGCTTCCGCGTGTACTCGATCGACCTCTGCCTGGTAACCGGCCAGCTTTATCTGGCTTTCGCGCCGAGCCTCAGCCTTCAAGGCGTCTGCCTGCTGCTCCTTCTCGGTAGCGAGCTGATCGGCGCCGGCTTGGGCGATGCGGGCATCCCGTTCGATCGCGGCAGCGTGTGGCCGGCCGAGGTTTGTGATGTATCCGGTGGGATCGTCGATCTCCTGAATCTGGAGCGAGTCGACGATCAGGCCCCAGTTTCTCCATCTCAGTTCCAGACGACGCGCGCGTTAGCTGAGTCAGCTTCTCCCGGTCCCGAATCAACTCCTCAACCGTCATGCTTCCCACGATGGCACGCAAATGTCCCGCAAAGACGTTGTGGACGCGCGCATCAATCTGATCCTGCTAGTCGAGGAAGCGCCGCGCTGCATTGGCGATCGAAACAAGGTCGTCACCAACCTTGAAGATCACCACCCCGCGCACCCCGAGAGGTATCCCCTGATGGGTGACGCATTCGATGCCGAGCTCTGCCTCACGAAGGTCTAGAGAGAGCCGCCTGACCGGGAATGAGGAGTGTCCCTCGCCCCGTCACTATCCTGAAGCCAAGACTCTCGTCGACGCCCTCGGGTGACGCATGCTCCCTGATGCCTGAAATGACCAGCGCTTCGTTGGGCTCGGCCACCCGCCACCTCACTTTGAAGAGAATGAACGCGATGACCAAGACCAGGAACACGCCGACGTGCTCCGCCGTGTGGCGGCAGCTTGGTAACCTCGTGCAATGACAGCCATCAAGCGGATCTGCGTTTATGCCGGCTCCAACCCGGGGAACGACGACCGCTACCGAAGGGCTGCTCAGAATCTGGCGCACTCCCTGGTTCATCTTGGCATCGGAATCGTCTACGGCGGAGGCAACGTGGGACTCATGGGTGAGTTGGCGGACACGGTGCTCGCCGCAGGCGGTGAAGTAGTGGGAATAATGCCGCGCCAGCTTGTCGAGAAAGAGGTCGCCCACCTAGGGCTGACCGACCTACATGTTGTCGAGTCTATGCACGAACGCAAGGCAGCAATGGCCGAGCTCTCGGACGCCTTCGTTGCGCTGCCCGGAGGTATCGGGACACTCGAGGAGATCATAGAGGTTTACACATGGTCCCAATTGGGCCTCCACCGAAAGGCATGTGCTCTTCTCAACATCAACTGCTACTACGACGGCCTCACCGCGTTTCTCGACCACGCCGTTGCCGAAGGCTTTCTCAACCTCGGCCATCGGGATTTGCTCGTTGTCGTAGAGCGGCCGGAAGAGCTCATTGAGAGCTTGGAGAACTGGGATCCTCCTCGCCTCGAAAAGTTTCTTGATCCCGAGGGCGCTTAGTCCCGGTAGATCTGATGACTCCCGGCATCCGGCTCGACCAGACAATCCCCGCCATGCCCGTGCGGAACGCGCCGGCCGCAGTCGCCTTCTACAAGGAGCGCCTCGGTTTCGAGGTGCTTCACCACGACGGAGGCTTCGCGGTTGTGTGCCGGGATGAGGCCGTCCTGCACCTGTGGGAATCGAGCGATGAAAGCTGGCGGGGCCGCGACTGGACCGAGAGACCGGTGTCCTCCGGCGCCGAGTCCTTTATTGCCGGAACCGCCAGCTGTCGCATCCGAGTTGAGGGGATCGATGATCTTTACGAGGAGCTTCGACGGAGCGACGTTCTGCATCCCGTTTCGAAGAAGGGAGTCGACAACACAGACTTCGGGACCACGGAGTTCGCGACGCTCGACCTCGACGGCAACCTGGTGACGTTCTTTAGATGGGACGACGCTCGATAGGCTCAGGGGAGGATGAGCGATCCCCCCTTCCTCCTCGTGATCAATAGCGACCTCGAGACCCTCGACCGAGTGGCGAGCGAGCTCGAGCGCCGATATGAGCCCGACTACGAGGTTGCCAGAGCCGCCTCCGCCCAAGAGGCCGCCACCACCTCCGAGCGTTTGGCCCTCGATCAACGACGCGTTGCACTGATTCTTTCGAGCCTGAAGCTGTCCGACGGCGATGGCTGGGAAGCCATGGCATTCGTACGGGCACGGCATTCCGGTGCACTCCGAATCCTCCTACTCGAGCCCGGCGCCCGCGATGAAAACCTGATGGTCCAGCGGCCCCTGCAGATGGGGCTCGCAGATCACTTCACGCTGGTGCCATTGGTGTCACCCGACGAGATGTTCCATGCTGCGATCACCGAGCTTCTCGCAGAGTGGGCGCGAACATACGGCCCGCACCTACAGATCGGGCAGCTGGTGGGTAAGCCGTTGTCGCCCCGAACGCATGAGTTGCGCGATCTGCTTGCCCGCAACGGACTCCCCATCGGGTATCACGACGCCGACTCCGGGGAGGGCCGTCGCATCCTGAACGAGGCAGGTGCCCATGATGCCGTCCTACCGGTCTTGGTGCTGTGGAGTGGACTAGCAATGCAGAACCCCTCCGATGCAGAGGTGGCCGACGCGGTTTCCGGAGGAGACAAGCCCGATTGGACCACCTTCGACGTGGCGGTCATAGGAGGTGGCCCGGCCGGACTAGCAGCCGGCGTATCGGGGGCTTCGGAAGGCCTGCTGAGCTTCGTGTTGGACCGTGCTGCGATGGGAGGCCAGGCAGGCACGACTTCCAGGATCCGCAACTACCTCGGCTTCCCTCGTGGCATCTCCGGTCAGGAGCTCGCTCGAAGGGCCTTCGACCAGGCTTGGACCTTCGGCGTCGCTTTCCAGTTCGCACGTTCCGCAACGGCCATCACGGAGACGCATGATTGCTTTCATATCGAGCTCTCGGACGGCGTGCAGGTCCGAGCCAGAACGATTGTTCTGGCTCCGGGTGCAGACTATCGCCGCTTGGAATTGCCGGCGCTGGAAGCGCTGGTGGGAGCAGGTGTCTACTACGGCGCAGCCGTCACCGAGGCCGCGGCCATGAAGGACAAACAAGTCTTCGTTGTGGGAGGTGGTAACTCCGCCGGACAGGCCGCGCTTCATCTCTCGCGATTCGCAAGAAAAGTGACGATGGTCGTCCGAGGACGGTCCCTCTCGACGAGCATGTCTGAATATCTCATCACGGAGATGAGGGTGCGGGACAACATCACCGTCCACTGCGGCTGCCGGGTGGTGGGTGGGGGTGGAACGCGCAAGCTTGAATTCATCGAGCTGCTCCACGCGGACGGAGAGCGCGCGAGCCATGAAGCTGAGGGATTGTTCATTCTCATCGGCGCTGAACCCCGGACTGAGTGGCTGCCGGAGGAAGTACGGCGCGACGAATGGGGCTACGTCCTCACCGGTCCGAACGTGCTGAGCTCGGGTGAGTGGCCTCTCGAGCGCTCTCCTTTCTCCTACGAAACGGCCATCCCCGGCATTTTCGCGGTGGGCGATGTGCGCCATGGGTCTGTGAAACGTGTCGCATCTGCGGTGGGCGAAGGCTCGGTTGTCATCCAGGACGTTCATCGCTACCTCGATACTCACTAAGGTGGTCGATCGCCCAACTTGGGCTCATGACCACCGACCCGGTGGCCCACCGCACAGCTTGGGCGATTGACCACCGCGAGAGGAGGGCTCTCGAGTCGCTAGAATCAGGTGCCCCGCTGAAGAGGCGGCTTAGCGGGAGGCCCGCGGAGTCAAAACCCGCGGAGGGAACGGTGACAGTGGGGCCACTGGAGGGGGCCCCAAACCAGGCCGGGGGGCGCGTTGCGAGTTGGGGTCATCGGAGTCGGCAGGATCGGCGTGGAGCACGCCCGGATGCTCGCCGCCTTTTCCGATGTCGCCTCGGTCACTGTGACGGACGCCGATCACGAGCGGGTGGCTAAGGTAGCCACCGATCTAAGGGTCGAGCCGGCGGCTGGAGTTGAGGAGCTGCTGGTGGCGGTCGACGCCGTGGTCATCGCTGCGGCGACATCCTCACACGCGCAGCTGATCAAGTCTGCCCTTGAGCGCGGCCTTCCCACTTTCTGCGAGAAACCAATCGCACTCGACCTGGATGCGAGCGTTGAAATCGTCGAGCTCGCCCATGAGACGGCGGTTCCGCTACAGATGGGCTTTCAGCGCCGTTTCGACGAAGGCTACAGGGCCGCCCATGAGCTCGTCGCGAGCGGCGGCCTCGGTGACCTCTACATAGTCCGAATGGCCGGGCACGACCCCTCCCCGCCACACGAGGACTACATCAAGAGCTCGGGCGGCATCTTCCGGGACTTCAGCATTCATGACTTCGACGCCCTGCGCTTCGTCACCGGCGACGAGGTCGGCGAGGTTTACGCGGATGGATCGGCGACCAACTTTCCGATCTTCGAGTCTCACGGCGACGCCGACACCGCAGCGGCGGTCCTCAAGTTGAGAAGCGGGGCCTTCGGCATCCTGTCGGTCGCGCGTCACGACCCCCTGGGTTACGACGTTCGCATGGAATTATTTGGGTCCGGCGACAGCATCGCGGTTGGCTGGGACAAGCGCACCCCTCTGCGCTCGGTTGAGCCCGGCATGCCCGGCTCCCCGCCCGATGCCTACCCCAACTTCCAGGAGCGGTTTAAGGATGCCTACCGCCGAGAGCTGTCCGCATTCATCGAAGTCGCCAGTGGGGCGACGTCGAGCCCATGCACGGCAGAGGACGCCCTCGAGGCACTGCGGGTGGCTGTGGCCTGCGACCTCTCCCGAGAGCAGCACCGCCCCGTGAAACTCGAGGAGTTGCGGTGAGGAACACTCTCGACAGGGTCGCGGCCGCGCCAATCACCTGGGGTATTTGCGAGGTGGAGGGATGGGGGCACCAGCTCCAACCGCAGAGGGTACTTTCTGAGATCTCGGAGCTCGGCTTCCACGCCATCGAGCTGGGCCCCGAGGGCTTTCTCCCGGACGATCCCGCATCGCTGCGAGCGTTACTCGGCGCTCACGTCCTCAAGCTGGTTGGTGGCTTTGTACCTGCCGTCCTGCACGACGCCCCTCGTCTAGAGACAGAGTTGACGGCCGTGGCCGAGGTGGCCGACTTGCTTGGATCCGCCTCGGCGGAAGTGCTGGTCGTAGCCGCCGCCTCGGCCCACACCGGCTACGAGGTATCGGAGCAACTCGATACGCGAGCGTGGATGACGCTCGCTCATGGCATCGAGCGCGTCGAAGAGGTGGCTGATTCCCGGGGGCTTCGAGTCGCACTTCATCCTCACTACGGCACCGCGATCGAAGGCCGGCGCGACATCGAACGAGTCCTCGACTCGTCGTCGGTTGCGCTATGTATCGACACGGGCCATCTGACGGTGGCGGGAGCCGACCCTCTCGAGGTAGTGAAATCCGTCTTGGGCCGGATTGCACACGTCCATCTGAAGGACGTTGACGTCGGGCTGTCGAGGCTAGTCGGTTCCGGTGCGCTCGGTTATCAGGAAGCGGTCCGGCGCGGGATGTACCGGCCGCTCGGGAGCGGCGATGTCGACCTCGAATCGGTGATCGCACTCTTGCAGGCTTCCGGGTACGACGGTTGGTTGGTGCTGGAGCAGGACCGGGTGTTGAATGAGGAGCCAGAGAAGGGAGGTGGTCCGATCGGGGATGCTCGCACCGGGATGGAGTTTATGCGGCGGGTGATCTCTGATTCGCAGGCACAACAGTCGGCATGAACCGCAGTGTTGTTCAAGCAGGCGCCGCATAGGGCGGGGCCACAAAGAAGGGAGCCGGGGTGGGGAAAACTAAGATGTGGGCAGTGGCGGCGGTGCTGGTGCTGCTCGCTGCAGCCTGTGCGAGCGATGGGGGCGGGGAGCAGCAGTCTGACGGCAACGGGGACGGAGGCGGCGCAGTCGCACAGCGTGACTTCCGCTTTGTCGCGGTAACCCACGGGCAAGCCTCCGATCCTTTTTGGTCGGTGGCCGCCAACGGGTTCGACGATGCCGCCACCGACATGGGGGTCGAGGTCGAGTATCGGGCACCGCAGACCTTCGACATGGTGCAGATGAGTGAGCTGATCGACGCAGCGGTTGCATCCGAGCCGGACGGCCTGATCGTCAGCATCCCCGATGCGGACGCACTACGCACCTCGATCGAGAGCGCAGTGGACGCAGGGATACCGGTCATCTCGATGAACTCCGGGAGCGATGACTTCGCCGACCTCGGTGTCCTGGTACACATCGGTCAGACTGAGTTCGAGGCCGGGTTGATCGCAGGCCAACGCTTCGCCGAAGAGGGCGTAAAGAATGCAATCTGCATCAACCAGGAGGTCGGTAACGCTGCTCTCGACCTGCGCTGCGAGGGCTTCTTCGAGGGCCTTGGGGAGCAGGGAGAGGTCGTCCCGGTCGACCTCAACAACCCCCAGGCGGCGACCGAGACGGTGACAGGCGCGCTTCAGGGCCGTGAGATCGACGGAATCCTCACCCTGGGACCGACCGGCGCGGACCCGACGCTGCAGGCGCTGCAGCAGTCCGGGAGCCTCGGGGACATAACTTTCGCGACCTTCGACCTCTCGTCCTCGGTGTTGCAGGCGATCGAGGACGGCGACATGCTGTTCGCCATCGACCAGGCCCAGTACCTGCAGGGTTACCTGCCGGTGGTGTTTCTGACCCAGTACCTCGAGACGGGGGCGTTGCCACTCGGCAGCGTTGAGCGCATCGTCCTGACCGGCCCGCAGATCGTCACTCAGGACACCGCCAGCGACGTCATCCAATACACCGACGAAGGCGTTAGGTAACGCGTCGGGTAGCAATGTGATTCAGGTGGGGGGCTAGGTTGCGAGCCCCCCACCTGCCCCTCCACCCAGAGAAGGGAGGAACTTTGGCCACCGAAGCCGCACGGCCGGCAGCTGCGCCGGGCGATGAACGGGTCCGGAAATCCGGGTGGTTGTCCGGGTTGCTGTCGCGGCCCGAACTCGGTGCGCTGCTGGGAGTGGTGCTCGTCTGGACCTTCTTTGCGATCTTCGCGGCCGATAACAACTTCATCAGCCTGGCGACGACCGCATCCATCCTCAACCGGGCCGCACCTCTGGGCATTCTTGCCGTCGCAGTCGCTCTGCTGATGATCGCAGGTGAGTTCGATCTGTCGATCGGCTCTATCCTGGGATTCGCCGGCATGGCCATCCTGATCTTGATCACCTCCACCGAGGCCGGGGGCTTCGGCTGGACGCTGTTCCCTGCGATCTTGGTGGCGCTGGCACTGTCGCTGCTCGTCGGCTTGTTCAACGGCTGGCTAGTGGTGACGACCAGGCTTCCTTCGTTCATCATCACGCTTGGAACGTTGTTCGTCTTCCGCGGCATCACGATCGCATTCACAAGATTCCGAACCAACCGCACTCAGCTCGGTGGGCTCGATCAGGTTGAAGGGTTCGCGCCAATCCAAACGGTCTTCGCGAGCAATCTCGAAGCGTTTGGGAGCAGCTTCAGCGTCGCCATCCTATGGTGGGTCGTCCTCACTGCCCTCGCCAGCTGGGTGTTACTGCGGACTCGCTACGGCAACTGGATCTTTGGGACAGGAGGCGCGGTAGATGCGGCGCGCAATGTCGGGGTCCCTACACGCAGGGTAAAGGTTCACCTGTTCATGACGACCGCCTTCGCCGCTTTTCTCGTAGCCTTGATTCAGGCGGCACAGTTCACCGGCGCCGACACCCTGCGTGGAACCCAACAGGAGTTCCAGGCGATCATCGCGGCGGTCATCGGCGGCTGCTTGCTCACCGGTGGCTACGGCTCGGCGGTCGGAGCGGCGCTCGGCGCACTCATCTTCGCATTGGTCCAGCAAGGCATCGTGATCATGGGGGTCGACGGCGATCTCTTCCAGGTTTTCGTCGGTGCAGTGCTGTTGGTGGCGGTCATATTCAACAACTGGGTACGAAGGAGGGCGACGAGGAGTTGAGCGCCAACGGCAAGCCACTGCTGGAAATCAAGGGCGTCTCCAAGTACTTCGGAACGGTCGTGGCTATCAAGGAAATCTCTATGTTCGTGAGGGCCGGAGAGGTCACGTGCCTCCTTGGCGATAACGGCGCCGGCAAATCGACACTCATCAAGACTCTGTCCGGCGTGCATAAACCCGACGAAGGTGAGTATGTCTTCGAGGACGAAAAGATGAGCCTCAGCTCGCCCCGCGACGCACTCGAGCGCGGCATAGCGACCGTGTATCAAGATCTCGCCATGATTCCGCTACTGTCGATTTGGAGGAACTTCTTCCTCGGATCGGAGCCGACCAAGGGGTTTTGGCCGTTCCGTCGCTACGACGTCGACTTTGCCAAAGAGACGACGCGCGCAGAACTGGGGAAGATGGGTATCGACATCCGCGATCCGGACCAGGCCGTCGGTACTCTGTCGGGAGGCGAGCGTCAGTCGGTCGCGATCGCACGAGCTGTCTACTTCGGCGCCAAGGTCCTGATTCTCGATGAGCCCACCGCAGCACTTGGGGTGAAACAGGCAGGCGTGGTGCTTCGCTACATACTCCAGGCCAAACAGCGCGGTATCGGAGTTATTTTCATTACGCACAACCCCCACCACGCCTACCCGGTCGGCGACCACTTCGTCATCCTGCGCCGGGGGCGTATCTATGGAGACTTCCCCAAGCAAGACATCGGTCTGGATCAGCTGGTACAGATGATGGCCGGGGGCGAAGAGCTCCAGAACCTGGCGCACGAGCTACAACGTGATGTCCCGGAAGACGACGATTCCGTTGAGGAGATGCGCCGCGCCGCCCAGGCGCTCGAAGAGAACGCTAAGAAAACTGCCGGCTGACCAACAAGGAGCGCGTTAGGCCCATAGCCATTGCATGTTTCACTCGCGTGCTCCCCACGCCCGCATCTCTTGCAGCGCGGCCTCGCGGGCATGGAGGCGCAGCCATGAGGTTCGCCCCAGCACGATCTCGACCGCGGCGTCTGCGAACTGCTCGGCAGGGATCTGCTCCCAACTAGCCCCGGTGCCCCAGGGACGGGTTGTAGCGAGACCTTGAGCGGCGAGGAACCGACGGCGAAAGTGACGAACGCGAGGGCAGGTGTAGTCGAGGTGATGCGCGAACTCGTGTATCAAAGCGGCACGCAAGTTGGGGGCCGTGCCCGGCACGCGCACCGTCACGAGCGCGTCCCTCTGTGAGTATGTGGCCCGGTCGCCGAGCCGTAGGGCGGGGACGACGGTTACCGGATCGATACAGTCTTGGTGGCGCCGGAAGGAGGCTATGAAATCTCCCCAGGCGGATGTGGCGAGCCGCTGGAGATCCTCGGGCGTTCCGTCGGCGAAGGCGATGCGTGGGTTTCTCGGGGGCCCCCAGGAAACCAACCCTGCCCCTACTAGGACGCACGCAATCGCTGCGGTGATCGACTTCCCGTGGCCCGCTCTCAACTCAAGTTACCGTCCAGGGTGGTTCTATGCGGCGCTTGACTGATCTAGATTCCTTCTAAGCAGCCTTAGCCCCGCTCAGCGGGGCTAGCTCTGCACAGAGGAGGCCGTGAAGGCTCTGGCAGCAGCCTCCTGCCGATGTCTCTCGAGCCCGTCAAGTTGCAACTGTGCTCGCTGAATCAGGTCGTCGAAATTCGTTTTCGATAGCTGTGGATCCTCATGAGCAACCTCCTTGAGACTCCTCCACATGGCGAGCTTGCCTTCGATCCCTAGAGACAGCGTCTCCATTTCGAAGAGCCGACTGACATCCGCCGATCTGGTCAACTTCTCCGAGTACTTGATCCGCGTAAGTTTTTCGAGCACCCATCCGCCTGCCTGTTTGGCGGCACTCTTTGTGATTCCCAACCGATCCATGAGGTCCGCGAGAGTTTCGCGATCCACGGTAATGTCGAGTGCAAGCTGTGCCAGGTAGCCTTCCAAGGGAGATCCCTCGTTTTGCGAACGCAGCCGCTCCGCGAGTTCTTGGCCGGCCGCCGCCCCTCCGAGATGATCCGTAAGGTAGACACTCAGCTCTTCCTTGGAGATCATCCATGGATGATGTCACATTCTGACAGCTTGTGTTTCGATCACTTGGTCGATGAACTGATGGCGCGACGCAGTTCGACAGACCGCTGAAATCGCGACGCGCGCTGCCTTTCTTCGAAGTCGGCACGTGCTGACCGCTCGAAATATTTCCGGACCGAGCCACCAGTCAGTCACAAGGCGCGCGGTACCCGGACGAACGCAGCGCTCCCAATTCCTGTAAGGTGGTGCCGGTTGCAGAGGTGGCGCGGCCTCGGCCGTGCGGCCTCCCGGAGGGGCCTTGTGGAGAGGGAGGAATTCTCGATGCGCCGGATCACGAGCATTGCGTTCGCACTGTCGGTGACCGTGTCGCTGGGCCTGGGCCCGGCCGCACCCGCCAGACCTGCAGAGCCGCAGGGACAGCCAACTGCGACGGGACGTGGAGGAGCGGCCGCAAGCGTCGACCCTCTCGCCACCCGCACCGCCATACGGGTGCTTCGCCGCGGGGGTAACGCAGTGGACGCTGCGGTGGCCGCCGCCGCGGTGCTGGGAGTCGTCGAACCCTACTCGTGCGGAATCGGGGGCGGCGGGTTCATGCTCATCGGCCGAGGCGACAACGTGGCCACCAACGACCATCGGGAGACTGCCCCGGCCGCCTACGAACCTGACACCCTGATCGATCCCGAGACCGGCGAGCCCATTCCCTTCGACGAGGCGGTCACCAGCGGGCTGTCCGTAGGTGTCCCGGGCACCGTGAGGGGCTGGGACCAGGTGCTTAAACGCTTCGGAAGCATGCCACTCAGCTCACTGCTGCAACCAGCAATAGCCATCGCCCGGCAAGGCTTTGTGGTTGACGACATCTTCGCGTCACAAACGCGCGACAATCTCGCGCGTTTCCGCGCCTTCAAATCGACGCGCCGCTTGTTCCTGACCGACAGTGGGCGAGTGCCGCGTGTCGGGTCTCTTTTCCGCAACCAGGATCTCGCTCGCACTTACGATCTGATCGCAGAGCGGGGGGCCGACGCTTTCTACCAGGGAAGTCTTGCGAGAGCAATCGTGCGAACGGTGCAGGCTCCTCCTGAGACCCGCAGCTCCGACCTCTTCGTCCGTCCCGGCCTAATGACGACGCAAGACCTCGCCGACTATCGTGCGCCGTTCCGGCCGCCGACCCGCATCTCCTATCGGGGCTACGACGTGTTCGGGATGGGTCCGCCCTCCAGCGGGGGCTCCACCATCTCAGAGGCGCTCAACATTCTCGAGGGCTTCGATCTCGGGGCCGGCTCGCGCACGCGAGCTCTCCATCGCTACATCGAAGCCACGAGTCTCGCTTTCGCCGACCGCAACACCTATCTAGGTGACGCCGACTTCGTCGACGTGCCGCTGGAAGGCCTGTTGTCGCAGGACTATGCAGCCGAGCGCAGACAGCTCATCGGCCCAGAGGCTTCGGCCAAGCCCCTTCCGCCCGGTGACCCGTTTCCGTACGACGACTCGGACGCGGCGGTGTCCGCATCGATTGACACCGGCGGCTCCACTACCCACCTCACCGTGTCCGACTCCGAGGGCATGATGGTGAGCTACACCTTCACGATCGAGCAGATCGGCGGAAGCGGCATCACGGTACCGGAGTACGGGTTCTTGCTCAATAACGAGTTGACCGACTTCAACTTCGAGCCTCCGCATCCGAACGCTCCCGAAGGAGGCAAACGTCCGCGCAGCAGCATGAGCCCGACGATCGTGACCAAGGACGACAAGACAGTGCTGGCGCTTGGATCACCGGGGGGCTCTACGATCATCAACACTGTGCTCCAGGTGCTGCTGAACCGCTTGGACTTCGGCATGACTCTTCCGGAAGCGGTGGCCGCACCTCGACTCGCTCCTCAGAACTACTATCCCATTCTCGCCGAGCCCGCCTTTCTCCGCACTGAGGTGAGCGACGAGCTAGAGGATCTCGGCCATTCTTTCGAGGAGATAGAAGAGCTCGGAACTGTGGCGGGAATCGAATTCCTCTCTGGTGGCCGCGTGCGTGCGGTGGCCGAGCCCGTCCGACGAGGTGGGGGCAGCGCTGCCGTGGAGCATCACAAGGACTGAGACAAGTCGACTCTGGCTCGGAAGACCGAGGGGACATCGCTTAGACTCAGATTCTCGGGCAGGAGGTGGTGATCGTGGCGCAAGCGGTATGGACCGGAGCGCTCAGCTTCGGCCTGGTGAACATTCCGGTCAAGCTGTACAGCGCAACCGTTCCCAAGAACGTAGGCTTTCATCAATACGATGCGCAAACGGGGCGCAGGATTCGGTATCGGCGCGTTGCCGCCGGATCAGGGCCGGAACGTGCGGCGCGTTCGGAGGAAGGCTACCAGCATGAAGAGCCGGCGGAACGAGCCGATCCGGCAGCCGCCATACCGGTCCACATCGAGCGCGCCGGCGAGCTCCGCGCTGAGCCCGAGGTCCAATGGAACGATGTCGTCAAAGGCGTCGAGGTCGAACCCGGCAAGGTCGTGACCGTTACTCCTGAGGAGTTGGGATCGCTTGCTCCAGAGCGGACCCGCGAGCTAGAGGTCGAGCAGTTCGTTCCGCTCGCTGAAATCGACCCCGTCTACTTCGACAAGAGTTACTACATCGCTCCGCTGAATGCGGGAGCCGAGCGCCCCTACCGTCTCCTTTATCGGGCAATGCAGACGGGGGCGGTGGTGGCCGTCGGCCGCTTTGTGATGAGGACAAGGGAGTACCTGGCGGTCGTCCGGCCTGCAGAGGACCTCCTTATGCTCGAGACACTGTTCTACGCCGACGAGGTACGTAGCCCCAAGGAGATCTGGCGGCCACCCGTCGAGGAGCCACCGGAGCGAGAATTACATGTGGCGCAGCAGTTCATCCACGCCTTGGCCGGCAGCTGGGACCCCGATCGGCATCGTGACGAGCATCGAGAACGCCTCCTCGACCTCTTGCGAACCAAGTCCGGCGATGCGCACATAGTGCCGGAGCTCGAGACAGAGGAAACCGCGCCTCGCAGTCATCGATCTCATCGAGGCGCTAAAGGCAAGCGTCGAGGCGGCGAAGCAAGCCCGGGCCGGGTAGTAATAGCAAGCGCAGACGGCTTCGATTCGTGCAGTGCTATCTGGTCGCGTCGTATTCGGCGACGAGCCGCTTGGGCGCGCGCAAACGCCATATCTCCTCAATCAGTTCGGCGAGTTCCCTGTAGTTCACTGCATCCAACCGAACCAGCACATAGGGATAGCCGTTGTAGTGCGGCGTGGAGAAGAAAACGTCGGGCTGGTCCTGCATCAGCGCTTTCCGCTCACCGATATCGATGACGCGAAGCACAAGCGCGTCAGGATCGGTGCGTAATCGACACAGGAGCGCATTGCGAACTCGCAAAGCCGGCGTCCCGTAGGAACTACCAAGCTCGACGCCGGGAAACTCCAGTCCGAGCGTGACCACCTCCGACCAGCTCGGCACTACCTTGAACCCAGGTCTGACCAGCTCAGCGCAGGCATGGCGCAAGAATGGTCGGCCGGTCTTTGCATCTGAATGAGTGTGTTCGCATGCAACGCCTGTCTCCTGGAGCTTCGTCGCTTGGCTCAGGCGAGCGTCGTCCGGCCGTCCTCGTGCACCGTCCAATTGGGATTGTGCGCCACTTCCCAAGGGTGGCCGTCGGGATCGATGAAGACTCCCGAGTATCCGCCCCAGAAGGTGGCTTCGCCGGAGCGGGCTATGGTCGCCCCGGCCTCTCCTGCCTCGGCGAGCACGGCGTCGACCTCCTCAGGCGAGCGGACGTTGAGTGCCAGCGTCACTCCTCCCCAGCCGCCCCCGTCCTCGACTCCGCTGTCCCGCTCGAGCTTGGCGCGGTCCCAGAGCGCGAGGATGAACCCGCCCGCCTGGAAGAAGGCGACGTGGTCGGTATCGTCGTCGACGCCCCCTCCAATGCGCCAGCCGAGCGCCTCGTAGAACGCCTGTGCTCGCGACACGTCGCTGACGCCGAGGGTGATCAGGCTCAGTCGCTGCTCCATCGCCGCCTCCTACTCTCACCGATTCGGGTTGCTACGACGGTACCCGCTGGGAGCTCCCGGGAACGGTGAGATCGGGCAGCGCTGAGATGGCCCCATCGCCAGGTTCATGCGAAGGACGTTTTACGACAGCGCGAGTTTACTTGCCTTGGGAGCAGAGCCCAAGGACCGAAGTCACTAGAGCCGTTGCGTTTTCCACCTAGCACGTGTACGGGCCGCCTCGCACTACCTTGATAATGTGAATATGCGTTAGCTTGATGGTCCAAGCTCTCACATCGCCGGTAGTCTGAAACTGGAAGTAGTGCGAATTCCAATAGCTCCGGTAGGCCACGGTCGTGAACTCTCGACCGCCGATGAGCTTGCCGTCCTGGAAGGCCTGAACATGCACCGCTACCTTGATCTTGCAAACGCCGCTCTGTCGCACATGGCTCTTGTACTCCCCATAAACGTGACCGCCTTCGTACAAGGACGCACTTCCGATGCTCTTGACCAAACCCCTGGCTTTGGGCGTTTCGTGTGCCAGCGCTGGGCTTGCTGTGAAGAGACTGCCGGCGATAAGCCCCGTTACTATGAGCTTCCTCATTCTTGGTTCCTCCTTGACTCAGGCTTCCCCTGATGGGTGGCCCGGTGGGGTGGTTCCTACTGAAGTTTCCAGATTTGACCGACACTCGAGCGGTGTGGAGCTTCCACCGGAAGCCCAGGCCCCTGATTCGACGTGCCTGCCGGGATGACACCAATCGAGAGCCCGCCTCAAGTGTGCATGAAGCTCTCATCCAGCCCCGCGTGAATCCTTCTGACTGATTTAGTATCGACCAGGCCGACAGATTCCTGTATAGGCATTCCACGAACCCTGGAGAGCCCAATTGGCCGTCAGTAGTACCAGGATCGAGGAGTCGAAACGGAAGCGGGCGGGAGCCGAACCGCCAACCGGGAGCTTCGGCGCACCGGTTTGACGATTAACCATCACACAGCTCGGATGTTGATGGGTTTGCTGAGTGGGGTGGTGGGGCCATCTCTGACGATCGTTAGGCACCTAAGGTGGGGCCCAGACCAAGTTGCAAACGCATCGCGGAGTAGCTAAGCCGGCGAGGCCGAGCTGCCAATGATGGCAAGCGCCTGGACCGCCTGCCCGACGAGCCCGTAATCAACGGTACCCAGGATCCGGACCGCGATAGCGACGAATATATGAACGACAGCCCGCCCTGCATCAAATGTCCGGTGATTTGAGTCGCGCCTCCCTTGGCGACCACGCGCACATCGGAGCGCGCTCCCTTGTCGAGGGGCGGCCGTTCGCTGGGAGGATTGGTGGGACTCAGGCGATCTCCTCGGTTGTTTCATGATTTCGAGCGTGCGATGCAGTAAGCAATCGGTCCGCCAACGGCTCGGCGAGCCGAGCAGCGATCGGTCCAATGACTGCCAGCAGGAACACGTAGGTCACCGCCAGTGGGCCGAGGTCGGGCTCGACGTTGGAGGCGACAGCTAGTCCCGCGATAGCAATCGAGAACTCCCCCCGGGCGATCAAGGTCGCCCCGGCCCGAGCTCTGCCCTTGGGCCCGATGCCGCTGTTCCCCGCGCTCCACCACCCCGTTGCGTACTTCGTCACCGCGCTGATTGCCCCCAGCGCGGCCGCGATCCCGAGCACGGGCGGAATCTCGGAAGGATCGAGGCTGAAACCTACGAAGGCGAAGAAGATGGCGGCGAACAGATCGCGCAGAGGCGACAGCAGCGCACGCGCACCCTCGGCGGCGGGACCGGAGAGCATGATCCCGACCAGCAG
This sequence comes from uncultured Actinomycetes bacterium, assembly GCA_963849115.1. Classification (GTDB taxonomy): domain Bacteria; phylum Actinomycetota; class CADDZG01; order CADDZG01; family WHSQ01; genus JACDAL01. The sequence continues at coordinate 136,115 of CAWKGK010000008.1, read as the reverse complement.
GGCGGCAACCGCTGCAGATATCTGGAAGAGTTCGGCCAGGCCGGCCACCAGAAGGGTTAGGCCGAGGATCGTCAGCAGAAGCGCCTCGTCGGAGTGACTGAAGATCATCCGGCTGAGCCTGACATCGACCTTGAGAGCCAGCGCAAGCACCGCGATCACACTCACGATTGCAACCAGAGCGGTGCTGAGTCCAACAAAAGTGCTTCCACCTATCAACAGAGCGGCCAGGATCGGCAGGTAGATGGCCATGGCGAGGTCCTCGATTACGAGGACGGACAGGATGATCGGGGTCTCGCGGTTGCCGATCCGGCCAAAATCGTGCAGCAGTTTGGCGATGATTCCCGACGAGGAAACGTATGTGACGCCGCCCAGCACGACAGAGGCCACCAGCGACCAGCCGAGCAGTAGACCCGCGATCACACCGGGCGAGAAGTTAAGAGCAAGATCGAGGACACCCGTCGGGGCCTGGAGTCGAAGCGTAGCGAGCAGCTCCCTCGCGGTGTATTCGAGCCCGAGCATGAAAAGCAGCAGGATGAGCCCGATCTCCGCTCCGATCTCGACAAAATCCTCGGTCGTGATCAGTGGGAGAATCCCTCCGCGCCCGAAGGCAAGCCCGACCGTGAGATACAGAGGAATCGTCGGGATCCCCAGCCTACCTGCCAAACGGGCGAGCACGGCAAGACCGACGATGACTCCACCAAGCTCGAGCAGGACGGACGCGGTATGCACGCGCTATCCGCGGTGCAGGAGCTGGACGACCCCTTCGATCCCGCGCGTGGTACCGACCACCACTAGGTAGTCGCCCCGTTCGAGACTGAGTTCCGGTCCGGGAGCCGGGATGGCTTGTTCGCCTCTTAGCACCGCGACCACCGAGACACCGGTGCGCGACCTGATACGCGCGTCCCCGATCGTGTGACCGACATACGGGGAGTCATCACGCAAGGGGAGCCAGTCGATCGCGAGGCCTTCAATCCGATGCTGCAGCTCGGCGAGTTCTTCCGCGATCCGCGAGCCTCCAAGAAGCTCGGCGAGCGTGCGCGCGTCCTTGTCACTCAACCCCAGCATGCGCTTGAACGCGTCGCGGTCGTCGGGGTGGGCGAAGTACAGCTCCTTGTACCCGGATCGGTGAGATACGACTCCGATGCGCTTTCCCTCCTGGGTAGTGAATTCGTAACGTACGCCGAGACCCGGTAGCCTGACCTCACTTATCTCGGTCATGTCAGGCGGTACCTCCTTGTGAGCGACGGGACAGTCAACACACTTTTGCTTTTCCTTGCTCCAGCAAGCCCTTCGATGACTTCAGCTTGCCCGGGTCCGGCGGCGTGGATCACGAAATCATAAGGCTCCCGGACGCGTTCCACTCGGGTACGCCCTCTGTAGCGCCGAACACACGAACCATTTCCTCTAAGCTCCATGTCGTGCACAACAGAATCACCGCCCCACCGACTTTGCGACTGGTCACGGTGGCGGAGAGACTTTCAGTTCCCGCAGGCGCTGTTCGAAGCTCTGTGGCACCTCGATCGTCCAACCGTTTTGCTCCAGCTCGCGCCGCGAGATCTCAACTTCTTGGTCGTACCTGCCGACATAGTCGAACCGGAAGATCCACTTCTCGCCCTGATCGATGACCTCTTCAACGACTGTCGTCGACTGTGGTTCCACGCTGGTTACCAACAGCCATCCATCTCCGGCCTTGCTGGCCACATCGATATTTGCCGAGTACTCAGTGTCGTTGACGATGGTCACCCCGTCAACGAAAGAAACACCCGAGCAGGCAGCCCCCCCTATGACAAGGGCGCAAGCGCCGAACGCCGCGACGAACCACTTCATGTGATCTCCTCTAGTTGTTGTGGAACAGCTTGGGACCGCGGCGGCGAGCAAGAGATCGCAGGGCTTCGCGCACCAGGGCGTTTTGCTCAAAGCGTGAGAGTCCAACTTCCACCGCGACGGAAACGATGCCGAACCAGCACACCACCGCCGCGGCAAAGGCACCGGCCGCGACAAGTTGTCCCAGTGTGCTCGTGGGTCCCTCGCCGAAACCAGTCGTGGTGGCGACGTTGAACACGATCCACACTCCCTTCGTGTAGCCGATTTCTTCAGCCGCAGCCATGGGGAACCCACCGAGAACCGATACCGCTACAAGCCCCAGGACGCACCCTCCGAGCACGGAGCGAGCACTGATCCGTTCCACAATCATCGACGCCTCCTCCTTTTCCTGTTGGCTGTGCCTGTACGTTTTCCGCTGTGGTTGCACCGCGGGCAACGTGGTTCGGGTAGAACCCGCATCCGTGGCAGCGACACCGGCTGCTGGCTTCCGGCGCGACTTGAGCAGCGCCGATCGCACGCGGTTGTGCGCGACTCCCCCGCTGGCACAGGTGCGGGAGGCAGTCGATCGAAGGCGACTGCAAGAGGGGCCGCGGTGAAGACCGATGAGTAGGTTCCGACCAAGTTCCCGACAATCGCGAGGGCGAAATCGGTGAGGGTTTCTCCGCCGAGATAGTAGAGAGCGGTGGCTATGACGACGAGAACGCCAAGCGCTCGCCAAACCAAATGACATGACAACTAACACCTCCAGCACCGGCCGCATATAGCGGCGTCTTACTTACGCGGGCTGGAAGCGGGGTGGAGCTCGGCTGAAGCGGAAACGAAGTCGACAGAGACCAACCTGAGGTGCCGCGTTGAGGGCGACAAGCCAGAAAAGCGCAAGCGGTACCCCACCCACGCCGATAGTGGCGGCGGTCTCGAATGTGATGCCCGGGCGCCACCGCTTTGTGTGCCGACCGCCGAGCTGATGCGTCGCGTTCGCCGCGGCCTCGCTTATTGCGCCCTCATCCACCGTAGGAGCCAGAATGCTTGCGGCGAGGTCGCTTCCGCGCAACGGTTGCGGCCGAGCTTGCCCATGCCAGCCGGGGGCGAATATGACAGCGGCCGCTACGAACAGTGCAAAGCGTGAACGCATGAAAGAACCTTTCAGCCGAGGCTCAAACTACCCCATCGGGCGTCGCTTCCGGGCTACGAGCTCAGATCAGAGGCGCTTCATTTGCGTTGCGCGCGGGATCAATAAACAGGCCCGAATGCTCTCAAACGGTCTCGGAGGATTTCACCTTCCCATGGCGGACGCAAGATCAGGGAGGCCTCCTCACACCCTTTGCTGTTGTTGCCCGCTTCGAATCTCACTGTCGGGCTGGAAGAGACCGAGAGACTGCCTGTCACCGGCACTTCGCGGGAGTGTCTCCGGGGCGAGGGCCAAGCAGGAGGGACATTGAGACCGTCCGGCCTGTGGCTTGGGGAGACATGTGCGATCCCGTGCATCCGGCCCCTGGGTGAAGCCGACTCCGTGGACTCCGAGATCCCGGAAGGAGAGGTCGACCAGGGTCTCGACGTCATCGGGATCAGGCTCCTCCCATCTGAAGGTGTAGGTCAACCGGGTGGGTGGATCGACCTCCACGGAACTCCCCAGTCAGATGGAAGGCGTCGCTCTCCGGCGGCTGCATCACCAAAGCAGACGGACGAGTGACCGGTCCAGGTCTAGACCAAGCGGGCGAGCACGCGACCGTCCGCGCCCACGGCGAAGGTAGTCGGCACGACCACGACGTTGTAACGGTGGGCGAGGTCGCGATGTGACGATATGTCGACCGCCACCACCTCGCGCCCATCCGAACGCAGTCGTGCTTCGACTGTTTGGCAGTCAGAACAAAGCGGATGGGTGAAGTGAACCACCACGGGGCCCCGGCTCGCGACGCCCAACTCGCCGAGATCGATGGCATCGGTATCCTCGGAGCGCAGACCTCGAAAGCGAGCTGCCAGCCGGTAGACCGAGCACCCGAGGCAGAAGCCGGTGGTGGCCGCGAGCAGGGCAAGAGCTCCAACGGTTCCGGTTAATAGCTCACCCAACCCATGGAAACCCGCGCCATGCGAGATGGTGGCAGCCCATAGGAAGAGCGCGCCGATCTGGTTGGCGAAGCGAGGGGGCCGGGCGTCCTCGATGGGGCCCTCTCCGAAAACCGGCTGCACGACCTGGAAGTAGAAGGCACACGGCAGGCACCAACGCCGTCCGAAGACCAGACCGACGGTAAGTTGAAGGGCCAGAACGGCGACGAGCCCCCACCAGCCGGTCAACAGCGCCAACAGGCAGGCTGCGGCAACCACCACCTGGTTGAAGCGGGGAGCCCTGGCGTCGATCACGTCGAGGTCCGTGAAGGGATCGGCCGTGCGGCCCTTTATCACCTTTTGCACAGGATGAATAGTAGCAGCCCCTAGGGACCCCCGTTAGATGTGGCACGGGAACTGCGCACGCCTTCGACCGACCGGACACGACCACCCCATTCTCAGATAGGAACCTCGTGAAGATCGAGCATGTGATCGGCTCCGCCCTCCCGCCCAGGACGGCGTATCGTAGACGCCGTCCTGGAAATTCTAGGGGGAGGGGCACCGATGACACAGGTATTCGACCGTCGCTCGTTCTTGAAGCGAGGGGCTGCGGGGGCGGGCGGTCTCGCAATCGCCTCGCCACTGCAGGCGTTCGCGGCCCGGGCCGCCGAGGGCCGTCCCACGACCCGAGGCTACGGCCCGCTGGTGGACATGGGCGACCTGTCCCTGCCGCGCGGCTTCAAGTATCGGATCGTCTCGCGCGAGGGCGAGATCATGAACGATGGGAATCCCACCCCATCGAGCTTTGACGGCATGGCCGCGTTCAAAGGCGGAAACGGCAACACGATCCTCATTCGCAACCACGAGAACCGCAAGGCTGAGGGAGACACCGACGAGATAGACGTGATCGTTCCGGCGGCCAAGCGCTACGACTCCGACCCCTTGTTCAACGTGGGCTGTACCAAGCTCGTCGTGAATGATCGGCGACTCGTTCAGAGCTTCGCTGTCCTCGGCGGAACGACCACCAACTGCGCGGGGGGTCGCATGCCATGGCGAAGCTGGGTCACGTGCGAGGAGAACTTCTCGGACGGCAATGAACCCCACGGCTACATCTTCGAGGTGTCCGTTTCGGCGTCTGGCCCCGTCGAGCCAAAGCCCATCAAGTCCGCTGGGCGCTTCTTCCACGAAGCGGTTGTCTGGTACAGAAACATTCTGTATCTCACCGAGGACATTCGTTTCGACTCTGCTTTTTATCGTTGGGTGCCCAACGGCTCACCGAGCAAGGCAGGAGACCTCGCGGCGATCGAAGGTGAGCTTCAGGCACTCAAGTTCGTCGACGTCGCCAACGCGAATACTGATGGGTGGCCGATCGGAGAGCCGTTCGACATCGAGTGGGTGACGATCCCCGATCCAGACCCCGAGACGAATACATTGCGGGATCAGGCCCATGAGCTGGAGGCGGCGGCCTTCAACCGCCAGGAGGGCATCTGGCTTGGCGACCAGAAGATCTACTTTGACTGCACCGAGGGCGGGGTAGCGGGCTTGGGCCAGGTGTGGGAACTAGATCCTCGCACCCAGACTCTGACACTCATCTACGAGTCACCGGGGGCAGAGCAGCTTAAGAACCCTGACAACCTCACGGTAGCACCGACCGATGACCTCTTCCTGTGTGAGGATTCCGAGCCGCCGCAGTTCATCCGGGGGCTCACTCCCGACGGACGCATCTACGATTTCGCCAAGGCCAACACGCGACAGTCCGAGTTCGCCGGCGTGTGCTTCGATCCAGACGGCCGGACGATGTACGTGAATCAATTCGGCGACGTGAATCTCGAAGGAGCCGTCACGTACGCCATATGGGGACCTTGGGGACGCGGGGCAGACTGAGGCCCCTACTACACCGACCGGTCCGCCGGAGCGGTCTTGGCGGAGGCGGACGGGAATCGAACCCGACCACCGGGGATCGCCCGGCGCACCGGTCTTGAAGATGAAAACGAAGCGTCGATAGAAGTCGATTGAATCCTGCTATCGGCGTCCCCGCAGGTCGGAGGCCAGGGGGTCCCTGACCATTCCTGTCCCATACTGCTGCGTTCGGCTGAGTTCGTGGCCAAACCGTGGCCAACGTTGGGCAGTCCTAGTTACTGGAAGCCGACCTCTTCATCACCCGGCCACGACAACACGACCATCACAGCCACGATCACAATGAGTCCGATCACGATGCACCAGATTGGTGTCATTCCTAGTGCCCCCTTGTCACCACGCCCCGCATCAGGCTGCGCGTCAGGGCGCAAAGAATATCGCCCTCGCTGATTGGAGCCTGGAGCCCTCGCATGACCACTCAGTCACCGCTTGGGTGTCGTCCGCTGATGATATGGCCGCCGTCGATGCAGGTGAGGGAAGCTTGCAGCCGAAATCGATCGAGCCGCCGAGTGCGCGGCGAGCCCGGCCCTCGGATTTGAAGTCGAACCTGCGCTGCGGGATCCCTGGCAGATTGCTAAACCCCCACCCTCAAGCTCCGATGCAGGTACGGAAGGGTCATTTTCGCCAGACGGCGGACTGGTTCTGAGACGGCAACTCACGGATCGGGCGGTCCGTGTTGGTCCGGCCGGGACAGGAGAACGAAGTGCCGAGCGAACCTAGCCGTACGGCAAGGTCGTCATCGGACGACTCTGAGCACGCCTATCGAAAAGCGGGAGCAGCTTTTCCTGCAATGGCGCGCTAGGGGCCGGGAAGGAGCAGTTTCAGGTACATGGCAACCGACCCCAAACGGGGAAAGCTGACCCTGGCCCGAACGCTCGAGCTCACATCCGGGCTCGTACTACTTGCCTTCGTGGCATTTGTGCTCGCTTCCTACCTGAGCGTTCAATCCATCGACAACTCGTTGGATGACGTCGTTTCGGTCCATCAGCCCACTAACAAGGCCGCGGGGGACATGATCGAGGCCGCCGATGAGGCAACGATCGCCTTCCTCGAATCGCTGGTTCGGACAGGGTCGTGCCGTCCGGAGAGGCTGAAAACGCGTTCAACGCTTCCGTGCGCAAAATACGAGACCCTCGTCCGCAACTCCTCCACAGAAATGCCGACTGATTTCACGCGCCAACTGTTTGGCCGACTAAAAGGCCTGGGAGAGAGGCTTGTGGCCGACGACCAGCGGCGGGCGAAGCCTCGAGGAACTGGATGAGTTCATCGACGAGCTCGTCGACACGTTGAGCGCAGGCGGGAGCAGACGTGAGCGGGCACAGCTGCGCACAATGCTTGCCGAAACGAGGGAATTCAAGCAGGTACAGGGGCGCATTATCTCCCTGACCGAAAGGTCTGAGGATGCTCTTCCGCGCTTTCTGAGCATCCGTTCCCGGCTGGATAGAGTGCTCGGCGATGAGATCGATCTAACGGTGGAGACGAGCCTGCAGCGACACAGTCAGAAAGCCAAGCGAACGGTGGAAACGTCGAAGCTGGTCTTGGTCGCCAGTCTGGTGCTGGGTGTGATTCTCAGTCTCGGGGCTCTGCTGTGGGTGAGGAAACACATAACTCACCCGGTCGCCAGGCTCATGGCGGCCATCGGGGGACGTGACCAGAGGCGCGAGTCGAACGAGGCGGAGCTGACTCGAAGGGATGAATTCGGCGTTCTGGCCCGGCACTCGCCGGTGCGGCCAGCCGTCAAGAGGCGCTCGAGGAGGAGCTGAGACGGCAGGCGTTGCACGACCCCCTCACGGAACTCGCCAACAGGACGCTGTTCAAGAATCGAGTTGAACAGGCCTCGCATCGGCGCAGAGAGCCCGGGAAGTCTTTCGCGGTAGCCTTCGTGGACATCGACGATTTCAAGACGATCAATGACAGCCTGGGGCATGCCGTCGGTGATGAGCTGCTCGTTACGATCGCTCGACGGCTGAGGGAGAGTGTAAGGACTTCGGATACGGCCGCTCGTCTCGGAGGTGACGAGTTCGCAGTGTTGCTGGAACGTAGGCAATGCGGTCGAAGCAGCTATTCCTGCCCAGCACATACTTGAATCAGTTTTCGTTCCGATCGAACTCGGAGGGGAGCTTCTCTCGGTGCGCGGAAGTCTGGGCATCGCCATCCACCGGGACGGTCAAGGAACGGCCGAGTTGCTACGAAACGCGGACGTCGCGATGTACGACGCCAAGACCGATGGCAAAGGACGCTACAAGGTCTTCGACCAGACGATGCACTCGCCCGCCCATCGTCTGGTCCGAGGCGGGCCGGGAGGAACTCCTCGCCCGTTCCCACGCTCAGGGCCCGACGGCTAGACGGAAAGAGCCCTGGGGGGAGGTGATGGAGTCCGAGCTGCTCTCTGGTCGGCTCCCTACCAGCACTCTCGCCCCTGTCCACCGGGGTCGGAGGTGGAGTTGCCGGGCGACGCGGGGGCGGGTGAGAGCGGCTTCGGGCCTGGCGGGTCCGCCGGAGCAGTCTTGGCGGAGGCGGACGGGAATCGAACCCGCCCACCGGGGATCGCCCGGCGCACCGGTTTTGAAGACCGGGAGGGACACCAGCCCCCTTTCGCCTCCAGGAGACCCCGGGCCAGTACCGGCCTGGGGCCGCGAACTCTACAGGGAACGCCGGCGGCGCGGCCCCCAGCCGCCGCTCAGGCCCTCGTGGCCCTCGATTGCGAGCAGGGCCCGCTTGAGATCGAGGCCCGAGGAGTAGCCCCCGAGGCTCCCGTCGGCGGCCACGACGCGATGACAGGGAACGACGATCGCGACGGGGTTGGAGCCCACGGCTCCCCCGACCGCCCTAGGGCCTGTGGCCTCGGCCCGGGCCAGCTCGCCGTAGCTCGTGAGCTCCCCAAAGCCCACCGCCATCAGCCTCCCCAGCACCCTGCGGGCGAACGGCGTTGCCAGGGACAGATCCACGGGGATCGAGAAGGCCTCTAGCCGACCCTCCAGGTAAGCATCAACCTCACGAGCGGCCTGATCCACCGCTGCTCCCCCCTCAGTGAGGTCCGCGCCCGAGCGCTCGAACCAATCGAGTGAATCCTGCACAGCGAAATCGGAGCCGAACTCGAGCAGGCAAAGCCCATCGTCACCGGCCGCGAGCAACAAGGGGCCGAGATCGGTGGTCCGTCTCTGGTACCCGATGTTTGCCACGCGAGTAGCCTAGGCTCATGGACGAACAAGCAAGCCCCATCACGACTCACAAGGAAATCAAGCTTCGGTCCCCGATCCTGATCGCAGCTTTTCGCGGCTGGAACGACGCCGGCGACGCCGCCTCTTTCGCAGCCACACATCTCGGCCGTGCTTGGGGAGCGCAGAAAGTAGCGTCGATCGACCCCGAGGACTTCTACGACTTCCAAGCCGTAAGGCCGCAGGTTCACCTCATCGACGGCATCACCCGCCACATCACCTGGCCCGCCAACGAGTTCTGGGCCGCCCGTAATGAGGCACTCGAGCACGACGTGCTGCTGTTGGTGGGCACCGAACCGAATCTCAGATGGCGAGCCTTCTCGGAGCTGATCATCGACAAGGCACAGAGCTATGGAGTCGAGCTTGTAATCACCTTTGGGGCCTTGCTGGCAGACGTCGCACATTCCCGGCCCGTTCCCGTCACCGGTACTGCCGCCGACCCCGCACTCATCGCCAAGCTGGGGCTCACTCGCTCCCGCTACGAAGGGCCCACCGGGATCGTCGGTGTCCTGAATGATGCCTTCGGCCGGCAGGGGGTCGACTCGGCGAGCCTGTGGGCGGCCGTCCCTCACTACATCGCCGTGACTCCGAACCCCAAAGCCGCACTGGCACTCATAAACAAGGCTACGCAACTCATCGGCATCCCCGTCAACACTTCGGAGCTCGAGCACGCGGCCGTCTCCTACGAGGACAAGGTCACCGAGATGGTCGCCGCGGACGAGGACGTCGAGGCCTACGTCAAGCTTCTGGAGGAGCGGTCTGACGAGAACGCCTTGGAGGAGATCGACCCAACGAGACTGCCTTCGGGCGACGCGCTCGCAGCCGAGCTCGAGCGCTACCTCAGGGACAAGGAAGAAGACTAGACGCCTCCTAACCCATTCCTGTCACACCCACCTTCTAGCCTCTATCCAGGGCCGTCCGCGCCGGCCATCACGGTAGAATCCAAGAAGGGAGACATGAGATGGCGGTCGACGAGCGTTCGCGGCGGGCGATGCGGAGCCGGCTCGAGGAGGTCCTCGGCGAGGAGCATGCGACAACATTGATGGAGTATCTACCTCCGGAGGAAGTCGCCACCAAAAGAGATCTGGAGGGCCTTGAAGAGCGTCTGACCCTGCGCTTCAGTGGGGTCGAGGGGCGCATGGACGGGCTCAACGGGCGCATGGACGGGCTCAGCGGCCGTATGGACGGGCTCGAGCGCAACATGATCGCCATGGAGCAGCGACTCAATGAGCGCATCGACCTCAAGACGGAGTCCCTCGAAAACCGCCTGCACTCGGCCATCGACAACCTGGCAACATCCGTGGCTAAGGACATGGTGGCCCAGACGAGGACGTTCATTTTCGCCACTCTCACCGCCCTGGCTACCGTGGCAGCACTTGCCTATACTCCAATCGGCGGGGGCTGACCCCGGGCGATCCCCGCTTCGCCTTTCGCGGGTCCCGGCTGACTTACCTCAGCGACAAGAAACAAACCGGGCACGGTCGTCAGCTCATGACCCCGGCCAGTCCCGTTTCTTCTCCTTGACTGCGGGCCACTCTGCGCCCCGCTCCTCGATGACGGTATCGGCGAGGTCCTTCTTTCCCGAGATGTCTCCTGCGGCCGATAACAGCTCGTCGAGAGAAGCCCGTCTCCGCCCCTCGAGCCGAATCCGCAGCGCCGCCAACACATCGGCATGCTCGTCGGACAGCCCCTGCGAGCGGTCGATCTCAGCCAAGACCTGAGCCGCCCGCTGGAACAGCTTGCGATCACTACGCTCCTGCTCCCTTACTCGGGCGGCATCTTTGTCGTCCATCCGAACCTCCCTTTGCTTTGAGGTCCCTGATCGTAAACAGAAAGAGGTTCTAGATCGTAAACAGTTTTTGCAGCAAGTAACCGAGCGCAAAGCACGACGGCCACGTGAGGATCCATGCCATCACGACCTGACCGGCCACTCCCCACCGCACCGCCGAAAGCCTCTCGGTAGCACCCACGCCCATGATGGCCGATCCGATGGCGTGGGTGGTGGAGACGGGAATGCCGAACCTAGAGGCGCCAAAGATGACCACGGCGGCGCCGGTCTCGGCCGCGAAACCGTGCACCGGCTCGAGCTTCGTGAGCCTCAGCCCTATCGTTCGAATCACGCGCCAGCCGCCGACCATGGTGCCCGCCCCCATCACGATTCCGGCCGAGAGGATCACCCACAGCGGGATCTCCCCGAGGTGTTCGATCGATCCCCCCTGCTGGTTGAGGGCGATGATCAACGTGATGATTCCCATCGTCTTCTGAGCATCGTTCAGCCCATGCGTGTAAGCCATGGCGGCGGCCGAAAGAATTTGCGCTCGACCGAACAGACGGCGCACGAACGAGGGCCTCACTTTGGCGAAGATCCAGTAGATCGCAACCATCAGCGCAAGGGCCAGAAAGAATCCGCCCACGGGAGAGGTCACCAGACCTATGAGGGCCTTGCGGGGTCCTTCGGAAAGGAGCGCCTCTGTGCCGCCCGCCGAGAACCCAGCTCCGAGCAAACCTGCGATCAGCGCGTGTGACTCGCTGGAGGGAAGGCCAAAAAACTGGGCACCCAAGGCCCACAGAGTCGCCGACAGGAGCACCGCGGCGATGGTCTCGAGGGTGATGAAGCGAATGTCGACGATGTCCTCGGAGATCGTTTCCGCAACCGCAGTCCCCGTCAGCGCACCGATCAGGTTGAGGACACCGGCCATGACGACGGCGTGAAGGGGACGCAGCACCCTGGTCGAGACCACGGTTGCGATCGAGTTCGGCGCATCGGTCCACCCGTTGGCGAACTCGAACAGATAGGCGAGGATGAGAACGAACCAGAACATCAACCCTGCTTGAGCACAATCGACTCGACGATGTTGGCAACATCCTCGAGCCGGTCTATGGCTTGTTCGATCTCCTCGATGATGTCCTTGTACTTGAGCACGTCCATGGCCTTGTGGTCGCCGGAGAACAGCTCCGCGATTGTTCGCCTGTAGAAACGATCTCCCTCGTTTTCCAGGCGATTGATCTCGACCCAGTAGTCATCGAGGTTCTTGAGATCGCGCAGCCTGGGCATCGCTTCGGCCGTGACCGACGCCGCCCTCAACAGCGTCTCCGCCAGCGACACCATCTGCGGGAGAGGCTGGTCGATGGCATGAAGGCGCAGGTACTCGGAGGCTCCCTCGATATGATCGAGCACATCGTCGAGACTGCTGGCAAGGTGATGGATGTCTTCGCGGTCAAACGGCGTGATGAAACTCGTGTTCAGTCGCTTGATTACCTCGTGAGTGAGCTCGTCACCCTCGTGCTCGATATCCAGCACTCTCTGCGTCTTACGATCGATATCTGTGAAGTCCTTGAGCACTGCCAGGAGCTCACTGGCTCCGAGCTGCACCGTCGCTGCCATCTTTTCGAACAACTCGAAGAAGGACTCTTCGCGGGATAAGCCTCAAACGCATGGGTTAGATCTCTCTTTCGACGACAGGTCCGCTGAGAGGATAGCTGCACCGTGAGAGGCGCACCCGGAACGCATAATCGCAGTCATGCCGGATGCTCTCATGATCACCTCTTCGTTCCTGCCGGGCCGGGGAGGGATCGAAAGCTACCTCGGGGAGCTGTGCACGCTACTCGCCCCCCGGGTTGCGGTCATGGCCCCCGGGGCGCGCGACGGCAAGCCGCTGCCGCACGGCCTTCCTTACACAACCGTGGCAGGACCAGGGAACATGATGAGACCATCGGCCTCGCTGGCCCGCACTGTAGCCCGAGTGGCTGCCGAAATGGGCACCGACCGTGTCCTGTTCGGGACTCCGTGGCCGCTGGCGCTGTTGGGTCCAAGGCTCGCCCGCCTGGGCCTGCGCTACGCGTCCCTGGCCTTCGGCGCCGAGCTGTTCGTGCCGGCAGCGGTTCCTTACCTCAGGAAGCGCTTCATCGACTCCCTGGCACAGGCCGATCTCCTGTTGCCGATGAGCGACGCGACCGAGCGGCGCCTGAAGTCGTTGATCGAGGCCAATGGCAACCCACTCCCCACCATCGAGGTCATGCGAGCGCGCGTCGACCTCGAGCGTTTCAATCCCTCGGTGCCTACCGCACACGTCCGCTCCTGGCTGGGCCTCGATGAGGATGCTCGGTTCGTGCTCTGCTTCGGGCGTCTGGTCAGGCGTAAAGGAGTGCATCGGGTTATCGCCATCATGGAGGATCTGACCGCTTCCCATCCTGATGTTGCCCTGATCGTGGCCGGCACAGGCCCTCAAGAAACACGGCTGCGGCGACAGGCCGCCCGGCAAGGGGGCCGGGTGGTGTTCACTGGGCGCGTCTCTGCGGAGCAGACTCCATCCATCTATGCCGCAGCCGATGTCTTTGCCCTCCCCGTGGCCGATCGCTGGTTCGGCCTCGAAACCGAGGGCCTCGGGATCGTCCTCCTGGAGGCGGCCGCTTGCGGAACCCCCTGCGTGACCGGTCGCTCCGGTGGAACTGTCGAAGCGACGGTCCACGGAGCCACAGGCCTCGTCATCGATGCCACCGACAACCGGGAGTTGGTCACTGCTCTGAGCCGCCTTCTCGACGATCCCGAGGAGGCCCGACGCATGGGCCGGGACGGCAGAGCCCTGGTCGCCCGGCGCTATCCACCCGACCACGTCCCTCCCTCGCTGCTGCGCTGGCTCGCGTAGCCGAGGGTTACGATGAACCCACTTGGGGCCTACGAAGCCACTTGGGGCCTACCACGAAGGAGGTCGCTGGATGGAAGTCAAAGTCTCGGCACCCGGCAACGCAATGGGCAGGCAGGATGTCGAGGGCATTGAGCAGGATCTCGCGAAGATCGATCGCAGGCTCAACAAGTACAAGCTCGTCACCGCCAAAGTGCGAGTCACACCAACCCAAGGCGTTCCGGGCTTTCATGTAGTCGTGGAGCTGAGTTATGGACGCCACCACCTTCAAGCTAAAGCAGAAGCCCAGGAGGTTAGGCGAGCCGTCCGAGAAGCTCGAGAAGACGTGCTGCGACAGATCAACGACCGCTCCAGGCGCGGGCACAGCTCTTTCGTCAAACATCTGTGAGCACCAAGGACGGACAACCATCCCCGCGGCGGGACCGTCGGGAAGACATTCTTCAGGCCAGCCTCCAGCTTTTCGCCGCACGAGGTTTTCACGGAACCTCGATGCGCGACATAGCGCGCCAGGCCGACATCGCGGAAGGTCTCATCTACCACTACTTTGCATCCAAGCGCGACCTCTTTCGAGCAATTATCGACGAGTACTCGTTTCTGCCACTGCTGCGAACTCTTCCCGATCTCGCCGACCAATTGGATCTGCGGGGACTGCTAATCGTCCTGGCCCGAGGTTTCTACGACGTGCTGAGACAGAACGCCCAGCTCACAAGGCTTCTGTTGCAGGAAGTGCAGGTATTCCCCGAAGAGAAGGAGGCATTTTTCGCCGATGCGGTCGGCGAGTCGATCGCCGTGTTGGGTCACATACTCGACGCTCGTATGAGCGAACGAGCACGAACGCAGGTGGATCCGCAGGTAGCCGCGCGATTGTTCTTCAATGCTTTGCTGGCCTTCTTCGTGGAACAGGAACTCCTCGGGGGCAAGCATCTGCTGCCCGCCGACGAGCACGTCTACATCGAGCATCTGGTGGACATGCTGGTGAAGCGACTGGGGCCGGGCAGCACCAAGAGCCCGCGCCTCGTTCGCTGAAATGCCGCTCTTGACTCCCGACGGTCATTGGCGTACGAAGAAGATGACAAAGACATCTAGGAGGAGAGGAGACCGGACATGTTTGCCCAAGTCATCCAAGGCCGGACAAACGACCCTGCGGGCATGTGGAATCGATCGGAGGAGTGGGACCGCACACTTAAACCGGGGGCGGAAGGTTTCCTCGGCGCCACCGCCGGTGTCTCGGACGACGGCGAGGTAATAGTCGTGGCTCGTTTCGAATCCGAAGAGGCGGCCCGCAAGAACAGTGACCGTCCCGAACAGGGAGAGTGGTGGGCGGAAACGGAGAAGCTCTTCGAGGGTGAGGCTACGTTCTACGACTCAACCGATGTCGAAATCACCTGGGGCGGGGGCTCCGACGAGGCGGGCTTCGTGCAGATCATTCAAGGGCGTCTGTCGAATGAGGAGATGAGGGCCCGCTGGCGGCAAGCCGAGGCCGACGCCGAGGAGTGGATGCGTGAGAACCGTCCCGACGTGATGGGGTCCGTTGCTGTTTGGCAGGGAACGAACTTCACAAACGTCGTGTACTTCACCTCTGAGGAGGAGGCGCGCGCCGGCGAGCAGAAGCAGCCCCCGGAGGGTCAGATGGACCCGGATCAAGAGAACTGGATGGAGCACGTGGAGGATATGAAGTTCATCGACCTCAAGAAGCCGCACTTCTCGAGTCCTTAACCTTTCGCCCGATGCTTTTGGGGCTCACATCGCGTTTTAGGCCGCGGGTAGCGGGGGGACTTGGGCCAGCACTCTGTCGATCAACGACGTGAGTGCCAAGCCCCAATCCGTTCCATCGATGTCCTTCAGACAAGCCCGGGCGCGCTCCGCGTGCATCGTGGCCAACGCGTTCGCTTGCTGCAGGGCCCCGGTCGCAACGATCCTCTGGAGCACCAGGTTTAGATCCGTGTCGCCCGCCTCCAGCCGGGTGGCGAGGGAAGGATCCATCTCGCAGGCGAACAACACGGGCGCCGTGAACACGCCCTCTCTGAGATCCGTCCCGGGTTCTTTACCGGTGATGCTGGGGTCGCCCACGAGATCGAGCAGGTCGTCGACAATCTGGAAGGCAAGCCCTAGATTGGCCCCGTACTCGACCACCGCGGACCGCAATGATGGCGGCGCTCCAGAGGTAGCCGTCCCCAGCTCGCAGGCGGCGCGAAACAGCGCCGCCGTCTTGCGTTCGATCACCTCTACGTAAGTAGAAACAGATCGCCGAGGATCGCCCAGCGCCCCCGTCTCCAGAATCTGTCCTTGACAAACCTCTGCAATGGCGCGCGCCAAGATGCCGGGAACCTCTCCTGACGCCTGCGCTCCCAACTCGCTTCCACAAGCGAACAGGAAGTCGCCGGCGAGCACCGCAACGTCGGTTCCCCATTTGTTGTGGACGGTCACGACTCCTCGCCGCGTCTCCGTTTGGTCGATGACATCGTCGTGATAGAGAGTTGCTATGTGAACCAGCTCGATGGCGGCTGCCGCAAGGTCGGTAGCGCGCTCGTGAGGCCGCCCTGCGTGCGAGGACAAGAGAACGAGTGCGGGGCGCATTCGCTTTCCTCCCGCTTTAATCAGGTGCAGGGCCGGCTCGCTGACCAGCGGATGGGGCGAAGAGCCCGCGGTTTCCAACAGTACCTTCTCGACTCTGCCCATGGACTCATCGAGCCATGGGGGCGTGCCGGCCGCGGCCGCGGCGAGCCGGCTCTGTGTCACTCGCCCACAACCTGAATGCAGTAGCGCCTTGCGCGTGCCGAGTCCAGCTCCACGAACAGAACATGCTGTCCATCTCCAAGAGCTATTTCGCCGTCCTGGATGGGAATGCACTCGGAGGCCTTTCCGGCGAAGACATGAAATATGTGAGCAGGTGCATTTGCCGGTTCATCAGCCACCAGATTTTCTGTCCTGATGGCAAGGTCGTCGTGGGCGTAGTAATCGGATTCCGGAGCGATAGCCGCCATTGCACGCGCCAGCGCCCGCTCCGTATGGCGTCCGGGAGAAGTGAGAATGACACAGCAGGTCGTGTGAGGGGAAAACACCAAAACGTTGCCGCGTTCGACTCCGGAAGACTTGACGACCGCCTGAACTTCCGACGTGATGTCGAGAGCATCCAACCGCCCTCCCGTCACCGCGTCGAACTCCTCGAACGTGATCACCACCCCATTCTCACCTACACTCTCGCTAGAGGCATTGGGCGCGCGTTCGAGAGTTCTGAACGCATGTTCAAGTCGGGCGAAGGAGTTAAATTTCCCTGCCCTCGTTATTGCGCCCGAGATGGGGCTCGGAGGGGGTAGCTTCTGTGAAGACACAACCCACCGCTGAGGAGGTCCGAAACATGCCGCTTGGATCGCTGCTCAAGAAAACTGCCACCGTCTATGCAGCAAAGAAAGGCTACGACGCCATCCGTCGAGCGCGCCGGCCTGAGCCTCGGCGCTCCGCTGGAGCCAAGCTTGGGACGGTCACCGCAGCGGCTCTGGTCGGGGGGGCCGGCATCTTCTTGGCTCGCTCTGGACGCCTGCCCGCCATCCCCGAGATCGTTCGCAGGAAGACTTCCCCAGGCTTCGACTCGGGCTCCAACGGCGATGGGCCGTTCACGGAGAGCTCGATGCTGGCGGACCGTCCCTCGTAGAGAGCGGCGAGCCGATCACTCGCCAGGTTTGGGGGTGCTCGGGCTCCCAGCCTCGCCCCAGACGTTGCGTCCCCAAACCGGTGGTCAATCGCCCTAGCTGTGCGATTAGCCACCGATTAGGTGATCATGCGCCCAAGTTGGGCGATCGACCACTCGTGCGGGGGCCGAGCCTGTGATATCGACTAAGTGCGTTACGAGGCTCGCCGGGCGCGGGCGCGGCGACGCTTGAGGGAAGCCCTTTCCTTGTCCGTATGACCACCCCAGATGCCGTACTTCTGGTTGGTCTCCATGGCGAACTCCAGACACGGCTCCCGGACGGGGCAGCCTTGGCAGACCACTTTTGCCCGCGCCTCGCGCGCCTGTCTCTCGATCTCCGACTCGCCTTGGTCGGGACCGAAGAACATTTCGTTGTCGTAATCTCTGCAGGCAGCTCGCTCTTGCCAGTCGAGCTGATCAGCGTAGTCAACCACTGAGTGAGTCTTTTCCTCTCTTCTCGCTTGTGCGCTTGTGAGAAGAACCACCAGCTTGTTTGCCCTACTATTGGCTGTTTTCTCTCTTATGTAAACGACCTTCGCCGAAACATCATTCCGAAGGCGCTTCCAGGCGGCGTAGGATGCGCGTCGTCTGCCCGTCGCGAACCCTCCGACCAGCTAGACGCCGGCAGTGGCGCCAAAGTTGCCTCCCGGGCAGCATCTACTATCGATGTAGCAGAGTCAATGGAAACCGCAGGTTGCCCCATACCCCGGTTCACTCCAGCCGGAGGAGCCTGACCTCGTCGGTCCAGTTGAGCCACGACCTGCACGATGAGCTGGCCAGCAGGCACACCCGGGCTCGCAGGCGATCCTGCGCCTTTCCCACAGCCTGCGAAAAGGCGATTGACCGCCCATCCGCCGACCACAAAGGCTCACTCGCGGCCCCCTTCGACCCCCGAAGGCCCCGGGAGCCCCCTTCCGGAGAGGACAGGACCACACGGGAGCTGGGAACGCCGTCCTCGATCCCCCGGAGAACGACCCCGGCCAGGGTGTCCGAGTGAGGCGACCACGCCCCCTCAGCCAGTCGTCCGCCCGCCCCCAGGGCGAGGGGCGGGCCCAGCTGCGCCGCCCCTTCAAGCCCGATGAAGGCCGCTCCACGAGGGCGCGAAACGACTACCCAGCGGCCGTCGGGAGAGGCTCCCCATAGCTCGGCCGGAGCAAGCGGTAGCCGTTGCGAGCGCTGCCGCCCTCCGGCAATCGTCACCGCGCCGGGGTGGTTGCGCTCTCCCAGGAGCAGGCGCGAGCCCGCCCACGCCAAGAGGGTCCAGTGGCCCGGACCGAGCAGGGTTTCAGGGTCCCCGGAGATACCCGCGGTGACCACCTCGACGCGCCCGGAGCAGGTCTCTGCGTCGCAGCTCCGTTCCTCCACCGGTCGCAGGTACGCGACCGCGTCTCCATCGGGCCGCCACAGCGGAGAAAAGCCGGGCCCGAGACGGCGGCGCCGTCCCGAGTCGGGATGCAGCAGGCTCAGGTGAGGGTCAGCTGCGAAATCAGTGGTTGTCGGCGCGGCGGTGACGAGCGCAAGCCAGGCAGAGGCGGGGGCCGCATGGACCTCGGCGGAGGGCAGAGTGTGAAGGACCTCGTCTCCGCCGGTGCGCAGGTCCAATCGATGGAGCCGCGCCCCTCGCATATAGAGCAACGACAGGGAATCCCGACGGCGGTCTGGTCGAGTGGGAGCATTGGCCCCGTCCTCGACGGGGCTGGTGAGGGGAAGAAAAGTGACCGCCGCCCCGGCTACCAGCAACAGAGCGGCGACTACGGCAGCTGCGCTCAGCCGCACGACATCTCTTTCAGTCGGCGGGTCCGAGCTCTGAAACCTCGCCGGCCGCCTCGAACACCTCTATCTCTCGCGCTGTGGGTACCAGGCTCCCGACGCCGCGCACGTGTGCGGCGAGCGCCCTCGAGGCGGCGAACCCCGTTTTGGTGCTCAACTTCTCTCCCCAGCAGGGCCGCCCGGTGGCGTCCAGATCACGGCCCTTGGAATCCCTTTGAGGCCACCACCACGCCCGTTGCGCGGGCAGGTCGGCGTTATCGAGACGCAAGTCGAAATGATTGTGCGAGAGAGACGAATAACAGCCGATGCCCGACAGTTGCGAGCGCTTGGCGAGTTGCCGTTCCTTGCGGTTCGAGACGGCCGCCATCCGGTTGTCGGCGGCAGTCCCGTACATGTGCTGTGACAGCGCCGCGCCCCCGATACAGGAGTTGTACTTGACGCTGCGAAAGCCGGAGTTGATACCGATCGGCCGGCGGCCCCCCTTGGCGCGCACCGCCTCCAGACGCCACATCAGCCGCCGAGCGTTGCGCTTGGCTCGCCCGGCAGCCACCATGCCTCCCCCGAAAGTCCCGGCGTAGGCGTTGGCCTGCGCCCCACAGGAGGAATTGAAGTTCTGTTTGAACTCTCCCCACTCGAAATGAGCCGTGGACCCGTCCCCGCTCTCCAGTCGGGACAGGACCTTGAACGTCGCCGGTCCGGCAATGCCGTCGACGACGAGCCCGTAATGAGCTTGCAGGGCCTCGACGGCCCTCTTGGTACGCAGCCCGAAGCGGCGGTTGAGGCCCATCCTCGTCTGATCCTTGCGTCCGTACCAGCCTGCGACTCTCACCTCGAGCGCCTTGACGTCGGCCCCCTGTGAGCCCCGTCGCAGAACCCTCTTGAAGGGATAGGCAGAGGCCGGCGTCCACGCGGCCCCCAGAATGCTCAGCAACAAGAGCGAGCAGATCGGCACAAGACGCACTCTGGTGCGTTTACGACTCATCTTCGCAGTCTCGGCCCCCACCGGCGCCACTTTAGGACATCGACGGCCTACTCCGCGTGCCCGCCCGCACCGGTGGCCGGCAATGGTACGAAAGGCGGGCCAACAGCCGCATCCTGCACAAACCTGCGGAGGGACGCCGGGCCGAGTGTCACGGCGTCTTCGGCCGCGACGACTATCATGCACGGGTGATGACCTCCGCAGAAGCCGTGCGGGTCGTTTTGGTCGACGACCACGACCTGCTGCGCCAGGGAATAAAAACCATGCTCGAAACGCAGACCGACATCGTCGTCGTGGGCGAAGCTGCGGACGGGGACCAGGCTCTGACGGTGGTCGAGCAAACGCTTCCCGACGTCGTGGTGATCGACGTGATCATGCCTACCAAAGACGGGATCGAGGCGACCAGAGAAATCAAGGACGCGTTCCCGAACATCGGGGTCCTGGTGCTTTCTGGACATGATGAGCAGCAGTTCGTCTTCGACGCCCTAAAGGCAGGGGCCTCCGGCTACCTGCTCAAGACGGCGGAGCTCGACGAGGTAGTGCAGACGGTCAAGGCCGTGGCTTTGGGAGAAGGCAAGCTCGATCCCACTCTTGCCGGCCGAGTGCTCAGCGAGTTCCAGACATATCAGAAGTCCGACGTCACCGAGGTCTTTCAGCCACTCACGCCGCGTGAGCGGGAAATCCTGCGCTTGATGAGCCAGGGGCTGCCGAACAAGACGATAGCGAGTCGCTTGAAGATTTCGGAGCGAACCGTCACCACGCACGTCGCCAACATCTACGCCAAGCTCCACGTCAACAACCGCGTGTCGGCCATCCACGAAGCGATGCGGCGGCGCATTCTCGACTACAACCCCTGACGGGCTGGTGAGCGAGGGCGATCTGGGCTCGAGGCTTAGAGCTCTTCCCTCGATCGACCGCGTCGCCTCCCACCTCGACGGCCCCCATCCGGGCACGGTGGCGGCCGCTACCAGTGCTGTGGAGCAGGCGCGCACCGAGGTGTTCGCAGGGGGTTCCACCACTTTCGAACGGGTCCTCCAGACGGCACGCGAGTTGCTCGAGCACGGCGCTCGCGAACGACTTCAGCCCGTCCTCAACGCCACCGGCGTCATCGTCCACACGAATCTGGGACGCGTCCCCATGGGGCCAGCCCAGCTGGATGCGGTGGGCGAGATCGCCGGTGCCTACTCGAACCTCGAGTACGACCTCTCCGAGGGTCGCCGGGGGAATCGCTATGGTCATGCGTCCACCCCCCTAAAGCTGTTGACCGGTGCGGAGTCTGCCGTGGTGGTCAATAACTGTGCGGCAGCGGTGTTGCTGACCCTGACTGCCCTCGCCTCAGGACAGGAGGTCATCGTCGCGCGCGGAGAGCTCATCGAGATAGGAGGGGGCTTTCGCATCCCCGAGATCCTCGAGACCTCGGGAGCGCGCCTGGTCGAGGTCGGGACCACGAACCGCACCCGGCTCGAAGACTACGAGCGGGCTATCACGCAGGAAACTGCGGCGCTGCTCAAGGTCCACCCTTCCAACTACCGGATGGTGGGCTTCACCGAGTCGGTCGAGCTGGAGGCCCTAGCGAGGCTCGGCCGGGCGCGCCGGCTCCCGCTGCTCTTCGACCTGGGCTCGGGATTGCTCGACGACTCCTCAAACGCTCCCTGGACGCGCGGCGAGCCCACCGTTCGCGGGGCGATCGCCGAGCGCGCCGACATCGTCATGTTTTCAGGGGACAAGCTCCTCGGCGGCCCCCAGTCGGGAATCATCGCCGGGCGCGCCGACCTCATCGCCGTGATCGCCCGGCATCCCCTGATCCGGGCTCTGCGTGTCGACAAGATGGTGCTGGCGGCTCTTGAGAAAACTCTCGACTGCTACCTCGACGAGCTCTGGGCTGAACTGCCTTTGTGGAGGATGGCGGGGGCCGGGGAGCCCGAACTGGAGGCGAGGGCGAGAAACCTGGCGCAAGCCTTGGAAGGACAGCCGTCCCTCGCAGACTGCAAAGTTGAGGTGCAGGAAACTCGGGCGGTGGCGGGTGGAGGGACGTTGCCCGGCACGGCCGTGGCTTCGTGGGGGGTGGCGTTGACGTCGGAGACCATCAGCGCCTCTCGGATGCACGCCCGTCTTCGCGGGGCGCGCATCCCGATTATCGGCCGCGTCGAAAACGACCGGCTCATCATCGACCTCCGGACGATTCTTCCCGAGGACGACGATCTCCTGCGCGGTCTTGTGACGACGGCACTGTCGTAGTCAGAAGTGCCGAGTGGTCATCAGATGTTGTGTCGCGACACTTAACGACCACTCGGCGAAGATGCGCCCATGCATGTAGTCGGGACCGCCGGGCACGTCGATCATGGGAAGTCCTCTTTGGTGCAGGCCCTCACCGGCATCGACCCCGACCGCTTCGAGGAGGAGAAGCGAAGGGGCCTCACGATCGATCTCGGCTTTGCTTGGCTGTCCTTGCCGTCGGGCCGGGAAATCGGGATCGTCGATGTGCCCGGACACGAACGTTTCATCAAGAACATGCTGGCGGGAGCGGGAGGCGTATCGGTTTGCATGTTCGTAGTCGCCGCCAACGAAGGATGGATGCCGCAGTCGTCCGAACATCTTGCCGCGATCGAGGTGCTTGGGATAAAGGCGGGGGTCGTTGCCGTTACCAAGGCCGATGCCGTCGATGAAGAATTGCTCGAGCTCGCAGTCGCTGAGGTCGAAGAACACTTAGAAGGAACCTGCTTGGAACAGGCACCGATCGTCTGTTGCTCCGCACACACAGGTGCAGGCCTCGAAGAGCTGAAGGCAGCCCTGGACGAAGTTCTATCGTCGGCCCCCGCCAATCTAGACGTTTCCAGACCAAGGCTCTTCGTCGATCGCGTCTTCACGATCTCGGGGGCCGGAACGGTCGTTACCGGCACTCTCACCGGAGGCTCACTCACAGTCGGCGAACACGTCCAGATCGTCCCCGGGGACAGAACCGCTCGGATTCGTGCGATTCAGACTCACAAACGAAAGGTCGAGCATATTGGCCCCGGCAACCGGGTGGCGCTGAACCTCGCCGGGTTGCAGCGCCAAGGAGCAGAGCGCGGCGATGCAGTGGTCAAGGAGGGTCAGTGGCGCGCCACAAAGCTCGTCCATGCGAACGTCGAGGTCCTGCCCGTTCGCATCACCGGATTCGAGCATGTGTTGAAGGAAAGAGGGGCTCACCTACTTCACGTGGGATCTGCCGAAACGCCGGTGAGGATCAAGCTTCTGGAGGGCTTGGAGATCACCCCGGGCAACTGGGGGCTGGCCGAGCTTCGTCTCAGGCATCCTCTTGCGCTCGCGCGCGGCGATCGTTTCGTGCTGCGGGACGCGGGCCGCGCGCTCACCTTTGGAGGAGGGGTGATTCTCGACCCGCTTGCAACAACGATGCGCAAGCGGAGTCGGCGGGGCTTAGAAATCCTTCGTCGGCTGAGAACCGCCGAACCCTCAGAGGCACTTGCAGCTGTCGTCGACCTGGTGGGGATCGTCTCGATCCCCGAGGCACTCATGCGCGCCGGTGCCGCTTCTCCCGGGCCTGGTGTGGTTCTCTTGGGAGACTCCCTTGTTTCAGAGCATCGCTTGCAAGAGCTTGTCCAATCCCTTCGGGCAGAGCTCGGGCGCCACCACGCCGAGTCTCCACTGGAGAAAGGCCTGGCGCGCGAAACTCTGCGAGCCGTCCTGGGCCTCGAACCCGATACCTTCGACGCGCTAGTCGAACGCTCCGAAGACGTTGTTTCGGAGGGGCCCACGGTGAGCCTGTCCTCCTTCTCGGTACGGCTTTCTGCCGAGCAGAAACGAATGCGAGACGAGGTCGTCGCCACCATCGAGGCATCCGGATTCAGTCCTCCGATGACGAAAGAGCTACCGGCTGATGCAGGACTCCTGCGCGCCCTATCCGCCGCGGGGGACTTGGTGAAGATCGACGACTTCTATTTGACTCGAGCGCTCGCCGTAGAAGCGCGCAGTCTCGTCCGTGCCCGAATCGAGGAGGCCGGGCCCATCAGTGTTGCGGGGATCAGAGACCTTCTCGGCACTTCTCGCAGGTACGCAGTCCCGTTGTGCGAATGGCTCGACGACAGCGGGGCGACACGGCGTCGGGGCGACCTGCGCGCGCTTGGGCCGAACCCATAGTTTAGGTGCACCTTTTGGCCGCGCAGGGTCGTTCTGGAGCTGACGCTACTTTCGCGCAGGAGCTCTAGGTCGCGGGCTCGCCCGAAAGGCGATCTCCCCGATCGATCAAACTGTCCGGAGGGTCGTCGTGGGCAAGGCCGCGAGGAGAGCCCGTGCGCATCTCCTCGACGAGCGAGTCGACGACCGCCGACATATCATGTGCCTCGGCGAACACCTCACGCTGCCGGGTCGCCGAGGTCCCTCGTTCCAGAATGTGATTGATATATCGGAGGTCTTCGCGACAACCCAGCTTCTCTGCTGTGGGCTCCAGCTTCTCGACCAGGTCCCTTATCGAGCGCTTCAGCGCCATGACGTTACCCTCTTCGTCTCGGATGATCTCGGCCTCCAACCCATAGCGAGATGCCCGCCACTTGTTGTCGCGAATGGTCCAGGCGCGGTGCGCCGGCAGTTCCAGCCCGTTGTCGTAACGCTCCCCCAGCCACACGACGAGGCTCTGTGACAACGCCACCACGGCGCACAGCTCATCCATGGTCGGGATGCCGTCACATATGCGCAGCTCCAGGGTGCCGAAACCAGGATGGGGGCGAATGTCCCACCACACTTCCCGAATGGTGCGGATAGTCCCTGCCCCGATCAGCGTGCGCATGAACCTTTGGAACTGTCCCCAGTTGTCCATGTAGTAGGGCAGGCCGGCCGTCGGCAAAGACTCGAAGACCTTGGAACGGACCGAGGCAAGCCCGGTGTCGCGCCCCAACCAGAACGGACTCGAGGAGGACAAGGCTAGGAAGTGTGGGATGAATGTGGCAAGGCTGTTGCCGACCGCAATAGCCTGCTCCCCCGAGCGCAGTCCGACATGAGTGTGGATTCCGAAGATGAGCAAACGGCGGGCCGTCCACTGGCAGTCGTCGATCAGCTTGTGGTAACGGGGATCGGGCGACACAGTCTGGTCGGCCCACGTGGAGAAGGGGTGGGTCCCGGTGCACAGGATGCGATAGCCAAGTCCGTCGGCCGCTGCTATGAGAGTGTCGATCTTCTCCCCTAGCTCTTTTCGCACGTGGCCGACGGTCTGGCAGACGTCGGTTATGACTTCTACGGTGCACTCCAGAAACTCATGCTTGTAACCGGGCTGCGGGCCGAGCTCCGAGAGGATCTTGGTCGCGGCGGTGTCCGTGGCGAGCGCGCCTGCCGCGTCCACGACCTGCACTTCGATCTCCACACCCAGGGTAGGACGATCCGAGGGGTTGAAGACGATGTTCATGGCGTGCCCCCCTGCATAGGGTCTTCAGTCAGGGGATGTTACGGCACCGGCGCCGAAGTGAGTGAGACCGTGGATTGAGTGCCGACCAACAAGCAGCCGAGGAAACTCTTGGGGGCCGGGGCAGCCGCGCCCGGTTTGCGGCCGCCCTCTCGGGAATCATGGCCGTGGCGACGTTCTCGCAGTTCTCTTTCGGGATCTTGGCCGGCTACCTTCTCGACGAGTTCGCCATCTCGCGTTCGCAGCTCGGGCTCCTAACGACGGCACTCTTCATCGTCGGAGGGCTCTGCTCGCCTCCGGCGGGTCGCCTCGTCGATGTCTGGGGAGGGCGAAGAGTGGCGCTTGCGGCCATGGCGATCGCGACCACGGGAGTCTGGGCCATGGCTGCGGCGCCGAGCTTCGTGCTGATGCTCGTCGGGGCTGCGCTGGCAGGCCTGGCTCTGGCCTCTAGCAACCCCACCACCAACAGCCTCGTCGCGGCTCACATCTCACCGGGAGAGCGGGGAGTGACCATGGGCGTGAAGCAGGCTGGGGTCCAGGTTGGAGGCTTCGGCGTGGGGCTGGCTCTTCCCTGGATGGCGGAACAAATCGGTTGGCGCGGCGCGATGGCCACCCTGGGGGTGATCTCGATTGCCGCCTTCATAGCGATCATCATGGTTATTCCGCCCGATGCACAGGTGACGGAGCCTTCAGCCTCAGCTCGCACGTCTGCCCCCTTGGAAGCGGGGGTGTGGTGGATGACGGCCTATGCCTTGTTGATGGGCGCCGGGGTTGCCGGCATCAGCGCCTACCTGCCCCTCTACTCGCAGGAGGAGGTGGGTCTCTCGGTGGGAAGCGCCGGCCTCCTGGTCGCAACAATGGGGGCCGTCGGCATCGCCTCCCGCGTCACCCTCGGGTGGGTTACGGAGCACTTCGGTCACATAGAGGTGTTCCTGCTGCTGATGGCGGTGGGCTCTGTGCTCGCCTCTGCGATGGTCCTGCTCGCCGCCCCCTCGGCCCCCTGGCTCCTGTGGGTCGCGGCAGTTACGTTCGGAGTCAGCGCCGTCACCTGGAACACCGTGGGCATGATTGCGGTCCTGGCAGAGGTGGCGCCTGAGGACGCCGGGCGAGCCTCCGGTTACGTGCAGTCGGCCTTCTACGCCGGCTTCGCCGCGAGTCCCGTGGTGCTTGGATACTCGATAGACGCCACCGACGACTATCGGATCGCGTGGCTATCGGTGGCGCTGGCGTTCGTCCTGGCGGCCGTGGTCGCGGGGATGTGGCGCCGGATGAGATAGGCCGCTGGGGCGGCCGTTTGCGGGCCCTCAGGAACGTCAGCGGTTGTAGGACGCGGCCGGGCCGCGCAGCCGCGCCCACACCTCGTCGCAGCGCTTCAGGATGTCGTCATCAAGCCGGGAGCCGCGGCACGCCTCGAGGTTGGCCTCGAGATGAGCCATCGAGGACGCCCCCAACAGCACCGCGTCGACCAGGTCGCGGCCGAGAAGCCATCGAAACGAGAGCTGAATGAGATCAAGCCCGGCGTCGGACGCCGCACTCTGGAGGTCCTCGACGGCGGCGAAATGGGCCTCGTCCCAGTAGCGCTCCCGGTACATGTCCAGGGCGAAGCGAGTTCCGGGCTGGGGCGTCGAATCGCGCCCGTGCTTGCCCGTCAAAAGCCCTCCCGCAAGGGGGTTGTAGACGATGTCGAAGAGGTCGTAGCGATCCGACAAAGTCGCGTACTCGTCTTCGATACGACGAGCCAGGAGGTTGTACAACTGCTGGGAAACGTGCGGCCGGACGCCCCCAGCCGCAGCCTGGAGGCAATGGATCTCGGCAATCTGCCAGGCGGAGTAATTCGACAGTCCTGCGTGGCGGACCTTGCCTGCCTGTACGAGATCCTGCAGAGCCTCGAGGCTCTCCTCGATGTCGGTCGCCCAGTCGGGCTGATGAAAGTAGTACAGATCGACGTAGTCGGTTCCGAGTCGCCGCAGGCTGGCCTCGATGGCTTTGTGGATCGCAGCCTTGGTCAGGCCACGATCATCGGGAGCGTCGCCCATCGGATTGAACACCTTGGTGGCGATCAGGACGTCCGCCCGATGGGGCCCGATCAGTTTGCCAAGGATCTCTTCGCTGCGGCCCTCGTTGTAGGCGTTGGCGGTGTCGAACATGTTGATGCCCTCGTCCAGACAGCGCCCGACCATCTCCGCGGCCCCCTGCTCGTCCACCTGGGAGCCGAAGGTCATGGTGCCCATTACGAGCCGCGAAACCTCGAGGTCGGTGTGAGGAACAGAGCGCGTCTCCATCTAGGCCCGACAATACGCCCGGCCCGCACCGTTTTCGGAACGAGCTGGGGCCGAGAAGTCGTCCTTATGGGGCGTTTCTGGGCAAAGTTCAGGAACGAACGGCAGCACAGGAATCCTGCCCACGCCCGAGTCACTTCGGGCGGTAGCCTCCGGCCATGGACAGAAGCCTCAAACCCCGATGACCACGGACGCCTCTGTCTGGACGCAGACGCTCCTCGCCGTGCTGATCGTGAGCAGTGTCTCCTTGCTGGGCTCGCTGTGGCTCGTGATCAGGCCCGACCTTCTGCAGAGAACTCTGCTGCTACTGGTGTCGTTCGCTGCCGGGGCGCTCCTGGGTGACGCCTTCCTGCATCTCATACCCGAGAGCTCGAACCGACCCGGCGGGCTGGATGTAGCAAGCTCCGCCTGGCTTCTGACCGGAATCATCTCCTTCCTGGTGCTCGAAAAGGTTCTGCACTGGCACCACGCGCACTTGCCTCATGAGGAGGTAATCCACCCGGTGGCAATGTCCAATCTCGTAGGAGATGCGCTCCACAACTTTCTCGACGGCGCCATCGTTGCCGGAGCCTTCGTGGTATCGCCGGGTACCGGCTGGGCCACCACGATCGCGGTTCTGCTTCACGAAATTCCCCAGGAGCTTGGGGACTTCGGCATCCTGGTTCACACTGGAATAGCTCCACGCCGCGCCCTCGCGCTCAACTTCGGTTCGGGCCTGATCGCTCTCGTAGGCGCCGCAGCTACCTTGTGGCTGCTTCCTCTCGAGAGCGTCGAGGAGCTCTTGGTTCCCTTCTCCGCCGGAGCGTTCGTTTACATCGCCGGAACCGATCTCATTCCCGAGCTTCACAAGGAGCCGGAGCCGTTCAAGTCCATGCTCCAGGTCCTGGCGCTGGTATCCGGGATCGGAATCATGGCCGCTCTGCTGGTGATCGAGTAGAGAATGGGATCAGAGCGCAGCTCTGTGGGCATACAGGACGGCTACCGTGATCGCCACGGTCGGTGGCAGAGGACGTCGCCGGACACCATCGCTGCGCTCGCCGAGGTTCTCTACTCCCCAGATGGCCCGGAAGAAGTCGCTGTGATCTCACCCGGCGACTCCCTTGCGGTCGAGGCACCGGTCTTGCTGGTGACCGAAGACGGCGCCGAGATCACGGTTCGCGACCGGCTCCCCTCAGAGCTCCCCATCGGATACCACAGGCTCATCGACCAGGCTTCGGGCAGGAGCAAACGACTGATCGTCACCCCCGTCCGCTGCCACCGTCCGGCCGATCTCAGAGAGTGGGGGTGGGCGCTCCAGCTCTACGCCGCCCGCTCTCGGAAGAGCTGGGGCATCGGAGACCTCTGCGACCTGTCCAGGTTTTCGAGGTGGTCGGCATCGCAGGGGGCCGGGGTAGCTCTGCTCAACCCTCTGCACGCCGTGAACCCCGGCCTCCCCCAGCAGGCGAGCCCCTACTTCCCGAGTAGCCGCTGCTTCAAGAACCCCCTCTACCTGTGCATCGAAGACATCCCGGGCGCGGAGATCGAGGGAATCGAGAGGGCTGCGGCCGCCGGCCGCGCGCTCAACTCGTCCCGAAGTATCGAGAGGGACGAGGTCTACCGTCTCAAGCTCGGAGCGTTGGAGTCGATCTGGGAGCACTCGGCACGCCACACGGCCCCCGAAGCTCGCTCCGACACCGGAGGCGATGCCCTCCACGACTTCTGTGTGTTCATGGCCCTGTATGAGCACCATCGCGGCCCCCCCTCGACCTGGCCATCCGAGCATCGCCATCCTCGGCTTCCCGGAGCCACTGCGTTCGCGAACGCCTTCTCCGAGCGCGTCGCCTTCCATCGCTGGGTCCAGTTACTGATTCAGGCCCAGCTCGAGTCCGCCTCCGACGAGCTGCGAATCGTGCACGACCTTGCGATCGGCGTCGATCCCAACGGCGCCGACGCCTGGGTGTGGCAGGACACCCTTGCCGTTGGTGCCTCCATAGGGGCTCCGCCGGACCAGTTCAACAGCAGGGGGCAGGACTGGGGCGTACTGGGCTTCAGCCCGGGCAAGCTGCGGGCGGCGGCTTACGAACCGTTTAGCGCTACCGTTCGCAGCTGCATGGGGGCGGGAGGGGGAATCCGCTTCGATCACGTCATGGGCCTGTGGCGGTTGTGGTTGGTGCCGCAGGGCGCCGAGCCCTCGGAGGGTGCCTATGTCGCCTATCCCTCAACGGAGCTGCTCGACATCCTGGCCCTCGAGAGCTGCAGGGCCGAGGCGGTTGTGGTTGGTGAAGACCTAGGCACGGTGGAACCCGAGGTTCGAGCCGAGCTCGCTCGCCGAGCCATGCTCTCCTGCAAGGTCATGTGGTTCGAAGAGGGAAGTCCACAGAGCTATCCAACCGACTCGCTCGCAACCGTCACCAACCACGACCTTCCCACCATTGCCGGTCTATGGAGCGGTGACGACCTGAAGGAGCAGCGGAGCCTCGGCCTCGAGCCCGACGAGGCCGGTACCGAGGCGATCATCGAGCGCCTCGGTAGCCGCCTCGGTCTAGATCGGCGCGCTCCGATCGCGGAGGTGGTGCGGGGCGCTTACAACTTGCTGGGGGCCGCGCCCAGCGCCCTGCTGCTCGCAACCCTCGAAGACGCCCTCGAGGTCTCAGAACGCCCCAATCAGCCGGGAACAACGCCGGAGGAGCGCTCGAATTGGTCGTTGGCGCTACCAAAGCCGCTGGAGGAAATCGAGCAGGCGGCACTGACCCGGGATATTGCTGCGGCGCTGACCCGCCGAGCCGGCTGAGCAACCCGACGTGGGGGACAAACGCGGGCGATGGGCGCGACTCTTGGCCAAAGCGATGGAAACCTCACTCTCGGGCGGCCGCGCCCCCCTTGCCCCCGGGCCCCTCATCGCCGCCGGTCGTGAACGCCGACATGTCTCGCCCGAAGGCCGCCTCGAACGGTTTGAGCAGCTCGATCGGTATGGGGACCACCAGGGTCGAGTTCTTCTCCGCCGAGACGTCGGTGATCGTCTGAAGGAAGCGCAGCTGGTAAGCGATGGGATGGCGGGAGATGACCTCGGCGGCCTGGGCCAGCCGCTCGGAAGCCTGGTATTCGCCCTCGGCGTTGATGATCTTGGCTCGCCGCTCGCGCTCTGCCTCGGCTGCCTTGGCCATGGCCCGCTGCATCTCGAGTGGGAGGTCGACGTCCTTGATCTCGACCAGAGAGACCTTGACGCCCCAGGGATCGGTGAGCTCGTCGATGATGCGCTGGATGTCCTGGTTGAGCCTGTCCCGCTCGGTCAGGATCTGGTCGAGGTCGACCTTGCAGAGCACAGCGCGCAGAGTGGTCTGGGCTATCTGCGAGGTGGCGAAGTAATAGTTCTGGATCTCCACCACAGCCTTCACCGGCTCGAAGACCTGAAAGTAGACGACCGCGTTCACCTTGACGGTGACGTTGTCCTTGGTGATGACGTCCTGTGGTGGCACGTCGAGGGTCACGATCTGGAGGTTGACCTTCACCATGCGGTCGATGATCGGGATGATGAAGAAGAGACCGGGCCCCTTGGCACCAGATGCGACCCGGCCAAGCCGAAAGATGACGGCGCGCTCGTACTCCTTGATGATTCGTACGGACGACGCCGCAAGGATCACCAGCACGACCGCCACAACGCCCAACACGATGAGGGTCATCTCTCCTCCTTCGCCGCCACACTCGGCGCGGCCTCGTGGTCTTCGCCTTCATGCAGAGGCTCGACCAACAGGACCAGCCCCTCGGTCGCCATAACCTTCACCCGGGAACCGGCTGCAATGCCCGTCTCCATGGTGCGGGCTCGCCACAAGGTCCCTTTGGAAAACACCGTTCCCTCGGGAGCGATGTCGGTCTTGGCCTCCCCAAGGATGCCGACCATGGCTTCCTCCCCGGTGATCGGACGCCGCAGCCGAACTCTCAGGGCGGCCGTCATGACAGAGATGAAGAACAGCGCGGTGAGCCCCACCGCTGCGGTCACCGCCCAGAGGCTCAGGCGCAGCGCCGGGGGAGCACCGGAGAACAGGATCAGCCCCCCAACAACGAGCGCAGCGAATCCCCCGACGGTGAGCCCACCCAGACCCCCCGTATGGAGGTCGATGACCAGGAGCCCGACCGCCACCACGATCAGGAGGACACCGACCCAGTTGGTGGGGAGCACCGACAGGGCGTAGAAGCCGAGAATGAGCGCGACCGCGCCGAGGATGCCGGCCAGCCCGATACCCGGGTTGTAGATCTCGAAGATCAGCCCGAAGATCCCTACCAGAAGCAGCAGGAAGGCGAGCTCGGGGCTGGTGACCGCATGCAGAAGCCGCTCGATGGGACCCAGCCCCTGAAAGCGAATAGTCACATTGGGAGCCTGCGACTCCTCGTCCCACGTGTCCATAGCGATGGACTCGGACGCGGAGACCTCCACTCGCTGAGAATCCAATCGCTCGAGAAGATCTCTGAGTGTCGAGGCGATACCGTCGACCACATCGATCTCGGCTGCCTCGGTGGCGCCGATCGTGGCTGCATCCCTTACCGCGCTCTCCGCCCAATCAGCGTTTCGGGAGCGTGTCTGGGCGAGCTCCTGTAGGTAGCTCGCGGCGTTGTTTGTCAGTTTCCGCTCGAGCGCCGGTGACAGCTCCGAACCGAGGCTCACCGGCGTGGCGGCGCCCAGCACCGTGTCCTGAGCCGCATAGGTCAGGTGTCCGGCATAGGCGATGAAGGTTCCGGCGGAGGCCGCCTGCGCCCCGCGCGGGGCGATCCAGACGACCACCGGCACCGTGGAGTTCGTGATCATCTGGACGATATCCCGCATGGCGATGTCGAGCCCGCCCGGCGTGTCCAGCTGGATGATCAGGGCATGCACCCCATCGTCCGCAGCCCCCCTCAGCCTCTCTTGCAGGTAGGAGGCCATCGGGGGGTCTATCAGCCCTCGCACCTCGACGAGGTCGACGATGCGAGAAGCCGGTTGTTGCGCCTGGGAGGGAGAGGCGATCAGAAGTAGTGAGCCAACCAGCAGCGCGGCGACCCAGGCGGCGTGCAGGCGGCGACGGCTGAGGGGCATTGCCCAATTGTCATCGATCCGGCGTTAAACGCCGGCTCAGCCCTGAGTAACTTTCTCGGCCGGGACCTCAGCCGACCGCCGGCGTGCCCTCGGCTAGTGAGACTTCTTCGGCTTGTCGGGCTTGTCCGGTCCGTTCGTAGTAGCGGTCGTATCGGGCTTGGCGGGCTTATCGGGTTTGGCGGGCTTGGGAGTGACAGGTTTATCGGGCTTATCGGGTTTGGCGGGCTTAGTGGGTTTGGCGGGTTTGGCGGGCTTATCGGGTTTGGCGGGCTTGGGAGTGACAGGTTTATCGGGCTTGGCGTGCTTGCCGGGCTTGGCGTGCTTGCCGGGCTTCACCCTGCCTTCCTGGGCTGCGACGGCTGCCTTGCAGGCCTCCTCCGCTTCCGCGACGGTCATTTCTTTGTTCCCGGCGACTTCCCGCACGAGCTTTCCGTGGGCTCGGCCCTCGACGGAGCAGTGGGCGGCGACGGATACCACCGCGCCGTGGTTGTGAGGCTTGGAGGTGTCTTCCTCCTCGGAGCTTTCGCTCTCGGACCCCTCATCACCGGACTCGACCCCGGTTTCACCTTCGGTCTCCTGGGAGGCCCCTTCCTCGGTGGGCTCTCCCTGCTCGGCCATCTCGAGCTCCTCCGACGCCTGAGAAGCGGCGCCGCGCAACGCGCTGGGTAAGGCATAGGCAAACCCCATGGCCACCGTCGTAAAAAGCATGCTGATCGCAAGGACCTTGAGGTGGCGGACCATTTTTGCGAATGTCTCCTGTCGCGAGCTGAGTTGTGTACGGAGATCATCGGCAAATTCTGGAAAAAGGTTTAGGGTCCACGGGGTCGCCGCGAGCGCAACCCGTCCCCGTCCAGTGCGATAAGAATCTCCCGATGGAAATTCCCGACTTCCTGGCCCCACGAATTCACATCGTCTGTGGCAAGGGAGGGGTAGGCAAGACCACCGTCTCGGCGGCTCTGGCACTGGTGGCAGCCCGCGCCGGCTACAAGGTCTGTGTCGCCGAGATCGACCACAAAGGCAGCCTCCCTCAGCTGTTCGGGGCCTCCGAGCCGAGCTACGAACCCTCCGAGCTATCCCCCGGAGTATGGGCGCTGAACGTGATGCCCGAGGATGCCCTCGCCGAGTACCTCGAGGTCCAGTACCACATGAAGCGTGTGTCAAAGGTGCTGACCAGCACGCACTTCACCGACTACATCACGACCGCGGCCCCCGGCCTCAAGGACATACTCGTGCTTGGCAAGATCTGGTATCTGGAGCAGAACCGAGCCCCAGGCGGGCGCCGTTACGACTTCGACACGATCATTGTTGACGCTCCCGCAGCCGGCCACATGATTGCCTTTCTCGCGGCGCCCATGGGGCTGGCGGATGCGGTTCAAGTAGGGCCGATCAAACGCCAGGCGGACTGGCTCACCGAGATGCTTACGAACCCCGCTCGCTCCATCGCACACTTGGTGACGCTGCCGGAAGAGATGCCCGTAGCGGAGACTCTGGAGACGTCACAAAAACTGGACGACGAGCTCGGGGTCTCACAGGGAGTGACTTTTGCCAACGGCGTATATGAGGACTCTCTAGGCGACGACCACTTCGCCCTTCTCTCTAAGCCTTCATCACTGCAGTCTTGTGCCGACTCTGTCGGTTTGCGTCTCGACAAGGAGGACTTCGAGGCGCTCAACGGATACGCCTCCTTTCTGGAGGCGCGCAGCGCCATTCAAGCAAAGCATCTCAGGATCCTGGCAAAAACCGCGTCGCGGCCGATCGTGAAGTTGCCTTACCTGTTCGGCTCAGGACTGGCGCTGCCCGACATCGAAACGCTGGCGGACGAGATCGAAACAAAGCTCCAAGACCTGTGAACGCGATACAGCGAATCACGGCTACTAAACAGGTCATCGTGTGCGCCGGGGCGGGTGGGGTAGGAAAGACCACTACGGCTGCAGCGATCGCCCTGCGAGCCGCTTCCGAAGGAAAGAAGACCGCAGTCTTGACGATCGACCCGGCCCGGCGCTTGGCGTCCTCGCTCGGGCTGAAGGAGCTGGACAACGCTCCTACGAAGGTCAACCGCCGCAAATTCACCGCAGCCGGAGTAGAAGCCAAAGGCGAGCTTCATGCGATGATGCTCGACACCAAGACCACCTTCGATGAAGTTGTCTATCGCTACGCGCCGAGCCCCCAACAGGCCGATCGCATCATCGCCAATCGCTTCTACCGCAATATCTCTGGCACGTTGTCGGGAACCCAGGAATACATGGCGATGGAGAAACTCTACGAGCTCCATTCCACCGGCGACTACGACCTCATCGTCATTGACACCCCGCCGACCCGCAACGCCCTCGACTTTCTCGATGCCCCCCGCCGGCTAACAGGCTTCTTCGAGAGCCGCGTCCTACGCTGGTTCCTGCTCCCTTACATGAGAGCAGGCTCAGGTTTCATGCGTGTCGCAAACGTTGCGGCGACCACCTTTCTGAGGGTTGTCAAACGGATTGTGGGGGGTGCCGTACTTGAGGACACGGCTGAGTTCTTCGTCAACCTCGAAGGAATGTATGACGGCTTCAAGGAACGAGCGCGAGCGGTTCAGGCACTGCTGCAGTCAGACCTCACCTCCTTCGTCGTGGTGACCTCGCCGGCAGAGGAATCAGTTAGCGAAGCCGTCTACTTCGCCCAAAGGCTCAATGAAGCTAAGTTGCCATTTGGTGCCGTCGTCGTCAATCGAGTCCATCCCAAGTACGGCGACGGCATCGGAGCCAGGTCCCGCCAGATCTCAAAACTGCGCCTTCAGGAAGGCGACGGCTCGCTCTTGGCCGATCTCCTCGACAATGAGAGCGCGTTCATGCGCGTGGTGCGCCGGGAGGAAAGAAACCTGCGGGCCCTTGCCAGTAAGGTCCCGCGCCATCGTTGGGTGCGTGTTCCGTATCTCGAGCTGGAAGCTGTGGACTTCCGCGGCCTGGTGGCCATCTCAGACCAGCTCTTCGACAGCGGATAGAATCTGACTCATATGCTCGCCGCCAAGCTCATTGAAGGGCTCGTGTTCGTTCTGACCATTGGGTCGGGACTGGTTGCCGCTCTCATGCTCATCGACTTGCTGCGGTTGGGAAAGGGGCGCCAGGGAGTCGCCTACAAGGGCGGGATCGGACAGTGGTCGTGGGTCGCCCATCGGGTCACGGGAATCCTCGTCGTTGCCTTCCTGTTCGGGCATATCGTCGACACGTTCGGAGTCGGTTTCGGCCCTGAGCTCTACGACGAGACCATCTCTCTGTATCAGCAGTGGTGGTTCAAGCCCTTCGAGGTTGCCTTGGTCGCCGCAGTCGTCTACCACGCCTTCAATGGGTTGCGCATCATCCTCTTCGACTTCTGGCCGAACTTGGCCCTGAAGCAGAAACTCTTTGCCAAGATCCAGCTTGCAGCCTTCGCAGTGGCTTTTCTTCCCGCCGCCTTCTTCATGCTGCGCTCCGCCCTCGAAGAGTCTCCGTTCGGCTGATGACCCTGAGCCAACAACGGCGGCGCGACGCACTCACCTCCATTGTGGACGAGGTCGCTCGAGCCATCGGCCGGCACGGCGTCACGCGGGGGGACACCACGGGGGCGAAAGCCGCCCTCAGGGTCACACTGGAGCACCATGTCAGCCGCGTCATCCAGGTCTACTGGACTCCTTTCGAGGCTACCGTCCCCGGCTCCTCGGTCGGCCTGCACCTGGAGGTGGCCGAGCCGACGGTCCACTGGGCCGAGTGCTACCTGTCGCCCGAGTATCGAAATTGGGTATTTTGCTTCCACGAGCGCCCCGACGGAGATATTCAGCTCGCCTATCACCGTGACTACCCGACGCCTGAAGAGGCCATCAGAGGCTTCTTCAGCCTGTCCGGCTGGTACGTGCTCACTGCCACCGACAAGACGTGGTCGGACGCAACCTACGAGGTCGATCCCCAGCTCGACTGGACCGACCACCACAGCGCGCTGTCGGGCTCGTCGCAGGCGGGCGGGATTCAGGAGTCGCTCAAGAAATCGACGATCATTTGGCTACGGTGGCCCACCCAGTCGGGAACCGAGACTATGCCGGTGTGGTTCGTCTACGACCAGAAGGCGAACAGGATCTTCGTGCTCTCAGGGGAGCGGCAGCAAACCATTCCGGGGGCCGAGGATCTGCGAGAGGTAGATGTGATCTTCCGCTGGAAGGGCAAGAACGCCCGAGTCGGCGAGATCCCCGCCAACGTCAGAGTGCTCGAACCGGGTCCGGAGTGGGACGAGGTCGCCGAGAAGGTCGCGGAGAAGCGCTTGAACATCCCCGGCCTGCCGGAGGACACCGCCCGCCGCTGGCGGGATGAGTGCACACTCCTGGAGCTGACGCTCAGAACCTAGATGCCTAGGCGATGAGGGTCCGCCACTCGGCCCCCTGCTGCCGGCGAAAGCGTCTGCGCTCCCGCTCGGTCATGCCTCCCCACACGCCGTGATCGATCGGCGTTTCCAGCGCGTAGAGAAGACACTGTCTGCGCACCGGACAATCCCTGCAGATCTTCTTGGCCACTCTGTGTTCCATAGATCCTGGAGCAAAGAACAGATCGGGATCAAAAGCGGCACAGCGCGCCTTGGCGCGCCAATCCTCGTCGGACGAATCTAGAACCAGCAACAGCCCCCACCTCGCTATTTCATTCCCTGGATATGAGTACAGGGTATTGAGAAACGAGGCAAAATGTTATGGCCCGCTAGGATGATTTATGGGGGTCTAAAGGGACTACCTGGTCAGTCCCGGAAGCCCGCCGCAGCCTCCTCGACGGTCGGCGCGATCGATACACCCTCGCCAAACCCGGTAATCGAGAACAGTTT
The DNA here is from genome assembly GCA_963849115.1 of uncultured Actinomycetes bacterium. GTDB lineage: Bacteria > Actinomycetota > CADDZG01 > CADDZG01 > WHSQ01 > JACDAL01. The sequence continues at coordinate 98,503 of CAWKGK010000008.1, read as the reverse complement.
CAGATGCTGCTCCTTGGTGCATGCGACGGCAAGATCACCACCCGCCTCACGCATCCGACGAACACCTCCCATGAGGGCGCCGAGACCCGAAGAGTCCATAAAGGGAACGCCGTCGAGATCCACCACCACGTGCGGCGACTCCTCTTCGATCATCTTCCCCAGAACGTCCCGCAACGATCCCACCGTGTAGACGTCAAGATCTCCGGCAGGCTTGAGGATTCGATAGCCGTCGGCTTCCTCTATCTGGATATCTACCTTCTGCTGTGCCACTGTTCTTCTCCCGTCAGCTCCGCACCTGCGTCCCTGCCTACCGGAGCCCCTAGAAACTCGACCACCAGCATGGTCAGGTCGTCGTCCAGCTTACCGGCCGCGAAGCGCTCCACCTCCCGGACGAGCTCATTCACGAGCGCCTCTCCATCGAGGATTCCCAGCCGTGTGAGAGCCTCCGCGAAGCGGTGCTCCCCAAAGCTCTCACCGTCCACGGACTTGGCCTCGAGCCAGCCGTCGGTATAAAGCACCAGCCGGTCTCCGGGACGCACCTGGACGCTGCCCTGCTCCAAGCCGGGGTCGTCGAACCAGCCGAGCACTCGGTTGCGAGGGCCCTGGAGGTAGTGGCCGCGGGGGCCATCGCTCGTGCCGGATGCGCGCAGGATGAAAGGCGGCGGATGCCCCATGTTGAGCCAGGTCGCCGCGCCCGTGGCCAGCTCCAGATCGAGATGGATCACGGTGGCGTAGGAGTCGGGATCGGTGGCGTCCACCAGCGCCCGATTGGCGCGAGAGATGATGCGCCGGGCGTCACCCCCCAAGCCGCGCTCCGCCCGCAGCGCAGACAGCGCCACGGTTGCCATCAGCGCAGCTCCGATGCCCTTCCCCGAGGCGTCACCCACCACCACGGCGAGCCTGCCGTCAGACGAGTCGACATCAAACCAGTCCCCGCCCACTAGGTTTGCCTGTCGCTGCATCGGGGCGAGATGAACCTCAGGAGTATGAGGGACGCTCTTTTGCAGCAGGTTCCTTTGAATGGAGGCGGCGATCTCCAGCTCTCGGTCGTGCAGAGCGAGCTGCTGCAGACGCTTGAGGCCTGCCTGCATCTCGGTGAAGCGGGTCGCGAGCTCCTCGACCTCGTCGCCGGAGCGGATGTCGATCGTCTGGTCGAAGTCGCCTCGACCGACAGCCCGGGCCGCGTCCACCAGCTGATGAAGACCCTGCACGAGCCTTCGGGACACCACCACAGCAAGCAGCACCCCAATCAACAGCGCGCCGATGGTTACCAGAAGGAGAATCGCCAGGGCCTGGGCGCTGCGGTCCTGGAGGCCGCGCTGATTGCGTGCCATTACGAGCCCCTGAGTGCGCCTGAGCTGCTGACCCAGTCTCTCGATGTCCGCCACGGCACGGTCTCCTTCACCGAGGCGGTCGAAGGCCAGCGCCCGGTTGCCCTGCTGGGCGATCGGCACCACCCGCTTATCCACCTCGCGGTGGAAGTCCTTCCCGGCGTCGATCAGCCCGGCCAAAAGCGTCTTCTCACTCGGAGAGTCGAAGAGCTCGCGGGCGCGGCGTTCGGTGTCGGTAAAGGCCTTGACCTCGTCGCGGTACTGCTTGAGCTGCTCGAGATTGCTGGTGATGAGATAGCCGCGGATCGCGGCCGACTGAGCCGTGTAGGAGCGGACGATCTCATCGGCTACCACCAGCCCCGGCACGGCGTCGTCGAACACCCGCCTCTGGACCTCTCCGAGTGACGCGAACAGCGAGTAGGTGACCCACCCGAGGAGACCAATTAGCGAAAGGAGGAGGACGAAGCCCCCAACGATCTTGTATCGCAGGGACAATCTCACAATGCCAGTATGCTCGAATCGATGCGATTAGCGCGCTCCGCCCTCGTGGGGGCGGGGCTGGGTGCCTACTCCTTGGTGGAGCCCCACTGGTTTCGGCTGGTTGAGCGGCGCGTTGAGGTGGGCCCAGGCTGTCCACCCTTGACGATCCTCCACCTCTCCGACACTCACATGACCCGATGGACGTCCCATCTCAAAGGCTGGATCAAAGCCCTGGCCGGGCGCCTCGGGAACAGCGTCGACCTCGTCCTCATGACCGGCGACATGATCGACGAGAACGCTGGCATCCCGGTCGTGCTCGAGGCACTCAAGCCGCTTGGAGCGAGGTTGGGACGCTTCTACGTGCTCGGGTCCCACGATCTGTTCGTATCGAGCCACCAGGGCTACTTGAAGTACCTGAGCGCCTCGACCATGGCCCCACCCCCCCAGAAGACGAGAATCGAAGAGCTCGAGGACGGGCTTCGGGGACAGGGATGGATCGCGCTGACGAACCGCACCGAGCTGCTGGATACGGCCGGGGGCCGAGTGAGGCTCGCAGGCGTGGACGACCCCTATCTCGGCCGTCACTCGACGTCTCACATCGCCCGGGCTGAGGGTGAGTGCGCCGCCATCGCTCTCGTGCACGCGCCCGACGTGGTCTCGGAGTGGGCTCTCAACGGCTTCGATCTCATCTTGGGGGGCCACACCCACGGCGGCCAGCTGCGCCTGCCGGGTTGGGGCTCACTGGTGACGAATTGCCGCCTTCCCAACGCGCTTTCTCAGGGGCTCCATCGAATCGGCCACTCCTGGCTGCACGTCAGCCCCGGGCTCGGCCAGAGCCGCTTCTCCCCGGTCCGATTCTGGTGCCGGCCGGAGGCGACCCTGCTGCGCCTGGTGCCGGACTCCCAGCGAGCCTAACGACGCTCTTAGCTACATCTCCAGCTGCGAAACGAGCGCATGACGGACGGAGCTACATCGAGCCCCGCCGGTGCCATCAGGGATAGTCGTTCTCAGGGTGGGAGGCGTCGGTAAACTCGCGCATGACCCCCGTCACCATGTAGGAGATGCGCTCTCCTATATCGACGGCGTGGTCGCCCACGCGCTCGAGATAGCGAGCCACCAACACCAGGTTGACGGCCCATTCGAAGCTCTTTTCGTCGCCCACGTACTGCTTCAGCTCCTGGAGCATGCCGCGGTTAAGACGATCCAGCACGTTGTCCTTGGAAGGAAGCTCTTCGGCCAGATCCGCATCGCGCGCCGAGAACGCCCGCAGCGCAGTGTCCAGCAGCTCTCCGGCGCGAATCCCCATCTCGTGCAATCGGGTGAGCATCGGGGAGTTGGTCGGATAGGGCAGACCGTTCAGCACGAACTTGGCGATGTTGACGCACAGGTCGCCAACACGCTCTATATGAACGTTGGAATGGAGGATGGCGTTCACCAGCCGCAGGTCGCCGGCAACCGGCGCCTGCAAGGCCAAGAGGCTCAGCACCCGAGTCTCGGTCGCCAGATAGACGTCGTCGACGCGGTCGTCTCCTTCGATCACTTCCCGGGCGAGGCCGGGATCGCGTTGCTCCAGCGCCTCCATGACGCGCCCGAGTTGTTCGAGCACCATGCGGCCCCCCGCCAGGAGACTGGATTCCGCCGTATCCAGCTCGTCGGCGAAGTTGATTCTGACCATGTCCTCGACCATAACTGTTGAGCGCCTTTCTTAACGCAGCGCGAACACAGTACGAAATGCCTGCTCGTAGCAGTCAAGGCCCTCCCCCCAGCAGCACGAGCGCCTTACAATCTCCAGTGAGATGAACATTTGATGATCGAAGTCCTGCTGGCGGCGGCATGCCTTGCGCTCGCGGGCGCACTGATCTATCTGCGAGGCAGCTTCAAGCTCCAAGAGGCCGAAGTGCGTCGTCTTCAAGAGGCAGAGCAAGGGCGCGTCGACCTCGAGCTCACCACACTGCAGCAGGAGCAGCGACGCTCGGGCGAGATCCTCGAGCGCATGGACGAAGGAGTCCTGGTGTTGGACGATGCCCTCGTCCCGATCAAGGCCACCGCCGCCGCCCGCGCCCTCCTGCGCTTGGGCCCGGGGGCTCTGCCTGCTCGGGTCCCTTCCGAGGAAGTGCTCTCGGTTGCGAAAAGGGCTCTCTCGACCCACGGTCCGACCGAGCAAACGATCAGCCTGTGGCCTGCGCAGAGCACCTTGCGTATTCGGGCTCTTCCGTTGGAGGATCCCGCGGGGGTTGCGGTCCTGTTCCAGGATGTAACCGAGGAGCTCAGGACAATGCGCATCAGACGGCAGTTCGTTGCCAACGCCTCTCACGAGCTCAAGAGTCCCGTCGCCAGTCTTCAGGCGCTGGGAGAGGCGATCGGGGAAGCGGTGCGCGACGATCCCGAGACCGTCATCAAGTTCGCAGCCAAGCTGATCCGCGAGACGGAGCGGTTGAGCCGCCTCATAGCGGACCTCCTGGACCTCTCCAAGCTCGAGGATCCGATCAATCTCGCTGCGCGCGACACAAACCTCTCCGCCGTCGGAAGACGCCAACTCGCCGAGATCAACGCCGATGCACGGGCCAAGGACCTGAGCATCGTAGAACGCTTGGAGAGCGGGGTCCTGGTCCGAGGCGACGAGCAACAGCTCGGACTGATGCTGAGAAATCTGCTCGACAACGCCGTCAAGTACACGCCCGAGGGAGGAGTCGTGTCGGTCGAGATCTTCCTCGAGGGCTCTGACGCAATTGCGCGGGTGTCCGACACGGGAATAGGCATCCCCCTCAACGCCCAGTCCAGGGTGTTCGAGAGGTTCTACCGAGTCGACAAAGACCGCTCCCGCGGCAGCGGTGGCACGGGACTGGGGCTATCGATCGTGAAACACGTCGTGGAGCTCCACGGAGGCTATCTTGAACTCAAGAGCCAGCTCGGTGAAGGATCCACCTTCACCGTCAGACTGCCCGCCCTTGGTGAGAGAAGCCTCAAATCGGTGGCGAGCTGAACATGGCCCTTCGAGCAGACCTTAAGGAGAGGACCACAGCGGTGCCGCACATCCTGCTGATCGAGGACGAAGAGGGTCTCGGCGAGGCGCTCGAGTATCAGCTCGGGCGCGAAGGCTATGTCGTGGAGCGAGTCATGAACGGAGCACAGGGCCTCGAGCGCTTCAAGGCGGCGGGCGCCGATCTGCTCTTGCTGGACCTCATGTTGCCCGGGTTGTCGGGAGAGGAGATCTGCCGGGAGATCCGCAAGACCTCGAGCGTTCCCATCATCATGCTGACTGCTCGCGACACCGAGATCGACAAGGTCGTGGGCCTCGAGATCGGAGCCGACGACTACGTCACCAAGCCGTTTAGCACGCGCGAGCTCATCGCCAGGATCAAGGCGGTGCTGCGAAGGACGACGAGCGGGCCCGCCGACAGCGAGGGCGTACTTGAGGGTGGCGGCATCAGACTGGACGCAGAACGCTTCGAGGTGACTGTAAGAGAGGAGCGCGTCCACATGCCCCGCAAGGAGTTCGAGCTGCTGGAGTTGTTGATGGAGAACTCGGGCCGCGTGCTGACGCGCGAGACTCTCATCGACCGCATCTGGGGGGCCGATTACTTCGGCGACACGCGCACCCTGGACGTGCACATCAAGCGGCTACGCACCAAGTGCGAAATTGACCCCAAGAATCCGCAACATCTCACGACGGTTAGGGGGCTTGGTTACAAGTTCGTGCCGTGACTTTGTGACCGAGTGGTGGTGAGGTGCTCTATATGGTCATCTAGACACCACTCGGCGCTCTACGGCCCGATTTGCTTGGAGAGCGAGCCCAGGTCCCCCGTGAGGAGGTACCGCAGACGTTCGCCCACCATGACCGAGTGGTCGGCGATGCGCTCGAGAGCGCGTCCCGCCAGCATCGTCTGCACCGCCTGCGGCACCGCTCCGGGGCCCTCCATGGCGAAGATCGCCTCGGTCAGGCGCGCATTGTAGGCGTCCATAGCATCGTCTCGCTGCTCCAGGCTGTGGGCGAGCCGCAGATCTTGCGAGGAGAACGCCTTGATGGCAAGCCGGAACAATTCGGTCGCCGTACGGGCCATGTCTTGGAGAATGGAGAAAGTGTCCCGGTTGAGCGCGAGAAGGTGGTGGTCGGGGGCCAGCTTCACGATGCGAAGACACAGATCGCCCGTGCGCTCCAAGTCTTGAATGACACTGAGAACCGACACGACCAGTCGCAGATCGGAGGCGACCGGCGACTGGCGGCCGAGCAAGTCGTAGCAACGCTCGCTCAACGACACGAACATCTCATCAATCTCGTCGTCCCCAAGGATGACATCGTGCGCCAAGGCGAGATCCCCGGTGAGCAAGACCCGAGCCGAGCTCTCGAGCGCCGAGTCGACGCGCAGGGCCATCATCTCGACCTGAATCTTGAGTTGGTCCAGCGCAAAGTCGAAATACGCTCGCGCCGACTCCACAGCGGGCTCCGGCGCCGGCTTTCTCTGTTGCTCGGCCCCCATGCCTTGCCTATCCGAAGCGGCCGGTGACGTAGTTTTCCGTTCTCTCATCTGAGGGATTGGTGAACATCCTTTCGGTCTGGTCGAACTCGACGAGCACGCCGGTGCGCCGATCCTGGTCCTCGTTCACCTCGGCTGTGAAGAACGCGGTCATGTCGCTGACCCGGGCCGCCTGCTGCATATTGTGAGTGACGATGATGATCGTATAGTCGTTCTTCAAATCCTGCATGAGATCCTCAATGCGGCCGGTAGCGATGGGGTCAAGGGCAGAGCACGGCTCATCCATCAAGATCACATCGGGCTGCACCGCGATGGCGCGTGCAATACAAAGACGCTGCTGTTGCCCGCCCGATAGGGCCATGCCCGACTCCTTGAGTCGGTTCTTGACCTCATCCCAGAGCGCCGCTTTGGTCAGTGCTTCCTCAACAAGGTCATCCATGCTCCCTTTGAAGCCCGCGATCTTGGGACCGAAAGAGACGTTGTCGTAAATCGACTTGGGGAAGGGATTGGGCTTCTGAAAGACCATACCGACACGGCGGCGCACCTCCACCGGATCGATGCGCTCCTCGTAGAGGTCGACTCCGTGATAGAGGATATTGCCTTCGATGCGAGCCGAATCGACAAGGTCGTTCATTCTATTGAAACAGCGAATTACGGTCGTCTTGCCGCACCCGGAAGGGCCTATAAGGGCCGTGATGTTGTTCTTGGACACCGCCAACGTCACGTTTCGAACGGCTCGGAACTCTCCATAGAACACGGACAAGTCCTGAACGTCGAAGACGGTTTCCTCTGACGACTCCTGCCCTTGTGGACGCGATTTCACATTTTCATCCGTCGCTCGATTAGTTCGACGGCTCAGTGTACCCAAGGGCTTGGCTTGCACCCTTCTCACCACTTCCTCTCATATCGGTTCCTCAGAATGATTGCCGCCATGTTGGCGAGCAAGATCACGGCGAGTAGCACGATGATCGCGGCGAAGGTCAACGCCTGGAAATCCGTATCGGGCTCCTTGGCCCACGCGTAGATGATCGTCGGCAGTGAGACGTACTCGCCCTGCAGCTGCTCGGCCAAGGTTTGTGAGCCGGTCGACAAGAAGCCCGTGACCGCGCCTACCAGAAGCAGGGGAGCAGTCTCCCCCAGCGCTCGCGACAGAGAAAGGATCGTGCCGGTGAGGATTCCCTGAGCAGCCGATGGCAAGACATGCGAGCGAACCACCTCCCAGCGCGTGGCGCCCACACCGTAGCCCGCCTCGCGGATGCTGTCGGGCACTGCCCGCAACGCCTCCGCCGAAGTGATGATGACCAGGGGCAGAACCAGCAGCGACAGGGTCAGTCCACCGGAGATTATGCTCCGTCCGCCCGTCAACGGCTCCAGCACCTCGACGAACAGAAACAGGCCGAGCAAGCCATAGACGACCGACGGCACACCTGCGAGATTGCGGACATTAACGTCGATGAGCCGGGCAATACGGTTGTCGGGGGCGTACTCCTCGAGGTAGACGGCGGCGCCGATGCCCACCGGGAATGCCACCAGGACGACGAAAGCCATCATCAGAAAGGACCCCACGATGCCTTGCCACACGCCCGCCCTCTCGGGCAGCGACGACAAGCTGCCCTGGATGAAGTCTCCGCCACGTTCGGTGAGCACTCCAGCACCTGTACGCATGACATCGGCCAGCAGTACGACGAGTATCGCCAGTGAGGCCAGCAACATCAACAACAGGAAAGCCTCGAACGCAGTGCTGCGGACGTCAATGCGTTTCTTCGACAAGCTCTGCCTGACGACCTCGGTTACGGATGGCAACTCCGCGCGCGTCGCCATCAGTACTTCTGCCTCACGCGTCTGACGATTCGGCCGCTAAGAACATTGAGTCCGAGCGTAAGCAGAAACAGAATCAGGCCCACGAAATAGAGACTTTGGAAGGCCGAAACATCGCCCTTGACCTGATCCCCGCCGATGGCGAGAGCCGCCATGGCGCCGGTCATGGTCTGGCCGGGCTGGCAGTAATCGGCCGAAAACAACGACCCACCCGTGGCGCCGCCCGCTAAGGCGACGACCATCGTCTCCCCGATGGCTCGCGACATGCCGACGATCACCGCGGCCACAATCCCGGAGATGGCCGCGGGGAACACGATCTTGACCGTGGTCGAACGCTTGCGGGCGCCGAGGCCGTAGGCGCCCTCTCGCAACGACATCGGCACCGCCCTCATGGCGTCCTCGGCGATGGAGGCGACCAGCGGAGTCACGAGCACGCCAACGCCCACGCCGGCGGCGCCAAGATTGAAGAAGGATGCGTCGCCGCACAGGAATCGATCGACGATCTGCGGATTGATCCAGGAGAAGGCGAATACCCCTAGCACGATGCTGGGTATCCCGGCGATGATCTCGAGGATCGGTTTGAGGAGCCTGCGGACGCGTGGCCGGGCGTATTCGGAGAGATAGACGGCGGCGCCGAGACCGAGCGGTGCGGCGACGATCATGCCGATCCCGGTGACGACCAGGGTTCCTACAAGGATCGTGCGGACATCGAAGATCCCCCGTCGTGGGAACCACCCGCGTTGCCACAGGTCTCCGAGACCGATGGCTGAGACGAACTGCGCGGCTTCCTGGATGAGGGCGAGCACGATGGTGGCGCTGATGACCACCGACATCGCGGCCAGCGCGAAGAAAATGCCCCGAACCAAGCGCTCTTTGCGCCTGCGCGCGGGGCTTCCTTCCAGCTCGAGGAGCAGCCCGCCTGCGGCGTCGCTCAAGCAACTCCCCCGATGCTCATCCGTGGCTCCTTAGGACAACGTTTGGGTGTGGAGACCCTTCCACGAGGGTTATCGGCCTCCACACCCGAATCGTTAGGACTGAAAGGTGCTTGACCTAGCCGTCGCGCGTCCCGGTCTCGCGGTCCTCCCACACCTGCGTGGTCTCCGAAATGACATCTTCGGGAGCCTCGACGTAGCCGGTCTCCTGGACCAGCGTCGGCAGCTGCGCCAAGTAGAAGTCGACGAATGCCTGCAGCGAGTCGTTGCTCTCTGCCTTCTTCGAGTTTACGTAGAAGTAGAGGTCACGGGCGATCGGGTACTCGCCGGCGGCGATGGTCTCGTTGGTAGGCTCAACGCAGTTGTCGCCTTCCTCGGCGATGGGGATGGCACTCACCTTGTCCGTGTTCTCCTGGTAGAAGGCATAGCCCACCCACCCGAGCGAGGTGTCATCGCCGGACAAGCCCTGGATGATGACGTTGTCGTCGGCAGAGGCCGTGTAGTCGGCCCGGATGACTGGGGCGTCCTCCTCGATCTTCCTGTCCTCGTAAGCGATGTCCTCGAGAACTATCTCGGCGAAGGAATCGTAGGTCCCGGACTCCTCGCCCGGAGCCGTAATCTCAAGCGGCACATCGGGATAGGGCGCGTGGGTAGCGCCGATCTCCTCGGCCAACGAGTTGGCATCGGACCAGCTCTCGAAGCCCTCGGACTCCGGACCGATCAAGGCGTAAAGGTCCTTGAAGTCGAGACAGGAGATTTCGTTGTTGTTCTTGCTGGTCAGCACCGAGATCCCGTCGATGGCGACCTTGAGCTCGATGTATTCAATGCCGCCGTCCTTGCAGGCCTTCTGCTCTTCAGGCTCGATGGCCCTCGATGCGTCCGAGATGTCGGTCTTGCCCTGGCAGAAGAGTTCGAAGCCGTCGCCGGTGCCGGGGCCGTCCACCGAGATACCGACGTCGGGGTTTTCCTCGCTGAACAGCTCGGCCGCAAGGGAGGTGATTGGCTCGACCGTCGAGGAGCCCGATGCCACTATCTTGCCGGTGAGGGCCTGGCCGGAACCGCCACCGTTGCTACCGCTGTTTGCGTCCGAGGCTCCGCCACACGCCACTGCAACGAGCGCCAGAGTCATAGCGGCGAGCAGAGCCTTGAATCCGGCCTTGTCGCGAGCCCTAAACATTCGAGTTGGTACCTCCTGTGCTGGGATGTCCCACTTGTGGGGATATCGATGAGGCTCAAGCTACAGAGGACATATGGCAGAGCGGCATCGCGACTATGAACTTCTTATGAACAGGCTTTCGTTGGCCTTTGTGTCGCTCGGCCGCGCCTCAGGATCGGGCTGAAGAGAACATCTCTCGCACCAAGAAGCCCCACAACAGCAGCATGGCCACCGCCGCCAAAGCAAGGGCCGCCTCTAGTGGCACGCTCGAAGATGCAAGGAGCCGATGGGCACGAGTACTCTTCAGCCCTGCGCTCAAATCCCCGAACGCGTCACCGGTTCCATCGAGCCTAGGAAGACGCTGCACGAGAATCGCCTCGGATGACCTCTTCAGAGCCGGATCCCCCGATGCGTCACGATTCGAGTCTCGGCGTCCGAGACGCTCGAGTCCCAGCCTGCCCTCAGCAGCACGCAGCCAGCGGACGAGATCTCTCATCGGATTTGTTGCTCGCCCGTTCGATCCGTAGAGGCCGAAGTGGACGTGGGGAGGTGAGCCTATGGCGTTCCCGCTGTTGCCGCAGTAACCGATGACATCGCCCGGGCCCACACGATCACCAGAGGCGACATCGCGCGTATTCCATGCAGACAGGTGCGCGTAGTACCAGTAACTCCCATCAGCCCGATGGAGCCTCGCCACCTTGCCTCCGAGGCCGCCTTCGTCGAACTCCACGTAACCTCCCTCGCTCGCCAAGACCGGGTCGCCGTAGCGGCAGAACACGTCCTGGCCCTCGTGCCGTCTCGCGAGCGAGCCCGGCCCGGAGCGGGGCGCGCCCCAGGTGTCGGCCCACGAGGCGGGGCCGGCGATGATGAAGGGAGCGATCTGTGGGACGCGTTCCCGGCTGCGGAGTGCGCGCCGCGAGGGCAGGGCGTCGAGCAAGGCCGCCGTACTGAAGAAGCCCTTGAGGTCGTATCCCGAAACCGGGAGCCGCGGCGGCGATGGGGCCAGGTTCGATGTCGTGCTCCTCTGCGTCGAGGCCCGCATCCTCGGGACCGTCCCGGCTCGCACCTCGATCCACCCCAGGCCCCCCAGACCCAGAACCGCCGGTTGGGGAACCCCCCGATCCAGCACCCCGGGGGTTGACGTCGTGGTGACCACCCCCCGAGGACCCCCCTGCTTCGTTGGTCGGATTCTGCGACTTCCGCAGTGGCCTCGTCACTCGTTATGTCGGTGACTTGCTCGCCCTGATCCCGATCGGTCTCAGCGGGCGCCGACGGCTCATCCTCCGCGGCCTTGCCGCTGGTTGCCCCCGGCTCGGCGTCATCGTCGGGCTGCCGGCTAACGTCCAACCGCTCGGCGTCGTCGGCCGGATCTGGGTCGGGCTGCTCGGCCCCGTGGAGCTCGTCCGCCTCCGGTTCGATATCGGCCTCGTCGGACTCACGGCCGCCGGCTTCATCGGACTCATCCCCGTCGGCCCCGTCGACTCAGGGTCATCGGACTCGTGGGATTCCTCGGTGTCGGATTCATCGTTCTGAGCGTCCTCACCTTCGTCGAGCGCATGGTCGCCCTGGAGAGCTTCGGCCTCGTCCGCTTCGTGGTCGCGGCCTTCGTCATCGTCGACCTCGGCATCCTCTTCTTCGGCGTCCGCATCCTCCGGGCAGGCCACCGCAGCGGTGACGGGCTCTTCGCCCTCGTCGGACTCCCCTCGATCAGGTTGGAACTCGACCCCCTCAGTTGCAGGGCAGTCACGTTCTCCATCCGACCGCTCCCGGTGGTCCTGGTTCCTCCCGGCCGCAGCGTCCAAGGGCGCGGCGCCCTGCAGGCCCAGCAAGGCAACGAGGGCGAGTACCTCGAACAATGCAAGGGCACGCCAACGCCAGCCGCGCACCCGTGTCTCGGCCCCCATCAATCCTCCCAGTCAAGTCCGATCCATCATCTGGATCCTCATCCGGTACTCAGAGGACATTCCCTGGCTAAGACGTACGCGGATTGGTCTGTGTGCCACGAAATCTGATGAAGGCGTTTTCCGAGGGCCGGATACCTATGAGATGCTAGATGGCTGCGGGAAGTAGCGCAGCTTGGTTAGCGCGCGGCGTTCGGGACGCCGAGGTCGGGGGTTCAAATCCCCCCTTCCCGACTTAGACGCAGCCCCGACTCAGCTCTCAGGTCGAGTGGTGGAGCATGATCAATAGGCTCATCTCACGACCACTCGGCGACGAGGAGCTCGGCAATCTGGACCGCGTTGAGCGCGGCGCCCTTGCGCAAGTTATCGGCGACGCAGAAGAGTTCGAGCGCCTTCTCGTCGTAGGGGTCTTGGCGAATACGCCCGACGAAGCAGGGATCGCGCCCGGCCGCCTCCAGAGGAGTCGGATAGGCGAAGGCCGCGGGATCGTCGATTACCTCGACGCCATCCGAGCGCTCGAGGATCGAGCGCGCCTGGTCGGGTGAGAGGGCCTGGGAGAACTCGGCGTGGACCGCCACGCCGTGGCCTGTGACGACCGGCACCCGCACGCAGGTCGCCGTGACCCGCAACTCGGGCAAGCCCATTATCTTGCGAGTCTCGTGGCAGAGCTTGAGCTCTTCCGAGGTGAACCCGCCCGCCTTGAACGAGCCCGCCTGGGGGAGCACGTTGAGCGCGATGGGATGGGAGAAAGCCTGTCCCGCCGTGAGAACCTCACGGGCGAGACCCGCGCGCACCAGCTCGCCCTCCTTCGCGGCCGTCTGAGTCTGATCCCAAAGCTCGTCGACCCCCGGCATTCCCGCCCCCGAAGTGGCCTGGTAGGAGGCGACGATCAGTCGCTCGAGCCCTGCCCGTGCGTGGAGCGGCGCCAGCGGAACCACCATCGCCAAGGTGGTGCAGTTGGGGCTCGCGATGATGCCTCGGGGCCGGTCGGCGACCTGCTGCGGGTTGATCTCGGGCACGACGAGGGGCACGAAGTCGTCCATGCGCCACGCCCCCGAGTTGTCGACCACGACCCCCCCGGCGGAGGCCGCCCGCGGCCCCCATTCCTTCGCCACCTCGTCGGGAACGTCGAAGAGACAGAGGTCGGCCGACTCGAACACCGCATCCTCTAGAGCCACCACTTCGATATGACCGCCGCCGAAGGGGAGCCTTCGTCCCGCCGAGCGCGCCGAGGCCACCGGAATGATGTCGCTCATAGGGAATTCCCGTTGCTCGAGAATCCTCAGGATCTCGGTGCCGACGGCGCCGGTAGCGCCGACCACGGCGAGCCGAACCGGTCGGGACATCAGCCTCTGACCGCTCGGATCTGATCGGTGGCGGTCAGGGGGTGCTGCTCCCGCATTACCGCCTCCTCGGACAGCCCAAAGCGATCGTGTATAGCTCGCACCGCTCGCTCGACCTCCGCGGCGGCGACCACACAGGAGATGCGAATCGAGGAGGTCGAGATGATGTCGATGTTGATGCCGAGCTCCGACAGCACGTCGAACATGTCGGCGGCGACCCCGGGGTGTGATTTCATCCCGGCCCCGACCAGGGAAACCTTGGCGATGTCCTCGTCGGTTCGTATGCCCTCGGCCCCCACCGACGCAGCGGTACCCTCGAGAATCACCCGCGCCCTCTTGAGATCCTCTTTGGGGAGAGTGAAGGAGATGTCGGTGCGGCCGTGCTCGGAGACGTTCTGCACGATCATGTCGATGTTGACGCCTTCATCCGCCAGGGGTCGGAAGATGCGAGCCGCCACGCCCGGCTGATCCGGGACCGCCACGATCGTCACTTTGGCCTCGGAGGTGTCGTGGGCTACCCCCGCGATGATGGCCTGCTCCATGCGCTCGTCCTCCTCTCTGACCCAGGTGCCCTCTTCCTCCGAGAAGGAGGACCGGACGTGAATGAGTACACCGTAATTGCGGGCGTACTCGACCGAGCGCAGCATGAGCACCTTGGCGCCCGATGCGGCCAGCTCAAGCATTTCTTCCCACGACACCGCGTGAAGCCGACGCGCTCCGGGCACGATGCGGGGGTCCGCCGTGAACACGCCCTCCACGTCGGTGTAGATCTCACAGACATCGGCCTCGAGCGCAGCCGCCAAGGCTACGGCGGTCGTGTCCGAGCCCCCCCGGCCCAGTGTGGTCACGTCGTAGTCGGTCGAGACTCCCTGGAAGCCGGCGACGATCACGATCTTGCCGTTATTCAAAGCTTCCAGCACACGCCGCGCCCGGACCTCGACGATTCTGGCGCGCCCGTGAGTGGTGTCGGTGACTATGCCCGCCTGGGAGCCGGTGAACGAGATGGCCTCGTGTCCCTGCTCGATGATCGCCATCGACAGCAGGGCCATGGAGATCCGCTCGCCGGCGGTAAGGAGCATGTCAAGCTCGCGGGCGTGGGGGGTGGGGGAGACCTGAGCAGCCAACGACACGAGCTCATCGGTGCTGTCCCCCATCGCCGACACCACGACGCAGACCCGCTGGCCGGCCGCGGCCGCGGCCACCACACGCCGGGCGACGAGCTTGATGCGTGCCGCGTCGGCGACCGACGTGCCTCCGAACTTCTGGACGATCAGGGCCATCGGTCGAGAGTAACGTCGCCCCGCCCGCCGAGTGGTCGTGAGATGACCTATATGACCATCTGGCCACCACTGGGCACCAAGGGGGTCAGCCGCTTATGCGGCGACGGCCCTCCAGGGCTCGGCCCAGTGTGACCTCGTCGGCATACTCGAGGTCGGAGCCAACCGGGAGGCCGCTGGCGAGCCGCGTCACCTTGATGCCAGATGGCTCGAGCAGACGCGCCAGGTACATGGCAGTCGCCTCGCCCTCGATATTGGGATTGGTGGCGACGATGACCTCCGAGACGCGCGCGGCCCCGTTGTTTCCCGGCAGGCGAACGAGAAGCTCGGCCGTGCGCAGATCCTCGGGACCGATTCCCTCCAGAGGAGAGATCGCCCCCTGCAAGACATGGTAGAGCCCGCGAAATTCGCGCGTCCTTTCGATGGCGACGATATCGGGAGGCTCCTGAACCACGCACAGAACGGATTGATCGCGACGATCATCCCGACAGAAGCCGCACACCTCCTGGTCCGAGACGTTGAAGCAAACACGGCAGAGGGCGACCTTGGCCTTCACCTCGGCGATTGCCTGCGACAGCCGCCGCGCCTCCTCTGCAGAAACCTTGAGAAGGTGGAACGCCACTCGCTGGGCGCTCTTGGGGCCTATGCCCGGCAGCCTGGCCAGCTCGTCGATGAGTCTTTGGATGGGGCCCGCATACATCACAGGCCGGGCAAACCCATGCCCCCCAGCCCGCCGGCCATCGGGCCCATCGCCTCCTGCTGAGCTTCGCGCGCCTTGTCGAGTGCGTCGTTCACGGCTGCGGTGACCGCGTCGCCGAGCGTCTCGACATCGTCGGCATCGGGCACGCCGTCGAAAAAGTCCGGATCGATGGCGATGCTCTCGACGTGAAGGTCCCCCGTAGCCACCACCTTTACCACTCCCCCGGCGGCGACGCCCTCGAAGGACAGCTCGGCGACCTCCGCCTGAGCCTTTTGCATCTCGGCCGCCATCTTCTGGGCCTCTTTCATCATTCGCTGCAGGTCTTTCATGACTCTCTGATCCTCTCTTCGATGATCTCGGCCGACAGGCCTTCCTTCAGCAAGGTGACCGGGTCCGGTGCTTCGACCGCCCCCTCGGCTTCGGACGGCTCGGCGGATTCGGGGGCCGGGGCTGAGGGAGTGGCGCCGCGGGCCACGAACTGAAGCCGGGGAGACACGCCGAGGGCGACGTGCAGAGCACGCGCCAGGACCTCCTTGTTCTTCTCTTCCTCCATATGCTCCTTGTGGTAGGCGGCTTGGACCTCTACCAGCAACGTGCTCTCGTCCAGACGCAGGGGCCGAGATGGAGTGAGGTAGGCACCCACCAACCGGTTCCCCCGCACGACCTCTCTTAGTGCGGCCGCCCACGCGTCCTTGATGTGCGAGAGGCCGACGTGGTCGGCCGGACCCGGCTCGCTGGGCTGAGCGGGTTGGGAGGCTACGTGCTGAGGGGGCGGGACGGGCTCGGAGCGCTCCGCGGTGTGCTGAGGCGCGACGGGCTGAGGCTCGCGACGGGGAGCCGGCGAAGGCTCGGTGCGCAGTGGCGGAGGCTCGACGGGGCGGGGCGAGCGCTCGGAGGTGGGCACAGGGGCAGAGGGGCCGGGGGATTGGGGGGCAGCTTCCCGCTGGGCCTGGGGCCGGGTGTTCGCTTCGACCCGTCCCGTCTCCTCGGTCTGCTGGATCCCCAGACGCCGCTCGAGCCGCTCGATGCGACCCAGAAGCCCGGTAGCGGACGGATCGGTTACGGGAGCCGCAGCCCGGACGAGGGCGATCTCCAGCAGCAGACGATGGTCGGGGGCGGTGCGCATATCGGTGACGGCCCGGGACATGAGATCCAGGATGCGCACGATCTCTGCGGGCGAGAACGCCTCGGCCAGACTCGAGAGCCTGGAGACATCTTCTTCAGCCATGTCCAGGAGCGCCCCCGAGCCCGGCGCCGCTCGCAACAGCAACAGCGAACGAGCGTGGTCCAACACCCCCATCCCCAGCCGCCGAGCGTCCGCTCCCTCCGCGATCAAGGAGCTGACGATGCTCAGAACCGCGCCTACTTCACCGCCGGCGACAGCTTCGAAGAGGTCCCCAAATGCATCCTTGCGATGGGCACCCAGCATCCGTTCGGCGTCCTCGAAAGTAGCGTGCCCGCCGAGGCTGGACAACTGGTCGAGGGCCGAGAGGGCGTCCCTGAAGCTCCCCTCGGAATGGCGGGCGATAGCGGCCAAGGCGGCGCCCTCGATCTCGATGTTCTCGAGGCGGGCGATCTCCGAGAGGTGCTTCTCCAGGACCTCGGTCGCCGCACGCCTGAAGTCGAAGCGCTGGGTCCGGGACACGATCGTCTGGAGCACCTTGTGAGCCTCGGTCGTGGCCAGGATGAAGACGACGTGGGCCGGGGGCTCTTCGAGTGTCTTCAGCAGCGCGTTAAAGGAGCCCGTCGACAGCATGTGGACCTCGTCGATCACATACACCTTGGTCCTGCCCTGAGCCGTCGCCAGCGGAACCCCCGCCAGTACCTCCCTGGTCTCGTCCACCTTGGAGTGGGAGGCTGCGTCCATCTCGATGACGTCCAGGGAGGAGCCCTCGGCGATCGCAATGCAGGAGGGACAACGGCCGCAGGGCGTGGGAGTGGGTCCCTCAACGCAGTTGAGCGCCTTGGCCAGCACACGCGCCGCGCTCGTCTTGCCCGTCCCTCGGGGCCCGGTGAACAGGTAGGCGTGTGCAACGCGGTCATCGAGGACTGCCCGAGTCAACGTCTGGGAGACGTGCTCTTGTCCGAGGATCTCAGCGAAGGTCTGGGGCCGGTATTTGCGATAGAGGGAGAGGTAAGCCACGGCCGCCAATCCTAGTCGCGGCCTGCGACGAAATCGCCGAGTGGTGGTCAGATGCTCAATATGGTCACCTCACCACCACTCGGCCCGAAAAAGGGGCCGTGCGCCCCGTCCTGGACCTCTGCGCGGCCGTCGCTATCCCCGGCAGCCGGCTCCGGCCGGGTGACCCTGCGGCGCACTCGGTACACCGCTTACGGCTGCTCCCTTCCGGGCCTGACCGGGTTCACGGCTCCAGGTCGCGCAGGACCCGACCATCAACGCTGCTTACCGGGGGCTGCCCGGTCCCACAAAGGCCGCGGACGGGTAGTCAGCCCGGCGTATCGAGGGTTTCCGGTATAGGGGACCCCGAGCCCCCCGCCTAGCACGGCCTCGCGGAGACGAAGGGATTTGAACCCTTGGACCTCTTGCGAGGTCACACGCACTCCAGGCGTGCCGGTTAGGCCGCTCCCGCACGTCTCCGGGAGAATCCTATCCGCATGCGGTGGGGGCGGGATTTGAACCCGCGGGAGGCGTGAGCCCCCAATCGCTTTCGAGGCGATCCCGTTATGGCCGCTTCGGTACCCCACCTCGCTGCAGCCGGGAACTGTCGGCCACACTCTCAGTATAGGAGGGCACCTTCGAGCGCTGGGGCTCGAAGAATGAGCGCAGCAGGGACCGGCTCTCCTCCTCGAGGACGCCGTAGGTGACGTCCACGCGGTGGTTCAGGCGGGGGTCCTGGACGATGTTGTAGAGCGACAAGGCGGCGCCGGCACGCGGATCCTGGGGTCCGTAAACGAGTCGCTCGAGGCGGGCCAGCAGAATCGCCCCCGCGCACATGGGGCACGGCTCCAGCGTGACGTAGAGAGTCGCTCCGTCGAGCCGCCACGACCCCAACGCCTGAGATGCACTCCTGAGGGCGAGCACCTCGGCGTGAGCGGTGGGGTCAGAGCGCAGCTCCCGCTCGTTCCCGGCTCGGCCGACGATCTGGCCCGAAACCACCACTACCGCCCCGACGGGAACGTCGTCGTGAGCCGCGGCGGCGCGCGCCTCGTCAAGCGCCGCCCGCATGAAGCTTTCGTCCTGGGGACGGGTGGCCGGAGTCTCTTGCGGCACTAGGGTTGGGAGCGTCTCGACTTGAGCCGGCCGCCCCTCTTCTCCCATCGATCGCGCACCCACGCAAGAAGGTCTTGAGCCCAGTCGTACTCCGAACCCAGGACCGCCAGCCCCAGGAGGGTCACGAGTATCCCGGGACCGGGGAGAACGAGAAGCAGCAGACCCAGGGTGACCAGGACCACGCCGACCACCGTCACCATGATCCGTCTCGTCTGCCGCATGACCGATCTCTTTCCCCGCTCCATCGGCATAGCGATCCTGGAGTCGTAGACGCCGGGAAAGTCCGTGGGGGCCGGATGCCGCCGTGGCTTGGGGGCCAACGCGGCGAGGCGATAGAGAAAGTGCGTGGCGCGCTCCGCCATCCCGACACTCTCGACGGGCATCTGGATGAGGGCGCTGCTTCCCGCCTGCTCGACCGCCAGGATGGGTCCGCCGGAGGCCTCCCGGTTCACGCCCCAGCTGTCCACCGCCGACCAAGTGAACGCCCCGTGCCGATCGTCCTTGCCTCCCCACAGCAGCAGCAGGCGGTGAGGAGTCAGAAATGCGAACCCGCGCCTGCCCGAGCGTGGGTTGCAGGCCCTCACCCACTGGATTACTTCTTCTCCGGGAGCGAGCTGGGGTCGAATTCTCTCGACTATCTGCTGCTCACGCTGTTCGGCGATCCTGTCCGCCAATCCCACCCTTGCAGTTCCTTCCAGGAGAGCGGTACGCCCGGAGGGATTCGAACCCCCGACCTTCCGGTCCGTAGCCGGACGCTCTAATCCGCTGAGCTACGGGCGCATGGGTGCCGAGCCTATCTCGCACAGGATCCTATGGATCTCGCTCGCTACCGCTCGGCCGATCTCGCGCGGATGGGCGGAGGCGCAGGGATTTGAACCCTGGAAGGGGCTATAAACCCCTTAACGCATTAGCAGTGCGCTCCCTTCGGCCTCTCGGGCACGCCTCCTCGGGCAGCGGCACACCCGCATCCAGCCCACCTGACATGATACGCGCTCACCCGGCGACGGAGGTTTTGCCCTGTGCAAAGAGTAAGAAGGAGCGTCGTGGCTGTAGTGCTCGCCGCTCTCGTGCTTCTCGTGATGCCGGTTTCGGGCTCGGCCCTGCCGAAAGGTACAGCCGTCCGCACCTTCAAGGCGGGTCTCGACTTTCCCGTCGACATGGCCTGGGTCAAGGGAACCAAGCGGATCTTCTTCACCGAGAAAAACACGGGCAAGATCCGGATCATCCACAAGCGCCGCTTGCTCACGCGGGCGTGCGTTGATCTCGATGTCTCCTCCGAGGGAGAGGGAGGCGCCCTTGGCATCGTGCTCCACCCGCGCTTTCAGCGCACCCACTGGCTCTATGTCTACTTCACGAATCGAGCGCCGCGAGTCAATCGAGTGGTCCGCTACAAGGTGCGAAACAACCGCTGCGGGCAGCCCAAGCGCATTACGAGCGGCATCGCGGCGTCGAGCGGCTACCACAACGGGGGCCAACTCGAGTTCGCCCGGGGCAAGCTGTTCGTGTCTACGGGGGAATCTCACGACCCTGCCCTCGCCCAGGATCGATCTCGCAGGGCCGGCAAGATCCTGCGCTTCAACCCCGACGGCTCCGTCCCCAAGGGGAATCCCTTCGGCAGACGCAACCCAGTGTGGAGCTACGGGCACCGCAACCCCTTCGGCCTGACTCACGAGCCGGGGGTCGGCCACCTCTTCGAGACCGAGAACGGCCCGGACTGCGACGACGAGCTGAACCGCATTCGCAGGGGCCGCAACTACGGATGGGGGGCGGACTATTCGTGCGGGACGGCCGGCGTCGGGCAGAGCCCCCAGGCGCCGCTAAAGCGCTGGACTCCGCCAATCGTCCCTACCGACCCATGGTGGTACGTAGGGCGGATGAAGAAGCTCTCAGGCGACCTCTTCATGGGCGATTTCAGGGGTGCTCTCCATCGCTTCACGCTCAACGCCCGGCGTTCGCATCTGCGCCGCAGCCGGGTCATATACAGGGGGGATGCGATCGTCGACGTGTCCAAGGGGCCGCAGGGCTGGCTCTACCTCATGACCCCGAGCTCGATCCTGCGCATCGTCCCTCGCTAGAGGTAGTTGCCGCCGCCCGCCTCGGGGGGACCGGGCGGCTGCCCCATGCTGCCGGGAGGAAGCCCGCGGCGCATCTCTTCGAGACGCTGCCGGTTCTCCATCTGCTGAGCGAACAGCATGGCCTGGATCCCATGGAAAAGGCCTTCGAGCCAGCCCACGAGCTGAGCATGCGCGATCCGCAGCTCGGCGTCGGAGGGAGTCTCCTCATTGAAGGGAAGGCTGAGGCGTGTCAGCTCCTCCCGCAGGTCCGGGGACAAGACCTGAGAGAGCTCGATAACGGAGGTCTCGTAGATCTCCCGGAGCCGGGCGCGGCTGGCCTCATCGAGCGCGGCTTGGCGAACCTCCTCGAGCAGCTGGCGGGCCATGGACGCGATCCGCATCACCTTCGCGGGGTGCTGGACCGCCTCGCCGGTGGAGCCTTCGGGCGCGTCCTCGGTTGGACGCCCAGGGATTACCTGACCCTCGAGGGGGCCGGCGCCGGCTGCTGGGGGTTCTTGCACGATTCTCCTTTCGGGGGCCGGGCGGCATGCGTGCGCCGTCCGCTGAGCGGAGCTAGGAACCTACCCCCTCCGCCGGTTCGCACCCATGTGGGGTCGACTTCCTCCGATAGGGGGGTTTTAGCAGGGTAAGCGGGTTTTGGGGGTGATTGCCCTGAGTTGTTCTGTTACCCTACCCCGACGCTTTATGGACGGATCCAAGGAGGAAATGAGTTGACGCAAGCCCGCTCGAGAAGGTGGCTGAGCCTCGCCACAGTCTTGATAGCAATGAGTGCACTACTGCTACCCCTGTCCACCGCAGCCCTTGCCACGAACGACAATGAGCTGGACCTCAACGTCGAACCTGAGCAAGGAGCCCCGATTGCAACCGGTGACAATCACTCCATCACGTTCCGAATCACGACGCAGGGCGGCTGCCCCGACGCTGGCGGATGCGCCATCGATGCAGAGATTGAGAACGCTCGGACAACACACCCCAAAACCCAGATATCGGTTGCCCCATCGCTCAGGCACAAGCCTCGTGTTCCGTCAAGCTACTCCTCGAACGTAGCGCGACTTGATGTCATTCGCGTGTGGGTTGACGACGATCAGAATGACAGCACCTTCGATGCTGACCCGGCCGAAGGACTATCAGCGACGGAAGTCCCGGGAAACAGAGTGGAACCAGACGACACCGACGTGATCGAGCGCCGATGGGTTGTCCCCGGCACTGTTACGCGCGTGGATGCGATACGCCGAAGCCGCGACCACCAGCACCACCAATTCCCACACTCTGACCTGCAAGCTCCTCGACGGCCTAGGTAATGGCGTGGAAGGAGCGATCTGCGACGCCGATATACCCAAGGGGCCGAACAAGAACAACGACGTTGACAACGATCCCAGCACACGCAACGGTTATCTCGGTGAGTGCACGACCGGAGCGAACGGAACATGTCCTTTCACCTACAGGAGCAACGAGATCGGCACCGATACCGTGCGCGTGTTCTACGACCGGAATGGCGACAACTTTAAGGCTCAGGAGCCGTCGAACGACATCACTCGCACGTGGACGTCCGACATCACCAGCGGCCCCTGCTCCGGCCTCAACTACGGCCAGACCGCTCCGCGTCCCGGAGGCGGCAAGACCATCGCCGGAACGCCGGGTGACAACAACAAGACCGGCACCCCGTTTGCCGACGTCTTCTGCGGCTTCGCCGGTGTCGATAGGTTCGACGGCGGCGGCGGTAACGACCTCGCCCTGGGAGGCATCGGCAACGACACTCTGCTCGGCGGCAAGGGCGGCGACAACCTGCAGGGATCAGACGGCAACGACAACCTGCAGGGGGGCGAGGGGGCCGACAAGATCTTCTCCGGCAAGGGCAACGACAAGACCTCCGGAAGCGTCGGCAACGACAAGGTTTACGGCGACGCCGGCATCGATCTGGTGC
Source organism: uncultured Actinomycetes bacterium (assembly GCA_963849115.1). Lineage (GTDB taxonomy): Bacteria > Actinomycetota > CADDZG01 > CADDZG01 > WHSQ01 > JACDAL01. The sequence goes on along the minus strand of CAWKGK010000008.1, from coordinate 75,859 downwards.
AGGGGTTTTCGGGCCACGACATCCTGGCCGGTGGCGACGGCCCCGACAAGGTCAAGGGTGGCAGCGGCCGGGACAATCTGTCGGGTGGTTCCGGCAACGATGCCCTCAACGGGGGCACCGGCGACGACAGCTGCAACGGCGGGCCCGGCGGCGACACGCTGACGAGCTGCTAGACGCCTCACCGCAAATCAGGACTCGGTCCATGAGAGCCGGCCCCAAGGGGCCGGCTCTCTTCGCGCACTCAAGGTTCAACTCGGCTTCGGCCGCTGTTCGCGACAATGCCCGCGCCTATTAACAAGCCAAGGTCACAGTGGGGATGTGGAAGGGACTCGGAGGTGGCAAGCCTCCAGGGAGCTCGTGAACATCGGCCATCGAGGCGCCTCCCTCCACGCTCCCGAGAACACACTCGCATCCTTCGACCTGGCGCTGTCGCTTGGCGCCCATTACCTCGAGCTCGACGTCCACACCACCAAGGACGGACATCTGGTCGTGTTCCACGACGAGGACCTCGACCGGGTTGTCAGAGCACCCGCTCGAGCCATGGGCGGCCTGGTATCCGCCTTGACGCTGGGCGAGCTCTCCGACCTGGACGTGGGAAGCTGGTTCAGCGAGATCTACGCCGGCACGAAGATGGCTCACGCTCGAAGAGGTCCTGGCCCGCTACCGGCACTGTGCCCGGCTCTGCATCGAGCTCAAAGGCCGATCATCTGAAGACGAGCCGATCAGAAACCTGCTGTCGCTGCTACATCGTTTCGGGCTCGTCCGCAAACAAACGGGACTCGGCCGTGTGATCGTGCTCTCCTTCGAGCAGGCCACGCTTCAGGCGCTGGCCAAGTCATACCCCTCAGCTCGACCTCATGCTGCTGTTCGACTGCACCGCGGCCCCCGCCGAAATCACCTGGGGAATAAGGCGAGCCGCTACCTTCGCGTCCTGCATCGGGCTCCATCTCGCAGTGGTAAGCGGCGAAGTGGTGGACGAAGCCCATACCCACGGCCTCTTCGTCTACCCCTACACGGTCAACGATCCAGGGGACATGGTGAGGTTGCTGGCTGCAGGTGTAGACGGCATGATCACCGACGCTCCGGACCGGCTCGACGTCGTGCTCAGGCATACTCGGCAGATCGCCCATCTGGCCTCATGACTCGCGCTCCAAAGGTGGCTGAGAGTAGACCGTCTTACACGAGCCACCGTTTTCGGTGGCTGAGAGTAGACCGTCGCACGTGAGCCACCGCGCCCGGTAGCCACCACTCGGCACAGGGGGCGCGGTATCCTTGAGATATGCGCAAGAGCCGTTCCGTCGTTTCGGTCCACGGCCGAGTCTTGCTCTTCGTCGCGATGCTCTTTGCGGCGTGTACCTCGGCCTCAGAGGAAAACTCGCCGAAGAAGCGCGAGGCGCTCCAATTGAAGGTAATGGAGTTCAATATCGAATACGGGGGCCATGAGATCGACTTTGACAGTGTCGTCGAAGCGATCCAGAAAAGCGACGCTGATGTCGTCGCGGTCGAAGAGGCGTGGGGCAACATGCCTCTTCTCGCTCGCAGGCTTGGCTGGCGCTACTTTGATCGGCGTATGCAGCTTGTCTCGCAACTCCCCCTCCTCGCCCCTCGCGGGAGCGATGGCCTCTATACCTTCGTCAACGTTGAGCCTGGTGGAGTCGTCGCAATAGGCAATGTGCACCTACCAGCGGCCCCGTACGGGCCCTTCCAGATCAAAGACGGTGCCGGCCCCAAGGAGATCATCGCACTCGAAAAAAGGGTCCGGCTTCCGGCAGTGGAGCCCTACCTCGAGGCGTTAACCGAACTTGCCGATGACGGTATTCCTGTCTTCTTGACCGGGGACTTCAACGCGCCGTCCCACTTGGACTGGACCACCGATGGGGTGGGCACCCGCAAACACATGGAGTACGCGCTGGAGTGGCCCGTGAGCGCGGCCGTGGAGGAGGCTGGTTTCAAGGACTCATATCGCGAGGTTCATCCCGATCCCGTCAGGAGCCCCGGCCTCACATGGCCCGCGGCCCGACCGTTCGTCGAGGGCTATAACCCCGGGCTGAACGGTGCGGCCGCAGATCGCATCGACTTCGTCTACTCAGGGGGTCCAGCGGTCGTGCTTGACAGTCTGCTGGTGGGAGAGAAGAGTCATCCCGAAGTCGAGATCCCGATCACTCCGTGGCCGACCGATCACCGCGGCATCTTGTCGACATTCGAAATCGAGCCGGGGATGCCCCCGGCCTTCATCGCAGTCGAGCAACGCTTGATCGAGGTGGGAGACAAGGGGCATATTTCGTTCGGAGCGCCTGACGTCGGAGCCGACCGGGTCGTCCTCGTGCCGCAGGGCGACGAGCTCTCCGCAGCCGTCGACGACATTTCCGTAGACGATGATTCGCAAGGGACCGCAACCTTCACAACCCAAGATTGGAAACCGGGACCGTATGAAGCAGTGCTCATTGCAGCGACGAACGACGAACTGTCGCGCATCTCGTTCTGGGTCACTGCCCCCGATGCCCGACCGCGCATCGCAACGAGAAAACCGATTTATGGAGTGGGTGAGGGAATCGACGTCCAGTGGCGGAACACTCCCGCCAACCGGTGGGACTGGGTGGGAATCTACAAACGCGGCGCCGATCCAAACGTAGCCTCGTACATCACATGGTTCTATACGAACTCATCCGTGGCCGGATCGAAGTTGATGGACGAGGCGGCCGCAGGTAGATGGCCACTGCGGCCCGGGAAGTACAGCGCCTACCTGCTCGAGGACGACAGCTACAACGCTCTGGCGCGCGCCGACTTCACCGTTCGCTAACTGTCGAGGGGTGGTCAATTGCCCCATAATTACAAGAGCCTCATCCCTGTGTCCTCGGGTTCGTGCACGATGCGGGCGCAGGTGGGGCAGAACCAGCGCACATCGAGCGGCGTGCCACATGCCTCATGACGGATATCCCCGGCCCCCATCTGTTCCGACCCCCACCGAGCCAGTAGCTGGAGGGCGCCCGCAAGCTCCTTGCCGGAGGCCGACAACTGATAGTCGCTGCGCGGGGGCCGCTGCGAGTAGGGCCGGACGATCACGATGCCGTCGTCCTCGAGATGGCGCAGGCGAGCCGACAGGACGTTGGGGGCGATCCCCCCCACCTCCTCGACGAGCTCGTTGAAGCGGCGGGGACCGGCTAGCAGCGCGTTGATCACAAGCAACGACCAGCGGTCACCGATCTTGGCGAGCGCCGCAGCGAGGGCAGCGTTGAGCGAATCCTCCGGCACCCCTTCATCGTAGCGACGGTCCCCCAAGGGTGTGGATTCCGGGGCCGAGGTCCGGCTTGACTTCTCTCCAGGTGGCATGTAACTTGCAATCTACTACTTACTAGCGAGGAGGACAACTGTGACCGTTATTGCGGACTTGGAGAAAGCGCTGGCCGCGGTGGCCGACTCGGTCGGCGCCTCGACGGTCGGCATCGGTGGACGTCGCTCGGCCGGATCGGGGATCGTCATCGGAGAGGGTCGGGTGCTCACCAACGCACACAACGTGCGCTCCCCCGAGATCACCGTCACGTTCGCCGACGGACGCTCGGAGACGGCGTCCGCGCTGGGCTCCGACGTTGACAAGGATGTCGCGGTGATCGGCGTGGACACGAAAGGCGTCCCGGCGCCGAGCTGGGGTAAGCCCGACGATCTCGGTATCGGCAGCTTCGTAGTAGCCGCCTCGAACCCTGGTGGGAGGGGCCTTCGAGTGACCTTCGGGTCGATTTCGGGAGTCGAACGCAGCTTTAGGGGGCCGCGCGGCCGCCGCATCGGCGGCAGCCTCGAACACACCGCTCCTCTGCTTCCCGGATCCTCGGGCGGACCACTTGTCGATCTCTCGGGCGCGGTGGTCGGGCTCAACACCAACCGTCTCGGAGACGGCTTTTATCTCGCCATCCCCGCCGATGACTCCCTCAAGCAGGCCGTCGATGCCCTCGCCCGAGGAGAGGAGCCGACTAGCCCGCGCCTCGGTATTGCCATAGCCCCCCCTGAAGTCGGTCGCGGCTTGCGTCGGGCGGTGGGGCTCCCGGAGGTGGACGGACTCTTGATTCGAGGCGTCGAGGAAGGTGGCGCGGCGGAAGCGGCAGGCCTTCAAGAGGGCGATCTGATCGTCACGGTCTCCGGAACGGCAATGGAAAGCGCCGATCAGCTCCATGATGTGCTGGAGCAAGCGGGGTTGCAGAGCCTGGAGCTCGAAGTCCTGCGCGGCACCGAAACTCGCCGAGTGACGGTGACATTGCAGGCGTCGTGACAACTCCTCCGTTTGCCCCGCAAGAGGCGATGGCCGTCGACGCCTACTCGCACGTCGTCACCTCCGTTGCGGAACTACTGATTCCTTCCGTCGCAAGCCTCACCGTGATGCACAGGCGAGGCGGAGGGGAGGGCTCGGCCGTGGTGCTCACTCCAGATGGCTATCTCCTGACCTCTGCGCACGTAGTCGCGGGAGCGGACTCGGGGACGGCGGTGTTCTCCGACGGCCGCCAAAGCCGGTTCGAGGTCGTGGGGGCAGATGCCCTCTCCGACCTGGCCGTGCTGCAGGTGACCTTGAGCGATCTCCCCGCCGCGTCGCTGGGTGACGCCGAGTACCTGCGCGTGGGCCAGCTCGTGGTCGCGGTCGGGAATCCCCTTGGGTTCGCCGGCTCGGTAACCGCCGGAGTGGTCAGCGCGCTCGGACGCTCGCTCCCCGCACGCGGGAACCGCAACGTGCGGTTAGTTGAGAACGTCATCCAGACCGACGCCGCTCTGCATCCGGGTAACTCGGGTGGGGCGCTGGCCGATAGTGCGGGGCGGGTCGTCGGCATCAGCACCGCTGTAGTGGGGCCCGGCATCGGTCAGGGCCTCGGGATGGCCGTGCCCATCAACGACGCCACCCGGAAAATCGTCGCGGCGTTGATGCGCGAGGGCCGGGTGCGGCGCGCCCTGTTGGGCATTGCGGGGGGGCCGCGGCCTCTTCCCCCCAGGGCGGCCCGCGCGGTTGGCCGGGAGCGGGGAGTGGAGGTTGTACAGGTGGTTCCCGGAAGTCCTGCCGCTCGGGCCGGCATCCTCAACGAGGACATCATCCTCGAGGTCGACGGCATCCCCATCGAAGACGCCGGTGACATTCAGCGCCTGATGACCGCCGATCTGATCAACAAAGAGGTAGCCGTCGGCGTATTTCGCGGAGGAGAGATGATCACATTACGGCCGGTCCCGGCCGAGCTCGAAGACTGACGCCGGAGCGTCGAAGCCGCCCCCAATCTGGCTTGTCGCTGGTCGGTAGGCACTCCACCCTTCGCCGTGAACACGGGTTGTGAGGTTGCGTCCGGGGGGCCCGGGCTCAACACTAAGTTCGACCCTCCCCCAGTTTTTCCACCGCCTTGGCGATGCGTCGCTGCCGGGTCTCGGCCGTCTTGGCTTCGTCGATCGACATCACCCACCGCCGCTTGTGACTGTATGACAGGTCGTCGAAGTGCCTGCCGGCCTTGGAGTCACGGCCGAGCGCCTGGGCGAAGTCCGGAGGCACCGTGACCTCTCGAGGCTCGGTGTCCAGCTCAATCCCGACGTCCACCTCGTCGCCGGCTACAACCCCAGCCCTCTTGCGGTTCTCTGCGCTGAGAGGGATCATGAACTCTCCGCCCATGACCGCCACCGTAGTGCGGTAAGTGTGGTTTCCGATCGTCACCCGCACCGGAGGACGCTTGTGCGATCCGAGGCCCTCGACGACTTCAGACGGAACTCGAATACCTGTTGCCGTCTTACCCCCGAGCAATACAGAGGCGTGAAATCTCATCCTTCCTCCCTTCTATCGGTAACCGTCGGAGCCTCCAGCAAGGCGCAAAAGTCAGTCCCGCCTCGGAGATGACTCGGGCGCAGGGCAAACCTGCCGGTCGGGCGCTCACCACCACCACATTGGAAATGGTCGTTAGCGGTGACCGTCCCGACTCTGTTATGGACATAAGGGGCAGGTCGCCATCCGCCCCCGACAGTTCAACCGACATCCCCCTTGAGCACCTCGAGGTACTCGTCAAGACGCTCATAGGTCTCTACGGCACCGGACTCCATCCCGGACTGCAGCATCCCATCGCGCGCCTCGACCGAGTCGAAGACGGAGGTACCCGTTACCATGGTCTTGCCGTCGTGCTCCTCCAAGGTCAAGGTTTCGACCGAGACGTGGCCCGGCATGCCCTCGAACTCGAACGTCCAGACGATGCGCTCCGGCGACTCAATCTCGCGGTACTCCCCCCGGAACCCGTATTCCTCACCGTCGGAGCCACCGTGCACAATCCGCCACGCGCCGCCCGGGCGAAAATCGATCTCGCAGCTAACAAACTTGTAGCGCCTCGGCCCCCACCAGTGCGACATATGCTCGCACGAAGAATGGGCCTCGAACACGAGGTCGCGCGGTGCGTCAAAGACACGGGTCATGACGATCTCCCGGTCCGACGGTGTCGTCACCTTGAGCGCGTTGCTACCGCTTTTGCCCACCGTCCTGCTCCTTTCCTCGAACCTGGAGTTTGTCCAGGTATCTATCCAGCCGGTCGTAGCTTTCCTCCCAGAAACGCCGGTATCCCTCCGTCCACTCGGCGACCTCTTTGAGCGGTTCCGCCTCGAGCCGGGCGGGCCGCCACTGTCGCTCTCGGCCTCGGGCGATGAGCCCCGCCCGTTCGAGCACCTTCAGGTGCTTCGAGACGGCCGGAAGGCTCATCTCGAACGGCTCCGCCAGCTCGGTCACGGAGACTTCACCCGCCCTGAGCCGGGAAAGGATCGCCCGCCGCGTGGGGTCCGCAAGGGCCCCGAAAGTGCGGTCAAGTTGATCAGTTGCGGTGCTCATCAAACCCTCCAGTTAAATAACTAATTGGTAAAGTAGCACCATGTGGCGGACGTGTCAAGGGAGGGTGCTCAACCTGGATATGAGCGGCTGACTATTGCGGAGCCCAGAACCCAACGGCCGCTGCCGGTTCCTGTGAGTCCGGGATCCCCTGCTGCAAGTCCGGCAATCTGATAGTTACGGGCGGCGAGCGCGAGCTCGCCGCTTTCCTTCGTGCATCGCCTGCACCCGGGCGACCGGGATTGCTCGGCCTTCCTCAATCAGGTCGGAGCTCAATTTCTGCGGCTGGGGCATCCGCTCGGCCCACGGATCACTCTTGGCGATCAACCGGGCCGCGCTGTGCACAGTGAAGTCCGATGGCTTGACGCGATCGAGCTCACCCCAAGGCAAGGGGAACGACACCGGGGCGCCCGGGCGAATGCGCGTGCTGTACGCCGACACCACCGTTGCCCCGCCGGCGCGCGTCGAATCGACAAACACCTTGCCTCCTCGCTCGTCCCGGACATAGGCCGTGGTTACGAGGGTGGAGTCGAGGCGCTCGGCCCGGGCAGCGATCGCTCGTGTGGCCGCTGCCACGTCATCGGTCGTCGCCTGTGCCTCCGTCGGCACGAACACATGCAGGCCCTTCGCCCCACTGGTCTTGACCGCACCCTCCAACCCTGCCTCAGCCAGGGCCTGGCGGATCAGATGGGCGGCGCGTACGGCCAGCGGGAATGCGTCCGCGTGCGGCGGGTCGAGATCGAGGACGAGGTGGGTGGGGCGATCCCAGTGGTCGGTACGAAAAAGGGTGGGGTGGTACTCCACCGCGCGTTGGTTAGCGAACCACAGCAACGTGCGACGGTCGTTGCACAGTGCATAGTGCACCTCACGCTTGGAGGCCTCCGCCCACAGCGGCACAGTTCGCACCCACGGCGGGGTGTATCTAGGAACGTTCTTCTGCATGAACGGCGCTTGGCCGCGCACCACGCGGACTACCGACAGCGGACGGTCGGTCAACTCCGGCACAATGCGGTCGGCAACAGCGTCCAGATAGTTCACCAAATCCCGCTTGGTCGCGTCTGCCCCTTCGAATAACGGTTGGTCGAGATTCGTCAGAGTCACTCCGTCCCGCACCTCTTTACCGCTCATCAGAGCAACTCTCCCCAAAGCCAGAGCGCAACGGCTTACCCCGGCTCTCTATTATCGAGCAGTTCCATGCCGCCGACGCCAAGTGTCGACGAGCCTGTTCCCACATCTAACAACCTAGGCGACTACGCCGGCCGCGACGGTCGATCGCAGCTCGGGGGTCTCATCCTGAACGACGATCGTGTGCGCGAGCTTCTCGACCGCACGCTGACGGCGAGGGTCGAACAACGCGAACGCCCAGTCGATCAGCTGCAGCGGCCCCGAGAACACCAGCGTCAAGCGGCGGATGACCACCTGACCGAACGACGGCGCGATGCCTTCCTCGGTCACGACGCGTAGTCCGAGGGCAGCCTTGCCGGGGCCTCGACCGTAGCGCCACTCCATGATGGTCAAGCCGACGACCCACCACATGAAGGCGAGGGCAACACTCGCTGCGGCAAACGCTTGAAGCACTCCCCACACGGGCTCATTCTCTTGCTCCATGTCTCGTACGAACTCCGCCAGGCGATTGCCGGCATCCTCCGAACCGATGATCGTGCCGATCACGACGACCGCGAGCATCACCACGATGGGGATGGCGACGTCGATCATCGCCGCGGCGATGCGCCGGGCCAGCGGCGCCGGGCGCAGGTCATGGCCCGCCGCGAACGCCTTTGCGGCGTCGCGGGGAGGTCCGAGACGCTCCAAGGTGGAGCCGAGCTCGCCCGCCGCCTCGGCCTCCCGCATGTGCTCAGCGAACTCCGCGCTGAGAGTTTCGCGGCGCGCCTTGGGTCCCGCAGTCCAGCGTTCGAATTCCTTCAGGTAATTCTGATTCATGACTCCGCTCCTCCGTTCAACAACCTCTCCATCCCCGACGCGAGACGCTGCCACTCCGTGCGCAGAGCCTCGAGACGGGCTTTGCCGTCCTTCGTGATCCAGTAGTACTTGCGAGGAGCGGCACGCCCCTCGGCTTCCCACGATGCCGTGATGTAGCCCGCGTCCTCCATGCGATGAAGGGCCGGGTAGAGCGTGCCTTCCTTGATAGCGATGGCGCCATCCGAAGCGCTTCCGAGCGAAGTCAACAGGTCATAGCCGTAACGCTTGCGAGCATCGATCAAGGCCAGGACGGCCAGCTCCATGGTGCCCCTGGAGAGCTCTCGCTGGATGCCTTCGTCCGCTGGTGCCACTGCCTCTCCCCTGGTCTTGTCCAGTACCTTGTCACATAAGGTATTCGGTACCACCAGTGAAGTCAAGGACGGATTGCGAACGAGCTGAGTCGCCGAGCTCGTGACCCGCTTCAGAGCCAGGGTCGAGCCCCGAAGCGTGCGGGCCATGAGGTGGGTCAGCTCTTGATACGTCCCGTTTCGTAGGCCCACATGGCGATTTCGACGCGGTTTCGGGCGCCGAGTTTGGCCATGAGGCTGGCGAGGTGGGTCTTGGTGGTGCTGAGGCTGATATGGAGTTCGTCGGCGATCTCGGCGTTGGTGCGACCGTGGGCCACCGTGATCAGGACCTCTTCTTCGCGCTCGGTCAGCGGTTCTATGGGCTGAGCCGGTGGCGTCGTCATGGGTGCGCTCGAGAATGTGGCGAGGAGTCGAGCTGTCACGCTCGGAGCGATGAGTGCGTCACCGTTGGAGGCGGCGTGGATCGCCTGGACCAGCAGTTCGGGTCCGGCATCCTTGAGCAGGAAGCCCCGGGCGCCTGCCTTGAGGGCGGCGTGCACGTACTCGTCGAGGTCGAAGGTGGTGATGATCACGATGGCCGGCGGCTCATCGACGCCGGGTCCGGCGAGCTGTCGGGTGGCTTCGATGCCGTCCAACTCCGGCATGCGGATGTCGAACAGGCACACATCGGGGCGCAGTGCGCGGGCGAGCGCCACCGCCTCGCGGCCGTCGGCGGCCTCTCCGATCACCTCGATGCCCGGCTGGGCGTCGAGGATCATCCTGAGCCCGGTGCGGATGAGGTGCTGATCATCGGCGACGATCACGCGGATGGTCAAGTGTGGATGCCTTTCCTCGGCAGGACCGCGGTGACCGTCCAGCCCCTGTCGGGGCGCGGTCCCGCCTCGAGGGTGCCGCCGAGCAGCTTGGCACGCTCGGCCATACCCACGAGCCCGTAGCCCGACGACGAGCCGGCGCCATACAGACTTGGGTCGCCGTCGTCGCGCACGCTCAGGCGCACACAGTCGTCGTCGGCTGCAACATAAATGTTGATGAGGGTTGCGTGGCGGGCGTGTCGTACCGCATTCGTTAACGATTCCTGGGTCAGGCGGTAGATCGCGGCTTCGACCGAAGGCCCGAGATTGTCGAGATCACCTGACAGTTCCACATCAACACGCGGTCGATTCCCAAGGCTGTGGGCGAGCCCCTCGATGTCGGCCACACCTCGTTGCGGGGCGAGGTCGGTCTCTTCACCTTGACGGAGGGCGCCGACCATTGCGCGCATCTCGGCGAGCGCGCGCGAAGCCTCCTCCTCTATGACTTGGAGGACGCCGACGGCGACATCGGGCCGGGATGCAGCAAGGGTGCGCCCGGCCTGGGCCTGAACGGCGATGGCCGAGACATGGTGAGCGACGGTGTCGTGCAGCTCGCGTGCCAATTGCTCGCGCTCGCAGAAGCCTGACCTGATCCTCCTCTCGCAGCTTGGAGTTGGCCCGATATCGCACCGAAGCGCCGAGCGCGGGAGGGAATAAGAGGAATGGAATGGCGACCACCGCTTCGCCAACAGTCGAAACAACGGTTGACGCAAAGAAATGACTGACCAGAATGATTGCCAGTCCGATCGCCGCCTCACGGCCGGCCCCCCAACGAAACAGCGAATACGAGAGCAGAAGCCACGCGAATGCCCCGGAGGTGTACAGCAGCGCCGATCCACCGGCGCCAAAGAGCGACGCGACATCGGCCAATGTCTGAACAGTGACAGCGACCGCGACCACTACGAGTGGGTGGGTTCGCCGCCACAACAGCGTTGACAAGGTCACCACACCAAGGACGATCGCCACGGGTGGCCACGACAGATCCTCGCGCAGGAGGCCTTCCGCAACCGCCGCGGGCACCAGCACGCATAGGAGTACCCAGTCCCGCCACACCCGCGCGGGCGGATTAGGAACTCTGGGTTCGGCCCAGAACGATCGGACTGCGTCTCTCACCACCCCTGAAGCGTAGAGCGCCAGAGACGGCGGCGGATCGGCCGAAAGTATGGACCATGGTTCAGCCCAAAGACCGGCATATATCCAACCGATCAGCCGATGCGCCGCCCGCCGGATCTCCTCACGATGAGATTCATGGCTGTGACCGAGTCGATGGGTCTGCCACTGCGAGCCGACCCGAGCCAGTCGCGGTCTCGGGAGGATCGCCTAGTCGAGGAGGAACCATGATGTCGAATGCCCTGTACCGGTTGGGTCGGTTCGCCGCCCGTCGCCCGTGGCTCGTAATCGGAATATGGCTCGCCGTCTCCGTGCTCGTGATCGCAGCGTCTGGGGCTTTCGGCCGCGAGCTCGAAGCCGGCGGCTCGGTCCCGGGCCTCGACTCCCAGAAAGCCACAGACCTGCTGACGGCCGCCCAGTCGGACACAGCCGGGCTGACCGCTCAGGTCGTCGTGACGCCGCTCGACGACGGGGCAACCTTCTTCGATTCAGCCGATGCGCAGGACGCACTCGCCGAGGTCCAAACGGCTATCGCCGATCTACCCAACGTGCTGGGTACCAGCGGTCCGGCTGCTGTGCTGGCCGAGGGGGCAAAGGCGGCCACGAGAAGTGGCACAGTTTCGCCCGACGGCCGAATCGCCGTCATTCGCGTCCAGTACCCGGTGATCGAACAACTGAGCCTGGGCGACTTGGAGAACCTCAAAGAGTTAGGTGCTCAGGCCCGAGAGGATTCGCCCCTGCAGATCGAGATGAGCGGCGATCTGTTCTCGTCGTTTGAGGAGCCCCCCGCGGGCGTTGGCGAGATGATCGGTTTGATCGCCGCGGTCATCATCTTGCTTCTGGCGTTTGGATCGCTCATCGCCATGGGCCTTCCCCTCGGGATGGCTCTCTTCGGCCTCGCCTTCGGCATCAGCTCGATGTCGCTCATTACCTACCTCGTCGACATTCCCAGCTTTGCCCCTCAGATGGCCAGCATGATCGGCCTCGCCGTAGGTATCGACTACGCACTGTTCCTCGTCACCCGGCATCGCGAGTACCTGGCACGGGGGATGACCATCGAAGAATCGGTCGGTCGCGCCGTCGCCACCGCAGGTCAAGCGGTTATCTTCGCAGGCGCCACCGTCGTCATCGCGATTCTTGGTCTGGCCGTGGCCGGTGTTCCGTTCATGACCGCTGCCGGCATTGCCACATCGGTCATTGTCCTGATCATGGTGGTCGCCTCGGTCACCTTGCTACCTGCGTTCCTCGGTCTTGCCGGGCACTGGATCAACCGTCTCGGGGTCCAACGAAACAAGCCAACCGATGGCTCTACCGTGAGCTCGGGCTGGCAGCGTTGGGGTCGGCACGTGTCCAAGAACGCCTGGCTCTATGCCGTCGGCGTCACCATCTTGCTTCTGGCGCTGACTGCGCCGGTGCTGGGTCTTCGTCTGGGCTCCCCCGACGACGGCACGTTGCCCGCTACCCGCACCGAGCGTCGCGCCTACGATCTCGTCGCCGAGGGCTTCGGTCCCGGCATCAACGGCCCCTTGGTAATCGCCGTGGACATCTCGCAAGATGAGACGGTGGTCGAGCCCTTGCTCGACGCCATCACGGCCGACGAGGGTATCGCCGCCGTCGCACCCCCTGAGTTGAACGCCGAGGCCGGCGTGGCGACGCTGGTTGCTTTCCCGACCACCGCACCTCAAGACGATGCCACTCTCGACACGATCAAGCGTCTCCGGGCGGAGGTCCTCCCGCCGGTGCTGGAGGAGAGCCCCGCCCGGGCCCACATAGGTGGCCAAACGGCGAGCTGGGCCGACATAGGCGACAAGGTCAGCGACCGAATGCCGCTGTTCATCGCTGCGGTGATCTTGCTGTCGTTCCTGTTGCTGACTCTCGTCTTCCGATCGATTCTCGTACCGCTGAAGGCTGCGTTGTTGAACCTCCTGAGCATCGGTGCCGCCTACGGGGTGCTGGTCATGGTGTTCCAATGGGGGTGGGGCATCGGCGTCATCGGTTTGGAGTCGACCGCGCCGATCGACCCATTCATCCCCTTGTTCATGTTCGCGGTTCTCTTCGGCCTCTCCATGGACTACGAAGTATTCCTGCTCTCACGAATCCGTGAGGAGTACCTGGCCACGGGCGACAACGACACCTCGGTGATTCACGGCATCGCCGGCACGGCCCGGGTGATCACGTCGGCCGCCCTGATCATGATCTCAGTGTTCCTTGGCTTCGCCATGGGTGAAGACCCTGCTATCAAGATGGTGGGCCTCGGCCTGGCCACGGCCATCTTCGTTGACGCCACGATCGTGCGAATGGTCTTGGTGCCGGCGACGATGAAGCTGATGGGCGATGCCAACTGGTGGATGCCGAGTTGGCTCGATCGCCTGCTACCGACCATCGGCATCGAGGGCGAGACCCGTCTACCAGAGCCCGAAATGGAAGCCGCACTCGTTCCCGAACCCGTCGGAACCGGACCCGAGCAAGAGCTCGTTTCGGTCGACTGATCCCTACAAAAGAAAGGACTTCACCGTGACCGCTATAAGAAACGACGCATATGAGGCTCGCTTGACGGTCGAGTATCCGGAGCGCAACTTGAATCGCCTGTCGACGGCCCTGCGTTTCCTCTACCTCATCCCCATCGGAATCGTCCTGGCGCTTCTCGACGGTTCGACATTCGACTTCGGGGGCGCTCAGGAGGGGTTTCAAATCGGTGCCTCTGGTGCCGGGATCCTGGCGGTGCCAGTCTTGCTGATGATCGTGTTCCGTCAGAAGTACCCGCGCTGGTGGTTCGACTTCAACCTCGAGCTTGCTCGTTTCTCAACCAGAGTGTGCGCCTATCTCGCACTGATGTCAGACACATATCCCTCCACCGATGAACAGCAGTCGGTGCGGCTCGACATCGACTACCCCAACGTCGAACAAAATCTTAATCGCTGGCTGCCGCTGGTGAAATGGTTTCTCGCCATCCCCCACTACATCGTGCTCATCTTGCTGTGGATCGCCGCGGTCGCCGCAGTCATCGTCGCCTGGTTTGCGGTGCTGTTCACCGGCCGCTACCCGCGGGCAATCTTCGACTTCGTCGAAGGCGTCCTGCGATGGGGGCTTCGTGTCGAGGCATACGCGTTCCTGCTTGTCACCGACCGCTACCCACCCTTCTCGCTCCAGTGACCGGCCGCGTCAGCCTCAACCCAACGACTTCTTCGTAGAACGGCTAGGGGACCATGGCGGGGGCAGGGTTCCCGAACGTAGGGGCCGTGGTCCTCTCCTGCTGAAACGGGCACGAATGCCACTAGCTGGCGTAGTTCGAGGATTCTTCGACTCGAAGCCGGATCAGCTCTGCCCGTGAGGAGATCCCGAGTTTCACGAACACGTTGCGCAAGTGGTAGTCGATGGTTCGAGGGCTCAAGAACAGGTGCGCCGCTACCTCTTTGTTGCTGGCTCCTTCCGCCACTAGACCCACAATCTGCATTTGCTGGGGTGTGAGCTGCGCCAGGGTGCTTGGCTCCCTCTTCCTCGCCGTTTCGCCGGTCGCCCGGAGCTCCGCTCGGGCCCTTACCTCCCATGGGAAAGCGCCTAGACGTTGAAAGGTTTCGGTCGCGATCCGGAGGTGAGGTCGCGCCTCCGCCCGCCGGCGTTCGCGACGGAGGTGCTCGCCGACAAGTAGCAGTGTTCGGGCTTGATTCAGTGGCCGCCCATCACGGGCGTGGAAGGCCACCGCCTCTGCCAAGAGCTTCTCTTTCGCCTCAGAGGGGTCAGTGATGAGAGCGTGACACCGAGCCGCTAGCGCCATCTCCCAGACAGGAGCATCTTCGCGAAGGTGCTCGCCGAACCGAGTGGCCGCCGATTCCGCGATGTCGCGACGATCAGCGCGCACAGCCGCCTCGACTAGATCGGGCAGAGCTAGCATCGCGACGTACGGGTGACCAACTCCTGGAGCGGGCGAAGTCACGGCTTCTAGTTGCGCTTCCGCGCCCTCCCAGCGGCCCGCGCCTAGGTGCAGCAAGCCTACCGCCCACTGGGCGATCGAATAGTGAGACGCGAGTCCCTGCTTTAGCGCCGCTTCTGAAGACTGCTCGGCGAGCGAGATGCATGTGTCCTCATCCCCTCGAACAGCGGCGATCCACGCTAGTATTGCTCGGTGGAAGCACGCGGAGTTCGTCATGCCGGTCTGTATGGAGAGTTGCAGCCCCTCTTCAGAACGCAGCGACGCGGCGTCGACACGTCCCTGCATCATTTCTTTCCACGCGATCCTCTCCAACACGATTGCCAAGGCTCCCACGGCCATCGAACTGCGTGCGGCCGATTCGGCGCGCCGACAAAAACACATCGTCCCGGGCATGGTCGCCGATGCTCGCTGCGGCAGCTCCAGCCCAAACTAGCAATCGCGGCTCCGTCTCATCGGCCACGCGATCGAGCGCCTGGCGAAGGTGTGAAGCGTTACCGGTGCCCTTCCCCTCGAGCATCGCTACGATGGGGACCAACAGATCGACAAATGGTGCGTCTGGTTCGGACTGTTTGATCGGCAACTTTGATACCCTTCGGCCCGTCTCGATCATCACGCTGAGCTCGCCGGCGTAGTTGGCACACATGGCTGCGTCGAAGAGCATCTGGAGGGCCTTGTCAGGATCGCTTTGCGCGACGCGTTCCGCCCCTTCCATCAGTATCTTTGCCGCTCCGAGCGGAATCCCGCACCGGAACTCCACTTCTCCTTGCACATGTCTCAGCTCAGCGTATGTATCCGCATCCGTTCCCTTACCTGCAGCTCGAATCAAGGCAGTCGCGTCGTCTGGCCGACCCGCGTCCCATGCTGCGCGCGCTGCGGCTGACAGACGGCGCGGCCGATCGCCAGAGACAGATGTGAGCTCGGCGGCGCGACTGAGAGCTCTGCATGCCGCCGCGTGCCCGCTTCGGTTCTTGGCTCGTTGAGCCGTGCGCTCCAGCTCATCGGCTAACTCGTCGTCTGGATAGAATGCCAGCGCCGCACGGTGCCACGCGCGCCGGTCTGCGTTGGCCTCCCCCCCAAGCACCTCCACAAGCTCACGATGGATCAGTTCCCTTTGCGGAAGACTTGCGCCCTTATAGATGGCACCTCGGATGGTCGGGTGACGGAATAGGAGTACGCTTCCTTCAACGCGGACCAAGCCTGATGCCTCTGCATCAACGAGGGCTGAAGGCGATATCCCAAGGCGGCTGGCCGTCGACAAGATGACTTGCGCCTCGCCGGATCCCTCCGTCGCCGTCACCAAGAGCAGCATCTGGGTGGGAGCAGGCAGTCGATGAACTTGCTCGAGAAAGACTTCTTCCAGGTCACGTCCGATGGGCATTGGCTGCGGGACAGGTTGTCGACCAGCAAGCTGTTCGGATGTAAGCGCCTCCGGGATTTCGAGCAGCGCCAACGGATTACCTTGCGCAGATTCACGGATTGAGTGCCGGACCTCGGGCGCGAGTGTGGAGCCGAAACGCTCGACTAGGAGCTCGTCGGACTCGTGGGCATCGAGTTCTCTCAGTCTGCACTCGACAATGCCCGAGGCAGGGAACGTCCGCCCTTCGCCGTGTCTAGCCGCGAACAGCATGACGATGCCTTCCGCATCCAGCCTTCGGGCCACGAATGCCAATGTGTCCGCCGACGACTGATCGAGCCACTGCGCATCGTCGATGAGACAAAGTAGAGGGCCGTCCGCTGCCAACTCGGACATGAGGCTGAGCACGGCAAGAGCAATGACGAACCGGTTCTCCGCTTCGCCCGGGCCGATCGCGAGCGCACCTCGGAGCGCGGCGGCCTGCACGTCTGGTATCCGCTCAATGTAGGAGATTACAGGCCTAAGCAGCTGGTGCAGCGCTGCAAAGGGAAGCTCGGCCTCCGGCTCCACTCCCACTGTCTGGAGGCTTCGCATTTGGGCCGCGCGGCTGCGAGCGTAGCGAAGCAGCGCGGATTTTCCCATCCCGGCCTCGGCACGGAGGACGAGGGCGCCACTCCGAGATTGACGAGCCTCCTCGATCAGCCGATCGATCTGGGTGCACTCCACGTCCCTGCCGTAGAGCCTGCCTCCAGTTGAAATTTGAGGACCCCCCCGCTTACCTTGACCCCTCAATGATGGGGCCCTCAGCTGGCCACGCGCCACCGGGACCCCTGGACGAAAGGATCTGGGGCGATTGGACCCGAAAGAACCTCTTCGTGCACTCCACTTGAGATGCTTCGCCGATCACGTCGAGGGCCCGAGTAGCCAGCTCATTGGACCATCCATACCCTCCCCGTAAGCTGAGCAAGTATACCGAGCACCCCGGGCAGGTCAAGTGGGACGGGACACTCGGGAATAGTCTCGACGGCCGGGAACTGCCTCCCAGTCTACGGGCGTCAAGCTAAAGCAGCAGATGTGCCTGACATGTCGCGTGAAGAGGGCCATCGGCGCTCGCCGGCGAAGAGGACCCTCTTCTACGCGTCCGATGAATTGTCGGCTGTCATCAGCGAGGCATGTTCGATCGCCCAGTCAAGCGCGTAATCTGCAACCTCCTCCCACCCTGGAGCGCCCGGGAAGTGGGGCCGCCCTGGAAACTCCCTGTACTCCGTGATCGAGAGCGAGTCGTCGTACTTTTCTTCGTTGTGACCGACTACCTTGGGCGGCATTGTGTGGTCCTCCCCGAACCCGATGAACAGCAGCGGTGCTCGACCTTCTCTGGTGAAGTCAACCTTCGTCGGGGCATCTCGGTGAAAACCCGCGAATGCGTATTCACGGAGGACCGCGCTGGCTGCCGGCACGTGGTAGCGCGCGTAGATCGCATCCGAGTCCTCGCGGCTTAGCGTGTTCGTGAAGGCATAGTGAAATTCCTCCGAAGTGAGCGGTACAGCCTCTCCCTTCTTGCCGGGACTGAGCGCTGGGGCAGCAACCTTGATCGTCGAAAGAGGAAGATCATGCACGCCCCTGACCGTCGCAGACGCTACTCCAACCCCGGCGGCTCCGAGCCCTCGGTCGAGCAGAATCTGCGTGAAGGTGCCACCAAACGAGTGACCCATGACGATCGGTGGCCGCTCCAAGCCGAGGATGATCTGCTCGTAGTGGTCGACCACCTTGTTGACATTGAGCCCGGCGATCGGGGAGGAATCGGCATTTAGCACTTCGACCTCCGCGTCCATGCCGGGCCAACTCGGGGCGAGTACGCGGTAGCCGCGGCTCGCGTAGCGCTCGACCCACTTTTCCCAGCTGCGTGGGGTAAGCCACAATCCGTGAATCAGTACGATGGTGTCGGGGGTGCGGCCCTCAGTGCCCATGGGATTTCCTTTCCCGAGCCTTCAGAGAAGCTGGTCGATAGTGATGGGTAGGGAGCGGATGCGTTTGCCGGTTGCGTGGTAGACGGCGTTGGCGATGGCGGCCGGGATGCCCACAAAGCCGATCTCTCCGACCCCCTTGGTTCCAATAGCGTTGGCAGTATCCATTTCCCCGACGAAGACGACTTCCATGTCGGGAACGTCGGCATTGACGGGCACGAGGTAGTCGCCAAAGGTGGCGTTGGCAATGCGTCCATCCTCCGCGTCGCTGATCATTTCCTCGAACATGGCCATGCCGATGCCCTGGACGGTGCCGCCAATGATCTGGCTGCGGGCGGTCTTCTCGTTCAACACGCGACCGGCATCAATCGCCGAAACAACGCGCCGGATGCGCAGCAGGCCGAGATCGGGGTCGATGCCCACCTCCACGAACCGCGCTCCGAAGGCTCCAGCCGGCACCGTACCTTTCGACATCCCCACGAGCTTCTGCCCGATCCGGCCATGCCGTGAGACGATGAGCGATTTGATCTGCACGCCCATGTCGCCGGGCGGCGGGTGGCTGTTGCCGTCCGCGCTGATTTCGTCGAGTCCGCGCCGCTTTAGGATGTCCGTATAGCTCTCCCCGGCGGAGGGATCGTCTCTACGGACGATGAGGCCCTCGGCGGTGACGACGTCCTCAAGCCTGCATCCGGATAGAGGCGAGGCGTCGTCCTTGGCGGCCGAGTCGAGGAACGCCCGTACGAGCTCGAGGCAAGCATTGCGAACCGCGCCTCCCAGGGCCGCAGTGAGGCCGGAGCCGCCCACAAACGGTGCGCGAGGCATGGCCGTGTCGCCGAGGTCGAACTCGACGCGTTTGAGCGGCAGTCCCAGGGTCTCCGCTGCCAGCTGGGTCATCACGGTCCACGTGCCGACGCCGATTTCGGTTGTGCCGCTGCAGACGTAGGCACTGCCGTCCCGGCGGATGGTCGCTCGCGCATCGCACTCGGCCTGGTAGTGACCGTAGGTAATGCCTGCCATGCCGTACCCAACGAGCCAGCGACCGTCACGTATCTTGCCGATCTCGGGGTCACGCCGGGACCACCCGAACCGCTCCGCTCCCACCTCGTAACACGCACGCAGGGCCTTGCTTGACCACTCGATTCCCGTCTCTGGATGGACTTCGGCATAGTTGCTCAACCGGAGCTCGATCGGATCGATGCCGAGCGCGTACGAGAGCTCGTCGAGGATCGACTCGACTGCGAAGTTTCCCTCCGCTTCCCCCGGTGCGCGCATATGCGAGACAGGAAGGATATCGAGTTTTATCCGAAAGTCTCGAGCCGACACGTTCGGGCACGCGTAGGCGGCGATTGTCCCCGAGGTGATCGGATACAGAAGATTGGGTCCCTTTGCGGCGGTGGAGGTTCCCTCGTGATCGATAGCGACGAGCATTCCGTTTCGGGCGGCCCCGACTTTTATCCGTTGCCAGGTATTGGGCCGGTGGCCGAGACCGGTGAACATTTCCGGCCTAGTTAGGACGAGTTTGACTGGACGTTCCACCGTCCGCGCAGCAAGCGCCGCCAGGATCGTATGGGGCGAGACTCTAAGTCCGGCCCCAAACGCGCCTCCGACGAACGGCACCAGCACGCGCACTTGGTCCTTGCGGAGCCCAAATGACACGGCCAGTACGTCCCGTACGTGGAACGGGTTCTGGGTGGAGTCGTGGACGGTAAGCCTGCTGCCCTCCCAGAACGCAACTGTCGCGAACAGCCCAAGCGGGTTGTGTGCAATCTCCGAGGTTGTGTAGGTTGCCTCGACAGTCACATCCGCCGACGCCATGCCCGCTTCCACGTCGCCGCGCTTCATGTCGAGGTGGTAGGGGTTTGACTTCGCCTTCGCCCCGAGGTCGTGGGTGGTTAGCACCGCGTCGCCGTGCTCGTACTCGACCTCGACGCTCCTCCCAGCGGCCGAGGCTTGCTGCGGCGTCTCGGCGATCACCACCGCGACGTATTGACCGTAGTGGGCGATCGCGCGCGACTGGAGCGGAGGATCGGGTGGCGGCGTCATCATGTCGTGCTTCCCGCGGCGGAGCCTAGGGGCATTTTCGTGCGTGATCACCGCCAGCACGCCTGGCGCGGCTTCCGCCGCTCTCGGGTCGACCCTCCTGATCGTTCCTACAGCGATCCTGCTGCGCACGAGAGAGGCGTACGCCAGGTTGGGGAAACTGAAATCACTTGGGTAGCGGGCCTCCCCGGTTACCTTCAGCGGGCCGTCCACACGGTCGACCCCCGGACCGACGACTGTGTGACTCTCGACGGTCCGCGTCATGAAGTCAACCCAGCGACGGTTTGAAGGACTCGCATGACCGTGCGCTTGCCCAGCTCGACCTTGAAGGCCGTGCCGGGCACCGGCGACGCTCCCTCGAGAGCGGCCTCAGCTGCGGCTCCGAACGTGTCTACCCGGGGAGGAGCTCCGAGCAGGATCTCCTCGGCGACGCGCGCCCGCCACGGGACCGTCCCCACTCCACCGAGGGCTACCCGCGCCTCCTGGATCGTGTTGTCCTCGATAACGAGCGTCACTCCGGCGGAGGTGAGCGCGAACTCGTACGAAACGCGGTCGCGGACCTTCAAGTAGCCCGACCGCGCGCCCTTTGGGAGCAGCTGCACCTCCACGGCAGTGATCAGCTCGCCGTGCTCGAGCGCAGTCTCCACATCAGGGGTATCACCGGGGGTGAAATAGAGGTCCGTGAGCGGAATACTGCGAGCGCCTTTAGGTCCTTGAGTATGTACGATCGCGTCGAGGGCGACCAAGGCAACGCAGAGGTCCGAGGCGTGCAGAGCAATGCAGTGCTCGCTGGTACCTAGGATCGCGTGCATCCGCGCAGACCCTGAAATTGCGGCGCATCCGGATCCACGGCGGCGCTTGTTGCATGCCACCACAGATGGGTCCCGGAAGTATCTGCAGCGCGTTCGCTGCAAGAGATTACCGCCGATGGTTGCCATGTTCCGCAGCTGGACCGACGCCCCCGCCAGCAGTGCCTCGCGGACCAGCACCAGGCGCTCGGCTACGGTGTCGTCGGCCGCCAGCTCTTCCATCGTTGTCAGCGCGCCGATTCGGATTGCGCTGTTGTTGCGCGTGATGCCCCGCAGCGGCAGACGAGTGATGTCGACCAACTGACCAGGGAAAAACACGCCGTCTTTCAAGATCAGGTCGAGCTGCGTCGTCCCACCTGCCAGGTAGGACGCGGCCGGATCAGCACTTACCGTTGCCACAGCCTCGTCGACGTCGCTAGGTCGAACATACTCGAAAACGCTCACCGCGAACTACGCGCCTCTGCGACTTCGCGGATTGCGGCGACGATGTTGGGGTAGGCGCCACAGCGGCACAGGTTGCCGCTCATGAACTCGCGAATATCTTCGTCCGATTGCGCCCGCCCTTCAGCAAGCAGCGAGACAGCCGACATGATCTGACCCGGCGTGCAGTAACCGCATTGGAATGCATCGTGGCGGACGAACGCCTCCTGGACTGGATGCAGTTCGCCGTCGCGTGACAGTCCTTCGATCGTCGTCACCTCCTGTCCGTCGCACTGGGCTGCCAGCATCAGACACGACACGACGCGTTTGCCGTTGACGAGCACGGTGCAGGCGCCACAAGCCCCCTGATCACACCCCTTCTTCGTACCAGTAAGCCCCAGAACGTCCCGGAGCGCGTCGAGCAGGGTGGCGCGGGCGTCCAAGTGCAGAGCCCGATCGACACCGTTGATGCGGATCGTCGCTGCGACTTCTGGAATGATCGAGTTCATCGCCCGCCTTTTCTCTGTCGTCTCGGTTCGCCTAGGCCGGCGACTCCCTGGAAAGCATGTATTGACCCAGCTCGTGAAGCTGCTGCGCGAAGACCCGCTTCATCAACGGCGGCGTCACCAGCCTGTCGACCAAGCCGCGCACGCCGCCGTCCGTCTCCCACTCTGAGAGGATTCGAGCTCGCGTGCACGATTGATCCTCCCCTGAGTCCACTGTGAACTCGGTTACGATGCCTGTGTCGATGTTGGTCTCCGTCAGGACGCGGCCAGGCACGGGCTCGGCGACCTGCATGTGCAGGCGCTGGCGCCTGCCCAGCAAGCGGAGGTTGATATGAAAGACAGTGCCCGCTCCGACGCCACCCACTTCTACCTCCAGGTTTGAAAATAGCGACGCAGGCATGATCCGCGGATGATGGGTTGTGTAGTCGGCCAGCACCGCGTAGACCGCGGCGGGTCGTGCATCGATCAGTCTTTCGGCATGGGCGCGTGCACGTCCCACTGTGACCCTTCCTCCAGTTCGATCACTCCTTCCTCCTCCTCCGCAGCGACGACTTGAGTCGCCTGAGGTCGATAGTCGTCGACCTCAGGCCACTGGATTTCATCCGGCGTGGTGTTGTAGGCGCGCATTACGTCGCCAAGGCGCCGATGAAGCCGGGCGCGCTCGGTCTCCGAGGTGGGCGTGCTGTGCTTGACGTGCGCTAAGTTAGTCATCTCCAGCGGATCACGGCCCAGGTCGTACAACTCGTACTCCACCGGCGCGCCGCCGAACGGGTCGTAGTAGACGGCGTATTTCCAGCCCTCCTCGACGATGGCGCGAAGAAAGCCGGCTCCTTTCACAGGAAAGATGTCGTCCTCGTACGTGAAGTGCAGGACATCCTGCACGCGAGCCTTCGGATCGGACAGAATCGGGGTCAGGTCGTGTCCTTTGAAGTCGGACTGCTGTTCCGGCGCGCCCCCAACGGCCGCGAGCGTCGGCAATAGGTCGATCAAGCCCGCGAAGGAGTCGCTGGACTGCGGCTGGGGATAGAGGCGCGGATTGGAAACGATCAGCGGGATGCTGAGGGTCTCGCGGTAGGCGTTGTAGAACTTTTGGCGCATGCGGCCGTGCGCCATTCCCAGCTCGCCGTGATCACTAGTGCGGATGATCAACGTGTCGTCGGTCAGCCCGTTGGCGTCGAGAGCATCGAGCAACTTCAGGATTTGCCGGTCTACCTCCCGACAGAGGTACGCATAGAAGCGGGCATAGACAAGCTGACGCTCGTGTGTCCGCACGTGTCCGGTGCCCATAGCGAGAAAACGGCGGAACTTGGCGTGAATGCTCGGCTTGGTCGAAAGATCGTCATCTACGTTGGGCGGCAGATCGATGGGTAGGTCCTCGAAGTCCTCCAGCCGATAGCCGCCCTCGGCATAGGTCGTGCTGAACGAAAGACCCATCGCGCCTCGCACACCGCGACCGGGATACTCCTGGACGTCGTGCGGATTCGTCAAGCCAACCATTAGGAAGAAGGGTTTGTCGGCATCGTACGTGTTGAGGAAATGTACGGCACTCTGGCGATAAAGCTCGTCGCGGGGACGGACCTCACCGGCTGCGGTGCCGCTCCCGTCCACGAAGCGACCGTCGTTGTTAATAGCGCCTCCGCCCAAGTCGCTCAGGCTCTGAGGGTCGCTCATGTCGGGGGGGTTCCAGCCTTTAAAGCCGTAGCGATCGGCGAGGTGCTCGATGTCGGCGTCTGACCAATAGTGGCGTTTCATCTCGGGGTTGTAGCGAACCGGTCTCGAGAGATGGAACTTGCCCTTGAGGACACTGTGATAGCCGGCGCTGGCCATCACGGAGGCGAGATTAGGAAGGTGGCTTGGCAGGACCGGCAGATGCCTCTGTACCTTGTCCTTGGGATCATCGCTGGAAACCAAGTTCTTGACGCCATGCTGTGCCGGATAGAGCCCGGTCATGAGAGTGGCACGACTTGCCGAGCAGGCGGCCGTATTGCACTGGGCACGGGTGAACTGCATACCGTGTTCCATCAGACGGTTTCGGGACGGGAGGTTGGCCTCCGCCCAGCCGGCTGGCCAGTGCATCACCTCGCGCTCTTGGTCGGTGACGATCAGCAGAATGTTCGGCTTTCGCGACAGATCGCCAAGGCTCATGACATCACCACTTCCTCTGTCGTTCATCTACGGCCGTCGGCCGGCCCACGGCATCACCGAACGGACCACTCCAACAAGCCTCCTCCGAAGCGTGCTGAAATTAATCTTTCGGGAGACTGGTTGTATCGGCCAAATCGCCGGTAGTCGCTGAGCGCCCCCAGTCAACGACGGGCTTGCCGCATGGTGCCCGGGTATGGGAGAGCCCCAGACGTGCCGCCGCTCCGTGATTTGGCCGGTTGCAACTCCACGGGCATCACGCTGGGAGGCTGAGGCTAGCTCTGCATCGACGAAGAACCGGCGATTTGGCCGATTCGATGAGGCGTCGCCTATCGCCACGATCAGGAGTCTGCCTCGCACCATCGAGATCGGCTCGGGAACCGTGCATGGGGGAAGCTGGATTGTCAGAAAGATGCTGGACAGAGCGTTCCACGCATCGAGCTCAGTCAAGCACCTCGCCCCATGAATGAACGTCGACTGGAGCGCTCCAATGACCAGAGAGCTAATAGAAGGGGGTTCGCTCGACACGCCGGCACCCGGAGCGCGAGCCGAGGGCGCATGCTGGGTAGGTATACGGCCTTTTCGGCGGGGTATAGCGCAGGTAATTCTTAGCCGGCTCGGCCAGATCTCAGGAGAGCTCCTCGAATACCGGGGGGCAGAATTTCCGGCGGACATCCTCGCCGGGCTCATCTTGCCGCGGGACCTGGTGAGCGACGGAGGCGTTCGTCGGCCGGGCAGATGACAGGCGACCATCAACGACCGGTCTGCAAGGGGACACGGCCAACAGGCGAGCCGCCGGATGGCGACATGGTGTGGGTGACGGGTGGCGAGTTCCTCATGGGCTCGGAGCATCACTATCCTGAGGAGGCACCTGCGCGACGCGTGGCCGTGGATGGCTTCTGGATTGATCGGTTCCAGATCACCAACGAGTGCTTCAAGCGTTTCGTTAGGGAGACCGGGTACATCACCGTGGCCGAGCGACGGCCGAACCCTGCCGAATACCCGGGCGCCAGGCCCGAGATGCTGGTGCCGGCGTCAACCGTCTTCGTCGCACCCGAGCAGCCGGTGGATCTTGGCAACCACTACAACTGGTGGACCTACGTGCCCGGCGCGGATTGGCGGCATCCTCTCGGGCCTGGAAGCACGATCCGTGAGCTCTCGAGGCATCCCGTAGTCCACGTTGCCTGGGACGACGTAGAGGCGTACGCCCGATGGGCGGGAAAGGAGCTGCCTACCGAGGCAGAGTGGGAGTTCGCCGCCCGAGGCGGCCTGGACGGTGCCGAGTACACCTGGGGCGACGAGTTCATGCTCGCGGGCCGGTACATGGCCAACACTTGGCAAGGGGAGTTTCCCATTCTGAACGAGAAGCTCGACGGGTTTGAGCGGACGGCGCCGGTCGGGTCATTCCCTGCGAACGCCTACGGCCTCTACGACATGGCAGGCAACGTCTGGGAATGGACGACGGACTGGTTTGAGGAACGCCCCAAACTCTCGGATGCATGCTGCGCCATCCCCAACCCGAGAGGCGGCGACCGGGAACTGAGTTATGAACCGCAAGAGAAAGCACTGGGCCTCCGGATCCCGCGCAAGGTGATGAAGGGTGGATCACACCTGTGTGCCCCGAACTACTGTCGGCGCTACCGGCCGGCGGCGCGCATGCCACAAACGGTCGACACGTCGACCTCGCACCTGGGCTTCCGCTGCATCGTACGGGACGGCCCCGTGGGTCCTAGAAAATCATGATGACAAACGCTCCGCACGGCGCCACCAAAAGCGCTAGAGTCGATGAGTGGCGAATGACCATGAAAAATGGCCGCGCTGTAGCATTCGAGAATTGCTTGGAGCCCGTTTGCGACTGGGATCGACCGTAAGCCGACTCGTGAACTCACCGACCGTCCAATCGCTTTGGTTCGACATGTGAATGGACGCCGACGAGAGGCGCATTAGCGAACTCGAGCGGGGCTTCCACCGCGAGGGGCTGCCGAACCTGATCGTTGGCTTTTCTGCGGCAGAGGATATTTTCACGCCGCGCCACTCCCGTTCTTATCGTCGTCTTCGTGGTAGAAGTTGTGAGCGCGCTCGACGTCGACACCGGTTGGATGACCTTAGCGCTCACGCTCGCCGGGACGCTTTTGATGATGGGAGCGCTCGGCCTGCTGAACATGCTGCGCGGGCGTCGCTTCGTGTTGAGGTCGCACCGCGTGGGCTTCCCGGAGCTCGTGGCCTTCCTGGTGCTCCCGGCGGGGCTCTACCTCGTCCTCGGCGATTTTCCCCTCTTCGCCGTCACCACAATCGTCGTGAACGCCGCGATCGCGGCTCTCGCCTATCTCGTAGTGGGTTTCGGACTGCTCTCCATCGTGCGATGGGTGGTTGCTCGGCTGTTGGCCCAACTGAGAGCGTCGCTGTCCGCGTTGGCGCAAGCCGTGCCGCTGTTGCTATTCTTCTCGCTCGTTTCGTTCTTTACCGCTGAGATTTGGGAAGTCTTCACGGCGACGGGTAGAGCCACATACTGGACCGCGATCGGTATGTTCGTGCTTGTCGGAACCGTCTTTCTGATCGTGCGCCTACCCAGCCTGGTGCGTGACGTGGAGGCGGAGTCGCATGTCGGGGATGTACCCCTCCGCCGTGGGGAGCGACTCAACCTAGCTGCGCTAGCCCTGCTCAGCGAAAGCTTGCAGGTGTTCTTCGTCAGCGCAGGCGTCTGGCTCTTCTATGTGATTCTGGGCATGCTGCTCGTTTCGAGCGATGTGCGCGGCTCATGGCTGGATCAGCCCGAGAGCATCTTGTGGGCCGCTGCCTGGTTGGGTGAGCCCGTACAGATAACATCGGAGCTGCTTCGGGTGGCCACCGGGGTAGCGGCATTCGCTGGGCTCTACTACGCGGTGTCGATCCTCATCAACGCGGCCCATCGTGATCAGTTCGTGGATGCGCTGAGCAAGGAGCTGCGAGGCACCCTCGAACGCCGCTCGGAATATCTCGAACTCCTTCGACGGCGAGGGGGCACAGCGGTGGGGGGGGAGTCGACCTCGGGTAGGTAGAACCAGCTCGGTCCCAGCGTTAGCATCGGTCTCAGTGGTAGCCCCGCTAGTTGCGCGGATATCCTCCAGGGCCGATAGTCGTGACACTGAAGGGGAATCATGCTGCTTCCGCGAGTCGTCGATCCGAAAACGGTAAAGAGCAGAGGGGAGCAGGATGAGCTTGCCAACGAATCCTCGGAGCGATCAGTCGAAGCGCGGCTCGGGCAGGCTGGGCAGAAGATCAAATGCCAATGCAGTAGAAGCTCGGCCACAAGGGGGGCGTGATGGATCGACTAGGCGAAATGAATGAAAGAGCGGCAGCACCCGGGGAGATCGCGATCGTAGGCGGCGGGCCAGCTGGTCTGGTAACGGCGATTGCTCTGGCCCGCCGCGGCATCAGGACGACGGTGTTCGAACGGGATTCCCATCCAGAGGAGGCACAGCGTTTCAACCCCGATCGCTCCTACTCAATCGATATCACGGGACACGGCCTTCGGGCACTGAAGTATATCGACGCCACCTCCTACTTCGACGCCCGCATGCTCGGGTTCAAGGGTATACAACATCGGGGCCGAGTGGTCCAAGAGTGGTCCAAACCCGGGTGGACCGGCTCTCGCGGGGACATCCTGCGGGCGCTCATGGACGTCATCACAGAAATCTTTCCAAGGGATGTGGGCTTTGAGTTCCAATGCCGGGTCAGCTCCGTGGACGTTCACACCGGCGCCCTCACGTACCGTACCTCTGACCGCGAAGCCGCAACCAGGCAATTCGATCTGATCATCGGTGCCGATGGCGCGGGCTCGGTCGTGCGCCAAAGCATGCAAGACCAGGTCAAGGGGTTCAGCGTTGAAGCCAAGTCGATCCCCAACTACGTCACCATGATCGAGTTGGATCGGGTTGGTGACCAGCTAGACAAGAACTACCTACAGGCGCTGTCGATTCGTCACTTCATCGTCGCAGGCGCGATCAACGGTGAGCAGGGACGTGAGAATCCCCGCTGGTTCTGCGCCGTCGGCGCAGATCATGAGCAGGTTTTCTCATCTACCGACGAGGCGCAGCATTTCTTCCAGGACAACTGCTCACAGATCCTGCAGCTAGCGAGCGACGAAGCGGTCGCCGCCTTTGCCCAACGTCGCTGTTACCACATCGGCCAAATGTTGAGCTGCTCGCAACTGCATGGCGGAAGGGCAGTATTGATTGGGGACGCCGGCGCGCCGTTTCCTCCCATCGGTCAAGGCGTCAACGCCGCCATGGAATCCGCCATTGTGCTGGACCGCTGCGTTGGCGAGGCAGGCACAAAGCTGCTCGAGGCCGCGGCGCTTTACAACACAACTTGGAAACCCGAAGCCGACGCTGTCTCCTGGATAAGCGAGCAGACGCTGTTCGAAAAACCTCTCAACACGCTCCGGTCCCTAGTCACTATGGCCATCGGCCAGAACGTAGTCGACCAGGCCAAGAGCGCCGAGATGTCCTACTCGGAGGTGAGGCAGAAGGCCAAGCGGCTGGGGATACTGTGGAGCTAGGCACAGACCCAGCCGGTTGCTCGCCACTCAGAAATCATGGGCGCCCCGAGGGAGGGCCCACTTGAACGTGACGCAATCAGCGCACATGGGGTTAACGCTGTTCAGCTCATCTTTGAAGCAATGCGACACGCTGAGCCCTTAGGGGGCGCCTCTCGTAGGAGGTTCCGTCTCAGCCTTGCTTCAAGAGTTGGTCAGAAGTTGGTCAAGAGACCAGCGTGAGGGCTCTCCGACTTCCCCCGATTCAGGCGAAAGCGCACGTCAGACCAGCGGAGGGCGTGGGACTCGAACCCACAAGTCCTTGCGGACAACGGTTTTCAAGACCGTCCGCTTGCCAGTTAGCGTAGCCCTCCGAAATCCAGCCTACCGGTGGGCCCGGCTCGATCTTTTCGCCGTAACCCGCGCTCACCGCGGGTTGTGGCGTAAAAGTCATGCCCATCTCCCGGCTATCCCGTCCGCAACACCTCGAAGCCGGTGTAGGGCCGCAGCGCCTCCGGGATGCGCACGCTGCCGTCCGGCTGCTGATGATTCTCGAGCAGAGCCACAATGGTTCGCCCCACTGCGCAGGCCGTCCCATTGAGCGTGTGCACCAGCCTCGTTCCCTCCGAGCCGCGAAAGCGGACCTGCAGCCTGCGGGACTGGTAGTCGGTCGCGTTCGTTGCCGAGGTCACCTCCATGTAGCGGTGAGCGCCGGGCAGCCACGCCTCGTGGTCCACCTTCTTGGCGGCCGAGGCGCCGAGGTCGCCGGCGCACATCACGAACACCCGATAGGGGATCTCGAGACGCTGCAAGAGGCACTCCTGGTTGGCTCGGATGGCCTGCAGCTCGTCCCACGATTCGTCCGGGTTGGCAAAGGAAAACTGCTCGACCTTGTCGAACTGATGTACGCGCACAAGGCCTTTAGTTTCTTTCCCATAGGTTCCCGCCTCCCGGCGAAAACATGACGAGAAGCCTGCGTAGCGAAGCGGCAGCTCGTCCTCGGCCAGGATCTCATCCTGGTGCATGGCGGCCACTGCAACCTCGGAGGTCCCAATTAGATAAAGGTCATCGCGCTCGACCCGGTAGTACTCGAACTCATCTGCGGGCAAGAAGCCGGTCCCGTACATCGCATGCTCGCGCACCATGACGGGTGTGACCACCGGCTTGAACCTGCGCTCTTGGAGGAAGTCGATGGCAAACCGAACCAATGCCAGCTCGAGAATGACGCCCGGCCCCGTCAGGTAGACGAAACGGCTGCCCGACGCCTTGACCGCCCGGTCACCGTCGAAGATTCCGAGCCCCTCTCCCAGCGCGACATGGTCCTGGGCCTCGAAATCGAACTCAGGCCGGCCCCCCACCTCACGCTCGACGACGTTGTCGGCCTCCGACAGCCCCGGAGTAACGGACTCATGCGGCAGGTTGGGGAGATAGGCGGCTGCCTTGTCGAGCTCCGTACGCAGTCTCTCGAGCTCCGGCTCGACTTCCTTCAGCCGCTCCGCCAGCTCTCTCGCCCTCTCGATGGCCGCCGGGCGCCTCTCGGGTTCCGCCTTGCCGATCGCCTTGGAGGCACGGTTGTGCTCCGCCCGCAGATCCTCGACCGCACGCAGCCGCTCCCGATAGCCGGCATCGAGCTCGACCACCCGATCGAGCCCCGTCACGCCTCCCCGTTTGGAGTATGCGGTCCTGACCGCCTCGAGGTCTTCCCTCAGGAGACGAAGATCGATCACCTTGCGCTGGACGAGGCCGGCTGAGCATCTCCCCGGCCTTCGCCGGACACCGCGGCGTCGATCGCCTGGCGCTCCTCCTGGGAGAGGTTGTGCACGGAAGACAGTGCCCGCACCGCTTTCGCATACGTGCGGGTCTCGCTGCGTCCGTTGATCGAGGTGATGACCAGACCATCGCCGTTTTCGTCCACGAAAGCCGCCGAGAACGACATCTGGCCCCCCATGTCGGGGAAGGCGTCGAAGCGCACGACGGCAAACTTCGAGAGCGCGTAGCGCACGATGGCGTAGATCTCTTCGTGGGAGGCGACTACTTCGTCGACTCGATGCTCCATGGCGCCGAGACGCTCGAGGCAGCGCCCCACAATCGTGAAGAGGTCCTGAGGGCCTTGCTCGCCTCGGAGCACCGCGTACTCCCGGCGCAGCGCGCGCATGCGCATCTGCAGCCTGAGACTGAGCAGGCAGGCGATGAGGGCGATAGAACCGGCAACCGCAAGACCGATCGTGAGTTGCTGTGGGGTCAGACTCGGCACGGTCGCTCATCCTACACTGGGGCATGCGCCCGGACGAGGTACGAAGTCTCTTGGAGGAGGTCCGAAGCGGCGCCGTGGCCGTGGAGGAAGCGGCACACAGCCTGCAGCGCTCGCCGGTCGAGGACCTCGGCTTCGCCCGGCTCGATCTTCATCGGGAGCTGCGCCAGGGGATGCCCGAGGCGATCTACGCTGAGCACAAGACCCCGGCCCAGGTGGTCGCCATCGCCGCCCGACTGCTGGAGCAGACGTCGGCCCCCGTTATCGCCACCCGGGTTCCTCGAGAGACCGCTACTGAGCTCTTGCGGACTTTCCCCGACGCCCGCCACGAGGAGTTGGCCCGGCTCGTGATCCTGCGCTCGGATGAGCGGCGCGAGCCCAAGCTTGGGACCGTTGCGGTCGTCTCGGCAGGGACCTCGGACCTGCCGGTGGCCGAGGAGGCGGCGGGCACGGCACGAGCGCTGGGGGCCAACGTCGACTCCATCACCGACGTGGGGGTCGCCGGGGTCCACCGGGTGCTGGCCGTGGAGCAGCGGCTGCGCGATGCTGCCGTGGTCGTGGTCGTGGCCGGCATGGAGGGTGCCCTTCCGAGCCTCGTCGGCGGTCTCACCCCGGCCCCCGTGGTGGCGGTCCCCACCAGCGTCGGCTACGGTGCCTCCTTCCAGGGCCTCGCCGCACTGCTGGGGATGCTGAACTCGTGCGCGGCAGGGGTCGCGGTAACCAACATCGATAACGGCTTTGGAGCGGGGGTCTTCGCAGTCAAAACCCTCCTCCACACCTCCAAGTGAGCGTCCTCTTCTTCGACTGCTTTTCGGGAGCGGCCGGCGACATGATCCTCGGCGCCCTTCTCGACCTCGGTGCTCCAGAGGCCGAGGTCCGGGCCCGCCTCGCCGCCCTCGAGGTGGGCGAGTGGCGGCTCGACGTCTCAGAGGTCGACAAGGGTGGCTTCCGCGCCACCAGGGCCCATTTCTCGATACCCGAGCACGACCTCACTCGCAGCTACCCCGCCGTTGTCTCAATCGTTGCCGACGCGGCGCTGCCCGACTCGGTAAAGGCGTCGGCGGTTAGAGCGTTCACTTTGCTGGCGGACGCAGAGTCCACCGTCCACGGCACGACCAGGGATGAAACCCACTTCCACGAGGTCGGCTCCGCGGATGCAATCTTGGACGTGGTGGCGGCATTCGCGGCCCTGCATCTCCTGAGTCCCCAACGCGTCGTCACCTCTGCCGTCGCCACCGGGATGGGGGGTCTGGTCGAGACATCGCACGGCCGCATCCCGGTACCGGCGCCTGCGGTGGCGGAGCTGCTGGCCACTCATCGCGTACCGACCTTCCAGCGCGGCTCCACCGAACTGCTCACACCCACGGGAGCCGCCATCCTGGTTGCGGCCTCCGACTCGTTCGGCCGGCTGGCCGAGATTGTTTTCGAGCGTGTTGGTTACGGCGCCGGGCACAAGGACCTCGAGCACCCCAACGTGGTACGGGCGATCCTGGGCGAAGACGCCGCGAAGAACGGCGGCGAGGTGACGCTGATCGAGGCCAACCTCGACGACATGAGCCCCGAGCTCGTCCCCTACGTCATCGAGCGCCTGCTCGAGACCGGTGCCCTCGACACTTGGATCACGCCGATAGTTATGAAGAAGGGCCGTCCGGGCCTGCTGCTGTCGGTGCTCGCCGAGGAGTCGCACGCCCGGGCCGCGATCGACATCGTCTTCTCCGAGACCACTACGTTGGGGCTGCGGACTTCGGTCGTCGCCCGCGAGGTACTCGAACGCGACTGGACCGAGGTCGACGTCGAAGGCGTTCCAGTCCGCGTGAAGCGAGGGTGGCGCGGAGGCCGGGTGGTAACCACGGCCCCCGAACATGACGACGCGCGCAGAGCGGCTCAGGCCAGCGGCCTACCCCTGAAGGAAGTGAACGCGCGCGCCCTCAGCGAAGCCGAGCGCAAGTCCTG
Organism: uncultured Actinomycetes bacterium; assembly: GCA_963849115.1. Lineage (GTDB taxonomy): Bacteria > Actinomycetota > CADDZG01 > CADDZG01 > WHSQ01 > JACDAL01. Next base: position 42,907 of record CAWKGK010000008.1, on the reverse strand, counting down.
AACCGCGATCTGCTCAGGCGAGGGACGCCTTGAGCGTGATCTCCACGTTGTTCTTGAGCGCATTCGACACCGGACAGCCTTCCTTAGCTGCCTGGGCCGCCTCCTCGAACTCCGGGCCCCCGATGCCGGGAACACTGCCGCTGACCTCGAGGTCCATGCGCGTCACCCGAAAGTCGCCGCCGACCTTCTCGAACGACGACACAGCCGTGACTTGCAGCCTTTCCGCCTCATGGCCCTGCTGAGCGAGGATGTTCGATAGGAACATCGCGTAGCAGCCAGCGTGCGCGGCAGCGATGAGCTCCTCGGGGCTTGTCTTGCCTCCGGGGGTCTCCGAGCGCGATGCCCAGGTGACGGGCAACTCGTCGGCTGCTCCACTGGAAGCCAGTGCTACTGAGCCGGAGCCCTCCATAAGGTTCCCGGACCATGTCGCCTCACCACGGCGTTGTGCAGACAATGGAATGCCTCCCTGTTGACGGACGAATGCGGCAACCTTACCCAGAGGCGCGCATGGGGGGGCGCCGAGGGCCGACCCCTAAAATGGCGCGCCATGACTAGAGACCGAATCCTCATCTGGGACGGCTGCCTCAACATCCGTGATCTCGGCGGCCTCCCAACGCGCGCTGGAGGAGCGACGCGCTTCGGGGCGATCGTCCGGGCGGACAGCATCCGCCAACTAAGCGACGCCGGCTGGGAAGCTCTGGTCGGCTACGGCGTCCGTCGAATCGTGGACCTGCGCTTCGACAGCGAGTTGGCTGCCGACCCGCCGCGCGAGATGCCCGTGGAGGTGGTTCACGTTTCCGTCCTGCCGGACGCTGATTCAAACCACTGGGTTGAGATCGATGCGCTCGGCGACGCCGCTCCGGATGCGCCCACTGCGACAAAGGATGTCTATCTGGAGTTCCTCGAACGGTTTGGAGCAAGCTTTGCGCGGGCCATTACAGCGGTCGCCGACGCCCCCGAAGGGGGCGTACTGATCCATTGCATGGCCGGCAGAGACCGGACAGGCATCCTCGCGGCGCTCCTGCTGCGGCTGGCGGAGGTCCCAATCCCCGAAGTGGCGGCCGACTACGCTCTCAGCGCCGAACGACTGGTCACCTGGAGCACGCCGTGGATCGAAGGGGCGGAGAATGAGGAGGAACGGCGCCGGCGAGCGCGCATGAGCCAGACCCCGGCGCCGGCCATGGTCGCCGTGCTCGAAGAGGTCGAACGCCGGCACGGAGGTGTGCGCGGCTATCTGTCAACAGCCGGCCTGGAGGAAGGCAAGGCGCAGCGGATTCGAGAGCGCCTTCAGGATGAGCGTGCTTTGGGATGATCCTAAGAAGGTCTGGCCTGGAGACGATGTCTGAGAAGACGGTCGTCTAAACAGAGTGCCGGAGCGTTTGGGCCTGGAACCACGCCCGAGGCAGCGCTAGGACTGGGCAGCCTTTTGGAAGTCGCCGCCCTTCTCGAGCGGATACCAGCAAGCACCGAAGTGGTTGTTCGCCACCTCGCCCATTGGGGGAAACTCGGTGCGGCAGTTCTCCGGGACTTCATCCGAATCCGCCTTGACCCTTGCCTGAGGGCAACGGGGGTGGAAGGGACACCCCGACGGCGGGTTGACCGGCGAGGGTACGTCTCCCTCAAGCACTATGCGGTCGGTGAGCCTCGCCCCGGCGTGGCCCTTGGGGACGGCAGATAGAAGCGCCGCGGTGTAGGGGTGCTGGGGGTTGCTGTAGAGCTCGCTAGCGGTTGCTATCTCGACGATGTGCCCGAGATACATGACCGCGATGCGATCCGAGACGTGGCGAACGACGCCTAAGTCGTGGGAGATGAACAGATAGGTGAGATTGAACTCCTTCTGAAGGTCCTGCAACAAGTTCAAGACCTGTGCCTGAATCGATACGTCGAGGGCAGAGACGGGCTCGTCACAAACGATCAGCTTTGGCCGCAGCGCTAACGCCCGGGCGACGCCGATCCGCTGGCGCTGTCCTCCCGAGAACTCGTGGCCGTAGCGGTTGTAGTGCTCGGGGTTGAGCCCGACCCGCTCCATGAGCTCCTGGACCTTCCGCTTGGTCTCCCCCTCGGTCTTGTGAATCTTGTAAGGGGCCCCAATGACCTGGCCCACAGTCTGACGAGGGTTAAGCGACGCATAGGGATCCTGGAAGATCATCTGCGCCTCCCGGCGCAAGGGCCTCATCTGTCGCCGCTTGAGATGGGTGATGTCCTGCCCCTCGAGCGTGATCTTTCCGGAGGTTGCCTCGAGCAGCTTGAGCACGAGCCTGGCGGTGGTGGACTTGCCGCAGCCCGACTCGCCCACGAGTCCGAGGGTCTCGCCGGGAAAGATCGAGAAGGTGACGTCCTCTACGGCATGGACCGCAGCTATCTGCTTCTGGAAGATGATTCCCCGTTTGATCGGGAAGCGCTTGGTCAGGTTCTCAACCGACAGCAGTGGGTCGCCTTGAGCCTTTTCCGACTTGACGAGGTCCTCGGGAGGGGTCTCGATCTTGCTCACCGGACGGCGCCCTCGCAAACTCGGTTGCTCACGATGCCACCTTGTCGCGCCGCGCTTCGCGCTTGGCCCAGATGGCGGCTTTGTCGTTGGCGGTAAGGTGGCAGGACTCGGGATGTCCGCCTCCTCGATCCTCGAGTGCCGGACGCTCGTTGTCGCAGGGGTCGAAGCGGTGAGGACACCGGGGGTGGAAGGCGCAACCGCGCGGCACGTTGATCAGAGATGGGGGGGCTCCTTCGATCGGGACGAGCCGTTCGATCTGAGTGTCTACAGTGGGTATGGATTCCAGCAGGCCCCAAGTGTAGGGATGCAGCGGCTTGTTGAAGATCTCGTCGCGCGTTGCGACCTCCATCGCACGGCCCGCATACATGACCATCACGTGCTGGGCGACGTCGGCGATCACACCGAGGTCGTGCGTGATGAGGATGACCCCGATGTTGAACTCCTGCTTGACACGATCTATGAGGTCAAGAATCTGTGCCTGCACAGTGACATCGAGAGCAGTCGTAGGTTCGTCGGCGATCAGCAGGGTTGGGTTGTGGACCAAAGCCATCGCAATCATGGCTCGTTGCCGCATACCACCCGAATACTGATGCGGATAGTCCCTGAAACGGTCGCGAGGTTTGGGGATGCCGACGGCGGACAGAAGCTCGAGAGTTCGCTCCTGCGCCTGCTTCTTAGGCATATCTTCATGGCACAGGATCGCCTCGACGATCTGATCCCCGACGCGGTAAAAGGGGTGCAGGCAGGCGAACGGGTCCTGAAAGATCATCGACAGATCCTTGCCTCGGACCGGTCGGAGGTCCTCGTTGGACAGCTGGACGAGGTCACGACCCATGAACAAGATCTCGCCCGAGACCCGGGCCTGCTGCCGGTTGATCAGCCCGAGGGCAGTCAGGCAGGTAACGCTCTTTCCCGAGCCCGACTCACCGACGATGCCGAAGGTATCTCCCCTGTTGACACTGAAGGAGAGTCCGTCGACCGCCTTCACGACGCCGTCGGGCGTGGGGAAATGGACCTTGAGGTCCTTTACCTCGAGCAGTACTTCGGCTGCCATGGCCTATAGCGTACCCGTAAATCTGGCTCCTAGCTACCCCTCCTAGGAGTAGGTCACCCTGGGGTCCAGCACCGCGTAGACGATGTCAACGACGAGGTTGGACAGGATGATGAAGAACGATGCGATGACCGTGGTTCCCAGGATGACGGGCAGGTTCTGCTGAAGGATGGCGGTGACAGTGTAGGAGCCGATGCCGGGGATGTTGAAGATGGTTTCGGTGATGATGGCTCCGCCCAACAGCAGACCTAGGTCGAGCCCGTACATCGTCACCACCGGGGTCAGAGCGCTGCGAAGCTTGTGGCGCACGACCGATCGCTCTCTGAGGCCCTTGGCCCGCGCCGTCCGGATGTAGTCCTCCCCGCTGACCTCGAGCACGTTGCCCCGCACCATGCGGGCGTAGACGGCGGCGTAGAGGATGGCCAGCACAACCCAGGGGAGCCACATCACACTGAGCCACTTGATGGGGTTGCTGGTAAGAGCAGCGTAGCTCCCGGTGTCATAGATCCCGAGATTCGAATCAAAGAAGAACACTGCGACGAGCCCCAGCCAGAACACGGGCATCGATACACCGGCGAGGGCTAGGACCATTGAGGATCGATCCAGCAGGCTGCGGCGCTTGAGCGCCGAGATCACCCCCACGGTGCAACCCAATAGTAGCCACAAGATCGACGCTCCGAAAGCCAGCGACAAGGTCGGCGGCAAGCGCCTGAGCACAGCTTGGGTCACCTGCTCCTCGGTCTGGTACGAGTAACCGAGATCGCCCTGGGCGGCGTTCCCTATGTAGGTCAGGAACTGCTCGTGGACGGGCTTGTCAAGGTTGAGCCGTTCGACGATCGCCTTGATGGTCGCTTCAGTCGGCCGCTTGCCGGCGATCTTTACCGCCAGCGGCGAATAGCCGGACTCGTTGGCCTTGCCGGCCGATCCCGGGAGAACGAAGAAGATAACGAACACGAGGGCTACCACCGTTACCAGCATGACCGTGGCCCACAAGATGCGCCGAATCACGTACTGCAGCATCACGCCCTCCCGTTCGTGCCCGAGTCTCGGACCATTCTATTCCAGGGTCACTTTCAAATTCCACCGCAACTTTCGTTTCGCGACCCAGAGGGTAAGGCCCGGGGCCGTTGCGGCCCCGGGCCCTCACTCCTCTTTGCGTCTAGCGCTTGGTTCCGACGTTGACCCAATCGAGGGCCGTGTAGTACTGGTGCCAGTAGGCATTGACCAGATGCTCCGAAGCGAGCTCGCGGTCGAGGTACCACCTGACCGGTACCCACGGCGCCATTTCCGTGGCCAGCTTGTTGGCCGCGGTCCACTCCTCTTCGGCCTCGTCGATCGGCGTTGCAGAAGCCTTCTCAATTGAAGTATTGAGCTCGGGCTCGTCGATCTCCGAGTAGTTCGAGTTGCCGTGCTTCAGGATGTTCGGGCCGTACATCAGCGGCTCGAGATAGGTGACCGGCGAAGGCCAGTCCTCACACCAGGCCGCAAAGCCCATTGCCGTGTTTGTGTTCGGCTCCCCGTAGTACTGCGTGTAGTAGTCGGGGTAGTTGAGCTGCTTGATGTCGAGATTGTCGAACCCGATGGATTCGAGGTCGGCGCGAAGCGACTCGAGCTGCTTGGGACCGGCGCCGGAGGCGTCGCCCACGAGCAGCAGCTTGTCGTGCCAGCCGCCCTCAGCCTTCGTGCCCTTGAGCAGCTCCTTGGCCTTAGCAGGATCGCCGGCACTGTCCGTAGTCTTGTACGGATCGTAGGAGGCGGTCGGCTGATGCCCGATCATCCCCGGCGGTAGAACGCTGGTGGCGACGTCGCCGGTGTAGATGCCGCCCAGCACCTTGAGCTGGTTCTGGCGGTCGACGACGTAGTTGATGGCCTGGCGCACCTTCGGGTCGTCGAAGGGCTCGACGGTGGTGTTCATGAAGATGTAAGAAGTACAGGCCTCTGGATAGTTGAAGAACCGCTCATTGAGAGCATCGTCGGTAACGACATCCTTGAGCTGGCCGCCCTCGGGCGAGCAGTCGACTGCAGTGTCGTAGTCGTTCGAGAGAACCTTTTCGATGCAAACGGATTCCTCGAAGCCCATCTTCCACTCGACCTCGTCGACATAGGCGTTGCGCACCTCGTCGGTCGCCTTGTCCCAGTGCTCGTTGCGCATGAAGTGCGCTTCCTCGGAAGGAGTGAAGCTCTCGACGTAGTAGGGACCCGACGACACGATGTGGTTGTCGTAGGCGGAGCTCTTCTTGGAGTCGTACTTGGTGGCGTACTTCTCGGGAACCGGAGCTGCCGCCGGCATGGCCATGCGATAGTCCCAGTCCCCCACCGGCTCCGAAAGGTTGAAGATGATGGTCTTGGGGTCCGGGGTCTCTATCCCGGAGATGTCGTCGGCCGATCCGTCCTGGAACTCCTTCACGCCTTCGATGGCCTCGTAATAGAACGGGTACTGGGCTCCCACCGAACCGATGAACTGGCGTTCGATGGCGTACTTGATGTCGGCCGAAGTGATTTCCTCGCCGGTGACACCGGCTACTTCTTCGCCGCCAAGAGCAGGACCGAACTTGACCCCGTCCTTGAGCGTGTAGGTCCATTGGGTACCTTCGGCGTTGTGCTGGCCGAGGTCGGTGGCGAGGTCGGGAACCAGCGAGTTCGCCTCGGCAAACTCAGGCGAGCGCTTGTAGGTCACAAGCTCCCGCAGGATGCCCGGGTTGACAAAGGAGAAGTACGTGACCGTATAGGCCGCCCCCGGGTCCATGTAGTCCGGGCCCTCGATCGAAGCCCACTTGAGAATCCCGCCCTCTTTGGGCGACTCGCCGCCGAAGACCTTGCTGGTGCCTTCCTTGCGAGTCTCCACGTTGGTAGCCCTCGGGCCTCCATCTCCGCCACCACCATCGCCGCCGCCGCACGCGGCCGCGAACAGCGCTACTCCCATAAGTGCGGCTAGGAGCCGATTCGTTCCTGTTGCTTTCCTCAAAAGACCTTCCTCCTTCAATAGACGACTTGATCCTTCGTTGCCGATTGCTGTGGTCATGCGTCGGTCAGGTCTATCTCCCTTCTGTGTTTCATTCAGCGGCCGGTTCGTGGGTCGAGAGCGTCCCGCAGCCCGTCCCCCAACAGGTTGAAGCCGAGAACGGTGACAAAGAGGGCCGCGCCTGGAAACACCATGTACCACCACGCCTCCCCTTGAGTGGCGTAATCTGTTGCGCGCGCCAGCATCGTGCCCCATGCAGGTGTGGGTTCCTGAATTCCTACTCCCAAGAAGGACAGACCTGCTTCGGCCAAGATGTTCACCGGAATGATCAATGTCGCGTAAGTCAGAACCGGCGCGATCAGGTTCGGCAGAATCTCCCGGAACATGATCCAGCTTGAGCTAGCCCCCAGCGACTGAGCGGCCTCGACGAACTGTGCCTCACGCAGCGATAGGACCTGGCCGCGGACGATGCGCCCGATATAGGGCCAACCGAAGAAGGCTATGATGAAGATCACGAGGGATTCGCTGGCCCCCAATGAGATAGCAAGCGAAATGCCCAGCAAGAGGAAAGGAATCGATAGAACGAGGTCCATGAGCCGAGAGATGACCGCGTCGAAGGCACCGCCGCGAAAGCCTGAGAACAGGCCGGCGAGCACGCCAATCACGACCTCGATGCCGGTAGCGATGAAGGCAACCCGTAAGGAGACCCGGGCCCCGTAGAGGATCCGTACGAACAGGTCGCGGCCCAGATCATCGGACCCAAACCAGAACGTTTCATTGGGTCCTTCAGGGATACCGAACGCATCGAGACGGTCGCGGAACTGCACATCAAAAGCGTGGCCGGTCACCTCCGCAAAGATGCCGGCGCTCGCCGCCAGCAGCAGCATGACCACGATCGCCACCCCGCCGGCAAACGCTAGCTTGTCCTCCTTGAAGCGCGCCCAGAAAAGCTGACGCGGACTGCGTGCCTTGACCGTCTCGCCCTCGGCCGCGGGGCCGAGACCCGGTCCCTTATAACCGGATGCCAGATCAGCGGCGCTGGTTCCCAAGGCTTCCTCCACCCCCAATTGAAGCTCTATCGCTCGGCCTCACCCGAGACGGGCCACTCTACTACAACGGTCGTAACAAGTTCAATTCCTCGCGGCCCTCCGGGGCCACCACCGGGTTAGGGCCGGAGCGCTCGCATGGGGACGCTTAGCCGCTCGACGCTATAGACGTTGAGAGATCCCACCGGGGACTGGCCCAATAGCGGCTTTACTTCCCAGCTGCTTTGGGAGGTCAGGCCTGCGCTTCGGGAGGCCTCACGCCGGGCCACCCAGGTGACCGTCTTAGCCCACATGAATAGGTGCTTCTCGGCCACAGCTGGTGACGCCTGGAGAGCCTTAAGTGCTTTCTGGCGAGGGTCGATGTCGCGGGACGCGAGCTCGCCTCTCCGACGGGTCTTGCCGCCACGGTTGGCCTGTCGCTTCTGGTCCCACGGGTCGATGTCGGGTGTCCACACCGAGGTCTTGGCCGTCTGGGGTGTCCCCCACACCAGCGCAACCGCCCGACCCTGGTCCCCAGTCACTTGCATCCCGACCTGCAAAGCGAGGGCCGCGGCGAGCAACGCGGCGGCGACATAGGGGAGCGCTCCCGCGGGGGCGACAACGCTGCGACCGTCGGCCAGGGCGAGGAGGCTGTGAACTCGGCGAGTTACGCGGCCTCGACGCGGGCCGAAGCCGAGCGCGGTGACAAGCCCCCGATTAGGCCTGCAGCGCACCAGCTCGCACATCTTCAGCAGTCCGGAGGCGACCGCAAGGGGATCGCCGGTGAGCGCAGCGGCCTGCCGGTCGGCCTCGAGCTCACGGTCAAGCTGGAGCCTGCGAAATGCGATGTGGGCGACCGGGTTCCACGCAACGACATCCCGGAGCCAGCCTGCGATGGCGACCACCCGGACGTCCCGGGCCCTGAGATGCGCGATCTCGTGCGCCAATGCGGCCTCGAACTCGCGAGGCTCGAGCTCGTCTATTAACTTTCGAGACAACAGGATGCGCCCCCCCGATCCGGCGACGGCAAAGGCACCGGTTATCCCCTCGGGCAGCATCAGCACCTGAGGAACCGATCGGAGGCCCGCCGCCCGGGACAACCGTCGGACGGACTCGTCGATCTCGTCACCGAAGGGGATCAGGCAAGCTCGAAGCAGCCGCCTCATCCACAACATGCCGAGCACCCGACGCAGCAGCATGAAGATCGTGGCCGCCCCACCGATAAACAGCAGCCACGGACCGGTGCTTGCAGCAAGCGCGTACGGGATTACGACCCGGCCCCCGGCCCGCAGGAACATGAGTTGCCCCGCTTTGGACGGATTCTCCAGCACCGCCTGGAGTGCGGGGCGCAGCACTGCGATCTCCGGGAGACCGGGGTGCCCGTAGAGCACAGCCGCGATCAGCGGGAGCACCAGCGGAAGGATCAGCAGGATCCCGGAGGCGAGCCCACCGGGACGGTCGATGAGGCGTCGAAGCAGCAGCACGGCAGGCAGCGTGACCAGCGAGACGGCCACGATCACGAACCAGGCCGAGTCGGCCTGGAGGGCCAGGATGGTTGGTCCGGTATCGATCATTCTCTCTTGCCGGGCTCGCCGGGGGCGGGCTCGGCCCCCGACTCACGCCGAGCGATGGCCGCCCGCAAGCTCTCGAGGAGCCGCTCGTCGTCACCTTCGAGTCGGTCCAGGAAGTAGGCGACGGCAGGGTCGGGGAAGTGGCTTACGAGCCAGTCGAGCACCGAGTGGACGGTGGAGCTGGCGTACTCGTCCCTCGAGACTCCCGGGCGGAAGCGGTGAGCCGGATGCGACTCGATGCGGCGCAACAAGCCCTTCTCGGCGAGGCGACCCATCGTGGTCATGACCGTGGTGTAGGCAATCGGCCGGCGCTCGGAAAGCACCTCGTAGACGTCGCGCACCCTGACCTCAGGCCGATCCCAGACGACCTCCATGACCTCGGCCTCGAGGGGGCCGAGAACGGCGGCGAGCGGCTGGTTCTTGCGTGGGGTCATGGGAGTAAAGGGATTATCGCAGAGTTGGCAGGGTGAGGGAACGGGGGCCGCGTCTGAAACCTGGCCAGGAGACCTTGGTAGACACTCCGGACCGCGGAATTTAGTTGCGCGGCGTTCTATGGGACGCAGAGTGCCGAAAACGGCACCGAGAGACGCTCAAAACGCGAGGGGGGTGGGCGAGGGGGGATTTGAACCCCCACGCGCTTATCGCGCACTGGCACCTGAAGCCAGCGTGTCTGCCGTTCCACCACTCGCCCGGCGGAGAGCACAAAACTAGCAAAAAGGGTAAGCCGTCCGCACCGGGCATAATTCTCCCTCTAGAGGTCGTCCCCCGGTCGCAACACAAGCGCCCGGCAGCGAAAGGACCGACGATTGTGGGAGTCGCCAGAGACCTCGAACGCCGGCTAGAAGGCCTGCTCGAGGGCATGTTCGCAAAGATGTTCCGCTCCGGCCTCCAGCCCATCGAGGTGGGACGGCGCATCGTACGCGAGATGGAGGAGAACCGTACGGTTTCAGTCAACAGGACCTATGCCCCCAACGAGTTCCGCATCCTATTGGGTGCCGACGACTACGCCCGCTTCGCGCCCATGGGGCCGGGCCTCGAGCGTGAGTTCTCCGAGCTCGTCATCGAGGCCGCCAAGGAGCGCCGCTGGAATCTCATGGGCATGCCCCGGATCTCCTTCCACGAACATGAACGCCTCGGGCGCGGTGAGTTCCGCACCGAGGCCTCCCTCACCTCGGACCCCGGCAGTGCTCCCAAGTCGGCCTCGACTCACGAGCCGAATCAAGAGGACCCTTCCGCCACCCGGGCGATCCATCTCGGGACCGCCGAGCGTCTCGGCATCCAGCCGGGGGGGGCAACCCTGGTCGTCCTCGGGGAGGGGGGCGACCCCCAGAACAAGATTTCGATCACGAACCCGCCGGTGACTATCGGGCGCTTGTCGGCCAACGAAGTGGTCCTCTCCGACCCGAACGTCAGCCGTCGGCACGCCGAGCTGCGGCTCACCGACGGGACCTGGACCGTCGCGGACCTTGGCTCGACCAACGGGACCCTGGTCAACGGCAAGATCACAAAGGAACAGCCCCTCGGCCACGGAGACGTGCTCTCCTTGGGCTCGAGCGAGCTCCGCTTCGAACTAACAAAGGACTGAATCTCTTGCCCAATCTGGTCCTTGAGTTGCTGAAGTACGCGTTTCTGGCGATCCTTTACATCTTCGTGGCCCGGGCGGTCAAGGCCATCTACCTGGAGCTGAGAACCCCCACCCCCAGGCGAGCGTCCGCCCGGACGCCGGCCCCCCGGCCCGCCGCGCGCCGAGCCAAGAAGGCGCCGCGCAAGCTGGCGATCGTGGAAGGGGAGAGCTTGAAGGGCAAGTCTTTCGATGTCTCGGAAGAGCTAGTGGTGGGCCGAGCCGAGAAGTGCCACATCGTGCTGGACGACACCTATGTCTCTCAGATGCACGCGCGCATCTTCTCCAAGGGGGAAGCGATCATGATCGAGGATCTGGGCTCGACCAACGGCACCTATCTCAACCGGCGGCGGATCACCTCTCCCTCCGAGCTGCAACGAGGCGACCACGTCAAGATCGGCAAGACCGTTATGGAGTTGCGGAAATGAACACCGCCGTGGGCGTTCGCACCGATGTCGGACGGGTCCGCGAGGGCAACGAGGACTCCTATCTCGCCGAGCCGCCCCTGTTCGCCATCGCCGACGGCATGGGCGGCCACTCGGCCGGTGAGGTCGCCTCGGAAACAGCCGTCGAGGTTATCTCCGACGGCGCGGCCCAAGCCTCCTCGGAGGACCCCCGCTCGCTCGCACGGCTGCTGAACAACGCCAACGCCGCTATCTACACGAAGGCGCAGTCGGACTCCGCCCTGCGAGGTATGGGGACCACCTGCACGCTGCTGATGACGGGCGAGGGAGTAGCCCACCTCGCCCACGTGGGTGACTCCCGCGCCTACCGGTTGCGAGGTGGGGACATCGAGCAGCTCACCGACGACCACACGCTCGTGGGACGGATGGTCCGAGAGGGTCAGATCAGCCCGGAGGAGGCTCAGCACCATCCCCAACGAAACGTCATCACGAACGCGCTGGGTCTCGACTCGAGCATCGCGGTGGACCTCCGGGAGATCGAGGCGCGCGCAGGAGATCGGCTACTGCTGTGCTCGGACGGGCTCTCCTCGATGGTCTCCGACGCAGACATCGCCGCGGCCGCGAAATCGGCGGAGGACCCACAGCAGGCGGCCGAGGCGCTGGTCGAGCTGGCACTCGAAGCCGGCGGCGAGGACAACATCACGGTGCTCGTGATCGACCTGGGCGGCGAAGACGCCCCGGCACCCGCCCCCTCGCGGAAAGACACCTCACCCGGGCACTCCAGCCCGGCCCCCTCCACCTCCCGCCGCGGCCGGAAGTGGCTGGGAGCGTTGCTGTTGCTCCTGCTGGTCGTGGCCGCCGCCTACGGCGCCGGCAACTGGGCGCTAGATAATTCCTATTACGTGGGCGTCGGCGAATCCGGCCGTGTGACGATCTACCAGGGCATCCCCGAGCGCATCGCAGGCTTCACCCTGGCGGAGCCGGTCGAGCCCTCGACCCTGTCGCTCGAAGACCTGCCCCCATCGCGCCATGCGCTGCTGAGGCAGGGGATGAAGGTCGAATCCCTGGACGAGGCTCAGAGCACGGTCTCGGACCTCTCGGATCTGGCCCGCGAGTTCCAGGATCAGAGAGCGAAGGGGGGTTCGAAGGCATGATGCAGGCCGCCGCCCGGCGCAACTCCGAGCTGTCCCTGCTGATCCTCGCCTTGATTCTGGGTGTGGGGGCTCTGGCGCTGGTGGTCCTGGCGCGCGACGCCGACATCCTCGCGACGGCAGCCCCCCTGATGGTGACCCTGACCGCGGCCTACGCCGTCGCCCACATCGGGGTGCGCAAGCTCGCCCCTTCGAGCGACCACCTCCTGCTTCCTTTGACCGCCCTCTCAATGCGCTCGGGCTGGCCGCGGTCTACCGGCTCGATCCCTCCGGATACGGCCCCACGCAGGCAACCTGGACGATGGTGGGTGTGGTCGTGTTCATTGCCACCCTTGTCGGGGTGCGCGACTACCGAGTGCTGGCCCGCTACAAGTACATCCTCGGCTTCACGGGAATCCTGCTGCTGCTGCTGCCCGCCACCCCCCTGGGCACGGAGATCAACGGAGCGAGGCTCTGGCTGAGGGTCGGCTCGTTCTCATTCCAACCGGGTGAGCTCGCCAAGATCTGCTTGGTGATCTTCTTCGCCGCCTACCTCGCCGACCGCAAAGAGCTGCTCGCCATTGCCTCGCGCCGCATCTGGAGGATTCATTTCCCCGACATCAAGCACTTCGGCCCCCTGTTGGTCATGTGGCTCCTGTCTCTGGCAGTGATGTTCTTCGAGAAGGACCTCGGCTCGAGCTTGCTGTTCTTCTCCATCTTCCTGGTAATGCTCTACATCGCCACCGCCCGGGTCGCCTACATGCTGGTGGGGCTGCTGGTATTCGCCGGAGGCGCCTATGTCGGCTACGCCATCTTCAGCCACGTGCAACTCCGGGTGGCGGTGTGGCTCGACGTCTTCAACCCCAAGCTGATATCCGACGAGGGCTATCAGCTCGCCCAATCCCTGTTCGCGCTGGCGACCGGAGGACTGTTCGGAACCGGACTGGGGCAGGGCCGGCCCGATCTCATCCCGGCGGCCCACACCGACTTCGTGTTCGCGGTCATCGGCGAGGAGCTGGGCCTGCTCGGAACGGCGGCGGTCGTGGTGTGCTTCATGTTCCTGGTGGGCCGGGGGCTGCGGATCGCGCTCGGCGCCCGCTCCGACTTCGGCCAGCTCCTGGCCGCGGGGTTGATAGTCAGCTTCGGTATCCAGACGATCATCATCCTCGCCGGAGTCATTCGTCTGCTCCCCCTGACCGGCATCACGCTCCCCTTCATGTCTTATGGAGGCTCGAGCCTGTTGTCGAACTTCATCCTGATGGCGCTGCTGGCGCGCGTGAGCCACCAGAACGCGAGCGAGCCCGACCCCGCCCTCACGGGAGAGATCCTCATCGGGGGCCGTCGGTGATGCAGGTCCAGATCCGGCGCGTGGCGTGGGGCCTGGTGGCCGCCTTCCTGCTCGTGTTCGCCCAGCTCAACTACGTTCAGATCTTCGCTGCAGAGGACATTGCCTCCAACGACTTCAACATCCGCTCGCTCCTGGCGGAGTACTCGATCAAGCGCGGGGACATTGAAACACTCGACTTCGAGACGGTGGCGAGAAGCCGCAAGACTCAGGACCGCTTCCAGTACCTCAGGACATACCCGGGGGGCGAGCTCTACGGACACATCACCGGCTACTACTCACTCATCTATGGGAGCGATCGGATCGAGGCAACCTACTCGGAGCAGCTTCTGGGAGAGAGCGGAGTGATCTCGATGCAGGACATCCAGGACAGCTTCTTGAGCTCCGGCGAGCGCGGCGACGACGTGCGGCTCACCGTCCACTCCCAGCTTCAGCAGGTGGCGGCGGAGGCGTTGGGCGGTCAGGAGGGCTCGGTCGTGGCCCTGGACCCGAGCTCCGGAGAGGTGCGGGCGATGTACTCGAATCCCACTTACGATCCCGGCCCCCTTTCTTCTCACGACACCGATGAGATTCGCTCCTACCGGCGTTCGCTCCAGCCGAACTCGCCCGACAGCCCCCTCTTGAGCAAGGCCACCTCGAGGAGCTTTCCTCCCGGGTCGACGTTCAAGGTGGTGACCGCCGCCGCGGCGTTGGAGTCGGGGCGGTTCGGCCCGACGTCGACCTTTCCCGACCCCGAAGCGCTCGACCTGCCGCTAACCGACAACACCCTGACCAACTTCACCAACACCTCTTGTACGGGGACGGGCTCCATCGACCTCTTCACTGCGCTGGTGCAGTCCTGCGACACCACCTTCGCTATCCTCGGGCTGCGACTGCCTGAGGAGCTCCGCCGGACGGCCGGGGCGCTGGGGTTCAACGAGCCTCTTCCGTTCGACGTGGGGACCGCAGCGAGCACCTTCCCCGACGTGCCCGACGATCAGGAGCCGTTGCGGGCGTTCGCCGGGATCGGGCAGGGCGACGTCGCTGCAACCCCATTGCAGATGGCTCTGGTGGCTGCGACCGTGGCCAACGGAGGACAGGTGCCTCGCCCTCAGCTGGTACGGGAGGTCAGAGATGCATCCGGCTCGGTGGTAGAGGCGCAGCGTTCGGCTCCGCTCGGCCGGGCGTTCTCTGTTGCCACCGCCCAGGAGCTCAACCGCATGATGACCTCGGTGGTTGCGGAGGGAACCGGAACCGCAGCCCAGATTGACGGCGTCGAAGTGGCAGGAAAGACGGGAACGGCCCAGACCGTCGAGGGGGCGTCGCCGCACGCCTGGTTCATCTGCTTCGCCCCCGCGAGTAACCCGCAGATCGCGGTCGCGGTCCTTGTCGAGAACGGCGGCGAGCTGGGTTCCGAGGCCACAGGAGGCGCGGTCGCCGCGCCCATCGCCAGGGCGGTCATCGAAGCGGACCGAAGGATCAGACCATGGTAGAAGCGCAAAGGCTCATCGATCGCTACCGGCTCGAGCAGCGGCTGGCGGCCGGGGGCATGGGAACTGTGTACGAGGCCACCGACGAGCGGCTCAATCGGCGGGTAGCGGTAAAGCTCCTCAAGGAGGAGCTCGTCGACGATCCTCGCTTCGTCGAGCGCTTCCGGCGCGAGGCCCGTGCGGTCGCGGCGCTCAGCCATCCCAACATCGCGAGCGTCTTCGACTACGGCGCCGATGACGGCCGCGATTTCATCGTCATGGAGCTGATCGAGGGGCGAGACCTCGCCGAGCTGCTCCGCTCCGGCCCGCTCGAGCCGAGCAGAGCCGCCGCCATAGCGGCGCAGAGCTGCGATGCACTCGCCCATGCTCACGCCGGCGGCATCGTCCATCGCGACGTCAAGCCCGGAAACATCATCGTCTCCGACAACGACCGGGTAAAGGTCACCGACTTCGGCATCGCCAGGGCCATCGGTGAGACGACCCTGACCGCTGCCGGCTCGGTGCTCGGCACCGCCCACTACCTGGCGCCGGAGCAGGCTTCCGGAGAGAGCGCGGGACCCGCCGCCGACCAGTACGCGATGGGAGTGGTGCTCTTCGAGATGCTCACCGGCCAGGTCCCGTTCTCCGGCACCTCCCCCATCGGCATCGCCATGCGCCACGTCTCCGATGTCATCCCGGCGCCCTCGAGCATCGTGCGGGAGGTTCCCGCGACCCTCGACGAGATCACCGCAAGAGCCACGGCCAAGGATCCGTCTGAGCGCTACCCGGACATCTCCGGCATGGCCTCCGCCCTGCGGGCCGGATTCCCCACCGGCTCGCTCGCGGCAGGCGCGGGCGCAGCCGCCCCCGGCGTCGCGGCAACCGCGCCTCTGGCAGACCCTTCGGGCACCCGGGTCATGCGCCCGCCCAGCGAATGGAGCCCTCGCCGGGCCGGGCGGGGCGCCCTCGCCGCGCTCGTCATCCTGGCCTTGCTGGTCCTCGGACTGGTGGCAGGCCGCCTTCTTTCGGCCCCCGAAGAGCGCGCTCCAGAGCCCGGTCGATCACGTGATCGCAAGCAGAACCAAGCAGTCCCCCAGCCGTCGCCCACTCCGACACCGAGCGACACTGCAACACCTTTCGCTCTGCCGAACGTGGTGGGCTCGGACTACGACAGTGCGGCCCAGGCCCTCAAGGATGTAGGGCTGGTCCCGGTGAGAGTGGAGGACCCCGAGGCGGAAGGGGCGCCCGAGGAGGTGGTCGGCACCGATCCTGCCGCGGGCGTCGAGGTGAGCCCGGGCGATTCGATCGACGTCGTCGTCGCCGTGCCCGGCCCACCGGAGGAGGACCCGGGCAACGGGGAGTCCAAGGGGAAGGGCAAGGGCAAGGGCAAGAAAAAGGGCAACGAGGAAGGCGACGATTGAGCCCTTCCAAGGACGTCTATGGCGGGCGCTACGAGGTTCTGGGGCGGGCGGGGGCCGGGGGCATGGCGGAGGTCTACCGGGCCCGTGACGAGCTCTTGGGCCGCGAGGTTGCTCTCAAGGTCTTGAGCGAACGTTTCGCCCACGACAGCTCCTTCATCGAGCGCTTCCGCAGGGAGGCGCAGTCGGCCGCCAACCTGAGCCATCCCAACATCGTGTCTCTCTACGACTACGGCTCCGACGACGGCTCGTACTTCATCGTGATGGAGTACATCGACGGCCAGGCGGTGTCGGAGATCATCGCCTCGGAGGCGCCGCTCCTGCCGGAGCGGGCGGCCGACATCGCCTCCGACGTTGCGGGGGCGTTGCAGAGAGCACATACGGCAGGCCTCGTCCACCGCGACATCAAGCCGGGCAACATCATGATCACGTCGAACGGCCAGACGAAGGTGACCGACTTCGGGATTGCCCGCGCCCTCGGGCACGGCGAGCAGACCATGACTCAGACGGGCATGGTCATCGGCACTGCGTCCTATCTCTCGCCGGAGCAGGCGCAGGGCAACCCGGTCGATGCCCGCTCGGACGTCTACTCGCTCGGTTGCGTGCTCTACGAGATGCTGACGGGCCGGGTTCCGTTCGCGGGTGACACACCGCTGTCCATCGCCTACAAGCACGTGCGAGAGGAGGCTCAGCCTCCCTCGCGGCTGAACCCCGATGTGCCTGCTGAGCTGGATGCGATCACGCTCAAGGCACTGGCCAAGAACCCCGACAACCGCTACGACAGCGCCTCCAAGATGCAGGAGGACCTGCAGCGCTTCCTCAGCGGACAGAAGGTCCTCGCCACCCCGCTGCTCAACGAGGCGACGACGGTCGCAGCCCCCGTGGGGGGAACAGAGGTCCTGCGCCGGCCGGACACGGCCTATCCGGCGCAAGCTCGCGGGGGTCGAGGGGCGGGCTTCTGGATCCTCCTGAGCCTCTTGATCCTCGCACTGTTCGGACTCGTGGCATGGGCCCTGTTCAACAACCTGCTCGACAACCCACCTTCGGGGGCGGCACGCGTGCAGGTGCCGGCGCTCGTGGGGGAGGACGTCGCCCGGGCTCGGGCGCTGCTGGAAGAACGAGGGCTCGAAAGTACGGTTACCCGCCGCGCCAGCGCAGGCAGAGAAGAGAACACCGTTCTAAATCAGGACCCCAGGCCCGGCGTGCGGGTCGAGAGAGGCTCTGAGGTCGCGCTGATCGTCTCGAGCGGCGCACCCCAGACAGACGTGCCGGGGCTGAGGGGAGAGAGCCTGGAGAGCGCCACTCAACTACTGCAGGATGCCGGTCTCCGACTCGGCGGCCAAGAGGAGCAGGCCAGTGACGATTTCGACCCCGGCGTCGTGATTTCGACCAGAGCCCCCAGCCGGGGGAAAGGGTCGACGAGGGCTCGGCAGTCGACGTGGTGGTGTCCAGTGGCCCCGAGAACATTGTGGTTCCCAGCGTCATCGGCGCCACCGAAGAGGAGGCGCGGGCCGAGCTTGAGGCCGCGGGCCTGGGGATCGATGTCGCCACGGAGCCCAACGACGAGTTCGACGAGGGCCGGGTGTTCGCTCAGGACCCAGCGGAGGGGGCCCAAGTCGAGCCGGACACGGTGGTCGCGGTTCTCATCTCCGAGGGGTCCGATGGGACCGAGCTGCCCGACCTCACCGGGCAGGACGCCGATGACGCCCAGAGCGCCCTCGAGGATCAGCTCGGCGTGGAGGTCAACCAGGAGGAGACGGACGAGCTCTGCACCCAGGAGCCGGGCGCGGTCTGCGGCTCCGATCCGGAGCCCGGCACAGTGGTCTCGGAGGGGGACGAGGTCACGCTGTTCGTGCAACCCGACCCCGGCGACTAACCCACTGGACCACCCCACTGGCGTTTTGAGCGCCTCAGAGTGCCGAAAACGGCACTGTGAGGCCCATAGAACGCCGCGCAATTATTTCTGCGCCAGCTCCAGGAAGTTCTTCAGCAGCCGCGGGCCCTCCGGGCACAGCACCGACTCGGGATGAAACTGGACTCCCTGGACCGGCAGCTCGCGGTGGACGACTCCCATCACGACGCCGTCGTCCGAACGGGCCGTGACCTCGAGCTCCTCAGGCCACTCCTGCCCCTCCGCTATCACAAGCGAGTGGTAGCGAGTCGCCTCGAAGCCCTGGGAGAGGCCCCCGAAAATCCCCTCACCACTGTGGGTTACGGGCGACGTCTTGCCGTGCACCGGACCAACCGATGCCCGCTCGATGCGACCGCCGAATGCGGCCCCGATGCACTGATGCCCCAGGCAGACGCCCAGCAGCGGAACCCGGCCCCCGAAGCCGCGCACGGCCTCGAGCGAAACGCCCGCGTCGGCGGGACCACCGGGGCCGGGCGAGATCACTACCGCGTCGGGTGCCACCGACTCGAGCTCAGTCATGGTGGCATCGTTGCGGACCACCACGGGTTCGGCCCCCAAGGCCCCGAACGCCTGGGCGAGGTTGTAGACGAACGAGTCGAAGTTGTCGATCAGAAGCAGGAGCACGAAGAGAATCTACCCGTAGGCTCCCGATATGGGAGCAACCGTCCGCACCGCCACCCTCGACGACGCGGCTCCCGTCGGCCGCCTGTTCGCCGACCTCAAGCGCCACCACCAGGCCCTGAATCCCGGTCATCCCCGCTACGGACTGGATCAGGACACCTGCGAGCGACTCACCCGGGCCGACCTCGTCAATCCCGCGGTCACCGTCCTCGTGGCCATGCTCGAGGGCGAGGTGAGAGGCTTCGCCAAGCTCATCGTCGAGGACAAGCCGTGGGGGTTGTCGTGCGAGGTCGAGACACTCAGCGTGGACGAAAGCTGCCGGGGCCGGGGTATCGGCACCCTGTTGATGGAGGCGGCCGAGAAGACGGCCGCCGAAGCCGGCGCACTCGGCATCCGAGTGAACGTTCTGAGGCTCAACGAGCGGGCGCGCAGCTTCTACCAGAGGCGCGACTACGAGGCGATTGCGGTGCGTTACGGCAAGCCTCTGCGGCCGAGCAACCCCCCGAGTGGTCAGTAAATGTCGGTCGCTACACGACAGCAAATAACTAGCCTGCGGTCCAACCCTTGTTCTGAGGCGGGACGGTAAGAGACGAGAAGTCCCCGTCGTCGCGCATCTTCTCGGTCGCCACCTTCACGGCCTCTACCGCGACCCAGGTCAGCTGGCCGCCCACGCTGATCCGACGGCCTCCCGCCTCGGCGATCTCACTCGTCGTCAAGTGTGGACGAGCGAGAACATTGAGCGGCTTGGATATGGCCTCGCACACGGCTCTGACCTCGTCGCTACTCTTCAAGCCCGGCGCGTAGAGCACGTCGGCACCGGCTTGCTCGTAGGCCTGCAACCGGACGATGGTGTCTTCTAGATTCGGGTTCCCGCGGATGTGGTTCTCGGCCCTTGCGGTGAGCATGAATGGAAAGCTCAACTGTTTCGCCGCTTCCGCCGCTGCGGCCACTCGTGCGACGGCGTGATCCAGGCAGTAGATCGCCTCGATCTCCGGACCGTAGTCCTCAATCGAGCCTCCCACGGCTCCGGCTTCCGCAACTCGCGTGATCGTCGCCGCGGCTGTTTCGGGCTCAGGTCCATAGCCATTCTCCAGATCAACCGAAACCGGCAACGATGTCGCACGATCAAGTAGGTGCACGTGCTCGACGACTTCGTCGAGCGTGGCGCCGCCGTCCTCACGCCCGAGCGTGAACGCAAGGCCTGAGCTGGTGGTCGCGAGTGCCCTGAATCCCAGCGCTTCGAACACCCGGGCGGAGCCGGCGTCCCACGGGTTCGGAATGATGAACACATCGCGCTCATGCAGGGCGCGGAAGTCCTCCGCCTTCTGCTGTTGCGTTGGTGTCAAGGGCAATCTCCTGTCCTAGTCGATGCGTGTTCTCGGCGAACTTTTCCACCTCAGCAGCGCTCACCGCTCGTCTCGCGGAGAAGATCGCCGGGTGAGGCCTGGGACCTGCGGCCGGAGGGTCAGAAGTTGCTCGGCAGCAGCCGCTCGGAGAGGCTCACCATCACCACCGCCGTCACCACGGACAGCACCGTCCACAACAGAAGCTCGAGAGCACGAGACTTCCACGACCGTCTTCTGTTCATCACGCCTCCTCGAGTCGGGCGAACACGATCAGCCGCTCGGCGGCAGAAAACCTCGGGTCGCAGGTTGTGAGCACGATCTCACGCCCATCCGTGGCGCGCGGGTTGGCGATATCTGTGGCGGTGGGAAGAACGATCTCGGAGTCAAACACCTTGTAGCTGAACCTTCCCCATTTTGTCTCGGCGATGATGTCGTCTCCCGGCTTCAGCTCGTTCAGCGCCCAGAAAGGAGCGCCGTAGGTGGTGCGGTGACCGGACACGATCACGCGCCCTCGCTCGCCGGGCCAGACCTCGTCGAGCTGAGTGCAGAAGGGCTCGGGGAACCCGGCCCTGCACGCAGGGTAGTGCCCGGGGCCTCCCTTGAGCTCCTCGATCCCCACTCCCTCCACGACTATCTGGGACAAGTCGATGGCTGGGATGCGGAGGCGGAAGACGGGGTCGCCGGGAGGAGGCCGATAGCTGCGGGGAGGCCGGCCCGGCTTCTGCGAGCTCGACCCCCCGTGCGGCATGGGCGGCAGCGCCTCAAAGTCTTGCGCGAGGCGGTTTTGGGCGCGCTCGGTGTAAATGCCGGTGCCCCACAGGGTCCAGGCCACGAACAACAGCACACCGGCGCCGAGCGAGATCAACAGCTTTCCTACGAACGCCAGAACCCTCATATGCCCATTTTGAGGCCGGCGACAATTACTATGCGGACGTGCCCAAAAGTCGCTCCAAGCGGGTTAGGCGCCAGCCCCCGCCGAAGCCCAAGCCGAAGCGGTCGGATCCCTGGGTCGGGGTCCTTTTCTTCACCCTGCTCGGCGCCGGCGTAATGATCATCGTGGGCAACTACGTCGGCCTCTTCGGGCCCACAAACAACGGCAATCTGTGGCTCGGCCTTGCCTGCGTGGCCGTCGGCTTCGGCGTCGCCACGCAATGGCACTGAACCCCCTCCCGGCCCGAATAACACGCGTGTGGTTTATCCACCGCTGGGGATGGCGCTGTGGAAAACCGGCATCGTGAGAGCGGCCATTGCAGTGGTGGCGGTGGCCGCAACGCTGGTCCTCGGCACTTTCTTCGGCTACGTGAGGTCGGCGCTCGCGGTGCTCATGTGCGTGCTCATAGCCCGCTTCGGCATCCGCTTCATCAACTCGATGGCGATCGCCCCGCCGGAGCCCGAGATCGCGGATGTCAGTCGTTATGGGCTCAAGTACGTGTGCACGATGTGCGGTCTCGAGCTCAAGGTCGACAAGGCGGCCCGGGATAATCCGCCTCGGCATTGCATGGAGCCTATGGAACTCCTGCGCGAGGACGGCAAGCCCCCGCTGCATCCAGTGTGACGGCGGTGCTCAGGACGTGGAGACCGGCACTGGGGTGCGGATGGTCCGCTTGAGCACGACCGTGGTGCCCCTCCCGGAACTCTGAAACTCGACCGAGTCCATGAGCTGGTTCATCAAGAACATTCCTCGGCCCCCGGAGGAGAAGCGGTCGGGAAGCCCGTTCTGGCGCACGAAATCGAGATCGATGCCGGCTCCGTCGTCTGAGACCAGGATCACCACATCCGATCCTTCGAGCGAGCAGCGGACCCGAATTTCACTTCGCCCCTCCGGCCTGCGGCCGTATTTGCAGGCGTTCGAGGCAGCCTCACCGACTGCAATGACGATTTCCTGAGTGACCTCGATCGGGGCCCTCAGGTCAGCCAGATAGGCAGCCACGAAGTTGCGCAGCTCCTTGGCCCGCGCCGGCTCGTTCGGGAGCAGCAGTTCCCGGGTCGGCTCGGCGATGGCCGTGTCCGGCACCACCTGACACACCAGCAGAGCGACATCGTCGCGGAGCTGTTCTTCGGGCGCCCACGCTTCCACCGCCCGGCGGATCGCTTGGACGAGCTCGCCTGGAGTGCCCGTCCCGTACTCCTCGACGAGGTCCTGAAGCTTGGCCTGGCCGAAGACTCGTCCCTTACGCATACCCTCGGTGACTCCGTCGGCATAGAACACGAGCATGTCGCCGGGATGAAGGTCGATGGTTTCGGAGCGGTAAGCGCCGCGATTCTCGACCCCCAGGGCAAGCTCACCCTCGCTCAGCCACTCCGCGCGGCCGCTTTTGGACCGGTAGATGAGCGGGGGGACGTGTCCGGCGTTGATGTACTCGAGGCCGGCCCGCTCTGGGTCGAGCACTCCCAGCAGCAGACGCACGAACCTGTCCTGGCTCAGGTTGCGCCCGACGTGGGAATTGAGCCTGTTCATCAGCCGAGCCGGGTCCGCTTCCTCGGTAACGAAGGAACGGAGTGTGTAGCGGGTGAACGCGGCGTCATTGGCGGCTGGGGGACCGATGCCGCAGACATCCCCGAGCACGACCGCGACACGGCCGCCGGGCAGGGTCACGAAATCGTAGAAGTCGCCGCACACCGCCCGCCGGCCTCGAGCGGCCAGGTAGTGCGCCACGAGGTTTACCCGAGGGAGCTTCGGGATCGCATCTGGAAGCAGCCCGCGCTGATAGCTCTCGGCGGTCTCTCGAGCTTGCTCGTAGAGCTGCTCTATCTCCTCCGCTCGCCGCACCGCGTCGGTGACGTCGGTGTAGACGTCGATGCGCCCCACCAGCAGCCCGGAGTCGTCGCGCGCCGGCCCCGAGTAGAGGCGCAAGCGCCGGCGCTGGGGCATGAGCTGCTCGATCGAAAGGCGCATTTCGATTTCGGGGTCGTCACGAAGCTCCTGAAAGCTCTCCATGAATCCTTCGGGGTCCTCGGTCCGGCGTGCCACTTGGCGCAGCAGCTCGACTGCCGGCGTCCCGAGATAGTCATCGGGGTCGAGCTCGAAGAGGTCGGCGGCACGCCGGTTGATCACACGCACGGCCCCCTGCCGGTCGCGAAACACGATCGCCTCATCGACTGCATCGAGAACCGCCAGGAGCCGGTGGCGCACGGCGGTGGCGAGTCTGTGCTCGTGTTGCTCGCCTCGATAGTGGGAGCGCAACTCCTCGGCCAGGAGTCCTGCAACCGATCCCGAGAGCACAAATACGCCCAGCACCACGGCCACTGCGATGGAGCTGGGTCGGGTGCCGGTGAGCTCTGCGATCACCGTGTAGAGGACCGCGGCCGAGACGCCGGTTGCGAGGCCCACCCGGAGACCGGTGAGAAGCCCAGCGATGGCGACCACAGGCACGAACACGAGCTGGGCCGTCGGCACCGCACCCCGGAGAGCCGCGTAGAGGCCCGAGGCGAGGGCCAGGGAGAACACCAAGGCGGCGGCGAGCTGCCACGAGGGCTTGGTCGACCTAGGCAGCAGTCCGCGGAACAAGGCGAAAGTGCATATCGCGAAGACCCCCAGCAGAGCCAGAGCGGTGGTGAGCCGCACCGGCGGAAGTTCGCTGAGCAGGACCAGGGTCAGCACGACCGCGAGCGCGCCCCAGCTGCCCAGCTCTGCCACGCGCCGGATCCAGTCGCGGCTGCCCTTGTCGATCTCGGGGAAACCGAACAAGATCTCTCGTGATCGACTAAGCGGCGTCATCGCCGCCGTTTGCGCCGGCCAAGCACCAGCCGTCGTCGGTTCTTGCCACGCGCTCCTGCCTTTCGAACAACTCGAGGTGCGCCACTACCGTCCGAGCGGCCAGGCGATGAAGCTCGGAGGAGACGTCGCGGTAGACGACGCTCACGATCTCTTCGGGATGAAGAGGTCTGGCTTTAAGCACCTCGAGGATCGCGTCGGCGCGCTGAGCGCGATGTTCGAGCAGACGGTCTATGACCCATGAGCCACCGTCAAGCGCGCGGAAGTGACCGGGATAGACGCGATCGAGGTCGAGTACACGGAGTCGTTCGAGAGTGGCGAGATAGGCGCCCATGTCGCCGTCCGGCGGCGAGATCACGGCGGTCCCCTCGCCGAGGATGCTGTCCCCGGAGAACAAGCTCGCCGCTCCCTCCAGGAGAAAGCAGACGTGATCCGAGGAATGACCGGGCGTGTGGATCCAGCTCAGCATCGCTCCGGGGACGGCAAGCATTTCGCCCTCGCGCAATGGCTCGACAGCGGTGCCTCCCGCCGGCTCTGCGCCGAAGGCCCGCACCGGCGCGCCGGAGCGGCGGGCGAGCTCTGCCGCACCCCCGACGTGGTCGGGATGGCGGTGCGTGATGCCGATGACGGCGATGTCGCCGGCTTGCTCCACGGCCGCGAGGTAGGAGGCCTCCGAGACGGCGGGGTCGATCACGCACACGGGTCCCGAGCCCACGATGTAGGTGTTTGTTCCCGGGCCGGTCATCAGGCCGGGGTTAGGGGCAAGGACGACCTCGACGACGGGAGACAGGCGAGCGACCAGGCTGCCGCCGCTTTCATTTCTGCTCGGGGAGGACGACAGCGCCCGCTCGACTGACGGTTGCGAGCGGAGCCGCTGCAGCATTTCGATGGTAGGCGGCGCCATGATCGCGCGGCCCCCGGCGAGCTCTGTGAGCGCCTGTTCCGGAGTACTCCAGCGGCATCCCGCCACCTCACGCTGATCCGGGCTTGGCTCCCACGCCGCGTCGGCTGAGGCCAGAAAGAACTGCGCGTCGAAGCGCACCGGACAGCCCAGGGGTGTAACCCATCTGCCGGCCGGGTGAAGCCTCTCCGTGCCGAGCCGGAGGTTCAGCTCGAGGCAGCGCTCGAGAAAGTGTTCGGGAGTGACGCCGTCGCTACGTCGAAGTTGTTCCCACGGCCCCTCCGCAGCCATCCAGCCGACTTCCTCGAAGGCTTCGCGCAGAGCGCACACGCGCGCCGCGAGGGCGTCGGCTCCTGCCGACTGCAGGCCCACTCCCGCCTCTGCCCGGCCAAGCACGGAGGCCTGCTCCCAGCGCGGGTCTCGGTCGGCTGAGGCCACCGCTCCGCCCGGGAAAACGGTGGCCCCACCCATAAAGGAAAGAGATGGGGGCCGGATGGTGAGCAGGACCTCCAAGCCGCCCGGCGAGTCGCGTAGGAGCACCAGCGTGGCGGCGGGCCGCGGAACGGGCGGCTCCGATCCATTAGGGCGAGTGTTCGCCACCTCACTCCAATCCACTTCTTAGAAGGTATCTTTCCCGCGGGGCATCGGCGGGGATCAGGAAGGGAAAAGAGGAAAATAGTGGGGGTAAAGTTTCTGAGCCAGGAGTGGACCGAGCAGATAAGCGCGGCCCTGAACTCCTCGACCGAGTTCCGGAGCGCCGCAGCCTCGAAGGATATGGGGCTTCAGCAGGTGGTGAAGGACACGCCCGAGGGAGAAGTCAGGTACTACTTCTCTCTCGAGGACGGTGCCGCGTCGATTGCCCTGGGCGAACTAGCGAACCCGGACGCCATCGTGGAGCAGAGCTACGAGACCGCGATGGCAATGAGCCGAGGGGAGATAGGGGCAAGCCAGGCCTACATGCAGGGCAAGCTCAAGATCTCGGGAAACCTGATGAAGCTGATGCAGCTCCAGGGCGTGCTGGGGGCGATGCCGGAGGCGGTGAAGACCGTCCCCGTCGACTACTACTAGCTCGCCTGAAGCACCTTGACCCGTACTCTCGTCCAGCCCGCGCTTACGTAGTGCAGTCGGTGGGCCGCACCTCGTGACAAGTCGATGATCGTGCGCCCCGGACAGGAGCAGCGATCGGCAACGGTAACGGTGATCTTGCGCCCGTTCGCCCGGTTCTTGACCGTCAGGGACTTGCCACACTTCACGGGCAGCGCCAGATCCACCGCTGCGATCATCTTGTGGTGGCGGTAGCGGCCGCCGCAGGCCATGGTCTGGCCGACGTAGCGTGACGCGTAATAGGTCGAACGGCCCCACAGAACCTTGGGAGCCGCAAGGGCCGGAGCGGAAAGCAGCGCGACGCCGACGACGGCCGCGAGTAAGAGGGACAACCTACGCATGGACTATGGACCCCCAGTGGTCTCGACAGCGGACAAAATCAAAGGAGCCCTCTACGGGCTCCGAACGGCGACCCTAAATTAGGAAGTTGCTGGAAGTCAAATCGCGGGTTACATACCTCCGCTTTGGCCGAAAAAGGCCGTATGGGGCGTATTCGGGGCAAAGTTCGGCCGAGTGGCGCTACCGAGGGAGTCCCGCTCTAGGGCCGGACTCCGAAGCGCTTGAGGATGCGCCCTGTCCCCACCGTCTCCGCCTCGAGCGCTCGGATCAGATCCGCGGAATCCGCAATCGAGTAGGCGTTGGCGCGGACATAGTGACGCAGCCCGCAGTCGATGGCGTCGAGAGAGCCCAGAGCTGCGAGGGCCTTGACGCCTTGCGCGTAGACGCCCTGAAAGTAGACCTCTTGGTGGCGGTCCCAGTAGCGCATACCGGCACCGAGTCGATTGCGAGCTGGACGGGGAACAGGCTGCGATGCGAAGAAGTCGACCTGAGAGTCGATGCGTGCCTGCGCGTAGGTGGTGAGACCTTCGTCGAGCCACGGCTCGCGCGCCGGATTGCTTCCCACCAAAGCGTAGAACCACATGTGCGCCACCTCGTGGTCGGTGACCACCCCAAGCGTCTCCTCCCCCTGCATGACAAAGGTCGGATACTCGATGCCCGCGTTGGCCAGGCCTGGAGTGATGGCGAGGGTGTAGCTCGGCCACGGGTAGGCGCCGTATCTATCGGCCAGGGCCTCCAGTGCACGTACCACGGCCTTGCGGTAGGGCTCGGGGGATTCGTCAACACGCTCGTCCACCCCTACAGCCACTCGCACGAACCTCGGCGCGTAAGCCACCACGGTAGAGGTATCGAAGTGCCCGGTGGCGAGAGCAAAGTCACGCACCGCCTCCGCCCGCCATCGGTCCGGCAAGACCTCCTCGCCGCTGGCGAGGGCTTCCAGACCTTCGGGAAGCCGAAGCTTGACGTCGAAATCGGCCACCGGAGAGGTCGACGTTTCCGCTAGAGATGTCGAGGGGGGATCTCGGAGCCAGCCCACCCCGGGTTGCCACGACAGCAAGGGGAAGAAGGAGCCCAGTCGCAGCGACCCGCCCGTGTTCGAGATGCGGTCGAATGTGGGGCCGGGAAGCTCGAGCCGCCAGTGGAGTGAAGCCTCGACAGTTTCGCCTGCCTCCAGACGGGAGCCGAGATCCGCCTCCAAGGTGGTGGCGTTGGGGAGCCGGGTCGGCACGCGACGACCATCACTCTTCACCTTGCGAACCTCTAGCTTGGCCCCGGCGGCCCTCTGCCGCGGCCCGTTCGGCCACAGCCGGAACACAAGCTTGTGCGTGGGTAGGTCGGGCGTAAAGGCCACCCGCAAGCGCCCATCGACCACCTCTCTCTTTGGCCGCACGCGCACGTGCAGGTGATAGCGAGGGCGATCGGGGGCAGGGCGGGGAAGAACTACAGGGTCCTTGCACACGCCCGCTTCCGGCGGCCTCTTGGCGCGTGGAACGAACCGGGTCTGCGGAGCGTCGGGGGCTGGGGTCGTGCACGCCGCCAAGAAAAGGAGTAAGAGAGACGACCGCGCCGCCCACCGAATAAGCATTGCTCAATCGTATGAGCTTGAGGGATGGAGCCTTACGAAGGTGGGTTAGACGAGACCGGATATCAGGATGATGCTTACGGGCACCAAGAAAAGGGCGGCGGTAAAGCCCGCGAGCCTCGGCTTGCTCATCGTCATCTGGCGCTGGAACCTCCAGATGAGCGTGCGTATCTGAGGGTAGAAGAAGGTCAGCAGGATGACGCTGAGCGAGCCGGCGGCGATGACTTCGGCCAGCACGATGCGGACCGCAGCCGGAGAGTTCAGGGCGAAAGCCGCCAGCATCGTATCCCCCAAGGTGGTGATGTTCGCTCCCATGATGTAGGGGAGGATGTCCTCTCGTTTGACGTAGCGCTTGGCCACCAACGGCACCAGGATAGTGAGCGCAACCGAAACCGACATCGTGATGAGCGCCACCAGACAACCGAGCCCGAACATGGGCCACTTCTTGCTGACCCACTGGAGGCGCTTGCTCTGGAGATCCTTGTCGAGGTCGGGCATGACGGAGTCGATCAACTTCATCGACCCCAACAAGACGGCGAGCCCCCCGACGAACACGACTGCGGCCGGCAGGGTCGCCACTCGATCCAAGAGGCCGCCGTAGATGAGATCGATGAGATCCGAGAATTGGTTCGGAAAGTGAAGTTCGAGTGAGTGATAAGGCCCCCACTTCAGCAGCAGAATTCCGAGACCCATCGCCGGGACGTAGATGAGTGCGGTAGTGGACAATGCAGTCACGGCCGTGGCCACCGGGCGGAGCCGGCCCCCTTGCCCGCTGCGAAGGGCATAGACAACGGCGACGACCAGCACCACAAAGGCGGCGCCGAGGCGGGAACCGGTCAGCATCGTGAAGCCCTGGATCTCGGTAATCGAGTGGGCAGCCACCAGGGTCAGCGAAGTTGCCGCGATCGGAGAGCCCGAGAGCACGAACAGAGCGCCCACCCAGCCGAGCCCCAAGGTGGAGCCCGGGTTGCGGACGAGCAGTCCCCTGTTCTGAAGAACGTCGAGGCCACTGGCACCCGTCTTCATGAGCTGCAGAGCCCCGACGAACAGGAACAGTGCCAGCCCGAAGCGAAGCACCCACCACAGAATTCGGAGCGCCCGTGCAGCAGGCGATAGCTCCGGCCCCGACTCGCCGAGCGTTGCCTTGCCGCCACCAGTTGCTGCAGCAGCGGCTACCTCATTGCGCTGGCTCATTGGCCGGTCACTCCGATCCATAGTTACACTCCATCTATAGCCTACCTAAACACTCTCATAGGAGTGTGTGCAATAGGCAGATTGCGCTCGGTCTTATTGGCTTCGGCTCACGGTAGCGAAGGTCAGGAGATTCCACCATAGACAAGTCAGGCAACGCTGGGTGGGCGGAGGAGGACTCGCAGACCTATTCCGACCTGGCCCCGGTGGCTGTGCCGGGCCGAGCCGAGCAAATCGCCACGCTCGCCTGCTTGGTGCCGTTCTCTCCGAGCGAGGCGTTTACCACCGTCGATCTCGGTTCCGGTCAGGGGGCGCTCGGCGCCACGATCCTGCGTTGCTTCCCCCGGGCGTCGGTGGTGGCTATGGACGGGTCCCCCGAGATGCTGCGGAGGGCCGCCGCTCTACTGGCCTTCGCGGGAGAGCGGGCAAGCACGGTGCGCGTCGATCTGGATTCGCCCGAGTGGCTGGAACTCGTCGAAGGAGTCGACTGCGTAGTCTCGAGCCTGGCCCTGCATCATCTGGAAGGTGCGGCCAAAAAGCGCCTCTTCGAGCATCTGCAGGGCCGCCTCACCCGGCGCGGCGCCCTGCTGATAGCCGACCTGGTGGAGCCCCAGGTGACCCCGGCGAGGGCCTTGTTCGCTCAAACCTGGGATCGCAGCGCCCGGGAACAGGCCGCTGCTGGTGATGGCTACGAGCGTTTCGTCGAGACCTGCTGGAACCATTTCTACTTTCCCGATGAAGGCGACACGCCCTCGCCCCTCTACGAGCAACTGCAGTGGCTAAAGGGAGCCGGATTCGCCGCGGCCGACTGTTTTTGGATGCAGGCGGGCCACGCGATCTACGGGGGCTACAAGGAAGTGGAGCCGCTATCGGGGGAGGGGGCCGGCTACGAGCACGCGCTGGCCGTGGCGAAGGAAATCCTGGCCCAGCTGTGACGCCCCGAGCGCCCCGAAGCCCTATGAAACCGGTTGCTTGCTGGAAGGGGCTTGAGGTTTGGGACAAAACGCCGGCCATAAGAGCGTTTTGTACGAAAGTACGCCGGACCGGACGCAGTCGGGGGCCGGACAGGCCGTGCCTAGACCCGGGCGGCTCGCTCGAGAGGCAGCAGGGCCGCGTAGATAAACTCGTTCACCGGGGTTCGCACCCCTGCCTCTCTCGCCAAGCGCACCACCGCGCCGGTGAGGTGCTCGAGCTCGGAAGGACGCCCGGCGTCGATGTCTCGCTGCATGGACGAGGTGCTCCCCGGCTCGAACTTCTCGAGTAGCGCCACCCCGGCGGCCACGACGTCCTCCTCCAGAGCGACGCCGCGGGCCTGAGCGAGCTCGGCGATCTCACTCATCGAGGCCTCCAGCAAGCGGCGCGTCTGGTCCAGCTCGAGGATCACGTCGATGCTGGAGCGGGTCACCCCTCCCACGCCTGCGAAAGAGGTGATTACCAGGAACTTGTTCCACAACGCCGCCTCCGGATCCCGGGGGACGGCGACCTCGTCCACCCCGGCGCTCTCGAACGCCTTTGCCAGCTCATCGACGCGGTCGCTGCGCTTGCCATCGAGCTCGTTGAAGGCGATGAAGGGGGCTCCGCCAACGTGGCGGATGTGGCCCGGCTCCGAGACGAAGCTGATGATGCGACAGAGACCGGAGAGCGTGTGAGACTCCCCCACCGTGGCGGCAACCTGACCGGGTGCCTCAACTCCGTTCTGGAGCGGCAGCACCGCTCCTTCCGCCCCCAACATGGGCTCGGCCGCAGCCGCAGCGTCCTCCACCTGCCACGCCTTTACTCCGAGAATCACGATGTCGACCTCGCCGACGGAGTGGGGATCGTCCGTCGCGTGACAGTCCGAGATCACGAAATCCCCGCCGATGCTGTCGACGCGCAGCCCCCGCTCTTGGAGCGCCTCGAGCGTTGCGGAGCGCGCCACGAAGGTGACGTCCTCTCCCGCGCGGGCAAGGATGCCACCAAAGTAGCCCCCCACTCCTCCCACACCTACGACTGCGATTCTGATAGGCGGCTCCCCCTCACGCGGACGTTTGCGAGGATAGCCTCGGCCGGCGGGACCGGCTCACTTAATGTTCGGACATGGCGCCGGACAAGGTCGACAAGATAGATCGGGATGAAATCAGATTCCGCGAGCGCTCCTCGATGGTCATGCGAGGTGCGGAGGACGTCCTCTATATAGGCGTATCCGTCGTTTTGGCGGCAGCGGGCGTGATTCTGTTCGGCAATGGACTCTACGCCTTCGCCACAGGCTTAGGGGAGGGGGAGCTGTCCCCCACGGTCCTCGATCTGTTGGACGCGATGCTGCTGGTGTTCATCGTTACCGAGCTCATTCACACCATCAGCTCGGTCATTCGGGAGCGAGTGCTGCTGACCGAGCCCTTCCTCATCGTGGGGATCGTCGCCGCCATCCGGCGGCTGGTGCTCATCAGTGCCGAGGCCAAGGACTTGCTCGGCAAGCCCGAGTTTCCGGATGCCATGGTCGAGATCGGAGTGCTGACTGCCGCCATCGTGCTTCTCTCGTTATCCATCTTCCTGCTGCGCCACACGACTCGGTCCGAGCCTCGGCCCGACTACGAGCCCAAGCCGGAGGAGTAGACCGGTCGAGCTGCAGCCGTGGGTAATCGAGGCCCGACGGAAGGTACTGGATGCCGCTCCCTGGCTCCACGTCTGGGCCGAAGACGTGCAGCTGCCCGACGGCCGGCTTATCGAGGGCTACCTGCGACTCGAGATGCTCGACTACGTGGTCATCGTGGCGCTCGCCGAGAGCGGAGTCATCGTCCTGCGCAGTTACAAGCACGGACCCGCCGATGTCGTAACCAGCCTGCCGGCGGGCTATCTCGAGCCGGGCGAAGATCCTGGTGACGCGGCGAGGCGCGAGCTGCTGGAGGAGACGGGACACGTTTCAGAACAGTGGGAAGAACTCGGGAGTTTCGTCGTCGACGGCAACAGGGGGGCCGGGACCGTGCACATGTTCTTGGCACGAGGGGTCCGAGAGATTGCGTCTCCCGACCCTGGCGATCTCGAAGAAACTGAGATGTCTTTCGTGGCCCTCGACGACCTCGTCGCGGCGGTTGGAAACGGAGAAATCTCGGTCCTGCCTATGGCTGCAGCGGTGGCACTGGCGTTTGCGCGTGATAGGTGATGCTCGGCTACCCATGCCATACCGCGCCGTTGACCCAACGACGGCTTCAGCGAGAGCGAAGCGCTCGTGGACTCCATGATCTCCGGCACACCCGCTATCAGATGATCGATCATCAAGTCGAGGTCCACTTAATCTCTCAAAACGTAGACTGAAGACCTCGATGGAAAGGACGGCACCGTACTTTCGGCGCCGTCGATTGAGCGACGATCTATTACTCTCTCTTCCTTCCTCCCGGAGGTTTACATGGACCTAGTAACCGTCACCGAGTCCCCGCTCGAAATCGACGAGCTGGTAGATGTCGTGAGGGGAGTGAAGGTGGAGCTAGGGCCCGACGCGCGATCCCGGATACTCGCAAGCCGGGCGGTCGTGGACGACGCGCTCGCAGGGGTCGAGCCTGTCTATGGACTCAACACCGGCGTGGGCCACATGAAGGACGTGCGGCTCTCGGAAGAGGAACTGCTCACTCAGCAAGAAATGCTTGTGATGACGCATGCCGGGGGCGTTGGTCCACCTTTGTCCACAGAACTCGTCCGGGCGGCGATGATGGCGCGCCTGAACGGGATAGCTCGAGGGGGCTCGGGTATGAGCCCGGCCGTCGCCGACATGCTAGTGACGATGCTCAATAACGGGATACATCCGATCGTCCCCGCCACCGGGTCTGTGGGAGCCGGAGATCTCGCACAACTGGCCGGCGTTGCGTTGGTACTCATCGGAAAGGGCACCGCGGAACTCAACGGCGAAGTGCTTTCGGGCGCAGAGGCGCTTCGACGCTCACGGATTGAGCCGCTGACCCTCGGAGCCAAGGACGGGCTCGGACTCATGTCGGCAAACGGGATCTCGATCGGCCATGCTGCCGTCGTAATCTCCAGAACTGCTCGGGCGGCAGAGGCGGCCGATGTCGCTGTGGGGCTGTCCCTAGAGGCTACCGAAGGGAACGCCTCTATCACGTTGCCCATTGTCGGGCGCGCCAAGCCATACGCCGGGCAGATCGAGGCGGCTCGGAGCATCCGTACGGCACTCGCCGGAAGTTACCTTTTCGATGCCGGAGCATCTCGGTCTGTGCAGGACGCTCTCTCCTTCAGAGTTGCTCCACAAGTGCATGGCGCTCTTCGGGAGACCATGGCGCTCGCGCGCCACAGCATCGAGATCGAGCTCAACTCAATGAGTGACAATCCTCTCGTGTCTGTGGACGACAGAACCATGGTGCACAACGGCAACTTCCACCCCATCGTTCTTGCAATCGCTTTCGATTCTCTACGCGTCGCCCTCGCTCACGTTGGACAGCTCAGCGAGCGCCGCATGAGCCACCTTTGGGACGCCATCTTCGAGAATCTGGCTGCATCACAAGGAGACGTACCGGAGGCCCCGATGTCTCGAGTTCACGGCCGCACGAGAGCAGCATCGGCATTCCACGGTCTTTCACTCCGCTATCCCGCTGCCGCCATCTTCAGTGAGCTCAAGCAGCTTGCCGCTCCCGCCACGTTGGACTCCTCCCCACTCGACATCGGAACCGAAGATCATGCGACCGACGCACCTCTGAGCGTGCGCAAGACCGAAGAGGCAGTCGCTCTACTCGAGGACTTGATTGTTATCGAGTTGCTCATGGCGCGAGACCTTCTTGCCACAGTACGCGTCGCGCGAGATCTTGGAGCGGCCACCGGAGAGGCGCTCCGAATAGTTGAGGAGAGCATCGACGCAACCCCCGAACCATCCCCCAGCGACGTCCACCGATCTCTGCGCACGGCGATGTTCGACGATTTCGTCTACAAGCCTGGAGGGTAGCTCCTCACGCGGCTCGATGCGCGCGCAACACAGTGCTGACGTGATGAAACGCATCTCGGAGACGAGCGTAAGGTGCGCAGCCCTATAACCCTTACGTCCTGGACTTCATCGCGAGGAGGGCGGGCCATGAGCACGGGCTCCTATCAGTAGGCCTACCGGGTGGGTTCACCCCCTGGGAGGGAGCCGCCGAGCAGGGGCCGGTCGCCCAACACGTGTCAACATGGTTCGCCCGAGAGGAAAGTGGCCGCGAGCCGTGCTGATTCCTCGACGCCCGCTCGAGTGGGTAGCGCGATGGTAGCCTCCCGAGCGTGGACATACGGATCCAATGTGTGGTGGTCGACTCCCACGATTGCAAGTTGCTCGCCACCTTCTGGTCGCAGACGCTATGTTGGAGGATCACTTACCAGAGCGAGAATGAATGGTGCATCGAGCCACCGGAGGGATCACCGGAGGTCGATGTGGCTCCCGACATTCTGTTCGTCAGGGTGCCCGACAGGAAGACCACGAAGAATCGGCTGCACCTCGATCTGCGGCCCAAGGACCAAGCCGCCCAGATCCGGCGCTTGATCGATCTGGGAGCGAGGAAGGTTGACATAGGGCAATCGAGCGACGACACCTGGGTGGTGTTGGCGGACCCGGAGGGCAACGAGTTTTGCGTATTGGCGCCGCTACCGCCCGAACGATTGAGCGAGATACCGGAACTCATGTAGCCGCGCCATGCGCTGCTCAAACGCGACTGGTGCGGTTGCAAACCGGCGATCACCAACACGCCGGCCCGCGACAGAGAGCATCAAGATGGGGGCAGATCGTCCGCATGGGAGGTACGGTCGAGGCGTGACTGACTTTAAGCGTGAGGATCTCCGGGGTTCCCGGTTCGACCAAGTCGACCTCAGCGGCTCGGAGTTCCGCGCCAGCGACCTGGCTGAGACTCGCTTCCGCGCCGTCGCAATGAGCCGCGTCGTGATGCGCGGCGTGGAGTTGATCGACGTCGACATACACGGCGAGATCGTGAACCTGACGATCAATGGTGTCGACGTCGGGCCGTTTGGTCAACGCCGAGCTCGACAGGCGGCAACCCGATCGGATCAAGATGCGCCCGACCGAGCCGGCTGGCTTTCGCGAGGCGTGGGACCTCGTCGAGCAGCTCTGGGGCGAGACCGTCAGGCGGGCCCGCCGGTTGGACCCAGAGCTGCTGCATGAGTCGGTCGCCGGTGAGTGGACGTTCACCGAGACGCTGCGCCACCTGGTGTTTGCCACCGATTCCTGGATCAGGCGGGCAATCCTCGGCGATTCGTCGCCGTGGGATCCCCTGGACCTGCCGTGGGACGAGATGCCTGACACGCCGGGTGTCCCCCGAGACCGAGACGCACGACCATCTCTTGACCTGGTGCTCGAGCTGCGCCGCGACCGGATGTCCACGGTTCGTGAGGTCCTTGACGGTTTAACCTACGAGTCGCTGGACGGCCACACCGACCCGGTTGAGGGACCCGGGTGGCCGGAGTCCGGCAGCTACCCGGTGCGTGAGTGCCTGCTTTGCATCCTCAACGAGGAGTGGGAGCACCGGCTGTATGCCGAGCGGGACCTGGACGCCTTGGAAGGGTTCGTGGCACGCGAAGCGCGCGCGGCGCATCCTCCTGTTTGACCGACAAGTCGAACAGAAAGGGAGCGTCGCCTTGACTCAGGTTGATGCCCTGTTCCGCTTGCGAAAGCGACAATCTCCCTAGCCCGAGGGGATCGGGGTCGCGGCCGCATGTCGGGCCATGGGGATCCACCGCTCGACCTATTACCGCTCACGCCACCAGGTGCTGCTACTACGGATTGGACATTTGCATCCGCGAAGACGGGGAGTTGCGATCTCAGCCCCGCAGTCTGAGTCAGCCATTGGGCGGTCGCCAACAGGCCGACTGGGCTACTTGAGGCGGTCGAGGAAGGCGAGGGTGCGCTCCGTCACCAGCGCCGTCGCCGCTTCGTCGTACTCCTTCCACGAGCAGTCTGTGAACAGGTGGCCCGAACCCGGGTAGAGGAACAGCTCGGCGCCGGGCACTTCGGACACGAGCTGTTCGCCGCCCTCGCGGTTGAACCACTTGTCGCCCTCGCTGACGTGGACCTGTAGCCCGACGGCATCCGGCCACGGCACCTCGAACTCCGCGGGCGGGATGTCACCGCCGTGGTACAGGAGGGCGCCCAGTGCGCCCTCACGCGTCTGCGCGAGCCGCTGTCCGTACACGGTACCGAGCGAGAACCCGCCTATAACGACCTCCGGCGGGAGCGGGGCGATTGCCGCCTCACTCCGCGCGATCATCTCCTCCCAGCCCAGCTGCTCCTCGTACGCGACCCCCTCATCGATTGTGTCGAACGTCGTCCCTCCAAATAAATCAGCCGCCGTCACCTGGTGGCCGCTGACACGCAGCTGGTCGGCGAACGCCATAACGCCGTCGGTCACGCCCAGCGCGTGGTGGAACAGGATTACGTCAGCCATCGTCTACTCCCCTCCGCTCGATCGTCGATGTGTACCACTTCCCTGTGCCACACCACCCAGTCTGCTGCTTAGGGCGGGAGGGCTGCGGCGACGCCCGCTGTCCATCCAGGCGCCCTCCCGCCCTCAGGCGGTCGAATCTCCGCCGCCGGTAGGCCGCCTCTTGCGAGCACCCACGAGATCACGGAGTTCGAGTTCCACATTTCGCCGGTACCGAGTTGATCTCGACCCCAGACGAACGCGGGGACGTGCGCGGCCATCTCCAACACGCGACGGGCCTGCATCTCGTCGTTACTGAGGCGTAGTGGGCTCGCAACCGCCTCGTCAACGTCAGCGATTATTCCGTCGCGCCATACCCGTACCTCGTAACGAAGTGCCCTGAATCGACTGAGGTGACGACTTCCGACCGGACCCTCGACGGTTACGCCCCGCGTTAACCCACTCGCTTTGGGTATGGGCCAGGAGTTCTCGATGACAAAGCCTCCCTCCGTCACCGTCACTTCAAGCGCGGAGTGGTACAGATCAAGCGGTCTTCGGTGGTCGAGGAGGGCATGGAGCCGCTCGTAGACCCGTCCGTTGAATCGCACGAAGCGCCCACCAGCCCCAAGAGGGAGCCAGTACAAATCGACCGCGGCTGGGTAGTGTACGAGGACCTCCTTGTCAAGCGTCCCCAGCTGGCGCGGCTTCAGCGGTCATGATCTGCGCCTGGCTCTTCTGTCACGGGAGCGTTCCCGGAGGGAAGGTGGCGGAGTGGAACCATCTGAGCGCGGAGCTGTGGTGAAGAGTGTGTACCTACACCGCCTAGTGCGGTGAGCGATGGCACATGTCATGAGCAGCAACTAGGCGATGAGGGTCGCATCTGGCGCGCTTGGCTCGGCGGCTCGGTTCTGGGCATCGTCAACGCCGTCGTCCGTGAGCAGGTCTACAAGGACGAGGTTGGGGATCGGACAGCCCACTACATCGCAACGGCGACCCTCATCGTCCTTCTAGCACTCTACTTCTGGATGCTCGACAGAACCGGCGCGCACGCTCTCCCCAAACCGAGCCACAGCCCGCGCCGCTGACTGACAGGCTACCATTGTGCCCAGATGCCACTCTACATGGATCGCCACGACCTGCCAGACACTACGACGCCTACTGAAATAGCCGTTGCGCATTCCCTTGATGTGGGTATACAGGACAAGTATGGCGTCAAGTACCTCTCATACTGGTTCGACTATGAGCGCCACACGGGCTTTTGTCTCGTGGAGTCCCCGAGCCGGGACGCCGCCGAGGCGGTGCACCGGGAGTCGCACGGGATCGTTGCGAACAGCATCATCGAAGTCGATCCCCAGCGTGTGAATGAATTCCTCGGTCATCCCCCCAGGGCGGAGGTGGGAAAGCCGTATGTTGCCACCGCGTTCCGCACCGTGTTGTTTACGGACATCCAAGGGTCCACAGCGCTCACGCAGCGGCTCGGCGATATCGGCGCGATGCGAGTACTGCGCACACATGATCACCTTGTGAGGGACGCGCTGAGGACATCAGGCGGTCTCGAGGTGAAGCACACGGGCGATGGCATCATGGCTTCCTTCTCGTCCGTAGCCAGGGCTGTCGAATGCTCCATCAGCATTCAGCAAAGGATAGCCGACCATGTCGCAGAGCAACCGGACGAAGCATTCAGAGTCAAGATCGGACTGGCCGCCGGCGAGCCCATCACCGAGGGAGACGATTTGTTCGGGGCCGCGGTGCA
The DNA here is from genome assembly GCA_963849115.1 of uncultured Actinomycetes bacterium. Lineage (GTDB taxonomy): Bacteria > Actinomycetota > CADDZG01 > CADDZG01 > WHSQ01 > JACDAL01. Next base: position 4,601 of record CAWKGK010000008.1, on the reverse strand, counting down.
GCTCGCCGCGAGATTGTGTGATCAGGCCGGGGCCGACGGGATTCTGGTTTCGGCTGCCGTACGAGACCTGTGTATCGGAAAGAGTTTCGGCTTCTTGGAGCATGGTGAGTTGAAGCTGCGCGGATTCGATGAACCAGTACGCGCATACACGGTGCATTGGAACAATGCCCCTCTCCGTGAGGCTCCGCCCGCTGCTACCTAGTCGGACAAGAACGTGGAGCGATTCAATGAGCGGCGCGACAACACACTCCCTTTGTACGCAGCTCCTCTCAGGCTAGCTTGGTACGGCGTAGAGTGGCTCGAGGTAGCGAGGCAGGTTCCAATCGGTCCATCTGTCTCAACGTTGGGGTTCGGGAATCCACCGCGCCCGGCTGGCGCCCTGCAGCCGTATGCCCCACCTGCAGATTGGCCGTTCGCCGCCGCGGGCGCAGCCCCGGCTGCAGGGCAGGCCACGGCCGGAGCAGAGGTCGCGCCCGAGGCCTCAGAACTCTCCTACGAGTCGAACGTCTAGCGGTGCCCGCGGGCGAAGCGGTCGTGCTACGTCAGTCATGCGTCCAACAGCAGGCAGTGGAGCGGATCGTGTCTGGTTTCACCGGATAGTGGAGCGGATCGGACTCGAACCGACGACTTCCTGCTTGCAAAGCAGGTGCTCTACCAACTGAGCTACCGCCCCGGGGAGATGCAGAAAACGCGGTCGAAAACTCCGGCCTCACGTCCCAGGCACATCTTGGCCACAGTCTAAAGAGTCCCAGAGGACGAGCATGCATGCAATTCGGTGGTGTCAGGCCTGGGGACCTGGGAGGGCGCGCGGAGCTAGAGCTTACGCCCTAGGAGACGCCGTTGGGGAGTTCAGGCCGCCTGCTTCAAGCGCTCTCTGGCACGGTGCCGGGCCAGCGTGATCGAGTTCACCAGTTGGGCGAATCCCAGGAGATCAGCCTCCTGGCGGAGGTGTCCGAGGCTGTGTGCCTTCTTGAGATAGAGGCTGTCCTCGAGGTTCCGGTTGAGGGACTCGGCGTCGCCTCGCCTGGCGTAGAGGCGCCCGAAGTCCGGATCCCCCGGCGGGATCGCCCGCAGGTTCTCGGCCCGGTTGAGGCGCCTTGCCTCCTCCTCGGCGGAGTTGTGCAGCCGGACGGTGATCTCCCGGGTCGCATACTCCTTGGGCATTTCGTACTGGTTGTAGAAGCGGTAGGCGGCCTTGTCCTTTTGACGCTGGGTTCGGATTCTCTTGAGGGGAACGAACAGCGTCTCCCCGTTGTCCTGAAGGACGCCGATCCCAAGGGCTCCGTTCTTGGCCAGAAGGCGGATCGTGACCTCCTCGCCGTCGTCGCGTTTCACCTTCTTGAGCTCGATGAGGCGCTCCCTCTCGATGCGTCGGCCGCCCCTCTGTCCCCGGCGGGCGTAGTTCCTCTTCGCCGGCACCCGTGTGACGGTAAGCCACCCCAGCTCGCGCATGGCCCGGTCGATGTGGACGCCTCGCAAAGCCATGTCCCAGACCACGCCGATCACGCCCGGGGCTTGGGGAGCGATCGAGGCGAAGGACCTGAGCGCGACCCCAGCCTCTCCTCCTTCGCCTGAGAAGGGGACGTAGCGGGTGTCGAGGACGACCCGGTGCTCTGGGCTGCGGGCGGAGACGATCAGGAACTTGGTCCCGTAGACCTCCTCACCGTCGCCTTCGACGTGATTACTGGCATCGGGGTCGCATCTCACCGGCACGATCTCCCCGGTGCGTCGATCGACTCGGGTCTCGTTTCTCTTGCCCTTAAAGAGCGGCTCGATGACCTTTCCGTCGCCGTGCACCATCCTCGAAAGGTCTGGATGGGTCAAAGAGCCCGGGCCGTCGGACTCCAGCAACCCGATCGAGTGAGCGAGAGGAACGGCGTGCGCCGTGAAGATCTCACGCCTGCGCTCGAGGACGTCGGGGTCGGCGAGGTATCGCCGCGCGTAGAGGTAGTGGCAGCGCCGCATAGGGGTCTCCGGGAGCCACTTCAAAGGTTCGTTGGGAAAGAGGCCCTTGATCGTGTGCCGGGCGAAGCGCCACACGCGGCGGGTCGGCGAACTGTGCCTCGACGTTGCGGGCGCTCCCCCAGATGCTCACCGCTGCTTCGAACACAACCCACATGTACGCCGGGTAGGCGCGCGGTCGTCCGGTTCTCTTCTCGGGCATGGCCTCGGCCTGCGCGTGGGTCGACGGGTTGCGCAGGACGGCCTCCAGCCGCTGGAGGTCGCTCGGAGGAGGAGAGCGCCGCCGACTCACCCGGAGCCGTCCTCCGGCGGATTGCGCCACTCGAGTCCGATGAGATGGGCGGTTCGGTCGAGGCTTCGGCACCCCAGGGCGCAGGCCACCTCCTCGATCCGAAATCCCCGCAGCAGGAGCCGACGTCCGGCCCAGGCGGTGACGGAGGTGGGCCGGACGCTCGGATCTCCGTGAATCCCGGCCGTGCGCAGGACCTCGATCACGGCCATGGTGGCCGCGTTGCCCGGGCGCTTGGTGATCTTGGGTCGCCATGGGACGACAAGGGAGCCGGGGTCCCTGGGAAGCTCGGGAGTGGTCAGACGGCGTCGGAGCTGCGCGGAAGCCCAGTCCGTCATCGGAGCCCACCGGGGGTCGGTTCGGGTGCTGCCGGCCAGAAAAACCACCTCGCCGGCGATATCCAGGTCGCGCACCCTCACATGGGGAATCTCGGAGATGCGCGCTGTTGCCTCGGCAAGCGCCCACACGAGAGGCAGGCGAAGGTCGGACATCGTGCCGAGTGCGCACAGCCGACAGAGCTCGCTCTCATCGTCAGTGAGGGGGCGTGTGGAGAGAGCGGGCCTGCTCGGCAGGATGACGTCGAGGGTGGGATCTCCTGACACCAGGCCGAGCTCGCGTCCTCGCCTATAGAGGAACCTCACGGAGCCGCGCCGGAAGTGGCGAGAGGCGTCTGCCAACTCTCCCCCCTGAGCCCGAGGGGCGACGAGAAAGGCGACCACGTCGTCTTTCGTCACCTCGTCGGCGTCGGTCAGCCCGAGTCCTTGCTCGCAGAACCGAGTGAACCGCCCCCAGACATCGCAGAACGACTCGAAGGTCGCCGGCTTTAGGCCGCCCACCTCGGCGAGATGGCCCTGGACGGCCTCCACGAGCTCAGTCGGGGACACTGGCTGGGCGCGGACCCTGCGGCTGGCGCCCCGGGAGGTTGAGTCGCGTGTGGCCTTCACGGATGCTTCTCCTTGTTCGAGAATTGGGTGCTCCTCTCACCCCTGAGCTCGAATGCCCCCTCCCTAGGCATCATCCAGAAGGCACTTTCTTTCGGGTCTACGGAAAGAAAGGACGGACCCAGCTCCCTGCTTTCGCGCATGAGCTCCTGGGTCAGGAAGGGCCATGAAGGGCGATTAGCAGGCTCAGCGCGCCACTGGTGAGGTATTGGCAGAACGCACAGTTCTCGCTCGCCTCGGGAGGCGAGGGGTTCTCCAAGAGGCAAAGGACCTCCGAGAGAAAGCTCATGAAGTGCCCATCGTCCCGAGGGATCTCGATCCAGTGCGGTTCCCCCCGGTAGGCAACTCCGTCCCCGGAAGCCTCCATCGCAGTGGGCTCGACACACAGCAGCCCCATCTGGGAGATGGGTCGAAGCTCAAGGCTCCCCGGGGCGGGCTGCTCGGTTGCTAGGGCGTAGGCGTGGAGCTGCCGGCCATAGAGGGGAAGGTGGGCGCTTCGGGGATCCGCCGTCTTAAAATCGATCAGCCCGTAGGTTCCATCGTCAAAACCGAAGGCCGTGTCGAAGCGGCCTCCGAGCAGCACTGGGGAAGCGTGGCCCGGCACGAAGATGGGACCTGAACGGACCCACCGGTCGCCGTGCAGAACCCGCCCGGGCTTGATTCCAGGAGCGATCTCTTCAGTGCGCTTGTCACGGAAGAACTGCTTCGTCTGGCCGTCGAGCAGAGTGAAAATCTTGGGGAACGGTGCCCGGGGTCGAGCAAGGCCCCCGGCCAGCTTCATCCAGAAGCAGCGTTGGCACTCCTCGAACAGGAAGGTCAAGTCGGACGGGCTGAGCTTCCAGGCCTTGCCTACGAACCTCATGTCGCCGCCTACCGGGAGCTCTTCTCGAGAGCGCAGGTGCCGGGACATCGGCGCCTTTCGCTCGACTGGTCCTTCGAAGCGGACTGCACGAGCACGACTCGACTGAATGAAGCGCCGGGAGACAGCTCAATCTGCCCCCGTCGATGCGCGCGCCTACGATCGCCATGTCGGGACCTCCTTCGTAGGTTCCGGCCAGGCCCCGGGGCGTTGGAGCGCCGCCGGGGCCACCACTTACTCTTGACGACAGCAAGGTTATCAGGCAAGGGTAGCCTGTGTCAAGGGTTCGAGGTAGAGTTCCACTTCATGACGAACCACCTTGTTGGCGTGACCGAGATTTCCCGGTTGCTAAGCGTATCCCGTCAGCGTGCAGATCAGATAACGCGCGAATACGTCGACTTTCCACAGCCCGAGGTCGAACTAGTGTCCGGGCGCGTGTGGAGTCGCTCAGCTGTTGAGGAGTGGTTACAGAGCCACCCTCATCGAAGGCCTGGCAGGCCGACTCGAAGCTCCCAGTGATCTGGTCGGTCGAAGCCTGCCTGGATGGCTC
>CAWKGK010000007.1:0-177281 GCA_963849115.1 uncultured Actinomycetes bacterium | reverse complement strand
CCGCCAGGGTGGCGAGTAGCGCAGCGAGGCCGATCAGGCCTGCGGGCGGCCGGGCTTGAGATTGGCGCATGGTCCCTATCGTCGCGCGGCCCGCTCTCTCAGACGCGGAGCCACCTCCTTGGCGAACAGAGCGATCGATTCTGCCGCCGGCTCCTGGCCCATGCCTGGGTAGTGGTGGCGGACCACGAGATGGGACTCTGGATAGGCGCTGAGGACATCGATCAAGGGCTCGAGATAGGCCGTGACCTCGTCCGGTGTCCCATATGCGATCGACGGTCTCAGGCTGTCTTCGTCCGGCGGGATCACGCTGAGAGGTGTGCCGGGGACGTCGGTCCCCTCCCGCCACCCGCTGTAGGTGCCGAGCTGGTGCCCTGCGCCGGCGCGCACCACAGGCCAGTCGCGCTCGGGGTCCTCGGTGACGAAGCCGTTTTGCAGCACGCCCACCACCGGAGGGCTTGGGTGGCCGGCTGCGGCTCTCTCGGCGCCGGCCATCTGAAAACATTCCGCGACGCGCTCGAGGGGCGCTCGCGAGGAGATATAGCCGTCGCCGATGCGTCCGGCCCGCTTAACGGCTTTGTCGACGAACCCTCCCAGCAGAATGGGGGGCGTCCGCTGCGGCTTAGGGGTGACCGAGACTCGGTCGTAGGCGTAGTGGCGGCCGGAGTATGAGAAGCGCTCCTCGCCCCAGGCCAGACGCAGGACCTCGACGATCTCGGTGAGCCTGCTAGCGCGCGAAGAGACCTTGATGCCGAACTCCCGGAACTCCTCCTCTCGCCATCCCACACCGAGCCCGCAGATCGTTCTCCCTCCCGAGATCTGGTCGCACACCGCAAAGTCTTCGGCGAGCCGGATGGGGTCGTGGAAGGGCGCCAGGATGACGCCGGTGCCGAGCTCGATCCGCTCCGTCCTGGCGGCCATGGCCGCCATCATCACGACCAGCGAGGGCAGATAGCCGTCCTCTGCAAAATGGTGCTCGGAGACCCACGCCGCGTCGAGGCCGACGGTCTCGGTCAGCGTGGTGAGCTCGAGGATGTCTGCGTACTCCTGGTGGTAGGTGCGGCCGCTGGAGGCGGGGATCTGTCCGGTGAAGAGACCGACGCCGAGCTTTAGGGCCATTTCCATCTCCTTTTGGGGACGCCGAGTGGTGGTGAGATGACCATATAGAGCATCGGGCCACCACTCGGCACGGGAACCTCCCCGGCCCCCGCGGTGTAATAGCCGCGAACATGACTCAGTGGAGGGCCGACCACTGGAGGACCAGCTCGCAGAACGCGCCAGAAAGGGCGATATAGATGCCTACGAGGAGCTTGTTCGGCTCCATCAGACGCTCGCGCAACGGGTCGCCTACGTGGTGTTGGGATCGGAGGCCGAGGCTCAAGATGCAACCCAGGAGGCGTTCGTGAAGGCCTACTACGCCCTGGGCAGCTTTCGGGCCGGGGCGAGCTTTCGGGCCTGGCTCATGGCCATAGTTCGCCACGAGGCTCTGAACCGTGCTCGCAGCGCCTCCCGCCGCACGACCCTGATCACGCGCGTCGCAGATGACCGCTCCTCTGGGGCCGCGGCCCCGTCTCCAGAGGCGGCGGTTCTTGCCGCCGAGCGGAGCGCGGCCCTGGGGGCCGCGCTCGGGTCGCTGGCACCCCGAGACCGGGTCGTGATCGCGCTGCGCTACTTCGAGGACCTATCTGAGAAGGAGATGGCGGTGGCGCTGGATTGCCCTCCGGGCACCGTCAAGTCGCGCCTGTCGAGGGCTCTTTCCAAACTGAAAAGCTCGTTGCCGGAGGACGAGGCGGTGACTCCGTGAGCGTGTCCGACCAGCGTCTCGAGGCCGAGCTCAGGGATCTGGGGCCTGTGTTGAGCTGGCCTGAACCTAAGGATGTCGCACCCGAAGTGTCCCAGCGCCTGCGTGCCGGGCGCCGAGGGTGGAGCTCAGGGAAATGGACGCTCGTCGCGGCCGCCCTTGTGCTTCTGCTGGCGGCTGGGAGTCTGAGCGCGCTCCCGAATGTGCGCAGGGCGGTCGCCGACTGGTTGGGTCTTCCCGGCGTGCGCATCGAGAGGGTCGACAGCGGGCGCGACCTCCCCTCCCCGGCCGTGACGCCCGAGTTGGGATCACGTGTGAGTGTGGCGGAAGCAGCTGCCGCGGTCCCCTTCGACCTGGTTGAGCCGCGGCCGATCCGAGGCCTCGAGATCTACCTCGATGGAGACGCGGTCACTTTCGTGCGCCGGGCGCCGAGTGGGGACATCGAGCTTCTCATCACCCAGTTCGAGGGGACGCTCGACAGGGAGCTTGTCGAGAAAGTGCTGACGCGCGGCTCCCGGTTGCGGGGCGTGGTGATTGGGGGCAGACAGGGCTACTGGATCGCCGGTGACCCCCACACCGTCCTCTACGTCGACCCCTTCGGGGAGATCCGAGAAAACACCGTTCGCCTCGCCGGGAACACTTTGCTGTGGCAGCGAGACCGGCTCACGCTGCGCCTCGAGGGGGCCGCAGACCTTCGCCGAGCGCTCCTCATCGCTCGATCGCTGAAGTGAGTGGAACCGAAGTTGCTTCGCAGGTGTAGAGGTCACAGTCCGTTCCCACTACCGGGAGGTAGAGCTGTGACCCGTCGTGTCGTGATTCTGTCGCTGTCGGTCGCGTGCTGTTGGGGCGCCCTATTGGTTCCGGCTGCGTCGGGCGGAGCAGGCTGCCACGAGGCACCGCGGCCCTTCGACGCCCGCACACAAGTGGTTGCAATGAAGGACTATTGCTTCTCACCCGCAGTGGTGCGTATAGAGCCTAAGCAGAGCATCACCTGGGTCAACCGCGACGTGGACGCACACACCGTCACCGGGATCGGCGGAACGTGGGGAAGCTACGACGAGCTGGGCCGCGGCGGACGGGTCACGAGTTCCTTCGCGGCGTCGGGCGTCTACCCCTACTTCTGCGCGCTTCACCCGGGCATGGTGGGGGCCGTGGTGGTCGGCGACGGCGTGTCACCCGGGGGAGTGGGCGAAGTCAACTCCAGTGCCGTTTCCCGCGCGACAGGGGGCACCGCCATCGATGACGTCGCCGCGAGCAAGCCCCGCTCTTCCTCTGAGTCGGGCGCGGCCCCGTGGCTGTGGGCGGCGCCGATCGTGTTGGCGGCCGGGGGAGCAGCCGTTGCTCTCGACCGCCGCCGCCGCAAGCTCACCTGACGATCTTTTCTACGTGAGCCTCGCTGGGCGGGGCTGGTGTGGAAAAGTTCACCTGAACACCTGCCGATAACGTTCACGATGAGACGCTTTGTGGTGGGGGTAATGCTCGTGCTGCTGCTGAGCCCCTCATCCGCCTTGGCCGAGCGCTACCGAAAAGTCACCCGGCGGCTCGGACAGGGTGTGAGCCTCACCTCGATCGCCGCTCCCAAAGGCCCTTGGCGGATCAAGGTGCTGACAGTCGACCTCGACCGGGAGTCGAGGCTCGACGTCGTGCTCTCGAACGACCGGCTCCCCGGGCTGGAACGAACCTCCTCGATGGCGCGGCGCACCGGAGCGCTGGCGGCGATCAACGGTGATTACGCCCGGCCCGACGGCCGCCCCGTCTACGCGTTCGCCGATGACGGGCGCCTGATGCAGTCTCCGCCGCCGCAATTCGGCGGCAACTTCGCTTTCGATGAGCCCACCACCCACTTCGGGCGCCGCCCGCTGACGAGCTCGGTGAGGGTGCCGTCGACGAGACAGGAGTTGGCTATTTCTCGCTTCAATCGGGGCATTCCGTCGATGCAGGAGATCGCCGCCTACTCGGCCGTGGGAGGCGACGTCGCCAGACCCCCGCGTTTTTCATGCGCGGTAAGGCTCAGCCCCCTCGGCCCGCCGGCGCGCGGCGCCGGCAGCGACCACGCAGTCCCGACCGTCGTCACCGCGCAGCGCTGCTCGGCAGGGCGCATGCAGCGGCGTGGCGGGATCGTCCTCGCGACTCCCCTGTGGGGGTCGCGTGCGCCCGAGTTGATGAGCCTGGAGGTGGCGGACGAGGTGACCTTCAGGTGGTCGTTCCGGGACTGGCCCGGGATCCGTGATGCCATCGGCGGCAATCCCGTGTTGGTTCGCGACGGCGCCATCTTCATCGGTCGGGGAACAGGCTCGTTCTTCTACCGCCACCCCCGGACGGGTGTGGGCGCTACCGCGGACGGCCGTCTGCTGCTGGTCACGGTCGACGGCCGCCGCCCGGGCCGCAGCGTGGGCATGACGCCTCTCGGTTTCGCCCGGCTCTTCAAGAGGCTCGGCGCGCGTTGGGCGTTCAATCTCGACGGCGGGGGCTCCACCACGATGTTCGTCAAGGGCGAGATCGTCAACCGCCCCTCAGATGGCTACGAGCGCCCTGTCTCCTCGGCGCTGGTGGTCTTGCCGGGCGGAGGCGGCACCACCCCGGCAAAGGCACCCGAGCTCGCTACCCACCAGGAGCGAGCTCTGCGCTCGATTGCGGCCGACCCGGCGTCGGCCCCACCCGAGCCGCCTCAACGGGCGTCGGCCCGGCCCGGTTTCCCCTGATACTCCCGGCCCCCGGTGGGGAAGCGCAGCGACAATCTCCACGCCTCGGCCGCGTCGAAGCGGTCGCGATAGTCGTACATCCCCAGCCTGCGTCCGCGCGCCCGGCCCGCGCGCAGCCACACAGACGCCGCCCGGGCGCGCTTCTCGGACGCCGCAATCTGCTCTAGGGCACCCTGCAGAGCGGCGCGTTCCTGCGCGTTCGGTTTCGGTGTGACCGAGATGATCTCCAGCGCGGCGCGCTCCGTCACAGCGGGATGTTCCCGTGCTTTCGCGGCGGAGTAGCCTCACGCTTCGAGCGCAGCATCTCGAGCGCCTGCACCAGCTTGCGGCGCGTGTCCTGAGGCTCTATGACGTCGTCGACAAAGCCGCGTTCGGCCGCGACATAGGGGTTCGAGAACCTCTGCCGGTAATCCGCAATGAGTTCTGCACGGGTGGCGTCGGGGTCGTCCGACTCGCTGATTTCCCGTCGGTGGATGACATTGACCGCGCCTTCGGCCCCCATGACCGCGATCTCCGCGGTCGGCCATGCAAACGAGACATCGGCCCTGATGTGCTTCGAGTTCATGACCAGATAGGCACCCCCGTATGCCTTGCGCGTGATCACCGTCAACCGCGGCACGGTCGCTTCGGAGAACGCATAGAGCAGCTTGGCTCCGTGGCGGATGATGCCCGAGAACTCCTGCTCGGTGCCGGGAAGAAAGCCGGGCACGTCACAGAAACACACCAGCGGGATGTTGAACGCGTCGCAGAAGCGAACGAAGCGGGCCGCCTTGGTCGACGACGCGATGTCGAGCGTACCGGCGAGCACCTCGGGCTGATTGGCCACCACTCCCACGGTGTGTCCTGCGAGACGTGAGAATCCGCAGAGGATGTTCTGCGCCCAGTGCTGATGCACTTCGAAGAACTCCGAATCGTCGAACACGCAGCCGATGACCTGGTGCATGTCGTAGGGCTTGTTGGGGGAATCGGGGACCAGCTCCATCAGCTCGTCGCACGAACGCAGGGGGTCGTCGGTCGGTTCATAGAAGGGAGGCGATTCGTAGTTGTTCGAGGGCAGAAACGACATCAGGTAGCGAATGCGGGCGAGGCAGTCCCGGTCGTCCGAGGCGACGACGTGTGCGACCCCCGAACGGGAAGCATGCGTCATGGCGCCGCCGAGCTCCTCGTGAGTGACCTCCTCGCCGGTCACCGCCTTGATGACGTCGGGCCCGGTGATGAACATGTAGGAGGTCTCGGCGACCATGAACGTGAAGTCGGTGAGGGCAGGCGAGTAGACGACGCCTCCGGCCGAGGGTCCCATGATCGCCGAGATCTGTGGGACGACGCCCGAGGAGCGCACGTTTCTCTCGAAGATGTAACCGTATCCAGCCAGCGACACCGGGCCCTCTTGGATCCGGGCGCCGCCGGACTCGTTAAGCCCGATCAGCGGCGCTCCGGTCTCGAGGGCCAGGTCCATGACCTTGCAGATCTTCTCGGCTACGACCTCGCCCAGGGAGCCACCGAAAACTGTGAAGTCCTGGGCGAACACGAACACTTTGCGGGAATCGATCGTGCCCCAGCCCGTGACCACCGCGTCCGAGTAGGGGCGCCGGTCCTCGATGCCGAAGCCGTGGGAGCGGTGGCGCACCAGCATGTCGGTTTCGACGAAACTGTCTTCATCCAACAGGGCGGCGATGCGCTCGCGTGCGGTGAGCTTTCCCTGCTCGTGCTGGCGCGCAATCGCGCGCTCGCCGCCGGAGCCGAGGGCCTCCTCCTTCTTCTTGCGAAGCGCGTCGATCTCTTCGGGGTCCATCGGGGCCGAATAGTACGGCTACGAGGCCGGGCTGAAGCGACCCGAGCCCTTGAGGCTCCCTACCAGGCCGCGCTCGACGATCTCGACTTCCCCCGAGCGCTTCGTCACCGAGCCGATGACGGAGGCGGGGCAGCCGGCCCCGGCAAGGACCCCCAGCGCCCGTTCTGCCTCTGAGGTACGGATCACGGCGACGAAGCCCACGCCCATGTTGAAGACCCTGAACATCTCGGCGTCCGAGATGTCACCGCTCTTCTGGATTAGCGAGAACACCGTGGGCTCCTCCGGCAGGGTGTCGACGAGGTAACCCGCCGCGGCCTCCAAGCGGCACAGGTTGAGAAAGCCGTCCCCGGTGATGTGGACCAGGCCCACGGGATGGATGCCGTCGTCCCACAGCGCCCGGATCGGGCCGACGTAGAGCCGGGTGGGCTCGAGGAGCTCGTCGCCGAGCGCGCGCTCCAGCGGCGAAGGTTGCTCGTCGAGCCGGTAGGCGCCCGACTCGAGCAGGACTCTGCGAGCGAGGCTCAGCCCGTTCGCGTGGATGCCCGAGGAGTGCAGCCCGATGAGCACGTCGCCGGGCGACACGTCCTGCCCCAGCACCAGCCGAGAGGGATCGACAACTCCGAAGGCGGTGCCCACGAGGTCGAAGGCGCGCTCGTCTCCAGGGCTCGCTCCATCGGAGCCGATCATCCCGGGGAGCTGCGCAAGCTCACCTCCCACCACCGCGACGCCCGCCTCATGAGCCGCCGCGCCCAGGCCCTCGAGGATCGCTTCGGTGCGGGCGTCGTCGAGCGTGTTGACCCCGAGGTAGTCGAGCATCGCCACGGGCCGCGCTCCCACACACAAGAGGTCGTTGACGTTCATCGCCATGCAGTCGAAGCCGATCCCCTCGTAGCGGTCGAGGGCCGCGGCGATCATGGACTTGGAGCCCACCCCATCCGTGCACAGCGCCAGGCCGAGGTCCTCTGTGAGCCGCAGCACCGAGGCGTAGTGGCCGAAGCGGGTGAGGAGCTCGTAGGGGGCCGCGTTGACCAGGGTGGGGCCGAGGTGGCGGAGCACGGCCCCCAGGGCGTGCTCCTGTCCCCTTACTCCGACGTCGTCGTAGCGAGAGCCCACCGGTTCACGCTATCAGCCGCCCGGCGTGGGGGTCCGGAGCCCAAAGGCCGAAGTGGCGAAACGCCCAAGTTGGGCGATCGACCACAGATTCGGTGGCGAAACGCCCAAGGTGGGCGATCGACCACGCCGGCCGCCCCCGAGCAGGCGCCGCCGGCTAGCCCACCGGTTCGGCCGGTTCCGGTTCGGCTGCCCCAACGGACCCGGACTTGCCCTTGGCCCGGCGGCCCGGAAGCCTCAGCGCCACGAGCAACACGAGCGCTGCGGGGGCCGCTCCCAGGAGATAGGCGAGCTGAAAGGATCCCTGGGCGACGTAACCGAGTGCGGAGGGCGCGGTGAGATAGCCGAGGTCGCCCGCCATCTGGTTCATGCCCACCGCGGCCCCCGATCCCGAGCGGGGCACGGAGTCGGCCAAAAGACCCCCCGCCGCGGTGCTCCCGGCGGCCACCGATGCTCCGATCAGCGCCATCAGGACGAAGAACAACAGGGGGGTTGTCTCGATGCGCCCCACGGCCGCCACCGACAGCGCGCTAAGGGCAAGCGCGGGGACCAGCACCGCCCGGCGTCCGTAGCTGTCGGCGGCCCGCCCCGCCAGTGGGAGGACGAGCAGCTCACCCAGCGACAGCAGCGTCAGCGCGGCCCCTACCTGTGCGCCGGAGAAGCCCAGCCGGTCCTTGGCGAAGACCACTCCGAGGATCTGCGCCGGCCCCGAGATCGTCCACCACCCCACGAACGTTGCCGCCAGGGCCGCGGTGTAGCGGATGTCGGAGAACAGGGGGGCCGCGGCCCGTAGGGCCTGCAGCGGAGTCTTCTTCTCCGCCCGGCCTCGTGCCGGCTCGCCGGACATGGCGAACCATCCAATCGCAGCGGCCACCAGCAGGCCGGTGGCGTAGATGTGGAAGGGGGCGCTGAGCCCGAGCTCGTCCCCGGCGAGGCCCCCGAAGAGGGGGCCGAGGCCGATTCCGATCAAGAACGAGGACCGGAAGATCCCGGTCGCTCTCCCCATGGCGGCGGGTTCGATAATGCGCAGGATTCGGTTCATTAGCCCGGCGATGAACAGCGCGGACCCGGCCCCCCCGAAGCCGCGCGCCAGGACCAGCTGGAGGAACGACTGCGACAGGCCCGCCGCATACGAGGAGAGCGCGACGATCAGAATCCCGGTCAGGGTGGCGGTGCGCTCGCCGAAACGGTCCACGGCAAGCCCTCCCACGACCCCGAACGAGAACCGAGTCAGTCCGAAGACGAGCTGGATGAGACCGATCGCGGCGATCCCCACTCCGAAGGAACGGGCGAAGTCGGGGAGCACAGGGATGACCATCCCGAAGCCGAGCGCAACCGTGATCGAGATGGCGGTGAGGCGGCGGAACTCGGGCACCCGCAGCGGAGAAGGCGCTGGGGCGTTCTTCACCGCCGTTCGACGAGCTCGACGAGCAGGCCGCCGTTGGCCCCCGGGTCGACGAAGGCGATGCGCGCCCCGCCGCCCCCCACTCGGGGATGCTCGTCTATCAGAGCCACCCCTCGCTCTCGGAGATGGGCGAGGGTTGCTTCCAGGTCTGTAACCGCATAGGCGACATGGTGGAGGCCCGGCCCCCTCTTGTCGAGGAAGCTTGCAACGGTCGACTCCGCAGAGATCGGGGCGATCAGCTGCAACGACGAGCCGGGCAGTTTCAGCATTGCCTCGTCGACGCCCTGATCAATCACCCGTTCGACATGGGCAGGCTCGAGCTCCCATACATCACGGTAATGAGCTAATGCTTCGTCGAGGTTTGTCACCGCTACGGCGACGTGATCGAGGGCAAGCAGAGGCATGCCGGCATCCTACGCGGCACGGCCGCCCGGCCGAATGGTCATTGATCGTTGCCGGGCAACCCCCTCACCGCCACTCGGCATCGAGTGGCGGTTCAGGCGGACGGCAGCAGGTGGTTTTCCTCCAGCAGCCGTGCGGTGATTTCGGCCGCAGGCACCGGGTGCCCCGAGAGATAGCCCTGGGCCGTGTCGCAGCCGAAGCGGACGAGTCGGTTCCAGACATCTTCGCTCTCGACTCCCTCGGCCACCGTCTCGACCCCCAGGTTGCGCCCGAGATCGATGAGCGAGCGCACGATGACCTCGTCGCTCTCGTCGTCCAGCATGTTCAAGACGAAAGACTTGTCGATCTTGATGCTCGAGACCGGCAATCGTTTCAGATAGGCGAACGACGAGTAGCCGGTCCCGAAGTCGTCGATCGCAAGACTGACTCGCATCGCGCTGAGCTTTGTCAGCACCCTCAGCGCCCGCATCGGATCGCCCATCAGCGTGCCCTCGGTGAGCTCCAGCTTGAGCCATTGCGGGGGTACGTCCCAGCGCTTGAGCAGCTCGGCGATCTCGTCGGGGAAGTTCAGGTCGAGAAGACTCTGGGCGGAAAGGTTCACCGACACGTAGAGCCCGAGCCCTTGGTCCTGCCACTCGCTGCACTGCTTCAGTGCTTCCTCGAGGACATAGGACGTCATCGGCCGGATGAGGCCTGTGTGCTCGCAGAGCGGGATGAAGTCGTCGGGAGTCAGCAAACCCCGCTGCGGATGATGCCAACGGACCAACGCCTCCACGCCGCGAATGCGGCGAGTCCGCATGTTCGCCTGGGGTTGGAAGTAGAGCTCGAGCTCTCTCTGATCGAGGGCCCGGCGCAACTCGGGCACCAGCGTCAGCCTGCTGGGGTCGTAGTTGTGATGCTCGGCCGCGTAGGTCTCGAGCCCTGCTCGCCGCTCCTTGGCGGCGTACATCGCAACGTCCGCACGCTGGAAGAGGAGGTCCCCGTCGGTACCGTTGGTCGGGTACACGGCGATTCCAATACTGGCGCCGATTTCGAGGTCCAGGCCCTCGAGGTTGAAGGGCGGCTGAAGGCTCTCGAGCAGCTTCCTCGCGGTGACCGACGCGTCCGAGGGGTCGATCATCCGGGGCAGCAGCACCGCGAACTCGTCCCCACCCAGCCGGGCGACCGTGTCGCTGTCTCTGAGAGCGCCCTTGAGACGCTTTGCAACCTGCTTCAGCAGCAGGTCACCCGCGTGATGTCCGAGGGAGTCGTTCACCTCCTTGAAGCTGTCGAGGTCCATGATCATGATGGCCACGCTGAGTCCATCGCGCTCGGCCGCGAGGACCGCCTGTTCGACGCGGTCCCGCAAAACCATGCGATTGGGCAGGCCGGTGAGGGAGTCGTGTGATGCCTGGAACTCGCTTAGCTCTGCCCGGTGTTTGAGCCTGCCCACGAGCTTGGCGTTTTGTAGGGAGGCTGCCGACATGGTGCCCAGGGGGATCAAGACGAACAGGGCAAACAGGTAGCTGATGTCGGCCAGCACCACCAGAACCGGCGCCAGCATCAACAACATCCCGTTGCCGAGGCTCAGCAACGACAGCTCCTGTTGGAGATAGGAGAGTGTCCTCTCGTGTGAGTGGAGCCCCTTTGCCAGCGTGACCAGAAGCTCATTGATCACGAATATCCCGACGATCGCGGCGAAGACCCCCATCAAGTCCTGCACATTCAACCCTGGCTCGTTGCGGGGAAGGTCGGTCAACAGACCCAGGAGGAAGGCGCCGACCCCTAGCGACAGGGTGTATTGAGCGGCGTTTAACAGGATTTCCCACCACGGCTTTCTTCGCAGCAGTCCGGCGCACACGGAACCCACCGCCTGAGCCAGCAGCGCCGTGGGAAACCCCCAGCTCAACATGATCGCGAAGCTGAACGTCGTCGACGTCGCCAGCTCATAGACGTCCGAATGCCTCCCCACTCTTATGGGTGCCAGCTCACCGCCCGCCACGAGCAGGACCAGGACCAGGAGCTCGGCAGGGGGGCGCTCGACCGGGAGCCCATCGTCCAGCGCGACGAGGGCAAGCAGACACGACCCCGCGAAACACACTCCGGCCAGGTAGAAACCGGATCGGGGAATTGGGCGACTGAGCCGACTACTATCCACTGCTTCCTCTCGATGCGAGGCGCCCTCTTGTCGGGAACGACGGGCCGCCGCATGTAGGCCACTGGCTTTATCGGCTTCGAGGAGCCCAACTTCAGGCTGCAGGTCCCAGGACCTCTTCTTGCAGGAAGTCGGGTTCTTGCAGGAAGTCGGGAGATAAGAGGGCTGGTGAGTCTTCAGGTTGGCGGTGTGGCTTCCGATAGATGGCGAGCAAGTTGGGGTTTCGAGTGACTGGGAGTCGATGGCACCGAATCACGGAACTTCTGAGTCGCAGTGGCGGCGGGCACAGGGCCACCTTGACGATCCCGAGGTGATATTGGCTCTGGATGTGGCCGGGGATCAAGTTGCCCTGGCGGTCGCATACGACGAGCGAGGCCATGTTGTCCGCTTCAACCGCGCCTGCGAGGAGCTCACCGGGTATTCGCTCGAGGAGGTCTCGGGCAGGCCGCATTGGGAGCTGCTCCTTGCTCCCGAAGAGGCGCGCGCGGCGGCGCAGGCTTATTCGGACATCGAGCAGGACTCCATTCCCGCGACCGAGGAGAACGAGTGGATCGGGCGCGACGGGACCCCGCACCGACTCGTGTGGTCGCAGAAGGTCGTCAAGCTGCCGGCCCAAGGTCGCGCCTTCGTGGTTGCCACCGGTGTCGATGTGACCGACAGGCGAGGGCTTGCCCGCCACCTGGTGCACTCGCAACGTCTGGAGGCCGTAGCCAAGCTGTCCGAGGGCATCGCTCACGATTTCAACAACCTGCTCAGCGTCATCAACAACTATGCCGAGTTCCTGAACGAAACCCTCGGCGACGCAGACCCCCGTCAGTCAGACGTGAACGAGATCAAGAGCGCGAGCGAGCGAGCCGGGGCGCTGATCCGCCAGTTCCTTACCTTCTCGCGCCGGGAGACCGGCAAGCCTCGCCTCGTCGACATCTCCGAGGTCATCCTCGACATGCAGCATCTGTTGCAGAGCTCGGTGGGCGAGGACATCGACATGGTCACAAGGCTCGGGCGGGGAATGTGGCGAACCCGAATCGACCCCGGACATGTGGAACAGATTCTGGCGGCACTGAGCGTGCAGGCGAGAAAGGTCCTGACTCTGGGCGGCCGCCTCACGATCGAAACCTTCAACGTCCCGGCTGAGGGCGGCTCAGCGTTGGGGACGACCGGGCCGATGCGCTCTCAAAGGGTTTGTCTGGCGGCCTCTGTATCCGCGAGAGAACGTGATGGCAGAGGTGGCCGGAACCCCGCTCTGTCGGAAGGTCTCTACCTGGCCTCCGTGACCGAGATCGTCGAGCGGTGGGGGGCGCGGTGGTGTCAGAAGCGGACGTGCCTGGACACAGCGGGCTTCGTCTCTACTTTCCCGTCGCCGAGGTTTCCACAGCCGCCGCCGAGGCCGGGGCCACGGACTCGAACCAGGGTCGAGGGGAGCGAGTCGTCGTGGTCGAGGACGAGGACGCGGTCATGAGGCTTGTGGAACGAATCCTGGCCGCCCATCATTACGATGTCGTGACCGCGGAGCCCCTCGAGGCGCTCACTCTGTTCGTCGGTCCCGAGCGGTCTCCGGATTTGCTGCTGACCGACGTGATCATGCCCGGCCTCTCGGGCCGGGAGCTCGCCGAGCGAGTCCACAAGGTGGCCCCCGAGGCGAGGATCGTGTTCATGTCCGGCTACACCGACGACATCATCGCCCGCCACGGGGTCCTGGAGGGGGGTTACGAGCTGTTGCAGAAGCCCTTCATGGCTGCCGAGTTGTTGGAAACGGTCCGGGGGGCCCTGGATCGCGCTTGAGTCCGCCGGCCCGGGCGGCCCCTGATCCCCTCGCAGCACCGGGTACGATTGGCAAGTGGGCGAGGGGCTGAGTTTTTCTTTCACCGAGGAGCAGCGGGCGTTTCAAGCGTCCATCAGACAGCTTACCGAGGACAAGATCGCGCCGCGCGCCCAGGAGATCGACGCCAGCGACGAATACCCCTGGGACCTCGACGAGCTGCTGATCAAGAACGGCTTCGCGGCCGTCTCCTACCCCGAGCAGTACGGCGGCGCGGGTGGGGGGGCGGTCGAGCTGTGCATCCTCGTCGAGGAGATCTCGCGAGTGTCGGCCGGAGTATCGCTGATCCCTGCGGTCAACAAGCTGGGGGCGATTCCCGTCCTGCTGCGAGGTCGTGATGAGCAAAAACGGCTGGTGTGCGAGGGGATCTCCGAAGGCACACACCGCATGTCGTACTGCCTGACCGAGCCCGCCTCGGGGTCGGATGCGGCCGCGATGAAGAGCCGGGCAGTCGAGGACTCCGACGGCTGGGTTCTCAACGGTTCCAAGCGCTTCATCACCGGGGCCGGCGCCGCCGACCTCTACACCTACTTCGCGGTCACGGATCCATCCGCTCCCAAAGGAAAAGGCATCACTGCGTTCCTTCTGTCTCAAGACATGCCCGGCTTCTCACTCGGGCGCAAAGAGGACAAGATGGGAGTCAGAGGCTCTCCCACGCGCGAGGTCGTGTTGCAGGACTGCCGGGTGCCTCGGGAGAACGTCATCGGCGAGGTAGACAAGGGCTTTCAGATCGCCATGCGCACCCTCGACTTCTCGCGGCCCACGATCGCCGCACAGGCGCTCGGCATTGCTCAAGGCGCGTTCGATGTCGCGGTCGACTACTGCAAAGAGCGCCACCAGTTCGGCTCCCCGGTGGGCGCCTTTCAGGGCCTCCAGTTCATGTTTGCGGACATGGCGATGAAGATAGAGACGGCCCGGCTTGCGGTCTACCGAGCCGCTCTGGCAGTCGACGAGGAGGCTTCGGACCTTCCCTACTGGGCCGCCATCGCCAAGTGCTACGCCTCGGATGTTGCCATGGACGTGACCACGGATTGCGTCCAGGCGCTCGGAGGGTACGGTTACGTGAGCGACTACCCCGTCGAGCGCTTCATGCGCGACGCCAAGATCACACAGATCTATGAAGGCACCAATCAGATCCAGCGCGTGGTGCTCGCCCGGCGAATCTTCGGCTGATGTCGGTCGCCGTCGGTCTGCCGCCCCCCGCAACCTCAACGCCCACCGGAGGCGGCTCGCGCTGGGTGCGTCTGTGCCGCGCGGCCAACGACATCGAGGCTCATCTCTTGGTGGGCAGGCTCACGGAGGCCGGGATCGAGACTCGCTCCATCACCGACCGAGCCGCCCCGAGCGCGTGGCTGTATGGGGGCGGGAACCAGTGGGCGCCGGTGACCGTCTACGTCTTGAAGATCCAGCTCGAGGACGCACACATCGCACTTGCCGAAGCCGCTTTCCAGGGACCGGCCGCTGCCGGTGGAGGCACAGGACCCGGGTCGGCGCATCGGCTCCCGTGGAGGTGGTGGACGACGGCGCTGGCAATGGGGTTGGTGCTCAGTGGCGTCGCCCTCGCACAGGCGGCTTCGTCGCTCGAAGCGTGCAGGGTTCCCGTCCTGTGCGACGAAGCCCGCCCCTGAGTGGACCCCGCAGGAGGACCAACGTGACCGACAGAACCGAAAGAGACACGCTTGGAGAAGTTCGGGTGCCCGCCGAGGCGCTCTACGGCGCGCAGACGGGCAGGGCGCGCGACAACTTCCGCATCTCGGGACAACCGCCGCAGCCGGACTATCTATGGGGCATGATCGTCGTCAAGAAAGCCGCCGCCCTCGCCAACATGGACACCGGCAGGCTCGATAGGAAGATCGGCGATGCGATCGTCAAGGCGGCCGACGAGGCTTTGGCTGGAGAGCACGACGCTCACTTCGTCATCGACCCGTGGCAGGCGGGGGCCGGGACCTCTCACAACATGAACGTCAACGAGGTACTGGCGAATCGCGCCTCGGAGCTGCTCGGAGGCGAGCGCGGCGCCGACCGCCGGGTCAACGCCAACGACCACGTCAACATGGCCCAGTCCTCCAACGACGCCAACCCCACCGCGGTGAGACTGGGCGCCCTGCGACTGGCGCCGCGCTTCCGCGAGGCCCTCGAGGGCCTCTCGGACGCCTTCGACGCCAAGGCAGGTGAGTTCGACCACGTGCTCAAGTCGTCCCGCACGCACCTCCAGGATGCGGTACCCATGCGCCTGGGTCAGGAATTCTCCGGCTGGGGCGCCGCCGTCCGCATCGCCTCCGCGCGCGTCGGTGACGCCGCCACAGGCCTGGAGGAGCTCAATATCGGGGCGACCGCAGCGGGCACCGGCATCAACGCCGAGCCCGCCTACATCGACGGGATCGTGGCTCACATCTCAGCTATAACCGGCTTCTCGGTGCGGCGCGGCGAAAACTTCTTTCGCCTCACCCAGTCGGGGGGGGACATGGCGCATCTCTCCAGCGCGGTCCGCAACTCCGCAGTCGAGATCTCCCGCATTGCCTCCGATATCAGGCTGTTGACCTCTGGCCCCCGGACCGGCATCGGGGAGATCATCCTGCCGCCGGTGCAGCCGGGCTCTTCGATCATGCCCGGAAAGGTCAATCCCTCCATGGCCGAGATGATGAACATGGTCTGCTTCCAGGTCATCGGCTGCGACGAGGTGTGCTCGCTCGCGGCCCATGGGGGCCAGCTCGATCTCAACGTGTTCTGGCCGGTGTTCGGATACAACCTCCTGTTCGGCATGAGGCTCCTCACCAACGGCGTGCACGCTTTCACCGAGCGCTGTGTGGAGGGGATCGAGGCGGACGAGGCCCGCTGCCGGGAGCTTCTCGAGCAGTCGCTGATGCTGTGTACCGCCCTCACCGACTACATCGGCTACGAGCAGACTGCGAAGCTGGCCAAGGAGGCCCACGCCGAACGTAAGACGATTCGGGAGGTCGTCCTGGCGCACGGGCTCATGGACGAGGACCAGCTCGACAAGGTTCTCGACCCGGCCCCCATGACCGAGCCCGGCGTGCCCGGGAGAGCCTGACTCTGTTTTCCAGCCGCTCGAGCCTGGATGGGTGGATGTGAGGCGAAAGGAGCGGCTGGGGCCCGACCGGCTCACTGGAATGATTAGGGGCGGGCGCGTGCGCCAGCGCAGGCTGCCGCGCCTCCTCAGGAACAAGTGGGCTCTAACCGGCATCGTCGTCCTGGTGGTCGTGTTGGGGGTCGCGGGGTGGACTGCCTGGCTCTTTTTGTCCACCGAAGCCGGCACCCAGAAAGTGATCGATGACGTCGGTGACGGCGCCTCTCCCAAGCCCGAAGGAAAGCCCGAGCTTGTGCTGTTGGTGGGTTCCGACTCCCGCGTGGGTCTGACCGAGAAGGAGAAGGTCGATCTCGGCGCGGGTGACGTGCCCGGCGAGCGCGCCGACACCCTGATCCTGGCTCAGATCGACCCGGCGACGGAGCACATCACGATGGTGCAGTTTCCGCGCGACCTGTGGGTGCGAGTCGGGGACGAGAAGAACAAGATCAACTCCGCCCTGGAGGTCGGAGAGAACGCGCTGGTCCGTACCGTCGAGGATCTGACCGGGCTCGATATCGATCGATACGTCCAGATCAATATTGCCGGGTTCAAGGATCTCGTCGACGCCATCGGCGGAGTGGACGTGTGCGTCCCCGAGCCCATCGAGTTCGATCCCAACACCGGGCTCGAGATCGCCGAGCCCGGCGTAGTTCACTTCAGCGGGAGCAAGGCGGTGCGCTTCGTGCGCTCGCGCCACTCGGTAGAGGGAGGCGATCTGGGGCGCATCCAGAACCAGCAGAAGTTCATGGCCGCGGCCATCGACAAGATCACTTCGGTCGACACGCTGCTGCACCTCAGCCGCATCCAGGAGCTGCAAGGGGTGCTCAAGAAGAACATCACGGTCGACCAGAGCACCGGCCTGCTCGATCTCCTGCGCATTGGCCAGCGCTTCAGGGCTTTCAATCCGGAGCAGTTCGAGGCCTATACCGCCCCCAATCTCGGCATCGGGACTGCGGCCAACGGGCTCTCCATAGTCGTCCCCGACATGCCGGCGATGAGGGTCATGTTCGAGGCGCTCGCCCGCGAGGAGTCGCCGGCCGAGGCCGATAACGTGCCGAACATCGACCCGGACTCCGTGAGCATCGGCGTTTACAACGGGACTTACAAGGACGGTGCCGCTGCCGACGCCGAGCACGCCCTGGAGAAGGCGATTCGGACTTCTCAAGGTTCTCTCGATGTCGCAGAGGTCGCCAACGCGGAGCGCTTCAACTACAAGGACACGGTGATCGTCTACCGCAGGAACGCACCGGCGGCCGCCAAGATGGCGGAGCTGGTGTCGGCTGCGCTTCCCGGTGTGAGCGTGGAGGCGGGCGAGACCAAGGCGGGAATCGATGTCGCCGTGATCGTCGGACCCAAGCGGCTGCGGACCCAGCGGGTGGTCCAGATTCAAGCCCTGCCCGTTCCCAAGCCGGGGGCCGTGCCGGAGGTTTGCCGAGTTGAATAGCAGCGGCGGACTGCGTCATGTGACGAGGCCGGCTGCGTCGGAGCCGGCCGGAGCAGTCGTGCTGTTCCACGGCCGCGGCGCCGACGAGCATGACCTCTACCCTCTGTTCGATGCCCTCGATCCCGAGCGGAGGCTGCTCGGTGTGTGCCCGCGCGGCCCCCTCTCTCTGCCGCCGGGCGGGGCCCACTGGTACGTCGTGCGCCGGGTCGGCTACCCCGACGTGGCCACCTTTGCCCCCACTTATGCGGCCGCCGCCACATGGCTCGACGAGCTCCTCCGTGCGAGCGGCATCCCCCACGAGAACACCGTGCTGGGCGGTTTCTCCCAGGGAGCGGTGATGAGCTATGCGCTGGGCCTCGGCTCCGGACAGCCTCGGCCCGCCGGTCTCCTGTGTCTCTCGGGCTTCATCCCCGAGGTCGAGGGCTTCGAGCTTGATCTCGGCAACGCCTCAGCCCTTCCCGTAGCCATCGGTCACGGTACCCAGGACCCGGTCATCGAGGTGGCCTTCTCCCGCGCAGCCCGGTCGACGCTGGAGGACGCGGGGGCCGAGGTGACCTATCGGGAGAGCGCGATGGGGCACTCGATCGACCCCGGCTATCTTGACGAGCTGAGGGCCTGGCTCGCCGAACGGCTTTGAGATTGCCGAGTGGTGGTGAGGTGGTCACATAGATCACTTGACCACCACTCGACGAGCAGGTTAGGTCCGGCGCAGCTCCACAAACAGGTTCTCGTAGGCCCGGGCGATGACCGCCGGGGACGCCTGGCCCTCGACATAGCGCCGCCCCGCGGCCCCCATCCTCAGTCGCAGGCTCTCATCCGAGACCAGCCTTGTGACTGCCGCCACGAAGGCGCCGGAATCCTCCGGCGGCACCACGACGCCCGCGCCCGAGCGCTCGACCAGGCGCGCCACCTCGGAAGCCTGATCGACGCTGGCGATCAACGCCCGCCCCGAGGCGAGGATCGAGTAGGTCTTGGACGGCACACTGCTCTTGGCCAGCCCCCTCTTCAGGGGGACGAGGTGGATGTCGGCGGCGCTCAGGAGCTCGGGCAGTCGTTCCACCGGCTGCATGTCGACGAAAAAAACGTTGGGAAGTGTACGGGCCGCGGCCTCGAGCTGGGGGCGGACCGAGCCCTGGCCGTTGACGACGAAACAGACATCCTTTCTAGAGGCAAGGGCACGAGCCGCGTCCAGGACCAGGTCGAGCGACTGCGACAGGCCCACATTGCCTGCGTACATGACCACGGTCTTGCCGTCGAGGCGGTGCTCGGCGCGGTAGGCGTTGTTCTTGTCAGACGGGGTGATCCAGTCGGTGTCGACGAAGTTCGTGATGACCCTGACCTTCGAGGGGTCCTGAGTCTTGCGGGCGACGTTTTGCCTCAGCTCCTCGGACAGGACGGTTACGGCGTCGGCGCGCTCGTAGCAGAAACGCTCGAGGGCAGAGGCAGCTTTGATCAGCCCCGGGTTCGTGAGCCGCCCGAGCTCGATCACGACATCGGGATAGACGTCGTGGATCGTGAACACGAACGGGCACGAGCTCCTCTTGGCGACCAGCCATCCGGCTGCCCCAAGGGTCAGCGGGGGCGATAGCGCCAGGACGCCGTCGACGGGCCCGCTGAGCAGGGCCGCGGTCGTGGCCAGCGCGCTGAAGCCGAGAAAGCCCGCCGCCCTTCGCACGAGGTCCGACTTGTCGCTGCCCGGAAAGGGATGCACCCGGACGATCCGCCCCCAGGGCGTGTCCTCAGTGCGGACCAGCCGGCCGGCGTAAGCACCCTCGACCCGGTGCTCCTTGTAGAAGGGGAACGCGGTGACAACGTGTATCTCATGGCCCCTGCGACCCAGCTCGTGCACTATGCGGGTGATGACCTCCCCGGTGGGGGCGAGGTCGGGCTCGAAGTGGGGAGCGATAACGCCGAGCCTCATAGAGTCGTCTCGAGACCGTGGCGATAGGCGTCCTGGAGGATGGAGGCGGAGCGGTCCCAGCCGAACCCGCTCGCCCGGTCGAGACCGGCTTTTCTGAACGTATCTGCGAGCTCGGGGTTCTCGAGCATGTCCCGCATGGCCTCGGTCCAGTGCGAGGCGTTGTCCGGAGAGACGAGCATCCCCGACGTCCCCAGAACCTCGGGGACTGCGGTGGCGTCGGAGGCGATAACCGGGCACCCGCGCGCCATGGCTTCCAGCACGGGGGCGCCGAACCCCTCGAAGCGTGAGGGGAAGGTCAGCGCGGCGGCTTCCGAATAGAGGGCTGCGAGGTCTTCGCTTGAGACATAGCCAAGGCGTCTGACTGAGGCTTCCAGCCCCAGCTTGGCGATCTCGGCTTCGATGCGCTCTCCCATTGCGCGCGCCACGCTCCACTCCATCCACGCCTTGGCACCCGTAAGGACGAGCAGCGCGTCGGGGTGCGTCTCGCGCAGGCGGGCGAACGCCTCCAGCAGGACGAGGTGGTTCTTGTGCGGGTAGCTTGCGGCCGGATAGAGAAAGAAGGGGCCGTCGAGCGAGTGGCGGCCCCGCACGTCTCCGGGGGTGACCACGGTGGCCCTCAGGGAGATCCCGTGCGGTACCACTCTGACAATGCTGGGGTCGATTGCGAGTCGCTCGATGACGCAGCGTCGTGAGAATTCACTGGGAGTGAGGACCAGGCGGGCGGCCTCTGCCGAGCGAGGAACCATGGCCCGCAGGTAGGAGAGCTTCGTGCGCGTGAAGTACTCGGGATAGAAGAGGTACTGGAGGTCGTGGATCGTGAGCAGCGGGCGCGCCCTGTGAACGAAGGGCACGATTCCGCCTGCATGGTGGACGAGGTCGATTCTGCGTTTGCGGCACTGTGCGGCCAGCCACGTGTTCTCGCCGGCAATCCTGAAGGACTTCCACTGTCCACTGATTGGTGCGTATGAGACCTTGAATGTCCTCTCGAGATCGGGGTGGGAGGAGGCGAGTTGCGGCAGGGCGAAGATCGTGTACTCCAGGTTCGAGGGATGCTCGGCGATACCCGACAGCAGCCTCGTCATGTAGGTCTCGGAGCCACCAACCACTCCGGGAAGCATCCACAGCAGGTTGATGCCGACGCGCTTGATCAGGCCACCTCCTCATAGGCAGAGGCCACCAGCTCGGCGGAGCGCTCCCAGGTGAACGAAGCGGCCCGGGCCCGGCCCAGGGGCTCAAGCCGGGCCCTCGTGGAGGGTTGGAGCGCCTGCTCGAGGCCTTCGGCGATGGAGGCGGCGTCGAGCGGATCGATCAGTACTCCCGCGCCTTCCACCAACTCTTCGGTGGAAGTGCCGCGCGAAGTCACGACCGCAGTGCCCTGGGACATGGCCTCGAGCACGGGGAAGCCGAAGCCCTCGAGCAGGCTCGGAAAGCAAAAGACCTCTGCCCCCGCGTAGAGGGGGCCGAGGTCTGAGGCGGGGACGAAGCCGAGCACCCTGACCCTGTCGCGCACTCTGTGCGCGATCCCATCGAGGTCCTCGTTCCAGCCGCGCGGGCCCACGAGGACGAGGTCGAGGCCGAGGCTGAGGTCGAGGCGGACGAACGCGTCCAACAACCCGGCCAGGTTCTTTCTCGGCTCGATCGTCCCGGTCCACAGGACGTAGGGGCGATCGAGGTCGTAGGCCACACGCACACGTTGCACATCGACCTCGTCGGCAATAGCCATCTCGACTCCCAATGGGACGACGCGCAACTTTGCCTCATCGAAGCCCGCCTCGGCGCAATCGCGCCTGGTGGCCTCCGACGAGCACAGCACGAGGTCCGCCTCCTGCATTGCCAGGACGAGGCCGCGGCGGAAGAAGGTCACTCCACGGGCGGTGAACATCTGCGGGAAGCGCAGCCACGCAAGGTCGTGAATCGTGACCAACAGGGGGGCAGTGCGGGGAGGGATGGCCATGGTGGTGGCATGGATCACGTCCACTGCCCCCGTTGCTCGTTGGACTCGTGGCCGCCGCAGCCGGTGCCACGACTCGTAGAGGGCGATGCGAGGCAGGTTCAGGTGGCGCACCGGAATCGCGGGCAGCCACGGCTCCGGAGGGGGCCGGCGGTGCCGGGCCGCCACGCCCACCGGCTCGAGCCCGGCCCGGCTTGCCAGTGCCCGCGCCAGACCAAGGGCCGCGACCGCGGTCCCCCCGGGGACGCGGTGCCACGATTGCTCCAGAGTGATCGCCGCCCGCAGGGCGGCTGGCGAGCCCACGGCGGGATTCTCGCACGGGGCTCGCCCGGCTCCCGGCATCCGATGCCCTGGGGATGTGGTTGTCTGGTCACCAGTGAGCAATCAACCGCCCGTTCACACGGGCACTCCTCGAAGTGTGGCCCAAAAACGACCGTGTGGGACGTTTCCGGGCCAGAGATGGCCGGCTCTATCCGCCACGGCCTTAGCCGCCCTCGTCATCCTGTCGCTCCTCCTTGCCCCGGCGCCTGGCCACGCCTCTCGAACCGTGATCATCACCGGCGGCGGCTGGGGGCACGGGATCGGGATGTCACAGTACGGCGCCCTGGGACGCGCCCGGCTCGGCAAGAGCGCTCGCGAGATCCTGACTCACTACTACTCAGGAGTCTCGGTAGGAACTAGACGCATGCCTCACCGGATCCGGGTCGGCCTGCTCCAGCAACGGGGCTCGATCAAGTTCACGAGCTATGCCAGGAGGCCGGGAGGAGGCCGCGTCGAGCTGCGGCTGCGGGGATCGTCGGGGTCCTTCGCGGCCGGGCCGGCCGCAACCCACTGGCGTCTGGAGGCGAGCCCGGCCGGCGGAATGCGCATCTACAAGGACGGCAAACAGGTCGTTCGCAGCGGCCGGACCGTATTCGCTCGCAGCAGAGCCCTGGTGGTCGTGTTCAAGAAATTCGGGACCATCATCAGCGTTGCGGGCAAGCCCTACGACTACGCGCTCGGGAGGCTCAAGGGCGGCTGGTACTCCTCGGACACATGCGCAGCCGGCAACTGCCTGAGGCTGGTCGCATCCCTGTCGATGCGCCACTATCTCTACGGTCTCGGCGAGGTGCCCTCTTCGTGGCCCACCCAGGCGCTGCGCACTCAGGCGATAGCCGGTCGCACCTACGCCTATCGCAAGGTCGTCACAGACGGCCAGAACCGCTATCCGTGCGACTGCGCGGTGTACGACTCGACCCTTGATCAGGCCTACATAGGGGACGCCAAGCGCACCGGGTCGGGTGACTGGTGGGACGATTGGAAGGGGGCAGTCGATTCCACCAAGGCAACGATCGTTACCTACGGGGGCAAGCCGATACAGGCGCTCTACTCGTCCTCATCTGGAGGCCACACCGAGCATAACGAGAACGTCTGGGGCGGCACCGCCTACCCGTACCTGCGCGGGGTGCGCGACCGGGCCGATGCAGTTGCCGACAACCCCAACCACCACTGGAGTCTGACGATGCCGTGGAAGTCGTTCTCCGCCCGGCTCAACTCCTATTACGGAGTCGGGGCGCTCAAGAGCTTTTCCCTGCTCAAGCCGTTTGGAGTGTCAGGGCGCGTCACCGTTCCCAAGGGCACGAAAGGCGGGGTCAAGATCGTCGGCGGCATCCGAAAGGTGCGCACGAGCGGCTGGTCGATTCGCTCCGCCCTGGCGCTCAAGGACTCGCTGTTCCGGGTGAAGGTCGTTTACGACCTGGCGGCGGCGTTTGAGGGCAGCCATGCTCTCCGGGCGAGCGGAGCCGACTTCGCCTCCGGGCCCGCTCGCCGCATGGGCTCAGGCGACCTCGTCCAGGATCTGCGCCACGGCAGACTCACGCTCAACGGGCGCCTGGACGCGGTCGTATGGCAGCACGGCCCCGTGCTGGACGCGTATCTCGAGCTTGGCGGCGCCCGCAGCCGGCTGGGTCTGCCCGTAACGGGGATATGGGGCCAAGGGAGATATCGGGGAGCGCGATATGAGGGCGGCATGCTCCTGTGGTCGCGCGCCACGGGCGCACATGCCGTCCCCGCCGCCCTCCTGCCCGCCTATCGCCGGCACGGCGGGCCCTCGGGAAAGCTTGGTCTGCCGGTCGAAGACGAGCTGGACAGGGGAAGGCGTCAGAGGTTCGAACGCGGCGTGATCTCGCAAGCAGAGTCGGGCACTGTCGAAGTGCTGGTCCGGGACTCCTAGCGCCCACTAGACTCCCCGTCCATGTCACCAGTTGGCTTCGCACCCCGCACAGAGGGGTTTTGGAGCACCCTCCTGATCCTGTTCGTGAGCGTTGCCTTTGCCTTTGGGGGTCAGCTCATGCTCAAGGCGGCCATGAACGAGATCGGCCGCATCGGGGCCCAGGAGCTGGGATCGTTGGGTGGCACCGTGGGGCGCGCCGCGCGTGAGCCGAGGTTGTGGACGGGACTGGTGCTGTTCGCCGTCTCCGCTCTGTTTTGGCTGGTCGTGCTGTCGCGCGTCCCCTTGTCGGTGGCCTATCCCTCGGTGGGGATGTCCTATGTCTTCGTGGTGCTGTTCTCACGCTTATGGCTTCACGAGCACGTCCCGCCGCTGCGCTGGGTCGGAGCCGGCATTGTAGTGGTCGGAATCGTCATCGTCGGTCTCTCTTTCAACCGGACCCCCGGCTAGCGTGCGCATCCTAGTCACGGGCGCCGAGGGCTTTGTGGGTGGGCTTCTCACGACCTCGCTCAGAGGCGACGGGCACGAGGTCTCTGCCCTTTCGCGGAGCGGCTCACCGGGGATGCTCGAGTGCGACCTCACCGACCCCCAGGCGGTCGCTCGCGCGGTAAAGAAGAGCGCGCCCGATCAGGTCTTTCACCTTGCCGCCCAGGCCAGCGCGGCCCGTTCCTGGACCGAGCCCGCACTCACTTACGAGGTGAACGTTACGGGGACCCATCTCCTGTTGGAGGCGTTGAGGACAACCTCCCCGGCTGCACGAGTCCTGCTCGCTTGTACCTCAGACGAGTACGGCGCCGTCGCCCCCGAGGATTGCCCCATCGATGAGGACACACCTCTGCGACCACTGTCGCCCTACGCGGTCAGCAAGGTGGCCGAGGAGTGGCTCGGGCAGATGTTCTTCTCAGCTTTCGGGATGGCAGTGGTGGCCACACGCGCGTTCATGCACATCGGGCCCGGCCAGCCCCCGCGTTTTGCAACCGCAGACTGGGCGCGCCGGATCGCGCTTGCGGAGGCGGGGAGGGCCGCGCCTGTCATCACGACGGGGAACCTGGCGCTCAAGCGAGAGCTCGGCGACGTGCGCGACGTGGTCGCCGCCTACCGAGCCGCGCTCGACTTTGGGTCGGCGGGCGAGGTCTACAACGTCGCCACCGGTGAAGCCCCCACGCTCCAAGAGGCGCTCCTGCTCCTTACCGGTATGTCTGAGACCGAGTTCACGATCGAGGTCGACCCCGCCCGCATCCGTCCGGCCGACCCTCCCATCCTTCAGGGCGACGCCTCGAAGCTCGAGCATGTCACCGGGTGGGCGCCCAAGCACCGTCTCGAGAACACCCTTGCCGAGGTGCTCGACTACTGGCGGCAACGAGTACGCGAGGGCCTGGAGGGGTGAAGGCGCTCATCCTCACGGGTGGTTTCGGGACCCGTCTCAGGCCGCTTACCCACACCCGGCCCAAGCACCTGCTCCCGATCGCCAACCGGCCCCACATCGAACACGTCTTCGACCTCCTGGTGAGACAGGGCATCTCAGACGTCGTGCTCCTCACCTCATATCTCGCCGAGGCCTTCGCGCCCGCCATCGAGCGGGGGGGGCAAATGGGGCTCCGGGTCGAGGTCACTAACGAGAAGGAACCCCTGGGCACCGCCGGGGCCATCAAGAACGCTCAGAGCCTCTTGGGGAAGGAGGCCCTGCTCGTCTTCAACGGCGACATTCTGACCGACATCGATCTCGGCAAGGTGGTCGACTGGCACCGCAGCCGGTCCGCCGAGGCCACGATCCTGCTGACGCCGGTCGAGGACCCATCGGCCTTTGGCGTTGTGCCCACCGAGCCCGATGGCAGGGTGCTCGGCTTCATCGAGAAACCCCCCGCCGGTACCGCCCCCACCAACCTCATCAACGCCGGCGTCTATGTCTTCGAGCCCTCGATTCTCGATCGCATTCCCGCCGGCGAGGTGTGGTCGGCCGAACGACAGCTCTTTCCGCAGCTGGTAGAGGAGGGCGCGGCCCTCTACGCCCTCGGCGGCGACGCCTACTGGATGGACATCGGAACTCCCCAGAAGTTCCTCGAGGCGAACCTCGACGCGCTCGCCGGCCGCTTCCTCACCGACGCCGTGGCTGAGCCGGGAGTGGGGGCCGTGGTGATGGGCGAGGACGTCGAGATCCACCCCGACGCCGTGGTCAGAGACGCCTGCCTGGGGGCCGTCGCCCGCATCTCCGAGGCCACCATCGAACGTTCGGTGCTCCTGCCCGGTGCGGTGGTGGGGGAGGGCGCCGT
Source organism: uncultured Actinomycetes bacterium (assembly GCA_963849115.1). Lineage (GTDB taxonomy): Bacteria > Actinomycetota > CADDZG01 > CADDZG01 > WHSQ01 > JACDAL01. The sequence goes on along the minus strand of CAWKGK010000007.1, from coordinate 151,236 downwards.
CGTCAGGGGAGCCGTGCTCGGTGAGGGCGTGGTCGTCGAGGCGGGGGCCGAGGCCGTGGACGTCACGGTCGCCGACCGCGAGATACTCGCCGCCTCCGGCTGAGGTTTCTGCACTCTCTGACGCCCCTAAAACCGGAACCCGGCACTCGAAACCGGACAAAGTCCCTATTCTGGAGTTCATGAGTGAGTTGTGGACTCCCCGAAACATGGACCGCCGGCGCTTTCTGCGCCTCGGCGCGGCCTCTGCCGGAGCGCTCCTGGTCGCCTGCTCGGTGGACGACGTGATCCCCTCGGGCGGAGGTAATGGGGGGCCGCAGCCCCCTCCCGGCGCGCTGGGTCGCCCTCTTGAGGATCCCGGCGGGATGCTCGATCTCCCGCGCGGCTTCAAGTACCGGGTCCTCTCGGACCCGGATACTGCGCTGACGAACGGCGCCCCGAACCCCGGCCGCCCGGACGGGATGGCCGCTTTCGAGGGTTCCGGCGGCACCACCCTTCTCATCCGTAATCACGAGCTGGAGAACGACGAGGGGCCTGCGGCCGAAGGCGCCAACCCCTTCGATGCCGACTCGCCCGGCGGTACCACCGTTCTGGTCGTCGACCCCGACCGCCGTGTCACCGATAGTTACGTGTCGTCCTCCGGCACCGACAGGAACTGTGCCGGTGGGCCCACCCCGTGGGGGACCTGGCTGACTTGTGAGGAGACGGGCTCGGACGACCACGGTTACGTCTTCGAGATCGACCCCTCCGACCCCGAGAGCGACCTCTCCCGCACTCCGCTGCGGGACATGGGGCGCTTCTCTCACGAGGCAGCAGGCGTGGATCCCGAGACCGGCATCGTCTATCTCACCGAGGACGAGGGGCCCCGAAGCTTTCTCTACCGCTTCCTGCCCGAGGACACCTCGGCACGGCCCGGATCTCTCGCCCAAGGGGGGCGGCTCCAGGCCCTCGCCCTTGCCGACGATGAGGGTGCGAACGGCTCTGGTCTCGAGCAAGGCCGCTCCTATGCGGAGAGCTGGGTCGACGTCGATCCCGAGGACGCCAACGACTCTGCGGCCGGTGCCGGGGCGGTGCAATTCACCCGGCTCGAAGGGGCCTGGTTCGCGGACGGGGTGCTGTGGTTCAACGATACCGAGGGGGGCGCCGAGGCCCTGGGACAGACCTTCCGCTACTGCCCGGCGGACGAGTCCCTCGAGCTCTTCTACGAGAGTTCCGAGGAGGGCGCGATGAAAGCGCCCGACAATGCTCATGTCACGGCCTGGGGGGACTTCTTTTTCGTTGAGGACTGGCGGGGCGACAACCGGATCATGGGCCTGACCCCGGACGGTGAGGTCTACGAGTTCGCCGCCAATCGCCTCAATGCCTCCGAGCTCACCGGACCCTGCTTCTCGCCCGACGGCGGCACCATGTTCGTCTGCTTCCAGGACCCCGGCATCACGTTCGCAATCTGGGGGCCGTTCCCCGGCCCCAGCGCCGCCCGTCGCGCCCGCCTCGCGCAAGCGGCCCCGCCCCTCTGACTCGGCCGGCCCGGCGTGCTGGGCGGGCTCAATCGGGACCTTTCCCATCCGGCCCCCACGCCACCCGACTCCGGAGCTGGGCGCTAACCTCAGACGAATGACCAGCGAAGGGATGAACAAGTGAGTGTGCTCGTGACCGGGGCTTCGGGCTTCATCGGCTCCCATGTCGTCGATGCCCTGGTCGCTCAAGGGGAGGAGGTCGTCGGCATCGACGACATGTCGTCGGGTTCGCTGGACAACCTTGCCGGAGCACGCAGCTCGGAGGCGGGAAAGCTCTCCTTTCATCGTCTCGACATCACCTCCGAAGGGGTCGCCGAGGCGATCACAAGAGCGAGGCCTGAGGTGGTCTTCCACCTCGCCGCCCAGGTGGACGTGCGCAAGTCGGTGGCGGACCCCGTGCACGACGCGATGGTCAACGTCATCGGGACACTGCGGGTTCTGCAGGCGGCTTCGGAGTCGGGAACGGCCAAGGTCGTCTTCACCTCCTCCGGGGGTTGCATCTACGGCGAGCCCGATGCGAGCCGGTTGCCCGTCACCGAGGATCAGGTCTATTCGCCGGAGGCGATGCCCGAGTCTCCCTACGGTGTCTCCAAGAAGGTGATGCTGGACTACTTGCGCTACTTCCGGGCCGTCAAGGATCTCGACTACACCGCGCTGGCGCTGTCGAACGTCTACGGACCCCGCCAAGAACCGGCCAGCGAGGTGGGCCTGGAGGGCCAGGTCGTGGCCATCTTCAGCCGCAGGCTTCTGGGCGGCAAGCCCTGCACCATCTATGGGGACGGCACTCAGAGCAGGGATTTCGTCTACGTCTCAGACGTCGCGGACGCGTTCCTGTCTGCCCGCTCGGCCGGCTCCGGGGAGCTGATCAACATCGGTTCGGGCTCCGAGCTGTCGGTCAACGAGCTCTACGACCGCCTCAAGGCCATCGTCGGAGTGGATCTGGAGCCCGCCCATGCCGCGGCCCGCCCCGGAGAGCTGCAGCGAATCGTCGTCGATCCCTCCAAGGCTGCCGCGGTCCTGGGCTGGGAGCCTGCCGTGGGGCTCGACGACGGGCTGGCCCGCACGGTCGAGTACTTCCGCGCCCATCCCTGAGCATCACGCAGGAAGAGCGAGTTTCTCCCGGGTCTGGGTAGCGGATCGGCAGCCGTGCGCCCATTGTGTCGAGAAGCGTCGACTGCTGAGTAAGGCCAACGACTCGTTACAGTCGAGCACCTGCGGACACAGAGGCAAGACGGGCGTTGTAGCCTGCTCCTAATATCGTCGCAAAAAGGGCTAAACGGTCAAACACTCGAGTCCCAATCGCGGCGCTCAACCCGAAGTTACGTACCAGTGCGTATGGGAGTAGAGGGCCATTGTCGGAGACAATGCGATGAAAGAAGCTGCCTCTGGATGGAGGCAAACAAATCCCGGCGATTGGCAAGCCGAACCGGGGATCGAACCTAGAGTAAGCAGAGGGGGGTGTAACCGATCAAACCCAAAAAGATGCTCGAGAGCGCGTTGAACTCCGCGTCCACGCAGGCGTCCCTTGACGGCCTGGAGACGCTGAAGCTGGTCACGACCGAGGGGGACCTCAAACTGGTCGATGTCGATGCGCCGGAACGCGGCGCCGAGATTCGGCTCGACCCTCAGCTCGATGCGCCTCGGGTCGAGCTCGGCTCGGGGGTTGGGGGTCTCTACGCCCGCATCGCCGGGGGCCTCGCCGCCACCGATGTGCTCTGCCTGATCACTGCGCTGCTGGCGGCATGGACGGTCCGCTTCGGATTCATCCCGCTCACGAACGGTTACATGGTGGCGCTGGGGCTCGGCGCGGCCCTGTGGATTCCGGTCTTCCACGCCTACGGTCTCTACGGTATCCGGCACCTTAGTGCGGCGGAGGAGTTCCGTCGTGTGATCAGCGCCGCCAGCACCGGGGCTCTGCTCGTGGTGCTGGTCAGCTACTGGTCCAAGTCCGAGCTCTCGCGCGAATGGGTCGCTCTGACCTGGGCGTTCGCGGTGGTGCTCGAGCTGACCGGTCGCCGGCTGTGGCGGTCGCGCGTCTATCAGCTCCGTAGCGAGGGCCGGCTGTCGGTCCGCACGCTCATTGTCGGCACCAACGAGGAAGCGGGGAGGCTCGCGGTGGCATTGGGCAGCCCCCGGCTCGGCTTCCAGCCGATCGGCTTCGTGGCGACCTCTGAGACTCACAGCTCCCCCACCGGTCACCCGGTGCTGGGGCGGCTGGCCGGTCTCTCCGAGCTGGTCGAGGAGCACGGCGCAGAGTGCGTCTTTGTAGCCTCGACTGCGGTCACGTCTCAGGACGCTCTCAAGATCATGCAGGTATCTCGCCGCACCGGCGCTGAGGTAAGGGTTTCGGCCAATCTTCCCCAGATTCTCGCCTCGCGGCTGTCGGTCCAGCCCGTCGGGCCCGAGGTCATGGCGATCTCGCTGAAGCCTGTTCGCCTTAGCGGAACACAGACGGTGGTCAAGCGGGCCTTCGATCTCACCGTCTCGAGCCTTGGACTACTGGTGTCCTTGCCCGTCCTGAGTGTCATTGCTCTAGCCATCAGGCTGACGTCCGAGGGCCCCGTCCTCTTCCGCCAGGAGCGGATCACCAAGGGGGGGAGCGCATTCACCGTCTACAAGTTCCGCACGATGCTGGTCGACGGCGACCGTGTGCTGAGAGAGCGGGGAATCGACATGAGCTCCCCGTTCTTCAAGATCGAGGACGACCCCCGTCTCACCGGGGTCGGGCGAATCCTGCGCAAGCTCAGTCTCGATGAGCTCCCACAGCTTCTCAACGTCATCAAGGGTGACATGAGCCTGGTGGGGCCTCGGCCCCTGCCGACCGATCAGGTCGCCGCCAACCTCGAACTGCTGGGTCCTCGCCACGAGGTTCCCACCGGCGTCACGGGTTGGTGGCAGGTGAACGGGCGCAGCAGCGTGGCGCCCGAAGAGGCTCTGCGGCTCGATCTCTTCTACATCGAGAACTGGTCGCTGACCCTGGACCTCTACATCCTCCTCAAGACGTTCGGGGTTCTCATGGCCAGAAGGGGTGCGTATTGAGCCTGTCAGAAGCGGTTTCCGTCAGACCACCGTCGCAGTCCGCGCCCGAGCAAGGCCACACCTTCGGGTCCCGCTACATCCTGGGCATGCGCGTAGATGCTTCGAACTATGACAAAGCGGCGAGCCAGATCGTCGAATGGGGGAGCCGCAGGGAGTCCCGCTACGTCTGCATAGCCGCGGTCAATAACGTCGTCGAGGCTCACAAGCGGCCCGAGTACCGGGAGCACATGAATCAATCTGACCTCACCACCTCGGACGGCATGCCGCTCGTGTGGGGTCTGCGCAAGCTTGGCATCCCCGAAGCCACGCGCGTTTACGGACCCGATTTGACCCCGGTCATCTGCGAGCATGCGGCCCGCGAAGGAGTCAGTGTGGGCTTTTACGGAGGCACGCCCGAGGTCCTCGACGACCTCGTCTCGAGCCTCACCGAGAGGTTTCCCGCCCTTCGGGTCACCTATCGCTGGGCACCCCCGTTCCGACCTCTTACCGAGGAGGAGGAGGCGGAGTTCATCAGCGCGGTCAACAATTCGGGTACGGGCGTGCTGCTGGTGGGGCTGGGGGCACCCAAACAGGAACAGCTCATGGCGCGCCTGCGCGGCGAGATCACAGCTACAATGGTCGGAGTCGGCGCGGCGTTCGATTTCTTGGCCGGCAAGAAGCGTCAATCCCCCCCGTGGATGCAGCGAGCGGGTTTGGAGTGGCTCTTCAGGCTCGTGACCGAGCCGAAGCGGCTGTGGCGCCGTTACCTGCTCGGCAACCCGCGCTTTGCGCTTCTGTTCGCGGTGCAGTTATTGCGCAAAAAGTGACTCGGGGCAACTGAAGTCGACCCGAGCATCTGCCGATACGAAAATGAACCGATTTCGGAAGGGAGAGTTCTCCAATGGGTGAGAACGGCATGGGTCAGAACGGAATGAGCGGAAAGTCGGCTCTCGTAGCCGGAGGTGGCGGTTTCATCGGCCACCACATGATCAAGTACCTGAAGGAACGTGGGTATTGGGTGCGCGGCGTCGACATCAAAGAGCCTGAGTACGAGGCGACGTCTGCCGATGACTTCAAGGTGCTCGACTTGAGGCGCTGGGAGAATTGTCTCGAGGCCACTGAGAACGTCTCCGAGGTCTATCAGCTTGCCGCCGACATGGGAGGCATCGGATACATCACCGGCAACCATGCCGATGTGGCGCGCAACAACATCCTCATCAACGCCCACATGCTCGACGCCGCTCACCAGAACAAGGCGAGCCGCTACTTCTACTCGTCGTCCGCCTGCATCTATCCTCTCTACCGCCAGAACTCGCCGGACATCGGTGGGCTCCGGGAAGAGGACGCCTATCCTGCGGATCCCGAAGAAGGATACGGCTGGGAGAAGCTCTACGCCGAGAAGCTGTGTCAGTACTATGACGAGGAGGGCCGGCTTCCGACCCGCGTCGCTCGCTTTCACAACATCTACGGTCCGCTGGGCACGTATGACGGGGGCCGCGAGAAGGCGCCCGCCGCCATCAGCCGCAAGGTAGCGTTGGTCGAGGACGGTGGTGAGATCGAGGTCTGGGGTGACGGCCTCCAGACGCGCTCGTTCACCTACGTGGATGATTGCGTAGAGGGTATCTACCGGATCATGCACTCCGACCACTCGGCGCCGCTGAACCTCGGAACCGACGTGCTCATCGGGATCAACGACCTCGTGGACCTCGTTGCCAAGGTCGCCGGCAAGCAGATCACCAAGCGTAACGACGTCAGCAAGCCGCAAGGAGTACGCGGCCGCAACAGCGACAATACCCGGCTGCGTGAGGTTCTCGGCTGGGAGCCGCAGACCCCTCTCGAGGACGGCCTCAAGGCCACCTACGAGTGGATCTCCGTGCAGTTGGCAAGACGGCCCTCAGAGGCCGCAGCTTCTAAGTAGCCCGGCACGGCGGCCCTTGTGCGGGCTCGCCCTAGATCTGGAGGACGGAAATCTTGAAGGTAGGTGTCATAGGCGCCGGGCACGTGGGTCTGGTCACATGCGGGACGATGGCGAAGCTCGGCCACGATGTCGTGGGAAACGACCTCGACGAGGAAAAGATCGCGATGCTGCGGCGTCGCGTTCCCTGGTTCTACGAGCCGGGGTTACAGGAACTATTGGACGAAACGATGGAGTCGGGCAAACTGTCGTTTACTACCGACTCCGCCGAGGCCATCTCGGGCGCAGACGTGGTCTTCATCTGCGTCGGTACACCCCCAAGAGCTTCGGGAGAAGCTAACCTCATCGCCGTCGAGCAGGTGGCTCGTGATGTCGCTCGCCACGGACGGTCTGATGTCGTCGTGGTCGAGAAGTCGACTGTTCCGGCCGGTACCGCTCAGCGAGTGAAGAGGACGCTGGCGCGCGAGCGCGCCGACTTCGCCGGCTCTGCCGAAGTTGTTTCGAACCCGGAGTTCCTCAAAGAGGGAACCGCGGTCGAGGACTCCCTGCAACCCGACCGCATCTTGGTGGGGGCGGAGTCGCCCAAGGCTTTTGCCAGGATGCGGGAGCTGTACGGCCCTCTCCTCGAGGGGGGCACCAAGATCATCGAAACAGACATCGCAACCGCCGAGCTGGCGAAACACGCATGTAACGCTTTCTTGGCGCTCAAGATCTCTTATGCCAACGCTCTCTCTCGGCTGTGTGAGCGTTCGGGTGGAGATGTCGTGGCGGTTGCAGAGGTAATGGGAGCCGACGAGCGCATCGGCCGCTCCTTCCTCAATGCAGGGCTCGGCTACGGCGGCTACTGCTTCCCCAAGGACATTCAGGCCTTCGAGCGCCTCGCAGCGCGCGTCGGTGCTGAGTTCCCCCTGTTGCGGGAGGTCGCAAGGATCAACGACCAAGCGGTCGAGTCTGCCGTCGACAAGGTCCTCGAGGCGCTGTGGAACGTCGAAGGCAAGAAGATCGCGCTGCTGGGGCTGTCGTTCAAGCCCGGCACCGACGATGTTCGCTCCGCCCCCGCCCTGTCGCTTGCCCGCCTGCTGCTGCGCGAGGGCGCGCATGTGGTCGGATACGATCCGCAGGGCGGTGCGAACGCAAAAGCCGAGCTCCCCGAGCTCGAGGTTTGCCATGACATGTACGACGCGCTCAACGACGCCCACTGCATGGTGCTGTGCACCGAATGGGACGAGTTCAAAACCCTCGATCTCGACAAGCTGCACTCGCTGATGGCATATCCGGTCGTCATCGACGGCCGCAACCTGTTCGATCCCCAAGAGATGAGGAACGCCGGGTTTAGCTACTACCCCACCGGCCGTCCTCACGTCGTCTAGAAAGCACTAGGTTGCCACGAGCGGTAGTTACCGGAGGCGCGGGTTTCGTCGGGTCTCATCTTTGCGAGCGGCTGTTGCACGAAGGTTGGGACGTAGTCTGCTTCGACTCTTTCCTCACTGGTGATGCCGGTAACCTGGGCCGCATTATCTCGCACGAGAGATTCCGGTTCGAGCGATACGATGTTACCAATTACATGTTCGTGGAGGGCGATGTCGACTGGGTGCTGCACTTCGCCTCCCCCGCTTCTCCGCGCGACTATCTCGACCATCCGATACACACTCTCAAGGTAGGGGCTCTCGGCTCGCTGCACGCACTGGGCCTGGCCAAGGCGAAGTCGGCCGGGTTCTTCATGGCCTCAACCTCCGAGGTCTACGGTGATCCCAAGGTCCACCCTCAGCCAGAGAGCTATTGGGGGAACGTCAATCCAGTGGGGCCGCGCGGCGTCTACGACGAAGCCAAACGCTTCGCGGAAGCGATGGTGATGGCGTATCACCGCACCCACGGCATGCCGGTGAGGATCATCCGCATCTTCAATACCTTTGGGCCGCGCCTGCGCAAGGGCGACGGCCGGGCGGTCCCCACCTTCATCCAGCAGGCGCTTGCGGGTGAGAAGCTGACGGTGCACGGCGACGGCGAGCAAACCCGGTCGTTGTGCTACGTCGACGACCTCGTCGAAGGGATCTGGCGTTTCATCCATGCCGACATCCCCGGGCCAATGAATCTCGGCAACCCGCGTGAGATCACCGTCCGACAGCTCGCAGAGATGATCGCATCCTTGGCGGGCAGTGACTCTGAGGTTGTGTTCACCGACAGGCCGGTGGACGACCCCGAGGTCCGTTGTCCCGACATCTCCCTTGCTCGCTCCACGATGGGCTGGGAGCCACAGGTCACCCTCGAGGACGGGCTGAGGCGAACCATCGAATGGGCGCGCAGCTCGTGGTGACCACTTGCACAAGAAATGCTGCCGGTATATCCAAGAATGACTCGAAGAACTCAAAGGACAAGGTGAGCACATGAGGTGTCTAGTCACAGGGGCGGCCGGATTCATCGGTTCGCGCCTCGGCGCGCGCTTGATTGCCGAGGGCGACCAGGTCGTGGGGCTCGACGACCTCTCCGAAGGCTCCATCGACAACCTGTCGGACTGCCCCGAGCTAGAGCTGGTGGAGGCAGACCTCCGGGACGAAGCGGCGGTCGGCAGAGCCGCAAAGGGCTGCGACGTCATCTTTCACCAGGGTGCGATGAGATCGGTGCCGCGCTCGATGCAGCTGCCGGGATTGACTTCCGACGTCAACGTCCGAGGGACGCTCAACGTGCTGCTTGCGGCACACGAAAACGGAGCCCGCGTCGTCAGCGCGTCCTCCTCCTCGGTCTACGGCGATCAGACGGAGTTTCCGCTGCACGAGGGTATGACACTCGAGCCGCGCTCTCCCTACGCGGCTTCGAAAATGGTCGGTGAGGTGTACTGCAAGACGTGGTGGCGAGCCTATTCCGTCCCCGCGATCTCGCTGCGCTACTTCAACGTCTTCGGCCCGCGACAAGATCCTTCCAGTGAGTACGCGACCCTGGTTCCTCGTTTCGTGCTTGCGTGCATGAAAGGCGACCGCCCGGTCATCCATTCCGATGGTGAGCAGGCACGCGATTTCACCTACATCGACGATGCGGTCGAGGGCAACTTCGCAGCCGCACGCGCTCCCGAGGCGGCGTTTGGCGAGGCTTTCAACATCGGGGGTGGGCAAGATCCCACGTCGGTCAACGAGATCCTCGCCATTGTTGCAGAGTTGACCGGGACTCGTCCCGATCCGATATTCACAGATCCCCGCCCCGGCGACGTGCGGCTGACGCATGCGGATCTCAGCCGCTCCGCCGAGTTGCTCGGCTACAAGCCACAGACCACTGTGAGGCAAGGGCTCGAGCAGACGGTGGCTTGGTTCGCCGAGCACTTCGGCGCCGACCCCGGGCGCTAGATGTCGCTCTTTTCTGCCGTGCCGAGCATTGCTGCGCGCGAAAGGATCCAGACTTGCGAGTAGTGCGTTACTACCCGCGTGCGCTCGTGGGTGACGGCGGCATGACCAGCGCGGTGAAGCGCTGGTCGCAAGGAATGGTGAATTGCGGCGCCGAGGCCGTTATTGCCTTCGACGAAGGTGTGGACCCGCCGGCAGAGGGCGGTGTCCAGTGGCTCCCCGTCCGCCATGCAGGCAAGCGCGCGCTCAAGGTTCCCATAGGCCTGGAAGAGATCCTCGAGCCCGACGACATCCTTGTGCTGCACTCGGGTTGGACCTACCGCAACGTGCGCGCCGCTGCGGTCGGAAAGCGAATGGGCGCTCGCTACGTGCTCGAGCCGCGGGGCGCATATGACCCTCATATCGTCGAGCGAAAGAAGCTTCTCAAGAAGGGCTGGTGGGCGGCGTGGGAGAAAGAGCTTGTGATGGATGCCCATGCGATCCACGTGTTCTTCGAAGAAGAGAGAGCGCATCTAGACGCGCTCGGCTATCGAGGGGCGGTCATCACCGTCTCGAACGGCGTCGACGTTCCTAGTGAGCCGTTGTGGCGAGGGAGGCGCGACTCCTACGTCTTGTGGCTGGGGCGCTTCGACCCGCAACACAAGGGCCTCGACATCCTCATCGACGCTGTCTCCTTGCTGTCTGTGGCCGAACGGCCCCAGGTGAGGCTTCACGGCCCCGATTGGCGGGCGCGCAAGCAGAAGGTGGCGGAGTGGATCGCGGACAAGGGTCTTGGCGAGTGGATCACGGTGGGTGACGCCGCCTACGGACCCGCCAAACGCGAGCTGCTGGTCGAGGCGTCCGGCTTCGTCTACCCGTCGCGCTGGGATGCATGTCCGAACTCGACCCTCGAGGCAGTCTCGCTCGGCATACCGACGGTGGCGACCCCTTACCCCCTCGGCACCTACCTCGCTCGCAAGGGTGGGGGGATCCTCGCACAGCCCGATGCACACAGCCTCGCCGACGGGCTGCGCCGCCTTTTCTCCGACGAAGCTCCCGCGCTCGGCGCACAGGGCGCGCGGGTAGTGCGGGATGAACTCGGCTGGGACCACGTCGCCGGCCTGTGGCTCGAGCAGGCAAAGGCCCTGCCGGGATGACGCGCACCGCGGAGGAGCTCACCGCGCTGTGGGTGCCGCTGCTCAACCGTCTCACCGAGACACTCCCCGACTGGGGTCTGTGGAAGAACGCCGACGCCGCGCTGTCGGGCGAGGGTGACTTCGACTCGATGGCCCCTGCGGCCCGCTGGGATCAGATCACGCGCGAGTTCGCCGAGTGGGCCATCGGTCACGGCTTCTCACCCGTGGCCGCCTGCCGGGAGGTTCCGGGCGTGCTGTTTCTCATCGCGCTGGATAAGGAGAACGCCACCTTCTTGGAGCTCGACGTCAATGCCCGCAAGTACTTTCGCGGCTCCACCTGCTTCGAGCCCGAGGACATCTCACCGCTCATGGAGCTCGACGACAAGGGCTTCCGACGTGTGCGCCCCGGCACCGAAGGCGTCATTCTGCTGACCCAGAACGGCCTCAAGTGGGGAGGCGCTCCCAACGAGGCGGGACTGAAGAAGAGGCGGGTGCGGGAGGTGCTGCAGAGCGACCCCGAGGGCGTGCGCAAGACGGCGTCGCTGTTCGGCTTCGCCCGAGGCTCGCTCGTCAAGGGGGCCGAGGCGGCCATGCGTGGGAGCTGGGACCGGCGGGCGATGATGACGGTCGAGGCGCGCGCTCTGCTGGGCGCGGTGGCCGAGCCGCAGGTCCTGTGGTCGAGGTTTCAGGCCAAACAACTCAAGAAGGACTGTCCTCTGCTCACCGCGATCTTCACCCACGACCGCACCATTTACGGCGACCCCGACAAGTGGATCGCGGAGGTGGCCAAGAAGCACGAGGTCCACTACGAGGGCTACGGCCGGTGACTCAGACCGCCGATCGCACCGCGCAGTGGATGGACCTCCTCGGCCACATCGCCTCGATCGAGAGCCCGGCAGTGGTGTGGAAGAACGTAGAGGCGGGAGTCTCGGGAGAGGGCGATGTCGATGTCATGGCCCCGCGTTCGAGCTGGGAGGAGATCGAGAGGTCCTTTCGACGGTGGGCAACAGACCACGATCTCGGCGCGGTGGCCGTATGCCGTCACATCCCCGGCACCATGTATCTGATCGCCGTCGACCCGCTCGAGCGAGTTTTCCTGCAGCTTGACGTTAAGGACCGGGCCACCTTCCGGGGTGCGACGGTGTTCCAGCCCGCTGTGTTGGAGGACGTTTCAGAGGCCGACGCGGGCGGTTTTCGGCGGCTGCGTCCGGGGGCCGAGGGGCTCTTCAAGCTAGTCATCAACGGGATCTCCTCAGGAGGACGCCCCGATCCCAAGAACCTGGCCAAGGAGCGGGTGGCGGAGCTTCTGAGCGGCGATGAGGAGGGCTACCGGCGCGCCGCAGCTCTGCTTGGCTCCGTGGGCAAGGCGGCCGGCAAGGGGGCTGCCGCGGTGGCCGCCGGTGGTTGGGACCGGAGTGCGATGGCGAGGGTCGAGGCCTACTACCTGGCCAAGGCTGCCACCGAGCCGCAGGTGGCCTTCTCGCGCCTCGTTGCCAAGAGGGCCAAGAAGACTTGCCCGATCATCAAACAGAGCCTGCGCGCGGGCCGCCGTGTGCCCGAGGATGTCGGCGGCTGGGTGGATCTCGTCGCCGAGACCCATGCCGTCTACAAGGACGAGGGCGCGGCGGTGGCCGCGAGCGGACCTGGGGCGGTGCTCTCGGTAGTCGGGCCCGACGGCTCCGGCAAGACCACGCTCATCGACGCGCTGCTTCAGGGGGCGCTCGCAGGCAAGCCCATCATGCGCATCCGCAAGGTGGGAACGCTGCCCCGGCGCACGATGCCGGGCATTACCGTCACCGAGCCGCACAAGAACCCTCCCTATCCCTTCGGGCTCTCCTACCTCAAGACCGCCTACGTCTTCTGCGATTACTTCCTGGGGTGGGGGCTGCGGATCCGTCCCTTCGTGAAAGCCGGGGGCTGGGTGATCGTCGAACGCGGATGGTGGGACATCGCGGTCGATCCCAAGCGCTACCGGATGAGCATTCCGTCGCGCCTGCTGTGGGCCTTGGGGCGCCTGCAGCCCGTGCCCGACCTGCTGTTGATACTCGAGGCTCCCGCCGAGATCGTCTACACCCGCAAGCAAGAGCTTTCGATCGAGGAGCTCGACCGGCAAATGCGGGCGTGGCGCAAGCACCTTCCGTCCAAGCAGAAGCACGTGTTCATCGATGCGGTGAAGCCCGTGGACGAGGTCGTGCGCGCCGGTGAAGTGGAGGTCGAGCGGCTCAGGAGCGAGCTCGAGGGCCGGATCGAGAGCGAAGGCGCGGGCGCGCCCCGTTTCGTGCTGCCTTCGTCCCCGCCCGCGGCCGCCCGCGCCGGGCTTCGCATCTACCACCCGATGACCCCGCGCGGCCTCGCCGGTTGGAGTGGTGCACGCGCCCTCGCTGCGGTCGGGCTGGCCCGCCTGCTGCCGGTCGAGCGGTTAGCGAGCGGGACGGTGGGGGACTCCATACCCGACGAAGTCACCCAGGCCCTGGCCCCGCACCTTCGTGAGGGCATGCGTCTGGCGGTGGCGACCACCAATCATGAGGGTCGCTACGTGGCGCTGGGGCTCGACGCCGACGGCGGCTGTGAGTGGGTCGCCAAGATTGCTTCCGGTGCTGCGGGTGCCGACGCCCTGCGAACAGAGGCGCTGGCAGTCCGAGATCTGGCCGGGCGCGTCCCGGCCCCCCTGTCGCCGCCGCGGCTGCTGCACGAGGCGCCGGGCCTGTTGCTGTTCGCCGGCGTGGCGTGGAAGCCTCGGCTGCGGCCGTGGTATCTACCGCAGGAGGTGGCGGCCGCCGTGGGAGGCCTGTTCGCCGCCGGCGCCGAGCACGGGGACTTCGCTCCCTGGAACCTCTACAGGACGCACGCCGGCTGGGCCCTGCTGGACTGGGAAGAGGCCCGTCGCGACCCGACGCCATACCTCGACCCCCTCCATTTCTTGGTCCAGGGACATGCCCTGCTCGGGCACCCCGGCCGCAAGGAGCTGCTCAAAGGGTTGGGAGGCAAAGGGTTCATAGGGCGTGCAGTGGTCGCCTACGCCGACGCAGCCGGGCTCGGGGGGACCAGGGTGCTCGATCATCTGCCCGCCTACCTCAAGCAGAGCATGGACCTCCTCGACGAGAACGCGGCCGACGGACGCCGTGGTATCGAGGCCCGCCGTGCGCTTCTGGCCGAGCTGGGGGCCTGAGATGCAACCTGGTTCGCGCACGGTGCTTGATGTGCGACTGTCTATCGTCGGCCGCTCAAGTCGGCGGTCGATGTGCGACTGTCTACTGTCAACCATCCAGACGCCAGCGGGTTAGGGAGGGCCGTGGGGGAGCGCAAGGGGGCCGTGCTCGTCACGGACGGAGGCGCGGCCGGGAGCCGCGACTGCCTCGCCGCAGTGCGTGCCCTGCATGCTGCCGGTTACGAGGTCGACGTCACCGTATCCGAAGGGACCTCACGCCAGGCCGTGTCCCGCCATGTCCGGTCCCGTCACCCGATTCCCGGCGTCAACGATCCCGCCTACCCTGCGGAGGTGGCACGGATCGCCGCCGCGGGCGCCTATGTCACCGTTCTTCCGGTCAGCGAGGCCTCGCTGATGGCGTTGAGCTCCCATCTCCCTTTGATCGCCGAGCTGGGTGACAAGGAGGGCCTCGCGGAGGCGGCCTCGAGAGCGGGTCTGACGGTCCCCAAGTCCCGGACCTTTGCTTCGGTGGACGACCTTCTGAGCGAGGCTTCGAGCATCGACTATCCAGTTGCAGTCAAGCCGTTGGTGCGAACCTTCACCGCCTTCAGGGCGGGCTCGGGAAAGGACCTCGACAGGGTGCGCGCGGTATCCGGCCCGGTGATGGTCCAGCCCTGGATCGAGGGCGAGCTCACTGCGGTTTCGGGGGTCATGTGGAAGGGGCGTCTCGTCGCCTCCTGCCACGAGCGCTGGCTCAGAGTGTGGCCGTGGCCGGCGGGTCTGGCGTGCGCGGCCGTGACCACGGAGCCCGACCCCGTTCTGGAAGCCGCGATGGAGCGCCTGCTGGAAAGCTATGACGGCATCTTCTGCGCACAGCTCGTTGGCGGTCACCTCTTCGATCTGAACCTCCGGATCCACTCCTCCCATTCGTTGGCGGTGGCCGCCGGCGCCAATCTGCTTGCGATCTACTGCGACCTGTTGAGGGGAGTTCGAGTCCCCGAGCTACGAGCCAGGCCCGGGCACTTCTACCGCTGGCTCGAGGGTGACGTCCGCCATGTCCTCCAGGCGTGGCGTTCTCACCGGGTGACGGCTCTTGGCGTGCTGTCGGCGCTGCGGCCCCGCACGGGTGCGGCCCACAGCACCGAGTCGCTGACCGACCCCGGGCCGATGTTCGTGCGGCTGCTTTATGGGGCCGCGAGGACGCACTTGAGCGAGGACGAACGCCGTGGCTCGGGTGTGGCTCATGGCGCCGAGCGTCTGCTGAGCTGAGGGGGCACCCGGTGACCGACACCAAGGTGCTGCTGATAATCGGACGGGGGCGCAGCGGCAGCACGATCCTCGACAACCTCCTCGGTGAGCTCGACGGTTTTTTCTCAGCCGGCGAGCTGTTCAACATCTTCAAGCGGGGGCTCGTGTTGGGCCACACTTGCGGCTGTGGGCAGCCGGTGGCATCCTGCGCGCTGTGGTCGAAGGTGATGGGAAGCGCCCTCTCTGCTACGCAGGGCGTCATCGAGCCCGCTCGAATGGTCGAGTGGCAGGAGGAGGTGGCCGGAGCGGCGGCCAACACGCTCCGGTTGCTAAAGGTTCGCTCCACTGAGGAAGGCTCGGCTGCGCTCGGCCCCTACGTTTCTGTGTTGGGGCGCGTCTACGCAGCTATTGCAGAGGAGACCGGCGCCCGCGTGATCGTGGACTCCTCAAAGCGGCCACCCCATGCCGCCTGCATGCATCTCGTGCCGGGTATTACTCCATTTTTCGTGCAGTTAGTTCGCGACGCGTGCGCGGTGGCGTACTCGCGCGCTCGCCCCAAGCACACGGTGGATAAGGACATGCGTGTAGAGGGCGCGGCATCGAACGCCCTCGCGTGGATGCGCCGCAACCTCCATTCCGAGGCGGTGCGCCGGCGCTATGCGTCCAGGCGTTCGCTGCTGGTGCGCTACGAGGATTTCGTCGCTCATCCACGCCGCACTTTGGGGGAGATCGTGCGTCTGGTCGGCGAGCAACCCGGCGAGTTCCCGTTCGTTGGTGACAAGACTGCGACACTTCATCCCAACCACAGCGTGTCCGGCAATCCCAGCCGTTTCGAGACTGGCTCAGTGTCTCTGCGGATAGATGATGAGTGGCTGCGTGCTCAGCATGTCAAGGACAGACTTACCACTACCGCGCTGACGTGGCCGCTGCTGCTGCGCTACGGATACTCACTATGGCCCCCGCAGGGGCGCGTCGCGGAGGAGGCGGCTTAGTGCTTCTCAAGAAGATCAAGGGCGTGTGGCGAAACCTGTCGGCATCGCATCGACCCGAGGGCGTGGTGGCAGATGACTTCTATCTCGAGGCGGAGATCTTCGTCCGCCGCCGCCTGCTCCACGGCCAGCGTGCCTACCTGCGGGCGATGACGATGGTTCGCGGTACGGATGACCCCCCCCAAGATCCCATCTTCATCATCGGCTGTCCTCGCTCGGGCACCACGCTGCTGTTTAGATTGTTGAGCCGTCACGAGAGCCTCGGCGCCGTGCGGGGTGAGGGCCACATCTTCTGGAACACCTATCAGCACCCGCGGCGCTATGGATGGACGTCCGACCGGGCGACCGAGGCCGACATCAAGCCGGGGGAGAGCCGCTACATCTACAGCGCCATTCGCGAGACCACCGGCGGTGGGCGTTTCCTGGAGAAGACACCGCGCAACTGTCTGCGGATCCCCTATCTCGATGCCCTCTTTCCGGGCGCAAGATACGTGCTGTTGAAGCGCTCCGGCCTCGACACCGTAAGCTCTTTGATCGAAGGCTGGAGGGTGCGCCACGGCATCTCTTACCGGTTGCCCGAGCCGCTCGCGCTTGACGAGTATCAGGGCAACTTCTGGAGCTACCTGTTGCCGCCCGGGTGGCGCGACGTGGCGCACACTTCGATCGCTGAGGTCGCTGCGCTCCAGTACGTCTCTTCCTACGAGACGGCGCTGAACGACCTTGCGCTGCTGGACGAAGAAAGGGTCATCGAGCTGAGCTTCGAAGAGTTGCTCACCGCGCCCGTCATACACAGCGAACGCTTGCTCGCGGCCCTCGGCCTCGCGCCCTCTGCGGGCGTGACCGCCATGGCCACGAACCTCACCGCCCACCCGGTGCAGACCAACAGCCCACCGCGGCCCGACAAGTGGCGCGAGCGGGCATCGGAGATAGCGCCCATCCTCGATCGGATTGCGCCGACCATGGAGCGTCTGGGCTACGATGTCCCCGCCCGGCTCTGAGCACCTCCCTGTTTACATCAGCCGCCGAGGTCGAGCGCGTGTTCGTAGGCACGCTCGAGCTGGGATGCATGTGCGTCGGGCGTGAACTCTGCTTGGGCGCGCGCCAGCGCGTGCTCGCTCATCTCGTGCCAACGCACGTCGTCCTCCATCAGCGACTTGACTTTGGCAGCGGTGTCCTCGACATCACCGGCCCGGGCAAGCAAGCCCTCGCCGTTCTCGATGAGCTCGGGGAGACCTCCCTTCTCGGTCACCAGCAGCGGACGACCCACCGCCATCGCCTCGAGAGCTGCGATGCCCGCGACCTCGTCCCACAACGACGGCATCGCGGCGTATCGGGCGTCCTCCAGCAACTCGCTCACGCGCTCGAGGCGCCACCCGGCCGGCAAAGACGGTGTTTGTGAGACCGAGCTCCCGAGCAAGCGCTTCGAGCGCCTCCCTCACGGTGCCGTCGCCAACAATGCGAAAGGGCGGGTCTCCTGCGCGCGCCAGCGCTCGCAGCATGACGTCGAGCCCTTTTTCGCTCGACAGCCGGCCGACGTAAATGCCGTAGCTTCCTGGGCTCCCGGCGTGAGGCGGGATGTCGGTGAAGTTGCGCACGACCTTTACTTGCTCGGAATCGAAGCCCCACGACAGAACGCGCTCGGAGACATAGCGGCTGGGGGTAAGAAACAGGGTGACCTTGTCCTGCACTCGAAGGACGAAGCGGTGCAGCCACAGAGCGGTCGCGTAGGTCGCGGCTTGACCTCGAGACGGAAAGCAGTTATGCAGCAGTGCGTTGTGATAGAGACCACCCTCGCACCTGTAACAGGGCTTTCCTTCGGTGAACATATACCCGTTGGGGCAGCGCAGTCGGAAGTTGTGCACGGTCATCACCAGCGGTACATGACGGCGCTGCGCCGCAACTTGCACCGCCGGCCCCAGAGAGGGATAGGAGTTGTGCAGGTGAATGACATCGGGCTCGAAACGAGCGATGGTGTCTTCGACCGCGCGCGTCTCCTTGATGGATCCCACCATGCGCCGCGCGGTGTCGAGATTCCCGCCGAGGTCCTCGTTGCGTCGAGCCAGCAGGTCGACGGTGTGTCGGGAGCCGAGAACGTCCATCTGCTGCTCGACGTAGCGGTCCTCCCCGCCGGGCAGCCGGTAGAAGCAATGGGCGATCAGGATCCTCACGACATGCTCCAAGGAAGCTTCACGATCATGACCGACATCCTAGGCTGCGGGCGGCGGTCGAGATGTGATCTGACATGAGGAAAGCCTTGTTGGTCATGGTGCTCATCCTCGTTCTCGCAGGGGCCGGCATCCTCTTCTTGCCCTCGGAGATCAGAGATGAACTGCCCCCGGCCATCGAAGAGTCGCTTCCAGGCGGCGAAAAGGAGCGTGTCTGCAAGGGCATGCGTCTGTCGCCGGGCGATGACCTTGCAACAGTGATCGAGACCGAGCGCGACGAGGGCCTCACTTTGTGCCTGGCAGCCGGTACCTACGAGGTGCCCAACGACATCGACCTACAGGACGGGGATCGCATCATGGGCGAGGGAATGGATCAGACCTTTCTCGAAGGCACCGGTGCCAAGATCATTCTCGATGCTCAGGGCGCCGACGATGTGTTTCTCTATGGGCTCGACATATCAGGGGGCCGGGGGCGGGTCGTCTGCAGACCGATGTGCGGCAGCGGCTTCCGCGGTGGGCTCAACAACCGGGTCGAGTCCGTGCGCCTGCACGACAACGAGAACCACGGTATCGGCGGCTCTGATCAGGGGTTGGTTGTGATCGACTCGGTGCTCGACAACAACGGCTCCCGCGGATTTCTCGGCTGTTGCGCGGGGGGAATCAAGGGTGGGTCGGGCTTCACGATCAGAGACACACAGATCTACTCGAACACCGGCAACGGAGTGTGGTGCGATTCCGGCTGCGGAGGCGGATTCGAGGTCTACGACAGCGAGATCTACGACAACTCCCGCAGCGGGATTCGCTACGAGGTCTCAGATGACGGCGCCATAATCGAGGGCAACAGGATCTATGGCAACAACACGTCGGATCCTCCCGGCGGCCATGGCGGGATCGGAATCATCGCCTCCAGCAACGCTCGGATTGTGGGCAACTTCTTGGACGATAATCAGGCCGCGGGCATAGTCATCAACGACACGCCCAGGGGGAACTCCCACGACATCGTGGTACAGGACAACGACCTGAACGGGGACGAGCTCGAGGGGTGCGGGGCCTCGGTAGTGTGCGAGGCGAACCGGTAGGGGCCCCGTCCCATCTCTTCAACAGTAGCCCCGGTGAGCGGGGCGGTTGTTGATAATTTCCCCTCGAAACATTCATCGACCCGTCGCGAGGTGGTGTAGATACTCCTTGGCGACTCCGGCCACCAGCGAATAGGTCGTGTCGACCATGTTGCCGACGTACAGGCTTCCCATCTGCGTCAGGAGCTGGTAGGCGTCCCAGCGCTCATAGCCGTAGTCGGCTTCGAGCCACATAACTAGCTCCGCATATGCGATGCGAGCGGCGTCCTCCATCGGACGGGCGCTCCCCACGGTCATGATCCTCTCGGGCGACTCGATGCGTGGCCACTCGATCGCTCGATCCTTGATCACCTCGAATTCGACGGTCACCTTGGAGGTGATCTCGAGGCCCACTCCACACAGCTCGCCTTCCCCCTGATTCGCATGCGTATCTCCGGTGTAGAAGAGTCCGCCCTCGTTCCACACAGGCAGGTAGACGGTGTTGCCAGGCTTGACGTCGGGAACGTCCATGTTCCCTCCGAAGGGGCCTGGTGCAAGAGCGGTGATCGCTTCCAGGTCGGGCGCCACCGCCAGCGTACCCATGAAGGGTTGCCAGGGGATCTCGACACCGAGTCTGTCGTTGCGCAGCCTGCCGTCGCGCAACCGCCATACCCATACCTTCTCCGGCAAAGGGTCCTGAAGCGTCCGCGTGAAGATGGTCGAGGTGAGCCCACCGAAGTAGGGGATGAGACAGCTCACGGCAAAGTCTCGCGTAGCTTCGATCTCCTGGAGGTGGACCACGAGGGTGTCGCCCGGCTTCGCACCCGATATGTAGATGGGGCCCGTCTGAGGATTGAGGAACTTGGCGGTGGCCAATGCTTCGCTGGGGATGTCGTTCTCCGACTGGATGCGGCTCTCGAAGGCGTCGTTGCAATGAATGACCACCTTGTCGCCTGGATTGACCTCAGCGATCGGCTCCCGATAGGGGTTGAACACGTAGCTGTAGTCGCGCGGCTCGACCTCGACATGAGTCCTCTTTGGCGTCATCTCTCTCCTTTGTCATCGTGGGCTCGGTCGTCTTCGCGGCGCCTCGCCCTGCAGATGGACTAGCGTGTTTTGGCCATGGCCCTCGTAGCCGAGCGTGGCCGGATCGCGGCCCGGATCGCGGCACCTCGACTAGCCCTTCGCGCCAGCGTGGCCCCAAGGAAACGCTCCTCAGAGCCGCACGAACCCACGAGTCGGACCCGCCATTATCCGATTGTGATGCTCAACTCGTCCATGTTGCCGTGGTACTGGTCGTCACCGTCCTCGTTGCGGCCGATAGTGACCGGGTTCGAGTTGGTGATCGACCCGATGGTGATGGTCTTGGTAAACGTATTGCCGTCCACCGTCAGCCCAATTTGATTGTTGTTCTTGAAACAGGTGACGGTGTGCCACCCGTTGATAAGGTCGGGCCCCTTGGTGATGGTAGTCCTCCCGCTAGAACCGCTGAAAGAGCATCTCGCCCTGGTTCTCGTCTTGGTAGCGTTCGGCTTCAGCTCCATCTTGTAGTGCTGGGTACTTCCGGGGCCCTTCCGTATGACCCCGTAGTCGCTGGTGGCGACTGGAGCCGTGACGAAGTTGACGTGTGCGGTGAAGCTGACGTCCGCCGACCCCGGGTTGAGGCTGGCAGCATCGGGAACCGTCACCACCGATTCGGGGGCAGTCCCGTCGAAGAAATAGCCGTTGTTTTCGTCCGGCGTCTGGTCGGGGTGTGCAGGACAGTCGGTGTCGGAAACGGATGGGTCCCCCGCATCGCCCGCCCTGACGTTGCTGGTCGTTCCTTTATTGGCGCCGTCGGCCCGTGCGCAATCCTTCATGGTCTCCGTTCCTGCCTCGGCTTCATCCATGTGCCACAGCGCGACCAAGGTGGCGGCTTGCGCCGGGGCGACCGTGATCGTGATCAGCGATGCCACCATCCCCGCAATCAGCAAGCTTCTCCCCGGCAATCCCCCACCCCGTGTCCGACGAACTAGCCCTGGCCTGACCCGCGGGTCAAAAGCACTCATGTCGCTACCCCCTCGATTCGTCAATTGGCTCGCCCGGCTTGGCTTACCAAGGCCGGGTCCGGGCACCCTATACAGTGTATATTCCGCATTCTCGGCCCCCGGGGTGCCCAAACGATACTTTGACGGCAGCCGAGGCCACGACGAATGCAACGGCGACGCCGGCGATACGTCGCAAGACTGCGAGAGTTGAGTCGCACCGAGGAGTCGTGAACCGCGCAGGTGGGTGAGGTTTGGCACGAAACGCGGGCTATGGCGCGTTCTGTGCCAAAGTTGAGCGCAAAAGAGGGGACCCCCGTAAGGGTCCCCTCTTACTTTATGAGCTTCAGGCGGCTTAGCGGTTGTTGGTCACCGTGATCGAGCTGGCCTTGTCGGCCCCCTTGATCACGTCGCCGCCCATCGTGTTGTCGTGGATCGAGATGTTGGCGACTGGGTGGCGGCCGTTCTGGATGTAGACACCGTTGTTGTTGAAGTTCCCGCCGAAGGTGTTGAAGGCGATCTCGGCGTTCTCGGCCGAGTTGATGCCCACTCCTGCGTTCGTGAGATCGTGGTCACAAGTGCAGTTGCCGTTGTCCATCAGGACGTTGTTTGTGATCACGGCCTCACAGCTGGAGCATGCCGAGACATGGGCGCCGTGCTCGAAGCGCACGCCCTGGCCCGAGTTGCGGGCGGAGACGTTGCCGAGCACGTTGAAGTTGTCGCAGCTGGCGTCGCACCAGATGCCGGGGCCGAGGTTGTCGTGTACGAAGCTGTTCGTGATCGTGTAGCCACTGGAGCTGCCGGTCTTGATGCCGCCGGTGTTGTGGCCGCCGAGGCAGGCCGAGCCATTGTGGTCGATCTCGACGTGGTCGAAAGTGCCACCCGAAGAGTGACCGATGCCCTGGTTGAAGCCGTGGTGCAGCCTCGAATAGCTGATCTTCATGTCGACGCCATTGGTCACAACCGTGCCGAGCATGCCGTCGCTGCAGTTACCCGAAGCACCCGACAGGTCGAGGTTCTTGATCGTGATCGAGTACTTGTCGAACAGGTCGATGATGGCGGGGGCGGTGCCGTGGATCTTGGTGGGGGCATCGACCACAAAGTTGTGTCCATACCCGTCGGGACGCATGGTAACGGGTGCGCCGATGAGCGAGACGTTTGCGCCCGGCGTCAGAGTCTTGCTGCCGATCTCGTAGTTGCCTGCTGCGATGCAGAAGGTCGTGTTGGAGGCACCGTTCACGGCCATCAGATCGGTAACCGAGTTGACGAACTTGCCCTTGCACGCACCACCGTCGTTGGGTGGCGGGGGATCGGGGATGGGCTGAGGGTCGGGCGCCGGTGAAGGCGAGGGCTGAGGATCGGGAACGGGCTGGGGATCGGGCTTGGGCGAGGGCGGAGGGTCGGGGACAGGCTGAGGATCCGGGACAGGCTGAGGATCGGGGACAGGCTGGGGGTCGGGCGCCGGCGACGGGTTCGGAGCCGGAGGGGCAGGGGTGCTGCCGGCCGGTGCCGGTCGCACCTCGATACCCTTGACCTCGGGTGCGCCGGTGCCCAGCTTGAGGTCGACGTTCAGGGCGGAGTCGGAGCGAACCACGTAGCTCTTCACCAGCGCCTTGTTGGCTCCCACCTCCTTGAAGACATCGAGGTTGTCGCTCTCGAGACGGTTCTCCACGAGCACGTCGAAGACGCGCGCGCCAACCGCCTGCGCTTTCGGGAAGGTCTCGGCGAAGTAGAGGCGCACCTGGTAGTTGCCTGCGGGAACGGGGAACTTCCAACGCAGATCGGTGTGACCGGCGGCTGAGCGACCGTAACGCTCAGACTTGAAGATGCTCTGAGGTGTTCCGGCGGGAACCGAGGCATGCGTCATGTCGACGGCCGGACTCGTGGAAACGACTCTGCTCTCACTCGCCAGGAACGGCGATGGAGTGGTTTCGGTGTCACCCTCCCATAGTTGTGCGCTGACCACGCCGGTGCCTCCGGCATCGACGCGATAGAGGGCGGCGGGCGCGGCAGGCTGAGGATCGATTCTGCTCGAGGATAGCGTTCCTATAATGCTGACCGCTGTGACCAAGCACAGAGCGCGCATGATTGTTCGCGTCGACATGGCTGTTCCTCCGATTCGACGGTAGCAAAACCTCGTCGTATGAGGCCTTGGCTCTTGGCCCTCCGCTTCTGTCGTAACCGGGCCATCTTATTGTCACCGTCTGTTTCGGCATCCACAGAGCCGACTTTATGAATCAGATATCCGGGAGCTACTTTCGGCGTTGTGAATTGAGTGCTGAGTTCAGTTCTGTGGCCTGCAGACGCCGGTTGAGCCTTATCGTGGCGCGAATTGACTAAACGCAGCCGTTGTCGGCGCGAGATTGTGAAGGAACTTGTCCTCGGCGCGCCGAAACGAGGGGAGCTCTTGGGAGCGTGAGTTAGCCGCGCAGCGCGTAGTCGTAGCGATGCAGCAGCGGAAGCGCCACCAGCGTGGTCAGAAGGCGGTCCGTAGTGGCCTGTTTGGTGCGCCACTCGCGATCCTCGCGCAGCTTGATCTTGCCGGTAGAAAAACGATCGGGATTTCCCGACACGGTGTGGTTGGTGGACATCTCGGCGGCCTTGTCCTCGGACAGCGGCAGGCTCGCCCCCGATTCGCCGACTAGATCGAGGATCCGCTCGAGCACCGCATGTGGCCGCGACACGAAGTCCTCGTAGCGCACCAGGCTGAAGTGCTCGGCCCCCGCGCGCTTGCGAAGCGACTCGGCAGCGAGGTTCCAGCTCAGCCAGCTCGTCGTGGAATCGAGCACGCTGTGAGGCGACAGCAGGGCGGGGCGATTGCGGTCGAGCTGGGCCTTCTTTCTCGCCCACGAGTAGGCGACCGCCCGGGGGTCTCTTACGAGGTGTACGTAGTAGGGGGTGACACCGGGCAGCAGCCGGAGAAAAGCAGCGTCAGAGGGTCGTTTGGAGGAGTCGATTACAACGCGTGCGCCGGTGACGGTGGCGATCTGCTGGTAAAGGCTGAGCATTGCCTCCGAATAGCGCCTGAGAGCGCCGTCCTGTGGCAGGCGATCCGCAGGCCGTTTGAGCAACTGCCATGTGTGCCGAACGCGCACCTCGTCTCTCTGAGCCTGCACCATGTGCTCTGCGTCCACAGTGGAGCCGAAGTTGTCTCCGAAGGAGCGGCGCAATACATCGGACCACAGCTCGCATTCGCGAATCACCCTCCCGCAGCCACAGCGGCGGCCCTCGAGCAAGCCTCGCTCCCACAGATAGATGAGCTCGCCGGCGTGGAAGAAACCATCGACTTCATTGAGGAGGTTGGCCATGATCGTGCTGCCGCTGCGGCCCCAGCCGATGATGTAGAGAACCTTCACCTCTTTCGGTGAGGTCACCTCGAGGCCTTCTTGCGCCCCAGACGCTTGAGCATGCGGTCTTTGAAGGCGTCGTAGACATGCCGTTCCTCGGGATCTATTCCGAGCATCTTCAGGGCCGCGAGGTAGACGACCATGAAGACGACCAAGCCGGCAAGCTCGAAGACGACTGCTTCGGCAACAAACAAACGGAGCGTCAGGGCGACGACTGCGGCCGCGCTGATGGCCACGATGGGCTTTAGGAAGGTCTTTCCGAACGGCCGGAGGCCCAACAGGATGCGAACCTCAAGCGCCCTCGCAGCATTTACCAAGAGAGTCACTGCCGAGTCGACGATCGCCATCCCCAAAGCGCCGTGGATGGGCACCAGCCAGATCCCCAGTCCGACATAGGCAACCACTGCGAAGAAGGAGTTGAAGAAGTTGAGCAGTGGCCGGCCCGACATGGACAGCAGTGTGCTGGCGGGCCCGGTCCCCACCCTCACTATGTTGCCGATCGCCAGGATGGGGATGAGAATCGCGGCCCCCGCTGCCTCGTTACCTCCGAGGATCCTGGTGAAGAGGTCGGGCTCGAGCATCAGGGCGCCGAAGATGGGAAGCGAGAACGTCGCCATCCAGCGGTTGATGGTCTGATAGAGGGCTTCCAGCCTCGCCGTCTCGGTTCTCTCGTAGAGCTCGACCACGAGCGGAGAGAAGATCGCCACGATGCCGGTGGCGAAGATGTTGCCGGCCGTTTGCAACGCGGTGGCGATGGCGAACAGTCCCACCTGTGCGTCGCTGCCGTAAGCTCCCAGGATCAGGACGCCCAATCCCAGTGAGCCGGTTCCGAAGAACGTGACCCCTGCCTGAGGCAGGGTGAACTTGAGGATCTCTTTGAGGTTCGCCCGCGGCTTGGCGGCGCGTTCGTCGGCGGTGAGCATGCGCCGGTAGTACCAAAGCCCGGCGATCATGCCCATGGCCCCGGATATGACCAGTGTCGTCATGGCCCCGGTAAGGGCCCACCCGAACAGCAGCGCGATGATGCCCAGGCCCAAACGGCTGATCGGCTGGATGATGTTGCCGACCATGACGGACGGGACCATTGTCTTGTACGCCTGTGTGCAGGAGCGCAGGACCTGCATCACGGCGTAGAAGGGAATGTAGGCGGCGCCGATCTGCAACAGCAGCGCAAACTCGGAACGGTCGGAAACCGAGTCGGCGAAGGGCCCGGCGACCAGACTGGGAAAAGCGACAACGAGTGCGAAGAAGACGGCCGAGATGACGGCGGTCGAGACCAATGTTACCCGACCTGCACCGCGTGACCCGGAGTGGTCGCCGCGCGCCCTGGCTTGCGTAATGAATCTTACGGCGGCCCAGGGAAAGCCCCCGCTTGCCAGCATGGTGCCAATCGTCAATACCTGAAAGACTTGCTTGTAGAGCCCGAAACCGTCTGTGCCGAGCGTTCGTACGGCCACCGCGAGAAACAGGAATGTCAGCGCCCGGTTGGCGATCTGCCCGCCGATCTGGATGGCGCCGCCTTTGGCTACGGCGCGCGCGTCGCCGGCCTGCCCCTTGGAAAGGCTCTCAGGAGGCGCGAAGGCGTCGTCGTCGATCACCTGCGACAAGTGATCCCCCATGGTTCCATCGTGCTGTGTTCCGCACCGTGTCTATGGGGTGCACCGGGGGCCGCGAGGGTCACGGCAACTCCTTTGCAGCAACGAGCTCCGCGCGAGGTTTGAACAAGAGCGTGCCTTCCGGCAGCGTCGCGGTCTGGCGTGGCAGCCTGCTGGCTGCGAGGCCCATTCCCAATAGGAAGAACAGAGGAACGGTGCCGTAGGGGAAAGCCAGGATCGGCTGAGCCCCGGCGACTCCCAGGTATACCAGCGAGCCTGCAAAAGTCCAGCCGCAGAAACGTTCGACGGGACCGGACCCGCTGCGGGCGCGTTGCGCAATCGGAATGACACAGGACAGCAACAGCATCATCCACAGGCTGAAGCCCAAGAAGCCGGTGCGGGCAAAGGTCTCCAGATAGCTGTTGTGAGGATTTCTGACGAGCTGGCCTTCATCACCAACCCATTGCCCGAAGGTCAGGTCGGGGCCCAGTCCCACGCCGACGATGGCGGTCCCCGGCGACTGGAATACGAAATCGATGGTCTGGCTGAAGAAGTCCTGGCGGGCGGTGATCGTCTTGGAGTTGGGCCCTTCCTCCCCGACGAGTGTCTTGAGGTGCGAGGATATGAAGGATGTACTGACGGGCCCCTCCGTTCCCACTATTGCCGCCGACGCCAGCGTTGAGATGAGAAGGAAGGCGATCGCCACGGCAGGCACTATTTGCATGAGGATGCGCCCAAAGTTGTGGCGCGCCCATCCCAATGCGAGGACCGCCAGCGGGAGCATGATGTACAGCGTCCTCGCCTGATAGAGACCCAGCAGTCCGGTGACGAGTCCGAGGGAGCCGAGGCGAACCCAGCCCTTGCCGAAGGCAAGGAAGTAGATGCCGAACGCGATCACCGAGAACTTGACGCCGGTGGGGTCGAACAGGGATGCCTGGCGTTGCAGGCCGATACTGGGGCCCTTTATGTGGTCGAGGAAGGGATAGATGGTGCCGTAGATAAGTACCGCCACCGCCAGGTAGCGGCATCTGCTTATCCAGTAATCGATCCCGTCCCGGGTGATGGCACGGTAGCCCACCAGCAGGATGAATGCTTCGATTGCGGCGGTGGTGTCGCGGATCGCATAGATGCCCCACACGGGGTAGTCGAAGACCACTCGGATGGCCACCAGAAGCGCGAACAGCACCAGCGGTACGAGCACTCTCGGCTCGAGGCGTGTGCGCCGCACCAGCAGAGCGATGCCGGCGAGAGGAATGAACAGCAGCTCGGTTATGGGCAGCGGCACCGCCCCTGGAATTCCCAGATTCGCCCACCCCTTCCCGAGCAGGGTGGCGCCGCCGACCAGTAGCAGGGTGGCGCCGCGCTCGACGTTGACAAGGCTTAGAGAGGCGGCTCCCACGAGCAACAACACCAGCACGATTGCAAACGCCGCTAAGGGCAGCGTGGCGGAGGCGATTCCCGTCAACAGGGCAAGCAATGTTGCAAACGCGACCCACTGCCAATCATTGCGTACTAGGGATGGAAGCCTCCCTGTAAGTTGGGCAGTTCGGGTCGCCACTGATGATCTCCTCGTCGAGCGGACCGGCGTCGCACCGCGCGTCGGCCAGGTCCTGATCGGTGAACCGAGTCTACACTCACCTTCTACTCAAAGGAATAGTGATTTCTGCCGATGGACGTTGCGGATGAAGACTTCAGATAGTGTGATCTCGATGGCGAGGCCGTCACAGGCTTTCAAGAAGGCGCGCTTCAGGAGCAAGGTCTTCCGTAAGCCCCTGGTCCTATACCGGCATCGCGGACTGCGTGAGCAGGACTCTTTTCTGGCCGCCTACCCTCGCTCTGGCACAACGTGGCTGCGCTTCCTCTTCTTCGAGGCATTGGCGCGCGAATCTGCGGAGTTCGGCTCGATCCGAAGGGCCGTCCCCTCGGTCGGCAAGCAGCATGACGCTCTGGCCGTCCTCTCCGATGGTGGGCGACTGATTCAAACTCACGAGCGCTTCAGCGACACCGACAGGCGTGTCATCTACGTGGTGCGCGACGCGCGTGATGTCGTCGCCTCCGAGTATTCATGGTTGAGGAGGTCTGGTATCGAGACCGGCAGCTTCGACGATTTCCTGCTTGACTTCGTCAAGGGGACCTCGAACCCGTGGGGGGCATGGGGTGACCACGTTGAGTTCTGGCTCAACAGCTCCTCGGCTCGCAGTGGGCGTCTTCATCTCGTCAAGTTCGAAGACTTACGCAGTGACACCGAAGGAGTGTTCACTCGGGCCCTCGATTTTCTCGATGCACCCTCCGGCCGCGAGCTTGTCGACATGGCCATAGAGAACAACTCGCTGCATCGGATGCGAGCCAAGGAGGACAGCGCACGCGAGCGAGGCTGGCGCGAACGTGCTCGTGCGGATATTCGTTTCATCAACACGGGTTCGGTGGCGGGTTGGCAGGACAAGTTGAAGCCATACCAGGCTCGTTTGATCGAGGATCGCTTCGGCGAAGCGTTGAAGAGGCTCGGCTACCTCTAGATCCCGCCACTTTGTGGAGGCGGTCCTGCCGGCTTTCGCTACCAGTCGTAGTCTTTCTCGTAGCCGAGTTTGATGAGCTCGGCCCCCGCCACCTCTTTGAACGCCGCCTTGTGCTCCTCAGTGAAGTGGTTCCTCCAGTCGCCGATAGTTCCCTTGCGGAACGTGGAGCTGTCCTGCGACCAAGTCCTTTGTGCGAGCCGCTTTGCTTCATCGTCAGAGACCTGGCGATCGACGTGGCGTGCGATCGCAGCAACAACCTCGAGCTGCTTGACGGCATCTCCGCCACCGCTCGGCCCGATGAGGTCCTCGAAGCGGCATCCGTAGGTGTTGGGCACGTCGAACCATTGTCTGTAGCGGCCGGCGCGGCTCCCAATCGAGCCGAGGCCTCGATAGCGGTCGGTGGGAGGAAGGCCCGTGATGGATGCCATGATGCGTTCGCCCGGTGTATGGAACTCGGTGTTATAGCGCTCGTGCAAGAAGTGCCGCTTGAGCCTGGTTATGTAGAAGGCGCTGGACACCGCCGCATCGCGCGGGTCGCGCATGATGATGATGTTTCTGTACTCGAGCTTCTCGAGCATCGCCAGCAGCTCGGGGGCCGGGGCGAAGTGGGCGGTCATGTACTGGCCATGGTTGACTGCTGCGAGCGAGCGCTCGAGCCGGTCCCAGTCGACTTTCCACACGCCGCGTCGTTCGGTGGCGCGAGGCGCGCCGGGGAGCTCAAACTGTGGCAGCGTGTGGTGCCGGCCCGAGAACAGCATGTGCGGCAGGTTCTTGAGCAGCGCCGCAACCAGGTGCGTACCGGTTTTGGGCATGCTGTTGGCGAGCACGCGCGGGCCCCTGTTGAACACCATCGCCCGCGCGTACATGCGATAGGCAGGGATGGCGACTTTGCGAAGGGCTTCGCTTTCGGTCACCGTCTTGGCGAGTGCGCCCATGTGTGGCTAGCCTTTCGTCGAGAGGACGAACGATCTATCTCAGATAGGAGATGTCAACGGCTCAGTTGCCGCGCGACGCCTTCTTCCACGGCACCACCGAGGATCGCTTCGAGGAACTCTCAGCTGCATGGCGATAGTGGGTGTAAGGGGCGGCCACTGAGTAACCGCGCGACTTCGACGGATCGAAATTGTTGAGTACGGCGCCGACCACACGGGCATTGACCTGGTCGAGCTGCGAACGGGCTTGCTGAATCCCACCACCGGTGGCCTGTCCAGCGTCGGCGATAAAGAGAACAGAGTCCACCATCGGCGCCAGCGTCATGCCGTCCGCCACG
Organism: uncultured Actinomycetes bacterium; assembly: GCA_963849115.1. Classification (GTDB taxonomy): domain Bacteria; phylum Actinomycetota; class CADDZG01; order CADDZG01; family WHSQ01; genus JACDAL01. The sequence continues at coordinate 120,985 of CAWKGK010000007.1, read as the reverse complement.
GCCAGGATCGGTGCAACGTCGATCAAGATGAAGTCCGCAGCGCCGCGCAGCTCGGCAATGAGCTTGCGCATGGCTTCTGAGCCCAACAGCTCGGCCGGGTTTCCCGGAATGGGGCCGCTCGGCAGCAGCCGAAGGTTGCTGGCCGCCGCGCTCACAGGCACGAGCGCCTCGGTTGCCCGGCATTCACCGGCCAGAACGTTGGTAAGACCCTTGGGCGCCCTAGTACTGAAGAAATTGTTGAGGCGCGGCTTGCGCAAGTCCGCCGACACGATGATCACGCGCTTGCCGGCCTGCGCGAGGACGACCCCGAGGTTTGCCGTGGTTGCGGTTTTGCCCTCGCCCGCCTGAGCGCTGGTGATGAGCACGGTCTTGATCTCACGTTGCGAAGCGGCGAACAACAGCCCCGTCCGCAGCGTGCGATAGGCCTCCGAGACGACCGAATGGGGATCGCTCTCGGTTGCGAGGTAGGCCTCCGACGCCTTGCGCCACTGCGATGAGCGAGGCACGACCGCGAGCACCGAAGCCCCGAAGATGCTCTCGAGGCCGGCGCGACCATCGAGCCGGTCGTCGAGACGTTCCTTGAGGAAGGCTGCGCCCACTCCCAGGGCGAGACCCGCGAGCAGAGCGATCGCTCCGGTCTTGCTGTGATTGGGGCTGCTGGGCCTGGTCGGGAGATAGCCCGGGAACAGCACCCGGCCGAGGTCCTGGTTGCTCAGAGTTGCGATGTCGCGCAGCTTCGCGCGCTCGAGGGAGATGTCGGAGTAAATCTGACCGGCCTCCGCCTGCAACCTCAATTGCTCGTTTGGGTCGCCGGTGGCAGCTAGCGCCTCCCTGACTGCTCTGAGCTGTTCGTTGAACGATGCGATCGTGCTTTGAATCAACCTGGCCTTTTCGTCGAGATTTCCCTGCGCCGTTTCAGCACGGTGATCGACGTAAGCCTGAGCGAACGCCTGCGCACGCTCCTGGGCGACCTCCGGGTCGGAGTGGGAGTAGCGGAACAGCAGAACCTCGGTGTCCTGAGCCGAGCTGACCTCGAGCCCCCGCAGGAGCTCTCCGCCGTCCGTGACGCCGGAGGCTTCTGCGGCGAGCTGGGCGACCTCGGGCGAGGTGGCGATCAACGCCTCGGTTTCGAGGTTCAGCGCCTCAAAATCGGTTTGGTCGCTGTTCTGTGCCAGGGGCTTGACCAAGACCTGGGCTTCGGATTCGTAGATCGGCTTCTGCTGATAGGAGAAGGCAAGAGCGACGATCAGGACCAGCGCGGTGACCGATATGATGAGCCACTTGCGCGACCGAATGACGGCCATGTACTGCTGAATGTCAAAGCCTTCCATCTGATTTGCGTGCGTGTCGAACTGGCTTAGTGACAAGGTGAGCCTCTTCTTCTTGAGTCGGGGCTTTGCGTCTGTGGCAGCTGTGCGTCGATCAAGTTCGCGACCTCAGCCGAACCACCTTCGAGAACGATCTTAGATGATCGCGAAAAGAAATCAGATACGCAATCGACGCATGATCCCTTCAGCGGGGGCCGAAGTCACGAAACTGGGTTGACGGATGATCTATGACGACATTCTACGGCTGCCGGCGCCCATGTTGATCAAGGACTAGCCCAAGTGGGTGGTTTTTGGTTCTGTGCCTTGAAACAGGCCTAAGCCTACGCGTATCATGAGCGTCGGCCACTTAAAAACTGGTGGTAGGTATGAAACGTCCGGCACACGGAAACAGAGTGGGCGGTGCGGCCGAATACCGAGCCGTTTCGAGAGAGGGGAATGTGTTGAAGTTTCTTAGGATAATGGTAGTCGGGCTGATGGTGTCGGCCCTTATGGCGCTGGGTGGGGTGGCGCTGGCCCAAACAGGGTCGGATGACGCTCCTCCCGAGGTGAAGACCGAAAGGCAAGAAAGGCCCGCACCTGTGGCGCCTCCCGGTAGTGGCCCCACCATTCAGGACCGCGGTCAGACCCTTCCTTTCACCGGCGGGGACGTCACCTTGTTTGTGATCGTGGGCGCGGGTGCAGTTGCCCTCGGCACGATCGCAGTGCGGGCGGCGCGCGCCAAGTCGGACGCCTAGAAGAGGGGTTCGTTCCAGAACCTGGAAAGCTTGAACCACAGCGTCGAGAGGCCGGTCCTGTCACTGGGGCCGGCCTCTAGCTTTATGGCTTGGTCGAAGCGGCCCCTATAGAGGAGCCGCCCGGTTTCTATGCGGGCCCCGTCGGGCCCGGACAATTGCCAGTCGGGCGGGGTGAACAGCCGAAGCTCGATATCGCCGTCCTCGGTCAGGGGCTGAGGCCGAACCTCCAGCGAGTAACCGCTCTCCTGCTCCGGCAACGTGTAGCTCACCGTCATCCTCGCAGCGTCGTTGCGGGGAATCTCGAGGTAGACCCCGACCGACTTGTACCCATCCTCCCGGTAGGTGATGAACTCGATAGGGCTCCCTCCCACCTGCACCGCCTCGAGCCGTGCGGCGGCGGGCACATAGACCTCCACAAAGTTCTTGAACAGGCCGTAGGGAAAGTACTGGAACTCGTAGCGCGTGAGCCCAAGCGGCGTCTGGTTCTTGATGTTCACCGCGGTCTGGCATGTGGTTCGAACACCGGTATCGATCCTGCAAGCATGAGTCAGACTGCGGTCCGAGTAGAAGTCGAGCTTGTTGCCGCCCAGGTTCTGCACCGTCGCCATGGCGGCATCGCCGCCCGGAGTGCCAAGGTTCCCCGTGATCGCCGCCGACTCGAGAATCTGGCGTTCCTGGGGATCGAACGAGACGATGCGAAGGTGCCCGCCGGCTGCGGCTGCCGCCGCATCCTCGGTAAGGGCCGAGGCGTCGAGCTGGCTTTCCAGAATCGACGCGAACGCGGCCTGCCCCACCTCGATCAGAGACTCACGGCGCCGGTCCTCGGCGCCTCCGAGCTGACTGTAGGCGTCCGAGTAGACATAATCGGAGACGTCGTCGCGCCTCAGCACCCGATTGGTGGTCGGGACCCGGATCCGGGCCCGGCGCGGCATCAGGGCGGCGAGGCCGCGCGGGTCGACCACGATGGCGCCGTCCACCACCGGACCGGCGGTGAGCGCATAGAGCCTCCTTGCGACGAGTGCGACGTCGGGCACGTCTGGAGAGGAAGAGGTGGTGACCCACCTCGTGGTATCGGACCGGTAGGTGGCGAAGTGGGCCCTGAAGTCGGTAGGCGAGGCCACTCTGCGAAAAGGCGGTGGGTCGGCGAGGTCCTTGTAGTGGGAGAAGTCGCCGAGCTCGATGCGCCCGTGGTCGATCGTGAGTGAGCCGATGCCGGAGAGGATTCCGCCCGCCCCGCGCAGTTCTGTGTTGTTGAGGAGCAGCACGAGGTAGTCGCGAGGACCCTTTGCTCCCAGCAGGCCGGGGGCAATGTCCACCACGCCGGCGGCCGCTTGAGCTGCCTCGCTGAGGCTTTCGGACTGGCTCAGCAGAGCGTCGACCCTGTCCCACAGAGGGGGTAGCAGCCATGCGCCTCGATGAGAGCGCAGGGCACTCTCGAGCCGGCCCAGGGTGTCCGCTTGCACGCTTACCGGCGCCTGTAGCCGGCGCAGGGCCGCGATACGGATTCGGCCGGGCCGCGTCAAACCCTGCTGCTCAGCGCTGCGCAGGGCGGTGGCGAGGTCGATGCCGGCGTCGACAACCCCGAGCCCCGATCCGGCCACCGCCCGCAGTGCATCGATGTTCTGTCGTACGACCGGCAGCAAGCGCAACGGCGCCGCGGCGGGCGAGTGGAGGCGGCTTCGGGCCTGGGCGAGGTGGGCCCTTGCCGGACGGAGAGTCTCCGTCTCGAGGTTGCGGGAGCGGCTCAACAGCTTCTGCGCTGCCTGCAGGTCCTGGGCCACGGGGATTGCTACGAAGGCGCCCAACGAGGCGATCACAAGGATCGCGCCGAGGAGGATGAGCGCGAGCATGCGTTTCGGGCGCGCCTCGGGGCCATCCTCGGGCGACTTGGCCATCGCCGGCTCAGCCATCGGAGCTGGGATACTGGCCTCCATGTTCCGAATCCTGTTCCTCTGTACGGGCAACCGCTGTCGCAGCCCCATCGCAGAGGGCTTCGTAAGGGCCCATGCTGCTTCTCTGCCCGTGGAGGTGTCCTCCGCCGGGCTTCTCGACCTGGGCCCCGCCCCGGCCCTGCCTGAGGTCCTGCAGGCGGGCCTGAGCGTGGGGCTCGACGTCTCCTCTCACCGAGCCCGGCCGCTGGCAGATGTGGCTCTGGAGGAGCTCGATCTCATCATCGGCCTCGAGCGAAGCCATGTCGCGGCCGCCGTGGTCGAGAAGGGCGCTCCCTATGAGACCACGTTCACGCTGGTCGAGCTGGTGCGGTTGCTGGAGAGCATCGATGCCCCCGAGGAGACGGACCCCGGCGACCGGGCAAGGGCCGCTTTGAAGCGCGCTCACGATGCCCGCGCCGGGGCCGATTTCGTCCCCGGCGAGGACATCCAGGACCCCTTCGGGGGACCCGAGAAGGGCTACATCAAGATGGCAACCCAGGTGCACTCGCTGACCGAGCGCCTGCTCGCCGGGTTGTTCGGCCCGCCCGTGGCGCAGAGTTAGTGCTGTTGCGGAAATAGCCGGCATTCAGCCGGAGCCTGCGCCCGAGCGCCGTACGGCCCCCTCGATCTCCTCGAGAGTTGCTGGGTCAAGCTCGACGGAGCCCGCCTCGAGCCACCCGTCGACCTGGCCGGGGCGACGGGCGCCGACAATGGCGCCGGTGACCCCGGGATTCGCCAGCACCCAGGCCACCGCCAAAACGGGAAGGGACAAGCCGTGCTTCCGGGCGATGTCCTTCAGCTCGTCCACGAGGGCGAGATTGCGAGACAGCTCGGGCTCCTTGAAGGCGGCCGAGTTGCGCCGCCAGTCGTCGGGGGCGAGGTCATCGAGGCCGGCCCGGTCGTACTTGCCGGTGAGCAGGCCGGAAGACATGGGGGCATAGGCGAGGACGCCGGCCTCGTGGGACCTGGCCCACGGAATCACATCTTGTCGGGCGGCTCGTTTGATGAGGTTCAGGGGCGGCTGCACAGAGTCGACGTGGCGGATGACCTCGCACGCATCGAGCATGTCGACGCTGAAGTTGGAGACACCCGCCCACCGAATCTTGCCCTCGTCCACGAGTTCCGCCATCGTCGCCCACGATTCCTCAATGGGGGTTCCGGTCGAGTTGTCCGGCCAGTGGATCTGGTAGAGGTCGATGCGATCGACGCCCAGTCGGCCAAGGCTGTCCTCGCACTCCCGGCGCATCGACTCGGGCCGGAGGTCGTATTCGACTTTGCCGAGCTCCTGCCTATAGAACCCCCCGCACTTCGTGAACACGAAGACGTCCTCGCCGGCATTGCGTCCCTCGAGGGCTCGACCCACCACCTCCTCCGAGTGACCGAGGCCATAGACGGCCGCAGTGTCGATCCAATTGACGCCTGCGTCCAGGGCGTGGCAGATGGCGGCCACCGACTCGTCGTCGTCCGTCGGTCCCCAGCCGAATTTGTAGGCCCCTCCCACCGCCCACGAGCCGAAGCCGACGGTGGTTATCTCGGGTCCATGGGAGCCCAGCTTCCTCGTCTCCATCGCACCTCTCTTGCTAAGGGGGTCGTTGTGCGTCGGGGGCCGTCGGGGGCCGCTCGCAGGCGTGGCGGCCCGAAGGCCGCCACGCTCTCACACAGGATAGAGGATCGAGCTACCGGTTGGCTGCGCCGGCAGCCGAGTTCTCTACAGGAGCCGGGAGTAAGCCAGGACCTGGTTCTGCTGCTTGTTGGTGGCGCACTTGGCGCCGTCGACGAGGATCCGAAGATAGCCGCCCACCGGCTCGCGCAGCACATTGGGCCAGGCGTAGTCGCCACCCGCTGCGGGGCCGATCTCGGTCACGTCTGTACCCCAAGAGCCACTCGTGCGGGCCCTCGACACCACCGAATTCGTGTTGCGGTTCACCATGACCAAGACGGCGTTTTCCCCGCTGGTGTGGACGATGGCCGGGTTGGCATAACCACTCGAGGTCGTGAGCTCAGTAGTTGCGGTGCTGCCGCTGCTGGAGAAGCGGATCGCCTTGACTACGTGTGCCGAGGTGTCGCTCTCGGCGACTGCAAGAATGCTTCCCGAGCTCAGCGCCACGGCCGTCGGCTTGGCCTTGAGAGCCAAGCTCACGCTCGCGGATCCCGTCGTCCAACTCGTAAGGGGAGCGGATGGAGAGTGAGCGAACAGTCGGAGCTTGCTGGTGCGGGCGACGACGCGCATCCCCTGAGCCGAGGGCACCAGGGTCCCGGAGGTGTTGGCAGTGGAGCCGGTGTAGAGCGCAGTCGTCCCGACCAGGCTGGGGGTGTCGCTGTCAAGGCTCGAGAGGCCGGCGACAAGGAGCTGATACTGAGTGTCCCCCGTCCGCCGGACCCAGCTGAGGACCGCCCTAGGCCCGCTCGCGGTGTCCTCGAAGGCCATGTCGACGCGTACGTTGCCGCGGCCCGCGGGCTCGAGATTGACTTCCGGTCCCACGCTCGGGCCCAGAGGGTTGTCGAGGTCCGAGAGCCTGCGCATCTTGAGGGCAGAAACCTTCGTGAATTCGTAACCGGCATACACGACCCAGGCGTGCTCGGTCCCCAGGCTGTCCCGTCCCACGACGATGGATGCGGTGCGGTCGTTCAGGATGTCGCCGGCCGCGAGGAGCTGTCCGTTGGTGACACTGCCCCGCGTGGCGGCGCTCCAGGAGGAGGACCCGGCGTTGCGCCATTTGAGCTGCTGGCCGCTGCCGTGGGGGTCGTAGACCGCGAGCACCCGGCCCCCGGCCGTTACCGCCAAACGGCGGTTTCCGGCGTAGAAGGTTGGGTTGCTAGAGCCGCCGTTGCAGCGCGGAGCAACCTCGGATAGGTCTGGGTCGGCGGCGATCGCCACCGGTGCGCTGATGGCAAGCGCGGCCGCTACTAGGGTGGCGAGAATCAGACCCAGGCGAGCTCGCCTTCGGTCTCCAGGATGTGTGTTCATTTGTAGCCTCCCATTTCGCAAACCAGCCATGTCCGGGACGTACAATTTGTCTGAATTGTACTGAGTACTAATCCTTTACTGGTAATTGAGACTTTAGGCCGGTTCATTCTCGAGCTGAATAGCCCAAGTGGGTGGTTTTTCGGGTGGTTTGACGCAGGTGTGACCGGGCACAGCCCGGCCCTCAAACCTGGAGTTCCAACCCGCTTCTGACGTGATCACGCTCAGAGTCGGGGCATGCGGCGACTCGGCCACAATCGAACCTGAGCCCGCAACCACCTCTCAGGTGCTTACGGACACAAAGTTCGGGGTGTTTCTCCCAAGAGATGGAATCTGGTGGGCACGAGGGGGCCGGGTTCGGTAGAGTCGCGGGAGAATCACCCAAAACCTCTCGAGGGGCCTTCCGTGGTGTTTGGAGTCGCGTTCATGAGACTGCCTTGCTGAATAGCGGCGCGCCTCAGCGCCAGCCAGGGTTAACGCGCCTCGAGGCGGGCCTGTCCCTCTTTGGGACCGGGGTACTGATTGCGGTCGTGACTCTGGTATTCGTTTCCGGTGCTTCGGCCGGCGGCGGGGACGCGGGCGAGCCGCCGGACGGGGGGCGAGTCCCGAACGCCGGTGCGGTTGCAGACAGGCGGCCCACGACCGCCTATGCGAGACGTAAAGGAGTGTGGGTCCGTCCCTCCCGCAGGCACGTTCCCCTGGGGCGCTTGACGATTCCGTCTCTGGATGTGCGGGCAAAATTTCGCCTCGGAGTCCACGACCGGATCATCCGTCTCGGCCCCGGGTTGTGGCCGGGCTCGCCTTTTCCCGGGGTGCAGGGCAACGCGGTCCTCGCGGGTCACCGCACCAGCTACACACATCCCTTTGCCGATCTCGACCTACTCGAGCGAGGCGACGTGATTCGGACTAGAGCGCGAGGCGGGCGGCTCACGGTCTTTCGGGTCTTCGAGATCGCGATCGTAGAGGAGGCTTCTTACCAGGAGTTCGTTCTAAGGCAGCCGCGTAGCCCGGCGGCCAGGATTATCACGCTGTTTGCCTGCACTCCCAAGGGAATGCGCACGCATCGCATTGTCGTGCGGGCACGAGTAGAAGGGGCCGAGAGCGCCCCTCTATCACATGAATCCGGCAGTTCTTCTGTCACAGGGGGCTCTAGCACAGGAAGGACCGATGCGACATGACACAAACTCGGCTGTTCGGCGGTGGGCCCGTGATGATGTTTGCGGACGACCGCAGCCGGCGCAGTTTCTTGAAGTGGGCGGGGGTCCTGGGGGTGGGGGCGACGCTCGCCGCCGCGGGGGCACGGAGCCGGTTTGCCTCTGCTCAAGGTGACGAAGGGGACATCGGGATCCTCAACTACGCGCTCACCCTCGAGTACCTGGAGGAGGACTTCTACGGACGCGGCGCCGACTCGGGTTTGCTCACAGGGCGCGATGGCGATCTCGTCGCCGCCATTCGGGATCACGAAACCGAGCACATCGCAGCGCTTGAGTCGGCCATCTCAGGCCTCGGTGGCAGTCCGGTACCGAAGCCCCGGTTCTCCTATCCGCAGGGTGTGTTCAAGGACAAGCAGGTGTGGCTCGAGACGGCCTCGGAGTTCTCGCAGCTGGGCGTCAGGGCCTATCACGGCCAGGTCCAGCTCATTCAGAGCCCCGAGCTGCTGGGTGCCGCCGCATCGATCGCGGGAGTTGAATCTCGCCACGCTGCCATCATCGCCCGAATCTCGGGGCGCAACCCGTTCCCTGCTCCGATTGAGCAGACCGCCGCCAAGAGCACGGTTCTCAAGACCGTCAAGCCATTCGTCTCGAGTTAGGGGAACGACATGAACAGAAGAAGCTTCCTCAAGTCTTCGGTTACGGCTCTTCCTCTTGCTTCCGCGGCCGCCGCCCAGCCGGCGTGGGCCCAGGGCGCGGATTTCAAGAACGACGTCGACGTCCTGAACTTTGCTCTCATCGCCGAGTACTTCCTGTCGGCCTTCTACCGTGAGGGAAGCCCGGACCTGTCCTCCAAGGAGTCGGGCTACGTCTCGGATATCGGCGCCGACGAAGATGCTCACATCGCGGCGCTCACCGCCACGATCCAAGATCTCGGCGGCACGCCGACGATGGCGCCGGCGATCGACTACGGAGACGTCTTCAACGACCGCCAGAAGTACCTGCGCTTCGCCCTTCGTTTCGAGAACCTCTTCGGGGGCGCCTACCTGGGCGCCGCCGGGTCCATCTCCAACAAGGAGATTCTGCAGGCCGCCGCGGGCATCTACGGTACCGAGGAGCGCCACGCTGCGGTCATCGCCGACCTGCTGCAAGAGCCCGCCGAAGGCGGGGTCTTCCACGGGGCCGTAACGCAGCCGGCCGACAAGCGAACCGTGCTGAGAGCCCTGCGGCCGTTCGTGAAGAACCCGCAGACCACGACCGTGGAGGCGGCCGTCACTCTCTAGATCCACCAGAAATGGTCGTTGATTGCCCGGCGAACGATCCGAGGCGGCTTGGTTAGCCTCCGAAGGGAGCGACGCCCACCTGCTCCGGTCCCCGGCCCTGGAACTCGGCCCGGAAAACGTCGATCGCGGCGCGCGAGTAGCTCTCGCACGACTGCAGGTTGCGCCACCCAGTGAGGGCGTAGCCGAAGCCCGAGCCGAGTCCCTCAAAGGGAGCCGCCAGCAGGGGCTCGACGAAGCCTGAACGCTGGGCCCTCTGGTTGGCATCCTCGACCAGCGCTTGGATCCCTTCGACCGCCGAAGCGGGGGCTTCAGGGTCGTACCAGATGACTATCTGCCCGTGCTCGAGGTTGTGGACGAGCTGCTCCGGCTCGAGTGGGTTGGGATAGAAGCCGGGGTCCGCGGGAGTGCCGTAGTGGGGGCCGGAGGTCGGCGGGGTCGAATTGTAGGGATCGTGCTCTGCGCCCAGGTCGATGTGATCGCGACTCTGCTCCGCGAATTGCTCAACTTGGTTGCAGCCGGCGGCCGAGGCCGCGACCCCGTCGGGGACTGAGATGGGGGTCGTGGCGCTGCGGTCGGACAGCACGAGGGCGACGACTGCCACGATCACGACTGCGGCGATTCCGGCAGTCACCAGGTTCGAGCGCCGGTTCGACTGGCGCTGCTGCGCCTTGCGGGCCTGTTCGGCGAGCCGCTTGCGCTGTTTCTCCTGGAGTTTCTTGCTCTGTCTCTTGTCGAGTTTCTGGCTCATCCGGACTTTCTTGGAGGACGTGCGTTTAGAGGACGTGCGCTTAGGGGGCCGAGGTTAGCAGCGGCCCTCGGCTTAGTTTCGACGGGCGGCGGGCTCACTTGAAGAGATCTGATGGGACCGCCCCCCGCCCCCAGGGGCCACGCTCACCTGAACAGATCCTCGTCCGGGGGGCGCACGATCGCAGCCGCCGAGCCCGGTCCTCGCACCACACCCGCGCCGCGGATCAGGGCCGCGGCCCGGCCCGTCGCTTTGCCCATCACGAGCTCGGCGGCCCCCGCGAGCTCGTCGGCGACGCAGATGATCGTGGCGGAGAGCTCGTTGCCGAAGGAGTCCCGCCGGCCCCTGTAATCCAAGAACGGATCGATCCCTGCGACGCCGATCGCGATATTGGTCTGTCCCTTGCGCCAGGTCCGGCCAAAGGTGTCGGAGATGACCACTGCGACATCGGCCCCGGTGAAGTGGCGCAGGCGGGCCCTGAGCCGTCGGGCCGAGAGGTCGGGATCCACCGGCAACAGGCAGATCCACCCGGGCGCGACGTTGGACGCGTCGACGCCGGCGTTGGCGCAGACGAAACCGTGGCGTGTCTCCGAGATCACGACCGCCCCGGCGCGCCGCAGGACTCTTGCTGATTCCGCTTCGATCGCGGCCGAACGCTCGGCCCTCTCCACCAGGCGCCCCTCGGCCTTGGAAACGGCCTTGTGAGCCACAACCACCACGTCGCCGCTCAGAATGCCTCCATCCGGGGCGGCCGCAGCAATGAGGTGGCCGAGATCGTCGCCCTCGGTCACTTCGGGGATCCCTTCGAGTCCGAGCACACGCAGCTCGCCCCCCGCTTCGGCCCCCGTCGAAGCCGTCACAGTTCCAGCAAAGAGGAGGCGAGCCTCTCCGAAGCGTTGTGATCTCTCATGATCGAGGGGAACGCGACTGCTCTCATCCCGAGCTCCTGGATCAGGGCGCGCTCCTCGGTGTCCGAGACATCGACCACGAACACATCGCAGAACCCGGCGTAGAGGCGTGCGACGGCGGACGCGCCGGAACCCGCCCCGAGGCTCTCGAGCAGGCGGTCTGCGGGGCCCTTGAGGGCGGCGCCGCGCACGATGGGAGAGACCGCGATCACGCGTGGGTGGGCGGCCAGCGTCTCGTTCACGCCGACGAGAGACACGATCGGCCCGATCGAGAGGAAGGGGTTCGAGGGGCAGAGGATCACGATATCGGCGTCGGCGAGCGCATCGAGGACTCCGGGGGCCGGCTTGGCGTCATCGAGCCCATCGAAGGACACTTCCACGATCTCCGGGCGGTGGCGCTCCTTGACGAAGTACTCCTGAAACTCGAGACGGCGGCCGTCGGAGGTCTCGACCACGGTACGGACCGGGTCGTCCGACATCGGCAGGACGCGTGCCGCGACGCCCGAGGCGCCGTGCGAGATCCCCACTCACCTCGCTCAGCCTCATGCCCGCTCGCAGGCGCCGGGTGCGTGCCATGCAGGTGGCGAAATCGCGGTCGCCGAGCCGGAACCAGGCCTGCTCACCGAGCTGCTCGAGCGCGTCGACGAGATGGAAGGTGTCCTCCTCGATGCCCCAGCCGCGTTCGTAGTCGGCGATTCCCGCGAGCCAGTAGGTGACGATGTCGAGGTCGGGGGACACGTGTACGCCGTAGAGCTCGGCATCGTCGCCCGTGTTCACGATCGCCGTGAGGTCCGAGCCGGCGAGCTTCTGGAGCCCCACGAGGAGCTTCGCCGCTCCCACCCCGCCCGCCAGCGCCGCGACCTTCACGGCCGAGGAGTCTACGGGCCGATCCAGCCCCGCTCACCACCATGCCGCAAGCCCCGGTGCCCTCCGCCGCATGGTGGCAAACGCCCACGGTCCGCGTTTACCCACGGCTTTTCTGTGGGCAGACGTCCACGGTCCGCTTTTGCCACCACGACCGCCCGCTCAGGTGGATCTGCCCGAGCTCGCTACGGCCAACCGGCATGGCGCCGGGCGCTGGTAGTTTCGGCGCCATGGCCCAGCTCGACGAGCTCCTCGACCGCGCCACGCGCCTGGAGCCCCTGTCCGACGACGAGGTGAGGCGTCTCGCGGCCCTCGGCAAAGAGGCCCCCCAGGCTCTGCACGCGGGTGCCGCGGCGGTCCGCGACGACGTCTTCGGCCCCCGGATCACGTACTCGAAGAAGGTTTTCATCCCCCTGACGAAGCTGTGCCGCGATTCGTGCGGCTACTGCACCTTCGCCCGGCCCCCGAGCCCCACTGAGAAGGCCTATCTGTCTCTGGACGAAGTGCTCGCCCTCGCCTCCGCAGGCCAGGCCGCAGGCTGCAAGGAGGCGCTATTCACGCTCGGCGACAAGCCCGAGCGCAAATGGGCGCAGGCGCGCGACGAGTTGTCGTCTTTGGGCCACGAAACCACGGTCTCCTATCTCGCCGCCGCCTGCCGCGCGGTGCTCGAGGAGACTTCGTTGCTGCCTCACGTCAACCCCGGAGCGATGACCGAGGAGGAGATCGCGCTTCTGCGGGGAGTATCGGTGAGCCAGGGGATGATGCTCGAGACGGTGGCCGAGAGCTTGCTGCGCAGGGGCGGCGCCCACTTCGGCGCCCCCGACAAGAAACCCGCACTGAGGCTCGAGACGCTCGAGGTGGCGGGACGGGCGCGCGTACCGTTCACGACCGGCATCCTCATCGGTATCGGGGAGTCGGCGGAGGACAGAGTCGAGGCCCTGCTTGCGATCCGCGCTGCGCATCAGCGGCACGGTCACATTCACGAGGTCATCGTGCAGAATTTCCGGGCCAAGGCCGGCACCCCGATGGAAGAATGGCCCGAGCCAACCGCCGCCGACATGCGCACCGCGATCGCCCTCGCTCGCTTGATCCTGCCTCCCGAGGTCGTGATCCAGGCCCCCCCCAACCTTGCTCCTCAGGAATACGGGACCTATCTGGAAGCGGGGTTGTCGGATTGGGGCGGCGTGTCGCCGGTAACCCAGGACCACGTCAATCCCGAGGCACCGTGGCCGCAGCTCGACGAGCTGCGAGCGGTCACCGAGGAACGCGGTTTCCTCCTGCTGCAGCGCACCGCCGTACACCCCCGCTACTGCGCCACCCCTCCCGCGCTCGAGCGCTGGGTCGAGAAAGGACTCAGATCTCGCCTGCTCGATGCCCTCGATGCGGAGGGCTATCGCAGAGAGGAGGGCGATGGCGTGTGGTACTCGGGGGCCGAGGCGGCCCCTCCCGCGGAGGCAAGGATCGCCCTCGAGCAGGCCCACGCGCGTGCCTGGGCCGTGCCGGGGAGGCTCATACGGGGGTCCCTCAGCCGCGCTCTCGATCGTGCCGCGGGGGGCGAGACCGTCTCGGAGCAGGAGGTATGTCTGCTGTTCTCGGCGCGCGGGGCGGAAGCCGAGCGCCTCTACTCCGTCGCCGACGAGCTCCGCAGGGAGGCGGTAGGAGATGACGTCACCTACGTCGTCAATCGCAACATCAACTACACGAACATGTGCTACTTCCGGTGCGGATTCTGCGCGTTCTCGAAGGGACCGCGCTCGCTGAACCTGCGCGGCGAACCGTATCTGCTGAGCCCTGAGGAGGTCGCCTCACGCGCGCGTGAGGCTTGGAACAAGGGGGCGACCGAGGTCTGCATGCAGGGGGGTATCCACCACTCTTTCACTGCCACCCACTATCTCGACTACCTGCGGGCGGTGAAAGAGGAGGTGCCGGCGATCCACGTACACGCGTTCACCGCGCTCGAGGTGTTCCAGGGCGCCGCCGCGTCGAACCTGCCGGTGCAGGAGTTCCTGGCGCAGTTGCGGGATGCCGGGCTCAAAACGCTGCCGGGCACCGCCGCCGAGATCCTGGACGACGACATCCGAGCCCTTATCTGTCCCGACAAGCTGACGACCTCCGAATGGTGCGAGGTCCATCGCGCAGCACATGCTTTGGGGCTGCGGTCGAACGCAACGATCATGTTCGGGACCGTGGAGGGACCGCGCAACTGGGCCCGCCATCTCGAGGTTGTGAGGCGTCTGCACGTCGAGTTGAGCAGCGTAGGGCCGGGGCTGTTCGAGTTCGTCCCGCTTCCCTTCGTTCACATGGCAGCACCCATCTATCTCAAAGGGAGGGCACGACGCGGCCCGACCTTCGAGGAGGCACTCAAGATGCATGCGGTGGCCCGGATCGCGCTTCATGGGTTCATTGACAACATTCAGGTTTCCTGGGTCAAGATGGGGGTCGAAGGGTCGAAACTGGCGCTCCAGGCCGGCTGTAACGACCTCGGCGGCACACTCATGAACGAAAACATCTCGCGGGCGGCGGGTGCTTCTCATGGCCAAGGACTCGAGGCGGAGGAGATGGAGGCGCTCGTGCGATCCATCGGGAGGACGCCTCGTCGTCGCACCACTCTGTATGAGGCCGTCTCCTGCTAACGCAGCTGTTCTCTCGCAGGACCGGGGCGATCAGGGCATGAAGACAACATCGTTGGGGGCCGAGGAGGGCTTTCAGCCAGAGCATTCCGCCGGCACCGAGTCCCTCGCGGTGCTTGCCATCGTGGTCACCCATCGCGGCCGCCGCTGGATCAGGGAATGTCTTGCCGCGCTGGCGAATCAGTCCTACGAGCTGATGGACATCCTGGTGGTGGATGACGCGTCTCCGGATCACCGCTCTGCGCCGGCCTTGAGAAGGATCGTCAAGCGTCATTGCCGACGGCGCAGATGGGGGTATCTAAGGACGGCTCGCCCGCTTGGCTTCGGAGGCGCGATCAACTGGGCGCTGTCGCGCGTCAGAACCGACGCCGACCTTCTTCTCTTCGTGCACGACGACGTTGCCCTCGAGCCCGATGGGGTCGCGTCCATGGTGCGCCGACTCGCCGCCGATCCCGCCACCGCCATCCTGGGCCCGAAGATCGTGGGTTGGACCGACCCGTCGCGCCTCGAAGAGGTGGGGATGGCCGTCGACCGCTTCGGCTACCCGTACAAGGGCCTCGAGCGCGGAGAGATCGATGTCGGCCAGTACGACCATCCCTCCGAGGTTTTCTTCGTCACCTCGACATGCATGCTCGTACGCCACGAGGTGTTCAGGACCCTGGGGGGCTGGGACGCCCAGATGCGAGCGTATTCGGAGGACCTCGACCTGTGCTGGCGGGCGCGAGTGGCAGGACATTCGGTGCGCGTCGAGCCTCGAGCCTCGGCCCGCCACGCCATTGCCCTGGCCACGGGCCAGCGCACCTCCCCCTTTACGCCGGCTCGCTACTACATAAGGCGAAACCGGCTTCGCTCCATCGCCAAGAGTGCATCGGGTTTGCGTCTGGTGTGGCTCGTGCCCCAGTTCGTGATTCTCGCGCTGGCGGAGATGTTTGCTTTTGTCGTCCTTCGACAGTACGGCGAGATCGTCAACCTCGCTCGCGCGCTGGGTTGGAATCTTCTGCGGTTGCCACAGACCTTGTTCGCCCGAATCAAGGTGCAGAGAGGGCGAGCAATCGCCGATCGCAGCCTCAACCGGCTGACCGTCAAGGAGACCACCCGCGTGCGGGCATATGTCTCTCACCAGGCGGTGCGGCTGGAGGAGGCGTGGGGGCGCAGAGCCGAGCTGGTGGGTAGAAGGACGAACCAGGTCCGCTCCGTGAGAACACGAGTGTCACAACCTACGAGCGTCGTTGCGTGTGTCCTCTTGCTCCTCCTGCTGGTGGGATGGCGAAACGTGTTGTGGACAGAGCCTGCCCCCGTCGGCCAGTTGCTCCCGTTCCCCAACGATCCCGGCGCCGTCCTAGGGACCTATTTCGCCCTGTGGCGAGAGTCGGGATTCGGAGAGCCGTGGCCCGCTTCGCCCGCCTTCTTGGTGCTGGGTTCGTTTCCGCTCGTGTTATTGGGAGCAACCAACCTCGCCTTCAAGGCAATGCTTGCAGCGTTCGCCGTGCTCGCCTTCGTGGGCGCCTACCGCCTTATGAGCGAGCTCGCCGGGCGGCCGGCCCGGTGGGTGGCGGGTTCCTTCTACCTCTTGGGCGGAGTTGGCTACGCAGGCATCCGCACCGGTGACCTCGGCGCACTGGTCCTGGGTGCGGTGGCGCCGTTCGCCCTGCATGCCCTGCTGCGGCTGACCGGCTGGCTGCGGCCTCCGGGCCACGATCCGGGAGCAGAGCTGGCCCGACTGGCGCTGAGTGCCGCCATCGGGGCGTCGCTGGTGCCGGGGTCGCTGTTCCTGTGGCTCGGTGCGGGGGTTCTCCTGGCCGCCGGCCGAGGGTTCACTGCGGCTCGATGGCCGCTGCGCGAGGTGGTTGGTGTGTGCGTGAGCGTGACGTTGGCGTGGGCTCTGCTGCTGCCCTGGAGCCTGGGATGGTTCCCGGTCGACCCTTCCGAGCCAACCGCCTATGGCGGCGCTCTGGACGTGGCTCTGGGGCGTAACCCGGCCGTGCCCCTGGCCATGGCGCTGGCGCCCGTCCTCCTCGGGGTCCTGGCGGTCACGCTTGCGGCGGGCCCCCGGCGCCGCTTGGCGCTGGCGTTGTGGCTGCTGGCGGGCGGAGCGACCCTGTGGGCGGGAGCAGGGAGCCGGGCTTTTCCCCTGGCGCCTAGCGCCGTTCAAGCAGCAGTGCTGCCGTGGCTCTGCTTGGCCTTGCTCGCCGGGCTTGCCGTGGCCGCAGTCGTGCTCGACCTCCCTCAGCGCCGCCTGGGCCCGCTGCAACCGGTGGCCTTCGGTGCGCTCGCGGTGGCCGCAGCACTTTTCGCAGCCGGGCTGGGACCGGCTCTGTGGAGGGGCGAGTGGGTGCCCGGTCCCGGCGGCCGTGCCGCGGGCGCCGCCACCATCACGCAGGTCACCGCCGCAGTCGGTGGCGAGGCGCGGACCCAAGGCGACTCCCGGGTGCTGTGGGTGGGCCAAGAGTGGTTCGGCGACGACCAGGATCCCTTCGCTCCGCAAACCGCCTACGAGCTGACCGGTCTGGAGGGCAAGCGGCTCCCCGACCTCCTTGATGGCTTCGACCCGCGGGGCGATGAGGCTCTTGACCATGCGATCGCGGCGATCGAGCAGGGGGCGACCGACCGCGGCGGGCGCTGGCTTGGCGGATTCGATGTGGGCTTCGTCGTACTCGCGGATGATGATCAGGGAAGGGACGGGTGGTTGGCGCAACGAGACCTCGCGGTGGCGCGCGAGGGGGCCGGCTATCTCGTCCTCGAGAACCGGGCGCCAGTGGTGCGCGCGGGTGTCGCCGAAGAGCTACCGGCGGCTGCTGGGAACCCTGCCGCCATGAGCCGGCCACAAGAGGTAGTGGAATTGCGCCGAGGCGCCGGTGAGAGCTGGTCCGCCGCCGGGGTATCGGGCCACGGAGCATTATTCGTAGCCGAGAGCGCCGACGAAGGATGGGCTGCTTCTGTAGGGGAGCGCTCCCTGGAGCGCCGGCGCTCCGCATGGGGCAATGCATTCCTGCTGCCCGAAGGCGCTGGCTCTCGAGCCGAGCTGAGCTTCGAGCGTCCCCCCGGTTACTTGCTGTGGCTCGTCGGGCTCGGGTTTCTGTGGCTCGCAACCTTCGGGGCGGCGACCGTGAGACGGGCTTCCGAAACGACAGGAGGCAGGCATCGGGTGGGTGTCCGCCGATGACCGAGCGGGTGCGAGAGGCGACGCTGGCGTTTGTGGTGATCGTCCTGCTGGCCGCGGCGGTCGCAATCGATCTCGGGAGCGGCGCAGCTCGCCAAGCTCCTGTTCCTGAAGCTGCGGCTCCCTTCGTGGGGCGGGCCCTGTTCTGCTCCGCACTGCTCGATCACGAGGGAGCGTCGGGTCGTGTAACGGCCTCTTCCGGGCACGCGCGGGGCGGCGTGGCCGTTGTACCTGCGCCTACCAAGTCGCCCGGTGGAGGAACGCGAGTGTGGTCGGGGCCGATGCGTACACGCCCCCAGGCGGTGGAGGGTCGCGGGGCGCCGGCCTATGCCGGCCTGTCCCTTCAACTTGCGAACAAAAAAGAGCGCGGTAGCGCCGCCGCCCGCTGCTCACCGGAAGCATCCACCGACTGGTTCTTCGCCGCCGGCACCACCGCCATAGGACACGACGAGCGCCTTCTGCTCCACAATCCCTTCCCCGAGGAGGCGGTGGTAAGGATCACTCTGTTCACCAAGGTCTCCGACATCGTCAAGTCCGGCCTCGCAGACGTCGCCGTTCCTGCGGGCGGCACCCAGGAGGTCAGGCTCAATCGAGTGGTTGTGCCGCGCGCGCTGTTGGGGGCCGAGGTGGCGGCCGTGCGGGGCCGAGTCGTCGCCTGGAAGTCGGTGATCTCACGCCCTCGTGAAGGGGCGGGCGGAGTGAGCTTCTCGCTCGGCGCAAACGATTCGGCTTCGAGGTGGTTCTTTGCTCACGGGCTTATCGGGCCGGGAGTCGAGGAGTCCATTTCGGTTCTGAACCCATCCGACAGAGAGCTGACGGTCACCGTCTCGCTGGCGGCAAGAGATCGGGCGGCACAGCCGGCGGGGCTCATGGATGTCTCCGTCCCCCCACGTTCTGCTCGCCGACTGACGCTCGGCGAGGGGACTCTGGCCGGCTCGGCCAAGAAGCCCGTGAAGGTCAGCGCAACGGTGGCTTCGACCAACGGAGTCGAGTTCGTCGCCGAGCGCGAGATGTCCTACGGGCGCGAACTGGGTGAGGGAATGACCGCCGAGATGGGGGCCGTTGCTCCTGCTCGTTCGTGGTTGCTGACCCCGCCGGTTGCGGACTCGGAGGAGGACTCGATGGCGATCCTCAATCCCACCGCCCGTGACGGACGCGTGGATGTTCTTCTGCGCAGCGAGCGGGGCGTACGAGAGCCGGCATCGCTCCAGGGGCTGAAGATCGGGGCGGGGCTGCGGCTCGAGGTTCCCTTGAGCCGCTGGACCTCGCCGGGCCCCCCCGTGGTCGCGCTGGTGTCCTCTGATGTTGCGTTGGTGGCGGAGCGCTTCGCATACTCCCGGCGTGCCCCAGACTGGGCCGACGTCCAGGGCTTCCCCCTCCCGGATGGTTAGCCAACGCGGTTAACACCGAGTGAAGTGATGTGCCCTTGTCTCTCCAAGCTTGGTTTGCTACCCTCCGACGAGAAGTGCCCTTGAGTGCTTCAGCGGCCACATCAACGAGACTTGCACGACAGAGGAGGAGTCATGGCGAAGGGCACCGTCGACATGTTACGGGAGAAGGTCCGCGGTCGCGTGATCACCAGTGACGACGAGGGTTACGAGGAAGCTCGAACGGTCTACAACGCGATGATCGACAAGCGGCCACGAGTCGTCATCCGCGCCCAGGACGTTGGCGATGTCGTGGCAGCAGTCGATTTCGCTCGAGAGAACGAGCTTGACCTTTCGATTCGCGGTGGCAGCCACAGCGTGCCTGGATTTGGCACCTGTGATGACGGCGTCGTGATTGATCTGTCGCCGATGCGAGGTGTCCGCGTAGATCCCAGAACTAAGACCGCCCGCGCCGAAGGGGGAGCCACCTGGGGCGATTTCAACCATGCGACCCACGCTTTCGGATTGGCCACAACCGGCGGAATCATCTCGACAACCGGGATCGGGGGGCTCACTCTCGGTGGAGGCATCGGATACCTCTCCCGCGGGTTCGGCCTATCCAGCGACAATTTGGTGTCGTGCGACGTAGTCACCGCTGAAGGCGGCTTTGTCACTGCGACTGAGAGCGAGAACGAAGATCTTTTCTGGGCGTTGCGGGGCGGCGGCGGAAACTTCGGCGTTGTCACTTCTTTCGAGTATCAGCTGCATCCGGTCAAGGACATCTACGGCGGACCCATCTTCTATGAGCTCGACTACGCGGCTGACGTCCTGCGGTTCTTCCGCGAGTTCCTTCCAGAGGCACCCGAACAGTGGGGTGGTTTCCCGGCCTTTCAGATCGCGCCGCCGTTGCCCTTCATACCCGAGGAGCGTCACGGTGATACTTTCTGTGTGGCCGTCCCATGCTGGGCTGGCCCGGTCGATGAGGGTGAGAACGCGCTCAGACCGTTGCATGATCTTGCACCCGTTGTTGCTGAGCACGTCGGGCCGATGCCGTACCCGATGCTCAATTCGGCCTTCGACGGACTCGTCCCGCCGGGACTCCAACATTACTGGAAAGCAAACTTCGTGACAGAATTGACCGACGCGGCGATCGACGCGCATCTTGAGCACGCGCCCAAGTTGCCGGCCGTGAACTCAACCATCCACATCTATCCGATCGACGGAGCATGCCATCGCATCGGGTCCGACGAGACGGCCTTTGGTCACCGTGACTCCAACTTCGCCACGGTGATTGCCGGAATGTGGCCCGACCCCGCCGAGAACGAAAGCAACATCGAGTGGGTACGCGATTACTATGACGCGGTTGCGCCGCATTCGGAGGAGGGTGGCTACGTCAATTTTGCCGCCGATGATGATCAGGCGCGCGTCCCGGTCAACTACGGCGCAAACTACGCAAGGCTGGTTGAGGTCAAGCGAAAGTACGATCCCGACAATCTGTTCCACATGAATCAGAACATCAAGCCCTGAGCCGTCCATTTCGGGAGTCGGATAACTCCGTCCTATAACCCCGTCCGGCTGATTCAGGCGGAGAAGCTGTTTCTCCGATAGTCCATCCGGCCCCCTCGGGCCCAACGACGCAGGTGCTAGCGGCGGACCATGCCTGCGGCGGTCCAGGCCGAGGCCGCTTCGGTGAGTGCGTCGAAGATGCCCCGCTGGGCCTCGTGGCCGACCACCATCGCTTCCGGATGCCATTGGACCCCCAGGACCCAGGAGTACTCGGTGGACACGACCGCTTCCAGCACGCCGTCGTCGGCCCAGGCGATCTCCTCGAGCCCGGCGGCGGCGCCGTCCAGGCCCTGGTGGTGGTGAGAGTTGACACCGGGCCTGGTCGAGCCCAGCATCCCGGCGAGCTCGGCCCCCTCTACGATTTCGACCTCATGGGCGATCTCGTCACGAGGGCGGTCACGATCATGGGGGAGCCGGTCGGGCCTGTCGGCGAGGTGCTGGTCCAGTCGCCCGCCCAGACACACGTTCAGTAACTGCATCCCGCGGCAGATGGCCAGGACGGGCAGGTCGCGCTCGAGGGCGGCCCCCAGCAACCCGAGCTCGAAGCGGTCTCTCAGGCTGCTGACGTTGCGGGTGCAGGGATGCCGTTTCTGAGAGTAAAGGGCAGGGTCGACGTCGCCGCCGCCCGTGAGGATGAGGCCTGAGACGCCGTCGAGAGGCGTGGGGTCTCCGGGCTTGAGACCCTCCAGCCATGAAACGTGGGGAGGAACGGCCTCGTCCGAGCGCGAAACCGTGAACGGCGACAGCACCACGGGGGCTCCGTGGCTCAGTTCCACCGCGTCCACGTAGGGGCCGGGGAAGCGTCCTACGTCTTCGTTTATGACCTTGCTCGAGGTGATGGCAATGCGCCGGGGTGGCGTCGTGTTATCCAGGTCGCTCATTACAGGGTTCCACATCCCTCTGCTTCGGAGAAGCGCATGACTGATGTTATTCGGTTCGAGACGGCCGCCATCCATACGGGTCAGGAGCCCGATCCCGCCACGGGGGCCGCGGTCGTTCCCATCTACCAGACCTCCACCTACGTGCAGGAGGCGGTCGGGCGGCATAGGGGCTACGAATACTCGCGCACCGACAATCCCACCAGGCGAGCGCTCGAAACCTGTCTCGCGGCGCTGGAGGGCGCTCGCTTTGCGGTCGCATTCTCTTCGGGGATGGCGGCCATCGCGACTCTCGCGCTGGCCCTCGGCGAGCGGCGCAAGGTCGTTATTCCCGACGACGGCTATGGGGGCACCTACCGGCTGTTCGACAAGGTGATGGCCGAGTTCGGCGTGCCCTACGAGATGGCGGATATGAGCGATGAGTCGGCGCTCGCTAAGGCACTGGACGACGGCGCCGGGCTGGTGCTGGCGGAGTCTCCCACCAACCCGCTGCTGAGAGTGCTGGATCTCAGGATGATCGCAGCGCGCGCGCACGAGGCCGGCGCGCTGTTCGTCGTCGACAACACCTTTGCGACTCCCTATCTGCAGCGGCCTCTCGAGCTCAACGCCGACGCGGTCGTCTATTCGGCGACTAAGTATCTCGGCGGCCACTCCGACCTGGTCATGGGGGCGGTGACGACTTCGGACGAGGCTCTCGCCGGGCGTCTGAAGTTCCTCCAGAACGCGGTGGGCGCGGTGCCGGGCCCGTTCGATTCGTGGCTGCTGTTGCGTGGGCTCAAGACGCTGGCTCTGCGGATGCGGGCCCATAGTGCCGGGGCGGCCGCCGTCGCCGGCTGGCTGTCACGGCACTCTGACGTCACGGAGGTTCGCTATCCGGGCCTCGGGGCCGATCCGGGACACGCGCTTGCCTCCGCCCAGATGAATGCTTCGGGCACCCCCCTCTACGGGGGCATGGTGTCGGTCGAGCTGGTCTCGGAGAGCCGCGCCCTCCAGGTCTGCGAGCGCACCCGGCTGTTCTTCTTGGGCGAGTCCTTGGGCGGCGTCGAGTCCCTCATCGAGC
Organism: uncultured Actinomycetes bacterium; assembly: GCA_963849115.1. Classification (GTDB taxonomy): domain Bacteria; phylum Actinomycetota; class CADDZG01; order CADDZG01; family WHSQ01; genus JACDAL01. The sequence goes on along the minus strand of CAWKGK010000007.1, from coordinate 98,415 downwards.
ACCCGGCCCGCATGACCCATGCGAGCCTGGAAGGCTCGGGAGTCGAGCTTTCCCCGGGGCTTCTGCGCCTCTCGGTCGGCATCGAGCACCCCGACGATCTCATCGCCGATCTGGAGCAAGCCCTGACCGAGTAGCCCGACGCGCCGAGTGGCGGCCAGATGCTCTATATGGTCACCTCACCACCACTCGGCCCCCCCGCCGACGCTCCGGCTCCCTCAGCTCGTTGTCTGGTGGGCGAGGAAGTCGAGGAGGTCGGCCCGGGTAAGCACCCCCTTGAGCGCCGTACCGTCCACCACCACCACGGCCTCCGCCCCGCGCGACAGGTCGGCGAACATCGCCTCCACGCCGGCGGAGGATTCGAGGACCGGCAGGGGAGGGTCCATGACCTCGGCGACCTCGCGCTCGACTGCGGACGGGTCGCGGAAGAGGCGATCGAGCAGGCTGCGCTCCCTGATCGACCCGACGATCTCGGAGATGTCCCCGGCGGCCGAGGTTGCGGCCACCGGCAGCTGCGAGATCCCGAAGCTCTGGAATATCTCTATGGCGCGGCCGACTCCATCGTCGGCGCCGATCACCACGAGGTCCGGGACATGCGGTTCGAGCCGTCGCTTGCGTGCCAGAACCTGGCCGATTCGAGCCTGCGTTCCGGGGGGCTCGATGAAGCCGTTCTGAAGCATCCAGGCGTCGTTGTACAGCTTTGACACGTAATTGCGGCCGGTGTCGGGGAGGATCACCACCACCACGTCGGTGGGGGAGAGCCCCTTCGCGACGGAGAGGGCGGCGAACACTGCGGTGCCACACGATTCGCCCACCAGAAGACCCTCTTCCCGGGTGATCCTGCGGGCGGTTAGGAACGAGTCCCGGTCCGAGACCGTCACCCAGTGGTCGACGACCGAGGGGTCGAAGCTCTCGGGCCAGAAGTCCTCCCCGATGCCCTCGGTGAGATAGGGATGAGGGTGCTCGCCGGTGTACAGCGAACCCTCGGGGTCGGCGCCCACCACCACGACGGCGTCGTTACGCTCCTTGAGGTAGCGGGCCACTCCGGTGATCGTGCCGCCCGTGCCCACGCCCGCGACGAAGTGCGTGACTCGGCCCTCGGTCTGCTCCCAGATCTCGGGGCCCGTGGTCTCGTAGTGCGTCCTGGGGTTCTCCTGATTGACGTACTGGTTGGGCTGGAAGGCGCCGGGGATCTCCTCGGCAAGGCGGTCGGCGACCCGGTAGTAGGACTGTGGGGACTCGGGAGGAACGGAAGTGGGAGCTATAACGACCTCGGCCCCGTAGGCCCTCAGCAGCGTGATCTTCTCCTGGCTCATCTTGTCGGGCATCGTGAAGATGCAGCGATAGCCCTTGAGCGAGGCGGCGATCGCGAGCCCGACCCCTGTGTTGCCAGACGTGGGCTCGACGATGGTGCCTCCAGGACGTAGCAGTCCGGCCTGCTCCGCGGCCTCGATCATCCGGATCCCGATGCGATCCTTCACGCTGCCTCCGGGGTTCAACAGCTCGACCTTGGCGAGAAGCTCGGGGGGCAGGCCGCGGCCGACATGCATCAGGCGCAGCAATGGCGTGTTCCCCACCAAATCCAGTAACGACTCGTATATCGCCGACTTGTGCATGGCCGGCCTGTCTAAGTTCATGCAACCATGGTAAAGGGGCTTCAGAGCCGCCCTTCAGACGCCGATCATGTGGTTGCAACCGATTGAGGCTTTTGAGCGTCTCATCGACATACTGCGACTTGCCGTGCGGCTGATCGGTTATTTTGCGAGGCCGCCTGCCGGCGCGATGGAGTGGGTCGCTCCCGGAAGTGGCGGACAAGGAGCGAAACGCCGATAACATCGGCGTCTCGCCTGGAGGGGAAGAAGGGGCCGGTGTTGGCAAGAGAGGCAGTTGAGGTCATCCCGCGGGAGGAGGCGCGACCCGCGGCCGGCTCAATCTGGAAAAAAGTGGCCGTTGCTTTGCTGGTGTTGGTGCTGCTCGCAGCGCTCGCCGCCGGAGGCGCGGCATGGGCGACCCAGGACTACGCGGCCAAATACGAGGGCCGGCTGCTCCCCGGAACCACGATCGCGGGCATCGATGTCTCCGGCATGACCCCCAAGGAGGCGCTGGCTTCGGTCAAGGCATCCATCCGCCCGGAGCTCTCTCGCAAAGTAGCCGTAACCTGGCGCGACCGCCGCTGGGCGACCACGCCCAAGGAGCTCGGCGCCCGTAGCGACGCCCGGCGCGCCGTGCAAGCCGCAGTAGCCGCCAGCGGTCAGGTCACGTTCATGGAGAAGGCGCGCATGCGCTGGCTTGGCGAGCGGCTGAGCTTCCAGGACCAGGTCGCCGTCACCCATCCGCGCAAGGGGATCAAGGGGTTCGTTTCGGGTATAGCCCAGGGCCTCTTCGAGAAGCCTGAGGACGCCGCCCTCGACTACTCGAGTGGATGGGTGAATATCGTGCCCGGCGACAAGGGGCGCCGGGTGGAACGTAAGGAGGCGCGCGCGGCTCTCTCCGGAGCCCTGTTGAAGAACAGAGGGACGGTCCCGCTGCCGGTCAAGATCCTCGAGCCCGAGGTCACCGCTGCGGCCTACGATCAGGTGCTGCTGGTTCGCATCGGCGAGAACAAGCTTTACCTCTACAACGACGGCGAGATCACGAACTCATGGCCCGTGGCGACGGGCCAGCCCGAGTACATGACGCCCACGGGTCTCTACTCCGTAACCGAGAAGCGCTACCTGCCGACCTGGGTCAACCCGGCCCCCGACACCTGGGGGGCCGACCTTCCCGCCGAGATCCCCCCGGCCCCGACAACCCTCTGGGGGTGCGAGCCCTCAACTGGTCGGCGCCGGCGATCCGCTTCCACGGCACCGAGGCCACCTACTCGCTCGGCTACAACGCCTCGCACGGCTGCGTGCGGATGTCGAACGCGGAAGTCATTCAGCTCTACGACATGGTCGATGTGGGCACTCCCATCGTCTCTCTGGTCGCGGCCCCGCTCAAGCCGCTGTACGTCTCGGCTCCCGATCCGACTCCGGTGGCCGAGAGTGACCCGGAGGGCAGCGGCACCGAGAACGGTGGCGCCGACGGCGGGGGCGGCACCGAGAACGGCGGCGCCGACGGCGGCGGTAACTAGCGCGGACAGACGTCGTCCGCAGTTCGGGGAGGAGGGCGGTCGCCTTTCCTACGGCGCCTATCTGAAGGTCGGCGAGCTTCTGGCGCTCCAGCGGCCTCAGGCGATGCCCGAAGCTCACGACGAGCTCCTCTTCATCGTCGTCCATCAGACCTATGAGCTGTGGTTCAAGCAGATTCTTCACGAGCTGTGCTCGAGCGTGGAGGAAATGATCTCGGGGGCCCCGGCCCGGGCTCGTCACCTCCTCGAGAGGGTCCACGTCATCGAGCGCGTGCTGATCGAGCAGGTGGCGGTACTCGAATCGATGTCGCCCCAGGACTTCCTCGAGTTTCGAACCAATCTGGCGCCCGCTTCTGGGTTCCAGTCGGTCCAGTTCCGTGAGATCGAGTTCGTTTCAGGCCTCAAGGAGCGTGGTTATCTCGAGCGACTCGAGCTCTCGTCAGAGGAACGGGCGCGCCTCGAGCAGCGGCTTGCCTCACCGACGCTGTGGGACGGCTTCTGTGCGCTGCTCTCCGGCTGTGGGCTTGCCATGCCCGCCGACGAATGGAACACCCGCAGGGAGAGCCTGCTGCGGATCGCACGAGAGAGGGAGGAGTTCCAAGACGAGTTCTACCTCTCCGAGGCGCTGTTGACTCACGACGAACTGTTCGCGATCTGGCGCCAGCGTCACGTACTGATGGTCGAGCGTCAGATCGGGACCAAGTCCGGAACCGGCGGCACCACCGGAGCCGCCTACCTGCGCTCGACGCTGGACAAGCGCTTTTATCCCGAGCTGTGGGAGCTGCGCAGCTATCTGTGACGGCTCGCACACGCAACGCGAAAAAATTTGCGGTCGGGCACTTGCGTTGGGGGAAACGGCCGCGCTAAGGTGCGAATGTACCCCGCAGAGGTAAGTAGGCTCCGGCCGAACGTCACTGCGGGGTACGCCTTTTCCCGGCCCCCTTTCGCGTTTTGAGCGTCCCTCGGCGCGGTTTTCCGCGCTCTGAGGCCCACAAAACCCAAAACGGGCCCAGCCAGCGCCCCTCAGCCCCCTCGTTTGCGCTCGATCATCCCGGTAGCTTCCGCTCGGTCATCCCGGTCGCTTGCGCTCGGTCATCCCGGTCGCTTCCGCTCCGTCATCCTGGTCGCTTCCGCTCCGTCATCCTGGTCGCTTCCGCTCCACCTCCGCCTTCCGCAAGTCGATACGCCGAATCTTTCCCGTCAGTGTCTTGGGCAGATCGTCCACGAACTCGACCTCCCTCGGATAGGCGTAAGCCGCATAAGCCCCGCGGACGTGCTTCTTGATCTTGTCCACGAGCTCGTCCGAACCCTCCACTTCCGGCGCCAACCGGACGAACGCCTTGACGATGTGTCCCCTCTGCTCGTCGGGCGAGGCGACCGCGGCGGCCTCCACCACCTCTGGTAGCTCCAGGATCGCCGACTCGACCTCGAAGGGGCCGATCCGGTAGCCGGCCGAGATGATGACGTCATCCGCCCGGCCCTCGTACCAGACGTAACCGTCCTCGTCCATCCGTCCCACGTCCTTGGTGCGGAAGTAGTCGCCGCCGAACACCTCCTCGGTGTCCTCGGGACGGTTCCAGTAGCCGAGAGGGTAGTGGGGGTTGGAACGGGCCACGAGGCAGATCTCGCCCGCCTCTCCGCGCGCAACCTCCTGGTCGCCGCCCACCTCCAAGAGCTTGACCTCCCAGCCGGGCAGGGGCTTGCCCATCGAGCCGTGGCGGATGTCTACGGTGGGGAAGTTGCCGCATAAGGGGTAGCTCTCTGTGAGCCCGTAGTAGTCAAGCACGGGGATGCCGAACTGGCCCTCGAACCAGCGGATCACCTCGGGGTTCAAGGGCTCGCCGGCGGAGCAGGCGATGCGCAGGTTGATGTCGTACTGGGAGCCGGGGTCCTTCGCCTGCGTCATGGCGCGCAGCGCGGTGGGGGTGGTGAACAGGTTGCCTACCCGGTACTTCTCGAGCAAGTAGAAGGTCTGCGCGGGATCGTAGGCGCCGCCCTTGCGTTGGAACACGGCCACCGGCACCCCGTAGCGCCACGGGCCGAGCAAACCCGGAACGATCCCGGCGATCCAGGCCCACTCTCCGGTGGAGTGAAACACCTCGTCCTCTGAGACGTCGTGACAGAACTCGTACTCGTTGTGCCCCAAAAGGTAGCGCTGGGCGTGCAGGATTCCCTTGGCCTGTCCCGTCGTGCCGCTCGAGTAATAGAGCTGAGCCGGGTCGTCGGCGGCCGTGTCGACGGGCGTGAACTCGTCCGATGCGGCGGCCATGGCCTCGTCGAGATCGAGGTCGCCCTCGGCGAGCGAGTCTCCGGCGTTGAGCACGGCCACTCGCTCGAGCGAGGAGACGCGATCCCCCATGCCCTCCAGCCGGGAGCGGTTGTTTCCGTCGGTGATCAGAACCTTGGCCTCGGAGTCGGACAGCCTATGGGCGATCCCGTCATCTCCGTAGAGCTGTGACAGAGAGAGAAGGATGGCGCCCAGCTTGTAGGCGGCAATGAACGCCGCGGCGGTCTCTGGGACCGAAGGCAGCATGACCGCGACCCGGTCTCCCCGGCTCACGCCCGCATCGCCGAGCACGTTAGCGATCCGGTTCGAAAGCGACTTCATGTCTCCGAAGGTCAGCCGCCGTTCGTTGCCCTCCCAGTCCTCCCACAGCATTGCGAGACGGTCGTCTTCGTGCTTGTCCACGGTGTCCACTGCGATGTTGTAGTGCTCTGGCACCTCCCATTTGAAGGAGGCCACCATCTCCTCGTAAGTCCCCGGCCGATGCCGTCTCAGGCGCGCCATTTTTGCTCCCCCCGTTTCTCGGGACTGGTTTACAGAGATCATGCCCCGGGTAGGGCCGATAATGCTTGTTACGCTGAAAAAGGCGAGGCTTGGGCTGCGCATCAAGAGCGAGCACGCAGCGGCAGTCCGGGCTCGCGACGTGCCGGCGCTTGCCGGCTCAGGGACAAGGGGGAAAGCATGGCGCAGGCAGCCGCTTTACGGGAGCAGGAGTACGACTACAAGCTCGGTAAGGTCATTGCCGCGGCTTCTGCCGGTACCACGATCGAGTGGTACGACTTCTACATCTTCGCCAGCCTCTATGCCCTCCTCGGCTCCAAGTTCTTCCCCGGCGACGATCCGGTCCTGAATGCCCTTGGCATCTTCGCCCTGATCTACGTCGGTTTCCTCGTGCGGCCCTTCGGCGCATTCTTCTTCGGGCGGCTCGGGGACCTCATCGGGCGCAAGGTGACATTCCTGGTCACAATCACTCTGATGGGAGCGTCGACCTTTGCGATCGGTCTCCTGCCGACCTACGAAACGACCGGGTGGCTCGCCGCGATCCTGCTGGTCATCCTCCGTATCCTCCAGGGCCTCGCGCTGGGTGGCGAGTACGGAGGGGCTGCGATCTATGTCGCCGAGCACGCCCCCGACGACGCCCGCGGCCAGCACACCTCGTGGATCCAGATGACCGCCACGCTTGGCCTCGTGCTCGCCCTCATCATGGTGGTCGGAATTCAGTCGATTATGGGAGAAACCGCCTTCAACGACCAGGGCTGGAGGATCCCGTTCCTGCTGTCGGGTCTACTTGTTGGCCTCGCCATCTACATCAGGCTGAGTCTCAAGGAGACGCCCCTCTACTCGAAGATCAAGGAAGCCAAGCAACTGTCCAAGTCCCCGATAACCGACGCCCTCCATGAGGGAGGATGGAAACGGATTCTCCTCGTGCTCCTGGGTGCAACTGCCGGGCAGGCGGTGGTCTGGTACACGGGCCAGTTCTACGCATATGTGTTCCTGCAGGACGAGCTCCTCATCGAAACGACTACCGCCGCGATAATCGTGGGGATCGCTCTGGTACTCGGTACGCCGTTCTTCTGGGTCTTCGGCAGGCTGTCCGATAGGATCGGCCGCAAGCCGATAATCCTCGGCGGCTGTCTGCTCGCGGCTTTGACCTACATCCCGATCTACAGCGCCATGTCGACGTTCAGGGACAACAACATCGCCCTGGTAGCGCTCATTTTCATTCAGATGATCTACGTCACGATGGTCTACGGTCCCATCGCCGCCTACCTCGTCGAGCTCTTTCCCGGAAACGTGCGCTACACGTCTCTTTCGATCCCCTACCACCTCGGTAACGGATGGTTTGGCGGAGGCGTCCCCCTCTTCGCAACCTTCTTGGTGACAAGGCTGGGCGCGGGAACGAACGTTGCCGACCTTCAGGGCCTTTACTACCCGATCGGAATCGCGCTCATGACCGTGGTAATCGGGTGGTTCACCCTCAAGGAGACCCGCGACATCCGCATCTGGGATGAGGTAGATGAGATGAAGCCCGCCAGCGCCAACCGACCCGCCGTAGTCGATGTGACCGACGAGAGCGCCCGGGCGAGAGGGCAAGCCTAGAGGTTGGAGCTTTCGCCGGGAGAGGCGGGTGTGCGTAAAGCGCGAAAAGTTGCTATGCTGCCGCCGGTAAAACAAGGGACAGGGCCCGTCCCGAAGGGACGGGCCTTTTCCATGCCCATTTTCTTCCTTCGGCGGGCGCAAGCCGAAGGGAGGCGCACATGCGGTGCTCGCAGTGCGACGGACAAGACTGCATTCACATCGAGATCCGCCTTAGCGGCGACGACTCGGTGCAGTTCTACTCGTGCCGGTTGTGTGAGGCGAAGTGGTGGGAGCACCAAGGCGACACGGTTGCCCTGGACGAGGTTCTCACTCTGGCAGGCGACGGCAACCTGCGTTAGATCGGGAGCGGCGGTGTAATTGCGGGCGCTCGAGAACCTCTGGTTCCGTCTTCCGGCCGATAGGTGCCAGTTGAGGGGGTCGTGCCGGTGCGCTCCCGGGACGCGAGAGGCAATCTCGCGCGCAGGTGCGGTGACGTGATCCGAGGTTGTTCGAGCGCCCGCAAACCTCCTATTGCTTGGTGGTTTTCATTATCATCGCTTCTCGGAGAAAAATCTAGTGGAGGTCGGGCGCGAGCATCCTCCGTCCCGTTGCGGCCGCCGGTCCTACCGGCTCGGATCTCCTCAGACGGCCGAGGCGGCGCCCAAAAGAGAGCTCGAAGCCGGGACTGAAGCCGGCTTTGCTGATCGCCTTGAGGGAGGCCGCGTTGGTGCTCTCGACCGCCACCCACACACGGGTTAGGCCGGCCGCGGCGGCCCACATCGATATGTGTCGCAGCACCTGCGGATAGGCGCCTCGGCCCCGGGCTTCGGGGCGAGTGAAGGACTCGTACACATAGGCCTGGCCCCCCGCGTTCAGGCGACTCTCGCCTCGGGGAGGGACGACGTAGAGCTGCAGCTCCCTGGTCCACGCCCCCGAGGTGGTCACCCAGCTGGCGTGGACTATGCGCCCGTCGAGCTCGGCAAGAAAGCAGGCGGTCGTCCTCGTGAGTCGGCGACGGAAGGTGGAGGTGGAATCGCTTCCGATGTCGCGCGCATAGCGGGGAGCGTCCGAAGCCTCCGCCCGGCGCACCCGCAAGCCGCCGCTTGTTCTTTTTCTGGGCTCGTCGTGGTTGGGGGTCCGGGACAGAAATACCAGCGTCTCCGAGGACGAGATCAGCTCTTGCACTCGCCCCCAGCCCAACTGAGCTACTTCAGAAAGGCCGCGATGGCGCAGACGAGCAGCGAGCTTGAGCACGGCCTCGGCGGCCGAGGGAGGCCCGTCCGGGCGCACGAGGCTTACTAAATGCGCTTGCGGAGGTAGACGCGGCGTTCGACCTCGGTGAGACCGCCCCAGATGCCATATGCCTCTCGGGTCGACAACGCATAGTCGAGACACTCTTGACGCACGAGGCAGACGGCGCAGACCTGCTTGGCCTCGTCCTCCCGGACGCGCCGTTCTGCCTGGGGCTCGCTGTCGTCCGCGCCGAAGAAAAGGATGGGCGGATACTTGCGGCACCCTGCCTGCTCTCGCCACTCGGTTTCCGAAGTGACATCGTGGAGCATCATCTCGCGCATGTTTCGATGCTTCCAGGCATCGCGGTACTAGTCAATACGCGCACGGGAAATTGTTTGGGAAGTGTGGAGGCATCGCAATAGGATGCCCCGGTGCATAGGGACCTGAGCGCCATATTCAAGGCCTACGACGTTCGTGGGACCTACCCGGACGAGATCGACGAGGACGCGGCCAGACGGATCGGCGCAGCCCTGGCCCGTTTCTGTGACGCCTCCCGGCTTGCCGTGGGGCGAGACATGCGTACCTCCTCCGAGGCGCTGGCGCAGGCGTTCGCGCGAGGAGCCTCCTCCGCGGGAGCAGAGGTCCTGGACCTCGGCCTCGTCTCGACCGATGGGCTGTACTTCGCCTCTGGCAAACTCGACCTGCCCGCCTGCATGGTGACCGCGTCCCACAATCCGGGTCGCTACAACGGGTTCAAGCCGTGCAGGGCGGGAGCGACTCCAATCGGCTCCGAGTCGGGGCTGAAGGACATCCAGGCGCTGGCGGAGAAGGGCGAAGGCATCGCAGACACTTCCGAGGGCCCGGACGCAGACGTGGGCGAGCAGCTCGACATCATGGGCGACTATTCCGCTCACTGCCGCTCCTTCGTCGAGGTCGAAGCGCTCAGGCCCCTGAAGGTGGTCGTCGACGCCGGTAACGGCATGGCGGGCCTCACGGTACCGGTGGTGTTTGCAGACCTTCCCTTCCAGCTTGTTCCTCTCTATTTCGAGCTCGACGGCACCTTCCCGAACCACCCCGCGAGCCCTATCGAGCCCGAGAACATTGTCGACCTTCAGCACGCTGTCCAGGAATCGGGCTCCGACCTCGGCATCGCTTTCGACGGCGACGCGGATCGCATGTTCCTCGTCGACGAGCGCTCCAATCCCGTGTCGGGGTCCACCACCACGGCTCTGGTAGCGGAGCGGGTCCTCAAGAAGCAGCCGGGGGAGCGCATCATCTACAACCTCATATGTTCCTGGACCGTGCCCGAGGTGATCAAAGAGAACGGAGGCGAGCCCATAAGGACTCGCGTGGGCCATTCCTTCATCAAGGACGTCATGGCCACGACGGGAGCGGTGTTTGGCGGGGAGCACTCCGGCCACTACTACTTCCGGGACAACTTCCGCGCCGACTCCGGAATGATCGCCGCCCTTCTCGTGCTCGAGGCGTTGTCGCTTGCGGAGCAGCCGCTGTCCGAGTTGCTCGAGCCCTACAACCGCTACTCCGCCTCGGGCGAGATCAACTCCGAGGTGAAGGATCAGCAGGAGCGTCTGGAGGCCCTTGCGGGGCACTACCAGCAAGGCGAGCAGGATCGAACGGATGGCCTCACCGTCGAGTTCGAGGACTGGTGGTTCAACTGCCGTCCCTCGAACACCGAGCCGCTGCTCCGCCTCAACCTCGAGGCGCGTACCGAAGAGCTCATGAAAACGAAGCGCGACGAAGTGCTGAGTCTCATCAGAGACAACTGAGAGGGGTAGTGAATGGCCGTTAGCGAACGACTGCTGGAGATCCTCATCTGCCCCAACTGTCATGGCGAGGTCGTCTACCACGAGCAGCAGAGCATCATCGAGTGCGAAGGCGAGTGCCGCTATCGCTATCCGGTGCGCGACGACATTCCGGTCATGCTGATCGATGAAGCGGAGAAGCCGTGACCACTCCAGTGGATCTCGACGATCTCAACGCGATTCAGCAGCTCGACTCAGAGGACGTGCTGGGAGCAGTCGAGCGCTTTGCAGACCAGTGTCGCGAGGGCTGGGAGATCGGGCTCGCTGCCCAGGGTCTCCCCGATGCCTCGGGCGTCGAATCGGTGGTGGTGCTCGGCATGGGGGGCTCTGGAGTTTCGGGCGACGTTCTCCAGGCCGTAGTCGAGCCCCGCCTGGCGGTGCCGCTACGAACAATCAAGAGCTACGGCCCACTGCCGGAATGGGTGGGGCGCAACTCCCTCGTGTTCGCCGTGTCCTACTCGGGAAGCACCGAGGAAACCGTTGCCGGCCTCGACGAGGCGCGCTCCCGTGGTTGCAGGATCGTGGCCGTATCCTCGGGGGGCCCTCTGGCCGACCGGGCGGTGCCGGAGGGATTCGCTCACGTTCGGATCCCCCAAGGCCATCAGCCCCGGGCCTCGTTGGGCTACCTCACGATGCCCCTGTTGGCGGTTCTCGTGAAGGTAGGGCTCGTTCCCGATATGCAAGATGAAGTCGACGAGGCCGTGGCCGTGCTCAGCGACATCGCCTCTCGCTGTCATCGCAAGCACGGGCCGGACAATCCCGCCAAGGCGTTGGCCGGCAAGCTCAAGGGGAGGGTCCCGATCGTCTACGGCGGCTACGGGCTGGGGTCGGTGGCCGCCTACCGTTTCAAGTGCGACCTCAACGAGTATGCAAAGTCGCCGGCGTTTGCCGGCACGCTGCCCGAGCTCGACCACAACGAGATCGTCGGCTGGAGGGGCCTTAGAGAGCTGACCTCAGAGAACTTCATCAACATCCTGCTGATCGATCCCCAAGAGCACCCCAGGGTGGCGCTGCGGTTTGAAATCACGAGGGGGCTCATATCGGAGGCGCTGCCTATCGTTTGCGAGGTGACTGCCGAGGGGAGGAGTGCGCTCGCCCGCCTGCTGTCACTGATTCTGGTCACCCAGCTCGCGTCCATCTACCTGGCACTCTCCTACGGGGAGGACCCGGGCCCCGTCGAGGTGATCACGGCGCTCAAGAACGAGCTCGCCTCCCGCTAGGGGGAGATCTCTCAGGGCCCGTCCTGGGGCGCCGAGCCTGCGACCACCATGGGCTGCGGTGTGGGGCTCTCGATCCCCTCCTCATCGAAGGCGAGCTTCACCCGCTCGCGGAGCTTGCGGCCGATCTCGAACTGTCGGCCGGGCTTCGTGTCGGCGATCATTCGCCAGGTGATGTCGATGTCGCCGAGCGTCTCGACCCCCAAGACCTCCGGAGAGGAGTAGAGGTTCCGCCCCAGCTCGTGGTCGTCCTTGGCCTCTCGTGCCACCCGCTCGAGCACCTCGCGCACATGGGCGGGGTCTTCCCGGTAGGGGACGCCGACGTCGACCACGGCCCGGGCCCAGTCCTTGGAGCGGTTGGCGACGTGGGTGATGCCGCCGTTTGCGACATAGTGAAGGGTGCCGTCGAGATCCCTCATCCCCGTGATCCGAAGCGTGAGCTGCTCGACCTTGCCGGTTGCGACTTCATTGATCTGGATGACGTCGCCGACCCCGTATTGGTCCTCGAAGAGGATGAAGAAGCCCGAGATCACGTCACGGACTAGGTTCTGGGCGCCGAAACCGACCGCGAGGCCCACGATGCCGATCCCCGCCAGAAGGGGGCCGAGCTGGAACCCGAGCTCGGACAGCGTTTGAAACAGGGCTAGCGACCAAATCACCACAACACCTGCCGAGGACAGCACCTTGGTGATGGTCTGGGTGCGTTGAAGGGCCCTGATCGGTGTCGTGTCGGCCGACACCTTGCCCTCAACCTTCATCACCAGGCGCCGCAGAAGCCGGGTCAGGACGAAGGCTACTGCGATCAAGCCGACGATCCTCGAGGAGCCCACAACGATCGGGTTTTCGAACCAACCTGGGACGGCAGAGAGCCAGTCGGTGGTCTCGAGCAATTCCATTACAGATCTCCTTGCGATTGTTTGGATTTGTATCTGAGTTGAACAACAGCCCCGACGTATCGAGCCTTCCCATCCTTATACCTCAGACCGCCGTCCCGCCTGCTTGTCGCGGGGTCATCCTAGGGTGAGCCCGTGCCCCTCATCTCGGCCGTGAGCCTGGTGGCGAGATCGGTCTGCGCCGGCTGCGGTGCAGGCGGAGCCGCCCTCTGCCCCCGCTGCGAGGACAACTTGCTCCCCGCACCGCCCCTGCCCCCGGTGGAGGGTTCTTCGTCGGCCCTCGCCGCATGGCAGTACGCGGGGGCGGCCCGGAGCTTGGTTCTGGATCTCAAGCTGTCCGGACGCAGGGCGGCAGCCCGACCTATGGCTGTGGCCGTGGCTCGAACCATCCTGAGAGCAGGCACGTCCGCCGAGGCGGTGACCTGGGTGCCGGGGCGCCACCGCGACACGCGCGCCCGTGGCTACAACCATGCCGAGCTGTTGGGCAGAGTCGTGGCGGAGGTCCTCGGTCTGGACGCCCGTACGCTGTTGCGGCGCCGTGGCTTCCGGCCGGACCAGGCTGGACTCAGCGGCGCCGACCGCCGTCGCAACATGGAAGATGCGTTCGGAGCCCGCCCCAGCGTCGGCGCGATCCTCCTGATAGATGACCTGGTCACCACGGGGGCCACCGCGCGCGCCTGCACCATGGCGCTGCGTCGGGCGGGCGCCGAGCGGGTCGAGGTGGCCGCCGTGTGTTGTGCCTGAACCCAGGTCTGTGGCCCGGCCCCCCCGAGGTCAACCTTTGGCTGAAAGCCCGAAAAATACCGTTTTGCCCCAAACCTCCGTACGAAGTGGCTCCGCGTGCCTTAACTAGCCCATAGGGACGGTCGAAACCATTCCTGATAGGCAGGATTGCTTAGTGCTCGAAGTAGCTCGAACTGGCTACAATTCACTAGCTACACCCCCAGAAAGGTGCAAATCACCCTTGATCACAGAACTTCGCACCGACTCGAGCGCCATTCGGGTACTCATCGTGGACGACCACGCCCTTTTCCGGCGGGGACTTCAGATGGTCTTGGAGAGCGAGCCCGATATCGAGGTCGTGGGCGAGGCCGCCGATGGTCACGAAGCCCTGGAGCAAGCCGAGCAAACCACGCCCGACGTCGTCCTCATGGATGTGCGGATGCCTCGCCTCTCGGGGATCGAGGCTACCGGAGTCCTCAAGGACACGATGCCTTCGACGCGGATCATCATGCTGACGATTTCCGACGAGGAAGCCGACCTGTACGAGGCGATCAAGGCGGGCGCCTCCGGGTACCTGCTCAAGGAGATCTCGATTGAGGAGGTGGCCGGGGCGGTCCGCAGCGTGCATCAGGGCCAGTCGATGATCTCCCCCGCCATGGCGTCCAAACTGATCACCGAGTTCGCCGCGATGGTCCGGGGCCGGCAGGAACGCATGGCTCTTCCCGCGCCGCGCCTCACCGAAAGGGAGCTGGAAGTGCTCAAGCTGGTGGCGCGTGGAAAGAACAACCGTGACATCGGATCCGACCTGTTCATCTCCGAGAACACAGTAAAGAATCACGTCCGTAACATCCTCGACAAGCTGCACCTTCACTCTCGAATGGAAGCGGTCGTCTACGCCGTTCGGGAGAAGCTGCTCGACATCAGATAGCCCGTCGGGAACCATCGTGCCTCGGCTGGCTTAGTCGAGGTCTGCGATAGGTTGGACTCAAGCGGCTGGAGAAGCCGGCTCACAAACAAATCAGAGGGACATGGCTATTTTCAAGAAGATCCTCACCGCGGGTGAGGGCAAGAAGCTCAAGTTGTTGGAAGCGGTAGTGCCCTTCGTGAACTCGCTGGAGGACGAAACGCGCGCGCTCGACGATGACTCCCTTCGAGCCAAGACGGCAGAGTTCAAGAGCCGGCTCGACGCGGCTGAAGGTGATGCCCAGACGACTGTGCTCAACGAGCTCATGCCGGAAGCGTTCGCGGTGGTCCGCGAGGCGGCGCAACGGGCCATCGGTCAGCGTCACTTCGACGTCCAGCTGATGGGGGGCGCAGCCCTTCACTATGGGTGGATCGCCGAGATGAAGACGGGAGAAGGCAAGACCCTGACCGCCACTCTCGCCGTTTACCTAAACGCGCTGCTCGGCCGAGGCGTACACGTTGTAACTGTGAACGACTATCTGGCCAAACGAGACTCGGAATGGATGGGCCGCATATACCGATCCCTCGGACTCGAGGTCGGGCTGATACAAAACAACATGGCGCCCGAACAGCGTGTCCCTGCATACGCGGCCGATGTCACTTACGGGACTAACAACGAGTTCGGGTTCGACTATCTGCGTGACAATATGGTTTCCGAGCTCGAGAGCTTGACTCAGCGGGGCTACCACTACGGAATCGTCGACGAGGTCGATTCGATTCTGATCGACGAGGCTCGCACCCCGTTGATCATCTCAGGTGCAGCTCAGGAGTCCACTCGCTTGTACCAACACTTTGCACGTATCGCACCTCGGCTTCAGCGAGACGTTCATTACGAAGTGGACGAGAAGAAGCGAACCATAGCAATCAGCGAGGAGGGCGTCTCCCGCGTAGAGGAGCTACTGGGCGTGGACAACCTCTACGATCACGTCAACGTCGATATGGTCCATCAGCTCGAGGTTTCGCTGAAGGCGAAGGAGCTCTACAAGAAGGACGTCGAGTACGTCGTCCAAGAGGGCGAGGTCAAAATCGTCGACGAGTTCACCGGCCGCTTGCTCGCCGGTCGCCGCTACTCCGAGGGACTTCATCAGGCCATCGAGGCCAAGGAGAACGTGCGTGTCAAGGATGAGAATCAGACCCTTGCGACGATCACGCTGCAGAACTACTTCAGGATGTACGAAAAGCTTGCCGGAATGACGGGAACAGCTCGTACGGAAGCATCCGAGTTCGGCCACATCTACAAGCTCGATGTCGCTGAGGTGCCTACCAACCAACCGATGATCCGGGCCGACGAGCAGGACCTCATATACAAGACTGCAGATGCCAAATGGAACGCGGTGGCCGACGATATCGCGGGCCGCGTGGACAAGGGGCAGCCGGTGCTCGTGGGCACTGTGTCGATCGAGAAGTCGGAGCATCTCTCGAACGTGCTCCGCAAGCGAGGCGTCCCACACACGGTGCTCAACGCCAAGCAGCATGAGAAGGAAGCTGGAATCGTCGCACAGGCAGGGCGTACGGGAGCGGTCACGGTGGCCACGAACATGGCGGGTCGCGGCGTCGACAT
This sequence comes from uncultured Actinomycetes bacterium, assembly GCA_963849115.1. Classification (GTDB taxonomy): domain Bacteria; phylum Actinomycetota; class CADDZG01; order CADDZG01; family WHSQ01; genus JACDAL01. The sequence continues at coordinate 82,533 of CAWKGK010000007.1, read as the reverse complement.
CATTCTCGGCGGCAATGCCGAGGGCATGGCTCGTTCCGAGATGACGGCTGCGGGGTGGGACAACGATGCCTACCTATTGGATCAGTACCCAGCAGAAGAACGGCGTGCGTATGAAGACGAGTTCGCCCCGCTGCTCGAGCGCTTCACCAAGCAGTGTGCCGCCGAGCGTGACGAGGTCATAGAGGCGGGCGGGCTCTATGTCTTGGGGACTGAGCGCCATGAGTCACGGCGGATCGACAACCAGCTGCGCGGCCGCTCGGGGAGGCAGGGCGATCCCGGAGAGAGCCGCTTCTACCTGTCCTTGGAAGACGACCTTATGCGCTTGTTCGCTTCGGATCGCATCGCCGGTCTGATGAGCCGCATGAAGATCCCCGACGACGTCCCCATCGAAGCCAAGCTTGTCTCCAAGGCAATCGAACGAGCGCAAACTCAAGTCGAGTCCATGAACTTCGAGATCCGCAAGAACGTCCTCAAGTACGACGAGGTAATGGACAAGCAGCGTCAGATCATCTACGGCGAGCGCCGTCAGATCCTCGAAGGACAGGACTTTCGGGATCAGGCGATCGAGATCGTCACCGACGTGCTCGAGTCGGCGGTGGGCCAGACGGTCGACGTGGACGCCTTCCCCGAAGAGTGGGACTGGGATCAGCTTTTCGCCCACATGCGCGAGTTCTACCCCACGACGTTGAAGCCCGATGACTTCGACAAGTCTTCGGTGGCCTATGAGGAAGTCGTCGACGCATTCGTCAAGGACGGGCTCGAGGTCTACGAAGCGCGGGAGCAGACTTTGGGGGTCGAGCAGACGCGCTCCATCGAGCGGGCGGTGCTGCTGGCGGTCATCGATAACCGCTGGCGGGAGCACCTCTACGAGATGGACTACTTGCAGGAGGGAATCGGGCTACGGGCGATGGGTCAGCGTGACCCCTTGGTCGAGTACCAGCGCGAGGGTTTCGACATGTTCCTTCGTATGCAGGACGTCATCAAGGAGGACTTCGCTCGTTACATGTTTCACGTGGAAGCAGTGCAGGAACAGGAGCAGCGCCGGGCCGAGCCAAAGCAGTTGCGTCAGGAGAGACGCCAGATCCCCATGGCGGGCATGCAGGCCCCCGCGGAGCCGGCCACCCCTCCGGAGTCGGAGGCAGATATTGAACCGGCGGTCTCCTCCAAGGTGCCGCGCAACGCCCCCTGTCCATGCGGCAGTGGCAAGAAGTTCAAGCAGTGCCACGGGCGTCCCGGCGCCGTCGGCCTCCCCTGAGATCCGCGGACCTCAAAACGGGGCAAACGCACACGGTGTGCGTCTAAACACGTTTTTTGGTGTGCAGAGGTGCACGGTGCGCTTATCCCCCCGCCGGCCCGGCCCCCGGCTTCGCCGGGGCTATGCGGGACCGGTGCCTGCCGCCGCCTTCGCTCCGGTTACTCTGGCGGACCATGGATGATTTGACTGATGGATTGAGCGCGATCAGGGAGAGGCTCCAGCAGATCAGGGGCTATCTTTGAGGTTCCTGCCAAACGCGTTCGCCTAGAGCAACTCGCACCCGCCTCTCTGGCTCCCAATTTCTGGGACGACCCCACGTCGGCCCGCAAGACCATGGCCGAAAGCTCGCGCCTGTCACGCGACCTGTCCGATTTCGATTCCATCGAGGCTCGTCTCTCGGACGCCGAGGTGCTGTGGGGGTTGGCGCGTTCCGAGAACGACGAAGCCGCGGCCTCAGAGGTCGCCGCCGAGATGGGTGCTCTTACCAAAGAGCTCGACTCTCTCGAGGTGGTGTCGTTGCTCGGAGGAGAGTTCGATGATCACCCGGCGATCCTCGAGATCCATGCCGGCGAGGGCGGCACCGACTCCCAGGACTGGGCGGAGATGCTGCTTCGCATGTACCTGCGTTGGGCCGAGCTGAGAGGCTTCAAGGCCGAGCTGGTCGAGGCTACTCCCGGCGAGGAGGCGGGCATCAAGGGCGCCACCGTGACTGTGGAGGGGCCTTACGCGTATGGTCTGGCCGCGGCCGAGCGGGGCGTACACCGGCTCGTGCGGATCTCTCCCTACGATTCGCAGAAACGCAGGCACACCTCTTTTGCCTCGGTCGACGTCACGCCGGAGGTGACCGACGACATCGAGATAGACATCAACCCCGACGACCTTCGTGTCGATACCTACAGGTCCTCGGGGGCCGGAGGCCAGCACGTCAACGTGACCGACTCGGCGGTGCGGATAACCCACCTCCCCTCCGGGATCGTCGTTTCGTGCCAGAACGAGCGGTCACAGATGCAGAACAAGGCCGTCGCCATGCGGATTCTCAAGTCTCGTCTGCTGGCCCGGGCGCGCGCCGAGCGGGAGCAGGAGATGGATGCCCTCAGAGGCGAGAAGCGGGGCATCGGTTTCGGTTCCCAGATTCGTTCCTACGTCCTGCACCCCTACCAAATGGTCAAGGACCACCGCACCGATCTCGAGAGCGGGAACGTGCAGGCGGTCCTGGGCGGCGACATCGACCGCTTTATCGAAGCCGAGCTGCGACGGGCGGCCCGACAAGGGGCCTCGGCGTGATGGAAGCGGGAGCTATGGTAGAAGATTCCAATGTAGCGGCCCCCTTTGATCCCGGCCCTCTGGTGCCCTACCCTTATCCCCGGCCACCTCGACCGAGTGGCGGCCACTGTGAGGCGCGTACCGCATGATCAAGCTAGATGATTAAGACCAAAGACCTAGTCAAGGAATACAAGGGCATCGTAAAGGCCCTCGACGGAATCACACTCGACATCGAGAAGGGCGAGTTTGTGTTCGTGGTCGGCCCCTCGGGCTCGGGCAAGTCGACATTCATGAAGCTTCTGACCAAGGAGGAAGAACCCACCGGCGGCGAGGTCTTTGTGGCCGGCAAGGATCTCTCGAGCCTTCCCCGGTGGAGGGTGCCCTACCTCCGACGCAACGTCGGGTGCGTGTTCCAGGACTTCAAGCTCCTGCCCAACAAGACTGTGTTCGAGAACGTCGCTTTTGCTCTGGAGGTGATCGGCCGACCCAAAGCCCTGGTCCAGCGCCAGGTGCCACAGATTCTGGAACTGGTCGGCCTCGGTGAGAAGCTCGACCGTTTTCCCGACGAGCTTTCGGGCGGCGAGCAGCAGCGAGTCTCGATCGCGCGCGCATTCGTAAACCGTCCTCTGATCCTTATCGCCGATGAGCCCACCGGTAACCTCGATCCCACCACGTCAGTAGGGATCATGAGGCTGCTCGACCGCATCAACCGCACCGGAACCACCGTGGTGATGGCGACGCACGACCACGCAATCGTTGATTCGATGCGACGCAGGGTGGTCGAGCTCGAAAGCGGTCAGATCGTCAGGGATCAGTCACGCGGCATTTACGGAGTGGGAGCGAGATGAGACTCAACTACTTCTTGTCCGAGACGGCGGTGAATCTCAAGCGCAATCTGCTGATGACCATCGCAGCCATCTCCACTGTGGCGATCTCGCTGTTGTTGCTCGGCGGGGCACAGATTCTTCAGCTCGTCGTCGCCAATGTCACCTCGACCTGGGAGGGCAAGGTCGAGGTCTCAGTGTTTCTTCGCAACGACGTCACCGAGGGTGAGCTCGACGGGTTGAGATCGGATCTGGCGGGCATGCGGGAGATCGAGACCTTCACCTACGTTTCCAAAGACCAGGCCTTCGAAGATTTCAAGAAAGAGTGGGCAGACAAACCCGAAATCTGGCAAGTGCTTCCCCCAGACAGTCTGCCGGCTTCTTTTAGGATCAGCCTCTTTGATGCCTCTCAGGCGGAGGAGGTTGCCGCCCGTGTCGATGGGAGCCCGGGTATCGACGAAGTCAGATTCGGAGGCGACATCATCCGGCGCCTGCTTCAGGTCAACACTCTGCTGCGCGCGGTGACGCTCGGCATGTCGGCAGTGCTCATGGTGGCCGCGGCCGCGTTGATCGCCAACACGATCCGATTGGCGATCTATGCGCGCCGTGAGGAGATCTCGATCATGAAGCTGGTCGGCGCAACCAACTGGTTCATCCGCATCCCGTTCATGTTCGAGGGGGTGTTCGCCGCCCTCACCGGCGCCATCGTTTCCGGCATCGTCGTCCTGGGAGCAAACGAGCTGTTCTTTTCCAAGATGGGGGACGTCCTGGCGTTTCTGGGGCCCGTGTTCTCCTTCTCCGCCTGGGAGATCACCAAGGTCCTGCTGATCCTGGTCGGCGGGGGAGTCGCCGTCGGCCTGTTCGGCTCTGTCCTGGCGCTCCGGCGCTTCCTCGAGGTCTAAAGGCCCCTCCTCGGCAAGCCGATTGAGAAGGGGCGGACCCGCGCTGGGGCTTGGTGCTCCTGTTGCTCAAGTTGAGAGAGTTACTTAAGATCGCTATTGTGAAGAGGGTTGTTTCTCCCCGACGGGGGCTCCGGATGACGGTCCTGGCGCTCCTATGCGCGCTCGTCTCTTCCCATTCCGCGGTGGCAGACCCGGGCGATCGCCTCGACAGCATCGAGGAGCGCCGGGAGAGAATCGAGCGCCGCCAGGGGGTGCTGGCCGACCGGGAATCCACGCTTGCCGGGCAGGTCGCGGCCCTCGACACCGAGCGCGCGCGGGTTCAGGCCCAGGTCAACAGGCTGGACAGGATCATCACCCGCCTCGACCTGCGCATCGAGGACAAGGTCGTGGATTTGACCCGGGCGCAAAAGGAGCTGGCTCTGCTGGCGTCGGATCTCAAGATTGTCGACCGGCGCCTGAGCTTCAGGCGGGGGATCTACGAGGACAGGGCCGTGGCCTCCTACAAGGCAGGCCCCACGGCCGTGGTCGACACTCTGCTGTCGGCTGAATCATTTTCCGATCTCGTCGAGAGGGCGGCCTACTACGCGTCGGCGCTCGACTCCGACAGCCGTCTGATCTCCGAGATCGGCATTCTGCAAGCGGAGACGGAGTACAAGCAGGAGCTGGTCGAGGAGAAGCAAGCCGAGATCATCTCCGATAAGGACGCTCTCGAGCGAGATCGAGCGGGTGTCTCTGAGGCGCGGCACCTCCGGGTCGGCGTGGTGCGGGCCAAGGAGGCGGTGATCGCCGAGAAGCGGGAGCTGCTGGCGACTGTCCGCTCTGACCAGTCACGGCTCGCGGAGATCGATCGAGAGCTTCAGCAAGACGCCGCCCGGATCCAGGCATTGTTGGCGCCTGTGCCCTCGGGCCTGTCTCCACCGGTGGGGGGTGGGGAGCTCTCGCTACCCGCCAACGGCCCCATCACCTCCGGCTTTGGCCTTCGAATACACCCCATTTTTGGGGATTCACGCATGCACACCGGCATCGACATTGGAGCTCCTTACGGGGCGCCGGTGTGGGCCGCCGACGACGGAACGGTCGCCTATGTGGGCACGATGTCGGGCTACGGCAACGTAGTTGCCATTGAGCACGGGGGAGGTTTGGCCACCACCTACAACCATCTGTCCGCTTTCCTGGTCTCGGAGGGCCAGAGCGTAGAGCGGGGGAGCCAGATAGCGGCAGTGGGCTGCACCGGATACTGCACGGGTCCCCACCTGCACTTCGAGGTCCGGGTTGGTGGTGCTCCGGTAGACCCGATACCTTATCTCCAGTAGCGATCTCCAGTAGAGCCCCGCACGCTTAATATTAGGCATATGGACCGTTGGCAGAAGATCGCGGTAGCGGTGTTGTGCGCCGTGATTGCGGCTCTCGGAAGCTTTTCGTTGGGGTTCTCCCTAGGCCGTCCCGGTGCGACTGTGCCCCTGTTCGGCTCTGATTCGGGTGATGGCGACGAGGTCATTTCGCATGCGATGGAAAAGATTCGCTCGAGTGCGGTAGATCCTCCCTCCCAGAAGGAGCTCACCCGGGCCGCCGTCAAGGGCATGGTCACAGAGCTCAACGAGTCCCAGGACCCCTATGCGGCTTTCTACTCACCCTTGGGATATCGAGCTTTTCAGGAGTACACCAGCGGCCGCTTTTCCGGCATCGGAGTGTGGCTCAAGGAGCGCGCCGGGAAGCTCGAAATCGTGTCTGTACTCCCGAGAACACCGGCGCTCAAGGCGGGCCTCCGTCGCGGTGACGTGATCAGGAGGGTGGACGGAGAGCCGGTGGGCCCCATGTCGACGGACGAAGCCGTGGGCCGCATCAAAGGGCCCTCCGGATCAGTGGTCGAGCTCGCGGTCCTCCGCAGCGGGGAGCTACTCGAGCTGTCTCTAACCCGGCGGAGCATCGATCTCCCCAATGTCGTCGCCCGGCTGCAGGAGTCGGGCTTGGGCTATATCCGCCTCTACGGATTCGCCCGCGGCGCCGGGCGTCAACTACGCGACCGGGTTGAGAGGCTCCGATCGACGGGGGCTGAGGGCGTCATCCTCGACCTCAGGGACAACGGAGGCGGGCTCTTCTCGGAGGCCATCGACGTCGCCAGCGTATTCATCGAGGATGGTGACATCGTCACCTACAAAGAAGGTTCCGACGTTGAGACCGTGTATGCAGCCGAGGGCCAAGCTTACGAGGAGCTTCCTCTCGTGGTGCTGGTCAACGAGGGCACGGCTAGTGCATCGGAGATAGTCGCCGGCGCGCTCCAGGACAGGCAGCGAGCGATCTTGGTCGGTTCCACGACCTACGGAAAAGGCTCGGTCCAGAACGTGTTCCCGCTTCCCGATGCCTCTGCCCTCAAGATAACGACCGGCGCCTATTTGACGCCTGCGGGCCGCGACATCAACGGTGAGGGCATCGAGCCGGATGTTGAAATTGCCGGTGGAGCCGCGCTCCAGAAGCGGAGAGCGGCCGAGATCCTCGAGGGGATCGTCCTTTCCACCACCGGCGCCCAGGGATAGTGCCTCGCGACGCGGGTTCGGGTACGAAGCTGATCGCGCAGAATCGCAAGGCTCGTCACAACTACGCCATTGAGGAGACCTTCGAAGCCGGGCTGGTGTTGGTGGGAACCGAAGTCAAGTCATGTCGCGACGGAAAAGCCAACCTTGCCGATGCCTATGCAAGTGTGAGCGATGGCGAGGTGTGGCTGCTCAATTGCCACATCAGTCCTTATTCACACGGGAATCGGGACAACCACGATCCGGTGAGGCCGCGCAAGCTGTTACTCCATCGTGCCGAGATCGAAAGACTGGGAGTGAGCTCGGCTCAGGGAGGCCGTACCTTGGTGCCGCTGCGACTCTACTTTCGGCACGGGGTCGTGAAGGCAGAGATCGCCATTGCCACGGGAAAGAGGGCTTACGACAAGCGCAACGCGATCGCCGAGCGGGACGCCGAGCGCAGGATGCGCCAGCTGGTCGGCCGCCGCCGCTAGCCTGCCGGTTTTCCACGACGCCGGAGAGCGAGTAAAATGGAAGCCTTCCGTCAAGTTGGACGTTGAAAACTTCACATGGGGCTGAACTGGTATCGACCCTGATCGTTTCGGGGTGGGAGAAGCGAGCCGAGGTCCGGGAGTGCCTCGATAAACATCCCGGAAACTAACAACTGCCGACTCTAACGAGTTCGCACTCGCCGCTTAGTTAGCTAAGTAGCGACATCGGCCCGGGTTTGCCTGCGGCGCGGTAACCGATGTCATCTAGCAGGCTTGCCGCCCTGAGCGTGCTCGAGGCTAGGGGCGGGACCCTTAACTCGAGCTGGGCCTCGGCCCCCGCCGTCTGCGGGCGGGCCGGAGCCGAGAAACTGACCGCAGACTACGCTCGTAGAAGACCCATGCCGAGGTCGGGGGACCCGGGTTCGATTCCCGGCAGCTCCACTCGGTCCTTGCTGCACGGAGAAGGGATACCTATCGCGACGATCGGACTCCTGAACCCACTCCTCCTGGTCGGTGGGGAGCCGCACATCATTCTTTGGGATTGTCCGGCAATAGCGTTCGAATGAGGGCGTCGGCCAGCCACTCGGCATGTTGAGCTTGGGTCCAGTTAAGTTCATCGCAGAGCATCCGACCGACGTCGGGGCTGGCCAACGCCCACATGACCTCGCCTGCGCGCCGCACGCCGCCTAGCAAGGGGCCTCGCTCACCGATCCATTCGGCGTAGACGTACATGTTCTGCAGGCGGTAGTTGTCCATCTCCCTGAAAACCGCGCCCGCCTCAGGTTCCACAGCAGATGCCGTACGAAGGATCTCGAAGATGGGCCGAAGATTCGTTGAAATTCCTGTGATGAATTCGGCGAAGAGCTGGAGTTGGCGGCGTTGGTCGGGCTCGGCACGGAAGGCTTGCGCGTCGAGCCGGTCCCTCGCTCTCTCGACCGAAGCATCCGGAACCAGCCGTCGATCGATCAGGGCAGTGAGTACACGCGCCTTATTCCCGAAGGTGGCATAGACAGTGTCGGGGACGACGTCCGCCGCCTCGGCGATCGCGTGGACGGGGGTACGCGCGTAGCCATTGGCCAGGAACAGTTCCTCGGCGGCATCGAGGATCCGGGCTCGCGTCTGCGCAGCCTGCTCAACCCGGATCTTCGAGTTGTAAGGCCGTTTCTTCTTGACACGCCTGCCCACGGCGGCGTAGATTCCTCCTAGTGATACTCGGATGAATTAGGTACTGATCGGATGATACCGGAGGTCGCCGTGACTCAGCTGCTATCGATCCCTCCTCCGCCCGACGCAGGGGCCGCAATCCAAGCCGTCGAGGGGAGCCGGATGGGGCCCACGCTGCTCAACGTTCAAGAGGGCCCGGATCGCCGCTGGGGCCCCGAGGGGGCGGGCGCGCTCCTGCTGCTGCAGGCGACTTTCTCCGATGAGGACCGTGCCCATGGTTTCTGGCGCGCGGCGGCGGGCTTGATGGAGCACCTAGCTACTGCCCCTGGGTTCATCCGTCGTTTTAGCTTCGCCGACGGCCCAACGATCACACTGCTGGCGCTCTGGCGCACGGCGGAGGATGCCCACTCGTGGTTCGCGAGCGATCACCACCAGAAGGTGATGCAGGACCTTTACCGCGAGCGATGGCAGTACAGCCACTTCGCGGCTCTTTTCGAAGGCACGCGGCATCACGACCGTGTCATCTTCTGTGACCAGTGCGACGCCGTAACACCGATGCCTGCGGAATCTTGCCCACGATGCGGCGCCGACTTCTTCGACATCTACGATTCCGACTCAGCTGAAGGAGTGAGCCAATGACTCCCGTAGAGGAGTTCGTTGCGAGTGTCCTACCGCAGTTCACCAAAGCCGAGATCGCCTTACACAACGGCGATCTCGGTCCCAGGTTGGAGCTGTGGTCACGAAGCGATCCGATGACTCTGCTCGGGGCTGCCGTTTCCGGATCCGGGTGGAGCGAAATCGAACCCATCTTTCGTGGGGTCGCAAACTCATTCGTTGAGTGTCGCGCCTACGACCTAGAGCTGGTGGCAGTCGACGTCAGCGGCGATTTCGCATACACAGTGGCTTACGAGCGCTTTGAGGCGGTCAGGTCGGACGGGTCAATTGCTGACGCGACGCTACGCGCGACCCACATCTTCCGACGCGAGGAGGGCCAGTGGAAGGTCGTTCATCGCCATGCCGATCACGCAACCGATGAGCGGGCCGCACTCAACCGCTGAGAAGTTGCTTCGGCTAACTCCCGTGCTTCGTTTGAGTCGGGATCTGCTGGACGCTCGCGCGACGATCCACCGGCCCGCCGCGAAGTGGTCGATCCTCGACGACCCGCCGCTCGTTGTCGCGCAGGCGCGGCTCGTAGTGCGAGAAGAACACCTTCCCGACCAGCTCCCGCCGGCTGCGAACGCCCGTTTTCTCGAACACGCTCTTGAGGTGCTGCTGGACAGTGTGGGGAGAGATGCACAGCCGGTCAGCGATCTGCGTCGTCGAGTAACCGCGCAACACCAGCCGCGTGACGTCCTGCTCTCGCTCGGTCAGCTGATAGGCGGCCATCAGCAGGGACGAGATGCGAGCGGGATGGGCGGGCTCGACGATGACGGCTACGCGGCGAGCGCCGTCTCCGACGAGCGCCGCGCCGTGAAGCACCATCCAACGCCCGTCGCGCGAGAGCACGCGCGCGACTGCGACCTCGCCGGGCGCATCCTCATGCTCGGCGGTCCGCAATGCGCGGCCCGCAACCGCGAGCACCGAGGGCGGCAGTTTGCCGCGACTCTCCCAGTCGCCGTCGGGCAGCTCGGATAGCCAGCGCGCGACCCCGGGAGAGAGTGACTCGACGCTCCAGTCGTCTCTCAGGACGACGAGGCCCGGCGTGTCCGGCCCTTCGGGATCGGACGTTTCGCCGAGTAGGAGCCCCCGCTTGGCGCCCTCGGCGAGATACGGCGACAAACGCCGCAGGAGGTCAAGCTCGTCGTCATCGAACAGAGGCCGGCCCGCCTCCCGATAAAGGCTGAGCATCCCCCACGCATCTCCCGCCTGGGTTCGCAGGGCGACTAGCAACTCCTGATCGGCGCCAAACGGCTGCATGTAGAGCCTCCAGCCGGGGCTGCGGCTGGGGTCGCCGCCGGTCGCCTCGTGCAGGGTCGAGACCCCACGCGCGGAGCGAGCGACATCGGCCATCTTGTGAAAGTCGTCCTCGTAGTACTCGTGCCCGAGCCACTCCGGTGGCAGTTCCGGGACCAGGTCATGGTCGTAGTGGCTCGTGACCAGCAGCGACGCCGGGTCGAACGTGAACCAGCAGGGCGCCAAGTAGTGAGGGACGGCCGCCGCCAAAGCTTCCCTTGACTCCTGCCAGAACGTCACGAGGTCGAGGCTCTGACCTGCAAGCCGTGCGATCCGCTCGGCGGCGCGCTCCTTCGCATACCAGCCCACGCGGGAATGCTACCCGCCACCGCATCTGCGAGAAATACCACTTTTCTGGAATGGGCAGCCGTCCAGCCCTGACCTAGTCTCAAGGCTGCATGAAAAGAGGAGCGCGCACCCCCGAGGAGCTCGAGATGCTGTTAGAGGACGCCTTCGTTATCCGGGACGGAGAGGCGCTGATAGACCTGTTCGAAAACGGGGCGGTGCTCGTCGGCGACGACGTGCAGGAGGCGCGCGGTGAAGAGGAGATCGAGCGGTTCGTCTCGTCGCTGTGGGATCGCGACCACACCTATGTTGCCGACCCCCGGCGCGTTCTCCAGGCGCGCGATACCGCGCTGGTCGTGGCGGACGGGAGCATCAACGTCGCACGCCGGGGAAGCGACGGCTGGCGGTACGCGATCGCGCTCCTGTCCTTGGATCGTGTCGCCAGAAGGGAGGACCGATGAAGCTCTAGAGGGGGGAGTCGGTGAGAAGCAATGTTCTTTCAGCGATCACTATCGAGGGAGGCAAGGATGAAGCAGGACGCGACTCTGGAAAAGGCACTGGAGCCTGTAGCCGTCCGCAGCGACGAGGGAGAGGCACGCTGGTGGTTCGGCGGGCTGGCCGTGATCAAGGCGACGGCCGCCGACACCGGCGGGCAGATGACAATCGTTGAGGTGACCGAGCATCCGGGCGTCGAAGCGCCGCTCCACGTGCATTACCGCGATGACGAGGGCTTTTGGATGCTCGAAGGCAACGCCACCTTTGAGGTCGGCGAGATGACGATCGAGGCCGGCGCGGGCGACTACCTCTTCGGGCCGCGCAACATCCCGCACCGCTACAAGGTCGGCGATCAAGGATGCCGGATGCTGTTTATCTTGACTCCCGGCTTGTCCTCCGGCGGCATCGAGGATCTGATCAGGGCAACCAGCGAGCCCGCCCCGAGCCCAACCCTTCCGCCGGTCCCCGCGGAAGAGCCGACGCCGGAGGAGATCGAGGGGCTCAAGGCTCTCGTCAAAAAATCCGGCTACGGGGAGCTGCTCATTTGAGGCGCCCAGAGTTCGGGAGCATGTCACCCATCTGCGTATGAAGGAGGAGAAGTGTCGTAGCCGGCAGGCTCAAGGGGTCAGCGCAACAAGTTCGGCGAGCACTTCGGCTGGTTTCTTCCACCCCAGGGTCTCACGGGGTCGTCCATTGAGTCCATCGGCGGCAGCATGCAGCTGCTCGGCCGTCACCCTGGAGAGATCCATCCCCTTCGGGAAGTATTGGCGGAGCAGACCGTTCGTGTTCTCGTTCGATCCACGTTGCCACGGCGAGTGCGGATCGCAGAAATAAACCCGGACGCCGGTGTCGATCTGGAAGCGGATGTGCTCTGCCATCTCGACCCCTCGATCCCACGTGAGGGTGCGTCGTAGGGTCGCCGGCAACGTCTGGATCACCTTCGTCATCGCGACGCGAACATCTTCGGCACTTTCCCCCCGGTCAGCGGAAACACCATGACGTAGCGCGTCGATCGCTCGACAAGAGTTCCGATCGCGCTCTTGTTGCTACTACCCATCAGCAGGTCGCCCTCCCAATGGCCCGGCACGGAGCGATCTTCGACTTCAGGCGGGCGCTCACTGATCAAGACCATGTCGGGGATACGTGGACGATTGTCGAACCGGCCTCTTCGCACGCGCTTGGCCCGTCCCGTGCGCAGGCAGCGCGCCAGCTCCCGTCGGAGCTCGCCTCTTCCTTGCACGTAAACGGTCTGGTAGATCGTCTCGTGGGAGATGCGCATCGTGGGATCGTCTCTGAACTCAGCACGTAGTCGATTGGCGATCTGTTCAGGGGACCACAGCTGCCCGAGGTCCGCCACCACCCGGGCGCAGAGCCGCGGGTTAGTGGCGAGCTTGGTCACCTTGGGGCGTCGCGCCCGCTGATCCGCCCGGCGCTGGGCACACATGGGCCGATAGTAGGCACGGCCTCCGTTCGCACGAACCTCGCGACAGACGGTGGCCGGATCCCTACGAATCCGACCAGCTACGGTCCGCAGCGACAGGCCCTGCTCAAGTCCCACCCGGATCTCGACGCGCTCATCCAGCGATAACCGTCGCATCCGCGGCGGCGGAGTGCTCTGGTGACGCCCGCCTCCGAGTGATACGACGACCACCCGGACTGAATCCAGCGACAAATCAACAGCCGCCGCGATCTCTTGCTGCGTAGCCCCCCGGCCGGCAAGCCGCATGATCTCCCGTCGTTTCTCCGGGGTGAGTCGTCGATAGCGCTTGCCCACGCATCCTCTCCTCTCGTCGGTGGCTTTGACCATCCAGCGCTCGACGAGGTGTTGCGTGGATTACTTGAACCTTCCGCCCCCTGTCATAGTTACAACCATGGTATTCGAGCACGTTGCAGAAGCCAGAGTCTCGCTGGAGAAGGCGAAACGCAGGTCTTCAAGCCGAGCTCCTGAGCGTGGAGCAAGCCACGGAGCTGCTGGCCGGGTACGCCCGGGCGGAGAAGCTGGCTTGCTACGGCAAGACCGTGCTGGCGCGGCGAATCGATGACGCCTCAGAGCTGGCGCGGGCGAGTGGGACCTCCCTGGGCAAGGCCATTGGGACATCCACCCGAGTACGGCTCCGCCGAGGTCGGAATTGGGACTCTTATGACGGGGTGAAATGCACCGACTGCGGCAAGCGCTTTCGGACCAAGAACGACCATTTGGAGCCTCACTGCGCGGGCGGGCCCGCGTCCTGCGACAACCTCGAGCCTCGCTGCTGGTCGTGCCATCGGGCCAAGACCGAGAAGGATCGCGCAGGGCAGGCAAGCTCACGCCTCGGGCCCCCGACGAAGAGCGCGGTCCGCCGCGCTCATGACCATGCAACAACGCTGATCTCTTCAACACAGTCCCCGCTCAGCGCGGGTTGTGGCGATACGCTCGAGCGAGAATTTCGTCGACCATGGCCCCCTTTGCATCGGCGTAGTTCTGGACGTATTTCCATTCCCTCTCCGCCAGCTCGCGCTTGGTGCGCTCGTAGAGCGCGCAATCGGCCTTGTTGTGCCTGATCCAGTCTCGGAACAGCAACATGCGCTTGATCTCAGGGCAGCCTTCCGAGAACACGTGCAGGTTGACGATCGGACCCTCGCCCTTGAACATGCGGTGCTGATACCAGTCCGGCTCGCGGATACGTAGCACATAGCCGGTCGCCGACAGAGCATCAGCGTAGCCACTTTCCTCCGCGGAGTCGGCCACGACCAAGAGGATGTCGATGATCGGCTTGGCGGCGAGCCCGGGTATCGAGGTCGAGCCGACGTGCTCGATTTGGAGCGCCAGCCGGCCCAGCGCGCACTCGATCCGCTGGGCCTCGCGGGTGAACAGCTCGGGCCACGAAGGGTCGTACTCCGCGAGCTCGACCGGCCCATCGATCACCTGCGGCTCGCCGATGGTCACGGCCCGGAGCCGCTCCTCGCCGTTCATCTCGCGCATGCTAGCTCGTAACGTTTCCGGAGCGATCATCGGTAAGGATGGGCGGGTGAAGATTCGCCACGCCCCTCTGCTCGCCTGGTCTCTGACCGTCCTCATCCTCATCATGTTCGTGGCCTACCTAGGCCTGGCGCCGTCCCGGCCGCCTCGGGTGCCGGCCGGCATCACGGATTTCGACCTGGCGTACGTGCTCTCGAACGTTCCCTTTGTGGTCTTTGCCTGCGTGGGTGGGCTGATCGCGGCTCGCCGGCCGCAGAGCCCGATCGGCTGGTTGTTCGTCGCCATCGGCTTCTTCTTTTTGTTCCCGCTGTTCGCCAGCGATTACGCTCTGCGCGCCCTCTACATCGATCCCGGCTCGCTTCCCGCCGCAGGTCTGATGTCATGGGGAGTCACGTGGACCTGGTTTGCCGGCATCGGTACCATCGTTCTCGCGATCCTGCTCTTCCCCAACGGGGAGTTGCTCAGCCGCCGCTGGCGTCCAGTTGCCTGGCTTGTGGTGGCTAATACCACCCTGGCGTGTATTGCCGTGGGGGCGCTTCTGTGGCCCTATCGCGGACTTCGCTTGTTGGCTTGGGATCAGAACGAGGCGATTTCACCACCAGCATTGACCGTCCTCAACATCGCCTTCCCGATACTCATGGTCGGCATACTCGCAGCTGCCTTCCACTTGGTGCTGCGATTTCGCAGAGCCCGTGGAGAAGAGCGGCAGCAGCTCAAGTGGGTCACCTACGGAGCAGGGTTGATGGCAGCGACTGCAGTGGTCGGGTACGCAACGGGGTTTGATGACGACTCGCTGTTCCTTGTCGTAGTCAATACGGTCGGCATCCTGGCGCTTCCGGTCACCACCGGTGTCGCCGTCCTCAAGTACCGGCTCTACGACATCGACCGCCTCATCAATCGCACGCTCGTCTACCTTGTCCTTACTGCGGCTCTCGGACTCAGCTACTTTGCCCTTGTTGCGGGCATCAGCTCGGTGGCCGGTGAATCAAGCCTCACCGTCGCGGGCGCAACGCTGGCGGTGTCGGCGCTGTTTCAGCCTCTGAGACGGCGCATCCAAGCTTTCATAGACCGCCGTTTCTATCGAAGCAAGTACAACGCCGAGCAGACCCTCGCCGATTTCTCGGCAAAACTGCGGGACGACATCGACCTGGATCACCTGACCACCGAGATGGCTGCAGTGGTTCACGACACGTTGCAGCCGGCGAACTTTTCGTTGTGGCTCAGAACGCCGTGACCACGACTTTCCATTGCCGAGCCTTACTTGGGGCTTTCTCGTAGCCACAGCGATACCTGCTTCGGCTCCATCACGTCGGCGACCAGTTGAACGAGCTCGCTAGACAGCGCGTCGAGGTCGATCTCGTCGCGCAACTTAGCGGAGAAGGTCTCGAGTGTGTGCTCGGCGTTGTATTTGGTGCGATAGAAGCGCCGGTCGATAAACGCCTGGGTGCGCACACGGGATGGTCGGAACAGTGCCGCTACCGCCAAGGTGGAGCCGGCCACGGCAAGCTCCGACTGTCCGGTGACGGGCCGCAGAACATTCTGAAAAAGAGTCACCATTATGAGATAGGCGATGGTCAGACCGGCCGTTAGCAAGCCATAGACCAAGGCGCGGTTGATGATGAGGTCGATGTCGTAGAGCCGGTGCCGAAGGATCGCGACGCCGATAGCAACCGGGATCAGTACGAACATGTAGATGACGATCGCACCAACGACGTCGTTCCATACAGACGGCTCCCGCCCTGCGATCAACTGCGAAAGGGCACCCGCCATTACGATCAGGTAGGCGCTCGCCACTACTCCTCCGGCCGCCGCCAACCACTTGAGCTGAAGTCGTTCGTGACCGCGAGCACGCCGGAAGCGCTGGATCAGACTTGCCGCCGAGCCCAGGATGCAGAGCGGGATCAAGGCGATGGCGGAGAACGCGGCGCCCATGAACGGCCGGAGTGCCTCGACCCCAAGAGGATTTTCCATCTCCGGATGGCCCGACTCGACCCCGAATTTTCCGGGTCCGAACAGGATGGCAAGGAAGGAAATAGTCATCGCGGCCGCCGACAACCACGCCAGCTTTCGCCAGCGCGGCGAGGGGAGGTGCCCGTCGGGAAAAAGCAGGATCAAGAAGGTTCCCATCAATCCGATGGGGGGAACCCACGTGGGTTCGTTGAGGGCCACCGCGATGTCGGGGCGTGGCAACGTTCCCGGATGTGACAGACCGTACTCGGCATAAATTCCGAGCAGCGAAGGGAGAGACCACGACAGACCCACCCCCAGCAGAATCCAGCCCACTGTGTTGGAGGGTTGCCGGGCCACGACCAGGGCACCCACGACCGGAAACGTGAGCATGGCGACCAGGAGCAGGTCCGGGCCCTCCCCAACCCACAAAGCGTAGGAGAGGTCGGCGACCGTGGCGAGAACGCTGACGGTCAAGGTCGCCCACCCCAGGAGCACGAGCTGGCGTTTGTCCTTCTGCGGGTGCTCCACCGTCTCCGTCACCATGACCGGCTCGATTCTGCCACCGGAGGCGCCCTTTTCATTATGGCTCAAGCGGCCGTGGTCCGGAATCCTCGAGTGGCAGCCGCGGACCGTGTCGCTGTGGCTTCGAGCCTCCTCCGACTCTGCCGCTACCTCTGCTCACGGTTTAGGCTCCTCCACCGCACGAGGGGCGCTAAGACTCTGACCGAAAGGAATGCTTGATGGCCACGGACTCACGCGGAGTGATCGCTCGCGCCAAGGGGGCGCCGGTCGAGATCGCCACCATCAGGGTGCCCGACCCCGGGCCCGGCGAGGCCCTCGTCCGGGTGCAGGCGTGTGGGGTCTGTCACACCGACCTGCACTACCGCGAAGGCGCCATCAACGACGAGTTCCCGTTCCTGTTGGGGCACGAGGCTGCCGGAGTCGTCGAGGGGGTGGGTCCGGGCGTGACCGAGGTCAAGCCCGGCAACTTCGTGATCCTTGCGTGGCGATCCCCCTGCGGCGAATGTCGCTCCTGCCGGCGCGGACGCCCCTGGTACTGCTTCGCGAGCCGCAACGCAACGCAGCCCATGACGCTCGAGGACGGCACTCCGTTGAGCCCCGCCCTCGGAATAGGCGCCTTCTCGGACCTGACGTTGGTCGCCGCCGGCCAGGCGGTGGTGGTCGATGACTCCGCCCGGCCCGAAGCCGCCGGTCTTATCGGTTGCGGCGTCATGGCGGGGCTGGGCGCCGCCATGAACACTGGAGGAGTCACTCGCGGTGACACCGTCGCGGTGTTCGGTTGCGGGGGAGTGGGCGACGCCGCCATACAAGGTGCGCGCCTGGCCGGGGCTCGCAAGATCATCGCCGTCGATCTCGACGAAAGAAAGCTCTCCTGGGCCAAGGAGTTCGGCGCCACGGACGTGGTGAACGCCTCCGAGACGGACCCGGTCGAGGCGATCCAGGCACTCACCGGCGGCTTCGGCGTCGATGTCTCTATCGAAGCCGTCGGGCACCCTGAAGTCCTGCGACAGGCGTTCTTCGCCCGCGATCTCGCCGGCACGCTGGTGCAGGTCGGCGTTCCCTCTCCCACCATGGAGATGCAGCTGCCTATGATCGAGTTCTTCGGCCGCGGGGGAGCTCTCAAGCCGTCGTGGTACGGCGACTGCCTTCCCACGCGGGATTTCCCCTTGCTCATCGATCTTTACCTTCAGGGCCGCCTCGACCTCGACCGCTTCGTGTCCGAGACGATCTCGCTGGACGACGTCGAGGCGGCCTTTCACAAGATGGAGCGGGGCGAGGTGCTGCGCTCGGTGGTGGTGCTGTGAGCGAGTCACGGGTGGACCTCGTCAAGACCGCCGGGACCTTTTCACTGGGGGGCGAGGACTTCGAGGTCGAGGACAACATCTGGCTGGTGGGCGACGAGCGTGAGGTGCTGGTCATCGACGCGGCCCATGATGCGGCTGCGATCGTCGAGGCGGTGAGGGGCCGCCGGGCGGTCGCCATCGCCTGCACCCACGGCCACAACGACCACATCAACGTCGCTCCACAGCTCGCCGAGTCGCTGGATGCACGCATCGGTCTGCATCCTTCGGACCGGATGTTGTGGGACGCCGAGCACCCGGAGAGAGCTCCCGACTTCGAGCTCTCAGACGGCGATTCTCTCGAGGTTGCGGGAGTGACTCTCGCGGTTATCCACACCCCCGGTCACACCCCCGGCGGCGTCTGCCTCTACGACTCGGCGGGGGGCAGGTTGTTCGGAGGGGACACTCTGTTTCAGGGTGGGCCCGGCGCGACCGGGCGCGACTACTCCGACTTTGAGGTGATCATCGCCTCGATCCGCGATCGCCTCCTGAGCCTGCCGGCCGACACTGTCGTCTATCCGGGCCACGGTGAGACCACTACGATCGGGGCCGAGGCTCCTCACCTGAAGGAGTGGATCGACCGGGGGTACTAGGTTCGGGATCGAACTTCGCCCGTCCAAGCTCGCCGAGCGAGTCATTCCTAGCGAAGTTCAGCTTTGGCGGCGTTCAGCGCCTCTCGGATGCGTCGCGCCACCAAGGCGGAGTGATGCTGCAAGTCTTCGTAAGTGACTTGGATGACTATCCAGCCTAGGATCTGAAGCCGGTTCAGTCGTTCCTTGTCCTTGCCCTGCGACACCCAGCTCGAATGCCATCGTCGCGACTGGACCTCGATCGCGATCTTCAGCTCGGGGTAGGCGAAATCGACGCGGCCGATGAAGCCCTCCTGATCCCGAACCTCCACTTGGCGTTGTGGTTGCGGCAGGCGATGTCGCCGCAACAACCGGCTCAGCCGCGTTTCCAAGGCGCTGTCCGTGCAAACCACGTCACCGCGCGCGTCGAGCAGCTTGCAAAGCGCGCTTGGCCCCCTGCAGCCACGCCCGCCGAGTCTCTCGATCCCCGTCCGCAGCCGGTGAACAGAGGTCAGGCACTGACGCAACGCCGAATCGAGCGCCTCCTCGAGCCCTCTCTGTGAGAGGACCGAACCAACGTCGAGCAGCGTGCGGGTAGGGGTGGTCGCGGGAATCGAGCCCACTCGCATGACATCACCGCCGGGCAGGCTGGAGATCCGGTGGATGCAAACCCTGTCGCTGGAAGCTCGGTGAGTGCTTGATGAGACATCCAGGATGTTCCCCGAGTAGCCATCGATTCCCAGTAGCCTCAAAGCGGCGCGGTGCGAGGCGACTCCCGAAGTCCACATGCAGGCGGCCAGTAGTCGTTGATGCCATGACTCGGGGCAGGCTGCGACCCGGTAAACGCCCGGGTGTAACGGAACAAGAAAGCCCGAGCCCAGGCGCCTGCTGATCGACTGTCTAGAGAGCCCCAGACCCAGAGCTTGCTCGCGATCTATCACCCAATGCTGGGCAGCCGCGAGCTCGAGCAATCCCCGGTCGATGGAGGTCTGCATGGGGCAAGCGAAGCCGGGCGAGGCGCGCTCCGGAGTGCTGCGCGCCACATTTCTCGAACTTCGCCCGCCTGAGCTCGCCGAGCGAGTCAGATGTGGACCAGATCGACTGGTCAGACCGGGCGAAGGATCAGGGTGAAGGTCGAACCGCGGTCGGGGGCCGTGTCGACCTCGAGCCGGCCACCAGAAGCCTCCGCGACCTGGCGGGCGAGATAGAGGGACAGGCCCAGGCCACCAACCTGGCGGGTGCTCGATGAGTCGGCCTGCGAGAACGGCTCGTTCAACAGCCTTCTGACGTCCTCGGGCGCGATACCGGGGCCTTCGTCGGAGACGCTAAGCAGTGGGGTGCCGAGCACCGCCTTGACGTCGACCGAGATGCGGCCCGAGGTGAAATCGATGGAGTTCTCGATGAGCGCGGCGATCACCTCGGTGAGACGCTCTTCGTCACCCGAAGAGTAGATCTCCTCGAAGTTGCAGCTGATCTCCCTGCCCGCGAGCCTGTCGGCTAATGAGGCGACCGCCGCCTGGGCCACCACGGCGACCGAGAACAGCGTCGGCCGCAAGCCCAGTCCCCCCGCTGGATGCCGGAGGCGGTGAGGATCTGGGAAACCATCCGCGACAGCCGCTCGCACTCTGTGCCCATCGAATCCAACAGCTCGAGCTTGACTTGGTCGTCGATGGCGCCCCAGTTCGTCTGGAGGGTCGCCACGCCCCCCTTGATCGATGTCATTGGAGTGCGCAGCTCGTGAGAGACGACCGAAACGAACTCGCTCTTCATGCGGTCGAGCTCTGCGAGCGCGTCGGCCCGTTCCTGCTCCTTGCGATAGAGGTCGGCCATGTCTTCCATGACCCCCCTGGTGACCTCTTTGTCGAGCGCCCCCTGGCCCCGGGAGATGGCCTGCAGTGAGTCGAGCAGCTCCTTGGAGGAGCCCCCTTTGAGGAGGTAGCCGGAGGCGCCGGCTTTGACCATCTCGGACACAAGTGACATGTCGGCGAAGGCGGTCAACGCCAGGACCTGGATCTTCGGATAGCGCTCCTTGATCACGCGGGTGGCCTGGACACCGTCCATCACCGGCATGTTCATGTCCATGAGGATGATGTCGGGTCGGAGCTGCTCGGTTCGCTCGATGGCTTCGGAGCCGTTTGAGCCCTCGCCGACGACCTCGAACTCTGCACGCAACTCTATGAGCTGGCGCAGGCTCTTACGGATGCTGTCGTGGTCGTCGACGAGGAGCACTCTCATGCTGGTCAATCGGCACGCCGACCCCCCCGATTCAAGCGCCGGGGTTACGTAATAGTGACCAGATGAGCGCTTATGGGGTTACGTAATACTGACCAGATGAGCGCTTCTGAGTCTCGGCCCCAGGCCAGGACGGTCCCGCGGCGTGATACTTCTTGGCCTGGGATGGTCCACGAAGGAGGGAGGTGGTGCAATGGAGGAGGTTCGGCTGACCTCGTACTCGCACGGCGGCGGCTGAGCGTGCAAGCTCGGCATCACCGAGCTGGCGCAGGTCCTGCGCCACGTGCACAAGTCCTCCGATCCGGCCGTGCTGGTGGGGCTCGATTCCCCCGACGACGCCGGCGTCTACCAGGTCTCCGAGGAGGTCGCCATGGTCCAGACCGTCGACTTCTTCACGCCGATTGTCGATGACCCTTTCTCCTGGGGCCGAATAGCCGCCGCCAATGCTGTCTCAGACCTCTACGCCATGGGGGCCGAGCCGAAGACCGCGCTCAACCTGATCTCGTGGCCGCGTTCTCTCGGCTTCGAGCCGCTGGGCCGCGTCCTCGACGGGGCCTCCGAGGCCTGCGTGGAAGCGGGGGTGACGATTATCGGAGGCCACTCGATCGACGATCCCGAGCCCAAATTCGGGATGGCGGTGACCGGGTTCGTCCATCCCCAACGGATCGTGCGAAAGAAGGGGGCCGTCGAGGGGGCCGAGCTGGTCCTCACCAAGCCGCTGGGCACGGGCATCATCTCGAGCGGCATCAAGGAGGGCGTCACCGAGGCGGCCGACGCCGCGGAGGCAATTCGAACCATGGGACGGCTCAATCGGGCCGCGTGCGACGCCATGTTGCAGATCGGTGTCCTGGCCGCCACCGACGTCACCGGGTTCGGACTGATTGGGCATCTGAGTCAGATGCTGGGCGACGACTCTCTCGGCCGACTTGGCCCTCGAGCGCCTGCCGGTCCTTCCAGGCGCGATGGAGCTTGCCGGGCGGGGCGTGCTACCGGGAGGGACGGTCGGGAACTACGAGGCCGGGGGCGCCCAAGTCGATTCGGCCGGAGTGGAGGAAGCCCGTCGCTGGCTGCTCTTCGACGCTCAGACCTCAGGGGGCCTGCTGATGGCGGTGCCTCCCTCGCGTCTGGAGCCGCTGCTCGCAGCTCTGGAGTCGCGCGGCGAGCAGGGGGCCCACATCGGAACCGTACGGGCCCGCCGCGACTCAACAGTGGTGACGGTGGCGTGAGCGAGCAACTGAGCCTTCCCCGGGCCATTGCCGACGACATGGTTGCGCACTGCCTCGAGGGGCGGCCCAACGAGGCCTGCGGCGTGCTCGCCGCCGAGGGGGGCGTGCTCGTCAGGGTCTTTCGGATGAGCAACGCTTACGCCAGTCCCGTGCGTTACTCGCTCGCCCCCAAGGAGCAGCTCGCGGTCTATCGCAAGCTCGATGACGAGGGCTGGGACCTGGCCGGTGTCTTCCACTCTCACACCCGCACGGAGGCCTATCCGTCTCCCACCGACGTGCGCCTCGCCTCAGAAGACGTCCCCTACCTGATCGTCTCGCTCGCCTCCGCGGCCCCCGATATCAGGGCCTTCCGGATCCGCAAGGAGAACTGGGGGGCCGAGGAAGGAGAGATCGAGGAGCTGGAGGTCACCTTGAGCGACTGAACTCACGACCCCCCGCGTTTTGAGCGCGGGAGAGCGCGGTTTTCTGCACTCTGGGGGCCATAGAACGCCGCGCAACTAATTTCGTCACGCGGGACGCTAGACCCAGCCCCGGGCCGGGCCCTCAGCCCGGAACGCGAACACGGGCTGCCGCGTTGAATACCATGAAGGCGCGCCATCCTCGGGAGGAAAATTGTCAGTCCAAGTTCGCATACCTACGGTGTTCAGGAAGTACACCGATCAGCAGGGCCTAGTCCAGGTCGAGCCGGGCAGCCTTGCCTCGGTAGTCGACCAGCTCGAGAGCCGCTATCCGGGCATCAAGGGCCAGCTTTTAAACGGCGACGGAGAACTCCACCGCTTCGTCAACGTCTATGTGAACGACGAGGACATCCGTTACCTGGGCAAGCTAGAAACCACAGCAGCCGACGGAGACGAGGTCTCGCTGCTTCCGTCGGTCGCCGGCGGTTAGTGGTCGCTTGAGGCGGCCTTGAAGCACAAGTCGATCCTCGACACAATAGGGGGAACGCCCTTGGTCGAGGTGCCGAAGCTGTCCCCCACGCCCGAGGCGCGTCTGTGGGCCAAGCTCGAGGGCCAGAACCCGACGGGGTCGGTCAAGGACAGGGTCGCGCTTGCTTTGGTCGAGGACGGCGAGGCGTCGGGGGAGCTCACCAAGGACAAGGTCATCCTCGAGCCCACCTCGGGCAATACGGGGATCGCGCTGGCCATGGTCTCGAGCGTCCGCGGCTACCGCTTCACCGCGGTGATGCCCGATAACGCCAGTGTCGAGCGAGTCGAGCTGCTCCGGGCTTACGGCGCCGAGATCATCTTCTCCGAAGGGGACAAGGGAACCAACGGCGCCGTGGCGCTCGCCCAACGTTTGTCCGGCGCCGACGACCGCTTCTACATGCCCTTCCAATACGGAAACGAGGCCAACGTCACCGCTCATTACCGGGGCACCGGTGGCGAGATCATCGAGGACCTGCCCGAAGTAAGTGCGTTCGTGGCGGGCCTCGGCACCGGCGGCACTCTCACCGGAGTCGGCCGCCGTCTGAAAGAGCACAACTCCGCGATCAAGGTGGTGGCGGCCGAGCCCGAGCTGGGGGAGCTTGTTTACGGGCTGCGTTCGCTGGAAGAGGGCTACATCCCGCCGATCTTTGACCCCGACATCCTCGACGGCAAGGTCAAGGTCAAGGCGCGCGAGTCGATCCTGTGGACCAGGCGCCTCCTGGTCGAAGAGGGCATCTTCGCCGGCATCTCGGCCGGAGCGGTGATCTGGGTGGCGCAGCGGGTCGCCGAGCGGCTCGTCGACTCCCAGGGCGGCGGTGACGTCGTGTGCCTGCTGCCGGACGGTGGCTGGAAGTACCTTTCGACCGAGGCCTGGACCAAAGACATCGACGTCGCCGAGAGCCAGGTTGAGGAGGTGCTGTGGTGGTAACGGGGATGGCAAGCAGGCCGTTGGGGATGTTCGACTCGGGCGTGGGCGGGCTGACCGTGGCTCGTGCCGTCATCGACCTCCTGCCTCACGAGGACCTCGTCTACTTCGGGGACTCGGCCCGCCTGCCCTACGGCCCCCGGGCGCAGGCGGAGGTCAAGAAGTTCGCGCTCGAGATCATGGATGCACTCATGCAGGAGGGGGTGAAAATGCTGATCATGGCATGCAACGCGGCCTCGTCTACGGCCCTCGAGGAGGCGCAGGAGCGCTACGACGTCGAGATCGTGGGGGTGATCAAGCCGGGGATTCGGGCGGCGCTGGCGGCCACTCGCAACCGCCGCATCGGGCTGCTGGGGACCGAGGTAACGGTCGCTTCCGGTTCCTACGACCGCACTCTCCAGGCCACCAGGGCCAACGTCGCGCTGCACTCGGTCGCATGTCCCCGCTTCGTCGAGTTCGTGGAGAACGGCGACACGACCTCAGACGAGGTGGTGAAGGCGGCCGAGGACTATCTCGCCCCTCTGAAGGTGGAGGGCGTCGACACCGTGATCCTCGCTTGCACCCACTACCCCCTGCTCGCCGGTGTGATCGGTTACGTGATGGGGGAGGACGTGGTGCTTATCTCGAGCGCGGAGGCGACCGCTCATGAGGTCTACGGCCGCCTAATGGACCGGCAGCTGCTGAATCCGTCGGCCGCACCCGGCCGTCACCGTTTCATCGCGTCCAGCGCCAGGGGAATCTCCTCGGAGCTCGGCAGGCGCTTCCTGGGGCCGGAGTTCACCGACGTCGAGCACCGGCCGTGGGACCGCCCGTGACCCTCGCGATCACGATCCTCGGCACCTCCGGTATGTTTGCCACGGCCGACCGGGCATGCTCCGGCTATCTGGTCGAGTGGGACGGCTTCAAGCTGTGGCTCGATGCGGGGGCCGGGACCTGGCAGAGCCTGTGCTCGACGACCGATTATTGGGAGCTCTCAGGAGTCCTGCTCACTCACCGTCATCCCGATCACACCACCGACGTCTTCCAGGCCCTTCACGCGCGCTATCTCGGTATCCAGGGACGGCTGCCTCCGATCCCTCTGTGGGCGCCGCAGGGGGCGCTCGAAGCCCTCAACATCTTTGACTCGGACATGGACGACGTCTTCGAGCTGCGCTCGGTGTCGGGCTCGGAGCGGCTCGAGCTAAAGGACGCAAGCCTCAGCTTCGTGCCCATGGCCCACCCTCCGGAGACACTGGGCGTGCGGATCGAGACGGGGGGCAGAGTGTTGGCGTACTCGGCGGATACGGGCCCCGCCGCCGATTTCGAGGCGCTCGCTCACGACGCCGACCTGTTCGTCTGCGAGGCCACCCTCCAGGGTGGGGCGAGCTGGGAGGGCCACCTGAACGGCACCCAGGCGGGCGCGATCGCAGCCGCCGTCGGCGCCCGCAAGACGTTGCTCACCCACCTTCCTCCGGAGAAGGACCACTCGGTAACGCTGGCCGAGGCGCGCGCCGCGGGCCCCTCCAACGACATAGAGCTGGCCGAGCAAGGACGGCGTTATGAGGTCTGACGGGCGGGACGAGCAGGCGCTGCGGCCGGTGAATCTCACCCCCGGCTTCATGCCCTACGCCGAGGGCTCCTGTCTCGTCGAGATGGGTCAGACCCGGGTCATCTGCACGGCCACGATCGATGACACGGTTCCACGTTGGATGAAGAACAAGGGAAGGGGCTGGGTGACCGCCGAGTACGCAATGATGCCGCGCTCCTCTCCCCAGCGTGTTCAGCGGGAGGTGAATCGGGGGAGGGTCTCGGGTCGCACTCAGGAGATCCAGCGCCTCATCGGACGCTCGCTGCGGGCGGTAACCGACCTCGAAGGCTTGGGCGAGCGCAGCGTATTGGTCGACTGCGATGTGCTGCAAGCCGACGGCGGTACGCGTACGGCCTCGATCACGGGGGCCTATGTGGCGGTGCACCTGGCACTGGGGGGCAGCGCCCTCACCGACTCGGTGGCGGCCGTCAGCGTCGGAGTATTGGGGGGCCGCGTGTGCCTCGACCTCGATTACTCGGAGGACTCGAGCGCCGAAGTCGACATGAACGTGGTGATGACCGGTGCGGGTGAGCTGGTTGAGGTCCAGGGGACGGCAGAGGGACGGACCTTCGGGCGTGCCCTGCTCGATGAGATGCTCGACTATGCGACCGACGGGATTCGCCAGCTCATCGAGAGGCAGAACACGGCGATCGGGGCCCGCCCCGCTTCATGAGGGCGGTGCTGGCGTCCCGCAACCGCCACAAGGCGGAGCAGGTTGCGCTGGTGCTGGAGGGGATCGAGTTGGTGTTGCTCGACGATGTCGCTCCCGGGCTCGAGCTGGCGGAGCCTCATTACAGCTTCGAGGCCAACGCCCTGGCCAAGGCGCGGGCGGTGGCTGAAGCAACGGGCATGTCGGCGATCGCAGACGATTCCGGGCTCGAGGTCGACGCACTGGGGGGTGCGCCGGGCGTTCGATCCGCCCGCTTCGCCGGCGAGGACGCCACCGACGCGGACAACAATCGCAAGCTCATCGCGGCGCTGGAACCTGTCGCGGACGAGGACTTGAGTTGCCGCTACCGATGCGTCGCCGCCCTCGTGTTGCCCGATGGTACAGAGATCGTCGCCCACGGGGCCTGCGAGGGCCGAGTCGTGCGCGAGGGCAGGGGGAAACTTGGTTTCGGATATGACCCTCATGTAGTGCCGGTGGGGGAAAGCCGCACCATGGGCGAGATCCCCCTGGCGGAGAAGCTCTCCTTCAGCCACCGCGGGCGCGCCTTCAGGAAGCTGGCGCAGCAGATCAGGGTGGCGAGCGGCCCCGACTTCGAGAGCCAAAGCCGCATGATCGCCGGCCTCAGACGGCCTCACGACGAGGTTCCGTTGTTGGAGGAGGACCTCGACCCCGATCCCATCGCCCAATTCTCGGTGTGGATGAAGGAGGCGCTCGAGGCCGGAATTGCCTTCCCCAACGCCATGACGCTCGCCACCGCCACGGCCTCGGGACGGCCGTCGGCCCGCATCGTCCTGCTCAAGGGATTCGACGAGCGCGGTTTCATATTCTTCACCAACCTCGAGTCGCGCAAGGGCCGGGAGCTCGCCGAGAATCCCCACGCGGCCCTCGTCCTCTACTGGTTCGAGCTCGAACGTCAGCTGCGGATCACCGGGTCTGTGTCCGCGGTGCCGGCTGGGGAGGTTGAGGCCTATTTCTCGAGCCGCCCCCGCGGCAGCCGTCTGGGGGCGTGGGCGTCGCGCCAGAGTGAGGTCATCGCCGACCGGGGGGTACTCGAGTCAGAGGTTGCACGCCTCGACCTCGCCTACGGTGAAAGGGAGATCCCGCCGCCCCCGTTCTGGGGTGGGTTCCGGCTTGCTCCTGAGGAGATCGAGCTGTGGCAGGGCCGCGACGACCGGCTTCACGACCGGCTCCGCTATCGGCGTGAGGGGGCCGGGTGGGTGCTGGAGCGGCTCTCCCCCTAGTGCCTTGGCCCCCCCGTAATTGAGCCTTATGCCAGGAACCGTGCGGAATCCGCCCTTCTTCCGGCTTAGAACCAGCTCAGGTGCGGGTGCCGGCGAGGTCCAAGACCTGGTCGTGAAGCGAGTCGCAGGTGGTGAGGCAGGGTCCCTTCTTCCAGGCCTTCCCGTCGAGGCCCGAGAGGTGCCCTCCGGCCTCCTCCACAATCGGCTCCAGAGCGGCCACGTCCCAAAGGTTGAGCTCCGGCTCCAGCATCACGTGCCCCGCTCCCCTGGCCACCAGCATGTGTCCCCAGAAGTCGCCGAAGCCGCGGTGGCGCCAGCAGCGAGCGATCAGCTCGTGGTGAAGAGCTTCGACCCCTGAGGGTCCGGCCGCTTCTCCGGAGGAGAAGTAACTGGCTTCATCGAAGCTCGGCACATCGTCTACCCGGATGGTCTCTCCATTGAGGCGAGCTCCAAGCCCGCGGCCCGCGTCGTAGGTCTCCTGAATGGCGGGCGCGTGGGCCACACCCACGATCGACTCCTCGTCCACTCGCAGAGCCACCAGCGTCGCCCATACAGGGATGCCCACCATGTAGTTGTGAGTTCCGTCGATGGGGTCGATGATCCAGGTGGGCGCCCGTTCCCTCGCCGGCCCTCCGCCGGCTGCGGTCAGCCCCTCCTCTTCTCCCAGCACGTTGTGGTCGGGAAACGTTCTCGCCAGCCGCAGCCTGATCTGCGCCTCGACCGCCCAGTCGGCCTCGGTGACCCAACTGCCGTCGCTCTTCAGTGTCCGCCGCGGGTTGTGCTTGAAGTGACCGAGCGCGATGCGACCACCAAGCCGTGCCAGGTCGAGGGCGAAGGAAAGCTCGCTTCGGGGGGCCATCGGGTCACCCTATCCGCCACCCCTGGCCGCCCACCCAACTTCTCGCGCTGAGCCCCGCTCACCGGGGCTGCTGTTGATAAAGTCGCCCACCACAGCGTGCGAGAGGGGGGACTCGAACCCCCACGTCCTAGGGACACCGGCTCCTAAGGCCGACGCGTCTGCCAATTCCGCCACTCTCGCGTGGACGCCAATCTAGTCGTCCTCGATCTCAACCTTCTCGAGCACGACATCGGTGGCCGGGCGGTCCTGCGGGCCCGTATCGGTGGCCCCGATAGCCTCGACGACGTCCATGCCCTCTGTCACTTCTCCGAAGATCGTGTGCTTGCCCGTGAGCCAGGCAGTAGGTGCCAGGGTTACGAAAAACTGGGAGCCGTTCGTATTGGGCCCGGCGTTAGCCATCGCCAGCAATCCGGCCCGATCGAACTTTGGTGCTCCGGGAGGGCATTCATCCTCGAACCTGTAGCCGGGACCTCCTCGCCCGGTTCCCTCCGGGTCGCCTCCCTGAATCATGAATCCCGGGATCACGCGGTGAAAGATGGTGCCATCATAGAGGGGGTCTGACTTGGATGTCCCGTCGCGCGGATCCCTCCACTGTCTCTGGCCCCGGGCGAGGTCGACGAAGTTGGCAACCGTGGTGGGGGCGTGGTCGGGCATCAGCCGGGCCTTGAAACTCCCGGCGCTCGTTACGAAGATTGCGGTCGAAGCCATGTCAATCCTTCCGGTCGGTCGCTTGGGAAGGGAGTCTAAGGTTCGATGCTCCGCGGCTTGCCCTCGAGCTCAGCCCCAGCCCCCGGACGCGCTCGAGGGGGGTTCGATGAACCCCCCTCGAGCGCAGGAAGCTGCTGGTGTTTGTCTGCTACCAGCGCCACTGAGCGCCGGCAACCTGAAACAGTGCCGTCAGTGCGCTCGCCAGTGCGATGAGTCGAAACTTCATTAGGGACCTCCCAGTCCTAGTCGGGTAACGCCTGTCTGCGTTCCCAGCCCCCCGCCGGAGTGCCCGGTTGAGGATGTGACTAGGATCTCAGGGCCCACTAAAGAAACGCTAAAGAGATTCCTCATTTCCACTTACGCGGGTGATCCGGGCCTGTGCACAATGTGTGCATGCTCAGGTTCGGCCTTCTGGGCCCCTTGGAGGTGACTGCATGGGGAGCGCGCGTCCGGTTGGGAGGGGCCAAGCAGCGCGCGTTGCTGGCGATTTTGCTTCTCAACGCCAACAAGGTGGTGGCCACCGACCGCCTCATCGATCTCCTGTGGGAGGGGGAGCCTCCAGGCACGGCTTCCACCGCGCTGCAGGTGTACGTGTCGGGACTGCGCAAGGCTCTGGAACCGGATCGGACGCGCGGGCATGCGGCGCGCGTGCTGATCAGCAGGCCACCCGGGTATGAGCTCTCCGTTGAGCCTGAGCAGCTCGATCTGCTGCGCTTCGAGCACCTGATCAGCGACGGTCGGGCCGCAGCCTCGGCGGGCGATTACTCCGTCGTCGCCGAGTTGCTCCGGCGTGCGCTGGCGCTGTGGCGCGGCCCCGCTCTGGCCGATTTCGCCTACGCGGCGTTCGCACAGGGGGAGACTGCTCGACTAGAAGAGCTCCGCGTGGCGGTGCTGGAGGAACGGATCGAGGCCGATCTGGCTCTGGGTCGTCATCAGGAGTTAGTCGGCGAACTGGAACAGATCGTGGAGGCCCATCCCCTGCGGGAAAGGCTGCATGCCTCGAGGATGCTGGCTCTGTACCGGTCTGGACGCCAGGCGGATGCTTTGGAGGCCTACGGTCGCGCCCGAGATCTCCTGCTCGACGACCTCGGGATCGATCCGGGCTCGGATCTCAAGCGTCTCGAGCGCGCCATTCTCGAACAGGCTCCTTACCTCGAGTTCGGCTCCACGAACGCCTCCCCGGCGCCATCCCCGCCACCGGTCGAGCGCCGTCGGCGTCGCAAGACCGTGACGAGCCTGAGCTGCGAGGTCGCAATGCCATGGCCTGAGGGAACACAGGCCGATCCTGAAGACTCTGGCGTGGTGATGAACGAGGTCTTCGAGACCGTTCGGGCCACCGTCGAGCGGCACGGAGGGCTGCTTCAAGGCGGCCCGGCGGACCGCATCACCGCCGTTTTCGGGATTCCGATCGCCCACGAGGACGATGCTTTGCGGGCGGTCCGGGCCGCCCTCGAGGCCCGTGACGCTGTGGCCGCGATCGAGTTCGACTCACCCACCCGGCCCTATCTGAGCATCGGGGTCAACACGGGCGAGGCGGTCACCGGAGTATCGGTTGCGGCCCGCGGTCTCCCGACAGGAAGCGCAGTCGACCGGGCCGCCGAACTCGGCCTTGCCGCTGCGCCCGGCGAGATATTCATCGGGAAGGACACCTACCATCTCGTATCCGACGCGCTGGAGTCGGAGCCGGTTGAGGTCGCCTCCCGCCGCGCTCCGGGCGGGGTCGTCCACGCCCACAACGCCATACGGCTGAGACCGCATACTCCGGGTCGGTGGCGACGACTCGGGGCTCCGCTGGTGGGTCGCGGAACGGAGCTCGCCCTCCTACGCCAGGCTCTCGACCAGGTCGCCGAAGCAAAGATCTGCTACCTGCTGGTGGTGCTCGGGGCCGCCGGCATTGGCAAGTCGCGCCTCCTGTCCGCCGCCGGGCGCGAGCTCGAGGAGCGGGCCGAGGTCTTCCGGACAGGCTGCCTTCCTTACGGTGAGAACGCAGCGCTGTGGCCTCTCGAGCAGCTCGTGAAGCAGGTGGTGCGCCTGGGCGATGGTGCATCTGAGCAAGAAGTTGTCGCGGCCCTTTCATCGCCGCTCCAGTCGGTGCCGGAGGGAGACAGGGCAGCACCCCTTCTGACTCAGATGCTGGCGCGCGCCCAGACTTCAGCCACGCCGGAAGAAAGCTCCTGGGCGGTTCGCAAGCTGCTGGAGTCGGTGGCCGAGCGGCGGCCCGTCGTCATGGTGGTGGACGACATTCACTGGGCGGAGCCCGCGTTTCTCGAAGTTGTCGAGCATCTCGCCGACTGGACGCGCGGCCCCCTGCTCCTCGTGTGTGCCGGGCGGCCGGAATTTCTCGACACTCACGCCCACTGGAGCGCGGGCAAGCTCAACGCCTCCTCCCTGACCCTCGGCCCCCTGGACGCGCAGGGCTCGAGATCGGTTCTCAGCAACCTCCTCGGAGATCGGCAGCTCGACCTGAAGACGGCCGACAGCATCATCGACACGGCTCAGGGCAATCCCCTTTACGTCGAAGAGATCTTCGCAATGCTGTCCGAAAGCGGCGCCCTCGAGGGGAACGGGACGCGGTCGAGTATCGAAACGCGGAGTCCTCTCTCGATCCCGCCCACCATCCGAGCTCTGATCGAGGCGCGCGTCGATGCAGTGGGGCGCGAGGAGCGGCAGGTGCTCGAACAGGCTTCGCTGATTGGCCCCACCTTCGACGAGATCGCCCTGACAGAACTTTCGGTGGCTGTGGTGGCGCCACGAGTTCCGGAGCTCATAGCGAGCTTGGTGCGCAAGGACCTCGTCCGTGAGGATGAGCGGGGGAAAGGCGGCCCCTTTGCATTCCGCCATAACCTCGTCAGAGAGGTCGTCTATGAGGCCATTCCCAAACAACGTCGGGCCGATTTGCACGAGAGCCTTGCGGCGTGGCTGGAGAGATCTCGGGAGCGTTCATCCGACGAGACCTTGGCCTACCACCTCGAGCGCACGTTCACGTTTCGCCAGGAGTTGGGCGATCGGTCGGCGAGGCAGCACGCACTCGGACGGCGAGCCGCCGCCCTGCTGGCAGATGTGGGGCGCCGGGCTCGCAGGCGGGGCGATCTCCCGGGGGCGGCGGCGTCGCTTCAGCGGGCTCTCAAGGTCTCCGCCGTCGACGCCCCCGAGCGCATCCCCGTGATGATCGACCTGTCCTCTTGCCATATGGATGCGGGCGACATGCAGCCGGCAGAGACCCTGTTAGATGAAGCCCGGAAGCAAGCGAGGCGGCGGAACCTGCCGCAGTTGGAGGCGCGCGCCGCCGTCGCCCTGTGGGAAGCGCGCTCGTGGACTCACAACGTGACCGGCTGGAGGGATGAGGCGCTGGCCGAGGCGGCCCGGGCAATCGTCGTGTTCGAGGGGCTCTCGGATGAGCTCGGGCTTGCCCTGGCGCACCGGCTGCGGGCCCTGGTGCTCCAGAACAACTATCACTTCGCCGCGGCCGATCAGGCTCTCCAGCTGGCCTTGACTCACGCTCGCCTCGCCTCCGACGAGGAAGAGGAGCGCAAGATCTTGGAGTGGTACGCAAGCTCGTCGCTCTGGGGCCCGGCGCCGGTGTCGGATGGCATCGCGCGGCTCGAAGACCTGCGCCGACGTTTCGGCGACAACCTGCTCGTTGAGGGAGGCTGTCTGATCCGGCTGGCGGGGCTCGCCGCCATGGAGGGCCGCTTCGATGACGCGCGGAGGATGGTGTCTCGCAGCCGCGCTCTTCTCGACGAGCTCGGCGCCGGGCTGGTGGCGGAGATCACAGTGGGAACAGGCATTGTGGAGTTCCTTGCCGGCGAGTGGCGGTCGGCCGAGAGAGAGTTCAGGGCGAGCTACGAGTCGCTTGAGAGTTTGGGCGAGGTCAATGCCCGGATCGTGGCTGCCTCCTATCTGGCCCGTGCCCTCTACGAGCAGGGCCGCTACCAGGAGGCGGAGATCTATGTTCGCCGGGCCGAAAAGCTCACCCCCGAGGACGATCCTGCAGCGCGCATCGAATGGGCGCCCGTTGCGGCGAAGATTCAAGCGCGGAACGGGGACTACGCCGGCGCCGTCGAGCTTGCTCAAGCTGCCGTGACGCTTGCGGAGGGCACCGACGATCTCTCCGCGCATGCCGCCGCCCTGGTCGACCTTGCCGAAGTCCTCGAGCTGGCCGGCCGGCCCGCCGAGGCTCACCTGAGGAGGGCCGTCGAGCTCTATAAGCGAAAAGGCAACGCTGTGTTGGCCGAGCGCGCCGCCGCCAAGCTCAGTCGGCGGCCGTAGCAGATCAATGGCCCGCTCAAGCCGTGCGCCCGAAGCGAGCCAATAGCGTGGTCTGGGCGTCCGCGTCCGGAGGAATTGACGGTGCTTCGCCGATCGCCCCCGCTTTGCGGTAATCATCCTCCACGCTTTGGAACCACTGCGCGCATGCCCACACCAACTCAGGATCGAGGCTTTCGTCGCCGTGCACGGCGCGAGCGAGGTCCCAGGCGTGGATGAGGTGGTCGGCGAAGAGCTGCATCACGTATTCGCGTCCCGGCGCGTCGCCAAAGGAGAGGTGGACCGTTTTCAGAACCGCCTCCTCCGTCACCGCCCCTTTCGCTTCCGCCGCCGACTCCTCCCACGCAGCTTGGGGGTCGGCTCCCAACAGGTCGCCGTCGAAGCGGTCGCCGACATCTTCGATACGGCTGCCGGTAAGTAACGGAGAAGTCCATTTGTTCTCGTTAACGAGGTGGTTGACGAGCGTCCTCACATCCCACCCTGGAAGCTCAGTCTCTTGATCCCACTGCT
Source organism: uncultured Actinomycetes bacterium (assembly GCA_963849115.1). Taxonomy (GTDB): domain Bacteria; phylum Actinomycetota; class CADDZG01; order CADDZG01; family WHSQ01; genus JACDAL01. Next base: position 48,921 of record CAWKGK010000007.1, on the reverse strand, counting down.
CCTCGGTGACGGCCGCGACGCGGCTGCCAAACGAGTCGACGGCTCGATGGTGCAGCTCGACAACGTTCACGAAGCTCCCTTCCTCTTAATGGCCAGTCTCATTTCACAGCTGCAGCGGCGGCGCCCAACAGTCTCACCATGTCGAGATCTCGATGAAGGAGGTGCTGCAACATGATGCGTTCGACGCCTGCGGCCTCGTAGGCGCGCAGCTTTTCCACTGCTTCATCGACCGTTCCCAGGACCTGCTCCGATCGAGACTCGCGAACGAAGGCTTCGGGCGATTCGTCCTTGTTGGTTGCTCGCAGCACACCCCGGACGCGCTCCTTGAATTCGTCCGGGCTGATTCCGACGATGCAGGCCGTCATCACGGATAGCGGGAGGCCGGACGGTTCGCGTCCGTGCCGCCGGCACGCGTCGTCGAGGTCCCTCCGCAACTCCGAGCACCTCCCGGGAGTGGGGCCCACCGTGTTGTACTCATCCGCCCACCGCGCCGCAAGATCGACGGAGCCCTTCTTGCCTCCTCCGCCCACGACCAGGGTTGGATGCGGTTCTTGGACCGGCTTGGGGAGGGCGTTCAGCGATTCAATCTCGTAGTGCTCTCCGGAGAAGCTGAAATCGTCCGAGGTCCACTGCCCATGGACGATCTCGAGCTGCTCCGCCAGCACCTTCATGCGGGTCGAGGTATTCGCAAAGGGGAAGCCGTAGCCCGAGTGCTCGCGTTCGAACCACCCGGCCCCCATCCCGAGCTCGACCCGGCCCCCGGAGATGTGGTCGGCTGTTACGACCATCTTGGCGAGGGCCGAGGGATGACGGAAAGTGGCCGGCGACACCATCGTTCCGAGACGCAGTGTCGAGGTGACGGCGGCAAGCCCGCTCAGCGTCGCCCAGGCGTCGAGCGAGCCGTGAGTTGACTCGTTGAACATCGAGAGGTAATGGTCGGAGCGGAACAGGGCCTCGAGCCCCGCTTGCTCGCAGGTCTGGGCGAGTGCCACCCAGTCCTCCCAAGTGACCCCTTCCTGTCCCTCGATCATGAGGCAGACGCGCATGGCCCTCTCCTACCACAAAGTCCCTCGCCGGCCCTCAGGCGTCGTCGGGCATCCGGAATCCGCCCGGCAAAAGCGACTCCGATTCCTCCTCCACGACAGGCCCTCGTCCCTCGATTCGGCGTTGCGCAGTGACGGCCGGGGGCAGGAAGCGGAGGTGCGGCGGGGCGATCAGCCGCAGGTACCTGACCGCCGACAAGGATGCTCTGAGGCCCGCCTCTTGAGCCGGGTTCCAGCCGTAGCCGTAGACCTCGCTCCGCAGCTTCTCGGGCAGCAAGCCGAACGACCAGAAGGAGATGAGCCGCCACAACGGCCGCTGCGGCGTCTCGGGCGGCGGGTCCATGATCAGCCGGCCCACCGCCTCCGAGCCGTCAGTTCGACGCAGCATCCCCGAAGCTGCGACGTCATCGATATAGGACCTCAGACCCGAAACCGTCTGAGGGATCGAGTCGCGCGGCAGGCGCAGCATCTCCGCACCCACCATGGACTCCTGATGGAAACGCTCACGGCCGGCGTCGTCGAGCTTGCCGACGACCAGCCGCTCCATGACCAGCGCGGTGTCGACAAGGCAAGCGTGCACCCATAGGAGCAACTCAGGGTCGAGGGCGTCGTAGGCCAGGCCCGTTACCTCGTCGATGCCGTTGATTCCCTCGTGCACGATATTGATGTGCCGGGCGGTGGCGTTGGCCTGCACGGTCGTGCCGAACGTGACGAGGTAGTTGAGGCGCAGCGTGCGGTCGAGCCTCATCCACGGGTCGCTGGTGTACATCCCCGTCTGGCGGGCGCCGGCGACAACCAGGGGGTGGGCCGCGTGCATCAGCAGTGCCCGCGCCCCTCCGAGCATCACCGCCGCTTCGCGATGAACCTGCCAGGAGGCGCTGGCGGGGCCGAACAGCCCTCGGTCGCCCTGCCCTCGGTAACCAGGGGTGGATTTGGCTTGGGTCATAGCCTCGACCCTACCGGTCGCCGTGTCCTATCCAGCCAACCGCCCCAAGTCCAGCGACCTTTCGCAGAGAGCCGCGGGGGGCCCGAGCTCCCAAGCTTGCGACCCCGGGTCTTCCGCCCCACTACTCACTTCCCTATACTGGGCGCACAGCAGAGCGAGAACAGGGGGGAACACATGGCTACTACGGGGGCGAAACCTCAGTCCGGTGAGCTCGACGACGAGGGGATGCTGCACAAGCTCGGCTATGCGCAGGTGCTCATCCGGGAGATGGGCGGGTTCTCGAACTTCGCCATCTCTTTCACGATCATCTCGATCCTGGCCGGCTGCTTGACCTCCTACTTCATCGCTTTCAACAACGGCGGCCCGGTGGCGGTCACCTGGGGCTGGCTGCTGGTGGGGGGTTTCTGCATCGTCGTGGCCCTGGCCCTAGCCGAGGTCGCCTCGGCTATGCCCACCGCGGGAGCCCTCTACTACTGGGCCTCGCGGCTCGGCAACCCGGCCTGGGGCTGGTTTACAGGCTGGTTCAATCTGGTCGGCCAGATCGCGGTCACCGCGGCGATCGACTACGGAGCTGCGATTTTCACCACTGCGCTGCTCAACCTGTTGTTCCCGAGCGTCTTCGGCGTCTTTCCGACCACGATCTTCTGGGTGTTCACGGCGATAATGGCGCTTCACTTGGCGCTGAACCTGCTTGATGTGAAGCTGCTCTCCTTGCTCAACAGCTTCTCGGCGTGGTGGCACATGGTGGGAGTGCTCGTGATCGTCGGCGTGCTCATCGTCGTTCCCGACCGTCATCAGTCGGCCAGCTTCGTGTTCACGGAGACGATCAACAACTCGGGCTTTTCGGGGTCGGGCTTCGGGAGCCTGACGTTCTGGTTCGTGTTCGGGATCGGCTTGCTCATGTCTCAGTACACAATCACCGGTTACGATGCTTCCGCCCATATGAGTGAGGAGACGAGGAAGGCGTCGCGTGCGGCCGCTTGGGGCATCGTCATGTCGGTGGTGGTGTCGGTGATCTTCGGCTTCATTCTCCTGGTGGCGGTGACTTTCGCGGTGCCGGACGTGCAGGGGACGCTCGATGCCGTCGCCAACGCCGTCACTTACATCTGGACCGAGTCGTTGGGTGAGGGCTGGGCCGAGATCCTGCTCTTGATCGCAGTCGTGGCGCAGTTCTTCTGTGGCACCGCATCGGTCACCTCCGCATCGCGCATGATGTTTGCGTTCTCGCGCGACGGTGCCATACCCGGCTCGCGGATATGGCGCAAGGTCTCCGGAAGGCGCGTCCCTCATTACGCAGTCGCTGCGATCGTGGTGCTGTCGTGGGCGTTGATGGTTCCCACCCTCGCCAACGCGGCGGTCGGCTACCTCGTGGGCACCTCTATTGCCGTGATCGGCCTCTATATCGCCTTCGTGCTGCCCATCATCCTTCGCCTGAGGGCGGGCGACTCCTTCGAGCACGGCTCGTGGAGCCTCGGCAATCACTACAAGTGGATCGACACTGTCGCGATCATTTGGATCGTGTTCATCTCGATCCTCTTCTTGTTACCGACAGTCCCTGGAGGAATACCCGGGAACGCAGACTTCAGTTGGGAGGTCTTCAATTACGCCCCCCTCACCGTCGGAGGCGCTTTCGTCCTGTTCGGCGGCTGGTATGTGCTCTCGGCCCACAAGTGGTTCAAGGGCCCCATCCGCGAGGGCGGGACCGACGAGGAGCTCGCAGCCATGGAAGAGAGCTTCGGGGGCTCGGACGCGAAGCCGGCTACGACCTAGCCGGCGTGCGGCCTGACGAGTTGGCGCAACGGCTGTGGCCGGGGCGCCCGATCACGCTTGAGCCGCTTGACGGCGGGATCACCAATCGCAACTGGCGCGTCGAGGTCCCCGACGGCGTCTTCGTGTTGCGCGTGACCGGAAAGGACACGAACCTTCTCGGCATCGACCGCCGCTCCGAGCACGCGGCCTCCCTGGTGGCCGCGTCGGTGGGAGTCGGCCCCCACGTCGAGGGGTTCCTGCAGCCCGAGGAGTGCCTTGTCACTCGTTTCATCGAAGGCCGCCCGATCGCCATCGAGGATATGAGGACACCAGGGCGCGTCGAGCAGGTGGCAACGACGCTGCGCAAGCTTCACGACGGGCCTTCGATCCCCGGTAGATTCGACTCCTTCGAGGTCGTAGAGAGCTACCGGCGCATTGCCGAGGAACGGGGAGTGAGACCGCCGCGAGCCTATGAGGGCGCAAAGGCACAGGCTGATGAGATCATGCGTGCACGCGGCCCCCAGCCGCTGCGGCCGTGTCACAACGATCTCTTGAACGCCAACTTCATCGACGACGGAACGGCGATTCGAATCGTCGATTGGGAGTATGCGGGCATGGGCGATCCTTTCTTCGATCTCGCCAATTTCTCCGTGAATCACGAGTTCGAGTCCGAACACGGCGAGGCCCTGCTCGAGAGCTATCTCGGAACGCCGAGCGCACAAGATCGAGCTGCACTCGAGCTGATGCGTTTCATGTCCGACTTCCGCGAGGCGATGTGGGGGGTGGTGCAACAGAGCATCTCAGAGCTCGACTTCGACTTCGAGGCTTACGCGGACGAGCATTTCGAGCGCTTGGAGGAAACCGCCGCGAGTGCTTCCTTTCGGCGGGCGCTCGAGAGAGCTTCTTGACGCCTCGGTTGCCGGGGCAGGCGCGCGCGGTCGTGATCGGCGGCGGCGTGGCGGGCTGCAGCGTCGCCTACCATCTCGCGCGTCTCGGTTGGTCGGACGTGCTTCTCATCGAACGACACGACCTCGCCGACGGAACCTCGTGGCATTCGGCCGGCTTCGTCGGCCAGTTGCGCTCGACGATCAGCCACACCCGCATGATGATGTACTCGGCCGGGCTCTACGCAGAGCTTGCCAACGCCACAGGCTTGGACCCGGGCTGGCGTCCCGTCGGGGGTTTGCGACTGGCGGCCTCTGCGGAGCGCGAGCAGGAGCTCAGGAGACAGGCGGGCTGGGCTCAAACCTTCGGGTTGGAGCTCGAGCTTCTCTCGCCCCAAGAGGCTGTGGAGTTATGCCCGCTGCTCGACGCAACACGCTTTCGGATGGCCGCATGGCTTCCGACCGATGGCTATCTCGATCCCGAGAGGTTGGTTAGCGCCCTCGCAGACGGCGCTCGCAATCTTGGCGTCGAGATCGCAACTCACACGGCGGTTACCGGAGTAGAGGTCCAGCGTGGGCACGTCGTCGCGATCGACACCGATCGCGGCCGAGTTGCGACCGAAGTCGTGGTCGATGCCGCCGGAGTGCAAGCTAGCGTGCTGGCCCGCATGGCCGGAGTGAATGTTCCCAGCGTGCCGATCCAGCACCAGTACCTCGTGACGGAACCGTTCGGTTCCGTTCCGCAAACCCTGCCGACGGTTCGAGACCCGGACCGCATCGTCTACTTTCGGGAAAAGGAAGGCGGCCTCCTCATCGGCGGCTACGCGCGCGCTCCCGAGCTCGCAGATGAAACCCCCCAGCAGCCGCGCCATCTTCTCGACCATGCTCCCGAGCGTTTCGACGAGTCTCTGGAGGGTGCACGCGCGCTCGTGCCCGCCCTAGCAGAGATGCGGATCGGGCGCTGGGTGAACGGGCTCGAGTCGTTCACGCCGGACGGCGAGTTCATTCTGGGCGAGAGCGAGGTGCGCGGTTTCTGGGTGGCAACCGGCTTCTGCGTGCACGGGCTTGCGGGCGCCGGCGGCGCCGGAAAGACCGTTGCCGAGTGGATCGTCGACGGCCAACCGGAGTGGGATGTCTCATCGATGAGCCTTAGCCGCTTCTCTTCCCAGCACAAGAGTCCCCGCTATGTGCGTGAGCGCGTGCTCGAAGCCTACTCCCGCTATTACGAGATCATCTATCCGAACGAAGAGAGGAAGTCTGCCCGGCCCCTGAGGATGTCCTCCTGCTACGAACGCCTGACACAGCTCGGCGCGTCGTTCGGAGAGAAGGCGGGCTGGGAGCGAGCGAACTGGTTCTCCAGTAACGAGTTCGCCGGCGACGAGTCGCTCAGGCCGCAGGGGTGGGCGGGGCGCTTCTGGTCTCCCGCCATCGGGGCGGAGCATCGCGCCTGCCGGGAGTCGGCGGCGCTGTTCGATCAGTCGTCCTTTGCCAAGATCGAAGCGTCGGGGGCAGGGGCTGCGAGCCTCTTGGAGCGACTGTGCGCCAACCGGGTGGATCGTTCGGTGGGCTCTGTCACCTACACGCAGATGCTGAACCAGCGTGGTGGGATCGAAAGCGACTTCACCGTCACAAAGCTCGGCCCCCAGCTCTTTCGCATAGTTACCGGAACCGCGTTCGGTGGCCATGACCTCGCGTGGATTCGCAAGCACGCGCCTGAAGACTCGTCGGTAAAGCTCGAAGACGTCACCTCGCGCTACGCCTGCCTGGGGCTGTGGGGGCCTCAGGCGCGCACCATCCTGCAAACACTGTGCGACAACGATCTCTCGAACGAGGGCTTCCCCTTCCTTCGGGCGCGGGAGATTGAGATCGGGTGGGTGCCGTGCTTGGCGCTGCGGGTGACGTATGTGGGCGAGCTCGGGTGGGAGCTGTACTGTCCCACCGAGTTCGGCGGGGCGTTGTGGGATTGTCTCTGGGACGCCGGCCGAGCGCACGGAATGGTCCCCGCCGGCTATCGCGCCATCGAGTCGCTGAGGCTGGAGAAAGGGTATCGCGCATGGGGAAGCGACATCACTCCCGACGACAACCCGTGGGAAGCGGGCCTGGGCTTTGCGGTCAAGCTCGACAAGGAGCACTTCATCGGCAAGGACGCGCTGGCGGCGGCACGCCATGCGCGAGCGACTCGCAAGCTGGTGTGCCTTGTGCTCGATGACCCGTTGAGTGCGGCGACGGGCTCGGAGCCGGTGCGCATAGACGGGGCCATGGCCGGCCGCATCACCTCCGGGGGGTACGGCTACACGGTCGAGCGCTCGATCGCCTACGCCTATGTTCCCTTCGATCGGGCCGAGCCGGGCGGCAGAGTCGAGGTGTCCATGTTCGGCGACTGGGTGGGGGCAGAGATTGTCTCCGAGCCCCTCTACGATCCCAAGGGTCTCCGGATCAAGTCTTGAATGGGGCCGCGGTCTCATCAAATAAATTGGGGCAAACGCACACGGTGTGCGTCTACCCACGGTTTTTCGTGTGCAAAGGCACACGGTGCGCTATTGCCTCCACGAGCGCGAGGGCGGTCTGCGTTTAGTTGCCCTTGGGAAACGGCAGAGCGATGGAGTCGGCTGCGGTGCCGGACCTGCCCTCGGCAAAGCGAGCCAGTTCGATGTCGCCGGAAGGCAGTTCCGAGACCTTGCCCTCTGCGATCAGCTCGGCCGTCTTTTCGCCCAGAGCCGGCCCCCACATCATGCCGTGGCCTCCGGCGGCGACGACGTAGAAGCCCTCTCGGGCGTGGTCGATTATCGGAAGATGGTCGGGCGTGTAGTCGATTGAGGCCGCCCACGACCGCGAGATGGGCAGTTTCCGCAACGCGGGGAACTCGGCCTCCCACTCGAGGCGCAGCTTGTTGTGATAGCCGAAGTCGTACTCGAGCTGGTAGCGATCCGAGAGATCGGATTCATCGGCGGGATTGCTCATCCCCAGCAACGCACCTTGTTCCTCCGGCCGCACGTAGTAGCCCTTACCGAGGTTGAACATCAGCGGCAGGGGATGTGTGACTCCTTCGGGAAGGAAGGGGAAGGTTACGACCTGGTGCCTGACCGCCCTCACCGGTACATCGATGCCGACCATGGTTCCAACTTCCCGCGTGCCGCGCGGCCCTCCTGCGTTCACCACCCGCTCCGCTTTGATCGTGCCGCGCGCGGTCTGCAACGAGTAGAGACTTCCTGAGAGCTCAATCGAGCGCACCTCGCACATCTCGTAAAGGTCGACACTGGGATCATCGAGGGCCGCGTAGGTGATGTTGCGTGCCGCTATCGGGGGGTGTACGAAACCGTCTTTCGCACAGTAGGTCGCGCCCGTGAACAGGTCCCAGTCGAGATCATGGAATCGGAGCTTGCCCTCCTCGGGTTCGACCCAGACGCTGTCCACGCCGGCTTCGGCTCGCACCTTGATGAGCTCCAGAAAGACATCCTTGTCGGCCTCTGATTGCGCCATGATGTAGTAGCCGAGCTCCCGGAAGCCGGAGTCGATTCCCAGCCTGTCTCCGAGCTCCAGGTAGAGCGTCCGGCTCAACCTTCCCAGCACTGCCGCCACGTAGGAACCGCCCTGTTGTCGCACCACGCCCGCCGAGCGAGTGGTGGCGCCGGCCCCGGCCCAGCCTCGTTCCAGTACCGCGATGGTCCCGAAGCTCCGAGCCGCTAGACGGTGCGCGGTCCACAGGCCGAGGTTTCCTCCGCCGATGATCGCCACGTCATAGGCCCTCTCGGGCAGGCTTGCCTCGCCGATCGTCACTGAACTCCTCTCACTCGGCTCGCCCACACGATAAGGGAAACTCGACATGAAGCGATGTAGTAGAGAATGGCGACGTGCGGTGGCGTAGGAGGCGTGTCAGCGACAACATCGACGTCCGGCGGGGCAGAGGGGGCCTCGGCGGTGGTGCTTCCATGCCCATGGTCGCCGGCGGTCTGGGACTCCCGGCCCTCGTAGTCGTCCTTCTGGTCGTGCTGCTGAACGGCAGTCGGAGTACGGGATCGAGCATGGACGCCCCCCTCGACGACCTCACCAGAACGGGCGATTCCGCACAGTCCTCCCTGGACGGACCCCAAACAAACAGGGAGCTGGCTGGCTTCTTGTCCTTCGTCCTGGATGACCTCCAGGGTTTCTGGGGAGATACCTTTCAAGAGTCGGGGCGGGAGTACAGGGATGCACAGCTCATCCTGTTCGAGGGTGCAACCGATTCCGCGTGCGGTGGCGCCAACGCCGGCGTGGGTCCTCACTACTGCCCCGTCGACGAGAACGTCTACCTCGACGTGAACTTCTTTCGAGATCTGCGTGAGCGCTTCGGGGCTCCCGGGGACTTCGCTCTGGCCTACGTTGTCGCGCACGAAATCGGCCACCATGTGCAACAACTGATGGGGATAAGCACAAGCGTGAACGCAGAGCAAAGAGCGAATCCCGCGGACGCCAATGAGCTCTCGATCAGGCTCGAGCTGCAGGCCGATTGCCTTGCCGGAGTGTGGGCGTTCACCACCTACGAACGGCGGTTGCTGGAGACCGGCGACCTCGAAGAAGGCTTGAACGCAGCGGCTGCGGTGGGGGACGATCGCATCCAACAACAGGCGACAGGCGGAATCGATCCCGAGTCGTGGACGCACGGCTCTTCCGAGCAGCGCGTCGATTGGTTCATGACGGGTTTCGAGCAGGGCGATCCGAACGCCTGCGACACCTTCTCAGCCTCCACCCTATGATGGGTTCCACGGAGGAGAACAGGCTCTACGGTGATCTCGCGTCGTGGTTTCATCTCCTGAGCGCGCCCCACGAGTACGCCGAAGAAGCGGCTATCTACAGCAGGGTTTTGGAGGAGGCATGTGAGTCCCCTCCTCGTAACCGTTCTCGAGCTCGGCTCCGGCGCGGGGAACAACGCCTCTCATATGAAATCACGTTTCGAGCTGACCCTCGTGGAACCTTCCGATGGAATGCTGAAGCTGAGCCGAGGAATCAACCCCGAGTGTGAGCATGTTCGAGGAGACATGCGCACGGTGCGCCTGGGTCGTCAGTTCGATGCGGTCTTCGTACACGATGCCGTGGACTACATGCTGACCGAGGAGGACTTGCGAGCCGCCTGCGAGACGGCATTCGTGCACTGCAAACCGACGGGGGCCGCGCTGTTTGCTCCTGACCATGTGCGCGAGAACTTCAAGCCAGGTACAGAGCACGGGGGCAACGACGATGGGGGCCGCGGGCTGCGCTACTTGGAATGGACGTCAGACCCCGACCCCGCCGACACGTCTTACGTAATAGACTTCGCCTACTTGCTGCGCGACGAAACGGGGACCGTCGGCGTCGAGCACGACCGGCACCGCTGCGGTTTGTTTGCGCGCGACGAGTGGATGACCTGGTTAACCGAAGCCGGGTTCGTCCCACGCTGTGTGCCTTTGGAGCACTCAGAACTAGAGCCGGGCTCAACCGAGCTGTTCGTGGCCGCCAAACCTTAGCCCGCCCCTTCAGTCAGGGACGAAGCCAGATGGAGACGCTGGCGGGCTGCATCGTATGCCGAACGACCGCCTCGAGTTCGGCCGCCAGAGCTTCGAGATCGATCTCTTCCTGGAGTCTCGTCGAGAATGCCTCCACCGTGAGGATGGCGTCGTACTTTCTCCGATAGAAGCGACGATCGATGAGGTTCTGGAGGCGACTGCGTGCAGGCCGGAACAACGCCGCCACCGCCAGCGTGGAAGCCGCCACCGCGAGCTGATTGCTCTCCTGACCGGTGATCTGGCGAATAGCATCGCCCACGCCGACGACTCCTACGATATAGACGAGGGCCATCACCGCGCTGACCGATCCATAAACGAGCGTGCGGTTGATGACGGTGTCGATGTCGTAAAGGCGATAACGCAAGATCGCAACCCCCACCAAGATCGGCAGGAGAAGAATGCTCATTGCGGTAAAAACAGCCGCCCACTCAGACTCCCCTGCGGTGGCGACTAGAAGGACAAAGCCCACGCCCACCCCGGATGCGGCCAGCGCCAGCCATTTGAGCTGCTGGCGCTGCACGCCCCGCGACCGTCTGAAGCGCAGCACCAGACTCACGGCTCCGGCCACAACCGATACCCCCACAAGAATCCAGGCGCCCCAGCCCAGCCACGGGCTGTTGAAGAAGGTGAAGCTCTCGATCCCGGCGGGGTTGACCACAGTGGAGTCCTCGAGGCGGCCGGGAGCGAAGGCGCTGTGCACCTCCAGGATTGCCATCGCGACTCCCGCCATCCACACCGCTAGGCGCCATCGCCGCGACAGCGGTTTCCCGTCGGGGAACAGCAGCAGCACCAGCGGAACCGTGACGAAAATGAACGAGCCGGTCCAGTTCGACAGCCATGTTCCCCAAGCCTGACCGGGTACGGCCAGCTCTCCATAGATGAACGACGGACCGGACACCGCGGTGGCGAGTCCGACCCCGCAGAACAGCCAGCCGATCGCGTTGCCGGGTTGGCGGGCGGTGACCAGTGCTCCGACGCAGCCAAACGTCAGTCCGGCAACCACCCCGAACACGGCCTCGTCGCCGATGCCAATCACCGGCTGGGGGCCGAGCCCGAACATGTACGCCGCAACGATAGTTGCGGCCAAAGCGCATACGACGGGTACGATCCACACGAGCCGGGTGGCGCGGGATCGCCTCATCACTTCATTGTGCCGCACGACCGTATCGACATCGTTACGGGACGTCTCTGCAACCTTGGCGCTTAACCCGGTCGCTGCCTGCAGTAGGCTCTCTGCGACCCTTAGCTGCGCTCGACCAACGCCAACAGGAGGCCGGCGGCGAGGCCATAGGTGCCGTGCCCCACGACTCCACGCATGTGGCTCTCTAGCGGGTAGTCCGAGAACGAGGAGATCGAGGTGCCCTCATCCACCACTACGAAAGCTGCGGTGCCCATCGTCAGGCCCGCCCACAGCGGACGTAAACCTCGCCCCACCAGGAGCGAGGCGGCGATTCCGTAGCTCATTCCGAGAGTCCGGTGAAGGGCCACTCCGAGTCGCTCGGCGCGGTCGTCTGAGAGGTCGCGCCCGGCCGCCCGACCGAGTTGCTTGCCAAGCTGGACGAGGGTTCCTCCCGGCGCCAGCTCCTCCTCCTTGCGCTTGGATGACTCGCTCTGGCGCGCGTAGAAGCGCGAAGTGGCCTGGTCCATGATCACGCTGGAGGCGAAGCCGACCAACGCTCCGACTGCAAGCCTCTCGATTCCCATCTCTCCTCCTACGTCTACCAAACGAACCGATCGACGCCGAGTCAATCATCGCGGCCTTCATTGCATCAACTAAGTGGTCGCCTGCGCCTCGAAGTGACGGATTGTAGCGTCCTTATCGGGAGGGTTCACGATGGTGTCGATGAAAATCTCCTCGACGTGCGGACAGCCCGAAACCCTCATTCGCCCGGCCGCTTCCCCGATGTCGTAGTCCGTGCGGCGGAATTGCACTCCAGGACCCAACAGCGCCCAGTAGGCTCCTTGTTCGCCCTCATACGGCATGCCGACGCTGCCGGCGTTGATCATGCGCCGCCCCCGCACTGTCCGATCGAACTGCATGTGAGTGTGTCCGCAGACCACGGTGGCGTGGCGAACATCTCTCAGCGCTTCGAGAAAGCGTTGCTCGGGAGTCGCAGTGGTGACGATCTCCTCGTCGCTGCGGGGTGATGCGTGGCAGAAGAGGGTGTCTCCCAGACCTTCCACATCGAAGGTTGCACTAAGGGACTGGCTCCTTACCCAATTGCGCTGTCGTTCGCTCAGCTCGTGCCTGCACCATTCTGTGACCTGCGAGATCGCGTCTGTCTCCGCACTCCCGCCGGGACCGTCGGAAACGACTTCATCAGAGACCTCACGATCAGCGTTGCCGCGTATGAATGTCACGGGCAGGGCGAGCTCGGTCAGGCGTTCGAGGGCCGCGCTCGGATGCGGGCCCCAGACGACGTCGCCGCCGATCACAAGGGCGTCGACCTGGTCGGCGGCGATCTCCCGCAGAACGGCTTCCAAGGCAGAGACGTTCCCATGGATGTCGTAGAGCGCGGCGATCCTCATCCCCGATATCTTAGTGACCATGACCAGGGAGCGTGTTGTTCCGCGCTGAGCTGGAGGATCGGACCATGACATTGCCGGGTCCACGCTCGATTAGTTCTCGCTCGGGTCGCTTAAGATCAAGGTATGTGGAGGGGTGGACAAAGCGACCATGGGCGGGAGCCGTCGCCTTGAGCGCCGTCATCGAGACAGCGGGCCTGGGCAAGTCCTACGGCACCCACCTCGCCGTCGAGTCCCTCGATCTCGAGGTCGGCCGCGGAGACGTGTTCGGCCTGCTGGGCCCCAACGGGGCCGGAAAGACCACCACGATCCGAATGTTGACCACGCTGCTTGCGCCGACTGTGGGTTCTGCGCGTGTCTGTGGTTTCGATATCGCGACGAACGCCAGGGAGGTGCGCCGCCGCATCGGCTACGTGATGCAGACGGTGGCCTATCGAGGGCTCTTGACAGGTCGGGAATGGGTGGAGATCGAGGCTTGTCTCTATCATGTGCCGCGATTGGAGGTCCGACGCAGAGCCGAAGAAGCTCTCGGCGCGGTTGGCCTTCTTCCCGACGCCGACCGGCGGTGGACCGAGTACTCGGGAGGTATGAAGAAACGCCTGGATCTCGCCTGCGGGCTTCTTCACTCGCCCGAAGTCTTGATTCTCGACGAACCTACGCTGGGACTTGACGTGCAGTCCCGCCATAGCGTGTGGGATTACGTGCGGGAGCAGCGTGACCGCGGGGCCACGATTCTTCTCGCAACCAATTATCTCGATGAGGCCGACCGCCTCTGCAACAAAGTCGCCATCATCGATCGCGGCGTTGTGGTAGTGGAGGGCCCCCCCGCCGACCTCAAACGCGCCGTCGGTGCCGATCTCGTGCAGATCAAGACCGATGACGCAGAGCGCTTGCGCAGAATGGTCGGCGGAGAGTCCTGGATCAAGGACATAGTTATGGCCGATTCCGGCAACCTTCACCTATATGTGGAGGATGCCTCCCTTGCCCTTCCTGCCGTCATGCGCATCGGGTTGGAGCAAGGCTTGAAACTCGAGCGGATGACCTACAGTCAGCCATCTCTGGACGATGTCTTTCTGCTTCATACCGGGCGCGAGCTCCGAGAGACGGAAAACGCGTGACCGTAGAGGAAGCGGCCCTGGATGAGCGAGCACCGGCCGCACATTTCACGCGCTCGGAGGCGCGCTCGCGCTGGACGCAGGAGGTAATGGCTCTGGTCCGGCGGTGGTGGATCGAGCTGCTGCGTGAACGGCTCAATCTCGTCTTCAGCATCGCCCAGCCGGCAATCTGGCTGGTGTTCTTCGGGGCCGGGGTCGAGCGCGCCATCGATACCCGGGTCATTGGGACCGACGACTACATCAGCTTCATGCTCGCGGGCATCATTGCGTTTACCATCGTCGGGAACGGAGTCAGCGGCGCCATGCCCCTGTTATGGGACAAGGAGACCGGCTATCTGGATCGATTGATGAGCATGCCGATCGCACGCAGCTCGGTCATCGTAAGCCGTTTTGTTTTCCAAGTCGCCCAGCAGTCGATTCAGATCATGCTGGTCGTGGCGGTGGCCCTGGTCCTGGGTGTGCGCATCGAGTCGGGTCCGCTGGGCTTCGTGGTCATCCTCCTGGCGGCGTCTCTGCTCACGATGTCGGTCACCTCAGCCTTCTCGGCGCTCGCCTATGCAGTACCACAGCATGGCACGTTCTTTGCCGTGGTCGGCTTTATCTCCCTGCCGCTGCTGTTCATGAGCAACGCGTTCGTTCCGCTTGATGCCATGCCCGGATGGATGAGTGTGGTGGCGAGAATTAACCCTCTCACCTACGCGATCGAGGCGATGCGTATACTCGTGATCGAGGGCTGGTCGACTCGAGTCCTTTCGTCGCTGGGTATCCTGACGATTGCTGCAGGAATCTGCCTTGCTGTGGGTACTCGAGAGTTCCGCAGACAAACGGGGGATCGGGTGCGAGGATGAAGGCGAATTGAGCAACCAAGTTACAGCAAAGAAGGAGTGAGCCATGTGTCGCAGCATCCACAAGCTTCGGGATTACAGCGAACCTGCCTCGACTGAAGAGATCGACGCAGCCGCTCTGCAGTTCGTGCGCAAGGTGAGCGGCTTCAGCCGCCCCTCTCGAGTCAACGAGGACGCCTTTAATCGAGGGGTCAGCGAGATCGCCGTGGCAACCCAGCGCTTGCTTGATTCGCTTCGGCCCTCGGTCGGCGAGAAAGTGGGCAGCGGGGGAGCGCGCTAACCGGGGTCAGGCCTCGCAAGCGATTCCATCGCCTTCGGCGTCCAGCTCGTAGGGATCAGATCCGGTCACTTCGATGGGGCCTTGGGCGTACTCGGGGCCATCCCCGGACCCTCCTGCGCAGTCGTAATCCGATGCCGGGGGAAGGCAGGGCGAGTATCCGTCACAGGCGGCCGACGGATCGCCGACCGTGCCGGTGCCGGCGGAGGAGTCGGGGACGGGCGCGGAGCAGCCCTCCCACAGACCTCTCCCGGCGCTTTGAGCTCGGTCTTGTGCAGCGCTGAAGCGCTCCACATACCTCACATTCGGCGGGTAGGTGGAAACGGTGGCGAAGCCCCGCTGCACGAGCGCGCGGTTGAAGAGCTTTCCGTCATCCCAAACATAGGCAAGCAGGCGCCCGTAGTAATCCCGACGCTCCACATCGAACTCGAGCCTCACGGTTTCCTCCGTCAAGGACGCGGTGGTAAAGCGCGACGCAGCCGGACCGAAGCACTCGACTGGCTCGGTCGGATGGACGGTCTCCGGAGTGTCGACACCGATCAAACGGATGTCCACGATCGAACCTCTGTAGTTCACCTCGATTGTGTCCCCGTCCACGACCCTCGTGACGAGAACCATGTTCACCGAGGGCTTGGCCGTGCTCTCCTTTGGCGTGCTCTCCTTGGGCGGGCTCTCCTTAGGGCTCTTGTGAGGCGGATTCTCGGAGCGGTTGCTCGGGCGAGGGTTCGGCCCATGCTCGACGTGTGATCGCTTATCTACGTCTGGGTGTGGGCGAGATCCTTGCGCGGAAGGTTTGATCGGTGCCTGTGCCTGCGCGCCACAGGCTGCAAGAAGCAACAACACCCAGCATCCCCCCAGCCTGATAAGCGTAAGTCTTCTCCTGTCCACCTTTCTTTATCGGATCTGCGCCCCCGGAGTTGAGTTGCAGGCGAGGTTCTGGGGGAGGGTCTCTGATACGGTTTCGTCACGTGAGAGCCGACCGGGCGTGGTGATTCAACGCGTCGAACTGCCGGAGCTGGGTCCGACCCCAGGTTACAGCTACGCGGTGGTCGCGCACGGGGTAAGGACTGTTTATACGGCCGGGGCGGTGCCGTTGGATGCGATTGGGCGGCTCGTCGGCGAAGGGGATCTAGTGGCCCAGGCAGACCAAACCGTTGGCAACCTGCTGGCCGCCCTGGAAGCGGCCGGCGCAGGCATCGACGACATCGTGAAGACGACTGTGTTCGTAGTTGCGAGCGAACGCTCGACACTGGGGAAGGCGTGGAGGTGTCTCGAGAAGTCGGGCCTGAATGGCCCTCCGAGCACTCTGCTGGGTGTGACGTTCCTGGGCTACGAAGGCCAGTTGATCGAGATCGAGGCAATCGCGGTTCTTCCATAGCCAGTAGAGTAAATAGGCAGAACCGCTGCATCGGTCAGCCGTTGGAGGCGTATTGAATCGTTCACCTGCCGGGCAGGTGTTGGTGCTCAGCGCCAACTTGAAGAAGGCTCAGGCGCGCGATCGCGTCGACTCTGAGATCCTGAACTTCATGCAGCGCGTTCCAAAGGCCGTGCCCTTTGCACCCGATGCCGTGCTCCTTCAGGAGGTTGTCGAGAGCAGCGCAGCGCGAGTTGCGGCGCTACTCGAGGAATCGACGGGATTCGGTTTCGAAGTAGCGGTCTCCCCCGGCCCCGAACCGATAGTGGGGACACACGAGGGTCAGGTCGTTGTGCGCAATACCGCCATCCTTCTTAATAATGAGACGATGCAGGTCGCCGGGCGGGGAGGCTTTGTGGCATCCCGATACTCGCCGCGCGATGCTGCGCCTGAACTGAAGCCGCGCATCAAGGAACACGCGCACTGTCTGGCACGGACGAAGTCCGGGGGGATCGAAGTGCCCTTTGTAAGCGTTCACTTCGTCACCAACCAGAAGTTTGCAGCCTCGACAATGGGTTTCTGTTACAAGGCCCAGTGGGCTCGCGAGGTGATGAACTATCTGCAGACGCAGTATCCGCGCGGTGATGTACCGCAGGTGCCGGTGATCGGCGGTGATTTCAACAATCGCCGCTGCCTGAGGTCGCGCGAGAAGGTGGTGTGCGAGGTCCTGCCTTTTTGGCACGTCCTCACGGAGCAGGGCGGGTTCTCGGATGCCGTCTTCGAGCGCCACGGGGACTCTGAGAAGTCGCTGGCCGCTCAGATGAACGGGCATAAGCGCATCGATTATGTTTTTGCCCGTGGTGTCGTTCGTGATGCCTCCCATGATGTTGGCTACGAGGCCCGCAGGGGCGACCCCGACTTCTATTCGGATCACCGGCTGCTGTGGGCGCTGGTGAGTCCCTCCGGGTGATCTCCAAGGTCGAGCCTTGACCCTGACGTAACGTCAGGGTCTAGCCTGGGCTCGATATGGAGGAGAACGACGGCTATTCGGTGGGTCAGGTCGCCGCCCTTTCGGGGGTGACTGTGCGCACGCTGCACCACTACGACCAGATCGGCATCCTGTCGCCGGGCCGCCAGTCGCTGAACGGCTACAGGCGCTATGAGGACGGCGATCTGGACAAGTTGCGGCAGATCATGTTCTACCGGGAGCTTGGGTTTCCTCTGGAGGAGGTGGCGGCCATCCTGAAGGACGCTCCCGCCGATCAGTCGGTTCACCTGCGCCGGCAGCATCGGCTGTTGAGGGATCGGATCGCACGCCTCGAGAGGATCGTCGTAGTTGTCGAGAAGGAAATGGAGGCAAGGCAGATGGGCATCTCATTGACGCCGGAGGAGCGCTTCGAGGTCTTCGGGGACTTCGCGCCCGAGGATTACGCGGAAGAGGCAGAGCAGCGCTGGGGGGAGACCGATGCGTACCGGCAGTCCCAGCGCCGGGTAGCGACCTACACCAAGGAGGACTGGCGGAAGCTCAAGGCCCAGGGCGCCGACATCGACCGCAGACTGGCCGCGGCCCTCGAGGGCGGGGTTGCCGCGGATAGCGAGGAGGCGATGGGCCTGGCCGAAGAGCACCGCATGCATATCACCCGCTGGTTCTACGACTGCGGGTATGACATCCATCGGGGCCTGGGCGACATGTACGTCGGCGACCCTCGGTTCACCGCTCGCTATGAGGAGATCGCTCCCGGCCTGGCTCAGTTCCTGCGCGCCGCGATACATGCCAATGCTCAGCGCGCCGAAGAGAGCTGAGCCTTTGCGCTCTGTGCAGAGCTAGCCCCGCTCAGCGGGGCTCTGTCTGCACTGAACGACTACGCCAGCAGCTTGTCCAGGGCGGCACGTGCTCGGGTGAGAGCTACGGCCCTTGTCCTTATCCCGGCCCACGGATCTCCTTGGGCGGCGATTCGCTCGACCACGGTCTTGATGGTGAAGCGCTCTGGTCGCAGGTTCGGGTCAAAGATCTCGTCCGCCGAGAGGGGAGTCGAGACCGGTGCTCCCGGGCTCGGCCTGGCAGAGTAGGGGGCTACCGCATGCGCGCCGTACCCGTTGCGGGCAACATCGAGATACAAACGGCCTTCCCGCTTCGCCTTGCGAACTTCTGTGGTCAGCCGATTCGGAGCTCGCCTTTCTAGAACCCGGGCCGTGTCCTCCGAAAATGCTCGCACATCTCCGTAGTCCCGGCCTCGTCGCAACGGCACGACAATGTGAAGACCCTTGCCCCCTGTCGTCTTCGCAAAGTGGGGCAGGTTGATCTCATCCAGCAAGGCGTACAGCAACTCTGCCGCTTCCTGTGCGGAGCGGAAGTCGTCCTCTACGGGGTCGAGATCGAAGATGAGCTGATCCGGCTGGTCGATGCGGTCCACACGGCTGGTGCCGGTGTGGAGGGTAATGGCAGCTTGATTCGCGAGATAGACCAGGGTGGCCGGGTTGTCGCAGATGACATGGTTGACGAAGCCCTTGTCTTTGGGCAGCTTCTTCGTGTGAATCCACTCTGGAAGGTACTTCGACGCATCCTTCTGGTAGAAGCCGTTCTTCTCGATTCCATCGGGGAAGCGTTGGATCGTGAGCGGCCGCCCCTTCAGATACGGGACCATGACCGATGCGACTTCATGGTAGTAGGCGATCAGTTCGCCTTTGGTGACGTCATCGCGGGGAAAGAGAACCTTGTGCTCGTTCGAGGTTTCGATTGCGCGCCGCCCAATTTTCAAAGCACTCATAGAGCAGTGCTCAGCCGACTCATGCACCGTAACCTGCGCTGATCGCGGGTTACGGTGAAAGGATCGTAGATTGAAGGCGCGGCAGCCCCTACTCCTGGGAGGGAAACGACATCACACCGAACTGGGCGCCCTGAGGATCCGCCAGCGCTCCCTGTCGCCCGCCTGAAGCGAAGTCGGTCACCGGCCCGTGTGGTGTGCCGCCCAACTCCTGCGCACGTGCAATCAGGGCGTCGGCATCGTCGCACAAAAAAGCAACGCGCCAGTGGGCCGGAACCTGCGGCGGCATCTCCGGGCCCAGCTCCGAGATGCTGGCGATCTCGCGTTCCTCGAGCGACATGAACTCGCCCCAGGTGGGATCACTCTGAAGCTTCCAGCCGAAGACCTTCCCATAGAACGATCGCGCTGTGTCCACATCTCGAGTGGCGAGGTCGCTCCAGCACCAGGCACCTGGCTCGTTTACAAGACCTGAGCCTCTGTGCTTCGCCGGCTCCCACACCCCGGCGATGGCGCCGTCTGGCGATGAGAACACTGTCATGCGCCCGGCATCGAGCACATCGAAGGGATCCATCATCACCGCGCCGCCGTGCTCGGTAATCGATGCAGCGGTGGCCTTGATGTCGGCTGAGGCGATATAGGTGGTCCATGCAGGCGGCATCCCTTCGGTGAAGATCCCTCCCACGCCCGCAACTGCGTGCCCGTCCTTGCGGAACTGTGCATAGCCGCCGGCCTCGGGGCGCTCATCAACATCTGCGGTCCACCCGAAGAGTTCGCCGTAGAACGAGCGGGCGGCCTCAGGGTCGGTCGTTCCCAGGTCGACCCAGCAAGGGGTGCCCGGCAGGTAAGACTCTCTAGTAGGCATGATGCGAGGCTATCATCGCCCGCTGCGCTTTGTGCCGGCCCTGCTGAAACGCTCCCCCCACTCACGAATGTGCTCGATCAGTTCGGGCGGCGTGAGCACTTCGAATTCCGCTCCCACCGCGCCCAGTGCAAGCGTGGGCCAGTCAAGCGTGTTGACTGTCATCAGGAGCCGGCATCGTTCGTCGTCAATCTCCTCGACGGTTCCCCACTGACCCAGCGAGGCCCGCACCCTGGCAGCGGGCGCCTGGATCAGCGCCTCGACGGTGTGTCGCGCCGGCGCGCTCTCGATCCCTGCCCGAATAAATGACGCGGCGTCCTCGGCCGGCAGCTCACGCGGGCGGAAGCGTGCCCCGGTGTTGCGCGGTTCGTCGAGGCGGTCGAGCCTGAACGTGCGCCAGTCGTTCCGGGTCAGGTCGTATGCGACCAAGTACCATCGATGTCCGAGCGAGACCAGCCGATGAGGCTCAACGTGACGCTCCGTCCTATCTGCGCTCCGACCGGAATAGGAGAAGCGCATTCTTTCCTCATCGCGGCAAGCTTGTGCGACGGTGATCAGCGCGGCGGCATCGACCGTGGGACCGCCGTCCCACGCCCCCGGCAGCGTCACCGCGTTGAACGCGTCGACACGACGTCGCAGGAGAGGCGGCATGATCTGGAGGATCTTCGCCAGGGCGCGGATGGAAGACTCTTCGATGCCTGCCACCGCGCCTTGGGCAGCTGCTCGAAGGCCGATGGCCAGCGCGACGGCTTCATCGTCATCGATCGCGAGCGGCGGCAGGGCGGCACCCGCCGCGAGCTCGTAGCCACCATCGACCCCGCGGTGGGCTTCGATCGGATAGCCCAGATCACGCAGCCGGTCGATGTCGCGGCGCAGAGTGCGGACGGAGACACCGAGCCTTTCGGCCAGCTCCGCTCCCGGCCAGTAGCGATGAGCCTGGAGCAAGGACAGAAGTCGCAGCGTCCGCGAGCTCGTGTTCATTCATCAAGTATTCATCTAATTCAGGTCAGAAAATGACCGCTATTGCCAGTAGAGTTCCCTAGAAGATCAAGCCGAGGGAACAAGTGCGGGAAGAAGACGCTCCTTCCTGCGTTGCTAGTCGTGAGAAAGGGGAGCGTATGACTGATGTGATCAAGGCGTCGGGACTGGTCAAGCGGTACGGGAGTGTGACGGCGCTAGACGGACTCGATTTGGTCGTGCCGGGGGGCACGGTGCTCGGGTTGTTGGGCCCCAACGGCGCGGGCAAGACCACCGCCGTCCGCATCCTCACTACCTTGCTCGAGCCCGACTCCGGCACTGCTGAGGTCGCCGGTATCGACGTGCGCACCGATCCAGGGAAGGTGCGAGAGCGTATCGGTCTGTCCGGCCAGAATGCGGCCGTCGATGAGTATCTAACGGGATTCGAGAACCTCGACATGGTGGGGCGGCTCTACAAGCTCGGGCGTGGGCCGGCGCGCGAGCGCTCGCGCCAGCTCCTGGAGATCTTCGCGCTGGCCGAAGACGGCGACCGTCCGGTGAAGGGTTACTCGGGCGGCATGCGCAGGCGCCTCGACCTTGCCGCGGCTCTCGTGGCCGAGCCGGCGGTGCTTTTTCTCGATGAGCCCACTTCGGGTCTCGACCCGCGCAGCCGTACCGATCTGTGGGCCGTCATTCGCACCCTCGTTAGTGAGGGCACCACGCTGCTGCTGACGACTCAATATCTCGAAGAGGCCGACCGGCTCGCCGACGACATCGTGGTGATCGACCACGGCCGCATGATCGCGCACGGTACCTCGGATGAGCTCAAGGCTCAGGTAGGCGGCGAGCGGCTCGAGCTCGTCGTCGGCGCGCCCTCAGACATCCAGCCAGCCCGAAGTGTCCTTGCAGAGCTCTGTGGGGGAGAGGTCGTGGTCGATGAGGGCGGCCGCCGGCTCACTGCTCCCATTAGGGGCGGCGCGGGCGCATTAATGACGGCACTGCGCAGGCTCGACTCGGATCACGTCCAGGTTCTGGATGTGGGCCTGCGCCGACCCACCCTCGACGATGTCTTCTTGACGCTGACGGGTCACGCCGCCGAAGTCTCGGAAACGGACGCGGATAAAGCCGACGGAAGCGGCAAGCGCGGCGACGGTAGAGCCGCGCGGCGGCGAACAAAGGAGCCTGTCCAATGAGCAACCTTCGTTATGCATTCGCCGATGGGGCCGTCGTCGCCAAGCGCAACCTAATCAAGATCAAACGAGTGCCCGATCTGCTGGTGTTCACGACGATCTCGCCGATCATGTTCGTGTTGCTGTTCGCGTACGTCTTCGGTGGTTCCATTAGCCCCCCGGGTGTCAACTACAGGGAATTTCTCATCGCCGGGATCTTCGTCCAGACGGTGATCTTCGGAGCGACCTTCACAGGAGCAGGCATGGCGGACGACATGCAGAAAGGAGTCATCGACCGGTTTCGCTCGCTGCCGATGTCGCGCTCCGCCGTTCTGGCCGGCAGAACAGCGAGTGACATCGTCTACAACATGATCTCAGTCACGGTCATGTCTTTGACCGGACTGCTTGTTGGGTGGCGAATTCGGACCTCGCTACTCGAGGCGGTTGGAGGTTTCCTGCTTCTTCTCCTCTTTGCCTACGCGTTTTCCTGGGTGATGGCATACGTCGGCCTGCTGGTGCCCAGCCCTGAGGTCGTAAACAACGCGTCGTTTATCGTGATCTTTCCAATAACCTTTGTCGCCAATACCTTCGTGCCGAGCGAGAACCTGCCGACGGTGCTCCGAACATTCGCCGAGTGGAACCCCGTCTCGGCGGTGGCGCAAGCCGCGCGCGAGCTATTCGGCAATACCAGTCCTGTCGCCCCGCCCCCGAGAGTATGGTCGCTGCAGCACCCCGTCCTCTATACGCTCATCTGGGTTGCCATCATCTTGGCGGTGTTCGTTCCGCTCTCCGTGCAGCAATACAAGAGGGCCGCCAGCCGCTGACACCCGCCGGTCGTCTATATCGCGGCGACCGTCGCTCACTCGGCCCCGGACATCCACGGGCCGATGCCGCCGAGCCGCTCGACCTCTATGCGCGTGACGTACCCGGGAGGGGGATCGGGCATCGGCGGATAGATCACTTCCGGCCCGAGATATGTCCACGCCAGCTCTTGAAGCAGCTGCGGGGCGCCGCCCTCGGTCACCCGCGCCCGCCCCTTGACCACGAGGTACTCGGT
The DNA here is from genome assembly GCA_963849115.1 of uncultured Actinomycetes bacterium. Classification (GTDB taxonomy): domain Bacteria; phylum Actinomycetota; class CADDZG01; order CADDZG01; family WHSQ01; genus JACDAL01. The sequence goes on along the minus strand of CAWKGK010000007.1, from coordinate 25,856 downwards.
CAACCCCATTTCGTTGACGATCGCCGTCTCGAACGATAGCGTGACTCGGGGGTCGCGCCGCATGTTGCGGAGCTTTCTCTGATCGAAAAGCGTGGCGAGCACGATCTCGTCGTCCTCAACACCCACCCACGCGCAGGTAACTTGGGGACTTCCATCGGAGTTGAGAGTGACGAGGTGCGCCAAAGCCGCCGAATCCAGAACCGCTTTTGCGGAGTTGGGGATGATCATGGTTTCATGATCGCACGCTCGGCCGGCCTCACGTGGCGGCCTCTCTGCGACTTGTAAGCCAGGCTCCCCCGAGTACGAGCACCATTCCCATAAGTGAGAGAACGGCGATGGTCTCGTCGCGAAATATCACACCGAGGAACACCGCCACTATCGGGAGGAAGTAGATAGCGATGGAGCCGCGCGCGGCCCCCGCTCGTCCGGCCAGATTCGTCATCGCCACCAGGGCAACGCCGGTGCCAAGGATTCCCAAGGGCACCATCGCGAGCGCGCTCGGCCAGCTCCAGTCGGATTGTGGCAATTGCACGGACGCCACCGGCGTGACCACCGCCAAGGCGACGAGCTGAGCTCGCAAGAGGACCGGCAGCGCCCCGTAGCGCTGCTGGAGCGGGACGGCAAGGTTGAACGATATGCCGTAGAGAAACACCGCCAGCAGAATGAGGAGGACGCCGACGGCAGTGAAGCTCGACTCCTCTACGGCGGGGAACGCAATCGCTACCACCCCCACGAATCCAAGTATCAAGCCCGCTGCCTGGCCACGGCCGGGGAGCCTCTTCAGCAGGATTGCGGCGAACAAGGCGCTGAACAGCGGAACTGCGCCGTTGAGCATTCCGGCGAGGGCCGACGAGATCCGCTGCTCGGCCAGGGGAAAGAGCACGAATGGCACGGCCATCCAAAGGACTCCGAGTGCTGCGACCCTGCGCCAGTCTTGGGCTTCCACCCTGTTGCGAGCGCGCGGGAACAGGGCAAGAGTCGCCGCTCCCAGGGCCAGACGAGCGAAGGCGACGACTCCCGGTGCAAAAGAATCGACCCCGATCGCTATGAACAAGAAGGACGAGCCCCACATGAAGGAGACGGCGGCGAGGAGCCCCCACTCGACGGGCCCGAACGCTTGGGGTCGGCTGCCGGGCGAGGTGTGAAGAAGGCGGGCAGGCCTGGTGGATTCAACCTTGGGATCTAGCTGCTGCTGGCGAAGCGCCGGTTTGCGGCCCAAGGACGGCATGTTACGGGCGCGTGGCTGCGGCCGCGGCAATGATCGCTGCGATTGCCCTCTCTACGTCGTCAGTGGTGGTGGCGTGATCGGAGACGCTGATCCGAAGCGCGGCCCTGTCTCGCCACACCGTGTCGCCCAACCACGCTTCGCCGTCACTCTGGACGATGGCGGCCGTCGTCTTCGTGCGAGTGTCGTCATCGCCCACTCGCACGAGCACCTGGTTGAGTACGACATCGTTCAACACCTCCAGGTCTTCGGTGGCAGATAGAGCCTCGGCGAAGCGCGTGGCGTGGTCGCAACAGCGATCGACCAGCGCCGCGACGCCCTCGCGACCGAGGCTCCGCAGCGCCGCCCACACTGCGAAGGCACGAGCTCGCCGGCTGCTCTCGGGCGTCCAGTCAGTTCCGTCCCGTGCACCATCCGTTTCTCGGACCAGATAGGGGGCGCGCACAGCCATGGCAGTGCGGTGGCTCTCCGGGTGTGCGCACGCCACGAAGCCGGAGTCGTAGGGCACGTTCAACCATTTGTGTCCGTCGGTCGCCCACGAGTCTGCCAGTTCGACTCCGTCAACGAGGCGGCGACGAGCTGGGCTTACAGCCGCCCACAGGCCGAAAGCTCCGTCCACATGCAGCCAAGCCCCGTGATCGCGGCACGACTGTGCGATTTCCCGGAGAGGATCGAACGATCCGGTGTTCACGTTCCCCGCCTGGGCGCAGACGATGCTCGGTCCCTTTACGTCCGCCAAGGCCCGACGAAGCGCGCCAGCTTCCATCCTGCCCTCCGAGTCGGCTGCCACGACAACCATCGTGCGTTCACCCATGCCGAGAAAACGCAGGGAGCGCCCGATCGTGATGTGGCACTCCGCTCCGACCAGAACGGCCACCGGGGGAGCGCCCGTTAATCCGTCGGCCTCGACGTCCCAACTCACTCTCTTGAGCACGTCGTGGCGAGCCGCGGCCAGTCCGGCGAAATTAGCCATCTGCGCCCCGGTGGTGAAGCCCAGCGAGGCCGTCGTGGGGAGGCCGAGGAGGTCGAGCAGCCAGCCGGCCGTGATCTCCTCAACCGCCGCAGCCGCGGGGGAGAGCACATGGAGTCCCGGGTTCTGATCCCAGGTCGCCGTCAGCCAATCCGCCGCCAGCGCGGCCGGTAGGACGCCGCCTTCGACGAAGCCGAAGAACCGGCCCCCGCTGGTCGCCACGAGACCGAGATCAACGCCTTGGGCAAGCTCCTCCAGGACGGTCAGAGGATCCACAGGGCTCTCGCCGAGCGGCCCACCGAGGGCGGCTTGCAATTTCTCTTGGTCCACCGGAGCTGCAACCGCGCGACGGGCGAGACTCTCGATGTAGTCCTGAGCCAGCTGCTGAGCGCGCTGAAGGAGATCGACGGGTTCTTTCACCATGACCGCCTCTGCACCAGGATGATGCCCGTCCTGGATTGCTTGTTCATCTTGAACGAGCCTCCCGTTGGTTCATAATGTCATTCTCGCTCATGGTGACTCCTGGGCCTCCTTTCACGAGGAAGACTTCGGGAGGCTTTGGCTCGCGGGCCCAACTGCCCTCTTGACCTCAAGCGCACTTGAGGTTCTAACATGAGCGTGGCGACGACTTCTCACGGACAAAGGAGGTGCGCGATGGACATGCAAGTCACCGCCTGGATGTCGCTCTACAACGCGATGAACGCCGAGTCGGACCGGCGGCCATTCTCCAAGGCCACGATGCGCCGCATCGGCCAATTCGCGCGGCCTCATCGTCGTCAGTTGGGCTGGTTCCTTCTTCTCAGTGTCGTCACTGCGGCCTTGGCCGTCGCGACCCCAGTGCTTGCGGGCCGGGTTCTCGATGCGATCGTCAAGGGCGAGGCACTGCGAACGATCGTCGGATTGGCGGCGCTTATCGCGGTGATCGCCGTGCTCGAGGCGGGGCTCGGCCTGGCGACTCGAGGATTGTCGGCACGCATCGGTGAGGGTCTTATCCTCGACCTGCGAACGACGGTCTTCGACCACGTCCAACGCATGCCGATTGCCTTTTTCACACGGACTCGCACCGGCGCGTTAGTCAGCCGGTTGAACAGTGACGTCATCGGCGCGCAGCGAGCGTTCAGCAACACACTTTCGGGAGTGGTCAGCAATCTCGTCACACTGGCACTCACGCTCGTCGTGATGCTCGGGATCTCTTGGCAGATCACTCTGCTTGCGCTGCTGTTGTTGCCCGTGTTCGTCATTCCCGCTCGGCGCATGGGGACCCGCCTGGCACAGCTCCAGCGCGAGTCGGCGAACCACAACGCGGTCATGACCACACAGATGACCGAGCGTTTCTCGGCGCCCGGGGCGACTCTTGTGAAGCTCTTCGGACGGCCGGCTCACGAGTCTGCCGAGTTCGCCGCCCGAGCTCAGCGGGTGCGTGACATCGGCGTACGCGCGGCGATGGTGCAATGGATATTCGTCACCGCGCTCACGCTGGTCTCTGCGCTGGCGCTTGCCGTGGTCTACGGGGTCGGTGGTTACTACGCGCTGCGGGGGGAGCTCGAGCCTGGTGCCGTCGTCGCTCTCGCCCTGCTGCTCACTCGTCTCTATGCTCCGCTGACTGCTCTGGCCAGCGCGCGCGTGGAAGTGATGAGCGCACTGGTGAGCTTCGAGCGCGTCTTCGAGGTGCTGGACCTCAAGCCCTTGATCGCCGAGAAGCCGGACGCCCGGCGGGTGCCAGAGGGTCCGGTCTCCGTGGAATTCGACGCCGTGCGCTTTAGCTATCCCTCGGCCGACAAAGTGTCGCTTGCCTCATTGGAGGAGGTCGCGCTCCTCGACTCGCGCGGCGGTGTCGAGGTGCTGCATGAGGTGTCGTTTCGGGCAGAGCCGGGGCAGATGGTGGCCTTGGTGGGATCATCGGGAGCAGGTAAGTCGACCATGGCGCAACTGGTGCCTCGGCTCTACGACGTCGACGGCGGCGCTGTGCGTTTGGCCGGTGTGGACGTGCGCGACCTGACCTTTGAGTCAATTCGGGAGACGCTCGGGTTGGTCACTCAGGACGGCCACCTGTTCCACGAATCCGTCCGGGACAACCTTCTTCTGGCGCGCCCGGAGGCCTCGGAGGAAGAGTTGTGGGAGATGCTGCGGCGTGCCCGGCTGGAGTCGCTGGTGCGGTCACTGCCCGACGGACTCGACACGATAGTGGGCGAGCGCGGTTACCGGCTCTCCGGCGGCGAGCGCCAGCGCTTGACGATCGCTCGGCTGCTCCTGGCACGCCCGAGGGTGGTGATCCTCGACGAGGCCACCGCCCACCTCGATTCCACCTCGGAGGTCGCGGTTCAGGAGGCGCTGGGGGAGGCGCTCACGGGGCGAACCGCGGTGGTGATCGCGCACCGGCTTTCGACTGTTCGTGCGGCAGACGTCATCTTGGTGATCGAAGCCGGACGCATCGTGGAGCGCGGCACTCACACGGAGCTTCTTGCCGCAGGTGGCCGCTACGAGGAGTTGTACCGGACACAGTTTGAGCAGCCTCGGGATAAGGAGGCCGCGATCGTCCCGGCCGGAGGAGTCTAGTAGCCTGCATCCTGCTCCTCCCGGAGCGATGTGACTTTCGACTCATGAATGAGGTGGAGCGTGAGCCTTAAGGCTGCCTTTCTGAACTGCACTCTCAAGCGATCTCCCGAGGTCTCGAATACTGAAGCACTGGCGCGCAAAGTGATCGCGTGGTTCGACAGCCTGGAGGTAGAGAGCGAAGTCATCCGGGTGGTCGACTACAACGTGCCGACGGGGGTTAGCTCGTACGAGGGTGACGGGGACGAGTGGCCCAGGATCCTCGAGCGCATCAAGGCGGCCGACATCCTGGTGGTTGCGACGCCTATCTGGTTCGGGCACCGCTCCAGCGTTGCCCAGCTCGTCATCGAGCGACTCGACGGGACCTACAACGAGCGCAACGACGTCGGTCAGTACCCGCTCTACAACAAGGTGGGCGGGGTTGTGGTCACCGGCAACGAGGACGGTGCGCACGCGGCGGCGGAGTCGACGTTGTTCAACCTGTCACATCTCGGCTGCACGATCCCGCCCAACTCTGACACCTACTGGGTCGGCGACGCAGGCCCCGGCCCCTCTTACCTCGAGGCTGGGGGGGAGAACCACCCCTACACGCAGCGCACGACGCGTTGGATGGCACATAACCTCGTGCACCTCGCCCGGATGCTGAAGGAGCGCCCGATTCCGCCCGAGGGCAACACTTTCGAAGAAGAGACCGACCACCGCCCGCACATCGGCTGAGCTTTTCTCGAAGTTCCCCTGGATGAACTCGCTGAGCGAGTCAAACGTGGGAAAGACCGGCACAAGGGTGGGCCATTGCATTCGCCAGGGCACCGCCAATAAATACATTCAGAGTTCTGAGGTCTCGCCTCAAACAAATCTTAGGTAATTCCTCAAGGCCCGGTCGAGCCGGGCCGAAGTAATAGGCAACCCGCCCCCTCTGAGAACCGAAGGGACGGACCCGACGAGAAAGGCAAACCCGCGGCAACGCGGGGGCGCAAAGCCAGGGGTCCCGACAAACGGGATGGCCCAGCTACCGAACTGGGAGGAACCTCATGTACCGACGTCTTTCTGCCGTAGTCACCGCCGCAGTCATCTCTGGAACTCTGTTGACCGCCGCTCCCGCCGGAGCCCAAGGCGAGAAGTGCTGGCACCACTACCGCTCAGAGCGCGCCTTCGCCAAGAAGGTCAACCTCGCCCGCTCCACCAGGCGCACCCCCAAGCTTGAGCTCGACAAGCAGCTCACCGTGGTCGCCCGCCGTCACAGCTGGCACATGGCGGAGCAGAACAACCTCTTCCACACCCCCGACTCCACGCTTGCCAAGCGGGTCACCCACTGGCGAGTGCTGGGAGAGAACGTGGGAGTCGGCTCCACCGTCAAGTCGCTGCATCGTGCCTTCATGAACTCTGCCGGCCACCGTGCCAACGCCCTCTACTCCCCCTTCCGCCACGTCGGCGTGGGAGTGGTCAGAAGGCACGACCGAATCTGGGTCACCTTCGTCTTCGAGTCCGCAGCCGACCCCGGCACCCGCCTCACGGCGAGACACAGAAGCTGCTGATCCAGGCGGCACTCTCGTCCCTGCCGCCGACCACCGATCGAGGCCCCGTCTCCCAGCGGGGCCTCGGTCGCGTCAGGGGTCGAGGTCTCGGCCGGCCCGAATCTCCTCAGCCTCTGCGGTACAGACGCGTCGTCAGCGGAGCGAACACTGCAGTCAGCGCCACAGCCACCGCCAGCACGATCGCAATGTCGCCGGCCTCGGCGTTGCCCTCCATCAAGCCCCGGGAAGCGGTCGCCAGGATCGAGATCGGGTTGACGTCGACAAATGCCTCGAGCACTGGAGGCAGTGTCCGGGGATCGACGAAGACGTTGGAGAGGAAGGTGAGCGGGAAGATCCCCATGAAGCCGGCATTCATCACCGCGTTGGGCGAACGCAGCAACAGACCGAGGGTCGTGAAGACCCAGGAGAGGCCGAAGGAGAAGAGCACCACCAGACCCAGCGCCGCAACTGCCCCACCGACGCCGGCGCCCGGCCGGTAGCCCAGGATCACACCCAGCACGATGATCACGGTGCCTGCGAGGACGTAGCGCACACTGTCTCCGAGAAGTGATCCCACCAGGGGTGCAGGCCGCCAGATGGGCAGCGAGCGGAAGCGGTCCACGACCCCCTTGGTTAGGTCGGTGTTGAGCGCAACGCCCGAGTAGACGGTGGTGAACAGCACCGACATCACCAGGATCCCCGGAAGGATGTAGTCGAGGTACTCACCCGTGGATCCCGCGATTGCGCCGCCGAACAGATAAGTGAACATGAGCACGAACATTACCGGTGTGATCGTCACATCCAGGAGCTGCTCGGGCACGTGTTTGACCTTGAGCATTCCCCGCCACGCGAACGTGAGCGCAGCCGATAGAGCGCTTGCCCTGGGAGGACGTGAGATCGAAGAGATCGCCTTGCGAACCGCAGCCTCGTTGGCTGCAGGCGAAGGCGCGGCCTGGGTGGTTGGGTTGATGCTCATGCTGTTTGTTCCTCCTCGAGTGCGTTGGCTCGCCCGGCGGCAACGTCTTGTGCGGGATGGCCGGTAAGGGCCAAGAAGACCTCGTCGAGGCTTGGCTGGTCGAGCGAGAAGTCGGCGATCCGCACGCCCTCACGAGTCAGCTCTGCCAGTGTTTCGGCAGCACGATCGGCGTCAGAGCACGATGCCGAGAGGGCCGCAGGGTCGGGCTCAAGCGTTGCTGTTCCGAGCCCGCGCTGCAGCACGCGCTCGGCCTGGGGGCGTTGCTCGGGGTCAAGCAAACGCACATGTAGGGCGCCGGTGCCCACCGAGGCCTTGAGCTGGCCGGGAGTCCCCTCCGCAATTACCCTGCCGTGGTCGATGACGGCGATCCCGTCGGCGAGCTGGTCCGCCTCCTCTAGATACTGCGTACAGAGCAGGATCGTGGTTCCCGCCCCCACCAGCGCCCGGATGATGCCCCAGACTTGGTTGCGGGAGCGAGGGTCGAGGCCGGTTGTCGGTTCGTCGAGGAACATCAGCTGGGGGGTGACCACGATGCTCGCGGCAATATCGAGCCTACGCCGCATCCCGCCTGAGTAGTTCTTGACGAGCCGAGTTGCTGCCTCGGAGAGCCCGAAGGCCTCGAGCAGCTCGGAAGAGCGCGCCTTGGCCGCCGGGCGCTTCAGTCCGAGCAGGCGGCCCAGCAGTATCAGGTTCTCGCGGCCCGTGAGATCCTCGTCCACCGAGGCGAGCTGGCCGGTGAGGCTGACGGCCCTGCGAACGGCGTCGCCCTCCTTTGAGATGTCATGCCCAAGGACTCTGGCGCTGCCCGCATCAGGCCTGATCAACGTCGCCAGCATGCGGATCACAGTTGTCTTCCCGGCTCCGTTGGGGCCGAGCATGCCGTACACGGAGCCGCTGCGCACGGCCAGGTCGACGCCGTCGACGGCGAGAGTCTCGCCGAAGGACTTGACGAGCCCGTTCGCCTCGATCGCAAGGGGGGTTTGTGCTGTCACTCTTTACTCCTCAGTCTGTTTTTCTCATTGGCCAATGCTAGAGACCGGGCTCAGGCTCGAAACTCATCGCGCCTCAAGCAGCTCGCCGAGGCCATGCCCGGGTTTTCTTCCAAGGTAGCCCTCAGCCCGCGAGGGCGTCGAGCTCCCGGCGGCCCCTGGTCCGATACACGAGAGGACCCACAACCGGTACGCACACGATGGCAGTCCATTTCCACACGTAGACGCGCGGGATGTGCGAGCGCGCCTGCAAATCACTCAAGGAGAGAAACGTCGGCGCCCACCACACAACCGCCATGGCGGCCACGGCGAACGCCTCGATGACTAGTCCTCAGGCGGGTGCCGGCTCGGCTTGGCGCGGGGTTCTCTCGACTGGTTCACGGCCCGGTGTCTCGAGGTTGAACACGCGGATCGACGCCGAGAAGAGCACGAAGTAGACGCCGGCGAATACGAGTCCTATGGGGATTATCAGCAAAGCGTTCGTCGATAGTCCGTAGGAGACGATGTAATCGATCAGCCCGGCGGAGAAGCCGAATCCGATCAGAATTCCGAGCCTCTCCGCGACGACGAGCGCGACACCGCACAGCAGCGCATGAGTGGCATAGAGGAGGGGAGCGACGAACATGAAGCTGAACTCGATCGGCTCGGTGATGCCGGTGAGGAACGATGTAAAGGCGCTCGAACCCATGATGGCGCCGGTTGACTTCTTGTTCTCGCGGTCGGCGGCGCGCCACATGGCGAAGCAGGCGGCCGGCAGCCCGAACATCATCACGAAGTACCAGCCGGCCATGAAGATTCCGGCTTCGGGATCACCCTCGAAGTAGCGGGTGAGGTCGCCGTGCACGACCTTTCCTCCGGCTGCTTCGTAAGTGCCGAACTCGAACCACACGAGCGTGTTGATGATGTGGTGGAGGCCGATTGGCAAGAGTCCCCGATTTGCGATTCCGTAGATGAACACACCGAGTGCGCCCGCTCCCACGATCCAGTCGCCGAAGTCCTGGATTGCTCTTCCGATCGGCGGCCAGATGAAGTAGGCGAGCAGCCCGACGCCCATGCCCGCGAATGCGGTGATGATCGGGACGAAGCGGCGACCTCCGAAGAAGGCGAGATAGTCCGGAAGGTGGATGCCCTTGAACCTGTCGTAGAGCACCGCGGCGATGAGGCCCATGGTGATCCCGCCCAGGACTCCCATGTCCACCGGCTGGCCGGGGCTCACCTCCGAGATGCCGTTGATGCCCTTGAGCACGACGTAGCCAACGCCCGCCGCAAGTCCTGCGGCTCCTGCCCCTTCCGTGAAACCGATTGCGACGCCGATGGCGAACAGCAGCGGGAGGTTGTCGAACACCGCCTGGCCCCCGGCCGCCATTACCTCCCACACAGTCGCCCCCCAACTGAGCCAGGAGACCGTTTGGAAATACACTCCGAGGCGGAGCAGCAACGCGGCCGCAGGCAGAACGGCGATGGGCATCATCAACGACCGGCCGATACGCTGAAGGACTCCGAGCATTTTCTTCCCCCTGGACTCGGTGAGCGAGCGGTTACAAAATACTCCTCCTGGGCCTCGGATGTGCAGAGAAAGCGAGATCGGATGCGTTTGGGCGTGGTCGAGGCGAAGGTGGACGGCGAGATCGTCGCGGGCGACGTGGTGGTCGAGGACGGCCTTGTGGCCGATGTGGGGGTTTCGCCGCCGGGCAGAAAGGGTCTGGCCGCTCCCGGCTACGTCGACCTCCAGGTCAACGGATTCGCGGGTGTCGACTTCCTTGCAGCCGACGCCGACGGCTATGCGGAGGCCGGCGCAAGCCTGGCTCGGACCGGCGTGACCGCCTACCAACCAACATTCATCTCCTCGCCCCTCAGCGCCTACGAGGAAGCGTTGACGGTGGCTCGCTCCCTCCAACCGAGTCCGGGGGGGCCGCGAGTTCTGGGCATCCACCTTGAGGGACCGTTCATCAACCCCGAGTGGGCGGGGGCTCACGATCCCCTCAACGCCCGCGAACCAGACCTCGAGCTCGCAGTTCGCCTCTGCAAGGGCGGGCCCGTGACCTACATGACGCTGGCCCCGGAGCTGCCGGGTGCCCTAGGCCTTATCGATGAGCTCACAAAGCGAGGGATCGTCGTGGCGTGCGGGCACTGTGACGCCGACGCGCCCACGGCCCATGAGGCGTTCGATCGCGGGGCGCGAGCCGTTACGCACATCTACAACGCACAGCGGCGCTGGCAGCCGCGCGACCCCGGCGTATCCGGTGCGGCTCTGGTCCGATCCGATGTCACCGTGCAGGCGATCGTGGATCTGGTGCACCTTGCTTCGGAGGCGGCCTTCGCCGCCTTTCTTGCCGCCCGCGGCCGTTTCGCGATCGTCACCGACGCAATCATGGCGGCTGGCCTGCCGGACGGCTCTTATTCCCTCGGCGATCGAGAGGTCTTCGTGGCCGAGGGAGCAGCGCGCCTGGCCGACGGCACGCTCGCCGGAAGTGTCTCGACCATGGATACCGCCGTTCGCAACCTCGTCGCGCTGGGGGCCGAGCCGTCCGACGCGCTGGAAGCCGCGAGCTCTGTTCCGGCGCGCCTCATTGGCCGGCCCGAGCTGGGTTCGCTCAAACCCGGGACGCCGGCGGATGTCGTAGTCGTGGACGACGCGCTCGTTGTCATGCGCACTTTAGTGAGCGGACGCGAGGTGTTCGCTGACTAAGGCTCAGCGCACGGATCGAGTGCAAGTGTGATTCGCCTGACGTGCAGGGCTGTTCTCTTCGACCTCGACGGTGTCCTCGCCGACTCCACTGCGATCGTCGATCGCGTGTGGAGGGAATGGGCCACCCAACGAGGTCTCGACGGGGATGAGCTCATGAGCATCGCCCACGGCAGGCCCGCGGCCCAAGTGATTGCCGTGGTCGCCCCCCAGCTTTCGGTGGAAAACGAGGTGCGTGAGCTGGAACGCCGAGAGGCCGACGCCTCCGGCGTGGTCCCTATCGCCGGCGCGATGAAACTCTTGGCGTCCTTGCCTGAAAGAAGCTGGGCCGTGGTGACCTCCGGCACACCTCCTTTGGCCGCGAGCCGTTTGCGCACTATCGGGGCACCCGAGCCCCACGTTCTCATCACCGCAAACGATGTGAGCGCAGGCAAGCCGAATCCGGAGGGCTACCTCAAAGCGGCCCGGAGCCTCGGCGCCTCTCCCGCGGAGTGCCTTGTGATAGAGGACTCGCCGGCGGGCGTCGAGGCGGCGAGAGCAGGAGACATGATGGTGGTAGGAGTGACGACAACCTTTCCCGCAGCCAGCCTCGTCGGCGTAACTGCCCATGTGAACTCATTGGAGGATGTCGTCCTGGATAGCGTTGCTTCGGAGGTCGACGGCCTTCCACTCATGACCCTGCGGGTCGACGCGGTGGGATAGGTTTGCCGTTGTGCGATCGAAGGGGGTATCGAATGACCATGAGGTTTGGAAGAGAGTAGCGACGACGCCCCGACAACCAGCGCTTGGAGAGCCCCCAGTGGCGCGATGAGGCCGGGCCCAGCATGCAACTATTCAATTGCTGGGCTCATGACATGCTTTCATCAGGGGCGACACCAGGAGAATTGGGAGGTACCGTGAAGATTGCTTACGTATTCGCCACCTCGGGTCACACCGCGAGCTACCGACTGGGACAGATGATCCTCCCCCAGCTCGAGGAAGAGCGGCACGGGGCCGAGGTCGTGGGGATGTTCTTCTTCGACGACAACAACTATCTGTTACGTACCGGCGACCCACTCGGGGAGCGCCTGGCTCGAGTAGCAGAAACCGAGAACATCCTCCTGATGATGTGCGATCGGTGCGCTCTCGAACGGGGCCTCGCCGAGGGCGAGCCGGGTGATTGCAAGGTGACCGGGACGGTCTCGGGAGTGCAGGTCGGTTGCTTTCCCGATCTCTACGCGGCGCTAGAGACCAATCCTCCGGACCACGTCATCACGCTCTGAGCTGCCTAGTTGGGGGAGCCGGCCTTCACGTCTAGGAGCGGGTCGCCGGCCTTCACGTCTGTGGAGGCCGTCACAGTCACGGCCTCACCGGAGATGACGACCACGGGCGAGACGATGTCGATGTTGAGCTCGCTCATGCGCTCGAGATCGACCGCGACGATCTCGTCCCCCGCGTTGATCTCTTGTCCCTCGCTGGCCCCCACCGTGAAACCGTCGCCTTTCAGGTGCACCGTCTCGAGGCCGACGTGGACGAGGATCTGCAATCCCTCCGGAGTCTCGATGGCGAACCCGTGACCGCCTTCGAAGAGCTTGGCGATCGTTCCGGAGACGGGTGCGACCACACGTCCTTCGCTCGGCATCACAGCGACACCCTCGCCCATCACTCGCTCGGAGAAGACTTCGTCGTTGACGTCGTCGAGGGCAACCAGCGCACCGGTGAAGGGACTTACCACTTCGGTCACGAGTTGTCCATGATCCGGCGCATCTCCGCTTCGATGTTGTCGCTTTGTGTGCCCATCACCACTTGAACCGCACTTCCCATCTTCATGACGCCGTGAGCCCCGGCCGCTTTCAGTCCGGCTTTATCGACCTTGGACATGTCCGCCACTTGGACGCGGATGCGCGTGATGCAAGGCTCCATATTCTCGATGTTGTCCTTGCCTCCCAGCCCGTCGATAACCTTCTGTGCGACCTCTTCGAAAGCCATGGCTTTACTCCTTTCCCGGCCACGAGGCCCGTGTACCTCGCGCCATCCGATTCCATGTGTGACGGATTCCTCTGACTGCGATCGAGTATGCATACAAACTCTCGGGTGCCGCCATACCCCCGAGACCCGCATCGCCCAGATGATGGACGTCGACACCGATGCGTTTGGCTGTGAGGGCGAGGAGTCTCAGCGTATCGCTATCTGCCCCCTCTTGAGAGGTCCCAATCGTCCCAATGGCCAGCGCACCAGCGCCGCGCGCCTCCTCTACCATTTGTCTTGCCTGTTCCTCGGAGACGCCGGGCATGGTTCCGGGCAGGGGGACCAGGACACCCTGCGCGCCTGCTGAGACGAGGCGAGCGACGGACTCTGGTCCGAGTTTCTCCTCTGCTCCCGCGCTGTGCATCTTCCCCGCCCAGCAGCACAGATCTGGTACCGAGCCAACGACGGTCTGGACCGCGGTCGCGACGTCCTCGAGCCCCGCAGCGCGCCCCGGATTCGCCGTCACCACCACAAAGGAAGCTCCCGCCGCGGCTACGACGAGCGCGTTGTCCGTTGTTGCCCGGAAGGGTGCCGGAACGGCGTCGATGTCGGGCTCAAGGTTGAGACCGATGGGCCGACCGAGCAGGCGACGTAAGCCGAAGAAACCTTCCGGTTCCGGTCGTACATGCTCGAGCCCTCGCTGAAGGTCGCCCCATTCATTGATGCCCACATGGTTGAGGCATATGAGATCGGCGCCGAAGGCGGCCGCGATCTCGGCGTTGGCCGTGCCCGCGAACAGCGGCGCAGAGGAGACATCGACTTCCGCCAGCAAGCTCCGGCCGTCGGACGCGCGAATTGATTCGATGAGCTCCTTACCGGCTAGAGCTGCAAGGCTCGAGCCGTATTGATCCAGCAATCTCGTCACGACAACAGTGCCTCGGCAATGTGGCGGGCCTCTTCGGCCTCGCCGGCAGCCAGAACTTCATCGGCGAGGAAGCGACATTCTTCGAACGAGTGCTCACCCACCGCCACGCGCACCTCTAGCAGGCTGTCTGTTCCCATGGAGAGCTCCATGACTCCCAGACCAACTGCGACCAGAGCCCAGGCAGGATCACCGGCCGCTTCGCCGCAGACCCCGACCCACGCTTTGTCGCGTGCTGCTGAGCAGACCTGCTCAACAGCACGCAGCAGCGCAGGTGAGAACGGATCCTGCAAATAGGAGAGCGAGCCCTGTTGCCTGTCGGCTGCGTGCAGGTATTGAGCAAGATCGTTGGTGCCGATCGAAAGGAAGTCGAGCCGCTCCGCCAGCATCTCCGCCACGAGCACGGCCGACGGCACCTCGACCATGACGCCGACTTCGACCCCCGCGTCGATGCCACCCGCGCGCTCGACTTGCTCGACGAACCACTCGGCTTCCGTCACGCTTGCGACCATCGGAGCCATAACCGCTAGCTTTCCGTTCTGCGCGGCCCGGGTAATCGAGCGCAATTGCGTCTCCAAGAGCTCCGGCTGCTCGCGAGCGAGCCGGATGCCGCGCACCCCGAGGGCCGGGTTCGGCCCTGCTTCCAGGTCGAGGAACGGGACCGGCTTGTCCGCTCCGAAGTCGAACGTACGCACCACCAGCCGGCGATCACCTAGAAGCCCGGTCATTTCCTCGAGCAGCGCCACCTGCTCATCCTCGCTCGGCGGCTCGGCGCGATCGATGTACAGCAGCTCGGTCCGAAGCAACCCCACGCCCTCGGCCCCAGCCTCTAATGCGCCCCGCAGTTCGGCTACGGACCCGGCATTGGCGGCCATCTCGATCACTCGTCCATCGTTCGTAGCGGATGGCCCCTCACGAACCCTCTCCAACAGTTGCGCCCGATGCTCTGTTCTGGCTGCGGTTTTTTGCTCCGTACTCTCTCGTGTCTCGTCGTCGGGATCGACGTGGACGGTTCCCTCGTCACCGTCGAGCGCGATCACGGAATCATCCGATATGGCGTCCATCAAGCCCGAGACCGCCACCACCGCGGGAATACCAAGAGCGCGCGCCACGATTGCGGTATGACTCGACCGACTGCCCTCTTGCGTTGCTATCCCCTTGACCAGCTCCTTGTCAAGCGAGGCGACATCGGCCGGCGGCAACTCGGTCGCCACCACGATCCCGGGACTATTCATTGCTCGAATGTCTTCCGGGGCTCCGAGACAGCGCCGAGCAATGCGCGAGCAGACATCCCTAATGTCTCCTGCGCGCGCCGCCATGTACTCGCTATCGCTGGCGGCCAGCGCTTCGGCGTAGCCCTCCCCCGCGTCGATGATTGCGCGGGCCGCGTTAGTGCCGTCGCTCTTGATCACGCCCTCAGTCGAGGTGGCGAGCTCCGGATCACGAGCCATCATCGCCTGCGCCTCGAGGACTTCTGCTAGCTGGCCGGTGGCCTTGCTTGCCTGCTCTTCAAGGCCCTGCGCCACGCCCTCGATCGCCTCGCGCAGCCGCTCAACCTCTGTTTCTCGGTCGTCGACCGTGCCGGCCGGTAGGTCGATGGGAGCTTGGTTGTGCAACCATGCACGCGCCACTGAGGCCCCGGGGGATGCGGCTACGCCGCGCAGGTTCTTCACAGGGACTCCAGCAGCCTTACCAACTCCTCTAGGGCCTTGTCGGCGTCGTCGCCCTCGGTAGCGATCGTGACCGCGTCACCCTTCTTCACGTCGAGCTTGAGCACCGCCATGATCGATTTGGCGTTGGCTTCCTGTCCTCCCTTGGCGACTGTTACGTCGGCGGAGAAGCCCGCAGCCGCCTTGCTGAACACAGCCGCCGGCCGCGCATGCAACCCCACCTCGTTCGTCAGCTTCACCTCTCGCTCCGGCATTGCATCCTCCAAGCTCTCGTTAGGAAGTGGGCGTCACCTTGGTGAGGCCGACGGGGGCATCCGGGTTCAACCCCCGGCAGAGCGCAAGCTCATAGGCAACCTGTTGTGCACGTACCGCGGCGGGGATGGTGGCGAGTGGCTCCGGGAGATCCCCGGGCAGAGCGAGGTCGGCGTCTGCGCGGTCACTAACGCGCAACACGTGCGCGCCGCGCTCCTCCTTCAGCAATCGAGTGAGGTCGTCGATGTCGCGCCCGGCCGGACCTGCAACCGAGAAGGAGAGCACGGGGAAGCCCCTCTGGACCACCGCAAGGGGGCCGTGGCGCAAATCGGCTGCCGAGTAGCCCTCGGCGAGCAAAGAGGTCGTCTCCTTTAGCTTGAGCGCGGCCTCCAGCGCGACGGGGAACATGAATCCTCGCCCGACGGTCAGCAATCCGCCCGAGTCACCGATCTCGTCAGCGACCACCGCGGCCTGATGCGGATCGTCCAGCATCGCTTGAACGATACCGGGCAGGGTGTCCCAGTCCCGCTCCCCCCACGGAACCGTCCCCAGCGCCTCGGCGATTATGGCGAAAGCGACCAGCTGGGCGGTGAAGGTCTTGGTTGCCGGTACTGCTCGCTCGTCCCCGGCGCCGAGCTCGACCACAACTGAGGCTGCCCGGCCCAGCGGGCTGGCCGGCTCATTGGTTACCGCCACTGCGTGAGCGCCGCCGGCAACGAGGCCTTCGAGCACGGTCACGATCTCAGGGGTGCGGCCCGACTGGCTCACGCCGACGGCGAGGAAGCCTTCGCATCGGGGCTTGCTGTCATACAGCGTGTGGAGGCTGGGGGCGGCGAGTGCTACCGGCAGGCCGGTGGCGAGTTCGAGGATGTAGCGGCCGAAGATCGCCGCATGGTCGGACGATCCGCGGGCGACGAGGATGATCCCCGCTGTGTCGCTGGGGATCGCCGTCCTGAGCTGTCGAATCAATGCGGTTCGGCGGCCGGTCAGCCCAGACACCACACCAGGCTGCTGCCTCATCTCCGTTGCCATGAGTTCGCCCTCCACCGGACGGCCATGCTATCCCCCCGGCCGAAGGTCGCCGGTAGACGTTACTCGCCTGATTCGGCATCGGCGAGCGCATAGTCCACGGCCTCGCCGAGCGTGAGCTTGCGACCGTAGCTGCGGCCCGTTTCGAAGTTCGGACCGCCCGCCGACTTGACGGCGGCCTCGTATTCGGCGCGCTCGGCCTCCCACTGCCCAACCGGACCGAGAGCCTCCTCCGCCTCAATCGCTCCCCACAGCGCGCCGGCATGCTCGGCGCGATCGGTTTGGGCGGCGATGCGCGCAAGCACTGCCAGGGCAAAGAGAAGAAACTGGCGCTCGCCGATGGCCAGCGCCTCGGGCAGCGCCTCTTGCGCCCACTGCTCCGCCTCCTCCAGTCGGTCGAGCAGGAGGAGGCGTTCGGCGCCGGAGGCGAGAGATACGGCCGTCCACCACGAGTACCCGATGGTTTGGGAGAGAGTGATGCTTTGCCGCATGAGCTCGATGCCCCGGTCGTGGTTGCCCTCCAAGGACTCGATGTCGCCCAGTGTTCCGAGGACTATCGCCTCCCCCTTGGGGAAGCGGGCGCGCCGCAGGAGCTCGCCGCTCTCCTCGACGCGGGCGCGGGCCGCGGCGATGTCATCCCGAGCAAGGTCCGAGTTGGCGAGCCGGTAGAGAAGGATGCCGATGTTGAGATCGTCCCCCAGCTTCCGGTACGCGGCCAGGCTCTCTTCGTAGAGGCGCGTGCCCTCCTCGAAGTGCCCGACGATGAACGTCACGCCGCCCAACACTCGAAGTGCGCTTGCACGCAGCTCGAGAGGCAATTGGGGGCCGCGTGCCAACAGCAAGTCGAAGATACGCATTCCCTCGAACGGGCTGGTCGCGGTCCAGAAGTGCTCGAGGGCAATAGCGAGTTGGAGTCCGATCACAACGTCGCCTTGTGTATGCGACCACTCGAGCGCCGCTCGCACATTGGGGGCTTCGGGTGTCACCAAGTGGATCCGTTGTGGTCCCTCCGCCTCGTCCGTGAGGTTGGCGGACTCTGCCACAGCGAGCAAGAACTCGGCGAGCCGGCGGCGGATGGATTCGGCCTCGCCGGACTCCTCGAGCTGATCGAGCGCGAACTCGTGGATCGTTTCGAGCATGCCGAGCCGACCCGAGCTCCAGCGGCGCACGAGGTTGTGCTCGACGATGGTCTGCAGCGTCTCGAGTGAGGACCCGGCCACCTCCTCGGCCCCCACCGCGTCGAAGCTGCCGGCGAACACGGCGAGGCGGCGAAAGAGCATCTGCTCGTCGTCCTTGAGCAGCTCGTAGCTCCACTCGATCGTTGCTCGCAGCGTCCGCTGGCGCTCGGGAGCGTCGCGACGACCGCCCGTCAAGACAGGAAGGCGCTGATCCAGTCGAGCGAGCATTGCGTCGGCCGAAAGGATCCTGGTGCGCGCTGCGGCCAGCTCGACCGCGAGCGGGAGGCAGTCCACCCGGCGGCAGATGGCGCCGATTGCCTCCTCGGGAAAGGCGACGGGCGAGCGCTCGCGGAACAATGCAACTGCGTCTTGTGTCGGTAACGGCTCGACCTGGTACTCGTGCTCCCCCTCGATCCGCAGTAGGGCGCGGCTGGTGATCAGGAGGTGAAGGTTCGGGCAGGACCGCAGCAGCTCCGATAACTGCGGCGCAACGTCGAGTACCTGCTCGAGATTGTCGAGCAGAAGCAGCATGCGGCGCTCGTCGATGTGCGCAGCGACCTCTCCCTGTGCACCGAGCGCCGAGGCTATCGTAGGGAATACGAGCGCGGTCTCGGAGACGGCCGCGAGCGATACCCAGTAGATGCCATCTGTGAACGTCTCCACGAGCTCTGCCGCGACCTGCAGAGCCAGCCGCGTCTTCCCCGAGCCTCCCGGTCCCGTCACCACCACCAGCCGCACATCGGGAACGAGGGCGGCGAGCTCTGATAGCTCCCTCCCCCGCCCGATCAGCTTGCTCGGCTGGGACGGCAAGTTGGTCGCGTTGAGCGATCTAAGGGGTGGAAACCTGTCCCGGCCCAGCTGGAATAGTTTTTCCGGCCTCCCCAGGTCCTTGAGCCGGTGAAGCCCGAGGTCGGCGAGGCCGGCGTCGCCCAGCAGTGAGCGGGTCGTGGCCGAGAGCACGACCTGGCCTCCGTGGGCGGTGGAGCAGATGCGGGCCGCGCGGTGGACATCCATGCCGACGTAACCTTCGTCGGTGACCACCGGCTCACCCGTGTGCAGCGCCATGCGAACGCGGATCGGTCCGTTTGCGAGCGCGACCTGTCCCTCCTCGGCTGCGGCGAGCGCTCCGGACGCGTCCGGGAAGGCAACGAAGAAGGCATCTCCTTGTGTATCGACCTCGACTCCGCCGTGGCGCTTGAATGCTTCGCGCAGCAATCGCCGGTGCTCGGCCAATGCCTCCGCGAAACGTGTCGCCCCGAGTTCGTCCAGCAGTCGCGTCGAGCCTTCAATATCGGTGAACAGAAAGGTGACGGTGCCGGTGGGGAGACGGCGCATTTAGGAGAAGTCTCCAGTCTCAGGCTTAAGCCTCAGTAGTCGCAGCATCATAGCCGCCCTCACTTAGCCGCTGGGTTTGATGAGGTCGTGTTCGACGATGCAGGGGCGTTCGCCGAGGGGCCCAGGGTCGCGATGACGCCCGATTGGCGCCCAGACGCCGGATCGCCAGCTCCTTCGCGCATCCACGGGCTAACCAGGGAGACGATGTGAGGTCGCTGTCGATGATCGAAGGGTGGGTCGAGGATAATCTGCGCATATGCCCTTTCTCATCGCAAGTCTGATCGAGACCTTCTACGAAGAGTTGTGGAACAGGTGGAACGACGCCCTGGTCGACGACACTCTTGACGCAGCGTTCGACTTCCGCGGGTCGCTCGGACGGCGAACTACCGGCCGAAGTGAATGGCGCTCGTATCGTGACTCCATCCGAGCGGGCTCGGCTGACTTTCACAACGAAGTCGTCGCTTTGGTCTGCGAAGGTCAACGAGCCGCTGCACGGCTCCGCTACGCAGGCACTCATACCGGCCCGCTGCTTGACTTGCCGGCCACACAACGCCGCTTTGAGTACGCCGGTGCCGCCTTCTTCGTCGCGGACGGCCAACGGCTGGTCAGCGTGTGGGTCCTGGGCGATCTCGACGGGCTCCGTCGACAGCTTGAGTGACGCGACCTTCGGGAAGCAGCTCCCGGACGCTGGCGCCGAGTCGTGGCGCGAGGATCCTAGGTGGCAAATGGACACGGTCCGCGCTTACCCACAATGTTTGGTCGTTAGATGCCCACGGTTCGCTTTGCGCCACCCTCTCCAGGCTCACGCCGACTAGCATCGGGTGGGGAATGACACAGCGCGCCGCGGGCATCACCGGGACGATGACGAAACGTGACCAGCGGGCTTGTGCTCAGGTGACACGGTACTAGCTACTACCAAGGAGGCTGCATCATGGATTTGAAGCTCGAACTCGTAGTGATTCCGGTCACGAACGTGGACCGCGCGAAGGACTTCTATGTGAAAAATGCCGGCTTCAATTTGGATGTCGACATGAGCTTCGGAGATGATTTCCGAGTCGTCCAGCTGACCCCGCCGGGCTCGGCCTGCTCAATCGGCATCGGGAAGGGAATCACGGAAGCGACGCCGGGCTCCGTCCAGGGCCTGTTCTTGATCGTCTCCGACATACTTGCCTCTCGCGCCGAGCTCGTCGAGCGCGGAGTTGCAGTAGACGAAGTCCGGCATCTAGAGTCCCGCGAGTGGGTGCCGGGCCCGGATCCAGAGCGGGCCAACTACGCTTCGTTCGCCGACTTCAAGGACCCCGACGGCAACGGCTTCGTCCTGCAGGAGGTCGGACAAGGCGAGCCGGGGTGATAACTGGTCGAAGCACGAACTCTCCCGGGCTCGAGACGACAACGGGACGGACAAACGCCATCTATCGATGACTTCTTTTTTCATCGAGCGGCCCTCAGTACTGTCGCAACCCCCGGCCAGGTTTCGGAAAGTCCCTGCGCCTTAAGTTGGGCTGCTGACCTGAGGCTGTTCTTCATGGATCTCGAGATCAACGATCTGGGAGGACAACACGAATGAGTCCAGTGGCCCGGGTGGCGCTTCCTCCCCATCCGGCCGGAACACGTGTGTAACGTTGATGTTTAGGACCTCAGAGTCCTTCGCGCCGGGGACCTTCACCTTCCATCCCTCAACAGTTCGGCCGTTATCCAACTTGACTCGGACGTACACCCTGGCTGGAGGTTGACTCCGAGCATTTCTTTCAGGGACGAGCCTTCGGAAGGGGGCTACACTACCTGCGCCGGCCGTCTTCGAGCCGCCTCGCACTCGCATCAAGATGACGAAGCCGCCGATCAAGAACAGGATCGCCACGAGCACCACCGCAGCGATCTGGCTAATCGGATTCCTCGAAGCGTCCACTGTGATCGTCCACTCTGCGTCCACAGAGGGAACGAAAGGGTCGGAGGAAGCAGTCGCGCGTTTTCCTTCCACCGTGACCGACCGAACGCTATAAGAAACGGTCTCCGCTTTCAGAGTTTCACCCTCGCGGAGGGTACGCACGGCCCGCAGCCATCGTGTGCCGGGAGGAAACCGCTGCCACGACAGTGCGGTTGGCCCAGCCAGTCCGCTAGAGCTTCCTCGAAAGGTGGTGGAGTCGTTGGTGTCATCAACGATGGTGAACGAATCGATGCTTTCTGAGCCGAGGATGTCGCCGTTCGAACTGCGAAAGCGCTCCTTGACCAGATAGTCGATATTGAAACCAACCTGAAGCCGAGAGGGCTCCCGAAAGTCGACGGCATGATCCGCAGTCCCGACGCCGTCCGACCAGGCAACGAACTCCACGCGCTGAGAATCACCGATCAATGAGTGCTCGTCGACGATCAACCTGGAGGCGCTCGGGGCCTTCGGCATTATCTTCGCTACGCCACTTTCATCGGTTACGAAGGTCTCGCCACCAAGGCGAAACTTGATCCCTTCGATGGGGGGAACGGTTTCGACGACCAACGTCGGGGTCTGCGCAGCCGCCCTATTGGGTGCGATCATCACAAACAGGCTCAGGATGAGCAACGTGATCGAGCACAACTTCAAGTGATGAGTTCGATTAGACACTCGTCTTGAACTCCTCCCATACGCGGTGCCAGCGATTGTCCGCATCGGGGCTCAATTCCATCTCCATGAAGCCTCTGTTGAAGGAACTTCTGGTCGTGATGGTGTTCCCCAGCTGGGCCGGAACGTAGCCGGCCGTCACCATTCCCGAAGGCTTCAGCTTGACTTGGGGTGGCTGATACCCGTTCCAGCTAAAGTTCCGGGTCGCCACGTCGTTGTCGAGCAAATAGTTGATGAAGTGGTGTGCCAGCACCGGGCTCCTGGCGTTGCGAAGCACCCCCATGCAGTCGTTGGCCACCGCCCCACCTCCGTCTGGTGGGAACCAGTAGCGCATCACGCTCGGGTCCTCTCCCTTTGGAAAGTAGTACTGCGAGGCGATGGCGTCACCCGACCAGGCGTGATGAATCCAGGCTTCTCCCGACGGTACGTCCTTATAAGCATCAATATCCAGAGCTCCGACATTAGAGGCCAGAGCGTCGAGGTCATCGGCCACCATCGCGAGCGCTGCTGGGTCGCTGGTGTTGAGGTCGGTGATTCCGTTCTTCAGTAGCACCATGCTGATCGTTTCACGATAGTCGTCGAGCAAGTGGATCCGCCCCCTGTAATGGGGGTCCCAGAAGATCTCGTAGGGATTGGAGCGAGCCGCAAAGTCCTCGTCGACGCGGTCCGTACGCCAAACGATCCCCGTCGTGTAGACGGTATAGGGAACCCCGTAACGGGCCCCTTGATCATAGAAAGGGTTCCGGTAAACGGGCCAGACGTCCGTGCTCAAGTTGGGGATATAGTTGTGGTTCAAGGGTTGCAATAGCTTGTCTGCAACCAGTCTGCTGATGACGTCCGTCCGATGAAAGAAGACGTCGAAGCTGTTCCCCGACCGGAGTGTTGCCAGAGCATCGTCCATGTCGCTGAAGTTCGTGATCTCGACTTTGACGTCGTACTTGGCGGCGAAGTCGTCGACGACCCGCGGCCACATATACTCCTCCCAGTTGTAGATCCTGAGAGTCGCACCCGGTTCGGGCTCGAGACCATCCTCCAGAGGGGGATTGTCGGAATGAATCGGCAGCGTAACCGGAGATTCAGGGCGGGCTAACTTCAAATCGTCTTTTCTGGCCGTCACAGCCGAGGTGGAGCACGCTCCCAGGATGGCGGCCGTGCCCGAGAGGGCCATCGACATGGCCGCGGACTTGCGAAGGAAGTCTCGGCGACTGAGATCCCGTCGCCAGAAACCAGACATATTGCGGTGCTGCAAAGCTCTCCTCCTAGAAGCGGCCCCCACAGGCAGTCCCCACAGGCAGTTCCTTACAGGATGACAAGTTTCGTGATGATTGGCCAGAGGGTCGGGCAAAAACGGGGGCCGGGGAGGCATGCTTCGTAGTCGAAACGTGCTGAGCGATGTGCAACCCTAAGTAGGTTTACGGTGACTATAGGTAGTGTCGAGCATGTGCCGATGCTCAACGATCGGTATTCCGAGCAGCTCGGAATAGAGGCCGCCGGCGACGAAGCCGGCACACCGGGCTCGCCTCGGCTTCTAGAAGTCGTTCTGAGCCCCTGACGCAGCGGTAGCCCGGCCTTTAGACTCCCCTCCATGACCGACCTGGAGGAGCAGGATCACCCGGAACCTCCCCTCGCGGGCGACGAGACCGCAACCCTCCTGGGCTCTTTGGAGCGCCAGCGCGCGACCTTGGCGTGGAAGTGCGGGGGACTTGACGCGGACGGCCTGAGGGCGACGCTCGCCCCCTCGTCGATCACCCTGGGCGGGCTGCTCAAGCACCTGGCCCTAGTCGAGGACTACTATTTCTCCCGGTTGCTGCTCGGGCGAAACCCAGGGCCCCCGTGGGACATGATCGACTGGGATGCCCACCCCGACTGGGACTGGCAGTCGGCCGCCGAGGACACCCCCGAACAGCTCCGGACGCTCTGGCAGGACGCCGTGGCTCGCTCCCGCTCCGTGGTCATGGAGGCGCTGGCCGACGGCGGCCCGGAGCAGCTGGGCCGGTACATCAACCCCGCCGACAGTAGGCCAGAACACCGCGGTAAGTCACCCAGCCTGCGGCGAATCCTGATCGACCTTATAGAGGAGTACGCGCGGCACGTGGGCCACGCCGATCTCATCCGGGAGTCGGTGGACGGGCTCACCGGGGAGGACCCCCCGGGCTGACACCCCCATCCGCTGGCCCCGGCGGGCCCAGGCATATGCCTTTCGGACGCGGCGTGGAAGCCGTCGACTTGCCCAGCCGTCCCGACCGGATACCGGGAAACAGCCGCCAACCTTGCGCCTCGTCCGGGATGTATGAGGTTGCCGCGGAGCTGTCCGGGGCAGAGGCGGTCTGTGGGTCTGGCGCGCAGGGTTCGGCTTGGTATAGGCATGAGTAGGCCGGGCTGACAGGTAAGGGAAACGATCTACGCGGATTCCGGACCGGCACGAACATCGTGTGTTAGAGCTTATCCATGGCTTGCACAGGTGATTGTCTATGTACCGAGATCAATCAGCGACGGGCCGACAACGGTAAGGCGAAACTGCGGATCCTTAGCTCCGGTGCCCTGAAGGAATGTGCCCGGAAGGAAGCTCGTAAGAATCGGGACGAGTGCGATCTGGACCACTATTTCCCTGGCTGCTTCGGAGGGACGTCGGGGTCGATCGTCGGTAAGAGCAGCGGATGCAACGAGATGGTGGACGCGTGGATGAATAGTGCCCCGCACAAGGCGAACCTTCTGGACGGCACCTGGGACAAGATGGCCGGTGCCTGCTATGCGGGGTGCGGGTTCGAGTGGGGAGCTGTGTTCTTTGCCACGGATTAACCGTCCCCTCTAAACCCGGACGGGGGCGTCGGAATTTTCGCGCGCCCTTTCTTCATTGTCGGCCTCGGCGCCGCTGAGAAGTCCCGCCGGAAGAGATAGTTTGGGTGAGCTGTCCAGTCTGATAGTTGAAAAGCAGAGTGGGATCGGGAAAGGAAAGGGGAGCAGCATGAGGAAAGTCATCGCAGGCCTATTCATCTCGCTCGACGGCGTCGTCGAAGCGCCCGACCAGTGGCACTTCCCGTACTTCAGCGACGAGATGGGTGCTGCCGTCGACGCATCGCTCGGCTCGGCCGATACAGTTCTCTTCGGTCGCAAGACATATGACAGCTTCGCTGGGGCGTGGCCGGGGCGGGAATCAGCCGGCGAAGAAGACGCCGTGTTTGCCAAGAAGCTCGGCGACGCACGCAAGATCGTCGTGTCGAACCAGCAGCTGAAGTTCACATGGAGGAACTCCGAACAATTAAAGGGCGACTTCGTCGAGGCCGTCACTGCGTTGAAGAATGAGCCGAGCGACTCGAACATCGCCCTGAGCGGCTCGATCTCCGTCGTGCGCCAACTGCTCGCGGCAGGGCTGCTGGACGAGCTGCATCTATTGGTGCACCCGATCGCCGTCCGCAAGGGGCTGAAGCTGTTCGACGAAGGCGAATCCCCGATCCCTCTTACATTGATGAAGTCCGAGACGTTCAAGACGGGTGTCCTGAACCTCGTCTACGCGCCCGCCTAGCCGACCGACGAAGCCACCAACGAGGACGCCTAGAGCCCCCCTGTCCCAGCCCGACGGGTAAACACGATGGGAACGGAATTCGAGAACAGAAGAGTAGACCCTCAGCTCAAGCTGGCAGCAGCGTGGATCGCGCTGATCGCCCTCTATATCTACGCGGACTTCCTTTCGCTTTATCGACCCGGTGAGATAGATGAAATACGGCGTGGCGTGATGGGTCCGCTCGAGGTGTCTCAGGCGACTCTGGTGCTCGCGTCTTTGATAGTGATCATCCCTGCGGTCATGATCGTCCTGTCGTTGCTCCTGCCGGCAAGGGTGAACCGTCCCCTGAACCTGGTCCTAGCGATTCTGTACACACTCGTGAACATCAGCAACCTTGTCGGCGAGGGATGGGTGTATTACATCTTGTTCGGGATTGCGGAGATCGCAATCACTGTGCACATCTTCCTCACGGCGTGGAGATGGCCACCTAAGGAGGTCACGGAGTAGGACGGCCG
>CAWKGK010000006.1:0-74415 GCA_963849115.1 uncultured Actinomycetes bacterium | reverse complement strand
CCGGGACTGTTCCAGTCATCCACCATGGAGTGGACCAGTTGAGCTTCTCCCCTGAGGCGGCGGCGGCCCGCCGGGACGAAGTAAGGCGGCACTTTGGGGTCGAAGGCCGGAGGGTCTTGCTACTAGTCGCCAACGATGCTCATAACAAGGGTGTGGACCGGGCAATCGAGGCTCTAGCCATGCTTCCCACTGAAACAGTACTTGCGGTCGCTGGTTTCGTCGACTCTGATCAGGTCGAGGCTGGCCAGGATCAGCCAGGTGGTAGAAAGGGTACGGGTCTGGCCGCACACATCCGAGATGGTTGATTACTACGCGGCCGCCGACGTTCTGCTCGCCCCGACTCGCGGGGATGCCTTTCCTTTGCCCCCGCTCGAGGCTATGTCATGTGGAGTTCCGGTTGTGATCAGTAGTCGTGCTGGAGGAATCTGCGAGATGCTTGAGCATAAACGCAACTCGCTCATTCTAAGACAGCCCGAGGATGCTGGGGAGCTTGCGGGTCACGTGCGCTCGCTTCTCGAGGATAGGGATCTTGCAGAACATCTTTCAGTGGAGGGACGAAAGCTCGCAGAGCTGAGCTCTTGGGACGAGAACGCAGCACGGACCGCCGATCTCATCGAATACGAGGCGCGCACGCCCCGGTTTTTGGTGCTGAGCCCCGATCCGGCGGGGACCGGCGGAATTCAGCGCTCGAGCAGGATGCTGCTCAAAGCTCTAGCCGATTCCTTCGGGCCCGAGCGTGTTGGCCTCCTGCCCTTATGGAGTGGTAAGGACTCGAGAGAGCTTCCATGCCGGGTCTTGCGCCGCGGTGGCCGGGTGTCGAGATCGAATCGGGTCGGCGTGGTCGACCGGCTGGCGTACGCAACCACTGCTGCAACAAGCGCCTTGCGGTGGCGACGGCGGCTGGTCATCGTTTGCTGCCATGCGCACCTCGCTCCCATCGCATGGCTGTGCGCCCGCCTCTCCGGGGCACCCTGCGTCGTGTGGTGTCATGGACGAGAGACGTGGGGCCGGCTGCGGCCACTGGTTCGCTTTTCTCTGCGACGCGCCGACGTTCTCTTTGCTCCCAGCCACTTTTCAGCTCGCGCTGTGGAAGCTGCCGCCACTCTGAGTGCCGGCTCCGTCAAGGTGATACCCCATTGCGTTGGCCCCGAGCTTGACGATCATCCTGCATTCCTTCTCCGAAGAGAGACCCTCCGACCGCGCTCAGTGTTGCGCGCCTCGACAGCGACGAGCAGTACAAGGGGCTCGACACCGTGCTCCATGCGTGGCCCGCGGTGAACCGACGGCTTCCCCAGGCGGAGCTGGTAGTGGTCGGCGAGGGAGCGGATAGGCCCCGGCTCGAGCGGATCGCATCCGTGCTGGGGGTCAAGGACCGTGTGCAGTTTCGTGGTCGCATCAGCGATGAGGAGCTGCGAGCCGAGTACGCGGGCGCCGATGTCTTCGTGTTGCCGTCTCGTTGCCGCCTGCAACCTCGAGCCGAAGGGGAAGGATTCGGCCTCGTCTTTGCCGAGGCTGGGCGGCAGGGCTCGCGGTGGTGGCGGGCGCTGCGGGCGGAGCTTCTGAAGCGGTCGCCGACGGAGAATCCGGCATCTTGGTGGACCCGGATGATCCTCAGCAGGTTGCCGATGCCACCGTGAAGGTGTTGAGCGATAAGGGGCTTGCTCACCGATTAGGCCAAGGAGGCCGGGCGCGGGCACTCCGTGAATACTCATACGAGAGGTTTCGGGACACTGTCGAGAGTCTCATGTCCTCGCTGGGTGTAGCGGCAGGCGACAAGCGAGGATTCAAGGGATCGAATGAGGAGCGGGCACAGTGCTAGTGAGCGACTGGTTGCTCGAATCTTTGGCGTGCCCTCGAGACAGAGTGCGTCACCGTCGCTGAGGACGAGCTGAAATGTGCCGGGCCACAGATATCCCGTCGTTCAGGGGATCCCGGTAATGCTGCTTGAGGATGTGGTACCGACGCTTCCGACTCATTTTATCGAGACTCTGGAACATGTTTCTAAGGGCGGCGACGATGAGAACGGGGTGCCTGACTTGGGAGTCGGCACTTTCAAAGGTATGCATCCGTTCGTTGAACAGGCGATCGTTGCAACGTGTGGAAACATGTACAGACGGTTGCCCGGTGGTTTGTCCCGCTATCCAATTCCCCACTTTCCCCTTGCCGACGGGGAGAATGCAAGCTTTCTGGATGTGGGGAGTAACTGGGGAAGATGGGCGTTGGCTGCGAGCGCGAGCGGTTATCGCTCGGTCGGGCTGGACCCTTCACTCAAGGCTACGCTGGCTGGCTCGAGAGTAGCGTGCGACCTAGGCCGTGAGGTTCATTTCGTCGTAGGGGACGCTCGCTGGCTCCCATTCAAGGAGAAGCGTTTCCACACGGTCTTCTCCTACTCGGTGCTTCAGCATTTCGCCAAGCAGGACGCATTCGATGCGCTGAGAGAGCTGTCGAGAGTCAATTGCGCCCAAGGGACCGTTCTGGTGCAAATGCCCAATAAGTATGGTCTGCGCCAGTTGCTCAATCGTGTGCGAATGTGATCAAGAGGAACGACAACGTGTTCCGCGTGCCGTTATTGGTCTCCCGCAGAGCTAAGGTCTGTTTTCTCTTCCATCGTAGGCTCAACCTCCCTTTCGATAGACGGA
Organism: uncultured Actinomycetes bacterium; assembly: GCA_963849115.1. Classification (GTDB taxonomy): domain Bacteria; phylum Actinomycetota; class CADDZG01; order CADDZG01; family WHSQ01; genus JACDAL01. The sequence goes on along the minus strand of CAWKGK010000006.1, from coordinate 71,776 downwards.
TTCTTCTCGCTTAACCCGCGGATAGAAGACGCAGATCTACTGGCGAGGCGATATTCGGCGACCCTGTCCCTCTCGGAGGCCCTGAAGAGGCTCTCCCAACCGTGCCCCTGGCTCCTCTTTCTTGCCGACAGCCTTTGGGTTGAGTCGAAAAACGAATCCCTTGAGCTTCCATCGCCTGGCTCGTTGGATATATCGGAACGGATTGCCTGAGATGTGCGGAATCCTCGGCGTCGTAGCTAAAGATCCGGACGGGCTCAGAGAAGGGATAGAGCGCGGCCTGGGTGCGCTCTCTCACCGCGGCCCAGACGCATGCGGCGTGAAGACCCTGGCCGGCTCGCACTCCACCTGCGTGCTGGGGCACACCGGCTTCGCATCGTCGATCTTCTCCCAGAGGCCGATCAGCCGCTTTGCAACGAGACGGGCAACGTCTGGGTCGCCTACAACGGCGAGCTCTACAATCCTATCGAGCTGCGCTACGAGCTCGAACGCGACGGCCATCGCTTTCGCTCCAACAGCGACACCGAGATCCTGGTCCACCTCTACGAGGACTGTGCCGGCGAGGCGGCCCAGATGCTGGCCCGGCTCCGGGGCATGTTCGCCTTTGCGATCTTCGATCAACGCCGAGACCGGCTCCTGCTGGGCGCGATGACCGGCTCGGCATCAAGCCGATGTATGTGTGCGCCAACTCGGAACGCCTCGCCTTCTCCTCCGAGGTGCGGGCGCTCGCCAAGGCGGGCTTTGCCTCGCAAGAGCCCGACCCCGATGCCGTCTCCTCTTATCTCACCTGGGGCTCGATTCCCGGCCCCCGTACCGTTCTCGCCGACGTGCGGGAGCTCGATCCCGGCTCCTATCTGGAGTACAAGCAGGGCGCATGGAACATCGAGCGCTGGTGGAAGCCGGAAATCGACACCGATGAAGCTCTCGCAGGGGATGCGGAGCGACTTGTTCGAGCCGCGCTCAAGGACTCGGTGTCTCGACACCTGGTCGCCGACCGCCCCGTGGGCGTGTTCCTGTCCGGCGGAGTGGATTCCTCCGCGGTGGCGAGCGTTGCGGCGGCCGAGGGGCAGCTGCGGGCACTGACTGTGACGTTCCCGGGAACCGGTGAGGACGAGGGCGACGCCGCCGCGGGCATCGCGCAGCACCTCGGTGCGGCTCACGAACACGTTCCGGTGACTGGTGCCGAGGTGGAGTCCGATCTCCCAAACATCATGTCCGCCATGGATCAGCCCACGGCCGACGGAGTAAACAGCTGGATCATCTCCAAGGCTGCGCATGACGCAGGCCTGGTCGTCGCTCTGTCGGGCCTGGGGGGAGACGAGCTCTTCGGTGGTTACCCCAGTTTCAGCCTGATGCCTCGCACTGCCCGTGTCCGCCGGCTCCTGGCGTTGGCTCCCTCTGGCATGCGCAGGAGCGCAGCGTTGCGAGCATCGCACGCGGCCCCCGGCGGGCGACTCGCCCGTCTGCTGGGAAGCGGCGCCGGCGACGAGGGCGCCTATCAGGCGGTGAGGGGGTTGTTCGCTCCGGTCGAAGTCGACGGATCGAACGGACACCGTGCCGCTTCGAACGGCACCGGCAACGGTCGCCACATAACGGACGGCAAGGATCGCGTGATGCAGCTCGAGCTGCGCCACTACCTCTCCCACCAACTGTTGCGCGACACCGATCAGATGTCGATGGCCCACTCACTAGAGGTGCGCGTGCCGCTCCTCGACGACAGCATGGTGCGCGTCGCGCTTGCCCTTCCCTCCGAGGTGCGAAACGAGCGCGGCAAGGCTCTGCTCGCGCAGCGCGGCGCGCCTCGACGCAGTCATGCCCAAGCGGCCCTTTGCCCTTCCCTTCGAGCCGTGGATGCGCGGCCCCCTGCGCGAGCACATACGCTCGGGCCTTCTCTCGGAGGAGCTTCCCTTCAGTGACTCGGTACCCGCCGCGCTCAGAAGACGCCTGTGGGAGTCTTTCGAGCAGCGGCGCGTGCACTGGTCGCGTCTGTGGGCGATAACGGTGCTGCGAACGTGGCCACAGGCCAACGGGTTCGGCTGGTAGCCGTGCGAGTGGTTCTCACGGTCCCGTCCCTCGCCCGGGAGTTCGGGGGCCCGGTGACAAAGATCAACGAGCTCGCCGCCGGTTTGCGCGCACGCGGCCATCACGCGGAAGTCATCGGCTGCGGAGTCGGTCGTGCTGCGACGGGCTTGCCGGTTCTTGCTCGTTACCACAGCAATCAAGTGCCTCGCACGCTGACCCCTCTGCGCGTGGCGATCGAGAAGGCCGACGTCGTGCACGTCATGGGAATGCGCGAGCCCGTCAGCGCGGCCGCCGCGCTCACGGCCCGACGCTCGAGAGTTCCCTATGTCATCGAGCCGGTCGGAACCCATCGCCGCAGGGTGCGCAGCCATCGTCTCAAGCGTGCCTTCGACGCGACCACCGGCAAGGCGATCCTGGGAGACGCCCGAGCCATCATCGCGACCTCACGCATGGAAGCGACGGAGCTCATCGAGGACGGGATCGCGCCTTCTAGCATTCGCATTCGATCCAACGGCATTTGCCTCGATAAGGTGCTGCCTCTGCCGCGTCGCGGCGAGTTGCGCGCCGCGTTGGGCATCCTCCGGAGGCGCCGCTGGTCCTGTTCCTCGGCCGAATCGCCGCCAAGAAGCAATTGCTTCACCTGGTGTACGCCCTTGATCGTCTCCCCGGAGTGTGGGCCTTGATCGCAGGCCCCGACTATCACGACGGGACGCTGCAGGCGATCGAGTCGCTGCGCGCCCGCCTCGATCTCGAGGACAGGCTGCTGCTTGTTCCCGAAGGTCTGTGGGACGGGCAGAAGGCACAGGCGCTGGCCGACGCGGACTGCTTCTGTCTTCCTTCTGAGTCAGAGAACTTCGGCACCGCCGCCCTTGAGGCCGCCGGAGTGGGCCTGCCGGTGGTGCTTTCCGACCGCTGCGGGGGCGCCGAGCTGCTCGGCCCCCAGGCGTCGGTCGTGTTCGACTATGGGGACATTGACGGCCTGGCTCAAGCGCTGCGTACGGTGCTCGAAGACCGTACTGCGGGGGCCGCGGCACGAGCTGCTGCGCCCGCCCTGCGCGAGTCGCTCGACTGGGCCACCCTGGCCGCCGACCAGAGAACGCATCTATGACTCGGTTCTCCAGAGTTCCGCCGTGGGGTGATTCTCTAGCCTTGGCTTTCTCTTGAATCGTAACTTGCCGCGTCTCTCCGAAAGGATGACGATGTCAGACACTACCGATCTCTATCTCGATCTACTCAAGAAGTGCCTTACGAGGTACGCTTTCCCCGATCACTATCGACCAGTGACGGGAATCGAGGGTCTCACCAAGACTCGGATGCTGCGACTGATGCAAAGTGCGCTGGCACGCAAGAACCTTGCACTTGCTCGTTACGTCCCCTTTGATCCAAAGGCTCGAGCGGAAGGGCTTGATAGACCACCGGAAGCGGAAACCATGGTCGGCCTTCGGCGCCTCGACAATATCCAAGAGTGCATATCGCAGGTGTTGCAAGACGATGTGCCAGGCGATCTCATCGAAGTAGGTGCCTGGCGTGGCGGTACAGCGATATTCATGCGAGCCGTCCTTAAAGCCCATGATGTCTCAGAGAGGATCGTCTGGGTCGCGGATTCATTTGAGGGATTGCCCAGGCCGTCACCTGATCGGTATCCGGCGGACGTGAATGACCTACACTGGACTCAATCGACGCTTGTGGCGACTCTCGAGGATGTCAAAGACAATTTCGTCCGATACGGGCTGCTCGATGACCAGGTGCGATTTTTGGTGGGATGGTTCAAGGACACCCTTCCACGCGCTCCAATCAATCAGCTAGCCGTACTTCGCCTCGATGGCGATATGTACGAATCCACCATGCAAGGTCTGGAGGCTCTGTACCACAAAGTTTCCTTCGGAGGCTTCACCATAATTGATGACTACTACACGAATGAAGGGTGCCGCCTAGCCGTCGATGACTTCCGTGAGAAAGAAGCCATCTCCTACGACGTAGTTCAGATTGACAGGAACTCGGTCTTCTGGCGAAAAACGTGAGCGTCGGCCTTTCTGTGGCTCAGGATTACGATTCGTCTCATGTAATCGCATCGTAGATCGGAGCGAGCGAGGCCAGGTACTCGACAACTTCTACATGCCCGCACGCGCTGATCCGAACGTCACCCCGAGGGAGCTCCGTTCGAGCATTACGGTCCCCGACAGAGCGAGGAGGCGATTGAGGATGCCCGTGCGATTGTTGAATTCGTCCGTTCTCAGATGGCCTCGCCGTGACGATGTGCTCAGGCCCTCCATCACTGGGCGGGGAGTGTCACCCACGCCGACGAACGGGTTGTTCGTGTCGGCTACACCGGCTCCTTGGCCGCCGGCAGGTGGGGATTTGGGAGCGACCTCGATCTCATCCTGATCGTCGACAGCTACGCAGGAGGAGTGGATGGAGAGGGCCCGTCGCTTCGATGCCACCGAGCTGCCCGTCCCGGTCGACCCCCTCGTTTACACGGAAGCGGAGTGGGAGGGAAATGAGCAGTCAGGGCCGTGGCCCCCGCCCGGTCGTGTGGATCGACGACCTAGGGGCTGAGAGCCGGCCCGCCGGGTAGCCGATCGCGCTCGACGCGCCTGAGAGTACGCAATCGGTACTGAGGAGCGCGTCGACGGCGTTTAAGCACTCCCTCGGATCGGGAGAATTGCCCAGGCCCGGCCCAGCCGATGAGGTGTAGCAGATACCTGTCACACCCGATGAGGTGTAGCAGATACCTGTCACACCCGATGAGGTGTAGCAGATACCTGAGTCCCTAAGGAACGTCAAGCCGATCTGGCCACCGGAATAGCATCTTTCTCAAGCGCCATCTCGGCTGTTGGAGAAGGCTTGTCCTTGCTCCTGACTCCGTCGAGGTGGCGCCTCTTCTGTCGCTTTGTGCGGGTGATCTGTCGCCGTGCAGCTCGCAGCTCCGAAGACACCTTGAATCGTTCTGACACCAGCACCTTAGCGGTGGCGGTGTCGATGATGGTTCCATCGAGATCTCGGATCTCGTAGCGGCGGCCCTCGCGCAGCACCGCGGCGAGCCGACTCGCCAAGGCGGTTGCCACCGCGCACCGCGCCTTGGTGTGATGACTTCCTTTGATGAGTTGACGAAGATAGATCTCCGCCAGCTGTGGGTCTTCCTTGCGAGCGGTCTCTGCCGCAAGGAACAAAGCGTGCGCAACAAACGATCTCCCGATTTCGTGAGGCGAGGACGCCCTTCGGCTTCGCCGGACTGATCGGTGCCGGGGATCATCCCGATGAACGACCTGACCGCGGCAGCGTTTCGGAACCGAGTCACGTCGCCGAGCCTGCCGGCAACGTCGTCGCGGTGCGTTCTCCGAACCCGGGCATCGACAGGAACAGGCCTTCGGGGTCGATCTCAGCCAGCAACCCTGCCGCTCTGGCATCAAGCTCGCGGATCTCGGATTCGAGGACCTTGATGATGCGGGCCTCGCATGCGAGGTCTTCCGCGATCTCATCGAAGTCACAGCCTTCGAGGCCGTTCCACAGCTCGATCGCGGAGCGTGCGACGGCGAGGACCTGCTCGGCTTTGTCTTCTCTCCATTGACCGCGCGAGTTCTTCGATGAACAGGGCCGCGATGCGAGCCTTGCCCAGGCGCAGCATGGCCGTGGGACTCCGTAGCGACCGAAGAGCGCCATGGCGGCCTTGCCGAGCTGTTCTCCCAAGACATCGTTCATCCCCGGCGTCGCGTGATGAAGCGTCGAGCGCACCCGCTGACGGTGTTGTGCCAGCTCAGAAACGAGCCGGGCACGTCGTCTCACGATGCGTTTCAAGATTCCGCGTGAGCCGGCCGGCAACTGAGCTTCGTGGAGGCCCTCGGGATGCAGCAGTGGCAGCCGGGCCAGGAGCTGGGCGTCGATGCGGTCGTTCTTTACGTGCTTGTTGTAATAGCGGCGCAGATCTGATGACTGCTCCGGAGGGACGAGATCGACCCGCGCTCCTTTTGATCGGAAGAAAGCGGTTGGAGCGATCCACATCGCTGACGTCGGCTCCATCACGACGACGAGCTCGTCGTCCTCGGTCATCCCTTCGCTCGCCGCATCGAACAACGCCTCGAGCTCGTTGCGTCTGATGTGGAACCCGCGTTACCACGAGCACCTCACCGGTCGCGTCGGCGACGCACGCACGACTCTCTGCCGTGATCGCCAGATCGATCCCTAAGACCCTTCGCATCCCACCTCCTCACCCTCGACCGTCACGTCGGATCGGCTCGAAGGCAGGCAGGCTTCCCGGGTTTCGTGGCCCCAGACATCTGACCTAACAGGGGCACGGCGCTGATCTCCGTCCCCAAGTCCCTGAACCGGGTCCGTCCTGCTCGGGTCGCATCCAGCTCTCGGTTTTGAGGAGCAAGCCTCAGCTTCTCCAGTCCGCACTTCCCCAGCCACCTAACAACCCGATCCAGGACGGAAACACTAGGAAATCTGGCACACAAAGAGCCAGGACCCAGCTTAGAGGCCAGGTACTCGACAACTTCTACGTGCCCGCGCGCTATCCGAACGGTCACCCCGAGGGAGCTCCGTTCGAGCATTACGGCTCCCGACAGAGCGAGGAGGCGATAGAGGATGCCCGTGCGATTGTTGAGTTCGTCCGTACTCAGATGGCCTCGCCGTGACGATGTGCTCCGGGCCCTCCATCAACTGGGTGGGGAGTGTCATGCGCACCGACGACGGGTTATTCGAGTCGGCTACACCGGGTCCTTGGCCGCCGGCAAGTGGGGATTTGGGAGCGACCTCGATCTCATCCTGATCGTGGACACCACACAGGAGGAGTGGATGGAGAGAGCCCGTCGCTTCGATGCCACGGAGCTGCCCGTCCCGGTCGACCTCCTCGTCTACACCGAGAAGGAGTGGGAAGAGATGAGCAAGCAGGGCCGCGGCCCCCGCCCGGTCGTGTGGATCGACGAAACTAGGGGCTGAGAGCCGGCCCGGCCGGGTAGCCGATCGCGCTCGATGCGCCTGAGAGTACGCAATCGGTACTAGGGGCGCGTCGAGCGCGTTTAAGCACCCCCTCGGATCGGGAGAATTGCCCAGGCCCGGCCCAACCGATCCGGTGTAGCAGAGAACTGTCACACCCTCTCGCTAACGTCTGTTTCATGCATGTCGATGGGAAACGTGAGGACTTTGGCCGGTTGGTTGGATTTCTCATGACCACCGGTCGACCACGACACAGACCGCAGGTCGCGGTGCCCTCGGATCGTGAGGGGCGCTCGGGACGGATAGGGAGGGCCCGGTGAGGCTCGTCCTGTTCGGGGATCTGCACCTGGATGCCCCCTTCACCTGGTTGCAGGCAGACCGTGCGATTCACGCGCAGCGTCGCCAGGCCCTCAGAGAGACGTTGAGGAACATTGTGGAGCTTGCGCAGGCAGAGAAAGCCGATGCGCTGCTGTGCTCCGGAGATCTGTTCGAGCATGAGCGGACCTCGCCGGACACCGGCGCGTTCCTCAAGGCGATCTTTGCCGAGCTGCATCCGATGCCGGTCATCATCGCGCCCGGAAACCACGACTGGTTCGGGCCCCAGAGCCTCTACTGCCCTCACTCAGTGGAGCCCCAACGTGCATGTCTTCAGCAGACGATCGGCTGGAGGCGCACGAGCTCGAGCCGGGGCTGACCCTGTGGGGCGCGGCGCACTGCGCGCCGATGAGCACCTCCAACTTTCTCGACGGCTTCTCGACCGGCTCCCATGGCGCTGGTGTGCACCTGGCGCTCATGCACGCATCGGAAAACTCGTGGTGGCAAGTTGCGGCCTCAGAACAGCAAGGCTACGCAGCCTTCCGAGCCGAGCAGATTTCATCGGCAGGCCTCCACCACGCCTTGCTCGGCCATCTCCACACACCAAAGGACGCAGACTCCTACACCTATCCCGGAAACCCCGACCCGCTCACCTTCGGCGAGAAGGGCGACAGGGGAGCGGTGATCGTCTCCGTATCCCAGAACGGCGAGGTGCAGCGAGAACGGCGGCAGGTCTCGGTCTCCCAGGTCCACGACATCGAGGTCGACGTATCCGGTTGTGCCAGCCGAGAGGAGATTCGCCAAAAGCTGCACGCCGGACTATCCGGCATCGAAGGTTTCGTCCGGGCCTCCTTGTGCGGCGAGGTCGCTCCCGCGGTCGAGTTCACGGCCGACGACCTGCGCGTCCTCTCCCCGGGCGTACGGCACCTTACGACCCGAACCGAGCGCCTCCATGTCGGCTACGACTTCGACTCGATAGCGAAGGAGTCGACCGTGAAAGGACAGTTCGTGTGCGACGTGAGGGGGGCCGAGGGCCTGTCCCAGGAGGAGAGGGAGAGCGTCTTGATCACCGGACTGCGAGCCCTCGACGGACGTAGCGATCTGGAGACTTTCTGACATGCGGTTCGAATGTGTGCGCGCGATTTCGTTCGGCCCCCTGCACGACTCGACGCTCGAGTTCAAGCCTGGGTTCAACCTCATCTACGGGCCGAACGAAGCGGGCAAGTCCTCGTGGCACGCGGCGATATATGCGGGCCTCTGCGGGATGCGGCGCGGCAAGGGACGCCCCTCCCGTGACGACGAAGAATTCGGGGCGCGCCACCGTCCCTGGGACGGAACCAAATGGAAGGTCGGCGTCGACGTCCTACTCGCCGATGGGAGGAGGATCGAGCTGCTACATGAGCTCAACACCCACGTCTATTCGGTCGTGGATCAGCTCGGCCGCAGCTGCATGAACGAGATCATCCATGACGGGACACCAGATGGATCGAAGTGGCTCGGCCTGGATAGGCGCAGCTTTCTCGCCACCGCGTGCATCCGGCAGATGGAGTTGCTCGAGGTTACGAGCAGCTCCGAGCTCCTCCAGAAGGACCTTCAGCGAGCGGCTGCGACCGCCGGCACCCAGGAAACTGCAGCGGGCGCGATCGCGCTGATCGACGATTTCCTCTCCGAGAAGCTGGGGAGCGACCGGGCGACCAGCCGAAAGCGGCTGCGAGCAGCAATAGACCGCCTCGAGAGCAGAAAGCGGGCTCTCGGCGAGGCGCGCTCGCAGCATGATGAGTATCTCCGGCAGCTTGCTCGCGCCGACGAGGCGGCGGGGCAAGCCGACCAAGCCGCGCGGCACCTCGGCCTCATCGAAGCCCGTATTGCGTTCGACCAAGCCGATCGGTGGGCGCGACGGGCCGCAGAGGCCGAGGAGCTGACCAGGCGTTACCCGATTCCTCCCTGTGACCCCTCGGAGGACGAGCGCGATCTGCGAGAGGTGAGCGTCGCGCTCGAGCAGTGGGACAAGCGGCCGGAACCCCAGATCCTGGCGGGCCAGAGTGCCGAGGCCATTCGACGGGTGCTCGAGGGTCTCCCTGAGATGCCCGAGGGTGACGCGGGCCCGGACGCCGGAGTAATGGAGGCGCTCGAGGAGGTAAAGCTCGCCTCGGCGCGCCTGCAGGAACATGCCGACTCCCGTCCCCAGGAGCCATCGGAGACGTCGGATGCAGGCGCCGGCGTCGAGGAACTGCGAGCGCTGGCCGATGACCTCGCCATCGAGGTGGTCGAGGTCGGCGGATCGGACGTCGTAGTCACCCCTCCCGCCCGCAAGTCTCCTGTCGCGTTCCTGGGAGCGGCCGGAGTCCTCGCCTTGTTCGGGCTCGGCCTCGTGATGTCTGGGTCGGCCGCTTCCGGAGCGGTTCTGCTGGCGGCGCGCTGCCGCCGTCGCGGCGGTGGTGGCGCGACGGGCGCGTCTCGCCTGCCGGCACCGATCGACGATCGCAGACCCAAGAGCTCGTGGCCAGACGCCGGCGGGCCGAAGCCCGAATTCACGAGCTGGGACTGACGAATGATCCGCCGGCCCTGCGCCGGCTGGCGGATCGGATGGCCGCGGCCGGCGAGCAGAAGAGGCGCCTGGTTGCGTGGGAGCTGCGCCGCGACGAACTCGAACGAAAGGTGACAGGCGGCGAGGCGGCCCTCGCCGATGGGCTTGCAGCGCGCGGGGCGGCCGCAAACGGGGATGTCTTGGAGGCGGCCGAGAATTACGAGACGGCCTGTCAGGGACGAGCGCCGGTGGCAGCCCAAGCGGGCCGGCGTAAGGATATTGAGCGTGCGCTGAACGCCCGCGTGGCGGCGGAACGAGCCGCCGACGATACCGAGCGGGCTCGCACCAGGGCGGGAGCGAGGCTCCTCGAGCTTTCCTCTCGGCTCGGTCTGAGCGCGCCCGACCCCGACAGGGGCCAGGGATTGCTGAGGGCGTGGCGCAAGGAGAAGTTGGGCGAGGTGAGCCAGAGACGGCGCGCCATGCAAGAGTGGGCGCGACTCGAAGAGCTGCTCCAGGGAGGCTCGCTTGACGGGCTCCGGGCAGAGGCCGACCGCCTGCGCCAACGCTCGGACCAGACGCTGAGTCGTTACGGGCTTGCAGAGGCTGAGGTCACATCGCTGCAGATCTCCGACCATGAAGCTGAAGACGTGGCTCGGAAAGCGGCCGAGCAAGCGCGTGCCGAGGCAGAGCGACGGAGGGGGATGGTCGAGGAAATGACAAGACGTCTTCCCAATGTAGCGGAGGCTGAGGAAGACGTCTCGGCGGCGGAAACGGAACTCTCCTCGGTGAGGAGTCTCCAAGCCACCTTGCAGCGAACGCGCGAGTTCTTGGTCGTGGCGCAGGGGAAGGTTCACCTCGATGTCGCTTTACTCCTTCAGGGCTCCGTCGAACGATGGCTGCAGCACGTGACCGGAGGCCGCTATCGCGAAGTGCGGGTGGACCCTGAGAAACTCGAGGTCAGGGTGCGGACCAACGGCGGTGAGTTGCGGGATGCGACCTATCTCTCCCACGGAACGGCAGAGCAGATCTATCTGTTGCTTCGGGTCGGGCTGGCCCAACACCTGACGCGCCGCGGGGAGACATGCCCGCTGCTGCTGGACGACGTCTTGGTGCAATGTGACTCGATCAGGAAGCGAGCGGTGCTCGAGCTTCTCAAGGAGATCAGCACCGAGCGCCAGGTGATCCTGTTCAGTCAGGAGGCCGAGGTGCTTGCATGGGGCCGGCAGCATCTGTCCGATGACCAACACCTGGTCGGCACACTTGATCCAAACGCGATCATGGAATAGCCGCGTCGGGGAAAACCGATCGTCAGCGGCGGGCGCGCAGCAACTCCGCCACCGCCGCATAGCGACCTACCGGCACGAGGTGCACTCCGTCGAAAAGACCGGACTCCTCGATCGCGTCAATCTGTTCCACTGCAACCCGCAGCCCATAGTCCGGATCGTCCTCCAAGGCGTCGATGACCCGTTCCGGGATACGAATGTCAGGGATCGTGGCGTTTACGCGGCGCGCCATGCGCGCGCTTGCGAGCACGAGCACTCCTGCAAACATCCTGCCCCCGAAGCTCTGCTGAGACCGCCACTCCAAAAGTAGCGGTGTGGCGTAGCTGACTTGCACGAAGACGAAGTCGGCCCACGCGCGCCACGCGAGGGGACGTCCGGGCTTGACTACAGTCCCGATGTGGAAGCCGGGATAGCCTTCGAACAGCTCAGACGTTCCGAACGACTTCACCTCGGAGATCATCCCGTGCACAGTGAGGTCGTCCACTCTGCAGCCCTCGGTGGGTGCGTCACCGTAGACGAACAAGAAGTGGTCGACTCCATAGGCGGCCGCAGTCAGTAGGTCCCGCCTGAAACCGAGCAGGTTGCGATCCCGCGCGTTGATGCACGCGATCGACTTCCCGCCCATGTACGCGACCTCATGGGCCACGGCCACCGAGGAAACGGTCGCCTGGCCGAGGTGATTGTCCGGTATGAGGAACGCGTCCGCCACCGGGTTGAGCACCTCGATCTGCTTGCGCACGTGTTCGATGTCGGGTCGTCGAGAAGGCTCGATCTCGCACAGAACAGCAAAGCGATCTCTGTCGAGGAATGACGGGGCCGGCGCGGGCGAAGGCGGAACCGTGCGAATCATGGAATTCATACCGTTACGTATACCGCAGGTGACCGCCAGACTGATTGAATTGAGAGCGGCTCGCAACCCGGCCGGCTCACACTTGAACCTCTCAATCGGCGAGGTACTTGGCCGCCAGCTGCTCCATGGTGCCCTTGGTTCGCATTGTCGTCGCACCAAGCAGCTTGTCGACCGCCTTAAAGTCCAACGCCGAGTCCTGAGTCCCCCCGCTCGGAAGCCAGTAGAGCTCGCGATCGCCGAATGCAAGCCTGTCCGCATCCGTTGCCAATGCCAGCACGTTCTTTCGCACTCTCGTCGCGGGTTTAGCGGAAAGCAACGCCACTTGGAGCTTCCCCTTCGAGGCCTGGGTGGCTTTGCGGGCAAACGGCTGGTGGTGGGCGATCGCCCGAACCTCGCTCGCCGTGCGCAGGAAAATGACCACGTCGTAGCCGAGCGTCTCTGCCAACCCGTTCTCGATTCGTTCCGCCATCCTGGGCAGTGGCTCGGGCTCGGCGCCGAAGATGACGTTTCCGCTCGTACGAAAGGTATCCACGTCTCGGAAGCCCAGCTCCTCGAACAGCGTGCGAAGCTCGGCGCTGCCAACCCGTCGTCGGCGGGCCAGGTTGACCGCGCGGAGAAACGCGACGTACTGGGTCATACGAGCCTGCGATCTGCGGTCACGAGCGCATCAATCGATCGGGAGGCCTCGGCGCTGAACGGGAGTGGCGTTCACAATCGAGGTGGTCGTCCGCCCGAAGGGAGTGAAACGATCGACCAGCGCCTCGAGGTCGTCGATGGAACGGAAGACGATGCTCATCACGTAACAGTCTTCACCTGTGACGCGCTGGCACTCGATCACTTCCGCAGTTTCGGCAGCGACTTCTGCGATCTTCTTCAGCTGCCCCATCACCGGCCGGACCCGAACGATCGCGGCCATCTCGTATCCGAGCGATCTGGCATCGAGCTCGGCTCGATACCCGAGGATGACGCCAGACTCCTCGAGACGACGCACGCGGTCGGCGACGGCGCTGGGCGACAGCCCGACGCGCTTTCCGAGCTCGCTGCGGGTCAGGCGGGCGTTGCGCTGGAGTGCGTCCAGCAAACGGCGGTCAATCTCGTCCATCGCCCTCCAAACTAGCGCTTCCGCCGTGAGATCTCGTCGATTTAACGGCAGATTGTCAATATCCCGCTCAGTATGCCATTCCCATCGGCTGACGTAAGGGGCAGACTGCACCACATGCCCCCAGTGGACGAGCACAAGCCTTGGGAAGAGCGGACCAAGAGCGTTCCTCCGCACGCCTATTTCATGGTGAGTGCCGTCTTTCACTACCTCGGGCCGGCGTTCGCGGTGCTGCTGTTCGCCCGGGTGGAGGTCCTGGGAGTTGCTTGGTTGCGAATCGCATCCGCGGCTCTCGTGTTCGCGGCATGGCGCAAGCCGTGGCGCGCCTGGAACGACTCCTCTACCGAGACCCGGCGCACCGTCATCGCCTGGGGATGCGTTCTGGCGGTAATGAATTCCTGCTTCTACATCTCCATCGATCGTCTTCCCTTGAGCACCGTCGCCGCGATCGAGTTCATCGGGCCCATCGGACTGGCTGTTGCCGGCGTGCGTAGACCGTCGCAATGCACTTGCTCTATTCCTAGCGGGAGCCGGCGTCTACGCCTTGACCGACATTCGCCTGGTCGGCGAACCGCTCGGATTTGCTTTCGCGTTCGCGAATGCCGCTCTGTTCACTCTCTACATAGTGCTCGGTCACCGAGCCGCAGAACGAGGAGCCGGCGCGGGCATCAATGCACTCGGCCTCTCGATGTTGATAGCTGCCGTGGTTGCAGCTCCGGCCGGCATCTGGAGCGGGGGAGGCGCGCTTCTGGATCCGGTTGCGCTCGCCGCCGGCGCGGGCGTGGGAATCAGCTCCTCGGTGATCCCCTATGTGTCGGACCAGCTGGCGCTGAGCCGGCTGCCCCGTGCGACCTATGCGTTGTTCGTCTCCCTCTTGCCTGCAACCGCCACCGTTATCGGCGTCATCGTGCTCGAGCAGGTTCCGACCCCACAGGAGCTGGTGGGAGTGAGCTTGGTCGTCGCAGGCGTGGCGGTTCACCAGGAGCGTGAGACGCTGATGCTCCGGCGCGGTCCTCTTCGACCGCGGCACACAGCCGCTAGCTTCATCCGGCGTAGAGGGGTATTCCGACCCCTGTTCCCACAGGCTCAGTCGAAGGCGAAGAGCGGGGGGAGAACGGCGACGACGGTCGCTGCCCAGAGGGCGAAGATGGGGAGGTAGGAGGTCTGCCATCGCTCGAGGCGGTGGAAGGCGATCCGTCCCGTGAGAAACCGCATCGAAAGCCAGGCGGTCCCGGCCAGGTTCACGAGCAGGACGAGGTTGAGGCCGAGCGCTGCCACGCGGTTCGGGGTGAGCCCGAGATCGCCGATCCGGGCCACCATCGCGCCGAGCACCATCACGTCGAGCACGAGGGCGCTCGCTACGGCGAGCAGTTGGACGCGGTCCATCAGCCCGGCCGGTCGGGACGGCTCCCGCGCGGACATCGCGTAGAGGACGAGCCCCAGCACGACCACCAGGAGGGCGTCGAAGACGCTGAGCAGCTCGCGGTCGAACGCGCCGGCGACCCCGGACACGGCGTAGGTGGCCGCAGCGACGGTAAGCATCACGGCGAACAGCGGCGTGAAGATCATGGTGAGCACCGGCGCCATGTTCTCCACCACATGCTGCTTGGACTCCACGAGCCACGCCGCCACGATCACGGCACCGGCCGCGCCCGACGGCAGCACCCACTCGATTACCCGCTCAGCGACATCGGGCCCGATCGGCTCGAGGATCAGCGCGGTTAGCCCCAGCAGCACGCCGCCACCGAGCGCGATGAGCACGTAGTAGATGGCCCACTCGCCGGTGAAGCGGACGAAGTCCATGCGCCGCTCGTGGGATCGGATCGTGCCGCCCATGTACGGGTAGGCAACCGCGAACCACAGCATGACCGGCAGGTGGAGCCCGACGAGGAGCTCGGTGGCCGAGCCCGCACGGTACGGGTAGAGGTTGACCACGAGCGCAGAGAGCACGAACGGCGCGGCCGTTAGCACCCATCGCCGGGTGTCGAGCTGCCGCCGGCGGGCGAAGTACCCGGCGAGGAACGGCAACACGAACAGACTGATGTTCCGCAGCAGCCACCGGGGTTCCCCGCCGGGGACCTCCGCAGCGAGGCGTACGACCTGGGCCACGACGCCGGCAGCCACAGCGAAGGCGAGCGCCTCGAACCACTCGCTGGACGGGCGCGCGGCCTCGTCCTCACCCCTCAGGACGAGCTGCTTCCACAGCCGGCCGCTGTGCTCGCGCGCGAACTCCCGGGACAGGGTGTCGAGGTCCCCCATGCGCTTCACGGCAACGAGGAACGCCTCATCGCCTGTGAGGCCGGCCGCGTCCAGCTCGGCAATCTGGTCGCGGAGATGAGCCTCTAGCTCATGTATGTCGCGGCCGTTGACGGCCGGGGCCTTCGCGACGTAGCCCCGCCACTCGGCGATCTGTGTCTCGACGCTATCCACGGGTCAGGCTTCTCCGAGTGCCATCGGCAACCGACCGGAGCCTCGCCAGATGTCACCCAACGCACGCGTGACGGTCGCCCATTGCCGTTGCTGCTCCGCGAGCGCTGCTCGCCCGTCTTCGGTGATCGCGTAGTACCTGCGGCGACGCCCTTCGGGCGGTGTCCGCCACTCCGTTGTCACGTACCCGAGCCGGCGGAGGCGATGGAGCAGCGGATAGAGCATCCCGTCGGTCCACTCGAGCTCACTCCCGGAAAGCTCACGCACCCGCTTCAGAATTGCATAGCCGTAGCTCTCGCCCTCGGCCAGGATCGCGAGCACGAGCGGCGTCGCCGAGGCCGCGACCAGGTCCTTGTTGATGTGCACACCCGCCCTCCCTATGGCTCGAAGTAATATGCATAGTAGCACAATGTATGAGCCTAAAGCTGGAGGTTCTGAGGAGATTCACCCACGTCTGAGGTGGCTAGATCTCCTCAGAAGCCATTTTCGAAGCCGGCTTCCCCCTGCGGGTCCTAGCCCTCACAATCCGATGGATCCTCGACGTGGCAGACATCGCGGCCCGGTCCTCCGTCGCCATTGTCGTCCCCGAGCCCTCCGTGAATGACGTCGTTTCCGCGCTCTCCGTCGAGGTTGTCGTCATGGCCCTTCTCGCCCCAGATCTTGTCGTTTCCCCTGTTGCCCTCGATGTCGTCATCCCCGCCGCCCCCACAAACGAGGTCTCCCCCGCGGAGAGCATCTACCTCGTCGCCGTCCCCCTTGGCGTGGATCACATCGTCGCCGGGCGTCCCGACAAGAGTGTCCTCGCCGTTGGTGCCGACGATGGTGGCCGTTTTGCCCCTGCACGTCTTGCGCCCTGTCTGGGCATCCGCTAATCCGGCCCCGAGGGCCAGGATCAATGCCAGCGCTGCGAGAGGAGCGAGAACACTCCTCGTAGTCGAGGATGCTCGAAGGGTCATGCTCTGCTCCTTTTCCCGGCCCACTATCGGAGCCGCTCCCTCTAACTCGCGGTCTGCTCGTCTCTAAACGAAAAGTTATCTCGCATGTGGCGTCCTAGCCAGGCCTTCGCAACTTTCTTCGCGTTCATTATCGGGGCCCGCCGTGCCTTGAAAAGGATACAATGGTTGCCCTGCTTAGTTGCTCGGGTGGGGAGAGCGGAGTGACAAGACAGTTGAGCGCGTCTCGGCATGGACGGCGTAATGGGGCAGTAGTGGGTGCCCTAGCCGTCGCGCTGTCGTTCGGTGCCTGTGATACCCCTCCTGATACAGCGCAGCCCGCGGCCGAGACGAGGCAGGAAAGTAAGCCACGCAGCGAACCGGCAAAGAATTCGCCCGAACCTAAAAAGAACACCCCCGCCGAACCTAAGAAGAACACCCCCGAGGATAAGTCCTTCACGATTTCTGCCGGGAGCGTGACCGTCCGACGCGTGGGCTTTGACACCCTGCGGATTGTCCGTGTGACGGCCAAGTCGCCTTGGAGAAGGCATATCGAGGACAACTTTGAGGACAGCGTCGGAGTCGAGTTTCTTCGGCCGGGACGACTCGTAGATTTCACCGCCGCCCTGGAGAACGGTCGATTGAAAGCGGAATCCTGCGAAGACATCTCCCGATTGAGTACACGACCTGCCATAGGCGACGCGGGGACGGTCGCGCTCCAGCGGATCGGAGACGAGGATCTCCATGTCTCGATTGTTGAATCGAGACCCGGATGGCGGCCACGCATCACCGACAACAACTCCGAGGATATCGAGGTCCTCTTCGTCTCTGGCAAAGGCAGGATAGAGTTCGACGCTCAATTGGACGACGGCAGGCTCGAGGGAACTATCTGCAAGACCGTGTGAAGGTTTCATCGGCCCCGGTTGGCACTACTACCTGGACCGGCTCGGTGCCGTCGTCGCCGACACCGCAGTGCCGGACAGGTGGGACGACTACTACCCGTTGCTGCGGGACGTATACGCCCCCTCCCGCTGAGAGGAGCACTCGCTCGCTGCCGCACAAGTCGCGGCAGGTCTCTCAACCTCCCGCCTCCTCCCTCCGATAACCCACATGACGGCCCGGAGGACTCCGGGCTGGGCAATCCTGGGTGGGAGCACCTCAGTGTGAGTCAATCGAGCGAGGGAAGCGAGCAAAGGAGGCCGGAACAAGCCTCGAGAGACGGCGCGGCTTCTGCGAAGGCTGGCCGGGTAGGGGAGTCGTACGAGCGCTCCGCCGCCGGCAGTGCCCGCACCGCGGATATCGAATCCTTCGTGATGGTGCTTCTGGCAGGAACCACGCCTTGCTCCTGTTCAGAAGGCTTCCCTGGGTACAGCGCGAGGGCGAGTTGAAGGCGGCACGTAAGCGCGCCCAGAGTGAGGGGCGCTTTCGCGCCCTGGTGGAGAATGCGTCGGACGTCATCACGATCATCGACTCCAAGGGAGCCATCCGGTATCAGAGCCCGTCGGTGCAGAGAATGCTGGGCTACTCTCCGGACGACCTCTTGGGCCAGACTCTCTCCGTTCTTGTGCACCCGGAGGACGTGAAGGAGGAAGAGATCCTGGGGTCGGAAATGGTTGCCCCAGGGGCCGTCCGTCGAGTTCGATGCCGATTTCGCCACGCCGATGGCACATACCGATTCGTCGAAAACGTTTGCACCAACCTGCTCGACAACACCGATGTCGCCGGCATAGTCGTAAACACTATTGACGTTACCGCGGAGAAGGTGTGGGAGAGTGCGCTGCAAGACTCTGAGGGGATGTTCCGCAAAGTCGCCGAATCCGCCTACGATGCAATCATCTCTGCGGATGAAGATGGGGCAATCGTGTTTTGGAACAAAGGGGCAGAGAAGATGTTCGGCTATACGGCCGGTGATGTGCTGGGACAGCCCCTTACGATTCTCATCCCCGAGCGCTACCGCGGCGCCCACATCGCCGGCGTGAAGCGGCGGCGCTCGGGAGAGCCATCTCGAATCATGGGACAGTCCCTCGAGCTCGAGGGACTGCGTAAGGGCGGGGAGGAGTTTCCACTGGAGTTGTCGCTTGCAGGCTGGGAAATGCGCGGCCGGACCTTCACCACCGGCATCATGCGTGATATCAGCGAACGTCGGAAGGCGCAGGAGATGTTGCGCGAGCGTGAAGAGCAGCTTCGCTATCACGTTGAGCATGTGCCCGCCGTCGTCTTCAGGGCCGAGTTCGGAGCCGGGGGCAAATGGTTGTACGTGAGTCCCCAGATCGAGACGCTGCTCGGCTTTTCCTCCTGAGGAATGGTTGGCGGATCCTAACTGGTGGATACAGCGCATTCACCCAGACGACCGTGCTGCCCTCTTGCGCCTTGATGAAGCGGCCCTGCACACCGTCGACGACAGGCGGGTAACAAGCGAGTACCGCATGATCACACGCGACGGTCGCACGATCTGGGTCATCGATGACGCCACCATCATCCGGGACGCGCATGGCGTTCCCCTCTACTGGAGCGGTGTGATTTACGACATCACCGATCGCAAGTTGCTCGAGCAGCAGCTGGAGCAGCAGGCGTTCAGCGACTCGCTGACCGGACTGGCGAACCGAGCACTGTTTCTCGACCGGGTTGAGCACGCCCTGGCTCGTGGACTGCGAGACGAGGAGCCGGTCACGGTGATGTTTTTGGATCTCGATGACTTCAAGAACGTGAACGACAGCTTGGGTCACGAGGCGGGGGACCAGCTGCTGATCACAGTCGGTGCTCGTCTGGGTTCGTGTCTGCGCCCGGACGACACCATCGCACGGCTCGGCGGCGACGAGTTCGCCGTCCTGCTGGAGAGCACATCAGCGGAGGCGGCGATGGCTTTGGCAGTGCGCGTTCTGGAGGTCGTCGGGGAGCCGTACTGTGCGGAAGGCAGGGCGCTTGTCGTCCGCGCTAGCATCGGAATCGAAACCGGCTCTGGCTCCACGCACAGCGCGTCAGAGCTGCTGCGCAACGCCGATGTCGCCATGTACGTGGCAAAGGGCGGTGGGAAGGCCCGGGTGGCGGTCTTTGATCCTGGAATGCACACTGCCGCGCTGAAGCGTCTGGGGATGAAGGCCGACCTGCAACGGGCGATCACCGAGCAGGAACTGGTTCTCCACTACCAGCCGATTGTCGCCCTCGTGGACGGCACCATCCTGGGCGTGGAAGCGCTCGTTCGCTGGCATCATCCCCAACATGGGATGGTGCCACCGGCCGACTTCATCCCCGTTGCCGAGGACACCGGTCTAATCATCCCGCTGGGAGAATGGGTGCTGGCAGAGGCTTGCCGGCAGGCTGCGCTGTGGCAAAAAGAGACCCCTCGCAGTCCCACTCTGGGGATGAGCGTTAATGTTTCGACCGTACAGCTTTTTCATGGGCACCTCGTAGAAGAGGTAGCCGCCGCGCTCGAGCACTCCGGGCTTGAACCCCAATCGTTGACTCTCGAGATCACCGAGGGCGGCCTCATGGAAGACAGAGAGGCCGCAATAGCAAGGCTCAAAGAGCTCCGGCAGCTGGGTGTGAGAGTGGCGGTGGACGACTTCGGGACCGGATACTCGGCGCTCGGCTACCTCAGCAGCTTGCCCATCGACATCCTCAAGATTGACAAGGTGTTCGTCGACGGCGTGACGCGGGGGCCGGAGGACTCTGCGATCGCTAGTGCCGTGGGAAAGCTCGCCAAGGTGCTGGGCTTGGTCTTGGTAGCAGAAGGGATTGAGTTCGAGGAGCAGGTCGAGGCTCTGCGCGCTATGGACTTCGAGCTCGGCCAGGGCTACTTCTTCTCGCGGCCCCTGCCGGCGTCAGAGATCCACTCACTGCCCGGCATGAAGGCGACCACCACCAGGCAGTCGCACGCCGTACTCTCCGCACCTCCGTTGCGGAGATGAAGGCTTGAACCGGAGATCTCGACATCACTCATTCTCCATCTGTCAGTTCATCGTCGGGTCGAAGGGCATCGTCGACAGCATCGTGTAGGCGTCGCCCTTGCGCCGCAGCACCGAGGACCACAACTGTTTGGGCTCGGCGCAAAAGACGTCCTCGGGCCGGGCATCTTCGATGATCCAGGCCTCGGCGTTGATCTCGGCATCTAGCTGAGCGGCTCCCCATCCGGAGTGCCCGGCGAAGACGCGCGCTCTCACAAGCCCTGAAGGTATTTCGCCGCCGGGCAGAAGCCCGATCGAACCGACCACCGGCTGGGTGACGAACTCGGGGTGCTCGAACTCGGCCACGATGATGGCTCGGCCAGGCTCCACCGGCCCTCCGGCGTAAAGGGGCTCGTCCGGCGCAACCAGCCCGGCCAACTCCGAGGCCGCATCGGCCACGGTGACGGCGAGGGGCCGATTGAGCACGACTCCAAAGGCACCGTCCTCGCCGTGCTCCGCCAGCAACACCACGGTGTGGCGGAAGTTGGGGTCGAACAGGCCCGCTCCGGAGATGAGCAGGCGTCCCTTGAGGCTGTCCATGCCCCCGATAGTGCCGCAACCAAGGAGCTCACACCACCCGCCCGGGAAGGCCGGCCCCATTAGTGTCATTCGAGCCCATGCCCCTACTTGCCCGGCTACTACTCGCAGCCGTCTTGCTGGCCCCGTCGTGCTCGCCGGAAGATGAGGGCCCAGGGCCCGACCGCCGGGAGCCGCAGACGATACGCTTGTCGCTGTCCGGGTGTCCTTCGGTGAGTCCCCGCAAAATCGTCCGCTCACCGGGGCGGAGCGTGCCGGGTGACATCGATGGGGACGGCCGTTCCGATCGCGTCTCCCTATTTGTGGATCGGACAGCCGAGCCTGGTTGCGTCGCGCTGGTGGTGGTTCGGGATCGTGACGGCATCGACGCAGTTGCTCTCGACGATGGCTTGATCTCTCTTGAGCTCGGCCTTCCGCGCGTGAGCTCGCTCGTGGACATCGACTCCACAGGGGGTCTGGAGATCGTGATCGACGTCGCCCAGGGCGCCTCGACCGCGTTCGTGGGGGTGTTCTCGATGGCGAGCGGCCGGCTTGAGCGCGTGCGCCCACCCCGGCTCCCGAACATCCCCTCCGGGCTGTTCGCGCACGGTGGCAGCGTCGCCCACCTGGATGCAGTCGACTGCCGCCGCGATCTCGTCATGATCTCGAGTGCGCTGGCTGAGGGCCGCGGCTACGTCGTAACTCGCCGTTTCCTCGAGCCGCGGGGCACCCGGTGGCTTCTGCAACGATCGCTGACCGAGCGGAGCACGATTTCCTCGCAGCGGATCGCACGCTTCGAGGAATTCTCCGCGCCCCCGTTTGCAAGCTGCTGAGCCTCGGCCCGATCTGGGCAGGCTTGAAAGGTTCGCTTTACTACTGTAAGTTTCCTGCCGCTAACGATACGTCACTGGAGCGGGATGGGACTTCCTCGACTTGTAGCACTGCCCTGTCTGTTGTTGGGTCTGCTCGTGGCATCGCTGCCCTCCGCCGCTCAGTCCGTCGCTGCGGACACTCCGGTTATCGCTGCGGCAGGCGACATCGCTTGCTCTCCGGGTGACCCTGTCGCAGAGAACTCTTGTCATCATCGGGAAACGTCTGATCTCGTGCTCGCAGACCCGACTATTACCGACGTGCTGACACTTGGCGACAACCAATACCAGCGGGGGTCGGCGGCCGACTATCTCGCCGCCTACGATCCAACGTGGGGACGGTTCAAGTCAATCACACACCCAAGCCCCGGCAACCACGACTACCGCACCGTCAACGCGCAGGGCTACCGTGACTATTTCGGTTATCCGAGCGGCCCCCTCTGGTACTCGTACAACCTCGGTGACTGGCACGTGGTCGCGCTCGACAGCAACTGCGGAAAGCTGACGGGAAAGTGCACGTCCCAGAGCCCTGAGAGCCAGTTCCTACGACAGGACCTCGCCGGTGACAATCACCTCTGCGAGCTGTTGTACTGGCATCACCCCCGCTTCACAAGCTACAAGCGGCTGATGCCAACAAAAGCCTTCTGGCAGATCGCCTACGCTAACGGCGTAGACGTCATCCTGAACGCGCACGGCCATGCCTATGAAAGGTTCGCGCCGCAGGCCCCTGACGGCTCGCTGGATCCCGCCGGTGGTATCAGGCAGTTCGTCGTAGGGACGGGCGGTAAGAATCACGACGACCCTTGCTGTCCCCGGGCCAACGTCCAGGCGACCGACAACACCACTTTCGGCATCCTCAAGATGACCCTCGGCGCCACCGGCTACGACTGGCAATTCGTGCCCGATCCCACGAGTGGGACCTACACCGACCTGGGCGCCGACACCTGCCACTGACCGTGTGACTATCTCGCCGTCACAGTGAGCGCGGGAAAACCGCGTGAAGACGGGATGGCAGGGTCGAACCTCCGGCATCGAGGGCAGGCTTTAGGGTTGCCGGCAATGGCCGCCGACTATGACTTCAAGGAGATCGAAGAGCGCTGGTCCCAGAAATGGATCGGCGACAAGGCGTGGCGCTCGCCGCGCCTGCCCGATCCCGCGACCAAGCGCTACGCCCTCACGATGTTCCCCTATCCCTCCGGGGTCATGCACATGGGTCACGTCGAGGTGTTCTCGATCCACGATTCCATCGCCCGAAACCTCAGGATGCGAGGCCATCAGGTACTGAACCCACTCGGGTTCGACGCTTTCGGGCTACCGGCGGAGAACGCCGCCATACAGCGCGGCATCCATCCCAAGACCTGGACCTACTCGAATATCGACAAGCTCTTCAGCTCGGCGCAGCGACTCGGTTGCTCGTTCGACTGGGAGCGGACTTTCCGCACCTGCGACCCCTCTTATTACCGCTGGAACCAGTGGTTCTTCTTGCGCTTCTACGAGCGCGGCCTCGCATACCGGCGCCAGGCGCCCGCCTGGTGGTGCCCCAACGACAAGACGGTGCTTGCCAACGAGCAGGTCATCGCCGGGCGCTGCGAGCGCTGCGATGCGGTGGTCGAAAAGCGATATCTGACGCAGTGGTTCTTCAAGATCACGGACTACGCGGACCGCCTGCTCGATGACATGAAGCTCAACGCCGGCTGGACCGAGCGGCTCAAGTCTCTGCAGAGCAATTGGATCGGCCGCTCCTTCGGAGCCGAGGTCGAGTTCGAGATCGAGGGCGAGGGGCCGGTCACGGTGTACACGACGCGGCCCGACACCTTGTGGGGGGCCACCTTCTTCGTCGTCTCGCCCGAGCACCCGATGGCCGAGCGGCTCGTCGCCGGCACCGAGTTGGAGGCGGAGTTCGCATCCTTTAAGGACGAGGTGTCGAGGCTCACAGAGATCGACCGCACCGCCACCGAGCGGCCCAAGAAGGGCATGTTCCTGGGCCGCTACGCCGTCAACCCTGTCAACGGCGAGAAGATACCGATCTGGGCCGCCGACTACGTGATGATCGACTACGGCACCGGCGCCATCATGGCGGTCCCCGCTCACGACCACCGGGACTTCGAGTTCGCACGCCAGTACGACATCGAGATCCGGACGGTGATCGAACCTCTGGAGCCTGCCGCGGCTTCGCCCGACGAGCCCTACATCGGGCCCGGGGTCATGGTCAACAGCGGCGCCTTTAACGGCACCCCGGTCGAAGTCGCGGTAGGGGTGGTGACCGAGTGGCTCGAGGCTGAGGGACTCGGCCGCGCGGCCAAGAACTTCCGCATTCGCGACTGGCTCATCAGCCGCCAGCGCTATTGGGGCACGCCGATTCCGATCGTCTTCTGCGAGCGCTGCGGCGAGGTCCCGGTCCCCGAGGAGGACTTGCCGGTGGTCCTGCCCGAGGACGTCGACTTCCGTCCCACCGGGGAGGACTCTCCGCTGGCGTCCGCCACGGAGTGGGTCAACGTCGCCTGTCCCAACTGCGCGGGGGCCGCGCGGCGGGAGACCGACACCATGGACACGTTCGTCGACTCCTCCTGGTATTTCAACCGCTACGTCGACCCTCACAACGAGGAGCTGCCGTTCGATCCCGAGGTCGCCGACGCGTGGATGCCCGCAGACCAGTACACGGGCGGCATCGAGCACGCGGTCCTGCATCTGATCTATGCGCGTTTCTTCCAGAAGGTGCTGGTGGATCTGGGGATGGCGTCTGCCCCGGAGCCGTTCCCCAACCTCCTCAACCAGGGCACGATCACGATGGGCGGCAAGCGTATGTCGAAGAGCCGCGGCAATCTGGTCGACCCATCGGAGGCATTCGAACGCTACGGCGCCGATGCGTTGCGCCTGTACATGCTTTTCTCCGGCCCCCCTGAGCAGGACTTCGATTGGCCGGAGGAAGGTGTGCGTTCAATCGGTCGTGTCGCCTATCCGTGGTTGCAGCGGGTGTGGAGGTTGTGCGAGGACAACCGCGATGTGGTGAGCGTCGGCAACCTTCACCAGTCGCCCCTCGATGAGGCGCTCACGCGTCAGGTGCACCGCACGATCAAGGTCGTGAGCGAGGACTTCGAGAGATTCTCGTTCAACACCGCCATTGCCCGGCTGCACGAGCTCGTCAACCACGCCTATCGCTACCGGGCTGCGGGCGGCGGGCACCCGGGAGTCATGCGCGAGCTGATCGAGGCGCTGCTGAAGCTTCTGGCGCCGATGGCCCCTCACATCACCGAGGAGCTGTGGCACCGCCGCGGTCACGAGGACTCGATCCACACTCAGCCGTGGCCGGTGTTCGACCCCGAACTGGCAAGTCTCGAACAGGTCACGATGGTGGTGCAGGTGAACGGCAAGGTCCGGGACAAGCTAGAGGTCCCCGCCGGCATCACCGAGGAGGAGATGAAGGTCAGGGCACTGTCCTCGGACAAGGTCAGTGCCCAGCTGCAGGGCCGGGAGCCTCGCAAGGTCATCGTCAAGCCCCCCAAGCTGATCTCGCTGGTCGTCTGACCGAGTCGGGCACCGGGCGGCGGGGCTTGGGGGCCGCGCACCCTACTGGGAGTGTGGCCAAACGCACACCGTGTGCTTCTGAACCCGAAAACCGTGTGCAAACGCACGGTGTGTGCATTTGCCCCAATGCCACCGGGAGCCGGGATCAATTTTTCTTTGCCAGGTGTGGCGCGCGCCACACCTTCGAGCCGGGCCCGGGCAGAGGATGCCTCCATGAGAACAGAGCCTCCCGTGAGGGAGATCATCGTGGAAACAGGCTGGCGGGAGCGGCTCGAGGCCTTCGCCGGCCGGCGCCGCGACTCCTGGGTACTTGTCGCGGTCATGGCGGGGGCCGTTGTGCTGGGGCTGGTGCTGTGGGCGAGGGGCGCGCCCACCACGGTCGCCCCGCCGGCGCGCTCGGCCCCCCAGCAACGGGACCCCGTTGCCGCCGCCATCGCTCCGAGCCCGGAGCCGGTGCTGCTGGTCCACGTTGCCGGGGCGGTGCACCGGCCCGGCCTCTACGAGATGCCCGCCGGAGCGCGCGTCGCCGACGCCGTGCAGGCCGCCCGAGGTCCGACCGAGCGCTCGGACCTGGACGCGCTGAACCTGGCCGAGCCGCTGCAAGATGGCCTCAAGATCGACGTTCCCCGGCGCGGTGAGGCCGTAGCCGCGGCCCCTGCGCCGCAACCGGGCGCTTCCACAGCGGGCCCGGCTGTGCCGGTGAACCTCAACGTCGCCGACCAAGCAGCCCTGGAAACGATCCCCGAGATCGGGCCGGTGACCGCGGCCGCGATTCTCGAGTACCGGGCTCAGGTGGGCTCGTTCACCTCGGTGGAGGAGCTGCTCGAGGTCTCGGGCGTGGGCCCCGCCACGCTCGAGGCGATGCGCCCTTACGTGACCGTGTGACGTGCGCCTCGGGCGCATCTGGCTGGCGGTCGCCGCCCTCGGCGCGGGAACTGTGCACGGTTGCGGGCGCCATCCCTCGGTCCTGGTTGCGCTCGTAGCGCTGTGCGGAGCGGTACTGCTTCTGCTGCGTTTTCGCCTCGCGCGCCTCGCAGGCCTGGGAGCCCTGGCGGTGGGGCTCGGGTCCTTGGGAGCCGGTTGGCGCTGCGCCCCTCACTCCGCGCTCACCGTCGTGGCCGAGCGAGCGCCGTTCTGCGACTTCTCAGGACGGGTGCTCGAGGGGGCCGGGGGCCTCGGCACCCTCGCCAAGCTTGCTTCGATCGACTGTCGTGGGTGGGGCACGGTCCTCGACCCGGGCGTGGCCGTCCTCGACGGGGCCGTGGGAGTGGCGGGCTCGAGCCTGACGGGGCGGGGATGGCTCCTCCCTTTGGGAACCAATCTCTTCGAGCGTGCTCGCGCTCGCGTCGGAGCCCAGGCGGCGCTGGATCCCACCGAGCTTCACCTGACAGCCCCTGTGTCCGGCCCGCACGCGCTGGCCGCAAGCGCCCGCCACCATCTCGAGTCGGTGACCCGCTCGCTCCACCCGGCTAGAGCCGCCCTGCTGCGAGGCCTGGTCGTGGGAGATACCGAGCGTCTTGATCTCGCCCTCCTCGAGGCGTTCCGGAGGGCCGGGCTCTCCCACCTGCTGGCGGTGTCCGGCAGCAACGTGGCCATCGTCGTCGGCGCGGTCGCGCTTGCCCTGCGGCCTGCCGGCCTCATCGCCAGAGTCGCCGCCGGGGCAGGCGCCCTTGGTCTCTACCTCCTGGTGGTGGGCCCGGAGCCCTCGGTGCTGAGGGCGACGCTCATGGGGGCCATCGCGTTGGCAGCCCTCGTCGCGGGAACCCGCACCGATCCGTTGGCCGCTCTGGGGGTGGCGGTGCTGGTGCTGATTGCACTGAGGCCCGGGCTCGTCTACTCGGTGGGCCTGCACCTCTCGGTGGCGGCGACGGCTGGGATCGTGCTGTGGGGAGAGGCGGTGGCGAGGCGGGCGGGGAGGCTTCCCCGGGTGGTGGCCGTACCTCTGGGAGTGAGTGTCGGGGCCCAGCTGGCGGTCGCTCCACTCCTGGTCGCCACCTTCGGTGAGCTGTCGCTGGTGGCCCCGGTGGCGAACCTGCTGGCCGCGCCGGCGGTGCCGCCGGCGACCGTGCTGGGACTCGGGGCCGCCCTTGCGCACGTTCTTCATCCCACCGCCGGGAACGTCCTGGTCCGTCTCGCCGAGCCGTGGGTCGCTTGGATCGTGTGGGTGGGCGAGGTTTTCGGCTCGCTGCCGTGGGCCTCCGCGGGGCTGCCCCAGGAGGCCGCGCTAGGCCTCGGAGCCGCGGCCGTCGCGGGCGTGTGGATCACGCTAAGAAACGCCCCTCCCCAGTAGGGTCGGGTGGTGGGCGACTACACCTGGGTACTCGTTGATGAGAGCGGCGGGGAGCTGCGCGCCATCGAGGCATTCGGTTCTCAGCACGAGGCCGAGAGGTGGCTAACGGGGACCTGGGAGTCCCTGGCGGAGGAGGGGGCCGAGAGCGTGCGACTCGTTACCGCCGGCGGGACCGTCTACGAGATGAAGCTGGGCGCGGAGTGAGCCACGCCGCCTACTTTCTCGTGGGGGAGCCCTTCCTTCAGTCCGAGGCGGTGGAAAGGATCCGGGCCGAGGTCTCCGCGGACACGTTGTCGGAGGACAGCTTCGACCCCTCCACCGACATCCAGGAGGTCATCACCGCGCTCGAGACACCGTCCCTGTTCGGCGGTCGCCGCCTCATCGTCGTACATGGCGCGGAGCGGTTGCTGAAGGCTCAAAACCAAGCCCTCGAGGCCTACTTGCGGGCTCCCTCCGAGGGCTCGGCGCTGGTGCTGCTGTCGACGCGCACCACCTCGCTGGCCGAGGTAGTGCGGAGCTGCGGCGTCGTGGTGGCACTGGAACCGCCGCGTGGCAGGGGCCTGGTCGGCTGGGTTCGCGAGCGCGCCCGGGCTCGCTCGCTGCGTATCGACGATCGCGCCGTGCACGCGCTCATCGATGGGACGGGCAGCGATCTCAGAGAGCTCGACTCCGCCCTGGAGCAGCTCTCCACACGCCACGCGACCGGCGCCGTCATCTCGGCGGAGGAGGTCAGAAAGACCTTCGGCCGCCACGCGGACGAGCGAATCTGGGCCCTGACGGATGCCGTCTCCGAGCGCAAGCCGATGGAGTCCCTCATCGCCTTACGGCGCCTGCTGGAGCAGGGCGACGACCCGGTGTTCGTTCTCGGGGCACTGGCCGCCCAGATGCGCAAGCTGTTGATCGCCAAGCGTCATGCCGAGGGTGGTCCGCAGGCGGTCGGCTCGGCGCTGGGCCTGCGCGGATACCCGGCCCAGAAGCTGCACAAGCAGGCAGGTGTCTATCGGGAGGAGGAGTTGACCTCCGCGCTGCAGATTCTGGCCGCGACCGATCTCGATCTCAAGACGGGTGAGCTGCCCGGTGTGGAGGGCGCCGAAATGGCCCTCGAACGGGCGCTGGTGAGGTTGCTGGGGCCGGTTTGAACCGGGCCCGGAAAGCGACGCGTCCTCGATCGTCCGTTACGCGCGTTTGACTACCGAATCGGTAGCCGATCGTCCGTTACGCGCGTTTGACTACCTTGGCCAAACTGGGGGAAGGTCGGCTCAGGCCCCGGAGTTCAACTTGCGGGCGAGGCGCGACTTCTTGTCCGCGGCCCGATTCTTGTGGATGATTCCTTTGGATGCCGCTCTATCGAGTGCCCGGGCGGCGTTCCGATAGGCGTCCCGGGCCGCGTCAGCATCGTCCGAGGCGAGCGCCTCGTGGAAGCGCCGGTTCTTGGTCCGAAGGGCCGAGCGCTCGGCGCGGTTGCGAATCCGGCGCGCCTCGTTCTGCCGGTTGCGCTTGATCTGACTCTTGATGTTGGCCATGGAAGCTTTCCTAAACTATGGGAATGAAGGTCGTTTGAGCGCCGCTCAGGATACCAGAACCGTCCACTAGGCTTTGGGGCATGGATCCCCTGCATCAACGAGCCGTGGCCGTCATCGCCCATATCGACCACGGCAAGAGCACGCTCTCGGACCGGCTGCTTCAGCTCACCGGCACGGTCTCCGACCGGGACATGCGTGAGCAGTATCTCGACCGCATGGATCTGGAGCGCGAGCGCGGCATCACGATCAAGGCCGCCGCTGTGCGTATGGAGTATCGGGCGGGCGACGGCGAAACCTATGAGGTCAACCTCATCGACACGCCCGGGCACGTCGACTTTGGCTACGAGGTGTCGCGCTCGCTCGCCGCCTGTGACGGAGTCGTACTGCTGGTCGACGCGGCCCAGGGCATCGAGGCGCAGACGCTCACGAACCTCTACCTGGCGGTCGACGCCGGGCTCGAGATCATCCCGGTGCTCAACAAGATCGACCTGCCCGCGGCGCAGCCGGACAAGTTCGCAGAGGAGCTCGCCGCGCTCATCGGCTGCGACGCCACCGAGGTCCTGCGCATTTCGGCCAAGACCGGTGAGGGCGTGCCCGAGCTGCTCGAGCGGATCGTCAGCTCGGTTCCTCCCCCCAAGGGAGACCCCTCCGCCCCCCTGCGAGCTCTCGTATTCGACTCCTACTACGACTCCTACAGAGGTGTGGTCGCCTATCTTCGGGCGATCGACGGGCATCTCGATGCCAGGACCCCGATCCTGTTCATGGCTGCCGGAACCGAGGTGGATGCGGACGAGATCGGCATCATGGCGCCCGACGCCCAGGCGGTGAAGCGGCTGGAGACGGGGGCCGTGGGCTATCTCATCTCCGGGATCAAAGACGTCAGCCAGGCCAAGGTGGGCGACACCGTCACGACCCGCCCGCACGGCGCCGTCGTCCCCCTTCCCGGCTATCGGGAGCCCAAGCCCATGGTCTACGCCGGCATCTATCCGGTCGAGGGCGACGACTTCCCGATCCTTCGGGACGCGCTCGACAAACTCAAGCTCAACGACGCCTCCTTGGTCTACGAACCGGAGTCCTCGGGCGCGCTCGGGTTCGGTTTCAGGTGCGGCTTTCTCGGCCTTCTGCACATGGAGATAGTGAGAGAGCGGCTCGAGCGCGAGTTCGACCTCTCCCTGATCGCTTCGGCCCCGTCGGTCGGCTACGAGATCGAGCTTACCGATCGCACACGGCGGATTGTGCGAAACCCCAGCGAGATGCCCGACCCCTCAGACATCGAGGAAGTGCTCGAGCCCTATGTCTCAGCCATGATCGTCACTCCGTCCGACTATGTAGGCACGGTCATGCAACTGTGTCAGGAGCGGCGCGGCGAGCTCAAGGAGATGCATTACCTGTCGACCGAAAGGGTCGAGATCCGATATCAGATGCCGCTTGCTGAGATCATCTTCGACTTCTTCGATCAGTTGAAGAGCAAGACCAAAGGTTATGCATCGCTCGACTACGAGCCCGCCGGACAGTACTCGTCTCATCTCGTCAAAGTCGATGTGCTGCTGAACCAGCAGCCGGTGGACGCGTTCTCGACCATCGTCCATCGGGACAAGGCTTACGAGTACGGCAAGACGATGACCGAGCGCCTGCGAAAGCTCATACCGCGCCAGCTCTTCGACGTTCCCATCCAGGCTGCAATCGGGTCGCGCGTCATCGCACGGGAGACGGTCAAGGCCAAGCGCAAGGATGTGCTCGCCAAGTGCTACGGCGGCGATGTCTCGAGAAAGCGCAAGCTCCTCGAGCGCCAGAAGGAGGGCAAGCGTCGCATGAAGCAGATCGGCTCGGTAGAGGTGCCGCAGTCCGCCTTCATCGAGGCCCTCAAGCTCGAGCCCTCGGGACAGTCATGACCCTCGCCGTTCCCAGTCCGCTGCGCTCGGGGCGCTGGCAGGCAGAGCCCGGCTTCGGCGTCTACGTCCACATTCCCTTCTGCCTGCACCGTTGCCACTATTGCGACTTCAACACCTACGAGAGCCGCGGCGAGCTTCACTCCTCCTACGTCGAGGCAGTGGTCGCTTCGATCGAGCAGAGCCCGCTGGCGGCCCGGACGGCCTCCTCGGTCTTTTTCGGCGGAGGGACCCCGACGCTTCTGAGTGCGGCCCAGCTCGCCGAGATCCTGAGCGCGGTGCGGCGCCGTTTCGGGCTCGAGAAGGGTGCGGAGGTGACGATCGAGGCCAACCCCGAGACGGTATCCGAGGCGAGCTTCGAAGCGCTGCTCCAAGCGGGGTTCAATCGCTTCTCCCTGGGGGTGCAGTCTCTCGTGCCCAAGGTGCTCACGGGGCTGGGACGAACCCACTCGGGTGAGCGGGCGCTGGCTGCGCTGGCGGAGGCCCGCCGGGCGGGCGCCACCGACATCAATGCCGACCTCATCTACGGCTCGGTGTGGGAGTCAGACGACGACTGGCGCCGCTCGCTCGAGGGCGTGATCGACGCCGGGGTCGAGCACGTTTCCGCCTACGCTCTCACCATCGAGGAGGGGACGCCGCTGGCCACGCTGGTCACGACGGGCCGCGTGGCGGACGTCGATCCCGACGTCCAGGCCGACCGCTACCTGGAGGCGTGCTCATTGTTGGACTCGGCCGGCTTCGAGCGCTACGAGGTCTCTAACTGGAGCCGGTCCGGCCGCGCCTCGCGCCACAACGTCCTCTACTGGTCTGCCGGCGACTACGCAGCCTTCGGCGCCGGCGCCCACGGCCATCTCGACGGCACGAGGTGGTGGAACCTGAGGCTCCCGCGAGATTTCATCGCCGCGGTGGGGTCGGGGGCCGAGCCCCGCTCCGGCTCGGAGACGCTGCCGCCGGCCGAGCGAGCCGGAGAGGCCCTGGTCCTGGGCCTGCGCTTGGTTTCGGGGGTCGAGCTGGCAGCTTTCGACGCCCGCTTCGACGGTGCCCTGGCCGAGCGCGGAGCGGAAATCGACGCACTCGAGGGCCTCGGGCTGCTCGAACGCGTCGACGGGTGGATGCGCCTCACCGAGCGCGCCACGCTCGTCGCCAACGAGGTGAGCTGTCGCCTGCTCTAGCCGCACAACTTCTCGCCGAGTGGTGGCCAGATGACCACATGGAGCACCTCACCACCACTCGGCGGGGCTTGCCTTGGTTCAAGGGCGGACCTTCATTTGCCGACAAGAAACACAAAAAGCATCAGTCCCAAGCCCAGACCGGGGGAACATGTCCTCGCCAAACCAGTCATTGCTCTACGGAATCGAGCCGGCCATGCACCCGACCGGCTTGGAGCGGGCTACCCGGAGCATGGCCGAGCTGGTCTCGGATCTCGGACCAATCCAGGAAGCGGTCGACGTTTCAGACCTTCTGGCCGGGCTCGCCCACGCCGTCAGACGAGAGGTGGGCGCCGACGCCGTCCTGGTGTCGCGCTACGACCCGGAGCGGAACCTGGTTTGTGATGGGGGGGCCAGCGTCCGACCACCGGCAACCCTGAACTTCGTCGCCGAGGAGTACGGCCTGGCCGACTACCCCGCCACTCGTGAGGTGCTCATGAGCGGCAAGGCGCTGGAGATATCGACATCGGACCCCGAGGCCGATCCCAACGAGATCCGCTTTCTCGGCAAGTACGGCTTCTCTCGAATGCTCATCTGCCGACTGGTTCACGCGGGAGCGCCGTTCGCGGCGGTCGAGGCGTACCGCATCGAGGACCGGGCCTACCGCCACGACGACCCCGCCCGGGTGGACGTGCTGTGTGCGTTCGCGTCTCAGCGCGCTTACTCGTCTCGAGCTCGCCGCGCAGCTCGAGAGCCACTACACCATGACGATGGAAGCTCTCGTGTCGGCTCTAGAGGCGAGGGACCCCTACACCGAAGCACACGCCGGACGTATCCGGGATCTTTCCACTGCGTTGGCGGTCGCCTTGAAGCTCCCCAGCGAGGAACGGCGGGCGGTGAAGCTGGGTTCGATCCTGCACGATGTCGGCAAGATCGGTGTCCCCGACTCGATTCTCCTCAAGACGGGCTCGCTCGACGAGCACGAGTGGAAGTTGATGAAGAGGCATCCGGTGATCGGAGAGCAGATGCTGCATTCGGTCGACTTCTTGATGCCTGCGTGGCCCATCGTCCGGCACCATCATGAGAGGTGGGACGGGCGCGGCTATCCGGACGGGCTCGCCGGCGAGGACATCCCCATCGGTGCCCGCATCGTCTCCGTCTGCGACTCCTTCGATGCCATGACGTCGGACCGCCCCTATCGCAAAGCTTTGTCGCTCGAGCATGCGTTCGCGGAGCTGTCTCGAAATGCCGGAGGCCAATTCGACCCCGCGTGCGCCAGGATGCTCGTGGAGGTTGTGAGGAGCCTGGGTCAAGATCATGTCGAGGAGCGGCTGGTCCGGTACGCAGTCTGAGCTCGGGAATGCTATTACCGGGGGTGTGACTCCAGCCTATGTCGCGATATCGGGTCCCAGTCAGGCCCAAGCATCCGAGCTCACCGCCGCCGAGCGTGTCGGATCTCTGCTGGCCGCGCGCGGCGCGGTAGTCGTCACCGGGGGCCTGGGGGGCGTCATGGAGGCCGCCTGCCGCGGGGCCAAGTCGGCCGGGGGCATAACTCTTGGCATCCTGCCCGGTCTGGATCGCTCCGACGCCAACCCGTGGGTGGACGTGGCCCTGCCGACCGGCATGGGGGAGATGCGCAACGCCCTCTTGGTCCGTGCCTCGGACGTCTTGATTGCAGTCGCGGGGGAGTTCGGAACACTCTCGGAGGTGGCCCTGGCGCTCAAGACCGGCGTCCCGGTGGTCGGCCTGGGTACCTGGGAGCTCCACAAGGAGGGCGGGGTGGTGGCTGCCTTCGAGCAGGCCTCGGACCCCGAGGGGGCCGTCGAGCTCGCCTATAGCGTTTTGCGCGTGGAAGAGTAGGTTCCTCTCCTCCCCCGGACGCTCAAAACCGATGGGGGAGGCTCAGCTCCCAGTCTCGGCCCGTCTCTTGAGACCAACGGCGAACTTGTCAAAAGAGGGCTGCAGGTCGGGCATCGACTTCCAGATCAGAGGCAGGAGAGGGCCCGTGTACTCCTCTCGCACGGTGAACTTCGTTGCTCCCGTGCCCTGCGGCGACAGCGAGAAGGTGCGGACACCCTTGAACAGCCCTAGAGGCATGCCGCCGCTCCAGGTCATCGCCTTGTCCGGTTGGAAGTTAGTCACCTTCACCGGAAACGACCGCGACGGGTTGGCTTCGGAGACGACTTTGATCTTTTCGCCCGGGGCGATGCGGCCCTCCACTTGCTTCACCCCCGAGTCCCACTGCGAGTACGAGGGGGCATCGATCAGGATGGACCAGATGGTCCGGGGGTCGGCGTCGATCGTCGATGTGGCTTCGTAGACTTTCATGGCCACCTCAGCCACTCGAAATGCATCGGATCGGGCACCAGCCAGCCGCCGCCCCAGGTGAAGCCCCAGCCCTCCATCACCGCCACCAGTCGTGGGTCCTGATCCGCCTTGGAGCCGAAGGTGTTCTCCAAGGCGTTTACATCGAGAGCGATGCCCCAGGAATGGTGCGAAAGTCGCCCGTCGGGGTCGCGCCCGATGAAGCGGGGAGCGAAGCAGCCGGCGTATTGCGCGGGATCCACCACGTGAGACAGGCCCCTGGCCTCGAGCTCGCCGAGCGCCCCTCGAAGCTGAGGCAGAAGAGCGCGGTGGCAGGTCACATCCGGGAGCAGCGGGACCCTGGCCGTGACGATGTGGCGGCGTCTCCAGGCCGGGTCGATATCCAAGGTCCCGTCCGGAAGGGGCCGAGCCGAGAACTCACCGAAGGCCTCCTTTATCAGGAGCTGCGGAAGCACGGAGTCCCCGTATCTGAGGAACGGCTGCTCGCGCCCACAGCGGAGGCGAACGGCCACGCCGGGCTCGAGCAGGGGTTTCAGGCGGCTCATGATCGCTCCGCGCGAACAACTCGACACCAGAGCCAAGACGAACCTGTCCGAGTTGTGCCACGAGTCCGGGGCGGGGCGCCGCATGAGTACCTCGTAGCCATTGGCGGTGGCGTCCGAGACCACGCCCGCGGCCCCCATCCAACCGTCCTGGAGCCTCATACTCATTCCGCTCCCGGCCCCCCTGAGCCGCGCCTCGGTGGCGGCCATCAACAGCTCGTCGCGCCGCAGCCCCAGCACCAGCTGCCGCTCCGAGACCGGCACCAGCTGCGCGTACTCACGCGGCTCGATGAGGGCGGCCTCGATCGGTACCATGCGGCCGTCCCGGGGGCGCTGCAGAAGGCGGCCTTCCACCGTGCGAGATTTCCTCATCCAGTCGAGCCCGGCCTCCACCGTGGTCGCGTTCAGCACCCCCGGCACCTTCTCGATGGCCGCCTCACTGCCCTTGGGGAGCCCTCCCACCGCCCACGCCAGCAGGGCGGCCGGGGCTCTGGCGGAGGCCCGCGGCCGCTCGGAGGAGGAGTCGGGGGCGGGGGGGTCGAAGGCCGGCAGCGTCAGACCTTCGCCCGCCAGCATGACCACAGCCCCTACCAGCAGGCCGGCCAGCGCGGCGGCGGCGTTGGGTAGGAACCTGCGGGCGATGCGCTTCACTCGAGGCTCCGAGCGACCTGCACCGCTGCCTTGCGCCCAAGCGACGGGGCCCGCACCGAGCGATAGACACCCTTGTCCATCCACTCGACCTCGCCGCGCTCGGACGACCAGCGCCCGGAGCGGCCGTCGACGGTAACCGGCCGGAGGTCCTCGAAGGAAGGAGGCAAAAAGCGCACCGAGGGCGACTGTGTGGTGCGAATTCCGAGGCCGTCGTACTCCGCCTGGGCCCGGCGGTAATAGACGCTGAGTGTGCGATGACCGCGCCGGTTCTCGACCAGGAACGAGGAGGTCGTCCGATAGCCCGGCGGAAGCTGGGTGGGCGTCTCCGCAAAGGCCAGCGCCGGCAACTCGGAGGAGGCGAGGCGATCCACCCGTAGCCCGCTCCGCTCGGTTCCAGCAGGGAGAGGGCGCCCCACCAGGTCCAGGGAGCTCGCCACCCGGAGCAACACCGCGCGCGGCAGGTTGGACTCGAGCGAGGCATGGGTGCGGGGAGCATAGAGATCCACCCTTCGCCTCGAGTCGGTGCTCGCAGGCTCGTAGTAGGCGACGCCTGATCCATCCAGGGTCACCTGCTCGGCCGTCGACGGATAGCCCCGCGGCGGCTGGGAGGAGCGTTCGACAGCCATCGTCAGCCAGGTCAGCCCGCGGGCGTAAGAGAGGATCCTTTCACCCGCCGAGGTCGACCCGGCTCGATAAGGGCGGAGGCCCGCGGTGAATTCAGGCGAGCGAACATCGTCGAAGCTCACCTTCGAGTCCTGCTCGAAGCCGCCCGACCTCTGGAGAGCTGCGGTGGGCGCCCGAAACGTGCCGGGCGCAAAGTCTCGAGGTTGGGAGAAAGAGGTCGCCCGGGCCGACAGCAGCACCTGGCCTGCGGCCGAGCGTCCCCGCCGCACGTCGAAGCGCAGCGGGAACAGAGTCTCGGCGTCCAGCCACAGGTCGACGCGATCGAAGGGTGAGAACTCACGCCACGACCCGCCCTGCTGCAGGGCGGAGATCAGCGGAACCGCCTGGCGGTGGGGCAGCGCCACATGAAGGGCGCTCCGCCCCAGCATCCGTTCGCGCCCCAGGAGGTCGAAAAGGTTCGAGGTGGAGAGGGTCTCGAGCGGGACGATCAGGTCCGAGGGAAGGCCGGCGGCGCCGTCGAAGGGGCGCCGGGCGAGCACCGTTCGCTCCTCGGTGGCTCCGGTCCAGCAGGCGGGTAGCGAGGCCTCGGGACAAAGGTCCGGCTCTCTGATCCACGACCTCCGGGCGTTGACGATGAGGTCAACGTCGTTGGGGGGCCACCGGCTCGGATCGGGATACGAGGTGTTATCCCGGATCGTGAGGCGGAAGCTCTCGGGGGCGCTGAAGCTGACCTCTGCGTCGAAGCGACGCACCGCCACGGCCTCGTGCCACCCGTGCTCGACGATCTCGTAACGGGCCCGGTAGGAGTCGAGCGAGCGGGCTGCGTCTCGCACTCCGCTCGTGACTTCCGAGGCTCGCGCGGAGGCCGGGGGACGCCGGGTGCCGATCAGGGACGAGCTCACCAGTAGCAGCACCGCAACTGCGGCCGCCACCGCCGCGACGCGCAGGGGGCCGCGCACCTGCCGTCGCTGGCG
The DNA here is from genome assembly GCA_963849115.1 of uncultured Actinomycetes bacterium. Lineage (GTDB taxonomy): Bacteria > Actinomycetota > CADDZG01 > CADDZG01 > WHSQ01 > JACDAL01. Next base: position 34,569 of record CAWKGK010000006.1, on the reverse strand, counting down.
TTGGTGTTCCACTCTGCGCATGACTGCGGCGGTGACATCGGGAACCTCCCCGGCGGGTTGGGCCCGCAGGGCGCGGCGAACCTCGTCCAGTGACCGGACCTGCTCGGAGCACTCGGGGCAGGTCTCGAGGTGGGCCCTCACGGCGAGCGCGCGCGCCACATTCAGTTCTCCGTCGAGCATCGAGGAGAGGTCCTCCAGGACCGCGCCGCAGTCGAGCTCAGGCCTCACCGGCGCTCCCCTGTGAGGCGGGCAGCAACCAGCGCGCCAGGACGAGCCGGGCGCGGTGGACGCGGCTCTTCACGGTGCCGAGCGGGACCCCAAGGATCGCCGACGCCTCGGAGTAGGAGGTGCCGAACATGTCGATCAGAACCACGGCCTCCCGCAACTCGATGGGCAGGGCCGCGATCGCCTCTCGAACCTCGATCCTGACGCTGTGATCCCGGTGGCTGGGGACGGCCTCGTGCCCGAGCTGGGTGAGCAGGTCGTGGCGCCGGCCTGCCTTGCGGAGCTCGTCCAGGGCGCAGTTGCGAGTGATCGAGTAGAGCCACGTCGAGAATTTCGACTCGCCTCGATAGCTGGGGAGGAAGCGGTAAGCCTTGACCAGGGCTTCCTGAGTGACGTCGTCGGCCAGGGTCTCGTCGTGCAGGAGGTGGAAGCACAGCCGCCACACGTGGGCCTGGTAGAAGCGGACGAGCGATTCGAACGCGCCGGAATCGCCGCCGCGCGCGGCCCGGACGACCTGTGGATCGGGCTCTGGCACCGCACTCTCCAGCAGCGTAGAGGGATTGGGCTGGTCGGATCATGATCATGGTCGCATCACATGCCACTACGACGCCAGGGCCTAGGGAAAAGTTCGTCCCTCAGCCCCTCGCCAGCCCCTCCGCCCGGCGCCCGAGGTGCTCATTCGCCCAATTTGGGCTCCTGACCACCAATTCGGTGGCTGCAGGCCCAACATGGGCGATCCACCACCCTCCGCTCGAGGCGCTCATTCGGCCCCGCCTCGCCTCCCCGGGCCTAGCACTCAAGCGGCCTGAGTGCTAAATAGTGGGTTTGCACGGTACGATGGGCGGCATGACCGGAGACAAGGACACCATCGACCAGCGCAAAGCCGCCGTGCTCACGGCGATCGTGTCCCACTACGTCTCGAGTGGGGAGCCGGTCGGCTCGAAGACGCTCGTCGACCGCTTCGATCTCGGCGTGTCGGCGGCGACGGTGCGCATCGACATGGGGGCGCTCGAAGAAGCGGGCTATATCTTCCAGCCGCACACGTCTGCAGGCAGGATCCCGACCGATCTCGGTTACCGCTACTTCGTCGACAACGCAGTCTCGAAGCCTCGCCTGCCGGCCGCCGAGGCCAAGCGCATCCAGGGCTTCTTCATCCAGCCCCGGTGGGAGCTCGAAGACGCGCTGCGCCGCACCGCAGCCCTTCTGTCGGGCCTCACCCACCAGGCCGCCATCGTGTTCGCCCCCGCGCTCGAGAAGAGCACCGTCCGCCAGGTCGAGGTGGTCCGGCTCGTAGGGGACCGTGCGATGGTCCTGATCGTCACCGACACCGGCAGGGTTCACAACCACGTCGTGCTGCTGCCCGAGACCTCCGACCAGGCCCTGCTCGAGGACACCAACGCGATGCTCAACAGAATCGTCGGAGGCATACCCCTGGACACTGTGGCCGCCACGATTCGAGAGCAGTTCCAGCGCTTTCCTCTAGAGTTCAGGCCCGCCGTCGAGGCGATAGCCACCTCGCTGGAGGACGACCTGCCCGACCACGATTCTGAGCGTGTCTATCTCGAGGGCGCCTCCAACATCCTCGACGAGGGCATGTTCGGGAGCCTCGAGGCCGTTCGAGAGGTGGTTTCGGCGCTCGAGCACCGGAGGCTGCTGCTCGAGGTGCTGGCCGACGCACTCGCAGCGGATGCCCTCTCGGTGCGCATCGGCGCAGAGAACATGTTCGAGCAGATGCGGTTGTGCTCGGTCGTCGCCGCTCCCTACGGGGCCGACGGCTCGGTGCTCGGCTCGGTGGGGATCGTCGGACCCACGCGCATGGACTATCGGCGCACGGTGGCGGCGGTGCACGAGGTCGCCTCGGCCCTCGGCCGCATGCTGACGGAGCTCGGGGTCTAGCGTTGACCCATTACGAGGTTCTGGGGGTGGCGCGCGACGCCACTCAGGAGGACATCAAGCGCGCCTATCGAAACCTCGCGCGTAAGCACCACCCCGACGCCAACCCCTCAGACCCCGCTGCCGTCGATCGCTTCAAGGAGGTCGGCCGCGCCTACGAAGTGCTCTCCGACCCCTCCAAGCGGCAGCGTTACGACATGTTCGGCGACGAGGGTTCGGGCCAGGCGACCGTGGACTTCTCCGACTTCGGCGGCGTCTCCGACCTGTTTTCGACCTTCTTCGGAGGCGGCGGCCGCACCAGGCGGGGGCCGGGGCGCGGCGCGGATGTCGCCGCGCACCTAGAGCTGACCTTGGAGGAAGCCGCCTGGGGCATCGAGCGGGAGATCCAGGTCACGACCCTGCAGGAGTGCTCCGAGTGCTCCGGCAGTGGGGCCGCGCCCGGAACCTTCGCGAGCCGGTGCCCGGATTGCTCCGGTACGGGCGAGCTGCGTCAGGTGCGCCGCACCTTCCTCGGCGACGTCATGACTGCGGCCCCCTGCGTGCGCTGCGGCGGCTCCGGCGAGGTCATCACGAGCCCGTGCCCGGTCTGCGAGGGCCGCGGCCGACTGGAGGCAACCGACGAGGTCACGCTGCGCATCCCGGCGGGAGTCGACGACGGAGCCCAGCTGCGAGTGTCGGGACGAGGCGAGGCGGGGCCGCGCGGTGGGCATGCCGGAGACCTCTACGTCGCCATTCGCATCGCTCCTCACGACGTGTTCCGGCGGGCGGGCGACGACCTCGGCTGCGAGGTGCGCGTCCCGATGACCACCGCAGCCCTGGGGGGAGAGGTCGAGGTACCGACGCTCGAGGGGCCGGAGGTCGTAACCGTGGCGCCGGGGACCCAGGCCGGAGAGGTCAAGAGGCTTCGGGGCCAGGGCATGCCGCGCCTCGACGGTCGCGGCCGGGGTCAGCTCATCGCCCTGCTGCAGGTGGTCACTCCGACCGACCTCGACGACGAGCAGGCCGAGCTGATCGCTCGCCTCGCGCGCCTGCGCGACGAGCCGATCTCGAACAAGGGCCTGTTCGGCAGGATCAAGGAGGCCTTCAAGTAGGGCGGACCCCGTGGTTCTACGCCCCCCCGGCGTCGTGGGGCTCGGACGAGATCGAGCTCGGCGCCGAGGAGTCTCACCACGCAGTGCGGGTGCTGAGGATGGATGAGGGACGCGACATCGTCGTGATCGACGGCTGTGGGGGAATGTCGCACGCGGTTATCGCAGGGACGGCCGGGGGCCGCGTCGTGGCGCGAGTCGGCGAGCGGCAGGAATGGCCGCCCCGGCCCGCTCCTGAGATCGGCGTCTATCAGGGCACACCCAAGGGAACAAAGGGGGATGAGGTCGTCGAGCGTGTCGCCGAGCTGGGAGCGGCGGACGTCGCCTTTTTTTCCTCCGAGCGCGCAGTCGCGCGCTGGGACTCCTCCAAGGTTCAGCGGCTGTCGGCCCGGTGGGAGGCGCGCGCCCACGCCGCCGCGGCTCGTTCCCGCAATCCCTTCGCCGCCCGCATTCACGGAGTGCTGAGCTGGGCGGACCTGTTAGAGCGAACGGGGGCCGAGCCCTGTGCGCTGGTGCTGTGGGAACAGGCGACGGTTCGGTTGCGAGAACGACTCCCGCAGGGGGCCGAAAGAGTGGCGCTCGTGGTCGGCCCCGAGGGCGGCTTGTCGTCATCAGAGGTCGAGCAACTCGAGGCCGCCGGCGCCGTCCCCGCGTCGCTCGGCTCGGTGATCCTTCGGACCGAGAACGCGGCACCCGCGGCGCTGGCCGCGCTCCTGTGGCATTTCGAGCGGATGGGATAGCGTCGTCTCTGTGCCGAAAGTTGCCTTCGCCACGCTCGGTTGCCGCCTCAATCAGGCCGAGTCCGATCAGATGGCAGAGAGCCTCACGCAGCGAGGCTTCGTTTGCGCACCCACCGAGTCCGCCGACATGGTCGTCGTCAACACCTGCACGGTCACCCGTGAAGCCACCAAGGCATCCCGTTCCGCGATAAGGCGTGCCGTGCGCGTCAACCCGGCGGCCAAGGTGGTTGTGATCGGCTGCTATGCGGTCTCGGACCCCGCGGAGGTTGGAGGGATCGCCGGGGTCAACGCAGTGCTCACGAACGACGACAAGGAGAGCTTCCTCGAAGCTCTATCTGAGCAACCGCAGACCCGGCGCCTGCTGCAGCTCGGCTTCGGCCCCTCCACTCCACAAATGCAACCGACGCGTGTGCGCGCCAATCTCAAGGTTCAGACCGGTTGCGACGAATGGTGCTCGTTCTGCATCATCCCGACGACGCGCGGCCCCCTGCGCTCGATGGACGAGGAAGCAATTGTTTCGGAGGCGCGGGCGAGGGTGCGCGCCGGCGCGCGTGAGCTGGTGCTCACCGGCGTTCATCTCGGCAAGTATTCCTTCGATCTCGGCTCCGACGAGCGCAGGCTGGTGGCATTGCTCGAACGCTTGCTGGCGATTCCGGGGGTCTTGAGGATCAGGCTCTCATCTATCCTGTCGCGCCACCTCACTCCAGAGCTCGTCGAGCTACTGGTCGGCGAGCCTCGGATTTGTCGTCATCTGCACGTGCCGCTGCAGTCCGGCGATGACGAAGTGCTTGCGGCGATGAACCGGCCCTACCGCATCAATGAGTACATCGACTCCGTGCGCCGGGCGCAGGAGGCGCTTCCCGACCTTGCCCTTGCCACCGACTTGATCGTTGGCTTTCCTACTGAGACCGATGCCGCCTTCGACAACACCATGGAGGTCGTGAGAGCGCTGTCGTTCTCGAAGCTGCATGTGTTCCGCTACTCGCCACGACCCGGCACCGCAGCGGCCGCGCTCGCCGACGCGGTCCCGCCCGACACGAAGAAGGCTCGCTCCAAGTCGCTCATCGACCTCGGCAACAGGATCCGAGCGCAGTGGCTCGCCGCTCACCTCGAGCGGCCTCTTCAGGTCTTGGTCGAGGACGAACGGACCGTCGAAGGGGTGCATGTGTGCTCCGGGCAAACCGACGATTACGTGCGGGTGTGGTTCGAGGGGGAAGGCCTTCTCGGCAGCATCCAGGAGGTCGTGGGTGAGCGTGTGCGCGCCGATGGCATCCAGGGGCGGCACCATGGACGCTAAGGGGAGGAATGTGGCACCGGACTGTCTGTTCTGCAAGATCGCGGCTCACGAGATAGACGCCGACGTAGTTCACGAACGCGAGAGGGTAATGGCATTCAGGGATATCAATCCCAAAGCCCCCGTGCACGTACTGGTGATACCCAAGCAACACATCGCCTCGGCCTCCGAGCTGACCGGCGAGCACGGTTCGCTCCTCGCAGAGATGTTCGAGGTCATGACGTCCATTGCACGGGATGAGTCGCTGGCCGGGGGGCACCGCATCGTGTCCAACATCGGGCCCGATGCCGGCCAGAGCGTCGATCATCTCCACTTCCACCTTCTGGGGGGCCGGGCCATGGGCTGGCACCCGGGTTGAGCTTCCCGGCAGTAGACTACGGACCACGAGCATGTTGACGACAACGCAGGTGAAGATTCTCGTCCCCACTCACCACGAGATGGTAGGTCTGGTGGGGGCCGGGGACGAACTGCTCAAGCTCATCCAATCCTCTTTCGACGCCCAGGTATTCGTGCGAGGCAACGAGATTGTCTTGACCGGGTCGGTGGAGGAAACCGAGCAGCTGTCGCGGCTATTCCACGAGCTCATAGAGCTGATGGATCGTGGCCATATGCTCACTCGTGATGCGGTGGGACGATCGGTGGAGATCGTCAAGTCGAACGGCCAGATCCGACCCTCGGAAGTGTTGAGCGACACCGTCGTGGTCACTCACACGGGGAAGCCGATCCGGCCCAAGACGGTGGGACAGAAGCGCTACACAGATTTGATTGGCGCGTCGACGATCGTGTTCGGGATAGGCCCGGCGGGCAGCGGCAAGACTTATCTCGCCGTGGCGATGGCGATTCGAGCGCTCAAGGCAGGGGATGTGTCGCGCATAGTGTTGACGCGTCCTGCGGTCGAGGCGGGTGAGCGCTTGGGCTTTCTTCCCGGAGACCTCGCGGCCAAGATCGATCCCTACCTCAAGCCGCTCTACGACGCGCTCTACGAGATGCTCGAGCCGGAAACATTCACGCGCTATGTCGAGCAGGGACGGATCGAGATCGCTCCCCTTGCCTTCATGCGAGGCAGAACTCTGAACGACGCCTTCATCATCCTGGACGAGGCACAGAACACCACACCCGAGCAAATGAAGATGTTTCTCACGCGGCTCGGCTTTGGCTCCAAAGCGGTGGTTACGGGCGACGTTACTCAGGTCGATCTGCCTCAGAACACACGCTCGGGGTTGATCGTGATTCAGGAGATCCTTCAGGGCATTGTGGGGGTGGAGTTCTCGCAACTGGATGCTCGTGACGTAGTCAGACACAAGATTGTGCAGGATATCGTCGAGGCTTATCGCGTCTATACCGAAGCGGGCAATCGGTAGTGATGGAAGTCTTCGTCGCTAACGAACAGGAGATGCCGGTGCCGGAAGCGCGGCTGTCGGCGCTCGCCCGCCATGCGCTCGATTTCCTGAAAGTGGATGAGGATGCCGAGCTTTCCGTGCTCTTCGTTTCTCCTTCACACATGCAGCTCCTCAACCAACGCTTCGCCAACGAGGACAAGCCCACCGATGTCCTGGCGTTCCCGATGATGGAGGACGAGGAGGAAGAGGTGCTGTTGTTGGGCGACGTTGTTGTGTGCCCGGAGATTGCGCTCGACAACGCGACTGCTGAGAACCACTCCTACGAGCGCGAGCTCGAGGTTTTGCTCGTCCACGGCACGCTTCACCTGCTCGGCTACGACCACCACGGCCCGACGGACAAGTCGAGGATGGACGATTGTCTCGGCCAGATCATCGAATCGTTCACCTCAGCGACTTAGTGCGGGCCTAGTGTTCGACGCGCTGGCACTTTTCTTCGTAGCCGTGTTGGCTTTGGTGGCCTCGTTCGGCGCGCTCGCCGAGTCCGCCTTCGCGCGCGTAAGCCGCGCGAAGGCGCATCATCTCGTCCAGGAGCGTAAGAGTCGTAACGCGCGCGCATTGCTGCGCATCGTGGAGAACCCTGCCCCCTTCGGCAATGCCTTATTGCTTGTTCGTTTGCTGTCCTATGTGGCGGGCACCGCTCTTACGGTGAGCTGGGCCGCGTCTCGCTGGGAGGGAGGCGTGCAAGTGCTCGCCGCCGGTGTGTTGACCCTCGCTCTGTTCGTGGTTTCTGAAACCGTGCCTCGCTCCTTCGCGGTGCAGAGAAGCGAGCGAGCGGCCCTGCTGGCGGCCATCCCGGTGCTGATCGTCGGAACAGCGCTGAAACCACTTGGCAAGCTGCTGATAGCCATCACGAATGTCATCATGGTGATCCTTCCAGGCCATCCTCTCCCCAAAGGACCCTTCGCCACCGAGGAGGAGATCCGCCTCCAGTCCCCCTCGACGGATGAAGACGAGGAGGAGGACATTGGGGACAAAGAGCTGCTCCATTCGGTGTTCGAGTTCGGAGATACGGTGGTGCGCGAGGTGATGGTGCCCCGGACCGACATGGTCGCAATTCCCAACACCTCCACGGTGGCGCAGGCTCTCGAGGAGATCGTGAGGGCGGGCTACTCACGCATTCCCATTTACGAGGGCGACACCGACAACATCGTCGGTGTGCTCTATGCGAAGGATCTCTTGAGGACGATGGAGGCGTCGAATGGCCGCAAGGTGAGCGATCTGAGCCGTACACCGCTGTTCGTGCCGGAGCAGAAGAAGGTGGCAGAGTTGCTGCGATCGATGCAGGAAGAGCGCGTGCATATGGCAATCGTCGTCGACGAGTATGGAGGGACTGCGGGCCTCGTCACGATCGAGGACCTCATAGAGGAAATCGTGGGGGAGATCGTCGACGAGTACGACCAAGAGGAGCCGCTGGTCGAGCCCATCGACGACCGAACGATCAGAGTCGACGCCAAGATGCCGATCGATGAAGTCAACGAGCTGCTGCAGGTGGAGTTGCCTCACGAGGAATGGGACACGGTCGGCGGCTTGGTGTTCGGGCTCACGGGCCGCGTGCCTACCGTGGGCGAGACCGTTCGCTATGACTCCCTGCAGTTTCGCACCGAGCGTGTGACTGGACGGCGTATTCAAAAGGTCGTCATCACGAAGTCTCCGGTTCAGCGCGAGCCCGAGTGAGCTTCCGCTCGGGCTTTGTAGCCGTGGTGGGGCGCCCGAACGTCGGTAAGTCCACGCTGGTCAACGCGCTGGTGGGGGAGAAGGTCTCCATAACGTCGAATCGCCCCCAGACCACGCGCTCCGCAGTGCGAGGCATCCTCGACCTGCCCGATGCACAGATGGTGTTCATCGACACTCCCGGTTATCACAAGCCGCGCACGTTGTTGGGTGAGAGGCTCAACGAGGTCGTGCGCCGGGCGTGGGCGGGGGTCGACATCGCCCTTCTCGTGGTCGACGCCCGAGCCGGAGTGGGCACGGGCGATGCCCGGGTGGCGCAGGACCTTGCCGGCGCCGAGGTCCCGGTTTTCTGTGCCGTCAACAAGATCGACGCCGCGCGGCGGGCCGGGACGGCCGCTGCCCTCACCGCGGCCACTCAACTTGGGCCCTTCGCAGAGTTCATCCCCACCTCAGCCCGCACCGGCGAGGGGGTCGAGCTTTTGTCCAAGCTCCTGGCCGACCGTCTGGAAGAGGGGCCCATGTACTACCCGCTGGGGACCCGCCGGGATCAGCCACCGCCCGTCTTCATCGCCGAGCTCGTGCGGGAGAAGCTTCTGAAGAGAACCTCCGAGGAGTTGCCGCACTCGATCGCGGTGTCCACCGACGAGCTCATCGAGCGCGACGACGGGGTCCTCGAGATCTACAGCCGCGTGTTGGTCGAACGGGAGTCCCAGAAGGGCATGGTCATCGGGAAGGGTGGCCGGCTGCTGAAGGAGGCGGGGACGGAGGCCCGTCTGGAGATCGAGGTTCTCTTCGGGCGCCGGGTCTATCTCGACATCAGGGTCAAAGTCGAGCGCGACTGGCAGCGCCGGCCCCATGCCCTCGACCGGCTCGGCTTCGGGCACTGAGGGCACTGTTAGCATCCTGTCCATGCCCCAGGCGACGGTGAAATCGTATGACTCGATCACCAAGACCGGCATGCTCGTGGCCGACGACGGCAGCACCGAGACCCCCTTCGACGGGGACTCTCTGGGGATGTTCAGGTTCCTGCGCCCGGGCCAGAGGGTTACTTATGACATCGTGGAGCGGGACGGCGAGCGCCGGATCCTGAACTTGCGCATCGGCATCGCCTAACCCCGGCCCCCGCCCCTCCGGGACCGCCCTTCCGCAGGTGGTGGATCGCCCAAGGTGGGCGTTTTACCACCGGATCGGTGGCCTGGCGCACAAGTTGTGCGTTTCACCACCGCATCCATTTGGCGCCCCACTCGATTCGGCTCCCACAGGGCCGACGAAGCCGGGGGGGCCGGACACCGACCCACTAGAGTGGAGCCATGCCGGGGCTCTACAAAGACGAGGGAGTCGTCCTCAGGACGATCAAGCTGGGTGAGGCCGACCGCATCCTGACTTTGTACACGGCTCACGGCGGCAAGATAAGGGCCGTCGCCAAGGGCGTGCGCAAGACCAAGAGCCGTTTCGGGGGCCGCCTGGAGCCCTTTTCCCGGCTCGATTTGATGCTCTATAGCGGCCGCAATCTCGACACGATCACCGCGGCGCAGCTGCTCGACTCCCACAAGGAGGCACGCAGCGACTTGACTCGACTTTCGGCCGCCGCAGCCCTCTGTGAGCTGGTGGACAAGATCACGCCCGACAGCGAGAGCTCGAGGACGGTGTATGACCTTCTGGTCGGCGGGCTCGATGCAGCTTCACGTGCGACGTGCGACACGGTCGTTCCGGCCTTCGCCATCAAGCTGCTGTCGATCTCGGGCTTCCACCCGCAGCTCAACACCTGCGCCGGGTGCGGCGCCGGCGGGGGCCTGGGAGCGTTCAGCGCCGCTCTGGGCGGAGCGCTGTGCCGGGGTTGCTGGAGCCAGGACGAGGGCGCGTGGCGGCTCAGCCCCCAGGGTCTCGTCCTATTGGCCGAGCTGCTCGCCTCCGACTTCGGACGGACCGCCGAGCCGGCGGCAGTGCTGGAAGCCACCGACTCGCTGAGGCGTTACGCCGAGTACCACCTCGAGCGTCCCCTCAGGAGCCTTTCGCTGCTCACCGTCTAAGTGCACCTTTGCGTAAGTCCCGTCGCACCAGAACGTCCCTGCATCGACGATGGCAGCGTTTCTCGTCGCTCACGTACCCTCCGGGTACGCTCGGCTCCTCGCGCCTTGCCCTCGCCGCGCAGGGCCGCCCTGGATGCTGACGCTACTTCCGCGCAGGAGCACTAGTGCCCGTGTCCGATTCCGGCCCCCGTGTTCCGCGCCACGTCGCCCTCATCATGGACGGCAACGGCCGCTGGGCGACCGGACGAGGGTTGCCGCGCACCGCGGGCCACGAGGCGGGGGAGCGGGCGCTGTTCGACGTCGTCCAGGGCGGGCTCGAGGCCGGCGTGCGTTACATGTCCGTGTACGCGTTCTCGACCGAGAACTGGGTGCGGCCCCCCGACGAGGTCGACTTCCTGCTCACCTTCAATCGGGTCCTGCTGCGCCGCCGCCGGGACGAGCTCGGCGCCATGGGAGTACACATCCGCAGAGTCGGCCGCCGGGAGGGCGTGCCCGCCGACCTCCTCGAGGAGTTCGACGAGGCCGACCGTCTCACCGCTCACGGCGACAAGCTCGAGCTGGTCGTGTGCTTCAACTACGGGGGCCGGGCCGAGCTCGAGGACGCAGCCGTCCACGGCCCCATCGCAGAGAACCTCTATGCCCCCGACCTCCCCGATGTGGATCTGCTGATCCGTACCTCGGGGGAGCGGCGGCTATCGAACTTCCTGCTGTGGCAATCGGCCTATGCCGAGCTCTATTTCACCGACATCCTGTGGCCCGACTTCGACCGCCACGCGCTGTTCGCGGCACTCCAGGACTATGCGGCCAGGGAGCGACGCTTCGGAGGCCTGGGGAGCTGACCCTCTTTTCTGCCGAGTGGTCGCCGAATGTCGTATGGCAGCATCTCACGACCACTCGGCACAAGACCCTCAGCCGGTGACCCCTTTGGAGTGGTCCGGCGCGCCACCCGCCCCGGTGGGTGTGGGCTCGTTTTCCCTCTTGCCCTCTTCCTCGTCCTCCTCCTCGTCCTCGACGGGAGCCTTGGCCCCGGGCCCGATAGCCGACATCAGCACGTGCGCATTGGGCAGCGCCACGGGGCCGGTCTCGGTGACCATGCCGATGTAGAAGAGGGAGATGTCGGTGACGCGGCCGTCGTACTCGCCGCCCAGGGGGCCGGATCGAAGCACGATGTGCTCACCCACGGCAAAGGGCCGGTTGATGAGGAGAACCAGGCCGGCAAAGAAGTTGCCGAGGGTCTGTTGGGCGGCGATTCCCAGCACGACGCCGGTGATGGCGCCCCCTACCAAGAGGCCGCCCAGGTCGACCTTGAGCGCCTGTAACAGCAGGATCAGGATTAGCGCGTAGCCCGAGATCGTCCACACGAAGGCGAGCGATGCCCCCCGAGCGTCGCCGATGTGCTCCTCGCCCAAGCTCCTCAGGGCGCGGGCGATCGACCGGACCGCGAGCAAGCCGCCCAGCAGAATCAGCAGAGAGCCCCCCACTACCAGGAGCCGCTCGGTGGCCAAGACCTCGTCGCCGAGGATGAGTGGGTCTTTCCGTAAGCGTCCGTTGGAAGCGGCGATGATCCCGGCTACAACCGCTACCGCGCCTAAGGCCGCCCGAAAGAGACAGCGCCGGGTGAGCTTGTCGTCAGGAGTGCTCATGAGCTGAGGCTACCTCCGGGAGCGACCTCGGCCCCCTCTGTCCCAACCCCCTCTGTCCCGGCCCCGTCCCCCTCCGGGCCGCCGGCGGGCTCGATCAGGACCTGGACCACCCGGCGTCGGTGCATGCTGCGCACCCTCAGCCGCCACCCCTCGTGACGGACGGAATCGCGGCGCCTGGGAATGCGGCCGAGGCGGTCGATAACGAATCCGGCGACGGTCTCGTAGTCGCCCTCGGGGAGCTCCAGACCGACGTGTTCGGCAACCTCGTCGATGCGCAGCGAGCCGGGTACCACGAAACGGTGGTCCGAGAGCTGCTCGATCCCGAGCTCCGAGGCGTCGTACTCGTCGCGGATCTCCCCGACGAGCTCTTCCAGCAGGTCTTCGATGGTAACGATTCCCGAGGTGCCGCCGTGCTCATCGATCACCAGCGCGAAGTGACGGCGTTCCCGGCGCATGTCGAACAAGAGTGCGTGGAGACGGCGAGACTCCGGCACCACGAGCATGGCGCGGATAAGGCCCCGTTCGAGTACCCGATCACGCGCAGCCGCATCGACTCGAAGCAGGTCCTTGGCGTGGACGAAGCCGAGGACGTGATCGATGTCCGAGGCGAACACCGGCAGGCGTGAATGTCCGGTCTTCAGCACGACGCGTTCGGCATCCGCGGGGCTTGACTCGGCCGGCAGCGCGTTCATCTCGGTCCGCGGCACCATGACGTCGGCAGCGTTCTTGTCGCCGAAGCCGATTGCTCCCGACAAGAGCCGGTGCTCCACTTCTCCCAGAAGTCCTTCACGTGCCGATTCGGAGATGAGCGAAGAGATGTCTTCTGCCGAATGACTCTCCGCGAGCTCGTCCTGAGGTTCAACTCCAAAGAGTCGAAGGATTCCGTTGGAGACTGCGTTCAGGGCTCGGATGAAGGGCCGAAACAGGTTGACGAAGAGGCGGAAGGGCGGGGCCAACAGCCGCGCACTCTCGTCGGGGCGGGCGATGACCATGTTCTTGGGCGCCATTTCGCCCACCACCATGTGAAGAAACACCACTATGACGAGGGCGATGGCGAATGCGACAGAGTGCAGAACGGTCTCCGAAAGGCCGAGCGGGTGGAGTGCATCTTCGATGAGCACTGCCACCGACGGTTCCGCGATGAAGCCGAGCAGCAGCGACGCGATCGTGATGCCGAGCTGTGCGCCGGCGAGCGAGAAGGACAACTCCTTTATGCACAACAGTGCGGTCTTGGAGGCACCGTCACCCTTTGCCGCCTTCTCCTCGAGCTGAGAGCGCCTCGCGGCGGTGAGAGCGAACTCGGCCCCCACGAAGAAGCCGTTGGCCACTAGGAGAAACGCCGCCGCAACCAGATACCAGAGCGTCATGTGTCGCCGGCCTCCCGGCCCCGCCCTCCGGCTTCTGGCCCTTCGTCCTCACCAGCCGGTGCCACCACGAGCACCTCGGCGATGCGCCTGCCGTCCATCCTGGTGACCTTCAGCTCCCAGCTCTTGCAGGCGATGTGGTCGCCCTGCTTGGGGATCCTTCCGAGCTCCGAGAGCAGAAAGCCTGCGAGCGTCTCGTAATGCTCGCTCTCGGGAATTTGGAGGCCGGTTTGTTCCCGGACCTCGTCGGGGTGAAAGCTCCCGTCGACGACGTGGACGCCGCGGGTCGGCGAGGTCAGGCGCGAGGGCTCCGCCCGCGGGTCGTACTCGTCATCGATTTCCCCCACGATCTCCTCGAGCAGGTCCTCGAGGGTGATAATCCCGGCCGTGCCGCCGTACTCGTCCACGACCACGGCCAGGTGCCTGCGCTGCCTGCGCATCTCACCGAGCAGTGACTTGAGCGCCCGCGACTCGGGGACGAATAGCGCCTCCTGCATGACTTGTGAGACCTTGGCCGAGGCCCGCTCCGAGAACGGTAAGCGGAAGCTGTCCTTGACCAGCACGGTGCCGACGATGTCGTCGATCCCTCCCTCTCCTTGCACCGGGAAGCGGGAGTGGCCGCTCTCGAGTGCGATGTGGCCGAGCTCTGCCAGGCTCTGATCTGCGCTCACAGAGATCACCGACGTGCGCGGGAGGAGGGCATCGCTGGCGGTCTTTCTTCCGAAGTTGATCGATTTCGTCAGCAGGGCGAACTCCTCCTCGGGGAGGACGCCTTCGCGGCGCGACGATGTGATGAGCCGCTTGAGGTCGTCCATGGACAGGACCCCGAGGAGCTCTTCTTGCGGCTCGATGCCGAAGCGCCGCACCGTCCAGTTGGCGGCCCGGTTCAGGAATGTGATCAGAGGCTTGAAGGCGCCATTCGCCAGCCGCAGGGGACCGGCGATGGAGGTCGCCAGAGCCAGAGGACGGGCTATGGCCAGGTTCTTGGGGACGAGCTCGGACAGCACCATCTGCAACGCCGTGACCAGAAGGAGGGCGAGGACCGTCGAGACCTGCAGCGAGGTCGCTCCAGGCAACACAAGCTCGACGAGAGGTTGCAATGCCCTGCCCACCGTGGACTCGATCACGAAGCCGACGAGCAAGGAGGTCACAGTGATGCCGAGCTGGGCTCCCGAAAGCTGAAAGGACAGCGTCCTGAGCGCGCCCAGAGCGGTGACCGCTCCGCGGTGGTTGCGCCTGGCCATCTGCTCGATCCGATTGCGGTCGACGGCGATCAGGGCAAACTCGCCGGCGACGTAGAAGCCGGTGAGAAGTATGAGGAGAAACACCGCTCCGAGGCCTAGCGCGGCTTCTATGGTGGTTCGGTCCTCAGTTGGCCGGAAGCTCGGCCCGGCGTTCGGCCTTGATGTGGCTTCCGATGACGGTGGCGAGTGCCGCGATGGGCACCGCCAGGAAGGCGCCGGCGATCCCGCCCAGAACGCCGCCGGCGGCGAGCGAGAGAAGCACCACGGTGGGATGCAGCTTGATGGCCCGTCCCAGCACCACCGGTTGCAGCACATGACCCTCGACCTGCTGGATCACCAGGATGGCGACCCCCACCAGGAGCGCGTCGACCACTCCGCCCGATACCAGGGCGACGAGGGCGGCGACGACCCCGGCGACCGTCGCGCCTATCAGGGGGAGAAAGGCGCCGAAGAAGGTCAGCACGGCCAGAGGTATGACGAGCGGCACTCCGATTAGAAGGAGCGCGATACCGATGAGCACCGCGTCGACGAGCCCCACGAGAGCGAGGCCTCTGAGGTAGGCGCCGAGCGTCTCCCACAGCTTCATCCCGAGAACGTTGACGCTCTGCTGATGCCGTTCCGAGAACTGGCCGCTGAACCACGAGAACATGGCGGCGCCATCCTTGACGAAGAAGAACGTCAGCACGAAGGTGAGAAGGATGCCCACGAGGACCTCGCCAAGCTTGATCGCTCCGGCGAGGACGCCAGAGGTGATCGTGCTCGAGTTCGCCTGTAATTGCTCTTGGGCGCGGCTGATGTAGCGATTCAACTCGCTCCGGCTGAGCTCCAACGGGCCCCGGCTGAGCCACTCGATGACCTGCCGGGAGCCCCGGCTGACGTTCCCCGACAGGGTGCCGAACTCGTTGGCGACCTGCGGCGCAAACAGTGCGACGAGGCCGGAGAGCAACAGCAGCCCCCCCAGGATCGCGACCCATACGGCGGCCAGGCGCGGCAGGCCGCGCCGGTGCAGCCACTGGGCCGCGGGATGGATCAGCGTGGCCGCGAACAGCGCGGCGATGACCGGGAAGACGACCACCCGAAGCTTGACCAGTGCGTAGACGATCAGTGCCAGCGCGGCCGCGCTGGCCAGGAACTTCCAACTGATGGAGGCGACCGTGTCCAGCAGCGGCCGGCGCGAGCGCTCGTCCCGCCGGGATCCGGCAGGCATTGCCTCGGTCTGCTCTGTAGCGCTTGGCTTCATTGGGCCCGCGAAGGCCTCATCACCTGCCCATCTCTCCAGATCTCGACGACTATCATGCCTGCATGGCACCCCCATCCATGGACACGATCGTCAACCTGTGCAAGCGAAGGGGCATCGTCTTCCCCTCGAGCGAAATCTATGGCGGGCTTCGGTCGGCGTGGGACTGGGGGCCGCTGGGGGTCGAGCTCAAGCGGAACGTCAAGCAGCAATGGTGGCACGCGATGGTGCACTCACGTGCGGACGTCGTGGGGCTCGAAAGCTCGATCATCATGGCGCCCAGCGTCTGGGAGGCGTCAGGACATGTCGAGACCTTCACGGACCCACTGGTCGAATGCACTAATTGCAACAAGCGCTTTCGTGCCGACCACGTCGATCTCGAGCGGCCCTGTCCTCATTGCGGCAACGGCCCTGCCTGGACCGAGGCTCGTCAGTTCCACCTCATGTTCAAGACGCACATGGGTCCGGTCGAGGACTCGGCCCATGTCGTCTATCTGAGGCCCGAGACCGCCCAGGGGATGTTCGTAGACTTTGCGACCGTGCAGCAGTCCTCGCGCAAGCGGGTTCCTTTCGGGATCGCTCAACAGGGCAAGTCGTTTCGCAACGAGATCACTCCCGGGAACTTCGTCTTTAGGACACGCGAGTTCGAGCAGATGGAGATGGAATTCTTTGTCGAGCCGGGCACCGACGAGGAATGGCACGACTACTGGATCGAGCAGCGCATGAACTGGTATCTGGACTTGGGCATCCGTCCGGAGAACTTGAGGTTGCGCGAGCACGAGGCTGATGAGCTGTCTCACTACGCGAAGCGCACACTCGACATCGAGTACAACTTCCCGAGCATGGGCTGGTCCGAGCTCGAGGGCATCGCCAACCGCACGGACTTCGATCTCAAGGCGCACTCCGAGCGCTCGGGCCAGGACCTTTCCTATTTCGATCCCGATACCAAAGCTCGGTACATGCCCTACGTGATCGAGCCTGCGGTCGGGGTCGAGAGGCCTCTGTTTGCCTTTCTCATCGATGCGTATCGAGAGGAGGAGGCGCGTACCGCGGGCGGCAAGACCGAGAAGCGGGTCCTGCTGAAGCTCGACCCCCGCCTGGCGCCGACTAAGGTCGCGGTTCTGCCACTGTCGAAACACAATGACCTGGTGCCGGTGGCGGAGCGAGTGGCGGACCGCCTTCGTGCGCGCTTCGTTACCGAGCTGGATGTCACCGGTTCGGTGGGAAAGCGCTATCGCCGCCAGGACGAGGTCGGTACTCCCTATTGCGTCACCGTGGATTTCGATTCACTCGACGACCAGCAGGTCACGATCAGGGAGCGCGACAGCATGGAGCAGGAACGAGTGCCGGTCGAGGCCCTTACGGAGCATCTCACAAAGAGGTTCGAGCAATGAATGTGATGTTGAAACGAGAGAGGATTTAGCGACATGACGAAGTGGGTCTACGATTTTTCCGAGGGCGACGCGTCGCAGAAGAATTTGCTGGGAGGCAAGGGGGCCAACCTGGCCGAGATGACCAATCTTGGTCTTCCGGTGCCTCCTGGCTTCACGCTCACGACCGAGGCATGCAACGCCTACCGTGAGGACGGACAACAGTTCCCCAACGGACTGTTGGACGAGGTCGCGGACCACCGCAAGCAACTCGAGGAGAAGATGGGACGCCAGATCGGCGACGCGCGCGACCCGCTGCTGGTGTCCGTCCGATCGGGGGCGCCGTTCTCGATGCCGGGAATGATGGACACGGTCCTGAACGTCGGGCTCAACGACGACAGCATCGAGGGTCTCATTCGCCAGACATCCTCCGAGCGATTTGCCTGGGACTCCTATCGACGCCTGCTGCAGATGTTCGGAAAGACGGTCTTGGGCGTCGACGGGGATCTGTTCGAGGAAGCGCTCGAAGCGGCCAAGCACAAGAAGGGTGTGACCAACGACGTCGATCTCGGGTCGAAGGACCTGAAGGGCCTGGTCAAGGCGTTCAAATCGATCATCAAGAAGAAGGCTCGTCGAGGTTTTCCCCAGGATCCCACCGAACAACTCCATCTCGCGATCGAGGCGGTGTTCAAGTCGTGGGACAACAAGCGAGCCCAGGATTACAGGAGAAGAAACCGGATACCGGACTCCTTGGGCACTGCGGTCAACGTCCAAGCGATGGTGTTCGGAAACAAGGGCGACAACTCCGGGACCGGTGTCGCGTTCACACGCGACCCTTCCACAGGCGAGAATGTCCCTTATGGCGACTATCTCGCCAACGCCCAAGGTGAGGACGTGGTGGCCGGCATTCGCAACACGCTGAAACTAGAGGAGATGGCGACGGTCCAGCCGGCACCTTTCAAGGAGCTTGTTGGACACATGGGAGCGCTCGAACGGCATTACAAAGACATGTGCGACATCGAATTCACGGTCGAGGATGGCAAGCTGTGGCTGTTGCAGACGCGCGTCGGCAAGCGCACTGGAGCCGCCGAGTGGATCATCGGCTTCGATATGGTCGAGGAGAACCTCACCGATGCCGACACGGTGTTCCGCGACCGCCTCACCGCTATCCGTCTCGAGGAGCTGGCTAAGCCCAGCATCAAGGCCGAGCTCAAGAAAAGCCAGAGCCCCATCGCCACAGGCCTTAACGCGTCTCCGGGCGCGGCCGTGGGGAGCCTGGTGTTCTCGGCCGTCGACGCGGTCAAGTGGGCGGAGCGCGGCGAGAAGGTGATCCTGGCGAGGCGCGAGACGAACCCCGACGACTATCACGGCATGGTGGTGTCCGAGGGCATCCTCACCTCCGCCGGCGGCACCAACTCTCACGCTGCGGTCGTGGCGCGCGGCGAAGGAATCTCCGCGGTCTGCGGCGCCGACGCACTTCGCATCGACGTGAAGGCAAGGAAGCTGACGGTCGGAAAGCTGAATCTGTCGGAGGGCGACGCCATCACGATCGACGGCACCGACGGAACCGTGTACGGGGAGGCTCTCGAGCTCGAGCCGTCGCCACTGGAAGCCGCCATGGACGGGAACAAGAAAGCGCGCAAGGCGAAGCTGTGGCATGCCTACGAGCAATTCATGAAGATTGCGGACCGGGAGCGCAGGCTCGGCGTGCGGGCGAACGCGGATACTCCCGAGCAGGCGAAAGCCGCCCGCAGCCGAGGAGCGGAAGGCATCGGGCTGTGCCGCACCGAGCACATGTTCATGGGCTCGGAGAGGGTCGAGGCGGTTCGGCGGATGATCTTCGCGGAAAGCGGCTCGGACGAAGAGGAGGCCGCTTACAAGGCGCTGCTCCCGCTCCAGCGAAAGGACTTCATCGGCATCTTCAAGGCGATGGACGGCCTCCCCGTGACCGTTCGCCTGCTCGATCCCCCCTTGCACGAGTTCCTGCCCAACCACGTCGATCTCGAGGTGGAGGTCGCCCTCGCGGAGGCCGGCGCCGAGAAGATGGACAAGAAGAAGCTGGAAGAACGAAAGGAACTGCTCGCAAAGGTTCGAGAGCTGCACGAGGCCAATCCGATGCTGGGCTTGCGAGGTGTGCGACTGGGGATTATCAAGCCTGGGCTCTACGCCATGCAGGTGCGAGCGATCGTGGACGCCGCGGTGTCGCTCAAGAAAAAGGGACGCGACCCGCATGTAGAGATCATGATTCCGTTGGTTGCAACGGCCGAGGAGCTTCGCCAGATGCGCGAGGAGCTCGAGCCTGTGGCGCACGCGATCGTGGACAAGGCCGGGGTCGAGCTTCCGGTCCACTTCGGCACCATGATCGAGCTGCCGCGAGCGTGCATGACCGCGGGCGAGATTGCCGAGCACGCCGACTTCTTCTCATTTGGTACTAACGATCTCGCACAGACCGCGTTCGGCTTCTCGCGCGACGACATCGGTAAGTTCCTCGGCCTCTACGAGGAGCGCAAGCTGGTGCCGACCAACCCGTTCGTCTCGATCGACGAGCCCGGCGTCGGCCGTCTCATGCGGATCGCCGTGGAGGAGGCGAAGGCGGCCAAGCCCGACATCCACCTCGGCATCTGCGGCGAGCACGGCGGCGACCCCGAATCGGTGTGGTTCTGCGAGAAGCTGGGCCTCGACTACGTCTCCTGCTCGCCCCGCAGGGTCCCCACAGCCCGGTTGGCGGCCGGTCAAGCGATCACGGGCGAGGCTCAATCGTCTGCCAATTAGGTACCCGTCGACTAAGCGTCACAGTCGCCCTGTAACGTGATGCAGGTGCACGACCGTTACCGACTGGCGGCCGAGGTCGCAGAACTTGCTTCGCTGGACGAGCGCGCGGCGCTCGCATCACGCTCGCGCGGCCGCAGTCTGGCAGAGCCGGATGACTCGGTGCGTACCTGCTGGCAGCGAGACCGGGACCGCATCGTTCACTCCAAGCCCTTCCGACGCCTGGCGCACAAGACCCAGGTCTTCCTGGCCCCCGAGGGGGACCATTACCGAGTTCGGCTGACCCACACGCTCGAGGTCACCCAAGTGGCCCGGACGATCGCCCGCGCTCTGAGACTCAACGAGGATCTCGTCGAGGCAATCTGTCTGGGACACGACCTCGGGCACACACCCTTCGGGCACCTAGGGGAGGAGGTTGTGGCCGAGTTCATGCCCGGGTTTCGACACAATCTGCAATCGGTGCGGATCGTCGAGGTGCTCGAGGCGATGAACCTGACCTGGGAGGTACGTGACGGGATCGCGCACCACACCTGGTCGATGACCAAGCCATCGACCCACGAAGGACAGATCGCTCGCTACGCGGACCGAATTGCCTATTTGAACCATGACATCGACGACGCCGTGAGGGCCGGCATCCTCGACGAAAAGGAGCTTCCGTCAGAGACGCTCGAGGTTCTGGGCACCACTCATTCCCAGCGCATCGAAACCATGGTGGGTGATCTCCTGGGGTGTTGGCAGGATGACGGGGAGATCGGCATGAGCGCCCCGGTGTTCGAGGCTATGGGGCGAACGCGCGAATTCCTCTTCGAGCGTGTCTATCTGGGTCGGGTCACCACCGCCACCAAAGACGTTGTGGCCCTGGTGGTGGGCACCCTGCTGACTCATCACGAGGGACTTTCCGCCCCCGGGGCGGAGGATCCGAGGGAAGGAGCGGTCGACTACGTGGCCGGGATGACCGACCGTTTCGCCCTGCGGGCGTTCGAGGAGCTGGCGGGGACCCGTGCTCCCGCCTTCGGGGCCCTAGGATGAGGGGACTTCCCCTGTTCGTTTCAGCGTGTGCGTAGGCGCGGGGGAGGGTCATGGCGAGGATAAGAGCCGAAGACATAGACGCTCTGCGTGAGCGCGCAAGCATCGTCGAGCTCGCCTCGGGCTACTCAAACCTGAAGAAAACGGGCGGGCACACTTTCAAAGGCTTGTGCCCGTTTCACTCCGAGAAGACGCCTTCGTTCACGGTGGACGAAGCCAAGGGCTTGTGGCATTGCTTCGGATGCCAGGAAGGCGGAGACGTCTACCGTTTCGTGGAGAAGGTCGAGAGCCTGCCGTTTTCGGAGGCAACCGAGTGGCTCGCACGCAAGGTCGGCTTCGAGCTGCAGTACGAGGAGAGCCGGCCGGGCGAGCAGCGAGCGCAGGGCCTGAGGGCGCGCATCATTGCAGCCAACGAGGCGGCTGCTCGCTTCTTTCACGATCGCTTAATGAACTCATCCGATGCTGTTCAGGCGCGCCGTTATCTCGAGGGCCGCGACTTCTCGAGCCAAGTAGCGCAGCGTTGGCAGCTTGGTTATGCGCCGGGACGAGATGCTCTGTGCAAGCATCTCGTTAGCCTTGGCTTCACTCATCAAGAACTCGAGCGAGCCGACCTCATACGCAAGAGCGAGCGTGATCTGAACTACTTCGACGCGTTCAGAAACCGCATTGTCTTTCCCACCTGGAACCTGCAAGGAGACGTAATAGGGTTCGGGGCGCGCGCTCTCGGCGATGCGCAGCCCAAGTATCTGAACACCGCCGAGACACCCGCGTTCTCCAAATCGCGAGTGCTCTATGGTTTGAACCGCGCCAAGTCGGCTATTGCGCGCGCAGCCGCCGTGGTGGTCGAGGGGTACACGGATGTGATCGCCTTGCACGAGGCAGGTGTGAAGGAAGCAGTCGCAACCAACGGAGTGGCTCTGGGCGCGACTCATTTCGAGTTGCTCAAGAAGTTCTCCCAACGGGCTGTTTTGATGCTGGACTCGGATGAGGCCGGCAAAGGAGCAACCGAGCGCGGTTTCGACATCATGCATCGGATCGGCCTCGAGGTCCTAGTTGCCTCGCTGCCGCTGGGGCGTGATCCTGCGGAGGTCGTTGCATCCGATGGCGTCGAAGGAATTCGCAAGGCAATCGAAGCCGCACGGCCGCTGCTGGAGGTGAAGCTCGAGCAAACCGTCGCACGTCTCCCGCTGGACACTCCCGAGGCCCGCTCGCGCGCAGTGGGCGAGGCCGTCAGGGTGCTCAGTCTGCATCCCGACCCGATCGCCAGGCACGAGTATGTTTTCAGCGCCGCTCGGTTGATCGGAGTCGAGCCTGATGTGATGCGTCGCGCAGTGGCCGAACAGCCGTGGATATCCGGGGAGGGAGCGGAGGGCAGGCAACGTGTCCCGGAGCGCCGCCTGTCAGGGCATGTCAAGGTCGAGCGTGAAGCGCTGCTGTTGCTTTTGACGGGAGCAAACGAAGCGGCAAGACGGGCGCAGGATCTCGAGGAGACTCACTTCACCTCGGCGACACGCCGTGAGTTGTTTCGCTTTTCGCGTGATCAGGGCGAGGTCGGTTCGGCCGTCGAACGGATGGCCGCCTTGTCACCTGACGCACAGTCTCTCTATACCGAGTTGTATCTCGGAGAGAGAATGTCGGTCTCCGATGATCCTGAGGCGCGTGTGCGTGAAGTGTTCACACGCCTTAGAGTTTTTAAAGTGGAGCGCGAAATCAAGACTCGGCGGGATGTGCTGGAGGGGATCAATCCCCTCGAGGATCCGGTCCGCCACGATACGCTGTTCACCGAACTCGTGGCTCACGAGGCGCAGCGCAGAGAGCTCTTGAAGCAAATGAGAGGGACGCCGTAGATGGAGGAATCCAATACAGCAAAGCCCAACAACGAGCTGAGCAAGGGCCCGCCTGGGGATGGCGTCGCCGGCACCGAGCCGCCCGGGGCCGCCGATCTCGAGATCCAGGCCATCATCAAGCAGGCTCAGGCAGAGGGATCCATAACTGCAGCCGATCTGGCCGAGAAGCTATCGGTGCTCGATGTCACCACGGATGCGACCGACGCTGTCTATCAGCGACTCGTCGAACTGGGTGTCGAGGTTGCCGAGGATGAAACCATTCTCGCGGAGCAGCCCGAGGCCTTGGCAGTCGACGTGGACGAGGATCGCGTGCGGGCGCAGCGGGAGGTCGACCAGGCTCTCAAGGCGCCCACCAACGATCCGGTGCGCATGTATCTCAAGGAGATCGGACGTGTCGCACTCTTGAGTGCTCAGGAAGAGGTCGAACTCGCCAAGCGAATCGACGCAGGGCTTCAGGCTGGATCTGTTCTCCAAGCACTTCCCGACAAGCTGGCGGCCCCCGACCGGCGCGGCCTCGAGTGGCGTGAGTACGACGGGCGCAGAGCCAAGCAGCACCTGGTGGAAGCGAACCTGCGTTTGGTTGTATCCATCGCCAAGCGTTATGTAGGCCGAGGCATGGCGTTCCTGGATCTGATTCAGGAAGGAAACCTCGGCCTCATCAGGGCGGTCGAGAAGTTCGACTACACGAAGGGGTTCAAGTTCTCCACCTATGCGACCTGGTGGATACGTCAGGCGATCACGCGCGCCATCGCGGACCAGGCTCGCACCATTCGGATCCCCGTGCACATGGTCGAGACCATCAACAAGTTGGCGCGCATCCAGCGTCAGCTACTCCAGGATCAAGGCCGCGAGCCGACCGCCGAGGAGATCGCGTTCCAAATGGAGATGCCGCCCGAGAAGGTGCGGGAGATCCAGAAGATCTCGATGGAGCCCGTCTCTCTAGAAACGCCCATCGGCGAGGAGGAAGACTCGAATCTCGGAGACTTCATCGAGGATGCGGAGGCTGTGGTTCCGCTCGAGCGGGCTTCGTTCCGCTTGCTCCAAGAGCAGCTGAACACCGTCTTGTACACGCTCTCGCAGCGGGAGAAGGAGGTCATCGAGATGCGCTTCGGCCTGCGGGATGGGCAGCCGCGCACGCTCGAGGACGTAGGCAAGCGCTTCGGGGTTACCCGTGAGCGCATCCGCCAGATCGAGTCGAAGACGCTTTCCAAGCTGCGCCACCCCTCGCGCAGCCAAAAGCTGCGCGACTACCTGGAGTAACCGGGCGGGGGGCCGTGGCCAATCGCACAAGTTGTGCTACTGACCACCGTTTTGGTGGCTAGACGCACAAGTTGGGCGATTCCCCATTTCATGGGTGGCAACGCCTAGGTGGGGGGAGGTGCCACCTGGAGGCTCGAGCGGGGGTCCGTCCGGCGCTCCTTGACCGCCCCGGAGACCTTGGATGCGCCCTCGGAGGCGTAGCCTTTGGCCTGCTCGTAGCCCGTCCCGGCGGCTTCCCGGGCCTTGCCGGTCGCATCCTGGAACGTGGGCGACGACACCAGGTTGTCGTAGAGGCGACGGAGCTGCTCGTAGCGCTCGTGCCCCGCCTTGGCACCGAGCACGTAGCCCGCGCCGAATCCCATCAACAATGCAAGCCTGCCCCTCATCGCGCCTCCCGTGTTCGTATGTGGTCGACGCCCATCGTATGCGGCCGCGGGGGCTGAGCCAAATGGGCCGTTCTTGACCGCCCACCAGACCTCAGACTCGGTGAGCGACTCCAGGGCGCGGAAGGTCCGGAACTACGGGGACGGCCCTCCGGCCAATTATGATGTGGGCGCCTTTCCGGGATAGCTCAATTGGCAGAGCAACCGGCTGTTAACCGGTAGGTTGAGAGTTCGAGTCTCTCTCCCGGAGCCTTCGTACGTGCGCGGCCCGGGATACGGGCTAGGGGCGGCGGAGCGGCCCGGGGGCCGTAGCTCAGTTGGTCAGAGCGGCGGACTCATAATCCGTTGGTCGCTGGTTCGAGTCCAGCCGGCCCCACCTTCCCAACGACGCGAGGTCGGGTCGTCCCTCCGGGTGGTCGGGTGGCGACGCTGGCCCGAGATCGGGCTTGAGCTCAAGGAGTCGGGGCAGCTCCTCCACTGGCGCACCCCGCGTCACGAGACGCCTGGGATACCCCCGGCCTTGAAGCGCGGGGGTGAGCGGCCTTTCACGGTAGCTACTCGGCCGCGCGATGTCCTGTGGGCTCGTTTCGCGGAGCACGCCTCGGGCGAACTGAGCCGGCCCAGCATCAGCGACTTAGCAACCGTCTTCGGAGTGGGCAAAAGCACAGTCAAGGCGGTCCTCGACGAGCACCAAGAGGAGTGGGGGGCGATGGCATGAAGCAGTACGAGCGTTCGGCCCGTTCGGCAACTTCGTTCGGCAGTGGCGTTCGGCTGAGCGTTCGTTCAATGTTCACGAGCGTTCGGCCGTTCGGCGAAGTCGTTCGGCAATTTAGCGCGTACGTTCGGGTGCGTTCGGCATGACCGTTCGTAGCTGAGGTACAAGCGTTCGGCGGGGTAGGGGGGGTCTATGAAGACCCCCAGCTCGAACGCAACCCACTTCTGTCGTCCGGGTGTTGTGTCTCTCTTGTTCTGGCTGCTTTCCCCGGCTCAGAGATGGCGTTCGAGTACGACAACTCCGAAGCCCGCGCTCGACGCCCAGGCCGAAGAGGTGCGCCGTTGGGATGAGTGGGTGTCCGTGCTCTCAGAGGACCGGGGACGCCGCCGACCACAAGGAGCGGCCTGGCGTGGAGGTGCTGGGGTGGGCCAGCGTTCGGCAATGACGCCTAAGGGGCTCTCCCGTCGCGAAAGTTCAACCCGCTAGCCGATCTGCTCGGCCAGCCCGATGAGGATCCCCTCAGGGCCTCGGACGTAACAGAGCCGATACTTATCCTCGTACTGCGCCAGTTGACCAACCAACTCGGCTCCGTGCGGGCGGAGCCGGGCGAGCGTATCGTCGATGTCCTCCACGGTGAACATGATGCGTAGGTAGCCGAGTGCGTTCACCGGGGCGTTCCGATATCGGCTACCGCAGGCGGCGTGAGAAATCGCGAGATCTCGAGCCGGCTGTGGCCGTCCGGCGTGCGCATCATGGCGATCTCGACGCGCATGTGGCGCAGTCCAGTGACGCGCTCTGCCCAGTCTCCTTCGATCGGTGCTCGCCCTTCGAGCTCGAGGCCGAGCTCGGCGAAAAAAGAGATCGCGGCATCGAGGGATTCCACCACGATACCGACGTTGTCCATCCGTTGAAGCGTCACGCGGCCCACTCTAGTCCTGTTGTCGCTTAGACACGCCCCACTGGACGAGCGCACCGGCTTGACGGTTGCGCCGTCGGCACGATGGCTTCGTTGTTCGTTCCTCGCCCGCTGACGTGAGCGAGTGTGACTTTTTCGGAAAACTTGCCCGCGCGTATGCGGCACGAATCGCCGGTCGCCAGTAGTGCGCGCGAATCGATTTCGCCAGCGCCCCCCTAATGATGAAGTTGTCAGCGCCCCCAAAGCCGCGCACCCAGCCAACACATGAGGGCAGCAACCAAGAGAGCAGCTATGGGTATCAGCATCTCTGGCTCAGGCCCCAGCCAACCACCTCCAGCGTCAATGAAGAGTTCAGTCATGGTGACGGCAATCCCGATTCCCATGTAGGCAAGATAGGTCGCCAACATAATGAAGACTGCTCCCACTATCCGGCTGACCATGAGACGAACGTATACGGAATGCGGGCTAGTTGCTTGCCTCCGTGTCTGGAAGACCTGGGACTCGGGGGGGAGGGGGGGCTTAGCCGTTCCCAAAAGGCGTACTCATGCGCACCGTTTACCGGTCGTCTCGCATTGTGTACAAGTCTGAGAGAATTGACAAATGGCAAGACCAATCCCCAAGCCCAAGAATCAGAGGCGCAATCGCAACCCAAAATTGGCAGGAGATTGGTTCAGCTCCCGAAGGAGGGCTACCAAGGCCGAATCCCCTCTGTCGCCGGGTTGGGGCTCAATCGAGACACTCAGGCGTGGTGACGGAGAATCTGGCGTTCCCCGATGGCCACTTAGTGGAACGCGGGCGATGTTCCAGCCCTCAATGAACTCGCCATGCTCCGAGAGAGGCTCATGGACGGTCAACTCTCGGTTGCGTTGGAGGTCCGCCTCCGCTCCGACCAATTTGGGCTGACGCCTGCCGGTCGCCAGCACCGGCGCTGGATGATTACTGACGAGCACCTCGAGCGGGCAGGTATCAGCCTGGACGACCAGCTTACCGATCTACGGGAGCAGCGGGCCAAGCGCCTGGCTCCAGATGGTTAGACCCTGGCTTCGCCCAATGGCACCCTGGAGGCAGCTCTATTGCTTGGTGAGGCCTCGTGCGTAGGCTCGACGTAGTAGGAGTGGAGCACGCGTGGGCGCCCCTAGTCGTAGCCAGAGGCGCCCTCTCAGAACCATCTCACACGGCGCCATTGAACGCCGCTGTTTGGCTACGCGGCAGCCATGCTCGGCTCAACCGCTGGCTCGCTGATGTCCACGGTTCGGGTGATCGGGCTCGGCCTGAAGCCCTTCCATGCCGCGTAGATGCCTAGAGAGGCTTCCCAAGCGATCTCCGGCAGTGCCAGCAGGAACGCAGGAGTACGTCTACACACAATCGCTCCGCTTTGGTGACCGTACTTCGTAGTGGTGAGTCCCCAGTCCCCAGTCCCCGGTGACGGGTCTGGGCGGGATGGCGCATCGTTCCGCCGCGCATCTCTTCTGCAAAGTCCAGAAAGTAATCGGCCATAGTCCCAACATCAAATTCAGAGCGTGTCGAGTCCTTTGGTCAGGCCATCCAAGAGGAAAGCGAAGCACCGCTCCACGAATCTCTCGGGGGACTCTGACCGGAGCCCAAAGGTCTCGTAATTTCATAAGAAAGTGAAACGTGATGTACGGTCCGATCTGTGTTGTCGAGCAGGCTAACGCGAAACACGGGAATCTCTCGTCGTTCTCACATGTCCGGCAGATGATGACCTCTTCCATCGCCGTCCTTCCCTCGCGCCCGGGCCTATTAAAGGCCATTTCCCTTTCAAACCAAGCTCAGGCCATTCCCGTTTATACCCACTGGGTAATGCTCTCTGACATGCGTAGCCGGCCAATCACGGGCGGGTAACAGGTTGGTCACGGGGCTGTGTATACGACACCACGGTCAAGGCGTTACTGATGGTTTTCAGAAGGACCGGCTAACAGATGTTGGAGAAGCCAGCGATTGAACATCGACTCCATGACACTGTCGTGAGTTGGGAGACCGCCGTACTGTTACTAACCAGTGACGTCGGGGCGGCAGAGATGTTACCGCACCGCGGCACAGTTGTCTGTGTGAGG
Source organism: uncultured Actinomycetes bacterium (assembly GCA_963849115.1). Taxonomy (GTDB): domain Bacteria; phylum Actinomycetota; class CADDZG01; order CADDZG01; family WHSQ01; genus JACDAL01. The sequence continues at coordinate 6,379 of CAWKGK010000006.1, read as the reverse complement.
CGGCAGCGACACAACTCCATCTTCGCCTCCGTTACGCCGTGACACCAGAGCAAGCGACGAGTCCCTACCCCGGCACCGACCACGGCGTTGCTAGTCTGGTCCCGTCAATGGACGAAACGGTGCTGCTCATCGAGGATGACCCCTCCATCAGAGAGGTCATCCAGATCGGGTTGAACGGGCCGGCTTCGACGTCACTGCCGAAGCGGACGGACGCCAGGGATTGATCCGTTTTCGGAACGGATCCTTTGATACCGTTGTCCTCGACCTCATGCTGCCTTCGCTCGATGGTCTCGAGATATGCCGGGAGATCCGCAGAGACAGCGGAGTCGTCATCGTGATCCTCACGGCCAAGGCCGAGACGGAGGACATCGTGGCGGGTCTTGAGGTGGGAGCAGACGACTATGTAACGAAGCCATTCGAGATCCCAGAGCTAACCGCTCGCCTGCGAGCCGTACTGCGCAGAACGTCCATCACGCCAAGCGGGGACGAGGTCGTGGTGATTTCCGGCTTAGAGATAGATCCAAGTGCCTACAGGGTTACTCGCTACGGTGACGAACTTGCCCTGACACCCATCGAGTTCCGACTGCTCTACGATCTCGTTCGGCATCAAGGGCAGGTCCTGACCAGGGATGTGCTGCTCGACCGAGTGTGGGGCTACGACCACCTTGGGGAGTCTCGCGTCGTCGACATGGCGATCAAGCGTCTACGAGGAAAAATCGAGGGTGATCCGGCCCAACCTCACCTGATCCATACGGTTCGCGGCGTTGGCTACAGGTTCGAAGCCCGCTGATGTCGCCGCGCCGGCGATACGGGCGCACCGCTTCCGATGGAGACTGGCCGTTGCGTTCATGCTCGTCGGAGCGATCGCTTCGGGCGCGCTGGCGGGGGCTTCCTTCCTCGTAGTCCGACATACGAGGCTCCAAGACTCCCTTGAGCGTGATCTACAGAGATCAGAAACGAGCTTTCATCGCGACCCTGTCGCTGGAGCGCTCCCATAACCTCGACGCGGCTAATGGGCTCCTAGCGACATATCGACGCGCCTCCGGATTCGACGTGCTGCTTACATTCGATCGTGGAGCGCGAGCGACCAAAAGGCGCTTCGCAGATTTGTCAATCATCCCCAATCGCTGGCCCGGGCGGTGGGGACCACTGATTTCGAGTACAAACGGGTGGAGCTTGAAAACAAGCCTTACGTCGTGGTCGGGCGAGCGGTTGAGGGAACGAACATCGAGGTCTTCTTCCTGTTCCCCGAGGCCCAGATACAGCGTCAGATATCTCAATTGGGAACGGTGTTATTCACGGGCTGGCTCATCCTGGTGGCAGCATCGGGGCTTATCGGTGTACTTCTCTCTAGGCAGGTGCTGACACCGGTCTCCAGTGCGAGCGTCGCCGCCCGCTCCCTGGCAGAGGGTTTACTCGACACGAGACTGCCCGTCGAGACCAATGACGAGTTCGGCACCCCTCGCTGTCGTTCAACGAGATGGCCCAAGCACTGCAGGAAAAGATCGCCGAGCTATCAGATGCCCGCGAGCGAGAACGCCGGTTCACCGCCAATGTTGCCCACGAGCTACGCACCCCTGTGGCAGCTCTTGTCAGCGAGGCCTCCCTCGTCAGGGACCAGCTGGACGAGATCCCTGCAGAGTTCAGACGACCTGTTCAACTCCTCGTGGGGGATGTGACGCGGCTCCGTCAGCTTCTCGAAGACTTGATGGAGATCTCTCTGTTCGACGCCGGCCGGCAGACGGTGGAGGTAGATGAGGTGGACGGACCGACACTCATTCGCTCCCTCCTTCGCCGCCGTGGCTGGGTTCATTCTGTGAGACTGGACGTCCAGCCGGTCATCCTCCGCACGGACCGCCGCAGGCTCGAACGCGTCATCTCGAACCTCGTTAGCAACGCCATCAAGTACGGGCAGGTAGACATCGTGGTAAAGGTCCGCAAGACCAACGACAAAGCACTGATCGAGGTTTCCGATAGAGGACCGGGTATTCTTCCCGAGCATCTCCCCAACGTCTTCGATCGCTTCTACAAGGCTGACCCGTCGCGTACGGGCTCCGGGACGGGCCTCGGTCTGAGCATCGTCCGGGAGAACGTCCGTGTCCTTGATGGCGCGATCACCGTACAGAGCGAGGTGGGTCACGGCTCCACATTCACGGTGGCCCTTCCCCTCCACACTCCTGCTGTCTATCTCGCTGGTCCGGACGTGGTGAGCGACCAGGTTTGACCATCGCGATGCAGTGTGATTGATCCGGAGCGGACGACTCTTCTCCCACAGCAGCCGCTTCTCGGGAGTCCGCTGCCTTCGAGAATCTGATCACGTGTCAGGGAGACACGCCCATCACTCACTCGTCCTGGTTTCACGCGGGGGCGCCTGCACAACTCCCCGGTGCTCGAGGCGGCGGGGCCGCGCTTTTTAGGGGAGCCGGACTCGCCAGCACCAATGGGGCCCCTCGAACAATCGACAGCTCGCCGCGCGTCACACGATCCACGTTGCATCGTGAGACAGCCCAGGAGGTTGGCTGTGGTCGAGAGCAACATGACGATTCAATCCTCATGCCTTCAAAGTCCCTGATGCCGCTCCATCCTGCCACTCAAGCTGCTCCATGTTCGAACACCCGATCGCATGTAGCAGACGTTGTATATGACGGCTCTCCGGCAGCGAGCACGTCACGCCTAGCTCGCGGCAGCGGTCTCTAGCATAGAGAAGTGCTTCCACGGCAGCCCAGGCAACGAACGTCACCTCGCCGAAGTCGATCTGCAGAAAGACGGGGCGATAGCCCAGGCAGCGTGCATTGCACGCCTTAACTCTTCCACGTTCTGATGTCGATCTCCCCCCTAGGGACAAGCCGGAAACCGTGACTGAAATATTCAATCCGGACTGTGAGATCTCCGATCATGTGGCCCCCTTGAGCGGCCGACTATCCCCCGAAACTGGCCGAGGATGAAGTAACGTGTTCCCAGGGCTCGGACAGATCGATCAAGCCAACGACAAGGTCTTCTTCTAGCACAAGAATCCGACCTTGCAATTCGCCTTGGGCATGGACCTCCGCACCTTAGAGATATTCACAGGCACCTCCACGTACACCGGGGTGCCAGGCGCCATTGGGTCAGCGGCAGCCAAGTCCAGCTCAACGCCGTCTCTCCTCAGGGACGTCGCCAGCGAACGTCTAGCTGCCTCATGGATGTCTAGCCAACTCGCCGGGATCGCAGCTGCTTTCATCGTGGCAAATATGAACAAGGCGGAGAACCGATCCGTCACATCGACGTAACTCATTCGTTACAACTGCCCAGAAAATGCTCGCGGATGCTCTTACACTAGCCCGTCCCGCGGGATCTGTTACATGTCCGACGCTAGTCGGTTACGCCCCTTGACAATGCTATGGAGTGTGACGATAGTTCAACGGCAGCGCATGGCGCGGAGGAGAGGCTCGACATGTCGGATATCAAGGTAAGAGAGGTAATGTCGCCGAGCGGTGGGACAGTAAGCAGGAATGCAAGCCTGCTTGAGGCAGTTCACCTGATGGCCGAGCAGGATGTCGCGGTGGTGCCAATCTTGGCCGAGGGAGATGGTCGACTCGTGGACTGCTCACTGAGTCGGATGTTATCCGCAGGGCGATTCCGGATGAGAAGGGCGTTTCGGCGCTCTCCAGGCTGGCGAGCTTCTTGACCGGAGAGGAGCCTCTCGGCACGAGGGCGGGCGATCTGGCCCACCCAGTCCCTGCCACCACATCCCCCCATGCGGACTTCTGGGACGCCGTCCTGCTTGATGGAGCAGAGCGGTTTGCGAGAGCTGCCGGTGGTGGACGAAGGGGGTCTCTTCATCGGAATGATGAACCGTCGAGATGTTATCCACCTGCTCGCTCGAGACGATGCAACCATACGGGTGCATACGTTGTTCACGCTCTGACCAAAATGGGTCAGGAAGTCGCTGCCCCCATCGGCGTGAAGGTAGAAGGGGGCACAGCTGTGCTTAAGGGAAGGGTTGATCGTGGCTCGACTAGGGACCTCGCCGTTCGGTTGACGAGCCGCGTCCCAGGGGTCTTTATCGTCAGCGATGAGCTCCAATACGAAATAGATGATTCGGATGTGAAACCAAGTTCTAGTCAGCTGGGCGGTTCTCGATCCGATCCCAGGATGACGAGGGGAAATGATTCGGGCCTGACTAATCCTCGCCACAGCGAAGAAACGGGTACACCGCCGGCCCGGCGGAGTTCGGTGGAACGTCGGAGGTGAAGGTCGTTGCTCCACACCACAGAACCTACTTAGTGGGCCGTCGGGGACTCGATTGTGCCCGCCGGATCAAGAGTCCGCTCAAGGTTGGTTATCTCCACCTGCGGTAACAGTTCCAGACGCCAGCTGACCTTCGTGACAGCGCCGATCGTGCTTGTGGCGTCCGTGGTCTGTTCTGGGAACAGAAACAGAGAGTGAATCGAGGGGAGCGGAACACCACCGAGGTACTGCAGTGTCCATACTGCGACCTGCGTTTCTCGACGAGGTCCGAACTGGAGCAGCACAAGGCCTTCGACCATCCCAGAAGGGAGCAAGAGCCCCCCGCGACGGTCGAACCCCAGGCCTCGGCAGCTCAACTGGAGGAGAGTCTGAAGGAACCGAAGCCCCCGGCCGAGAAGCGTGGGTTCCTCAGCCGATTTTTCAAACGTTCGTAGGGGAAAACGTGTAAAGAATCACACTCTGAGTGATGTAACAGGCAGACTGTCCTGTGTGAGCTGGTCTCGCCCGGCCGCGCTAGCCTGGTCCGCTACCCATCAGGGGGGCGAGGCAGACGTGATAGCGGCGGACAGCGCAAGAGGCGGCGGCCCAACCAGCTCCGAGCCTCGCCTAGGAGACCTCCAACGAATAGACGCGTGTGACAGTGAGTCCTCCGATCTCATTCGACGCCCACGAGGCAGGGTAACCGCCATTCAGGGCCGGTTCCCAGTCCGATAAGATTCAGCGCATGACTGCGCCCCCTGTCGTTGGCGTTGACCTGACCCTTAATGTTGTCAAGCGGCCTCTGGCAAGGCCCTTACGTCGGCCAAAAGCTGCCGAAAGACCAGGTTTGATAGGTGTCGCTTGAGGCACCTCACGGTTTCCTTCTCGGACTTTCCCTCCGTCAGGCGACGAGCGACGTAGGCCTTGGTTTCGGCGTGGTGCCGGGAGACGGCTTCCAGCCATGTGGAGGGCGTAGTTGAGCTGGCGGTTGCCGCCGCGGTTCAGCCGGTGGCGCTTGGTAGCGCCCGACGACGCCTCGAGAGGCGCGGTCCCGGTCCACATGGCGAACGCTCCCTTCGAGCGAATACGTCCGGGTTCGCCGACCTCGCCGAGGATCTTGGCCGCGATTATGAAGCCGATCCCCTGGAGCTCAAATGAGGGTGGTGCCCGACTCGTTGACCTTGCCCGCCATTTGCTTCTCGACTGTCGTGATCTTGTTGCTCAGCCAACGGATCTCCCGGATGCGGTCGCGGATGAGACCCGCGTGAACCGCAGCGGTCGCCGCGGGCAGCAACGTCATCGCGGCGTCCTGGTTCCTCTTCGAGTTGAGCTTGGGCAGCTTCTGCTCGTAGCCCGGGTGGGAGATCACGAGATCTGTGTGGGTACGGTTGATCAGCTGGGTGCGGGCGTGAACGAGCTGGTCACGGTGGGTCGGACAGCAGTTTGAGGTCGATGAAGACATCGATGCGCTGCGGCGATGACAGCCCCTCGCCCCGAGCGGTGACGCGGGCGACGGCAGACCGCGTCCGAGGGATCAGACTTGCCCTTGGAGGGGGCGCGCTTGCGCTCGCGATGTGTGAGGAACGTGGGCACCTCGTAGACGTTCTCGCCGGCGTCGATCAGGTTTCGGGCTAAACCGGCGCCGTAGCCCCCGCGCTCTCCATGCTCATTACCCGGTCGCTATCCTGCGCCTTGCTCCATCGCAGCAGAGCATCGTGTCCACGTGCATCGTTGGGAAACTCCTTGGCACCTACCACGCGCCCCAGTTCGTCGAGCGCCGCCACAGCAAGCGAGCTCTTGTGGGAGTCGACACCCACAGCCACACCCATCCTGGCCTCCTTCCCTCGGCCGATCTACGATGTGACCAGCGGGAGGACAACCAGGCGTTGGGGGGAACACCCCTCTCATCCAGTCACTCCCGCTAGTCCGGGTTCCGGCCGGAGGGACGGTCAGGTCAATAGTCAGGGCAGAAGTTGCCACGACTTGCACTTTTCGGAGTCACCTCCGGCCGGTTACCGGAAACTCTCCGCGAACAGGGAGAGTCCACAGTCGGATTCTCACGCCTGCCTTTTTGCGGTTCAGCACAGCGCTGCGAGGAGCTTGCTCGAGAAGCAAGAGATCAGTTAGTGGTTCAAGCCACTACGCTCAGTTTCCAACAAGACGCTCGCGC
>CAWKGK010000005.1:0-116931 GCA_963849115.1 uncultured Actinomycetes bacterium | reverse complement strand
CGGTTGGCTTCCCTGATGTGCCTTCTCAGCTCCCTGTCTAGTTGCCGGGTGATGTGGCCTCGGCGCGGCGGAGTACCCCCCTCACCATGCTCCTCGCGCAACCTCCGGTCTCGCTCCTCGGTCAAGCTATGCCCCCATAGGCTCCACGACGCGTAGGCAACTTCACGGGGATCACGCTTGAGGCGCCGGGCGGCTTTGACCTCGGCTTCGTTTTGAGTGGCCGCCACGATTCGAGGCGTCTCGCCTTCCGGCACTGAATAGCGATTGGCGATTAGGTCCTGCTGACGCCTGAAGGCGGCACTTGCCTGACGGTCCCCCTCATGGTCTTCGGGCCACATCGCTTGCGTCCCCGAGTGACCGGGTGAGAGGTGCTGTCCGCTTGCGAGGGATCGCCACTCAGCAGCCGTGAGAATGTAGCTGTCACCGATCTCGATCTCATCGTCTTCGGCTAACCCATCCGTCGCTCGCAGTTCCTTGTGTAAGTCGGGTACATCCAGAGTGGCCTGTAGCAGCATCTCTTCGTCTCCTGCCAGCGACCGTCGTCCCAGTTCGATTGCTGCAACCGTGGCCCTTGTCCAGTCGAGCCCGTTGGCGCGCCCCAGGTTGGCGAGGTCATCTTGGCGCAGACCCTGTTGCTGACGCAGTTGCCGCAGGTTGGCGCCGATCACGTTCCGGTACGTCCGGGGCTTCATGCGGTCACCTGTGCCTCTCTCGATGTGCTCCTACATAGCTTCCTCATTAGCGCTCCACCTCTGTTCCGCTGGACGTGACTTCTCATTGTCTCCCTCTGGTTGGTGCCTCAGGATACCGAGGGGTCACAGGACGAGACGGCCGCGGAACACCAAGACGATGTCTCATGCTGCCGTCGTGGGAAGTTGCCTGGCTACCGCAGGAACTTTGCCGGAGTGGGCCGGTGACCTCTGGCTCCGCTGGGAGGTGGGAGTCGTTTAGGTGAGCGCAGACCTGTCCGTACCGTGTGCTTTTTGGTCGGCTATTTCCTCGCGGATTTGGACCGGCGTTGACAAAATCTCGAGAGCATCCCAAATCCTTGTTTTCGCTGTTCCCTCGGGAATTTCGAGTACGTCGCTCATCTCTCGATAGGTCAGTCCACGAAAGTAGGCGAGGAAGAGGACCTCCTTTTCCAATCGTGGCAAGCCGTTCAAAGCTGTTCGTGCCTTAATTCCGCCGTCTCCATGGCTGGAAGTCGCTGTGAGTGGAGATGTCTCGAGCCACCTTGCCGTCTCGGCGGCAAGTGACTCCTTTGTTGGAATCCCCTGCTCGCGGCGGGCAAGTTCGATTGCCTTGTTCCTCGCTATCTCAGTCAGAGTCATCTGAAGATTTCCGCTGCGGCCGCTAAAGCTTTGCACCTTTTGCCAGAACTCCACGAAGGTGTCCTGGGCAACCTCTTCCGCAAGCTTGGGTTGTCGCAGGATCAGTAACGCCATGCCAAAGACGAAGTCCCCATACTCGGCGACGGCCTCGCGGAGTCCGCTCTCATCGCCTTCGCAAATGGCGGTCAACACCTCAGCGTCGGTACGCGTGCCGATAGCAGAGGTCTCTGGGCGACCCCGCGGGCTTGCGTCTCTTTCCTCGGGTCGTCCTCTGGAGCGGCTCCGCATCGTGGACGGATCATGGTCTAAGCTCATCCTGACTAGCTAGGCTAGTGTAGCTAGCATGGCTCTGTCAACAACTGGGTTCACCAGTGGCAGTGCAAGGCGAGAGCCTCGCCAGGCGAAATTTCCACTTCTTCCTCCACCGACTTGCATGCCGCCGACGAGTGCGGGAAAGTCTGTCGGCAAGAGAGCCCCCCGAGAGGAGGAAAGATGGCCGTTGCGATGCTGTTGGAGTGGCCGGGCCAAACTCAAGAGCAGTACGAGCAACTGATGAAGCATGTGGCGCTAGATGCAGATCCGCCCGAAGGCGGCCTGTTCCACGTCGCCGGGCCCATGCCGGGGGGATGGCGGGTGGTGGACATATGGGAGTCAGAGGAAGCGTTCGAGCGATTCGCCCAGGCGAGACTCAGGCCTGCGGTGCACCGGGTAGGGATTCCGAATATGCCCGACCCTCAGTTCTATCCGGTTGAGGGGGTTTGGGTGGCCGAGTGGGACACGAGCCGCATCTTGGCGAGCGACTGACCACCTGGCCACGACAGCTCTGCGCCTTGGGGCATCCCAGTTGCGTGGCTCGCCAGTAGCAGTGGAGGATAATAGGTACGTCGACAAAGCTGAGTAACTCGGGTGAGGACGGAATGGGCGTAGCGATGCTGTTGGAGTGGCCGGGCGAAACCCAAGAACAGTACGAGCAACTGATGAAGGTGCTCTCGCTCGACGACAATCCACCTGAGGGAGGCATGTTCCACGTCTGTGGTCCCATACCAGGCGGCTGGCGCGTCCTTGAGGTATGGGAATCAGAAGAAGCCTTTTGGCGGTTCTTCCATCAGCGGCTAGAGCCAGCCGTGCAGCAGATAGGGATCCCGGACATGCCTGACCCGCAACTCTTTTCGGTACACGCGACCTGCGTGTGGTTGGCTGAGTGGGACGCTAGTCGCACTCAAGTTGATGAATGAGTGTGCTCACGGGATTACTCGGCGTCCCTGCCGCTTGATCTCGTCGGCCGCCTCAACCAAGGCTTTCTGAAGAGCTTCCTCGATCATTTCCTCCAGAACTTCCGACTGACCCTGTCCCCGTAAGGCGGCAAGTGCCTTGAGCGCCTTGCGTGCTCCGGGACTGACCCTGACGTTGAGCTGGACTCGGTCATCTTTGTCCATTAGACCCCCATGGTACCGCCGTTTGACGAGTCTTGCTAGCCAGGCTATGTTTGCTAGCAAGGCTTGAGGAACGGAGGTACGGGGGGGTGCATTGCGCCCTCCCCAGTTCGAAGGACCTCAAGCACCGAGAAGAAACACCCTTCAGAGGCTGGTCTGCTCAAAGTGACGGGCTGACCTTGAACGAGGTGACCGACCGTACAGACCCAGATGGGTCCTGACAAGCAGGAGGAAAGCCATGACCAACTCGAGTACAACAGCCCGGACGCTTCACGACGCCGGTCTTGCCGCCTGGTTCGGCGGCTCCCTCATGGGTGCCATCGGGCTCAATGGTGCCGCAGCACAGGTAGATGACGCCGGTCAGCGTGCCAGGGTCGCGAACGCGGGCTGGGCTCGGTGGACTCCATTAAACCTGGCTGCCATCGGAGCCCACCTCTTGGGTGGTGGCATGCTCACGTGGGCCAATAAGGGGCGCATCAGCAGCCAGAGGGGAGTCGGAACCACCTCCGGCGCAAAGACCTTGGTGACGCTTGCGGCGCTGGGCGCGACCGCTTACGCACGCACGCTGGGACAAAAAGTCATGAACGCCGGCGATGTACCGGTCGAGGGTGGGACGTCTCCCGCCCCCCACACACCGCCCGAGATCGCAGAGGCTCAGAAGCAGCTGGACAAGCTGCAATGGGTCATTTGCGGACTTACCGGAGCGCTGATCTGGCTCGGCGCCTACATGGGAGAGCAGCAGCGGCCAAGTGAAGTGGCGACCGGCATCTTGGGGCGCCTGTTCCGACAGTAGAAGCCTAGAAGCGTGCCCAGACGAGCTGGGTGAGCTACAGGCTTTAGGTGAACCTCTCGTCTCTTCTGCTTGACCGCCTCTGCTAGCCAAGCTATGTTTGCTAGCACCCGTCTGGGACGGCTGGTGACGAAGCTGAAATGTCTCTCATTCGAGAGATGTCAGGGGGCGACGTGGCGAGGTGAAATCTCGGCGCGACGCAGCACAACACTCGATGAAGGAAGGGACACATCCATGGACCAGTCGCCTTATGGGTAGGGGCCTTCTCTTGCAAAAATCGACATCACGGCAGCATTCGTTTACCTGAGGAGGAATTCAATGTCTAGATCACAGAGCATCGAGCAAGAGCCGGTTTCAGAGAGACAGACAATTCGAATAGAAGCTTCTCGAGGCGGGGTCTCTTTCGTGTCCGTACTAGCCGGCGTCTTGGTGGCATTCGGTGCGTTCGTCGTCCTTTCAGCGATCGTGGGCGGGATTTTGGCCGCTACCGGTATTGCGGCGGGCGGTGTGTCCGCGGACGAGGCCGTGGACGTCTCCATCGGCGCAGGCATTGGAGTCGTTATCGTCCAGTTCCTGTCCTATTTGTGGGGCGGTTATGTATCGGGTCGGATGGCTCGAGGCTCTGGCGTCCTGAACGGGATTTTGGTGCCGATCGTCGCTACCGTGTTGGTCGCTATCCTGGGGGCCATCGTGGCAGGAGTAACGAGCTCAGCCACTAATCTGGATCCGTCGGACGTTCAGCGGTTACCCCTCCCGCTCGGAAGCCTCAGCGATATTGGGACGGCCGTGGGAATAGCTCTCTTGATCGCGATGCTGGTTGGCGGCGCGCTCGGAGGGGCGTGGGGAGAGCGCTGGCACACAAAGCTTGAGGAGAGCGAGCGCCGAGCCTTTTAGACCGTAGCTGTGTCCGAGGAGGACGAGATGACCGACCAACATCGACTGAGCATTTATCTCAATGACCACCTCGCGGGCGCTATAGCGGGAGGCGAGCTCGCCAGGAGAGCAGCGAGTAGCAACGAAGGGAGCGAACTCGGGCCGTTCTTGGCCGAACTAGCTGAGAAGATCGACCAGGACCGAGAGTCGTTGGAGCGATTAATGAAGGTTCTTGAAATCAGGAGAAACCTGGCGAAGGACGCTGCAGCTTGGCTATCGGAGAAGGTGGGACGGCTAAAGCTCAATGGACAAGTCATCGGCTACTCACCTCTCAGCAAGCTGATCGAGCTTGAAGGACTGTCGCTCGGAGTCAATGGAAAACTTTCGCTATGGAAAACCCTCAAGAAGCTCAGCCGGGAAGATGAACGAATCGACGCTGCGGAGGTCGATCGGCTCATCGACGGGGCACTGTCGCAGGCAATCACCTTGGAGGAAGAGCGAACCAAGATCATAGGTCAGGCGTTTGCTGCCGGAGGAGCCCAGGGATGAGCCGGACCGGGCTCCTGGAACGGCGGATGCTCTCCGGCTTAACCGCGACAGAATGGGAGTAGGTATGGCATCTACCGATGCAATCAAGGAAGCTTTCGAAGGTTACGCGAACGAGGATCGGCTCCTAGGCCCACATGCACTGCAGGCGTTGACTTGGGGTTCGGTGGTCTGTGGGCTTCTAGCCTACGCAGCCCGCACTGGCCGTCTGGAAGACCGCGTGAGTGCAGCCGACGTGGCTCTGCTGGGCATCACGACACATAAGATCTCGAGGATCGTGACTCGGACCGAAGTGACAAATTTCTTGCGAGCCCCCTTCACGAAATACGAAGGCCCCGCGAACCTCAACGAAGTGAATCAGCAACCGAAGGGCAAGGGCCTCTCGCGCGCAATGGGGGAGCTCGTGGCTTGCCCCCTCTGCATCGGGACGTGGGTTGCCGGAGGACTCATGTGCGGGCTGGCTTTTGCTCCCCGCTTCACACGAGCGATCGAGGCCACTTTCGCCGGCGTGACAATCTCGGACTTGCTTCACGTCCTCTACGCCGAGGCCATCGAGCAGGCAACGTGAGGCTGAACCGTGTGTAAGGCGGGAGTACAGCGACTGAGCGAGTCACCTCACCATTCCCCCTGTAAATTCTGGGAGCATCTGAGGGAGGGTGAGGAGGTGGTGTCCCGAGGGGCTGCCTGGTTTCTGATAGAACCTTGGCATGCACACCTCACCGGAGCGACGTTCTCCGCTGGTATCAGTGCCTACAAGAGAGTCGACCGCAGCAAGAAACGGGATGGCCAGGTTGACGATTCAAGACATGCTGGCGGAGGCGCGCAGCCACCTGGTTCGCCTGCGGCCGGCCGAGGCCGCAGCCGCCGTCAGGGAGGGGGCGCTGCTCGTGGACATTCGCTCGCAGGATCATCGCCTCAGAGAAGGGACCATTCCGGGATCGGTCCAACTTCCGCTGAGCGTTCTCGAGTGGCGCGCCGACCCGGATTCCGGCTACCAGGACTCTTCAATTCAGAGCTTCGATGACCACATCGTGCTCATCTGCCGCGAGGGATACTCCTCCAGCCTCGCAGCCCGCCGGCTGCAACAACTCGGGTTTTGGCGCGCCACGGATGTCATCGGCGGCTTTCAAGCTTGGCAATTCGCACGATTGCCGGTCGGCAAGGCTGGTGAATGAGTTTTAGGGGCCTCAGAATGCCGTTTTCCGCGCTCTGAGGCGCTCAAAACAGAAGGCGCGCTTCAAACCCTCTCCTCAATCGGCTCCCGCAGCCGTCTCGGCAGGTAGACCGCGCCGGGGCCCCAGGCGGCGGCCACGTCGTTCGGGTTCGACATGCGGCATCGCTGCAGTGACAGGCAACCGCACCCGATGCAGGAGTCGAGCCCGTCCCTCAACGCAACCAACGCGTCGATCTCCCGGTCGAGCCGCCGGCGCCACTGGCGCGAGATCCGGGTCCAGTCCGCCCGCGTAGGGGTTCTCGCAGCCGGCAGCTGGGCCAGCAGGTCACGGATCTCGTCGAGGCTGAGCCCGACATGCCGGGCGGCGCGAATGAAGGCCAGCCGCCGCAGCACGCTGCGCTCGAAGCGGCGCTGCCCGCCCTCGCTGCGCTCTGCTTCGATCAACCCGGCCCCCTCGTAGTAACGGAGGGCCGAGGCGGCGAAGCCGCTGCGCCGAGCGACTTCGCCGACGGTAAGTACGTCAGCAGCCATGACTCTTCACCTCGTTCTAGAGGCTTGACTTAAAGTTGACTTCAACTTCTAGAATAGCAACCGTCGCTGTGGAAGTCCACACAGATTGCTTTCGAACGGAGGAAACATGGCCGTCGCACTGATCACCGGCGCCTCACGCGGATTTGGCCGGGCCGTGGCCGAAGAGCTCTCAAACAACGACTGGGATCTGGTCGTCGATGCCCGCGACGATGACACCCTGCAGAGCGTGGCTCGAGCGTGGCGTGGCGCAGGCAGGCTATCCGCCGTCGCCGGAGACGTTGCCGATCCCGCCCATCGGGAGGAGCTCGCGCAGGTGATCCGCGGCCTGGGCCGCCTCGACCTCCTCGTCAACAACGCCAGCGAGCTAGGGCCAAGCCCGCAGCCGCAACTCGATGCCTATCCTCTGGACGAGCTCGAGCATGTGTACCGGATCAACGTTCTGGCCCCTCTCGCGATCGTGCAGCTCGTTCTTCCGGAACTCGTCGCGGCCGGAGGTGCAGTCGTCAACGTCAGCTCCGATGCGGCCGTGGAGGCGTACCCCGGCTGGGGCGGCTACGGCTCGTCGAAGGCGGCTCTCGATCAGCTCACCGCGGTGCTCGCGGCCGAACACCCAGCGCTGGCCGTCTACGCCTTCGATCCGGGGGACATGCGCACCACCATGCAGCAGCAAGCGTTCCCTTACGAGGACATCTCGGACCGACCCGAGCCACATACCGTCGTACCCGCCCTGCTCCGACTCATCGAACAGAGGCCGCCCAGCGGCCGCTATCGCAGCTCCGACTCGCTCGTCGCCCCGGGCTCCGTGTGATGACGACGCTCGTCGCCCCGAACACAACGCTCGAGATGCCTCCAGAGCTCTCTGCGACCGAGCCGCCCGAGGAACGTGGCCTCGAACGAGACGGTGTCCGACTTCTGGTGGCGGAGCCCGGCGGGTTACATCACGCGCACTTTCGGGACTTGTGCCGCTTCCTTCGTCCCGGAGACCTCGTCGTGGTCAACACGTCCGCCACCTTGGCGGCAGCGGTCGAAGGAACTCGGCGAGGCGATTCTGCAGTGGTCGTTCACTTTTCCACTCCCTCCGACGGCCAGACGTGGGTGGTCGAGCTGCGAGCAAGCGACGGCTCCGGTCCGATCCTCGACGGTGAGGTGGGCGAGTCGATCAGCCTTCCAGGAGGAGTCGCGCTGACGCTCCTGTCGCCGCGCACCGATCCCAGAGTGCCCGGTGGAGTCCGGTTGTGGCAAGCGAAGATCTCAACTCGCAGCCCGGTGGAGGAGTACCTCGCCCGCCACGGCCGCCCGATTACCTACGGCTATTCGAGGGGCCGCTGGGACCTCGCCGCTTACCAGACGGTCTTTGCTCGCGAGGCGGGGAGTGCCGAGATGCCAGGAGCAGGGCGCCCGTTCACCAACGAGCTCGTGACCGAGCTCATTACAAAGGGAGTCGTCCTCGCTCCGGTGCTGCTGCATGCGGGCGTGTCCTCGCTCGAGGCGAAGGAGCTGCCGGCGGCCGAGCGCTTCCGAGTGCCCGAGCAAACTGCAGGGCTCGTCAACCACACTCACCGTTCTGGGGGCCGGGTGATCGCAGTGGGAACCACCGTCACGCGCGCTCTCGAGACGGTCGCACGCCCGGATGGCTCGGTCACGGCAGGCGAGGGTTCGACCGAGCTCGTCCTGGGGCCGAACCGACCCGCACGCGCAATCGACGGGATCATCAGCGGATGGCACCCACCGGGTGCCTCTCACCTGCTGCTGCTGGAGGCGGTCGCCGGCGCCCGTCTGGTCAGGCAGGCCTACGCAAGCGCCCGCGCCGCCGGTTACCTATGGCACGAGTTCGGCGACAGCTCTCTACTCTTTCCCGAGCGACGCTCGAGGTTGAGGGCGGCGAGCTAAAGGGGCGTTCGACTCCAACATCGCGTCCCCGACCAGCTTCGAGGTGACTTGAGCTAGTTCGACTCGACCCCGGCCCCCGTTTAGCTTCACTGGGACATGGGAGCCACCTGGGAGGGTAGATGAGGAGTTGAGGCCGGCGCGAGCGGGATTCAGCCGGGCCCGCGCCATCGCCATCGACATCTCTCCACTCAGGGACTCGGTCCCCTACAGAGCGCTGTGGCTGGGCCAGGTCGTGTCGTTGATCGGCACCCACATGCGCACAGTTGCCGTGGCTTTTCAGATATTTGCGCTCACCAAGTCAACCGCCGCGGTAGGGCTGGTCGGCCTGGCCGAGGTGGTGCCGCTCATCCTCGTCTCGATCGTGGGCGGCCCTCTGGTGGACACCTTCGACAGGCGCAAGATCATGGCCGGGGCCCAGCTGCTGTTGATAGCGGACTCCGCCGCGCTGGCGGCTCTGTCGCTGTGGGGGTCGCCGGGCCCGGGCGCTCTCTATGCGCTCGTGGCGGTTGGGTCTGCGGTAACCGCGATCGACGGTCCGGCCCGCAACTCCTCGATACCCACCCTGGTGGCCTCAGACCAGTTGCCGGCCGCGATGGCGCTGCGACAAGTCCTCTACCAGACCACTCACATCGCAGGCCCTGCTCTGGGAGGTTTGCTCATAGGGGTTCTCGCGAACGTGGGGTGGATCTACGTTGTCGATGCCATGACGTTCGTGGCGGCCTTTGTGGCCCTGCGCTGGATGCCCGCCTTGCGTCCTGGTGAGTCCATGGAGAAAGAGCAGCCACGCACTGCGCAGCTCGGTGTTGCAGCGATCAGGGAGGGGCTCTCTTACGCCCGCAGGACGCCTGTACTGATGTCGATCTTCATTATCGACCTGGTGGCGATGATCTTCGGCATGCCTCGCGCCGTCTTCCCCGCCCTCGCCGATGGGACCTTCGCGGTGGGTCCGTTCGGGCTCGGGCTGCTCTACGCGGCCCCCTCGGCCGGGGCGCTGATCGGGGCACTGACCACCGGCTGGGTCTCCAAGGTCCGCCGCCGAGGCGTCGCCGTGCTGATCTCGGTGGCGGTGTGGGGCGCCGCGATCACCGTTGCGGGATTCTCCCTTGGCTCCTTCATCCTGACGTTGTTCTGGCTCGCGGTAGCGGGAGCGGCCGACGTCATCAGCGCCGTGTTCCGCGGCACGATCCTTCTCGAGGTCACTCCCGACCCTCTGCTCGGTCGCATGAACGCGCTCAACCTCATGGTGGTCACAGGGGGGCCACGCTTGGGTGATGTGGAGGCGGGCTTCGTCGCGCAGGCGGTCGGCGCCGGCCCTTCGGTGGTCGTCGGCGGGCTTGCCTGCCTGGCGGGGACGGTGATCGTGGGCTCTCGTTTCCGTTCGCTGCGCGACTACGTGCCCCCTGAAACACTTCGCCAGAGGACGTCTGAGCAGGATTTCTAGGCGTACGGGGCCGCTTGACACCGGTCCCCAGAGAGTCGAGACCGCAAACGATTGCGTAAACTCACTCCGCCGCCTCCGACCGGGAGCGCGGCGCGATGCGGAGGAGGGGCTGTGGGCCTCAAGACATTCGGCCTCATGAACGTCGATTGGGAGCAGCGCGTCGACATGGAACGTCTTCGCACTGGTCGTGTGACGCGGGCGAAGCAGGTGCTGGCGGATTCGAGCTGCGGCGCGCTGCTGTGCTTCGACATGAACAACATTCGCTACATCACCGCAACCCACATCGGCACCTGGGCGCAGGACAAGCTCAACCGTTTTTGTCTGCTTCCGCAGGATGACGAGCCGATCATGTGGGACTTCGGCTCGGCCGCGCGCCACCATCAGCTCTACAACCCGTGGCTGGAGGGTCGCTCGCGCGCGGGGATATCGACTCTCAGGGGGGCGATGTCACCTGAGGCAGGCCGTGCCGAGGACGTCGCCAGAAAGATCCGCATCGAGCTTGCCGAACGAGACCTCCTTGACGACCCGGTCGGCGTGGACGCGATCGAGCTGCCGGTTCTGTTCGCGCTGCAGGCCGAAGGCATAGAAGTGGTGGACGGCCAGCAGCTGATGCAGCAGGCACGCCTGATCAAGTCCGAGGACGAGATAACGCTGTTGAACACTGCCTGCATGATGGTCGACGCTGCCTATGACGAGCTCTACCGCACGATGCGCCCCGGTATGAGAGAGAACGAGTGCGTGGGTCTTGTCAACAAGGTGCTCTACGACCTCGGCTCTGAGTTCGTGGAAGGGGTTAACGCAATATCCGGCGAGCGTTGCAACCCGCACCCCCACGTTTACACGGACCGGGTGTTGCGCCCGGGAGACCCCGCCTACTTCGACATCCTCCACAGTTACATGGGCTACAAGACCTGCTACTACCGGACATTCGCCATCGGAAGCGCATCTCCCGCGCAGGTGGACGCCTACAAGCGCTGCCGTGACCTACTCGACGAAGCCATATCCCTCATCAAGCCCGGAGTCACCACCGCCGACGTCGTGGAGGTGTGGCCGCGGGCCCAGGACTTCGGGTTCCCAGATGAAGAAGCTGCGTTCGCGCTGCAGTTCGGTCACGGAGTAGGCATGTCGATCTGGGAGAAACCCGTATTCAGTCGCCTGGTGTCGCTCGACCATCCCGAGCCCATCGAGGAGGGCATGGTCTTCGCCTTGGAGACATTCTGGCCGGCCGCCGACGGATGGTCGGCTGCGCGCATCGAGGAGCAACTCGTCGTCACCGCCGATGGCTGCGAGATCATGACTCGTTTCCCCGCCGAGGAACTGATGGTTGCAGGGCACCGCTACTACACGGTCGGTGGTCCTCTATCCACGACGCGCGAGACACAGTCAAACCTCAACCGGGCGGGCACGGACGACTGAGCAACGACCTCTTCCTCGTTAGGAGCGGCTGCCGCTCTTCTCTCGGAAAAGTTCGACGTCTATCTGTGATTCTTAGGTTAGGCCGTCGTAGACCAGCTTGAGCCCCGACCCGAGCAGCACAGCCAGAATCACGTACTCGAACGTCCTGCGCGATAGCCGATCGGTGAGACCCGACCCGAGCGGAAGAAACGCCATGATCGGCACCAGTGACAGCAAGCTCAATACGAACAAGCGAGTTGTGTAGAGACCCAGCGCTGCAAGTGTGATCGTCTGAACCAGCGCATAGACCTGGAACACAGTGGTGATGGACAAGACGTAGACCTCTTTTTCCAGCCTGAAGCCGTGAAGGTAGGTCGAGATCAACGGACCCGAGATGCCGGTCGCGCCCTGAAGCACGCCGGCCGCGGCCCCCACCGGCGGTGACGTCCACCGTGTGGTTGCGGGTGTCAGGCGCAACGAGGGATGGAGGAAGTAGACGAGGATGTAGAGCCCGATCATGCCCGCCAGGCTGAGGGACAAGATATCGGGGTCGAGGCTCTCGAGCAGGATCGTTCCGAGCACGGCCCCCGCGGTTCCCATCACGAGCAGCGCCGGCAGGTCGCGTGTGCGCGAGAGAAAACTGCGATGCGTCCAGATCAGCCATGTGTTGCTGATGATCCCGGGGACCGCCATGATGACCACCGCAGCCTCCACCCCCAGGAAGGTGGCGATTACAGGTATCGCTATCTGCGGCAGGCCCTGTCCGGTGGCGCCTTTGATGAAGGCACCCACTCCCATGGCTACGACAATGATTGCGATGCTCCCGAATGTCACCGCATCAGGCTCGAAGGGTCGACGCCCAAGTCCGAAAGCATCACGCGCGCGGCGTTGCGGCCGGGCCTCCCGGATACCGACCCCCCCGGGTGCGTGGTCGCTCCGGTCTGGTAGAGACCTTCGAGCCAGAGGCGGTAGCCGGAATAACCGGGAGCCGGCCGGTTGATCCCTGACTGACTCTGTGAGAGCTCTCCACCGTGACAGGCGCCGAGATAATTGTGAGGGTTTCGCTCCTCGAGATCGAGCGGACATTCGGGCACGACTGCCAGGGCATCGGCGGGTTCGAAGTCCATGCGGGCGGCGACCCGCTCGAGCAGGGCACGACCGAAACGATCGCGTTCGGTGTCCCAACTGCTGTCGCGGAGCCTGCGCGGCGCGATCGTCAGAAGCTTCAGGGCTGCACCTCCGTCAGGTGCGCGCCCGGAATCTACGGCGCAGGGGTTGACGACCAGAATCCACGGGTCGCGGTCGCACGTCCGCCCCTCGTGATGCGCGCCGATCTGCTCGGCAAGCCCTGCCGGCGAGCCGTAGGCGCCGGCCGTTGCCGTTAGAAAGCCCTCCTCGACGGAGAAAGCGGGCACCCGTTGCAGAGCGACATGGAGTGCGAACAACGTCAGACCGGGCCGCCACTCTGCCATCGCGGAACGGAAATCATCGGGCACCTCGTTGGCCGGAAGCACGTCTGGGAGGCGGGCGGCGTGGATTGTCGATAGGACCGCCCTCCGGGCGCCATAGACGCCCCCCGATTCCGTGACACACCCAACCGCGCGTCCGTGGTCCAGCATGATCTCGGTCACCGGCGAGCCCGGGATAACTTTGCCCCCGTGTGACTCGATCAGCCGGGTGAGTGCGCCCGGAAGTGCACCCGAGCCGCCCACGGGCGTGGCCCACCCGAACTCCTGTCGTCCCGCCGCAACGGAAAGAGGCAGTATGCCGGTGCCCGGCCGCTGTATGTCCTGGATCGTTGCAAAGGAAAGCCACAGC
The DNA here is from genome assembly GCA_963849115.1 of uncultured Actinomycetes bacterium. Taxonomy (GTDB): domain Bacteria; phylum Actinomycetota; class CADDZG01; order CADDZG01; family WHSQ01; genus JACDAL01. Next base: position 103,709 of record CAWKGK010000005.1, on the reverse strand, counting down.
ATCAGTGAGCGCACGCGCTCGTGCTCGAAATGCTCGAAGACGAAGTCCTGCGCGCTCATTTCGCTCAACCTCGAGTAGGCGCGCCCTGGTTCGGTGTCGGGCGTCGCTTCTGAAGGGGGAAGGTTGTTGATAAGCGAGTGAACTTGCTTGAGGCCAGCATCCCACTTCGCGAGCAGCTCAAGGTATGCGAGCGCATCGGGCTTCGAGTAACGAGCGATCTCCGCCGCGGTTCGTTGAGGGTTGCGCCACATCGTCAGGCTCGCGCCGTCCTCGAACGGCATCACTACTGCCGGATCGGTATAGATGTAACGCAAACCATAGCGGCCAAGCTCGAGCTCATCATTGCGCAGCAAGGGGTTTGACTGGATGAGTACATGCGCGCTGGAGCACGAGTCGTGCTTGAACCCGGGAAGGGTCAGCTCTTCGGTGACTGTGTTCCCGCCGATGATGTCGCGCGCCTCGAGGACGATCACTTCGAAACCGGCTCGAGCTAGATAGGCCGCCGCTATGAGGCTGTTATGACCAGCCCCGGCGACGACGACATCGGCCTCGAGCGCTGCGACACTCATGCCGCTCTCTCCAGCACTGCTGCCATCCAGTCGGCGCTGTAATAGCGGTGTTTATAGGAGACGTTGGCACAGCCGTGGTTGCCGTCCTCGAGCAGAAGGAGGTCGACGCCTCCCGACGCTTCGTCGCAAAGTCTTTGGGCCTGGGTCCAGGGGATGATGCGGTCGAGTTTTCCCATCACCACATGCAACGGGCAGGTGATTCGCTCAGCGACGCCTTCGAGCGAAAGCGTCAGCGCATGAGCCCGTGCCTCCCCCTCGTTATCCGTCTTCGAACGCACGCGGTAGGTGTCGCGGGTGAGCTGCGGCAGCCCCTCCCAGATGGCGCCAAAGTTGTAAGGTCCTGCGAGCGCGATGCAAGCTTGCACCTGGGGCACGCCGGACGCGATACGCGGAGCGTAATAGCCACCGAGGCTCACCCCCCAGACGCCGATGCGCTCCGGATCGATCCCCGGCTGCGCACAGAGATAGTCGATGATGGTCGCGCCCGGCACCTCCCAGTCGCCGCGGATGGCTAGCTCGTACTCGGCCTCTCCTTGTCCCGGACCGTCAACGGTGAATGTCGCGAGACCGCGTTCCAGGAAGAGAGCCTCGCTTGCCCCGAGCTCCTCCTTGGCGGAGTCGAGCCCCGGCACCAGCACGACCGCGGGCGAACGCCGCTCCCCGCCGGCGGGTCTGCGCAGCACCCCGAAGATCGCGCCGGCCTCGAAGGGAATCTCGTGACGCTCGCCGGGCGGGTCGAGATGGGGGAGCGCATCGTTGAGGCAGGCAACGGCCCTCAGGTGTGTGCTCTGCATCTTGTCGATATCGATGACGTAGACGAACTTGGCAAAATGGAAATAGAGCGCCGCCCGGGCAAGATGAGCTCCGGCGGAGCGAAGATGCCTTGCAGCCAGCGCCTGCCGGCCCAGGAGCTCGTGTTCCGCCGCCGCTTCGCTCCACGCGTCGCACCACTGGTCCCAGCGATCCAGGGATTCCGTTATGCGCTCGAAGTCGGGCGGAGTGACTCCATTGGCGGTGAAGCGAGGCTTCCAATGCGCTATGGCGCTGGCAACGAGATCGTCGATGGTCTGCTCCCTCTTCTGCAAGCGGCGGCCAATGGCACTGCAAACGATTGCGGTCTTTGGCGAGAAAGTAGTAGCCTAGGTACGGCGATGTCAAGCCGAGGCAGCAAGCCTTATCCACGTTTCTCGGATCACGAGATGCGCCGCCGCAGAGAAGCGCTCGAAGGAGTCCTCAGAGCCAACGGCTGTGCCCATGCTCTCGTCTACGGAGCCAACCGGTCGGGTACCGCGGTGGGATGGCTCACGCGCTGGCCGGTGACGCGAGAAGCCTGTGCGGTGTTCACGCCCGGCCGGCGCGATCTCTTGTTGGTCAACTTCTACAACCACGTCCCCAACGCCCGGAGGATGGCCACCGAGGCCGACATTTCGTGGGCTGGTGCGGCGATGCCGAGCGCGCTCGAGGAACTCGACCGGCGCGACGCACGCTCGACGCGCATCGGAATCGTCGGTCCATTGGGGTTCGCCGATTATCACAAGCTGCAGGCCTTTGCCTCCGAGGTCGTGGATCTCAACCCTTCCTACACTCGGCTGCGACTCATGAAGTCTGCGGAGGAGATCGAGTGGCTGCGCGAGGGCGCGTTGCTGACCGACGCGGCCGTCGGTGCGCTCCAGCACGAGGCCCGGCCGGGTATGACAGAACCTGAGCTGGGCGACATCGTCGAACGTGCTTACGTCGGCCGCGGCGCCACCACTCATATCCATTATTTTGGGGCGACCTCCATGTCCGACCCCCAGATCGCGGTTCCCGCTCAGTGGCCTTCGGAACGCCGGCTCCAAATCGGCGACGCGCTGATCTGCGAGGTGAGTGCTTCGTACTGGGAGTACCCGGGGCAGCTCCTGCGCACGTTTTCGGTGGGGCAGGATCCTGAACCCATGTTCGCCCGTCTCCACGAGGTCGCCGACACCGCCTTCGATGCAGTGCTTGCAGAGTTGAAACCGGGGGCCGCGGCCGCAGTTCTGATCGAGGCTGCGGGAGTTATCGAAGACGCGGGCTTCACAACGGGAGACGACCTCGTCCATGGCTTCGTGGGCGGCTACTTCCCTCCTATCCTCGGGAGTCGTAGCAGAACCCTGGAAGTCGTGCCCGACTTCTATTTCGAGGCCGGGATGACGATCGTGGTGCAACCCAACGTTCAAACGCTCGACGGGCGCGCAGGGGTGCAGACGGGTGAGCTTGTTCTCGTCACGGAGGAAGGGGCCGAGCGCCTGCATTCGTTTCCCAGAGGTCTGCTACGTGTGGGGTGATGGCTCACCGCCCGAGGTGCTTGGGCTCACGGTTGTGGCTCGGCGCTCTTCTCCATTCCGCCGCCGAGGTACAGGTCTGCGATCTCCGGATGGTCGAGCAACTCAGCGGGGGAGCCTTCGAGCCGGATCTTGCCACTCTCCATGATGACTCCGTGGGTTGCCATCCTGAAGCCGAGGCGCACGTTTTGCTCGACGAGAAGGATCGTGCGGCCCTGCTCGCGCTGCAGCTGGATGAGTCCTGAGACTTGCGCCGCCGCTTTCGGATCGAGCCCCAACGACGGCTCGTCGAGCAGAACCAGTCTTGGATCGAGCATCAGGCTGCGACCGATCTCGATCATGCGGCGTTGGCCCCCCGAGAGATTGCCGGCTTTCTCGTCAGGTCGCTCCGCTACCAACGGGATGATCTCAGCCACCGCGTCGTAGCGCTTCTTGAGAAGAGTACGGTCACGGCGCAGTAGATAGCCTCCCATCAAGATGTTCTCGCGAATCGTCATCGAGGGAAACAGAGCGTCTTGCTGAGGCACTTGGACGACGCCCGCGCTCAGGATGTCCTTGCAGCTGAGTGAGTTGATGGGTCTGCCCTCGAGCCGTATGGAGCCGGCGGAGGTTCTTATGAGGCCGCTCACTGCTCTGAGCACCGTCGACTTGCCTGCGCCGTTCGGTCCGACTACGCACGTGATGGAGCCGTTGCCGACCTCGAGGTCCAATCCCTGCAGCACATTGCCGCCCCCATAACCGGCAAAGACTCCGTTCAGAGTCAGCATCGGGCCCACTACTGCCCGACCGGTTCCGGTTCGCCGAGATAGGCATCGAGCACGGCCTGATCCTTGCGAATCTCCTCGGGACGACCTTCGGCCAGTTTGTTGCCGCGTGCCAGCACAGTGACGGGGTCGCACAGGCCGAGCACGAAGGGCATGTTGTGCTCGACCACGAGGAAGGTAACGCCTTGCGATTTGAGGTCACGGATCAGATCGGCCATGGACTCGATCAAGCTGGGATTTATTCCTCCCGCAGGCTCGTCCAAAAGGATGAGACGGGGATCGAGCATCAGCGCCTGCGCCAACTCCACCAGTTTCTGCTGTCCGAAGGAGAGACGATCGGCTCTTTCCTGCGCAAACCTAGCCATGCCGACGAAGTCGAGCAGTTCCTTGGCCTTGTCGGCTTCGGCTCCCGAGATCCCTCCCGCGCGCAGATGGCTCCAGCGAAACTCGGGCAGCGGCGCGACGACGTTCTCCAGCACCGACATCTGCTTGAACAACCGGGTGATCTGATACGTGCGACTGAGTCCTCGATGAGCTCGCTCCCACGGATGCAGCTCGTCTATTCTCTCGCCCGCAAGCTTGATTTCGCCGCCGTCGGCGCGCATCATGCCGGTCACGAGATTGAAAATCGTGGTCTTGCCCGATCCGTTGGGACCAATGAGTCCGGTGACGGTGCCTTCGCGCACGGCAAGGGAGCAATTGTCTACTGCCTTCAAGCCGCTGAAGTGCTTCGTCAGGCCCTGCAGCTCGAGCAGCGGTTGTTGGGGGTTGGGAGTGGCACGTTCTCCGGACAATGAGAGACTTGGCTTGCGTTGTGCGATTCGCTCCTGGTCTATCGACGGCACGCTTTGGTGAGCCCGGCGCCGGCGCTCCAGCAGTCTCGAGGCGGTGGGAAGTATGCCGTCGGGCATGAAGAGCACGACGAGCACGAGCATCCCGCCGAAGAACACGAGCCGCGTCTGCGATCCCTGGGCGTAAACGTTGGTCGCCTCGTTGAGAGGTTGCACGATGAACGCCCCGAGAACGGGCCCCCACAGAGTGCCTTTGCCGCCTATGAGCACGGCTAGGACTATGCCGACGCTGACGAGGATGTCGAACATCCCCCGCGGGTCGATGAAGGTCAAGTAGTAGGCGTAGACACCGCCGGCGACTCCCATCACGACGGCGCTGGCTATGAAACTCAAGACCTTGTAGCGCACGACGTGGATACCGACGGCGGCCGCCTTGGCTTCGTCTTCTCTGATGGCGACCAGTCCGGTCCCAAATTTGGTGCGCCGAATCCACATCGACATGATCTGGGCCAGCACGACGAGGCCGAGCATCGAGTAATAGAAGGGGAAGTTCTGGAAGTCTGCGCTCCACTGTGGCAGCGGCAAAGTGATCCCATTCGACCCGCCCGTGAGGGAGCTGAGGTTCAGCGCTATGGTCTGGAACAATAGGAGCAGGGCGATCGTGATGATCACAAATGCGTGTCCGCGTGAGCGCATGACGATAAAACCGACCACCAGTGCAACCAGCGCAGCGGCGATGCCTCCAAGCGGCGACAGCAGGAACGGAGACACGCCCCACTCGAGCGAGAGGATCGCTACGGTGTAAGCGCCGATGCCGAGAAACGCACTCTGTCCCAGCGAAACGTAGCCGGTATAGCCCGACACGACGTTCCAGCTGATTGCACCGACCGCAAGCAGGAAGGTCTGAAAGAGAACGTTCTGGCGGTAGATGTCGTCGGGCGCGACGAGAGGAAACGCGATGAGAGCCGCGAGGGCAACGGCCGCCAGCGCTAACGGCCGGTGGCGAGACGGCAGGACTCGAGCCTTCATGCCGCGTCTTCTCTGAGGCGTGTGCCGAACAGCCCTTGAGGCCTCACCAGCAGCACGACCATGATCACGAGATAGAAGACCACGGTCGCCCAGCGAAGCGAGATGTAGCTGGCCGTTATGGTCTCCGCGATCCCTAGAAGGAGCGCTCCTACGACGGCGCCGGGGAGGCTGCCCATGCCCCCGAGCACGATGATGCCCAGGAGCCGGGAGATCCACAGGTAGTGGGATGCCGGGAAGAACGCGAACAGGACCGAGAGAATCGATCCTCCGACGCCGGTGGTCGAGGCTCCGAGCGCGAAGGTCAGGGCGGCCACGCTTGTTGCACTGACGCCCACGAGCTGTGCCGCATCGAGATTCTGTGAGCTCGCCCGGATGGCGCGCCCCATCCACGTGTGCGTGAGCACGAAGTAGAGCAGTCCCAGCACAGCCAGGGCGGCGAGACATCCGTACACCTGCGGTTTGGGCAGGAAGAGAGGTCCGATGTTGTAGGACGAGTTGAAGTAGCTGGGCGTCACCGAGCGAAAGACGTTACGGGTGACCACGCCCATGCCGCCCTCGATGACCAGGGCGAGGCCAAAGGTCAGCAACACCGTCATCGAAGGAGACGAGTCGCGCAGGCGCTCGAGAAGAAGCTTGTAGACGACGTATCCCCCCACGAACATCAGCGGAGTGGTCACGATCATCGCCACCAGCGGGTCGATCCCGGTGGTTTTCCAGAGCTCCCAAGTGATCAACGCAGCCAACACCAGAAAGGCACCCTGGGCGACGTTGATGATGTGCATCACGCCGAATATCAGCGTCAGCCCCGAAGCCATGAGCGCGTAAACGCCTCCGAGCAGCAAGCCGAGAATGATGATCTGGACTAGCTGCTCCACGACGCCGCTCTGTTCAGCGTGGCGTTAATCACTAACCGGACCACTCCGGTTTGGGGAAGACGATCTTGTCGCTGGTGATGACTTCCTCGGGGAGCACGACCTCGGGGGCGCCATTCTGCCACTGCGCCAGGATGAACTCAGCCTGTGGCGCGCCGGTCTCGTCCCAGGTGAGCTCACCCAGGATGGTCTCAACCGGATTCTCGTGCAGGTAGTCCGCGATGGCGTCCTGATCGATTTCCCCGACCTCCTCGACGGCTGTCTGCAGGACCTGGGCGGCGGCGAACGCATCGGCGGCGTCCTCGGGAGGCTCGCCTCCGAACTTCTCGTCGTAGGCCTTCACGAACTTTGCGTTGAGCGGGTAGTCGGCCTCGGGGCTCCAGCTCACCGTGTAGAAGATTCCTTCGGTGTTCTCGATCCCCACCGCGTCCGAGTACTGGGTGGAGTTCGAGGGGGCGGAGGTCTGGAACAGGATCTGAGGATTGAAGTCCGCTCGCTGCATCGAGCGAATGAGCCCGACCCCATCTTCGAACACCGCGCCCTGAGCCACCAGTTCGGGCCCGGCGGAGCTGATGGCGTTGCCGATCGAGTCGAAGTTGGTCGTGTCCGGCGGGTACACCTTCGAGTACACGGTCTCTACTCCGAGCTCCTCGAGCCTCGCCTGGATCGTGTCGATGACCGGTTTCGTGAAGGGATCGTCCTGTGTCGGGTAGGCGGCGGTGGCAGGACGCTGGTCCTCGGGCAGGCTCTCGATGTACTCGACGAAGATGTCGGCCTGGTGGGGAGCGGTCGCCGGTTGAGCGAAGAAGAGGTACTTGAAGTCGCGTTCGAATATCTCGGGAGCGCCTCCCGCGGGTTCGACGTAGACCATGCGGTTCCGCTCGGCGACCGCCGAGGCGGGCAGGTTGAGCAGCGAGGAGAAGGTTCCGAGCAGAAGGTCGACCTGTTCCTGCGAGATCAGCCGGTTGTAGTCGGCGACCACAGTGTTCTGGTCGCTGGCGTCGTCGAGGATGACCAGCTCGACGTCGCGGCCGAGCAAGCCGCCCTCGGCGTTGATCATCTCCTCCCACACTTCGTATCCCTGGCCCGCGGCCGACCCCGGCTGGGCGAAGTCTCCGGTCAGGGGCAGCGATGCGCCGATACGAATGGGGCCGTCGCTTGCCGGCTCGCCCGAGCCTCCTCCAGAGTCCGAGCCACCGCAGGCTGCGGCGAACAGAGCGACCGACATCACCAGCGTCGCCAGGACGCTCGAGCGCCCGCCGGCCCCCGCGCGCGACCTCCGGTTCCAGGATGATCCCGACCTGGGTGACAAGACTGCCTCCCCCCTGCGCGAGCCGAGAGGCCCAACGCAAAACTCCCATGGCCCGGCCCCCTGCGGGCGGGCCGTTGGCTGATGCAATCGATTGCATACGACAGGGGCATCATAAGATTCATGTTGGCTTCTTGTAAAGGCGATGGGTTCGCTCGTCACAGCTCGAACGCTGCCCCCCACCACAGCCCAACCATGGTGGCAAATGACCACGGTGTGCGTCTACCCACGGTTTCTTGTGGGCAGAAGCACACGGTTTGCTTTTGCCACCCAGGGGCTCGTAACGTTCTTGCGACACCTCGTGCGGTTAGATGAGCTCGTGAAACCCTCAACCACCCGCCGGGCGGCCTGGTTCATCTGCATCACGAGCCTCGTGCTCGTGGTCGCCAGCGGCGTGGTTTATGCGCTCAACGGTTTCGTGCCCACCGTGCTCGATTGGGGAACCGCTTACAACCCGATCGCGTTCGTGCCCGTGACGATAGCCTTCCCGATCGTTGGAGTGCTGATCGCCGTTCGCAGGCCGGACAACGCGGTGGGATGGCTGTGCCTCTTCATCGGCTTGGCCAACGCGCTGTCGAACTTTGCGGGCGAGCTAGGGCGATATCTGTTCCTGCGAGATCCGGAGGGATCGCTCGGCGTCTTCTGCGCCTGGTTCTCCTCCTGGAGCTCGGTGTTTGTCACGTTTTCGATCGGGGTCTTCCTGCCCCTCCTTTTTCCCAACGGCAAGCTGCCGTCTCGCCGCTGGAGTCCGGTCCTGTGGGTAGGCGTCGCGGCCATGACTCTCGCGGTCCTGGGCGTAGCCTTGGATTCGGCGCTGCTGGGGCCTCCGCCTTACGACATTCGCAACCCCTATGCACTCGAGAACGCGAATGCCCTGCTCATGGTCTTAGACTTCGGCTCCGTCCTTGGCCCCGTCTGCTTCGTTGCGGCGGCGGCGTCGATGGTGGTGCGCTTCCGCCGCTCGCGCGGCGTCGAACGCCAACAGCTCAAGTGGTTCGTCTATGCCGTCGCAGTGCTCGCCGGCCTCTTCGCCGCAGAGATGGCCATATTGATCGTTAGAGGAACTACGGGCGTGGGTGCGCAGCGGGTCCTGGAGGACCTCGTGACGGCGGCTTTTGCCGCTCCCGCGATAGGCGCCGGGATAGCGATCCTCCGCTACCGCCTCTACGACATAGACGTCCTCATCAACAGGACGCTCGTCTACGCCTCCCTGACGGTGGTTCTCGGATTGGTCTACGTGGTCGGAGTGCTGGGGATCGGCGGCCTGCTTCGGGGGATCACCGGGCAGAGCAACAGCCTGGTCGTGGCGATCTCCACCATGGTTGTAGCGGCGCTGTTCCAACCCGCCCGGGGGCGCATCCAAAGCTCGGTCGACCGATACTTCTATAGAGGGAAGTACGACGCAGTCAAGACGCTCGACGGCTTCCTGGCGCGCGTGAGGGAGGAGGTGGCGCTGGATGCGCTGCTCGACGACCTCACTGCCACGGTTCAGGAGACCATGCAACCGCGGCATGTCTCCGTGTGGCTGAAGCATTGAACTCTCTTCCGGCTGGGCCGACCTGAGCGAGGCTGCGGCTGAACGAGAACCCTGAGAATCAGACCATGAGCCTCAGCCCAACCATGGTGGCAAGTGAGCTCGGTGTGCGTCTGCCCACGGTTTCTTGTGGGCAGAAGTTCACGATTCGCTTTTGCCACCCAGCCACAGGCCCGGAGCCCCTCGCCTCGAGTCCACCGGTCCGAAAACCGTGAGCGAGCGCACATCGATCGGCAAAGTGCTGGTCGGGCGCAACTTCTGGCCCTACTTCGCCGGCAACCTGCTCTCGAACTCGGGTACCTGGTTTCAGAGCATTGCCGCCGTCCTGTTGGTATATCGCCTGACCGGCTCGCCTTTCTTGGTCGGCGTCGTCAACTTCTCGCAGTTCGCGGCGGTCATCGTCCTCGCCCCCTGGGCAGGCGTGGCGGCAGATCGTTTCGACCGCCGCCGTCTCGTCGTGACCGCTCAGCTGGGCGCCGCGGGCTTGGCCGCATTGCTCGCGGTGCTCACTGCAGAGGGGCTCGCGAGCGTGTGGGTGGTGGTGGTGCTGGCCCTGGGGCTGGGGGTGGCCACTGCCGTTACCACTCCTGCTCTGCAGGCGATGGTGCCCGCGCTGGTGGACTCGCCGCAACTGCCTGCGGCCGTGGCGCTGAACGCAGTGACGTTCAATCTCTCACGAGCCCTCGGGCCCGTTCTTGCGGTGGCGGTGATCGCCCGCTTCGGTATTCCCACCGCGTTCGCGGTTAACGCCTTTTCTTATCTGGCGCTGGTCGCGGGCGTGTCGGCGGTCTCACCTCGGACCGAGCGAATCTTCCCCGACGAAATCCCCCGCCTGCGTGACAGCTTGAGAATGGTCAGGGAGCAGCGCTCGCTGCTGGGTCCTTTGCTAGTGGTCGGCATCGTCTCGCTCAGCGCAGACCCGGTCAATACACTCACACCGTCGTTTTCCACCGAGCTGTTCGGCCGGCCCGACACTTTCACCGGCGTGCTGGTCGGCTCCTTCGGCGCGGGGGCCGTGCTCGCCGCGTTCACGCTGGTCGGCCGGCGACCGCCTTCGTACCCTCTGATGGTGCTGACCCTCGGCCTCCTGAGCGCGGGCATGACCGTGTTCGCCCTGTCGAGCGGGGAAGCGGTCGCGGTGGCGGGACTCGCGCTGGCGGGGTTCGGATACCTGGCCTCGGTCACCGTTGCGACGAGCCTGCTCCACCTTGCCCTCGAGGAAGCCCATCGGGGCCGAATCATGTCTCTGTGGAGCCTCTCCTTTCACGGCTCCCGGCCCATCGGGAGCCTCGTCGACGGCGCCATTGCGAGTCTGATCGGCCTGCGAGCGGCAGCCCTGATCATGGTCCTGCCGGCCCTCGCGGGCTGCGTGGTGTTGGCTCTGGTGCTATGGAGAACGCGTCGCTGAGGCCGAGTGGTCAGCCGCGGGGCGGGCAGGTGGAGCCTCGTACGACGAGTTGGGGCTGCAACAGAACGGTCACGGGTTCGGAGGAAGGATCGTCGAGCCTTCGCAGCAGCAGCTCGGTGGCCCGGCTCCCGATCTCGTAATGGGGAACCCGCACGGTGGTGAGTGGCGGGCTCAGCTTGTCGAGAAAGGGGATGTCGTTGAAGCCAACGATCGAGATGTCCTCGGGGCAGCGCAGCCCGGCCTCGGCAAGGACGTCGTAACAACCGAGGGCCAGAAGATCATTGCCCGCGAACACCGCGGTGAAGCGTCTCTTGTCGTCCCAGAGCTTTCGGAACACCCGGCCCCCCTCGTCCTCGGTGAAGGAACGCGTGAAGCGGATCAGCCGGCGATCCGCCTTGAGGCCGGCGATCCTCATTCCCTCGACGAAGCCGCGGTGGCGAACTCTGCCCGTAGAGTAGGCCTCCGGCCCGACGATGTGGGCGATCTTCTCGTGACCCAGCGATGCGAGGTGGCTCACCGCCAGGGCCGCGCCCTTGTGGTCGTCGCTGATCACGGCAAAGGCGCGGCCGCTGTCCACCGTGCGGTTGACGAGCACGATCGGAACGCCCGCAGCAATTGCCTCCTCGATCAATGGGTGCTCCCTGTGGGCGGTCGCCATGATGAAGCCTTCGACGTGGCGCGCCCTCATGGTCTCAAAGTGCAGTCGCTCTTTGGCTGGATCGTTGTCCGAATTGGCGAGCAGCGCGGTGTACCCAGCCTGCGCCAACGCGTCTTCTATTCCTCTGACGATGGGAGGGAACAAGGGGTTCGTGAGGTCGGGCAGCAACACACCGATCGTCTGCGAGCGGTTGGTCTTGAGACTGCGAGCTATCGAGTTGGGCCGGTATCCCAGTTTGTCTGCTGCCCGCATGACTCGCCGGGCGGTTTCGGCGCTCACCAGGTAACGAGTGCGCGGGTTCAGTGCACGCGACACGGTGCCGGCGTGCACGCCGGCGCTTTTGGCAACGTCGCGCAAGGTGATCACAGGTGCTGCCAAGGTCCCCGACACACCCTTTCGTCCGCTGTTTCTAGCGTGGCGCTCCGGTCGGCGCCGGCACTCGCTTGACACCCACGAACGGGCCGAGAATACTGCAATCGATTGCGAGCGCTTGCACCGGTCGCCGGTTCATATTGCAACGACGGCAACACCGGAACCGGGGATGGCGCGGCTCAAGCAGGAGGGGTGACATTACGACGACTGTGGCGATCCTCGGCACTCGCTATGGGGACTTCTCCATTGAGGAGCGGGCCTTCGCGGGCCGCGGCGTGCGTTTGAGGAGCGGGGAAGGCGCCTCCGCCGACGGCATCGTGGCCGAGGCGGGTGATGCGGAGGTGATCCTCGCCGGGGGTAGCCCGCAGTTCGACGCCGCGGTCATCGAGCGCCTTACCTGCCGTGCAATCGTCCGCTACGGCGTCGGAGTGGACTCGGTGGATCTCGACGCAGCAACGCGCGCCGGCATGTGGGTGTCATACGTGCCCGACTACGGCACCGACGCAGTCGCTCTACACACCGTCTCCCTGCTTCTTGCCTCCTTGCGCGGACTCATTGCCGCCGATGCTCTGGTCAAGAGTGGGGGATGGGGACTAAAGGAGTTGCGCCCACTTCATCTGCCACAGGCCCTGACGGTGGGAATCGTAGGCCTTGGACGCATCGGCCGGCGCGTGGCCGAGCTGCTGAGCCCCTTTGCCTTCAAACTGCTGGGCTACGACGTTGCGGTCGACGCTGCGGCTCTGGGGCTGCCGCTCGAGCCGGCGTCCTTCGAGAGCCTTCTGCGTAGGAGCGATGTCGTCACCCTTCACGTACCGGGACCGTCGGACGGACGTCCGCTGCTCGGAGCCACGGAGCTGGGATGGCTGAAAGAGAACTCGCTGCTCGTCAACACCGCGCGCGGATCCCTCATCGATCTCGACGCGCTGACGCGCGGTCTGCGTGAGGAGCGGCCCGCACGGGCCGCGCTCGATGTCTTCGCGCCGGAGCCTCCGGGGGGAGCGTTCGAAGGCGTCTCCGAGCGTGTCATCCTCACGCCACACATGGCCTGGTACACAGAGGAGTCAGAGCGCGACCTGCGTGAGAAAGCGGCCCAGGAGGCACTGCGCATTCTCGACGAACTGCCTCCTCTTCACGTCGCGGCTCGCCCTGAGCAGCAGCATCCATGAGCAATTCCCTGGAGGAGCTCTCGAGCCCCTCGGTTGCGGAGCTCTTGAGGGCAACGCCCCTTGCAGTCATCCCCTTCGGCAGCATCGAGCAGCACGGCCCCCACCTCCCCTGCGGTACCGACACGATTGCGGCCGAGCTCGTGGCACGTGCCCTCGTGGAGTTCTGCGGAGGGCTGTACGCGCCGTTCTGCCCCTACGGAATCACCCCCCTTCACGCCGGACATCCGGGCACGATCTCGCTCCGGCGCGAGACATTCGAGGCGCTCGTGAAGGATGTGTGTGTGGAGCTCGTGCGGATGGGTGCACGAACGATTGTGTTCGTGAACTGGCATGAGCTCAACTCGCCGTCTCTGGATGCGGTGGCCACAGAGCTTCAGGAGCACACCGGGGCGCGCTTCTTTGTCGCCCAGGCTTGCTACGTCGCCGAGAGCATCTACGCCCCCGAGGGGGGGTCGTTGACACACGGCGGAGGGATCGAGGCGCTTGCGGTGATGGCGCGCGATGGTCAACTGGTGGACCTGGCTCGGGCGGGTTCCGCGACGCGCCCTGCAGGGGCAGCCGAGACGGATCAGATGCGCAGGGCACGCGATGTCTACGGGTTTGTCACCGACGTTTCAGAGATCGCAGAAGAGGGGTGGTATGGCGACCCTCAATGGGCCACCGAGGAGCGCGCGACGGGCTTTGCCGCTGAAGTTGCGGTCGCTATCGCCGAGCGCCTCAGAAGCATCGGCGCGTTGGGGGCCGGGGCGTGATCCTGTCGCGCGCACAACGCGACTACATCGAGCTGCCCGGGCGTAGATCGGCCGATCCGCTGAGGGCGGCAGCTCCGCTCGGGTTTTCGATGCGTGTGGTGTCCGTGGAGGCCGGTCGCCGGTTCGCCCACCGCCACCCCCGGTGTCGGGAAGTGATATTTGTGATTACAGGTTCGGGACGATTATGGGAAGACGGTGTCTTCAGCAGCTTCGAGCAGGGAGATTGCGCCCTCGTCGAGCCCGGGGTTGCTCATGGGACGATTCCAGACCCCGGCACTTCGATGGAGCTGGTGTGCTTTTTTCCGGTTGAGGACGTGTCCGCCGCCACCGAAGAGCTCGAAGACGTAGTTATCACCGAGGGCTGAGAGAGAGGCAAGCAGGTGGATGACAGAGTGCGGTTGGCTTCGGTGGGTCTGGGGCGCTGGGCTAAGGTTCTGGCGCGCGCAGCGCAGCGCAGCTCGGTCATCGAGCTGGTGAGCTGCTACAGCCGCGACGAGCGGAGACGCGCCGCGTTCTCTCAGGAGTTCGACATTGCCCGCGATGCTCGTACCTACGAGGAGCTCCTGGCCGACGATTCCGTCGAGGGCGTGATCATCACCACACCCAACGACACCCACAAGGACGTCATTTTCCAGGCTATCGAGGCCGGCAAATCGGTCTACACGGACAAGCCGATAGCACACAGGCTGGAGGATGCAATGGCCATCGCCGCGCTGGTCGCCTCCTCCGAGGCGGTCTTTTCCGTCGGGCATAGCGCTCGCCGTCTGGCGGGCCATCGCCAGATGAAGACCTGGCTCGACGAGGGCCGGATGGGCGACATCTCCCTGGCGGAGGCGAACTTCTCCAACGAAAGGGGGTTGGAGCTCACCGAGAAGACTTGGCGTTTCTATGCCGACAAGAGCCCGGGAGGCTCGCTCATTCAGCTGGGCGTGCACCACGCCGACAACTTGCAGTTCCTGCTGGGGCCGGTGAGGTCGGTCAACGCCAACGTCAAGCGTCTCTACACGCGCGCCGAGGTGCCCGATGCAACGATGGTTCTATGCGAGTTCGAGAGCGGTTGTCTCGGCTATCTCGGTTGCGGGTGGGCTTCGCCGGGAGTCTATTCAATGAACCTGCTTGGAACCAAGGCCAACCTCTTCTACGATCTCGACTTCACCCACTGGAACGAGTCGCACATGGCAGACAAGTACAGCACCTTGCGCTCGCAGTTCTACGGCGAGTCCGAGCGTTCCCAGGTCGAGCTCCCCCCGAGCGACATGTTCCTGGAGCAGCTGGACGAGTTCGGCCTTGCCATCAGAGGAGAGTCCGACGTCGAGGTGGGGGCGAGCGAGGCCATTGCGGCCCTGGCGGTGGTGGGGGCCGCCCTGGAGTCGTCGCAGCGCGAGGGACGCTCCGTCGAAGTCAAGGAGGTCATCGCCGCCGCCTCGTGAGCGGCCGCCTCTGGGCAACCTTGGTACGAACGCGCCTCTAGCCTCGCGTTCCGTCCCCCCACCTCGCCGCCGGCCGGGCCACCGCCGCCGGAACCCATCACTGGTAGAGCCCGGCGGCTGCTAAGGTGAATTTACTGCAAACGATTGCGTAGCCGCAGATCGGGGGAAGAACGGCAGTGATGAAACCGAGATGGGGGAGCGCCTGAGGCTATGAGGCTCGCGAGCTTTCGGACCGACGGAGGCGTCCGGCCGGGGATCATCAGGGGCGACCGGGTAGTCGATGCGGGCGCCCTCTATCCTTCGGTAGAGGACATCGTGGCCGCGGGCGACGAGGCTCTGGAGCGTTTGCGGGAAATCGAGGACGACGACACCGTTCCGCTCGATGAGGTTGAGTTGGCACCCCCGCTGACCCCGCGCAGCGTCTACTGCGTCGGCTGGAACTACCTCAAGCATTTCGAGGAGGGAGCCGCCAAGCGCGACGAGGAGCTCCCGGAGCACCCCGCCTTCTTCTCCAAGGCGGTGGGGTCGGTGGTCGGCCCTCACGACGATGTTCCCTTGCATGAATCCGTGACATCAAAGCTCGACTACGAGGTCGAGCTGACCGTAGTCATCGGCCGGGCAGGGAGCACGATCGATCCCGGTGATGCGCTCCAGCATGTCTTCGGATACACGGTTGGCAACGATGTCTCTGCTCGTGAGGTGCAGCGGCGGCACGGGGGGCAGTGGCTCAAGGGAAAGAGCCTCGATGGGACCTGCCCGCTGGGGCCCTGGATCGTCACGCGTGATGAAATCCCGGACCCTCAGACGGTCGAAGTCATCTCTCGAGTCAACGGCGAGGAACGGCAGCGTTCCACGACTGAACTGATGATGTTTCCGGTCGCGGACCTCGTCAGCCGTCTCTCTGAAGGGATGACGCTCTACCCGGGAGACGTGCTTCTGACCGGGACCCCCGAGGGGGTCGGGATGGGCATGGAGCCGCAGGTATGGCTGACGGGCGGCGATGTCGTCGAGTGTGAGATACCCGCAATCGGATCGCTTCGCAACGTAATCAAAGCCGGGTTGGGGGTGTCGGCGTGAGTGGTTCGGTCAGCCCCATCCGGCAGCAGGTGTCTAGCGGGGAGGCGCGGCTTGTCGTCGAGGCTCGCGACGTAACCGTCGAATACGAGCGCAGCAAGGGAAAGAACCCACTGGTGGCGCTCGAGGACTTCAACATCGGCATCTCCGAGGGAGAGTTCCTCACAATCGTGGGACCAAGCGGTTGTGGGAAGAGCACGTTCCTGAACCTCGTGGCCGGGCTTTGGTTCCCGGCTGCGGGCGAGGTGTTGGTCGACGGCAAGCCGGTGACCGGCCCCGCTCAGGATCGTGCGGTCGTGTTCCAGGAATATGCGCTGATGCCGTGGCGTACCGTGGTCGGCAATGTCCGCTTCGGTCTCGAGATGCAGCGGCGCATCGATCAGTCTACCGACGACAAGATCGCCCACTACATCGAACTCGTGGGCCTCACCGGCTTCGAGGACTCTTATCCTCGGGAGCTCTCGGGCGGGATGAGACAAAGGGTGGGACTGGCGAGAGCACTGGCCACCGAACCTCGCATCATGCTGATGGACGAGCCGTTCGCTGCAGTCGATGCCCTTACTCGTGAGGTGATGCAGGATGAACTGGCCCAGATCATGGAGAAAACCGGGCAGACGATCATCTTCATCACCCACAGCGTCGACGAAGCGATCACTTTGGGCGACCGAATCGTGGTCGTCAGCAACCGGCCCGGCCGCGTCAAGGAAATCATTCCTGTGACCATTCCGCGTCCCAGGTCCGGGCGCAAGATCCGTCACCTTCCCGAGTACGGCGACATCCGCGATCGCATCTGGGAGCTCCTCGGCGGTCAGGCCACCAGCAAGGCTCGGCCCTCGGGGGCCGGAGTCTAGTGGGGCACTAGTGGCAACGATCGAGGCGGGCAGGGCGTCCCCGCTTTCCAGTCTCTCGGGCCTGGGAAGCCGTTTCGGGAAGCGGTTCGCCGGTGTCATCAGCTTTATTGCCTTCATTACCTTGTGGCAGCTTGTGGTCTGGATCACCCAGATCAACCCGATCCTGTTGCCGGCGCCAGGCGCGGTGGTGGCTCAGTTCTTCGAGTCTGCCGGAGAAGACCTCTTGGTCCCGGCCGTGCTCGACAGCCTCCGTGGGCTCGCCATCGGGCTTGTTCTCGCTCTCGTGGTAGGGATCGTTGCGGGACTCGTCATCGGAGGGTCTCGGTGGCTCGACCTTCTGACCGGTCCCTATCTGTGGGCGTTCTTCGCAACACCACGCATAGCCCTGTTGCCGCTGATCATTGTCTTTCTGGGCCTTGACCTGACGACGAAGATCGTCATGGTTTTTCTGAGCGCCGTCTTGCCGGTCACCCTGAGCGTCAAGGAAGGCGTGCAGACGGTGGACGAGTCGCTGCTGAGGGCGGCCCGTTCCTTTGGTGCCTCGAAGTTCGACCTGTTCAGGCACGTCGTGATCCCGTTCACGGTCCCGTTCATTGCCAACGCCATTCGCAACGGCATCTCCCGGGGTTTCGTAGGCCTCCTGCTCGTCGAGATGAGCCTGGGGGCGGGCGGGATCGGCACCCAGGTGATGCGCGCGATGCGAACCTTCAACACGGCCCGGATGTTCGCGTTCGTCGCCGTCCTCATCGTCACGGCCCTGACCTTGATCTCACTATCTCGCATGTTTGAAACCAAAGTGTCGAAGTGGCGAGAGCAGGTCTACGTATGAGTGCCTCCGCGACGGGCACCGCAACCCCCGTGGCCCGGCGCAGGGTCGCTCGCGCGGGGACCAGGAACCCATCGAAGAAAAGCTTTACGCGCAGCCAACGGGTGATCATCACCGTAGTGAACCTGGGGTTGTTCTTCACTCTGTGGCAACTGGCACCGACTCTTTTTGACATTCCGACTCTGTTCTTCCCCACCCTTACGTCGGTCATCGCCGAGATACCTGACATGCACGCCGAAGGCATCCTCATTAGCAACGTCGCCACCAGCTTGCGTGTCTATATGGTGGGAATGGCGTTTGCCGTCGTCATTTCTGTGCCGCTGGGTCTGCTGCTCGGCGGTAATAAGGTTCTCGACCGCATCGTTTCGCCCTATCTCTGGGTGATCTACACGACTCCACTAATAATCCTCATGCCGCTGATTCTGTTGTGGGTGGGGATCAACGACACCGCTCGCGTGCTGCTGGTGTTCATCAGCGCGATCCCGGCGATCATCGTGGTCGTGATGGAAGGCGTGAAAACGGTGGATAACTCGCTCCTCAAGGCGGCCCGCTCATTCGGGGCGGACAAGAGGCGCCTCTTCACGCACGTGATCTTTCCCTCCACCATCCCCTTCATCGGGACCGGAGTGAAGATGGGTGTATCGCGCGGCCTGATCGGGCTGTTCGTCGGCGAGCTCTTCACCAGCGCCGACGGGATCGGTTACATCATGGAACTTGCCAGCAAGAGATTCGACACCGCGCGCCTCTACGTCATGCTCCTGATGTTCATCGCGTTCAGCGTGTCGATGGTGGGACTGAGTCAGTATGTCGAGAACAGGCTTTCGTCCTGGAGGACGACACCAAACCTATGAGAATCGCTACGAGATCGAAGCGTGTGTCCTGGTTGCTGCGAACGAGAGGGAGGAAGCAATGAAGTTGAGAGTTGTGGGAGTCGTCATTACAATGGCTCTGGTGGCCGCCGCGTGTGGGGGTGGCGAGGAGAGCGGTGGCGGCGGGAACGGCGGCGGGGGTGACGGTCTCGGAGTGGAGCGCGTTGAGCTCGCCATCGACACCGACGACTACATGAACAACCTCGCCTGGGCGGTAGCCGACGCGCGCTACTGGTCGAAGCTCGGGTTCACCGAGGAGGCCAAGGTGCGGGCGACCGACGAGTACATGGCGGGGCTCTTCGGCGATAGCGTGTGGGTTGCCCAAGGGGAGAGCGACGTGATCTGGGCCGCCCTCGATGAAGGAAGCGTTCCCTTGAAGATCGTGGGCGTCGAGAAGGACACGGAGGCTTGGTTCCTCGGCATCAACGAAGGCGTGGACGAGAACAACCTCGAAGGACTCAAGATCAGCGGCGGTCCGCCGGGAGACAGGAACATCACCGTCGGCGAGAAGATTCTCGAGGACATAGGAGTGGACCCCGAAAGCATGGAGTGGGTCTCGGTCGAAGGAAGCTCCGACGAACGGCTGACGGCCATGCTGGCGGGCCAAATCGACGTGGCGGTGCTGCAACCGCGCCACTTGATCCCCCTCAAAGAAGCCGGGGGGCAGATGATCTACACGCGCTTCGTGGACTCGCCTCAGGAGGTCTGGGTCGTGAAGGCCGACTTCCTCGAGCAGAACCAAGACGCGGTGTGCGCCTATCTACAGGGACGCATCGAGGCCAAGCGGTGGCTGGGCGAGGGCGCGAGCAAGACCGCGAATCAGGATGCTGCGATAAAGCTCGGCAAGGAATACGGGCTATCTCCCGCGGAAGGTGACCTCGCCGAGTGGAAGACTGAGATCACCGACAACTGGGCCCTGGACGGCGGGGCGCCCGCAGAAGCTTTCGATCAGTGGAACCAAGACATGATCGACAACGAGAACGTCTCCGAGGGCTTCGACTGGAAGGAGCACGCCGACTTCACCTGCTTGTGGCAGGTGCAGGAGGAGTTGGGTTTGGAGAAGAACCCGAACCCAGACGACGTCTGAGAAACTCTATGAGTGAGGGCGGCGGCCGCCACCTGAGGGCCGTCGCCCACTCGGATCTTTGCGGCCACGGCGACGGTATGCAGATCGCCCGGCACAAGGACGCGCTCTACGTCGGCCATCTCGGAACGAGTGGGATGGGCACGTCGATCCTCGACGTCTCGGAGCTGGAAAGTCCGCGAGTGGTGCGGCAGATGCGGGCGCCGGCCGGCTCCCACACGCACAAGGTCCAGGTGGGTGATGGTCTCTTGCTGGTCAACGAAGAGCAGTTTCGCGGCGGCTCTCCCTTTGCCGCGGGTCTAAACGTCTACGACGTCGGCGACCCCTTCGATCCCAAGCTCATCGGGCGCTTCGATTCGGGTGGTCTCGGCGTACACCGGATCGTC
The DNA here is from genome assembly GCA_963849115.1 of uncultured Actinomycetes bacterium. Taxonomy (GTDB): domain Bacteria; phylum Actinomycetota; class CADDZG01; order CADDZG01; family WHSQ01; genus JACDAL01. The sequence goes on along the minus strand of CAWKGK010000005.1, from coordinate 83,662 downwards.
TACACGGGGGGTCGATACGCCTATGTTTCGGCAATTCCGGACGGCTTCGACGACCGCATCTGGGTGGTGGTCGACCTCACCGATCCCGAGCAACCCACTGAAGCGGGCCGGTGGTGGTGGCCGGGCATGTGGCGCGGTGGTGGCGAGCAACCTTCGTGGTCACCCCCGCAGCGGTACGCGGCCCATCATGCTTTGCTTGACGGAAACATCGCCTATCTCGCCTACGGCGATGCCGGCATGGTGGTGCTGGATATCAGCAGCGTGAGTGCACCAGCGGTGATCTCCAAGCTCGATTGGAGTCCGGGAGGCGACACTCACACGTGCCTCCCGCTTCCCGGGCGCAAGCTTGTCGTTACCACCGACGAGGCCGTCAAGGATCGCTGTGCCGAGGAGGAGAAGCTGGTGCGGGTGGTCGATGTATCTGATCGTTCCGCGCCGGAAGTGGTGGGGGTGTGTCCCCCTCCCTCGCGCGCCTTCTGCGAGCGCGGCCTTCGCTTCGGCCCCCACAATCTCCACGAGAACCAGCCCGGCAGCTACCGAAGCGACAAGCTCGTCTTCGTCACCTACTTCAATGCAGGCCTGCGCGTTTACGACCTCGACGACCCTGTTGCGCCTGTTGAAGTGGGCTCTTGGGTGCCGGAACCGCCGCCGGGCCAGGAGGCGCCGCAGATTAACGATCTCTACGTGGATGTCTCGGGCCTCATCTTCACCACCGATCGGATCTCAGGCGGCCTTTATGTGCTCGAACCTTCGGATGAGCTTGCCCAGATGATGGACGAGGCGCGCCTCCCGTGACCTCCGCCATGGATCTCCACTGCCACTTCATTCCTCCCCGCCTGATTGAGCGCATCGAAACAGACGGGGCAGCGCATTCGATCAATGTCACCGATAAGGGAACGGTGTCGTTCGCCGGGAGGGACGCTACGCAAGCCTTTCCCGCGGGCATGCTCGATCTGGACGACCGTCTCGTGTGGATGGACGCTCAGGAAGTGAGCATCCAGGTGCTGTCGGCGTGGATGGATTTCTCCGCGTACGTGCTGGACGAGGACGACGGGGTGTGGCTGGCGCGTTCGCTCAACGAGCTGACGGCGGAGGCGATAGCGGGGCGATCGGATCGTTTCAGGGCCATGGCCGCGGTCCCTCTGCAGGCGCCCGAGGCCGCGGCTTCGGAGCTTCGGCACGCCGTCTCCGAACTCGGCATGGTGGCGGTGGAGATCGCCACCTCGGTGGCAGACCTGGAGCTCGACGATGCTTCGCTGGAACCGTTCTGGGACGCGGCCGAAGAGCTCGACGCCCTCGTGCTGGTACATCCGTACGCGTCGATCGGATCCGAGCGCTTGCAGCGTTACTTCCTGACGAACATAGTGGGAAACCCCGCCGAAGAGACGGTAGCGGCCGCCCATCTCATTTACGGAGGAGTGTTGGAGAGGCATCCTGGGCTCAAGATCTGTCTCACACACGGAGGGGGTTTTCTCCCTTACCAGATAGGCCGCCAGGATCGAGGTTTCGAGGCCAAGTCCGGGCTCACCGCCACTCACCTGGGTACCGCTCCGTCCTCGTTCCTGGAGCGGTTCTACTACGACACCGTCGTCCACTCAGGGGAGGCGCTTCGCTTTCTCACCGAGCGGGTGGGGACCGAGCGAGTCGTGCTCGGCAGCGACTACCCCTTCCCGATGGGCGATCCTGAGCCGGTGACCAAGGTGCGAAAAGCGGGCCTCGGCGCCGATGCCGTCGAGGCCATTCTCTCGGTCAATGGGGCGGCCGCCCTGGGGAGCCTCTATTCAGCAGGCAAGGTTCTGGAGTGAAAGGTGGGTCATGGTTGTCATGAGCAAGAACCGTCTTGCGCCCGGTGGTCGTGAGCGTTACCCTGCAATCGTTTGCAGCAGCTCCTGTTGGGTTCTGACGCTGGAAATAGGGTGAGTCGAGTGACCGACCTGCAACCGAACAACCTGCAGTCGCACAAACTCGGTTGGATCGGTACCGGGCGGATGGGCTTCAATCTCGCTGCGCGGCTGATCGACGCCGGCTGCGATGTTGCGATCTACAACCGGACCCGCTCCAAGGCCGAGCCCCTCATTCACCGAGGCGGCAAGCTGGTCGAGTCTCCGCGCGAGCTTGCCGACCGCGACATCGTCTTCTCGATGGTGGCCGGCGACGACGATTTCCGGGCCGTGACCACTGGGAAAGAGGGTGTCCTGGCGCAAGCGGGGGCCGCGCCGCAGATCCTCATCGACTCCACTACGATCTCTGCCGGCGTTTCGGCCGAGGTGCGAGCGGCGGCCGAGGCCGTGGGCACCAGCCTGTTGGCAGCCCCGGTGAGCGGCAACCCCAACGTTGTGCGAGCGGGCAAGCTGACGCTTGTTGTGTCGGGCCCGGAAGAGGCATGGGAAGTGGCCCAGCCCTACCTCCAAGTGCTGGGGGCGGGCGCAACCTACGTGGGCGAGGGAGACGGAGCGCGGCTGGCCAAGATCTGCCACAACCTGATGCTGGGAGTGGTGGCGCAGTCGATGGCCGAGATCACCGTGCTCGCAGAGAAGGGCGGCTTGAAGCGATCGGATTTCCTCGAGTTCCTGAACAAGAGCGTGATGGGCTCGCCCTTCACTCGTTACAAGACACCGGCGTTCGTGAACCTCGACTACCACGCAACCTTCACACCTGTGCTATTGCGCAAGGATTTCGACCTGGGACTGAAGGCGGCGCGCGAGCTGGGTGTCCCGATGCCGGCGTCGGCTCTGGTGCATGAGATCGTGCAGACACTGATCGGGTTCGGTTGGGCGGACGACGACTTTGCCAAGCTTCTCGAGCTGCAGGCGCGCGCCTCGGGGCTCGAGCTTCAATCAGAGGGGGCCGAGGTCTCCGACGGTCTGGAGCCGCAGGCATGAGCGTGGTCGAGCGCTCGTGGGTAGGCGGCACCGAGATCGACGAATCCGTGCGCTTGGAGCTGTACCGAAAGCTTGTCGCCTGCCGTAAGTTCGAGCAGCGGGCTTACGACCTCTTTCTCGAGAACTACGTCAAAGGCACGAGCCATCTCGCGTTGGGACAGGAAGCGGTGGCCGCAGGCTTCGGACAAGCAATGCGCGCCGACGACTTCACTTTCTGCACCTATAGGGGTCATGCCCACACCCTGGTGCGGGGAGCGTCGATGGCCGGGCTCATGGCCGAGTTGCTCGGGCGCTCGAATGGCGTCCTCCAGGGCAAGGGCGGCTCGATGCACCTCACTTCTATCGAGCACTACGCCATGGGCTCATATGCGATCGTCGGCGCCCACCTTCCGATTGCGGCCGGAGCCGCATGGGCCGCTATGGAACGCGGCTCGGGACAGGTGTCGGTTTGTTTCTTCGGCGACGGGGCCACGAACATCGGGGCCTTTCACGAGGCCCTCAACCTCGCCGCGGTGTGGGAGCTCCCGGTGGTCTTCGTGTGCGAGAACAACCTCTACATGGAGTACACGCCGATCTCGTCGGTGACGGCTGTTGACGACCCCGCGGCCGGACGAGCGGCCGCCTACGGGCTCGAGGCGCTCGTCTGCGACGGTAACGACGTCGACGAGGTCTACCAGATCGCCACCACATACATCGAACGGGCGCGCGCCGGGGGCGGTCCTGCGCTAATCGAGGCCAAGACCTATCGCAAGGGCGGGCACTCACGCGCCGATCCTGGCAAATACAGACCTGAAGAAGAGGTGCAGATGTGGCTGGGGCGCGATCCGGTGGTGCTCTATCGCGCCCGCCTAATCGACGCCGGCATCGAGGAGAAGGTGCTCGATGACATCGATGCCGAGCTGAAGGCTGAAGTAGACCAGGCGACCCAGGAGGCGAAGGACGGTTCCATCCCGACCGAGGAGCTCATCTACAGCGACGTGTGGGCGGATGGGGGATCAGAGTGGCGGAGCTGACCTACCGCCAGGCTGTAACCGAGGGACTAGCTCAAGAGCTCGAACGCGACGAGTTCGTCTATTTCATAGGCGAGGATGTGGCTGCCGCGGGTGGTGTGTTCAAGACCACGGGAGGGCTGCAAGAGCGGTTCGGGCCGCGGCGCGTTCGAGACACACCGATAAGTGAGGAAGCCATCGTTGGCGCAGCCATGGGAGCCGCCATGGCCGGCCTCCGGCCCGTTGCCGAGATCATGTTCTCCGACTTCTTCGCCACCTGCTGGGACATCGTCGCCAATCAGATCGCAAAGACGCGCTACATGACGGGGGGTCAGGTGACACTTCCTCTCGTGATTCGCAGCGCCAACGGCGGGGGTTTTCGCTTCGGAGCTCAGCACAGCCAGAGCGTGGAGAACTGGGCCATGGCGATCCCAGGCCTCAAGGTCGTCGCACCCTCAACTCCCGCAGACGTCAAGGGTCTGCTTGCAGCCTCGATCCGCGACGACGATCCGGTCATCTTCCTGGAAGCGAAGTCGCTCTATGCCACCAAGGGCGAGGTGCCCGACGGCGAGCATGTCGACCAACTCGGCAAGGCCACCGTGCACGGGGACGGTGGCGACGTCGTGCTGGTGGCGCTGGCGGCCATGGTGCCGAAGGCGCTCGAGGCGGCCGAGCGACTGCGCGAGGAGCACGACATCGGCGCCCGCGTGGTCGACCTGCGCACGCTCGTGCCACTGGATGTGACGGCTCTGCTCGAGGCGGTGCAAGCCACGGGCCGGGTGTTCACGGTCGAGGAGAACCCCCGGCTGTGCGGTTGGGGGGCCGAGATCGCCTCCATTGTCTGCGAGGAAGCGTTCTGGGACCTCGACGGCCCCATCGTCCGGATTACCTCACCGCACGTCCCGCTGCCCGCGGCCGAGTCGTTGGAGGACGCCACCATTCCCTCGGTGGAGCGCATTGTGGAGACGGTCGTCCGGGAGCAATAAGAAGTCCATTGCCGAGTGGTGGTGAGATGACCGTATAGCGACATCTGACGACCACTCGGCGGAGAATTGGAGGCAGCCGTGCCCAATATCAGCTACTTCGACCCCTCACTGTTGACCGACCCGGAGCTCGCCGGCTATCTCGAGGACGCCCGCGTTCACGGGACCCCGCGGCCCGAGAGCCAGTCGATCCGGGCGCACGTGCCGGCGGTGTTGCGCTCCTTCTCCCAGACTTGGGATGCCGTCTTTAGAAACGGCGTCTGCGACCACACGATCAAGGAGATGTGCCGCGTGTACGTCTCCCAATCCATCGATTGCGGCTACTGAGGCGATCAGCGATCTGTCCGGGCCGGACAGAAAGGCCTCGCAGAAGAGAAGTACCTCGAGTTGCTCGAGTTTCAGACCTCGGACGCCTTCGACGAACGCGAGAAAGCCGCCCTGGGGTGGACACGCGCCATCCTGTGGGACTCGGACCTGGCGGACGACGCGCTGTGGGCCGAGCTGCATCGCAACTTCAGTGAGGAAGAGCTCGTGGAGCTGGGCTTCTTTATCGCGCTGACTCTGGGTCAGCAACGTTGGATCAAGACCCTCGGCATCGGTCACGGCGAGGTGCTGCCGGGAACGAACGCCGGACTCGCGCCGCAGGCTCTGTAGTTCCCGGTGGTTAAGGCTCGCCCTCGGCTTCTCAACTCGGTGGCTGCCTGTTTGACCGCTGCGACGATGTTGGCGTAGCCGGTGCAGCGGCACAGGTTCGAAGACAGCATCTCGACGAGCTGCTCGTCGCTCATGTTGTCTTCCAGCGATAGCGCCCCCGCCGCCAGCATGATGAAGCCCGGTGTGCAGAAGCCGCATTGGAGCCCGAAGTTCTCGACGAAGGCGCGCTGCAAGGGATGAAGTGAGTCCCCGTCCGCGAGTCCTTCGATCGTGGTCACTTCAGAGTCTCTGCACTGTACGGCGAACAGGAGACACGAACGTACCGGCGCGCCGTCCATCAAGACGGTGCAGGAGCCGCACACACCATGCTCACAACCGAGATGCGTGCCGTGAAGGCCGAGCCGGTCCCGCAATGCGTCGGCCAGTGTCGTGCGGGGTTCGACCGCCACCGTTCTACTGGTTCCGTTCACTCGCAGCATGATTTCGAGAGATGACATCTTCAGGCGGCGGACCGAGATTGGGTCTGTTCGAGCGCGCGACACACGAGCACCTCCAAGAGATGACGTCTGTAGTCGGCCGATGCGGTCGCGTCCGAGATGGGATCGACTTGTTCGGCTGCAATGCGTGCCGCGTCTGCGAATACCTCGGGGTTGGGGCGGATGCCGAGGAGGATCGACTCGGCATCCGCGAAACGCCGAGGCCTGCCCTCGACTCCGGCCGCCGCGATGCGCGCGTCGCTCACGATCCCGTCCCTGATGATCACCACCGCAATGACTGCCACCGTGGCGAAGTCTCCGGCCGTCCGGCTTTGCTCGAGAACCGCGGTGCCCGCGTCTGCAAGCAGAGGAAGACGTACCTCGGTGATGATCTCGTCCTCCCGCAAGGCGGTAGTGAAGGGGCCCTCGAAGAAGTCTGCGGCCGCAATCACCCGGCTCCCTGCAGCGCTGCGGGCGACTATGGAGGCGTCGAGAGCCAGGGCCAGCATCGGCCACTCGGCGGCGGGGTCGGCGTGGGCGAGACTGCCGGCGAACGTGCCCCGCACCCGGATGGGGAGGTGGCCCACGAGCCGCGCGGTGTCGGCGAGCAGCGTCCCGACCGCGCCGGGCACGGCGTTCGTCTCCAGCGCCCGGTGGCGTGCGAGCATCCCCACGACGAGCTCCTCTTTCTCGATGGCGACCCCGTCCCGATCAACAATGCCGTTGAGGTCCACGATCGCTTCAGGAGTTGCGAGACGAAAGCTCATGGCGGGCACGAGGCTCTGGCCGCCGGCGAGAAGCTTCACGTCACCGCCGCGGCCGAGCAGCTCGAGTGCTTCCTCGATATCGGCGGGGCGAAGTACTCGAAGGGCGCAGGCTTCATGGCGCCGGTATCCTATAGTTCTGCAAACGTTTGCGGCCGGGGGTAAGTGATGGCACCCAGGAACTACATCGGCGTCTCGCCCCCGCGCTCGGAAGACCACGGGCTCGTTCGAGGCGCTCACCCCTATGTCGCAGACCTTCGGATTCCCGGGTGCCTGGAGGCCTGTTTCGTGCGCAGCTTCGAGGCCCACGGTGAGCTTCGAATCGGTGGATGTCTCCGGGAGCCTCGGTCTGGAGGGCGTCGTCGCTGCGTTCTCGGCTGCCCAGTTGTCCGATCTTCCCCCCGTCCCTACCCGCGAGCCCGCCCCGCCGGAGATGCAGAGACCATCGCTGGCGCGGGATCGAGTCCGTTTTGCCGGCGAACCGGTGGCAGTGGTGGTCGCCCGCGATCGCTACACGGCCGAAGACGGCGCCGAGCGCGTGATTCAGACGGTCGACTCTCTGAATGCCGTGGTCGGCGTCGATGCCGCGCTCTCCTCCACCGCCGCCCTTGCTGTTTGAAGGTTCGGACAACGTCGCATCGACGCACGAGTACGGCGCTTCGGTCGAGGCTGTCATGGCGAATGCCCCAGTCGTAGTGGAGGGCGTCTTCCACAACCAGCGCCTTGCTCCCACCTCCATCGAGGCACGCGCCGTGCTGGCGCAATGGGATCACGACCGGCTCACCGTGTGGGCCTCGCACCAGGCCCCCCACCGCCTGCGGGGCGAGCTTGCCACGGCTTTCGGCCTCGGATTGGATGCGGTCAGAGTGCGCGTGCCTAAAGTCGGAGGCGCCTTCGGCGCCAAGAGCCAGACCTATGCCGAGTACATCGTCGTCGCCCACCTCGCCCGCAACCTGGGTCGGCCCGTGCGTTGGATCGAGGATCGCCGAGAGGCGTTGCAGAGCGCCACTCACGGGCGGGGCCAGTCGCAGAGACTCCGTCTGGCCGCAGACGACAGAGGCACTTTGCTGGCCCTCGAGGCGTTCATCGATGCCGATGTCGGCGCCTACCCCGACACCGGAGCGCTGGTGCCCGCGATGACTGCCTGGGTGCTGTCTGGGCCCTATCGAATCGAGAACCTCTCACGCCCGCATCCGATGCGTGGTCACCAACGCAGCTCCGACCGCGTCCTATCGGGGCGCAGGTCGGCCCGAGGCCGCGTTCGCGCTCGAGCGCCTCATGGACAAGCTGGCCCGCAGGCTTGGCTCCGATCCCGTCGAGCTGCGTCAGGCGAACTTCGTTCCGCCCTCCGAGTTTCCGTACCGATCTCCTACAGGAGCCGTCTACGACTCGGGCGACCATGCCGCCGCCCTGCGTTCGGCGATCGAGCTCGCGGGTTACGAACGGGCTCGGGAGGAACAGCGCCGGCGACGCTCGAAGAGCGACGACCGACTTCTGGGCGTAGGCATCGGCAGCTATCTGGAGCGATCGGGGGGCCGTTCCGGCACGAGCGAATACGGCGCAGTCGAAGTCATGACCGATGGCGTCATCGTGGCGAGATCGGGCGCGACTCCCCAAGGGCAGGGACACGAGACAGCTTTTGCTCAGGTAGTCGCCACTGCGTTCGACGTCGAGCTGGATCGTGTCCAAGTGCTACAGGGAGACACCGACGCTGTGCCTCGAGGCACGGGAACGTTCGGGTCGCGCAGCATGCAGGTGGGGGGATCGGCACTTCATCAAGCTGCCGTCGAAGTTCTCGAGGAGGCCCGGCGCCGGGCGGGAGAGTTCCTGGAGGTGGCTGAAGCGGACCTCGTCTTCGCGGGCGGCCGTTTCACGATAGCGGGAACGGATCGCTCGGTGGCAATCGAAGCCTTGGTATCCCCCGCGCCACTCCAGTCCTCGATCGAGCTGTCGCCGCCCCAGGCTTTCCCCTTCGGCACCCATGTTGCGATCGTGGAGGTCGACCGCGCCACCGGGCAGGTGGAGGTGGTGAAGCTGGTCGCGGTAGACGATTGCGGTGTGGTGGTGAACCCGGCCATCGTTGCGGGCCAGACGCTGGGGTCGATCACCCAGGGCCTCGGGCAGGCCCTCTATGAGGAACTGACTTACGAACCCGGCGGCCAGCCGCTGTTCTCGTCCTTGCTGGACTACTCGATTCCCACGGCATCGGAGATGCCGCTCGTCCTAATGGGAGAGAGCGTGACTCCCAACCCGAACCTGGAGCTCGGCATCAAGGGGGCCGGAGAGGCGGGGTGCATCGGAGCGCCCCCGGCCGTGGTCAACGCAATCGTGGATGCTCTCGGCGGCTTCGACCAAGGCCTCGACATGCCGGTCACCCCGGAGAAGGTGTGGCGCGCCCTCCAGTCCGACAGGCGATCTTCTCCTCAGAGTGAGCGCTGAGCGCTGCCTACGTGGAGAAGATCGTCATCCGCACCGAGTTCGGCGCCCGACCTCTTCGATCAGATCGGCCGCCATGACCTTGCCGTCCCGGCCCCTTATCGTCTGTCCGTTGACATCCATGCGCGCCCGCAGATCCTCGTTGGCCAGCAGCCTGTCGAGAGCATTCCGCAGCTCCATATCCTCGAAGCGGTAGGTGTCGAGCCGCACGCCGAAGCCCAGCTCGTCAACCCTCTGCGCGTTGTCGTACTGATCCCAGAACAACGGCAGCACGATCATGGGCTTGCCAAAGTGCAGGCTCTCGGTCGTGGTGTTGTTGCCGCCGTGGGTAATCACGAGGTCGACCTGGGGAATGATGCTGGTCTGGGGCAGGCGAGCTTCGCCCCACATGTTGTCGGCAAGCTCGAACTCATCGCTGCGCGGCCCGCTTGAGACGATGTAGCGATGCGGGGTCGTCGCGAGCACTTCGACGAGACGCTTCATGAGATCGACGTCGGCAGAACCGAGCGAGCCCAACGACAAATACACCAGGCCGCCATCGCCCGAAGACAACGGGGAGGGAATGGTGAACGGCTCCTCTGTCTCTCTTACCGAAGAGTCGAGCCGCTTCCACGTTTGACCCAGCGGGCGAGATCGAGGGTAGTCGGCGACCTCCGGGTAGATGTAGAGGTTCAAGTGCTGTGACTCGTGGATGAACTCCAAATCCGGCAGCGGCGGCGCGCCCTGCTCGATCACCCACTCGTTCGTTTGCTCCCAGAATTCCCGGTGAGTGCGTTCGTTTTGCGCTCGGAAATCGTCCCACAGACGGGAATCATCCGATCCGTAGCCGCTGAACTTCGGCGGAAGCACGGGATCTGACATTTCGAGGGGGTTGCAGCTCATGATCCTCACCCACGGTGCCCCGTGAGTGAGGAGAGCGGGGAAGCAGCTGACGTTGTCTTCGACGATGACATCGGGCCGGACCTCGGCAAGCATCTCCTGCAGCCGCGGCTCGCAGAACTTGGCGCCTTCGATGAGTGACTCCCACACCGGCTTGATAAAGGAGTCGAGCTGGTCGACGGTCGGTTTCCTGAACTCGGGAGCGGTCTCGATGATGAAGTCGGTCCAGAACTGCCCCGCGTCCTGCTCGTCGGCGGGCGGCGGCGCGAGGTCGACCAGGTTCTCCTCGAAACCGAGCGGCTCCAAGCGGCCCGCCCACGACGCCTCGGCCGCGAACACGACCCGGTGACCCCGCCGCTCCAAGACCTTGCCGATGCCGACGCAATTGTTGGTCGGCCCGTAGGCACTCTCGGGCATGAAAACGACGGTCATGCGATCTTTAGCCACGGCCCCTCCGAAGCTAGTCGCTCGACGAGTGGTCGTTAAATGCTGGCTGCTATACGACATTTGGTGACCACTCGGCATCGTTGGGCGGATTGAAATAGAGGTCGAGGGCGACCCACACCGTCTTGGAGAACGGAAAGAACAGCACGGGCACCAGCAGGTTCGCCACCACGCCGATCACGAGCAGAGGTATCCATTGCACGTCGGGGGCCGTTACGAAGATGCCTCCCACGAACAACACCCCGAAGAGCGCCTCGGTAACCGCAGTGTTGACGATGATGGCCGATACCCAGTACCCCTCCTCGCGCTCGTAGTGATGCTCGCAGCGAGGGCAGTTCTCTGCGAGCTTGTAGTAGCTGCGAAAGATTCCCCGCCGTCCGCAGCGAGGGCAACGTCGAAGAAGGGCTCGCTTGACGAGCGTGCCGAGGCTCTGCCTCTGCGTCAGCGGTTCACCAAGGACATGTCCGGATAGCGGTCACCGGCGGCCGAGCCCGACGGTGACGCTTGATCAATACGGGCAAGATCCTCGTCCGTGAGGCTGATGTCGGCTGCAGCCGCGTTTTCTTCGAGATAGGAGCGGCGCTTTGTTCCCGGAATCGGGACGATGTCTTCTCCCTGATGGAGCACCCACGCGAGCGCAAGTTGGCCCGGAGAAACGCCCTTGTGGTTGGCAATCTCGGTCACGCGTGCGACGAGCTCGAGGTTGCGCTCGAAGTTGTCTCCCTGAAAGCGAGGCATCTGTCGTCGGCGGTCGCCTTCGGCGAGGTCGTCGATCGAGCGTATCTCGCCCGACAGAAACCCTCGACCCAGCGGACTGTAGGCCACGAAGCCTATGCCGAGCTCGCGGCACAGCCCCAGAAGCTCGTCCTCCGGCTCGCGACTCCACAGCGAGTACTCGGTCTGGAGCGCGCAGATAGGATGGATGGAAGTGGCGCGGCGAATTGTCTCCGGCCCGGCTTCGGAGAGGCCGAGGTAGCCGACCTTCCCAGCGGCCACAAGCTCGGCCATGGCGCCGATCGTCTCTTCGATGGGAACAGACGTGTCGACGCGGTGCTGGTAGTAGAGGTCGATGTGATCGATGCCCAGACGTTCGAGCGACGCGTCACAGGCGCGCCGAACGTAGTCGGGGCTTCCGTTGATTCCTTTGAAGCTACCGTCTTCGCCTCGCTCGTTGCCGAACTTGGTGGCGATGACGGCTTCGGAACGATGCCCGGCAAGCGCCTTGCCGACGAGCCTCTCGTTCGTGAAAGGGCCGTACATGTCGGCGGTGTCGAAGAAGTTGATGCCCACCTCTAGGGCGCGTTCGATGGTGGCTATCGACTCCTTCTCGTCGCGGGTCCCGTAGAACTCCGACATCCCCATGCAGCCGAGACCCATCGCCGATACCTTGAGGCCCGAAGCCCCCAGCTGGCGTCGTTCCATCACTTCAAGCTCCTAACTGTAGGCAAGCGTTTCGTGGGACTTACCCGGTGGTGCGTTGCCCATTCGAGAAGGTCGGGCTCGGGGATGAGACCGAGATCGAATGGGGGCGCAGGTTCTTGTGGGGCTCTTAGTGCGGGAGCGTCCCCACGTTCATAGACCTTCCCCAGCTCACCGGCCAGCCATAGTCCGGCCCCCGTTCTCGTCGTCGCGGCATCGGCGAGGGCGGCATCCACGCCGGCCAGATTCACCGGCTCGAAGACGGGCGCGTCACCGAAGCTCATGATCCTTCCGCGTTGGGTCACGAGCCAGTAGCCTTCCGTCCCGTGCGTGAGGCCTGCCGTTACCGGCGAGTCAAGGCCCGCGTCGAGCGCGTCGCCCAGTTGGGTGGCATCGCCGAACGCCGCCACCCCGCCGGCACGAGAGAAGAGCCGGTATCCCGCCCCTGTCGGCGTCGGAGCCAGGTCCGTCCATCTGCTTCCCCTGCCTCGCATGCCTCCGAAGTGCCTGGCATCGCCCCGATCGAAAACCCGGCCCCCACGCGCAAGGATCCAGTAGCCCTTGCCGGTCGGTGTAGGAGCGATGGCCACGGCCCGCGTCGAGTATTTCTTGGCTCCTCCGCGGTAGCGGGCATCGCCTAGGGCCGTGACGGCGCCGTCACGTTTCAGCAACCAGTAGCCCTTGCCGGTCAGGGTGGGGGCCGCGGCCACTACCGGCTGCTTTCGAAGGCGATCGCTGAGAGCGCCGAAATGGCCGCTCGAGTGGGGGAGCACGTCCCCGTTTCGGGCTACGACCCAGTAACCGTCCTTCTCGGGTGCCAGGGAGGACACCAGCGAGCGCCGAGGTTTCCACCAAGTCGTGTTGAGGCGCGCCCCCGGCCACGTGAAGCTGAAGTGGACGTGGTTCGTATGGGGATGGCGGGCGGCTCCGTCGGTCCCCAAACAGACCCCGTTGCGCATTGTGCAATAGGTGCGCCAGCCGCTCCACGGAAGCCAGATGCGCTTATCCCAAATGAGGTACATGATCCCGAAGCGCCGGGCGCGGGCGTGGGCGTTGCCGAAGCGGTCGGTGTCGAGAAGCCAGTGGATGATGTGGTGGGCCGCCCTGCGCTGCCACGGAACTGCCGCATTGACCGCCCAGTCCCACGCGCGGCCCTCCTTGTGCTCGCTGCGCCCCCCGATGTTGCAGGCGCGGCTGACCCCCAGCGATCCGGTTTGAGGGTGGCGGGCGTACACCGCCCGCTGGAATGCGAGCACGCCGGGTTTGGGCGCCGGAGAGCAGATCGACTGGCCGTCATAGAGCGGGATGTCGTCCACACCGGGACCAAAGCTGGGAGGTTTGGCCAGAGCCGCTCCGCCGCTGCAAATTGTCGCCGCTGCCACCAGGAGCGCCAGGGCACGGAACCTTCTGCGCAGGTGCCTCGTGTTCATGGAAGACCTCCCCAGGGGTCGTCGATGCTCAGGCAACTACCTCGACCTGGACGAGCGAACGCTTGAGCTTAACTGCGGGGGTGAGGGCCGGTGTTGTTCAGAGCGCGGCGAACGCTCTGATCCACTCGACGGTGTATTCGATCGTGTCCAAGAAGTCTGTGACGGCGACGTTCTCGTTCGGGGCGTGAATCTTGGAGTCGGGCCGGCACACGCCTGCCGGCGACACCGTAGGAATGCCGAGAAAGTGAGCGATCGGATGCATCGGCCCGGTTGCGATCATCAGCGGAGACACCGCCGGCGCAAGCTCGTAGACGGTCTCGCAGGCGAGGGCGGCGGCTCTCCCAATCAACGAGTCCATCGGAGACCGGGCGGGGTGCTCGAGCCCCAGAGCGGTGACGGCGATGTCGCCGAAGCCGTGAGCCTGCAGGTGATGCCGGACCTTTGCGACGATGTCCTCGGGGTCCTGCTCGGGGACCAGGCGCAGGTCGAGCTTGGCGAGCGCCAGCCTGGGGAGCACGGTCTTCGATGCTCCCGGCACCGTGAAGCCTGCATGGATGCCGGCGATATTGCAGGTCGGCTCGAAGTGGGCTCGGATCATGAGATCTAGTCCCGAGGCTCCGCCCACGAACTCCGAGATCCCGAGCCTTCGCTTCTCGGCCTCCTCGTCGAAGGGAAGGATCTCCAGCGCGGCCACATCCTGCGGGGTAGCAGCGACGACGTCGTCGTAGAAGCCCTCGACGAGGACTCGGCCGTCCTCGTCCCGAAGGCTGGCCAGAGCTTCGACCAGCCTCCACACGGGGCTGGGCGCGTACACCGCCACCGAGGAGTGCTGGTCGTCGTTGAGGCCGCTGCAGACGAGCTCGAGGTAGGCGAGCCCCTTGGCGCCGAAAACCAGCTCGGGCGCCCCTGCGTGGTCGACGCCCGCCCCTTCCCAGATGCAGCCGTCGGCTGGGAGCTTGTCCGCGTAACGCTCCACAAGCGCCGGAAAGGACGGGGAGCCCACCTCCTCCTCGCCTTCGATGAGCAGCTTGAGCCGAATCGGAAGCTCGCCGAATTGGTCTCGATAGATCTCGAACGCAGCCAGCCGGGCTACCAGGTCTCCCTTGTTGTCGGCCACCCCCCGGGCATAGAGGTGGCCGTTCTGGAGCGCAGGGGCGAACGGATCCTGGTTCCACAGGGAGACGGGGTCGATGGGCTGAACGTCGTAGTGGTTGTAGATCAGCACCGTTCGCTCGCCGCCGCCGAGGTGAGCAAGCAGTGCATCGGGGGCCGACTCGAATGGCAACCTTTCGGTCGCGGCCCCCAGGGGGCCCAGCATTCCTTCGAGCCAGGCCACCATGGCCTGAAGGCCCTGTGGATTGCCTGCCAGCGAGGGGATCGAGCAAGCCTGGCTGAGCCACTCCAGGTATCGGTCGCGCCTGGATTCGATTAACTCGCGCACGGACAAAGAGTCCTCACCCAACTTTGCGTCCCTGCCCACACCCGTTGTGAGTGGAGCGACGATATGGAAGGGGAGACTACCTCCGGCTTACGCACGCTAGTCTTTCTCTGCCGCGACCGAGGTTCCAGCTCTCGTCGCAGGCCCTGGGGCCCACGAAGGTTCTGCCCTGGGTGTTGGGGTATCGGGTCCGGTGGCGACAGATCGGAGGCAACGAATGGATTGCAAGATCGAGCTCATCTTTGTGCCGGTGACCGATGTCGATAGGGCCATCGACTTCTACGTTGAGAAGGTCGGATTCACGTTGGATATCCAAGCACGGGTGGATGAAAACACCAGATTCGTGCAGGTAACGCCACCAACGTCCGCGTGTTCTATCGCGTTCGGGGAGGGGATCACCGACATGACTCCGGGCACGCAGCACAGCATCCAGGTCGTCGTGCCCGACGCCGAGGCCGCTCGTCAAGAGCTTCTCGCGCGTGGCGTTGACGCGCCCGAGGTTGAGACTCTCGCATGGGGCTCGTTCACCTCGTTCACCGATCCCGATGGGAACACGTGGACCTTGCAGCAGCTCCCTCCTCCCGGCTCATACGATGAGATGCAGAACGCTTGAGTGGGGCGCAGTCGCCGACCGAGCCAGCCGTCCAGGCCGCGCTTTTCGGCTACGTGTCACATCCCACTTGTCACCTGAGCAAAACACTGGAGCGGGTGAAGGGGATCGAACCCTCATCACCAGCTTGGAAGGCTGGAGCTCTACCATTGAGCTACACCCGCGCAACTCTTAGCCTAAGCGAATGCGTAACTTGAGCCGGTGACGACCTTGTTGGTTGAGGTTCTGGCGTACGGTCGAAGGCTGCCAAAATTCCCGGCTCGGGAAAAGCGCTGCATAACCGTAGCTATGTCACTCCGCACAAAGAGTGGGGGCTCGTCGACGACTTGATTGGATAATCAGAGACAGGTTGGTATAGTATGAAAGCTTGCCGTCAGGCGCGTGGGAGTGGAGTATCGAGACTGCCGGTGGGTCGCCCTCGAGAAGGGGCGGACGCCTTTGGGGGAAGAGGTGCGGGGGGGTTTGAGATTGTTCTCATCTACAAGCGATGGCGGCAAACGAAGAGTCGGGGCGGGCGGATTCGAACCGCCGACCTCCTGCTCCCAAAGCAGGCGCGCTAACCAAGCTGCGCTACGCCCCGAGTCAGCTCAGCATCGCACGTGCGGGCCGCTGTTGCGGCGAAGACAGATCCCGCCGGACTGAAGGGCCTCGGCTGGGGGCCAGAGGCCCGTCATCCCCACTTCGTCCGCCTAGCGCGGTCCTCTGGCTCCCAACCCGGGTCCTTCAGACAACCGGTTTCCTGAAGCTTCCAGCCCCGCTGGGGAGCTCTGGTGACGAAACGCGCCATAGCCCGCCTTGCGTATCCCGCGTCGTCTGCGGGCTGCGCCGAGCGCGCGCGAACTTTGGCTGCCGTCGCTCCCCGTGTGAGGCTCTAGGATGATTCCAATGAGCTCCCCCGAGGTCGCCATCGCGCGCGAAAGCGTAGACAAAGACCGCATCAAGCTGCGGGTGGAGGTACCGGAGGCCGCGCTCGATCCGGCACTCTCCGCGGTCTACCGGCGCTGGTCCCGGGAGATCAAGGTGCCGGGGTTCAGGCGGGGAAAGGTTCCGCGCCGGCTCATCGACCAACGCGTGGGGATAGAGGCGGTGCGCGACGAAGCGCTCAAGGACGCTCTGCCGGGCTTCTACCAGCAGGCGTTGGAGGCAGAGTCGCTGGAGGCCATTGCTCCACCCGACGTGAACATCGTCGAGTTCACCATCGGCACGCCCCTGATCTTTGAGGCGACCGTCGATGTGAGGCCCGAAGTCGTGGTCCCGGGACTGGGCGACCTGCGGGTCGAAGCGCCCGACTACGAAGTCCGTCCTCACGACATCGACGAGCAGATCGACAGGCTTCGAGAGCGCTTCGCCGAGCTCGATAGCGTGGGCCGTGAAGCTCGCCGGGGCGACTTCGTATTACTGGATCTGAACGCCTACCAGCACGACGTGGTGCTCGAGGAAGGCAGCGCTACCGGCTATCTCTACGAGGTCGGCTCGCGCGAGGGGCCACCCTCCCTGGACGAAGAGCTCGAGGGCACCCGGCCGGGGGCGATCCTGCGCTTCACCGACCGGATGGGGCCGGGGGCGGGCGAGCTGGCGGAACAGGACGTTTCCTTCACCGTCCTGGTCAAGGAGGTCAAGGCCAAGCGCTTGCCGGTGGCGGATGACGAGTTCGCTAAGACCGCCGGCGAGTTCGACACAATTGCTGAGCTTCGAGAGGCGATCAAGGACGAGCTCCGAGAGGTCAAGAGGGCGCGCGCCCGGGAAGAGCTGAGAGGCGCCGTTCTCGAGGCGCTTATTGATGCCTCGGACCTGGAAGCTCCGGCTCGGCTCGTGGAGGACGAGTTCACGCACCGGCTCGAACACCTCGAGGAAGAGCTCACGGAAGCGGGGCTGTCTCTGAGCCGCTACGCAAAGGAAATGGACTCAACCGAGCTCGAGATCCGCTCGGATCTCCGCCGCGGCGCGGGACGTGCGGTGAAAGGCGAGCTCCTCCTCGAGCAGATCGCTCGGGAGCAGGGCATTCAGGTTTCCGATGAGGAGCTGGGCCAACAGGTCGCCTACATTGCAGCCCGTGCCGGCAGAGAGCCTAAGGACGTTGCCCGGAGCTTGGTGGATGCGGGGCAACTGGGTTCGTTGGCAGCCGATATCATGCGTCGCAAAGCGCTCGAGTACGCAACCGAGCACGCCAACGTGATCGGCCTTCCGATCGACGAGGACGTGCAGACAAACGAGGACGAGCAGACAGATGAGGACCAAATAGATGACTGATATGAGCGACTACAAGAACTATCTCGTGCCGATGGTGGTCGAGCAGACCAGCAGAGGCGAGCGAGCATTTGACATCTACTCGCGACTCTTGAAGGAACGCATCGTGTTCCTGGGAACTCCAGTCGACGACCAGGTCGCCAACCTGATCGTCGCCCAGCTCCTCCATCTCGAGTCGGAGGATCCCGACAAGGACATCAACCTCTACATCAACTCGCCGGGAGGCATGGTCTATGCAGGACTGGCGATCTACGACACCATGCAGTACATCAAGCCGGATGTATCCACCATCTGTGTTGGTATGGCGATGTCGATGGGGGCGATTCTGCTCTGCGGTGGTGCGCCCAAGAAGCGCTACGCGTTGCCCAACGCAAAGATCATGATCCACCAGGGCTCGGCGGGTTTCCAGGGCACTCCCACCGATATTGAGATCCACGCCAAGGAGGTGCTGTCCCTGAGGCGGCGGATGGCCGAGATCATGGCTCAGCACACCAAGGTGGACGTTTCACAGGTCGAAAAAGACATCGATCGGGATCGCTTCATGACGGCCCAGGACGCCAAGGACTACGGTATTATTGATGGAATAGTTGACAGCAGGGCGGCAGCCGAAAAGAGCTCGGCCCTGATCCAAGGGGAGCCGGCGCGTTTGGCCGAGGCCGAGGCCGAATCGGACGCCGGACGACCAGAGGCCTGACAAGGGGGGTTGAAGTGCCCAAGTTCGGGGATGGCGGAGACCTTCTCAAGTGCTCCTTTTGCGGTAAGTCCCAAAAGCAGGTAAAGAAGCTGATTGCCGGGCCCGGTGTCTACATCTGTGACGAGTGTATTGACCTGTGCAACGAGATTATCGAAGAGGAACTCTCCGAGACTCCTGAGCTCAAGCTCGAGGATCTCCCCAAGCCCAAGGAGATCTACGAGTTCCTGAACGACTACATCGTCGGCCAAGAGCAGGCGAAGAAGGTCCTCTCCGTGGCGGTCTACAACCACTACAAGAGGATCCAGGTGGGCGGGCACCAGGACGCCGATGTCGAGCTCGCCAAGTCCAACATCCTGCTGCTGGGCCCAACCGGCTGCGGCAAGACATTGCTGGCGCAGACGCTTGCCCGCATGCTCAACGTCCCATTCGCTATTGCCGACGCCACCGCTTTGACCGAGGCGGGTTACGTTGGCGAGGATGTCGAGAACATTCTCCTCAAGCTCATCCAAGCGGCCGACTACGACGTCAAGCGGGCCGAGACCGGAATCATCTACATCGACGAGGTCGACAAGATCGCCCGCAAGTCCGAGAACCCCTCCATCACACGTGATGTCTCGGGTGAGGGTGTGCAGCAGGCGCTGCTCAAGATTCTCGAGGGCACCACGGCCTCCGTCCCGCCTCAGGGCGGACGCAAGCATCCCCACCAGGAGTTCATCCAGATCGACACCACGAACGTGCTGTTCATCTGCGGGGGGGCCTTCTCAGGACTCGAGCGACTGGTCGAGTCTCGCATCGGGCGCAAGGGGATCGGTTTCGGCGCCGACGTCCGCAAGCTGGGGGACAAGGACCTGGGATCGATCCTGGGCCATGTCTTACCCGAGGACCTGCTGCGCTTCGGGTTGATCCCGGAGTTCGTAGGGAGGCTGCCGGTGCTTACCCACGTTCACAGCCTCGATTCGGAGGCGTTGGTCGAGATCCTCACCGAGCCCAAGAACGCACTCATCAAGCAATACCAACGCTTCTTCGACTTCGACGGGGTCGAGCTCGAGTTCTCCGAGGAGGCGCTCGAGGCCGTTGCCGAGCTGTCCACTCTGAGGGGGACCGGGGCCCGGGGCCTGCGGGCGATCCTCGAGGAGGTCCTGCTGAACGTCATGTACGACCTTCCGAGCCAGGATGACGTCGGCAAGTGCATCATCAGCCGTGAGGTCGTGCTCGAAAAGGTCAACCCGACGCTCGTGCCGCGGAGCAAAGCCCGGCCTCAGCGTCCCGCACGCTCCGCCTGATAGCCCTACGCAATAGCCGTACTTCGCTCAACTCCCGAGGTACCTCCTGCCGATAGTGAACCGAGGCGGTTTCTAATTTCTTCCATGCATGGAGGTCCAGGATGAGGCTCAAGTGGGTTGCGGCGATGACTGCAGTGGCGGTCCTGGTGGGCGGTGGAGCGTTCGCAGGGGTGCGCTGGTTCGGCCGCTCACCCACCGACAACGCTCTCGAGCTGGCCCCACAGAGCGCTGCCGTGTACGGAAACGTCTTCCTCGACCCCTCGATGAGCCAGAAGAACGCTCTGCGGACGCTTCTGGCGAAGCTGCCGAAGTACGACACTCCCGCCGAAGCATCCACGGCCCTCGAGGGGCTGGTCGACAAGCTCCTGAGCGACACCGGCCTCGACTACTCCTCCGACGTGGCCCCGTGGCTGGGCAGCCAGATCGCGGGCTTCGCCACCATTGAAGGACCTCGGCAGGGGTCCTATGCCCTGCTGCTGGCTGCCGACGATCCGGGGGCCGGCCTCGATGCGGTCGACGCGGCCGAAGGCCTCTCGGAGGCGCAAGAGCGCAGCTACGAGGGCGTCGACTACCGCCTCTATTCGGGACACGAGATGGGGCACGACTCCGGCTCCAAGCTGGCGGTGGGAGCGCTCGAGAGTTTCGTCGTCCTCGGCAACGAGGACGGGCTGAGGGCCGCGGTGGACGCCTCCCGAGGAGCCTCGCTGGCCGACTCCGAGGCATACGACAGAGCGACGGACGGCCTCTCGCGAGATCGCCTCGCATTGTTCTACTACGACCCCTCCAAAGCCACGCAAGGTCTCGGCGGGATGGGTGGTCCGACGGGCATGGGTCTTCTGACCGGCGCCGCGGCCCCGGGACTGGGTGCCCAGAAGCCGGGGGCCGCGATCGTCTACGCCCGCTCCGACGGGATCGTGTTCGAGGCCTCCTCTGAGCTTCCTTCCGACGACGCCTCACAAGCAATGCTCGAGGCCGCCACCAAGCCCGGGCTCCTGGCCGATTTGCCCGCAGGGTCCTCGATGGCGTTCGGAGTCTCTGAGATCGGCAAGGTGCTCGAGAAGCTCGTGGATGGCGTGTCCCAGATGGGCCTCGGCGCCGGCTTTGTCGAGCAGCAGTTCAAAGCCGAGACCGGTCTCGACCTCAGGGACGACGTGCTGTCGTGGATGGGCGACCTCGGCGTCTCGGTGCAGGGTTCCAGCCTGTTCGATCTCCGTGGTGGGGTCGTGATCGAGTCCCGTGACCCTGCCGCCTCCAAGCGAGCGGTGGAGGCCGTGCGACGTCTTCTCGAGCGTGAGGATGCTCCGGTCAAGCCTCTCTCCCTGCCCGGCCTCGATGGGTTCGCACTGGGCGACCCCTCGGTTCCGGAGGACATCAACGTGGTCGCGGCCGACTCAGTGGTAATCGCTTACGGCAACAAGGCCACTCTCGAGTTGCTCGAGCCGGGCCGGAAGCTGGGCGACTCGAAGTTGTTCCGTCGAGCCGAAGAATCGCTCGGCGACGGATTCGCCCCCTCCGCCTTCGTCGATGTGCCCGCGGTCGTGGGGTTGCTCGAGAGCTTCGGCGCCGGCGCCGACCCCACCTACGCCAAGGAGATAAAGCCCCTGCTCGACCACGTCTCCTATGCGGTGGCCGGTGTTCGGCTCCAGGGCGACACGGTGATCCAGAGGTCGGTGCTGGGCATCGACTAGGTCCCCCCGGCTCCGCGGACGACGTGGTGCGCCGGGGGCTGGGAGTAGACCGTCGCACGTGAGCCACCGATTCGGGTGGTTGACGGTAGACCGTCGCACCTCAACCACCGACAGACCCGACCGCGGCCCGGCCCCCTGCTGCCGAACCTTTAGGCTCCGGCGGTGGCCCAATTCGACTTGCAGGAGATGGAGGAGCGCTGGCGGCGTTTCTGGGATGACCAGGGGGTCTATCGCTACGACCCGAGCAGGGGCCGCGACGAGACCTTCGTCGTGGATACCCCTCCCCCCACGGTGTCGGGCTCGCTCCACATCGGTCACGTCTGCTCGTTCACGCACACGGACCTCATGGTTCGTTACCGGCGGATGCGAGGTGACAACATCTTCTATCCGATGGGCTGGGACGACAACGGGCTGCCGACCGAGCGGCGGGTCCAGAACGTCTTCAACGTCCGTTGCGACCCCTCCCTGCCCTACGAGGCCGGCCTCGAGGTGGCCTTCGGGCGCGAGGGCGAAACCATCGCTGTCTCCCGGCGCAACTTCATCGAGCTGTGCGACCAGGTCGTGTCCGAGGACGAGAAGAAGTTCAAGGACCTCTTTCGGCGTGTCGGGCTGTCGGTCGACTGGGAGCAGTCCTACGCCACCATCGACGAGCGTTCACGTTACGTCAGCCAGCTGTCCTTTCTCCACCTGCTCGAGAAGAAGGAGGTGGAGCTGCGCAACGCACCGACGATGTGGGATGTCGGCTTTCAGAGCGCGGTGGCGCAGGCAGAGGTCGAGGATCGCGACCGGGACGGCTTCTTCTATCGCATCCGCTTCGGCGTAGAGGGAGCTGGGGGGGAACCAACAGGTGATGAGTCGTTCGTGATCGCGACCACGCGGCCCGAGCTTCTGCCCGCCTGTATCGCGGTCACTGCGCACCCCGAGGACGAGCGTTACCGGCACCTGATCGGCAGAACCGCACTCACTCCCTTGTTCCACGCGCCGGTCCCGATCATCGCGGACGAGGGCGCGGACCCGGCCAAGGGCACCGGCATCCTGATGATCTGTACGTTTGGGGATCAGGCCGATGTCGAGTGGTGGCGCGAGCTGAACGTTCCGGCGCGCGAGGTGATAGCGCGCGACGGCCGCATACTTCCGGCTCCGTGGGGGGACGCGCAATGGCAGTCGCGAGATCCAGATAAGGCAGCTCGCAACCACGATCAGCTTGCAGGTCTGACGATCGCACAGGCACAGCGGGCAGTGGTCGAGATGCTCCAGAGCGCCGGCGACCTCGAAGGCGAGCCCGAACGCGTGCGCCGTCCCGTGAAGTTCTACGAGAAGGGTGATCGTCCGCTCGAGTTTGTCGTATCGCGCCAATGGTTCGTCCCCGTGATGGACAAGAAGGACAAGCTCCTCGAGCAGGGCCGCAGGATCGAGTGGCACCCGGAGCTGTTCCGCAAGCGCTAC
Source organism: uncultured Actinomycetes bacterium (assembly GCA_963849115.1). Classification (GTDB taxonomy): domain Bacteria; phylum Actinomycetota; class CADDZG01; order CADDZG01; family WHSQ01; genus JACDAL01. The sequence continues at coordinate 60,900 of CAWKGK010000005.1, read as the reverse complement.
GAGGACTGGGTCGAGGGGCTCAACCAGGACTGGTGCATTAGCCGCCAGCGTTACTTCGGAGTTCCGATTCCCGTGTGGTACGAGATCGATGAGACCGGCGCCGTGAACTACGAGAAGCTGATCGTGCCCGAGAAGGATGACCTGCCGGTCGATCCCTATGCCGAAACCCCCACCGGGTACTCAGCAGAACAGCGCGGCCGGCCCGGCGGCTTCACGGGCGACCCCGATATCTTCGATACGTGGGCCACTTCGGCGCTGACCCCGTTGATCGCATCAGGATGGCCTGATGATCTTGTGCGGCACGAGGCTCTTTATCCGAACGACTTGAGGCCCCAGGCCCACGACATCATCCGCACGTGGGCGTTCGTCACGATCACTCGCGCCTTTCTGGAGGACGGCTCGATCCCTTGGAAGCACGCTGCGATCTCCGGATTCGTACTCGACCCGCTTCGCAAGAAAATGTCGAAGTCCAAAGGTAACGTCACCTTGCCAACTGAACCGCTCGACCAGTTCGGCGCAGATGCAACGCGCTACTGGGCGGCCTCGTCACGTCTCGGCGTCGATACCGCCATCGACAACAATGTCTTCAAGGAAGGTAAGCGTCTCGTCACAAAGATCAGAAACGCGGCCCGGCTCGTGCGACTCTACGAGGGAGCGGGCGGCGCGCCTACACATCCGCTGGACGTTGCGCTCCGGGCGCGGCTTTCGGATGTGATCGCGGCGGCCGACGTGGAGTGGGAAGCGTGGGATCATGCCGGTGCATTGGAGGTGATCGAGTCGTGGTTCTGGTCGGATTTCTGTGACAATTATCTGGAGCTTTCCAAGAGTCGCGCTTACGCGGGCGATCCCTCTGCCCTAGCCACGCTGCGAACGGGGCTCGACATCGTGTTGCGACTGTTCGCCCCCTTTCTCCCTTACATCACCGAAGAGGTGTGGAACGCAGATAGAGAAGCTCCGCGTTCCATTCACAAGCAGGCGTGGCCGAGCAGAGATGAGCTCTTGGGGGCGAAGGACGCCGGCTTGTTCGACGTCGCGGTCGAGGTCCTGACCCAGGTTCGGCGCGCCAAGTCTCAAGCCAAGGTGTCGATTCGCTTTCCCGTCGAGCGGCTGGAGATCGAGGCGTCTCAAGCAACGCTCGAGCTGCTGGAGCCGGTCATGGACGACGTGTCCTCCACGCTTGCCGCCGAGAGCTACGAGCTTCGAGCGAGCAGTGACGAATCGATCACCACGCAGATCACGTTGGGGCAGGCCCCGTCCAAGGGGACCTAGGAAATGAGCTTTCAGGAAGCGGTCTCATATCTCGACGCGCTCGGCGTCGACCACATGCGCTCGAGGAGCCCGTCGACTCATCGGATCGAGGCGTTGCTCGAGCTGCTCGACCATCCCGAGCGGGCAGTGCCGGCGATTCATGTCACGGGCACCAACGGCAAGACGTCGGTGGCCCACATCTCGACTAGCTTGCTGCGAGCCTCCGGTCTCAAGGTCGGCACCTACACGTCTCCTCATCTTCAAAGCGTGACCGAACGCATCGCGCTCGACGGTGAGCCGGTCGACGAACATTCCTTCGGCGACCTTTTTGCTCACGTGTTGCCCTATCTCGACCTGGTTGACGAACGTGTCAGCTACTTCGAATTGTTGACGGGAATGTTCTTTCTGTGGGCAGCAGACAACGCCCAAGCAGCAGTGGTCGAAGTGGGACTCGGAGGTCGCTGGGATGCAACCAACGTTCTCAACGCAGCCGTGGCCGTGATCACAAATATCGGCCTCGAGCACACTGAGCTTCTGGGCTCGAACACCGAAACCATCGCCAAGGAGAAAGTAGGAATCATCAAACCGGGTGCTTCGGTAGTGACCGCCGAGAGATCGCCCAGCGTATTGAGAGTGATCTCGGATGAGGCGGCAGGGCAGGGGGCCGATCTGGCGGCGCTCGAGCGGGACTTCTCCGTGCTCGACAACAGGGTTGCGTTCGGGGGCCGCTATCTCGCCCTGCAGACCACCAAAGCGCGCTACGACGACCTCTTTCTGCCGCTGCACGGCAGCCATCAGGGGATCAATGCGGCGGTTGCTCTCGAGGCCGTGACCAGGTTCCTGCCGGCGCAGCCACTGGGCACCGACGTGGTGCAGGAGGGTCTCGCACAGGCGCGCGTACCGGGTCGCCTCGAGAGCATGAGGCTGGCGCAGGATGAGGTCACCGTGGTCCTCGACGTGGCCCACAACCCGGACGGCATGGCCGCGTTGGTGAACGGGCTCGCCGAGGCTTTCGTGTTCGACGACCTCGTAGTCGTGGTCGGCGTCCTGGCCGACAAGGACTACAGAGGGATGCTGGTCGAGCTGGCGCGCCTGCCTTGCCTCCTTGTAATCACACAACCACAGAGTGCGCGCTCGGTGGCCCCGTCCGATTTGGGCGCGACGGCGGCGGAGCTGGGCCTCGAATATGAGATCGTCTCCGAAGTCGGCGCCGCCGTGCACGCCGCAATCGGCTCGGCCGGCCAGGGCCGGCTGGTGTGCGTTACGGGATCGCACTACGTGGTCGGCGAAGCACGGCAGGCGCTGATGGATCAGCCCTCTTTAGATCAGGAGGATTCGTGATGACGGCTGCGCAGAGGACTTTCGTCATGGTCAAGCCGGACGGCGTGAGGCGCCGTCTCGTCGGGGAGGTCATCTCCCGTCTCGAGCAGAAGGGCTACGACATCGTCGAGATGAGGCTGTTCACGATCGACGAGGACCTGGCGAGCCGCCACTACGCCGAGCACACCGAAAAGCCGTTTTTCTCCGAGCTCGTGTCTTTCATCACCTCGGGGCCGGTGGTGGCCATGGCCGTCGAGGGAGCGGAGGCGGTCTTGGGCTGCCGTCAGATCATGGGCGCCACGAACCCCTTAGATGCGGTCCCCGGCTCGATTCGCGGCGATTACGCCACCGAGATCACGTTCAACATCGTGCACGGCTCGGACTCGCCGGAGTCGGCGGCGCGAGAGCTGGAGTTGTTTTTCGGCTAGTCTGTCGACTCCTATACAGCTAGCCGAATTTGGGGTGTGTTTCAGATGAAATCGGTATTTCAATTTATCGGGCGTGATATGGCCGTCGACCTCGGGACTGCAAATACGCTGGTCTACGTGCGCGGCCGCGGCATCGTGCTGAACGAGCCCTCTGTGGTCGCCATCAACACCAAGACGGGCGCAATCCTGGCGGTCGGCTCCGAGGCCAAGCAGATGATCGGGCGCACGCCGGCTCACATCGTTGCAATTCGTCCGCTCAAGGACGGGGTCATCGCCGATTTTGACGTCACCGAAAAGATGCTGCGCTACTTCATCCAGAGGGTCCACAGACGGACGTTTCTCGCCAAGCCCCGCGTGGTCGTGTGTGTGCCCTCGGGCATTACCGGAGTCGAGCAGCGAGCGGTCGAAGAGGCGACGATCTCGGCCGGCGCCCGCAGTGCGTTCATCATCGAAGAGCCCATGGCTGCGGCCATCGGCGCCGGGCTCCCGGTTCACGAGCCCACCGGCAACATGGTCGTCGACATCGGTGGCGGCACCACCGAGGTTGCGGTTGTCTCGCTCGGAGGCATTGTCACGAGCCAGTCGATCCGCATCGGCGGCGACGAGCTCGACGAGGCAATCATCAACTACATCAAGAAGGAGTACTCGTTGATGCTCGGCGAGCGCACCTCCGAAGAGATGAAGATGGCGATTGGCTCGGCCTTTCCCATGCCCGAGGAGCAGCAGGCCGAGATCCGGGGCCGTGACCTGGTGGCCGGGCTTCCCAAGACGATCGTGGTCTCGGCCGAGGAGATCCGGCGGGCAATCGAGGAGCCGGTGAACCAGATCGTGGACGCGGTCAAGAACACGCTGGACAAGACCCCACCCGAGCTCGCCGCCGACATCATGGACAAGGGCATCGTCCTCGCCGGGGGTGGCTCGCTCCTGAAGGGCCTCGACGAGCGCCTCAAGCACGAGACCGGCATGCCCATCCACATCGCCGAGGACCCGCTGTGGGCCGTGGCGATCGGCTCGGGCAAGTGCCTCGAGGAGTTCGAATCGCTCAAGCGAGTGCTGATCTCCTCGACCCGCCACTAGAACCCCCGCCGAGTGGTGGTGAGGTGACCATATAGAGCATCTGACCACCAGTCGGCCCCGGTTCGGGCTAGGATGACGCTCGAAGGACGGCGCGCGCAGCCACGTGCCGAGGCCGTCCCCCGTTTTGCAGCGCTTGTTGCACTGAGGTCTTGACTGGGATGTATCGCCGAGTAGGGCGAGGGCGAGTGTTGTTGCTTGCCTTTGTGGCCCTGTCCATCGCTGTCGTTACGCTCGATTTCCGGCAGAACTCCGGAGGTCCGATCAAGCGCGCCCGCGATCTGACCGTCACTGTGGTGGCGCCCATCCAGAGGGGCTTCACGACCGTCACTCGCCCCGTGGGCGGATTCTTCTCTTCTTTGGCCGAGCTCACGAACCTCAGGGGCGAGAACGAGCGGCTCAAGGCGCTCCTCGACCAGGCGGAGGCGGACGCCGACGGACTGCCCCAGATCGAAGCCGAGAACAGGGAGCTCCACGAGCATTTCAAGCTCGAGAAGCATTGGACGACGATGGACTCAGTGCTGGCGCCCGTCATCTCCAATTCCCCCTCGAACTACAAATGGGCGGTGGTCATCGGCAAGGGCAAACGCCAAGGTGTCCGGCTCGACAATGCGGTTTTGAACCCGGACGGGCTGGTCGGAAAGATCATCCGGGTCGATCGCAACTACTCTACGGTCTTGCTGCTGGTCGATCCGGCCGCCGCCGCCACCGCAAGCGTCGGAGGTCTCGGCGATTCGGGACTCGTCGAGGGCAACGGTGGTGGTGAGCGACTGACCCTGTCGTCAATCGATGTGACTTCCGATGTGTCCGTTGGGGACGAGGTGGTCACTTTGGGGCGCGACCAGGGAATCTTTCCTCCCGGCATCGAGATCGGCTTCGTTGCGGAAGTTGGTGGCTCCGCGGCCGCGTTGGAACGGTTCATAACCGTCGAGCCATCAGTCGATTTCAAGTCTCTGCAATTCGTGACCGTATTGCTCGAAACAGGGGACGAAGTGCAGCCGAAGAAGAAGGCCAAGTGAGCGCCCGCGCATCACGCCCTACCGGCATTCTCGCCGAGGTCGGCCTCGCCCGCATTGCAGCGGTGACGGCGACGGTCGTTGTCGCGGTTGCGTTGCAGTCGACCGTGCTGGCGCGCCTCACCCTGCTTGGTGTGATTCCTCAGTTGATTCTCGTCGTGGTGGTGTGCCTGGCCTATACAGACGGTGAGCGCGTGGGAGTCGTGACGGGTTTCTTCGGCGGGTTGTTGCAGGATCTTCTGCTGCCTCAGTCGATAACAGGACTCACTGCGCTGGTGTACACGCTTGTGGCGTTCACTGTGGGGATGTTCCGTATCTATGCTCCGCAAGATTCCGTGCTGGCCCCCGTCTTTGCGGTGGCCGTGGCAACCACAGTCGCCGAGTTCGGGTACGCAACCATGGCAATCATGCTGGGACAAGAGTGGGTTGGATTCCAGTTCACTATCAAGGTGGCCGGCCTCGTCATTCTCTACAACACGTTGCTGACGCCGTTCGTGTATCCGTTGGTGAGAAAGGTCGCCAATCGCTACCGCCCGGAGAAGGTGTATCGCTGGTGAGTGGCTTCACTAGGCCCACCGAGGAGGGCCGCAGCGTCTTTGGAATCGACCGCCTTCTTCTGCGGTTGACGGTGTTCGGAACGATCATCGTGACGATATTCGTTGCACTGTTCTCGCGACTGTGGTTCCTGCAGGTGCTGGAAGCAAGCGAGTTCCGCCAGCTCGCCAAGCAGAACCGCACTCGCCTGGTCGAGTCAGAGCCGCCGAGGGGACTTATCCTCGACCGCAACGGCAAGATGCTGGTTCGCAACCGCCGATCCCTGTCGGTGACTGTGGATCGCCAGATCGTCGACACTCACAAGAAGACACGCAAGGTGCTGCACCGTCTCTCGGCGCAGCTGGATATTCCCGTCAAGGAGCTGAAGGACAACCTTCAGGACGAGGCCGTGTCGCCGTATAAGCCGGTGGCGGTAGCCTTTGACGTGCGGGAGAAGGACACCTTCTACATTCGAGAGAATCGGGAAGACTTTCCCGGTGTGGCGGTCGAGCTTCTGCCGGTGAGAACTTATCCGCGCAGGGAGATGGCGGCGCAGATCCTCGGTTACGTCGGTGAGATCTCAGAGGATCTGCTGAAGTCCGAACACTACGGATCGAGGCGTTACAGGGCGGGGGACATCGTCGGGCGCGACGGGATCGAGTTCACCTACGACCGCTTTATCCGGGGGCGGCCGAGCCTTGAGAGGGTGGTTGTGAACTCAGCCGGCGACGTGGTCGGCTCCGACTCGCGGCGGGAGGAACGACCGGGAGACGATCTCTATATGACGCTTGATGCCCGCATTCAGAAGGTCACCGAGAAAGCTCTGGCCTCGGGCATCGAGGCGGCGCGCGCCGAGTATCAGGCTCCCTCGGGCGGCGCTGTGGTCATGGATCCCGACAACGGCGAGATCATCGCCATGGCCAGCTTCCCGACCTTTGATCCCTCGATTCTTGCCGACGGCTACAGCCAGAAGGACGCACGTGCGCTGGGTGCGGCCACCCCGGACGACAACTCCGACGACCGCCTGTTGAACCGGCCCGTGCTCGGAGGTTTTCCACCCGGGTCGACCTTCAAGGTCGTGACTGCCGGAGCGGCGATGTGGTCCGGAGTGGCGACGCCCGCGACGTTCCTGGGGTGCCCGCCGTCAACTGTCTTTCCTCCCGGGGGGGGACCCGGCAGCGTGATCTATAACAACTGGACTTCTGCCGATATGGGCTATATGGGATTCGCGGAATCGCTCGAGGTCTCGTGCGACACCTTTTACTACCAGCTGGGATGGGCCATGGAAGAGGCCACCGGAGCGGCCCTGGGCGATGGGAGCGAACGCTTCCAGGACTACATGCGGATTGCAGGCTTCGGGCACGAGACTGGAATCGACCTTCCCTACGAGGCCGAAGGCCGGGTTGCCGATAACGCTTGGTGTGAGGCCTATCGTGACTACTTCTGCCCGATCGGGTGGCTGCCCGGTTACACCGTGAACATGTCCATCGGTCAGGGTGAACTGATAACCACCCCTCTGCAGATGGCAGTGACTTATGCGGCTATCGCCAACGGCGGTCGCATCGTGAAACCACATCTGGGAATGTCTGTGGGACGCACAGACGAGACGGGCGAAGTCAAGATACTGAAGGATTTCAAGTCCAAGACCGTGCGCAGGCTGCCTCTCGACGAGGCCGAGCTGGCACCGCTGCAACAGGGGCTCGTCGACGTCATATCAGGGGATCAGGGAACCGCCGCTTCGGCCTTCGCGGGCTATCCCCAGGGCAGCTTCCCGGTCGCCGGCAAGACCGGGACGGCTCAGATCGGCTCCCTCGATTCCGGCCTCAACTACGCGTGGTTCACCTCTTATGCCCCCGCCGACGATCCCGAGTACGTGGTGGTCACTTATCTCGAGAAGGCCGGTCACGGAGGCGAGAGCGCCGCTCCGGTGGCGCGACAGATCTACGAAGCGATCTTCAATGTCGACGATAACCCCAACGTGGGGCTCAGCCAGGACTTCTCAGGATAGTGATGCAGGGAACGTTCGCCGACGCCGTTGATCGCATCGGAGGAGAGCCCGTCGCCGCGCGCATGGCGAGAAAGGCTCCGATACGTCACCTCGATCCCATGCTGCTGCTGGTGACTTTGGCGCTGAGCGCTTTCGGGGCGGTAATGGTCTTCACCGCCACCGCTACCAAGCAACAGACGCTAGGCCTAGATCCGAGCCAATACCTGAAGCGTCAGATCGCCTACGCCGCCGCGGGCGCCGTCATCCTGCTGATCGTGAGCTTCATCGACTACCGCTATGTAAGGGCATTGGCGCCTTTTCTTTATGGAGCCGGTGTGCTTTCGTTGCTATTGGTATTGACACCTCTCGGAGACGAAGCGGGAGGGGCACAGAGCTGGTTCGACTTCGGTTTCTTCCAGGTGCAGCCTTCGGAGTTCGCCAAGGTGACGACCGTTATAGCCGTTGCTGCCTTCCTGGGCGAGCGCAAGGGTGAGATCCGGGTGCGCGATGTTGCCGTAGTGGTGCTGATGGTCGGCTTGCCCAGCGTGCTCATCGTGGTAGAACCCGACTTCGGGTCGATGCTGGTGTTCCTTGCGCTTCTGGCCGGCCTGCTGTTGCTGGGAGGTGCCAAGATCAGACACTTTGTATCGCTGGCGATATTGGGCCTGATCGGCATCATCATGATTCTCCAGACAGGGTTTCTTCAGGCCTATCAGATCGAGCGCATAACTGCGTTTCTCGACAAGGATCCCGATGTTCAGTCCGAGGGCTGGACGCTGACCCAGGCGAAGATCGCCATCGCATCCGGCGGACTCAACGGCAAGGGCCTGTCGGAGGAGAGGACGCAAACGACGTTGGACTTCGTGCCCGCGCAGCACACCGACTTCATCTTCACGGCGATCGCCGAGCAGCTTGGTTTCGTGGGAGGAGCTGCGTTGCTCGGCCTCTTCGCCCTGTTGTTATGGAGAGCCCTTCGAATCGCCACGTTGTCGCGTGATCTCTTCGGAACCCTCGTGGCCGGGGGCATTGCGACGATGTGGGTCTTTCAACTGTTCATCAACGTCGGCATGACCATGGGAATCATGCCGATCACGGGACTGACACTCCCGTTTGTCTCTTTCGGAGGTTCGAGTATGGTCGTCAACTTCTTGTCCGTGGGCTTGTTGCTCAACATCCATATGCGGCGCTACCTGTGAGCGAAGGAGCGCCTCGCCCGCGCGAAAGAGCGGCCGATATCGACAGAGAGATTCCGGCGGGCGGCGCAGAGCAACGCCGGCCCAGTCGCAGGTCACAGCGTCGTCCCCGAAAACGCCGCCCACCTCAGGCTGCGGTGAACCGCGTCATGCTCGTACATGCGGACCCGGCCGGCACGCAGATCGCGGTGCTCGAAGACGAAGTGATTGTCGAGCACTACGTCACGCGCCCGGATGAGCGCTCAATGCTCGGCAACATCTATCTCGGCCGAGTGCAGAACGTCCTTCCCGGAATGGAGGCAAGCTTCTTGGACTTCGGAGCTGCCCGCAACGGCGTGCTGTACGCGCGCGAGGTTGGTATTGCCGGCGAGGAAGGTGCCGAGCTGCCGCGGATCGAAACCGTGCTGCGCTCGGGCCAGCAGATCATCGTCCAGGTGACCAAGGATCCGATGCGCTCTAAGGGGGCCCGCCTTTCCGCCCTGGTGTCGCTGGCGGGACGACATCTTGTGCTCGTACCCGAGGCCAGCTCGCTGGGCGTGTCGCGCCGGCTGGCAGACGACGAACGCAGCCGCCTGCGAGACATTGCTCAGGAACTGCGGCGAGAAGGACACGGACTGATTGTGAGAACGGCGGCCGAAGGTGCATCTCGCACCGACCTCGAAGCCGATCTGCAACGCCTGATCGCCGTGTGGGAGACGATCTCCACCAAGGCAAAAAGGGCCAAGGCGCCCGCTCTTCTGTACGAGGAGCCCGAGCTCGAGCTCAAGGTGGTGCGCGACCTCTTCAATCGCGACGTCAAGAAGTGCGTGGTCGACGACCGGGTGCTCGAAGAGATGCTGCGTTCGTACGTGCGCGAAACAACCCCCGAGCTCGGCGAGAGGCTGTCGCTCTACGAAGGTGATCTGCCGATTTTCGAGGAGTATCGGGTCGCCGAGCAGATCCGCAAATCGCTCGATCGCAAGGTGTGGCTTCCCTCCGGGGGGCACATCGTGATCGACCGGACCGAGGCGATGACCGTCATCGACGTCAACACGGGCAAGTTCGTCGGCAAGACGAATCTGGAGGAGACCGTCTATCGGACCAACCTCGAAGCCGCCTCCGAGGTCGCACGGCAGCTCCGCGTGAGGGACATCGGCGGGATCATCGTCGTCGACTTCATCGACATGGAGGAAGCCTCGAACCGCGATGCGGTCGCGGCCCACTTCCGCGGGAGGCTGCAGCTGGACCGCTCCCGCACGCAGGTCTACGACATCTCGCCCCTCGGCCTGGTGCAGATGACCCGCAAGGGGGTGGCGGCGGGGATCGTGGAAGCGTTCTCGGACCCCTGCCCGACCTGCGAGGGGCGGGGGATCCTGATCCACGACGTGGACTGAGCCGACCCCCGGCTGCCGAGTGGTGGTGAGATGGTCATATAGGACGGCCGTCATCTGATGACCACTCGGCGAGAATGGGTTGGTATCATGCCCACTCGGCATTCATTTCCTGAGAGGTTCGAGCATATGTACGCGGTCATCCGCACCGGCGGCAAGCAGTACAAAGTCGCTCCCGGCGACGTCATCGAGATCGAACGGGTCAAGGACTCGTCCGGCACGCTTTCATTCACTCCGCTGCTGGTGGTAGACGACGACGGCCGCTCGACCTCGGGCCGCTCTGCGCTGGAGGGCGCCACCGTGGACGCCAAGATCCTGCACGAGTCGCGCGGCCCCAAAACCGAAGTGCTCAAGTTCAGGAACAAGTCCGGCTACCGGCGCCACAACGGGCACAGGCAGACGTACACGAGCGTCGAGATATCGGGGATCAAACTGGCCCCGAAGAAGAGTTAAAGGAGCAAGGACATGGCTCACAAGAAGGGGGCGGCTTCCTCCCGCAACGGCCGCGACTCCGCCGGCAAGCGCCTGGGCGTCAAGGTCCACGGTGGCCAGAGCGCGCGCGCAGGCTCGATCATCGTGCGCCAGCGGGGGACCCGCTGGCATCCGGGGCTGAACGTCGGCCGCGGCTCGGACGACACTCTGTTCGCCAAGGCCGACGGCATCGTCTCGTTTCACCGGTCGCGCGACCGTCGTGTGGTAAGCGTCCTCACCGACTAGGTGGTCCGGAGCGAAATTAGCGCCAACACCGAGAGCGTCCCTGCGCGCCGAGGGCAAGGCACGAGGAGCGAGCGTACCTGGAAGGTACGTGAGCGACGAGAAACGCAGCCATCGGTGATGCAGAGGCGCTCGAATGTGACGATAATTTCCGCGACGGGGCACTAAGTCTGCGGGGAGTTTCATGGCCTTCGTCGACGAGGCCGCGATCGAGGTATCGGCCGGTGCCGGAGGCAACGGCGCGGCATCCTTCCATCACGAGCCCTACAAGCCCAAGGGGGGTCCGGACGGGGGCGATGGGGGCGATGGGGGAAGCGTTGTGCTGCGCGCCGACGGATCGGTCGGGACCCTTCTGGAGTTTCAACACCACCCTCATATCAAAGCCGGGCGCGGCGGACACGGCGCGGGAAAGAGAAGACACGGAGTGCGCGGCGCGGACCGTTTGGTGCCGGTTCCCACCGGGACCGTGGTCTTCGATGGAGACGTCTTCATCGCAGACTTGGCCGGTGCCGGTGACGAGCTCGTGGCGGCGCGCGGGGGCCGCGGGGGCCGGGGCAATGCCCGCTACGCAACTCCCACCAGGCGAGCACCCAACTATGCGCAAAAAGGGGAGCCGGGCGAGGACAAGAGGTTGCGGCTCGAGCTGCGGCTGCTGGCCGATGTCGGCCTGGTCGGCTTCCCGAACGCCGGCAAATCGACTTTGATCTCACGCATCTCGGCCGCCCGGCCGCGCATCGCCGACTACCCCTTCACCACCACGATCCCCAACCTCGGAGTGGTGAGGGCAGGCGATGACACTTTTGTGGTGGCCGATATCCCCGGCCTTATCCCCGGAGCGCATCTCGGCAAAGGCCTCGGCCATCGCTTTCTGCGCCACGTCAGTCGAGCCGCCGTGCTCTGCTACATGATCGATCTCGCCGCCACCGACCGCGACCCCCTCGACGACGTCGATGTGCTCAAGGGAGAGGTGGAGGCCTTCGACCCCGACCTCGCCGCCAGACCTTCTGTCGTCGTCGCCGCCAAGTCGGACGTCGCCGGCGAATCGGCCGCAGCGGTGCGTTCTCGCCGGCCCGATTCCATGTTCATCTCCGCAGTCACCGGCGAGGGCATCGAGGCGCTGGTGTGGCGTCTGGATGAGGAGGTCAAGCGCGCCCGGGAGTTGAGGCCGGCCCCCGTCGGCTACGTCCGCCACACCGTCTCCGAGCAGCCCATTACCGTGGTGAGAGAGGATGCGTCGTGGCGCGTGCGCGGCGCCCGGCCCGAGCGAGCGGTTGTGGTCTCAGACCTCGACGACGATGATTCCGTGGCCAGGCTTCAGCGCGCGCTCATCTCTATGGGAGTGGAGCGCGCTCTTGAGCGGGCCGGCGCCCGGAAGGGGGACGAGGTCCGCATCGGAGAGGTGGCGTTCGACTTCGAGCCCGAGGCAGGCAGTGTCACGGGCTGAGCTGAAACCGGGGGACCGGCTTGTCGTCAAGATCGGCAGCGCCTCCCTGATCGGCCCAGACGGCGCTCTCGACTCCGAGCGCATTGCCTCTCTGTGCGCCGGTATGGCCCGGGCCCGCTTAGACGGGATCGAGGCAATCCTCGTGTCCTCGGGCGCAATCGCCGCCGGTCTGGCCCCCCTCCGCCTGCAGGCTCGCCCCTCAGACATGCCGACCCTGCAGGCCGCGGCCGCCGTGGGACAGGGCCGCCTGCTCGCGCGCTACTCGGCCGGGCTGGCCGAGCACGGCCTCGTCGCCGCCCAGATGCTCCTGACGCGCTACGACTTCATGCATCGCTCTCACTACCTCAACGCCCGTAACACTCTGGACAGGCTGCTGGCGCTGGGGGCGTTGCCGGTCGTCAATGAGAACGACACCGTCGCCACCGACGAGATCGGCTTCGGCGACAACGACCGGCTCGCCGCCCTCGTAGCCAACCTGGCGCGGGCCCGTCTCCTGGTGCTCCTGACCGACGCCAAGGGCCTCCACGTCTCAGACCCGAGGCAGGACCCCTCCGCCCCCTTGATCGACGAGGTCGACCGGATCACGCCCGAGCTCGAGCGGCGGGCGGGCGGACGAGGCACAGAGCTCGGAAGCGGGGGCATGGCCTCCAAGCTGGCGGCTGCGTGGGTGGCGACGTTCTCGGGGGCCGCGGTGGTCATCGCCGACGCCTCGGAGCCTCAGATCCTCGACAAGATTCTCGCCGGGGACCGGCTCGGCACCTATTTCCGGCCCCGCCCCCACCGCATCTCCGCCCGCCGTCTGTGGATCGCCTTCGCTCAGCCCCCCAGGGGGACAGTGGTGGTCGACGAGGGGGCGCATCAGGCGGTCGCCCGTCACAAGAGGAGCCTGCTGGCGGTCGGCGTCACGGGGGTGCGAGGCGACTTCGGCCCGGGGAACGCGGTCGATGTCTGTGATCCCGAAGGAAAGGTGTTCGCCCGCGGCCTGGTGCGCTACGGCGCCGCCGACCTGGAGGCGGCGGCGGGCCGGTCGACCGCGGGGACATCGGGGGCCGAAGTGATCCACATCGACGAGCTCGTCGTGCTGGAGGAGTGAGTGCGCTGAAGGGAGTCGCAGAGGTCTGCAAGCGTGCCCGCCGGGTGGCTGCGGTGGTCGCGCGGTCTTCGGGAGAGCAGAGAGATGCGGTGCTTGAGGGCATGGCCGGCGCGCTGATCGCTGCTCGTGAGGAGATCCTCGAGGCCAACGCCGCGGACCTGTCCGCAGCCGCCGAAAGAGGCGAGTCCCGGACCGTCGTCGACCGGCTCACGCTGACCGAGGCGCGCCTCGATACGATGCGCGAGGCGCTCGAGGCGGTCTCCGCTCAACCCGATCCGGTGGGCGAGGTGGTCGAGGAGTGGGCCAGGCCCTCAGGGCTGAGGATTCAGAGGGTCAGGGTTCCTCTGGGCGTGGTCGCGGTGATTTACGAGGCGCGTCCCAACGTCACGACAGACGTCGCCGGGCTGTGCCTCAAGGCCGGCAACGCCTGCATCTTGAGAGGCTCCTCGATCGCGCAGCGCTCCAACCAGGCGGTCGCAAATGCGCTTCGCAATGGCCTGGAGGCGGCAGGCTTTCCCGCCGACGCCGTGCAGCTCGTGGGAGACACCAGCCGCGCCGCCGCTCTCGAGCTGATGCGCTCCAAGGGCTTCATCGACCTGCTCGTGCCTCGCGGCGGGCGGGTCCTGATCGAGAGCATCGAGGCCAACGCCACCGTGCCGTTCATCCTCGACGGCGACGGCAACTGCCACGTCTACGTCGATGCCGCCGCCGAGCCCGCCATGGCCCGCCGCATCGTGGTCAATGCCAAGACGCAGCGCCCCAGCGTTTGCAACGCGGCTGAGACGCTGCTCGTGCACGAGCAACTCGCGGCCGACTGGCTTCCGGACTGTCTCGAGCAGCTCGCCGGTGCCGGCGTCGAGGTGCGGGGCGACGAGCGCGCCCGGAAGGCTCATCCCTCGGCTGCCGAGGCAACCGAGGAGGATTGGGCCACGGAGTACCTGGCCCTGGTCATGGCCGTCCGAGTAGTCGATTCCTTGGACGAGGCGATCGAGCACATCAACCGTTACGGAACCTCAAACGCAGAGGCCATCGTCACGCAAGACGCCGAGGCCGCGGCCCGGTTTGTCCGCGAGGTGGACTCCGGATCGGTGTTCGTCAACGCCTCGACCCGGTTCTCCGACGGCGGAGAGTTCGGATTCGGGGCGGAGATCGGCATCTCGACCCAAAAGCTGCACGCCCGCGGCCCGATGGGTGCCCGGGAGCTGACCTCCATCAAGAGCGTGGTCTGGGGCACGGGCCAGGTCAAGGAGTAGACGCCGGGAGGCTCGGGCCGGGACGGGAGCCTGGGGTGGGAAAAGAAGGAAGGGGGCCCGGGGAGGCCCCCTTCCAAGGCCGAGCTTGGATCTCAGTCGGGGGAATGATCTGAGCCCGTCGCTCACAGCCGGGGATGTCCCAGAAGCTAAAGGCTCAAGTTGGACTCCCGGTGAACCGACCTGAGCGTTGAGATGAACTTCGGGATGAACGTGGCGGGCACCCCTATTCCGGCATGTCGGGGCCGGAATCCGGTTAGCTATGGGCATGGATCAGGAGTGGCGGCAGGCGTCGAGGGTCGGAGTGCTGGGAGGGACGTTCGATCCCATTCACATCGGCCACCTCATCGCGGCCTCAGAAGCGCTCCACAAGCTTCGCCTCGACCTGGTGTTGTTTGTCCCCACGGGGCAACCGTGGCAGAAGGACTCCTTCTCCAACGCCGAGGACCGCTACCAGATGACGATCATCGGAACCGCGCCGAACCGCCGCTTCGCCGCCTCGCGCATGGAGATCGACCGGATCGGCCCCACCTTCACGATCGACACGATGCAGGCGCTGCGTGATTTTCACGGCGAGGACACCGACCTCTTCTTCATCATCGGCGCCGACGCGGTGCTGAAGCTCGACACCTGGCATCGCTTTGAGGGGCTCGAGAAGCTCGCCGAGATCATCGCCGTGACCCGGCCCGGCTTCGACCTCGCAAAGCTGCGCCCTCAGCCGGGATGGCCCCACATTCACGTTCTGGAGATGCCCCGCATCGACATCTCGTCGACCGACATTCGGGAGCGGGTGAGGACCGGGCGACCCATCGAGTACCTGGTGCCGGCGTCGGTCGGCCGCTACATCTCGGAGCACGGGCTCTACCTCACCGAGGGGGACAGAGGCGACGATGTCTGATCACCGTCAGCTCCCCGATCTGCTGGATGAGTTGATGGGGTCCGACGAGCCCTCTTCTGCCGAAGAGGATCAGGCCGAGAGGCAACCGGAGGCGGACGACGAGGCGAAGCCCCGACGCCGGCGTTGGTGGCAAGGAAAGCAAAAAGCCGTGCCGGCGGATGCCTCCGAGCCCGAGCCCGAGCCCGAACCCGAGCCCGAGCCTGCTCCCAATGTGCAGGGATCTTCCCCCCGGCGGTCGTGGCTGAGCGGGCGGCGAACGCTCCTTCCGGAGGGCTTCGGAACGGAGCCCGAATCGGCGGAGGAGCCGGCTGAGCAACGCGACGAGCTGCCAATCGAGTACGCCCCGGCCCCCCGGCGCAAGGGCGGCCGGCACCTACGGGTGGCAGAGGATCAGGCAGTCCCCGAGGATTCGGCGGACGGCTCTTCGGAGCCTGGGGGCCTCGGCCGAGACCCCGTCCTCCCGCCCGTGCTGGGCCCCCGGCGCACCGCCCGGGCGCAGCGCCGCTCCCGCATTCGCCTCTTCCTGGGCGTGACCGGGGCGCTGCTGGCGCTGGCCGCTGCTGCGATCGTTCTGGCTCCCTCGCTCAAGGACGATCCCCAGCGCTCGAGCGCCGGTTCGGCTGCCCCGGCCGCCCCGATCGCGGATCCGGTCAGGACTGTTCTTCTCTATGGCACCACCGAAAAGCGATCGTCTGAGGCCGTCTGGATGACCCTTCTGTCCCTGAACTCCGAGACGAATGAGGGCTCGGTCGTCTATATCCCCGCCCATACCGCCACCGAGGTGCCGGGCCGGGGATTGCTGGGCATCGGCGAGGCGCTGGGGTCCGGCCCCTCACTGCTCGAGGTCAGCACCGAGACTCTTCTTGGGGTGCCGGTGGATGATCGGCTGCGGCTCACACCGCCGGGGGCCCTGGCCCTATTTCAGGGCATCGGTGAGGTAGCGGTGGATGTTCCCTCCGAGCTGCGGGTTGAGGTGGGGGAGGAGCAGGCTCGGGTTCTGATCCCACAAGGACCCCAGCAATTGGCGCCCGACGAGCTCGTGTCGTTGCTCTTCAGACCGGGAATCGAAGGCGACGATGCCGAGCTCGGGGGTCGTCACCTGGCGCTCTGGAATGGCGTCCTGAACCAGTACTCAGATGATTCGGGAGCCCTCACAAGCGCCGTTGCGGACGCCGAGCCCCCGCTGGGCACTTCTGCTGCCACCGCGCCCGTTGGTGATTTTCTCTCAGACCTCGCTCAGCTTCCTCCGTCCAGCCGGACGCTCGCCAACCTCCCGGTCAAAGAGGTGAGCGTCGGCGGCGACCAACTCTACGAAACCGATCCCGATGAACTGAGCGCCTTCGTAGGAGAGACAGTCGGGGAGACGGATCTGGCCGCCGACCTCAGCCGGGTCCAAGTCCTCAACGGCAACGGGGTTCCCGGTATCGGCGTCGACGTGGCAGAAAAGCTTGTGGGGCACGGTTTTCAGGTCACCCTTTCGGCCAACGCCGACCGGCTCGACTATTACTCGACTCGCATCATCAGCTACGACTCTTCGCCGGAAGGCATCGCGGTGGCGCGGGAGGCGCGGGTCCTGTTGGGGACCGGCAAGGTGCAGGTCTCGTCCCAGGGGCAGGGTATCGTGGACCTGACAATCGTCGTTGGAAGAGACTTCCTGAGGACACGCTGACCGCACGAACAATTGCCACCACGGACGCGACTCTGGCCCTGGAGGCCGCCCGCGCTCTCGCGGCGAAGAAGGCCGGGAGAATCGTGATCCTCGATGTGTCGCGCCAGCTCGTGATCACCGACCACTTCGTGATCGCCAGCGGCAACACCGAGCGCCAGGTGCGCGCTCTGACGTCTGAGGTCGAACGCCGGCTCCACGCCAGTGGCGTCAAGCCCGCCCGGCGAGAGGGAGAGAGAGAGGCGCGCTGGGTGGTTCTCGATTACATCGACTTCGTGGTTCATCTCTTCCACCACGAGGCCCGTGACTACTACGAGCTCGAGCGGCTCTGGTCGGATGCCGCCGAGGTCCCCTTCGAGGACGACTATTTCGACGATGACTCAGCCGCGGCGCAGGCGACGTAGGCGTAGGTCCAGGGGGGCCGAAGGCGACAGGGCGTCCTCGGCAGCTCCGGCCGAGACCGGTGGCCCCTCCGCCGAAGCCCCGCCCGGCCCCCGTCGCTCGCGACGTCGCAGGCGTGGTCGAGGACGACCTCAACAGTCCTCCGAGGCGGCACCCGCAATCTCCTCCGAGGACATCGTCAGGGCGCCCGCTCGCAAACCTCCGGCGACCCTCAGCCGCCCGGCCGATGGACTCACGCTGGAGCAGATCGTGGGGGAGCTGCAGTCCGAATGGGGCGTGCCTCAGAGCCCTCAGGAGTTCCGGATCACGCTGAAAGTGGCCGAGGAGAGGTCGCGCGGCGGAGGTCCGACGGCCGTGGTAGCGGAGCGCAGTGATCCCGAGGATCCCGAGGAGCTACCCGACGCCGAGGACGTTCCCGCCGACGGCGCCGGCGAGCCGGGGGCCGGGGTCCGTCGTGAGAAGGCCCCCGCGGCCCCCAGGATGGGGGCAGGGGAGGGCTCGGGCGAGGAGGGGGGAGAGACGCGCAGAAAGCGTCGCCGCTCTCGTCGACGTAAGCGAGGTGGCAAAGCCCACTAATTTCGTCCTTCCGGGGCATTCGCTTTGAGGCGAAGGAGGCCACTGGAGCGGCAGCCTCGGAGGTAGCGGCTGTTAGCCTCTGGGGTGCCCGAAGGGCCCGTAGCTCACTTGGTAGAGCGCCGCCATGGCATGGCGGAGGCAGTCGGTTCGATCCCGATCGGGTCCACCACGTTTTCCCTGGTCAGGGCCACCCCTGTGTGGCCCGACGAGGCCCTCTCTGCGCTCCCTGCCCGCGATAACCGGCATCATAGGATGGCTGCACGGACGCTCCAGATCGGGCATCTCGGCGAGCATCAAGGTGGCTCGCCGCGGTTGGTGCTGCGGATGGGGCCACGCGGGACGAGGACAGGGGGAGCGATGTCGTCTTCTGACTTCGACGAGGTGATGGCGCAGTCGCGAGCTGCGCTCGACCAGATCGCCAAGGGAAGCCCGGACGGTTTCAAGGCGCTGTACTCGGCTGCAGACGACATCACCCTTGGGAACCCATTCGGCGGCTTCGGGCGGGGCAGCGCGGCGGTGTACGAACAGATGGAGCGGGCGGCTTCGCACTATCGCGACGGTGAGACCACGAGTTTTGAGACGGTGAGCCAGTTCGTCGGTGCCGATGTCGCTTACACGGTGGAGATCGAGCGCTTCAAAGCGAAGGTCGGTGGCCAGCGCGAGACGAGCGACCTCGCTCTACGGGTGACATGTGTCTATCGCCGTGAGGAAGACGGGTGGAGGCTCGTGCATCGTCACGCCGATCCGCGGGTCGAGCGCCAAGCGGCCGAATCCGTGCTCCAGGACTAAGGGGGCACTGACTCCCGGGAGTACGCGTTCTGGCCGAGCCCGGAGGCCCCGAGGCCCGGCCTCATGTGCTGTGATTCGCGGGCACGGAGACGTCAGGGCTGGAGGGTGATCCCCAGGACCTTGTAGAGGAGTAGCCCCTCTGCGACGAACAGGAACCCGGTGAAGACGATGTCCTCGAACCAATCGATGATGCCCGGAGCGCGTTCCAGCATGATCTTCGGGTTGTAGTACAGGATAGAGGCAATGATCGCTCCTCCCGAGAATAGGAGCCCGATCCACGGGGCCCATTCGAACCCTGCGAACAACAGCGCGATGACGATCGTGGCGACGATGTAGAACGCGATATTGTTCTTGGCGAAGCTCTCCATGGAGTCGTGGCGGGACGTGCCCGTCTTTGCGATCGCTCGATAAAGCTCATACACCAACGAGAGCACGAACGCGGCGACGAGCACCCAGGCTGCCTGGTCCACGAGATCAGTCATCTCATTCCTCCCTCAGCCGTAAGACCCGTAGCCCTAGGAGCCGGGCTTCACCGTCATTAGGAAAAGCACCGTCACGAGGATGAGGAGATCTATCCGTGACACGTTGCGGATCCGATCTAGACCGCTCCTGACATCCTCCGTGACGGTAGCGTTCCCGCCGAGGGCCTCGGTCACGCGCTTCGCCACCGGCTCGATGAAACCGAAACCCAATATCGTCGAAAAGACTACGCCCGTAAGACCGCCGAGCACGAAGATGTGGTCAAAGCCCCAACCACCTTCCAAGACAAGCCACAAGCCGGCGATCAAGGTGACCCCCGACGCGGGGCCGAAGTAACGCTTACCGAGAAAGTCCGCGTCGCCCAGGAGAGAGGAGATGCGGCCGGGATCGTTGGACACAGTGACGCGCTCCGCGATGATGTGGAACATCACGGCGCCGCCGACCCAAACCGCGGCAGAAAGGATGTGCAGGAACAACAAGATCTCGTGAAGCCTCATGTCTTCCGCTCTTCCCGCCCAAGAACTGAGAACCGGGCCAGCCAATCCCACCGGCTCTGGCCGTGTGATCACTTCTCCTCACGACGGTAAAGGGGGTCGGGCCGGACCTCAATCCCAGAAACGTGGGTAGTTAGAGGAAGGCCCTCCCAGAAATCTGGGATCCCACATCGTCAGCGAGAGGCGTAGCATTGCAATTGCTATGCGTGAGGATCTGGCAGGCCGTGCCCGCCGAGACGTCATCCACGCCGCACACAGCGGAGCGGATTGGGTAACCATGACGGACGAGATGGGAGCCGCCATCCGCAAGGCGATTCCCTTCGACTTTCACGCTTGGCACACGATGGATCCGGCCACTCTGATCTTTACGGGAGTGGTCGCGCGGGAGGGCACGTCCGACACACAGCTTAATGATCCTGAGAGCTGCAGGTGGCTGGCTCACTGCGAGTACGGCATCAGGGACGTGATCCAATGGTCGTTTCTAGCGAGGCGCTCATATCCCGTTGGTGTTCTCAGCCAGGCCACTCACGGGAACCCCGAAATTAGCCTCCGCTATCGTCAGATGTTGAAGCCCTTGGGGTTCGAGGGGGAGCTGCGTGCCTCCTTCGTTAGTGACGGGAACTGCTGGGGAGCCGCCAGCTTCTGTCGGGACCGGACGAAGCCCGACTTCGATGCTCAGGAGGCCAACTTCCTTGCCAGCCTTTCAGCCTCGATCGCGGACGGGTTCCGGCGCGCGCTGCTAGTGAGAGCACCCCTCCACGAAGTCGCTCCAGAAAGCCCCGGAATGGTAGTGATTGACGGCAACGGCGCCCTGGAGTCGGTGACGGAGGGCGCGCTTCGCTGGATGGGGGAACTGATCGAGGACCGCCCCAACCGAGGGATGGTTCCGGCAGTGCTCGAGGCGGTGGCCGCCCGCGCGCGCCACGCAGGGAAGATGGAAGGGCGTCCGGAGCAGTCGGCGCGGGCTCGTACATACACTCGGTCGGGACGCTGGCTCGTCGTCCATGGGATGCGCTTACAGGGTGGTGACGAAGAACGGATTGGGTTGATCATCGAGCCGGCAAGGACATACGAGATTGCCCCCATCATTCTGAGCGCCAACGGCCTGACGGAGCGCGAACGCCACGTGGTTCAGCAGGTAATTACTGGGACATCGACCGAGGGGATTGCTCGTAGGCTGAACATCTCGGCGAATACAGTTCAGGACCACTTGAAAGCGATCTTCGAGAAAGCCGGCGTTCGGAGCCGTCGTGAGCTTGTGGCGAAGGTGTTCTTCGAGGATTACCGGCCACGCACCCAGTCGGGGGAGACGCTCGGCGCCTCCGGGTGGTTTTCTCAGTCGTCTCCCGACCGGTCCGGAACTGGAGTTGACAAAGGAGACCACCGAGTCTGCTGACCTGACGGGGCTGACGTGCGACGGTCTACCCCTACCCACCCAAATCGGTGGCTGACATGCGCCGGTGTACTTGCAGCCACCGTGCACAGGTTCTCGCCACCCCCCGACCACCTCGCCACCCCCCCATCTGACGGGGCTGACGTGCGACGGTCTACCCCCACCCACCCATTTCGGTGGCTGACATGCGCCGGTCTACTTGCAGCCACCGTGCACAGTTCGCCGCCCACTGCCACTGTGCCCTCGTCCCGTTCCCAACGAGGTGTTATTTGATGAACAGGCAGAAGGGGTGACCAGCAGGATCGAGGAAGACACGAACGTCGTCCTGTGGCTGGAAGTCGGCCAGTGTCGCTCCCATAGCGATCGCGTGCGACCCAGCCTCATCCAGGTCGTCAACAAGTATGTCCAGGTGCAGCATCTTCTGTTGCTCCCCGGGTCGTTCCGGCCATACCGGGGGCCGATAGTCAACCTCGGACTGGAACGACAGGCCTGTTCCGCCATCAGGGCACCTGAGCAGAACCCAGTCTGGCTCGCTCCATTTCACCTCCCACCCCAGGAGCTTTCGATAGAAGCCCGAGAGGGCCTGCGCATCAGGGCAGTCCAAGACCACCGTTGCAAGCGAGAGCCGAGGGGCTCGAGTCACAGCATCAGCGTATCGTTGCCAACGCGCGTTCTTATACGCCCGCAGACCGACACTACGGCCAAGCCGCTTAGCAGCGAAAGGTCTTGCGCGCTTTGCTGGGATAGTGATTCCAGTCACCTGCAAAGCGGGCGATGATCCGGCAGCGCCGTGTGTTGGGGGGATTGAGGAAGCGAGTTGCGTATCTGCTGTCCAAAACTCCATCGCTGTTAACGTCTACAGGAGCGCTCAAACCGGGCCGCTTGGTGCGCACCTTGACCCAG
Source organism: uncultured Actinomycetes bacterium (assembly GCA_963849115.1). Taxonomy (GTDB): domain Bacteria; phylum Actinomycetota; class CADDZG01; order CADDZG01; family WHSQ01; genus JACDAL01. The sequence continues at coordinate 38,628 of CAWKGK010000005.1, read as the reverse complement.
CGACCGCTCTTGTACTTTCTTAGCGTCACGTACATCCTCTTGTTCGAATGGGCCGGAGTGAGCCTGCCCCGCACCTTTATGCGTCCTTGCCGTTTGGCAGCGCTGACCTTCGTGACGCTTTGATTGCGATCATCGTTCCGGATGGTGCCGGTCCCCGCGCCATCGGCGAGATCAGCGTTCGAGGTTGCGGTGACCCTGAAGGAGTAGCGCTCCCTTCGTTCAGGTACGTCATCATCCACGATCGTGACGCCGACGGTCTTTGTCACCTGGCCTGGAGCAAAGGACACCGAGCCCTCTTTCGGGAGGTAGTCACCGGAAGCCTTGGCGGAACCATCTGTCGTTGCGTAGTCAACCGTCACCTGATCGCTGTTGGGCTTGGTCAACGACAGCGCGAAACCGGCGGAGGTTTCCCTACCCTCAGTGACGGTCTTGTTGCTTACGGAGACTCGGGTTGTATCGTCATCTGAAATGGAACCTCTGCCCTGCATGTCCCCGGCCAGGGCTCCCTGAGGATTGCTCAGCTCGAGCGTAAATACCTCGTCGGCTTCATCCGTCACGTCACCCACCACCTGGACGGTGACGGAATTCGTCGTCGTCCCTGCAGGAAAGTCGAGGGTGGTATCTGGAATCGCCTCGTAATCAGTGGTTGGGGTGGCCGTCCCTTCTGCCGTGGCGTAGTCGACGCTCACTGCGCTTCCAGCGGCGCGTGACAGGGTCACTTCGAAGGTGGCGGCAGTGTTGCCGGAGTCACCCTCGACCACGGTGATGTCTTTGGCCGATACAACGGGAGAACTTTCGTCGCCGACGATCGTGCCCGTGGCGGTGGCGTCTGCCAACTCTGCTCCGGTTGGGCTCGAGAGGCTGACCGTGAAGGTCTCACTGACTCCTTCGGCCACGTTATCGCCTATGACGCTGACGTCGATGGTCGCAGAGGTTTCGCCGGGGGCAAAGGTAACCGTCCCGCTCGCCGCTACATAGTCGAAACCAGCCGAGGTGGCAGTTCCGTCTGCCGTGGAGTAGTTGACGGTGACGGTAGTCGGCGACGGCTGGGACAGCGTCACCAGGAAGCCCGCCGTGGTCTGGGTGCCGTTGTTGCCCTCGCCGACCGTCTGGTCGGACACAGACAGGGTGGCCGGCACGTCGTCATCAGTGATGGTCCCGAGGCCCTGGGGGTCCCTTATATCCGCTCCGGTGGAGTTGGTAAGGTTCACAGAGAAGAGCTCATTGGGCTCGTTTGCCAAGTCACCGTTGATAGGTACGAACACTTCTTGACGGCGAGTACCGGAGAAGGACAGGGTGCCCGAGCGACTCTGGTAGTCGCTTCCAGCCTCTGCGGTGTTGTCTTGGGTGGCGTAATCGACCTTCGCCCCAGCAGCGTCTTTTCCCTTGGCCACCACTGTGAAGGTGACTATCGTGACTCCGCTGTTCCCCTCGTCAACCGAGACGTCGTTGATCTTTATGGACGCGGGGGGTGGCGCGGCCGCAGCCGGCGCGTGAAAAGTTGCAGCGACAATGGCTGCCGTAGCGATGAACAGGGTGAGGCGGTTCGGTCGATGGTGGCTCATGGTCTCTCCTGGTTGCGTGAAGGGCCGTCTTCTAGTCTCGAGGCGACCGTCCAGCCGCGCCCAAGCAGGCGACGAGTTTGTCGCTAGGGAATAGTCGGCTCATTTTCGGGCCGCTGTAGCCTTTTTCCCAGCGAAGCCAGAGCGCGAACGAGGGCCGGGCGCTGCGACACAGACCTTTCCCGACCGACACCAACTCCCGCCCCCAGGGGTCTTGATAGTAGAACGTCTTCTAGGGAGGCATTTTGCAGGTGAGTTCCGAAGCGAGAGCTTTGACTCGGACCAGGCAGAAGGTTGGTGAGCTCTATGCCCAGCACGCACCCGCGGCCGGCCAGCTTGCCTATCTACTGACGGGAGATCGGGAGCTCGCTGAGGACCTCGTCCAGGAGGCGTTCGTGAAGATGCTGGGACGCTTTGAGGATTTGCGCAGTCCCCAATCGTTCCAGGCCTACCTGAAGCGCACTGTAGTCAATCTCTCCCGGAAGCACTGGCGCAGGCTTGCAGTGGAGAGGCGCTACAAGGCGCAGCAGAAGGCGTTTCGCGCGCAAGAGGAGGTCCCGTTCCCGGATGTCGCAACCAGCGACGTTCTGTGGAGCAGGGTGGGAGCGCTGCCGGCCAGACAGCGCGCGGCCATCGTGCTGCGCTTTTACGAGGATCTGTCCGAGTATGAGACGGCCGAGATGCTCGGATGCTCCGCAGGAGCGGTCAAGTCACTCGTCGCCCGAGCGATGGTGTCGCTAAGGGCCCCCGGCGTCGTGGAGGACATCAATGGAATCTGAGCTCCGCGAGCTTCTACAGAGAAAGGGAAAGGAAATGGATCTGCTTCGCACGCCTCCAGATGGGACCGTCCGCAGAATTCGCTACCGCCGAGGCGCTCTTACAGCCTTCGGCGCGGCGCTGCTCATAACCATTGCCGTGATGATCTCCGGCGGGCTGCCGGACTTTACCGAGAATGCCATTCAGCCTGCGGGGGTTCAAGACCCCCTTGTTGAAGAGATCAAGGTTGGACGGGGAACACCGGTCTCGATACGTCACACCGGTGTACTAGACGCAGCCGGCTGGTACTCGGTGCCGGTGTTGGAGCCAGACCTCACGCTTCGCTTTCCGACATCTGGATGGACCGTCAATCTCATCAAGCGTCAGGGATATTTCAACGTGAGTTACTTAGGAGGCACCAATGCGATGTCTATCGTCAATTACGAGCAAGGCTTCGATCCCGACGTGAGCCTGGCCAGCAAGTCGGCGCGGGTCGCAGCTCCAAGTGACCCGGTCGATTACCTCCGAGCGAACCCAAATCTCCGGGTGGAAAGCGTGGATGAACGGACTATTGGGGGCGCTCCGGCGGTAGATGTTGTGGTGACGGGTTTATCGGGACAACGAGGGTCGAAGTATCTCAACAAGAGGCTCGATGGGGCCGGCGCAAAGTGTGCGGCGATCGTCTACAACTCATTCTTTTCTCCCGTGACCCCGGTAGGACACACCGAGCGGCTCATCTTCTTCGACGTTGGGCGTCGTCATTTCCTGATCGAGAACCTTTCACCCGAGCCGTCCGAGAAAAGCGAGGAACTACTGGATTCCATCAAGTTCGGCAGCTAACGACGAACGTGTCCAGACAGGTCGGGGAGCTCTTCCCTTGGCCGTCGTGCCTGCGCTGGCGGCGGGCTTCGGCATCCAGCCGGTGCTGATCGGCTCGGGCGTGTGTCTGATCGCGGTCGCCCTGCTCACCTACCCCCAGGGGGCTCCGAGCGCCCCATCCCAATCCCCACCCGGCGTGGCGAAGCCAGTCGGTTCGATCACGATCGGGTCCACAAACTCGCAACCCGCAAATTGTTGCGGATAAACCACCTACTTCACGGCGTCAAACCGTCCTGTTGCCTGCGCCGCCTGCGGCGCCGCCGGAACGCCCCGATGGTCGGGTCAGCCGGTCGGCATGGGCCGCGATCGGCCCGCGGCGTAAGACGTGGGCTGAATCCGCATGACGTAGGCCAGCGGCCACAGGGCGACGATGGCGGCAAGGCCCTGCACGTAGAACTGTACGGCCGCCAGCGGGACGAAACGGGATATTGCCAAGACGATCAGCGCGACGATCGCGACGCGGGTTAGCGCCAGGTCTCCCAGCGGGGTGACGAGGAGCGCCCGCGCGAAGCCGAAGACCCCGATGGCGAAGGCCAGGGCCCCGCTCAGCAGGACAATCAGGAACCAGGACGAGAGCGCTTGCTGGGAGATTGAGGCTGGCCCTCGCACGCGTCACCTTCCTCTCCATCGAAGCGAAATTTGGGCGCTCTCCGATCAGCCCCTGAGATGCGCGGCGGTTCGCGCAGTGTTCTTTCAGGACCACGAAGGCGGCGGCTCTCCGAGCGCCCCGTCCAATCCCCACCCGCAGCGACCAGGGCGGCGCACCTGAGCGCCTCTTGTCGCTGATCGATTCCATCACTCGGCATCGCAATTCGGATTCGAGCGACTCGTGGATCCTTGTCTAATGGAGCCGGGCCTCATCCACGCGTTACTCAAGGTAGTCAAGCGCGCGCTTGGCGCGCGCCTGACTACCAAGTGCCAATGCGATCAGCCCTGCTCGACTGGATATATCTCGTCGGCCACCAGCCCGTGTGCCTCTCGGTGAACGGTATGGGCTGCCTCGGCGTTGGGCGCATCGACAAGGCAGAAAACCTTGCCTGCCTTATCGTCGACCCAATAGTTGATGTACCGCACCTTGTATTTGTCCTGAATCTTCAAGTCTGCCTCGTGAGCGCCGGCGACGTCCTTGCTGGTTGCTCCATCTGGGAGATGGCTGTGCACATCCATGAATAGGGGCATGATTCGTCCTCCTGTTTCCGATGTCCCCCCGCGGGGGATCCTCTAGCATCAACCTAGATCTGTCGCGTTCCCAGACCGTTCCCAGGCCTCCACTCGCCCAACAGAGCCCTGGAGCTATAGTTCCTACATGGACCAGAAGTGCCACGTGCGGCTCCTTGGGGGGTTCGAGGTGACCGTGGATGGTCGGGCGATCTCCGTCAACTCGTGGCGAAGCAGACGGGCGGCCGATCTCGTGAAACTGCTGGCCCTCGAGCCGAAACACCGTCTGCATCGAGAGCTCGTTATGGAATACCTGTGGCCCGATCTGCAGGTCGACGCGGCTGGAGCCAACCTACGAAAGGCCATCCACTACGCGCGCCGCGCTTTTGGATCTGAAGACGCCATACGTGCCGAGAGCGGCCTGCTCGCGCTGTGGCCCGGTGCGAGCGTTGAGGTGGACCTCCATCGGTTCCGTCGGGAGGCCGAGCGTGCGTTGTCGTCCGGAGACCCCGAGAGGTGCCGCGTTGTTGCGGCCACTCATACAGGAGAGGTCCTCCCAGCCGACCGCTACGAGACGTGGGCCGCGGAGCCGCGTTCCCGGACTCAGGCCCGCTATATCGCCCTCCTCAAGGGAGCGGGCGATTGGGAGGTCGTTCTCGAGTTGGACGAAACGGATGAGGAAGCGCATCGAGCTCTGATGCAGGCGCATCTTGACACCGGTAATCGTCGCGAAGCGATCCGGCAGTTCGAACAATTACGCGATGCGCTGCGCGAGCACATCGGTGTAGGTCCAGATGCAGCAACGATCGCGCTGTACGAGAAAGTGCTCGCAATGGAAGGCGCCGAGCCGCCCGGCCCGGCCGAACGCGCCGCAGCACTGCTCGCCTATGGACTGGTCGCGTGGAGCCGACGGGATCTGCCGGAGGCCGAGCGACTCGCACGGGAGGCGCGCGCTCTGGCCTTGAGCGCTGAGCTTGGCCACGAGCTGGGGGAGGCAAGCACTCTTCTGGCGTTGATAGCGTATGCGCGGGGCACGTGGCATGACTTGTTCCGGGAAGAGTTCGCCCACTCCGTTCGTCGGGGTGCCGATCTGGAGATGGCAGTGTTCGACGCCCATCTCTGTTTCCAAGAGTTCTATCTCTACGGACCAGAGGGACACGCAGGGGCCGCCGCATTCGCGCGGGAGCTACTCGACATCGCGACATCGGTGGGGTCGAAGGGCGGACTGGCATTGGCGACACTGCTTCTCGGCGAGTTCGACCTGCTGTCGGGTGACATCCAAAGAGCGACCGACACACTGGAGCGGGCGATTCGATATGCTGAGATTGCAGGATGTGTCTCGGCGGAGTCCATCGCGTTAGAACGTCTCGCTGAGGCGGAAGTGGTGCGCGAGAATTATGAGCGCGCTCGCGATCTGCTGGCGCGAGCGCGACCTCTCGCGGAGTCGTCGGGTATCCCGTCCCATCTGACTGTCCGCGTGCTCGGGGTCCAGGTTTGCGCGGCCGATCGCACATTGGATGCATTGCAGGTGGCCCGGGAGGCGGAACATGTCCTCGCGGATGCTCCGCGGGTCTGTGAACCGTGCTCGATGAAGCTTCACGTCGAAGCGACTCGGGTCTTTGCGCGCGCCGGGGATCTTTCCCGGGCACGCCGTCACTTAGTGGAAGCGGAGCGCATTACCGGTCTTTGGCAAGGTGGTCCCTGGCACGCGTCCGTCTGGGAGGCGCGCGCCGAGCTACGCCGGGCAGAGGGAGAAGCCGCTCAAGCGATGGCGTTATTCTTGGAGGCGGCGGGCGGCTTCGCCGAACTGCGACGACCGATTGACGAGGCCCGCTGCCGAGCTTCAGCAGGTATCTCAGTGTGACTGCCCCGATGATTCGTCGGGGTTGACGCGCAAGAACAGCACATCGCCCCGGCATTTAGGCTCCCGACCCATGATCCTGGGCCTCGAAGACCGCAATACCGCACGCGTCGTCGCGGCCCGCTTCATATCGCGCGCCGGAGGCGAGGCGGCGTTCTTCGTGGGGATCTGGGGCAAGGCCGCCTACGAGTTCGACGCCACGCCCGCCCAGCAGGCGCTCGTTATGGCGAGCCTCGGCATCTTCTCCTTGATCGGCTCTGCCCTGGCCGGGGTGCTGATCGACCGCTTCGACCCCCGCCGGGTGTTGATCGGCTCCGAAATCTTGTTCGTTCCCGCCACCCTCGCCCTCGTGCTCCCGGACAACATCAGGGACATGACCCTGGTGGTCGCGTTGGCCGGTTTCACCACGGCCGCGGTGCTGACCGCAGTGATCTCCCTGCCCCCATTTCTCACCACCGAGCCCGCCCGTTTGCAGCGCATCAATTCCGCCAGCGAAGCGGGCGGCAGCGCGGCCTTCGTCGCGGGACCCGCCATGGGCGGCCTGATCGCGCACTACTGGTCTCTCGACTGGATCTTCGTGCTGGATGCGCTCACGTCAATCGTCGCGGTGGCTCTGGTCGCGAGGGTCGCCCTGCGCCCCAGCGCCGAGCCCTCAGAGAGACCGGCCGCGTTCAAAGAGATGCGGGAGGGCTTCCGCTTCGCCTGGACGAGCCCGCCCCTGCGCCTTTATCTCGGCATCTTCGCCGCCTTGTGGCTTTCCTTCGGAGCTTTCGGCGCGCTCGAGCCGCTGTTCTACCGCGACATTCTGGGGACCGGGCCCGAAGCGCTCGGTTGGGTCAACACGATCTTCGGTGCAGGGGTGGTCGCCGGCTCCGTCCTGCTCGGCCGCCTCCCCGAACGCCTGGCGAACGCCAGGCTTGCACTCTTGGGAGCCGTGGCGAGCGGGGTCGGCGCCATCGTCTACACGGGGACCGCGGACCTGCGAGTGGTCGTGGTCGCGGCGATCTACTGGGGGATCGTCCTCGGCGTGATGTTCCCGTTGCTGCGCACCCTCATTCAGGTCGCCACCCCCGACCACCTTGTCGGACGTGTCATGGGGACGACGAACGTGTCCAGCCAGATCGGCGAGCTCTTTCCCTTGGCCGTCGTGCCCGCGCTGGCGGCGGCCTTCGGCATCCAGCCGGTGCTGATCGGCTCGGGCGTGTGTCTGATCGTGGCCGCCCTGCTCACCTACCCGCAGGGAGTTCGCATCGACAAGCTCCGCAGCGACCAACCGGCAGGGACGGAACCCCTCGCCGTGAGCGACGAGCCCGTCTCGCCGAACCCGTGAGGGCCCGGCTCAGGAAGTGATGCGGACGGTGAGGCTCTTCTTGCCGTCGAGCTCGCCTTCCATCCGAACGCCCCCCTCGACGGTCGTCGCCTCGGCCCCCACGTCCACGGCCCGGTAGCCCTCGGGAGCTATCACCGAAAGCACGAAGTGGTCGGGGGTCACGGTGGCGTGGGGGAGCAGCGTCATGCTGAAGCGCCCCTGTCCCTGAGACCACGTCGCCGCATCGGGGACGAAGTAGGTGAGCGACGCTCGCTTGCGGCCCCCCGGGGGAATCCTGAGAGTTTCGGAGACCGTGGGCACCTCGCCTTCATGCTCTATCCACGGGAGGATGGAACGATCCTCGATCGTGAGACGACCTCTCACGCGTGCGCCCTCGGGCAGCAGGAACTCCAGGAGCATGCTGTTCAGGCCCGCCTCTTTACCGCGGAGCCCGAGTAGGGGAGAAGGGGGCCCGCTGGGGGCCGAGTTCTTCATCGTCGACGGTGGTTCTCACTCGCGCCCCACCCCGCTCGTCGAGCCGCACCGTCGTCTCGATCCTGCGGGTGAGGAAGTAATCGACCTTGTTGGCCCCGAAGTTGTTGTGGTAGACGAGCTGGGCGTTGCGGCCTTCGTTGAGCACGCCTCCGTCGGCGTCCAGAGCCCGAATGGCGCTCTGGGTGGCCCGGTCGTGCGAGTAGATCTTGATGTGCCCGGATGAGACCGAGCCTCCCGCTCCCGCAGCCAGCGCCGGGACATCGACGTCCCCCGCAGCCAGGGTGTCCCAGAAGCCCTTGGTCACTCCTGCCAGATAACGGTTCTGCTGCTCCGAGTCGTCGCCGAAGTTCAGGTAGGAGTCGTGCAGCAGAACCGGCACTGCGTTGTCGGGGCCCACGGCCACGTCGGGATCCTCGGTCTGGATGGGGCCGGTGGCGGCGGTGAGCCGCCCCAGGGCGACCGGATCCATGGCGATGACGCCGTCGAGGCGTTCTCCCCTTACCGACTCGTACATGTCGAGCCACACTTCGGATACCACAGGAAAGTGCGGCGACAGGTTGGCCTGCTGCCATTGCCGCAGGCCCGCCACCGGAGCGTAACGGCGCTCGAACCAGGCGGGCGCCTCGACGCCGGTCATGTGCTCCGAGGCCAGCTCTGAGATCGGCCCGATGCGCTTCAGGCGCATTCGTCCGTCGGTCGCCTCCAGGACCCCGTAGAAACCGGCCAGGCCCCCAGTGCCGCGCGCTTCGCTGGGAGTTTGAAGCGCCAGAAAATAGCGCTGGGGTGAGCCTGCGGCCCAGCAAGCTGGGAAGGACGTCCAGCGCAAGAGCCGCCCGGCGGGCCGAGTGAGCGGCCCTGCTCAGCTCAGTTCCCGCCACCTGGAGCGGGTCTTGAACGGCCTGAAGGGTCGGCTGGGGCACTTCCGAGACGACGTCTGACGCTGTGGCCAGCAGGCGCCGTGCCGACGTCAGGTGTGAGGTGGCTTGGCTCAGGGGACCGAAGCGCACCCGTCCCTGCCGGTAGACGGCGCCGAAGCCGCCTTTGCCCAGTGCGTGGCCCGCTTCGACGGTGGCGAGGCCGGCGCGCGCCGAGAGTCGTGCCGCCTCGGTCAGCGCCTCGACGGCGGCGGAATCCGCCTCGAGGCGAGGCAGCAGCGACGCCACCGTGAAGCTGGGATGCGCAAGGAGCTGCTGAGCGTCTGCGGCTGCGGCCCCCGCCTGCCCGAACTGCAACTGAGCTCGCCGATAGCGACCCTCGACAACCGCCGAGCCCCCGTCACGAAGTCGAGAGGCGGCGTCGGGCAGCGCCGAGCGCAGCCGGTAGGTGACGAAAGCCGCGTCGAGCCCCAGAGCAAGGAGAAGCAGCAGGCACAGCGGGAACAGCCACTTCCTCGGTCTCCAAGGGGCGGAGGCTGTGAGGGAATGGACCCTGATTTAACGGATCCTAGATCTAAGGGGCCTTGATGATCCGGGAGAGGGCCCGGCGGCACCTGTGTACGTGGTCATAATCGGGATTGCCGGTGACCCTTCTCTTCGCGCGGGCGTAGAACTTGCCCGTAACTCCCGAGGGCTTGGGGACGACGTAGCGGCCGTTTTCGTTGGTGTGGTCCTTGCCGACGAGTATGTCCGGTTTGACGGGGCGCGCCTTGAAGACCTTTACCTCCCGGTTCTTGATGCAACTCTCTCGAGAAGACCTCAATCGGCCCTTGAACTTTCCGTCCTCGAAACGGATCGAGATCGTGGAGTTGGCCGTGAAGTCGTGCGCTTCGAGCGCAGAGTTCTGCAGCAGGAACAGCCCGATCAAGGCTGCGACCACGATCGCAATCCTGCTATTGGTCCGAAAAGCAGTCATCTGCACCTCCCCGAGCCCGCCGATTCGCAGGCTGGTCATCTAACTCAATTAGCACAGCACCTTACACCAGTTTACTTCAGAATCAAAGCTCTCGTGAAAACGCCCGGCTAGGCTTCGGATTCGCCTCGGCGGTCGACAAGGCAGTTTCCGAGGGCGAGCACGTCCATGGGGGTCCGGCTGAAACAGTCGACGGCCTCCTCGGGCCGGCAGCAGATCGGCTCGTTCTCGTTGAACGAGGTGTTGAGCACCACCGGCACCCCGGTGCGAGCCTCATAGGCCTCGATGAGCGAGTGATAGAGCGGATTGGTCTCCTTCGCCACGGTCTGAAGCCGGCCGGTCCCGTCGACGTGGGTGACCGCCGGGATCAGCCCCCGCTTGTGGGGCTTGACCTCATAGGCCATGGTCATGAACGATGACGGATAGTCCTGCTCGAACCACTCTCCGGTGCGTTCGGCGAGAATGCTGGGGGCGAAGGGGCGAAAGCCCTCGCGATGTTTGACGCGGGCGTTGAGAGCGTCCTTCATCGCCGGTTGCCGTGCGTCGCAGACGATCGAGCGGTTGCCGAGGGCACGCGGACCGAACTCCATCGCGCCCTGGAACCAACCGACTATCGCTCCCTCTGCGATGCGCCCTGCGACCTTCTCGGCCATCTCCTTCTGCGGCAGGCGGCTGAAGGACAAGCCTGCGTCGGTGAGGGCGCGCCCGCAGGCGTCGTCGTCGAAGCGGGGGCCGAGGTAGGCGTCGGTCATCGTCCACGTGCGGGCGCGGCCGAGCACCTGGTGAACGACCCACAGGGCCGCGCCGATGGCGATCCCTGCGTCGTTGGAGGCGGGCTGCACCCAGACCTCCTCGAAAGGCGTCTCGGTCCTGATCCGGCCGTTCAGCACGCAGTTGAGCGCGACGCCCCCGGCCATGATCAGACGCCGGCTCCCGGTCAGATCGTGCAACCGCCGCAACATCTCGAGGCCCGACCTCCTCGAGGACCGCCTGCGTGCTGGCGGCGAGGTCCTGATCGCGCTGCGTGACCTCGTCACCGGTCCGGCGGGCGGGACCGAACGCCTCCACCATGCGCTCGGACCACAGCGCGCTGAGCTCCGGTGTGCCGTGCTCCCAGGTCATGTCCACGCCGCGGGTGTGATGCACGAAGTACTCGAGCCCGAGCCGGAACTGCAGGCCTCGCTGGAGGTGAATCAGCTCTCGCACCTTGCCCTTCAGCGCAGGCTCCCCGTAGGCGGCGAGGCCCATCAGCTTGTACTCGTCCCCGAAACTCGGGAGCCCGAGGAAGTGCGTGAACGCCTGATAGAAGTGCCCCAGCGAATGGGGGTGGGTGACCGCACCGTGGACCTTCAACCGGGCCCCCTCGCCCTTGCCCCACATCGTCGATACGAAGTCGCCCATGCCGTCGAGCGAGACGCACGCCGCCTCCTCGAAGGGGGAGCAGAAGAACGCGCTCGCCATGTGGGAGCGGTGGTGCTCGACACGGTGGAGCTTGGCTCGGAGTTGCTCGGGCGCAACTTCCAGCGCCTCGGCCAAGGCCGAGCGAACGTCGAGGACGTGGGCCGCGTTGCGCAGGCGGGAGCGAAGAAAGCCCATGCCCGGCGGGTGCTGGAGCATGAACAGCGCCTTGCGGTGAAGGTTGGTGGCGGGGTTGCGGCCGATGGCGACGTGATCGATTTGCGAGGCCTCGAGCCCTGCATGCTCGAGGCACCAGCGCACCGATTGGGTGGGGAAACCCGCCTGATGCTTGAGGCGCGTGAAGCGTTCCTCCTCAACCGCGGCGACGCAGGTTCCGTCCACGAACAGGGCGGCAGAGGCGTCGCCGTGGTAGGCGTTCAGGCCCAGCACGACCTCTGGCATCAATTTCTCCTTCTGATCTCGGTGACTTCGGTGATTTCGTCCAGCAGGATTTCGTGAGGGCTCTCTTCACGGATGATGGCCGGATATGCCGGCTCATCCTCGGCGGCTTCCGCCGAGAAGTCGCTCTCTCCCGCCGCTACGGCCTCGATCAACGAGACCAGTCGCTCCAGACACTTATCTCTGGCGTAGAAGTCCCCGGCATTACGGGAGCGAGCCGCCATCGCCTCCAGGTCCCAGGGGTGGCTGCGCATCCAAGTCAGCGCCCGGGCGACCTCGAGCGGGTCGTCGGGATCGGCCACCAGCCCACACCTCCAGCGCTTGACGATGTGTGCCACCTCGCTCGCTGAGGGCGCCACCGCCAGGACCGGGCGGCCGTGAGTCAGGGCGGTGTAGAGCTTGCTCGGGACCACCAGCCCCTCCATGCCGGAGCGCACGGTGACGATCTGGACATCCCCCGCTGCCATGACGCTGGCGAGCTCTGAAGCGGGACGAAGAGGCACGACCTCGGCGCCGCCGGCGCGCAGCTCGGGGGCCGCGGCGCCGTCCCCCACGAACAAGAGCCGGACGTCCTCGACAGCCTTGACGCCGTCGACAAGCGTTCTCCACGCCCCTGCGCTGCCGAGGTTTCCCGCGTGCATGGCGACGAACTTGGCGCCCGCCCGCAACTCCTCGACGACGGTCGGCTCGATGGTCTGCAGCGGAGGGCGGCCGCCGTCGGGAACCACGACGATGCGCTCGGGGGCCAGGCCTTTGTCGTGTAGACGAGCCGCCATGGTCTCGCCCAGGCACACGATCAGGGCGCTCCGGCGCAGCGCCGCCCTGTGCAGCCGCTCCCAGAAGCGCGCCACGAAACCCGGTGGCAGCCAGCCCGCAGCCACCGCCGCCTCCGGGTGGAGATCGCGGACGAGGTAGAGGACCGGTCGGCGGCGCGCCGCCGCCAGGGCGACCCACACCGCCAGCGGCGGATCACTACCCGCCACCACGACATCGGGGCGCGGCATGAGCAGGGCTCGAACGCCGGCAATGACGAGGTAGGAGAGGTAGTTGGCGGTCCTGCCCTCCATGCTCCTGCGGTCGAAGGCGGTGGAACCGACCCGCTCCAGGTGGGAGCTGTCGTGGGACTCACGCCGCAGGGGCCGCCACGGACTTGTCGTTTCGGGGTCGTAAGAGGGGCGTCCGCACAGGACCGAGACCCTGTGGCCGGCCTCCCCCAGGGCGCTCACGAGATCGGCGGTGGTGCCCGCCGTGGCCGCGCTGTCGGGGGGGAAGTACTGGTTCACGACGAGGGCCCGGAGTCTCGGAGATGCTCGATCGGGCTCGCTCGCAGGGCTTCTGGCCCGGAGTAACGTCACATTAGTAGACTACAGGAACATCAACAACTTTTCGCGAGCCGACGAGCTCGGGACCGGGAATCGGGAATCTATTGACCTCGCGGTGGCTCTCGTGTGCCTCTATGCGACTACTCGAGTTCCGGCTAGACCCACCTCAACGTCAGAAGAGCCCAACCCGGCCGGCAAATCCTAGGAGCCCCTGGCGTACTCCGCTGCAGAGCGAGCCTCGAACTCGAACGACACGAATGTCTCGTCCCCGACCACCCAGGCATCGTGTCCCGGTTCTATGACGAAGGCATCTCCCGGACCCACCTCGCCTTCTGTTCCATCCTCGTGTGTCACGTGCAGACGTCCCGAATCAACGACGCCTACATGGAGGACCTGGCAGCTGGCTGTGCCCACGACCGGCTTCACACACTCCGACCACTTCCAGCCCGGCTCGAAGGTGAACCGCGCTGCGGTAGTGGTTCCCAACTTGACGACGTCGACTTTCGTCTTTTCCGGCGTCCGCGTTTCGTCCGGCGAGTCGAATCGTTTGGTTTCGATCCCTGCCATCATCGACCTTTCTGCTTGACTGGCCCCTAACCCGAATCGCAGGCATCATAGCCGTTGGCCACGAACGTGGGCTGAGTACAGGAACGTCAGTAACACCTAACGCCAAAGGGTCTCCGTTCTCGGCGCGGATCCGCTAACGAAACTGCATGTCGGCGCGCTCAGAACGATTGGCGCCAGCGCCGCGATCGCCCGGCCCTTGAGACGATCGCCCGGACCCATCGCGCTTGAGGCGTCGACGGTCTTCGCCGTGAGCAGCTCTCCGGCGAGGGGAATGAGCCGAGAGGGGAGGTGACGTAGGGGCGCGGACCCTCCGTGAGATGGCTAGGGACAGCCGCCGACGCATTTGCAGGGAGTGCCCGGTAGACATGCCCCGTCCGGCTGGCAGCTGCATCCGGAGCAGCAGGCACTGAAGTCGGTCGTAGTGCACGTCGGCTGCGGAATGCATAGCAACACGATTCCACACTGCTGGCTACGCCCAAGGCACGCCTGAGCATAAGCCGGAGCGGCAGAGAAGGTTGCGACGACCGGAATGCCCCAGGCGGCGGTGGCGGCCGCCCGACGCAAGAAACGCCTCCGATCCATTCTCTCGTCCCGAAGAGTTCGAGCCTGAGGCGTGAACCACGCCTCTTCATTTCGCGGGCCGACTCCGCGGAAGAGGCGCCCTACGGGCAGCTTACGAGGGTCTCGCCGTTCAGGCAGCTGTCGTTTCCGGGCCCCCCGTCGAGGTCGTCGATCCCGTCACCTCCATCGAGGAAGTCGCTGCCGACAAGTCCGGAAAGGACGTCGTCGCCTGCGCGACTGATGATCAGGTTGTCTCCTCCGTCCCCAGCGATCGTGTCCGCGAATGAGGACCCGAAGACGTTTCCGAATCCGGTGATCGAGTCAGCGCCGTCTCCGGTTGAGGTACCGGCACCGAGGTCCGCGTCGATTCCGACAGCGCTGTTGAGGAAGCTGAGGAAGTCCTCTCCTGCCCCACCATCGAGGTCGTCATCTCCGGGGCCGCCCTCGACGAGATCGTTGCCGCCGGAGGCAGTGACGGTGTCGTCACCCCCAGCCAGGAGTATGAAGGTGCGGCTTTCATTGTCGTCCAGGATCGTGTCGCCGCTCTCGGTGTCGTTGACACTTTCGAAGTTGGCAATGGTGTCAGACCCCATGCCCGTTACCGTCCCGGCTCCGAAATCGACGGTGACGGGGCCGGGTCCCGACAGGAGCTGGTGGTCCAGCAGGTCCTCTCCCTGACCTCCATCGAGGGTGTCGCTGCCATTCCCCCCGGCTATTCGATCAGCTGCATCTAATCCATCGATGCTGTCGTCGCCTGCCCCCCCCGCCAAGATATTTCCGTCTTGGGAGGCGTCGCCGGTCAAGGTATCGCCGAAGTTCGACCCCCACAGCTGCTCGATGCCCACCAAAGTGTCCGCTCCCTCGCCGGAAGCGGTGCCGGTTAGAAGACTTGCGGTGACCGCCTTGGTCGCACGCCTGAACTTGGCCGCGTCGCCCTTACCCGATCCGCCATCTAGGGCATCAGCGCCGCTGCGACCGGACAGGGAATCCAGCCCTGGTCCGCCCCTGATCCTGTCGTCGCCCTTGCCGCCCACGACGGTATCGTTGCCATTGCCGCCGCAGACACGATCGCTTCCGCCTCCGGCATTGATGTGATCGACGCCCCCTTGCCCCACGATCACATCCGCCCTTGCCGTCCCCTTGAAGACGGTCCGCGCCCGCCGTGCCGACGATCGTGGCTTTCTTCCCAAGGCAGTAGCGGGAGGGGGCTGCGCTCACTGGTGGGGCTGCCGTACTCAACAGCGCCGCCGTGGCAGCGATCACAAGAATGGGGCGGGTGGCTGGCTTCATGACGATACCTCCGAGGAAGCTCCGATTTATGGAGGGTCAGTATGCCAGCGCAGAAGGCAGTTGCTGTGCATTTGCGGAGATTACGTCCTATTGTCAGAAATTGTCGGTAACCGGTCTCTCAAGTCTCGCCGGGCACGCCACCAGGAGTGAATAGTCAAGGGCGCCTCGAGAAGCAAGTACAGAGGGCGCCATGCGTAGGCGAGGATCAGTCCTGAGCTGCCCTTCTGCGCAAGGCGCGACCAGGCGCGCATGTAAGCGGGCGGGGGTACGAGCTTGCGGACGAGCAAAGAGGCCTTGGCGCCTAGTCCCGGCGTTTGCAGCAGCCACTGCAGCCCCAGGGCGTGTCGAGTGGCCGGGCTCGCTCGAAGTGCAGTCTCGAGGGAGTCGTTGGCAGGCAGGCGAAGGCGGGCGGCGAGGTCGGCCCCCTTGGGCACCAGCCTCAGTCCCGCAGCGAAGGCAGCGGTGGCTTCCAGCTTGGCGGCGAGAGAGGCGGCTCGGCTCCACAGGGCTTCCGGGAGGGTTTCGAGCGCCAGGGCAAGCTCATTGAGTGGCCGGTTCGAGGTA
This sequence comes from uncultured Actinomycetes bacterium, assembly GCA_963849115.1. GTDB lineage: Bacteria > Actinomycetota > CADDZG01 > CADDZG01 > WHSQ01 > JACDAL01. Next base: position 22,599 of record CAWKGK010000005.1, on the reverse strand, counting down.
AACCCATGATCGGCCGCATGGAGTACTAGATGCAGGGCTCGGCCGGATTGGCTCAAGACCTCCACCTCCACCCCCCGTAGTGACAGCATCTCAGTCTCTTCCGAAAGGAGCAGCCAGGCCGTCTCCGGGGAAACCTCTATACCGGTCAACGTCCGGTGTAGGTCGAGGCCCGCGCCATCGTGGGGACGCATCCAGTACAACGCCCCCCAGGGGCGATCCCCCGTCAGCGCTTCTAGTTGGCGACGGTAGCCGAGAGCGAAGATGACCTTTTCTGCAGCGGGGATATCGCTGGGAGCAACCAGGATGTCCGAGTCCGCGTAGGTCCGTGCCTTCGTTTCCCTGTAGAGCCAGCGACCGATTGACGGCCCCTTGAGAATGAGATTACGGATCCCCGCTTCTCTTAGAGATGAAGCCGCTTCTGCAACCCTTAGCTCCCTGATTACGACAGCAGCGGCTTCGCTAAGTTCAGGTGAGGGTCGGGAGGGGCCGGGATTGCGCCCTTGGCTACGGTTCGCGTGCCTATGCGGCGCAGGTGCCCTTGCAGACGCATTGCTGTCCGGGAGAGCAGCTCCCGCCGGTCAGCGCGGTTTGACAGGTGCAGTTCGTGCAGCACTGGTTGAATCCTCCGGTATTGCACCTCAGGTTTGCCGGCCCGCTACAGTTCACCACGGTGCCGCAGCGTTGATTGAGTCTCACGCACGCCCCCTGCGCGTAGGCGGGCGCGGCCGAGAAGGTCGAAATCACCGGTACCGCCCACGCAGTGGTGACGGCCGCCCTGCGCAGGAAGCGCCTCCGGTCGATGCTTTCGGTGCGAAGGGTCGGTGAATCTCCTTTGGTATTTTTTAACTCCTCACTCATAGGCAACATGATAAACAGTAGTTGCAGTTAGGTCAACCAACGTGCCGCTCGATCAAGTCGGCCCCCTCTGCGGCCGAGCCGTATACGACCTCGGCCGAATCCACCTGCTTGCACAGGCGAATGACCACCTCCATGCCCCCACGGCCGAGGCGTGGTGACGCCAGCAGGTTGGGAGCTCCCCACGTCACTGCGCGAGCTGCAGAAAAACGTTCCAGTCGAGCCGTCTCTCTCGGGTCGTAGCGAGGAAAGAAAAGGTGACGTGGCGCGACCAATGCGTTGGTTGCGGGCTCGAAGGCGAATGCGGGCACGAGGAAAGTGTGGCTGGGGGCGGGCACCCACGACGGCGGATTCCACCTTTGGCGGTAAAGCTCCCAGCGGGACAAATCCTTGACGTGGAGCGGCTTGGGAAAAGATGCGACCATGCCCGAGTCGATGTGGATGGGGGCCAAGTCGTCGCTGTGGTAGGTCCAGCCCCGACCCACCAGCTCCAAGGTCAGTGTCGTCTTCCCTGAGCCTGAGGACCCGGCCAGCAACAGTCCCGCCCCGTCGCGCTCGACCACCGCGGCATGCAGGGCAACCACGTTCCCTGCGGTTGCCCCGAGCACTGTGGAGAACAAGGCATTGCGCAGCTCGTTGGCGAGGCTCCAGGGATCAACGTCCTCGACTCCCCAGCCCGCGGAGAAATCAAGGCTCCAACCCGATTCCTCTTCGCAGATACAGGCATCCACGGGTCTGTGCTCGATTGCAGGCACCACGAACGGAGCCCACAGCTGCGCGAGAAAGTCCCTCCAGCGCCGGTCGCTCTCGATCAGGTAGGGGGTGCCGAGCACCTCCAAGGCGAGCACGGCCTCAGCGGGCAGAGGACTTGATGTGCTCGACTAGTGCGCCGGCGTCGACTGCGCTGGTGCCGGTGATGTCGGTTGTGGCTCGGACCAGGTGACGAAGCTCGGCAGCGCCGAGGGCGCCCAAGCGGGCTTGAGAGAGGATCCCCAGCAGGATTGCACCGGAGACCTCCACTATTTCCTCGGGCTCCCCCCCGCCGACTTTCAGAATGACCACGCCCGGGGTCAGCTCGCCCCAGTCCGAACAGGCAAATGTTCCTCGCTCGGTGAGCCTCACGTAAGGGTCACAGGAGAACTCCATGCCCCTGCGACCGAGCTTCCTGCGATAGGCGGAGCGGTTGTAGGTGTCGCCGCCGTAGAGACAGGTGTGGTCGTCGATCCTGCATGCGTGCAGCCAGTAGATCGGCTGCTTGCGACTTTCGAGTATGGCTTGCAGCGTTAGCTCCAGATCTCTTTCGAGGGTGGGCAGCTCACGCTGGGCGAATATCGGTGCCTTGCCCAGGTAGAGGGTGGGGAGCCTGCGGCCCTTGGCGGGCCGTGTGGTGCCGGGCTCCGGAACCACGAGGCTCAGCACCCCTTCGTGCTTGGTGGCCTTTCGGGGAGCCCTCGGCGCGAGGGCACCCGAGTCCAGAGAGCCCGCTGCGGTAGAGCGGATCTCGACCCATTCGTCACCCACTTCCAGCCAGCGCGAGGCGGCCCAGACCAGGCCGTCGAAGGGATCCGGTCAGGTGCTGGTGGCCTCGGGCACGGGGCTGCCCTCAGCCATCGACCAACAGGCCCTTGCCGGCGAGGCCCTCGAGGCAGTCCGCTATGCCCTTCTCGATCTCGCTATCTGCGCCGTAGATGCTGCGAACCTCCTCGAGCCCCCGATCGAAGCCGTGCTCGAGGATCAGCGCGTAGACGAGCGCGGCCGGGCCGTTGAGGTAGTGGAGCTCCTCAGTCGAAGGGTCGAGAACCACGGCTTCGTCGTCGATCCACTCCACGTGTTTTCCATCGGCGGGGCGCATGGTCACGATGCTATTCAGGGAACGATCGGCCTCTCTGGATTTCTGGCCCATTAGCCGACGAGCTCCTCGCTCTGGTTGCGCCTCTTGCTCCGTCCCTTGACCCGGGGGCCGCGTCCGTAGCTGTAGGAGTAGTAGCCCTCGTAGCCGGTGGCGTAGGCGCTTGCCTTGGAGGGGTCGAAGTTGTTCAGCACCGCCCCGATGACGTGGGCGCGCACCTGGTCGAGCTGGCTGATGGCGAGGTCGACGGCGGCACGGGTGGTGTTCTCGGCCTCGGCCACGAACAGGACCGCATCGACCACCGGCGCCAAGGTCATGGCGTCGGCGACCGCCAGCAGGGGCGGGGCGTCCACCAGCACCATGTCGAAGTCCTTGGTGAGCTCGTCCAGCGCCGTCCGCATCGCTTCGGAGCCGAGCAGCTCACCGGGATGCTTGGGGGCGGGCCCACTGGGGAGCAGCTTCAGGTTGTCGATCTCGGTGGGCAGCAAGACCTCCTTCATGGGAGTCGCACCGCGGAGGACGTCTGCCAGCCCGGCCTCGTTCGTTGCTCCGAAGAAGCGGTGCAGCCGCGGCTTGCGCAGATCGGCGGAGACGACCACCACTCGCTTGCCCGCGTGCGCCAAAGCTACGGCGAGGTTGGCGGCGGTGACAGTCTTGCCGTCGCCGGGATGGGGGCTGGTGATGAGCACGGACTTCGCCTCTCTCGCAGAGGCCGCGAAAACGATGCCGGTGCGCAGCGTGCGGTAGGACTCGGCCGCTACCGAGTCGGGCTTGGTCAGGGTCACAGTCAGTGCTCGTTTGCGCCTGCGCCACGCTTTGACGTGGGCACCACCGCCAGCACCGGGGTGCGGAGGTGCGACTCGAGGTCCGAGCGGCCCCGCAGCCGTCGTCGAGGCGCTCTCGAGCAAAGGCGACGCCCACTCCCGCACCAGACCGGCGCCAGAGCCAGAATGCGTTCTGGACGTGGTTGGGGCTGGCGGGGGCGGTGGGCAGGCTCGCCGGGCCAGACACGGCCGACCTGCAGCTTGCCGCCTCAGCATCACAGAGGCACTCGTGCAGCAGCCAATGAACCTCTGTGCAAAAGCCGCACCCGTGCAGCTCACCACAGTCCGCAGCGCGATCGCTCGACGCGTAGGCGGGCGCGGCCGAGAACGTCGAAATCACCGGTACCGCCCAGGCCGTGGTGACGGCCGCCCGCCGCAGGAAGCGCCTCCGGTCGATGCTCTCGGTGCGAAGGGACGGTGAATTCTCCTATTGGAATTTTTTAACTCCTCACTCATGAGCAACATGATAAACAGGAGTTGCAGATCGGTCAACCCACCGCTCGATCAGGTCGGCCCCCTCTGCGGCCGAGCCGTATACCACCTCGGCCGTCTCCGCCTGCCCGCAAAGACGTATGACCACGTCCAGGCCCGCACGACCGAGAGGGGGGACGAATAGCAGATTAGGAGCTGCCCACGCCACCGCGCGGGCAGAAGAAAATCTCTGCAGCCGAGGCCGTCTCTCTCGGATCGTAGCGGGGGAAGAGAAGCCGGCGAGGTGCGACCACTGCGCTCGTTGCGGGCTCAAAGGTGACTGCCGGCACCAGGAAAGTGTGGCTGGGGGCGGGCACCCACGACGGCGGGTTCCATCGCTGGCGATAAAGCTCCCAGCGGGATAAATCCTTGACGTGGAGCGGCTTGGGAAAAGAGGCGATCATGCCCGAGTCGATGTGGATGGGAGCCAAGTCGTCGCTGTGGTAGGTCCAGCCCCGACCCACCAGCTCCAAGGTCAGCGTCGTCTTGCCCTGAGCCCGAGGACCCGGCCAACAGCAGACCCGCCCCGTCGCGCTCGACCACCGCGGCATGCAGGGCAACCACGTTCCGGGCGGTTGCCTCCGAGCACTGTGGAGAACAAGGCGTTGCGCATCTCGTTGGCGAGGCTCCAGGGATCATCGTCCTCGACGCCCCAGCCCGCGGAGAAATCAAGGCTCCAACCCGATTCCTCTTCGCAGATACGGGCATCCACGGGTCTGTGCTCGTTTGCAGGCACCACGAACGGAGCCCACAGCTGCGCGAGAAAGTCCCTCCAGCGCCGGTCGCTCTCGATCAGGTAGGGGGTGCCGAGCACCTCCAAGGCGAGCATGGCCTCAGCGGGCAGAGGACTTGATGTGCTCGACCAGCGCGCCGGCGTCGCCTGCGCCGGTTCCTGTGACAGCGGTACAGGCGCGGACCAGGTGGCGAAGCTCGGGAGCGCTCAGGGCGCCCAGGCGGGCCTGAGAGAGGATCCCCAGCAGGATTGCACCGGAGACCTCCACTATTTCCTCGGGCTCCCCCCCGCTGACTTTCAGGATGACCACGCCCGGGGTCAGCTCGCCCCAGTCCGAGCAGGCAAACGTTCCCCGCTCGGTGAGCCTCACGTAAGGGTCGCAGGAGAACTCCATGCCGCTGCGGGCAAGCTTCCTGCGGTAGGCGGAGCGGTTGTAGGTGTCGCCGCCGTAGAGACAGGTGTGGCCGTCGATCCTGCATGCGTGCAGCCAGTAGATGGGCTGCTTGCGACTCTCGAGAATGGCTTGCAGCGTCAGCTCCAGATCTCTTTCGAGGGTGGGCAGCTCACGCTGGGCGAATATCGGTGCCTTGCCCAGGTAGAGCGTGGGGAGCCTGCGGCCCTTGGCGGGCCGTGTGGTGCCGGGCTCCGGAACCACGAGGCTCAGCACTCCTTCGTGCTTGGTGGCCTTTCGGGGAGCCCGCGGCGCGAGGGCGCCCGAGTCGAGAGAGCCCGCTGCGGTAGAGCGGATCTCGACCCACTCGTCACCCACTGCCAGCCAGCGCGAGGCGGCCCAGACCAGGCCGTCGAAGGGATCCGGTCAGGTGCTGGTGGCCTCGGGCACGGGGCTGCCCTCAGCCATCGACCAACAGGCCCTTGTCGGCGAGGCCCTCGAGGCAGTCCGCTATGCCCTTCTCGATCTCGCTATCTGCGCCGTAGATGCTGCGCACCTCCTCGAGCCCCCGATCGAAGCCGTGCTCGAGGATCAGCGCGTAGACGAGCGCGGCCGGGCCGTTGAGGTAGTGGAGCTCCTCAGTCGAAGGGTCGAGAACCACCGCTTCGTCGTCGATCCACTCCACGTGTTTTCCATCGGCGGGGCGCATGCTCACGATGCTATTCAGGGAACGATCGACCTCTCTGGATTTCCGCCCCATTAGCCGACGAGCTCCTCGCTCTGGTTGCGCCTCTTGCCCCGGCCCTTGACCCGAGTGCCACGTCCGTAGCTGTAGGAGTAGTAGCCCTCGTAGCCGGTGGCGTAGGCGCTTGCCCTGGAGGGGTCGAAGTTGTTCAGCACCGCCCCGATGACGTGGGCGCGCACCTGGTCGAGCTGGCTGATGGCGAGGTCGACGGCGGCGCGGGTGGTGTTCTCGGCCTCGGCCACGAACAGGACCGCATCGACCACCGGCGCCAAGGTCATGGCGTCGGCGACCGCCAGCAGGGGCGGGGCGTCCACCAGCACCATGTCGAAGTCCTTGGTGAGCTCGTCCAGCGCCGTCCGCATCGCTTCGGAGCCGAGCAGCTCGCCGGGATGCTTGGGGGCGGGCCCACTGGGGAGCAGCTTCAGGTTGTCGATCTCGGTGGGCAGCAAGACCTCCTCCATGGAAGTCGCACCGCGGAGAACGTCTGCCAGCCCGGCCTCGTTCTTTGCTCCGAAGAAGCGGTGCAGCCGCGGCTTGCGCAGGTCGGCGGAGACGACCACCACTCGCTTGCCCGCGTGCGCCAGGGCTACGGCGAGGTTGGCGGCGGTGACCGTCTTGCCGTCGCCGGGATGGGGGCTGGTGATGAGCACGGACTTCGCTTCTCTCGCCGAGGCCGCGAACACGATGCCGGTGCGCAGCGTGCGGTAGGACTCGGCCGCTACCGAGTCGGGCTTGGTCAGGGTCACAGTCAGTGCTCGTTTGCGCCTCCGCCACGCCTTGACGTGTGGCACCACCGCCAGCACCGGGGTACGGAGGTGCGACTCGAGGTCCGAGCGGCCCCGCAGCCGGTCGTCGAGGCGCTCTCGGGCAAAGGCGACGCCCACTCCCGCGACCAGACCGGCGGCCAGAGCCAGAATTGCGTTCTGGACGTGGTTGGGGCTGGCGGGGGCGGTGGGAAGGGTCGCCGGCGCCAGCACGCGGCCGACCTGCAGCTTGTCCGGGGGAGTCAGCCCGGTGAGCTGCTGTTGCAGCACCGCGATCTGGCCCACCAGGGTGCTCGCCTGAGTCTGAAGGATCGCCTTCTGGGAGGCGTTTGGCTGCTCCGGGATGTCGTCGTTGATTGCTTCGAGCTGCTTGTTGAGCGATTTGAGTTGCTCCTGCACGGTGTCGGAGGAGGCGAGGAGGTCTGAGAGCACCTGGCTCCGCCTGTTTTTCAAATAGGCCTCGGCGAGCGTCTGGGCTCGCTCCTGAGCCACTTGTGGCTGCGGCGACGAATAACTCATGACCAGGATCTCGGTGCTGGTGGCTAGATCCACCGAGAAGCCGTCCAGCAGGGCCCGCGGCCCCTCGGCAAGGTCTAGCTCCTTGGCGGCGAGCTCGAGGACGGGGGCCGAGGACGCCACCTCCTTCTCGGTCTCGAGGTTGGGCGGCACGGCGTAGTCGCCGGCGCCAAAGCCGGCAGACAGCTTGAGCGGCTCCACCAGGACGCGGGCGCTGGACTCGTAGAGAGGGGTCTGGCGCAGCGAGAAATAGGCGGTGCTGGCGAGCACCACCGCGGCCACCATGACGATCGACCACTTGCGCATCCTGAGGACCGCAAGGCTGTGGGAGAGCTCGTTATGGCCGCCGTCGAAGGACGTTTCTTGCTGGCTCATGTCGGGACGGGTCCTCTCTTCCGGATGAGTCGAGTTCGAGGGGCAGTGTGCTTGACCGGCCCAGTTCGGTACTCTAGCATCACGACCACCAGAAGCAACGTTAGTTGACACGCCTTACCATTGGCCGATGTCACAGCCCATTCTCGAGTGACGATGCAGCCCGCCCTCGAGGGCCGAGCTGCTCGGAAAGGCGGATCCGATCCATGTCGCAGACCACGCGCCGTGACGACGCCGCGCATCGTGGCGTGATCCGCTACCTGGTCACCGGAGGAGCTGGTTTCATCGGCTCGCACCTGACCGAGGCCTTGTGCAAAGACAACCACGTGACGGTCCTGGACAACCTGTCCACCGGGCACTTCGGCAATCTCGACGATTTCGGGGGCCGGGTCCGTTTCGTTCACGGCAGCGTGCTCGACGCGCTCCTCGTCGACGAGCTCGTGGCCGAGGCCGACGTGGTCGTGCACCTCGCCGCGTCGGTGGGGGTCAAGCTTATCGTCGAGCGGCCGCTGCACAGCTTGCTCACCAATATCAAGGGTTCCGAGACGGTCCTGGAGGCGGCGCACCGCTATCGGGCCAAGGTGCTGGTTGCCTCCACGTCCGAGGTCTACGGCAAGAGCCGAGGCGGCGCCTTCTCCGAGGACGACGACCGGCTCTTGGGCAGCAACAAGGTGTCGCGCTGGGGCTATTCGACCTCCAAGGCGGTGGACGAGATCCTCGCCTTCGCCTATCACCGGGAGCGGGGCTTGCCCACCGTGGTGGTGCGCCTGTTCAACACGGTCGGACCGCGCCAGACCGGCGCCTACGGGATGGTGCTACCCCGGCTGGTGGCCCAGGCGCTGGCGGGCGAGCCTCTCACCGTCTACGGCGACGGCTGCCAATCCCGCTGCTTCTGCCACGTGTCTGATGTTGTGGGCGCGCTGCAGGCGCTGTTGTCGGAGCCCGAAGCCGAGGGCGAGGTCTTCAACGTCGGTTCCACCGAAGAGGTGACGATGCTCGAGCTCGCCCAGTGCGTGGTCGAGGCCGCCGGTTCTTCCTCGGAGATCCACCTCATTCCCTACGAGCAGGCTTACGGCGAGGGCTTCGAGGACATGCGCCGGCGAGTGCCGAACACCGCACGGATTCGGGAACTCGTGGGATGGAGGCCGCGCTACAGCCTCGACCAGATCATCTCCGAGGTCATCACCGAGTCCCGCCGCGCCGCGGAGGAACGGCGCGAGATCGACGTCACCACCAGCGCGGTGGGTATTCGTTGAGCGGAGCTCTGTTGGGCGCCGCTCTGGCGGCATTCACTCTCGCCCTGTTCGTGAGCGCAATGGCCATGCCGGCGGCGGCGAGTCTCGGTCGGCGCTTCGGTATGACTGTGTCCCCACGCCTCTTCGGCAAGGCCGAGCGCAGTGTGTCCTATCTCGGTGGTGTGGCGCTGGCGCTGGGGGCGGTGCCGGCGATCGTGATCCTCGCCGGCCTGGACGAGAGCGTTGCGGCGATCCTCGCCGGAGCTCTGGCGCTGCTGATTTTCGGGCTCGCCGACGACAGGGTGCCGGGCCCCGGGCTGCATCCCGCCTTTCGCCTCGTGATCGAGACCCTCGTCGCCTACCTGGTGTGGGCCTCGGGGCTCAGGCCGGTGCTCAGCGGAAGGCCGGTAGTGGACGCGTTGCTGGTGATCTTCTGCCTGGTGGCGGCGACGAACGCCTTGAACCTGCTCGACAACATGGACGGGGTGGCCGGATGCACGGGAGCCGGGCTCGGGGTGGGCCTGCTGGCGGTGGCGATCATCGAAGGGCAGTACCTGCTTGCGGTTCTCGCCGCCGCGGTCACGGGAAGCTGCCTGTCGTTCCTGCGTCACAACTTGAGCAACGCGCGCCTCTATCTCGGCAACGGCGGCTCGCTGTTCCTCGGCTTCGTCGTCGCCGCCTCCGCGCTGCAGCTCGATCTGCCGTTCGGTACTCCGTGGGGCTTCGTCGGGCTGTTGGTTGTGCTTGCGATTCCGGCTATGGACACATCAGTTGTCATCCTCTCGCGGGTGATCGCCGGACGCCCTGTGTTACAGGGCGGAGTGGACCATCTCTCGCACCGCTTGGTGCGACTGGGACTCACGACGCGAGCGGCGGCGCTGACTCACGGCGCCGGCTGCGCGCTGGCCGCTCTTGGCTGTGTTGCTGTCGCTGCAGCTCGAGAAAGCGCTGCCCCTGGTCGTGGTGCTGGCCATATTCGGCGGCTGTGGTCTCGCCATCCTGCGTCTTCCCATGTACGAAGCAGAGCCGCAGCCGTGGCAGGGGCGGCCCAATGAGAGCGGGCAGTGGGATGCGGCCGAGCTCAGGCCGCAGTTGGCGTCGGTCAAGGGCCGCAGAGGGAGCGACAGTTGACCACGACGCGCCCCGCAACCGGCATGCGCAAATGGAACCCGCTGATCGAACGTTTCCAGAGCAGAGAAGCGCTCGTGGGTGTTGTGGGGCTCGGATATGTGGGCCTGCCGGTCGCGCTCACGTTCGCGGAGGCGGGCTTCCGGGTAGCGGGCGTGGACCTGGACTCCGAGCGGGTGCAATCGCTGCGCAAGGGCTCCTCTTATCTGCACGACATCCCCGACGAACGGCTGCAGGAGCTGTTGAAAACCAAGCGGTTCAAGGTGCAGTCGTCCTACAGGGGACTGGATGCCGCCGATGCAATTCTGATTTGTCTGCCCACGCCACTGACCGATGGGCTCCCCGACCTCTCCTACATCGTCGACGCCGGCAAGGCTCTGGTAGAGCACCTCGGCCACGACACGCTGATCGTGCTGGAGAGCACCACCTATCCCGGTACCACCGAGGAGCTGCTCAAGCCGCTGCTCGAGGCGGAAGGCCTCGTTGCGGGCAAGGATTTCTTGCTCGCCTATTCACCGGAAAGGATTGATCCCGGCAACGCCTTCTACTCGTTCGGCGATGTTCCCAAGGTCGTCGGCGGGGTCAACACGAGCTCCCGCATGTCCGCTCAGGCGCTCTACGAGCAGGTGATCCCCAAGGTCGTGACCGTCTCCGGGACCAGAGAGGCGGAGCTCGCCAAGCTCATCGAGAACACCTTCAGGCACGTGAACATCGCGCTGGTCAACGAGCTCGCCGTCTACGCGCACGAGATGGACATAGACATCTGGGAGGCAATTGGAGCGGCGGCGACCAAGCCGTTCGGCTTCCTGCCCTTCTGGCCGGGGCCGGGGTGGGGAGGACACTGCATACCGCTCGACCCCGCCTATCTCTCCTATCGAGTTCGCAGGACGCGCGCGCACGAGGTCCGTTTCGTCGAGCTGGCGCACGCGGTCAACTCCGAGATGACTCGTCATGTCGTCGAGCGGGCGACGCGCATGCTCAACGATATCGGCAAGGTCCCGAAGGGCGCACGAGTGCTCGGCGTCGGGGTCGCCTACAAGGGTGGCACCGAAGATGTAAGGGAGTCCCCCGGTGTGAAGGTGCTGGCGGCGCTCGATGATCGCGGCGTCAAGATCTCCTACCACGATCCGCTCGTGGACTCGTTGCAAATAGGAAAGCGAACTCTGAGCTCGGCGGCGTTGACGCCCGAGCTGCTGCACAAGCAGGACCTCGTGATCGTGCTCGTGGAGCAAGAGGGCGTGGACCATCAGGTGATCGGGGCCGAAGCACCGCTCGTCTTCGACTGCTGCAACGCCCTCGGCAAGCGCAACGGAAAGGTCGTCAGACTCTAAGTGGCCACAGTCGAATTGATCGTAGAAGGTGGCCCCCGGCTGCGGCTCATGCAGTCGCTGCGGGAGCTGTGGTCGTTTCGCGCCACGATCCTCGCCTTCGCCGAGAGAGACGTGCGGGTCAAGTACAAGCAGGCCGTGCTCGGCATCGGCTGGGCCGTCATCCAGCCGCTTGCGTTCATGACCATCTTCACCTTGACGATCGGCCGGCTGACGCCGGTGTCGGGAGGAGGCGCGCCCTACGCCGCCTTTGCGCTGGCGGCACTGGTGCCGTGGACGTTCTTGCAGACGGGAGTGTCGTTCGGCTCCAACGCGCTCCTCACCGACGGCGCCCTGGTGCGCAAGGTCTACTTCCCGCGCGAGATACCGGTGCTGGGAGCGCTGTTGGGGGCCGGAGTCGACTTCACCATCGGGTTCGTGCTGTTCGTCTGCCTGGGACCGTTTCTCGGCGCCCACTTCTCTGTGACCTGGCTGCTGGTGCCGTTTCTTGCGCTCGCGCTCGGCATCCTCGGCGCCGGCGTCGCGCTCGGCGCTCGCCGCACTCAACGTCTACTACCGCGACTTCCGCTATGCGCTGCCCTTTGCGCTGCAGCTGTGGCTGTTCGCCTCCCCGGTCGCCTACCCGCTCTCGGTCGTGCCGGAGCAGTGGCGCGTGCTCTATGTGGTGGTGAACCCGGCCGCCGGGTTCCTCGATGCGTTCCGTCGGGTGTTGGCCCTGGGCCAGCTTCCCCAGCCCGGCCCGCTTGCGGCCAGCCTCGCCGGTACCGCCGTCATCGTCTACTTCGGTTACCGCATCTTCAAGAGCCTCGAGCCCAACTTTGCGGACGTGATCTGAGCCGTGGGCTACGCGATCCGCTTCGAGAACGTGACCAAGCGCTACCCGCGCGGGGGGCCGCGCTATGCATCGCTGCGCCACGACTTCGCCGAGGGTGTGAGGCGGGCGGGACGAAGGTTAGCCGGACAACGAAATGAGGGCCGCGGCCCGATTGCCCTCGAGGACCTCTCCTTCGAGATCGAAGAGGGGGAGAGCTACGCGATCGTCGGCCCCAACGGCGCCGGCAAGACCACGGCTCTAAAGCTGATCTCCCGCATCTCCTATCCGACTTCGGGCCGCGTGAAGGTGAGGGGCCGGGTCGGAGCCCTCATCGAGGTCGGCTCCGGAGTCCACCCCGAGCTCAACGCACGAGAGAACATCTGGCTCTACGGCCAGATCATGGGCATGAGCAAGGCCGACGTCAAACGCCGCTTCGACGAGATCGTCGAGTTCGCCGAGCTGGGCCACGCCCTCGACCGCCCGGTGAAGATGTACTCGTCGGGCATGCAGCTGCGCCTGGGCTTCGCCGTCGCCTCCCACCTCGACCCGGACATCTTCGTGGTGGACGAAGCCCTGGCCGTAGGCGACGCCGGCTTCCAGGCAAAATGCGTGGAGCGGATGATGAAGCTCGTAGCCGAGGGCCGCACGCTGCTGTTCGTGTCGCACAACCTGTCGGCGGTGGAGGCTATCTGCGAGCGAGGTCTTTCCTTCTCGATGGAAAGTGGTTTCAGGAGGGTGGCATCAAGGACACTCTCCATACTTACCTGAAGTGGGTCGACGAGGAAGAACGTATGCGTAAAGGCGCTGACAGAGTCGTTCAAGGCCGTGGCCTCAAAATCGAGGCGGTCTCAGTGCATGCTCCAGATGGAGAAGAGCGATATGTCCTGAAGACGGGAGATTCGCTCGAGATCAGGTTTCATATTCATGCCGACTATCCCATTCAAGAGCCCAAGTTCTCCGTCGGGGTGAGTGATGGTCAGATCGGGTGCGCTTGTGATGTGTTCGATGCTTGAAGGCCACGAAGTGTTGGACATTGACGCTGGACATCAGACGATCTCTTGCAAGATTGATTCCCTACCTTTGGGTCCCCGAACCTATGAGCTCTGGGCCTCTATACGTGAACGATCGGGCACGGCTGACATGCTCGATTGGACCTGTGTTGGGGCTATCCGTATGGAATCAGATCAGAGTCATCTACTGGCTCAGGAGCGGTGACTACGCTCTTGGCTCTACGGACCCGTACGTGTTGGTCACTCCTGGGAGTTATTGGATCCTGACGATTGACGCGTCGCTTACTCGGGCAAGCCCTCGATGATTGAGCAAATTCTCCCGCTGGACCACCAGGCGCTTAAGGATGAGCCCCCGTCTCGGTTCAAGTGGGCAAGTGAGCTCCTCATCTAGGTGTTCGAGTCTCTGACGTGGTCAGTGGCAGCAGTTTTCGGAACGAGGAAAACGACTAGCAGGTCGGTGCCGATGAGCTCTAGGCAGACAACAAATATTGGGAGAGCGGCCTGAGGCGGTCGAGCGCATCGCTCCGGACCTGTGCGACTCGGGCCTAGTTGCTCAACACATCGCCCGCTACAGATGGGCATGCAAAGGATCCGAGGTTGTGCAGTCGCAGATGTTACCAGTGGAACAGGCTATGGGTCTGAGCTCATTCTCCGAGCTGGAGCGCTGTCCGTTACCAGCGTCGATATCTCCATGGACGCCCTTCGATTCGGATTCAGAGCGATATGGAACCGAGTCGATTTGTGCAGACGCGCATGACCTACCTCTGAAGGACGAGACTTTTGATGCTGTCGTCTCGCTGGAGACGATCGAGCACCTTGTGGATCCTGCCGGATTCGCCATGGAGCTTGGGCGAATACTGCGTACCAATGGCCGCCTTCTGCTTTCCACTCCCAATGCTGAAGGAGGACTTGACCCGAATCCCTACCATCTCAAGGAATTCATGCTTGACGAACTATTGCACTCTTGGAAGGAGCCCGATTCAGGATTCTTCAGATCAGAGGACAACATTGGCAACTGTCTTTCCAAATATGCCAAACAGTGAGAGGGGTCCGGCGAGCTAGCCTGGGAACTCGAGCGACGACCAGACGTGCTACCGAAGCTTACACCGAGCAGCTTTCCGCGTTATTGGTGCATCGAGGCCTCGAAATGACATTCGTGTCGGAGTCTTTACGGCTGGTCCAGTGTATGGAAGGAGGTTCGTGTCCGTCGTGGTGCCCACCAGGAATCGCGCAGCGACCCTGCAGAAAACTCTAGAGAGTCTCTTGGACAAGACTATCCAAGCGAATTTCGAGATTGTGGTGGTTGACAATGGCTCTACGGATGATACCACGCTAGTCGTATTGAAGAGGCAAAGTCGATCAAGTTCCCACCGTGCGTCTTGTCCACGAAGAGACTCGTGGCCTCAACCGAGCTCGAAATGCAGGAATCGCGGCCGCCTCAGGGTCCCGATCTGCTTTGTTGACGACGATGTTGTAACTCCTCCAGGTTGGCTGAGCGCAATGGTTCAGGCGTCGAGTCGACATCCAGATGCTGGGTGCTTCGGGGGTCCCATTCGGCTGCTGCTGGAAGGAACTCGCCACGTTTGTGCGGCAAGGAACACTTGGGGAAACTGAGCTCGACTTGGGGAATGAAGAGCGAACAGTCAGGCTGTATGGGGCGCAAACATGGCCGTGACACAGGTCTGCGCTGACTCGCTGTGGACCTATTCGACGAACGCATCGAGATTTATGGAGATGAGGAGGAATGGGAGAGGCGTCTGATAAGCAAGGCGGAGGCCACATTGTCTACCTGCCAGGAGCCTGGTTGTGGCACCGGCGGAGCGCAGAGGAACTGCGCCTGAGTCAGACTCCTTATGCCAAGATTTCGACGAGGAAGGCACGGGATCCGAGCTGCCGGGATTCTACAGTCGCAGACCTCTGTTGAGGCAGGACTTGAGAGCTAGTCTCCGGTTTCTGCTCCATGGATTTCGTAGACGATGCGCCTGGGGGTTTCTGGCTGCCAGCTGCCGCTTTGGGCGTATCTATGAGTCGATAGCTGGCGCCCTTCCGAGCAGGAGCTAGAGGTCCCGACAGTGAACGGCGAGGAATCTAGTCTCCTCGAAGAGGAATGTCCTTTGGTTTCGGTAGTAATACCCACGCGAAATCGATTGCCGCTGCTCAAAGAGGCACTGACCAGCGTTGAAGAGCAGACCTTGACTGGTTGGGAGGTTGTCGTTGTGGACGACTGCTCGACTGACTCAACGTGGAGTTGGTTGTGCGAACTAGCGGATCCGAGGTTTCGAAGCATCCGACTGGATAGGCGGTCTGAGCGATCTGCCGCCCGAAATCGTGGTCTTGAGGAGGCGAGGGGTGAATTCGTTCTCTTCATGGACGATGACGACAAGCTGGTGCCCAGCGCGCTCCGATATCTAACTGGTTGGGCTGATCGCCAACCCAATGTTGTGGCGGTGGTGGGAGGGAAGCGGGATTTCGACGAACGTGGACATCGACGTAGAGCTCTTCATCCATATATCCCGATCAAGAGGGTGGTTTGGTGGGGAGATGTTCTCCTTGGCTGGGTCCCAGTGTCTGGGCAATGTTTGCTCAGGTCGGCTGCGGTTCGAGATGCCGGAGGTTGGGATGTCGGATTGATACTTGACGAAGACTACGATTTGTGGCTGCGCCTTGCTAGAGAAGGTGGGGTGATGCTAGTTCCGCGGGTGGTTTTGGAGTATCGGGCGCATGCGGGACAGTGGCGACCTGCGGACGTAACTGCCCTGGAGCTAAAGTTGCGAGAGGGAATCTGGACAGCGCCGGAGAGGAGCGATCGCTCGCGGTGCGGATAATGGGAGCGCGAGCCTTGGGAGCCAGGGCGTCCAGGGAACATGCACAAGGGAACTGCTGGCGAGCATTGATCCTTTACACGAGGGAGCTAATATCTTACCCGCCGTACTCAGTTCTCCGATAGTTGGTCCGGTTTTTGGTAAGTATATGTGGAAGGCGGCCGTGGGCACGCTTATAAGTAGGCGCGGCATTAGAGCGACTAAGAGGTTGAGAGCGGCGCTTCGGATTCTTCTAGGGCGAGATCCTGGAGGCGCTCGACGAGTCCGCTTGCTGAGCGTCTGTGAGGACCTGCAAATTGACGACTAAGACCTGTCCGGGACGTTCATGGGACACAGGGCAGAACGAAAACAGACCGAGCGTATCCGTCGTGGTACCGACATGGCGTCGGCTCGAATGGCTTCACCTGTGCCTGGATGCCGTCATTAGGCAGGAGTTCCTCCCCATGCAGGTGATTGTGGTTGGACGCAGCGAGGATGTGGACGCCAGGGCGTACATTGGCCGCCTCACCACACAAGTCCCTCTTCAGCTGAGCTGGGTAGAGATATCGAGAGCTGGCCATGTTGCACCGGTGTACGCGGGCCTTCAGCGGGCCGGGTGCGACATCGTTGCCTTTCTCGATGACGACTGCGAGCCTGAACCAACTTGGCTTTCGAATCTTGTGAAGCCCTTTGCAGATCCAGGGGTTGCATGCGCGGGGGACGCGTTGTGATGCCTGAGCCCGTGGGTATAGTTCGTCGCGATGCTGGCTCTATCCGGTGGTATGGGCAGCATGTGGGAAACGTCGCCTCTCTCGATCTGGCAGAGTCGCGTGAAGTAGCAGCCGTAATGGAGTGCAACTGGGCTTGGCGCACCAGTATCCTCAGGTCATTAGAGTTCGATCCGGCACTGGACAACGATGATGCATCGATGTACGGTCTCGACCTTTGTTTACAGGCGGAGACCCTTGGATATTCAGTAGTGTATGAGCCACGTGCCCGAGTGCTTCATCATGCAGCACCCCGAGAAGAGCGGCTAAATCGTAAGAACAGGGCACATCGTTCGTTCTCCTACGCTCGAAATTACACCTACATTGGGCTGAAGCACTTCAATGGCATGCGCGGAGTGAGTTTTCGTTTCTGGTGGTGGTGGATCGGTGAGCGAGGTGCTTACGCTGCTGTTGCGGCGCTTACCGATATCCTCATGAGGCGTCCAGATGTGCTAACACGATGGAAAGCCGCTATGCGGGGGCGTCGCGGGGGCATTGCTTTGGCGCACCCGGTGAAGGTGCTTCTCGTAGCAACTCATCCGGTGCAGTATGCAGCTCCCCTATATCAGCTCTACGCCAAGGATCCTCGGATCGACTTGAGGGTCGCCTACTGCTCCCTTCAAGGTGCCGAGGCGGGTCGGGATCCAGATTTCGATATGGATTTCTCATGGGACATTCCTCTCCTGGATGGGTATCGATGGCTTCACAGAGCTCCGAATCGTTCACCAGTCCCACGGTCCAGGGGTTTTCTTAGCCTCATCAATCCCGGTCTGTGGGGGCTCATTCGTACGGGTGGTTTCGACATCGTCGTTTGCTACGGGTACCGGACAGCCCTCGTTTTGGATTGCTGCGATCGCTGCCAAGTGTTCCGGCTCCGTTCTGGCTTTCACGACGGACGCCCACTCTTGGGATGTCCGAGGAGGATCGACGTGGAAAGAGACTTAAGCGCCTGGTTGTGCCACCATATTTTCTCGTTTGGCGACGCAGTGCTGGCACCTTCGTCGGCCACATCAGCCCACTTGCGCCGGATGGGTGTCGACGAGCAACGGATCTTCCTTACTCCTTACGTCGTGGACAATCAATTCTTTGAGCGACCAGAGAGCGGATCGCGCTTGCGGTTGAGAAGGTCATGGGGCGTCCCGGACGATGCTCCCGTGGCACTCTGTGTCGCCAAGCTCGTCTCCTGGAAGCGCCCTCAGGATCTGTTGAAGGCAGCTGCCCGTGTGGAGGGACTCCACGTCGTTCTTGCCGGCTCAGGGGGACTTCGTGCAGAGCTCGAAGCGCTCGCCGGCGAGGAGGACTTGTGCAGTCGCGTGCACTTTCTCGGTTTCGTGAACCAAGGCCAGCTTCCCGCGATATATGCGGCTTCGGATTTCCTGGTTCTCCCGTCTGAGTACGAGCCCTTTGGCTTAGTGGTGAACGAAGCCTTCGCCTCTGCGCGGACGGCTGTGGTATCAGACGCTTGTGGGAGCGTGGGGGATCTCGTCAAAGACGGGGAGACCGGTTATGTCGTGCCCGTCGGCGACCTGGAGGCGCTGATCCTGCGGTTGAAGACCCTGGCTTGGGACGACGAGCTCGAGCGACTCTTTCGAAAAACCGCGATCTCGTGTGGAGGAGTGGTCTCCGGCATCAAACGTTGATGCCTTTGTCGAGGCATTGCACGGACTCGTCAGAGGAGGTCTGAATTGAGATCTGTTTCCGATGCTGTCATAGGAGCGATTCCCTCTACGCTGATACATCATCTCCAAGGCAATCGTGTCGTTGCGAACGCCATCCGAGCGGGGCTGAATCTTATGGTGCCGAACGACCTAGTCAATGTGACGGTCGCCCAGGGCCCCATGGAGGAGCTCGACTCTCCCTAAACCTCCGTAAGGAGAAAGCCTTCTGGCTAGGAACCTATGAACCAGAGGTGCAGCGGGTTCTCTGTGAGCGGCTTATCTCGGCGAAATCGCCTGGGATGTGGGTGCTTTTGTGGATACCACACACTCTTGATGTGTCGGTTGTGCGGGCCGTCGAACGTCGTGGCGATCGAGCCTGATTCAGATAGCACGAAGCGGCTTTGGAAGAACCTGAGGTTGAACGACTTTCACGATGCATGTGTCGTTTCTGTAGCCTTGGGATCGCATGTTGGCCGTGGCGTTCTATGGAAAAATGCGCTTGATCGTCGCCAGAACGTCGTAGAGGAAATTGGTGAAGCGGAGACCGGTGAATTGGGGAAATCCGAGGTCGCTGTTAAGACTCTCGATTCCATGTTGGAGACTTATGGTAGCCCCAAATCTAATCAAGGCGGATGTCGAGGGGGTCTGAGGACTTGATGCTTCAGGGCTCGGTTCGTCTGATCGATGAGGTTAGGCCTGCTTGGATACTAGAGGCTCACGGGCTTCAAGGAAGGAACGCAATCCAAATTCTGCAGAAGAGCGGCTATCAGATTAGGTGTTTGGGCAAAGGAAACCAGCCCGCCGCCGACGACTTTGCAGGTTCTCAACATATCCTTGCTGAGCCATGAAGGTTTCCCTGTACTCTCAGGTGGCTCCCGCCTACCGTTGGTGGGATGGAGTTCTACACGAACGATCTCGTCAAGTTCTGCCCTCCGAGTACGAGAGCTTGGTGAACCGGTGATCGAAGCCTTCGCTTCTGGGCGGACAGCGGAAGTGGGAAGTTTGCGGGATTGCGGGGCGACTTTCAAAGGCTGGGAGACCGGCTACGTAGTGGCGGTCGGCGACCCGAAGATGCCGAACCGCCGGTTGAAGTACCTGGCTTGGGACGGGGAGCCTCGAGCGACTCTGACGAGCAACGCGGCCTCTAGTGTCCAAGGGTGGTCTCTGGACCAATGTTGATGCCCTCGCAATGGTTAATCCCCTCGCCGCGAAATTGAGCGACGTGGTCAAAGGCAGCTTGCTTTGAGAGCTGGAGCGGGTGTCTTCGCTCGAGTTGGTCGCAACCATCTCATTCCGCGAATGTACGCCTATCCACGTCTCGTTGCTCTAGCCAGGTCCGCCGTGAATCTCGTGGTACCGGAGACCCTTGTTCAAGTCCCGGTGGTGCAAGGACCTCTTAGAGGGATTCACCTGTACTTAAATCTGCATAGGGAGAAGGCCTTCTGGTTCGGCATTTATGAAACCTGCGTGCAAGGATTGATGTGCGAAATCCTAAGGGAGCGGCGATCGTGCTTGGGACGTGGGGGCGTGCTTCGGATATCACACTCTGTTGCTGTGCAAACTGTGTGAACCGGAGAATGTCCTGGCGATCGAACCTGATCCCAACAATCAAATTCGCCTCGCCAAGAACATGCAACGCAATGGCTTCGGGGCGGCACATGTTGTTGCATCCGCCGTAGGGGACGTGCCAGGAGAGACGTTATCTTCGGAGACACTCGGTCGATCCAGGCCAGAGTGTGGTTGAGAGATCAGGTGAGGTCGAGGTCGGGGTAACTACGCTCGATCTTTTGTTGGATGAGTATGGACCTCCGGCCTTGGTCAAGGTTGATGTCGAAGGAGCAGAAGATCTGATGCTCGAGGGCGCATCTCGCCTCCTTCAAGAGATACGCCCCGTCTGGATTCTTGAGGCACACGGCGTACCGGGCGAGGAGGCGGTGAAGTTGCTGCGCAGCCATGGATATCGAGTGAGGGGCTTTGGAAAGGGCTATGAGTTCGCCGCCGACTTTCCCGTGGGGGGCCCGAGACACGTGCTCGCCTGCCATGAAGATAACACTCTACTCCCGAGTCTTTCCACCCGCCATAGGGGGAATGGAGCGTTTTGCAGAGGACCTCGCGGGCTGGATGGCGGCCCGAGGTCACGACGTATCAGTCCTAACGCGCACCCCTGGTGCAGCCCAAGGCGACTGCGCTAGGCCCTACCGTGTGATCCGAGGCCGGTCGCTGACTACGGAAGCGGACTTTGGCAACGTCGATGTCATGCATGTCAACGGTCTGTCCCTAAAGGCGATCGCGAGAGCCTTGATAGCGAAGCATCGGCCCGTGGTCACTCATGCGAGTTACCAAGCGATTTGTCCACTAGGATTAGCTTGGTCAACAAGGGGTCGATGCGACATCGCGGAGCAGAGATCCGGTCGTTGCAGCGTGTGCCCGCAAGGGCTGCGCGGCCGTGCCAATGTTCGACTTCACCGGGTAGGTGCTGCGTCGGCTGCGGTGAATGTGTGCGTTAGCCGCTACCTCGCTGAGAGATAAGTGTGCCCCGATCAATGACAATCTACAACCCTGTCTCGGACAGCACTTTCAAAGTTGAACTTGATAACCACCAGCAGGAAGATGTGGTGATCTTTGCGGGAAGGCTCGTGGCCAAGAAGGGTCTAGATGTGCTTCTCCGTGCTTTGGCAATGCTGCCGGGTGTCCGCCTCCGAGTTGCGGGGGATGGCCCTATGAGGTCGGTGTGGCAACGTCTGGCAGCCGAGATCGGGGTCGGGAGCCGAACAGAGTTCCTAGGCGCCAAGTCGCTTGCCGAGTTGGGAGAGCTTTACCGGACGCAGCCGCGGTCTGCGTCCCTAGTGCATCGGCGGAACCTTTCGGCTATGCAGCTGCCGAAGCGATGGCGATGGGCCGCGCGGTGGTGGCTACACCTAGCGGTGCGCTGCCCGAACTGCTGGCTGATGGCCGCGGTTTCGTGGCTGCAGCGGCTACTCCCAAGGACCTGGCGAAACGTTGCTCGCAGCATTGGAGGACGGCGACCGGCGTAAAGTGTGGAGCGGAAGGCCAGAGACTTTGCGATGAACACCCTTAGCGTGGATTCTGTTGGCCAAAATACGAGGCTCTCTACCAGGCGGCTGCCTCGTGAAACTTGCTGACGTTCTTCCGGGGATTGCTGTCTCGGCATGGCCGTCCTTCTTGGAGCCCTGTCGCCGACGCTTTTCCATTTCCATTCCTGTCGAGCTTCCGCCGGTCGCTCTGTTCGCCGCAGTGCTTATTCTTGCGGCTTTGCCGCTTTTGGCCGGGCGGTGGGTGCTGACGCTGGGAATATTTCTCGTCTGGCTCGTTGTCGAGGAGCTTGTCCGCAAGCTTGCGGGTAACAATCTCGCAGTCTACTTCGTGAAGGATCTGATCTATCTCGTTCTTCTCTCCGCTGTTCACTACTGCCTCGCTACAGCAGGCGAGGCGACGGGCAACGGCCCGGCCGTGCTCACTACTGCTCACGTGTTGGGCGATCATCATGGCTGTGCCAGCGATTGCAGATGATTGGCGCTTGCCCTTGATCGGGTGCGTCTCGACTTTCTCTATGTGCCTTTGGTGGTGGCGGGCTATCTCCTGGTTCAGCCAATCTCTAAGCTGCAGCAGCGACTGGTTGCGCTTTCGATACTCGGAGGGGCGGCGTCCGCGGTCGGGATTGCCCAGGCCATCTTGGGTCCGGGGTTTCTCGCTCCTCCTGAACCAACCCCGGGGCTGATAGATATCGACTTGGTCGTCGGCTTCAGGCTCGGCCCCCGTTTACAGACCTACGGGAACATTCGTCGACCCCGGGCGCTTTTCATCGGTGGCGGTCCTAGCCCTTGCGGTGGGGCTTGCTACCCTGCTGATCGTAAAGAGCACTCGCCGGATGCTGGTGCTGGTGTCGGTCCTGGCTGCCTGGGGCGCGGTATGGGTATCGGGTGGAAGAAGCGGCTTTGTTGTGGGCGCCTGTCTGGTGGCATTGGGGGCGATCGCCTCAGCTTTCAGCGAGCGACATCCTGCGCTCGGTCGCGCCGCATGGTGGCCGCGTTGGGGCTGGGAGCCGTCCTCTTGTTCTCCGCCCTGGTTCCTGATCTCTTCACAAGCAGACTCGACTGGTATACGCAAACCCTCGACCGCGCTCATCGGAAAACGAGTGGTCTTTCCGCTGGGACTCCTACGGTGAAGGCACGGCACGGGGTTGAGTCGGTTGCCTGATCGGACAGGGAACGGGTAGTGAGTCCTTGGGCAAGCAGTATCTCTACGGTGATTCAGAAAGTGCGCCGGCCGGCTCCTATCAGGTCGAAGGAGGCTATGCGTCCCTAGCGGTGGAGTGGG
>CAWKGK010000004.1:0-179306 GCA_963849115.1 uncultured Actinomycetes bacterium | reverse complement strand
GGTGTGGAACCGGATCATCTCTCGCCCGACCGAGGCGATATCGCACGCGTCGACACGGTGCTCAGATGGGATGTCGAGTCCGAGGACGCGAGGCGGCGTGCCGCCGGCGAAAACGGACCGCATCGCATCGGCGACCTCGGCGGGATCAGAGACGAGTGTTCCGATCATCTGTCGTGATCGTCCTCGATAGTGCAACGTGGCCGGGGCACTCCCGCTGAAGTTCGCGCGCCAGGCTGCCGGCGTGAACACCACGATGAGGCCGGCGGCATGGTGCAAGCCCACCGGGACGCGGTAGCGGCTCCCGCTCCGTCTGCCCGTGAACTCGATGAGAGCGAACGGCCTCACGAGACGCCCGAGTCGGGAGGGCAGCAGGACCCGCATGATCGGGTTGAGGAAGCGAATCACCGCAGCGGGTGGTCGCGCGTCGCGGACGACTGTCGTCATGCCCCCGGCTTTGCGTCGACGATCTGCCTGACGACCCATTCGACCCTGGCGAAGTTGAAGTCGATGGAGTCTAGGCATAAGCGCGACGACCAGGCCCACTCATAGCGGCGCCGTCATCAACTGCGGCGCACTACATCGGCGGTGATCCTGAAGGGCCGTTGAGCCTATACGTTTCCTTCTGCCCGCTTCTTGAGGGCCTCGTTCATCGCCACGAACCCTTGCTCAGTCTTGGCCAGTATGGCCCCGGTGAAGGGCACGAGGAGGCCACGGAACACTTCGCGTTGCGTGAACCGAACGCGCTGATCTCCGAGTTGTGAAATCAGCAGTTGGTGTTCGCCGTCAAACAGCCGGGGGATCAACAAATGGCCCAACCAGCGCAACTCTTTGTCTGGTGTCGCAGCCAGGACGGTGGGACGGAATGTAATGCCCTTGGCGCCGGGCGCTTGAATGCGGACCTCCAGCCGTTTGCCGGGCTCGGCATCACCTTGAATTCGCTTTATGAAGGGATTCCATTGAGGATAGGACGAGAAGTCGGACAGAATTGCCCATACTCTCGATGGAGGTGCCTCGATTTGGGTTTGGGACTGAACGGTCTTCACTTGCCTCCCCCGCGTTCCTCCCTCTCAGCCTCATTGTAATCACCGGTCTGGCCGTTCTAAGCACGTGGCACGGCTCGATCAAAGTGTAGGCGTCGAGCCGCGAGGATCATCGGCGTAACAGCGCGAAGGCGATGTCGGGCCCTTGCCCGAGCGAGTACGCGAGACGAATCCAGATCCTCGCAAGATGTTCGAGATCTCTAGCCGCGGTCAACGGCCCCGCGTCGACGGCCTCGAAGCCGATCTCGGTGGCGAGCGCTGAGACGACAGACTTGGCATCGGCGTCGTCGCCGGCGTACAGCATCACGGGAGTGGCGCCCGGATAGGCGGAATCTGCCATGTTGCCCGCGCCGGTGGTGTTGAAGGCCTTGACCACGCGGCTGCTCCGTGCCCATTCGGCTACGAGCTGGGCCCCCGACAGCTCCGGGTGTTCCTTGAGCGCACGCGAATTTGCGGCAAGCGGGTTGGTCGCGTCGATTACCACCGCATCGAACACATCGATGCTGCTGAGAACCGGTTCGGCGGCGTCCCAGGGCAAAGCCACGAGGACGACGTCGGCATCCCGCACCGCTTCCGCCGGCGTGGCCGTGCTGCCGAGCTCCGCGTGGCGGGGCTCGGAAGGGTCGCGCACGCCGTAAACGACATTGTGACCCGTGGCGGTCCAGCGCGTTCCGAGGGTGCTGCCGACGCGGCCGGCGCCGACGGTGGCGATCTTCACAAGTCTCTCCTTCCGAGGCGCGGAGGGGGGTCGCTCGCCATGGCGAGACTCTTACACAATGCCCCGGAGCTTCGTTTCGCACGTTAGGGCAAGGAGGTCGACGATAAGCACGGTTTCAAAGTGCCTAGGGGTTTAAGCGGCCGAGGTTTTTCAAGCGCTCAGCGCACGTTTGAGAACGCCGGGTCGGGGCTGGGGCCGGCCAGCGTCCCTGCACATATCATCGACGCGGTGAGCGACGAAGCCGCCGGGGCCATCCGGTTCGGGAGCACCGCAGGCCGCTGGATCGTTGCGGTGAGTGTGCTCGGCTCGGGGATCGCGTTCCTCGAGGCGACCGTGGTCAATGTCGCGTTGCCGGAGATCGGCCGCGACCTCCAGGCCGATACAGGCGCTCTGCAGTGGACGTTGAACGGTTACTTGGTAACTCTGTCGGCGCTGATCCTCCTGGGAGGCTCGCTGGGCGACCGCCTGGGGCGCCGGCGAGTTTTCAACATCGGCGTCGTCTGGTTCACGCTCGCCTCGGTGGTGTGTGCGTTCGCCCCGTCGGTCGAGCTGCTGGTGGCGGCGCGCGTCCTGCAAGGGGTGGGCGGAGCGCTGCTGACTCCCGGCAGCCTGGCGATCATCGAAGCCACCTTTCGGCCCGAGGATCGAGCGCGCGCAATCGGCGCGTGGTCGGGGCTGGGCGGCGTCGGGGCCGCGATCGGACCACTGCTCGGTGGTTACCTGGTCGACGCCGTCTCCTGGCGGGCGATCTTCTTCATCAACGTGCCGTTTGGCATCTTCGTGGTCGTGATGGCCAACCGCCACATCCCCGAGACCCGCGATCCCACCGCCGTGGGCAGACTCGACTACCCCGGAGCCGTCCTCGCCGTCGTCGGGCTGGCCTCGGCCACCTATGCGCTGATCGGTGCCTCCGAGGGCGCGGGCACAACCACGATCCTCGTAAGCGGAGCGGCGGGTGTAGTGGGCCTGGGAGGGTTCATCGTCACGGAGCGGCGAAGCGCCAACCCGATGATGCCGCTCTCGATCTTCGCCTCACGTCAGTTCGCCGCCGCCAACCTCGTCACCTTCATCGTCTACGCGGCGTTGGGTGGAGTCTTCTTCCTACTCGTCGCTTTCCTGCAGATCTCGCTCGGCTATTCGGCGATCGCTGCCGGGGCCGCCTCGCTTCCGGTCACGGCCCTGATGCTCCTGCTGTCACCGCGCGCCGGTGCGCTGGCGCAGCGCATAGGACCTCGCCTTCCACTCACGCTCGGCCCTCTGCTGATCGCCGCCGGCATGCTCTTGATGACCCAGATCGATCGGGGCGACTCCTACACCACGAGCGTGTTTCCGGCTGTGTTCGTCTTCGGGCTGGGGCTTGCGCTCGTCGTCGCGCCGGTAACGGCCACTGTCCTTGCCGCCGCCGACGAACGCCACTCGGGCGTCGCCTCAGGAGTCAACAACGCCGTCGCACGCGTCGCGGGCCTCATCGCCGTTGCGGCGCTGCCACTGGTGGCGGGGTTGAGCGGACCCGATTTCTTCGACCCCGGCGCCATGGCCGAGGGCTTTGGCATCGCGATGGTCGCCACCGCTGCGCTTGCCGCTTCGGGGGCGTTGCTGGCGTGGTTCACCATCGACGCTCAGGTGCTGGAAACAGCCCCCGTCACGCCCGACGAGCCGCGGATTCGGGCAAGGTCCGATCGTCACTGCGCGGTGGCCGGCACCCCGCTGGGATCTCGACACCCTTCTCCGGAGGCTCACCAACCCAGAGCTAGCTGAATCTCCTCCCAGGCTTTGGTTGGCCGAAGAATAGGCTGGCGGCAGCATGTGAGACGGCGTGAGCGATCCGACTCGAGGATTGCGTGGAAGAAGGTGGATCTGATGGCGCAGGCCAACGCAATCATTGTCCGGATCCGCAAGGAAGAGGCCGCGGAGTTCGAGCGTCTCTTCGAAGCGGAGGAGCTGCCCCTGTGGGAGGAGTTGAGCAGTGAGGGCAAGTTCCTGCAGGCAAGGCTGGCGCGCGTCGAGTACGGCTCCGAAGAGCGGGAGGACGTGGCTCTCTATCTGATCTATGCGGAGGTCCCGAGCATGGCGGAGCACTCTGACCACGACCGCGATCCGCGCTTCAACGCGTTTCTGGAAAAAGCCCGACGGCTGCAGCCCGAACCGCCCTCTGTCTTTGGAGGAGACATCGTCTTCGAGCGACGGGCGAATACGTAAGGGCCGGTTAGATCGGCTGCAGGCCCTCCTGGCGCAGCTGCAGGTCGAAGTCCGTCTGGTTGGTGGCTCCGCTGCGAGCGTCCTCGAGCTCGACGACCCCAGCCCGGTAGAGGTTCAGCAGCGCCTGATCGAAGGTCTGCATGCCGTAGTAGGAGGACTCGCTGATGATGTCCTGGATCATGTGAGTCTGCTCGGGCTTGAGGACGAGATCCCGTATGCGCCCGTTCATGACCATGATCTCGATGGCAGCGGCCCGGCCCCCTCCGATTCGCGGCAGGAGCCTTTGGGAGATCACGCCCACGAGTGAGCTCGCCATCCCAACGCGCGCCTGCTTCGCCTGGTGAGGAGGAAAGAAGTCGATTACCCGGTTGACGGTCTCGGCCACATTGGTCGTGTGCAGAGTGGCGATGACGAAGTGTCCTGTCTCGGCCGCCTGCAGGGCGGCTTCGACGGTCTCGGTGTCCCTGATCTCGCCCACGAAGATGACGTCTGGGTCCTGGCGCATGGCGGCCCTCAGCGCCGGCCCGAACCCCTTCGTGTCCATGCCGATCTCTCTCTGAGTCACGATCGCCATGAGGTCCTGATGCAAGATCTCGATGGGGTCCTCGATGGTGAGGATGTGGCAGGGGCGGGTGGCGTTTATGTGGTTCATGATCGCCCCCGTGGTTGTGGTCTTGCCCGACGACGTCGGCCCGGTCACGAGCAGCAACCCGCGATGCTCGTTGGCGAGTCCTTCGACCGCGGGAGGTAGTCCCAAGGACTTGAAGTCCGGAGCGCCCGGAAGCACGAGACGCGCCGCTATCGCAACGCTTCCGCGCTGATGGTGGACGTTTACCCGAAAGCGGCCCACACCGCGATGAGAGTAGGCGAAGTCGACCTCGCCGACCCGCTTGAGGTGGGCCAACTGCTCATCGTCCATCAGCGCCTCCGCCGCCTCCCGGCACTCGGGGGCAGTCATCGGGGGAAACTGCGTCTTGACGAGGCGCCCGCTGAGCCGGACGCTGGGGGGCGAGCCTGCCTTGATGTGGAGGTCGGAGCACTTCTGCTCGACCACCTGCCGCAGGAAGTCGAGGATGGTCGGCTTGGGGCCGGGCGAGGGCTGCGGCGCCTGGGGGGCGTCCAGCTGGGTTTCGGGTTGGATGTGACCGTCCTTCCATTCGCCCGCGAGGGCACCCGCGCGGGAGCACCTCCTGACCTATGCAGAGTCGGCATTCCGCCGGCCTAATTGAGTCCTCCGCCGACGTTGGCAGGTGCAAGCTCCTCGGCGATCTCCTCTACGCCAGGCTCGCAGCGGGGATATCGTGGAGAAAGTGGCGGCGCCCCACCCGCGACGGGGCACTAACATGCGCCGCATGAGAGTCCTCGTGGTGGGAGCAGGAGGAGTCGGCAGTGCAATCGCTGCGGTAGCGGCCCGGCGCGATTTTGTTGAGTCGATGACCGTGACCGACCTCGACCCAGAGCGCGCCGAGCGAGCCATAAGCCGCCACGACGAGCGCTTCAGCGCGGCCCCCCTTGATGCCTCGGATGTCTCAGCCGTGGCGCAGGCCGCCAGGGAGCTCGAAGCCGATGCCTTGGTCAACGCTTGCGATCCGCGCTTCAACGAACCGATCTTCGAGGCAGCCTTCGCTGCGGGCTGCACCTACCTCGACATGGCGATGACTCTCTCCAAGCCGCACGCCGAGCGACCTCACGAGCTCACCGGGGTAACTCTCGGAGAAGCGCAGTTCGCACAGGCGGAGCAGTGGGAGCAACGAGGGCAGTTGGCGCTGGTCGGGATCGGCGTCGAGCCGGGGATGTCCGATGTTTTCGCCCGCTATGCGCGCGACCACCTCTTCTCCGAGATCGACGAGATCGGCGTCCGAGACGGCGCCAACCTCGAGATCGAGGGCTATACGTTCGCTCCGACGTTTTCGATCTGGACCACGATCGAGGAGTGCCTGAACCCTCCGGTGATTTATGAGAAGGGCCGCGGTTTCTTCACCACCGAGCCCTTCTCCGAGCCTGAGACGTTCAATTTTCCCGAGGGCATCGGCCCCCTCGAGTGCGTCAACGTGGAGCACGAGGAGGTTCTGCTCATCCCTCGGGTGATCGACTGCAATCGGGTCACGTTCAAGTACGGGCTGGGCGACGAGTTCATCGAAGTTCTGAGGACCCTGCACCTGCTGGGTCTCGATTCCACCAAGAAGGTAAGGGTCGGGAGTCTCGAAGTCGCTCCCCGCGACGTGGTGGCTGCGACCCTGCCCGATCCCGCCACCCTGGGCGATCGCATGCACGGCAAGACCTGCGCCGGGACCTGGGTGAAGGGAAGGGACCGGGACGGCTCGGAGCGCGAGGTCTACCTCTACCACGTGGCCGACAACGACCACTGCATGGCCGAGTACGGCGCCCAGGCGGTAGTGCTGCAAACCGCCCTCAACCCGGTCATTGCTCTCGAGCTGCTGTCCTCCCAGACGTGGCAAGGGGCCGGGGTGCTGGGGCCCGAGGCGTTCCCCGCCGACCCCTTCCTCGAGCTTCTGGCCGCTTACGGCACGCCGCACGGCATCGTCGAGGCCCCCGAGCGCGGGGCCTGATCTCCCGAACGACCCGCCCCCAGTTTGGCTCTGTGCCAGGAAAGGTGCGGAATCCGCCCCTCATTCGGCACAAAGCCAGCCCAGGGGCGAAACGACGGGCCCAGTTGCTGCGCAGATTGCCGATTTACTGTCAATAACTGGTTAAGCTATTGATTAGCTTTCGGCACTCACGGGGGGATGGAGGTCGAACGTTGAAGCAGATACGGATCAGGCGACGCGGCCGGCGTTGAGCCGAGGCGATTCGTCAGCCCGCCACGGGGCGAAGAAAGCGGTCCTCCTTCGAGCTGCAGACTAGGCAATTGTTCGTATGGCAAAAGCGTCGCACAGAAGTCAGGCTTCTATCCATATGGGGCTTGGCAGGAACAACGTTGATGTGGCGCGCTCTGAGCTGCTCAAGCGGCCCGAGCTCGTGGCGCTGCCGCGCGTGGGTATCGCCGCCGCCATGGCCGTCTTTCTGGTCGTGCGAGACGTGTCCGCACCGGGGGTCGCGCCCGCAGCCTATGTGAGGCTGGTCGCAGCCTTGGTCGTCGGCCTGCTGGCGGTCTCGGGCATGATCCACATGCTCACGACCGTGTGGGACAAGCGCCGCTTCGCCTTTCTCGCTCTGGGCGGCGCCGCCGTGCTCGCATTCACCGTGCTCGCAGGCCTCGGACCCCGCTTTTATCTTCTCGCTCTCTTCTGGATCGTGGCCGAAGTGACCCTCCTGGTGGGCTATCCGATCGTGCTGGGGGTGTGGGCGGCGATGTCGGCGGGCTTTGTCTTGAGCGAGTTGTGGTCCGCCCCGAGCCAGGAGGCCCTGTCGGCGTCGAGCGCCAGCGTGAAGGTAATGGCTTCGATAGCGGTCGTACTCGTAGGCGGCTCGTTGACCGCAGCCGCTTGGGCCGTGCGCGCCGCCCAGCGCGAGCGCGCGGTGTCGGATCAGCTGCGCGAGCTCGATGACATCAAGAACTCGTTTCTCCAAGCGGTTTCTCACGAGCTGAGGACCCCGCTCGCCTCGATCCTGGGTTACTCGCTGTTGCTCGAGCGTAATCAGGACAAGCTCTCCCACGAGACGAGGGAGATGGCCCTGTCCGAGCTCGCCTTCAGCTCGAGAAAGTTGAACCGGCTGGTGGTCGATCTTCTCGACGTCGACCGCCTGAGCCGTGGAATAGTCGAGCCCAACTTGACTCCCACCGACCTGGCCGGATTGGTGCGGCGGGTGGTTCAGGAGACCCCCGTCGGCGATCGTCAGGTCCACGTGGACCTTGCCCCTGGGATCGTGAAGGTAGACGCCCCCAAGGTCGAGCGTATCGTCGAGAACCTGGTAGCGAACGCGGCCAAGTACACGCCGGAGGACTCCACCATCACCGTGCGCTTGGAGACCGGAAATGGGGGAGTCACCATCATCGTGGACGACTCCGGCCCGGGAGTGCCCGACGAGCTGAAGCGCTCCATCTTCGGAGCCTTCGAACGCGGCGCCGCCGAGAAGCTTCATTCTCCCGGGGTGGGAATCGGACTGTCACTCGTTTGGAGGTTCGCCGATATGCATGGGGGCCGCGCCTGGGTCCAGGATCGGGCACCCCAAGGCGCCTCCTTTCGCGTCTTCCTGCCTGCCGCGCCGGTGGATGCTGCCCCCGAGCTCACACCTCATAGCCCCCACGCCACGGCTTAGCCCAAACTGCCTGCGGGCATAACCAGAGTGACGACACTCTCTTCGAAAGGAGCAGCGTATGGCCCTGCTGCGTAGGAACGAGGGAAAGCTCGACGTCCTGGACAACCGCGACCTGACCGCTTCGGCTCTCGTAGCCGTCGGCGCCCTCAACTGGGGCCTGGTCGGCCTCTTCAACGTCGATCTTGTCGCCGGCCTCTTCGGGCATCACTCGAAGCTGTCTCGCCTGGTTTACACCGCCGTGGGAGCGAGCGCCGTGTATCTGATCGCCCAAGCTCTCGAGGAGTAGACGGGGTCAGAGGCTCAGGTCGAAGACCTGAATCAGCCCGATGATTATCAGGTAGGCGGCGACCAGGCGGGAGAGCAGGCTGGGGAAGATCAGGATCAGAATCCCGGCTATCAGCGCCACCACCCCATTGAGCGCGAAGTTGATCTCGATCTGCTGACCCTTCTGGGCCAGCTCCAGCGCCCACTCCATGGCTTCTCCTTTCGAGAGGGGAAGGAAGTTTACTCGGCCCGCTAATATCGCCTCATGCCGGAGCTACCGATCACCGAGCCCTTGGAGACCCGGGTCGAGGAGCCCGACGGCTCGCTCGATCAACTGGCCTCCGCCTCCTCGGTGGAGGACGTCCGGAGGGTGGCGGCCCGCTGGCCCGCGTGCTTGAGCGTGTGGGGCCGTCTCGGCGACGCGGCGATGGCGGAGAGCCGCTCGGTCGATGCCTATGCCTACTATCGAGTGGGCTACCACCGGGGGCTGGATCGCATTCGCCGGGCAGGCTGGCGGGGAGCGGGAACGGTACCGTGGGAGCACGGTGGCAACCGTGGCTTCCTGAGCTGCCTCGCAGGTCTGTCGGCTGCTGCCGGCGAGCTGGACGAGGTGGACGAGTCGCGCCGCTGTCTGGCCTTCCTGGAGCAACTTGCTCCTGATCGGCCCGGCTGAGCCGGCTGAGCCCCCCGGCGCTCGTAAAAAGCACCTCGAACCCCCTCGTCAAGAGGGCGCGTGGACTCAGGCTCCGCAAGAACCGAGAGCGAGAAGCCGTCTTCCTTGTGGAGGGGATCCGCGCCGTGTGGGAGGCGATCGAGCAACAGGCTCCGATCGAGCGGCTTCTGGTCGCGCCCGGGTTGCTCGACAGCGATTCCGCCACCAGACTCGTTGCCACTCAGGAGAGGCTCGGACTGCCCTCGACGCATCTGGGTGCCGCCGCCTTCCGCAGCCTCTCCGAGCGCGAGCACCCTACGGGCCTTGCCGCGATTGTTCGGACCGGGTTCACGACCCTGAGCAAGCTGGTCGTCCCCGAGGACTCGATCGTCGTTGCGCTCGACCGCCCGTCGGGCCCGGGGAACCTGGGCGCGATCGTGCGTACCGCCGACTCGGTGAACGCGTCGGGCGTCGTGTTGATGGGAGACAGCGCCGATCCCTACGACCCACAGGCGGTCAGGGCCAGCATGGGCAGTATTTTCTCGATCCCTCTGGCGCGCGCCGCGGACCTCGACGAAACCCTTGCTTGGGCGGCGAACCGGGGCCTCCAGGTGGTCACCACCTCGGCCCACGCCCAGACCGAGCACTCCTCGGTGCGATACCGTCTGCCTCTGCTCCTGGTTCTGGGCTCCGAGAGCCACGGTCTTTCTCCCGACGCGCTGCAGCGCGGCGAGGTCTCGGTGCGCATCCCCATGCGGGGGAGAGCGTCGTCGCTGAACCTGGCGGTTGCGGCGGGGGTATTGCTCTTCGAGATCAGGCGCCAGGAGTCCGAAGAGGGGAGGAATCAATGAGGGTGTTCGTCGTTTCGGACATGGAAGGCGTCGCCGGCATCACCAAGTGGGAGCAGGTCACGGGAGGCGAGTCGCTCTACGAGGAGGGCCGGCGCCTCTACACCGAGGAGATCAACGCCGCCGTGCGCGGCGCGTTCACCGCCGGTGCCTCCGAGGTCGTGGTCATGGACTGTCACGGTGCCGGCAAGGGCTGGACCTTCAACTCACTACTGCCCGAGCTGCTCGATGAGCGCTGCGAGTTCGTCGTTCAGAGGGAATGGACCGAGTACACCGAGTTCCTGGAACAGGGCTGCGACGCGGCACTGTTCATCGCGATGCACGCCAAGGCCGGGACTGCTCGGGGGGTGCTCAGCCATACCGTGTCGGGCACCGAGTGGCGGGAGCTCCGCTTCAACGACGTTTCGGTGGGCGAGACGGGCATCAATGCCGCGCTGTGTGGCACCTGGGGATGTCCTGTGGTGCTGGTTACGGGGGACGAGGCCACCTGCGCCGAGGGCAAAGCTCTGCTAGGTGAGGAGCTTCGGACGGTAGCGGTCAAGCGCGCGCTGGGGCGATTCAGCGCCCGACATCTGTCGCCCGCGCGTGCACGTCACCTGATCGAGGAGGCCACCGCGGAGGCGCTCAAGAGTGGCGAGTGGCCGCAGCCCTACGATCCGGGCCGCCCCTGCGCTATCAAAGTCGAGCTCGCGACGCCCGACGCCGCCGAGCCCTTCCGCTTCCGGGCCGGTGTCGAGCTGCTGGACGGCCGAACGGTCGTCAGCCGGGCCGAGGAGTGGTGGAGCGCGTGGAGGCAGCTCTACTTCTAGACGTGGGCAGCCATGACTACCTGGGCGAACTCTTCGATCCTCTCTTCGCCCTCCTCCGGCCACGAGACCACGAGGTAGGAGAAGCCTGCCTCGCGCAGTCCCTCGATGCGGCCTTCGACCTGGGTCTTGGGCTCTGAGATCGACACGCTCGCCGAGCGCGTGATAAGGGCGGGGTCGCGCCCCGCACGTTCTGCGTGCTCGTCTATCAGCTTGGACTTGTGGACGAGGTCTGGGACCGCGCCGAACCCGTGCCAGACATCCGCGGCCCTCGCCACCACGGGAAGAGTGTGTCGCTCTCCGACACCGCCGACCCAGATCGGGGGCGTGGGGGACTGGAGGGGCCGAGGGTGATAACTGGCGCCGTTCAATCGGTAGTGGCGTCCGAGATAGGTCACGTTTTCCATCGACATCAGAAAACGCATGATCTGGATGGCCTCTTCGAGCCGGTCCACCCGCTCTGTCAGCGAAGGAAAGTTGAGCCCCAGCTGACGGTGCTCCTGCTCGTTCCACGAGGCGCCCATGCCCAGCTCGAGTCGGCCGGAGGAGATGTGGTCGACGGTTACGGCCTGCGCTGCGAGGAGGGCGGGGTTACGGTGAGTCACCCCCGTGACGAGCGTCCCCAGGCGCAGCCGCGAGGTCGAGGCTGCGAGGCCCGCAAGTAATGTCCATCCTTCGAGACAAGGGCCCGAGGGATCCCCGTAGAGGGGCTTGAAGTGATCGAAGACCCAGCCGCCGTCGAATCCGAGCCTCTCGGCAAACTGGGCCCTGTGTCGCAGCTCGTCCCAGGTGAGCTGGTGCTGCGCGAGGTCGATCCCGAATCTCATCCGCTTCCTCTCTCTACCCTGCCGTGGGTGGCAAAGGCGAACCGTGTACCTCTACACACGAAAAAGCGTGGGTAAACACACACCGTGTGCATTTGCCACCGTTCTGGGGGTGTGCCGGGTCCACGCGATTCACATCGTCACAGGACATCATCAAGCCATTTCTCTAACTCGGCGGCAAGATGCTCGTACTTGCCCCAGAAGAAGTGGTTGGCTCCCGAGATTGTGCGATGGTCGGCATGCGCCTCCTCGGCCCAGGCCTCGCAATCGGGGCACGACGCGACTTCGTCGTTGACTGCGCACACCAGCAGCAGCGGTACGTCGATCTCGGCTTCGGTGGCGGAAGGGAGCCCGGCTGTGACGTCCTCTCGGGGGAGGACTGCCGGGGCGATGGCCACGCACGCGGCCAGGGAGTCGTCACGTTCTGCGAGCCGCACTGCCACGGCCGCCCCGAACGACCAACCCGCGAGCACGACCGGCACGCCCGGCCAGCGATCCCGGGCGCTGGTGAGTGCCCCCGCAGCATCTTCGACCTCGGCCAGTCCAATCGAAGACTCGCCCTCGGAGGCGCCGATGCCACGGAAGTTGAAGCGCAACACCGGCCAGCCGCGGCGGATGAAGGCGTCACGGAGGGCGAGAAGAAGGGGCGCATTCATAGTCCCCCCCATCTTGGGATGGGGATGGCAGAGGACTACTGCTGCGCTCGGCTCTTCGACGTCGTCGGCCTCGGCCTCGAGCTCGAGCCCATCAGTTGAGCGGCAGGGGACTGGCTGAGAGGTCACGGATTCAGCGGGGCGGCCAGCACGGCCCTCAGTTTCTGGGCCACGTGGTGGGCCTGCTCGTCGCTGTCATAGCGGGTGCGGGGCCAGAAGAAGCCGCGCAGCCCGTCCTTGCGCCGGCGGGGCACCACGTGAACGTGGACGTGGGGCACGCTTTGGCTGACCCTGTTGTTGACGGCCACGAAGGAGCCGGTGGCCCCGAGTCCCTCCTCCATGGCGAGGGAGAGGCGGCGCGCTCCTTCGAACAGCGGCCCGATGAGCCGGGCGGGTAGGTCTGCCATCGTCTCGTAGTGTCGCCTCGGGATCAGCAGGCTATGGCCCCAGAACAGGGGGCGGTGGTCGAGAAAGGCGATCATCTCCTCTTCCTCGAGCACGAGTACGGCCGGCTTCTCCTTGGCGGCGATGGCGCAGAAGCTGCACATTGTGCGGAGATTACGCTGCCGCATCGGTCGCAGCCCGAGGGCCTATCGAGGGAAAGGCCGGAGGTTTCGTTCAAAACGCGGGCTATGGGCGCGTTTGGTACCAAAGTACGGTTCCGGGTGCTCGGCCCGGACCCCCTGCGGCTATGTTCGCCCCATGTTCGATGCCGATGACCCGAGGCATTCGAGAGGCTGCTGAAGGCAACGATTGGTTGATAGGACGGAGGAGTGATGGATGAGAGTGTGGTTAGAGAGCAGGCGGAGCGCCACGGGCGCGCGGTGGTGAGCGGAGAGCTGGCGGTGGCCGGTGCGGCCCTCTCGGAGCAGGTCAGGCCCAAAGCACCGTCGGTGATGAAGCGCCTTCCCTCACCGCTTTCAGTTGCCGAGGTCACCTCGGTGGAACCGGCGACGGAGGGCTATGTGGCTCTCATTCGCTACGCCGGGGGCGACGACTCGGTAGTGGTCCGTTCGACCTGGGCCGAGGTCGAAGGCCGCCCCCTCATCGTCGAGCTCGAGGTCGAGTGATGGTTTTCTCCGACTTCGAGGCGGACATCTCAGGCTCGCAGCGGAAGGTCATCTCCACCACGGTGGCGCCCGTGAGGCGCTCGGAGGGCGATGCCGGAATCCCGGTGAGAGGGGGAAGGACACTCCCGTTCCGGGTGAGTCGGATGTGGAGCGCCCCCGCCGGCCACTACGGCGAGCGCTTCTACATCGTCGACCCGGAGAGCCGTGAGGTGCTGTTCGAAGGGCCCGAGCATCTCTTGCTCATCTGGGGCCTGCAGGCGCCGACGGAGATCAACGACCGCATCGACGCGCCCGTCGCGCTCGAGCCGGGCACCTACAAGCTGTTCTTTGCACTCGGTGGGACCTCCGGCGGGGAGGTGGACGTCGAAGCTCACGAGGCACCCGAAAGCTGAGCCTTTAGCGTCGGTGTTCTCTTATCCTGAGCAGGTGACTCGGCCCCCAGCTTTTCTTGCGGCTCTGGCGATATTGCTTTCGGCGTGCTCGGTCACCGCCCGAAGCGCCCCCCCGCAGGCGCAGGGCGCCGCCCCCCAAACCGACACCTCCGATATAGTGATCCAGGGAGGCGACGAGGCGCCGCCTTCCTCGGAGGTCACCGAAATGGTGCAGCGAGTGCTGCCTTCGGTAGTCAACGTGCGCACACAGGGCGGCGAGGGATCGGGCGTGGTCATCGACCGCCGCGGCATCCTCGTCACCAACAATCACGTCGTGCAGGGGGCCACCAATGTGACCGTGCTGTTCCCGGAGAGCGGTCGTCGGCTGAAGGGGACTGTCGTCGGCACCGCGGTGGAGAACGACCTGGCGGTCGTCAAGGTCGCAGACAACGATCTCCAGCCCATCGAGATCGGGGCGTCCTCGGAGCTGCTGCCGGGCGACCCGGTGGTTGCGGTCGGCTTCCCTCTCGGCCTCGGCCTCACGGTCACTCAGGGGATCGTGAGCGCGACGACCCGCACGATCCAGGTGCCCAACGCTCAGGGTAGTCCCCAGAGTTTCGAGGGGCTGCTGCAGACCGACGCCGCTATCAACCCCGGCAACTCCGGAGGGGCGCTGGTCGACCTCAACGGCCGCCTGGTGGGGATCAACTCCGCCGCAGCCCAGGCGGGAGCCGCGGAGAACATCGGTTTCGCCATCGCCATCGATCGGGTGCTGCCGACCATCAATCAGATCCTGTCCGGCCAGAGGCCCTGGATGGGGGTCTACCTCCAGACGGTCGACCCCAGCTTGGCGGCTCAGCTCGGCCTCCCCCCCGACACCGAGGGGGCCGCAATAGCGGAAGTCGTGCGCGACGGCCCCGCCGCAGATGCCGGGCTCGAAGCGGGCGAAGTCATCACGGCCATCGGCGGTAAACGGGTCACCTCGGACCTCGAACTCATCAAGTCGATCGCGGCGCGCCGGCCGGGGGACGAGGTGGAACTGGAAGTGCTCGGCTCC
The DNA here is from genome assembly GCA_963849115.1 of uncultured Actinomycetes bacterium. GTDB lineage: Bacteria > Actinomycetota > CADDZG01 > CADDZG01 > WHSQ01 > JACDAL01. Next base: position 164,583 of record CAWKGK010000004.1, on the reverse strand, counting down.
ACCGGCACCCGCTCGGTCACGGTGCTCCTGGAGCGCCGTCCGCCCTCGTTCCAGTAGTTCGCGCCGGACCGCCGACTAGGCTGGGGGGGTGAAGGTCAAGCTGCGCAATCCCGACCGCGTTGTGGAGGTGGACGGCCCAGTGGCGGTCTCAGACCTCCTGGGCCGGCTCGACATCGTCCCGGAAGCAGTATTGGTCATCAGAAACGGCTCCCTGCTGCTGCGGGGTGAGTTGCTCTCCGACGACGATGAGGTCGAGGTGCGCCCGGTCCTCTCGGGCGGAGGCAGGTGAGAACCCACACCAAGTGCAAGGTGTGCCGCGGTCAGGCTGCGGTGGAGGTGCGCCGCCACAATGCCGCCTTCTGCCCCGAGCATTTCATCGCCCATATCCGTTCCCAGGTGGCCAGGGCAATCCACGAGTTCAGGATGTTCGAGCCCTCCGACCGCTTGCTGGTGGCGGTATCGGGCGGCAAGGACTCCCTCGCGTTGTGGGACGTCTTGTTGGACCTCGGCTACGAAACCGCGGGCTTCTACCTCGGGCTCGGCATCGGAGGCTATTCCGACCGCTCCCGGGACGCGTGCATCTCGTTCTCGGACAAGCGCGGCGCCAAGCTGATCGTCCGTTCGTTGTCTGAGGAGCACGGCTACACCGTCCCCCAGCTCGCTCGCCTCAGCGGCCGGGTGCCGTGCTCGGGTTGCGGGCTCAACAAGCGTTACGAGTTCAACCGGGCGGCGCTCGAGGAGGGCTACGAGGTGCTCGTCACCGGCCACAATCTCGACGACGAGGTCGCGACCCTGTTCGGCAACGTCCTTCACTGGAACACAGACATGCTCGGCCGCCAGGCCCCCGTTCTGGAGGAGCGCGTGATCGGCTCCGACACCGCCCTGGTACGCAAGGTGAAGCCTCTCGTGCGCCTGGCCGAGCGGGAGACCGCGGCCTACGCGGTGCTGCGTGGCATCGACTACATCGTCGAGGAGTGCCCTCTGGTCGCGGGCAACACCCAGCACCGCTACAAGGAGGCGATCACGCTCATCGAAGAGTCCTCGCCCGGTACCAAGCAGCAGATGTACTTCGGCTTTCTGAAGCGGGCCGCGCACCTTTTCACCGAGGAATCGGAGGCCGTCGAGCTGGTGGCCTGCTCTTCGTGCGGGGCGCCGACCATCGTGGCCGAGTTCGGAGATGCTCGGTGCTCGTTCTGCAAGATGAAGGTGCGCACCGAGCGACGGCTGGCCGAAGGCGGATGAGCGCTTCGTTCGCGGCGGGGGACAGGGCGCTGTTCATCGACTCCCGAGGCCGCCGCTACCTGATCACGCTGGCGGCCGGCGGGCAGTTCCACTCGCACCTCGGCACGGTCGCCCACGACGACCTGATCGGGGCCTCGGACGGCAGCGAGCTCAAAGCCTCCAGCGGGGCCCGCCTGAGAGCGTTTCGCCCCACGCTCGCCGATTTCGTGCTCAAGATGCAGCGCGGCGCCCAGGTCATCTATCCCAAGGACGTCGCCCTCATCGTCACCTACGCGGACATCTTCCCGGGGGCCAGGGTGCTCGAGGCCGGCAGTGGCTCGGGCTCGCTGACCCTGGGCCTGGCGAGGGCCGTCGGGCCGGGGGGCATGGTCGTCTCCTACGAGCTGCGCCAGGATCACCTGGAGCGAGCCGCGGCGAACGTCGCCTCGTGGCACGGCGCCATCCCACCGCAGGTGGATCTGCGCCTGGGCGATGTCTTCGAGGTTCCCGAGTCCGACTTCGACCGCATCGTGCTCGATTTGCCCGAGCCCTGGCGGGCGGTGCCACAGACCACCACCACGCTCTCGGCCGGGGGCATCCTCTGCTGCTACCTGCCCACTATTCCCCAGGTGCAGCGGACGGTGGAGGCGGCGAGGGAGGCCGGCTTCGTGCTCGTGAACACCTTCGAGGCGCTCGTGCGCACCTGGAATGTGGACGGCCTTTCGGTGCGTCCCGACCACAGAATGGTTGCCCACACGGGCTTCATAATCACTGCTCGCAAACCGACACTCTAGGCAGACCAGTGGAATAGATGCACCGATTGTCCGTTTCCGCGCGGTAGGGTTGCGCGTCAGCCGGGGAGGTGATCAAGGTCCCATCTGAAGACCTCGAGCGGAGAATCGCTCAATACGACCGGGAGGTGCAGGAGCTTCAGGCGCAGCTCAAGCTGGTGTCCGACGAGCTCTCCCTGACCCGGCGTCGCCTCGACGCGGCCCCCCGTCATATCCACACGCTCGAACGTCGGCTGGCCGAGACAAGCGCGTCCCTCGAGGGCACCCGCGACAACAACGAGCGCTTGGTCTCCACCCTCAAGGAAGCGCGCGACCAGCTCGCTGCACTCAAGGGCGAGGTCGAAAAGCTCACTCAGCCGCCGAGCAGCTACGGCGTGTTCCTGTCACATGAGGGGGAGTCGGCCGACATCCACACCAGCGGACGCAAGCTGCGGGTCCAGATCTCGCCTGATGTGGACATCGCCCAGGCGACGAGGGGCCAGGAGGTAATGCTCAACGAGGCCCTCAACATCATCGGCCTCTGCGACTTCGAGATCCAGGGCGAGGTGGTGACGCTCAAGGAGGTCATGGAAGACGGCAAGCGGGCCCTTGTGATCGCCCGGTCCGACGAGGAGCGTGTCGTGGAACTTGCCCAGCCGTTGATCGACGGCAAACTGCGCTCCGGCGACCATCTGCTGCTCGACCCCAAGTCCGGCCATGCCCTCGAACGACTTCCCAAGCCCGAGGTCGAGGAGCTCATCCTGGAAGAGGTCCCCGACATCTCCTACGAGGACATCGGGGGTCTCTCTCCGCAAATCGAGGAGATCCGCGACGCGGTCGAGCTTCCCTTCCTGCATGGCGATCTCTTCAAGGAGCACGAGCTCGAGCCCCCGAAGGGCGTCCTCCTATACGGCCCGCCCGGCTGCGGCAAGACATTGGTGGCCAAGGCGGTGGCGAACTCGCTCGCAAAGCAGGTGGCCGCAAAGTACGGCCGCTCGGACAGGCGTTCCTATTTCCTCAACATCAAAGGCCCCGAGCTGCTCAACAAATACGTTGGCGAGACCGAGCGGCAGATCCGCCAGATCTTCCAGCGAGCCAAGGAGAAATCCGAGGAAGGCGTCCCCGTGATCGTCTTCTTCGACGAGATGGACTCTCTATTCCGCACCCGCGGCTCCGGAATCTCGAGCGACATCGAGTCGACGATCGTGCCCCAGCTCTTGGCCGAGATCGACGGTGTCGAGAGCCTCAAGAACGTGATCGTGGTGGGTGCCTCCAACCGTGAGGACCTCATCGACCCGGCGATCCTGCGGCCCGGACGGCTCGACGTGAAGATCAAGATCGAGCGGCCCGATGAAACCGCCGCCATCGACATCTTCTCCAAGTACCTGACGACCACGATCCCGATCGCCCAGACCGAGATCGATCATCACGGATCCGCCGAGGCCGCCGTCGCCGCCATTATCCGGGCCACGGTCGAGCGCATGTACTCGGACGAAGACGAGAACCGTTTCCTCGAGGTGACCTATGCCAACGGCGACAAGGAGGAGCTCTACTTCAAGGACTTTTCCTCCGGCGCCATGGTCGAGAACATCGTGCGGCGCGCCAAGAAGATGGCGATCAAGCGTGCGATTTCGGGCGAGGCCAAGGGGGTCAACGAACAAGACATGCTGGCCGCCATCCACCAGGAGTACCGGGAGAACGAGGATCTTCCCAACACCACGAACCCGGACGACTGGGCACGCGTTTCGGGTAAGAAGGGTGAGCGCATCGTCTACATCCGCACACTGGTGTCCGAGCACAAGGACGGCGAAAGCCCCCGCCAGGTCGAGCGGGTCCAGACCGGTCAGTACTTGTAGCCGACCAGCAAACCATGGCCATCCCCAAGATCTGCGGGATCGAGACCGAGTACGGCATCTCGGTGCGAGACCACTCAGACTTCAATCCGATCGTGGCGAGCTCACTGCTCATCAACGCCTACGCCAAGCCCGCGCTGCGGCGCGTGAAGTGGGACTACGAGGAAGAGAATCCGCTGCGGGACGCGCGCGGGTTCGAGCGGGCTCCCGCCGAGGGGGCCGCGGTGGAGGACGAAACGGGGCTCGTGAACGTCATCCTTCCCAACGGATCGCGCTACTACGTCGACCACGCCCATCCCGAATACTCCAGTCCAGAGTGCTCCAACCCCCACGACGGAGTTGTGTGGGACAAAGCCGGCGAACGCATCCTCGAAGCCTCGATTCAGGCGGCCGGAGCCATTGTGCCGAACGGGCAGGACATCTCGATCTACAAGAACAACTCGGACGGCAAGGGCAACTCATACGGCTGTCACGAGAACTATCTCGTCGACCGCAAGACGCCGTTCCCGAGTCTCGTCCACCACCTCATTCCCTTCTTCGTCACCCGCCAGGTGTTCACCGGCTCGGGGAAGGTGGGAGGCGAGGCGAGCTCGCGCGACGTCGACTTCCAGATCTCGCAGCGTGCCGACTTCTTCGAGGTGGAGGTGGGCCTGGAAACCACTTTCAAGCGGCCCATAATCAACACTCGCGACGAGCCTCACGCGGATCCTGAGCTTTACCGGCGCCTCCACGTGATAACAGGCGACGCCAACATGGCGGAACTGCCCACGTTCTTGAAACTGGGCACCGGGGCGCTGGTGCTCCGCATGATCGAGGACGATTTCATCGCCGAGGATTTCGCCCTGGCCGAGCCCGTGCGTGCGATTCGCACGGTCTCCCATGACCCCTCCTGCCGGGCGACGATCGAACTTTCGGACGGTCGCCGGCTGACCGCTGTAGAGCTCCAATGGGAGTACCTGCAGTTGGCCTCCAAGTACGCCGAGGACAACGACACGGACGGCGGCGCGGCGGAGGTTCTCGGCGCCTGGGAACAAGTGCTCGAAGGTCTCGAGAGGGATCCGATGTCGCAGTCCCACCGTCTCGACTGGGTCGCCAAGCTGGCCCTGCTCGATGCCTACAGGGCGCGCGACGACCTCGCCTGGGACCATCCCAAGCTCAGGCTCATCGATCTCCAGTATCACGACGTCAGTCGCAAACGTGGTCTGTACTACAAGCTCGAGCGGGCCGGCAAGATCGACCGGTTGGTGACGGACGCAGAGATCGAGTGGGCGATCGACCATCCGCCCGAGGACACCAGGGCTTACTTCCGGGGCGAGTGCCTCAGGCGCTACAGCCGCGCGATCGTTGCCGCTTCCTGGGACGCGCTCATCTTCGATGTCGGCCAAGACCCTCTTCGCAAGGTAGCCACCCTCGAACCGGGGCGCGGCACCAAGGCGCATGTCGAAGGTCTGCTCGACGCCAGCCCCAACGTGGGCGAGCTGATCGCGAACCTGGGGGCATGACGGGGGCATTTAGTCGTGGCGACCCCCGTTTACCATCTCAGTCAGAGACTCGGCTGGCGCAGCGCACAACTCGCGCGTTGAGTGGGAGCCGAGACGTAAGAAAGGTGACGACATGAGCTCCGGAGGACAGTCGAGAAAGAGGAGAGACAAGGAAGAGGAGGCCCAGCCGCAGGCGGAGGCCAAATCCACGCAGGAGGACGCGACCAAGGACGTCGACGACCTGTTGGACGAGATCGACGAGGTGCTCGAGACGAACGCCGAGGACTTTGTCAGGAGCTACATCCAGAAGGGCGGTCAGTGATCTCCGCCTCCGGCGGCTCTTTGTCGGGCCCTGGGAGCGACCACAGCTCGGATTTCCTGCGGATGCCGGTACACGGACCGGGTCCCTCCTTCTCAGAGTTGCTGCAGGGTGGCCGGGCGTCGCCGGGCGAACTCCCGGGAGGGCTGCACGCCCCGGAAGGCACCACCGTGCTCGCCTTGCGCTACGAGCAAGGTGTGGTCGTGGCCGGGGACCGGCGCGCCACTGAGGGCTTTCAGATCGCTCACCGCTCGATCGAGAAGGTCTTCGCCGCCGACGACATGTCGGCGGTGGCAATAGCGGGGGCGGCCGGGCCCGCGGTCGAGATGGTGCGGCTGTTTCAGACCGAGCTCGAGCATTACGAGAAGGTCGAGGGTGAGCGCCTGACGCTCGAGGGCAAGGCGAACAAGCTGTCGCAGATGATCCGGGCCAACCTCCCCGCCGCGATGCAGGGGCTGGTCGTCGTGCCGCTGTTCGCAGGCTTCGACGATCGCAGAGATCAGGGACGGATCTTCAAGTACGACGTCACCGGCGGCCGCTACGAGGAGGACGACTACCACGCCACCGGCTCGGGCGGCAAAGACGCCCGCTCCTCGCTCAAGAAGCGCTATCGCGCCGACCTCAGCCGTGAAGATGCCATCAAGGTCGCGATCGAGGCGCTCTTCGATGCCGCCGACGAAGATGTGGGGACCGGTGGCCCGGACCTCATGCGCGGCATCTTTCCGACCGTCAGCGCGATCTCCTCTGCGGGCATCGCCGAGGTGGGTGAGGAGGAGATCAGGTCGCTGTTCGAAGAGCTCATCTCCGAGAGGGCGGACGAGATGCGCGGCCCCGAGGGTCCTCCCGGCGACATGCAGCGCCACGCAGGGGAGGGCTGAGCCGTGCCGATGCCCTATTACGTCTCCCCCGAGCAGCTCATGCGGGACAAAGCCGACTATGCACGCAAGGGCATCGCCCGGGGCCGGTCGGTGGTCGCGCTCGAGTACGTCGACGGGATTTTGTTCGTGGCTCCCAATGTGTCTTCGACCCTCTACAAGATCTCGGAGATCTACGACCGCATCGCGTTCGCGGGTGTCGGTAAGTTCAACGAGTTCGAGCAGCTACGCATCGGAGGCATACGCCTCGTTGACATCAAGGGCTATAGCTACTCGCGAGAGGACGTCACCGCCAAGGGCCTGGCCAACGCCTACTCACAGAGTTTGGGAAACATCTTTACCTCCGAGGTCAAGCCCTACGAATGCGAGATCCTGGTCGGCGCGGTGGGGGACAGGACCGAGGAGAACGAGCTCTTTCACATCCTTTACGACGGCTCGGTGTCCGACCGCGCGGGGTGGGTCGCCATGGGCGGCGCGTCCGACCGCCTTTTGACCGAGCTCGAGGAGCGCTATCCAGAGGGTTATCCGGGCGCGGCCCCCGATCTGGCTGCGGCCCTGCGCATCTCACTCGACACGCTGCAGACGGTTGAGGAGCGTGAGCTCGAGGCGTCCGGGCTCGAGGTGGCGGTGCTCGACCGCACCCGGGGCCGCCGCAAGTTCCGCCGCCTGCGCGGCGAGGCCCTGGAGGAGCTGCTCCACTAGCACCAATGACGTGCTCCTTCTCCCGGCCGAGGTGGCTGAGGTGCGACGGTCGAGCGTGAACCACCTTTACAGGCCGGCCGGCCGACTATCCTGTTTGGGTGGAAAGGCGCATTTTCGGGACGGAGAACGAGTACGGCGTCACGTGCACGTTCCGGGGCCAGCGGCGGCTGTCCCCCGACGAGGTCGCCCGCTACCTGTTCCGCCGGGTGGTGTCTTGGGGCCGCTCGTCCAACGTCTTCCTGGAGAACGGGGCGAGGCTCTATCTCGACGTGGGCTCCCATCCCGAGTACGCCACGCCCGAGTGCGACTCGGTCTACGACCTGGTCGTGCACGACAAGGCGGGCGAGCGCATCCTCGAGGGGCTCTTGAAAGCCGCCGAGGCCCGCCTTCGGGAGGAGGGCATCGCCGGTGATATCTACCTGTTCAAGAACAACACCGACTCCGCCGGGAACTCCTACGGAAGCCACGAGAATTACCTCGTGGGCCGCTTCGGGGAGTTCGGCCGTCTCGCCGATGCGATGATCCCGTTCTTCGTCACCCGCCAGATCTTCTCCGGGGCCGGCAAGGTCCTGCAGACCGCCCGCGGGGCGCTGTTCTGTATCTCCCAGCGCGCCGAGCACATCTGGGAGGGAGTTTCGTCGGCGACCACCCGCTCCCGGCCGATCATCAACACTCGCGACGAGCCCCACGCCGACGCCGAGAAATACCGGCGGTTGCACGTGATCGTCGGCGACTCCAACATGAGCGAGTGGAGCTCCTACCTCAAGGTCGGCACCACTGCGCTGCTGCTGCGGATGATCGAGGAGGGCGTCCAGATCAGAGACATGACCCTCGAGAACCCGATCCGGGCGATCCGCGAGATCTCCCACGACACCACCTGCCGGCGCCGGGTGCGGCTGGCGAACGGCCGCGATGCGTCTGCACTCGACATGCAGAAGGAATACCTCGACAAGGCGCTGAAATGGGTCGACTATCGCGACGACCCAGTGCTCAAGGAGATCGCTGCGAACTGGCAACATGCTCTCGCCGCCCTCGAGGAAGACCAGTCAAGGCTCGAGAGACAGGTGGACTGGATCGCAAAGCGAAGGCTCCTCGAGCAGTACCGAGAGCGTCACAACCTCCCTCTGGCACACCCTCGCATCGCGCTGATGGATCTCGCCTACCACGATGTCAATCGCAAACGCGGCCTCTACTACTTGCTCGAAAACCGCGGGCTCATGGAGCGCGTGTGCGAGGAGGCGGACATCGAGCGGGCCACCGAACATCCTCCTCAGACCACCAGGGCCAAGCTGCGCGGCGAGTTCATCGGCGCCGCCAAGCGCAAGCGGCGCGATTTCACGGTCGACTGGGTCCATCTCAAGCTCAACGACCAGGCCCAGCGCACGGTTCTGTGCAAGGACCCGTTCCGCTCCCAGGACGAGCGGGTGCAGAAGCTCATAGCCTCGTTGTAGTGGCCCTCGGGTGAGCTGAGGTGGCCACGTTTGTCGAGGCGCAAGTGGCGGAGGTCGTCGAGGAGAGCGTGGGCCTCGTGCGGGTGCGGGCCGTGGGGGAGGGCTACCGTGAGTTCGAAGCGGTGGGCTTCCCCTCCATGCTCGGCCCCCTGCATCTCGGCGACCGCATTGTGGTCAACACCACGGGCATAGACCTAGAGCTCGGGACCGGCGGGGTCGGCTTCGTGCTGTGGAACCTCGATGGAGCGGGGCCGCAAGACAGGGGGCCGGGCCATATCGTCAAACTTCGCTACACGCCCTGGCAGCTGAACGTGGTGGCGGCAGAGGCACCCGAAAGCCCCCATCACGAGGCCCTTGCCGGGGCCCCGGACCTCGGCGGGATGCCGGTCGTAGCCTGCGGCCTGCACTCCCAGATCGCGGGGGTCGCGGCCGGGATCAAGGCGGTGGCGCCCGAAGCCCGCGTGGGCTACCTCATGACCGACGGAGGGGCGCTCCCGCTCGCCTGGAGCCGGCTCGTCTCGGCGCTGCGCGGCGCCGGTCTCCTGGACTCGACCTGCACCTCCGGCCACGCCTTCGGCGGCGACCTCGAGGCGGTCAACATCTTCTCGGGCCTCGCCGCTCTGCGCCGTGCGGCCGCCGCGGACGTCGCCATCGTGAGCCTGGGACCGGGGGTGGTGGGGACGGCCACGACGCTGGGGTTCTCGGGGATCGAGCAGGGCCAGGTACTCGATGCCGCCTTCGCCCTGCAGGGGCGGGGTTACGCCTGCCTGCGCATCAGCTTTTCGGACGCGCGCCCACGCCATCGCGGCGTGAGCCACCATACCCTTACCTCCTTGCGCGTCGCCGCCCGTGAGAGGGCCACCGCGGTACTGCCGGCGTTGCCGTCTGAGGAGATGGATCTGATCCGGCGCCAGCTCGCAACCTTCGGCGAGCGTCACGACCTGATCGAGGAGGACGGTCACCCCGGCCTCGAACTTCTGATCAACCGCGGTCTCGAAGTCACCACGATGGGCAAGAGCATGAGAGAGGCGCCGGAGGCCTTTCTGGCGGCGGCGGCGGCCGGCCGTGCCGCCGCTCGTGCCCTCGGCTCCCCGCCCCCAGCGTTGTCGACCGCCCCCGCTCGAGGGGGCTGACGTGCGACGATCTACCGTCGACCACCTTTTTCGGTGGCCGATGTGCGACTGTCTACCCTGAGCCACCGCGCCTGCCCCCGGCCTGTCCGGCGCTAACCTCGGCCTGTGCACCGTATAGAACGCCTCATCAATCTCATCGCGGCCCTGCTCGACTCGCCGCGGCCGATGTCCGCCGAGGAGATCCGCCGCCGGATCGCAGGTTATGACCAGCCGACGGACGAAGCCTTCAGAAGGGCGTTCGAGCGGGACAAGGAGTCCTTGCGAGCGATGGGGGTTCCGATCGAGATGAGGAGCACCGATGCGTTCTCCGAGCAGATGGACGGCTACACGATCCCTCGGCACCGCTACTACCTTCCGCAGCTCGATCTCGAGGACGACGAGGTGGCCGCCTTGCGGATCGCTTCCGAGATCCTTCTGGGGCCGGGTGAGCGGGCCGGGGCGGCGCTGCTGAAGCTGTCCCTCGACTCCCCGCCGTCACAGGCCGGCACGCGGCTCGTGTGGGGTGCCGACCTCGCCGCCGAGCAGCCGCTGTTGGCCGTCCTCTACGAAGCGGTGACCCAGGGTCGGGTGGTGAGCTTCGACTACACCACCGCCACCGGCGCCGGGGCGCGCCGCATCCTCGAGCCCTACCGGCTCCTGCACCGGTACGGGCACTGGTACGTGGTGGGCCGTGACAGGCAGCGGGACGCCATCCGAGCCTTTCGCGTCTCTCGCATCAAGCCCAAGGTCGCGCTCTTGGAGGACGGCTTTGAGGTTCCCGAAGATTTCGATGCCTCGACCCACCTCGGCGAGGCGTGGGAAATGGGCGAGGACACCCAGCCCGCGGTGGTCCGCTTCGACGCCGGCATGCGCTGGTGGGCGGAGCAGAATTTGGCCTCGAGCCCGCTGAGAGAGTCCGGCGACGGCGCCCTCGAGGTCGAGATGCCGGTTGGCAACCCCGATGCTCTGATCTCCTGGGTGATCGGTTTCGGAGGCGCCGTCCAGGTCGTGGCACCGGAAGCGGTGCGGGTTCGCCTGCTCGACCACCTCGCTCCGTTCTTGGAGGACGCTCAGGCGTGAGCTCTCCGGCCCCCAGCGCCCTCGACAAGCGCCTCACGCGCATCCTGCTGTTGGTCCCCTACCTGTTGAAGAACCCGGGGACGACGACGGGCGAGCTCGCCGCGCGCTTCGGGGTCTTGGAGGAGGTCGTATCGGAGGACCTGCAACTGGTTTACGTGTGCGGGCTGCCCGGCTACGGGCCCGGCGATCTGATCGATGTGAGCTTCACCGGGGACCAGGTCTTCGTAGACACCGCCGACTACTTCGGAGCGCCCCTGCGCCTGACCGCGGCGGAGGCGCTCGCCCTCTACGCGGGGGGACAGGCGGTTCTGGAGCTCCCCGGTATGGAGGAGGCGGGGGCGCTGCGGCGGGCGCTCGCCAAGCTGGGTACGGCTCTCGGTGCAGGGCGGGCGGAGTCTTCCGTCGAGGTCCACCTCACGGGCGGGCCGGCTCGCCACATGGAGGTCCTGGGACGGGCGCTGAGAGACTCCCGGCGGGTACGCATGGAGTACTTTTCCGCCTCCCGCGCGGCACTGACCGAGCGCACGGTGGACCCTTGGGGGCTCGTGGCCACACTGGGCCGCTGGTATCTCGTCGCCTTCGATCACCACTCCTCGGAAGAGCGGATGTTCAGGGTCGACCGCATCAAGGGGGTTGAGTTGCTCGACGAGGCGGCGGAAGTCCCTGCAGACTTCGACCCCTCCTCCTATCGCGAGGTCTTTCGGGCGCGGCCCGAGCAGGAGGTGCTCAGCTTCGAGATATCCGCCGAGACGAGCGGCTGGTTCATCGACTCCTACCCGTGCCGGAGCGTGACCGAGCTCGACGACGGCTGGTTCAGGGTCGAGCTGGTCGCGGGAGGGAGAGCGGGAGCCGCGGCGCTGCTGCTGCGGCTCGGCCCCCACGTGCGTGCGGTCGAGCCGGACGAGCTGCGCCAAGAGGCGCGCACGCTGGCCGCCGCGATCGCCGCCCGCCACCGGGCCTGACCCAGCTTGCGGAGCAGTTTCCGACGGCGCGTCTTTCCCCCAGGGAGCTAGCCAGGGCGCGGCGACTCGTCCGGCTCAGGTGCCCTTGGCCGCCTTCAGGCGCACGACGTTGCGGCCCGACTTCGGGTGGGGCAGCGAGAACGAGAACGTCGACCCCTTGCCCCAACTCGAATCCGCCCAGATCCGGCCCTGATGCAGCTTGACGAGCTGCGAGCACAGATAGAGGCCGACACCAATGCCCCCATGCTCACGTGTCGAGGAGCTGTCGATCTGCCGGAATCGCTCGAAGATGCGAGGCATGTTGGTCGAGAGGATGCCCTCGCCCCGGTCGACCACCTCGACCACGAGCTCGTCGTCGTTCTCGAGCTCGCGCGCCCGCACAATCACCGGCTCGGGCTCCGACGAGTACTCGAGCGCGTTCGTGAGGAGGTGCCGGAGCACCAAGGCGACCTTGGGGCGGTCGATGGGCCAGTGAAGCTTGCGAGGCACGTCGAGCTCGATCTCACGCCCGGGGAAGCGTTCAAGCGACTCCTCTGCGACCTCGCCCAATAGCTCTGCCACCTGAGTGTCTTCATATTTGAGGACGCCCTCCCTGGTCTCCACCCCGGAGATGTAGAGGAGGTCCTCGATCAGGCGCCCCAGATGTCCGGCCTTGGCATCGATGGTGGTCAGGGCCTCTCTAGTCTCCTCCGGCGTAGCCTTCTGACCTCGGGCCAACAGCGTGCGGGCGAAGCCGGTGACGATGGTCAGCGGCGTGCGGAGCTCGTGTCCGATCATGGCGACGAAATCGCGTTGGGTCTGGGCGATCTCGCGCTCCACCGTGATGTCGTCCATGATCAGGACGCGGCCGGTGGGTGCTCCGGGCAGGCGGACGTGGTTGCTTCGCACCTTGTAAGTGCGGGGCGGATCGCCGGCCACGACCTCGGCCTGCTGCTCGCCTGCGGCTAGAAGCATCGACTCGACCTGTGGGTGGGCGAGGGAGCCGTCCACCGGGGCGCCTGCGGAGAAGGAGGCGGAGACCCCGAACAGCGTCTCGGCGGCGGGGTTCAGCGCCACGATCCGGCTGTTCGAGCCGGCCAGAACGATGGGGTTCGGCACGCCGCAGATGATCGCTTCCAGCTCGGACTCCTTGCGCTGCAGAACCGCGTGGAGTTGGGCCGCGCTGAGCGCACTGGCGCTCTGCTGCCCGTGCGCCATCAGGAGGTCGTGGCGTTCCGCCACAAGACTCGCGTCGGGAGCCACCACGATGACACCCTTGGTGCCGCGCGCGGTACGAAGACCCACGGCTACGAGCAGGTCGACCCACGGCCCCACAACGGTCGCCACGGTGTTGAAGTCGATCGCCCTCGTGACCTCGTCGTGTTCCATGACTTCACGGATGGTGTCTTTCGTGAATCCACGGAACATGCCGCGCTCGATCCGGTGGGATTCGTCTAGGAGGCAGACGAAGCCCCTGGGGGCCGCCGACAGACGAATCGCTCCGTCGAGGATGTGCTGCAACAGCTCGTCGAGCTCGAGAGAGCCGAGCAGGCCGCGGCTTGACTCCACCAGGGCCATAAGGTCGGAGGAGCGGCGCTCGGCGCGTTCGTGCAACTTGGTCCGATGAATGACGGCCCCGGCCTGATCGGCGAACAACTGGGCGAGGCGCAGGTCCTCCTCGTTGAAGGCAGAAGCCTGCTGATTGGTAGCGAGGTTCAGGACCCCGTTGGTTCTCCCCTGTGTTCTCAGAGGCACGACCACGCTGGAGTTGATGCTGCGCGCTTTGGGGACAAAGTTCACGAATGCGTCCTCATCGACATCACCGAGCAGAAGTGGTCGTCCTGTGGCCAGCACCCGGCCCGCCACACTTTCGCCCACCGGCTGCCGGTGACCCACGGATACCTCACTGGGGAGTCCGTGTCCCGCCATCAGGACGAGCGTGCGTCCGTCCTCGTCAAGGAGCATGATCGAGCCACGCTCCGCCCCCAGCAACTCGACCGCGACCGAGAGCATCTGGGCGACCGCATCTGCAAGTGGCGCTTGAGAAGTCGCGATCTCGGAAACCTCCAACGCCGCTTCCAATGCCGCCTTCCAGCGGTCGGGGCTGCGGGGGAGCGAAGCGCGGGCGCCGGAGAACAAGGCCATGCTCATCTATCGGTTTACGCCGGCCTGTGTTGAGTACGTCTACGTACATCGAACTAGAGGACTAAATCTCTTCTCGGTTGGGCCGATAAAACAGGCATCGAGATGATCCACCGAGAAGGGGTTCTGAGATGACCACAATCAAGGCAACTTGCCCGGACTGCGGAGAGGTCGATCTGACTGCAGAGGACATCCTGCTGCGAATCGGCGCAACACGATCGGTCAACAGCTACGGGTTCACCTGTCCCGATTGTGCCGAGTTTGTTGAGAAGCCCGCCGACGAGAGGGTCGTGCGTTTGCTGCTCTCGGGTGGAGTCGTCCCGGTTCCCGTCCACGTCCCGGCCGAGGCCCTCGAGATCCACGTCGGCCCGCCGATCAACCACAACGACATCCTCGAGTTTCACGAGCTGCTCAAGTCCAACGACTGGTTCGCCTTGCTGGTGGGTCCCCAGGGCGTCTGACTTCCTCCAACGCAACGCGGCAACGCGGCCGAGGCCTTACCGGGCTTCGGCCGTTTTTCGTATCCAAGGTCCCTGGGCCTCTTAGACTGAGCCAATGCCTCAGATAGGACCGATGGAGATCATGCTCGTGATGGTCGTGGCTCTTCTGGTGTTCGGACCCGAGAAGCTTCCTGAGATGGCGAGGAACCTCGGACGCACCGCGTCCCAGCTCAGGCGCATGGCCCAGGATATGAAGGACGACTTCTCGACCGCGCTCGACGACGACGAGGAGGACCGGCCCGCACCCGGCTCCGCAAGCACCCGGCCACGTGCGGCGGGGGCCCTTCCGGCCGATGACAAGCCGGCCGAGGAAGTCGACGAGAGCTCTTCGATCCAGGCCTCAGCCGGGGAGCGCTCCGACGATACCGAGGACGCCGCGGAGCGCACCTCGATAGAGAAGTCGGCCGGGGGTGGCTCCGGTACCGATGCTGAAGACACCGAGAGCGAGTCGATCAAGGACGATCTCGAGCACCTCAACCGCCAACAACAGGATGCAGAGACCACGGCCACCACGGCCCCCATCGGGGACTCTCAAGCCAAAGGCAGAGAGTGAGCGACACTGTTGATGCCCGTCGCCGCCGGCTGCGGTTGCGCCTCCGGCGCAAGCAGCGTCGGCGCGAGGTGGCAATGTCGGTGGTCGACCACCTCTCGGAGCTGCGCTCCCGCATCATGGTGTCGCTGGCGGCGTTCGTGGGGCTGTCGATAGCTGCGTTCTTCTTCTACGACCCGTTGCTGACCCTAATCAAGCAACCTCTGTGCAGCTTGCCGGACCGGCTGCTCGGGCCCACCGGCTGTCAGCTGAACGTGATCGGTGTGACAGAAGGGTTCCAGTTCCGGCTGAAGCTCACCGCTATGGCGGGTCTAGCCTTCGCTTCGCCGGTGTGGGTTTACCAGCTCTACTCGTTCGTCGTCCCGGCGCTGACACCGAAAGAGAAGCGTTACTCGATCCCCTTCGTGGTGTCCTCGGTGACTCTGTTTGCAGTCGGGTTCCTGTTTGCTTATCTAACCCTGCCCAAGGGGGTCGAGTTCCTGATTTCGCTCGGTGGCGAGGGCCTCAACCCGATCATCACGGCAGAGAAGTACTTGAACTTCGTGGGCCTCGTGCTGATCGCTTTCGGCGTCACATTCCAACTTCCGCTCGTGCTGATCTTCTTGGGCCTCGTCGGGGCAGTCACGGTAGAGCAGCTGCGATCGAACCGCAAGATCGCGCTGGTGGGGATCTTCGCTCTCTCGGCCATCGTCACTCCGAGCCAGGATCCCTACACGATGTCGATCATGGCGCTCCCGCTCTACGGGCTCTACGAGGTGACGATCCTGATATTGCGGCGGATCAAGAAGCCCAGCCCGGCTTAGGGCGATTGGATATGATTCGAGCGTTATGCCGGTAAAAGGAAAGAAGAAGGCGCAAGCACGCGGCAGCCAGGGACGACGCCGTCCGGCAGAGGCTCCGCGACCAGTCCTCGCGCCCCGCAAGCCTCCGGCCTGGTACCGAACCTGGCCGGGCCGGGCGGTGCTCGTGATCGTCGTGGTGGCCCTCGTGGGCGGGGTGTTCGCAGCGGTCGCCTCGACTCAGGGGGACGACGGCACCGCAGCCCGCGCCGACGCGCTCGACCGCTACACCGGCGAGGTGAGAGGCGTCCTGCAATCTCTGAGACCCGCGGCTTCCGACATGACCTCCGCTCCCACCAGCGTGGGCGAATCCGACGCCCGCAAGGCGCTCGGCGACCGAGCGGTCTCCTGGAGGCGGACCATCGAGGGCGCCCACACGAACCTCTCCCGGTTGTTGTCTCCCGGCGCCGCCCAGAGCGCCCACGGCCTCTTCTTGCAGTCGGCACAGATCTATCTGGCGGCGGCCAAGACCTACGCGCTCGCGACTGAGATCGAGGGCGAGGCCGCCGACAAGGTGCTGGCGCGCGCCGCCGAGCAACGCGACCAGGGCGGGCTGTTGTGGCAGAGCGCCACCGTGCTGCTCGACGAACAGCGGGTCGAGGCCGAGCTGGAGGTCTCGGGGCTGACGCCACCCAGCCTCCCACCGGCGCAGCCGCAGGACGGCACCGGAGCCGGATCTGGGCAGGGTGAGGGCTCGGGGGCGGGAGAGGGCAGCGGCGGAGGCTAGCGATCCGGGCGCCCGGATCTCTCCGGAGGTCTTCGAGGCGTCCTACGATTTTCCCTTCGACTCGTTCCAGCGCCGGGCGTTGGCCGCCTTGGAACAAGGCCTATCGGTGCTCGTGGCCGCACCCACCGGCGCCGGCAAGACCGTGGTGGGGGAGTTCGCCGCCCACTTGGCCCTCACGGGCGGGGGCCGAACCTTCTACACGGCCCCCATCAAGGCGCTGTCGAATCAGAAGTACGCGGACTTCTGCGCCCTCTACGGACCCACAAACGTCGGGCTCCTGACCGGCGACAACTCGATCAACGGCGACGCCCCTGTGGTGGTCATGACCACCGAGGTTCTGCGCAACATGATCTATGAGGACTCCGAGGGGCTCGACACGCTCCACTGCGTGGTGCTGGACGAGGTCCACTATCTCCAGGACCGCTACCGGGGAGCGGTGTGGGAGGAGATTCTCATCCACCTCCCGGTCGAGATCCTGACCGTGTCGCTCTCGGCGACGGTGTCCAATGCCGAGGAGTTCGCACGCTGGCTGCAGACCATCAGGGGGCCGACTGAGGTCATCATCGAGGAGCACCGTCCGGTCGAGATCAGACATTGGTACTTCGCCTCGGACGAGCTCCTCCCGATGTTCGTCTCGCGCCCCGCCGGAGGCTCCATTCCCAATCCCCAGGCTCGTGCCTTCGACCCCCGGCGCAGCCGCGGCGCCGAGCGCCCTCAGCGGGGCGGCAAGAGGCCGCACACCCGACGACGGCGCATACCGGCTCGGACCGACGTTGTCGAGCGACTACACGGCGAGGGGATGCTTCCGGCGATCTACTTCATATTTTCTCGTCGCGGCTGCGACGCGGCCGTCGCGCGCGCGGTGGTCGAGAACGTCAGGCTCACGACTCCTAAAGAACAACGGGCGATCATGCAGCTGGCCGAGGCGCGTACCGCCGACTTCAGCCCCGACGAGCTCGCAGTGTTGGGCTACGACGAGCTCTTCGAAGGCCTCAGGCGGGGGGTGGCGGCCCATCACGCGGGGATGATCCCGCCCTTCAAGGAAACCGTCGAGGATCTCTTCAAGCAAGGCCTGATCAAAATCGTGTTCGCGACCGAGACGCTGGCGCTGGGCATCAACATGCCTGCGCGCACAGTGGTTATCGAAAGCCTCATGAAGTTCACGGGGGAGAGGCACGAAATGATCACCCCGGGCCAGTACACGCAGCTGTCCGGCCGGGCCGGCCGCCGGGGGATCGACGAGCTGGGCCACTCGGTCGTGCTGCTGCAGCGCTTTGCCTCCTTCGACCAGATCTCGAGGCTTGCGTCTACTCGCACCTACCCGCTGCTGTCGTCGTTCACCCCCTCTTACAACATGGCTGTGAATCTCATGCGCAACTACGACCGCTCCGAGGCTGAGCACCTCGTGAATTCTTCGTTCGCTCAATTTCAGGCCGATTCCGAGGTGGTCGAGCTCGAGCAGACACGAGCCCGCCTCGACGGCTATCTCGCTTCCTATCGAGCCAAGGCGAGCTGCGAGCGGGGCGACATCGCGAGCTACGCCGAGCTGCAAAGGCGTGTGAAGGAGACCCAGGAGCAGCGAGGACGGGCATCGCGCGACGTCGTCGCACGGGCCCTCAGCGTCCTGCGTCCCGGAGACGTGGTCGACCTGCCGGGCGGCAAGCGGCGGGGGCGTCACGTGGTGATCGACGTAAGTGAGGGGCAGGAGAGGGGGCCGCGCCTCCAGATCATGTCGGAGGAGCGGGCGGTGACGTGGCTGCAGCCCTACAACCTGAGCGCTGCCCCGCGTATCGCCGGGCGGCTGAGGATGCCTCCCGCGTTCCAGCCCAAGGATGCGCGCTCACGCCGGCTCCTGGCTCGGCGCCTGAGCCGCCTTCAGGTGGAGGGTCCGCTGCAGGCGAGCGAGCCAGAGGACGTCTCGGACGAGCTTCAGCGGGAGCTCGAGGAGCATCCGAGCAGCGGCTGCCCCGAGCTCAACCGTCATCTCCACTTCTGGCGCCGCGCGGTCAAGCTCGAGCGCGAGGTCGCAGGAATCGAGCGACGCGTGAGTCGCCGTTCGCAAACCCTGAGCCGCCGCTTCGAGCGGGTTCTCGAGGTGCTGCAGCGGCTTGGATGTGTAAAGGGCTGGGAGCTCACGCCCAAAGGGGAGACGCTGGCCCGCATCTACAACGAATCCGACCTGCTAGTCGTCGAGGCATTGGAGGAGGGGATCTTCGAAGGCCTCGACTCCGCCGAGCTCGCCGGCCTTCTCTCGAGTCTCGTCTACGAGACGCGTGGCCCAGAGATGGATGTGGCCGTGCTGCAACCCACCAGGGCCGGGGGCCGCGCATGGGAAAGGCTTGTGCGGCTATGGGGAGAGATCTCGGCGGAGGAGGAATTGCGGGGGCTCGAGCTCACGCGCGAGCCGGACGCGGGCTTCTCCCAGCAGGCCTACCGGTGGGCGTCGGGGGCCGGGCTCGAGGATGTGCTCGGCCCCGAAGATGCCGCCGGAGACTTCGTCCGCTCCACCAAGCAGCTGATCGACCTCGTGCGTCAGCTCATCGACGCCGTGCCCGATGGCGAACTGCTCGAGGGCCTGCGGACGTGCGCCGATTCCCTGCACCGGGGAGTCGTGGCCTACTCGTCGCTGGAGTTGTGAGGGGGCCGGAACCGCTCTTTGCAGAGCTAGCCCCGCTGAGCGGGGTCCAGCCTGCCCCGAACAAAGATCTAACCTTTGGTGAAGAATCCACGCGCTTGAACATGAGGGGCTAACGAATGCGCATTCTTATGAGCGGGGCGAGCGGTTTCATCGGCCGCGCGCTTCGCGGGGCGCTGCAACAGGCGGATCACGAGGTGAGCGCGCTCACCCGCAGTGCCTCCGAGGATTTGCGCGCGGTCCGGTGGGATCCGGCTGCAGGCGAGCTCGACCCGGATTCGGTTACAGGTTTCGACGCCGTCGTTCATCTGGCCGGGGAGGGAATCGGCGACCGGCGCTGGAGCGAGGCTCACAAGCGGCGCGTGAGAGACAGCCGCATCCAGGGCACCGGCCTCTTGTCCCGAACGCTTGCGGAACTCGACCAGCCTCCACAAGTGTTGTTGTCGGCCTCTGCCATGGGCTACTACGGGGACCGGGGCGACGAGCCTCTGAGCGAGAGCGCCCCCGCCGGCGATGGCTTCCTGGCAGGTGTCGTACAGGCGTGGGAGGAGTCCACGGCCCCCGCTTCAGACGCCGGTATCAGGGTTGTGACGACACGTTCGAGCCTGGTGCTCGATCCCAGCGGGGGGGTTCTCAAGAGACAGCTGATCCCCTTCCGGTTGGGCGTGGGGGGCAGGCTGGGCGCCGGGCGCCAGTGGTGGAGCTGGATCACGCTCGAAGACGAGGTCCGGGCGATGCAACATCTGCTCGAGGCCGACGTGTCGGGAGCCGTAAACCTGAGTTCACCGAGCCCCGTCACCAACGTCGAGTTCACCGACATTCTCGGCCGGGTGCTGTCCCGGCCCACGTTTTTCTCCGTCCCCCGCGTCGCCCTCGAGGTGGTCTTGGGCAAGGAGATGGCTACCGAGATGCTGTTTTTCAGCCAACGTTTGGTTCCCTCGAAGCTCGAGGGGTCAGGCTTTTCTTTCCGCCATCCCGAGCTCGAGGGCGCGCTCAGGGGCGTGCTCGGAAAATAGTCCCGGCAAGCCATGTCGACTGCCGTCGTGCTCTTCAACCGCGACCTGAGAGTCCGCGACCACCCCGCCCTCGGTGGAGCGGTGGCCGCATCCGAGCTCGTGGTCCCGCTGTTCGTGCTCGATCAGGCGATCCTCCAGAGTGACTACGCTCGCCCCAACCGGCTGGCGTTTCTACTCGCCTGTTTGGGAGATCTGCGGAGCGCATTGAGGAATCGGGGCGGCGATCTGTTTGTGCGCTCGGGGGATGTTGTGGCAGAGACGATGGCAGTGGTACATGCAACCGGCGCGCAGGCGGTGTGGGTGACCGAGGACTACAGCTCCTATGCCCGATTGAGGCAGCGGCGACTCGAGGACGCCTGTGTCGTCCACGGTATCGATCTCGCCATGCGACCAGGGGCAACCGTGATCGAGCCGGGAGCGGTCTTGCCCACCGGTGGTGATCACTTCAAGGTCTTCACCCCCTACTTCCGCAAGTGGAGCGCGCAGCCGCCCCGGACGCCGTTGCGGGCTCCTCGGCGGATGGCAGTGCCCTCGGGTATCCGCAAGGGGCGCCTGCCCGCGCTCTCCTCGCTGTTGCGGGGGACGGTCTCGCCGGAGCTGGCTGTGGGAGGAGAATCCGAGGCACGAAAGCGCCTGGACCGATGGCTGAGCTCCAGCCTCGAGGGCTACGGAGACGATCACGACGATCTCGCAGGCGACAAGACCTCCCGCCTCTCGCCCTATCTGCATTTCGGCTGTATCTCTCCCGTGGAGGCGGTCGCTCGCGCGGCCGGCAACCCCGGGGCCGAGCCCTTCATCCGACAGCTGTGCTGGCGCGACTTCCATCATCAGGTGCTGGCTGCGGCTCCCACGCTTCCCCGTGCCGACTATCGGCCTCGCGGTCATCGCTGGCGTGATGACCCCGAGGGATTGCAGGCGTGGAAGGAGGGCCGCACCGGTGTCCCGATCGTGGACGCAGGCATGCGGCAGCTAGCGCGCGAGGGCTTCATGCACAATCGTGCGAGGCTCATCACGGCCTCGTTTCTCACCAAGGACCTCTACATCGACTGGCGCTTGGGTGCGGCCCACTTCTGGGATCTGCTGGCCGATGGCGACATCGCCAATAACGCGGGCAACTGGCAGTGGGTGGCGGGCACCGGCAACGACACCAGGCCCAACCGCATGTTCAGCCCGATCCGTCAGGCGCATCGTTTCGACCCGGCCGGAGACTACGTCAGGCGCTACGTGGCAGAGCTTTCGGGCATCAAGGGGGCCGCGGTGCACGAGCCGTGGAAGCTACCCGGGGACAGGAGGGCCGCGCTCGACTACCCGGCCCCCATCGTCGATCATGACGAGGCGGCGGTGCGTTTCCGAGCAATCAGGGGCTGAGGCGGGACCCACGCACAGCCCACGATCGCTCGAGTACGCGGGAGGGCAGAAGGTGCCGAGTCACGCCTCCCGAGCGGCCGTCTCGGCCAGGACCAGAGCCCCCGTCGCCCCCGCCCGGCCCCCGAGGGCCGCGCCCACGACGAAGTCTGCGGCCTCGTGCTCGGCCAGGCTCGGGTAGCCGGCCAGCGTCTGCTGTAGCCGGGCCCTGATCCGAGTCAGAAGGTTCGGCAACTGGGACACCCCACCGCCGAGCACGATGCGCTCCGGGGCAATCGTGTAGATGACGTTGCGCAGCCCCGCCGCCAGATAGAACGCCTCCAGCTCGACCGCGTCGCTCAGGTCGCCACCGGCCAGTTCTTCGGCCGGCCGCCCCCAGCGAGCCGCGAGAGCGGGCCCGGAGGCCATCCCCTCCAGACAGTCGCCGTGGAAGTCACAGCCGCCGGGGTAGTCGTCGCCCGGCAGCCGGGGTACGACGACGTGCCCCATTTCCGCGTGTACGAGGCCGCGGGCGACCTCACCGTTGATCACTGCCCCGCCCCCGATGCCGGTTCCCACGGTCACGTACACGAACGTGCTGAGTCCCCGGGCCGCGCCGACGCGGCCCTCGCCCAGCGCGGCACCGTTGACGTCGGTGTCGAGGCCGACCGGAAGCCCCAGCTCCTTATAGAAGTGACCGGCGATGTCGGTTCCGGACCAGCCGGGCTTGGGGGTGGACTTGATGAAGCCGTAGTCGGGCTTCGAACGGCGTAGCTCGACCGGTCCGAAGGAGGCGATGCCAAGTGCTTCGAGCCGGCTTTCAGAGGATGCGAAATCGGAGAAGAAGCCGGTGGCCGCGGCAAGGGTCTCCTCGGGTGAGCGCGTCGGAAAGCGGGCTTCCGAGACGATGTGCTCCGCAGAGCTTCCCGCAACACAAACGAATTTGGTGCCGCCCGCCTCCACTCCTCCGAGCATCATCGTTGGGGCGCGACTATAACTCTCAGCGATCGAGCCTACGTATTAGATACAATTGATCAATTGGCCCGAACCCCCTAGCTTTATGAATGCAATCCACATTAGTGGACGAAGCCGAACCGGGCGCCCGCCCGCGGGGGTTTCGCCAAGTGAGACATAGGGGGAAGCATGCGCAGTTCGAGGTCTATGCCCGCGCGGGCACTAATTCTCATCGCGGCCGTGGTAGCTGCGACGGCCGCCGTTCCCGTTGGGGCGCTTGCCCAGACGGTTCCCGGATACGAGCTGACCCTCCTGCCGGCAGGGGGTTTGCGCGAGACCGGCACCGAGCTCGAGCTCACCGCCAGGGTCGATGGGATGACAGCCGGAGTAAACGCAGAGATCGATATCGAATGGCGCGCGAGCAGCGTCAACGATCCCGACGCCTCTACCAGCTACGACACGCCGGACGAGTCCTGCACCGCGACCGACGGCAACGCCGACGGCACCGGAACCTGCAAGGTCAGCTATGTCGGAACGACCAAGGGCAACGATGAGATCATCGCCTGGGTCGACGACGACAACAACAACGCAACGGCGGACCTCGACACCACCGAGCCTCCGCAGACTCCTAAAGGCACTGTGGGCGAGCCGGACGACACCGACAGGATCGGCAACTGGTGGTTCGATGGAGTAGAGGACGGCGCAGAGCTCGACTGTGAGACCGAGACCCATACCGGTTTCACCAGCCAGGCACGAACCTACACGTGCTCGGTGGAAGGTCCCTCGGGACCCATAGCCGGCGCCCATGTCGACCTCGAGAACCTCGGCGGGGCCAACGATCCGGACAACTCCGACGGGCTCGAGGAAGGCACTACCAATATCACCCCCGACTCCAACGACGCCTGCACCTCGCCGGGTAACCCCGACGGTACCGACTCCACCGGACGCTGCACGGTCACGGTGGCGGCTTCAGAGGGCCAGGCCGGGACTGCGGCGCTTTGCTTCTGGGTCGACGAGGACTACAACTGGGCCAACGACTACGAGCCGCTGGGAGTCGAGGAGCGTGACGGCGGCCGCTGCGACGAGGAGTCCCAGGACGAGTCTTCCGGCGACGAGGCCCTCACCGATGTGGTCGCCAAGACCTGGGACGTCCCCGACATCAAAGCCGGCGCCTGTGCGGGAATGAACTACAGCGACCGCAAGTCCAGTGGTCAAGGCGGTCAGGTCATCGCCGGGTCGCCTTCCGCTGATGTCCTGGTCGGCACTTCGGGCGCAGATGTGTTCTGCACCTTCGGCGGCGTCGACCGCATCAAAGGCCTGGGTGGAGACGATGAAATTTACTCCGGTCTTGGGAACGACGAGCTGTACGGTGGCGACGGCGCCGATCTGCTGATGAGCGGCTGGGGCCGGGACTTCCTCTCCGGCGGGAACCAGGCCGATGTGCTTGGGGCCGGCGACGGCGAGGACATAGTCCAGGGCGGCTTCGGCCGGGACCAGATCAACGGCGGGGCCGGCCGCGACCGTCTCCTCGGCGGCGGAGACGCCGACAACATGACCGGCGGCACGCAGTCCGATTACCTCGAGGGTAACGACGGGAGAGACGTGCTCAAGGGCGGTCTGGGACTCGACAGGCTCCTGGGTGGCAACGGCATCGACAACTGCAGCGGAGGCACCGCTTCCGACCAGGGGTGCGAGATCTAAGCTCTGCGGTTCGTGGGGTTCCGGGGAGGAGAGTAGAGCTCCGGGATCCCACGGACTACTGACTGGTCGCCCAGCAGGAACAGAGGCCAGTGGCAAGGACCGACCAGTTTCCGGCACGGGGCGAGCCGGAGGCAGGAGAGGCTCGGCGCGGCGTCATTTCCGGCGCGCCGGCCTCTTTTGTCGCACAATGTCCCCTATGACATGGCTTGTGGTAACCGCCGCCCTGTTGCTCACTCTGGCGCCAAGCTCGTCGCAAGAACGGCCTTCTGCAGGGCAGGAGGTAGACCCCTATCTCCCTGTGACGATCCAGGTGGTCCCCCGGCTCGAGGGCATACGGTTCCTCCTGGACGGGCGCACTCTCACCACCGATCACAACGGCCTCGCCTTCACCAGGCTCCGGAGACCGGGAAGCCACAACCTGGCCGCTCCCGACCTTCAGAGGATCGAGCCGGGTGTGCGAGTCCACTTCGCCCACTGGGCGGACGGGGATTTTCCGAGCGTGAGAAAGCTCAGCGTGACCACGTTCACGACCCTCGAGGCCGGTTTCGACGTGAGCTATTCGACGCCGGTGAACTTCGCCTCGCGCGCCGGCGATCCGATCGCTGCGGAGGATATCGACTCCGTAACGATTATCGACGACCGAGATACCGGGTATTCGCTCGCCAGCGACGGCCCCCAATGGCTGCCGGGGAGCCGCGCGCTCGCCAGCGGCGGAGAGATCCGCTCGGAGGAAATCAGTTACACCCTGGAGGCGGTCGTGGCGGGGGGCCGCGATCGGCTGGCTCCGGGGCAGCCCCGGTTCCATCCGAGCCCGGGGCAGAGCTGGAACATCGTCCTCGACAGCTCTCCAACAGATGGGCGCGCAGAAGGAGCGGGCGTTGAGCCCGCTGGAGCCCGCGACCCGCGTGCCACCAACCACGTCGTGTTCGAAGTTAGCGATGCCCTCTTCGGCTTCCCCACCGGCTCGGCCGTGAGCATCGAGAGTCCCGACGGGCGTTCACAGCGCCACGAGCTGGGACCAAGCGCCCGGTTTTCACTCGAGGAGGCCGGAGCCGGCGATTTTCAAGCAACAGCGCTCGGTCCCGGCATATCCTTCGCTCAACGATTCGATCCCTCCCGAGTAGAGCGAGTGAGGCTGAGCGTGATCACCTACCTGGACATTGCCATCGGGCTGCTGACGCTGGTCTTGGTGGCCGCGGGCGTGATGGCGCTCGCCCGGCGCATTGGTTCTCCAAGACCGCAGCGGGGTTCGCCCATCGGAAGGCCCCGGCCCTGGTTCTCGAGCACCCGGGATCGGGCCTTGGCGGCGCCGGGCACGGGCACCGGCACCGCAGAGGGTGCTGATAGGCAGGACACTCCGACCGTTTCAGAGCCGACTGCTGTTCCTTCGGCGCAGCCCGCCCCCGAGCCGGCTCCGAGCCTTGCCTCCACCTCCGAGCCCGCGCCCGCCGCCGACCTCGACATGCCCTCCGACCCACTTGCGCCGGCCCCGGCCGAGGCGCGCAGCAGGGCAATCGAGCTGGCGGCGGAAGCCGAGGCAGCTCTGGCCGAGGCGCGCGATCGTGCGCGGGAAATAGTCGCCGAGGCCGAGAACAGTTTGACCGAAGCTCGCAAGCGAGCGCGCGAGATCATGCAGCGGGCCGTCGAGGAGGCGCACCGTCAAACGATCGAGCTCAAGGCTCAGGCGGAGGTGGCGGTCGCCGACGCGCGTGAGCAGGCGGTCGAGATCATGGGAGAGGCCGCCAGCGACGCCCGGGGGCTGCGCGAGATGGCCGAGCGAGAGGCCGCCGAGCTGCTGCGCCACGCGCTGCGCCGACGCAACGAGATAGAGGACGCCGGCGGCCGGCCGGGCGGGAGCCCGCGGTCGGTGACGAGCCTGGAGGAAACCGGTTTGGAGGACCCTTCCGAGCCTCCGGTCCAGCCGCGTCCGGGAGTCACCATCAAGATCTCGGACGTCTCCTTGCTTGAGGACCAGGTCGAGGCGGCGCCCTCCCGTTCCGGCAGTCACCGCCACTAAGCATGGGGGGATGGCCCCTCGCTTGCGCGCTCGAAGTGGGTGTGCGACAAGTCGGCGAGCTCGGCGAGCTGAGCCGGGGTCTTGAAGACGGTGCTCGTTGACCACTGCCCGCCTGGTTCTGTGGGGAGTTGCCCTCGTCGTTGCGGTGGGGGTGCTGGCCGTACGCGAGGTAGCTCCCGCCGAGCTGAAAGCGCGCGGCTCGGACTCGGAGCGCGCCGCCCTCTTGCTCGAGCAACGCTTCGGCGAGCCGATCCGTGGCTCGACGGGTGAGAGCGCGTCGGGACAGGGCGTGGGGATCGCCGCCGCGGTAACCGGCGCGCTCGGGTTCGCATTGGTGGCCGCTCACAGGTCTGCACGCGCGGGGCTTGCAGTGGGCTGCGCAACGGTTGTGACCGCGCTCTGTGGAGGGGGAGTGGCGGTTTCGTTGGCACTCGGCCCCCCGGCGGGAGTGGTGGCGGGGGTGGCTGCCGCAGGAACCTTCCTCGCGGGCCTCCGAGTTCAGGAGGCCGAGGGACGAGCGGTTCTGGGACCGGTCGTCTCGGTGATCTTCTATCTGGGTGTGGCGGTCGCAGACGTCCCCGCGCTGCGCAGTGCGGCCGCCGCCGCTGCGGCCGGAACCGTCGTCGGGTGGGCTGCGGTGATAAGCCTGGGCCCGGTGGCGGGACGCCTCGGCGGCCCCGCGCGCAAGAGGAGCCGGGGACTTGGCCCCGGGCGGGGGTTGGGAAGGGTGGCGAGGGCCGTGCTGCTCATGTCCCTGGTGGTGCTGGCGGCGGGGGCCGCACTGCGGCCGCTTCCCCTCGAGGCTGCGGATGTGTCGGCCCCTCCCGGTTTTCAGATCGTGATCCAGGACCCAGAAGGCTTTCGGGGCAGGGGGTTCCTGCCCGTCTACGAGCTCAGCCATGCGCTCGAGAGGCAGGAGGGGGTCGTGGAGGTGGAATCGATAGCGACCTTCGTTCCCGAGGCGACCGCAGAGCAGGCCCAGAACTTCTTCTTGAGCCCGCTGGGAGCGGAACCGTCTGAGGGGCTGGTCGCAGGAACCGGGGTCACCAGGCTCGTGCTTCGCATCGGTGTCGCACCGGGATCTCACGCCGCGCGGGCACTCGTGGAGCGAGCCCGGGCTCTCAGCGACAGAACCCTGCCGGATGTCGCTTCGGCGCTGGTCGGGGGCCGCGCTGCGACGCTCGTCGACGTGAGAGGAGCGCTCTTCGCCGCCTATTGGGGCTTGGCTTTGGCCCTGGCGCCGGCGTGGCTCGCGCTGAGACTGTCGGGGCGCGACGCGCGGGCGGCGTTGGTCGCTGTGGGTCTGGGCGCGCTCGCGTGTGCGGCCTGCCTCGGTTTCAACGCGCTGCTGCCAAATACCTCCCCGCCTTCGAGGCTTGCTCCCGGCATCGCGCTGACTGCGGCGGCGGGGATCGCGGGGGCCGTCGCAACATCAACGGGCCAAAGACCAATCTGATTCGGGTCCTCGCATCGAAGAACAGGTGAGCGAGACAATCAGCTTGGGGCCCTTCGTGCTCCGGGCGGCTGCCGCGCTCGAGGGCGCCGGCGGCAGGGACCGGAGCGGGATAGGAAAGGGGCTGTGTATGGCTCTAAGTGGCGCGCTGCGATCACGCAGACGCGTAGTTCTGGGGGGAGCGATGGCGCTGACGGTGGCTGCGGGAATGGTCACCGGCGCTTTTTCTCCTCTGGGAAGTAACGCCTCGAGTCACCGGGAGGCGCCGATCGTTGCCGGGGACCCAGAAGTGGATCACACCGACGTCTACGCGTTCGTCAGCCCGGACAAGCCCGACACCGTGACGATCGTGGGCAGTTGGTTCCCCTTCGAAGAGCCGGCCGGCGGGCCAAACTTCTATCAGTTCGAGGAAGGGGCTCACTACGAGTTCAACGTCGACAATGACGGTGACGCTCAAGAGGACATCACCTACCGGTGGGTGTTCTCGACTCATGTTCGCAACGAAGACACCTTCCTCTACGCGAACGGGCCCGTGACCTCGCTCACGGATCCCAACCTCAACGTCTACCAGACCTACGACCTCGTGCGTAAGCACGCGGGAGGTTCCTGGAAGACGCTGGTCAACGACGCGGTCGCCGCTCCCAGCGACGTAGGCGAGGCGACGATGCCGGACTACGGTGCTCTTAGCTCGCAGGCTGTGAAGTCTCTGAGCGGCGGCGGCAAGACCTTCTCTGGTCAATCCGACGATGCCTTCTTCCTCGACCTCAGAGTCTTCGATCTCCTCTACGGTGGTGATTTCTCCGAGGTGGGCGACGACACACTCAACGGGTTCAACGTCAACACGATCGCGTTGCAGGTGCCCAAGTCGGAGCTGGCATTGAACCAAAAAGCAGGCAAGAACCCGATCGTCGGCGTGTGGAGCGAAACCGAGCGTCAGAAGACCAAGGTCCTTCTGAACAACGGCGAAGAGGACTTCTCCGGAGGCCATGTCAACGTCTCGAGGTTGGCTTCCCCGCTTGTCAACGAGGTCGTGATTCCGCTCGAGGACAAGGATCTGTGGAACCGGTCGGACCCCTTGGGTGACGCTCAGTTCCTCAGTTACGTGAACGACCCCGAGTTGCCGCGCCTGATCAACGCGATCTACGGCCTTCCGATACCCGACTCTAACAAGGACAAGAAGGGCGTCCAGCGAGACGACCTGATCTCCGTGTTCCTTACCGGAGTCGAGGGCCTGAACATGCCTTCCGACGTGAGGCCGAGCGAGATGCTGCGCCTCAACATGGCGATTCCGCCTTGTGAGAAGGGAAGCTGCAAGACGTACTCCAGGCTCGGAGTCATCGGCGGAGACCTCGCCGGCTACCCGAACGGGCGCCGGTTGGCCGACGATGCCGTCGACATTTCGCTGCAGGTCGTCGAGGGCGAGCTCCTCGGTATGACCAACGACCTGGGAGACGCCGTGGACACGAACGACAAGTCGTTCCGCGACAAGTTCCCCTATGTGTCGTTGCCTCATCGCGGTTCGGATCCCGACCCGCATTAGCAGTAAGGCATGAGTAGTTCGATGTAGTGACGGTCACGAGAGCCCGGCCGCCTCGGCCGGGCTCTCGGTCCGGTGACTGGATGGCCAATTAACAGAGGAGTGGAGCTCAGGTATGAAGCGGGGGGTTCTAGCGCTGGGGGGGATCGTGGCGTTGGCCGTAGTCCTCCTCGCTCTCGGCGCGCTGCAGCAGATACCCGAGAGCACGGGACGGGCTGCCCCCAAGCTGGGCACCGGCGTGTCCTCCGAGCTGCTCGTCCCACAGCCAACCCGCGACCTGGCCGAAGCCATCGCCTCGCTCGAAGCACGCACCGATGGCGGGGAGGAGGACTGGCGCTCCTTCGCGAATCTCGGGCTCGCTTATCTGCAGAAGGGTACGACCGCCGCCGACCCCACCTATTACGACAGGGCACAGACGGCGTTGCAGCGCTCCTTGGACATCAAGGACAGGGACAACTTCGAGGCATTTCTTGGACTGGGAGTCTTGGCCAACGCTCGCCACGACTTCGCCGAGGGACTCGAATGGGGGAGAAAGGCGGCGCTTGCCAACCCCTCCAACGCTCAGGCGCGAGCCGTGTCCGGTGATGCTCTCACCGAGCTGGGGCGATATCGAGAAGCCATCGACAGCTTGCAGCAGATGGTCGATCTGCGGCCGAGCATGTCGGCTTACGCGCGCGTCTCTTATGCGCGTGAGTTACGCGGCGATGTCTCGGGCGCTCGTCGCGCTATGGAGATGGCGCTCGATTCCGCCGGTTCCTCCAACGACGGAGCCTGGGCCGCCTATCAGCTCGGCGAGCTTCATTTCAACAGCGGCCGTGTATCCGAGGCGGAGCACGAGTACCGCAGGGCCCTGTATCTTGCACCCGGTTACGCACCCGCTCGGGCCGGGTTGGCCAAGGTCAGTGCGGCTCAGGGGCGGCCGGGAGAAGCCATCGCTACTCTCGAGCCGGCGACCACTCGTTATCCATCGCCCGAGCTCGTCATCCTGCTCGGCGACCTCTATCTTCTTGATGGTCGCGAGCAGCAGGCGCAGCGACAGTACAAGCTGGTACAGGCGATCCAGCGTCTCTTTCGCGCCAACGGAGTCAACAACGATCTCGAGCTGTCGCTGTTCAACTCAGATCACGGGCTCGCTCTCGAGCAGGCGCTGCGGCTGGCGCAGACCGAGTACTCGCGCAGGCAGAGTATTCACGTCGCCGACACCCTCGCGTGGGCGTTGTACGCGAACGATCGCTTCGCCCAGGCGCGTCGCTACTCGCGCCAGGCTCTCCGGCTGGGCACGCTGAACGCTCTGTTCCACTTCCACGCAGGGATGATCGAGCTGGAGCTGAACCATCGCGAGCAGGCGCGCATTCACCTCCGCAAGGCACTTGACATCAATCCCCACTTTTCCTTCTTTCACGCGGCCGCGGCGCGTGACGCTTTCAAGAAACTCGGAGGCGCTCGATGACGAGACGCCTCGGTGCGCTTCTTGGAGCGCTCGTTGTGCTGATGCTGTGGGCTTCTCCCGCCGCGGCGCACCCGCTCGGCAACTTCACCATCAACCGTTTCACCGAGTTGAGGTTCGACGAAGACGGGGCGAGGATTCACTACGTCGTGGATATGGCCGAGATACCAACTTTCCAGGAGCTCGAACGGATCGGCGCCGAGCCGACAAGCGCGGCCCTGAGTGCTTACGCACGCTCACAAGGGGAGAGACTAGGGTCTCAACTGAGACTTGCGGCGGACGGAGATGAGGTAACACTTCGCTTGCGCGGCGCGACTGCGCGCTTGAGCGAGGGGCAGGGGGGACTCGATGTGATGCGCGTCGATCTCTTCTATAGTGCGCAGCTTCCATCCGGGGAAACGGTCGTCACTTACTCCGACGGAAACTTCCACGGAAGGTTGGGATGGAAAGAGGTGGTGGCCGGCGCGACCAATGGGGGCCGCGGGATCGAGCGTTCGTCGGTGCCGTCTGAGAGCATCTCCGATGCGCTGCGCTCCTACCCCAAGAACCTGTTAAGCGAGCCTCCCGCGGTCGAGGAAGCAACGGTGACGTTGGCGCCAGGAGCAATCGGATCCCCCGCAGCGCCTGTTGCGCAACTCCCAGACGCCGCCGCTCCCGATCTGGTCGGTGACTGGTTCACTTCTCTGGTGTCGCGCGATCTCTCCATCGGCTTCGTGCTGCTCGCGCTCGTTGCGGCCCTCGGTGCGGGAGCGTTGCACGCGCTTGGCCCCGGCCACGGCAAGACGATCATGGCCGCCTATCTCGTTGGCGGCGAGGGCAGGGCACGCCACGCATTAGCGGTGGGAGTGGCCGTCTCCTTGATGCACACGGTCTCGGTGATCGGCCTAGGGCTTATTACTCTGTGGGCTTCGCACCTGTTCCCGCCCGAGACCGTGCTCCCATGGCTGTCCCTGCTGTCGGGCGCCGTGGTCCTGGGGCTGGGGCTGTGGCTGGTCTTCACGCGCGGCCGGGCGCTGCTCACTCTGTCGCAGACCACAGTGCACGCGCACGTCGACGAGCCCGCCGCCATCGAGCCCGTGTACGCGCTGGCCGGGGCGCCCAGCGCTGTCGTGGACCACTCTCATTCTGTTGCACACAGCTCCCCCGAGCACGAGCACGAGCTCCACTCTCATTCGCGTACGGCCCACTCGCACTCCCACCACGGCCACTCTCATCACGACCATGCCCCCCCGGAGGGTGTCGCCCTGTTCTCCGCCCGGGGACTGGCCGCGGTGGGGCTGTCGGGTGGCCTGTTGCCTTCCCCCTCGGCTCTCGTGGTCCTGCTGGGGGCGGTGGCGCTGGGCAGGACGGCCTTCGGCTTGGTGCTCGTGGCGGCATTCAGCATCGGGCTGGCCGCGGCCCTGACCGCCGTCGGACTGCTCGTGCTGAAGGCTCGTGACGCGGCCCGCAGCCGCCTCAGTGGGAGGGCCGGTGCCTGGCTCCCGTTCGCCTCGGCCGCGTTGATCGTCGTTGTCGGCCTGGTGCTGACGGGCCGGGCGGCAGCCGGCCTCTAACCCAGGCGTGGGACACTGAATCCATGAACGAAGCCTTCATCATCGACGCGCTCCGGACGCCCATGGGGCGATTCGGCGGGGCTCTGGCGCAGGTGCGGCCCGACGATCTCGCCGCTCACGTTATCGCCGCCCTCGTCCGGCGCACCGGCGCACCCCCTGATCGCATCGACGACGTCTATTGGGGAGCCGCCAACCAGGCGGGCGAGGACAATCGCAACGTGGCCCGCATGGCGGCGCTGCTCGCAGGCCTTCCCGTGGATGTTCCCGGCGCCACCGTCAACCGGCTGTGCGGGTCCGGGCTCGAAGCCGTCAACTGTGGCTACCGGCAGATCCGCTGCGAGGAGGCGGACCTGATCGTGGCGGGGGGCTCCGAGTCGATGACTCGTGCACCGTTCGTGATGGCCAAGTCGGCTACGGCTTGGGCGCGCGCGGCCGAGGTGCACGACACGTCGCTGGGATGGCGCTTCGTCAATTCCCGGCTCGAGGAGGCATACGGCACTCACAGGATGGGGGAGACCGCCGAGGAGGTCGCCTCGGAGTTCGACGTGACTCGTTCGGACCAGGACGCGTTCGCGCTCGAAAGCCATCGTCGGGCCGTCCATGCCCGCGATCAAGGACGCTTCGACGACGAGATCGTGCCGGTGAGCGTCCCGCAGCGTAAGGGGGATCCCGTCGAGGTGGCCTCAGATGAGCCCATTCGTCCCGACACCTCGCTCGAAGCACTGGGTCGGCTCCGCCCCGCCTTCGTTTCGGAGGGCTCGGTAACGGCGGGCAACTCTGCCGGCATCAACGACGGCGCCGCGGCGGTGCTGCTCACTTCGGAGGCTGCTGTAAGGGAGCAGGGCCTCGAGCCCATGGCGCGCATCGTGGCCTCGGCCGTGGCCGGGGTCGAGCCGCGAGTCATGGGGATCGGACCCATCCTCGCCACCCGCAAGGTGCTGAAGCGCGCCGCTATCTCGGTCGACGACCTCGATCTGATCGAGCTCAACGAGGCCTTTGCGGCGCAATCACTCGCCTGCATACGGGAGTTGGGGCTCGACCCCGGCAAGGTCAACGTCAACGGCGGGGCTATCGCACTGGGTCACCCATTGGGCTGCTCGGGCGCCCGCATCCTCACCACGCTGGTCCACGAGCTGCGACGGAGCGGTGGCCGCTACGGGCTCGCCACGATGTGCATCGGGGTCGGGCAGGGGATCGCCACGCTCATCGAACGGGTTTAGCTTCGCCCGGCCCGCCGCTTCCCGCCCGTGGTGGCTGAGATGCGACCGCCGCACATGAACCACCGCGCGCTCTTGTTTGAGCAGCCGCCGAGGTCCTGATGCCTTCCATATACGGCCCCCTGTTGCTGATCTGCAATCCCCGCGCCGGGTCGGGCTCGGCCCGGCGCGGCGTTGCCGAGCTTCAGCGACATCTCGATGCACGCGCCATCGAGCACGAGGTCGCTTTTACCAAGCACCCGGGCCACGCTTCGGAAATAGCTCGTACCGCACTGAAGGACGGCAGACGGTTTCTCGTCGCGGTGGGAGGCGACGGCACTATCCACGAGGTCGTGAACGGCATGATCGAGGATGACGTTCCTGTCAGGGCCGATGCCGTGCTCGGAGTCGCCGCCGCGGGCACGGCCTCCGACTTCATCAAGACGTTCGGGATACCCGCTCTGCCCGCCCATGCCGCGGTTCATCTCGACGGACCCGAGTCGTTTGCGATCGACATCGGAAAGGTCACCTACGAAAGCAAAGCGGGCCGGACCACCCGCTACTTCTGCAACGTCGCTGAAGCGGGCCTGGGCGCGCTCGTGGCCCGCCGGGCTTCGTCTCTGCCCCATGTGCTCGGCCCCCTGCTCTATCCGCTGGCACTGTGGCTGGCACTGATGTCCACTCGGAAGTCTCAGGTGAAGGTCGATCTCGTCGACCGCTCCTACGAGGGGCCGATGTTCAACCTCGTCGTCGCGAACGGCCAGTTCTTCGGCTCGGGGATGAAGATCGCCCCGCGCGCTGCGCCGACCGATGGTTTGCTCGATATCCAGGTGCAGCACGCCTCCAAGATCGAGATGCTGGCGCAATGGCCCAAGGTCTATCGGGGAGAGCACGTGCCGCATCCCGACGTGCTGGAGGCTAAGCGGGTGCGTGCCTCGATCACTTCCGAGCGGCCGCTGCCCATCGAGGCCGACGGCGAGCTGTTGGGTCACACGCCGGCGACGTTCGAGTTGCTGAAGGGCGTGCTGAGGCTCAAGGTCTGAGCCGGCTAGAGCAGACCAACCGCCCAACGCACGAAGGTCGCGGCCCCCAGTATGACGAACAGCACCAGCGCCAGCACGGCCGGGCCGACCCACCAGTCCATCTGGTGACGCAGGGGATCGGCGTCGGCCTCTGCGCTGCGCCTGACTACCAGCTCCGGCCCCCCCGCCTGCGAGAAGTGCAGGTGCTCACGCTTGTCCTCGATCACGTCGGCGAGTCCCTGCAACAGGTCGATGAGCTCGTTGTCGTCGAGAGTCACGGTCGCCTCGGACAGCGATTCTCCCTTGCGGTTCTCGATCATCACGGCGCGGCCCCCAGGCGGATTCTGTGGCTTGTATTCCAGTTATTGTCCCGCACATGCCCGCCTCCATGGCGCTGTTGGACGAGGATCAGCGCGACGTCGTCTCGCTGGCTCGTGAGTTCGCCGCCAAGGAAGCCCGCGAGGCCGCCGAGACCTATGAGCGCAGGGCCGAGGACCCCCTCCCGCTCTACAAGAAGCTTGCCCAGTTGGGCCTCTGTGGACTGCCCTTTCCCGAAGAGCACGGCGGTGCAGACCAGAGCTATGTCACCTATCTGCTGCTGATCGAGGAGCTCGCGCACGCCTATCTGGGTCTCGCAGTCGGGCTTTCCGTTCACACGCTGTGCGCCTTCGCGGTCGACGCCTTCGGCTCGGCCGAGCAAAAGAAGGATGTTCTCTCGAGGCTGACTTCGGGGGAGTGGTACGGCGCCTACTCGCTGTCGGAGCCCTCCTCTGGCTCGGACGCAGCCGCACTGACGACGAAAGCGGCACTGCGTGAGGGGGCCTACGAACTGAGCGGCAGCAAGGTCTTCTGCACCCGCGGGGCCGAGGCCGACGTCGTGCTGGTTATGGCTCGCACCGGCGGCCCGGGCCCCAAGGGAGTGAGCGCGTTTCTCGTCGAGCAGGGCACCGTGGGTTTCTTCGGCTCCAAGAAGGAAGACAAGATGGGGTGGCGCTCGTCGCCGACGTGGCAGCTCATCCTCGACAAAGCCGCCGTGCCCGAAGCGCGGCGGCTGGGGGCAGAAGGCGACGGATTCAAGATCGCGCTGGCGGCGCTCGATTCGGGCCGGCTGGGGATGGCCGCGTGCGCCGTGGGCCTTGGCCAGGCGGCGTTCGACGCGGCCCTGGAGTTCACCAAGGAGAGGGAACAGTTCGGCCGCCCGGTGGCGGACAACCAGGGCATCCGCTTCATGCTCGCCGACATGGCCACCGGAATCGAGGCGGGGCGGGCGCTCTATAGACACGCCGCGCGTATGCGCGACGCGCGGCTCGACTTTTCACTGCAGGCGGCCGAGGCCAAGCTTTTCTGTACCGACATGGCGATGCGAGTGACAACCGACGCGGTACAGCTCCACGGCGGTTATGGCTACGTCACGGAGTACCCGGTAGAGCGTTTCATGCGCGATGCGAAGGGCCTGCAGATCGTGGAGGGAACCAACCAGATCCAGCGCCACATCATCGGGCGCAGGCTTACTGGGCCGCAGAAGTGATCGGCCCCTTCGAGATCGCCGTGATCCTCGTCGTAGTGATCGTGGTGGTGTTTGTTCTCGGACGCCGCTCGGGTCCGTGAGGGGCCCGAGCGTGAGGTGTCTCATGCGGGCAGTAGGGGCACGCCATAGGGGCCCAGCCGTGAGTCCCGAGTGACGATTGTCAGCCCTTCCGCTAGTGCCTGTGCCACCAGCATCCGATCGAATGGATCGTCGTGGTGGCGTGGCAGAGTGCCGGCCGAATATGCGTGAGAGATCGTTATCGGAAGGGGCTCGAAGCGATTCACCTCGACCCGGTTCTCCAAATCGTTCGGAGCTTCGAGCTTGCCGAGTGCTTGTTTGATCCCTATCTCCCAGGCCGAAGCTGCACTGACGAAAACGATCGTCCCAGGGTCGGCGATAGCGGATTTCCCCTCACTAGCGAGGGCTGGATCGTTCGCCAGCCACCACAGCAGCACGTGCGTATCGAGGAGCAGCCTCACCTATGGTTCAACACCGAAGGCCGCGGCTATCTCGGTGGGAAGCTCGTCGAAGTCTGGCGCGATACGCACGCGCCCCTCCCAGCCACCGGGCGAACGAGGGCCCAGAGCCTCGTTGTAGGGGACCAGCTTGGCGACCGGCTTCCCCGCTTTGGCGATCACAATCTCTTCCCCTTCGGCCACTCTCTCGAGCAGGCGCGATAGGTGTGTCTTAGCCTCGTGGATGTTGATCGACATGGCCTCTCCTAGTTTAGTGGACTAAGTCCAGTTAGTCTAGCTTCCCGGAGCGACCTTTTTTCGCTGAACAGCCCAAGGCGCTGCAGAGCGCTTAAGAGATCGGGCTTAAAGGATCGGTCGTCGCTCGAAGGGCGTCGACAGGACGATCGTGCTCCGAGTCGTCACCTCGAGCCGGTTGCGCAGATCGTCGAGAAGCTCCTCCAACGCCTTGGTTGAGGGAGCCCGGATCATCAGTGCATAAGAGTTGTCGCCCGCTACCGAATAGCACGACTCGACTAGCCCCAGCTCGGCGATCCGCTCGGGTACGTCCGGAGGAGAGCCTGGGCGCAACGCGAGGCTCACGAATGCGCTGATCGGGTACCCCGCCCGCTCGAAATCGACCTCCGCCCGGTACCCGGTGATGACGCCGGAGCGCTCGAGCTTGCGGATGCGATCGTGGACCGAGGAGGCGGCCAGGCCGACCCGCTTGCCGATCTGGGCATAGGCGAGCCGGGCGTCGCCCTGAAGTGCCGAGAGAATCGCTCGGTCTTTGGCGTCCAGCCCTTTGGGTACCACTAGCCGAATCTCCTTCCGTTGTAGTAGAGTTTCACCTAACCCAGTTCCGGGTATTGACGATATACCAGGCAAATCGGCGGCGAGACGATCAGAGAGGAGGGCCGAGCGTGACTACAGTGACCACCAAGCTGTCCGGCCGGCGCCCTCGCGCGGCCGCCGTACCCCAGCCCTATAAGTACGAGGGCCGGCGGCGGGACTTCGCCGAGCCCGATTGGCGCCGCCTCCCCGGCTACTCAGACGTCACCGAGGAGCAGTGGGCGAGCGCCAAGTGGCAGCGTCTCCACAGCGTCAAGAACCTCGACCAGCTGCGGCGCGTCTACGGCGACCTCCTGCCTGAAGCACTCGCGGAGGACATCAGCAGAGACCAGCGCGAACGAGCGACGATGTCGATGTTGATCCCGCCTCAGATGCTCAACACCATGGACGAGAAGGACCTCTGGAGGGATCCCATCAGACGCTACATGATTCCTTGCTTCTCCGACCGCCACCCGGAATGGCCGAGCCACCCCCTGTCAGAGCGCGACAGCTTGCACGAGGCCGACATGTGGGCGGTCGAGGGACTCACTCATCGCTATCCCACCAAGGTCCTCGCCGAGTTGCTGTCGACCTGCCCGCAGTATTGCGGGCACTGCACGCGCATGGACCTGGTCGGTAACAGCGTTCCGCAGGTGCTCAAGTACCGCTTCGAGATGAAACAGAAGGAACGCTATGCGGCGATCCTGGACTACCTGCGCGCCACCGACTCGGTCAGAGATGTGGTGGTATCGGGAGGAGATGTGGCCAACCTCCCCATTACCCACCTCGAGCACTTCGTATCCGAGTTGCTCGATATCGAAAACATTCGCGACATCAGGCTCGCCACTAAGGGGCTGATGGGCCTTCCACAGCATTTCCTGCAGGACGATGTCCTCGCGGGGCTCGAGCGTGTGGCGAGAAAAGCCGACGAGCGCGGGGTGGACATCGCGATTCACGCGCACGTTAATAGCGCTGCCTCCGTTACTCCGCTGGTGGCCAAAGCGGTCCGGGCCCTGCTCGATATGGGGTTTCGGGACGTGCGCAACCAAGGAGTCTTGATGCGCGGAGTCAACGAATCTCCCGAGCAGCTGCTTGATCTCTGTTTTACGCTTCTGGACGATGCCAAGATCATGCCCTACTACTTCTATATGTGCGACATGATCCCGAACGCGGAGCATTGGCGGGTTGCAGTCCACGAGGCCCAGGCTCTGCAGCACGCGATTATGGGCTACCTGCCGGGCTTCGCCACGCCGCGCGTCGTGTGTGACGTCCCCTTCGTCGGCAAGCGGTGGGTTCACCAGGTCGACGGTTACGACCGCGTTAACGGAATATCCTACTGGACCAAGAACT
This sequence comes from uncultured Actinomycetes bacterium, assembly GCA_963849115.1. Taxonomy (GTDB): domain Bacteria; phylum Actinomycetota; class CADDZG01; order CADDZG01; family WHSQ01; genus JACDAL01. Next base: position 125,984 of record CAWKGK010000004.1, on the reverse strand, counting down.
ACAGGACGGGTATCGAGGGCGACGCGGCTGACGACGCAGTGCAGCAGCCACACGAGTACTACGACCCGGTCTACACATTGCCGCAGGAGGGTCAGGACTACTGGCGAGACCGCACGGCGCAGGACATCACCGCTTAGAGATCCGGGAGGGAACGATGGGGTTCAAGGTCACTTACGCGACCATGTCGGCAGACTCGCAAGAGCTCGTCGAGAGCTTCAAGGCGGGGGTCGAGGAGGCCCGGTCGTGGCTCGGCAAAGACCATCCCTTTTACGTGAACGGCGAGGAACGAAGAGGCGAGGGCATGATGGAAGAGCACTCGCCGATCGATCACGACATCGTGATCGGGCGCTTTTCGTTGGCCACGGCGGAGGATGCGCACGATGCCGTCGCCGCTGCGAAGAAGGCCTTTCCGGAATGGTCTGCCAAGCCCTGGCAGGAGCGTGTCGAGATCATGAATCGTGTAGCCGAGCTGATCTCCGAGCGCGCCTATGAGCTTTCTGCGCTGACCGGTTTCGAGGTCGGGAAGAACCAACTAGAGTCCCTAGGCGAGGTGGAAGAGGCCGCCGACCTCATCCGCTACTACTGCCATCAGATGACAGAGCACGACGGGTTCAGTGTGGCCATGGGGCAACTGAGCCCCCAGGAGCACACCAAGAGCGTGTTGCGCCCGTACGGCGTGTGGGCCGTGATCAGCCCCTTCAACTTTCCCAGCGCCCTGTCCGGGGGTCCGGCCGGAGGCGCACTCGTGGCCGGAAACACAGTTGTCCTCAAGCCTTCCGAGCAGGGCTTTTTGATGGGACTGAAGCTGTATGAGATATTTCGTGAGGGAGGCGTCCCGGCCGGCGCATTCCACGTGCTCACCGGTGTGGGTGAGGTCGTGGGTAAAGAGCTCGTCGAGCATCCATCCGTGGACGGCATCACTTTCACCGGCTCCTACGACGTCGGCATGAAGATCTATCGAGGCGCAGGTACCGACTACCCTCGGCCCGTCATCTGCGAGATGGGCGGCAAGAACCCGGCGATCGTCTCCGCCAAAGCGGATCTCGACAAGGCCTCCGACGGAGTCCTGCGCTCAGCGTTTGGTTACTCGGGGCAGAAGTGCTCGGCCTGTTCGCGGGCCTATGTGCAGCGCGAGGTCTACGACGATTTCGTGGCTGCACTGAAGCAGAAAGCCGAGAAGCTCGTGATCGGCGACCCGAACGAGCCGGGCGTCTACATGGGCCCGGTCATCGATCACGACGCCGTGAAGCGCTTCGAGCAAGCGGCGACCGACGCGCGTGCCGAGGGCAAGATCCTGGTGGGGGGAGCCCGCATCACCGAGAACGGCCTCGAGCGCGGCAACTTCGTGCAACCCACGGCAGTAGAAGTGCCGCTCACATCGCGCTTGTTCAAGGAAGAGCTGTTCGTCCCCTTCGTCGCGGTCGCCCCTGTCGACTCGATCGACGAAGGCCTGCGGCTCGCCAACGATACGCCCTACGGACTGACGGCCGGTTTCTACTCCGAGGACGAACAAGAGGTTGATCGTTTCTTGACAGAGATCGAAGCCGGCGTTGTATATGTGAACCGGCGGGCCGGCGCGACTACGGGGGCATGGCCGGGGGTGCAGCCTTTCGGGGGCTGGAAGGGATCGGGAAGCAGCGGCAAGGCCGGCGGGGGTCTCTACTACACCCAGCTGTATCTGAGAGAACAGAGCCAGACGGTCGTGGTGGAGTAGTGAGCCTCTCGTACGAGGAGCTGGCGGCTCTCGACGAGCCCCGGCTCGTCACTTCGATTCCCGGACCGAATACACGAGCGGTGGTCGAGCGCGACGAGCGCGTGACCAGTCCCTCACTGCCGCGCGCCTATCCTTTCGCGCCCGAGCGCGGCGCCGGCGTGATGGTAGAAGACGTCGACGGCAATGTGTTCCTTGATCTGAATTCGGCCATTGCAGTGTGCTCCACCGGACACGCTCATCCGCTCGTTACGGAGGCCATCACCCGTCAGGCGCATAAGCTGTTGCACTATTCGGCGAGCGACTTCTACCTCCCGATCTACTCTGAGCTTTGTGCCCGCATCGACGACATCGCCCCCATGGCGAACACAAGGACGTTCCTCGCAAACTCGGGCACGGAGGCAGTCGAAGCGGCTCTCAAGCTCGCGCGGCACCACACCGGCAGGCAGTACGCGCTGGCGTTCTTCGGCTCCTTCCATGGACGTTCGTATGGAAGTGTGACCCTGGGTGCGTCCAAGGCGAACTACCGCGCCGGGTTCGGCCCGATGCTGCCGAGCGTGGTGCACGCGCCCTATGCCGACTGTCTCTACTCGTTCTCGGACCTGGATCACCCGGATTCCCCCGGCTACATCGAAGAGGTCATCTTCAAGCGACTGATCAAACCGTCGGAACTGGCCTGCATAGTGGTCGAGCCGGTGTTGGGCGAAGGTGGCTACGTTGTGCCGCCCAGGGGGTGGATACAGATGCTGAGGAACATGTGCGACGAGCACGGCATTCTGTTGGTCGCCGACGAGGTCCAGAGCGGGATGGGGCGGACCGGCAGGATGTGGGCGATCGAGCACTTCGACGTCGAGCCCGACATCGTTCTGTCGGGGAAAGGCATTGCCAGTGGCATGCCACTCGGCGCTATGACGGCACGTTCGGAACTGATGACGTGGCGGAAGGGGAGCCACGGCTCGACTTACGGTGGCAACCCCGTCTCCTGTGCCGCCGCCCTTGCCACCATCGATCTGATCGAAGGCGAGCTGCAGGCGAACGCGGCAAAGATCGGCGAGCTCCTCGAGGAGGGTCTCTTGCACATGGCCGCCCGCCACGACTTCATCACTCAGGTCAGAGGGCTCGGTCTCATGCTCGGGGTCGAATTCTCGAGCGCGTCGATCGCCGACGCGGTCGAGAAGGCGGCATTCGAGCGTGGTGCCCTTCTGCTTCAGGCAGGAGACCAGGCGATCCGTATGTCACCGCCGCTGGTGATCAACGAACGGCAGGCGGATGCCGGCCTGCGCATCTTCGATCAAGCCTGCGACGCAGCTACACCCTGAGTCTGGGAAATTGAGCAGCGCCGGTAAGGTTTCAACGATGAGCTCGGCGGTGGCCGAGCTCGTGCGCGACGGCGACGTGGTCGCGATCGAAGGCTTCACACATCTGATTTGTTTTGCAGCTGGACACGAGATCATCCGGCAGAGAAAGAGCGACCTCACGCTCGCACGTCTAACTCCCGATGTTGTCTACGACCAGATGATCGCAGCAGGGGTGTGCAAGAAGCTTGTGTTTTCGTGGATGGGCAATCCCGGTGTGGGGTCACTGCACGCCATCAGACGCCGGGTGGAGCGGGCCGATCCCGCCCCTCTGGAGCTCGAGGAGTACAGCCACTTCGGAATGGTCGGTCGCTACATGGCGGGAGCCTCCAAGCTCCCGTTCTGGCCACTGCGAAGTTATTACGAGAGCGACCTTCCCGCGGTCAATCCGCGGATCGTGGAGATCTCCTCGCCTTACAGCGACGAGACCGTCTATGCCGTGCCGCCACTGAATCCCGATGTCGCCGTCGTCCATGTACAGCGTGCTTCGAGCGGCGGTGATGCGCAGATCTGGGGCCTGCTTGGCTGCCAGAAAGAAGTTGCGTTCGCCGCCGACCGGGTGATCGTTGTGTGCGAGGAGCTCGTCGACGACTCTGTGGTTCGCTCCGATCCCAACCGGACCGTGATACCGGGTCTGATAGTCGACGCGGTGGTAGTCGAGCCGCGTGCCTGTCATCCCTCCTATGCACAGGGCTATTACGACCGCGACAACCGCTTCTACGTCGAATGGGATGCGATAGCGCGCGACCCGGCGAGGCTGGAGGAATGGCTCGATCAGTGGGTCTACTCGCTGTCCTCTCATCAGGACTACGTTGCGAAGCTGGGCAGTGATCGTTGGGAACAGCTCACTCCCACCGAGCGCTTGTCAGAGCCTGTGAACTACGGGGGGTACAAGTGATGGAGAGTGCGTCGCGAACCGAGACCATGATCGTCGCCTCTGCCCGTCATCTCGCCGGGGAGCAAGTGTGCTTCGTCGGCATCGGTCCCCCGAACATCGCCTGCAACCTGGCGCGGCGGACGGTTGCTCCCGATCTCGAACTGGTCTATGAAGCGGGCGTGTTCGGGGCCGTCCCCGAGCGTCTGCCGCTGTCGATCGGCGACCCTTCGCTGGTCACCGGAGCCGCTTCTGTGTGCAGCATGTTCGAGCTGTTCGCTTACTATTTGCAGGGAGGCCTGGTGGACGTCGCCTTCCTTTCAGGGTCGCAGATCGACCGCTTCGGAAACCTGAACACGACGGTGATAGGCGACTACTCGAGCCCCAAGGTGCGTCTCCCGGGGTCGGGCGGCGCCTGTGAGATCGCCATCAACGCCCGCAAGGTGTTCGTGATCATGCCCCAGTCCACACGAACGTTCGTCGAGAAGATCGACTTTCGCACCAGTCCCGGCCACCTCACCGGCAAGCGGCCGGCGCACTGGGGGGCGGGCCCTTCCGTGGTTGTCACAGGATTGGGCATGTACGAATTCGACGATGACTCGGGCGAGATGTACCTCAGGAGCCTCCATCCCGGAGTATCGCTCGATGATGTCCGCGAGGCAACCTCGTGGGAGCTGCGCGTCGGCGACCATGTGAACGAGACGCCGGCGCCTACCGAGAAGGAACTACGCGTAATGCGAGAGCAACTCGACCCCGAAGGCATCTACACCCGCGGAGGTTGATGCACTCGAGCGTGTTTCCACGAGTCACCGGCCGCTCGCTGCCGCGAGCAGCGCGTGCGGAGGGCGTGTTCATCTTTGACGCCGATGGCAAACGCTACCTAGACGCGTGCGGTGGGGCGATTGTGGTTGGTGTAGGGCACGGCAACGATGCGGTCATCGATGCTCTGGCGCAACAGGAACGTGAGGTCGCCTACGTGCACGGGACCCAGTTCACAACCGCGGTGCTTGAGGACTATGCAAATGAGCTGTCAAAGGTCCTCCCGCTGGAGGAAGCACGCGTCTACACGGTGTCGGGAGGCAGCGAAGCCGTGGAGACTGCGCTAAAGCTGGCGCGCGCCTACCATCTCGCCCGTGGTGACCAAGGTCGCCACAAGGTCATCGCCCGCGCGGGTTCCTATCACGGAAACTCGCTGAACGCACTGGACGCGTCCGGACGCGTACCTCTGCGCGCTCCTTACGAGCCCTGGCTCGGACGGACAGTGAGAGTCGGGACTCCCTACGAGTATCGTTGCGTACGAGATGAGCACCCTCGAGGGTGCGGTGATTCACTCGCCGAGGAGCTCGATCGAACGATCGTCGAGCAGGGCCCGGATTCGGTTGCTTGCTTCATCGCCGAGCCGGTGTCGGGAGCGACCCTCGGTGCAGCCGTTCCTCCAGATGATTACTGGGACTCCGTCGCTCGAGTGTGTCGCAGTCACGGCGTGTTGTTGGTCGCCGACGAGGTTATGACGGGGTTCGGCCGCACGGGTCGATGGTTTGGGTGCGATCATTGGGCACTGCAACCCGACATCGTGGTGGCCGGCAAGGGCGCTTCCTCGGGCTACTGGCCTCTCGGCTTTGCCGCGTGCTCGGGGCGGATTTACGAAGCGGTCTCTGCAAGCGGGTTCATCCACGGGTTCACCTACTCGCATTCGCCGGTGGGAGCCGCCGTGGGACTAGCCGTGCTCGAACAATTGCGCGCGCACGACCTCATCAGCGCCAGCCGTAACAAGGGGGAGCGACTGCACGCGCTGCTGCAAACGAAGCTTGACTCTCATCCCCACGTGGGTGACGTGCGCGGCCTCGGGCTGATGGCCGGGATCGAGTTCGTGGCAGACCGCGAAACCAAGGCGCCCTTCTCACGGACCGAGCGAGTTACCGAACGCATAGTGGCGGCGGCTCACGAGAGGGGCCTGCTTCTTTACCCATCGACCGGATGCGCCGACGGTGTCGGCGGTGACCTGGTCATGATGGGCCCACCGTTCGTGATTTCGGAGGCCGAGCTCGAGGAAACGGTCGAGCTGTTGAAGGGGGCCGTGAAAGAAGTTCTCGGCTGAGATCCTCGCAGAAACTGTGGGTAGGCTTATTGACTATCGAACGTCTGTTCGATAGTATGGATGAAGCATCTGAGAAGGACTGACCGCCGAGTGACTCTCCCGCGCGGAGTCTACGGCCCGAAACCAGGGGTGCGCGGGTGCAACAGCAGAACCGTCGTGAGAGCGAGTTGATCGAGGGGCTGCACAGCCTTCACTTCGTCCTCTCGGCAACACACCGAAAGCTTCTGACGATCATCGCAGAGCTCGACGAGCGCAAGGTGTGGCGCGACGACGGCTGCAGGGACATGGGGCAGTGGCTCTCGGGCCGGCTCGGCATCTCCCAGTGGATCGCCAGCCGCTGGGTGGCTGCCTCTCATGCCATCCCCACGCTCCCCCTGATCTCACAGGCATTGGAGAGCGGACGGCTCTGTCTCGACAAGGTGGTCGAGCTGTGCCGCTTCGCCACTCCCGAAACCGAGCAGGGACTGATCGCATGGGCCGGGAGGGTCTCTGTTGCAGCGGTGAAGCACAAGGCCGATGTCGCATGCAGGCCCGAGATCGAAGAGGTCCGCAGCGCCGAGCGGGCCCGCTTCCTGCGCTGGTGGTGGAACGAAGGAGGAGCGAGCCTGGGCTTGGAGGGCCTGCTACCCGCCGCCGAGGGGGCCGCCCTCGTCAAGGCGCTCGAGCGCACCGCAGAGCGACTGCCCGAGTTGCCCACCGAGGAACAGACCTCCGCCATCCCTCTCTCGGCTCAGGACAGAAGAGAGCAGCGCTGTGCCGATGCCCTCTCTGCGCTGTCCTCCCAGGCGATCGCAGCCGACCAGGACGCGGACCGGTCAACGGTGGTGGTCCACACCACGATCGAGAGCCTGGGGCTGGGCTGTGCAGAGATCGAGGGGGGCCTCGGGCTCCACCCCGACATCGCCTCACGGCTCAGCTGCGACGCCCGCCTCCAGTACGTGCTCACCGACAAGCAGGGAAACGCCCTCGGCATCGGCAGGGCCTCCCGCAACGTCCCCCGCTGGCTTCACCGTCAGCTGCTTTACAGAGACCACGGCTGCACCTTTCCCGGCTGCGGGACCAAGATGTTCCTCAAGGCGCACCACATCTGGCACTGGGAGCTGGGAGGGCCGACCGACTACGACAACCTCGTGCTGGTGTGCACGTTCCACCACAAGCTCCTCCACGAGGGCGGCTGGAGCGTCTGCCTCAACGGCACGGTGGCGGAGTGGTACAAGCCCGACGGGCCGGCGCTACGACCCGGGGCCCGACCCGCCGGGCGAACGCACCGTCGCGGCCTGATGAGGAAGTAATCGCAGCGTTAATCTGTGCTCTTCTGGCCGTCTTCTGTGGGCAATATGAACTTATAACCCCAAGACGGTGGCCCCCCCTAAAACGAGGCGGCTAGGATCAGGTGGTCCGGCACCGAAAAAGGGGGGCTCCCAATGTCGTTAGCTCCGGTCGTCGTCCGACGCCTACATCGCGTGGGCCTCGTTGTGCTCGCGGCGGCCCTGGCTGCCTCAGCACTGGTGGTTCCCGCGGCGAGCGCGGGCCCGCCGGCTCAAGGGGCCGCTGCGGCGTCGGTCCCCGTTCCCTCGCTGGCGTGGACCAAGTGCTACAAGCACTTCCAGTGCACCACCGCGCGCGTCCCACTGGACTACGACGAACCCGCCGGATCCAGCATCAGGCTTGCACTCATCCGGCTCAAGGCGAGTAACCCCAAGCACAAGATCGGGTCGTTGTTCCTCAATCCCGGTGGGCCCGGCGGCTCGGGAGTCGACATGGTGCGCTTTGGCGGAAGGTTCCTGTTCTCGGACAAGGTACGGGCGCGCTTCGATCTCGTCGGCTTCGATCCTCGCGGCATCGCCGCCAGCGCGCCGTTGCGCTGCTTTGACACTTTTGAAGAGGCGCTCGCGGTGCTGGCTCCCATGGCTTTCCCGGTCACCTCGGCGGAGGAGCAGGTGTGGGTGGAGGCAGATCGCGCCTTGGCGGACGCATGCGCCCAGAGGGGCGGCGCAATCATCGATCATATGTCGACTGCCAACGTCGCCCGAGACTTGGATCTCCTCCGCCGAGCGGTGGGGGACTCCCGGCTCAGCTATGCGGGCTACTCCTACGGGTCCTACCTGGGAGCCACCTACGCCAACTTGTTTCCGAACAATGTGCGCGCGCTCATAGTGGACGGCGTGCTCGACCCCATTGCGTGGTCGACGGGGACGGACGAGACCAGTTCGCTGCCGTTCTCGACCCGGCTTCACAGCGACCAAAGCGCCTACGCGACGCTGCGACAGTTCTTCTCACTTTGCAACGACGGGGGGGCCAACTGTGCTTTCTCGGAGGGGAGCCCCCGGCGGCGCTACGACGAGCTCGCCGAGCGCCTGCGTAACGATCCCGTGGACTTCCCGGACGGTGAGGGAGGCACATTCGAAGTCGGTTACGACGACTTGGTCGGCTTCACGTTAGGGTCAATGTACGACCCGGGTTCCTGGCCGCTATTCGCGGAGGTTCTCCAGCAAGTCGAGGCTCTAAGTGACAAGCAAGACGCCGCGGCGGCGGTGCGAGCCTTGCGCGCCAGGCTGGGAAGGCTCAACCACGAGGGCTATCCCAACTTCATCGAAAGCTTCCCCGGCGTCGCATGCTCCGACAGTGAAAACCCCGAGAGCGTGGAGGCGTGGTCCCAGGCCGCGCGCGCCTCGGACAGAGAATTCCCCTATTTCGGGCGTCCGTGGACGTGGTTCTCAAGCATTTGTGAGCCGTGGCCGGGCCAGGACTCCGACCGCTATATGGGCCCCTTCACGAAGGCGACGCACAATCAGGTGCTGGTCGTAGGCAACCGCTACGATCCGGCCACGCGTTATCAAGGCGCAGTCACGCTGAGGCGCCTGCTTCCGAAATCGCGTCTGCTGACGCTCGAAGGCTGGGGGCACACGTCGTTGTTCTTGTCCTCGTGCATCGACGAGAAAGTCAGCCGCTACCTACTTGTTCCCTGGCTCCCGTCTGCCGACGCGTCCTGCGAACCGGATGTCGTGCCGTTTGCGCAACCGGAAGGCGCTGCTCCTGCTCCTAAGCCGGCCGGTGTCAAGCGACCGATCGTAATTCCACCCGTGATACGTCCCGGCATCGGAGGCTGAGTCCCCAGGTAGTTCACGAAATGCATGGCTCGTCGTAACGTTATGGTTGCGTCTGCTTCCTGGAGTGAGACATTGAGTCATGGAGTAGTTGGAGAGGGGGCTAGGTGAAAACGCGGGTGATTGCAGTGGCGGCGGCGAGCGCGCTTCTGGCGCTGGGGGCAACAGCTCAGGCAGGTCCGGCGGCGGTGCCGAAGAGTTCCGGTGCCGAGAACCGAACCGAGATGCTGCGCGAGGTAGCTGCCGCGAAGGGCGGTTTGAAGTGGATTCAGGGGAAGTTATCGCACACCTATGAGACGAGTCCGGTGACCGATACGACCTACGTCAGCACGATCGAGTACGTCGCCTACAAGGGAAAGAAGGACGCCAGCCGACCCCGAGTCGGAGAGGTTTACAAGGGGCAGGTCTGGGTGGGAAGGGCCGGCGACGATGGCGCGGGAGACGAGGTCGTGACCGAGGTCATCCTGCCGCCCAATACGAAGTTTGCGATAAAGAAGGGAAACCCCAAGCGGAGGATCCGTTGCTACTTTGGCAAAGCCAACGGAAGTTACAAAGAGCTTACGGGCAAGGCGTGCCCGAACAAGACAAAGCCGGGCTTCCACGGGCGCCGTTTGGTTCCTCCCAAAGGCTACTGGGACGTCCCAACCAAGCGCTGGATACAGGTCATCTTTCCCGTGCGTTCTTGGAAGCGACTTTCGGGCGTCGCCGGCAGTGACTGCTTGGTCGGCCCCGTCAAGAACCTCAGTGGATGGGCCGTGAAGAACTGGGATGCCCCCCAGCCGAGCGACGAGTGCCCCCACCCCGATGGGCATGGACCGGATGTAGGCGTTTTCGTGGCGCGCAAGCGCTGAATCGAATGGCACGTTCCGGCTCCACGCTGTTTAGCGGCGGGCTGGTTCGCCCCCTGGGGAGCGCGGTGGACGCCGGCTGGGTGTTGGTCACGGACGGTCGGGTGGAAGGCGTGGGCCTCGAGTCGGACATGCCCTCTGCCGACCGCACCGTCGATCTCGCCGGGGGCGTGCTCGTACCGGCGTTCTGCGACGCCCACTGCCACCTGCCGGCCACGGGCCTGTACACCCTGGGACTCGACTTCAGAGGAGAAACGAGGGCTGCTCCCATCCTCGATGCTCTCGCGTCCAGGGCCGCAGCCGGCGGGGAGCTGCTGTTCGGCGGTAACTTCGAGGATCCTCTCGACGAACCGCTGACGGCCACGGCCCTCGATCGTGCCGTGGGAGACAACGATGCGCTCGTGATTCGGGCCGATATGCATTCCTGCGTGGTGTCTTCGAGCCTCCTGGAGCGTCTCGACCTCGCAGGTCTCGAGGGAGTTGACGTCGACGAGTCCGGAGTGCCGACCGGCTACTTGCGCGAGGACGCGGCGTCTGGCGCTTTCGGGTTCTTCGATAGGAACCTCCCCACGGGGCAGCAGCGCAGTGCGCTGCGGGCCGCCATCGAGCTCGCCTACTCCAAGGGAGTGGTTGCGGTCGACGAGATGTTCATCCCGGACTGGCGCGGCTGGGACCAGCTCGAGCTACTGCAGGAGGTCACTGCCGAGGCGGCGCTGGATGTAGCCATCTACCCGGCCACCGATGATGTCGACCGTGTGGTCGAGCTCGGCTTCACTCGCATCGGCGGCGACTACTTCCTCGACGGGTCCTTCGGCTCTCACACCGCGTGGATGAAGGAGCCATATGAGGAGTCGCCACCTCCCGGATCGCCGCCCGACGGGATCAGATACCGCTCGGACGACGAGCTTCTTGAGTTCTTCCGGCGCAGTCACGAGCGGGGCATCCAGGTGGGCGTCCACGCCATCGGCGACGCCGCCATCGAGCAGGCGCTTTCGACTTGGAAGCTCGTCGGCCAAGGCTCTTCGAACGGGATCAAGGAGCTGGGACATCGCATTGAGCACTTCGAGTGTGCGACGGATGATCACATCAAGCGGGCGGCAGAGTTAGGACTTCGAATCTCGATACAGCCTGCCTTCGATTGGCTGTGGGGCGGAGCCGATGGTCTCTATGCGCGCCGTCTCGGCTCCACCCGAGCGCTGGGTATGAACCGATTTGGGTCGATGAAACGGGCAGGGCTCTCACTGGGGGCGGGGTCCGACTCCACGGTCACACCGCTGGATCCTTTTCTCCAGATGGCGGCGCTCCGGCAGCATCACGTTCCTGAAGAGTCGCTCGTGTCCAACGAAGCCCTGACGCTCCACACGGTCGGCAGCTTCGGCTTGCGCAGCCGGGGAGGCCCTCCCCGGGGGGTGATGGCACCCACCTCCCCGGCCGACTTCGCGTTGCTCGATCGCGATCCCCTCGCCGTGAACGTGGAGGAGCTGCTCGAGACCCAGGTGCTCGGCACCTGGGTCTCGGGGACGCGGGTGTGGCCCCCCGCCGAAGCAGAGCGAGCTTAGGGCGGAGGAGGGAGGGGAGGGGTGGCCCGTGTCGCACGACTCGGCTACCCTGGAAGAAGCCGTCCGAGAGGAGCGTGATGCAATTGAGGAGAGTCGAGGGGATCCGAGCGATTACCTACGACTGCTGGGGGACGCTACTGAGGGATCGGGACTGGGAGGGCGCCATGAGCAAACGCATAGGCGCCCTTCGTCGTTTCGTGGACCTCGACGAAAACGAGGCGGAAGCCCTGGTGGAAGAGGCTTGGGCCCACCACGACGAGGCCTGGAAGCAGGTGGAGACGTTCGGCCCCGGCCGCATGGCCGCCTATTGCCTCGAGGCCCGCGGCATAGACGACGACGATTCCATTGCGTCATTGACCCAATCCTTCGAGGAGGCCAGCCTCGAAGCGGGCGTCGAGCGGGTCGAGGGCTCCCTCGAGACCATGGAGCAGCTCGGGCAAGCCAACATCCGGATCGGGCTCGTCTGTGACACTGGGTTTACGCCCGGACGCGTGGTCAGGGATCTGCTCTCAGACGTCGGCCTCCTCGAGCATCTCGAGGTCACCTGCTTTTCGGACGAGGTTGGGGTCCCCAAGCCCGGCGGCGACATCTTCGCCAAGGCGCTCGCAGCCCTGGGTGCGCGACCGCCCGAGGCGATTCACGTTGGCGACTTGCGCCGCACGGACATTGCGGGCGCCCGCGACATCGGCATGCACGCGGCCCGCTTCAAGGGAGTACACGACGATCTCACCGACGCTCCCGAAGCCGAGATCGTGCTCACCGACCACCGCCAGATACTCGAGGTGCTGGATTTGGAGCTCTGAAAGGCGACCCATCAAACCCCCGCGGCTCCGCTCAGTAAGCCCGGGCCCAAGCCGCCTTGTCCGCGCCGGGCTTGCCGCACACGACGCAAGCACCGCCCGGGTCCTCCGGCTCGAGCGGTAGGAAGCGCACCGTCGCCTTGGTGTCCTGGGAGACCTTTTGCTCGCACGCCGTGTCCCCGCACCACGCGCCCACCCAAAAGCCGCCATCGGACTTGAGCCCGGACCGCAGTTCGTCGTAGGTGTAAGCGTCGTGGGTGTTTGCTTCCCTGAACGAAAGCGCGTCCTCGTAAAGCTCGCTCTGAATATCTCTCAGCATCTGCGTCATCATTGAGGAGGCTTCGCCGACCGGCACGGTGCGTTTCTCACCCGAGGTTCGCGCAACCACCACAACCTGTCCCGCCTCCACATCGCGCGGCCCGATCTCTAAGCGCACGGGAACGCCCTTCAGCTCCCACTCCGAGAACTTGAAGCCCGGCCGGTGCTGATCGCGATCATCCACACGGGTCCTGATCCCGTCGCCGGCAAGCGTGTCCGAGAGAGCGCGTGCTACGGGAAGCACGGCGCCGGCCTCGTCGTCGCTGCGATAGATCGGGACGATGACGACCTGCACCGGGGCGACCTCGGGCGGAAGCCTTAATCCGGAGTCATCACCATGAACCATGATCAGGCCTCCAATGATGCGAGTCGACATTCCCCACGAGGTCGCCCACGCGTACTCGAGCACACCGTCGCGGTTGAGGAACTGCACGTCGTAGGCGCGGGCGAAGTTCTGGCCCAGAAAGTGCGAGGTCGCGGACTGCAACGCCCTGCGGTCCCTCATGAGCGCTTCGATCGTGTACGTCTCGATCGCTCCGGGAAAGCGCTCCGATGGCGACTTGCGCCCCGGATGCACGGGCATGGCGAGGACGTCCTCGCACACTTCGCGATAGACATCGAGCATGCGCAGCGTTTCATCGACCGCCTCCGGGCCGGAGGCGTGCGCGGTATGGCCCTCCTGCCACAGGAACTCGCTGGTGCGCAGGAACAGTCTCGTTCGCAGTTCCCAGCGCAACACGTTGCACCACTGGTTGTAAAGAAGGGGCAGGTCGCGATAGCTCTGCACCCAGTTCGCGTAGGTCGGCCAGATGACCGCCTCGGACGTGGGCCGGATGACAAGCGGCTCCTCGAGCTTCTCGCCGCCACCGTGGGTCACAACCGCCACCTGCGGAGCGAAGCCCTCGACGTGCTCGGCCTCCTGCGACAAGAGCTTCTCTGGAAACAGCAGCGGGAAGTAGACATTCTCGTGGCCGGTCGCCTTGAAGCGGTCGTCGAGTGCCTTCTGAATCGCCTCCCACAGCGCATACCCATGCGGCTTGATGACCATCGTGCCTTTAGCCGGCCCATGCTCCGCCATGCCCGCGCGCTTGACGACCTCCACATACCAGGAGGGGAAATCCTCCGACTGCTTCGGGAGCGCATTGCGTGCCATGCTCACTCTCCCACTATTTGGACTATCACCGAACGTGGCCCTGCTTGGGAGAGCTCGACCAGCAGAACCCGCTGCCACGTTCCCAGCCGGAGCTTGCCCGCCACCGCAGGAAGAATCAAAGAGGTCGAGCCTATGATCGGCCGACCGTCGCTGACGGAGCCGTCCAGACGCGCCATCGTGGTCTTTATGTCCTTGAGCAGTCCCGACTCCCGCTCGTTGGCGATCAACGGCGACGAGGGCGAGCGGGAGAAGATCGTCACATGCCCGTCGCATATCCCAGAGTCCGCCAGGGAGGCTTGGACGTCCTCGGTGATATCGACGAAGTCCGGGACCGCGAAGGTGCTGACCGTACACTCACTCTGGTGCGTTCGCATGTTCGCCAGATGGTACGGGAGGTTGCGATTCGTGGGGGACGTCGAAGACCGCATAGCCGAACTCTATGCAGTCGACCTGCAAGACTTCGTGAGGGCTCGAAGCGATCTTGCCCAAAGTCTCAAGGAGGGGGGAGACACCTCCGCCGCCCAACGAGTGAGCTCACTGAAGAAGCCGGTCCTGACGGTATGGGTGGTCAACGGTTTGGCGCGCAGGCGGCCTAAGGAGGTCCGGGCTCTGATCGAGCAGGATGCGCCCCAAACGGGCGAGGAGCTGCGGGCGGCATCGGCGGCCCGCAGGAAGCTCCTCAATGGTCTGCTCGCCGAGGCTCAGAGGATTCTCGAAGGAGCAGGTAAGGGCGCCTCGCCGGCGGCCCTGCAGCGCGTGGGCCGGGCCCTGGAGGGTGCGGCTCAGAGCGACAGCGCAAATCTCCTGGCCGGAACCGTGGAGAAGGAGAGCGAGCCGGTTGCTCACCTGGTTGCCACCGGCGGGACCTGGGCCGAGACAGACGAGGTGCCCGACTCCGAACGCCGAGAGCTACTGGAACATGCGCAGCGCGCCGAGCAGGAAGCAGAGGAGATGACCGCCCGGGCGGTGGAGGCCGAAGGCGAGGCGCGCCGACTTGCCGATCTAGCAGCAAGGGCCCGCACCCAGGCGCGTGCAGCCCGCGAGCAGGCACAGCGAGCTGCCAGGGCCCGCTAGCTCGGGGCGACCTTCATCAATTCGCAGCGAGGCGCGTGTGTGGTGAAAGGATCCGCAGAAAGCGGGAAAATGAGGTTGAATCGGGTCGGGGTTGCGACCGATATGCCTTGAATCGAACCACTATGAACAGAACGCGTTGGAGTCGAAATCACGGCGAGTCAAAGGAGCGGAGCAGAGATGTTCGCCAACCAGTCTGAATCCCACGCCATTAGTGAAGACGACCTCGAGGACTTCGGACCAGAGGCCGACGAGGATGCCCTCGAGCTCTACGACGCCGACGTTGCCGAGACCGAGAGCGACCTGCTTGTGCCGGCCACCGACGACGATGCCGGACCTGAATCGAGCCTCGACGAGCTCCTCGCTCGAAGAGCGGCGAAGGCCGCGCTACAGGAAGAGGAAGATGGTGGCGCTGATCTGCCGTCGCTCCTCGACGACGAGCCAAGCGCCTTCCAGGTGAGGGCGGCGCCTCCGAAGCGCCCCGAGTTCGTCTGCTCCCGCTGCCGTCTCGTCAAGCCGCGAGTTCAGTTGTCGGACGCCACCCGCTCTCTCTGCCGAGACTGCGCATAACGATTCAGTCGAGGATCGGCTCGGGGGGGACGATCCTCCTTGTTATCGCAGGTGGCGGCACCCTCGCTCTGGCTTTTCCCGAGCCCAGTCTCTGTCCGGCTGCTTGGGTCGCGATCACCCCCCTTCTCCTCGCTGCGCACCGCCGAAAAGCGGCGGTTGGTTTCGCCTACGGCATGCTGTTCGGACTCGGCTTCTTTGGGGTCCTCATCGTCTGGATCAGCCTGGTGGGCTGGCTCGCATGGGCCTTCCTGGTGGTGCTGCAGGCTCTCTACCTGGGGGCATTCGGAGCATTCTGGGCCCTCGTCTCGCGCCGGAGCTCGGTGGCTGCGCGGGTACTGCTGGGTGCGGGGTGCTGGGTGGCACTCGAATACCTGCGCTCTCGGTTCCCGGCCGAGGGCTTCAGTTGGGGGCAGCTGTCGCAGGGCCAGCACAATCTCGGCTGGGTGCTGCGTCTAGCGCCGTTGACCGGGGGCTGGGGTATCAGCTTCTTGGTGGTGGCGGTCAACGTATTGGTCGCCGAGGCGTGGATGACATGGAGAGCGGGGGAGAGGGGGAGGATGGCCGCCGCCGTCGGCGCCGCCGCTCTGCTGCTCGTGTTGCCCTTCCTGCTGCCGCGACCCTCGGCACGGGGGCCCGAGATCGAGGTCGCGGTGATACAGGGCAACGTTTCCCAGGGCCCTCCGGCGGACATCACCTCTCGCCAGTTCGGCATTCTGCGGCGCCACGAGCGAGGAACGAAAAGGCCTCTCGAGTGAGTCGCCCGATCTGGTGGTGTGGCCCGAAAGCTCTGTCGAGCTGGACCTACCCGGCAGACCCACCCCCCTGGAGCGGCTGCAGGCGTCGGCTCGAGCTGTCTCGGCACATGTCATCGCAGGGGTGAACGACGACGTTTCCGAAGACTTGTACCGGGTGATGGCGCTCCACATCGACCCTGGCGGAGAGGTTGCCGGCAGCTATCAGAAGCGACACCGCGTTCCTTTCGGCGAGTACATTCCGGGCCGCCGGTTCCTCGAGTGGATCCCGATGCTCGATCAGGTCCCCAAAGATGCACTACCGGGTGGTGTTCCCGGCGTCTTCCAACTCCCGTCAGGGAATGTCGCCGTCGTGATCTCTTTCGAGGGGGACTTCGGCTCGTTGGTGCGCGAACCGATCGATGCCGGCGGTCGCCTCCTCGTCGTCGCCACCAACACCTCGACCTGGGGACGATCGTGGGCCTCGGCCCAGCACCTGGCATTCAGCCAGGTGCGGGCGGCGGAGAACGGGGTGTGGGTCGTGCACGGCGCCCTCAGTGGGATCTCCGCTTTCGTAGCACCCGACGGGGCGGTGGTGGCGCTGGCGCCGCTGTGGAAAACGGCAACCCTGCTTCGGAATGTGCGCTTTTCGAACTCCGAAACGCTCTATACACGTGCAGGTGATTTCGTGGCGTGGATCAGCGTGCTGATCTCTGCAGCCGGTGTGGTAGCCGGTGCGCGCACGCGTACGGTTCGTCCCAAGTGAGGGTTCTGGTGATCCTTCCGACCCTGAACGAAGGTCCGAGCGTCGGCCGTGTAATCGAGCTGCTGCTCGAAGGCGACGCCTCGACTGACGTCCTGGTCGTAGACGATGCCTCGACGGACGACACCGTCGCGGCCGTCGAGCGCTTCCGTGGCGAGCGGGTCGCTCTCATCGAGCGTCCCTCGCCGCTGGGACTTGGCTCTGCCTACCTGATCGGGTTTGCCTGGGCATTGGAGCGGCCCTACGAGGCCGTTGTGGAGATGGACTCGGACCTCTCGCACGATCCCCGTGACGCGCTCCGGCTTGTAGCGGCCCTGGACAACGCCGACGTGGTGATCGGTTCCCGCTACGTCCCCGGGGGCAGGGTCGAGAACTGGGGGATGTTCCGGCGGGCGCTGTCCGTGTCGGGCAACCGCTATGCGCGCGTCCTGCTGGGGATCGAGGTGGCCGACTCGACCAGCGGCCTGCGAGCCTTTCGAACCGAGTGGCTCCGCAGCGCTGATCTGGCGAGCATCAGCTCCGAGGGCTACGGGTTTCAGGTCGAAATGGCCTATCGAGCGGTCCGCCGTGGAGCACGTGTGATCGAGATCCCGATTGTCTTCACCGAGCGCGTCGCCGGCCGCTCGAAGATGACCCGGGCGATCGTTGCCGAGGCGCTTGTGCGTATCGCCCTGTGGGCCCTGCGGGACCGCGTTCTGGCTCCTCTTCGCCGCCAGGCAGTTCGCCCATAATGTGCATTATGTAAACTAGGCTGGCGCTTCCCCATTGGCGGCAAACCGACCGCTACCACGCCTGTGCGCCTGCGCTTGGCACAATGGGCGCCGTGATGGTTAGAGAACTCTTGGCCGGCGAGACGATGGCCGCCGCCGAGGTCCTGCTGGACCTGCGGGAGTCTGCAGGCCCCGCCGAGAGGCTGGTTGCTCGCATCGACGAGCTACAGCGGCCGGAGGGCTACCGTCTGGTGGCTTCGTTCGATGAGGAAGGCACGGCGGTGGCCGCCGCCGGATTCCGGGTGGGCCATAACCTCGCTTGGGGGCGCTTCCTCTATGTCGACGACCTCATCACGCTTCCCGAGGCGCGCGGCGAGGGCCACGCCACCGCACTGCTGCGCTGGATTCTCGACGAGGCCGCTCGTCTCGGTTGCGGGCAGGTCCATCTCGACTCGGGAACCGAGCGACACGCCGCTCATCGTCTCTATCTGGGTGTGGGCATGCACATCAGCTCCCACCACTTCCGTATCGACTCACCCTCGGGCGACGGGGCCAGTACAGGCATCCAAGGGGAGGCGTGACTGACATGGCGAGGGTCAGGGTGGGAGTGCAGCTTCAACCTCAGCACTGCTCGGTGGAGGATCTCCGTCGCGCCTGGCGCGAGGCGGATGACAGGGGCTTCGACACGATCTGGACCTGGGACCACTTCTTCCCTCTTCGCGGGGACGAGCACGGCGCCCATTTCGAAGGCTGGTCGCTGCTCGCGGCGATGGCCTGCGACACAAGCCGGGCCCGCATCGGCATCCTCGTGACCTGCAACGGCTACCGCCAACCGGACCTGCTCGCCGACATGGCCCGCACCATCGACCACATCAGTGGGGGCCGCCTCATATTGGGACTGGGCTCGGGCTGGTACGAGCGTGATTTTGTCGAGTACGGCTACGAGTTCGGAACCGCCGGCTCCCGTCTGGCGAAGTTGGAAGAGGCCCTCCCCCGCCTCAAGGAGCGCCTCGGAAAGCTCGTGCCGCCACCCCTGGGCGAGCTGCCGCTTCTGATCGGGGGCGGAGGCGAGAAGGTCACCCTGCGTCTGGTGGCCGAGCACGCCGATATGTGGAATACGGGAGGCGATCCGGTCACGATTAGCCATTTGAACGATGTCCTGGATCGCTGGTGCGCTGAAGTGGACAGGGACCCTGCGAGCATAGAGAGAACCGTGTTCGTCCGGCACCCGGACGAGGCCGACATCGACGGGTTGATCGAGGCGGGCGCCGAGCATCTCATCTTCGCTCTAGGAGCGCCCTTCGATTTTTCCGTTCTTGATCCCGCACTGGAACTCACTTAGCTCACCTCCGATAGGATCTGGCCTTGATGCACGCGACGATCGCAGATCCGCACGTGCGCGCCCCTTCGGAAGTCGGGCTTCTCGGTCACACGACGCGCCGGGCCTTTGTCTATTGCGTGACCGTGCTGCTGTGCAGTCGCCTCGGATTGACCGTCGTGAGCTTCGTTGCCGGACGGATGCAAAGCTCTGAACCCGTCGGCGTTCCGGGATGGCCCGCGCCGAGGGCACAAGGAGCGGCCGAGTTTGTGGGAACTGCTCTGGAGCGTTGGGACGCGCTCTGGTTCCTGCGAATTGCAGCCGACGGATACCGGCTCAACGACGGGAGTGCGGCGTTCTGGCCGGGCTATCCGCTGGCCACACGCGCACTCACAACTGTGTTCGACGGGCATGCATTGGGTGCCGCCCTAGTTATGTCGGCCGGTTTCAGCGTTGCTGCTCTGGTGCTCTTCTATTTGCTTGGAACGCGCGAGTTCGGTGAGCCGGTGGCGCGCCGCAGCGTTCTATACCTTGCGCTCTTTCCCACCGCCTTCTTTCTCGCGGCCCCCTATTCGGAGTCGATGTTTCTATGCTTCTCGGTGGCCGCTCTGCTGGCTGCTCGCTGCAAGCATTGGTGGGTGGCCGCGTTGTGCGCGGCCGTAGCATCTGGCACGCGGTCGCTGGGAGTGATCCTCGCTGTGCCGCTTGCTCTCGAAGCGCTCGCTCAGCACCACGATCGTCGCCGCGGGGTGGTGGCCACGATCGCGTCCGTCATGGGACCGGTGGCGGCAAGCTTCTCGGGGGCCGCGGCATACCTGGTCTTCTGGCGCCTGCGATCGGGAAACGCACTGCAACCGTTTAGCTCGCAAGCCCAATGGCTGCGCGAGGCATCGTGGCCTTGGGAGACGATTTCCCAGGCCACGAACTTCGCATGGCGCTTCGATGCACTGTGGCACCGGATCGACTGGCTGCTGGTCATTCCCGTGTTGGCGCTTGCTCTGTGGTCGCCGCGGTGGCTGCGGGCCCCCTATGCGATCTACGTCTGGGGAAACCTCGCCGTCATTTTGAGCTTCGTGTTCCCCGCCCGTCCGCTGATGTCTGTCCCGCGTTTTCTCTTGGTGCTGTTTCCATTGTTCTGGGTCCTGGCGCGACTCACCGAGCGGACCTCTGTGCACGTCCCCGTCACCCTCTTCCTCGGAGCGGGACAGGCTCTAATCGCCGCTTACTTCGTAGCCTGGTACCCAATGTTTTGAGTAAGGAGTATCTACCGGTTCGTTTCAGCGGTGAGAACGGTCAGAAAACCGTTTGGGCATCTTCTGATAGGGCTTGTGAGCTGTTTCGTAGCAAGGAACCCTGAGACGGCTCCTCGAGCCCGTATTTGACAAGCAGATTGAGATAGTCCTTCTGATATAGGATCTTGCAGCGCACGTCCGGATAGAGGGCGGTTAGACGCCGAACCTTGCGGTTCTTCTTGGTGACGAGTTTTTGGTTCAAGGTCGTGATCTCTATGTAGAGATCGAACTCCGGAAGATAGAAGTCGGGGGCGAAGCGCCGGGTGACGGAGCCGTTCTCGTTCCAGTCGATATCGAAGGCGGTCGGTTCGTACCGCCATTCGATCATGTAGAAATCAAGCAACTTTGCAAACTGGCGCTCGCTGTTGTGAGCGAACGCTATCCGCACATGTCCGGGCAGATCCTCAGAAAACTCCTGCGAAGCTCGGGCGCCCGCTATGAGTGGGTGGCCCACATCGCAGGGACGTGCACTAGTGCTCTTGGGCCTGTGCCAGGTTGCGAGCCTGTGCTGCTTCAGCGGGCCGCGGCTGCAGCCGCTTCAGGTCGCCGTTGAGCTCATCTCGGACCTTGCCCACCGCGACAACCGCGCCGAGCACCCCCTGGCCCGAGCGGAGCAGATCGATGATCTCGGAGTCGGTGGTGCATGCATAGACGCCTGCACCGTCCGCCACGATGGTGACTGCGCTGGGATCGCCGGACAGATTCTCTCGCACGTACTCGATCGCCTGGCGTACCTTTTGGAGGCTTGCCCCTGCGTCTGTAAGGCTCTTGATGACCTTGAGTTGTAGCAGATCGTTGAACGAGTAGAGGCGCTGCGTTCCGGAGCCCTGGGCCGCCCGCAGCGAAGGGGTGATCAGCTCCGTGCGGGTCCAGTAGTCGAGCTGCCGGTAGGTGACGCCGACTATCTTGCACGCTTGCGGGCCTCTGTATCCGGTGCTCTGCACGACGCCTTCCTTCTCTTCAAGGGCCCGCCGACTTCTTCGAGGGCCGAGTGGTCGGAGGCGCGCCGACCGATGAAGCCGGGCCGGTGCTCCAAGACACGGAGTCACACAGCGGTAGTTACGCCAATGAAAGAATAGGGGAAGGCCTCGCCGGTGTCAATCTTCCGATCCCAACTTTCATCCTCGCCTAGAGGTGAAGAGGTCTCAGGCGGGATTCGGCGCCTGCGTCAGCTCCCGCCCGCGAAATCCTCTGGAGTGACCTGATCGAGAAACTCACGAAACTTCTCGACCTCGCTCTCTTCTTCGTCCCGAAGTTCGATACCCGCCTGCTCGAGCACGTCCTCAGCAGCGAAAATGGGAGCGTTGATGCGGACCGCCAAGGCGATCGCATCACTGGGACGCGACGAGACCTCCTTGGTGCCGTTGTCGGCGCTGACCTTGATGAGTGCGTAGAAGGTCGAGTCCACGAGCTCGGAGATGAGAATCCTCTCTACCGTGGTCTCGGTCTCGCGCAAAAGATCGCGCATCAGATCGTGGGTCATGGGACGCGGCGTTTCCACCCCTCCCAGAGCGAAAGCGATGGCCGTGGCCTCGCCTGCCCCGATCCAAATCGGGAGATAGCGGTCTCCCCCCGATTCCTTTAGGAGAACGATGGGCTGGTTGGAGGGAAGCTCAACGCGGACCCCCACGAGCGATAGCTCGATCATGCTGAGAAGGCTAACACCCCTCTTATTGGAAAGTGGCGAGCAACGTGCTCCGCTCCGCCTTCGGACGTGCGCTAAGTGCTGCGCCACCAGGAAGGCTCCAGTAGACGCGGTTCGTTCGCCAGGCGTGCAAGATCGGAGACCGCCTGGATCGCCCGCAGGTTGCGATAACGACCCTGAAAGTCGAGGCCGTATCCCACCACGAAGACATCTGGTATCTCGAAGCCTCGATACTCGATCGGAACGGGGACGATGCGACGTGCGGTCTTGTCCAGCAGGGCGACCGTTGCCAACGTGCGTGGCTCTCGCTCGAGGAGGGCTCGTCTCAGGTAGTTGAGAGTCAAACCAGTGTCGACGATGTCCTCTACCAGGAGCACGTCACGGCCGGAGATATCGTGGTCGAGGTCCTTGACGATGCGCACCACTCCCGACTGGGGGTCTGGACCCTGCGAATAGCTCGAGATCGCGATGAAATCGATCTCTGTGTCCAGGGGAATTGCTCGCAGGAGGTCGGCGAGAAAGAGAGTCGATCCCTTGAGGACGCCCACGACAACGAGGGCATGGGGCGGCGCGGTATAGGCGCGTGTTATCTCGGTCCCCAACCCCGCCACACGGCGGCGAAGCTGCTCCTCAGAAATGAGAGGACGGGCAGGGCCGACCGGCTGCGTCATGGGGGGGAGGCGCCCAGCAATGAAGCGATCCGAAAGGCGTGTCCCAGAAGGGTTCCCAACGCCTCCCCCACGGGGGTGGGTTCGGGCGCAGCCGCCGGCAGCGAGCCCGCCGAGAGGGCGGTCGCAATGGCGATCCGCCGGCCGGCCCGATAGACGTCGACCCTTCCCACCGGCTCTCCCACGCTCGCGCCCGAGAGGTCTTCTCTGGCCACGAAGTGCGAGCTGACCTCCTCGGGCCTCGCCCATCCGCGCACCGAGTCGCCCGCCACTGCGACGACCGAACCGCCATCTCCGACCGTGACCTCGCCTACCGCCTCTCCCTCTCGCAGAAGCAACGAGCGCGCCAGCCTGGACCAGCCATAGTCGAGCAGTCTCCTGGAATCGGCAGCGGCATCTCGTGATCCCATCGCCACGGCGATGAGGCGTCGCCGGTGCCGCTGCGCCGCCACCACCAGCACCTCCCCGGCCCCATCGGTGAACCCGGTCTTGATGCCCATCACGCCTCGATAGGTCCCAAGTAGAGGGTTACTGTTTTTAAGCTTCTCCGGCCCGTCGGGCCCGACCACCTTGCGTTGCTCGGTGCCGACTATGCGTTTTAGCAGAGGGTGGCTCAACAGCTCTGCCCCGACGAGCGCCAGGTCCGACGCAGTCGCGCGATGCCCGGGTGTGTCGAGCCCGTGAGGTGTGACGAAGTGGGAGTCGAGCGCTCCGAGATGGATGGCGTGCGAATTCATCGCGGCAACAAAGGCGCGTTCCGACCCTGCCGCATGCTCGGCGAGGGCAACCGAGGCATCGTTGGATGAGCTCAACAGCATGGCGTACAGAAGCTCCTCGGCCGTCAGCACGTCGCCGGTCTCGAGGTCGAGACCTCCCCCACCGGTGGCCGCCGCCTGCTCCGAAACCACGACCTCGCGCTGAGCCTTGGTGCCCAGCTCGAGCACGGTGAGTGCGGTGAGCATCTTGGTGGTACTGGCGTTCGCCAGTGGTGTCTTGGCCCGGCGCGCCCACAGGGTCGCGCCGGTGTCGTCGACGACGACACAAGCGCGGCAGGTGACCCCGCCGGGCCTGGGGCGCGCCGTTGCCGGGTGCAAACAAGGAGACCCGAATATGAGCAGGCTCGAAGCGATAAACGTAAGTCGACTAATCCACAAGTGCATATAGCTCTTAAGGAGGGTTCAGGCCTGAGTGCTGAGGATGGAGCGCAGCAAGGCCTCTCGGAGGTTTTTCGATAGCGCCACCATTTCCCGGCGGGACACCTCGGCCTCTTCACGACCCCTGGGGTCCCGCTTCTTGGTCAGAGGCATCACTGCTTGGGCGATGAGCGCCGCCTCCCGTTCCGACGCTTGCCGATACATTCTCAGGTGGCGAGGCTCGAACCCGTAGTCGAAGAGGCGGCGAGCCGTCTTGGCGATGAGAAGGTCGTTTCCATCGTGATGGGCTTTGGACTCAATCACTCTGTAGTCCTGCAGGGCTGCGAGCTCGTCCTCACCCAACCCCGAGGCGCGCGCGAGCTCGGCTGATGAGAGATCAACATCGGACCAGTCGAGTGCCGGGCCCGAGTCCGGGGGGGTGTCGGCCTGGGAAGCCGCCGCCCCGTCGGCCTGCTCGGCCGGGGGCGATGAGGAGCGCGCCTCGGGCGTGCCCTCCAGCCGCTTCTTGATGACCTTGAGCGGCAGAAACTGATCCCGCTGAAGGGTGAGGATGTGACGAAGCCGGGTGAGGTCTTCGTCGTAGAACTTCCTGTAGCCCTTGGACGTGCGCTCCGGAGTCACCAGCCCCTCGCTCTCGAGAAAACGAATCTTGGAGATGCTGACGTCCGGAAACTCTCGTCGTAGAGAGTCGAGCACCTCTCCGATGCTCAGATAGTCACGTGCCTTGGACAGGGGCATGGTCAGCTTCCGGTGAGGACGACGAGCTTGAACTTACCGATCTGAATCTCGTCCCCGGAGCGGAGCTCGGCCCCCTCCACCCGCTCGCGGTTGACGTAGGTGCCGTTGAGGCTGCCGACATCGTGCATAGAGAAGCCGGAAGCATCCCGCCTTATCTCCGCGTGGCGGCGTGAGACCGTGATGTCGTCGAGGAAGATGTCGCTCTCGGGGTGCCTTCCGATCTGAGTGATGTCTGAGTCGAGGAAGTACTTGCTTCCCGCGTTGGGCCCTCGCTTGACCACCAGCACGCCCCGTCCGGCTTCGACTTCCTCGGGCGATATGTGGACTTCTTCGTCGAGCTCCGCCTCCAACTCGGTGGGCATGAAGCTCACGGTCGTGTCACTAGACTCGGCCGCGAGCGGCGCCCCGCAGGAAGAGCAGAAATTGGCCCCCTGAGGGTTGCGATGACCACAGTTATTGCAATACACGGGCATGATTTTATGACCCTATAGCAAAGCTTTAGACATGGTCAACGCCGGCTCACCCACTATCCATTTGTTGATGAGTACACCAGTGCACAAGTAGATGTCGGGGTACTCAGCAGTGGTCCCAGGGTTGACGCTCACCCCGCCCCTCGGCCGAACCCCACGCTCGACCTCGCGGCCCCTGCATACATGATGCCCGAGATCCAGTAGAGGACGAACCCCACCACCACCAGGAAGAAACCGATCTGCTCCCACGGCCGACCTCCGAAGCTGGTCTCGGAGAGGGCCAGGCAGGTGAGGCCCACCAGGAGCGAAGCGGTTGCGGTCTTGCCTGTGAAGTTGACCCTCAGGCGCGCCGTCGTCTTACGGTCGACCAGGGGAAAAAGCGCCAGCAGGAGGGCATCGCGCCCAACGACGCCCACCGCCAGCCACAAGGGCAGGACACCCCGGATGGTGAGAGCCACGACGAGGGCGGCGATATAGATGCGATCGGCGAGCGGATCGAGCAACCTGCCCAGCTCGGTGATCTGGCCCGTGCGCCGGGCGATGTATCCGTCCAGCCAGTCCGTTGAAGCCCCTAGGCCATAGAGCAGGACGGCCGCCTCCTCGCGCCCCGACACGAACAGCCACACGAAGAAGGGCACGAGGGCCAGGCGAAGAGCGGATAGAACGTTGGGCACGGTGAGGAGACGGCTCTCGTCGCTTCCGCCCCCCGGGGAGCTTGGGGAGGGCGGGAGCTCCTCTTCATTCGGGGGGCGTCTGGCCGGCGTCACCGTGCGATTGTGGCATCGGCAGCACCGCGACCGCTACCGGCGCAGGCTCACCGCCGCTTCCGATTACGCCGGTTCAATGAGGCCCAACCTAGTCGGGACGGCCGGATTTGAACCGGCGACCCCTGGTCCCCCAGACCAGTGCGCTAACCAAGCTGCGCCACGTCCCGAAGCCGTCGATCATAGCGCTGCAGCCGCCGCTCTGGCTTCGGCAGTAACTCCTCCCCCACCGAACAAATCTAGACCTTTAGTTGACGTCTGTTTCTCAACTTCCACCGAATCGTCAGGGCAGAGCCGTGGAAGGGCTCGGCGGAGCGAATCCGGCCCTCGAGAAAGCGAACGTAGCGGGAGGACAGGGGGGCCGAGGTGAACAGCAGCACCGTGGGAGGGCTCACCGCAACCTGCGCTCCGTAATAGACGCGCACGTTGCCGCCGCGAGATCGTGGGTGTGGGTTCGATTCTTGGGCGGAGTGGATGATGTTGTTCAACACTGACGTTGGAAGCCTCCTCCTATGAGACGCCACCGCCTCCTCGAGCCCCGGGCCGATGCGATGGAGGCCGCGGCCTGAGAGGGCGGAGGTGCGGATGCGCCGCGCCCACGGCATGAAGCGGAGGCGTTGGTCGGTGGAGCGTTCCAGACGCAGACGCTCCGGTGGGTCCCTGGGCGCCAGATCCCACTTGTTCATCGCGATGACGCAGGCACGTCCTCCGCTCGCTATCTCTTCCGCGATGCGCTGATCGTGCCCCGTCACCCCTTCATTGGCGTCGACAACCAATAGAGCGACATCGACCCTCTCGAGGACACGCTGTGCTCTCAGCAGGCTGAAGTACTCGAGTGGGTCGTCGATGCGGACGGCGCGCCTCATTCCGGCGGTGTCTAGGATCCGCATCGAATGGCCTCCGGGTAGCAGAAGGTGGGAGTCGACCGGATCGCGCGTGGTGCCGGGTCGAGCATCGACCAGCGCTCTCCTCTCTCCCGTCAGGGCGTTGAGCAAGGAGGACTTCCCCACGTTCGGCCGCCCCACGACGGCCACGGCCGCCCACTCGGCGCTCTCTTTGCTGGGTGCTGGGGGGAGCCGCGCCACGACCGCGTCGAGGAAGTCTCCTGAACCTCTCCCGTGGAGGGCGGATAGGGCGGAGGGGCTGCCGAGGCCCAGGCTCAGGAAGAGCTGCGCGTCGGTTTCGGAACGAGGCTCGTCGGCCTTGTTGGCAGCAACCACAACGGGTTTGCCGGATCGTTGAAGGATCCGCGCGACGGCCGCATCCTCTTGCAAGGGGCCGGTCACGATGTCGACGACCATGACCACGACATCCGCCGCCTGAATAGCGAGCTCCGCCTGTTCGCGCACCAACGTCTCGAGCCCCTGGGTGCCGGGCTCCAGCCCGCCTGTGTCGACTATCTCGAAGCGATGGCCGGCCCACTCCGCCTCGTAGCCATGTCGGTCGCGCGTGACGCCGGGCGTGGCTTCTACTATGGCCTCTCTGCGGCCGAGGACCCGGTTGACGAGCGATGATTTTCCCACATTCGGGCGGCCAACCACTGCAACGAGGGGAAGAGTGGGGCGACTCTCGGCGGGTGTCAGCGGTTGCGCTCTCGAGCCATGGAACTTCTAGCCAAGGAGAGGATCTGGTCGACGACCTCGTCGAAGCTCAGGTCCGTGGAGTCGATGGCGAGCGAATCGGACGCCTGCACCAGCGGCGACTCTCGCCGCTCTGCGTCTGCACGGTCGCGGTTTTCGAGGTCCCGCTTCATGGACACCTGGTCACTTCCTTGGGCGCCGATCTGGCCGGCGCGGCGGGCGGCGCGCTGCTCGAGCGTGGCCGTGAGGTAGATCTTCAAGTCAGCATCGGGCGCGACGCGGGTGCCGATATCGCGGCCTTCGATCACGATGTCGCCCCCCACCAGCATCTCCTTCTGCAACTGCAGCAGCCTTTCCCGTACGCCCGGATAGGAGGAGATCAGGGACACGATCATGGTGACGTCCTCATCTCTGATTCTGTCTGAGACGTCCCGCCCGTTCAGTAACGTCCTGTCACCGTGCACTTTCACCTCAACTCTTGACGCTACGACGGCTACCGCATCCTCGTCTCCGGGCGGAACCCCCTCCTCGAGGACGGCCAGCGCTATGGCTCGGTACAAAGCGCCGGTGTCGAGATAGGAAAAGGAGAGAGCGGTTGCGACGGCGCGAGCAACCGAGCTCTTGCCGGCTCCCGCAGGACCATCGATTGCGATTACGGTCACGCAGGGGATCCTGGTCCCGGGCGCTCGCCGGCCGCCGTGGACACGATGTCCCAGAACTCCGGGAAGGACGTGTTCACGGTCTCCCACCGCCTGATCCGGACGGGCTTGCCCGAAGTCAGACCCGCGAGCGCGAAGGCCAGAGCAATGCGGTGGTCGCCCCGTTCGTCGATGTCTCCGCCGGACCACGCGGCCGGCCCCTCCACGATCATCCCGTCGGGCAGTGCCCGCGCCTGGACTCCCAAAACCCCGAGTCCCTCCACCACTGCGCCGATGCGATCGCTCTCCTTCACCCGCAGTTCCGAGGCGCCGGTCACAATCGTTCGCCCTTGGGCGTGTGCTGCGGCGATCGCCAGCGCGGGGATCTCGTCTATGAGGAAGGGGATTTGCTCGCCTTCGATCTGGACACCCCTAAGGCTCGAGACCGCCCGGGCTCGCACCGTGCCCACCGGTTCTCCGCACTCCTTGCCGAGCACTTCGATGTCGAGTTGAGCGCCCATGCGCTGCAACACGTCGAGGGCGCCACAGCGGGTGGGGTTGAGACCGACATCTGCAACCGTGAGATCGGAGCCGGGGATCAGCGTGGCGGCAACGAGGAGGAAGACCGCGGACGAGATATCGCCGGGGACCCGGAGATCGAGGGGGGCCGGGCATTGCCCTCCGGCGACGGTCACCGTGTTCTGGGAGCGTTCAAGTTCCACTCCTGAGGCTTCCAGCATGCGCTCGGTGTGGTCTCGGCTGAGGCTCGGCTCGGTGATCGAGGTGATTCCCTGGGCGCCGAGGGCGGCCAGCAGTAGGGCGGACTTCACCTGGGCGCTCGCCACCCCGGTCTCGAGAGCGGCGCCGCGCAGGTTCCCCCCTCGCACTATCAGCGGAGGCAGCTCGCCGCCCCGCCGTCCGTCCACCGCGGCGCCCAGTCTCCTGAGCGGGAGCGCGATCCTCGCCATCGGTCTGCGGCGAAGCGATGCGTCCCCAGTCAAAACGCTGACTCCCGCGATGGCCGAGCACACCCCCGCCACCAGTCTCAAGGTGGTCCCGGAGTTGCCGGCGTCGATCACATCCTCGGCCTCGTGCAGCCCCGAATAACCACAACCTTCTACTTGAGCTTGAGTACGATCGTGGGACAAACGACAGCGAACTCCCAGGGCGCGGACGGCGTTCAGCGTCGCACCCACGTCAAGGCCGGTGTTCAGTCCCTCGATTCGGGAGCTACCCGCGGCCAGGGCAGCGAGGAGTAGGGCGCGATGGGAGATCGACTTGTCGCCTGGTACCCGCACGCGACCCGATAGTGGTCTAGTCAATCTCTCTCCTAAGTGATTCATCGATAAGTAGATACATCGACGAGTCGGCTTGTTTTCTAGTAGCTAGATATACTTGTCAACGAGTCCTACTCAACGCGGCGGTCGACGTGATAACCGAGCCCGAGCAGATCCTCCACCAGGCGCTCGGCTCTATCCTCCCCCGCCACCACAAGCTCCAGCCGTCCCCTGCCCCCTTCAGTAGAGTGAACGATGCGGAGGTCCTCGATGTTGGCGCCGCGCTGGGTGGCCGCAGTGGTGACCTCGGCCAGGACGCCGGGCCGGTCGGGCACCATCATCGACAGTGCCACCGGCGGGCCTCCGTACTCGGGCTTGGCAAAGAGCTCCAGTCGGGCTTCTCGCGCGGCGCCGAGGAAATCTTTGAGATCGTTCCAGCGTTCGGCCTGGATTGCCTCGCCAAGTTCCCCGAGGCGCACCCCCAGCATGCTCAAACCGTCTACTACAGCCTTAGTATTTGCCTTGATAATGGCCACCCACAAGTCTGGGTCGCTGGCTGCGATGCGCGTGACGTCCCTGAATCCCGGGCCCGCCAGTCCCAGCAGGGCGGCCCGGTCGCCCGCTCCCGCAGCCAGCTCCACGATGGCGCTCGCCACGAGTTGCGGGAGATGGCTGAGGCGCGCCACGAGTGCGTCGTGCGACGCCGGGTCGAGGGCCACCGGACGAGCGCCCAGCGTGGTTACGAAACCCGCCACCGCGGCATAGGCCTCGGACGCAGTCGCAGGCGTGGGAGTCAGGACCCAATGAGCGTCGCGGAACAGGTCGGCGTCTGCCGCCTCGATGCCGTGGCGTTCGGAGCCCGTCATGGGATGGCCTCCCACGAACAGATGTCCGAAAAGTCGTTCTCCCTCAGCCACGACCCTCGTCTTGGCGCTCCCCACGTCGCTCACGAGTGCCCCGCGGCGGGCCGCCGCCAGCTGCTCGAGGGTCTCGGGGATGAGATCGACCGGCATACAAAGGAGCACCAACTCGGCGTCCACGGTGGCCTCCTCCACCGAGACCGCAGCATGATCAATCGCCCCTCTGTCCACAGCCGTCTCGGCGGAGCCCCGCTCGGTGTCGTATCCGATCACCTGCAGCCCGGGCCGCGCCGCCTTGAGGGCCAAACCCACCGAGCCTCCGATCAATCCTGTACCCAGGATCACGATCTTCTCCAAGTTCAAACCGTGAGGTATGGCTTTAGGATGTGAAGGACTGCCCTCCGGCTCGGTCTGGGTCATTCGGGAAGGTCGGCGCGTAGTTGCTTGGCGGCTCCGAGATAGACATGCCGGAGCTGATCAAGGGAGCGCTTCGAATAGCAGTGCGCAAGGACGCGCACACAGCGTGGAGTGGCTCCCGGAACCGGAATCTCGGCGGCACACATCAGAGCGACGCCCGAGAGCCCCAGCCGGCGGGCAGCCACGGCGGGAAACTCGGCGACCAGATCGGGCGTGGCGGTGAAGATGAGACTGACCAGCTCGCCCGGGGCGATGTCGTTGCGGCCCATCATCTCCTCGAGCAGGGCGGTAGTGGCGGCGATGATCTCAGCGGGCTCGTCGCGCTCCACGCTGGTCGCCCCTCGTATGGCGCACAGCCGCGCGTTATCGCCATGTTGGCTTGTAGACATATCGATTGTAGTCATATCGATTTGTGCCCCTGAATGAGCGTCAGCTTCGCGCCGCCCTGTACAACGTCTGCACTTCCGCCGGCGCCAGACGCCGCAGCGTCGACGGTTTGAGTCGACCCAGCATAAGAGGCCCGATCGCCACCCTTACGAGGCGAGCAGGCGGGTGCCCCAACGCCTCCAGCATCCTGCGCACCTGTCGGTTGCGGCCCTCGACAAGCTCTAGTTCGACCAGTGTCGCCGCCGAGGTTGACTCGAGGAGCCGGGCCGAGGTGGCCTTCGCAAGCCCGTCCTCGAGCTCCACTCCCCTTTCCAGCGCACGCACATCTCGTCGGCCCATGCGGGAGGTGATGTAGGCGACATAGGTCTTGGGGACTCCGAAGCGGGGATGGGTCAGGCGCTGAGTGAGATCGCCGTCGTTGGTGATGATCAAAGCACCCTCGGTGTCGTAGTCCAGGCGACCCACGGGCCACACCCGAGCGGTGGTATCGACATAGTCCATCACGGTGGGTCGGCCCTGGGGATCTGAAGCGCTGGTAAGAGTGCCCGTGGGTTTGTTGAGCAGGTAGTAGACGAGGGCCTCGTCGACGGGCACCTTGGAACCATCGACCTCTACTAGATCCTTTGTTGGGTCGGCACGATCTCCGAGCCGAGCCTTGCGGCCGTTGACGCGCACGCGGCCCTGGTCTATGAGGCCCTCGACCGCTCTTCTGGAGCCGAAGCCTGCTCGGGCCAGAACCTTCTGGAGCCGTTGCGCTCGGTTCTCGACCGCTCCACTCCCCTCTACGCTCCCGGCGACAGCTTCGCCTCCATGTCTTGAACGGTCTCGGCATCGGGGATGAAGTTCGCCAGCCGCGGGAGCTCGTGAACCCCGGCGAGGCCGGTGGCCTCGAGGAAGGAGTCGGTCACGGAGAACAGGGCCGGCGACGACCCCGTCTGCTCGTGGGCCTCGATCAGCCCTCGACCGGCCAGTGTCTTGACCACGCCGTCCGATTCCACACCGCGTATGGCCGTGATCTCGGCGCGGGCGATCGGCTGCCGGTATGCGACGATGGCGAGCACCTCCAGGGCGGCTCCCGTCAGGCGAGGGTGCTTGTGCGTTGTCACGAAGCGCTCGAGCCAGGGGGCGCAGTCGGGATTCGAGTAGAGGCGCCATCCCCCGGCGACCTGCCGCAACACGAAGCCGCGCCCTTCGGTGACATAGCCGTCGGCCAAGTCCCGCAGCAGAGCCTCGACCTCAGCTCGAGGTTTCTCCATTACCTGTGCCAGAGTGGTGGCCGGCACCGGCTCGTCGGCCACCAGAAGAATCGCCTCTACGATCTTTCGTTGCTCGGGGATCATCCTGGGCCTCCCGGAATGAGCGAGTACTCCTCGGCGTCGGAAATCACCTGCGACACTGCCACCTCCCCGGTCCACGACACCACGATGTCGCCAAAGCGGGCGGCCTGCTCGAGCTCCACCGCGCCGCCCTTGTAGAGCTCGAGCAGAGCCAGGAAGCGCACGATGACCTCGATTCGATTCGTAGCACCTCCGCTCAGGTAGGCGAAGGAAGCCGGAGACCTGCTCGAGAGCAGGCCCGCGACCTGGTGGATGGCGTCCTTGACCGACGCGGTAATCGGCGCCAGGTGAGAGATGTCGAGCCGTCGCTGCACGGGGGGGGCCAGGGCGTCGGCCGCAACCTCCGCGAGCACGTCCGGCGTCACGCCGGCGAGGGCCTCCGAGATGCGCGCGGCGAGAGTTGGCCGCTCCACCAGACCCAGCTCCTCGAGGTGCCTCGAGCCACCGGCGCGACCGAAGAAGCCCTCACCCAGAACCAGCTCGTTTGAGATCCACATTCCTGCCTCGCGATAGGTAGCGCACTCGACGAGCCGCGCGAGCAGGAAATCTCGCTCCTCGAGGAGCTCGCTCGAGATCGACTCATCCACCACAGAGGGCAGCAAGCGCGCCGACTTGAGCTCGAGCAGGGTCGCCGCCACCACCAGGAAGCCGGTGGCGGCGTCGAGATTGAGGTCTTCTGCCGCAGCCACCGCCGCGAGGTAGTCCTCGGTGATGGTCGCCAAGGACACCTCGTAGATGTCGACGCGGCGGCGCGTGATCAGGTGCAGCAGTAAGTCGATCGGACCCTCGAAGACCTCCAGCCTGACCTCATGCGCCATGCGTTAACCGCCCCGAACTTGTCTACAAGTACACTTCTCGACTCCGGCCGGAATCGCCTTGACTGAGAGCCTAGTGCCCCCACGGGCAATGTCGGCGTGTTTCTAGCGAGTGAAGCTCAGCGGTTACGGCGGGCGTTTGTCCTGAGGACGGCTACTTGCGGGTAGCGGCGGAGAACTCGAAGCTGACGGCCGGGGATGTTTTCGTGACGGTCAGAAACTCGAGCTGAAAGCTCTCGAAGGTGTCGTCGATCAGTTCCATCGCCAGCGCGTGGGCGGGCCCACGGGCGGAGGCCCGGGCCTGCTCCCAGGACTTCCACAGACAGAACGACAAGCACTCCCCGAGCTGGTTGGGCAAACCTCTGAAATAGTGGACGAATCCGGGGAGGCCGGCGGCCTCCTCGAAGGCGAGCTCGTCCTGCTCCCACAAGCGATCCAGGTCGGCAGTTTTCCGCAGCACCGAACGGAACGCGATCAGGCACCACTCGCCGGCATCGGGTCCGCACTCGCTCCAATTGAAGGCTTCGCTCACGGGCAAAGAGGCGTAATCGGCCGATATAGGGGCAAGCACCTCAAATCGATTCGTGGCAAGAGTGTCCAGCATGGCACCAGTATAACAGAAATCGCGCTTGATTTCCATCTGATGAAAACACAAATCCCCGCTTTGCGAGAGCTGCCGGTGGATCGAAGGGTGTTTGCGCAGTTAGATACACGTGTGGCCGGCTGTTCTCGTAGCGCCGTAAGGAATGTTCTTGTGGTATGAGAAGGTGGTCTACACCTCTTCGAGGGCAGCGACAAGCGTTGCGGCGGCGTCCGGCAGCAGCTTTCGCACCGAGGATCGCCACGCGATGCCGCAGCGAGCCTCGGGTCCCGTGACGGCGAGCGCCCCCACGATCCCGTCCCGCCGCACAATCGGAACGGCTACCGTCACGCTGCCGGCGATGAGCTCCCCCTCGCTGACGGCGATACCCGCCGAGCGGACATCGTCCAATATTCCTCGGAGATCTTCCCGTGAAGGAGTGTTGGGAGTGATGGGTTCGATGTCGTTGTCGGCGACCGCCTTGGTGATATCGGCGGGGGCGAAGGCGAGCAGGATCCTGCTCATGGCGCCGGCGTATAGGGGCGTTATCGCTGCCGGGTCCATCACTACGCGCATGCCTTTGGTCGACTCAACCTGGTGAAGGCACATTGCGGAGAGCCCCACTCGTCGCATTATCAAGGCGGTCTCGCCGGTTTCCTCCACGAGCATGCGAAGGACGGGGTCGGAGAGCCGAATCAGCTGCTCGCTGGGAACGTTCGATCCCGAGGCGCCGACCACCAACCGGGGGCCTAGTCGGTATTGGCCTGCCGCCCGGTCGACGAAGCCGAACTCGGTGAGAGTGCGCAGGAAGCGGTACGCAGTGGACAGAGGCATGCCGAGGAGCTTGGCGAGGTCATCGGCCGAGATCTCACCGCGATCGGCGACCGTCAGCAGCAGGCGGAGGCCGCGTGCAAACGAGGAATCCTCCGCAGCTTCCTCGGGCGGACGGTCGCGAGCGGTTGACATACATCCATTGTTCCCGAAATCAGGTTTTCGTACGCCCAGCGTGTTCGAGGGAAGCCCCCCGACCCTTGCGTTCAGGCTGAGCCTTCGGCATCACCGGCACGTTGAGGGAGGGGCGATGGTTCGGCTCGCCGAGTCCATGGAACTTGCTCGATTCGATGCCATGAATTTCAACAAGTCCTGCTAGCGCTTCGAGGTGCTCTGTGGTCGGCGCCGTGTGAGGCAGCCTGGGCGACCTCAGGCTCGCGGCCGTGGGCCGAGCCCGACCGCGGTGCGGACGTCGGCCATCGTCGCCTCCGCCACGACCCTCGCCTTGTCGGCACCGATGACGAGGAGGCGAAAGAGCTCCCCGGGATCGGCAATGAGCTCGAAGTAGCGCTGCTGAGTGGGGCGCAGGT
Organism: uncultured Actinomycetes bacterium; assembly: GCA_963849115.1. Lineage (GTDB taxonomy): Bacteria > Actinomycetota > CADDZG01 > CADDZG01 > WHSQ01 > JACDAL01. The sequence continues at coordinate 91,015 of CAWKGK010000004.1, read as the reverse complement.
TCGCGATAACCGCCTCGGCGAGCGCTTTCTTGAAGTCCCCGTAGCCCATGCCGGAGAAGCGCTCTTCGAGCTCCGCGATGGATTCTCCGGACACCAGCGAGAAGATCGTCAGCAGGTTGGTCAGCTCCGGCTTGTCCTCCCCCGCCCGCACCTCCCTGCCGGAGTCCGTCACCGCCGATCTGATCTTCCGGGAGATGACATCGGGCGAGTCGACGAGCAGGATCTTGGAGGCCTCCCGGGGAGTCGACTTGCTCATCTTTTCGGCCGGGTTGTCGAGCGCGAGGATGCGCGCACCGTGGGGGCGGATCCAGGGTTCGGGGACGACGAACGTCTCTCCGAGTAGGGCGTTGAAGCGCGCCGCGAGATCGCGCATGAGCTCGACGTGCTGCTTCTGGTCTTCGCCCACCGGCACCCCGCGCGCTTGATACAGGAGGACGTCGGCCGCTTGGAGCACGGGGTAGGTGAAGAGGCCCGCCCCCACCGCCTCGTTCTCACCCTTCGACTTCTCCTTGAACTGGATCATGCGGCGAAGCTCCCCCATCCGGGCAACGCACATCAGCAGCCAGCTCAACTCGGAATGGGCGGGTACATGGGACTGCACGAAGAGCACGGCACGGTCCGGGTCGATGCCGCGTGCCAGAAGCAGAGCACCCATCTGCAGCACCCGCTCCCTCAGGATCTCGGGGTCCCAGGGCAGGGTCAGCGCGTGCAGGTCGACGATGCAGAAGAAGGCGTCGTGTGAGTTCTGCAGCGGGACCCAGTTGTCCACCGCCCCCAACACGTTACCGAGATGAAAGTCTCCGGTCGGTTGGACACCGCTGAAGACCCGTTGTCTATCCTTAAAGGTTGAGTTGGGGTTCAAGTATTTCTCCGCCACTTGTGGGAGGGCTTGATCGGACCCTGTGACCGGACTGCCTGCTCGCTCCCGCTCGATTCTTGACTGCTCGCTACCGCTCGGCGCCTACAATACCGGCCTGTGGAATCTCCGCTCGGCATCCTGCGTAGCGACCCGCTCGCCTTCGTGCTCCTTGCTATCTCCCTGCTGGGAGCGATTTGCCTGCACGAGTTCGCCCACGCCTTCGCCGCCGACGCCCAGGGCGACCGCCTGCCGCGCGCGATGGGCAGGGTCACCCTCAACCCCGCCCGCCACCTCGACGTGCTGGGCACGCTGCTGATCTTCCTGGTCGGCTTCGGCTGGGGCAAGCCGGTCGAGTTCAGACCCGAGGCGTTCTCCTCCCAGCGCTTCGGCTCTGCGATCGTGGCGCTGGCCGGGCCGGCCATGAACCTGGCGCTGGCCCTGGTGGGGGCGTTCCTGTTCGTGGCAGCCGCCGAGTCGGGACTCTACGACCCAGTCGTGACCTTCCTGGGTCTGTTCATGTCGATCAACGTGCTCCTGGCCGTCTTCAACCTGATTCCCCTGCCCCCACTCGATGGCTCCCGCTTGCTCACGATCTTTCTTCCTCCCAGCAAGCAGCACATCATCTATTTCCTCGACCGCTACGGGTTCATCATCTTGTTGCTGCTGGTGTTCTTCGGGGGCTTCAGCCTGCTTTCGCCCGTGATCCTGTTTGTGAGGGATTTCGTCTTGAGGCTGGCGGGGGCCTAAAAGCGAGCCGGGGCGTGGACCACCGAGCGTCGTTGATGCTCGTCCACGGCGCAGGAAGCGGCCCCTGGGTGTTCGAGAGCTGGGGTGCCGCCCTTCCCGGTATCGAGGTCGCCACAATCGACCTACACGACGATCTCGATGTCACTTGTTCTTCGATGCAAGACTACGCAGGTTCTCTGATTGAGGCGTGCACCGGGCTGCGCCCTCCCCTCTTTGTATGTGGCTGGAGCATGGGAGGCCTCGTCGCTCTCATGGCCTGCCCCTCACTCGAGCTCGCGGGCCTGATCCTCTTGGAACCCAGCCCTCCGGCTGAGGTGCAGGGTTTCGACGAGTCTAAGGAGCTGCGGCAAGGAGCCTTTGATCCCGAGGAAGCCTACGGCCCCTTTCCTCCGGGCATCGCGAGCCGCTGGGAGTCGCAGCTCGCGCGCGATGAGCGAAAGCGCGGCATCTCGGTTCCCTCCATCCCCTGTCCATCCCTAATGGTGTGGGGCGATGAGTTTGCGACCGACAGGGGCACGCGTGTTGCCGAGCTTTACTCGGCTGAAAGCTGTTCGATCCCCGGCGCCGGCCACTGGGACCTCGTCCTAAACGCCAAGGCGCGAGATGCAGTCAGACAATGGATTGAATGCAGACTGCATTAAGCCTCACGTTCCGCACCGCCAATGCGGTGCGCATCGAGAGGAATCACCGGCCGCGGCAGCCTGCGATCCCGAGGCGTCACGGCCTCAGGGCCCGGAGCAGGATCGAGTCCTTGCCTCGCGCCTCGTAGTCCTCCAGCACGTGGGCGAGCGCAGCTCTTACGATGCGGCCTCTGTCGCTGCCCAGTCCATGCTCTGAGCGCAGGCTGAGCCGGGTGCGCTCCAGGGCCATGAGATCGTCGCCCGTGCAGTAGAAGGTGATCTTCTCGTCGTGCTTGGGCGGCTTCGCGGGCGCCGGCCGAACGGGAATCTCATCGTTGGTAGACAGATCGTCTTGTCTCTTAGTCGACAAGTCGTCTTGTATTTGGTCGGGGGGGATCGCGGCGTCCTGGTCGGGGCCCGGTCCCGTACGCCGGAAGAGCTCCTCAGCTCCCGGCAGTCTGGCGCGACGCGACACGAGCGATCACCTCCTGAGCGAGTTCCCGGTAGGCGGCCGCACCCGGCGAGCCGGGGGCATAGTGAACGATCGGCTCCCCCACCACCGGCGCTTCGGCGAAGCGGATGGTCTTGCGAATGATCACCTCGAAGACCTTGGCACCGAAGGCCTCTTTCACGCGCCCCAGGACCTCGCGACCGTGCAGTGTGCGGCCGTCGTACATCGTTGGCAGGATGCCCTCGATCACCAGCTTGGGGTTGAGCAGCTCGGTGACCCTGTCGATCGAGTCGAGCAGCAACGCCATCCCTCGCAGCGCGTAGTACTCGCACTCGAGTGGGATGATGACTCCGTCGGCCGCGCTCAGGCCGTTGATAGTCAAGAGCCCCAACGAGGGAGGGCAATCTATAAGGGTAAAGTCATAGTCGAGGTTTAGTGGTTCGAGCACCCGTCGGAGGCTGTGCTCTCGAGCTACCTCCTGCACCAGCATCAGTTCGGCGGCGGCGAGATCGATATTCGAGGGCAGCAGGTCTAGGTTGGGGATCGACGTCTTCTGAAGCACGTCGGCCGCCGCGCAGTTGCGATCCAGGAGCAGGTTGTAGATGGACAGCTCGAGGGTCGAGGGCTCGACGCCGAGCCCGATGCCGCAGCCCCCCTGGGGGTCCATGTCGGTGACGAGGACCCGGTATCCGAGCTCGGCCAAGCAGGCGCCCAGAGTGATGGTGGATGTGGTCTTGCCCACGCCCCCCTTTTGGTTGGCGAAAGCAATCACGCGCCCGGCCCGGGTCTCTGCCGCGGCTGTGGCAGCCCCGTCAGATACCGGCGAGCGCATCTCGGCCCCCGAATGCACTGCCCCTCCTGTGGTATTTCGACGAGCTGCCGTCGAACGGTTGCGGTTCAGTCGCCTTGTAACGTTGGCGACAGGTTGACAAGTCTCTGTTGCGCCTCGGAACCTATCCCAAGCGCCCCCTCGGCGCAACTGTGGTGGCCCTGGAGCGCTCCCTTGTTGCTTAATTGCCTTGTCGACAAGTCACCAGCTCGTTGTCGGTTTGCCGCCCTCGTTGCGCCTACACAGCGACTATCGTTGCGCCATGGAACAGGCGACGATCGACTCCATTCGCACCTCGCTCGAGGCCGAGCGAGCTTCCCTCGAGCGTCAGCTCCTGGACTCGGGGGCATCGATCGAGGGTGACCAGGTGGAGGTCTCCTTCGACGAGGGTTTCGCCGACTCGGCTCAGGCGACGAGTGAGCTCTCCGAGCTGATCGCCCACGTCGAACAGCTGCACGCCACCCATGCCGAGGTTGTTGCTGCACTTACACGTCTCGACGAGGGCAGCTTCGGTCTGTGCGAGTCGTGTGGGAATCGCATCGCCCCGGAGCGCCTGGAGGCTTTGCCGACGGCCCGTCTGTGCCTGACATGCAAGCAAAAACGGGGCTGAACTCCCTCCGATGGCCGAACCAGTCGGCCGTGTGATCAAACTGTGAACCTAACGTCTAGACCTCTGCGCGCCGTAGCGGTGGTGGTGCTCGACTCGGTGGGAATCGGGGGGGCGCCCGATGCAGATGAGTTCGGAGATGTGGGCAGCGCGACGCTGCAGAACGTCGCCGACTCGGTCGGAGGTCTTCGTCTCCCCAATTTGGCGAAGCTCGGACTCGGCAACGTGGCGACTGCGGCCGGAGTCGACGCCATGGAGGCGGCCCAGGGAGCGTTCGGCATCATGACCGAGCTCTCACCGGGAAAGGACACAACGACCGGGCACTGGGAGCTGATGGGCGTCATTCTCGAACACGCCTTTCCTCTCTACCCCGAGGGGTTCCCAGACGAGGTGATGGACGCCTTTCACTCCTCCATCGGGGCGTCAACGCTCGGCAACTACCCGGCGTCCGGCACCGTGATCATCGACGAGCTCGGAGCCGAGCACATGGCCACCGGCAAACCGATCGTCTACACCTCAGGGGACAGCGTCTTTCAAATAGCGGCTCATACAGACGTCGTTCCGCTCGCCAGGCTGTTTGAGATGTGCGAACGGGCGCGCGCCATCCTCACGGGCCCCCACGAGGTGGGCAGGGTGATCGCCCGGCCCTTCACTGGAGAGCCCGGAAACTTCGTGCGCACTCCCGACCGTCACGACTTCGCAGTTGAGCCGCCCTCCCCCACAGTTCTCGATAACATCTCGAGTGAGGGCCTGGAAATGCGTGGAGTCGGCAAGATCGCCGACATCTTCGCCGGCCGAGGGGTGACGTCGTCTGTGCCGACTGCGTCCAACGACGAAGGCATCGAGGCCACGATCGCAGAGCTCGGCGCCATCTCGCGCGGCCTCGTATTCACGAACCTCGTTGACTTCGACCAGTCCTTCGGGCATCGCAACGACCCCGCAGGCTATGCCCGGGCGCTCGAGAGCTTCGATGCCCGGCTCCCGGATATCACCTCGGCGCTGGGAGAGGACGACGTGTTGATCGTGACCGCCGACCACGGCAACGACCCCACCACTCCGAGCACCGATCATTCACGCGAGCAGGTGCCGGTCCTGGTCGCCGGCCCCCGTGTCAGCCAGGGTGCCGACCTCGGAGTGCGCTCCACGTTCGCCGACTGTGGTGCCAGCGTCGCCGAGTTGCTCGGAGTGCCGGCCCCACCGACGGGCGAATCCTTTGCTGAGGCCGCCGTCGGATAGACCCTGCCGAGCGTTGTTGTCAGAGCTCTATATGTTCTTTACGACCGGCTCGAGGATGGCTCCGGCGGACGGATCAGGCGCGGGCCCGGGGATGCGAGGTCAAGTAAACCTCCCGCAGGCGGGTGTCGGAAACCAGCGTATAGATCTGCGTGCTGGTGAGGCTCGAATGTCCCAGTAGCTCCTGCACGACGCGCACGTCTGCACCTGCATCGAGTAGATGCGTGGCGAAGGAGTGTCGCAGAGTATGCGGTGAGAGGGAGCTCTCGAGACCCGCCCGCCGCGCGTGCGCGGTGATCATCTTCCAGCAGCCTTGGCGGCCCAGACGGCCGCCTCGTCCGTTGAGGAACAACGCCGGTGCGAAGGATTTGGAGAGTCGGGCAAGCTCCGGCCGGGACAACACCATGTAGCTGTCGAGCGACGCGCGCGACTTGCTCCCGAGGGGCAGCCTTCTCCCCTTGCCACCCTTGGCGGAGCGGATCAGAAGCATGCCCTCGTCGAGGTCCAGGTCGTCGACATCCAGAGCGGTGAGCTCCGATATGCGGAGTCCCGCTCCGTAGAGGGTTTCGAGAACGGCGCGGTCGCGGCGACCCAGAAGATCGCTTGGCGGGATCTCCAGAAGACGAGCGACTTCCTCCACGCCGATCGCTTTCGGCAGGTGCCGAGGGCGGCGCGGGGGAACCAGCTTCGCAGTGGGATCGACAGGAATGCGCGCTTCGCGAGCCAGGAAGCGATAGAGCCGGCGCAGGGAAACGATCATGCGAGCGACCGATGCCGGCGAATAGGGTTGCGGCGCTGGGGGGGCTCCCGAGCGAAGACTCTCCAGGTAGCGGGTGACGTCGTTGGCAGAAGCCGTCAGGGGCTCTACGCCGTGGTGCGCACAGTGACGGCGCCACGCGTTCAGGTCGCGCCGATAGGCCGCTACGGTGTTTGCGGCCAAGCCCTTCTCCGTTCGAAGGTGGGTGAAGAACTCCTCGACCTCTGCGTCGAATGCAGCTCGCTCTTCAGAGAAGTTCAGAGAGGGAGGCATGCTCGAGTCCGTGAGCCTCTGCCACTGGGGCGCTCGTCAAGTTCCTGTTGTGTACGTTCACACCCTTTGCAAGACAGCCGTCGCTGCGAACCGCTTGCTCGAGTCCCTGCTCGGCCAGCGCGACGACATAAGGCAGCGTGGCGTTCGTGAGCGCGTAGGTAGAGGTGTGCGGCACGGCCCCCGGCATGTTGCCCACGCAGTAGTGAACGACATCGTCGACGATGTAAGTCGGATCCGAATGTGTCGTCATCCTCGAGGTTTCGAAACAGCCGCCCTGATCCACGGCGATGTCGACCACGATCGAGCCCGGCTTCATGTTCGAGATGATCTCTTTCGTCACGATCTTCGGTGCGCGGGCTCCGGGGACGAGTACAGCGCCGATGACGAGGTCGGCTTCCACGCAGACCTCTTCGACCGCCAGCCGGTTGGAGGCGAGCGTGAGGATTTTTCCCTGATGGATGCGGTCGATGTCGCGCAGCTTGTTGATGTTGGTGTCCAAGACGATGACCTCAGCCTCCATGCCTTGCGCGATCCAGGCGGCGTTCATTCCCGCCATGCCTGCGCCGATTACCACCACGCGTGCGGGCCTCACCCCCGACACTCCACCCAGTAAGACGCCGCGGCCCCCGTGCTCACGCTCGAGCAGGGTCGCTCCAACCTGCGGGGCCATACGACCTGCTACTTCACTCATCGGTGCGAGCAGAGGCAGAGAGCCGTCTGAATGCTCGACCGTCTCGTAAGCCACCGCAGTTGTCCCCGATTCGAGCAGCGCGTGGGTCACCTTGGCGTCCGCGGCGAGGTGAAGGTAGGTGAACAGGATGAGACCGTCTCGCAGGCGATGAAACTCTTCGGGAACGGGCTCCTTGACTTTCAATACCATCTCCGCTTCGGCGAAGATGACATCAGCGTCGGGGGCGATCCGGGCGCCGGCCCGCTCGAAATCCGAATCGGGAATGCTCGAGCCGCGTCCGGCATCGTGCTCGATCAGTACGTCGTGGCCCTGTACGACCAGCTCGCGCACACCTGCCGGCGTGATGGCGACGCGGTACTCGTTGTCTTTCAGCTCAGCCGGGATTCCGACCTTCACGGCAGAGGTTTATCCATCGGAGGAGTCTAGCGTCTGGAATCGGCACTAAGGGAAATATCCTCGGCACTGGGGTGGTGACTGCTCGGCTCGGTCGACTGCATTGCTGAGCCAGTCGATGATCCCCCGCGGCCACGTCACGGTATCGCTGCCGGCGCCCGGATAGGCCAGTAGCGAAAGCTGCCATTTCCGGTTGGACGCCTTGTAGCTCTCCCACGCAAAATTTCCTCGCTGGTAGTAGACGGTGTAGCTTCCGCGGCGCCCGATCTTCTTTTCGGTTGAGGACTGTGTGAGATCCGGATCGGTGTCTGGGGTGAGCATCGTTGAATAGATGATCGAGCCTCTCCTGTACGCAGGGATGTCGATCCATAGAGCGGTTCCCGTATCCCTGACCTCGCTTCTGGCCGCCCGCTTCTACCACAACAGGATCTTCATCTGCTAGATCAGACGCAGCCCGGCACCTTTCCGTTCACATCGAAACGCCTGGATACGCCGGCGCCGGGCCCTCAGGGGCTTGCTACCGCAGCGGCCTCCTGCTCGATGCTCATTCGCTCTGCCGCCCGCCTCGTGGCGGCCCCCACGAAGTCCCGGAACAACGGATGCGGGACGTCCGGGCGGCTGCGAAACTCAGGATGGAACTGACCGGCGACGAACCAGGGGTGGTCTGGGAGCTCGATGATCTCGACCAACGTCCTGTTGGGCGACTCTCCCGAGCACACCAGCCCCGCGTCCTCTAGCTTTCTGCGAAAGCGCGGGTTCACCTCATAGCGATGGCGATGGCGCTCGAAGACGAGCTCTGATCCGTAGGCAGCTGCGGCCTTGGATCCCGGTTGGAGTCTGCAGGGATAGGCGCCCAGCCTCATCGTGCCGCCGAGCGAGGAGAGGTCCTGCCCGGCAAGTACGTCGACCACCGGGAAAGGTGTGTCGGGGTCGAACTCCGATGAGTTGGCGTGCTCGAGTCCGGCGACGTTGCGTGCGAAATCGATGATGGCGCACTGCAGTCCGAGACAGATACCGAAGAAGGGGACATCGTGCTCGCGCGCAAATCGAATGGCCGCGACCTTGCCTTCCACCCCGCGCACGCCGAACCCTCCGGGAACGAGGATTCCGTCGAGGTCACCGAGGGAACGGCCCAGGTCTGACGCATCGAGGTCGTCCGATGCGATCCATACAACATCGACTTCGACATCGTGCCGGAAGCCCGCGTGCCTGAGGCTTTCGACCACTGAGAGGTAGGCATCGGGAAGCTGCACGTACTTGCCAATGACGCCGATGCGAACGCCTCCCTTGGGTGAGCGTATGCGTGCGACGAGCTCTTCCCACCGCGAGAGATCGGGGCTGTGCGGCGTATTCACGTGCAGGTGATCGATGATGAAGCCGTCGAGGTTCTCGCGTTGCAGCACCAAGGGGATCTCGTAGATGTTGTCGGAATCGACGGCGGAGGTGATGCCCGATACCTCTACGTCGCATAGCATCGAGATCTTGTGCTTGAGCCCGTCGCTGATCGGTCTGTCCGAGCGGCACACGATTGCGTCCGGCTGAATGCCGATGCTGCGAAGCTCACGGACCGAGTGCTGAGTGGGTTTGGTCTTCAGCTCCTCCGCCGGTCCCATATACGGCACCAGGGTCACGTGCACGTAACAGGTATCGTCGCGTCCCAGCTCCATGCGCAGCTGTCTGATGGCCTCCAGGAAGGGTAGTGACTCGATGTCGCCCACCGTTCCCCCGATCTCGGTTATGAGAACATCGGCCCCGGAGTCCTCGGCCAACCTCCGCACGCGCTCCTTGATCGCGTTCGTGATGTGGGGAATCACCTGAACCGTGTCGCCGAGGTAGTCGCCGCGCCGCTCCTTGGCGATCACCGATTGATAGATCGCTCCGGTTGTGACGTTCGAAGCCTTGAACATGTTCTCGTCGATGAAACGCTCGTAGTGGCCGAGATCGAGGTCTGTTTCCCCGCCGTCCTCGGTTACGAACACCTCTCCGTGCTGGAAAGGGTTCATGGTGCCGGGGTCGACGTTGATGTAGGGGTCAAGCTTCTGCATCATGACCCTGAGACCTCGTGCCTTCAGCAGACGTCCCAAGGACGCCGCGGTGATTCCCTTGCCGAGGCTCGAAACGACCCCGCCCGTCACGAAAATGTGTTTCGCCACCAGCCCTCCGATCGCATGCCAGAAACCCCGACGGGTGACGCCCCCCGGACGCCCGTCCAGACGATCGACCATGGACCGGGGAAAGTCATCTCACCGTAGCACGGAGCTACTGAGCGGAGGCGTCATCCTGTGGAGAGGGAGGTGGAGGATGGACCCGGCCGAGGTGGTCGAGGGCTCTGAGAGGGCCCACTCGCTCGATGACGGTAGAGAAGGACCACCGCTCGGAGCTGAGGTTCAAACCCAGCAGCAACACCGTCGCGGTTGCCGCGATCCACGGCGGCAGCGCAAGTGCAAGCCCCAAGCCCAGGACCGCCCCGAGCGGGTTGGCCCCGGCGTCGCCGAGCATGGCGCGCTCCCTGAGGTCCAAGGGCAGGCACACAAGCAGGGCTCCGAGCATGCCCGCGGACGATACCGCCCACCCCTCGGAGCCCCACACCAGAAGCGGGATCCACAGCACCAGGCCCACCTTCCCCGCCCGCCCTGGGGCCACGTCCAAGAGGTTGAAGAGGTTCGCGGAGAGGGCCACGAGCAGCGCGGTGGTGAGCACCTGCCACGAATCGGCCACCGCCACGCCCACCGCCAATCCGCCGGCACCACCGATCAGCAGCTTCACGAGACCCGTCGTCACATGCCCCGCCCCGGCGGCCCTCAAATGCCCCCAGAATCCCCTCGCCCCTCGGTCCCCGCGCACGTCGTCGAGAAAGCCTGCCGCTCCGAGCGCTACACACAGGCCCCCCACCGAGCCGCCGATGCGGGACGACAGAGCGAGTGAGCCCACCGACAGCGCTAGGCCGACCCCGGCCAGCACCAGAGGACCACCCAGCACCGCCGGGACGAGGAGTCCGCGGACGTTGGTTCGCTCGGTGCCCGACGGCGGGTGGCGTATCAGGGCGATGGCCACCAGAGCGCCCGACAGCGCCCCGAATGAGATACCGAGCACAACCAGGCGTGCGGGGCTCACCAGTCTGGCGAGTGGTCATTCATGGCTGCTGCGTGACTCCATCAACCCTCACTCTCGACGGTTGAGATCGAGAGCGGCGAGCGCGACCGGTGACAGGACCCAGACCAGGACCAGGGCCGGCACCACGATGCCGGAGTCGTTGACGGCCGCGCCCAGCGCCCCCAGCACCAGCGCCCCGAGCAGCGCCGACCGCAGGCTCGGCATGGCATCTGCCAGCTCACGCCAGCGCAGCTACGAGGAGTACGACCGCGGCGATAACGATCGGAGCCACCCAGCTCCACGGCGATAGCCGGAAGATCTCGAGGTTGCTGGCTAACTTTCTGGCCGCGGCGTCGACGACCGGCTCGGCACCGCGCTCGGTCGCCGCCTCGAGAAGGCGGCCGAGGTGGGTGCGCTCGCCCGCGGGCCGGACGAGGTCGACCCACGCGAACAGCGCCAGGACCGCCACGGTGCCCGCCACGATTGCCGCGATCAAACGGGGGCCGGGGCGGCGGCCGGTGAGCAGAACATAGGTGAGGCCGGCGGCCGGGGCCAGGGCCATGACTCCTCCGACGTCGGCGCCCAGCTGGGGGGCACCGTCGACCACCACGGCCGCGGCGAACAGCGCCGCCGCAACTCCCGGGCCCCCCCACCTCCGCCCCGCAGCCATCGAAGTCCTGCGCTGCACGATGAGACCACCGCAGACCAGGGCGGCGGCCGCGAACAGAGCGAAGCCGGTATTGCCGAGGCCGGCGAAACGTCCTCCCACCAGTGGATGGTTGCCGAACAACGCGTTGAGCTGCAGTGAGCCGCCCAGGGACAAGTCGGCCGCAATCAGCGCGAGGAAGGCCAGCCCTCCCGTCAACAGGCGATCAAGAGGTGTCAAGGGCAGCACGAACAGGATTACGACCAATGCCATATCGATGGCTACGAGCGCCGCCACCATCCCGCCCATCCCCAGGAAATGCGCATCCAGGGGGGTGACGAGGTAGGTGGCGAGGGGAAAGAGCGCCGCCGCCAGCACTCCGGCCTCGAGTGCCCGGCCCCCTCTGCGTCCCGGCTTGCGCCCGGGCCTCAGCGACCATGCCGCGGCCGCGTAAAGGAGAACCTGGGCGACTATGTACCCCGACACCAGAGCCGGCCGGCTCTCGTAGGCGAACACCGACTCTCGATCCAGCGCCGCCGCCGCTTCGAGGCGATCGGTGACTCCCTCCTCGGGCTGGAACGGACGGCCGAGCATGGAGATGGGGCGCTCGATCCCGCGGCTTGCGAGCACGGTGGGCGCAACGTCCTCCAGTCTCACGATCCCCGGCATCCGGGTCGAGGCAGAAGTCACCCAGGTTCCGGCGGGAAAGCCGGGGCCTACCGCCACGACCACTCCGAGGTGAGGGCTGGAAGCGCCCGCAGGGGAGGTCGGCGAGACAATCAACAACAGGTCTCTATCCTCGTCGAGCAGGTTGCGCACGGCTCCGAGGAGGTCGTCCGCAGCCCTCAGCGCGTGGGCACGACCTCGTCCCGTTACCTCGGCCCGCATGAGGTCGCCGTGGTCGATGATCGCAGTGGCACAGGGGTGGATCAGGACCTCTTCCGCAATCAGCGCCACGTCTACGGGGTTGGTGCGCACGCCACCCGGCGCCGAGGCATCCATCACCAGAGGGGTGCCCAGGGCCGCCCGGTCGATGATCCCGGCCTCGTCCATTGCCGCCAGCGCCACCCATCGCTGATAACGCTCCGGCGGGCTTGTCGGCGAGGAGAAAAAGAGGTCCCCGTTGCCAACCGCCGCTACCGGGCCGTGGCCGGAGAGAGCTTCGCCCAGCGCGCCCGGGTGGGCACCGTAGCCGGCGGCTCGAGCGAGCCGCTTCAACTCCTCGATCTGCGGGATCCGGAGGCCGCGCTGCACCGGCGGGCCCGATCGCAGAGGCGCCTTGACCACCCCGTCGCCGTCGGCGCGCGTCCCGGCACCGATCGTGGTGAAGGCCGAGCCGAATGTCGGCCGGTCTTCGGTGGTGCGCACCGACATGGAGCCTGCAGCTCCCTGAGACATTGCCTCCAGCAGCTCCGGAGGGCGCTCCGTCTCCGCCAGGCCCCAGGTGACTCCCGGCAGGGTGAATACCACCGTCCGGGCACAGCGCGGCTGAGCGGCGGCCGGCGTGGGGACCAACAGAAGGAGGGCACACCCGCAACACAGAGCCACCGCCCTCACCGGCCCGGGCCCTCCATCGCATAGAGACGAGCGATGAGCACGTAGGGGACGAAGAACGCCAGAATCATCGAGGGGATGGCGATGCCGGAGTCGTTGACGGCAAACCCCAGCGCACCCAACAGCAGCGCGGCCGACAGTCCCGCACTGACGGCCGGCATCCGCTCACGCAGAGCGGCCCATGTCGTGCGCGGGGTCAGCAATAGGACCGCCAGGCAGGCGGCAGCCGGCGGCACCGATAGGGCCCAGATCGAGGACGTCAAGAGCCTTAGGTTGGCGGCGGACTTGCGCTCGACGGTCTGTGCGAGAACGCCCGGCCCCCGTTCTGCGACGCTCTCGTACAACCGGGCCAGGTGTGTGCGCGACTCCTCGGGCCGGGCGAGGTCGAAGGCGAGGAAGACGGCCAGCACGGCCACGGCCGCAAGGGCAAGGCCACCCACCGTTCGCAGGCTCGGACGCACCCCCGCCAACAGCAGCAGTCCCACCCCGAAGGCCGGGACCAGAGCGATCACTCCGCCCACGTCGCTCCCCCACAAGGGAGCTCCGTCGACCACGATGACCACGCCCAAGAGCACGGCGGCCCCAATCAAGGCAGTGCGGGCGCGGTTCAGGCGGTGGACGAACAGCGCCGCCGCGGCGAGGGCCGAAGCTCCGAGAACCGCGAAAGCCATGTTGCCGACGCCTGCAAATCGCCCCCCCACGATCGGTGAGTAGCCGAAGATCGTGTTGATCTGAAGCCGGGCACCGGTTAGTAGGTCGACTATCAATAGCAGCGCGGTGGCGGCTGTGAGCGCCAGCAGACGGTCCAGGGGGTGCCGAAGAGCGACTGTTACCGCCGTGACCAAGGCCGCATCGACCACCGCCAACAACGCCATGAAGGCGAGGCCGCCGAGGGCGTGGCCGGAAAGCAGCCCCATCACATAGGTCGCCAAGGGAAACGCGACCACCGCCAGCGCCCCCCCCACGAGCAGTCCAGGAGCTCGTCCCAATCGCCGGTCGCGCAGGACCGCTACGGCCGCGGCGAGGTAGACGAGGCTCTGGAGGGCGATGAAGCTGCGCGCCGCGAACCCGGTGACGGCGTCTACGAAGGCGGCTTCGCGGTCGCTCTCTATGGCGCTCGCGATCCGCTGCTCGCCGCCGGCGACGCCGAACCAGGGCCGCCCGGTCATGCCTGCCGGCCGGTCGAGGCCAAGATGTTCGAGGATCGTTGGAGCCAGGTCCGGCAGCGTCACCACGCCGTCCCTGCGGGTGGATGGCGACACGAGTGTGGAGCCGGCGGGATAGCCGGGGCCTTCGGCAACCGCCACACCGAGATGTGCTTCGCCGGCGGCGGCAGGGGAGGTCGGCGAGGCTATCAGCAGCAGATCGGAAGACCGATCGAGGTTGTGCCTGGCGACGGCCAGCAGCCGGTCGGAGGCGAGAAGAGCGGAACGCACGGATTCCGCCCGGGTTTCCGGCAAGGCAAGCGACCACTGGTCGGCACGGATCAGATCACCCTCTGCCACGATCGTGAGCCCACAGGGCCGAGCGAGGGCGTTCTCCAGCGCGCGCGCGGCCCTCTGGGCATTCGTACGGACGCCGAATAACGGGGCTGCTTCTTGGTCCTCTTCGAGGAAACCAGGGCCGAATGCAGCGAGCTCCACTGTTCCCGACTCATCCATCGCGCTGAGCAGCGCCCACTGTGCGAAGGGAATCTCGCCCCCGACGAGGACCAAGCGGGAGTCGCCCACGACCGCCGTCGCGATGCCGATTTCTCCGGCGAGCGCCCCCGGTACGGCCCCGTAGCCGTCGCGCTCCGCCCGTTCCCGCATCTTCTGTATGCCCCTCACGCGCGCGCGCACGAAGGGGGGCCGGGCGGGCTCGGTGATCTCGAGGCCGAGCTCATCGTCTCCCCGAAGCCGGCTCCCGGCCCCAATCGTGGCGAAACCCGAGGCGTAGGAGGTCCTGGGTCCCGCAACTCGCACCGAGATCGAACCCACACCGCCGGCACGCGCCGCCTCGAGGAGGGCGGGGGGCTCGATGCCTCTTACGTCCTCCCAGGTGATGCCGGGAAGCGCGAACAGGACGACACGGGAGCACTCGGGAGCGGCGTGCGCTGGGGCCGACGCCGCACTAGCAAGCAGGAGGGCGGCGATGCTCGAGCAGGCCAGCCGACGGATCGTCCTAGCGGCCACGGCCGGCGGCGAGATAGATGTCCTTGAGTCGCCCCACCATCTGCTGGGTGGAGAAGTTGCGGCGCAAATTGTGGCGGGCGGCCTCGGCGTAAGCGCGCGCTCGAGAGGGATCGTCGAGAGTGTCTCTCAGACCTCGCGCCAGAGCGGCCGGGTCGGCGGGGGGCACGAGGCGACCAGAGATGCCGTCCGCTATCAGCTCCGGCATGCCTCCGACGTTGGTAGCGACCACCGGAACCCCCAGCGCCATCGCCTCCTGTGCCGCGAGTGAGCAGGCCTCCCAATGGGACGACAGCACGAAGACATCGGCCGCTGCAACGATGTCCCACGGCGCCGTGAGCGCCCCGAGCCACCGCATCCTGTCGGCCAGGCCGGCGGCATTCGCCTGTGCTCTCAGCTCCTCGTCCAAGCGCCCGTCCCCAACCACCACGGCGACCGTGTCGCCGAGCGAGGAGAGCGCCTCGATCAACACGTGTAGCGCCTTCTGCGGAGCAAGTCGCGCCACGGTCACGAGGAGACGCGTTGAGCCCGTGACCCCGAGCTCGCGCCGCACCTCGGCCCGGTCCCGGAGCTGAGCGGGCGGCTCGCCGACGCCGAGATGAAGCACTTCGATGCGGCCCGCGGCAGAGGAGGCGCGGCGCTGCAGACGTCTGGCGATATCTTCGGAGGGCGCCAGCACCCGGTGGTTCAGGCGAACCACGAGGCCTTCCGCGGGGCCACACAACAGGGCCTGAGTTCTCCCTGAGATCTCGGGGATGAGGATGTTGTGGACGCTGGCGATGTGCAACGCAGCTGACCTGCGCCGGGCAAGCCCGGCGTCGATGCCGGCTGTTAGCCCGTGGGCGTGAACGACGTCGTAGCCCGCGGCCTTGATCATGCGCGCCAAGGACCCCGCTGCGCGCCCGTGACCCGAGAGTCTTTTCGGGATGGTCACCGGGAAGTGGGGTTTGGGCAGCTCGACGGCCAAGTCTTCAGGCCCGGCGATATCGATTACGAGCCCGTGGGTCTGATCCAGAGCCCGCACGATGTCTGCAACGTGGCGTGCGATGCCTCCGGTGGAGTAGCCGAGGACCTGCAGCACTCTCGTAGTCATGAGGGGTTTCGCCTGAGGACCGAGGCAAGAAGACTCAGCTCGCGCGCCTTGAGCGCCCGCATGGCCCCCGCGTAGACGAGCGCTCCGGTCAGGGCGGTTACCACGAAGCTCAGGGGAGCTTCGAGCCCGGGCCCCGCGGGAACAAGGGCGCTCGCTACCAGCATCACAGGGGCCGCAGCCACCGCCACCAGCGCGGATCTTTTCATCGATGGTGTCGTCCACGTGCTCAGCGGGAGCTGGCGGCGCAGGAGCCGAGCTCCCAGGAAGACTGCAACGGCAAACCCGAGGGAGTGTCCGGCCGCCAGTCCTGGGACGGCCCAGGCGTCGGGGAGCGCAAGGAACATGACGGCTCCAGAGACTGCAGCTACCGTTATGGCAAGCGCGTTCACGAGCGCCGGGGTGCGCGCATCGCCGCGCGCGTAGAACGCCCTGCTGAGTGCCAGAAAGCCCGAGTAGGCCGGCAGCCCGAAGCCGAAGGCCTGAAGCGTCCGGCCCACCAGCTCCGCCCCCGCGGTGGTCATGGCGCCGAAGCGCAGGACGCTCTGAGCGATCGCATCTCCCGACACGACCAGCAGCACCGCCACCGGGAGCAACACGAATGCAAGCATCTCGGAGCCCTCGGTCAAACGCCTGGTGAACCCGGCCTCGTCCCCTTTCGCCGCGAGCTCGGCCAGGGCCGGAAACAGCACGTTGAAGATGGCAATGCCGAGGATCGTATGGGGGACATAGAAGAACGTGAAAGCCCACTGGTATGCGGCTACCCCGCCCTCGATCCGGTTGGCCAACAGCAGCACCACGATGAGCCCGGCCTGGTAACTCCCCGCGTAACCGAGCGCCCAGAACCCGAGGCGAGCGGCCTTTCCGACCGCAGGATGGCGGGGCTCCCAGCGCCACCGAGGGCGCCACCCCAGCGAATAGAGCTGTGGGGCCAAGATCGCGGTCATCAACACCACGCCGAGAGTCGTGCCCGCCCCCAACACGAGGGTCTCTGCCCCGCCGATACCTTCGAGGGAAGGTTCCTGGCCCGCGCGCATTGCCGCGTAGGTGAGATACACGCACGACACCACGAGGTTGTTGACAATGGGGGCCGCGGCCGCCAGGGCGAAGCGCCGGTGGGCGTGCAGGGCCGCGGTCATGATCATGCCCAGTCCATAGAAGACCACTTGGGGAGCGAACAAACGAAGCAGGTCGGACCCGAGGGCGATCTCTGCGGCGCGGACCTCCTCCTGCTCGACACCCACGGTGAGCAGACGCATGAGCAGCGGCGCCATCAGCGCCAGCAGCACGGCCACGATGGCGAGGGCTGCGATTGCAATCGAGGTCAACGCATCGGCCGCCCGCCACGCGGCGCCGGCCTGGCCCTTGGTGAGGTAATCGACGAACGTGGGGACGAAGACCGACGTGAGCACCCCCGCGGCGAGAAGTTCGAATAGCAGATTCGGAGCGCTGTTTGCAGTCTGATAGGTGTTGGCTAGATAAGTGGTCCCCATGGCCGCGGCCACTACGATCACCCGCACGAAGCCGGTGAGGCGCGACAGCGTGGCCGCGATCGTTATGGCGGCCGCGCCGCGTGCCAATGAGGGGCCGTTCGTGAGCGTCACCTCGAGGGCATCGCAGGTAGTGAAATGAGATCCCGCATCACGGCTCGGGGCCGGGAACCACCGCCGAGGCGCCGGGCTGTGTGCCGTAGTGATTAGCGGGACGGCTCCCGGCCCGCTCGAGGACGAGGACCGACGCGACGCGACCCAGGACGGTGTCGGAATTGTCCACGGTCCACACGACCGCCTGGGTGGCGCCGTTTCGACGCACGGCGCCTACCAGATCCCAAGTGCTCTGGGTCGGTTCGACCACCGCCACCCCACCCTCTCGCTCGGCGAGCCTCTGGGCCATCGTGACGGTGAAGTCGGCAACCGGCCAGGCCGGCTCGGGGACTGCTCCACCGGCGACCACGAAGTAGGTGCCCGAAGCAAGGATGACCGGGAGGTTCTCCGTGGCCAGCAAACCGGTGCCCTCGAGTCCCGTGAGCAGATCCTGCAGCCCCGCCTGGTCGCCCGAATCACGTGCCGACGCGGCCTGGTTGAGCGCCCGGCCGAGGGTATCGGCGAGGGCCAGTTGGAGGTCGGCCGCCGTCCCTCCTGCGCGGTCCAGCAACGCGGCGAGCTCTGCTCGCGTGGTTTCGTCCTCGAGGGTGAGGCTCTCCTCAAAACGAACGACCCCGGCGACCTGGCCCCCGGCCCTCTCCACCGCCGCCCTTACCTGGCCCGTGGAGTCGTCGTCGGCTCCCTCGAACTCCAGCATCATGACTCTGCGGGCCAACAGGGCCCCGTCCAAGAGCCCCGGCTCGAGCGCCTCGAGCGCCGTCTCCGCAGCCTCGGCTCTCTCGGTCACCTCGGCGTTCTCCAGCCTCAGCGTTTGATTCCGATCGGCCACCCGCCGGGCCGCGCTCCTCACCTCCTGCAATAGACGGCCCCCGAGAAACCCCGACCCCGTCACGATGCCGATGCTGAGCGCGAGCAGCACTGCGATGATCGAAATGAGGTGGTAGCGGAAGTCGATCATCCGGGCAGGCCTCGCAGCAGCGAGAACCACACCTGCGTGATCTCGATCCAGATGAGCCCCACGTAGAGCCGCAGGGGCTCGGACAGCGCTACCGAGGCGGCGAGGGTGGCCAGAGCCACAAGGAGCAGCAGCAGCAGGTCGCTGCGCTTGACGGATGCCCGGTAGAGGCGGCTCACTCCCTTGGCGTCGACCAGGATCGTGCCCACCCGCAGCCGCGTCAGAAACGTGGACGCCATTCCCTTGCGGCCCTTGTCCATGTAATCGATGAGGCTCGCGTGGGTGCCGACCGCCACGATGAGCTCGGCCCCCCGCTCGTAGGCGAGCAGCATGGCGATGTCCTCTGAGGTACCGGGGGCCTCGAACACGACGCTCTTGAGCTCCAGGGCCTCAATCCTCTCGAGGCCGGGAGCCTTACCGCCGGCATAGGCATGCACGATGAGCTCCGCTCCCGACAGTAGCCCCTTGGTAGTGACCGAGTCCATGTCCCCGATGATGATGTCGGGGCTGAATCCGAACTCGAGCAGGGCGTCGGCCCCCCCGTCCACGCCGATCAACACAGGCTTGACCTCGCGGACGTAAGGGCGCAACGCGACGAGGTCGTCCTTGTAGTCCTGGCCGCGTACCACAATCAGAACATGACGGCCGTGGAAGTCGGCCATTACGTGGGGCAGCCGAGCGGCCTCGACCAGCACCTCGCGCTCGTTGCGGATGTATTCGATGGTGTTCTCGGCGAAGCGCTCGATCTCGGCGGCGATGCCTCGTTTGGCTGCGTCGAGCTGTTCTTCGACGTCCTCGAGCTCGAGCAGGCGGCCGCGCGAGACCTCAGCCACCCTGCCGTCCAGCTCGCTGAAGAGCTTGGAGCCGTCGAGATGCACCCTGGTGCCCTCGATCAACTGCATGACGGCAGGCCCGGCTTCGTCCAGCAGGGGGATGCCGGCGGTGCGCAGCAGCAGGGGGCCGAGGTTCGGATAACGTCCGGTGCTGGAGCGGGAAGCGTTGACCACGGCGCCCACCTGGCGTGAGATGAGGCCTTCTGCGGACACACGATCAAGGTCCTCGTGGTCGATTATTGCGATCTCACCGGGATGAAGTCGCGACAGGAGCCTCTTGGTGCGCGTGTCCACCCGGGCGATGCCGCTAGGACTTCCGGGCACGGCCAGGCTCCTGGATGGGATCCGCTTACGAGCTCTCACACCGGGTCCTCGGGCGAAAAAAGTGATTCCAGAGCGAGGCCGTCACCGCGCTTCAGAGGCCGAAGCCAGCGCCAGCAGCTCCTGCGCGTGCTCCTGGGCGCGTTCACTTTCCGGCAGGCCGGCCAGCATGCGGGAGAGCTCCGCAACGCGTTCGGAGGCCTCGACACGCGCGACTATGGCCCCCTCATCCGAGGAGGCGACGCGGTAGTGAGCCTCAGCGAAGGCCGCGACCTGGGGCAGGTGGGTGACCATGAGGACCTGCGCCCCGCTGCTGCGCGCAAGCTCGGCGAGTGCCCTGCCGACTGCGAGCGCGGCCTTTCCTCCCACGCCCGCATCGACCTCGTCGAAGATCATGGTGGGCGCCCCTCGCCGGCGTACCACCAGGTGCAGCGCCAATGCAATGCGGGAAAGCTCGCCGCCTGAAGCGACTTTGGAAAGTGGCTTGAGGGCCTCCCCCGAGTTGGCGGCGAGCTCGAAGGAAACTCGTTCGGTCCCTGCTTCGCCCAGCTCCTGTGGCTCTAGCCGGACGTGGAAGCTTGCACCCTCGAGGGCCAGCGAGGCCAGCTCGCCCTCGACTGCACGCGCCAGCTTGGGTGCGGCCGAGAGCCTGGCGACGGCGAGGCCGGCCGCCTCAGTCTGTGCCTGAAGCCGGGCGGCATCGAGCTGGGCCTCCAGGTCCGAGAGGCCCGCCTCGGTGGCAGACAGCTCGCCGGCTCGAGTGCGCGCCCGTTCGAGGTAGGCCAGCACCTCGGCTTCGTCCTCGCCGTACTTGCGCAACAGGCGGCCGATGACCGCACGCCGGGTGTTGGTCTGTTCGAGCGCGCGCGGGTCGGGCTCGAGCATCAACGCGCGCAGCTCCTGCGCACTGTCCTCCAGCTCCAGGGCGCAGGAGGCGAGACGCTCGCCGATGGCCTGAAGCCCAGGGTCCTGCCCTTGCACCGCCTCCACTGCAGCTCGGGCCGAACTCGCTCTGTCTACGGCGCCCCCCTCGCCGCGTAGCTCCTCGACTGCGTCTTGCAGGGCGGATGCAACCTTCTCCGCCCGTTCCAGCCGGGCGGCATGGGTGTGGAGCTGCTCCAGCTCGCCCACCACCAGAGAGGCCTCCTCGATCTCAGCGACCTCGTACTCGGTGACGTCGAGCTCGCGCCGGCGGGAGCGGGCCCCGGCGCGGGCGGAGTCGAGACGACGCTCTATCTCTGCGGCACGTCGAACCGCGGCCGCCAGAACGGCGGCCGCTTTGGTTGTGCCCGCGAAGGCGTCCAACAGCCGCCTCTGTTCGCTGCCGCTGTTGATCCGACCGTGCTCCGACTGGCCTGCGATCTCGACCAGAGCGCCCGACACCTGCGCCAGCAGGGCGACGGTGACGAGCCGTCCGTTGATGCGCGCCCGCCCCCTGCCGTCGGGGGTGATCAAGCGCGACACGACCACCTCGGCCTCACTCACAGGAGCATGCTCGAGCAGGTCCTCGGCGACGAGCCGAGCCACGACCGGGTGATCAGGAGGCAACAAGAAGCGGCCCTCAACCACCGCGCGGGAGGCGCCTGTGCGCACCAGCGTGCGGTCGGCGCGCGCTCCCAGGAGCAGGGCGACGGCCGCCACCAGCAGCGTCTTTCCCGCTCCGGTCTCCCCGGTCAGGGCGCAGGAGCCGTCGTCGAGGGTCAGCTCGGCGTGCTTGATCACGCCCACGCTCTCCACCACCAATTCAGTCAGCATGTGGGCAAAATCCTAAGCTGCGCCCCCCTCTATCGCCCCGCACCCGGCCCTGGGTCCTCCCCCCGCCCCATTGTGACGGTGGCGAATGTCCAGTGTGCCCAGCGTGGGAAATGCACACGGTGTGCGTTTACCCACGCATTTTCGTGGGTGAGTGCACTCGGTTCGCGTTCGCCCCCCAGCCGAGGGCCAGGACCGCCGGGCTCAGGTCTGATCGGGCAGGTTCAATTTGGCCCTCAGCCGCTCGATGAAAGCCGGTCCCGACAACTTGACCAGCTTGAGCGGACGGGGGTGCCTGCGCACCACCAGCCGCGCCCCCGGGTCGAGGTCGCAGCCCAGCGCACCATCGAGGGACAGGGCCGCGCTCAGGCCCTCTTCGTCGACGATGATCTCGATAACTTGGTCGGGATGGAGAACCAAGGGGCGCGAGAAGATCATGTGCGGACTCACCGGGACCACGAGAAGGCAGGGGGCGCGGGGATCGACTATCGGGCCTCCTGCACTGAGCGCGTAGGCGGTCGAACCGGTGGGGGTGGCGACGATGACGCCGTCGGCATTGAAGGTGGAGAGGTGCTCTCCTCCGATTCTCACGGCGAGGCGGACGAGCCGGCGCCGGGAGGAGCGCTCGACCAGGACCTCGTTCAGACCGATGTAGTGCTCGGCCCCGTGCTCGCACAACAGCATCATGCGCTCTTCGATTCCGTGGGCGCCGTCGAAGACCCGTTCCAGAGCCTTGATCTCATCGCCCGCCTCGACCTCCGGCAGGTAGCCGAGCGAGCCGAAGTTGACTCCGAGCACGAGCGCGTCCTCTTTGTGAGCGAGGCGTGCGGCCCGCAGCATGGTGCCATCGCCTCCCAATGCGAGGACCAGGTTGGGCCGCTCTTCGACGACCTCGATTCCGCGCCGCGACAGCCAGCCGGCAAGCTCCGAGGCGAGCTCTACGCTGCGGGGGTTGCCGCTGTGGACCACGATGGCGACCCGGCCGATCACCGCGCCGCCTCCCCCACCGCCCGCTCCAGGGACTGTTCGTCACTGACGGCGCCGCTCCTCAGATGCACGAAGAACTCCCGGTTGCCCGCAGGCCCCGGCGGAGTGGCCGGCACGACTCCCGCCACCCCCAGCCCGAGCTCCCCCGCACTCGCCACCACTTGGTCGAGCGCGGCCCGCCACAGGTCTGGGTCCCTTACCACTCCCCCTCTGGGAACGGCTTTTCTGCCGACTTCGAACTGAGGCTTGACCAGCAGGACGTAGTCGGCGCGGGGACCCGCAACCGCAGCGAGCGCCGGCAGCACGAGTGTGAGCGAGATGAAGGAGAGGTCGGCCACCACTCCCTCGGGCCTCAGGGCCAGGTCTGAAGCCCGAAGGTGACGGACATTGACCCGCTCCAGCACCGTCACCCTGGCGTCGTTGCGTAGACGCCAGTCGAGCTGGCCGTAGCCCACGTCAACCGCGATCACGCCCGCGGCACCCCCTCGCAGGAGGCGGTCGGTGAAGCCTCCCGTGGAGGCCCCCGCGTCGAGCCATACGCGGCCCTCCACTTCCACGTCGAAGCAAGCCAGTGCGCCGTCGAGCTTGTCCCCGCCGCGCGACACGAACGACGGCTCCGAGCGGGCCAGAGAGAGGTTCTGCTCTCTACGAACGAGGGCCGCGGGCTTGGTTGCGGGCAGCCCGCCCACCAACACCTCACCCGCCTCGATCGCGCGCCTCGCCTCGGCGCGCGAGGCTGCCAATCCGCGCCTTACCAGCTCAGTGTCGAGGCGGAGCGGCTTGGTCAAGCTCGGCTTCCAGCCACTCGTGCAGGCTCTGAAGCGTCTCGAGCCTGGCGGCGTGGCCTAAGACCTCCCCCCGTGCCAGCTCGGCGCGTACTCGCTCACTGGTGTCTGCGGCCTGCTTGTCTTGGTCTTTTTCCATCCCGGTCAAGCCCGCCTGGTCGACGAGCGGGTGGACTTCTTCGCCGTGGACTTCTTCGCCATCGACTTCTTCGCCGTGGACCTCTTCGAGACCGAGCCCCTCGCCGTGGACTTGGTTCGCGCCGTGGGCTTCTTGGAGCGCCTCGAGCTCTTCGTGGTGGTGGTCTTCTTGGAGGAGCGGGCGGCCGCGTCGGAGCGCGCCCGCTCCTCGAGCCGGGCGAGTCTGCGGTCGATCCGTTCGAGGTCTGCTCTTGGTTGCCAGGCCCAGAGCCTCTACCTGATCGTGCATCTCCTGCGAGATCACCCGGAGCAGCTCCTGGCGGTTCTGTTTCGAGATCTCGACGAGCTGCTTGACGGCGGCGGACGCTTCGGGATGATCGCTCATGACGCTCTTGACGACCTGTTCGGCGCGATTGCGGGTCAGCTCGGCCACGCCCGAGGTGAATATAGCCAGCCTGCGCATCTCCTCCAGCACGTCTGCTCCCATCCCTAGGGGTGTCCCTCGCCGAGCCATAGAGCGAACCTATACTCCTCAGAGGATGTTGTCCCTCATTCCGATCTCGGACGCCAACCCCACACGCCGTTTTCCAATCGTGACGGTAGCCCTGATCGTGCTCAACGTGCTGAGCTTCGTAGCGGAGCCGGGGTTCGGGGGTGGTATCGAGGGAAGCGTCTACTTCTTCGACAACGCCCCCATTCCCTGCCAGCTCGACGAGAGTTGTCCGGCAGGCGTCGATCTGGGCCCTGTGGCGGTTCCCATCCCCGAGCGCGGCCCGGTTGAGTTCCTGATAGCGGTCGTGATCTCGACCTTTCTTCACGCGGGCTTCCTGCACATCATCGGGAACATGTTGTTCCTGTGGGTCTTCGGCAACAATATCGAGGACTACCTGGGCCGCGTGCGATTCCTCATTTTCTATCTCTTGGGTGGAATCGCCGCCTCGTTCGCCCACATCCTCTCCCACACTTCTTCGGTGCTCCCGACCGTGGGGGCATCCGGGGCGGTGGCGGCGGTGATGGGCGCCTATCTGGTCCTCTATCCCAAAGCGCGGGTGAACGTGCTGGTGCCGATCTTCTTCTTCTTTTCGGTGATCCAGATGTCGGCGATAGCAGTTCTGGGACTGTGGTTCGTCTATCAGTTCTTCATCGGACTTCAAGAGGCGTCCGGCGCAACGGCGGTGGCGTGGATGGCTCACGTCGGCGGTTTCGTTTACGGCGTCGTGATCATCTACCTGCTCGGAGGGCGGCCACAGCGCCCGCAGATTGCGTGGCGGCCGGAGTGGCGCTACTGAGGTCGTCCCGGGTCGTAAGCCGCGGCAAGATCAGCGCGGCCGAGCGCATCGGGCGTGTGAGAGGCCAGGCCTCCGCCCTGCTGCAGACGGCGGCTGCGGCGGCTGCGTCTTACGCGATCTCAACCTACGCGCTGGGACACGAGGAACCGATATTCGCCGCCGTCTCAGCGGTCATCGTGTTGGGGGCGGTGCGGGGGCAGGAGCCGAGGCGGGCCGTGGAGGTCACAGCCGGGGTGGTGGTTGGCGTCGCCATCGCCGACGCTCTCGTGCTGGCGATTGGTACGGGAATCCCCCAGATTGCATTGATAGTGGTGATGGCTATGGTGGTGGCGGTGTTCGTGGGGGCGGGACCCGTGCTGGTAACCCAGGCCGCGGTGTCGGCGATCTTCGTTGCCACCCTGGAGCCGCCTACGAGTGGGCTCGTCCCGACGCGCGTGTTCGACACCTTGGTGGGGGGCTCGGTCGCCCTGCTGATAAGCCAGCTGCTGTTCCCGCTCGATCCTGTGGCCTTGATCCGGCGTGCCGCACGGCCGGTGTTCTCCGAGCTCGGGGCCGCGCTCGAGGAGACCGCAGATGCGCTTGCCGCCGGTGACCCCGGTGCAGCCGAGGAGGCTTTGTACCGGGCGCGCGGTATCGACGAGTCGGTGCGAGCGTTCAACGACGCTCTTCAGACCGGATACGAGACCGTGCGGCTTGCGCCGTCGCGACGCCGGGTGCGTGGACACCTCGACGAGTACGCCCTCGCCGCCAGCCAGATCGACCTGGCCGTGCGCAACACACGGGTGCTCGCTCGAGTCGCCATCAGTGTCGTTAGGAGCAATAAACCGGCTCCGGCGGGAGTCGTCGACGCGGTCCGGCGATTGGCGGATGCGGTCCGCTCTCTCGACCGTCAGCTCGATGTCGATGACGACGAAGATGGGAGCGGCGATGAGACCCGCTCACTGGCGCTGGAGGCCGTGCGGCTCGCCACCGACCTGCTCGAGCGGCCGGAGGTGCTGGCCCTCGGCTCTCTGGTGGCTCAAGTGCGGTTAACGGCCTCAGACATATTGCGGGGCTCGGGCATGACCTTGGCCGGGGCCCACGAGGCCCTAGACGAGGCGGCGGGCCTGGGCCGCTGACCAGGGGGGACCACTAACAATGGCGAGTGGACAATCTGCCCGAAGCCGGTTGTTGTTTGGTTACTAATCCCACAAACTGGAATAGCCCAATCCTAGACGATCGCGTTCGGGCCATCGTTCCATTGAGGGGTGAACGGTCAGGCGGACCCCGCCGGGAGGCTTTCTATGAGCATCGCGAAGCACAGCTTTGTCAGGGTTTCATTGTTGCTGTTTGTCGCCGCGGCCACCGCGACTCCCATCGGCGCGGTGTCCGCCGCGCCCACCGTCGTGGCGCTGTGGCACATGGATGAGGACTCCGGAGCCACCCAGATGGTGGACTCCAGCGGCAACAACAACGACGGAAGGCTCAATAAGGTCGAAAGCGGGCTCAACGGCAATATCAACAAGTCCTACTACTTCGGGCGGGTCGGGCTGCCCTCCTACGTGGACGTCCCCCACGACAACACACTCAACCCCGGCATCCAGGACCTCACCCTGTCCATGTACGCGAAGTTCCCCAACGTTCCCCCCGCGTCGGTGGGCGACTACGACATGGTGCGAAAGGGCCTCACCGCAACGCCCGGCGGCAGCTACAAGATGGAAATCTTTCCGAAGAACAGCGGTGGGCGCGCGTTGTGCTTCTTCAAGGGATCGTCCGGCCAGGGGAAGCTCGTCAAGGGCCCGGATCTGTCCGATGATCAGTGGTACTTCGTGCAATGTAAGAAGAGTGCTAACCAGATCTCACTGAGGATCCAGGCCACGGTCGGATCATTCGACCAGACCTACACCAAGAACGTCACCATCGGGTCGATCTCCAACAACGTCAATGTTTACGTGGGTGTCAAGTCGCCGGCGGGAGGGGACCAGTACACCGGGGCCATGGACGAGGTCAAGATCGAGGTAGGGAGCTAACCCAACGTGCAGACAGCGTTCGGTGCAGACAGGACCCCGCTCAGCGGGGTTAGCTCTGCAATGAAGGTGAACAGGGAGTCAGGTCGCCAGTTCTGCGAGGCTTTCGACTATCGCGTCGGGTGGAGGTTCGAGCGCTTGCGCCTGCTGCGCAGAGGTCACCCCGGATAGCACCAGGATCGTTCTCCAGCCCATGGCGTGGCCCCCGGCGAGATCGGTCTCGGCCCGGTCGCCGATGACGGCGATCCGAGTCGCCGGGGCGAGCCGGGCCGCGGCGGCCTCCATCATGGATCGGTGCGGCTTGCCCAGCACCTCCGCCTTCACTCCGCCGGCGACCTCGACCGCGGCCACGATCGGGCCCGCTCCCGGCAACAGCCTTCCCTCCTCGGCCGGAAAGGTGGCGTCGGCGTTGGTGGCGATGAGAGCGGCTCCCCGATGTAGCGCGAAGGTCGCACGGCGGAGGTGGTCATAGGTGAAACCCGGGTCCCACCCAATTGCGACCACATCGACTTCGTCGTGATCCGAGACCTCTACCCCGGCATTCTGGACTCCCTCGCGCACGCCGTCCCCGCCGATGACGAAGGCGCTCTTGGGGCGCGGGGACCGCGCCCGCAACACCTCGCCGAGCACAATGGCCGAGGTCAGGATCAGCTCTCGGGGCACCTCGATACCCATACCTTCGAGCTTGGCGGCGTACTGGGCAAGCGTGGCGCGAGAGTTGTTGGTGCAGAACAGCACTTTGATTCCCTGTGCCTGCATCTGGGCGATCGCCTCGACTGCTCCGGGGAGAGCGCTGCTGCCCCGGTAAACGACGCCGTCGAGATCGCACACGACTCCCTCGATGTCGTGCAATGAGAAGTGCATTCGCCTCCGGTTAGCCTCACCCCATGGACCTACAACTTCGGACGAACGACCCTATCCGCCGGTGAGCCGGCCCCACCCGGATCCTCTCGACTTTCTCGGCCTGAGTGCGCTTTTCAGCGAGGAGGAGCGCATGCTCCAGGAGACCGTGCGGCGCTTCGCCGTTCATCGGCTTCTTCCCGGAATCGAAGAGTGGTTTGAGAACGCAGAGTTCCCGCGCGAGATCGCAGAGGAGCTCGGCCGGCTCGGTCTCCTCGGCATGCACCTGCAGGGCTACGGCTGCGCCGGTGTAAATGCAGTCGGCTACGGCCTCGCCTGTCTCGAGCTCGAGGCCGCAGATTCTGGCTTCCGCAGCTTCGTCTCGGTCCAGGGTTCGCTGGCGATGTTTCCGATCCACTCCTACGGCTCCGAGGAGCAGAAAGCAGAGTGGCTTCCGAGGATGGCCACCGGCGAGGTCATCGGCTGCTTCGGGCTGACCGAGCCAGACGCCGGCTCCGACCCCTCCCGTATGAGGACGAGCGCCCGCAAGGACGGCTCGGACTGGGTGCTGAACGGCTCCAAGATGTGGATCACGAACGGCTCGATCGCCGGGGTCGCGGTGGTGTGGGCGGTAACCGAGCAGGGAATCAGGGGCTTCCTGGTCCCCGCCGGCACCTCAGGTTTTCATACTCGAGACATCAAGCGGAAGCTGTCGCTGCGCGCATCGGTGACATCGGAGCTGCATTTCGACGACTGCAGGGTTCCAGGTAATGCGCTCCTGCCGGGCGTCTCGGGGCTCAAAGGGCCCCTGAGCTGTCTTAGTGAGGCTCGCTTCGGAATCGTGTGGGGTTCGATGGGAGCGGCGCGCTCGTGCTATGAGTGCGCGCTCGAGTATTCCAAGTCTCGCGCGCAGTTCGAGCGTCCCATCGGCGCCTTCCAGCTCACACAGCAGAAGCTCGTCGAAATGATGCTCGAGATCCAGAAGGGACTCTTGGTCGCGCTTCATCTCGGCCGCTTGAAGGACGCATCCGAGCTTGCAGTCGAGCAGGTCAGCTTAGGCAAGCTCAACAACGTGCGCGAGGCGCTGGAGGTGGCGAGAAAGGCCCGCACCATCCTCGGTGCTTCGGGGATCACGCTGGAGTATCCGGTGATACGACACATGAACAATCTCGAGTCGGTGCTCACCTACGAAGGCACCAGCGAGATCCACACGCTCATCCTCGGCGAGGCGCTCACCGGCTTGCGCGCCTTTAGTTGAGCCCATGAGACGCGCGGGGGTCTTCGTCATGGCGGCGGTGTGCATCGTGCCGCTCGTGTTGTGGGTGATGGCCGCCCCTCTGGGCCCCCGCTTCGCGGGAGCCGCCCAGTCCCTGACGAGTGTCGGCACCCTGCTCGCGCTGGCCGGCGTGTCTTCCTTTGCGCTCAACCTCGTGTTGGGCGGTCGCATCAAACTGTTGGAGAGCGCATTCGGGGGTCTTGACAAACTTTACGGAGCACATCGCGCCAACGGTCGCCTCGCCTTCTTGTTGCTCATGGGCCACGGCGTAGTGATGGCGGCTGCCCGGGTTGCAGCATCGGGTACTGCAGGCCTCCGCTTTCTTTTGCCCACAGGCGGCAGCTGGGCGGTGACTTTCGGGCTGATCGCTCTCGTGCTCATGGCGGTCACGATCGCACTAACACTTTACGCGCGCCTGGGCCACGAGACGTTCGTCTACGTGCAGCGCTTCTTCGGCTTCGTGTTCTGTCTGGCCGCGCTGCACGTCTTCCTCGTGCCCGGGACCAAGGCGATATCGAGGCCCTTGACCCTGTACCTCTCAAGCCTTTTCGCTTTGGGCCTGGGCGCCTGGATCTATCGCTCGCTGCTGGGCGAGCGCCTCGTGCCCCGTCGCTCCTACGTCATCGACTCCGTGAGGGTCGTCGGCCACGACGTCATCGAGGTGTCGATGGTTCCCCGCGACGAGCGATCGGCTCGGCGATCGCGACAGAATGGAGACGAGCGATCGGCTCGGCGATCGCGACAGGAGGGAGACGGCTCGCTTTCGTTTACCCCAGGACAGTTCGTCTACGTAACGTTCGAGTCCGAGGCCATGAAGCGCAGCTTCCGGCCCTTCTTGATCCACGCGGAGGGCGATTTTGGGGTGGTTTCGGTGCGTCCCGGCGAGGTCGCCAATCAGTATCATCCCTTTTCCATTACATCCGGTCCCACCGAGCGTGAGCTCAGGGTCGTGGTAAAGGCGGTGGGCGACTATACGCGGGCGATGGCGAACCTCGAGCCCGGGGCCGGCGTCCGCGTCGAAGGGCCCTACGGCAGCTTCTCGTATCTCACCGTGAACAACCACCGCCAGGTGTGGATTGCCGGGGGCATAGGTCTGACGCCGTTTCTGAGTATGGCCCGTAGCCTTCAGACCGGAGATCACGAAATCGACTTCTACTATTGCATGGAGGACGGCCACCAGGGCTATTTTCTCGACGAGCTCTACGACATCGCCGATCGGGTCCCGCGGCTTCGAGTGGCGCCTATCCGCAGGGACCGGCTCGGCTTCGTAACCGCCTCGGACATTGCCGGGCTGACCCCTGGCCTCAGCGACAAGGACATCCTTATCTGCGGGCCCCCGGCGATGATCGACGTGCTCGAACATCAGTTTGTCGAGCTCGGCGTCCCCCGTCGGCGAATTCATTTTGAGAAGTTCGGGTTCGTGTGAAGTTCATCCGTTTTCTTTGATCGGCAACAGTTTCGTAACGATTCCCAGACGATCGGGTAGGAAGCTGATGCCTCGAAGTATCGTCTCTGTTCAAGGAGGCTAAAGTTGCGGGCATAAGGCTTGACTCGCACCGGCGAGTCGGGATTTGATGCCCAGGACCGCTCAACGGATAGGAGGGCTCAATGGCGAGGCGTTTGCGGCTGGCCGCGACCATGGCGGTGGTGGGGCTAGTGGGAAGTCTACTGGTAGCTCCGCTGGAGGCCGGCGCGGCTCCGGCCGACTACACGATCTCCCTCGGGAGCGGGAAGCTCTTCAAACTCGCGGCTCCCGCTCCCGCTTTAGGGACCCGCTTCTACTCGCCTTCGCTCAGGGTCCACAAAGGCGACACGATCAAGTTCAAAGGTTCCGCCGGACTGGCGCCGGCTAACGTTCGCATCAAGAAATGGATCGGCAGCCACACCAGAGGCGTGGGCAAGAAGTTCTCGATCGCGCTCCGGGACAAAGACGAACGCAAGCAGCATCTCAAGCTCAACAACCGAGTCGTCTTTAACGCCCAACAGGGCTGCGGCTACGGCGCCAAGCCGTGTGGCTACGATGGGTCACACGTGGTGGCCAACGGCGTCTTCTTCGGTCGGTCGAGGTTCGTTGTCAAGATCAACGCCGATGTCGGCGACGTGTTCTGGGCACTGAACCTTCTCCAGCCGCGCGCCCGCATGCGCATCGAGGTGGTCGCCAAGGGTGCGACCGCCACCAAGCAGAGCGCGATAGATAGCTACAAGAAGCGCCAGCTCAAGCGCGACGCCGCGCGCGCCCGGGCCGCCCATAACCGGCTGCTCAATTACCACCGGGTCACGCGCGATTCGTCGGGCACGTTGGTGAAGCATGCACTCTCCGGTTACGACGGCAAGGGCTTCGCTCTTTTAGCGATGTATCCGAGAAAGATTCATATCCGTAGAGGTCAAAAGGTCAACTGGCACTTCTCGTCGTTGCGCTACGAGGACCACACGGTTACTTTCCCCCAAGGTAAAGCCACGAAAGTCGCCCAGAACGGTTTCGCACCGTTCTGCGACACGGGATCGGGACCTGACAAGCCACCCCAGGTCCAGGGTCCTCCGTTCTGTAACAACCCGAACGATCTCGAGCTCGACATCAAGCCAAGGTTCGCCTTCAGGCGGGGAGACAAGCGTCACCACGGGGGCGACTACGGCAACTCGGGGCTTCAAGGCGCCAATTTGGGGACGGCGCCCTACGCGCTCCAGTTCACGCGCAAGAACCGCGAAGGCTTCAAGTACCTCTGCATGCTCCACCCCTTCATGAAGGGGAAGGTGTCGGTGAGGGCTCGAGGCTAGAAGGGCGTTGATCACTCCCAGGCGACGGCCCCTCGGGGGGCCGTCGCCGCCGCGAAGAGGTTTCGTGCACCGCGGGGCTGCGGTGGTGACCGCCTCCGTGATGGTCGCCGCGCTGCTCGGCTCGGTATCCACCGGGGCCCAGCAGGTCGTTGCGCCGCAAGCGTGCGACAACCCCGACCGCTCGGTGACCCTGTACGCGAAGCGTCTAGCACCTCGGCGCGTGGGCTACGGCTTTTCTCCGGCGACGGTGAGCATCCCCGGCCCTACGCTCGAGATGGAGGAGGGCGAATGTCTCGCGGTAAGGCTCGTGAACCGGACCACCAAGCGCGTTAGCGTCCACTCTCACGGAGTCGACTACACCGTCGCATCCGACGGGACCCGGCTGAATTCGAGCTGCACCAAACCCGGCGGCTCTCGCACGTACTTCTTCAGCACGCACGAAGCCTCCGCGCGCGGCGACGGCACCGTCGAGGCGGGCAGCGCAGGGTACTGGCACTACCACGATCACTGCAGCGGCTCACCCCACGGCACCGGCGGCATCAACGCCGGCCTGTTCGGTGCCTTCATCGTGCGGCGTTCCGGAGATCCCGTTCCCGATCGCAATCCCTTCGTGGTGGTGATGGGGCCCGGTGCTCGGATCAACCTGAAGGAGGCTCCGCGCACTCCGTTGTTCAGGGCGAACGAGGGGGAACGAGTCGAGTTCGTCGTCATCACCCACGGCGACCTCTTCCACACTTTCCACCTGCATGGCCACCGCTGGGCCGACAACCGCACCGGGATCCCGGCCTCGCCCGACGATCCGGTGCAGGTGATCGATAACCGCACGAGCGGGCCTGCCGACTCGTTCGGCTTCCAGATCATCGCCGGGGAGGGCGTGGGCCCGGGCGCGTGGATGTACCACTGCCATGTGCAGGGGCATTCGGATGTCGGAATGACGGGCCTGTTCCTGGTGCGCGACGCGGCAGGCCGTCTCACCGAGGCGGCGCGGGGCGCCCTGGAAGCCTGGCAGCACCACGGCTCTACCCACCAAGGCAGCCATTGAGCGCACTTGTCAACGCCACCCCCGCTAACCGGGGCTGAGCGTGAGAAGATCGTGAGCGGCTAGGCGCGGAAGGTGCGCGTCGGGGACCAGTGGCTGGGCCCCTTCTTGTTCTTCGAGCGTGCCCTGAACGAGTACTTTTTTCCGTTGACCACCGCGACCGGCTTCTTGCTCTTGCCGAAGACTCCCGAGACCGTGATGGTGTCGGGCTTCCAGGTGCGCCACGTCTTGCTCGAGCCGGCCCGGTATTGGACTGCGTACCTGCCCCCCGTCTTTGTCTTACCTGTGGCCCAGCGGACCGTGAAGGGCAGGCCGCTGGGGGCCCCCGTCACACTGGGCGGCACTCGAACAAAGCCCTCCATGTTTGCGCCCCCGTGGAAGTCGCAACGGTAGTAGAAGTTGCCCGCGGAGAAGCGGACTTTGAAATTGATGGAGCCCATGGTCACCGGCCCGGAGTGAAACAGGTTTCTCTCCCCGTGGATGTTGTGACTTCCGAAGGAGTCTGCCGCCCTGGTCCAGTGAACGAAGTCCCCCACTCTCGCGCCCACGTTGGCCGGCTGGAAGAAGTTGTCTTTGACCTTGACACCCTTGGTGGCGGCCCCTAAGGGGGCGGGCGCGAGACCGACGAAGATGGCGAGAACCACGATGAGTCTTTTCATCACCCAATGTTAGCCGCTTGGTGAGGAACCCTCAGGCTTGGTCGCTCGTAGCGAGAAGAACAACGGCAGCTTCGGTTCCCCTTTGGGTTGGCGCCAGGTGCCGTCTTCGAGATTGAGATCGAGCCCGGCCAGCTCCCATTCGCAGAAAGGCCACTCGTGGAGGAAGTCGATCCGCAAACCCTGCGATGTCAGCGCGCTGATGATGTTCGAGAGCGGATGCCACCATCCGTATTCGTAGGGTTGCTCAATGTGAGCTTCGGGGTCGGCGTAACTGCCCTGGGTCTCGAACCGCTGCGGCTCCTTACCGCCGAAGTAGTCGTAGTTGACCTTGAACGGGATGTCGTCGTCGAACACATCCGCGAAGGGATGCTTCTCGGTGATGTAGAAGACGCCGCCCGGGCGCAGAAAGTGCCTGACTACCTTCGCCCATGCCCAAATGTCCGGAAGCCAACCGAGGACTCCCCGCGAGGTGTAGACGATGTCGAAGTCGCCCGGCAGAGCGGCGGGCAGGTCGTAGAGATCGGAGCAGATGAAGTTGGCCCGAAGCTCTAGCTCGTCGGCAAGAGATCGAGCAAGCGAGATCGCGTCGGCGGAGAAGTCGGCGCCGGTCGGGTGTGCGCCGAGCCGGGAGAAGGAGAGGGTGTCGAGCCCGAAGTGGCATTGGAGGTGAAGCAAGTCCTTGCCGTTCACTTCGCCGAGTTCAGCGAGCTCGTATTCGCGCAGACGGATGCCGCCCCGCTTGAAGCCCTCGACGTCGTAGAAGCTCGAGTGCTCGTGGATGGCCGTCCACTCGTCCCACAGTGCACGGTTGGCGGCGAGATACTGCTCCATGACTCTAGAGAGGGCCGACGCGGCCGGGGGCCGGGGCGAACGGCGTCGCGTAATCTCCGACATCCTCCAGCACCTCGCTGGGGTTTCCGGCCCGGCGTTGCTTCTCGGCGGTGATGATCTTCGGCAGCAGGCGTACGTCGCCGGCCACGCACAACCCGGCGACCTCGGGCCGCGCCAGCACGAAATCGACGGCGGCGTCGATGTGCTCCTGCTGCTCGAACGGCTCGTACCAGGTGGCGTAGCGTTGCTCGCCCTCTCGCCACAGATTTCTGGCAATCGCTTTGATGATCATGAGGCCGGCATCCTGACGCTCTACCTCCCCGACCAGGTCCTCGTAGTCCCGCCGGTATTCCTGGTTCGAATAGAGCAGGTAGTTGAGCGGCGTGAGCACAGTCTCGAAGGGGTATCGCCGAAGGGCTTCGCGATGGGTGGACGGCGCTGAGTGAGAGTGGCCGGTAATCCCGACGGCCCGGATCAAGCCCTGCTCCTTCGCCTCGATGGCGGCCTCCAGGGCGCCTCCCTTTGCGGTCGCCTTGTCGAGCTCCGAGATGTTATTGACCGCGTGAAGTTGCAGCAGGTCGACATTGTCTACCTGCAGGCGCTCGAGCGAGCGGTGGATCTCTTGAGCGGCCCCCTGTTTGCTGCGCTCCTCCGTCTTGGTCGACAGGAAAATGCGATCGCGGATGTCCTTCATCCACGGGCCGTAGCGAAGCTCGGCGTCGCCGTAGGAGGCTGCTACATCGAAGTGATTGATGCCTGCATCGAGCGCCAGGGCGATCGATTCGTCGGCCGTTCCCTGGTCCACCTCGGACAGGGCCGCGCCTCCGTAGATGAGCACCGAGCTCATGTGCCCGTTGCGTCCCAGCCGCCTCTTCTCCATGCTAGTCTCCTTAATCGATTTGTGAGCGGTGATCCTAAACTTGATGCCGTGGGATCTCTCCAGGGACGAGTGGCGGTCGTGACCGGAGTCAGCCGCCGGGCCGGGATCGGTTTCGCAGTTGCCCGGAGGCTGTTGTCCGGGGGAGCCGCGGTGGCGCTCCACTCGTGGGCTCCGCACGACCGAGAGCAGCCCTGGGGTGCGGATTCGGCGGGCGTGGACTCGTTGGTGGAGGAGCTCCGCTCCGGCGGAGCGTCTGTCGCCCACGTCGAGGCAGACTTCGCCGACGACGCTGCTCCAGAGGTGGTAATGGCCTGGGCTGCGTCGAGATTCGGGCACGTCGACATCCTCGTTTGCAACCACGCACGTTCTAGTTCCCTGTCGCTGGAGGAGATCACCGCCGCCGAGCTCGACCTGACCTTCCAAATCAACACCCGTGCAACCCTGCTGCTGGTCAAAGAGTTCGTGCGCCGGCACGACGGGCGAAGCGGGGGCCGGGTACTCATGATGACCTCGGGCCAGCATCTCTCCCCTATGCCCTCAGAGCTCCCTTACATCGCATCCAAGGGCGCCCTCCACCAGGTCACCGCGAGCCTCGCGGCGCACCTGGCGCCGCGCGGCATCACCGTGAACACGATCAACCCCGGGGCCACCGACACCGGCTATGCCGACGACGAGCTGAGGCAGGAAGTGCTCGACCTCGAACCCCAGGGTCGGTGGGGCGAGCCCGACGACGCTGCCCGGCTGATCGCATGGCTGTGCTCGGACGACGCTCGCTGGATCACCGGGCAGGTGATCAACTCCACCGGCGGCGGCCCCTGAGGTTCCCCACAAGATGCTGGGCGGCTTGTGGCGCGGGGTCCCGGGCGGAGCTCCGATGCGACCCACCCCGTTAGGGTGCATCGCCTGAGGCCCCGATCGAGGAGAGAGCAGCGATGCCCAGAGTGGACATCACCAAAGCCCTGTTGCAGGAGCAGGACATTCCCACCGCCTGGTACAACCTGCTCGTGGATCTGCCGGGCGATCCCATGCCCCCGCTCCATCCCGGGACGATGCAGCCGGTGGGGCCCGCCGATCTTGCCCCGCTGTTTCCCGAGTCACTCATCGCACAGGAGGTTTCCTCCGAGCGTTACATCGACATCCCCGGAGCGGTGCTCGATGTCTACCGTCAGTGGAGGCCCTCTCCCCTGCATCGGGCTCACCGCCTCGAAGCGTCGTTGGGGTTGTCCAACAAGCAGCGCATCTACTACAAGTGGGAGGGAACCTCGCCGGCCGGATCCCACAAGCCCAACACGGCGGTGCCGCAGGCCTACTTCAATAAGCAGGCCGGCATCACTCGCCTTGCGACGGAAACGGGGGCCGGTCAGTGGGGATCTGCGCTTGCTTACGCATGCACCGCCTTCGGGCTCGAGTGCCTCGTGTTCATGGTCAAGGTGTCTTACGACCAGAAGCCCTACCGCCGCGTTCTAATGGAGACGTGGGGGGCCAAAGTCCACGCCTCTCCGTCGGAGGAGACGTCGGCCGGACGCAACGTGCTTGCCGCCGATCCCACCTCCACCGGCTCCCTCGGCATCGCCATCTCTGAGGCCGTGGAGATCGCAGCTCAAGATCCCAACACAAATTACGCGCTCGGCTCCGTCCTCAACCACGTATGTCTTCACCAGACCGTCATCGGACTCGAAGCCAAGAAGCAGATGGAGCTGTTCGAGGACATACCCGATGTTGTCATCGGCTGCGTCGGAGGCGGCTCCAACTACGCAGGCCTGTCCTATCCCTTCGCAGCGGATGTTCTACGAGGCGATGCGCACACACGGTTTGTCGCCGTGGAGCCCGAGGCTTGCCCCACGCTTACGCGCGGCACCTACGCGTATGACTTCGGCGACACCGCCGGCACCACTCCACTCATGCCGATGTACACGCTCGGCCACGACTTCGTTCCGGCGCCGGTTCACGCCGGCGGGCTCCGCTACCATGGTGATGCTCCGTTGATGTGCGCCCTTGTGCATCAAGGGGTGTACGAGGCGCGCGCCTATGGGCAGGTACCGGTGTTCGAGGCGGCCGTGCAGTTCGCTCGCACCGAGGGATTCATCCCTGGTCCGGAGCCTGCTCACGCGGTCCGAGCGGCCATCGACGAGGCCTTGCAGGCTCATGCGGCAGATGAGGAGCGAGTAATCCTGTTCAATCTCTGCGGGCACGGTCACTTCGACATGAGCGCCTACGAGGCGTTCCTCGCCGGCGGGCTCGAGGACTTCACGCTGACCGACGAGGCGCTGGAAGCGTCCTTGAGCACCCTTCCTCCACAACCTCAACCGGCCGGATAGCGGTACGCAATGCCCGACCTTGGGCCGTTTCGCGGCGTCCGCTATGCGCGCTCGCAAGAGCTCTCGGACATCGTCTGCCCGCCCTTCGACGTCATCTCCGAGGAGGCGCAGAGAAAGCTGCACGAACGCCATCCTCACAATGCGGTGAGGATCGAACTGCCCTTCTCGGAGACCCACGACCCGGATGACCGTTACCGAAAGGCAGCGGTGCAGTTCGACTCATGGCTGGAAGACGGCGTGCTCGTCCCCGACGAGCAACCCTGCCTTTATGTCTACCGCCAAGACTTCACCCGCAACGGGGCGCCCAAGCGAGTGACCGGCGTGATCGGTGCGCTGCGGCTTCAAGAGCTCGGCGAAGAAAGCGGCATCCTGCCCCATGAACGGACCATGCCGGGGCCCATTGAAGACCGTCTTGCACTGTTGCGGGCGTGTCCGGTCAACATCTCTCCGATCTACGCCATCTACCGCGGCAAGGGAGAGCTGGCCCCCTTTCTCGACTCGCTCACCCAGAGACCCCCAGAGGCCCGGCTGCAGGACGAGTCCGGCACGCTTCACCGCATGTGGGTGGTGCGGGCTGCCGCCGAGATCGAGGTTCTTTCGGCCGCGGTCCGCCCCGGCCCTCTGGTGATCGCCGACGGACACCACCGCTATGAAACCGCGCTCGAGTATGCCAAGGAGTCGGGCGGAAGTACGGAAGCGAGCGCGGTGATGTGTTTCTGCGCCGACGCCGACGTCGAGGATCTCAACGTGCTCCCATATCACCGCGCCTTCCAGGCTTCGGTTTCAGACGGCGCAGTGCGCACCCGCTTGATCGAAGACTTCGGGGCCAAGGAGCTCGATCGGGCAGTTGCCGAGCGCGTGTTCGAACACTCGGCCGCCGATCACGCCTTCCTCGTGATCGTGCCCGGCTCGGAGTTGTTGTTGGAGGTAGACGAGGAGCTTGTCGCCAGAGCCCTCGGAGATCAGCCTCAGGCGTGGCGCTGCCTCGATGTGGTGGCACTGCACGAGGCGATACTGCCCCTGCTGCTGCCCGAGGGGATCGACACGATGCGGTTTTCCTCCGAGGAGGCGGAAATAAGACGGCTCGTGGCCGAGGACTCGTTCAGCTTCGGAGTGCTCATGAAACCGTTGGAGGCCGTGGCGGTGGTCGAAGTCGCCCGCGAAGCCAAGAGGATGCCGCAGAAGGCGAGCTACTTCTGGCCCAAAGCGGTGACCGGCCTCGTGTTCCACCCGTTGCGTTAGGAGTGAGCGCCGCTCCGGCCCGGCGGCGGTTCCAGCCGCAGCTCGTGCCACGCCTTCGTGCTCCTCAGGGACAGCTCGAGCCGTGGCCGGCCGGGCAGATCGTCGGCCGCGTCCACGGCGCGCCCCACGTCTTCGGGTGAAGTGGCACCCAGCAGGCGGAGTGCGGTTTCGAGCACCACGTAATCGAGTCCGCTCGCGCGAAGCAGAGCGATCGACTCTGGGTTGCTGCGGCGCCACGTGACGACGATTCGCTCGACCCCTGCGAAGCGGGCCCCCTCTACGGCGGCGTTCAAGACGTCCCGATCCGCGCCGAGGACCACAAGCGTACGTGCGTCTTGTGCCGCTCGTTCGATGAGGTCCGCATCGCTCGAGCTGCCGGGGGCCACGTGAGCTCCGGCGCGCCGCCAAAGCTCTGCGCGTTCGGGTGAGGGCTCGATCACCCCGACATCGTCGCCCGCCTCGAGAAGCAGATTCACGACTGCGGCCCCCAACTCCCCAGACGCACCGAGCACCACGATGGTCATCGAGACAAGGTCACTTCTTCAAGTCTTGACATTCAGGATTCCGGAGGCGAGCTCGAAGCGAGCGATACGAGCGGGTGGCAGCGGCTCACCGTCCACATGGCGGGCGAAGGGAGATTCCGAGCTCAGCTCGAACGAGTGGAGGCCCTGATGATAGAGGACGTCGCGATGATGAATGAGGTCTTTCGAAACCATCACACGCCAGGCATAGAGCGGCAGCGCCTCGATACGCATGGTCTTGAGGGCGAACACGTCTATTCCCCCGTGCAGGTTGACCTCGGGTGCGATCATCACCGGTCTGTTGCCGATATACGCGTAGGGCCCCGCGTTACACGCGATCGCCATCGAAACCGGTATTTGACCGAAGTCGCCGGAGAGCGTCATCTGCGGACGCCGGTGGCGATGGCTGCCGGCCAGAACTCTGAAGGCGCTCCAGTAGAACCACACCTCCCCGAAGCGCCGTTTTGCCGGTACGTAGCGTTCAACTCGCTCTGCCGCCTCCGCATCGAACCCGCAGCCTGCCGAGAAGGTGAAGTAGCGCTCGTTCATGCGCCCCAGCGGCACCTTGATAGCGGGCGTAGCGATGTTCTTCAGAAGTTGATCGACGGCCTGGAAGGGGTCAAGCGGCACGCCGAGGGCGCGGGCGAACACGTTCATCGTCCCGCCCGGGACGATGGCGAGGGGCGAGGCGGCGCCGGCGAGCCCGTTGGCGACTTCATTGACGTGCCCGTCACCCCCGAAGGCAATTACCAGTTCTGCTCCGGCCTCGGCTGCCTCTGCGGCGATCGTGATGCCGGTGTCCCGGTCCGTTGTGGAGTAGGCGTCGACGCTAAAACGCGCCCTGAGATGCGCGATCACGTCCTTTCTCAGCCGGCCCGCAGCGAAACGACCGGCGTTGGGATTGATGATCACCACCGCAGGTGGACGGGCTGAAAGGGGGGCCATTGCCAACACGCTACCCTCCGAAGCGGCGAAACCAAGGGCACAGAGACGGAGCCGGCGAGTGAGCGAAATTGACGTCATCGACACCCACATGCTGGGTTTGGCGGGTATCACGGCGACCTATGTGATTCGAGGCGAGCAAACGGCGCTGATCGAGACCGGACCGAAGTCGTCGCTCGAACACGTGCTGTCGGGACTCGAGGCTTGCGGAGTGTCCTCTCTGGATTGGATTCTCGTCACCCACATCCATCTCGACCATGCCGGCGCCGCGGGGAGCTTGGCACAGCGTTTTCCTCAGGCTAGGGTGGCCGTCCATCCGATCGGCGCTCCTCATCTCATTGACCCTTCCAAGCTGTGGACGAGCGCGGCCCGTATCTACGGCGACGACATGACGCGGATGTGGGGCGGCATCGATGCCCTTGCGGCCGACCGTATCCACGTGCTGGAGGACGGCGACTCGATCGACCTCGG
The DNA here is from genome assembly GCA_963849115.1 of uncultured Actinomycetes bacterium. GTDB lineage: Bacteria > Actinomycetota > CADDZG01 > CADDZG01 > WHSQ01 > JACDAL01. The sequence goes on along the minus strand of CAWKGK010000004.1, from coordinate 50,537 downwards.
CGGGCGCACACTCACCGCAGTCGAGACACCGGGTCACGCTTATCATCACCACGCTTTCTTCGACGATCTCTCGGGAACCGTCTTCGTCGGCGATGCGCTCGGGGTTCGCCTGGGCGATGCCGGTATCGTCCGCCCCGCCACTCCACCGCCCGAGTTCCATCTCGAGAAGGCGGTTGAATCGATCACTCGCATCAGCAAGCTTGGGGCCACCGCGATGTGGCTGACCCACTTCTCTCGCCACGACGACGGGGGTGGAGGCAGTGTGGCGGCGGTCTGCGAAGAAGCCATTGACGGTTTGCGACGGTGGGGCGCGTGGGTACAGGCGGCGCGCTCGGAGGGCGCCGACGACCTCGACTCGGCCACCGCGTATGTGGCGAAGAGGGCCCGGGCCGAACTCGAGGCCAGGCTCTCCGAGGGGGTTGCCGACCGGGTCGAGGCAACCACATCTACCTGGATGAACACCTGGGGCTACCTGCGCTACATGGAAAAGCAGGAGGCCCCCGGAGGGGCCCCCTGAAGAAACTGGTCGATCCGGTCGGTTAGTGGTCTGAGTTGGCGCCGACCAGCTTCCCGGCGAGCTTGCGGGTGATCAGGAAGACCGCGGCCATTCCACCCAGCAGCGCAAGTGCGAGGGGCCCGTCGAGCTTGGTCTCCTCCGGCGCCAGGTAGGAGGTGGCGTCACCGTCGAGTGTCTGGGTCTCACCCTGTGGGGGAAGATCGGCGGAGCCGTTCGGCTCTCCGCAGCCTTCCACCCAGAAGACCTTGTGCTTGACGTCGGCCCCCTGAGAGCCCTCTGCATTAACCGTCAGCTTCACGTGATGACCCTGGATGGGGTGAGGATCGACTCCCGACGAGTTGATCAACGAGCTGAGATCGACCGTGACCTCGGCGTCGAGGTCGGTGCCCCCACCGGCACTGTCCCCGCCGATGAAGACGTTTCCACCGGTGGAGCCGTCCGCGGTCGGCGGCACCAGCTGGAACGTGTAGTCGGCGTGGAGGTTACCTTCGTCGTAGCCGTAGAAGTCGACCTGGAAGATACAGCCGACGTGAGGCTGGTTGTTGGGGTGGGTGTCGAACTCCACGCGGTCGATCTTTACGGTGCCGTTGTTACCGGGCGGATCGGCCAGCGCCAGTCCAGGCATTGCCGCGATCGCCCCCGCTGCCACAGCTATAAACGTCTTCTTGAGCTTCAGTCCAGTCGTCAAGGTTCCCCCTCGTGCTTCTCCGATATGCCAGTTATTTGGAGTATGAGGTTATTCGTGGGGGAATCAACAGTTATGGAGCATTGTTGCGATTTGTTCGTAGGCGCTGACGGCTAGGTCGGCTCGCGCAGGCGGCCGGCCCGTGCTCTCGCATCGGTGGCGTGCTCGTCGGCCTCCGCGGCCGCCTCGAACCACTCCAGCGCCTGGCGAAACCGCCCGCGTCGCTCGAGGAGGTCGCCGAGCGCGTACCACGCGCGAATGTGGTGCTCCTGGGCAACGGCGGGTTCGAGCTCCAGCGCTTCGAGGCGGGCGAGTGCCTCATCCATACGGCCGAGGTCTGCGAGCGCGCCTGCGGCGACGATTGCGCCTTCGTAGAACACGGCCTCCGATACCGATAGGCGGTCGATCTCGTCGCACACCTCGAGGGCGTGCTGCGATCGCCCGAGCGCCCGGTGACAGTCGGCCAGGACCGGGTTCTGCTCCTGCGAGCCCGATAGGCGCCTGAACGCAGCCAGCTCGCGCGCCGCCTCCTGGTAGCGTCCGGCCCGATAGTGCGTCAGCCCCAGTAACTCCCGAGCTGCCACCGATCTAAGGGCGAGATGCTTGGCCTGTTCCCCCAGCCTGGTTGCCTCCTCCAGGTCAAAGGCCGCGAACGCACCTGCGGCCTCCGAGAAGGTCTGCACCAGTATCTCCGCCTTTCCGGGCCGCGCGGTCGCGTGGAGCTCCTCGACTATGTCGGCGGACAGGTGAACAGGCTCGTGTTTGGGCTTGTGCGTTGCGTTGCGAGCCGGGGCGCGAGAACGGGGGGGCCGGGGACGACGGGGTCTTTGAGGACGCGACATAGGCGGACCATATCCAGCGCGGCCCACCTCGGTTGACACTCCGGTAGCTACTCCTGGTAGTTACGCGTCGGGAGCAGGCACGTGTACGACCCAGACATCCTCTCCGTCGCACACCAGTCCCGACCGCCGCATCCCGAGTTTGGCCGCCACCTTTCGCGAAGCCCAATTTTTCGGAGCGATCGACGCCGAGAAGCTCGTGAGCGCAAGCTCATGATGTAGGACGCCGATCATTGCTGTTGCGGCCTCGGTGGCGATCCCGGCTCCTTGCCACTGCGATCCGATCACCCAGGCCAGGGCCGCCGAATTGTCTCGAACAGTCGCCTGGACATACCCAACTGCGACGTCCTCGGCATTCAGCCGGATGATCCAGTTGAACCACAGCTCGTCGCCACCGGGCGACCTCCGGCTAGAGAGGGCTTGATAGCGAGTGGCCAGATACTCGGCGCTCGGAGGTTCCCCGTCTATGTGCTCGTTGAGGGAGGGATCCTTCAGCACCTCGGCCATCTCTGCGGCGTGCTCTCTGGTCAGTGGCTCGAGGCGCAGCCGCTCGCTGGGCGTCCTCAGCGAGCGCTCTTCCCAATTAGCGCTCTGAACTTCTAGGAAGTGATCGGACATGTGCTCCACACGCTCCGCAATCTCGGTTGAAAGGCCCAGACGAGAAAAGGGCCGCCTGGGCGACCCTTTTCACTTTTATCCCCGGCAGCGTCCTACTCTCCCACCCAGTTGCCCGAGCAGTACCATCGGCGCTGGAGGGCTTAACTGCTGGGTTCGGAATGGAACCAGGTGTTTCCCCTCCGCAATGACCACCGGGAGACCTATCTATCCAATTGTCAAGAACTTCACCCTGAAAACTCCAGAGCGAGCGCGAGCGATACCAAGCCCTCGGCCTATTAGTACCGGTCGCCTGAACACATTGCTGTGCTTACAGCTCCGGCCTATCAACCTTGTCGTCTAGCAAGGGGCCTTACCCAGTTGATCTGGTGGGAGATCTCATCTTGAGGTCGGCTTCGCACTTAGATGCTTTCAGCGCTTATCCGCTCCGCACGTAGCTAACCAGCAATGCCCTTGGCAGAACAACTGGCACACTAGAGGTGCGTCCGTCCCGGTCCTCTCGTACTAGGGACAGCTCCTCTCAAATCTCCTACGCCCGCGGAGGATAGGGACCGACACGTCTGTTACCTCCGGGCTGTGTTTTCCTGAGCCCGGCGGCCAGGTCGTTTCTGTTCCGCCTGGCTCCCCATGTCGCCATGGGGGTCGGACCATATCTTCATGGACTCAGTCCATGTTCGGCGTATGGCCTCTGAGGATTCTGGATGTTCGGTTGATGCACTCGGCGATATCTTCCGCCGCCGTTCATCAACAGTGCTTGTTCTCGCAGTCTGGCAAATCCTTTACTCGACAAGTGCTCCCCTCGTGACATTGCTCTCACTATCAGCGAGAAGGTAACGAAATCTTGTTGTTTCGAGCTGAGGAGTGGCTGTCGTTCGAAGAAGGGAATCACCCGAGTCACCAAGTCAACTCGGTTGCGAACAACGAGGACAAGGCATCTGTCCTCCACTCTTGCGTGGTTCTCACGTATGCGACCACAGCCAAGTCGAGCCACTATCAGATCCAGGACCTGACGGCGTTCTGGATTCTGGCTCACATGAAACTCCGGTACCAGTTGCCATCTGATACTCGTACTCGGATTCCTCTGAATCGCAACGTGAAAGGATCCTTCTCCGTCCACGTAGCCTGCGATATAGGCATCCAGTCTTTCCTGCTGATCGACCGCACCCGGCGCTTTGTCACTGTTCATGCCCCAGACGTTAGCAAAGCCCTGTGACAGGAACGAGTAGCTCGGGATGCTCGGTGTTTCCAGCATTTAGCCGAATTTATAGACAGCGCGTATCCACTGTCTCACGACGTTCTAAACCCAGCTCGCGTGCCGCTTTAATGGGCGAACAGCCCAACCCTTGGGACCTGCTCCAGCCCCAGGATGCGACGAGCCGACATCGCACGTTGTTCCGCCGTTTCCGGCGGCGCAGACTATATCTTCACCCTGCCCGACCAAGGGCGAGGGGCCGGCGTGTTGTGGCGGCCATAGATTGGCCTTAGCCGAAGCCGCCACCGGACCTCTTGGAGGTCTCAGTCGTTACGGGGCCACTTGCAGGAGCTTGCGCTCGAAGTTCTCGAGCTGGTCTCTGCGCTCCCGTCGGGCTTCCCACGGTATTACCCACCGTACACAGAGACTGTGACAGTTTGGGCTTCACCGTTATAAGCCGGTACTTAGACGACATTTCTGCCGCCTCACCCCAATAGTTGAGGTGCCAAACGGTTCCGTCGATATGGACTCTTGGGAACCATTAGCCTGTTATCCCTAGGGTACCTTTTAGCCGATGAGCGACGGCCCTACCACGAGGGACCGCCGGATCACTAACTCCTGCTTTCGCACCTGCTCGACTTGTAGGTCTCGCAGTCAAGCTCCCTTGTGCGTTTGCACTCAACTCCTGATGGCCGACCAGGATGAGGGAACCTTTGAACACCTCCGTTACATTTTAGGAGGTCACCGCCCCAGTGAAACTGCCCACCTGACACTGTTTCCGATCCGGATAACGGACCCGGGTTAGAAGCCCAGAACATCAAGGGCGGTATTTCAAGGTTGACTCCACCTGAACTAGCGTCCAGGCTTCAAAGTCTCCCGCCTATCCTACACAAAATGTCCCAAACTCCAATATCAAGCTGCAGTAAAGGTCCTAGGGTCTTTCCGTCCTTCCGCGGGTAACGAGCATCTTTACTCGTATTGCAATTTCGCCGAGTCCCCAGTCGAGACAGTGCCCAAGTCGTTACGCCATTCGTGCAGGTCGGAACTTCACGTTGATCCCCTATTACTAGGGGCGCAGACTATCCCTTCACCTCTTTGAGTTATTGCTCAAGAGGGCCGGCGTCTTATGACGTTCGTAGATTTGCTTGCGCAGGAACGTCATCTTGGCTTTCGCCTCAGTCGTTACGGGGTCAAAGGGTCCGATACGACCCTCGACTTCCCACGGGATTCCCCGCTCGTGTGAAACGAGGGAGGGGTTCCCCGTTATTAGCCGGATTTGCATGAGGGATCGCTCCCTCAAGGGGCAAGTCATTGCTTACCCGACAAGGAATTTCGCTCGGTGCTGTTACTTGATGACTATCCGCAGTTGCACATTCTGCTGATAGCGGGCCTGATATCAGCCTCCCTGCGTCGCCACAGGGTTCGGACCATCTCATCTTCTCGGCGCTTGCCGAGAAGGCTGGCGTATGGCCTCTGAGGATTCTGGGGCTATGAGCTCCAGTCTTTCCTGCTGGTTTTCCGGCATGATCCCTTGTCTGACCATCCGCCACTGGGATTGTCACTTGTCAACTAATGATGACGAGTACCCAATGGATGCACCGGGTCTTCCAGCATATAGCCAGCTGCACTCACCAATCTCGCGATTGGGAGGGGCAACGGCCCCCGCCTGCAAGGGGCTTCCGCAACCTTAGGACGGTTATAGTTCTGTGATTCCCCATATCGCTATGGGGCATGGACCATATCTTCATCCCTTCGTTTCGAAAGGGAGCTCTGCGTATGGCCTCTGAGGATTCCCAGCTATCAACAAAGCGATAATCTCATCGTCGGTGCGCCGCCGCTTTCCCCCTCGGTTCATCGGATTCCTTAGCAACAGGATCTCCTTGATACCGTTGGCGGATCTGTGACGGCCTGATTGGACGAGCTTGGTGATCTCTTTGAAGATCTCGAGATCACCGGCTTTTGGCCCTCGGAGTTGAAAACGCTCGAAGAAAGGAAAGATCCTTTGTTCGAGATGATCCGGACGAGTGACTTCATAATAGAAGACCCCATCCCCGCGCCCTCGTACTCTGCCGACTCCCATAGTCGATTTGAGAAACGTTGGCATCTCAGAACCGCGCTGAGAGACATTGAATGACAGAGTTACGCGCCACGGAAGGCACCGGTCACGCTCACGAATGATCGGGACGTTGAAACTTCCCTCTCCTTCGACGAATCCAGCGATGTAGTGTCCCACATCTAAAGGAATCGCCTCCAACCAAACTGCAAAGCTGGGTCTTTCCTGCTGATTGTCCGCACCGGTCGGATTTTCACTGCTCATGCCAACACCCAATCATCAAGGTGTGACACAAAACGAGTACCGCCGGATACTCGGAGTTTCCAGCATATAGCAGAGTTGTTTTCTAGTCGGTTACCCGACTAGGGCGGCAACTATGACCTTACCGCCGCCGTTTACCGGGGCTTAGGTTCAGAGCTTCGCCGAGACCGAAGTCTCAGCTAACCCTTCCCCGTAACCTTCCGGCACCGGGCAGGCGTCAGAGCGTATACAGCGCCTTACGGCTTCGCACGCTCCTGTGTTTTTAGTAAACAGTCGCTTGGGCCTGGTTTCTGCGACCTTCGTCGGCTCGGGGCGCAAGGCCCGTCACCAACAAAGGCGCCGCTTATCCCGAAGTTACGCGGCCAATTTGCCGAGTTCCTTAACCAGGGTTCTCTCGATCGCCTTGGTATGCTCTACCTGTCCACCTGAGTCGGTTTGGGGTACGGGCACCACACGAGCTCGCTAGAGGCTTTTCTCGGAAGTATGGGCTTATCGGCTTCTCCTCAATCGGATCGGCATCGCATCTCGGAGTTAACAGGCCCCCGGATTTGCCTAAGGGCCCCTCCTACCTGCTTACCCCACGTCAACCAACGCGTGGGTCCGACTACCCTTCTCCGTCACCCCATTGCTCCCCTAGAACCAGTGGGTCGGTAGGCCCGAAGGCTTTCCTTAGCAACTGGATTCGGGGTGGGCGCGCATGTGGTGGTACTGGAATATCAACCAGTTGTCCATCGCCTACGCCTCTCGGCCTCGGCTTAGGTCCCGACTTACCCTGGGCGGATTAACCTTCCCCAGGAACCCTTGGACATACGGCGTGGAAGTTTCTCGCTTCCATTTCGCTACTCATGCCGGCATTCGCACTTGTGACCACTCCACCCCTTCTTACAAAGAAGCTTCGCAGTTGTCACAACGCTCCCCTACCGATCACTTTCTCAAAGAGAAAGAAATCCCGCAGCTTCGGTACTTCGCTTAGCCCCGTTACATTGTCGGCGCGGAATCACTCGACCAGTGAGCTGTTACGCACTCTTTCAAGGATGGCTGCTTCTAAGCCAACCTCCTGGCTGTCTGGGCAACTCCACATCCTTTCCCACTTAGCGAAGATTTAGGGACCTTAGCTGGCGATCTGGGCTGTTTCCCTCTCGACTACGGAGCTTATCCCCCGCAGTCTCACTGCCGGGTTCTAGAGTATCGGCATTCGGAGTTTGGCTGAGTTTGGTAAGCTTGTAGGCCCCCTATCCCAACCAGTGCTCTACCGCCGATACTGAACACCCGACGCTGCACCTAAATGCATTTCGGGGAGAACCAGCTATTACCGGGTTTGATTGGCCTTTCACCCCTAACCACAGGTCATCCCCCAGGTTTTCAACCCTGGTGGGTTCGGGCCTCCACGGAGTCTTACCTCCGCTTCACCCTGCCCATGGCTAGATCACCCGGCTTCGGGTCTAGGACACGCGACTCGACGCCCTATTCAGACTCGCTTTCGCTACGGCTACGACTCTCGTCTTAACCTTGCCACGCATCGCTAACTCGCCGGCTCATTCTTCAAAAGGCACGCCATCACGTGCACGGGACGAACCCGCACAGACGCTCTGACTGCTTGTAGGCGCACGGTTTCAGGTACTATTTCACTCCCCTCCCGGGGTACTTTTCACCTTTCCCTCACGGTACTGGTTCACTATCGGTCGCTAGGTAGTAGTTAGCCTTACGAGGTGGGCCTCGCAAATTCACACGACCTCTGCACGGGGACCGTGTTACTTGGGAACACCTCCAGGAGATCAGTCGGTTTTCATCTACAGGGCTATTACCTTCTATGGCTTGACTTTCCAGACTCTTCGACTAACCGATGATTTTGTAACTCCTTGACCGGTCTGATGCCCGGTCGGGCGGGTCCCACGACCCCCCCGTGGCAACGCCATCAGGCTTTAACACCACGGAGGTTTGGGCTGATCCCGTTTCGCTCGCCGCTACTCAGGGACTCACGTTATTGTTTTCTCTTCCTCGGGTTACTTAGATGTTTCAGTTCACCCGGTTCCCTCCACAGGCCCTATGTGTTCAGACCTGGGTACCAGCGCATTACCGCTGGTGGGTTTCCCCATTCGGACATCCTCGGATCAATGGTTGTTTGGCGCCTTCCCGAGGCTTTTCGCAGCCTGCCACGTCCTTCGTCGGCTCCTAGCGCCAAGGCATCCACCGTACGCCCTTATTAGCTTGGTATTGATGCTCGCGCTCGCTATGGAGTTTCCAAGGTGCCGGAGAAAGAAACGGAGTCGCCGCTCTCGGGGCAAAAAAAACCGCCGGCTCGAGTGCGGCCGGCGGGCTGGCATGGACGGCGTTCCGTCTAGCTGTCTATGCCTTGCCCTCGAAAGTGTCCAACGATCCCCTTCTTCCGTCTCCTGAACAACCTCGGTATTCTAGGGGGCCGGGGGAGTTGAGTCAAACAACCTCACCTTTGCGGTTGGCCCCTAGGTGGTCAAACGCCCGAGTTGTGCTTCTAGCCACCGTTTCAGTGGTCAAACGCACAAGTTGGGCGATCGATCCCCTCTAGAGGAGGGTGGCCGCGGCCGTCCTGAGCTCGCCAATCTGCCGAGCCACCTCTTCAGGGGCCGGGCCGCCACGACCCGAGCGGGCCGCAACGCCCGCCCGGGGGTCGGCGAGAGCTCGGTCGCCATCTTCAAGCCGGGAGTGCGCGGTTCGCAGCTCCTCGGACGTGGCCTCTGCCAAGCTCGCCCCCCTCCCTTCGAGCGACGCCACCAGGCGACCGGCTCCCTCGTGAGCCTCCCGAAAGGGAACTCCCCTCCTCACCAGAGCCTCGGCCACGTCGGTCGCCCAGGTGGCGGCGCCGGCCGCCCGCTCGAGCACGTCCTTATCGAAGCTCAGGGCTCTCACCAGGTGGGACACCGCCTCCAGGCACGACCTCGTGCGATCGACCGAGGAGAAGATCGGCTCCTTGTCCTCCTGCAGGTCCCGGTCGTAGGCGAGTGGGAGCCCCTTGAGCACAGCCATCAATCCCATGAGGTCTCCGAGGGAGCGGCCTGCCCGTCCCCGGACGAGCTCGGCGAGATCCGGATTTCTCTTCTGCGGCATCATGCTCGAGCCAGTGGACCAGGCATCCGCGAGGCCGGCGAAGGAGAACTCCGAGCTCGTCCACAGGACAATCTCCTCGCCGAGCCGGGACAGGTGCACGCAGCAGAGCGCGCAGGCGAACAGCAGCTCGCAGGCGAAATCGCGATCGGAGACCGCATCCATGGCGTTGTCGAAGACCGCCTCGAAACCGAGCTCCCGAGCAGCAACGTCTGGGTCTAGCGGCAGGGTGGTGCCAGCCACAGCGCCCGCGCCCAGCGGTGACGTCGAGGCCGCATCGTGAGCTGCCACGAAGCGCCGAGCGTCGCGCTCCAGAGCGAAGCCGTGAGCGCAGAGGTGAAAGCCCAGTGTCACGGGCTGGGCTCGCTGGAGGTGCGTGTAGCCGGGCATGAGCGTGTCTACGTTCTGCTCCGCCCGGTCGCACAACGCCGAGACGGTCGCCCGGGCAGCAGCCGCCAGCTCCAGGGCGGCAGACTTGCACCACAAGCGCAGATCCGTGGCCACGAGGTCGTTGCGGCTGCGGCCGGCGTGGATCCGCCTCCCCGTCTCGCCGAGGCGCTCGGTCAGCCTCCGTTCCACCAGCGAGTGCACGTCCTCGTCCTCGGCCCTGATCTCGAGTGCGCCCGCAGCGTGTTCCGAGGCGAGCTCGTCGAGGCAATGGTCGAGCTCCCCTAGCGCATCCGACGGGAGCAGTCCCGCCGCCACCAGTGTCCGGGCGTGAGCCTTCGTCGCTACCACGTCTTGGGGAAGCAGGCGCTGATCAAACCCGATGGAGGCGCTGAGGCGAAGGAGGTCGCCGTGGGGAGAGTGCTCGAAACGCCCCCCCCACAGCATTCCCCCATCATTCATCTGTGCCTCGGCCCTCCGGCGCGGCCCAGCCCCTCGTGGGCAGCCCCCAGAGATGCACGAACCCTTGAGCGCGCGAGTGATCGAAGGAGTCGGCCGCGTCGTAGGTGGCGAGCGAGTGCCGGTAAAGAGAGTGTTCGGAGCGGCGGCCCGTCGGGACGCACGCCCCCGCCGAGAAGCGCAGGCGCACATCGCCGGTGACGGACTTCTGCGTGCTCTGTGCGAATGCATCGAGCGCCTCCCGTAGGGGCGAGTACCACAGGCCCTCGTAAACGAGCGTCGCCCAGACCTGCTCCAGCCTCCGTTTCTCGCGCGCCACCGCCCGCTCCAACGTCAGCGACTCGAGATCGGCGTGGGCGGCGATGAGGCTCAGTGCCGCCGGCACCTCGTAGATCTCGCGCGACTTGATCCCCACCAGACGGTCCTCGACCATGTCGATCCGTCCATAGCCGTAGGAGCCGGCGAGCTTTCCCAGCACCTCGATGACGCTGCGGGCTTCGAGCGTCTCACCTGCGAGCGCCACCGGCGCCCCGGCTGAAAAGGAGACCTCGATGTCCGCGGCCGCGGGCGCCTCGGAGGGCTCGGCCGTGAGGGCGTAGGCGTCTGCGGGAGGAGCCTTCCACGGGTCTTCCAGCACCCCGCACTCGATGCTGCGGCCCCACAGGTTCTCATCGATGGAGTACGGGTGTGTCTTGGTCGTCTCTATAGGGAGGGAGCGGGCACGCGCGTAGTCGACCGTGTCGGAGCGGTTCATGCCCCAGTCCCTGACCGGCGCCAGGACCTCGAGATCGGGTGCCAGCGCGCCCAGAGCGACTTCGAAGCGGACCTGGTCGTTGCCCTTGCCGGTGCAGCCGTGCGCCACCGCGACGGCACCGGTTTCGGCGGCGGCCTCGACGAGCAGGCGGGCGATGAGCGGGCGAGACAGGGCCGAGATTAGTGGATAGCGCCCCTGATAGAGGGCGTTCATCTTGAGCGCGGGAAGAACGAAGCCGTTCACGAACTCAGTGCGTGCGTCGATCGCACGCGCCTCTATTGCACCAAGGCTCGAGGCACGTGCGACCGCGCGGGAGAGGTCGCCGGGCTGCCCCACGTCGGCCGCCAGGGCCACCACTTCGTAGCCCTGCTCGATGAGCCAGGGGATCGCCACCGACGTGTCGAGCCCTCCCGAATAGGCGAGCACGACTCTCTTCCTGTTCCGGGTTGGCAAGTTCATCGGGCAGCCTCCAAGCTTGTGTCGGTATCACTCCAGCGTCGAGCCAGTGCGGCGGCGTGCCGGGGGCCGGGAGTGGCGACGAAGATCGTGTCGTCACCCGCCACAGTGCCCACCACCTCGGGCATCCCGCTGAGGTCAACCGCGCGCGCCACGATCGCAGCATGGCCCGGAGCGGTGAGCACCACCACAAGCGACGACGCGGCCCGGATCTCGAGCGCGAACTCGGCCACCGTCCTTCTCAAGGTGCGTTCGTTGAAGTCTCGGTTGGGAGCGCGGCGATCATCCTCGCTCAAAACGTAGCGAACACCCTCCTCGGAGCGGGCCTTGATCGCTCCTAGCGCGCGCAGGTCGCGCGACACCGTCGTCTGCGTCACGTTGTGACCCGCCGAGCGCAACGCGGCGACGATCTCGAGCTGGCTCCGTGCCCTTCCGGCCCGCAACAGTCGCATCAGGTCTCTACGCCGTTCCGGTTGCACCGGCCACCTCCTCGAGAATCTCGAGCGCTTCTTGTATGTCGTCATCGGTGATGACTAGGGGCGGCGTCAACCGCACCACGCTGGGGGTCGCGTCGTTGACGAGCAGGCCGCGTTCGAGCGCGGCCTCGGCCACTGCGCGCGCCTTCGCTTCCGGGAGCGCAACACCGATCAAGAGGCCACGGCCGCGCACGTCGGCGTCGTCGCTGAAGATCGCGGCGAGCCCCTGCATCAAGACCTCGCCAGCCGCCTTGGCGCGCTCGAGAAGACCTTCTGAGGCGATGGTCTCGAGCACCGCGAGCGCGGCCCCCGATTGCACCGGGCCTCCACCGAAGGTGCAGCCATGGTCTCCCGGCTCGAAGGCCGCCGCCACCGCCGGCGCCGCAAGGCAGGCCCCGATGGGAAGCCCTCCGGCCAAGCCCTTGGCGATGCACATGATGTCGGGGCTAACGCCTGCGTGTTGGTACGCCCACCATGCACCGGTCCTGCCCACGCCGGTCTGGACCTCGTCGAGGATCAGGAGCGCCCCGGCACGCACGCACGCCGCCTGTGCCGCTGCCAGATAACCCTCGGGCGGCATGACTACCCCCGCCTCGCCCTGGATCGGCTCCAAGAGGACCGCGGCGACCTCGTCGCCGACGGCGGAGTCGAGCGCGGCGGCGTCGCCGAATGGAACGTGGCAGAACCCGGAGGGCAGGGGCTCGAATGCGGTGCGCTTGGCCGGCTGCCCGGTGGCGGCGAGGGCTCCGAGGGTGCGGCCGTGAAAGCCTCCTTCAGCGGCGACTATGACGTGCCGCCCGCGGCTGCGGCCCCATTTCCTCGCCAGCTTGATGGCGGCCTCCACCGCCTCGGCCCCCGAGTTGCAGAGGAAGGTGTGCATTCCGCCGGTGAGAGCCGCCAGCTCTGCGGCCAGCTCCTCGGCGGGGTCCGTGTGGTAGAGGTTCGAGACGTGCACCAGCCTGCTCGCCTGGGCCGTGATCGCCTCGGTCACAGCCGGGTGGGCGTGGCCGAGGCTCGCCACTGCGATCCCCGCCACACAATCGATGTAGGAGCGGCCGGCGGCGTCGAGAAGGCGGGCGCCGGAGCCCGAGACCGGCTGCAGGTCCCAGCGACGGTAGGTGTTCATGAGGGTCACGGCAGCACCTGCGTGCCTATCCCCTCGTCGGTGAAGATCTCGAGGAGGAGCGCGTGCTCGACGCGGCCGTCGAGGATGTGGACCTTGCCCACGCCGTGTTGCAGGGCTTCGACCGAGGAGGAGGCCTTGGGGCGCATGCCCGCCGACAATCCCGGCAGCATCGCCTGGAGCTGGTCGCAGTTGAGCTCCGAGAGAAGCGAGCCGTCATCGCCGAAATCGGCGTACAAACCTGGGACGTTGGTGACGTAAACGAGCTTGGCGGCGTGGAGTGCCGAAGCGAGGGCGGCTGCGGCAGCGTCCGCGTTGATGTTCAAGAAGCCGCCTTCGGGCCCCGGAGCGACTGAAGCCACGACGGGGGTGTAGCCGTTCTCGAGAAGATCGTCGAGCACCCCGGCGCGGACCCTCGACACGCGGCCCACGCGCCCCAGCGACTGTTCCGCCGGGCCGTGCAGCGGGACCGCCTCCACGAGATTCGCGTCGGCGCCCGACAACCCGACCGCCTGAAGCCCCGCAGCGCACAGCCTGCTCACGAGGTCCGAGTTGATCGATCCGACCAGCACTCGGCGCACGGTCTCCATTGCGGCGTCGTCGGTGACCCGCAGACCGCTCACGAAGATGGGCTCGAGGCCCGCTTCGGACATGGCCGCGCTGACCTGCGGTCCACCGCCGTGCACGACTACCAGCCTCATCCCGACCAGCGCCAGCAGTGCCAGGTCTGAGGCCACAAGGGCGGCGTGGCTCGGGTCGTCGAGCGCTTCCCCGCCCAGCTTGATCACCACCGTGTGACCCTTGTAGGTGCGGATGTAAGGGAGGGCTTGGGACAGTACTCGTGCCTTTTCCCCTGCCCCCAGCGCCTGCTCGAGCGTCGTGTCGATCACGTCGTGCCGCCGGCGTTGAGCTCCACGTAGGCGGTCGATATATCGGCGCTCAGGACCTCCACGTGTGCGTGACCCCTGCCCACCACGCACGAGATGCGGATCTCGTCCGCTTCCATCTCTGTGGCCGCCTTGGCCATGCAGTCCATGCCGCCAACGGGGGCGCCCGCCGAGAAGACTTGCTGTGCGCCGATCCACAGGTCGAGCGCGCTCAGGTCGAGTGAGCGGTCGGCCGCACCCAGCGCCGAGATCACTCTCCCCCAGTTGGGATCTCCCCCGTTCACCGCCGCGCGCCACAAACACGACGCCGCCACTGCTCGGCCGAGCGCCACTGCATGGTCCTCACCCTTGGCGCCCGCGACCTCGATGCGCACGAGCTTGGTCGAGCCCTCCGCGTCGAGCACCATTTGCTCGGCCAGGGAATAGCAGACGTCTGCCAGCGCGGCGTCGAAGCGCTCTTGGTCGATGGGGGATCCCAGGGCCGAGGACAACAGATACACGGAGTCGTTCGTGCTCTCGCAGGCATCAATCGAGATGCGATCGAAGCTCGTCCTCACCGCAGAGGTGAGCGACTCCTGGAGGTGGTCCTGTGGAACGACGGCGTCGGTGGCGATGAACGCCAGCATCGTCGCCATGTTCGGCGCCAGCATGGCTGCCCCTTTTGCCACTCCCGTTATGGAGGCGCCCCCCAGCTCTCGGCGCGCCCGCTTCAGCCGCGTGTCGGTGGTCAGGATCGAGGCGGCGAACTCGCTTGTGTCCTCGCTCAGCCGGGCCGCTGCCATCGGCAGCGCGCTCACGATGCGCTCGACGGGCAAGGGGACACCGATGGGGCCGGTCGAGGACACGAGAACCTCTTCGGAGTTGCATCCAAGGACATCTGCGGCGGCCGCGGCGGTGCTCTCGACGGCGGCGTGACCGTCGGGGCCGGTGCAAGCGTTGGCGTTGCCGCTGTTGACGACGAGCGCCCGCACCGAGTGTCCGAGCCGCGCCCGGGACCAGATCACCGGGGCCGCCGCCGCGGCGTTGCGGGTGAACGTTCCCGCCCACGCCACCGGAAGCTCGCTGGTAAAGAGGCCGAGGTCGCGCTCCCTTGTTGGCTTTATGCCGCACGCAACTCCCGAGCTCGTCACGCCGCGCGGCCACCTCACGGCCACACCCCCAAGCTCTCGAGGCCCATGCTCTCGGCCAGGCCCAGAGCAAGGTTGGCGTTCTGGAGGGCCTGTCCGGCGGCGCCCTTGCCGAGGTTGTCGAGCGCAGCCGAGCACACCAGCAGGCCGGTGCGGCGGTCGACGCGCGCCGAGACGTGCGAGTGGTTGCTGCCGGTCAGCGGCTTGGTCGAGGGCCAGCCCGTCAGCACGTGCACGAAGGTCTCGTCCCGATAGGCGTCCTGCAGGACTTCCCGCGCTTGCTCGTCGTCGAGCGTTGTGGTGAGTGGCGCGCGTGCGGTCACCAGCAGGCCGCGCGCCAGCGGCACGAGATGAGGAGTAAAGGACACGGCGAGCGAAAGCCCGGAATGGAGCTCGAGGCCGCGCTCGATCTCTGCGATGTGGCGATGCTCGGTGGTGCCGTAAGCGGTGGCAGTGGCCGAGGCGGTGCCGAAGGAGAGGTGCTCGAGGGCCTTGCGGCCCGCCCCCGACACCCCCGAGAGGGCGTCGATGACAACCGGGCCCTCGATGATTCCGGCGCGCGCGAACGGAACCAGACACAGCAGGGCCGCGGTCGGATAACAGCCCGGGTTGGCGATGCGGACCGACCCCGCGACCTCGCTGCGGGCGAGCTCGCTCAGGCCGTAGGTCCACCCGGCCCGGTGGCGGTGGTCGCCGGCGAGGTCGATGACGACGGGGGCCGCCACGCGATCGAGGTGGGGGCCGAGCCCCTCCGAAGGGAGGCAGGAGAAGCACACGTCCGCGGGCGTGGCGGCCACTTCCGCAGTGGTGTGCAGGCGCAGCGAGCGAGCGCCGGTCAGCTGCGGGTGCAGCGCGTCCAGCGGCGCCCCGGCCGATTTCTCGCCGGAGACCGCCTTCGGCTCGAGCGCGGGGTGGGAGGCGAGCAGGCGGACCACCTCCCCGCCGGCGTAGCCCGAAGCTCCCAGAACGACCGCAGACTGAGCCATGACCACGCATACTATGCGCTCCCAAGCATACTATGCAAGCAGCTTTGGGCCGCCCACACTCCCCCCGCGGGGCAAACGCACACGGTGTGCGTCTACCCACGGTTTTTCGTGCGCAGAGGCCCGCGGTGCGCGTTTGCCACCACGCCCGCATTGCGGCGCGCCCGCCGTAGGCTTTCACTATGAAGACTCTGGGGGAGTTGAAGGCGTCCGGGTACCCGGACCGCGCGGTCAAAGAAGAGCTACGGGATAACCTCCTCGAGCGGATGCGGGGCGGCGGCCCCCTGTTCGAGGGAATAGTCGGCTATGAGGACTCGGTTGTCCCCACCCTTGAGCGGGCGGTGCTCGCCGGGCACGACGTCATCCTGCTCGGCGAGCGAGGCCAGGCCAAGAGCCGCCTCATCCGCCACCTCGCCTCACTGCTCGACGAACAAGTCCCTGCCGTCGAGGGCTGCGAGATCAACGACCACCCCTATCACCCCATCTGCGCACGCTGCCGGGCCCTGGTGGCCGAGCGCGGCGACGACACACCGATTTCATGGATCGGGCGAGATCTCCGCTACGCCGAGAAGCTCGCCACTCCCGACGCGTCGGTCTCGGATCTGCTCGGAGACGTCGACCCGATAAGGGTCGCAGAGGGCCGCTATCTCGGCGACGAGCTCACGATCCACTATGGACTCGTCCCGCGCACTCACCGTGGTGTGTTCGCGATTAACGAGCTTCCCGATCTTCCTGAGCGCATACAGGTGAGCCTGCTCAACATCCTCGAGGAGCGAGACATCCAGATACGCGGCTACAAGATCCGTTTGCCGCTCGACCTGATGCTGGTCGCGAGCGCGAACCCCGAGGATTACACGCACCGGGGCCGGATCATCTCACCGCTCAAGGACCGCTTCGGGACCCAGGTGCGAACCCACTACCCGCGCACGATCCCGGAAGAGATCGCAATCATGCGCCAGGAATCGAGGCCTCCGCCTGCAGGTGTGTCGGTGACCGTCCCCGTTCACCTCGAGGAGGTCATAGCGGCATTCACCCATCACTTGAGGGCGAGTTCGCAGGTTAATCAGCGCTCCGGTGTGTCGGTTCGCTTCTCGATAGGGGCTTTGGAGACTGTGACGGCCTCGGCTATTCGGCGGGCGGCGCGCAGGGGAGAGCCCGAAGCGGTGGCACGCGTCGTCGATCTGTGGACGGTCCTGCCGGGGTCCATCGGGAGGGTCGAGTTCGACGCACTCGAAGAGGGACGCGAACCTCAGATACTGGAGCGGGCATTGAAGCGGGCGTTGCTCGATGTCTATCGAGCCCGCCTGTCCGGAGAGGACCTCTCCCCACTGCTCGACCGTTTCGACCAGGGTCTCGAGCTCGAGACCTCCGACCTCACCAGCCCAGCGGAGCTGTTGGCGCAGATAGGAGGGGGCAGGGGACTCAAGCTCGAGCGCCTCGCCTCCTGCCTGGCGCTCTCGTCCGAGAGCCCCGCCGCAGCGGCGGCGGCACTCGAGTTCTGCCTCGAGGGTCTCCATCTCACGAAGCGGCTCAACAAGAGTGCTACCGACTCGCCCTCGGGCTGGCGATTCGAGAGCGGTTGATGAAGGCTCGCTTCTCGCGCTGGGACGACTCGCAAACTCCCTTTGACGAAGACATCGACGTCGCAGAGGCCTTGGACGAGCTCTCAGACGATCTCCTCGAGGGGTTCGGGACCGAAGGGGCGCTCGACAACCTGCGCCACAGCGGCATCTCGGGGAGGGCGAGGGGCCTCGACGAGCTTCGCCGCATGCTGTTGGAGAAGCGCCGACGCGCGGCCGAGGAGCTGAATCTCTCGGGGCCCTTCGAGGATGTGCGCCAGAAGCTCGATGAGGTGTTGATGCTCGAACGCAAGGAGTTGGCGCGGCGCCTCGAGGACGAGGCGCGGCTCGCCGAGGCGATGCTCGACGCGCTGCCACGCGCTCCGGCCGCGGCGCTGAAGGAGCTAATGGGATATGAGTTCGCCTCCCTCGAAGCACAGCATCGTTTCCAAGAGCTTCTCGATGAGTTGAAGAAGGAGGTGCTCAACTCCTACTTCGGTCGCCTTGCAGGAGGCATGAAGGACCTCACCGCCGATGACATCCAGCGGGTCAAGGACATGCTCTCGGACCTCAACGCCATGATCGCGGCCCGCGACCGGGGCGACGACTACGACTTCGAGGGTTTCATGGAGCGCTACGGCGACATGTTTCCGGACAACCCGAAGACGCTCGACGAGCTGCTCGAGGGCATGGCGCGGCGTATGGCCGCCATGAGCCGGCTACTCGCGAGTCTGACGGAGCGGCAGCGCTCGGAGCTTGCCGCTCTTGCCGAACAGGTCATGGGCGACCTCGATCTCGCCTTCCAGGTCGACCAGCTTCAGCGCTCGCTGCAGGACCATATGCCGGATCTCCCGTGGGGACAGGAGTCGCCGGGATGGGGTGAGGGCGACATGCCAATGTCGGAGGCCGTCGACGCCATCGAACGGCTCGGTGAGTACGAGGATCTCGAGCAGTCGTTGGCGGGCGACTATCCCGGTGCCAGCCTTGAGGACATCGACGAAGACAAGCTCGCGGAGGCGCTCGGGGACGACGCGGTGCGCGATCTCGATCGTCTGCGCGCGATCGAGAAGGCGCTGGAGGAAGCGGGAGTGCTGCAGCGCTCCGGCAACAGGCTCGAGCTCACCGCGCGCGGCGCCCGCCTGTTGGGGGAACGCTCATTGACCAAGCTGTTGAGCCGCATTCGCTCCGAGCCGACTCACCGCGCGGGGGGCGGCCAGGCCGAGCCCACCGGCCAGATGAGGCCGTGGGTGTTCGGGGACGACGATCAGATCTCGGTCGAGCGCACCGTCTACAACGCGGTGGTGAGGCTTGGGCCGGGCCGTGCGTTGACACTGGTGCCGAATGACTTCGAGGTCAAGGAGACCGAGTCGCGGCCCCGCACTTCCACCGCGCTGCTGCTTGACCTGTCGTTCTCGATGCCGCTCAACGGGCACTGGGTCCCGGCCAAGAAAACCGCGCTGGCATTGCACGCGCTTATCGAGGGCAAGTATCCGGACGACACCTTGCACCTGATCGGGTTCTCCGACTACGCCCGTACGCTCACTCCGCAGACGCTTGCCACTGCGGGGTGGGAGAACGTGCACGGCACCAACATGCAGCACGCGTTTCTGCTAGCCCATCGTCTCCTATCCAACGACCGCAGTGCGGTCAAGCAGGTGATCATGGTCACAGACGGCGAACCGACCGCGCATCTAGACCCGGATGGCAGTGCGTTGTTCAACTGGCCCCCGATTCCGGTGACGATCGAGAAAACACTGCGAGAGGCTGCGCGCTTGGCGCGCTCGCAGATAAAGATCAACGTGTTCATGCTCGAGGAAACGCCGGGCCTCGTCCGTTTCATGGACCGGCTGGCGCGACTGACGGGGGGCGAGGTATTCCAGGCTGAGGCCGCCGGGCTGGGGGCCGCGATAGTTGGCGGTTACGGCAGGGGGCCGGCTTGACCGCGTTTGACCGTCCGCGGAGGCCCTTTTGGGCACTCTGAGTCTCCCAGAACGCAGTGGTACTAATGAGCGGGGCTGTATTCGACGGAGTCGGAAGAGATCACCAGCTTGCGCAACTCTTTGCCGCGTGGAAGCACGTCGGTATCGGAAGGCCCAGATTCGAGCCAGACGGCCAACCCGTGCACCTGCCACGCGATCCGTAGCTCACCGCCACCGTAAACGTCGACTCCCTCTATTGTTTCCCGCAGCGAATAACGCTCGAACGGATCCTCACCCTTCTCCTTTGTAGCCCACATGAAGATACGGGACCTTTCTCCGCGTCCGATGAATGCGCTGCCGGTATCACCGGTTACTTCAAAACCTGATCGAGCAAGCACATCTCGCACCCACTTTGCCCGGGGGCAATCCGGATCCGACCATGGACCTTCGGGAGGGCATTCTCCATCCAGGGCCCCTGGTTGCGTTGGGGGGTCTGGCGTACTTACATCGGAAGGACCGGCGATCTCCGTCTTCCTCGGCGGGTCGATGGCCTCATCTAGCATGAACACGGTTGCCGCCACAGCGACGAGGAATGCGGCGCCGAGAAGGAAAAAACCGTAGCGACGCGACCTAAGAACTTGGAACTCTCCTAGGTCTCACATGGAGATCTCTTTTCCAGGTCATATCTATGTGACTCCCAATTTCCGCTGAAGGTTCTTTCTTGCCCTAACAAGATGACTGTTCGTCGGAGTCCCCAACGCAGGCTGCCATCTCGGTTCGCGGCCATCAACCCACCCCGGGCCGGTGGTAGTTTGGGAGTTACTGGTCACACTCGACGGTTGGGAGGGAACTCCGGATGCGGACATTTGGAGGTGCCAGAATGAGGTCAGCGGCGCCGCAGCGTTCATGGCTGATAGCCTCTTTCTTGTTGTCCTTGATTCTCGCAGCCGAACTTGGGAACTTACCCGATGCACTCAGCGCGCCCGGCGACAATCAGAAAGTGCCGATCGTCATCGGGCATCGCGGCGCAAGCGGGTATCGTCCCGAGCACACCCTCGCCTCCTACAAGCTTGCCATTGATCTCGGGGCGGATTTCATAGAGCCAGACCTAGTTTCGACCAAGGATCACAAGCTGGTCGCAAGGCATGAGAATGAAATCTCGGAAACGACCGATGTCGAACTGCATCCAGAGTTCGCCGATCGGATGGCGACCAAGGTTGTGGACGGCGTTGAGATAACAGGGTGGTTCACCGAGGACTTCACGCTACAGGAGCTCAAGACGCTGCGCGCCGAGGAGCGCATTCCCGACATCCGCCCACAAAACACAGCCTTCAACGGCCTCTACGAGATTCCTACCCTCCAGGAGGTCATAGATCTCGCCAGGCGAAGGGGGGTAGGGATCTATCCCGAGACCAAGCACCCGACTTACTTCGACGACATGGGACTCTCATTGGAGGAGCCGTTGGTGTCCGCGCTCAAAGCAAACGGGTACCGGGGCAGGCGGGCGCCGGCCTATATACAGTCCTTCGAGGTAAGCAATCTCATCGATCTCGACGGCATGACTCGTGTCCGGCTGGTGCAGCTCGTCGACGAAGTCGGCGCGCCGTACGACCTCGTGGCTGCGGGAGATCCTCGCACGTACGTCGATTTGATTACCCGAAAGGGCCTTAGAGAGATAGCCACCTACGCCGATGGGATCGGGCCCAGCAAGAACTTGATTGTGCCGAGAGATCAAGACAACTCTCTGAAGAAGCCCACCTCCCTCGTACGGCGCGCTCACGAATCAGGACTCATCGTCCACGCGTTCACGTTCCGCAACGAGAATTTCTTTCTGCCGAGCGACTACCAGCGGGGCGACCCGAAGAGTCCCTTCTTCCTTCAGGCTTACGGTGACGCTGCCGCCGAGTACAGATTGTTCTACCGACTCGGAGTGGACGGAGTCTTCAGCGACAACCCCGACACCGCTGTAGCGGTCCGCGAGAAGGTCTTCGGGCTATAGCGGACTTTGTCGCTGTGCCCACATGCCGTGTGGGTAGAGGTGCAAAGTTGATTAGATGGGTCAGTCGGGCAGGTTTTGCACGTGCTGGAAGCCAAAGCGGCCCTTGATGCACAAGTGACCGTGCGTGACGTTGTGCTCGATTGGTGAATCGACTCGCACGATGGCATTGTCCTGCACCGTTAGATCCAGGTTGCAGCCGACGCCGCAGAACGAGCACACCGTCTGCGTCACCGTCTGACGCGCCTCGTCCCAGCGACCCTGCTGCCTGAGGTCGTACTCGCTCTTGGGCATCAGGGCGCCCGTCGGGCAGACGCCGATGCAGTTTCCGCAATAGACGCACGCCGAGTCGGTCAACGGTGCATCGAATTCGGTGGCGATGCGGGCGTCGAAACCGCGTCCCGCGACGGTGATCGCGAACGTGTTCTGAGCGTCCTCACCGCAGGCCTCGACGCACTTGTAGCAGAGGATGCAGCGCGAATAGTCGCGCACGTAGAGGTCGTTGTCGATCTTCACCGGCTGCGCGACAGTCTCTGCGACGCTGCCGTCGGGGGCGTGATGATGTCCGGCGGTACGAGCGTCGCGCTCCCCCGCTTTCGCGGGAGCTGCCGGTGGTCCGTAGCGGGCCGCGTCGGTCCCGTAACTTTCGATCCATCCCCTCACCTCGCGGGACACCAAGGACATGTCGACCGAGGAGGACAACAGCTCGAACACCATTCTGCGGCTGTGGCGCACACGCTCCGAGTCGGTATGCACGACCATGCCCGGCTCGACCCTGCGCGAGCACGCCGGCGCCAGCACACGCGCCTTCTCCACTTCGACCACACACACGCGGCAGGCGTTGACCGGCGTGAGAGTGGAGAGATAGCAGAGCGTCGGGGTGACGACACCGAGCTTGTTGCACGCATCGAGGATCGTCGCGCCTTCCGGGACCTCGACGGCTGCGCCGTCGATGGTGAGCTCGACCGTGCGCTTGATCACTCCGAGCTTGAAGCGGGCGGCGCGGGTCACGAGGTGGTCCCTTGTGTCGTCAGCAGGCCTCGTTCGAGCGCCGACTTCACGGCCACACCGGCGGTGAAACCCAATCCGCAGATGGAAGCGTCGCTCATGACTTTCACGAGGTCGGCGAGGAGGGCGACATCGTCCTGGCCCGAAGGGTTCCTGCTGCCGGACACCAGGCGCTGCAGCGCCTCCTCCTGTCGGACGGTGCCCACCCGGCAGGGGACGCACTGGCCGCAGGACTCGTCGCGCATGAAGGCGGCGATCCGCAGCAGCACCGCGGAGATGTCATAGCTTTCGTCGAGGACGAAGACCACGCCCGAGCCGAGGGACGCTCCCGCCGCACGCGTCGCTTCGAACGTCAGCGGGAGATCGAGGTCGGAGGCATCGATGAAGGTACCAGCCGCCCCTCCCAGCAGAATCGCCTGAATCGTTGCTCCCTCTGTAACGCCGCCGGCGAGCTCGAGCAGCTCGCGCAGAGTAGCCCCGAACTCGAGCTCGTAGAGACCGGGCTTCGTCACGGCTCCCGTGACACAGAACAGCTTGGTGCCGGTGGAGTCCTTGGTCCCGATCCCGGCGAATGAAGGTCCGCCCTCGGCTAGTACCTCCAGAACGTTGAATAGGGTCTCGACGTTGTTGATGGCGGTCGGCTTGCCGAAGAGTCCCACCTGCGTGGGAAACGGCGGCTTGTTGCGAGGCTCGCCCCGGTAGCCCTCGATCGAGTTCATCAGCGCGGTTTCCTCGCCGCAGATGTAGGCGCCGGCGCCGCGGCGGAGCTCGATGTCGAACGCGAAGCCTTCGCCCATCACATCGTCGCCCAACATGCCTCTGCTGCGCGCCTGCGCGATGGCATCCTCGAGCCTGTGGGTCGCAAGGGGGTACTCGCCCCTGATGTAGATGTAGCCGCGCTCGGCGCCGGTCGCATATCCGGCGATGGTGATCGCCTCGATTAGTGCGAACGGGTCCTCCTCCATGAGGATGCGGTCCTTGAAGGTGCCGGGCTCGGACTCATCTGCGTTGCAGATGACATAGTGAGGCCGGACCGGCGCCTTGGCCACCGCATCCCATTTGGCTCCGATGGGAAACGCCGCCCCCCCGCGGCCCATGAGCTTCGAATCGGCGAGCTCACGCGCGATTCCTTCGGGCCCCAGGCTCACGGCGCGGCGCAGGGACGAGTAGCCGCCGTGGCCCCGATAGTCGTCGAGGTCTGCCGGATCGACCAAGCCGATGCGCCGAAGAAGCCTGAGCCTCGGGTCGCGCGGCGTGTCGGTTTGGGGAGCCGTACCGCGTTCGGGTGTATCGAAGACGCTGTCCGCGAGGACACGCCCCACGACCTCTGGCGAAGCGGGGGCCTGGCTGCGATCGTCGCCCCCGGCGCGCTGCCACAACAACGCGGGCGCGCGCTCGCACTGACCCAGGCAGGGGCTTCGCAACCACGTCGTCGCGCCCTCCTCTGAGGCCTCGGGGCCGAGTGTTTGTTGCAAGGTATCGATGATGTCCTCGGCCCCCTTGGCCATGCACACGATGTCGTCGCACACGTGCGCGACCAGGGGGGGCCGCGGACGCAGCGAGAAAAGTGCGTAGAAGCTCGCCACGCCGTATGCATCTGCCGGCGGAACCATCAATCGTTCGCTCACGTAGGACAGTCCACCTTCGGAGATCCAGCCGATCTCGTCCTGGAGCGCGTGGAGGGCGGGAAGCAGGAGATGACGACGGGCGCGCGCCTCGTGACCGGTGTTCGCGGCCCTCCCGTTTGACTGCTCCGACACCCCGGAGGAGACAAGGAACGAGTCGACTGTGGTGCGCTCTGCCGGCGTGGCGGCGGCCCCGCGCAGGCGCAGGTCCACTAGTGGGTCGTGCCCGCGGCGGCAACCTCATGACGGGCACCGGCTTCCGAGGGGATGCGCTCGACCCCGATAGCGGTCGCCTTGAAGTCGGCGGTGCCCGACTTCTTGTCCCATACATCGGAGGTCAGAACGTTCACGTCCACCTCACCGGAGCCGTGCAGCGTCATGAAGGCGAGGCCCGGGCGCAGCGATGCCTCTGCCGCCACCGGAGCTTCCAGGGAGCCTCGGCGCGAGCTCACCTGTACACGCTCGCCCTCCTTGAGTCCCAGGCGCTCCAAGTCTTCGGGCGAAAGGAACAGTGCTTCCTTCTTGCGCATGGGTGAGCTGTAGCCACCGGTCTGCACGCCGGTGTTGTAGGAGTCGAGGCGTCTGCCCGTGGTCAGACGGATCGGGAACTCGGCATTCAGCTCATCGAGCGGCGCCACGAACTCGACCGGCGTGAACGGCGCCGGAGGGCCGCCGCGCGGCTCCTCCCAGAGGCGTCCGTGCAGGAACGGGCTGCCGGGATGATCCTCGTCGGGACAGGGCCATTGGATGCCGCCGAGCGCGTCGAGACGCTCGTAGCTCATTCCGGTGTGCATGGCCGACAGCGAGCGCAGCTCGTCCCATGCCTTCTCGGCCCCCGGTTTCCCCCAGTCATGGCCGAGCCTTCGGGCCAGCTCCCAAATGATCTCGAGGTCGGGCCGCGCTTCGCCGGGAGGATCGAGCGCCTTGCGCACTCGCTGCACCCGGCGCTCGCTGTTGGTAACGGTGCCCTCGTACTCGCACCAGTCTGCGGCAGCGGGAAAAACGACGTCGGCCATGCGTGCAGTGTTCGTGAGAAAGATGTCCTGCACAACGAGATGGTCGAGCCCCTGGAGGAGCTTGCGTGCGTGAGGCGCGTCGGCCTCGGAGTCGGCAGGGTTCTCTCCAATCACGTACAGCGTGCGTAGGTCGCCGCGCTCCATTGCTTCGAACATCTGAGACAGATGCCAGCCTCTGTGGGGCGGGATCGTGCAGCCCCATGCAGACTCGAAGCGAGCGCGCTCGGCGTCGTCCTCGATGTCTTTGAAGCCCGGAAACTTGTTCGGGATCGCTCCCATGTCTCCGCCGCCCTGCACGTTGTTCTGCCCCCTCAACGGGTTGACGCCGGAACCGTAACGGCCAACGTGACCGCACAACAACGCCAGGTTGATGAGCGCGAACACGTTGTCGGCGGCGTTGTGGTGTTCGGTGATGCCCAGGGTCCAGCAGATCTGGGCACGATCCGCGCGCGGTAGGCGTGAGCTAACTCTCGGATGGCGGAGGCGGGGACTCCGGTGCAGCGCGCGGTCATCTCGAGCGTGTAGGGCTCGACCACGCGCGCATAGTCGTCGAAGTTCTCGGTGGCATGGTCGATAAAAGCGCGGTTCTCGAGCCCCGCGGCGATTATCTCGCGAGCGATGCCGTTGGCGAGAGCGATGTCAGAGCCGACATCCACCCCGAGCCATCCGTCCGCCCATTGCGAAGTACTCGTACGCCGGGGGTCGATCGCATACAGGCGCGCTCCGTTGTGCACAGCCTTGAGGACATGGTGGAAGAAGATGGGGTGCGTCTCGCGGGCGTTCGAGCCCCACAGGATGATGAGGTCGGTGTCCTGGATCTCCTGATAGGAGCTAGTGCCTCCCCCGGCTCCGAACACTGCCGCCAGACCGACGACGCTGGGAGCGTGTCAGGTGCGATTGCAGCTATCTATGTTGTTGCTACCGATGACCGAGCGCGCAAACTTCTGCGCCACGAAGTTCATCTCGTTGGTGGCTTTCGAGCAGCTGAATAACCCGAATGAGCCGCCGCCGTGCTCATCCGTAACAGATCGGAACCCCGCAGCGGCGCGCTCGAGCGCCTCGTCCCATGTTGCTGGGTGTAGCTCGCCGGCATCGCGCACGAGCGGCTGGGTGAGCCGGGTATGGCGTGGCTTCTTCATGTCTCAGATTCTAGCGACCTTTTCCACGAGAGGAGCGCTGGGCGCTGCTGGGGTGGAGAAGATCGACGGCTCAGTGGCTGCCGGGCTTGTCCTGGCTGGTGGAGCCGAGCTCGCCCTCGTCCTCCTTGCCTCCTCCACCGGGAGAAGGCCCGTCGACGGGGGCCTGGTCCGGCTCGGAGCGCTCAGGAGCGTCCGATTCCTCGTCTTGATCTCGGCGATTTTCCCCAGTCATCTGTCCCAATTGTGTCACAACCTATCTAGAGCGCCGAGTCATCGTCGGTTGCAGAGCACAATCCATGACGACTCGGCCCTGCAACTCACGACATGACGTCTTTGTGCGCCAGGATCACTGCTGCGAGCGCCACGAACACCGCCGCGTAGAGGGCGTGGGCGACCAGGCCCTCGGCCATCTCTCCCCACACGATCGGATCGCGAAAGAGGTCCACGAAAGCAAGCCAACGCTCGCTGATCAGAAACGTGTGAATGGGGGCGAGGGCGCTGAGGGACTCGAGGATCTGGCTCACAATTGCGAGAGCGACGGTGGCGACCGAGGCCCCGGGGGCCGAGTCGGACAGCGTCGATGCAAACACTCCCACCGCCGCCAACGCGCCCATCCCGGTGGCGATGTAGCAGGCGGCCGCGCCGATTCGCAGCAGAGCACCGCCGGGAGGCAGCGTGGAGCCCGACAGCGTCGGCATCGGCCCCCAGCCGTAGGCGGCCCCTCCCGCCACGAGCCCCACGAACGTGACCCAGCCGACCAGCAGAACGATGAGTACGACCGCAGCGGCATATTTGGCCAGAATCAGGCGAAGGCGACCGACCGGGCGCACCAGGAGATAGCGCAGGGTGCCGGTTGCCGCCTCCCCTGCGATTGCATCCCCCGACAAGAGCGCGGCGGCAAGCGGCAGCAGGAACACTTGCAGAGCACCCAGCGCCGCCAAAGGTGTGAAGAAGCCGTTGCGCACGATGAGCTCATAGAAGGGAGGGCCGTCCTCGCCCGAGGAGCCTGAGTCAGGGCTCAGCAGCAGGCTGATGACGAGGATGATCGGAATCCCGCCGAGGGCCGCCCCCAATAGCCATGTCCGCCACCGTCGCGCGGCCCTGAACAGCTCGACGTAGAACACTATCGCTGGTCCGAGCCCTCGACCAGAGCTATGAAAACCTCCTCGAGGCTTCGCCGCTCGGGTACCAGGGCTCGCACAGCCACCCCCGCCGAGACCAGCATCCGGTTTATCTCGGCCGGATCCATACCGTCGGCCAGGGTCACCCGGAGGGATCCCTGATTGGCCGACTCCACCTCCAAGCCTCGGAATCGGGAAAGCACGACGGAGGCGGCAGCACCGTCGTCGACCTCGATGCGCAGGCTCTCGCCCGGAGCTCGCAGCTCCGTCGGCGTGCCCTCGGCTATCAGGCGGCCGCCCGCCAGCACTCCGACCCTGTCGCACATAGCCTCTACTTCGAACAACAGGTGGCTGGACACGAACACGGTCACCCCTTCGTCTGAGAGCCGCCGCAGCAGTCCTCTGATCTCTCGCATCCCCGGAGGGTCGAGCCCGTTGGTCGGCTCGTCCAGGACCAGCACCTCGGGACGGCCGAGAAGCGCCAAGGCGATGCCGAGGCGCTGACGCATGCCTTGGCTGTAAGCCTTGACTCGCTTGCTCGCCGCGTCGCTGAGTCCGACCAGCGCGAGCACCTCGTCGATGTGGGCGAGTCGCTCGTCTCTGCCCCCCGAGCGCGCCATGCACACGAGGTTGGAACGACCCGATAGGTAGGGCCACAGCCCGGGCTCCTCGATCAGGGCTCCGACCTTGTCGAGGACCCCGGCGGCGGAGGCTCCCACGCTGACTTCTTCGCCGAGAAGCTCGGCCCGGCCCGCACTCGGCTTCACAAGCCCCAACAGCATCCGGATCGTGGTCGTCTTGCCGGCCCCGTTGGGCCCTAGGAACCCGTATAGCGCGCCCTTGGGAACCGCGAGGTCGAGCTCGGCTACGACCGTCTGGTCTCCGTAGGTCTTGGACAACCCGTGGGTCGCCAGCGCGTTCATTCCAGCTCTCTCGCAAGGACCTGTAGGTGTTCGAGCGGCACCGGGCCAGCAACGAGCCACCGGGTGCCGCCCACAGTGACGATGTCGGCGGAGATCAAATCGCCTTGGTAAGGAAGGAGCTCCGGAGGAATCGGGCTCGCCTCACCTCGGAGCTGCATCGCTGCGGCCGAGCTCCAGCCGCCTCCGAGCAACTTCCACCCCTCGAACAAGCCGCTGCCTCGTCCTGGTGCGGCCCCCAGTCCCCCGGCCGCCTCTTCGCCGTCCGCTCGGGCCGCCTCCCCGCCCTCCGTACCGAAGCGCGTGAGGGAGTCTGCAGGGGGCCGAAAGTCGAAGATCTCGTCCGGAATGGCGTCGAAGGTCACGGACTCGAAGACCACGGACGCAGCAGGCGACTCGGCCCCTCGCGAGAAGACCGCCACCTCCAGAGGCACATGGCGGGCCGCGTCGAGACTCACCTCAACCCGCCCGATCAGTGTCTCCGGGGTGCGAGGCCGCAGCACGAGGACATGAGCTCCCCTCCCGGCAACCACTGTCGGACGTCCGGAGGAGACCGCGGTCGAGGGAGTGACGATACCGAGAACCTGTGTCGCGAGGGTTTTCGGGTCGGCGAGGCCCGTGAGCAGCTGCAACGGCCCCGCATTGGGACCGAGGCGGTGGGACGAGAAGCCGGCAGAGTCCCAGGTCCAGGTGCCCGAAGGCCCGCTCACGAACGAGCGCTCGCCGAACGGCAACGCTTCGCTCACTCGAACGAAAACACCCTCCCTCCATACCCTCGCCGAGGTGTTCGTGGGAAGAGCTCCGAGGCCGGCCTGAGGCAGGTCGGGAAGGCCGAGATCGAGTTTCGCCCGGACCCAGCCCGCTTGCGGGCGGCCAACCAGGGCGGCCTCCGCCGCAGCGGCCAGGAGTTGCTCGGGGGGCGGGCTGTCCGCGGGCGGGTTAACGGAGCTGGGAGCGGCCACGGCGGCGCCCACTCCAACCAGGATGACGGCCGCCACGGCGGCGATGTAGCGCGTTCTCACCCGCCGAGCTTGCCACCACTACAGCTCAATCGAATCTCGCTCTTCACTCTGGGGAGATCCAGTTACCCCAGAGGTGGGCGAATCTCCTGAGAACGCCCGCCGCCGTCGTTATAGGCTCGCCATTCGCTATGGGCCGTTCACAAGGGAGTGATTGCGATGACTGTTGAGCTCAAGAACTTTATCGATGGGGACTATCGGGACGCAGCCGAAGGACAGGCCGCTCCGCTGATCAACCCCGCCACCGGGCAGGAATTTGCGACTGCCCCCGTGTCCACGAACCCCGACATCGACGCCGCTTGCCAGGCCGCCCGGCGAGCCTTCGAGAAGTGGGGGCAAGCGACCCCGTCCGAGCGCAGCCTCGCGCTCATCCGCATTGCAGACGCGATCGAGAACGGGGCTGAGGAACTCGTCAGACTCGAGTCCGAAAACACCGGTAAGCCCATCGGGCTAACGATCGATGAAGAGATCCCGCCGATGGTGGACCAGATTCGATTCTTTGCCGGCGCAGCCCGCTGTCTCGAAGGCAAGTCCTCGGGCGAATACATGGCCGGCTTCACCTCGATGATCCGACGGGAGCCCGTGGGCGTGTGCGCCCAGGTCACGCCCTGGAACTACCCGATGATGATGGCGGTGTGGAAGTGGGCTCCGGCAATCGCGGCGGGAAACACCGTAGTGCTCAAGCCGTCCGACACGACTCCGGTCTCGACTCTGAAGATGGCCGAGATCATGTCCGAGTTCCTGCCTGCCGGCGTCTTCAACGTCATCTGCGGCGACCGCTCAACGGGGGCAGCGCTGGTGTCTCACGACATCCCCGACATGGCCTCGATCACCGGGAGCGTCCGAGCCGGCATGGAGGTCGCCAAGGCAGCCGCTACGGACCTGAAGAGGGTGCATCTCGAGCTGGGGGGAAAGGCTCCGGTGATTGTTTTCGACGACGCCGATCTCGACGCCGCAGCCGAAGCCATCGCCATAGCCGGTTACTTCAACGCCGGCCAGGACTGCACCGCTGCGACGCGCGTACTTGCTGGCCCCAAGGTCTACGACGACTTCATGTCCTCGCTCACTACTCAGGCCAAGGGCATGAAGACGGGTGACCCCGCCGATCCTGACACCTTCTACGGCCCCCTCAACAACGCAAACCAACTCGAGCGGGTCGAAGGCTTCATGGAGCGAGCGCCTTCCAACGCCGAGGTCGTCACCGGCGGTCATCGGATCAAGAACGGCGGCGGCTACTTCTACGAGGCGACGGTTGTCTCGGGACTCCACCAAGAGGACGAAATGATTCAGAACGAGGTCTTCGGACCTGTGATCACCGTGCAGCGCTTCGACGACGAGGAGAAGGCGCTGGCGTGGGCCAACGGCGTCGACTACGGCCTCGCCTCCAGCGTGTGGACGCGCGATCACGGCCGCGCTATGCGGATGGCGAAGAGCCTGGACTTTGGCTGCGTGTGGATCAACTGCCACATCCCCCTCGTGGCTGAGATGCCCCACGGTGGTTTCAAGCATTCCGGCCACGGCAAGGACCTTTCGATGTACGGCTTGGAGGATTACACGCGCATCAAGCACGTGATGTCGAGCATCGAGGGTTGAGCAAACCTCCCTCCTGACCCGCCTGCACTTTTGCTCAGGAGGGTTCTTGCACAGCGCTCCAATGCAAAAGCTCAGCCCCGTGGAGGGAGGGTTCGGGGACATAGGCAGGCTCGCCAGAGCTTCGTGCGCCGCCTCAGGCCCCACGCAGGTGTGTAGCTATGAGGCAGCGTGATCGTAGCGGAGCAGTTCCCAAAGGTGTGCATAATTGGCGTGAGGCCAGTGCCTAAAGGCGACATTGCGAGCATGCTTGCGTGAGACCACCGCAGCCCGACCTTCGTGTGGCAACCGATGGAGATGTCGACGCGATCACTGCGGTGATGCGGGCATCGGTGCTCGAGCTGTTCCCTTTGTTTTACGACGAGCGACAGACCGAGAGCGCTGCGCTTTACGTCGCACATGTCGATCCCATGCTGATCGCCGACGGCACTTACTTCGTTCATGATGCCGACGGCGAGATCGTTGCGTGTGGGGGTTGGAGCCGCAGAGGTCGTCTCTACACCGGGTCCGAGGACGCGGGGGACGAAGATCGGCTGCTCGACCCAGATACCGAGGCGGCTCATATCCGGGCGATGTTCGTTCAGCCAGACTGGACGCGTCGCGGTCTAGGGCGGGCAATTCTGCAGGCTGGACACGACGCGGCCCGAGGAGAGGGTTTCCAGCATCTCGACCTCGGTGCGACGTTGCCGGGTGTTGCTTTCTATCGGGCGTTCGGCTTTCGGGAGATCGAGCGATTCGTCGTAACAATGCCTGATGGAGTGACGCTCGACGCGATCGAGATGGTCCGCCCCGTCGACCGACTCTGAAGCTACTCGTTGTGGGCCAGGAACCTTAGCTTCGAAAATCGAGCGCAGATCTGGGGTTGTACGTCACCCACGGCTTGTGTGGGATGCACTATGCCCGCGAGCGGCGAATTTAGAGGGAACCCGTAAGCTGCTCGACCAGCTCGACCCCGGCCTCTAGGAGACTGACATCCGCGATGCCGACTGATGGCCCAGACTCCGTTCGAATCCACACACCGCACGTCCCGTCGTCGAAGGTGACGATATAGGGCTCGTATCCCCTCGCCTCGAGGTCGTCCTTTATGTTGACTGCTTCCTCGCGGGTCATTGAGTCCCCTTTCTAGCTGGCGGTCGTCTGAGGCCTTGAGATAAGCAGCGCGCGCCGACAGGCGGCCTCTCCAATGCCGTCCTCCCTTTCACGACTCCCCCGTGTGGTGGCGAGGCAGGCCAGCGCGAACCCGGCTTTCAGGTTGCAGATATCTACCCTCGCCGATATGTCTGACCTGCGTTTTCCGAGGTCAGCATAGCGTTTATGCCGAGCCAAGCATGTGATGTCGAGCATCGAGGGCTGATGCAACTGTCTTTAGGGGGCCGCCTGCCTCATACACACTGGAGCCGCGCTGAAGAGCTAAGAAGACGGTCGCGTGGCGCGCCAAGGGTGCTGTTCACCCCTGCTTCGTCGGGTCGATTGTCGGGTCGATAAGGTAAGGAGGCAGTTCGCGTCGCATCACCATGACTCTCCCGGCAAGATCATCGTCCACCAAAAGGGTGATGACCGCGCCGACGACATCGTCTAGAGGCAGGAGAGGCGGAGTTTCCGACCGCTCGGCTGGTTCCATGGCTGCGAGCTCTCCTTCGGCTCGAGCCGTGAGGATCCAGTCGGGCACGAGACAGTTCACTCTGACGTTCATTCGATCGCGCAATCCCGCCAACGAGGCGGTGAAGCGAATCAAGCCTGCTTTAGCCGCACCGTATTCGGGTGAGATGTACGGCATATAGCCCAGGCCCGCGGTTGAGGCGATGTTCACGATGGCTCCTCCCGAGCGGCGCTTCAGCCCTTCGAGTGCCGCCTGAGTTGCAACCATCGGGCCACGCAGGTTGAGCTCCAGAGTGGCGCTCCAGTGCTTGACATCCGCATCGGGGAAGTGCGGGCTAGGCGTCCCACCGGCGCAATTGACAAGGATGTCAAGCCCGCCGTAGGTGCGTTCTGCCATTGCGACCAGACCCTCGCAGTCGGAGTCAATTCGCACGTCGGTCCTCACCCACACCGCTCGTCCGCCGGCCTTTTCGATCAGCTGCACGGTTTTGAGGCCCGGATCGGCCTCGAGATCGGCGACAACTACGGCACAACTCTCCGCCCCGAGACGCTGCGCGATCGCCCGGCCCGTCCCAGATCCGGCTCCCGTGACCGCTGCAACCTTGTCGGTTAGATCCATCCCTTCTCCTCCCCGCTGGAAGGGGCCCGGGGAAAAAGGCTCGTTCGCAACCCCAACAAGCCCGTAGCCGGCTGTCCCTGACCGGCGATGAACCGATGCTCTGAAGCCCATAGCTGCCGCTCAGACACCCCTGGCGCGCACGAAGCCCACCGAGAGCTTGCGGTTGGGGACGACCCTAGCTCGCCGTGAGGGAGTCAGACGGAGTTCGGCTCAGCGTTAACCGCCCTTCTGAGGCTTACCACGGCCGACTTCCAGTTTGGCCCACCCCGGCCGCGGGCATGGTCTCTGTCACAGGGCATTGCCGCAGAGGACGCCGCCCCAAGCTAGGGAACGCAATCGATGAGTGGTGATCTGTCGACCTCGGACCGCGTCAGAATCGAGCTGGCCGCCGAGGCCTCCAGCGCCGAACGGGCGCGTCGCTTTGTGGAGCGGGCGCTTACTTCATGGAAGTGCATGGAGCTGGTCGAGGTGACGGTTCTGCTCGCCAACGAGCTCGTCACCAACTCTGTGCTCCATGCCAACACCGACATTAGCGTCGAGGTCAGAAAGCTCCCGACGGGCGTCCGGGTGCAGGTTAGCGACCACGACAATGCGACTGTGGCGCCTCGCCGGGCGAGCGTTCATGCCGAAGGGGGCTGCGGGCTGGCCTTGGTCGTGGGGATCTCCGATGACTGGGGCGTCGAGGAATGGGACGGAGGAAAGACCGTTTGGTTCCAGATCGTCGAGTAACGAGCGCCACCCGCGCACTCGCCGAGCGGAGCTGTGCAGGCGTAGCCAGACGATCTCGGCCGCACCCGCCACGGCAAACGCCACCATGGCGATGTAGGCAAGGTCCGTGATGGATCGCATATGGCAAATTTAGCCATTTCAGCCGATTGCCGAAACCCCCGATCGGGGGAAAGTGACCCCCCATCCGGGGGAAAAGGGGAAGGGGTGAAAACCACCACCGCTGAGAGGAAAGAGCCCGGCAGCGTCGGGCCTGTCGGACGACTTCCCTCTGGGCGCGAGGTACGCTCACGCCCCCAATGTGCGCATTCTTGACGGCCCCCGCCGAGGTTCACGAGATGGTAGGCGCGCCTGGAGCTGAGCAGGCCCCGATGAAGGTCCTGCTGGTCTCGACCTACGAGCTGGGGCGCCAGTCCTTCGGTCTCGCCAGCCCGGCCGCATGGCTGCGAGGGCGAGGAGCTCGGGTCCAGTGCAACGACGTCGCGGTCGAGCCATTCGACGAGCATGCTGCGGTTTCGGCAGACCTCGTCTGTTTCCACGTTCCGATGCACACGGCCACCAGGCTCGCAGTCCCGCTCATCGAGCGCGTCCGTGCAGTCAACCCGGGGGCACTCATCTGTTGCTACGGCCTCTACGCTCCGGTCAACGAGCGCTATCTCCGTTCGCTTGGCGCGGACGTGATCATCGGCGGCGAATTCGAGCAAGGCATGGCAGACCTCGTGGACGAGCCGTCCGAGAAGCTGCAGCCCGTCACTTCCCTTGCCCGCCAGCGTTTCGTCACACCCGACCGCTCCTCCCTTCCACCGCTCGAGCTTTACGCGCGCGTGAGCAATAGAGGCC
This sequence comes from uncultured Actinomycetes bacterium, assembly GCA_963849115.1. Classification (GTDB taxonomy): domain Bacteria; phylum Actinomycetota; class CADDZG01; order CADDZG01; family WHSQ01; genus JACDAL01. The sequence goes on along the minus strand of CAWKGK010000004.1, from coordinate 15,946 downwards.
AAGAGGTGGTGACCGGTTATACGGAGGGAAGTCGCGGTTGCAAACATCTCTGCCGCCACTGCCCCATCGTACCTGTCTACAACGGCACTTTTCGAGTCGTACAGCGCGATGTCGTTCTTTCAGACATCGAGCAGCAAGTGGCAAAGGGGGCCGGCCACATCACCTTCGGAGACCCCGACTTCTTTAACGCACCGGGGCATGCAGAGACAATCGTCACGGAGCTGCATAACCGTTGGCCGGAGTTGACCTACGACGTGACCATCAAGGTCGAACATCTCCTAAAACACAGGAAGCGTGTTGAAGTGCTCGCCTCGACAGGTTGTCTTTTCGTCACCTCGGCCGTGGAGAGCGTCGACGATCGCGTCCTTGAGCTGTTGGACAAGGGCCACACGCGCACCGACTTCATTGCGGCCGTTGCCCTGCTCGACGAGCTCGGCCTCGTTCTCAACCCCACCTTCGTGGCCTTCACTCCGTGGACCTCGATGGCGAGCTATCGAGACCTGCTCGAGACCGTGCGCGATCTCAACCTCATCGACAACGTGTCACCGGTGCAGCTCTCCATCCGGCTGCTGATCGTGCGGGGCTCCCGCTTGATGGAGCTGCTCGAGGTCCGCGATCTGGTGGAACCTTTCGACGAGCGGCGGCTCGTCTACCCCTGGAGGCATCCGGATCCCGAGGTCGACGCCCTCTGCGATCGAGTGCAAGCGGTGGTCAACGAAACCAATGGGGACCGGCGCGCCCTGTTCCAGAAGGTGTGCGCGCTGGCGGGAGTTCCGTGCACCGACGAGCCACGGCCTTCGATAACGGTGCCCTACCTCACCGAGCCGTGGTACTGCTGAGCAGAGCCTACCGAGGAGCAGTTGGCTCCGACCTACATGTAGGCACATTTTTCTTGGCGAGTGGTGGTCAGATGCTCTATATGACCATCACACGACCACTCGGCGAGTAGCCGACGGGCGATCTGGCTAAACTCCGGCCAGAGAGCGGCTCGTGCGGTTATAGCCGTGATCGTTAGCCCACAAATCGAGTGCCAGCGTCGCCACGTCGTCGACCAGGGGAATCACATCGCGGGCCCCCGGCTGCCTGAAGTCGAAGCCCTTGAGGTAGGTGTGACAGGTTTCGCAGGCATCGACGCGAGCCCACGGGAAATCGTCGGCCGAGAACGCTGCCATCCGGCGGGAGTCGTCCTCGCCACAGGTGGGGCACACCGCCCGAGCAAAGGCCCACCATGTGGCGCATCGTGAGCAAACGAGGTTGCGCGGCGAACCGGCCATGAACTCTCCGGACTCCTCGGCGATGACGGATGCCTGAGGTTGACCACCGCACAGGGGGCAGGCCACGCCGCTCCATTCGCTGCGGGAGGGTGCGGCGACGTCTGCGGCGGCAGTTTCCAGAATCGGGGCCGCAGAAACCCCGATCCAAAACCCCAGACGGGGGTCCACCAGCGTGGGGTCGTCGAGCCAGGTGTCAACGAGCACGCGCCGGTGGTGCTCGTCTCCTTCCATGAGATCGAATCCGGCGTCCGCCAGCGGCTTCGGGACGATCTCGGGCGAGACCCTGGTAAGGGCCGTGACTGTCTTGGCGACTTCGGCGGAGATCGCCGGGGTCGCCACGGCGAGCTCGAGCAGAGGGTAGAGGCCGGCCGTGCGTCTTTTTTCCGCCGCAGCCGCCACCGCCGCGGCGAAGCCAGGGAGCTCCGGCCGGGCCGCTCTGTGCTCCTGATGGCCCAGGGCCGCTTTTAGCAAGCTCAGGGGGGCGGCGATCGCAGTGGTGGCCTCGATGGCGCAGGCGCGTGCACGACGCTCGCCGAAGCAAGCGGGCCCCCCTCTAACTCCTCGGCGCAATTAGTGCACCTAGCTCTCGTGCTCCCTGAACCAAGCCGGGTGATGCCATGCCGCCCAGCGGCGAGACACAGTGCCGGTAGTCATCGACGAGAAAGTGCCGGTGAACATAGCCGTCGACATGTAGACGTGGATGATGAATCCGGCGAACGAGAGCAAGAAGATGACGTGGTGAAGCAGCCGGGCCGCTTGCTCCCAACCGCCGCTCATCAACGACGGGAACCACAGTGGTATCCCGGTGAGCAGCAGCAGGAACCCGGTGACTATCGCAAACCAGTAGTAGCCTTTCTGTCCCGCGTTGTACTTGGACACGTCGAGGTCGACATGTCCCTCGCGCACATAGCGGCCGATGCTGCGTCCCCACTCCCGATCGACGGGCTCGAAGCGCATGGCTCTTGTCCACGCGAACAACATCACGACGATCCCCAGTGTGAAAGCCGCCCCCATCCAGGGATGCATGGATCGTACGGTCTGTCCACCACCCAGGATGTCGAACAGCCACGCCATGCGAGGGTAGCCAATCGCCAGGCCCGACAGCAATAGATACACGAATGTCAGGCCGACGAACCAGTGGAGAAGCCGGTCAAAGAGCGAATAGCGCTCGATCTGAGCTTCCTCGCGTGTGCTCATCGACCCGACCTTTCTTGGTCCTCGTCATGCTCCTCGGTGTTGCCGGCCCGTTCGTGCGCCGAGGCGACCGCTTTCTCCTCGGGCGGAGGCAGGCGCCGTCCGGTGCGCAGGAAGAAGATGGCTGTTCCGATAACCCCGGCCCACATCGATACGGAACCAAGTTTGCGCAACCCGCTCATCAAGGGAAAGAAAGACGCGACCGAGTTGACGGTTGGGTTCTCGGGGAGGCCGTACTCGTCCAGCATTTCTCCGCGGGTACCACGTACATCATGTGAAGCCCACCCACACCCGCCGGGTCGTAAAGAAGAGCGTCGGAGAAGCCGCGGTCCTTGAGCTTTGCCACTTTCCCGTGCCCGTAGATCGTCATTTCCTCCTTGGTTCCAAAACGAATCGAACCGGTCGGGCACGCTTTGACGCAGGCAGGCTCGAGTCCGTTGGAGACACGATCAACGCACAATGTGCACTTGTAAACCTTCTTAGAAGCGGGATCGAAGCGGGGAATGTCGAAGGGGCACCCCGCCACGCAGTACTGACAACCGATGCAGTTCTCCTGATCGAAGTCGACTATCCCGTTTTCGTACTGCACGATGGCCCCGGGGGCTGGGCATGCCTCGAGGCACCCCGGCTCCTCACAGTGAAAGCAGCTGTCTTTGCGAATGAGCCATGCGAGATCTCCACCATTAAGCTCGACTTCGTTGAATCGCATGAGGTCCCAGGTGGCCGCGGTCAGATCCTCATGGCTTTGATAGCTGCTGGTGGTGCCCGATGTCTCTTCGGCAGGCAGGTCGTTCCATTCCTTACACGCAACTTCGCACGCCTTGCACCCGATGCAGAGGTCGATGTCGACCAGCTTTGAGACCTCGATGCCGTCGCGCCTAATATCGGTTGAGGATGTGGGCGTTGCCGACAGTCGCCTGACGGCCAGACCCAGCTCGGATGCCATCACTCCCCCTCTAGGCTTTGGAGACGTCCACGAGGAAACCCTTGAACTCGGGTGTCGCCGTGGTGCCGTCTCCGATGTAGGGCGACAACAGGTTGGCCATCTGTGCCGCCTTGCCCTTGCCCGTGCCGCCGGCGTAGTGCCAGTGCACCGGGATTCCCACCTGATACACGATCTTGCCCTGGCCCACCTTCAGCGGCCGCATTCGTTTGGTCACCATGGCCGTTCCGATGACCTCGCCTCGCTTTGATCGAACTCGCACCCGGCCCCCGTTATCGATCCCTTTCTTGCGAGCGAGCTCGACGGGCAGCTCGACGAAGAAGTCCGGCATCGCCTCGACCAGGTAGGGCACGTGCTGTGTTACGTAGTGCTCGTGCTCGGTAACACGATAGGTGGTGGCTACATAGGGGAACTCGGAGTCGTCCTCCGCGAAGCTGGCCGCGGCCCCCTCATAGATGATCGCCGCGGGATCGCGCCGGGTGCCACTAAGCAGGTTGTCGATTGGAGACTCGGTCGGTTCGTAGTGCTCCGGAACGGGACCGTCGAGCATCAATGTGCTCGGTGCGAACAGGCGGCCGACACCCTCGCCGGTCATGATGAACGAGCCGAGTCCCTCGGAGGGCGCAGAATCGGGCACGTAGTCGGGAACGTCCCCGACCCACAGGCTGCCGGTCCAGGTAATGCCGGGACGCTCGGGATCCCAGGGTTTGCCCTGGGCGTCGGCCGAGGCGCGGTTGTAGAGAACACGGCGGTTCGCCGGCCACGACCACGCCCAGTTGTGGAAGTAGCCCAACCCGGTCGGATCATCGGTCCCCCGGCGGTCCATCTGGTTGCCTGCCTCGGTCCAGCATCCTGTATAGAGCCAGTTGCCGATGGCCGTCGTGCCGTCGTCCTTCGCATCGAGGAAGGTCTCGAGCTGAAGGCCCGACTCGAGGTCGCGGCCGTTGATCTCCTGGGCCAGCTCCTCGAGCGGGGGGTTATCGGCGCTCGAGTAATCCCATGTGAGGTTGAGTATCGGATCTGGGAACGCGCCGCCCTCCTTCTCGTAGAGCGCCCTGATGCGGAGGAAGAGCTGGGCGAGGATGTAGCTGTCGTCTCTGATCCCCTCGGTCGCCGGGAGCGCGGGGTGCTTCCACTGTACCCAGCGTCCCGAGTTCACGAACGAGCCGGACTTCTCAATCCAGTGCGTGGTGGGAAGAAAGAAGACCTCGGTTTCGACATCGGCGGGGTCAACTCCGGGTGCGTGCCAGAACTCGGACGAAGCGGTTGGGAGGGGATCCATGATCACGAACCACTTGAGGTTGGAAAGGGATTCGATGATGCGGTTCGAGTCCGGGCCGATGTTGACGCTGCTCATGCCTGCGTTGAACAGCCCCTCGAGGCGTCCGGCGCGCGCCTCGTCGTGGATGGTCATCCACGACCAGTTCTTGTCCGGTTTGGGGAGCCATGGGTAGGCCCAGTCGTTGCCCTTCGTGGCGGCGTCCCCGAACCACGTCTTGAGCAGACTCACCGTGAACTGCTTGTACATCGAGCCGAAGAAGTTGAGCGAGCTTTCGCTGGCCTGCTTGGCCGCGTTCTCCTCGACGTAGTCGTCGAGCTTCTCTAGGCCGGGGGTCGGCGCCCGCATGTAGCCGGGCAAGATCTCCCACGACTGCGCATTGTCAGTGTTCCCCTGGATATTGGCATGCCCTCTCTCGGCATTGACTCCGCCTCCCGGCCTGCCCACGTTGCCGAGCAGAAGCTGCAGCACCGCAATCGCCCGGATCATCTGCCCGCCCTGGGTGTGATGGGTAAGCCCCACCGCATAGACCACGTTGCCGACCTTGTCGGGGGTTCCCGTAGCGCCGAATATCTCCGCGATCTCCAGGAACTTCTCCTCGGGGATCCCGGTGACCTGAGAGACGACCTCCGGTGTGTAGCGGGCGTAGTGTTTCTTGAGGTACTGGAAGACGCTCCGGGGGTGCTGCAGGCTCGGATCGCGCTTGGCGATAGTCGACTCTTCGGTCGTAGCCTGCGCTCCTTCGGTCGTACCCGACGGCCCCGAGGCCCGCTCGACCTTGGCCGGCGCGGTCGTCTCGTACGCCCACGAGGTGGAGTCGTAGACGCGCGTCTTCTCGTCGTAGCCCGAGAAGAGGCCGTCGTTGAACTCAAAGTCAGGGCTCAGCAGGAACGACGCGTTGGTGTGAAGCTTGACGTAGTCCTCGTGATAGAGCTTGTTCTCGAGCACATAGTTGATAAGGCCCCCGAAGAAGGCGACATCGGTTCCGGCGCGAATCGGCGCCCAGATGTCCGCCACTGCCGAAGTCCTTGTGAAGCGAGGATCCACGTGAATGATCTTGGCGCCGCGCGTGTCGCGCGCCACATGCGCCCATTTCCACCCGCAGGGATGGTTCTCGGCCGGATTGGCCCCGATAACGATGAATGCATCCGAGTTCTTCCAGTCCACCCAGTGATTGGTCATGGCCCCCCGGCCAAACGAGGCGGCCAAACTGGCCACCGTGGGGCCGTGTCAGACCCGGGCCTGTTGCTCTATTCCCACCGTCCCCAAAGCTCTGAACAGCTTGGTTGTGAGATAGCCCTCCTCGCTGGAGATCGTCGCTCCTCCGGTCCAGGCGAAGCCCTCGTTGCGGTTGACCGTGTCCTTGCCGTCCTTGGGTACGAAGCGCCGATCGCGCGAGTCCTTCATGAGCCGGGCGAGACGGTTGAGGGCCTCTTCCCAGGAGATCTCTTGCCACTCGTCCGAGCCGGGGGCTCGGTACTTGGGATAAGGCACCCGGCTCGAGTTCACCGCCAGCTGCATGGTGCTCGCACCCTTGGGGCACAGCGAGCCGCCGTTGATGGGGCTGTCCGGGTCTCCCTCGATGTGGATGAGATGGGGGGCCGTGTTGAACGACTGTGTCTCGCCGAGCCCGGTGACGTAGGCGATCATCGAGCAGCCCACTGCGCAGTAGGGACACACCGAACGGATCTCAGAGGCGCGGCTTATCTTGAGTTGGGCGGCTTGCGCATAGGCCGGTTCCATGTCGAAGCCGAACGTGGTCAATGCCGCCGCGCCGGCACCTGCGGCAGAGGCCTTGAGGAAATCCCGCCTGGTCAGCTCCATCGCACCCAATCCCCCCGGGCTCGTGTCCCCCGTTGCACGATCGAAAAAGCTCCAGCAGGCCGATCCTACATGTTTTCGGCACCTCCGGCCACGCCCACCCTCACGGGGCACTAGTCTCGATGCATGATGAGAAACGCGCTCACGGAAGCAGAAGTGGTTGCTCTGTTGGAACGCGTCCTCGACCCCCAGTTGGAGCGTTCCATCGTCGAGCTGGGGATGGTGCGCGGCGTCGTGGCCAAGCGCAGACGGGTGCAGGTTTCGGTGGCTCTGCCGGCTCCCGGCTACCCCGGCCGTCGGGAGTTGCACGACACGATCTCCTCCGCGCTCACAGAAGGCGGCGCCGAGAAAGCGGTCATCGACTTCACGACGATGACCGATCAGGAGCGCGGCGTGCTCAAGCAGCGGCTGGTGGGGATGGAACCGACCTCACCACAGGATGTCTTCACCTCGACCCGTGTGATCGCGGTGGGCTCGGGCAAGGGAGGCGTCGGCAAGTCCTCGGTCAGCGCCAACCTCGCTATCGCCCTGAGCCGGCGCGGCAAGCGCACGATCATCATTGACGCCGATGTCTACGGCTTCTCGATCCCTCGCATGCTGGGTGTCGAAGACCGGCCGCTCATCGTCGAGGACATGATCCTTCCGCCCAAGGCTCACGGTGTCTCGGTGATCTCGATCGGCTTCTTTTCCGACGAAGCCAACCCCGTCATCTGGCGGGGCCCCATGCTTCACAAGGCCCTCACCCAGTTTGTCACCGACGTCTATTGGGGGACGCCGGACATTGCCATTATCGACATGCCTCCCGGGACCGGCGATGTGGCGTTGTCGATGTCGCAGTTCCTGCCTGCTTCCGAGGTGATCGTCGTCACGACCCCTCAGGTCGCAGCCCAGCGAGTAGCCCAACGCTCCGCTTACATGGCACGCAAGGTCAAGCTAAGCGTCACCGGTGTCATTGAGAACATGAGCTGGTTCACCGGCAACGATGGCGAGCGCTACGAGATCTTTGGCTCGGGTGGTGGCGGGCTTCTTGCTCAGGAGCTCGGCGTCCCCTTGCTGGGGCAGGTTCCGCTGGTGCCCGCCCTGCGCGAGGGAGGAGACGTGGGCGCTCCCATCGTGGTGACCGAACCGGACTCCGAGGCGTCGCTGGCTATCGACGGGATTGCGGCCGAGCTCCTGAAGATCGCTCCTCCAAGAATTCGGCTGCCGCTCACGGGGTCGCGATGAGCTCGGCGGACATGACCGAAAACGGGAGCCGAGCGTCGAGCACAACGTCGCTGAACATCATGGAGGTGCGCGATGGCAAGGTTTCCTCGCGGGGCGATCAGGTTGCGACCGAGGAGCCGATGGAGATCCGCCTGTTGGCGAGCGGACGCCGAATAACGGCCGCTGTGACTATGAGAACACCGGGATCGGATTTCGAGCTCGCGGCTGGATTTCTGTACGGCGAGGGTCTGGTGAAAACCCCCGCAGATATCTCAGGGATCAGCTACTGCGTAGACAGGGGCCTCGACGAAACCCAGCTCTTCAACATTGTCAACGTTAAGTTGCGCACGGGCTTCATTCCCGATGTTCGTTCGCTCGAACGCCACTTCTATACCTCGAGCTCCTGTGGCGTGTGTGGGAAAGCGTCCCTGGAGTCGCTCGACCTACGCGGGTGCCGGGCGCCTGCTCCTGGACCGCAGGTCACCACCGAGGTCGTGGCGTCGCTGCCGGAGGCTCTGCGACGAGCGCAGGGCATCTTCGAATCCACGGGCGGACTCCACGCTGCGGGGCTGTTCACCTCGGAGGGTGAGCTCGTGGCAGTGCGGGAGGATGTCGGTCGCCACAATGCGGTTGACAAGCTCATTGGTTGGTCCCTACTGAAAGGGCATCTTCCGCTCGACGGCACGCTGCTGATGGTCAGCGGCCGCTCCAGCTTCGAGATCATGCAGAAAGCACTGACCGCCGGCATCCCGATGGTGTGTGCGGTGTCCGCTCCGTCCAGCCTTGCGGTGGACGTGGCCCGCCGCTTCGACATGTCGCTCATCGGATTCCTGCGCGGGTCGCGTTTCAACGTCTATGCGGGCAGCCAGAGGATCGCCGCCTCTCTGTAATCGCGTTTCAACCCGGGTGCTGAGGGAAGAAGCAAGGGGAGCAAGCTGAGCCGGTTGGCCTATTCTCTTGCAAGGAGGCGTGGGATGGACGCTTGGGTTTGGATTCTCATAGCGATCGTTGTGCTCGTGATCTTGTGGTTGGTTTGGCGCCAGAACCGGAAGCGCAAGAGAGATCAACTCCAAGAGCAGTTCGGCCCCGAGTACGACCGGGCCGTAAAGACCAAGGGGGGCCGCAGCGAAGCCGAGTCGGAGCTTCAGGCTCGGGCTAGGCGGCGGGACAAGCTCGATATTCGCCCTCTTAGCCCGGCGGCTCGCGAGGGTTACGAGCGCTCGTGGAAGGACACACAGGCGGATTTCGTGGACAGGCCGACCGAGGCGCTCGGCGAGGCTGATCGCATCGTCCAGGAGGTAATGAAGGAGCGTGGCTATCCGGTCGACGACTTCGAGCAGCGCTCAGCCGATCTTTCGGTGGATCATCCCACCCTGGTCTCCAATTACCGGGATGCACATTCCACGTCGAAGCAGGCTGCTTCAGGCGATGCGTCGACCGAGGACATGCGCCAAGCCATGCAGAAGTATCGGAGCCTCTTCGAGGAGCTTCTGGAGAGGGATTCCGGTGTGCACGATGCAGAACGGGAAGATCAAGAACCGGAGACAGACAGCCGGGGCCGCTCCTAGCGGCCCCGCTTACCAGCTAACCTGCAATCAGGAGCGGGAGGTCGCCTTCTTCCGCCCGGCCGATTTCCTGCTCTGAGCTCCCGTAGTCGACTTCCGTCGATTCGTCGACTTCCGCGCGCTCGTCGGCTTACGTCCGCTAGTGGATCTTGACTTTCCCCTACCGTCGGTCTGCTTAGCCTCCGCGTCCTCTGCCGCCTTTTCCAGAAGCCCGGCTCTCGGAATCTCGAGTAGAGCTTGAACGGACGCGAGAACTCTGCCCCGTTGGATTGGGTTCAGCGGCTCCAGCGCCCCGAAAACATCCTTAACAGCCGCCATCTCGCCTTCCGCCTTCTTCGCGCCGTTCTTTTTCTTTGCCACGCAAACCCTCCCTGGCCTTCAGTTGAAGTCATGAATCCTTATGCACCTTATAACAGCCGTCCCGCCTGGGTTCCAGCCCAAGCCTAGATTTTGGGTCTCCCCTTCAGGCGGCATTCTCGACGCTCCCCAGCACCGATCAAGACGGCCTCGTTGCTGAGGTTCCAGGCCCCGCGACGGCGCGCCGCCGCTTGAGTTGAGCGGCGATCACGTCGGGTCTATCGAGCGATGTCGTGGCTCCGGTGTTGGCTGTCATCCTTTCTTGACATAAAGCCTGTCCGACGTGCCGCCGGCGATCTTGCCCCATCCGGTGGAGCCGGCGGCCGTCCTGACCGTACCTGTGCGTTGAGGGCCTCCAGCCGCGCCTTGGTGGCAAATTAGCGGCCCGATACCTCACCAGCCTCTTGTCGGAGTAGGGCTGCATCCGCTCGCGCTCGCCGCTCGAGCCTGCGATCTGGACAGACAAGTCGCCGCTTTGGCGTTCTCGGCATCTATGAAAGCTCGCACGTTCTTGTCGATCTGCCTCGGGTCGCTGTTGTCGAGCGTCAGGTGTCGAGCGTCTACGTAGTAGGTCATCGCTCTGACGTCCTCTTGCGTGGTTATACGAGGATGCTCCGGCTTCTAGAGTGCCACTACTCGATCGCGGCCCGCTCGCTTCGCCTCATACAAAGCGCCGTCGGCGCGATGGACAAGGGCCTCAGGCGATTCTGCTCCGTCCCAAGTCGCAATTCCTACTGAACAAGTTTGGCCGTCAGGCACCACGCACCTCAGACGCTCGGTCACCGCGTGTGCCGCACCCGTGGGGCAAGCGGGAAGTAGAAGCGCAAACTCCTCACCCCCGTAGCGAGCGAGAACATCCCCACCTCTCATCTGCTCTTTCCACGCTGCGGCTGCTTCCTTCAGGAACTGATCCCCGGCTTGATGACCTCGAGTGTCGTTGAACGCCTTGAAGTAGTCAAGATCAAGAAACGCAACAGACAGCGCCTCTCCTGATCGCTGTGCGCGCGCCAAGGCGTGCGGCATCTCTTCGTCCCATGCTCGCCGGTTAGGGACCCCGGTCAGCGCGTCCGTTCGAGCGATCTCGCGCAGCTTCGTTAGCAGTTGGTTGATCTCGGCCACCAGCCGGTGAATCGTGAACGCGATCAGCGGTCCCGCAGTTGCCCACAGAAGTGTTCGTCGCCACTCGCTGGGTGGATAGCGAGGCGGACCCACGAACAGGATCGGTACAACAAACATCATTGTCATGGCGGCGAAAGCCACGGCCAACTGCCTGCGAGTTCCGTACAGAGCCAGCCAGACGAGGGGGAGCAGAACGAGTTGGCCATAGCCTGATTCCGCACCGCCCTCTGCATGACGAAGAAGCGCAATAACCACAAAGTAGGCCATGGGCGGTACCGCCTGAACGTAGGCTGGCATTCGGTACCACGGCACGAGGAGAATCGAGGCAACGAGGAGCGCCGTAAGTATCGCAGCAGAAAGAAGAGCACCGAGGTGCTCTTCTGGCGGCGGTAGTGGGACGAGCGCAAATGCGAGGCAGGCCGAAAGCCCGAAGGGCATGATGCGACGAAACAGCCCTTCGCGTGCGAAGGGAAATGGAGGTCGCGAGTAGTCCATCTTGCAGGTGTATCGGCCGGGTTTCGCTCCTCTTGAACCGTGGCAACGCCTCGGCGCACGACCTGGCGTCCGCGTGCGGCGATAGGCCGCTAGCCCACACCAGATGCGCAGCTGTCGAGTCTTGCAGAGTTGGAGCTTGAGCAGCGCGTTGCCAATTCGAGAGTTTCGTCCGGCGCAAGAAAGCGTCTCAGAGCCCTGCGTCGAAAGTGACCTCGTCGCCTTCCTCGCTAATCCACCGGGATGGCGACTACTTCGGACTCACGGTGAACCTCGCATCGAGAGTTGCCGTGGCAGACGCCGGTGAAGAATGGGTAACTGAGGCGGTCATCGCAGTGGCTGAAGGGCGCGGCTTCCTGTCTAGCGATTGGGTAAGGCCAGCCTAAAAGGTGTCCCCTACGGACGTTCCTGTTCCAGGCTGTTCAAGGCTGACAAGTCAGTTCGACCAGCGGCTCCCCTTGCTCGACGCGCTGACTGCGAGGCAAAGCCCTGTCTGGGTTCGTGGATCACGGCTTGTCCCAACACGGGAGTCAGGCCGTGATGAGCAGACCGATGCCGAGGGCTAGGAGCCAAACCGACCACCCGATGTACGCCAGGGGAACGATCGTGCCGGCCAGCTTCCAGCCGCCAGACTCAAAGGGTCCGACGAACTCGAGCGCGCCGAGCACGAATAGGGGCGCGAGGACGAGCCCGATGACACCGAACACTGGGTGCAGTACGTCGGACTGGATGAGGGCAACGCTTGCGAGAGCGGTCCACAGGCCCGTGAACAGATAGCCGAGATGCTCGCCAACCGCGACGCCGAGGTAGCGGTTGAACGTCTGGAAGATGACGTCGATGGCCTCCTTGGTGGTCTCCTTGGTCGTGGGATCGGTGACAACGCGGGCAAGGTGGGGGATGGCGAAGGACCATCGGATCAGCCCGAGGAACTGGACTAGCGCGGCCAGCAGGCCGATTGCGGTAGCCAGAGAGAGGATGGTGCTGTTGGCGTCGGCGAGGGTGGCCGACAGCAGGACTACGGCTGGGGCGAGGAGGACGGCGCTCATTGCGAAGGCCCACCACGTGAGGATGAGCCGACCGCCCCCAGCGTGAAACCGGCTCAGGATCTCGCCAGATGGTTGGCGCAGGATGTCGGGATAGTCGAATGTGCGGGCGAGAAGGGTGTAGAGCCCGTTGTATAGGACCGGGAGGACGAGCAGGACTAATCCGGTCACGACTTGGGTAGTCAATGGATCCTCCCTTTGGTCAGTCGCGCGCTCAACCATGCTTGCGGTGTTTACTCGCCGGTCTCAGCGAATGTGGATGTCGCGCTGTTCGGCGTCGCCGTAGTGCCGGAGGTGGAGGTAGTCGCAGTCTGCAAGGCAGCGAATGGCTCGCTTAGCATCCCGTTCTTCCGGGACGTGGACCCACAGCGCGGATCGCCCATCGTGTGCGTAGCCGTAGTAGAGCTCTATCGTCTCAGGGTCGTCGGTGAATGCTCCAACCACGCGCCCGGTCACGCTCCGCTGCTCCAGGAAGCGCTCGCGGTCCTCCAGGATCTGCTCGCTCGTATATATCCTGAGGTCTTCATCAGCGAATCCAGCCTCACGTAAAGCGACAGCGGCTGCCTCGGCTCTCGAGGCGTCTTCTAAAATGGCGACGAGAAAGCCTTGCGGGTTGAAGACCATGGGCCGAGAAGACGGGTCAGGATCCCGGTCGGTCATGCCCGTCGGCCAGACAACCTCATGCTCACTCATGTCCGGTGCACCGCGATCAAGCACCCACGGGCGGCTGTGCGGGTGGGGCGGCAGCAGCTGCCGTCACCCGGACTTCGGGAGCCGCTCGGAACAGCACTGCCAGGAGCAGCCAGGTCAGCAGTCCGAAGACAAGCGCTCCGCTTGCACCAAAGATTGGGAACCGTTCATCGATGTTTCTCGAGATCACATACGAGCTCACATACCAGCCAAGCGCCCACGCCGGTGGGTTCCCGAGGGCCCACCAGAACGCGCCCGGAATCCGATCCCTTGCGAGCACCAGTGCCTGCATCACCCCCACCCCCACACCGGTCACTCCACCCATGAGGACGAGGTCACCTCGGTCGATCCCGTAATCCACCAGGGCCGCTCCCGCGACAAGTCCCACGGCCATCCCCGCACTCGTCGCCAGGATCCAGAGCCACGAGACCCGCTGCCGCAAAGCGAACCACTCTGCCGCTCCTATGATCGCCCCCACGATGAGACCTCCGGCGAGCGCTGCTCCCACGGAATCGACTCCGTCCACGACCAGATCTGCAATGAACCCCCCGATCGGGAAGCCGACCAGAATCGCCACCGGCCATAGCCACATCCGACGCGCGGTACTTGGCACGTCGCCTTGGGTACCCATGATCCCCCTTCTTGGCTGTGGGGTATTCAGTCTCGCCCCTTCGGAGGCGCAACACAACCCCCCTGCTCTTTGCGGCAAAGCCTAGCGCGCGGTCGAACGTCGGAAACTCACGATCGCCAAGGCGGCGAGCAACGGGATCCAGCCGTGGCGGTCGAAGTCGTCGGTTCTCCACCGACCCAGTCTTGGCGGGCATGCCACTTTCAGGCGGGCAGAGATGAGCGGTAAGCGCCCTCTTATTTGCTCTTACTTCACAGGGCAGATCTAGCTTGCGTCCAAGGCCACCCGCAGCATGATCCCCGGCGAGGCTAGGGCCTGCAGGGGCATAGTTGCGTTCCCCTCGGTCACTCGCTGAGCCGCTCTTCCAATCTGACGGTAACGGTGTCGCCTGCTTCCTTTCCGATTACCTTTCGGACGTCAGCTCTTACGGCAGCTTGTGGGTCCCATCCCCCATGGCCATGAAGGAGCTCCGAAAGGGATGGCCGTCGACCGTCCCCCGAACCTTTACGAGACCGCGGGTGGCGAAAAACTCCACCGACTTGGGCCAGACGACATACGTCCAGCCGCCCGGCTCGGGGCTCTTCTGCAAGGTCGCCGTGAATTGCTCGTCCATCAGGCCTCCCCTCGTTATCTATCGCCATCATGTTTGACCGTCGCCCTGGTGAGAACTCATCGCAGATGCGCCCTACCTCAACAGCGCTCCATAGGTGATGAGTGCAGTCGCCTCTTGATCCGAGGCACGTAGACACCCTCAAGACGAGCCGCCCTCCCCGTCGATGTCTACGTAGCGGGCTCGAGCTTGGCCCTCGAAGCGAAACCGGCCAGCATCCCGTTCTCGAGAAGCTGCCGTACCCGTTCACGGGCTGACGCCCAGCCGCCGTGCAGCCTCGCCTGTCGTGATTAGCAGCGTACGGTCGCGCCATTACCAAAGTATCCCAGGCGGTCGACAACTCATCGTTAAGTCTCTCTGCTGGACGGTCGACAGCTAACTGTAAGGAAGCGAACAGCTTGCCTGTTCGCTTCGTGACTTCCCTCTAACCCAGGCCGGAGGAGTATTGCCCTTTTGGAGCTGCAAAATCCCCCGCACGTCGCGGGTAGAGGAGGATCAACATGTCTGCGAGAAGAGAGAAACGACACTTCAGGAAGGGCTTTCGGGCCTTCACCGGCGGCATCTCCATAGCTGTCTTCTTGGTTGGAGCGCCGACCGTGGTCGCGCGCGCGCAGGATGCACCGACTTGCGGGAGTCTTCCAGCGACAGTCATCGGCACGGAGGAGGACGATGTACTCGTCGGGACCGATGAGCAAGATTACATTGTCGGATTAGGGGGCGACGATGTGATCAGGGGATTGAGTCACTCCGACCGCCTCTGCGGTGGTGACGGTTCCGACACCATCTACGGTGGAGAGGGCTATGACTGGTTCGAAGGGGATGCTGGCGACGATGTCGTGAGGGATCGAGATGACATAGGGGGGACCCTAGGTGCGGGCGATGATTCGGTTGAGCATGCCTCGTTCGCGACCGGCGGCAAAGGCAACGATACGATCATCGGCTTCCGGCACGGAACACCTGCTGAGTTCCACGGTGGCCCTGGCGACGATGTCCTGGTGGGCACGGATGCGTGTGTCGAGTGCGCTGGAGATGGCGATCATCTCTATGGCGGGCGCGGCGACGACGTGATCAGGGGCCGCAGTCGCCTCAACTACATCACCCCTGGCCCCGGTCGTGACACTGTTGTACATGGGCAAGCAGCGACTGTCCTGGTCCGGGATCCTGAGCTATATCGAGGCGGAGCAAGGGGTGAGGGTCGACCTCCGCAGGGGAATCGTGACGGGGCAAGGCCGTGATCAGCTCCTCGGGATCGTCACATTGGTGTACGGCTCTGACTTCGACGACATGCTCTTAGGTCAGCAGGAGCGACAGTTTCTCAAGGGATATCGAGGCGATGACGTCATCAAGGGTAGAGCCGGAGATGATGGGTTAGCGGGTGGTCCCGGATTCGACAGGGTCTACGGAGACAAAGGTAAGGACTCTTGCAGTGGCGAGATCAAGAGGCTTTGTGAGTACGCGTACTGATCTCATTGACGAGATCCCTTCGGAGTTCGCTCCGCTTAAGGGTTAGGGAGCCCGGCGCAGGTGGGCTCCAACGACGGGTAAGGAGGTGACATCCCGCCTCGCCCACCCTCGCTCGCTGCGAGTGAAAGATGCCCTTGGAAAACACCCGCTCGCGGCTGACGCCCAGCCGTCGTGCGGGATATGGGATTGGAAGAGATTGCATGCACAACCTCCGCTACAGCCTTCAGTAGTCGGCGGCCTTTGACTGGGCTTTTGGTATCCGAG
>CAWKGK010000003.1:0-207285 GCA_963849115.1 uncultured Actinomycetes bacterium | reverse complement strand
GATGCTCCGATGCCTGATCACTTGGCGACGAGCTCGCAGAAAGCCCGCGGGCTAACCGCTGGAAAAATGAGCTTCTCCCGCCGCGGCGGACCCGCGGGGTGCGAAATGACCATGGCGCACAGAGCCACCCCGTGCCAGGCGTGTCGGGTTGCCCACTTGCTCGGATACTCATTGACGACATCCTGGAGTCGAACGCTCCCATTATGCGACCATCGGAAGGTCGCTTTGTTAATGCTGTATGGAGTCCGACTTCCCAATCAACTCGAAGCCCGTCTCATAGGAGAGCTAATATTCGGGCAATGCCTGAGTATAAGAAGTTTTCTTACCGACTGGAGTTTCCCGACTCTGATGAGAGCGCGTGGAGCCACCAGAGTCTTGAGGATGCCCTTGAGTGGGCGCGATGGAGGGTCCAAAGCGTATGGCGCGAGACCAACCAGTACGGTGCGCAAGGCAATTACATCACCCATGCATGCACGGGTGTCATCACCAACCGCAACACCGGCTATCGCTGGATCCTGCGACGCCACGAGCACCGCGTCGAGTTCCAGACAGCGGAGATGTATGAGAAGCGGGCAGCCAACGAAAGCATCCAGGTCCATCTCACTATCGAAGAAGCGGAAGCACTCGCCCGTGCCGCCAACGCCGAGGCCAGTCAAGACAAGCGCACAAGAGCATTGGTTGGCCAAGCGCTCGATCAGACCGCGCTTCTCTGCCGGCAGGTAAGAGAGCGGGTGTGTTCACTTTTCGTAAGATTGATCCTGTCCAGTCACGCGGGGCAGTCAGCGTCCAGAGCGTCAAGGGCGAACGCCCGTGCGTCGTCGATCGACCGATTGATGAGCGTGAGCACAAAAGACGTGATGAGCTCGTCGAACTTCTTCCGTTCGTTGGGCTTGATCCTGCGCGAAGCGCTCACAAGCGTCCATGCCGATGAACGTGCTCCCGTATTGGCCCTGCCGAGGTCGCCCAGTTCTCCCTTGGCGCCTCGCTGACGCTGGCATCGGGCCGTCCACGCCCTTGGATGTGGCGGTCCCATCGTGCGGTCAAAGCCCCGCCCCGCCGGCTCCAGGGGAGCCAAAGGCCCGCCCAGGTTAGCCCGAGCTCTGGAGACTCTTTCACCGCCTAGCTGATCCCTTCGTGATACGTGCGGGTAATCATTTAGGCAAATCATTGAACTGTTCCCACGCGTTGGTCGGGAGCTTGTTGAGAACCTCCGCACCATTCTCAGTCACAGCAATCATCTGCTCGATGATGACCGCCCCTTGGTCAGGGACCATGATGCCGGGTTCAATGCAAAGGACCATACCTTCTTGGAGTTCGAGGTCCGAATGAGCGCCACCATAGGGCATCTCATGCTGCCCCGTACCATTGCCATGGGGCAAGAAAGCATCCCACCAGTGTTCAGCGAATCCGGCGTCTTTTATGGAAGCGGCGGCAACGCCTCGGATAATGTCCACCGAGACTCCGGGACGAACTGCCGCAATGGTATTGCTTACACACTCTTCAACTGCTTGAAGCATTCGCTCTTGGCCAGAGCTCGGTCGCCCCACCACGACGGTGCGACACATGTCGCCATGGTATCCGTAGTACCGGGCGCCACAGTCGAGCACTGCTAGCTCATCCTTCTCAAGGGGACGCTCGCTCGGAAGAAACGTACCGTAGGCGGTGCGCGGGCCGGCACCCATCTCAGTCACGAACGATGGTTCGGCCCCCGCCGCTCTGATCGCCGAGTCAGAAACTGCCGCCACGCCTTGTTCGGTGATGCCCTCCGTGATGACTGCAAGCCCTGCGCGCATCGTGTCATCCGAGATGCGTGATGCTTGCCGCATAAGCTCCAACTCGGCAGGGCTCTTAATCAAACGCAGCCTTCCCGTGAGATCAGGAGCGTCCACGAAGGCACATCTAGACAGCACTCCCGCCATCGTGAAGTAGGTGGGGGCAGGAAAGAACTTGAAACCGGCGATGCCGATTCGGGCGTTCCGACCGGAAAACTCACTGATGGTCGCGGCTAGGGAATGACCCAGGTCCGGCGCATAGTCGACCCGCTCAGCGTACCCCTCCATCTCGGCGCGTTTTAGGTCCCATGCAGCATCAGTCAGAAGAGTGGTTGGTCCTTCTCGAGGCACAAAGAGCGCAGCCGTCTCTTCCTCGACGCAGTACCAACGTGCGAAGTAGCGCAGATCGGCTGGCTGGTAGTCGCGATGAGCACCGTAGAGGACTATGCCCTCGAGTCGATCGTCGTCCAGTGCACCACGAAGATGATCCACACGCCTAGCGAATTCGTGATCACTTATCGGATAATTCCGGTATTCTCCTCCTGAAAGCTGCATTCAGGCTATGCCTTTCGTGTGAACGTCACCATTGGCAGCGCCACTCCTGCCGGTTGGAGGTGGGGAAGAAGCGTGCTCGCAGGACGTCGCGGCGTGGAGGAAATGACTCAGGAGGCACCATGTGGTCGAGCATGGACATCTTCGATCTCCTGTCAGGCCTCTCGACCAACGTCCTCCTGACGGCATAGCCAAGCGAACGTCTATGCGGATCAAGCAAGTAACGTCTGCCCCTGTGGCGAACGTTGATGAGCACGTTGCCCACTGGCGTCGGTCTGCACCTCGCGCCAGAAGTGACACGCTGCGAGATGCCCTCGTTCAATCTCTTTGAGTAGCGGGATCTCCGTCTGGCAGCGGGCCTGCATGTACGGACATCGTGTGTGGAAGCGGCATCCTGCGGGCGGATTCTTAGGACTCGGTATCTCGCCCGGGAGCAGCAGCGCGGTGGGCTCTTCGCGCCGGCGAGGATCGGGCTCGGAAACGGCGGCGAGGAGTGCGCGTGAGTAGGGATGAGCGGCGGAATCGAACATGCTCTCCGTCGAACCCAATTCGACGAGCTGACCCAAATACATGACAGCCACCCGATCAGCAAGGTAACTAACTACACTAAGGGTATGGGAGATTACAAGGTAAGTGAGCCCCAGCCGCTGGCTCAGGTCTTTCATCAGATTGAGGACCGCTGCGGCGGCCGAAACGTCGAGTCCCGAAGTAGGTTCGTCGAAGACCAGGAAGTCAGGCTGCAGCGAAAGCGCGCGTGCGATTCCTATGCGACGCGCCTGTCCCCCGGAGAGTTCGTGCGGGTATTTGGTCGCGAGCTCAGGTGACAGCTCTACCATCTCGAGCAGTTCTGCGACGCTGAACTGCTTTGCAACCGAGACATCGTTGATCTTGTACGGCTCGGTCAACAAATAGGAAACTCGCAGACGGGGCGAGAGACTCGAATGGGGATCCTGAAAGACCATCTGGGCGTTGCCGCGAAACTTGCGAATCTCCGAATCGCTCATCTCTCCGATGTCGCGGCCGTCGTACGTGACTGTGCCGGCGGTTGGGCGGACCAGGCGAAGAACAGTCTTGCCGAGGGTTGTTTTGCCGGAGCCGGATTCGCCCACCAATCCGAGGACTTCGCCTCGAGCGATATCGAGGTCAACACCGTCCACGGCGCGAACGTCGCCGAAGTATGTACGCAGATTATGGAGAGAAATTAGGGTATCTCCGTCAGCTGTCATTTAGTGCTCCGCTGATGCTCTTCTGTTCCCTGATAACCGGATGACGGGTCGTAGATGTTGCACCGCACATGCCGGCCGTCCACCTCAAGGTAAATCGGCTCCCTTACTCGATTGACCTCCTGAACGAAGGAACATCGAGGAGCGAACTTGCAGCCAGGGGGAAGCGCCGAAAGGCTCGGAACCCGTCCCGGGACAGTGGTGAGCCGCTCGCCACGGCGCTTGCGCGATGGCACGGCTGCCAGGAGCGCCTTGGTATAGGGGTGGAGCGGTGCAGCAAAGAGCGATTCGACGTCCCCCTCCTCGACCGCCCTGCCCGCGTACATGACAACGACTCGGTCGCAAAGCCGCGCAACAACTCCGAGGTCATGCGAGATAAACAGAATCGCGGTCCCTTGGTTTGCACGAAGGCGTTTCAGCAGCTCGAGGACCTGCGCCTCGAGCGTTACATCAAGCGCCGAGGTGGGTTCGTCCGCGATTAGCAATTGGGGTTTGAGCATGAGCGCCATAGCGATCATGATTCGCTGACGCATGCCTCCGGAGAACTGATGCGGGTAGTCGTCGATGCGCTCGACCGCGTCTGGGATGCCCACCTGTGTGAGCATGCTCACTGCACGATCGCGCAGCAGCGCCCGGTTACTTTTCTCCTTGCGGTGCGCTGCCTGCACATCGATGAGCTGTGTGCCGATAGTGAATGTTGGGTTGAGGCTTGTGAGCGGGTCTTGGAAGATCATGGCCATCTCTCGTCCGCGCATCTGGCGAAGCTGCTCCGGGGTGAAAGAGGCAAGGTTGCGCCCTTGGAAGCGGATGGACCCACTCGCAATCTCGCCATTCGGGGGGAGAAGGTGCATCAGCGCGGCCGAGAGCGTTGATTTGCCGCAGCCGGACTCGCCGACAATACCGACTATCTCACCGTGTCGCACATCGAAACTGACGTCGTGGAGAGCTTGTAGGCGCTGTCCGGCGGTCCGGTAAGCGACGTCGAGGCCTTGGACGGCCAACAGGGTCTCGCAGTCCTTCTGGGCGAAGGGGGTAGAGGGTACGTCGCTGACCGCATAGGGAATTCGGTCAGAGCGTTTCATACCCGCTGCCATCGGCGCCACCCCGATGCTCTGGGATCGACGATGTCACGTAGCATTTCCCCCAGCATGGTGAAACCGAGCGTTGTTGTCATGAGGGCAAGCCCAGTCCATAGAACCGGCCAAGGCGTATCCCGCACACGTTCGAAGCCGTCTGCGAGGATGACGCCCCACGAAGGAGTCGGGGGCTGGACGCCGAGGCCGAGGAAGGAGAGGCCTGCCTCGATAGCGATGGCGCTTGGTATGTCCATGGCAACCAGAATCAGGAGTGGTGCCAGGATGTTCGGCATGATATGGATGGTCGCGATACGCCCATCCTTGGCCCCGAGGGACCGCTCTGCCTCGACATAGGGCTTCTCCTTCTCTGCTAGCACAAGTGCGCGAGCGACCCGTGCGTATGCGGGGACGAACGAGACGATGATCACGAGCATTACGTTGCGCAGCGAGGATCCCAGGACTGCGAGTAGCGACAGGGCGAGAATGACAGCCGGGAACGAAAGCATCGTGTCGATCAGAACCAAGAGCACGCTGTCGACGCGGCCACCGAGATACCCAGCTACCATGCCGAGTACCAGCCCCACCATGAGCGCTCCGAGAACCGCTGGGATCGCCACCCCGAGAGCCACACGGCTGCCGAAGACGATGCGCGACAACAGGTCCCGCCCGAGGTCATCGGTACCAAGGGGGTGATCGAGGGAGGGACCCTCGAGCCGGCGGGTGATGTTCTGTGTCGCATCGTCGTACGGCGCGAGGAGCGGCGCACTGATCGCGATGGCCAGCAGGACAAGCACAATGGCGAGGCCGAACAGGCCCGCTGGATGTGTGGCCATATCTCGCAACAAGTGCTGCCTCGCGAATGACGTCACTCGGCGGCCTCTACCCTGAACGACGACGCTCATTCGTTAGTTTCCCTTAGCCTCGAGCCGTATACGAGGATCGAGCAGTCGATAAGAGAGGTCGGCCAATAGATTTGCGGTGACTACGATGATGACGACTATGAGGACTGCCCCGCGCACGATCGGGAAGTTGCGCGTCGAGATGGAGTCCACGATGAGTGCGCCAAGCCCCGGTCGACTAAAGATGATCTCTACGAAGACTGCGTTCGCGATAAGGCTGCCAAGACCCACCCCGAGGACAGCGATCGTCGGAATAATCGCGTTCTTGAGGGCGTACTTATAGAAGATCTGCCCTCGAGGTAACCCGAACGCGAACGCAGTGCGACTGTAGTCTGCTCCGAGAGTCTCAAGCATACTCGTGCGGACAAGGCGGGCGATGTAACCCACCCAAGTTATTGCAAGCGCCGTCGCGGGGAGGATGAGATGCCTGAGATAGTCGATGGGATCAGTAAGCTCGCCCGCACCAATGGCCGGGAATAGGGAAAGCTCAACGGCGAAGAGCAGGAGCAAGAACAACCCCGCGACAAATGGCGGCATTGTTATGAGGGCAACAGAAAGAATCGCGGTAAGACGGTCGATCCAGCTATTCGGACGCGTTGCGGAATAAACACCAAGGGGAACACCGAGCAGGGTAGCGATCCCCAAGCCCGAAGCGGCGAGCAATACCGTGTGAGGAAATGCCCCCAGTACCAGGTTCGTGACAGGAAGCTGGCTAACGAAGTCATGACCGAGGTCTCCTGTCGCGGCACCGCGTACAAAACTCCACACCTGGACTGGCACAGGCTCATCCAGCTGCATCTCCGCGCGGACGAGTCGGGAGAGTGACTCGCTGGCCCGGGGACCGAGAATTATCTTCACCGGGTCGCCAGGAACGAGATGGACAAGGAAACCGAGCAAGATCATTGTCACCACTATCACCACGGCTGCCAGGCCCAACCGCTCGAGGATGTATCTACCCATCGCCGAGCGGCCGTGCTTCGACCGCCCTGTGATGGCTTCGCCACGCGGGCTCATGTAGATGACCCCCTGTTCATCTGCCCCTGCGTGGAACATCGCGCTTGTGATCCAGGCGGTGGAGAGCCTCCTTGCCTGCTTCTCGGAAGGGCGTCTCCTCGAACGACGCGTAACGGTCGTCGCTGAGGAACCGATGGAAGTGATCATTCAGTGCAGCCCGGGTCTTCGCAGCATCACCCGCTCGAAAAGCTCCGAGGATGGGTCCGTGAGCGGGGATGTCCCACAGGTCCGGGGTGTCGGCGGGAGGGATCGAGCTCAGTAACACGATCTCGTGCATAGGTGCAAGGAGGATCTCAAGGCCTGGAGAGTGAAAGGCGTGCAGTATCGCAAGGTGGAAGGCGAGATGCTCGCTGTGCGCTCGAGGCCAATCACTGCTTTCTACTGCCTCCTGGAAGGCAAGGAGGTGGCTTTCCAATTTATCCCAGTCAGCGGGCGTCCCCTGTTCGAGCGCGAGCGGACTCAAATGAATCTCGATGGCGGCGCGAGCCTCGGTCACCTCTCTCATGGTGAGGCCTGAGCGAGCAAGCAGGAGTACAAGTGCTTGACCGAACGCTTCATCGCTCGGGTCCGTAACGAAGATCCCCTGGCCGGCTCCGACCCGCACCAGTCCTTGCGCCCCTAGGGTACGCAGGGCGTCCCGAATGACGCTGCGGCTGACGCCGAACAGCTCGCAGAGCTCGGCCTCCGTCGGCAGTCGCTCTCCTGCCTTCGGTTTGCCGCGCAGGATGCGGCGCTGCAACTCTCCCGCCACCCGATCGCTCAACCGCCCACCACCCAGACGCGGGTAGCCGCCGGCCTCCGCCTCGGACGGTAGAGGGGGCCTCACCATTGGCAGCTGCGTCCCATATAGATATATTACGTATGATAGCTGCCGCTGGCTAGACAAAAACGAGAATGGATCGAGCGCCACATGGGGCGACGTAGCAGCGACGGAAAGATAATTGGCCTTTCCGTCTGGGACGGCTCACCGGCGTCCGCCCCTCCCGTCCGCTGGAGCGAGGTAGCACCCCCCGTAGTCCCGAGGCAAACGATCGTCGCGGTCGAGGTAGCGGCCGGTAGGTCGACAGAGACTGGAGTTGCCGCTCTCACTCATTACGCGGAGCCCGGGAGGACCTCCGTGATGGATGTAGAGGAGCTCTTGTCCGTCTGGCTCGAGTTTCCGATCCGAGCGCTCCCACGTCACCCCCGGGCTCACAACACCTACGAGCCATGGACTAACCCCATCGGACCTGCGATCGGGCTTGCCGCCCTCGATGCGCTGGGCCGAGCGACGCAACTGCCCGCGGCAACGTTTCTCGGGGGCGTAAGCCGATCGAAGATACCGGCGTACGCCAGCCTCCCCAGCTTTCCGGATGCTGGTGCCGCCGTAGCCTGTGCGGTCTCCGCCCTCGATGCTGGCTTTAGGACCGTGAAGTTCCACGGGTCCGGGATTCTTGACGTTGACCTGGAGACGGTATCCAAGGCTCGTGGCGAGTTGGGAGCCTCGACCCAACTCATCTGGGATGCAAGCCTAGCGTACGAGCTCCACTCCGCGGAAGTGATCGGCAATGCCCTAGTTGAAGAGGGCTTTCTCTGGTTCGAAGCGCCCTTCAAAGACGACTCGGTTGCTGCGCTCGACCGGCTGGCTCACAGGCTCAAGATCTCTCTTGTCCCTGACGGGATGGCACAACGATCGGCGGGCGATTGGGCGCGGGATCTCAGAGACGGCATATGGGGAGCCCTTCGCCTTGATCTCACCCGGGCCGGGAGCCTTTCCGCCGCATTGGGCATCGTTCGTCTGGCCGAGAGTTGGGGAGTTCCGTGTGAGATTCAGAGCTTTGGCTTCCCCTTGAGCCAGTACGCTAACCTCCAGCTGATGCTTGCCACACCTGCGTGCCGATTCTTTGAGGCTCCGTTCCCGCAGACCGACTTTTACGACGGACTTGTGACTGCACCTTCCATCGAGGAAGGCTTCGTGACGATGCCGGATCCCCCAGGGCTCGGGCATGATATCGAGGCCGAACGGTTCTCCGAAGGCTGCGAGCTCCTGGCCCGACTGACCACATGATCGAGTATCGATTTCCCAAACAGCAGGAAGAAGAGTGATGGAGGAGAAGCAGCAGTCATTAACGTGGTCTTACTCCAACACACGCGAATACTTGAAACGTTTTCGGTACGGCCTTCAGGACGCGCCGCCTCTAATCATCACTGTCGCAATAACGGGCGGAGCACAGGGCCAGGAGTCAAATCCTCACCTACCCGAAACCCCGGAGCAGCAAGCGAGATCAACCCACGAGGCGTGGAACGCTGGTGCCAGCATCGTGCATGTGCATGCCCGTCGAGCTGAGAACCTAAGCATGGCATCCCATGAGACTGCTCGCTATGAGGAAGTCAACTCGCTCATTCGGCATAAATGCCCGGACATCATCATCAACAACTCAATGGCAAGCGACCTGCAGGACACGTCCGACGGCCACTGTAAGTTTGAACGCGGAAGTCTCTATGCGAACCCCGAGATGTCTTCCCTTGACTGTGGTCCGGTGGCTTATCGCTTCAAACTCGGTAAGCGACAGCCGCCTCTGTCGGGACGGGGTGCGGAGACGGTTGTTGACGACGTATTTGTCACCACCTACGGAGAGCTCGAGGAGCTGGCCGACGAAATGGCAAAGCTCAAGGTTAAGCCCGAATTCGAGCTCTTCAATTCGGGACAGTTCTCCATCCTCGACGAAATCTTGGCTCGACCGAGCGTTATGACTCCGTACTGGATTCAATTCGTTCTGGGCGCGCAGAGCGGCAATTATCCTACTCCGATGGATCTTCTGCATTTGGTTGAGCGTCTACCCGGCAACTCGCTGTTCAGCGTCATCGGCATCGGACCGTACCAAGTCCCGCTCCACGCGATGGCGATCATTCTCGGAGGACACGTCCGGGTCGGCATGGAGGACAATCTCTATTTTTCCCGAGGAAGAAGGGCGACTAGCAACGCTGAGTTCGTGGAGCGAGTCGTTAAGCTCGCAGAGGTGCTCGGTAGGCCTGTAGCGACTCCCGAGATCGCTCGGCGGATGCTTGGGCTCAACGAGCGACCCAGCGAGTATCCGGTTCGTCGAAAGGCGCCAATGCGTCTCACACCCGAGGGGAATTCCCCCGCGTGAGCAGAAGCGGATGAGTCCGGCACTCGCTGGGCGAGTGGCGATCGTGACCGGGGCTTCGGGCGGTCTCGGCACGGCGATCTGCGATGTCTTCGCGAGGGAGGAAGCGACCGTCCTGCCCGTCGACCTCCAGGGAAATGATTGTTTCCATGCCGACGTCGGCACGGGGCAGGGAAATCGCGCCATGGTCCAGGAAGCAGTGGACCGTCACGGCTCACTTGACACCCTGGTACTCAATGCCGGGATCCAGTCGATGGCTCCGATCCAACAGTTTCCCGAGGCTGAATGGGATCGCCTCTTCGATGTCATCGTCAAGGGGCCTTCTCTTGCCATCAAGGCGGCCTGGTCACACCTCATCCGGAAGCCCGGCGGGAGAATCATCGTCACGGCTTCCAGCCTGTCCGTCGTGGCGGAAGAATTCAAGGCGGCGTATGTGGCCGCCAAGCATGCTGTCGTCGGCCTCGTCAAGGTGGCCGCTCTGGAGGGAGGTCCTCACGGGCTCTGCGTCAATGCCGTGGCGCCCGGACTCATGTGGACGTCGCTCATGGAGGGCCAACTCGACGACCAGATGCGGCTGAGAGGACTGACGAGAGAACAGGTCGTCGAGAGGATAGAGCTCTTTCAGCCCGTTCGAGCGGTCGAACCGATCGAGGTCGCAGAAGTCATTGCCTTTCTAGCCAGCTCGAGAGCGTCCGGCGTATCGGGGACCTGCATCCCGGTCGACCTTGGGCTTCTTGCGACCTGACGCCGCCTCCACACCATATGAGGCCCTTGCATCCCCCTTAAAGGAGTGATTTCATACATCATATCTTTGCGGCCGCCTCTTGGAGGGAAAAATGACGTCGGACGCCTGGCTGAGGGACACGATTACTCGGAGGAGCTTCCTCCAACGGGCCGGCGCCCTCGGGCTGACCCTCCCCGGGGCTGCGGCGCTGGCTGCCTGCGGGGGCAGCGAGCAGGCGTCTCCCCCGCCTCCGACGAGTCTGAAGATTCGGCTCACAGCGGACATCACTAGCTTGGATCCGGCCTTTTTCGGCAACACTTCGGTCGATGAGCCGGTAATGGCGAGTCTGTTCGAGGGGCTGGTGACATTTCAGCCGAGCGGCGACCGCTTCGAGGTTGTGAACCAGCTTGCAGAGACTTTCAAGCCCTCGCCCGACGGACTGGCATACGAGTTCAAGCTGAGGCAGGGCGTCGAGTTTCATGGGGGCTATGGGGAGGTCACTGCTGAGGACGTCCGGTTCTCCTACGAGCGACTCGCGGGACTGACCGAGCCGAAGATTAAGTCGCCCTATGGAGGTGACTGGGCGGCGCTGAAGGAGGTACGGGTCCGGGACAAGTATTCGGGCACGATCGTACTCAATGAACCCTTCGGGGCTTTGCTGCGATCCACTCTCCCTGTCACGTCGGGCTATGTGCTGTCCAAGAAGGCAGTCGAGGAGCAAGGCGACAAGTTTGGTCTGAAGCCGATTGGAACGGGGCCCTACGAGTTCGTCAAGCGGACGCCCAACGAGAGGATCGAACTGAAGCGCTTCAGTCGGTATGGGACGGATTTCCTTCAGCCGCAGTGGCGTGACATCACCTTTTTCCCGATCCCCCAGGACAATGCAGCTGATATCGCGCTCGAGACCGGCGAAGTCGATTTCTCTCAGATCTCCCTGGCGTCAGTTGACCGCTTTGCTGAGGGCGGCGAATTCGGGACCGTTAGTCGGAAGTCTCTTGCGTACGACTGGATCGGAATGAATTTACTGAGCCCGAAGCTCAAGGACGTCAACGTACGACAGGCGATCCGCTATGCAATCGACGTGCCGGCGATGCTTGAAGCGGCGTTTGAGGGCAACTACGAGCAGGCGACAGCGATCATCCCGCCTGAAATGGGTCTCGGCTATTGGAATGATGCTCCTGTCTACGAGCGTGATGTAGATAAAGCGAAACGCTTCCTCCAAGAAGCCGGTGCCGAAGGTCTCGATCTGTCATTTACATTCACCGAGGAACCTGGGACGAGCGCGGTAGCGGAGATCGCACAAGCAAATCTGGAGGAGATCGGGATTAACCTCGAGCTCAAGAAGGTAGAAGCCGGCGCCTTCTACGAGCTCGGCAAACAGCTGCGGGAGCGCGAGCTGTTCTTCGTCAGTTACGAAACCCAGCCAGACCCTTCCTGGTCAATGGTGTGGTTCACCTGCGACCAGTTCGACCAATGGAATTGGATGTACTGGTGTAGTGAGAAGTTCGACATGTTGCAGGCGACCGCCCTCAAGGAGAGCGACGAATCAAAGCGCAGCGAAGCGTACATCGAGATGCAGAAGCTGTGGGACGAGGCGGTGCACACAGTGTGGGTCGCTTGGCCAACCAAGTACTTCGCCTTCAAAAAGGGGTTGCGGCCAGCCCTGACGCCCCACGGCCGGGTGCTGCCACAGGCGTTTCGGTCCGCGTAACGACGCAGGCCGACAGACAAGCACTATCTTCGAGCATACAGCATGGGGCGCGTTTACCCTGGGTGTCGTCCACATGAAGAACACTCGAGAGGGATGCGTCGTGGCGAGCTCACATCCAACTGAGATAGCCGACGTCGCCATCGTTGGGGCCGGCTTAGCGGGGTTGGTCGCCGCTCGCCGGATAACTGAGGCTGGGCAAACTGCGGTTGTCCTCGAAGCGCGCCAACGCGTGGGCGGGCGGGTGCTTAGCGCTGATATCGGCGCTGGCAAGGTCGTTGAGATGGGTGGTCACTGGGTAGGGCCGACGCAGAATCGAGTTGCCGAGCTGGCAACCACACTAGGCGTAGATACGTTTCCCACCCATACAAGCGGTGACAACTTGGTAATCCTGGGCGACCGCCGAACGCGATACTTCGGGGAGTTCCCGCCCTTGTCGCGTCTCGTCAAAGCTGACGTCATGCAGGCCCAGGCCCGCATCAGCCGCTTGAGTCAACGCGTCAACCTAGAAGAGCCATGGGATACGCAAGGCGCCGACCGCTTGGATTCGATGACGTTCGCGACATGGCTTCGTCGCAACGTCGCCACACCCTCCGGTCGCCACATCATTGGCAAGTACATCGAGGGCTTCCTTGCCACACCTGCTTCGGAGGTGTCCTTGTTGGGCGCTTTGTTCGCCGTACGGTCCGCGACGGATTTCGAGACGATGGTTGCCGTTCGGGGAGGAGCCCAACAGGATCGATTCGTCGGCGGGTCACAGCTTTTGGCCATCCACCTCGCGAAGTTACTCGATGATAGGATCGTGCTTGACGCCCCGGTCCGACGCGTCGTGCAGTCCAAAGTCGGCGTGCGGGTCGAGAGCGAACGTTTCTTCATCGACGCTCGGCGTGCAATCGTTGCGGTTCCGCCGGTTCTCGCCTCTCGAATCACATATGATCCGCCATTACCGAATTCGCGAGATGGGCTGATGCAGCGTATGCCGCACGGATCGGTGATAAAGGTCAATGCCATCTATGACGAAGCTTTCTGGCGGAGGGAAGGACTCTCGGGGCAAGCGTTCAACCCACAGCTTCCCGTCGCGTGGACGCTGGATAACTCTCCGCCGGACGGGTCACCGGGGGCCCTTGTTGCATTCTTTGAGGCGCACAGTGCTCGGCGGTTCTCCGGGGCAGGGACGAAGGAACGTCGTCGGGTTGTCTTGGAATGCCTGCGGAGCTACTTCGGGGCTCGGGCGGCAGCCCCACAGCAGTTCCTGGAGGTAGATTGGTCAGCCGAGCAGTGGACTCGCGGATGCTACTTCGGGCAGATGACAACCGGGGCCTGGACGCAGTTCGGGCCAGCGCTGAGGGCTCCGTGCGGGCGAATTCACTGGGCCGGAGCGGAGACGGCCGTGCGATGGAACGGGTATATGGACGGCGCCGTGGAGTCCGGGGAGCGAGCCGCAGCTGAAGTACTTGAGTATCTCGATGCCTGACAGAGCGAGCCCAAGAGATTCGTACGTGACATCTGTAACGCGTGTTTGCCTCCCACCAAGAGGATTTCTTGGAAGGGACATGGCCCGTCTAGCGCATGAATAGCATGACTCTCAGCGAATGCGAGCTCAAGGTAGTAGGGGCGGTCGAGCGACGTAGGGATGAACTGGTCGCGCTGGCCAGCGATCTTATTCACTTCGACACGACTGCTCGGGCGCCCGAAGATCCTCCGCGTCAAGAGGCGGCACTTCAAAATTACTTAGCCGACCGACTGCGGGGGGTTGGCGCCACCGTGGATCTCTGGGAGCCGGAGCCTGACGTGCTGGCGGGAATCCGCCACATTCCGCCAGGCCTTACGTTCGAGGGACGGCCGCAGCTCCTGGCGCGTTTCGCGGGCAGTGGTGGAGGGCCAAGTCTTCTTTTTAACGGTCACATCGATGTGGTACCGAGTTACCCGCGAGACCGATGGGCCACCGATCCGAACAAGGCTGAGGAGCGGAACGGTCTACTTTATGGACGTGGGTCATGCGACATGAAGGGCGGTATCGCGGCGATGTTGCTTGCTGCCGAAGCGCTCGCACAAGAGGGTATTCAGCTCGTCGGTGATCTCCTGGTGAATACGGTCACTGACGAGGAGTCTTCTGGTGCTGGTGGTATCGCGGCGGTTGCACACGGCGTGCGCGCCGACGCGGGAATCATCCCGGAGCCGACCGGCTTTGATGTATGGATCGCGTGCCGCGGAGCGATGACAGCCACCATTACTGTGCCTGGGAGGCCGGGACATGCGGAGATAGCGCAGCCCCATTGGCGTGCAGGCGGCGCTGTGAACGCGATCGAGAAGAGTAGCCTGGTACTCGATGCTCTCGGGCGACTTCGGGACGATTGGCGTGGCAGGAGCGATCGCCAACATCCCTGCCTGTCGGCAGGTGGACTCGTGCCCACTTTGATCTCCGGCGGCGAGTGGCTCGTTACCTACCCGGCCTCGTGCCGGCTCGATGTCGCTGTGACGTACGTTCCAAATCAGGCGGACGCGGAAGGCTGGGGCACGCTAGTTGAGCAGGAGGTTTCCGAATGGATCCAGGCCGCGGCGCGCTCCGACCCCTGGCTCGTAGATAACCCTCCGACGATCGATTTTTCAGGTGACGTGCCGCCCGCTGAATTGTCACCTGAGAAACAGATAGTAGGCGTCGTTCTGGGGGCTTCAGAAAGCGTCGGGCGCGAGGGGCGTATGGCGGGGCTCGATTCCTGGTTTGATGGGGCGACATTTACTCGGTTCGGCAGCACACCAACGGTCGGATTCGGGCCTGCTGGCCTCGCTGCTGGGGGTCAAGTCGTCGCTCACGCCATCGATGAGCATGTTCCAGTGGAGGATCTTGTCGCCTGTGCTAAGGCTCTCGCCTTGACAGCGTTGCGCTTCTGTGGTCCGTCACTTTGACTGCCCTTCGACGGGAACCGAGCATTCGAGGAGGTTAGGCCCTCGGGCCCGGCAAATTACGTCCTACAGTTGGAGAACCCATGAACCCCTTGCCCATTGGAGGGCGGCTGCGCGGATCTCACGAGCTGCCCCTCGGCCCGCCCGCGGTCCCGGCCGTTGATCCCGAGGAGCGCGCCCATCGTGGCCAGACCCAGGGCAGTCGCTCGCCGATGCCTCCGGTCCCACCGGTGATCAGCAGTGTCCTGTTGCCATCGGTCTGCTGTAGATCACTGTGCCATCTAGGTGCGCTTTTGCTGTTGGAATCAGTGAACAATTTGCGATTGACATCGGCTTGCTCAGGGGGCCTTAGAGCCCTTGGCGTCGGTGGTTCACGGCCATTGTCTTTTCGCCGCCCGCACAAATCACTGCGTGTCAGGTGCCAGTCGCTCCACAGCAAGGTGTGAAGCGACTGAATCGTCACGGAACCCTCCCCCACCTTGTGGTGCCGGTTGGGTGTGCCGGGCCAGTTCAAGTGGCGGCAACGGGCAGACCACCCGTTACCTGGCGCTGCCCTGTTCAGACCGCCTTGACTATGGCGTTCAGGAGGCAGCTCGCACCCTAGTGCCGATTCCGCAAGAGGTAAGGAGATCCATGAACGATCAGTGGGATCGCCTCGTGGTGGGCGGAAGGGCCGCGGGCCTGAGCGCCGCTCCGACGCTGGGGCGCGCCCGTCTGCGCACCCTCGATGGGCTTCCGCAGCCGGGAGGTTGCGGAATGCTCCGACTAGGGGCCGGTTGGGGTATGGCCTGGGCCGTCTGGCGCTTGACGACTCGTAACTGACTTCGAGGGGAGATCCGATGAGTGAGCCGCACCGATTCGCGCTGTTGGGGAGAGGAACCAGTTGCGACGATCGAACGGCGAGAGCTAAAGGCCAAACTCGATCAGGCAGCGTCCCTCAAGCTGGTGATGGCCCTGAACCGCTGGGCCTTCGACGCCAAGCACATCCCCGGCTCGCTCCATTTCGATACCCCCGATGAGCTCTACAGAGCGTTGGATACCGACGACGAGATCGTCGTCTACTGCTCGAACGTGGACTGCCTTTCAAGCGCGGCGGTGTATCGAGCTCTGGTAGCTCGTGGCTACAGCAATGTGCGTCGCTACGCGGGAGGCATGATCGACTGGGAAGACGCCGGCCTTCCTCTCGAGGGAGAACTAGTTGAGTCAAAGTAACCCTGGCCAGTTGATCGAGATCGGAGAGCCATGATCCAAAGAAGAGAAGGAATCTCCTCGGCGAGCCGGTACAGCTCGGGGTTCAACGGGATCGCCTCCAGCGCCTGAAGGCGGGAAACGCCTGTGGGAGCGGTCGCCATCTAGGAACCGGCGCCCAAGGTTGAGACCGGGTGTCAGGGGAAGAGGGCGCCCGGGCGCGGGAAGCCATAGGCAATCTCGGGCCGTCACGCGGAGTCGATACGAACGCTCGGCCTCGGCGAGGTGGTGCCTGCGGCTGGGAAGAGAGGGTCCCAGGAAAACGCGCACGCTCGCGAGTCACGCAATCCCTGGACAAGCTCCTGCTGCCAGGAACCGCCCGGCGTCAGACACCACTTGTCGAGCCACGGCTCCACACCCTCCCCGCGCCAGCCGCTCCGCGATACGCTCGACCACGGGCTTGTCGTGGCCGCTGTGAGAGAGAAAAACGTGGAATCGGTGTCGGTCCGCCCTTACCCCTGCAGTCAATTGCGCACTGTTCCAGTGACAATTATGGCTACGGTCCCTTGCCTATCAGTGGACTCCGAGCTCGTAGGAAAATGGCCCTCCAGGTTACCAGCGAGTTCGTGGGCGCGGTTGCCGGCCATGATTGGCGCCTCGGCCGCAGGCCCAATCCATCAAGGTGTCCGCATGAGGCAAGGAAAGCTCTAAGGTTTCCAGAGGAGGTCGCGGGAGGACTGGCTCTTGTGCTATGGACACAGGATGGTGTCGGCTGACAGCGAGGTGGTCGGAAGGGAAGACGAGATCGCCGCCGTCCTGAACTTCCTCCAAGAGCCGAGCGCCTTTCCGGGCGCCCTCCTGCTTGAAGGCGAACCCGGCATCGGCAAGACGACGCTCTGGCAGCGTGGTCTAGAACTCGCCTCAGCCCTCTCCTACCGGGTGCTCTCGTGCAGTCCGTCAGGGACGGAGGCACGGCTCTCCTTCGCGGCCCTCGGCGATATGCTCGAGCCCGTCCTTGACGACATGCTTCCGGCTCTCCCGAGACCACAGGCTCGCGCGCTGGCCGTGGCTTTGCTGCTCGAGGACGCCGATGGACCGCCGCCGGATCAGCGAGCGATCGCGCTCGCGTTCCTCGGCGCGATCCGCGCGCTCGCCGAAGAGGTACCTGTCGTTATCGCGGTAGACGACATCCATTGGCTCGACGACCCCTCCGCATTCGTGCTCGAGTTCGCGCTTCGCCGCCTGCGCGATGAACCTGTCGCTGTGCTCGGATCCCTGAGAGCAGGCCACGACGACACTCTGCTCGGCTTCGAAGGTGTTTTCCCGCAGGAACGAGATCAACGCATCGTCGTGAAACCGCTCAGCATGGGGGCTATCCACCACCTCCTCAGCCAGCGCCTCCGCCTCGTACTTTCACGTCCGAAGCTGCGCCGACTCTACGAGCTTTCTGGGGGAAACCCGTTCTTCGCACTCGAGCTCGGCCGAGCGGTAGGCCGTGGAGCAATCCAGCTCGAGCCGGGTGAATCCCTACCCCGCAGGCTCGCCTCCCTGGTCAGCGACCGGATCGCGGCGCTCCCGGAGGACACCCGTGCTGCGCTGCTCATCGCGTCTGCCCTGTCGCAGCCGACCATCGAGCTGGTCGGCCGTGCCGGCGTCGAGGAGCCGGCAAAGCAACTGTTCCCCGCCCTCGAAGCAGATGTTATCGAGCTGGAGGACGATCGGATCCATTTCTCTCACCCGCTGATCGCGTCCGGCGTCTATTCGATGGCCCTTCCATGGGAGCGGCGCACGGTGCATCGGCGACTCGCTGACGCCGTGCCCGACCCGGAGGAACGCGCTCGGCACCTTGCGCTCGGCGCCGAAGGGCCGGATCCTGACGTCGCATCGGCACTCGAAGATGCCGCCGGACGGGCCCAGTCCCGCGGTTCGCTGAGAGCTGCGGCTGAGCTCGCTGTGCAGGCTTGGCGACTGACACCTCTCGACCGACCGGACGATCGGCACAGGCGGGCCATCCAGGCGGTGGCCCACTCGTTCGAAACAGGGGACAGCAGCCGGGCGAGCGCTCTGCTCGACGAGACGCTTGGTGCGGCGCCGGCCGGCCCACCGCGCGCGCAGGCGCTCTACTGGCTCGGATCCCTGCAGGAGTACGAGGGCGACCGTCGGCGGGCGGTCGATCTGTTCAACGCCGCCCTCCTCGAGTCGGGCGATGACATCGCCCTTCGTGCACGGCTCGAAGAGGGGCTGGCAGACGTTCTGTTCCTCATGCGAAAGGATCTACCCCAAGCTGCTCAACACGCGCGGACAGCCGTCGCTCTGGCCGAGCAGATGGGCGATGTCGCAGCGCAAGTCGCTGCGGTTGCCGCACAGGGCCTGATCGAGGCGATGATCGGCCGGCTCGGGTGGAGGGATGCTCTCCGCCGCGGCATCGTCTTGGAGAGAGAGATAGGTGAGGTCGACGCGTCGTTCTCCCTCGCGGTCAACCTCATGTGGGCGGACGAGTTCGACGAGGCTCGCACGATCTTCAGGTCATTGCGTGATCGCGCCGATGAACGAGCCGAGGAGAGCGCGCTGCCATGGATCCTGGCGAACCTCAGCTTCGTCGAGTACCTGTCCGGCCGCTGGGAGGAGGCAATCCGGTCCGCTGAGGAAGGAAACGAGATAGCAATACAGACGGGCCAGGAGCCACAGCGTCTCTACGCGCTCGGGGTGCGTGCGCTCGTTCGCTGCTCGCGCGGGGACGAAGGTGCACGAAGCGACGCCCAAATGGTGCTCGATGGTGCGGAGGAGAACGCGGCGATGATCTCGAGCATCCTCGCCGCCTCCGCACTCGGCCTGCTCGAGCTCGCGCATGGTCGCCCCGCCGCGGCTCACCGCATCCTCGGCCCCATTGGCAGGCGCCTGGAGGAGGGAGGGGTCCGAGAGCCTGGCTCGATGCGATTCGTAGCCGATGACGTCGAGGCGCTCATCGCTCTCGATCGCCTGGGAGAGGCCGAGGCGCTCCTCGCTCGACTCGAACGGCGCGCCCGGAGGCTCGACCGTGTGTCTGCTCGCGCCACGGCCGCTCGCTGCCGCGGCCTCATCGCCGCCGCGCTGGGCGATCTGCCCGCCGCTTTGCTCCATCTGGAGACGTCCCTGGGGCAACACGAACGGATACCTCAACCGTTCGAGCTTGGGAGGACCCTTCTCGTGACCGGCGAGGTGCAGCGGCGGATGAAGAAGAAGAGGTCCGCGCGCGAGAACCTGGTCCGTGCATTCGACATCTTCCTGGAGCTCGGCGCGCCGCTCTGGGCAGAGAAGACCCGGGCGGAACTCGCGCGGATCGGCGGCCGCGCACCAGCGCCACATGAGCTGACGCCGACGGAGGAGCAGGTCGCGCAGCTCGCGGCCGAGGGCCGCACGAACCGCGAGGTCGCCGATGCGCTCTTCATCAGCGTGAGGACAGTCGAGGCGAACCTCACTCGCGTCTACCGCAAGCTCGGGATCCGGTCTAGGGCCGGGCTCGCCGCCCGGTTGGCTGAATCCCGGCGGTAACGTCAGCCGCCGCCGGGCAGGCAATCGGGGGGTCGGGCCCGCACAAATGTGCGGGTTCCACGGATTCCTCCGGGCCTCCACCAGGCTAGCTTCGGCATCTAGCCTTTTGTGGAGGAGGTCTGTGGACACGTTCATGGTCGAGAGCTACTGGCCCGGCGTGACGGCTGAGGCGTTCGCCGAGTCCGACGCCCGAGCAAAGGAGGTGGCGGCGGAGTTGTCATCGCAAGGGACGGGTGCGCGTTATCTCGATTCGATCCTCGTCCCCGAAGACGAGTCGGTGTTCTACGTGGTCCAGGAAGGATCGGCGGAGGCGGCCGCGGAGTTGGCGCGTCGGGCCCAGATCCGGGTTGATCGGGTCGTGCGCTGCGTGCGATCTAACCGTCCATCGAGGACGGGAGATTAGGGAAGGATGGCATGAAGCGCCTAGCGATTTCCATGGCCGGTGACTGCGTTTGCGCTCGCCGCGTGCACGTCGAGGGGCAGGGGTGGTGAGTACCCGTCGGGTCGATCACCAGTCTTCCAAGAAGGCGAGACGAACGCGAGGAGGTTTGAACGATGCGTCGAACTATGTTCAACATGACGATCGGGCTGTGCACGATCGTGTCCCTCATCCTGCCGGCGGGGGAGAAGGCCCCCCGGCCTCGACGGCCGGATTGTATTTCGTCTCCGGCACCGACCTGACTCACCTGTTCACAGTCAACCCCGACGGCACGTTCTGGATCTCTCCGTGGAGACGGGCGAAGTCATTGACCGCTGGTTCCCCGATGGGAGCAAGATCCTCATACAAGAAAGGTGTTCGAGATGACAAACAAGCAGCTGGAATCCGACGTGGATCCATGGCCCCAGCAGGAGAAGCGCCAGCCCAAGGCGAACCGAAACATGAAGATCGGTGCGTTCGCCGTGGCGGCGACTATCGGCGTGGCGGCGGTCGTGCTGGTCCTGGTAAACCGCCCTGGGGAAGACGCGACGACCCCGGCCACGGGGCCACCGACGGTGAACCCGGCGGAGGCGGAAGCAGAGGCGGTCGGCACCGTGACGTTCGACGGGTCGACGTGTTCGATGGAGATCACGGCCGATCGGATCGAGCCGGGGGTCGTGCCCTTCGAGGTCGTCAACGCCACCGAGAAGCCTGTGATGTTCGACTCGTACGAGCTCCAGGAGGGATACACCTTGCGGGCGTTCGAGGCGGTCGTCGGCAAGATCCGACGGGCGAACGAGAACGGGAAGCTGGGGCATGGCTGGCCCGGCGAGAGCGAGGTGAGGTACCTCTCCAGCGACACCATCCCGGCGAACAGCTCGGGCAGCATCGTCGAGTCGGTGTTGCCGGGCAGGCACGCGATCGTCTGCATGCGGCCGATCCAAGTCCGCGGGGAGGACTTCGGGCCATTCGGGATCGCCGGTCCGATCGTCGTTCGATAGCGCGGATCTCCGCCGCCCGCGGTTCATCGAAAGGCCGGCCTCGCCCAGCGCGGGGCCGGCCTTCTCGCGGTGCGGCCGGTTCGTCATCCTGGTCATGCTCTCTAAGCGGTGGTGGAGCCGACGGTGTCGGTGCCGAAAACTCGATTCGGCCTGTAGACCGGGGTCGTTCGAACCTGGCTCTATGCTGCCGACTCCGTCCGAGACCTCTAGGGGGTCCGGCACGTGAAACCGAAGACCCGCGGCCTCATGATCCTCTCGCTCCTCTATTGGGGCCGGCGTCGCCTCTTAGAGCTCGTCGTCATCGCTCTCCGCTCCGAGGAGGCCAAGGTGGTTAGATTCTGGTGCTCCGCCACCAGCTCTGCGTCCTCAAGCGCCAGGTGAAGAGGCCGGATCTCAAGCCGCATGACCGCGCGATCCTCGCCGCCGCCAGCCGGGTCCCGCCGAAGAGCCGCTGGCCCTCATTTTTTCGTCCGTCCCGAGACGGTCCTCCGCTGGCACCGCGCGATCGTGGCGCGTGGTTGGACGTGCCCACGGCGCCAAGGCCGCCCGCCCACGCAGGCAGAGGTTCGTCACCTGGTGATCCGCCTCGCCGAGGACAACCCGACCTGGGGCTACAGACGGATCCAGGGAGAGCTCAAGCACCTCGGGATCGCGATCGCGCCCAGTACCGTGTGGTCGATTCTGCGTTCGGAACGAATCGACCCCTGCCCCGAGGCGGTCGGGGCTTTCCTGGAGGGAATTCCTCAACCAGTGGTGGCGCCGCATGGGTTTACCCGGCAGGCGCATGTCGCGGTCGTCCGGGAACATCTTGCGCACCATCCGCCGGGCGAAGCGCCACACCACCTCATGGGAGAGCTCGGCCTCCACCTGCCTTGCGCTCCGGTAGCCGCTGATCAGAGCTTCGTAGAGGAGATATGCGAAGTTCGCATGGGCGCGCGTCCTGCCTCCGCGCTCGGGATCGGGGATGGGAATCTCCTCGGCGAGCCAGTAGAGTTCGGGGTTCAGGAGGATCGCCTCCAGCGCCTGAAGGCGGGAGACGCCTGTGGGAGCAGTCGCCATCTAGGAATCGGCGCACAACTCTGCCTCTTCTCGCCACTCCCAACCGATCAGTGAAGCGGCTCGATCTAGGCTTCTTGCCCCCAAGGCCTTGGCCACCGCTTCGATGTGGGTCGTCTCGGAGAGCACCCTTGGTCCGGCCCACGCCACGACCGAATGTGGGCGGACGTCGGGCTCCTTGGCCAAACCGGTCATGCGCAGACATCGGTGATGGCGATGCACGACGAGATCTGAGCGACCTTGTCGTCGCGGGCACCGTCGTAGACCAGCAAACGCGTCGGGGCCTTTGCTCTTCACTCGCTCGACCCGACGGACGAGCTGTCTGCTGCCCCATTCGGTCAGCCGGCCCCAGCGCGGCTCGGCCTTTGTCGAGCCCCACAGCCACACTCTGACCTCGTCTACATCGATGTCCCGGATTCGGATCTATGGAATCTCTGAGGTCCGTGCCGTTGCCTCGGCCAGCGCCCAAGCCGTTGGGCGCCTGGTCTCGGTGAGGCTACTCACGGACAAGCTTCGGCACAGCGCCACCTCGTCGTCGGTAAGCGGTCGCACCTGGAGCGACGAGCGCGCCGGCAGCACCGATCCAGGGTTGGGTCCCCGGAGCACAACCCCAGCTGGCGGGCGGTGCGGAAATAGAGGCGGGGCGCCGACAAGCATGGCTTGTCCCGCGCGAGATCTTCTCAGCGGGCCGCTACGAGGGAAGCGATGCGGACGAGCGTCGCCTCTTCTAGGTCGCCATGACGCGAGCGCGCGATTGGCTCTCTCTCTCTAGACACGGGAGGGTGACAACAAGGGCGGTGGCGGCTAGTCCTTATTACTCGGAGCTCGTGGATATGGAGCTTCCGCCGGCCGATATCGCCTTCCCGAACACCGAAGCCTCGGGCACTGACGACGAGAACATCGAGATCAAC
This sequence comes from uncultured Actinomycetes bacterium, assembly GCA_963849115.1. Taxonomy (GTDB): domain Bacteria; phylum Actinomycetota; class CADDZG01; order CADDZG01; family WHSQ01; genus JACDAL01. The sequence goes on along the minus strand of CAWKGK010000003.1, from coordinate 184,180 downwards.
TACAGCGAGCTGGCGGGCTTCCTCGTCAGTCTGACTTCGCGGATGCTCGTGAACCCGAGGACGCGCGAACGCCGGCGAGTCAGACGACCCCTTCGAGCAGTAGCCACCAAGAGGATGGGAGCGGTGCGGGTGAGGTCCACGACGTTGTCCGAGGAGATCCAGTAGCGTCGGCTGGGCCCAATGAATGTCCTCGACCACCGCACTATCTCTGGAAGCTGCTCATTGATGAGCGCTACCAGCGACAAGGCCTAGGCACCGCAACGCCTGTGGAGGTGACGTGGGGGAGCCTGTGGAGGTTAGGAGTCCGCAGCTGAACCGGATACGGGGAGAACCCTCGATCCGATCGAGAGCTCTCCCTGATTCACGTGCATCCGTTAGCGAGTACGAGGCTCTCAAATATGGACGTCGAGGAGCTTCGTGACGCCCTCGTGATGCATCGAGAATCGTCGAGGCAATCGCGGACGAACTCTGACCGTTGGCGCTACCGGCAGCACGGCGACGTCGACCAAGGCTCTCAGGAGCGAAGGAACGCCAGCACCGCGAGAACGCGCCGGTGGTCGTCGTCCGACTCGTCGATTCCTAGCTTCATGAGGATGTGCTTCACGTGCGACTCGACCGTTTTCGGGCTGAGGTAGAGACGTGCACAGATGCCCTTGTTCGACCGGCCTTCCGCCATCACCGCGAGCACCTCGCGCTCGCGCTCCGTGAGCTCGTCGAGAGGCCCACGTTCGCGTGAACGTCTCACGAGCCGCCGAGCAATGGTCGGATCGAGAACGCATTCACCCTCGGCGATACGTCCAAACGCGTCGATGAGAACGGCAACATCAGAGACCCGTTCCTTCAACAGGTATCCCGAACGCTCCGGATGCTCCTCGAGGAGACGCATTGCATACCTCGACTCAAGGTGGTGCGAGAGAACGAGGACACCGACCTCTGGGTACGACTCACGAATCTCGCTGGCGGCGACGAGCCCCTCGTCGGTGTGTGTCGGGGGCATACGAATGTCGACGATCGTGACATCGGGCCGGCTGAGCTCGACCCGGCGCAGGAGCTCCGCCGCCGTGCCTGCGGTTCCCACGATGTCGATCCCGGCATCTGTGAGAAGCCGCGCAAGGCCCTCGCGAAGGAGCGTCTCGTCGTCGGCGATTACGGCCCGCATGGAAGCTCCACGTGTAGCGAACGCCGGCCCTTTCCTGGATTCTCGACGACCGCGATCGAGCCCGACGCTGCCGCGATGCGATCCTCGACGCTCGTCAGGTCGATCGGATCGGCATCCGGCTCGGCGACGAGCACCAAGGCACCGTCGCGGTGCTCGGCGACAACAGAGAGACGCTCGCGTGACATGTCGACGAGCTCGGAGACGACTGCATACGCCGTTGCCGCGATCTCCGGCGGGAGCCGACCCTTCGGCAGTCCTCCGAGCTTGAGGATGATCGGTGTCTCTTCGCGAAGCGCCACGAGCGCCTCGGCGAGCCCCCCGTCGACGAGAACCGAGGGGTAGATGCCGTGGGCAAGCTCGCGAAGGTCCGCCGTTGCAGCTCGCAACTCTTCCTGTGCGCGGTGAAGACCAGCGGCCTCCGGATGCGCCGAGGACAGAAGCGCGAGTGAGATCGAAAGCGAAACCAGCCGCTGCTGTGCTCCGTCGTGGAGGTCGCGCTCGAGGTTCCGCCTTGCTGCGTCTGCCGCCTCGACGACACGCGCCCGCGAGCGGCGAAGCTCCTCGATACGCATGCTTGCCTCCGCCTGCAGTCGCTCGTTCTCGAGAACGAGCCGCGCCGTCGCGGTCACCTGCTCGACGAGAGCCGGATCGTCGAGGAGACCAGAGCGATGACCGAGAACAGCGACCTCGCGCCCGTCGGCGACGAGCGCCGTGTGCGCGAGGCCAGTCAGGTCGACCGCTCTTCCGTGGACGTCGACCGGTGCGAGGCCCGCATCGACCCGATAGCCAAGCACGAGATCGGGGTCATCCAGCGTGGCCGCGAGCGCGTCGCGAAGCTCGCCCGATGCCGGTGAGCGAGCGAGGGCAGCAACGAGTGATGCCATCGTGCGACGGAGACGTCTCGCGCGCACCCAGGTCCAGGCGACCCCGAGCACAAGCGCGAGTGCCACTGCGACCTGGGCCGGCCACAGCCGGTACTCGAAATTGCCGTGGGCGAGAAACCCGCGCTCGAGCGCGAGCGCGAAGAGGACCGTCGTCACGCCGAGCGTGAGAGCACCGGGAATGGCGACGCTGCGGACGACCGGCATGCGTTTCGCTCGCGCGCACATGAGTCCGCACAGAGCTCCGGACCAGGCGACCCCGAGCACGACGCCGAGGCGCTCGAAACCGTCGACGAGCTCCGGCTGGTTGGTGACGAGAAGCAGGTTCGACGGGCAGCCCTCGCAGCCCGCGGCGCGGGGATCGAAGATGAGCGCGGGTGCGATACCGAGCACGCCGATCGCACCGACGTACGCTGCCACGACCCCATTGCGGCGTCGGCGCGAGATGAGCCGCCCCGAAGGGTAGCCCATAGCGGCGTGCGCGACGAGCACGGGGTACGCAACGTAGAGGCAGAGCCCGATCGTGAATGCTAGCGCAGACGGGTTCTCGGGGTTGTTCCACTCCGCGACGAACCAGGCGAGCCCCGCGCCGGTGACGAGCGCGCCGAAGCGGCTGCCTGGATCTCGCCACCACGACACGAGGCCCGCTGCGATCAGCGCCCAGCCTGCAATGGAGAAGGCGATCTCGCGCGGCGCCGACGCTCCTGCGGGCGTGTACCCGGCGTCGTTCCGGACGATGTCGAGGCTGAGTTCGCCCACGACCAGCGCGACCGCCGCTCCGAGGACGACGAGGAGCGCGGCACGTGCCATGTGACAATCCTCGCACAGTGGCCTGTGCGTCGAGATCGGGGCCTGCCCTGACATGAGCGGCCTGCCATCGGGGGGCCATCCCCGATGTGCTGCGGTGCGCGGTGCCCGATCATTACCTCGTCAACGAGGAGGCCAAATGAACAAAACGAGGAGGCCCAAATGAACATCACGGCAAGGCTGCAGCTGGGAGCATCAGCGCTCGCCCTCATCGTAGTCGTCGCAGGGTGCGGCGGCTCGAGCGACAAGGCAGGTGGAGACGACCCGGGAGAGCCTCTCGCGCTCACGTACGTGACGCAGAACGCCGAGGATGCTGCGACGAGGTTCGCGGAGGCGGTGGACGAGCTCTCGAACGGGTCGATGCGGATAGACGTGCGGGAAGGCTGGCGCGATGGCGATAACGCCTACGAGCGCGGCACAGTCGAGGACGTCGCGGCCGGCAAGGCCGATCTCGGAGACGTCGGTGTTCGCGCCTTCGACACGATGGGCATCACGAGCTTCCAGGCCCTGGTTGCACCGCTTCTCATCGACAGCGTGGAGCTCCAGCGCGCGGTGGCCGCAAGTGACATTCCCACTCCCATGCTCGAGGCGCTCGGGGAGCTCGGCGTCGTCGGGCTCGGAGTCGTGCCGGGAACGCTACGGCTGCCGGCCGGCAAGAAGGCGCTGATCGGTCCGGACGACTACCGCGGCCGTAGGATCGGAGTGCGCGAGGGAGCAGTCGCCGAGATGGCTCTAGGGGCACTCGGCGCGACGCCTGTCCTCTATCCGCCCGGGGATCTATCGGCGCTCGACGGCGCCGAGCTCGACTTGAGCCGCGTCGAGGGATGGGGACATAGCGAGGGCGTGCGCGCCGTGGCGGGAAACATCGTACTCTGGCCCAAGCCGATGGCGATCATCGTCGACGACGACGCGTTCGCGGCGTTGACGACAGAGCAGCAACAGACGCTCCGAAGGGCCGCAGCCGACGCCATCGACCCCATCGCCGATGACGTGACGCAAGGCGAGGCAGACCTTGCGCTCCTGCTATGCGGGCTCGACGCATCGCTTCTTCGCAGCGCCGCACCCGCTGATCTTGCGGGCCTGCGCGTGGCGCTCGAGCCCGTGTATCGGAAGCTCGAAGAGAACGCCATGACCCGAGGAGCGATCGCCGAGATTCGCGCGTTGCGTGCGACGATCGGCGATCACCCGACGCCGACGTGCTCCCGCGCTCCGGAGGCGACCTCGGGCGATGTTGCGAGCGAGGCACTCGGGATGTGGGACGTCTCGTACACGCAGGACGAGCTCCACAGGTTCGGGCTCGACGAGCAGGAAGCCTCCGATCTCGCCGGCAGATGGACGCTCGAAGTTACGGACGGCCGCTGGGTGAGTCGGCATGTGAGCTCGTCACTGGTGGTCGAGGGAGAGTGGATCGTCGCCGATGGCGTATGGACCGACACGATCGTGGGCTGCACGCCCGCGACCGCGTGCACGCCGGGGGCGACGTACGAGTACGAAGTGACGATCTACAAGGACACGATGACCTCCAAGGCGATTCCCGGCCGCCCCTACGATCCGTTCAGCGTGATCAAGCCGTATCGACGCGTTCGCTGAACGCAGCTGGGATGATCACGGTCAGGCGCGTACCGGCTCCGGGTCGGCTCTCGACCCGGAGCCGTCCGCCGATCGCCTCCACACGGTCCGCGAGCCCCTGGAGGCCCGAACCGACACCGAGACGCGCGCCGCCAACGCCGTCGTCGGCGATCGTGGCGACGAGGTCGGCCCCCTCCTCGCGCACGACGACCGTCACCCGCGAGGCTGATGCGTGCTTCACGACGTTAGCGAGCGACTCGGCGCACGTGAAATACACGGCCGCTTCGATCTCCGGCTCGAGAGCGCCGAGATCGGCGCTGAGCGCGATCGGGATCGGAGTGTGATGTGCAAGATCGTCTAGCGCGGCGACGAGGCCGCGATCGCTTAGCACCGCAGGGTAGAGACCACGTGCGAGTCCTTCCAAGTCGGCGCGTGCGGCGGCGAGCTCGCGTTCGAACGCAGCGATGTCCTCCGGGTCGGCGCCGCGATGCTGGGCATCGGCCACAAGCGCGGAAACCGTGTCGAGACGGGCCGCGGCGCCCAGCCTGAGCTCGCGCTCGATCCGCCTGCGCTGCTCGTCCACCGCGATCGCGATTCGGAGGCGAGACGCGACAAGCTCCTCGGTGCGCGCTCGCGACTCGGCCTGCAGTCGAGCGTTGGCGATCGTGATCCTCGCAGCCGCAGCGACCGACTCGAGGAGGAGCTCGTCAGCCAATATCACACCGTCGTAGATCAACACTGCGAGACGCTCGCCGCCCTCGTCGATCGCAGTCACTCGGCGACTCGAGTCCGGGTGCGGGAGCGCGAGCGGGCGTCCGGCATCGTCCACCAGCGAGCCGTCCTCGAGTGTATATCCGAGCTCGAGCGACGGATCGCCGAGGGCTCTCGCTAGACGTCCACGCAGCGTTCCCGTCTCCTCGAGCGCTCCCAGATCGACGATCAGACCAGCGACGACAGCATCTGCCCAGCGCGCCCGAGTGAGCGCGGTGGCGAGCACGACTCCGACAATCGCGACGACTGCGTCGTACGCGAGGAGGACGGCCCGATCGGCGTCCCAACTATACGCGCGTCCCAGCGCACCGATCGTGAGGATGGACGCATAGGTCGCAGCCGCGGCGAGCTCGACCCGACGCGCACGGCGAAGGGGGCCCGAGGCGTGCCAGAGCTCCAGCTCAGCGGCGGATGCCACCGCGCCGCCGAGGGCGAGAGTGACAACGTCGTTGCTCCCGAGCGGTTCGAGCGCTGCGACATAGGCAGCCATGACGACGAACTGCGCTGGACGACCCGTGAGCCGACCGGTCGGATACGAGAGGATCGCGTGGGCGAGGAGCGCGCGGTGGAGGTAGATCGCCGGAGGAAACGCCGTGCCGAGAAACCACGCAGCGCCCGTCGCGACGAGGAGCATGCCGGTGCGACTCTGAGGGCGGCGCTCCCACGCGACGGCACCGCTAGCCAGGAGCGCCCAACCAGCCGTCAAGTCTGCGGTCGAGGCGGAAGCATCATCGCTAGCAAGTACCTCGATGCCCAGCGCCGCCATGAGTGCGCCACCCAGTACAGCGACCGTGCTCATGCTTAGCGCGATGCGGTGCACCATGTGATTGAGACTGTCGCAAGTGCGCGCGACTGGCACCGGGCTAGGCCTTGGTGGGGTACTGATCTGTCGCGGTCTCGATATAGGTAGCTAGTTCTCTGTCGGGATCGAGCACGTACGCGCCGTAGTAACAAGGTGGTAGGAGCGCTCATCGGGCCATCCAGGTCCGGGCCGCGAGCCGGTGTCGCCATGCTGACCGTTGCATCATCGCGAACTCTTGTGCCTCTGCGGTTTCTGGCGCCGCCGGTAGGACTCGCCCTCGACGGGAGCTCGTAGGCCGCGCTCTGGAGCCAATCTATCGCGCTCTGGGCGAGCAACGGATCCGCCATCGTAGCCAGCCATTCATCCGGTGAGCGGTTCGAGGTCACGATCTCGGTGCCCGCCGGTACTTTCCACCACGATGTCGTAGACGTCCTGGGTCTCGAGGGGATCGAGTTGGTGCAGGGCGAAGTCGTCGACGATCAACAGATCGACTCGTATCAGCATGCGTAGCTCGCAACTGGATAACCTGGGCGCTAGCTGCTGGCGCGGCTACGGGATGCGATTCGAGTGCGCGCTCAAGCATGCGTGCGATCAGGTTCACATCGACGACGTCAAGCTCCAACGCCCTGGCGCAGACCTTCATCGACGCGCGCGGCCGAGATGCGGCGCACCAGCCACAGCAGTCGGTAGATCATGCGCATCTTGGTCCACGGCAGCTCGATGTCGAGCAGCCGAGTCGCGTAGGTGCCGACGTTGACGCCGTGGGAGGCCGCGATCTGCTTGAGTCGATCGATGTCTCTGAGCGCGTAGGCGCTCTTTTCTTGGGGCAGATCGGCTGGGTCGGTGGAGCGCCCGCCGGGACCCTTGGGGGGGTGGATCTTGATCACTTTCCCTGGCCTGCGGAGTCAAGGGGCACAGCAGACGCCAGGCCCTCGGGGGAGACTGGCACCAGCTGTGGGAGTCTCGTGGACGTGGTAACGGCCGTCAGACTGATCGGGCAGGTAGAACGCCAAGTCTCGACAACCTTCGCTCCGCTGTTGGCGCGAAGATGTCGACTTCTCATTCACCTTTCAGCCTCCGAAGCCATCCTCCTGCCGTCGGCGCGCCGGATGCGCTCTCTGGCGCTCGTGGTACTCGCGATCGATGCGTGGGTCCTCCAAGCTAACGACGGCGCGCCTGTATGTAGGCGGGGAGCCAGACTCGTAATCGCTTTGGCGCAGCTATCGTGGTGGCTCCCATCGGAACTCCAGCCGCCTGGGATGGCGGTCGGACTCTTTCCAGATCGCCTAAGGCCTTGTACCGCTTTGCAGCGGCCGCTGGAGGAAACCCCATCCCCACTCACCTAATACTTCCAAGAGAACCGATAAGGCATAGCTAGAGGTTTAGGTCGAACGGGTGGGCGGTCGGGTCGACGATCGTCGTGCCTCCGTCAACGGTGAGAACGGCGCCCGTGACGTAGCTCGCCGCTTCGGAGGCAAGAAACGAAATGACGCTAGCGACTTCCTCGGGATCGGCCGGGCGGCCGAGCGGATTCAGGCGGTGCGACTCGGCGTAGGCAGTCTCGCGGTCTTCCCCAAGCCGATCCATGTCCTCATCGCCCATGGGCGTGCGAACCCAGCCAGGACATACCGCGTTGGCGCGTACCCCCTTGCGACCGTAATCGTATGCCACGCACTTCGCAAGCATGACGAGACCGGCCTTGGAGACGCAGTAGGACGCCCAGCCCGGCCCGGCGAGTAGCCCGCTGATCGACGAGACGTTGACGACCGAGCCGCGCCTCTCGATGAGCGAGGGGAGCGCCAGTTGCGTCATCAGGAACGCCCCCGTCAGGTTGGTGCGCAGCGTTGCCTCCCACTGCTCCAGCGGCTCGTCGAGGACGGTGTCGCTCTGGCCGACACCAGCATTGTTGACGAGCAGGTCAATGCCGTCGAACGCCTTCATCAGCCGTGAGAGCGCCGCGGCCGCCTGTTCGCGGGATCCTACGTCGGCTGGAGCAACCACTGCGTGGTCAAGCTCCGCCGCAAGATCCTCCAGCGGCTTGGGCCGCCGCCCGATGAGGCCGAGCGCATAGCCATCCCGCGCAAGGAGATGTGCGATCGCGCGTCCGATACCTGTCCCAGCTCCCGTGACCACTGCGCAGCGCGTCGCACTCACCCCGCCATTTGACCACGCGCCCGGGAGCCCCTACCGGCAGCTTAGGGGAAATGTCGACCATCTCACGGCTGGCTGTGCTCACCCCGATGCAGGTAAGAGCCTGATCCTCGATGGCGCGGGTTTGCTCTTTGGCGGTGTGGCATACGTCGCGATGCTCGGTGCCTTGGGACTGGAACCTGAAGAGCAGCACCGAATGGGAACGGATTAGATCGCGTAGGAGCGCGGTCTTGACCGAGACGAGTCCGTAGATCCCCATCCAATTCGAAGGTGAATCGCCTGCCCGGGATACGCGAGACGAATCTCGCCTGGTTTTCCGTGAGCGGCGAGCCCAGACTCGATCGCGAAGTAGCTGGACGTTCACTGCGTCGCGGTGAGGTCGGTTCAGCGAGCCGCGGGCAGGCCGACAACATCGGCTTTCACCTGTCAGAGCCGTGCCGCAGCCGCCTCGTCGTAGCTGCGCTTGGAGGATCTCTTTGGTCTGCTGTTGGCGAAGTAGCGGCCTGTCACCCGCTCGAGATCGGGGGCGGAAGCCAGGTGGATCGACGTGGCCGCGTCCGAGCGCCTCCGGCACGGTTTTCGCCTCGAGCCGCCTCGCCTCTCGCCAAGTCGGCTCTAGCGGAGCCGATGAAACTAAAGGGTGCTGGGGAGACACGTAGGAAGGTGGCGGCTGCGCCAAGGTGCGCTGTGGCGCGTTGTTCTTACCAGTTCCTTGATGAGATTGACAGCGGCTTGGGGTTCACCCTGTCTGGGACGAGGTGCTTGGCGATCCCATAGGGGAGCTTGAGTCTTCCTCATTGGTAGGCAACGTTGCTCGACTCACTGTCATGCATCCCTTTCCTTCCAGCGGCATCTGTTCGGATGGACTCAGTCTCATCGATGGGAGAGGGGCCGTCAACGAGCTCCTATATCGACACGCTTTAGGCGCGTCAGATTACCTACATACAATCGCTCTACTCATTTCGACTAAGCCCACGGATGACCCTGTCTATGTCCCTCCGCTCGATGCCTTCACCCGGTCCTCAAGAGCGGTCTCCGGCTCTTAAACGGCGCACGTTGCCATCGTTGAGATTGCCCGCGACCTCGTCTTCGTTCGGGGTTGGATCGACTACAGCGACGGGGATCGCTTCAGCAACCTTTGGGTGATTCGCCTCGAGGAAGACGGTCGCTGTTCGGAGTTCACCGAGTGGTGAATGGAGATGAAGTTACCCCACCTAGTAGGAGGGCGGTGTAATGATCCACAGGACCTCCGTTTCGCCGGGTCCGGGGTTTCGGTTCCAGTGGGGCAACCGGCTCTCGAACGTAAGGCTGTCACCTTGCTCGAGCACGTAACTCTGATCTTCGACCCTGAATTCAAGCCGACCCTTGAGTACGATGACGCATTCTTCGTCGGAATCGTGTCGGTAAGGCTCACCGCCGGAACCCTCTCCTGAAGCGATGACACTCAAGATCACCTGGAGGCGCTGAGCAGACTCGGGAGTCAGCAAGTAATCGTGCCACCGGTGCTGCGGGTGCGTCAGACGAAGCCGATCGACCGCTCGCACGACGCTTCCGTTCCCCTGCCGCCCCTCGAACAGAGCACCGATCGAGGTGCCCAATCCGTCGGCAATCCGCCGCAACGACGAAACGCTCGGATTCGCCACGCCACGTTCGACTTGCGAGATGAAGCTTTCGGAAACCAATGCCTTTGCAGCCAGTTGCTTGAGGGATAATGAGCGCCCCTCCCGCAGCTTGCGTACGCGTCGGCCCAGCTGCAGCTCCTGTCTTTCCATCACGAACTCGCGCTTCGAGCGGTTTGCTGGTCACGCCTCAGGAGGACTTGCGCGGCCACGATCGCGGCCACTGTGATCGAAAGCGTGAACACCGCCACCACATTGATCTTGGGGGTGAGGCCAAAGCGAAGCTGGGAGAAGATCTCGACCGGTAGAGTCGTCGAGCCCGGCCCGGCTACGAAGGACGAGAGAATGACGTCGTCAAAAGAGAAGGTGAAAGCCAGCAGTGCTCCGGCCGTGATCGCCGGGAGGAGCTGGGGAAGGCTCACCTGCTGAAACGTTCCCCACCGGCTCGCCCCCAGATCCGCAGACGCTTCCTCGAGCGTCCGGTCCATGCCCGAAAGACGGGCTCTAACGATGAGAGTCACCAAGGCGGTGTTGAACACGGCGTGGGTTACCACGATCGCCAGCGGTCCCAAAGGAAAATTGATCGTAACGAAGAACAGTAGCGATGCGATGGCGATCACTATCTCGGGAACGATCAGTGCCATGTACATGAATGCGTCAAAGGCGGTTCTCGTCTTTCTACCCACGTTCCGTAGGCCGATGGCAGCGGAAGTGCCCAATGCCGTGGCGACGAGGCAGTTGACACCGGCGGTGACTGTGGACAATTTCAAAGCATCCAGAAGAGTTACGTCTTCATACGCAGCCTCGAACCAGCGTAGCGAGAATCCGCGCCACACCTGCCCGAGGCGATTTTCGTTGAAGGCGTAAACCACCACGACGACGATCGGAAGATAGAGAAACGCATACACCAGCCCGGCATGAAGTTTGAACGCGTGACCGGTGATCCGATCCATCGGGCTGAAGACCTCACCGCGGCCGATGGAGGTCCCTGATCTCGACGTCACAACGCCGCTCCGAGGCTTTGCTCGGCACTGCGTCCGACGACTCGGAGGTAGATCGCGATTACGATCAGCAACGCGAAAACAAGTCCCAGCGCGATCGCCGCGCCGAACGGCCAGTCGACGGCCGTGAGTATCTGGTTGGCGACGAGGCTTCCCACGAGGAACGATTTCGCTCCACCCAGGATCTCTGGCACCACGTACTCACCCATCATCGGGATGAAGGTGAGAAGGGACCCGGTCATCACGCCGGGAAGCGATAGCGGGAGAGTCACCCGCCGAAATGTGCCCCACCTTCCCACGCCAAGGTCCCGGCTCGCCTCGGCCAGGCGCGGATCGAGTCTTTCGAGCGCAACATAGAGGGGAAAGACCATGAGCGGCAAGTAGTCGTACACGACCCCAACCCACACCGCCGTAGGGGTGTAAAGGATGTTCAGAGGATTCGAGAGCAGTCTCATCTTTTGTAGCAACCCTGAGAGTGGACCTTGCTCGCTAAGAATGATGACCCATGCGTAGGTACGAATTAGCAGGCTCGTCCAAAACGGTAAGATCACCAGCACCAAAAGCAGGGTTCTATTTCGGCCGACCTTGGTTGCCAGATAGTAGGCAAACGGGTAGCCGATGATTAGGCAGCCCAGGGTACCGGTCGAAGCCATGACGAGCGTGTCCCAGTAGATACGCAGATAGATCGGGTCCGCAAGGCGTTCGAATTGGGCGGTGTCGAACCCGAACCGGACGACGAAAAACTCGTCCGGATCATTCGTGGCTAGTGCGTATAGCACGATGAAGCCGAGGGGCACCACGAAAAAGATGAGATACCAGGCCCACGCCGGGCCGATGAGCGTTCGCGGCTCCGCGACCGGCGTCGACCGCGCGCTGGTCCTCACAGCGCTTGCTTCAGGCCGCCTTGAACTTGGTCCATGCTTCGTTTCGCAGCGCAAGCCATTCGGGGGTCGCCTGTGCCACCTCGAGCTTCTCTTCCACGTCCGCCGGCGGATAGACGGCGGGATCGTTTGCCAGGGCCTTGGGCAGGAACTTCTCTTCTCCTTCGACCACCGCCCCGTAGTAGTGATAGGTGGTATCGAGTGCTTGAATCTTTGGCTGAAGTTGCCAGTTGATGAAGGCGTGTGCGGCCGCGGGATGGGGAGCCTCGGTGACTATGGACCAGTTATCCGTCCAAACTTCACTGCCTTCGGCGGGAACGACGTAACGCGCGTCCTTCGCGTCGAGTGCGACGTAGCCGATCTCTCCGTTCCATGTGAGACAAATGTAGGCCTCGCCGCTGATCATGATCTCTCGCATGCTCGAAGTGATCCTCCGGACGTGCGGCTTGAATTTCACGAGGACATCGGTTGCTTCGGCGATTTCCTTGGCGTCCGTGCTGTTGTAGGAGTAGCCGAGCATCTTCAATGCGGCGCCCACCACCTCCGGGGGAGAGTCCAAGACCGTATAGCGGCCGGTGTACTTGGGCGCCAGTTTGAAGAAATCCTCCCAGGACGCCATCTCCTCGGTCACGAACTGGCTTCGGTAACCAAAGCCCGTTGTGCCGTAGTCCTTGGGAAGGCTGAAGCGGTTGTTTGGATCAAACGGGAGGTCGAGGAACTGGTCTTCGATGAGCTTCATGCTTGGTATTTGGGAATGGTCGATCTCCAGCAAGAGGTCCTTTTCAATCATGGTCTCGACCATGTAACCAGTCGGCACCACGATGTCGTATCCCCGCGCTCCTGCCTGCAGCTTCGCGAGGGCGTCCTCGTTAGAGGGGTAGTTGTCCTCGGTGATCTCGACCTTGAATTCCTTCTCGAACATGGGATACGTCTTGGGATTGACGTAGTCGGCCCAATTGTAGATTGATAGCTCGTCTTCGATCTTCTCCGGAACCTTGGTCGTCGTGCCGTTGCTCGAAGGCTGCGGACCGACCTCGGTCTCGCCGCACGCCACCAAAAACGCAGTCGCCGCGCCGGCCGCAATGACACCGCGCCTCGTCACCGGCCGCACCGACCACCGCCGCAAGAGTTCGTTGTCAGTCACGGATTCCCCCTTTGCTCAGCTAGGACTTGGAGCCTTGATCAAGCTGGGTGCATCTTCTGTTCGTTCCACGCCTGCGTCGTCGACCAATACCAGGGCGTCCCTCACGGCCCAGCCCACTTCGACGACTTCCCCGATCCGCCAGCTCTCGGCGATCGGATCCTGACCACGCTGGCGCTGCATGACGATTTCGGTGCCACCGGCAATCTCGACGTGGAACTGGACTATGTCGCCTAGATAGGTGTATCGAGCGAGCGATCCGGAGACGCGATTGGCGATCGGGTTATCCACCGACGGCACCACCGATTCGGGGCGGACCGACACCACGACCTCGCTCTCGAAATTCGCGATGTCGCTGGGATCGCACCTAATGAGGAGGCCGGAACGTGTCCGAACGGTTGTGGCCGAGCGATCCGCGCTTTCAACTGCGCCCTCGATGAAGTTCGTTTGACCGATGAAGTCGGCAACGAAACGAGTTACGGGGCGCTCGTATATCTGGCTCGGCGTTCCTTCCTGAAGCAGCCGCCCGCGATTCATGACGGCGATGTGATCGGACAACGTGAGAGCCTCCTCCTGATCGTGGGTCACGTACAGGAAGGTGACTCCAACCTGTTCCTGCAGATTCTTGAGCTCTTGCTGCATCGCCTTACGGAGTTTCAGGTCCAATGCAGCCAGAGGCTCGTCGAGTAGCAGGACGGCGGGCTTGTTGATCAACGCCCGAGCCAGCGCCACGCGTTGTTGCTGCCCGCCGGAGAGTTCACGCGGGTAGCGCCCGCGGAGATCCTCGAGCCGGACCGTCCTCAGGGCCTCGTCCAGTCGGGCCGCCACCTCGTCGCGTCCCAGTTTTCTCTGCCTGAGACCGTACGACACGTTGTCTTCGACGGTGAGATGTGGAAATAGCGCGTAGTGCTGAAAGACGGTGTTGACCCGTCTTCGATTCGGGGGGGTATCGGTGATGTCCTCCCGCGCCAGCAGGATGCGGCCAGCGTCGGCCCGCTCGAACCCGGCCACGAGGCGCAAGGTCGTGGTCTTTCCGCAGCCCGACGGGCCCAGCAGCGAGTAAAACTGGCCGCGCCGAACCTCGAAGGAGATGTCGTCCACGGCCGCTACCTCGCCATAGGCCTTGGACACTCCTTCCAGCAGGAGGTCGGGCGCAGCATCTTGCAGTATCACTTCAGAAGTTTAAATCATGCTTCAGATGGAGGAGCGATGCAACCCCCTCGGATCAGCGGCCGAGGTCGCCGCCCGCCAGCCCTCGAAGAGCCAGGGCGCTCACGGAGTCGTCAGTCGCCTGAGCCAGGAGCGCGGTACCGAAGACTGGGACAAGAGTCTGTTTATGGCGGCGCTGACTCGCTAGTACGCTCCATCCAGTCCTGAAGGTAGCTCCTCATCCGACCCGGCGACCTAGCGAACGATGCGAAGGCGGGAGATGAGACTTCCATTGAGCTCTTCCTGGCGCGCAAGATCTGAGGAGGACCAGGGGCAACCTCCCTCGAGAAGCGGTCCCTGGCATCCAACTCATCACATGAATAGTTCGTTCCTTGGGTCGCGGCCGCATGGGAGAAGTTGCCAAGCCCGACAGCGAAGCAGAGTTGTGATGGCGCATCCTCCAATCTTGCTACAGGCACTGGTGAATCCCCTGCGACTCTCAGTCTGGACAAGGCGCTTCCGCACGGTTCTCCCCTCTAGCTACCTGAGCCTTCGTCAAGTCGGCTCTGATGGAGCCGATGCAACAAGGGGTGCTGGGTGAGACGCGCCCTAGCGACTCACAGAGCGGAGACACAGTGGCGTCAGGACTGGCATGGCTGGACACGTCGCGCGAGGACCAGCGCCGGATGCGCGAGCTGCTAGGGCTGTTCGCTGAGACCGAGAGCAGGGACGAGCTGGGCATTGGGCAGGTTCGCGATGCCTTCAGCGATCTTCTCTTCCCGGGAACCTCCACCCTGCACACGCGAGCTCGCTACCTGCTGATCGTGCCCTGGTGCTACCAAGAGGCGGAACGGCGGGGCCTCCGAGGGGCGGCGCTCACTGGCCGGGTCGAGCACAACGAGCGCCGGGTCATCTCGTCGCTCAAACGCAGCGGCCAGGTTGGCGGCTTGATCGGCCGGGTGGCTGGAGTCGCCGTCAAGACGCTTCCCTCATCGATCTACTGGAGTGCGCTGGCCCAATACAGGATCAGGATGAGTGATGACCCGGGCGCAGCTCGATCTCTGCACGTCGCTGAGGCGGACGAGCTGGCAGATCGGATCATCGGCGACTGGGCACCGACGTTGCCCTTAGCCCCTGACGGCTTCCCAGGAGTCGTCGACGGCGGGCTGGAGCTCAGCTCAGATGAGGCTGCGTTCCTGCGCGAGAAAATGCGACTGGGCGCGGAGGGCAGTCTGCTCGTGCACTTCCTCGACCAGGACCGCCGCCCACACGGTGACAGCCAAGCTCCGTGGCTGGATCCGGCCGCGTCACATGCCCCCCAGGAGCCGGCCGCCGATCTCCGGCACGCCGAGCGGTTCTCCATTGCGATCCACGGTGCCGCGCTCCTCTATAACTTCCTCCTCGCTCAGCGGTACGAGCAAGCGGGTTACACCGCGGGTTGAAGACCCCGTCGACAGGTTTTGCGATGACCTGGAAGAGTGGTCGCGACAGGTCGAGGCTCTGGGAGCATTGAGCAGCTGGAACCGCTCGGATATGTGGGATCGAGTGATTGCCAGAAATCCTCGCATCGCCCAGAACGTGCGAGCGCGAGCGTTCATCGACGTGTGGCTGAACGCGGTGGTCGAAGGCCGTGCCAGTTCCGTCCCTGAGGACCGGCCGCTTCAAGATCTCGTCCGTCATCGCGAACAGTCGGTGAAGGGTGCCCAGTCTCGGTTCACCAACGACAAGCTGCTCCGCACCTGGTCCGGCGGCTCGGGTAACCGGGAGCTGAGCTTCCGTTGGACCCAGGTCCGCCGCCTTCTCATCGACATCCACGAGGGACTGGAGTCAGACGATGCTGCCGCCTGATGCGCGCTTGGTGCTCACCGATGCGCTCCGGCCGCCTCCCGGCGCAGCATTCGAGCGGGCGGTGGCTTTGACCTTCACCCTCGATCTCGAGAGCGCCCTCGTGGTGCCCCTGGCGTTTGCCGCTCATTCCGTCCAGGAGACCAACGACCCGCTCACTATCATGGAGTCGATCCGGGGCTGCGCCGATCGGGTGGACATCTTCTGTCAGGCCGGCCACATCTCGGTCCCTTCGGTCAGCACGGACCTACATGCCTTCCTGGAGAAAATGGTGCATCCCGTGCGCAGGCCGCGGCCCGGCCGGCTGTTCCACCCCAAGTTGTGGGCGGTCCGATTCTGGGACGAGGCGAACGGGACCTACCTGGCTCGGCTGCTGGTGCTGAGCCGGAACTTGACCCCCGACCGGAGCTGGGATGCATGCCTTCGGCTCGACGGCGCAGTTACGACGCGCCGACAAGCGTCGAACCGGCCACTAGCCGACCTGATCAATCACGCCATGTCGTTGGCCATTGACCTGCCGGACGAGCGTCGGGCCGGAATCGTCGAGCTGGTCGAGGACCTGCGCCGCGTCGAGTGGGAGCTGCCCGACGGCGTGTCCGAGCTGACCTTCCACGCCATGGGCATCCCTGGGCCGTCCCGACCCGACTTTGCCGGCTCCCGCCATCTGGTCATCACCCCGTTCTGCGACGCCGAAGGACTTTCGGACATGGCGCCAAGTGCGGATGTCGTCCTGGTCGGTCGCCAGGAGGAGCTCGATCGGCTGCCCGAGGCGGCACTTGCCCGGTCCGAGGTAAACGTGGTCAGTGAGATGGCGGGCCTGCCGTCGGAGGACGCCAGCGCGAGCCAAGGCATCCTCACAGGGCTGCACGCCAAGCTGTACGTCGTCGAGCACGGCTGGAAGGCCCGACTGTTCATCGGCTCGTCGAACGCCACGGAGGCGGCCTTCGGTGGCAACACCGAGCTCCTTGTGGAGCTGGCCGGACGGCGCAAGACGCTCGGTGTAGACACAATGATCGGAGCCGATGCGGCGTTCAGAACCATCCTCGAGCCGTACCAACGCCAAGCTCCTGTCGAACTAGACGAGGACAAATGGAGGCTCGAGAACTTCCTGCGAGACGTCGCCAGCATCGCGCTGACCGCAACGGTGGAGCCGGGCGAGGATGCCTACCGCCTGACCGTGACCGGCGAGCGCGAGCTACCTTCAAGTCAGGGCATTGGCATGCTCGCCGAGCTGCTGACTCGCAGGGGGGAGGCTTTCAAGCTCACTCCCGGGACGGTGATGTGGGAGCAGTTCGGCCCGCTGCCCATCACCGACATCACACCCTTCGTCGTGTTGACGGCGGAGGACGATGGTGGCCGATCGCTGTCGACGGTTGTCCGTGCCTCGCTAATTGGTGACCCGAGCGGGAGGCTGGACGAGATCCTGGCGCGCCAGGTCGACACTCCCGAAAAGTTCTTGCGCTTCCTAGCACTCCTGCTCGGGCTGGGATCTGAAGCGATCCTGCCTGAGGGGACGGGTGGCGCGAATGGGAAGGGCAGTTGGACGGCTGTGACGTCGCCCGGGATCCTGGAGCTACTCATGCACGGGCTGGTCGATCAGCCGAAGCAGCTGGACGATCTCGCCCGCCTGGTCGAACGGCTCTCGAAGACCGAACGGGGACTGCAGCTGCTGCCGACTGGTTTCGCCGAGCTGTGGGCAGTCATCGACCCGGTGCGGCGAGAACTCGCTGAGACGAGGACGTCATAAAACGCTACAGCGCGGACGTAGTCATGGCCGGCCTCAAGGACTTCCAACGTGACACCGTCGCGCACGTCATCGACCGCTTCTACGGCGGGAGCCGGTCGCGCCGGTTCTTGGTCGCCGACGAGACCGGCTTGGGCAAGAGCGTCGTCGCTCGCGGTGTCATCGCCAAGACACTCGAACACTTGCAGGACGACGACAGCGTCGATCGCATCGACGTGATCTACGTGTGCTCCAACCAGGACATCGCCGCCCAGAACCTCGCGCGCCTCAGAGTGACCACGGGGGAGTCACTCACGCTCTCCTCACGGCTGACCATGCTCGCCCGGCACGGTGCCGCGCTCAAGGCCGCCAAGTGCGTCGAGGGCAAACCGGTCAACCTGGTCGCCTTCACACCTGGAACGTCCTTTGATCGAGGGTGGAGCATTGGCAAGGCGGAGGAGCGCGCTCTCCTCTTCTTGCTCTTCGACCGCATGGAATCTTGGGACGGCTGGACGCGTCGGGCCGCCCTCCGGGCCCTGCAGGGGAAGGTCGCCTCACCTGAAAGGTTCCAACAACACATCAACCGCCTGGAGCACGAGCTGGTTGGCCAGATTGACCGGAAGATCGAAGGAGAATTCCGGCGATCGGTCCGGGCCTCGGGCCAGCGGCGCGACTTCAAGCTGCTGCTCGACGACATCGGGCGGCGCCAGCAACTCTCCGACGAGCTCCGCCGCCGCAGCTGGGAACTGACCGGCCGACTGAGGACGTCGCTGGCGAGGGCCGGAGTCGAGACGCTCGAACCCGACCTGGTCATCCTCGACGAGTTCCAACGCTTCCGCCACCTGCTGTCGGTCGAAGAGGGGGGCGAGAGCGCCGAGCTGGCGCAGGAGCTCTTCAACTACGGTAATGCCAAGGTGCTGTTGCTGTCGGCGACGCCGTACAAACCTTTCACGCTCGCCGAGGAGTCCGCCGCCGGCGACGATCACTGGCAGGACTTCCGCCGAATGCTGAACTTCCTCTGCAACGATCCGTCGTGGACAGCCCAGGTAGACGCCGGCTTCAATGCGTACCGCGAGGCACTCGCCCGGGGAACCCAAGACAACGCGGCTCGGGATCAGCTGCGTGAGCTTCTTCTCCAGATGATGTCCCGCACGGAACGTCCCGCGCTCGGCCAAGAGGGGATGTTGCTCGAGCGGCTGATGGGTGCTGATGACCTGCGGGTGGACGACGTGCGTGGTTACGCAATCATGCGTCAGATCGCCGACGTGCTCGGGGCCCCAGTCAGCCTGGAGTACTGGAAGTCGGCGCCGTACTTCCTCAACTTCACCGAGGGATACAAGCTCGGCGCCGCCCTTCGGAAGGTGCTAAAGGCAGGTCAGCGCGAGCAGGTCGACGCCCTGCTCTCGCGGGCACAGCTACTTGACGCTTCGAGCCTTGGTCGCTATCGACACATCGACATGGGCAATGCCCGGATGCGGCAGTTGGCCGCCGACACGGTGGACAAGGGCTGGTGGCGGCTGTTGTGGATGCCGCCTTCGATGGCGCATTACGAGCTCGACGAGCCCTTTGCCTCGCTCGCCGCTCAAGGAATGACCAAGCGGCTTCTTTTCTCCTCCTGGAACGCTACGCCTACCGCTGTGGCTGGGCTGCTCAGCTATGAAGCCGAGCGACTCATCGCAGCTGACGCGCCGAGGCGTCGCAACGACTCGGCCGAGCGGCGCAGGATCGCGGCTCGATTGGAGTTCCGCATGGAGTCGGGTCGCGCTGGTGGCATGAGCACGCTGGCACTCTTCTGGCCACACCCGGGGCTGGCGCGGCTCTGTGATCCACTCCAGGCTGCTCAGGCCGAGCCGGACCGCCTGCTCCGCCGCAGGAACATCGAGGCAGGCCTGCGGGGTCGTATCGTCGCAGACTCGCCCCGTGACCTGCGCTCGGCAGGTCACTCGGGTGAGGCCTTCGCCTGGGAGGCCTTCTTGCGATGGCCGGGTGGAGGGCTGCCACCAGGGCTCCCATACCGACGTCGCTGCCGCTGCTCTGGCCGGCCATTCCGGGGAAGAAGAGGAGTCCGGCACCGGAATCATCAAACACGTCGATGAGGCAGCGGACGTTGCTTTCGAAAGATTCCGACCCGTCTCCGAAGATCCCGACACCTTTGCCGAGGACCTGGTGGCGCTTGGCATGCACGCTCCAGCCAACATCGCCTGGCGCGCCCTCGACCGGCTGCGTGAGGACGATTGGACGGTGACCGAGGAGGGCCAATGGCGCGCGGCTGCGGTACTCGCCAGTGGATTGCGCAGCCTGTTCAACCGGCCCGAGTCGATCCTCCTACTCGACCAGCTCGGACTCGACCCGGTCTACTGGCGCGCGGTGCTGCGCTACTGCGCGGCGGGAGGACTGCAGGCTGTGATGGACGAGTACCTGCACCACCTCCGCAGCGCCATCTCCGGCCTTCCGTTGGACGACGAGAGTCTGATGGCGCTGGCCGGCGACGCCGGTGGCGCCATCTCCTTGCGACCCTCGATCTACCGAGCGTTCGATCCGCAATCACCAGAGTCCTCCATCCCGCTGCTGAGCCGCTTTGCGCTGCGATACGGCGGCGGGGCCGACGCCGAGGCTGTTCGCCAACCGGAGGTCCGCAGCGCCTTCAACAGCCCGTTCTGGCCTTTCGTTCTTGCGACGACGAGCGTGGGCCAGGAGGGCATCGACTTCCACTGGTGGTGCTCCGCGCTGGTGCACTGGAACACTCCGGCGAACCCGGTCGACTTCGAACAGCGCGAGGGCCGAGTGCATAGGTTCGGAGGCCACGCCGTCCGTCGGAATGTCGCCACACGGCACCGCGCCGAGGCGTTGTCGTCAGGGTCGTCAGACGTGTGGAAGGCTGCATATGACGCGGCACGCCGAGCGTCGAGTGATCTCGGGGACTTCGCGCCGTACTGGGTGTATCCAGGCGACGCAAAGGTCGAGCGTCACCTAATGCCCTACCCGCTCAGCAGGGACATCCCCAAAGTCCAGCAGCTCAAGAACGCATTGGTCATGTATCGCCTGGCTTTCGGTCAGCCGCGCCAGGAGGACTTGCTGGCGCTGCTGAAGGGCGGGCATGGCGAGGGCGAGAAGACGCCTGAAGCTCTCGACTTGCGACCGCGGAGATCAGCGTGAGCCACACCATTGATGCTGCACTCGCGGAAAGGCTGGGGCAGGAGGTCAGAGCTCAACAGGCACGGCAATCTGCAATCTCGACCGCGCAGCCGCGGAGACGTGATCGCCTGAACACGCTGCCCCCGATGTGGCCCAGACAGCTGTGTAACGGTCCCGCCTTCCCCACGACTGCAGCAGGGCGGGGAGTGGGCGTGTCCTCATGTGCTCGGGCAACGCGCTCTTCGGCTTCCTCGCCGGTCTCCTTACATCGTTCTTCGCTGAGCACCGAGAGGAAGAGAGGATCGATCCGAAGCTCGCCGTACTAGCAAAGCGCCTGAAACCCATCGAGTCAGCCTTCATGAATCGAAGAGAGAGAGGTAGCGGGAAGATGAGTTCGCTCAGATCGTCGCTTTACACACTGGCGCGACTGATGGGAGACATCAACGCGGTCAAGAAGGGGCGCGTCGGTCGTAGGATCGGACGCAGGATTGCGGGCCGGGTGACCGGCAAGACGCTGGGGCGGCTGTTCAGATAGCACACTTTTCGAGAGGTCTCAGGGGGCGCCCAAGCGGCCGCCGTGATTGTGCGATTTACATGAGGAGCTTTCAGGCCAATGTGAGCCGACCCTAGCCTGGCGGGCGCGTCTCATTCATGACCCATGTCAGGTATTTCTCGCTCCCACCGACCACCGCAGTAGCGAGGATTCCAGGCGTCTCGTAACTGTGATTCTCGATGATGAATGCTTCGAGTTCTTGGTAGCGATCCGCCGTCGTTTTCATCGTGACTCGCCACTCTTCTGCACGGGTCGCCTTGCCTTCCCACCAGTAGATACTTTGGATTGGTCCGTCGACCTGCGCGGACGCTGCAAGCCGACTGGCGACGCTCCCTTGAGCAAGGCGATCGGCCTCAGCTCGGGTATCGGTTGCGGTGACAACCTGCAGGATTTCGAGCACCCGGTGGAGCTCCTTCGACTATCGTCAGGGACGAAGAGACTCTATCAATCATAGCTTTGACCAGCGATCAGGAGTTAGGCCATATGCAGCGGCGCCGTGCGATGTAGGCGGATTGTTGCATCTCTACCGTGATTGCGGCTTTGCGTCTGTAGGATTGGCCTTTGACGAAGTGAGGTCCCGCAGTAGCTGCCGGGCCATGCGAGCCCTAATGACCTTACCCAATCCGCCCACAGCCGTGTTCTCGGCGAACGACCTCATGGCGATCGGGGGCATGGACGCTGCCCGCGAGGCGGGGCTTTCTCTGCCCCGCGACCTGGCGTTGGTCGGCTACGACGACATCGAGGCGGCGGCCCTCGTGAGCCCGCCACTCACCACGGTGGTCAACCCCGCCTACGAAGCGGGACGAGCCGCGGGCCGCCTGCTCGGCGATCGGTTGACCGAAGGGTATACGGGCGAACGCCGGGAGGTCGTGCTTCGCTCCCGGCTCGTTGAGCGTGGCTCGACCTAGTGGTGCGGACCTGCAGAGGGGAGTGAGCGATGCACGACGTATTGGACGCGGCCGACGTGCTCTCGGACGAGCTCGACGAGCGGCGGGAGGCGGGCTACGAGGTAGCGGATCTGGAGGCCGAGTGCCGGCGCGCTCTCGAAAGTGGCCGTCCCGAGGATATCGAATCTGCCCAAAGGCGACTCGAGGAATCCTCCCTGCGAGCGGATTGGACATTCGACGAGCCGTCCACGCTCGAGGGGATTCGAAGGATTCTCCCGCCGCCCCCCGACGTGCGGCAGCTCAGACTCGGCGACGCTGAGCTTCGCGACAGGCTGGGGGCCGCCTGGCTGGGACGATGTGCCGGCTGCAACCTCGGCAAGCCGGTGGAAGGCTGGAGCCGCGGGAAGATCCGCCGCTACCTAGAGCTGGCCGGCGCCTATCCGATCGACGACTACATGCCGGTGCTGGATCCTTTTCCTGAGGGGATTGAGCTCAACTGGAGCTGGCGGGAGACCACCCGAGGCAACGTCCAGTTCATGGCGCGCGACGACGACATCGACTACACGATCCTCGCGCTGCACGTTCTCGAGGAGCACGGTTTCGACTTCGGGCCGATGGACGTTGCCGAGGAATGGCTCGACCACCTCCCCTTCACTCAGGTCTATACGGCCGAACGGGCGGCGTACAGGAACCTCGTGAGCGGGCTCGTGTTCCCCGAGACCGCCACCCACCGAAACCCATATCGCGAGTGGATCGGCGCGCAGATCCGGGCCGATATGTGGGGCTACGTAAGCCCCGGGGACCCCTACCGAGCTTCACTGCTCGCGTACCAGGACGCGTCGTTGTCGCACACGCAGAATGGCATCTACGGCGAGATGTGGGCCGCCGCGCTCATCGCGACGTGCTTCGTCACCGATGACGTTCGTGAGGTGCTCAAGACATCCCTCGCCTACATACCGCCCAGGTCGAGACTTACGGAAGCGGTGAGGGATGTCATGGACCTCCATGCGAAGGGTCTCGACTGGGAGGGGGCCAGGGACAAACTCGAGGAGCGATACGGGCACTACAGCTTCGTGCACACCGTGAACAACGCCGCGCTCGTGGCCGCCGGGCTCCTGTGGGGAGAGGGCGACTACTCCAGGACGATCGGGCTCGCCGTCCAAGGAGGCTGGGACACGGATTGCAACGGTGCCACAGCGGGCTCCGCCTTCGGAGCCATGCATGGGACAGGCGGCCTCCCGGGCCATTGGGTCGATCCGCTGAACGACAGGGTTCGGAGCTCGATCATGGGCTTCGATCACTCCGCGCTGTCGGAACTTGCCTCGCGAACGCTTCGCCTTGCCGTCGCATCGGGATCACCCACGACCCGTTGATCTGCTGGACATCGATGGCTGTTGCGATCAAAATCTCTGGGCTCAATCCTAGCCGCCGTCGCCTCTCGGCGCGCGTCATAGTCTCTTGGCCTCAGCCTTATCGGTTACGTAAGGGGATGGGGATGTCTATTGAAGGCTGCCCAAATCAGGGTAACTGCAGTTCTGGGGGAGACTGGGGTCGTGACGGACCGATCTCTTTCTCCAGCCGAACGAGCCGAGGCCAATCAGCTCCGACGTCGTGCCTACGCCAAAGACGCTCCTAGGTTCGACAAGCAGATGGGATTCTGCGAGAGACGCCTATTTGGGTCGGAACACAGAGCCTGGGCGTGCTCGCGTGCCACCGGAGACACCCTCGAGGTTGCCATCGGTACGGGTTTGAATCTTCCCCACTACCCATCCGACGTTCGCTTGACGGGACTCGACCTCAGTCCCGAAATGCTGGAGCTTGCTCGGAGCCGGGCCGCGAAGCTTGGCCGGCTGGTCGAACTCAAGGAGGGCGATGCACAGGCACTTCCTTTCCCCGACACGAGCTTTGACACGGTCGTCTGCACGTATTCGCTGTGCAGCGTTCCCGATGAGATTCGAGCCATCTCTGAAATGAAGCGCGTCATTAAGCCGGCAGGACACCTCATATTCGTCGACCACATCCGGAGCTCCGTGAAACCTATTCTTTGGTTCCAGCGCCTGCTCGAGGCCGTGACGTCGCGGACCGAAGGTGAGTACATGACACGTCGACCTTCGGAACATGTGAGAGATGAAGGCCTCGACATCCAGGAGCAGGATAGGATGCGAGCAGGAGTTGTCGAGCGTCTCGTCGCCGTCAAGCCGAACGAGTAACGGGCGGTGTGTCCAACACCCCTACTCTCGACTACGCCAACAGGTCAATTCCACCTGACGCTGCTTCAGATTCGGTAGTCGTGACGCTCTCACTTCCTGTGCCTCGGGACAGGCTCCCCGGGCAGATTACATGCTCAGGAGGATCGCGCTATGCCAGAAGACCCTTCGTACTCAAAGAGAACATGCCAGGCCCACGTCACGCCTCCGTCTCCAGCGCGGCTCATCGCTTCGCAGGTAGCGAGCGGGTGTACGCCGTCCCGAGCTCGACCCAGTTCGCAAGCTCGCGCTTGGTGCGGACGTCCTCCGCGTCGACTCGCAGCCACCCTTTCATCTGTCGCCCGCGCATTTCCATTAGGCGAGCGTTCGTCGTCGCCACAAGCGAGTCCGACAGAGCCGGGTCGACGCGAACCAACACACCACCCTGGCCGCTTGCCGCGACGACCATGTTGCCGCCGATGAGAAAGGCGAGCCCGCCGAACATCCTCTTCTCGCTCACATCGGATTCGCCGGCCAGCAATTCGCGTATGCGATTCGCGAGGGCCTCGTCGTACGCCACGGTGGCGATCCTATGTCAGGTAGGAGAACCGAGAGGCGTTTCTAGGCGCGCGCGGGTGGCCGGCTTGGACACTGGTTGCCGATTGCAACATCCTTAGGGGG
Organism: uncultured Actinomycetes bacterium; assembly: GCA_963849115.1. GTDB lineage: Bacteria > Actinomycetota > CADDZG01 > CADDZG01 > WHSQ01 > JACDAL01. The sequence continues at coordinate 159,239 of CAWKGK010000003.1, read as the reverse complement.
TTGGGCGAGAGCAGGCGCTAGGAGCTCCGGATAACGTCTTTCCCCAATCATTGTGAGTCCAGGGGTGAGCGTTGGCCCGCTGCTACCAGGCTCGAGAAGTAGATCTCGGCCCAGGCCTCTAGGGCTGCTCGATGACCGCTAGGATGGTCCCCACCGGAACCGTCGAGCCCTCCGCCACCTCCACCCGCGAAAGCGTCCCCGCGACCTCGGCCTCGAGCTCTGTCTCGAGCTTATCGGTCTCGATCACACACAACGCCTCGCCCGGAGCCACGGCATCTCCCGGATGCTTGAGCCAGGTCACGATGGTCGCCTCCTGCATCTGCATCCCGAGCTTCGGAAGGTAGAAGGTCTCTTCTGTCACGATTCCGCCGACCTCGCACGAAGTGACTCGCCCGAGGCCATCACGTCCCCGCCAGCTTCTCGACCTCTGTGACGATTCGTTCCACACTCGGAATAATCTCCGCCTCCAGGATCGGGCTGATAACAACAGCATGAGGCAGAGATTGGAGCGACTGGCCGACGTCCTCATTCCCGCAGGAGATGGACACCTGTCCGCAAGCGAGGCTGGAGTAGCTGGGCCTCTCCTGGACAATGTATTGACCCTTCGGCCTGACATCCTTCCGGATATTGCAAACGCGCTGCAAGAAGTGGGAGGCGAAGATCCCCACCGAGCGCTTAGCGACCTTCGAGAGAGATCTCCAAGAGCATTCGATCTCTTGACCGCTACGGTCGCCACTGCCTACTTCATGCATCCCGAAGTCCGGAGCAGCCTCGACTATCTGGTGGTCCCAAGTTCTTCCCAAGGGTCGCCCGACGCGTTCGACGATGAGGACAGGGCCCTGCTCGAGCCAGTCAAGAGACGAGGGCACATCTATCGCAGAGTCCCTTTGGAAGCATGGATGGGCGGTGGCGCAGAGACGGAAACGAAGGGCTCCAAGCCTCAATAAACAAACGAGGGGCGACCGGATCGGGATGCACCATGAAGGCCGATGACAGGGAAAGGGCTCATCGTCAGGTTCGGGGACGTGTCGATGAGGACCTCGGAAGGATCCCTTAGCTCGAGTGGAAACGAACGACCTCATTGCTCAGATGGTCCGGCATGGTTGAGCCTGGGATGTCGACGTGTCACAGCTCCTTTGGACCCAAGTCGATCAGGCAAAAGACATTGCCTTGGGGGTCGTCGAGGACGATCAACTTACGGGGAAGCTTCCGTGTACTCACGCGCGCCGCGCCAGCCGCAACCAGGCGGCGAGCTTCCTCCTCGGGGTTCGGGGCGAAGAGGTCGATATGCACGGGGTTCTTGCCGGGTTTGATGTCGTCGTCCACTCGCTGGATCAGCAGCGTGACGTCCTGTCTTGCAGGGTCCTCAAGGACAAGGTAGGGATTGGCCTTTCCCGTCACCTCGCGGCCCGTGGCGAGGCTCCAGAACTCGGCAAGAGGATAGGGGTTATTCGAGCCGATAACGACTTGCCTGATTCTCATGGGCTCCCCCTGACTGTGGCCGTCGAGATACTCGACGCTAACCGTCGACGAAGGGCTGGGGCTGATGCACTCACTGAAGGCCTTTGGAACTGGCGGGGACCGTCGAGGTGGATCGGCCGACACGGGCCGCTCTTGATGACCGATGTGCCTCAAACGGCCTGATTCTGCAGGGACTCCAGCGCCAGCGCCGGGTCGAAGCAGCACCGGCCACCGCTGACGGCGTACCCGGGCTCGACCGACGCGCTACTTCAGGATCCGATACCGCAGGTGAGTGGCGTGGCGGGACTCGATCACCTCGACCCGCTCCAGTTGGATCGGACCGCCGAGCTGTTCGAACAGCCGGGTACCGTGGTTCAGGATCACCGGGGCGACATGCAGGAACAGCTCGTCGACGAACCCGGCCGTCAGCGCCTGCTGGATGATGCTGGCCCCACCCATGATGTGCACCAGCTTGTCCCCAGCGGCCGCGGTCGCCTGCTCGACGGCGGGCTTGATGCCCTCGGTGACGAACGTGAACGTGGTCTCTCCCTTCACGACCACGTCGTGCGGGCGGTGTGTGACCACGAACACCGGCATCCGGTAGAACCCGTCCTCGTCGCCCCAGCCTCCGGTCTCGTCATACACCTTCCGACTAGTGATGACCGACCCGGCGATATGGCGCTCCTCTCCGAAGGCGAAGTCCATAGCCCGACTCTCGTCGGTCCAGGCATGTAGGACATCGCCGCCCTCACCCAGTCCGGGGTACTGGTTGAGGTTCGGGCCGGTGACGAAGCCGTCCAGCGACATCGAGATGTTAGCCTCTACTTTGGCCATGGCACCCCCTTCTTCTTAAGGTCCAACCCTTCGTGGTGTAGACCTGACGACGCCCAATAAGTAATCGGCAAAGCAAGCACGAGGTGCTTATCGGGCCGCTCGCTCGCCCTACAGGGGGACGTAGCGCCTGGGACAAGTACCTTTGGCAAAGTGGCAACACAGTTGGGACTAAGGGGGACGATAACCAGAGGGCACTCGGCAGTCCGATGTAATCGTTCTAGCGGGAGATGACGATGTTTACTGGTGCGGGTGATCTGGCGCTCAAGCCCCAAACGTGTTGCGAGCTCGGGCCGCGCCCACGAGGTCTCCCTTCCGCTCGAACAAGCGTAGGGCCCTGCGAGCGACCAGTTTCGCCTCATGTGTGTGGCCGGCCATGCTCAGGACTTCGGCTTGGTTCAGCAGCAACGAAGCGTGCCAGGAGAACGCGTCGGTCAGCTCGGCACGAGCCACGGCCTCAGCGGCGAGCCGGCCGGCCCGTTCCAGATCACCCTTGTGGGCAAGGACGCGCGCCAGCACCTGACGCCACAATGCCTGCGCCTCGACGTCGTCCTGGGGAGCGCCCTCTCGGCACAAGAGCGCGTAGTGCTCGGCCTCCTCGAACCTGCCCTGGGCCACCAGCGCCTCACCCAGAAAACCCGCTCGGCTCGCATGCCCACCCCTGTCGCCAATGTTCTCGAGCCGTTTCAGGGCTCGGCGAGTCTCTTCTTCGGCCGCCACGAAGTTTCCGGCGAGCATCTCAACGCCACGCCGCGACTCAGAGGCGCGCAGGATTCCGATGGTGTCCCCGAACTCACTCCATGTCCGATGCGCCCTCTCGACCAGAGCTCGTCCCTCGTTGAACTCTCCGGTCATCGCGGTCATAACGCCAAGAGCCACGTAGCAAGCCGCCTCGACAAAAACATCCCCCCGACACTCGTCGAGCAGCTCCTTGCAGTAGCGGAGCGCGTCCGAGACCGGCATCGGCCCCCACTCGAGTCCTTGTGTGAGGCGCATGATCAGCTGTCTCTGGAGCCGACTATCTTGCGCCCGACGGGCGTAGTCAAGGGCCCGTTCGTAGGCCTCATGCCGAGGCTCCACTCGGACCGCGTTGTGATGAAACAATCCAACTGCGCTCCACGCAGCGGCCAATCCAAGGTCGTAACCGGCGTTCTCAAAGACTTGCATGGCTTCCTCGGCGATGCGCCTAAGCTCTTCACTGTCGGTGAGGAGGCCGGCGGTCGTTCGCACGACCGTGAGCTCGAGCCGCGCATGAAACCGCAGGACGGGATCGTTTGCATCGGCGACGGCGCGCTCTAGTGTCTTTGCGGCCCGTTCGAGGTCGCCGGTCCCGACCAGAGCCGATGCAAATGCGATGGACAGCAACGTGTACTCACGATTCTCCGGAACCTCTAAGGCAAAGGAGCGACCTAGCAGGTTGACCGCAGCTGGGAGATCTCCCTGATCGAGCGCCCGCCGTCCAGCGATCCGCAATCTGCGGGCACCCTCGCTCGCAAGCGCGCGCGCCTTCTCATCGGCCGGCCCGATCTCCGTGCGATGCCGGAAAGCCTGCTCGAAGTGGAAGCCGATCACCTCCTCCGCCCCGGCCTTCTCAGCGAGCCAACCTGCCAGTCGCGCGTGGAGCGATGCTCTCTCGGATTTCGCAAGCGACGCATAGGCGCCATCCCGGATGAGCGCGTGCTTGAAGTGCAACTCGTCAGCGCCGTTCGATCGGTGGGACTCCAGAAGGTCCTTACGCATGAGACGCTGCAATGTTGCGCTGACCTCGGTCCCTGGCGGAGAAAGGGCCACGAGAGAGCTTCTGGAGAAGCCTCGGCCCACCACCGATGCTCGCTGTGCGAGCCTTAGCTCGTCTGAGGGAAGGCGATCGAGCCTCGCCGAGATGAGGACCTGAATGGAAGGCGGCACTTCGAAGGAGCTATCCTCGGCCAGCATGGCGAGCATCTGCTCGAGATAGAGGGGGTTGCCCTCGGCGCGCTGAAGGATCAGGACTTCCTGCTCCTCGGAAAGCTCTCCCGAAAGTCCGCGTACCAACTCCGCGGCCTCGGCCCGAGGAAGGGGCGAGAGTAGGATGCGTTCACCCTCCCAGGGGGGCTGGAAGTCCGGCCGAGCAAGGCAGACACAGAGCAGCGGCAAACCTTGCAGCACCGTGGCGAGGTAGCCAATGAGGTCGAGCAACGTCGGCTCGGCCCAGTGAAGGTCGTCGAACACGGCGACGAGCGACCGCTCAGCAGCCAGGGACTCAAAGCGGTCGCGAACGTTGATGAATATTTCCTCGACTTCGAGAGACTCTGGCAGAAAGCCCAGCATCTCAATGAGCGGCTGAAAAGTCGTGCCCTCGCCGTAGGAGAGGCAGCGGCCAGTTAGCACAGAAGCCCGGTCCTCGACGGATCGGACCCATTCGTGGGCTAGACGGGACTTTCCAACTCCGGGGCCGCCGAGCACCGTGCATATCCTGGATCCCTTGTTATCAATCGCCTCGCCTAGAAGGCGATCGAGACTCCCGAGCTCACGCCTTCTCCCAATCATCGGCGTGTCGAACCGGCGGGGGATCGCAGGTGCGCCCTCGACGACCTCCATGAGACAGAACGCGGTCACTGCACGGGACTTGCCCTTGAGGTCGACAGTGGTCTGAGGCTCAACCCTCACCGCCCCTCTGACGAGCCGGTAGGTTTCGAGGCCGAGCAGTATCTCGCCCGGCTCCGCCGCCTGCTCCAAGCGGGCCGCGACATTGATGGCGTCACCGATCGCAAGGCTTCCACCTAGACTCGAATCATCGACCACGACCTCGCCGGTGTTTATCCCGGTGCGGATGGAGAGCTTGACACCCCAAAAACGTTCCAGCTCGGCATTGAGCTTCTGCAAGGCGGATCGCATCTCGACCGCGGCCTTCACGGCCCGCAGGGCGTCGTCCTCGTGGACGATCGGGATGCCAAAGAAACCGACGACGGCATCGCCGATGAACTTTTGAACCGTCCCGCCGTGGCCCTCGAGGATCACTCGCATATTCTCGTAGTAGCGCTCCATCACGGCCCGGGTCACTTCCGGATCGAGTCGCTCGCCCAGGGCAGTCGATCCCACAAGGTCCGTGAATACCGCGGTGATGGTCTTCCTCACACCCAGAGTCTAGGAGGTGGGCTTAGGGGTCCGTTGCCGCAGTGAGAGCCGATCGCTCCCAGGTCCCGCCACGCCCTCGCCGTAAGGACGCACCGCCCCACATAGGCCGGGTTGTCGAGAATCCGCCCGATCTGCCTTCCGGTACAATCCTGTGCTTCTCTGAGCATCCCCTTTAGGTGCTCGAAACGGGCTGGTGCATAGACGGACAGCCGTTGAGGGGCTGGCATAGTTGGTGCTATGCCGGTACGGGAAGATCTTCGCAATGTAGCCATCGTCGCCCACGTGGACCATGGGAAGACGACCTTGGTCGACGCCATGCTGTGGCAGTCGGGCGCCTTCCGTACGAACCAGGATGTCAACGAGCGAGTCATGGACTCTATGGACTTGGAACGCGAGAAGGGCATCACAATCCTCGCAAAGAACACCGCGGTGCGTTACGGGGACGTCAAGATCAACATCATCGACACGCCCGGCCACGCGGATTTCGGTGGCGAGGTCGAACGTGGTCTCACGATGGTGGACGGCGTGGTCCTGCTGGTGGATGCCAGTGAGGGCCCCCTGCCGCAGACGCGTTTCGTCCTCCGCAAGGCGCTCGAAGCTCACCTGCCCGTCATCCTGGTCGTCAACAAGGTGGACAGACCCGACGCTCGCATCTCGGAGGTCGTTGACGAGGTTTACGAGTTGTTCCTCGACCTCGATGCGCAGGAGCATCACATCGAGTTTCCCATCGTCTACTGCAATGCCAAAGCCGGCTGGGCATCGATGGATCCCGATGTCGAAGGAACTGACCTCAAACCATTGTTCGAGGTGCTTCTTGAAAGCATCAAGCCCCCGAGCTATGAGGATTCGCACCCCATGCAGGCCTTGGTGACCAACCTCGATGCTTCTCCCTACGTCGGACGGCTCGCTCTCTGCAGGATGTATCACGGCACTATCCACAAAGGCGACCTGGTTTCGTGGTGCCGAGCCGATGACACAATCGAACAGGTCAAGATCACCGAGCTTTACGTGACAGAGGCTCTTGAGCGGGTGGACGCGGATAGCGCCGGACCCGGCGAGATTTTCGCCATCGCTGGCTTGCCCGAAGTCACGATCGGCGAGACTCTGTCGGACGCGAAGGATCCTCGACCGCTACCGGTCAGCCACTTCGACGATCCCAGCTTGTCGATGACGATCGGAATCAATACCTCGCCACTAGCGGGCCTCGAGGGCGGCAAGGTCACCGCTCGCCAGGTGAAGAGTCGCCTCGATCAAGAGCTGGTCGGCAATGTTTCTATCCGCGTGCTCGATACCGAGCGCCCCGATGCCTGGGAGGTTCAAGGCCGCGGCGAGTTACAACTCGCGATCCTGGTCGAGCTCATGCGACGAGAGAACTTTGAGCTCACCGTTGGCAAACCGCAGGTGGTGACGAAGGAGGTAGACGGGAAGCTGTGTGAGCCCATCGAGCGCCTGACCATCGACGCGCCAGAAGACTTCATGGGTGTCATCACCCAGCTTCTCGCGTTGCGCAAAGGCCGCATGGAGAACCTTGTCAATCACGGCACCGGTTGGATCCGGATGGAATATCTCGTCCCTGCTCGCGGATTGATCGGCTTCCGAACACAGTTCATGACCGAAACGCGTGGAACCGGACTGCTCCACCATGTGTTCGATCGCTACGAGCCGTGGCACGGTGACCTCCGCACGCGCCCCACGGGGAGCCTGGTCGCAGACCGGCGCGGCCCCACTACTTCTTTCGCTCTCGCCAATCTCTCCGAGCGCGGCACGATGTTCCTACCGCCCGGCATCGAGGTGTACGAAGGAATGATCGTCGGCGAGAACGCTCGCTCCGAGGACATGGACGTGAACCCGACCAAAGAGAAGAAGCTCACCAACATGCGTTCCTCGACCAGTGACGAGCTGGTCAGGCTCATCCCACACCGGGAGCTGTCCCTCGAACAAGCCCTCGAGTTCATCCGTGAGGACGAGTGCGTCGAGGTGACCCCCAAGACCGTGCGGCTCCGTAAGGTCACCCTCGACCACAGTCAGCGCTTCCGCGCCGCCAAGAGTTCCGGACAGTCGCGCCTCACGCGTCCTAGGCCCTGACGTACGCCGTGCGACTTGAGCCTCCGCAGCAGGTGCTCAAGTAAGGTCAAGTCGTTGCCCGGTTCACCGGAGGGCCGCGTCAGGGACCGCTCGAGATCCAGCGAGGTCCCTCGAGGCATTAGGAGGTGCGTATGAGCAAAGGATCGCGCTACCGGATTATCCGGTCCGAAGAGCAGCAACGGAGCCCTCGGGGGACTGTTGCTCTCGAGGGCGAGCCGTACGGCTCGGGTGTTTCGATGTTCATCATCGATTACCACGAGGTCGGAGAGGGTCCCGTCCTCCACAAGCATCCATATCCAGAAACATGGATCCTGCGTGACGGCACGGCCCGGTTCACCGTCGACGATCAGACGATCGAAGCGACCTCGGGAGACGTCGTGGTCTGTGCCGCGGACACGCCACACAAGTTCATGAACGCCGGTCCGGGCAACCTCGACATCATCTGCATCCATCCGTCGCCGAGGTTCATCCAAGAGGATCTCGAATAGCAGCCATGCCAGAGTGCCGACAGAGGGCAAGAGCGGAGACCGCGTCGAACGTTGACTTTGTCTGAGCCGGCATGTGAAGGCCGGCGAACGGTTCGTACTCGGAGAGGAGAGGTCGTGGACGAACACGCACTGGCGAACTGGGTGAGCAACTACCTGCAAGCCTGGAGGAGTAACTCCCCAGAGGACATCGGGAAGCTATTTACCGAGGATGCTCTCTACTTCACCGCTCCACACAGAGAGCCGTGGTCGGGCCGCGAGGCCATTGTCCGTGGTTGGATTGATCGAAAGGATGAGCCGGGGGAGTGGACGTTTCGCCATGAGCAAATCGCCGTCGCGGGCCATCTCGCCTTCGTGAGGGGCTGGACTGACTACCGGGACTCCGAACGCTTCAGCAACCTTTGGGTGATTCGAATGGAGGATAATGGACGGTGCTCAGAGTTCACAGAGTGGTGGATGGAGGCGTCTTGAGTTGACCTCAAGACCTTAGGTATTAACAGGCCACGGGCAGCCGAGTCGGATCCCCGATGTCGGGAACCGATCCGACAAATACGAGTCGGTTTGAAACCCTCCCCCGAGAAGCCGGGCAATCCTTGAATCGGGTCGCTCAGTCGGCGTGCCTGAGCTGACCTCTGATCGCCCCGGCGGCGAATGCCACGTTGTGGACGTTCACGTAGTACTGACGCGGGTGGCGCTTAATGTTGCGGAGCACTGCCGTGGCCGAGCCGAACGGCGCGCCCTCTGGCACGGTCACCTCTTCCGTACATCCGCTCACCGCTGTGATCGACTCCGGCAGCGTCGGGGGTTGATCGGGAGACGCCGAGGTCATGAAGAAGGTCACGACGATCGGGCCGGCCTCGTCCGGAGGCCCGAAGTGGATGTGCGCAGCCGTGGGAGCGTCGATGTCCTCCCAGCGGAGCTGGAAGCACACCGCACCGTGCTGTGGCTTGACCTCGACCCAACCGGACCCCGAACCGTCCGGGTCACCCGGACCCGGGACCTCCGCCTCTCCCGTGAGGTGGGCGTCGAAACGTCCGTCGTGGTTACCGTTGTCGTCGTCGGCTACGGCGCCCCCTGCGATTCCCAACATCGCTATCACCGCCGCGACGACCCCGACGGCCACCGCGCTCATGACACGTCTGCGCATAGATGCCTCCTCCCAGATCGAGCCGGCGGCCACCCGCCCGCTCCCTCGGCCCACCCGGTAATACGACGGGGGTTCCAGGAAGGATTGCCTGAAGGGCAAAAAAATCCAACTTCATGCAAAGCCGCGCTGCTTCGCCCAATGGGTTCACTGCGCCGGGTACCCCCATCCGTGGCCGGCGGCTTCTTCCCATTCATCCTGTCTTCGGCGTGGCGGCCGGGTACGTCGTCCGGGACGGCTCGCAGGCCGCCAATGGACCGGGCGCAGCCATAGTCGTCTTCGCGACGGCCGCAGTCAGGCGGTCTCTGGCGGCTCGTGAAGCCCGAAGGACGAGCCCTGATCGTCGCGGCACAGTTTGAAGCGCCCGAATCTGGTTTTGGCGCCCTCGTCCCCTTCAATGTCCATGTCCTCGATCGTGCCTCCCAACTCCCGAATCCGCTCGAGAGCCGCGTCCATGGCGTCAACGCGGAAGAAGACGTAGGGAGCGGCACCTCGGTCACCACCGTGCACCCCGCCGGGCACTCTCGTCCCCTTGATGAGATAGCCATCCCCCGGACCGACCATGAAGCTCCAGCCGAAAAGGCCCTCGTAGAAAATCCTTCCCTGCTCCAGATCCTCCACGCCCAGCTCGAAGAAGGTCAGTTGTCCCTTAGCGCCGTCGGTCTCGCTCGTTCCCCTAGGTGGCTTGTGGAGACCGAAGCTCGAACCCTGATCATCCGTGCAGAGCGCAAAGCGCCCGAAGCGTGCGATCGCGTCGGGATCGTCGCTTGAGTCGTGAACCGCGAGATCACCGCCCAGCTCTCGCACGCGGGCCAGCTGGGCATCAAGGTCGTCCGCTCGAAAGAAGAGGTACGGGCTCGCACCAGGATCGCCGCCGTGGATCCCGCCGGGCACGCTGCAGCCTTCGACCACAGCGCCCTCTCCCGACGGCGGATCCGAGAAGTTCCAGCCGAACAACGCGCCGTAAAACGAACGGGCTCTGTCTGGCTCGCCAACTCCGAGAGTGAAGAAGCTCGGATCACCGGCCATGCTCCATCCTAGTCCCTAGTTGGAAAAGATTGAGGCCGTGGTTTCGGTACGACAAGCCGGGATAGGAACAGCGGTCAGGCCCGCTGGGCTAGGTGATCGCGGTGCGCGGCGCGGAGCCGCCCTACCGTCGAACGCCATGCTCGGCCCGAACGGGGTCAGCTAGGGATTTTGTTTCTAGTCACAAGGTATGGGGTACACCGATCCGCGATATAGAGCTAGTGAGATCGGCAGAAATGGGAGACGTCATGCGAAAGACTTGGCTCGTCACGGCTACGGCTGCAGCGATCGCGGGGTCATTGCCCGCCCTGCCTGCGCAAGGACAGGCAACCCTCTGCTTCGGGCAGCGCCCCACCATCGTCGGCACCCCGGGCAACAACGTGATCACGGGGACCTCTCGCAATGATGTCATCGTCGGGGGTGGTGGCAACGACACGATTCAGGGTCAGGGAGGGAACGACAGGATCTGCGGCGGCGAGGGGCGCGACGAGCTTGGGGGCGTCAACGGCGACGACCGCCTCTCCGGAGGCAAGGGAACCGACATCCTCCGAGGAGGTCCGGGCAGCGACATCCTCAAGGGCGGCAAGGGCGACGACGGACTCAACGGTGGCTTCCTCAACGACACGCTGTGGGGTGGACCCGGTCGCGACCGGCTCTTCGGCGGTGACGGCACCGGCAACGACACCCTCTTCGGAGGCACCGAGAACGACGGGCTCAGAGGAGGGCAGGGCAAGGACAAGCTCTCCGGCGGCTTCGGCGACGACCGCCTTGTTGGCGGATCTGGAGCCGAGGAATCGGGCTCCACTGCAGGGTCGGCCGACCTCCTCATCGGGGGCCCGGGCAACGACGAGCTCCTCGGCAAGAAGGGCGACGATGATCTCTTCGCCGGCAAGGGCAATGACTTTCTTTTCGGAGGCTCCGGCAAGGACAGGTTGAACGGCGGGCTGGGCCGCGATCAGCTCGACGGAGGACGTGGCAACGACACCTGCACCAATGGCGAGCAAAACACGAACTGCACATAAGATGAGAGCGCAGCCGGAAAGTTATCGCGCAAGCTCATGGAGCAATCCAGTCATCGGTGACGGGACGGCGTTGGGCACACAGTTCGCGGCCTTCGCGACGTCAATGCGAAATGGCCTCTTCCAGCCCCTCTCGAGACATGCTTGGCGAAAGCAGGTCTAGCGTCTTTCGGTGAACCGTTCCCTATGGCCTGGTGACAGCCCCCTCACCATCTACAAACGTTGATACTCGGTGCAATAGAGATCGGGAGGCGGGCGGATGCAAACGTTCCACATAAACAGAGGAGCAGTCGGAGCACCATCCCTAATTCTCAGGATGAGAACCGGGTCTACCCCACATCTGGCTGCATGGAAGTCCGCGTGTTCGTAAGGGATGCGAAAGCGATAACGTTGTCCCGATAGTGGCCACTCGAGTGGTCGAAGTCGCCACCGCAGGTGATGAGTCGGAGCACCGGTTCCAGAGTCGGGAAATAGACGGCTTGGGTCGGAAATCCGTTCTTGTCGAATTGCTCTACGCGATCCACTAAGAACTTCGAAACGCGCCCTTGTGCATGCTTTACCAGGATTGCATCGCCTGGCTGAAGCTCCCGAAGATGGTAGAAGACGGCAGGGCCGGTTCGGGAGTCGACGTGTCCCAGGATCACCGCGGGGCCCCGTTCTCCGGGGGCAGGGCCCTCTGCGAACCACCCGGCAACCTGCCATTCGAGAGGCACCTCCACCGAGCCGTCGGCATTGCGGCCAAGTCGCTGGAGCCGGCTATCGACGCCAATCGTCGGAATGAGCAAACGTCGTGGGCGGCCAACCCGGTCAATCCTCCGCGTCGAACGGTAGCGTCTCAGGGCAGGAGAGACGGCATGGTCTGATCCGGCCATGGGGAAGGTCTGCGTCGTGGTGCCCGCGAGGCCGACTCTCTGGTGAACATCGGCGGCGCTGCAAGCTCCCAACAGAAGACCTGAAACCAGGATAGACACTGTCCCAATTCGCACCCGCAGTTTCGAAGCTCGCACGTTCACTCGTTGCCTATCGGGTGCCGCCCCCGCCGGTTCCCGCGCCGCCAATTGGTGCCACCGTGCTGAACCTCTTCTGAAGTAGCCCGCCAAGCTCGACGGCGGTGGAAAACATGTCCTCGTAAGCGCGGTTCGAGATGCGGAGGGCGACCGTGTACTTTCTCGCGGCATACGCATCGAGCTGATCGACAATGAGGTGCTCGTGCTGTGCAATCTTACGGCTCAGGCCCGGAGATGCGCGCAGACCTGTGACCCTGTTCAAGAAGCGGGGAAATCTGCGGACGAATGTCTGCATCTGGTGCATGGCCCTTTTCTGAGCTTTCTCGTTGCCTCCCGCCTTGGCAACCGTGTAGTCCATGAGAACATCGATGTGATCCGCCCAGATGTCATTGAAGCGGTGTGCGTTCTTTTGTCCAAACAATGCCCCCACCGACTCGGTTAGATCCTCGGTATTGCCGTCCAAAGCCGCCGCAGCGTACTTGAATTCCGGTGATCCGCGGGTCCCCGACCGAGTTGCTTCCACCAAGAGCTCTACATGCTCCCCCAACAGCAGCGAAAGAGCGGACTTCAGACTGTGAGCGGGGTCTTCAAGGGCAACTGAGGATTCGCCTGGATGATGAACTGCCAGACCTCCCGCGAGCGCCTTGCCTGTAGGAAACATATGGGCAAAGGCTTCGCGTTCCAGTCGATAAGCTGTCGCGTAGTCTCTTTCCGCATAGGCCTCAACCTGCGCCAGCAATTGATTTATGTGGGACTTGAGGGACTCGGCTACGATGTCCGCTTTCAGCTTTCCATCCGACGCAATCTCTACAAAGGAGCCGAAATCCGCCCGGTAGCGATCCAGTTGCGCCTCGAATTTCTTCTTACCCTTCTCTTTACCGGCACCTACCACCCCGGCGTACTTGAACAGGGAAACCACATGGTCAGTCCACAGCTGCTCGAAGGTTTGAGCTGCTTTCGCGCCGTGCAGAGATTTCACCGCAATAGCGAGTTCGTGGGTATTGGAACCCAATGCGTCCTGGAGGTTTTGGACAAGGTCCGGACTGCCTTTCACTTGCCCCCGCATCACTCTTACGGCGAGGGTGGCGTGATGGCCAAGAAGCCTTTCCAGCGTGGTGCGCAGATCGTCACCCTTCGGTTGCGACGCTGCTTGGGAGTGAGCCACATGATGTCTGACGGCCGTCCGGGCCCGCTGGTGAAGGGCGTCGGGTTGGGCCTGCGTCGACGCTGCCCAGGTGACGACGGCAGCCAAAACAAGACACCCAATCGCCATCGGCCCCACAGGTATCCCCCGCATATTTTCCCCTCACTTGGCTGCGTCCCGGGAGATCATATCGAAGCGTACAGCCCTGGTCGACGGGCGGTCATCGGCCCGACTTCTAGATAAAGGCGGCGCCGACTCCGGTCTAGGGCGTGTGGCCCCCTGGTCTGCCGCCAGCCGTCGGTTCCCGGACGACCTTGCGGGCCGAGCTCGAGTCGGCCACAAGGGTTCAGGGCACGGCGCAGCGAGCCCACCTTGGACGCGATTCATGCACAAGAGCCAATGTGCGGCCATGAACGCACGAAAGCCCGAGCAAGACGAGCAGGCACGACTCCTCGCCTCACCCGGACTGGGAGGGTGGATTAGGCTCCCGCTCGCGCGCTCGGAGCAGGCCGCGCAGGTCGTCGATGGTGTCTGCTTCGTTGGCCCTCTTGTCCGGTCGGTAGCGCCTGACGCGCGCGAACCGCAGCGCCACGCCGCCCGGATAACGCGTCGAGGACTGGACCCCGTCGAGGGCGATCTCGACGACCAGCTCGGGACGCACCAGCACCGCAATCCCCCGCCGCTCGGTCTCCCGCTCGAGCAGGGCCCTCGTCTGCCATCCCAGTAGATCGTCGGTTAGGCCCTTGAAGCACTTGCCCACCATTACGAACTCGCCCGTGCCGGAAACGCGCGCGCCGAGGTGCAGGTTCGAGAGCCAGCCCTGGCGGCGCCCGTGGCCCCACTCCGCGCCGAGCACCACAAGATCGTAGGTCCGCACGGGCTTCACCTTGCGCCACGCCTTGCCGCGGCGGCCCGCGCTGTAGAGCGAGGTCGCGTCCTTCACGACGACGCCCTCGTGCCCCGCGTGCAGCGCCTCGTCCAGGACGCCCTGTGCCTCGTCCGCGTCCGAGGTGAGAACGGCTGGGATCCTAAGATGCGGCGCGATCGCCTCCAGCCTGGTCGCACGCTCCTCGAGCGGCGTGTCGAGCATGTCGTCGCCGTCGACATGCAACAAGTCGAAGAGGAACGTCACGATCCCCTCCGGTGGCGCCTCGCGATCGATGCGCGACACCGTCTCCTGGAACGCGCCCGGACCCGCCTCCCCCATCCACAGCGCTTCTCCGTCGAGGACAGCTTGGCGCACTGGAAGACGGCGCACCGCGTCGGCAATCCCCTCGAGCGCGTCCGTAATGTCGTTGAGGTTTCGCGTGTAGATGCGCACGTCGTCGTCGCGACGATGGATCTGGATGCGGATCCCATCGAGCTTCCACTCGACTGACGTGCGGTGGAAACCCGCAATCGCCTCAACCACGCTCTCGGCGGTGGAGGCCAGCATCGGCAGAATCGGCCGGAAGATCTCGAACCCCACGTCCTTGAGCCCCTTCTCCCCCAACGTCATCGCGATCGCAGCCGTGTGCGGGAGATCGCCCGAAAGCATCACCGCGCGCCGAATGACCTCGCCGGAAACCCCCGCCGCCCCCGAGATCGCGTCGAGCATCAAGCCGCCCAGCGCTCCCTGCCTCAGCTCGCCGGTGAGGATTCGCCTGACGAAGTCGGATTCCCGCTCGGTTGCCCGGCCGAGGAGGTCACCAAGGATCTGCCTGCGACGGGTAGACGAGCCGGTTCCGATGGCTCGTTGGACGGCCGAGATCGCCCGGTCGACGTCGTCGACGGTGAGAGACGGTTCGGCCGCCGCCGTACCCTTTACGCCGTAGGCGATCGAGTAGCCGACGCCGACCCGGCCCTGGTGCGGCGCGCCGGAGAGAAAACCGACCGCGATCGGTATCTCGTCCGTGTCTAGCCTCCGCAGGAGCTCCGCGAGGATCGCAATCTTGCGGGCTCGGGAGTTCGTCTCCGAGATCTCCCTCGAGGCAGTGACGACATCGACGAGCAGCGTCATGACTCAAGGGCTATCACATAGTCGATGTCCTGTCGGCCCCTCAACTACGTCCAGCTTGGGATGTCTAGTCGCCGAGTGCGTAGCGGAACGACGCCTCGACGAGCCCAAAGACGATCTCGAGCTCTTCGCGATCGCGAGGAGCGTAGACCATGACTGCATTCCCCGGAATCAGCCCTTTGGCCGCCACAGGATGCACCTCGGCCCAGCCTTTGTCGACGGCTTCGCTCGCCAGCTCCGGCGGGAGCATCATGTGCAAACTTTCATCGGGCGCCGGATGGAGATGCGCGAACTCGCGAGCCATCATGAACCCGTCGGCCGGACCCCGACCATCTTCAAGCCAGAGGGCTCGAGCGCCCGGAACGGAGATCATACTGGGGCGCTCCTCGACGCCGGCTATCGCGAAGGCTCGCCGTGCCAGCTCCGATCTGACCTCACCGTCCTGCGGCTGCTGGTCGAGCTGCATGTGAGGGTTGCTCGGAGTCGTGTGCGGGCGTGGCCCGCGCCGTGACGGAAGCGTTGATCCTCGGGAGTTCTTGTCTTCGGCCACCGAATGCGATCTCCCATCTCTCTCGCTCGAAACCACGAACCAGCAGCTGCGAAGCTGATGGGGCTTCTCTCTATCCTGTTGCACGAGCGCCGTCAAGAACAGCCGCACGTATCGCTCGCACGCGCAATGGAGTTTCCGGTAATTTCCCGACACGCGCCAAGCGGCAACCGCCTCGCGGTGGCGATCAAGTCCGAATCCGACCGGCTGTGTACTCCATCACACAAAGGGCCGGTAGGCCCAAATTGACACGGGTGACTCGGGGCATCCGAAGCACGGCTCACCCGTCTGCTCGAATGTTATTCCTTCGGCGAGGAGGAAGACGGTGCTGCCGGTCGACACGAGCCACGCGAAACGCCAGAGCTTGAGGGAGCGGACTTCCTCGTCAAGCAGGCCCCCGTGGATCTCCTCCCACGTTCCCGAGGACACGTCGAAGAGCGCCGCGCGCCCACAGAAGAAGGCGAACACGCGACCCTGTACGACTACGGAGTCCGGGTAGCACTCGCTGAAATCGAGCGGCATCTTGACGGCCTTGCTCCATGTGTTCGAGTTGGGGTCGAACTCCTGCGAGTGCACCTCGTAGTCCCACGCCACCATCCGATCACCCACCCAAACCGCCGAAGTCGCCTGCGGGGAGAGTTCCGAGGGAGGGAGTTCGCGCCACTTGTCCGAGGCCGGATCGTAAGCGGCCCCCACGGATGTGCGGGTATCGGCGTGGTTGCGGTTGTCCAGCAGAGAGCCGAACACGAGCATCTCGCGCCCGGTCCACAGCCCGCTCATGTGGTTGAGGCCGACGGGAGCATCCGCGATCCGGCGCCACTCATCGCTCGACGGGTTGTACGCCGCGCCCTCCCGCACCGTCGCATCCCCGGGATCTCCTCCGCCCCAGACGATGACTTCCGACCCCGTCCACACCGCGACCGCCCCGGTGCGAGGCGCCAAGGGTGCCTGCGCGATCGTCCGCCAGGTGCCGGTCTCAGGGTTGTAGGCCTGACCTTCAAGGAGTTCCCGGTCCCTCAAGGGTTGGTTTCCGAACCCGAGGAAGATCGCTTCCGTGCCGGTCCACACCGCATTGGCGTAAGCCCCCGGGATCGGGGCCTGCTTCAGGCGACTCCAACTGCGCGTCTCCGGGTCAAAGGCGTACCCGTCGGCCGTGGCGGCGCAGTCGCCTTCCACGGCCGGATCGCACCCGCCCCACGCGAGCAGCTCCGACCCGGCTCCCACGAAGGCGACCCCCTCTCGTACCTCCGGCGGGAGCGGCAGTTCCGTCCAGCCTTCGAGAAAGGCGGCTGGACGGTTGGGTTCTGAACTTGGCTCCTTGGAACGAGTCGGGGCGTCGAGGTTCGTGGCCACAGTTGTGATGCCGAAAGCGACCGCCAATCCCAGCACGGCCGCGGAGAGAGCCCCCCGTCGCCGGAGTCGCCGACCTCCCCTCAGGACGTCGCCGACCTCGATCGCTCGGCTTGGCCGTGCGGCACCTTCTTGGAGCACTCGCCGAACGTCCTCAGTAAGCATCGCGAACCTCCTTTAGCTCGTGCAGGGGCAGGCTCTGTCGCAACGAAGCGACGGCCTTGCTGGTCAACGTCTTTACGGTTCCTTCGGGGCATTCCATCAACAGCGCGACATCCCGGACGGGCAAATCGACGAAGTAGCGGAGAATCAAGGCAGTTCGTTGCCGGCGAGGCAGGGAGGAGACCGCCTTTCGGATCGTTATGGCGGCCGCCGAGTCGAGGCCGGAACCCCTATGAGTCCGCTGCTGATCCTGGAGGCGTCGCTTAGCTCGAGTCTCCGCCGCCCTCCTGCGGAAGTAGGAGTTTGCGAGGTTGATCGCCACCCGATGGACCCATGCCCCAGGGGAGCCAAGCTGCCGTACCTTTCTCCAGTCGCAGCATGCTCTGACAAGAGCGTCCTGGGCGAGCTCTTCGGCCACGGCCCGATCGCCGCAGTACAGGCTGAGCGCTCCAACGAGCCGCGGATGTTGTTCTTCACAGAACGCGGAGAACTCGAAGTCCAACTCCAACTGTCGACCCTTCGCTCGATCTTCCGATTCCCTGTCCCTCTAGCCGTACAGACGCCTGGGCCGGGCCTCCGGTTTTCTGTATCGGATTGGTGAGTAGAAAGGGCCCTTAGACCAGGCGCCTAGGGAGTAGCTCCCACGCCGGGCGCTATCCGCTCAGGGACAGAAAGGTCTCCCTCGGCTGCCTTTTCGCCAGGCGCAACCCAGAGAATCAGTCTCGGCGGAAGCGATGAGTTCTCGAACCGATTCCCGTCTACATTAATGAATCACTGCACGCTTCAGAAGGAGATTGCCGATGGCAAAGATCACTGGGGTTGAGCGAGCTACAGGTAGAGATCGGGACGGGTGGTTCAACGAGCTCGATAGTTGGGGGGCGGTCGGGCGTTCCTATCGCGAGATTTTCGACTGGCTCACCGGCGAACACGAGCTGAGTAGATGGTGGGCTCAGAAACTCACCGTCGAATACGAACAGGAGCGCGGGGTCCGTCCCGCGGGGGTGCGACGAAACGGCACCTTCGAGGTGAGCGCGAGCAAGACGGTCGGGGTGCCCGTCGAGCGCGCCTTCGACGCGTTCGTCAATCCGCGCAAGAGGAAGAGCTGGCTCACGGACGCAACGATGTCGCTGAGCCACTCTCGACCGGGCCGCTCGGCCCAATTCCTGTGGGACGGCTCGTCGCGCGTGACCGCGTCCTTTCTCGATAAGGGATCGTCGAAATCGACAATCGTTGTTTCGCACGATCGCCTAGTCGGAGCTGAACAGGCGCAGATCGCGAAGGCACGATGGAAGGAACGGTTGGTCGAACTGAAATCTTACTTGGAGACTTAAGGCGGACCCAGGAGAGGAAGGTAGAGATGGCCGGGCCAAACAGCGTCGACGAGTACCTCGCCCTGGTTCCACACGACGCGCGGGCTGCCCTTGAGAAGCTACGCAAGACGATCAAGACAGCCGCGCCCGACACGACCGAGACGATCAGCTACCAGATGCCCACCTTCAAATATCAAGGTCGAGCACTGGTGGGGTTCGCTGCTTTTAAGAACCACTGCAGCCTCTTTCCCTACAGCGCCAAGATCATGAACTTGTGCAAAGAGGAACTGGAGTCCTACGAGACCTCGAAAGGGACGATTCGTTTTCCGGTCGACAGGCCCCTTCCTTCTGCCGTCGTCAGGAAGATCGTGAAGACCCGGATAGAGGAGATCGAAGCACGCAAGAAATGATGCTAGCCGCACACCTGAGTGAGGTGCGCCCCCAGGATTCGCCCGCCTACTTGATCACGCGGTACTTGATATGGGTGACGCCTGGCGCCTCGACGGCGCGTACCTGCTCGAGTTCAAGGCGGCCGATGTTCTCAAGCAGCCGCTCGCCTTCAACAAGCAAGATCGGGACGACATGTAAGTCGAATTCGTCGATCAGCCCGGCAGCGAGGTACTGCTGCACTACGTTGGCGCCTCCTCCAAGCATCACGTCCCGGCCGTCCGCGGCCTTCTTCGCCCGCTCGAGCGCGGGCTCGATTCCATCGGTTACAAAAGTGAAAGTTGTCCCTCCCTCCATCTCGAGGGGTTCACGGGGATGGTGTGTGAGGACGAATACCGGCGTGTGGAAAGGAGGATTGTCGCCCCACCAACCGTTCCAAGGTTCGTCCTCGCTCCACGGGTCGGGGCCGCCCCCGAACATGTTCCGGCCCATCACCCCCGCGCCGATGTTCGACTGAATCTCTTCGACCACGGGCGTACTGGCGTTGACCTCGCCGCCTTCCAGTCCATGCTGCTTGCGCCACACCTCAAGCTTCACGGCCCATTCATGCAGGTCCATCCCGCCGGCGCCCAACGGGTTCTCCTTGCTCTGCTCGGGTCCGGCCGCGAAACCATCCAGCGAGACGGCGAGTTGGAACCTGAACTTGCTCATCGTACCTCCTCGATTTCGGTTGCTGGGGGCGCCACCCTGGGTACTGTCATCCGAATAGACCTGGGCTGGCCGTGGAATTCATCGCTCGGACCGGCACCTTGTTGAGGAACCCCGATGGTGCGAAACGCCTGAAGGCTTTATTCGGCAGGGACAAAGTCATACTTGGACATGACTTCTCGCCATCGCTCAGGATCCGGTGATCCATCCTTGAGCAGCACTTCCAGATCCCTTAGATAGTTCTCCCACCCAGCCGGCGAACTGATGTTGAGGAACCGGACTGGCGAGTCGGTGCGGTTAGAGAAGGTATGAACGTTACCTGGAGGCACGCAGACATACGTCCCAGGTTCGGCCTCCACCAGGTCGTCACCCAGTCGGACGGTGAGCGTTCCTTCGAGAACATAGAAAGTGTCCGTGACCTCGCGGTGCCAATGCGGTGGGGGACCGGGAAACTGCGGAGCGATGGTTGAATCCGTCATCGTGAAACCACCCTTTGTGGCGTCGCTCGAGGCCTTGATGACGGCTCGGGTCGGCCCGCCGGAACCGATGACCTCACCTGCCTCTTCCTCGAGAATGATGGGATCCATAGCCCTGAGGGTACCAACCCTAGAAACGCTTCGAGCAAGTCTCCCCGGGCCGTATCTCAGGGTCTGGCTACGGCCCCCCGTGAGCGTGGCCGTTAGCGCCTGCGGCGGCTGAGGACGGGCGAACACCGGGTGCCTTGCCCCGCTTTCGAAGACTTGTCACACCCCTTCCTCATACTGACATCAGACACCGGGGACCAGAAGAGGAGTGACCTAATGAAGGCCAATATCAAGCTTGACCACCAGCTCGTAGCCGTTGAGGGAGAACAGGTGGTCAATGCCATGCTCGATCTCGACGCACCGGCACCGGGAACAAACAGGGAGCGGCCCCCGCTCCACCTGGCTTTGGTCATCGACCGCAGCGGCTCGATGGCCGGCCCGAAGCTCGAGCACACCAAGGCGGCCGCGGATTACCTGATCCGCCGCCTCGAGGCGAGCGATCAGATGGCAATTGTGGCGTACGACGACGGAATCGATCTCGTGTCGTCGCTGGCCCCCGTCGATCGCGATCACCTACGTAATGCAGTCCGCAACATCCACGTCGGCGGGATGACCAATCTTTCGGGAGGGTGGCTGAAGGGGGTGGAGGAGGCAAGACGTGCACCCGACGGTGCCACACGAAAGGTGATCCTACTTACGGATGGGCAGGCGAACCACGGCATCACCGACAGCGCCACTCTCGTGGACATGGCGAGCAAGATCGCCGAAGAGGGTATCGGAACCACGACGATCGGCTACGGCGACGGCTTCCACGAGCAGCTTCTAACCCAGATGGCGGATGCAGGTGCCGGCAAGTCATACTTTGCAGCAAATGCCGAGGACGCGCCGGGCATCTTCGCGGCGGAGTTCGAGGATCTTGCCAGCCTCGTTGCCCAAAACATGAGCATTGAGATTCGGCCCACGGAGGAAGTGAAGCTCCTCGGCATCCTCAACGAATACCCGACAACGGCAGTAGTGGGAGGAGTGCAAATCAACCTGGGCGACGCCTACGCGGAGGAGAACCGGCGTGTCGTGTTCCAGCTCCATATCCCACAAATGGCTGCGCTCGGTGTCAAGAAGGTCGCCGACTTGCTCCTGCGCTACGTTTCCGTGGGGGAGACCGTAGCGGCGCACGAGATCACTCTTCCGATCGTGGTCAACGCCGTCACCGCCGACGAAGCGGCCGGTGCCGTCCCCGATCAGGACGTTATCGAAGAGGTTCTGATCCTGAAAGCGGCACGGGCGCAGGAGGAGGCACGCGACTTGGCGGACCGTGGCGACTTCTTTAAGGCACAGAGGCTGCTGCGTGGTTCGGCAGATGAGCTTCGCGCGATTGCCCCCACCTCCAAGCGAGCCGAGGAGCTTTTCTTCGAGGCCGACATCCTCGACTCTCATTCCTCGATGGCAGCATCAACCTCTTACGACGCGTTTCAGAGCAAGAGGATGCACTACGACCAGCACCGCAAGCAGCGTTCACGCAGACGTCCGCCTCAGGATCCGGACAAGCAAAAATGACCGCGTAACGGTCTTTTCAGGGGCTCGTCCAGTGGCGTTATCACGTTAATCCCGTTTGAGGCCCAGCCGTTCATCGGCGACCGCCTCGGCCCCCTCTCGCACCTGGGCATGTCCCGTGAGAACCTCAAGGAAAAGCCAACGCTCGAGGGCGAAGAGAGCCACATCCGATACCGCCTTGACGGTAGCCGTGCGGGGCACGGCCAGGAGCAGCGATATCTCGCCGAAGAACTCGCCCTGGCCCTGCCTACGAACCCGCCGGCCCCCGATTGATACCTCCACCTCACCATCGTCGACGATATAGAGGCGGTCTCCGCTATCTCCCTCCTTGAGTATTTCGGTACCGGCTGCAGCTCTGACCGGAATGAGATTCGCGGCGATCCGTTCGACGATGGGAACCGCAAGCCCCGAGAACAGCGGGATCGATCTAACGAGGTTTAGCTCACGCACCGGGACGATCACCGAATCGTCGATCCGTCGAAGCGGCCGCCACAAGCACAGACACACCACGGGAAGCAGGGCGCCTGCGATGGCGAACGTGAGGGCGTGACCAAGGCCTTCCACCAACGTAGAGACGAGCACGGCACCGATTGCGAGGCCTCCCATCCTCATGCCCTCCATCAGCCCGAAGATGCGGGAGAGAGCGGCATCGGCGACTACTCGTTGCGTGAGGGTGCGCCCCGCCACATCCATCATGCTCGTCGCCGCCCCCACTGCGAGCAGCAATGCGGCCGCCACCTGCGGTCCGGGTGCCACACCCACCAGTATCAGAGAGCCACCCAACACCAGCGACGCCATGAGGATCGGGAGGGCCAAGCGCGACCGGCCTACCAATGCAATCGATGCGAGGGAACCGATCAGGGCACCGCCTCCGAGACACGCATTGAGCCACCCCACCCCCGACTCACCGATATCCAAAACGACTACGGCCAGTACCACAAGCAACACATCCAGCGCGCCTTCCTGAAAGGACGGAGCAGCCAGGATGGCGACGACGGTTACGTACTTGGGGTTTCTGACAACGAGCCGGAAGGCTTCGAGAGTGTCAGAGACCAACTCCCTAGGCCCGGCCTGCGCCCCTCGGTCGACCCGCCGACCCGGTGCGACGTTGACCGCCACCAGGAGGAAGCCGCCCACCAGCAGCCCGGCCATGACCACGAAGACGGTTCCAGGTTCCCCTACCCTCAGGAGCACGGCGGTGATTGCAGGGCCTGCGATCATGCTCAAGCTCTGAATCGTGCCGGCCACCACGTTCGCGGCGGTCAGCTCCTCGGGCGATGCCGCCAGAGATGGAAGCAGGGCCCCCTGGATCGGCCGGGTGAGTGTGACACTTGAAGCCGTAGCGGCGGCCAGGGCGTAGATGAGTGCGACCGGCCACTCCAGCAACAGCGATAATCCTGTGAGCCCGGCTGCAAGCGCCTGGCAGAGGTAAGCGAGTTGCAGCAACCTCTCTCGCCGATGACGATCTCCGAGAGACCCTGCCAAGGGAGCAATTATCATCGCGGGGGCAAGCTGAACGACAACAACCACTCCGGTTGCCGCCGCTCCCCCGACTTCGTATGCGTAGACCAAGATCGCGATCCAAGTCGCCCACTCCGCCAGGTTGAAGGTCACATAGGCAGCCTGCACCGCAAGCAGGCGGCGATTTCGGCCGACGGCAGCCAGAGCTCGAAGCGCAGAGGACGTCCCGGCCATAGCCGAGGATTATAGGCTTGGCATGTTTGCCGCCGGAGGCTCTCGGAGGTCAAATGCCTACGTTCGGCGAGCCAGCCTGCGGCCTTATGAGCTGACTATCTTTGAGAGGGCGGAAGATGCAGGAGCGTTCCTTGCGGTTGGATCCTGAGACCATGCGCCGCATCGGCTATGACACCGTCGATTTGCTCGTGAACCGCATGTCGGCCCGTGAGGACCTCAACAGCGACGTCGATACCTCACCACAGACGCTGGCGCGGCTCTTCGAAGATCCACCAGAGGTCGGCCAGGACTTCGAGACGATCATCTCCGTGCTCAAGCAGGACGTCCTCCCTGCGTTCGTCTCCTGTGACCACCCCAACTTCTTTGCCTTCATTCCCGGATCCAGCACCTGGCCCGGCGCCCTCGCCGATCTCATAGCAAGCGCCCTCAACGTTCACGCCACCTCGTGGCTGGAAACGCCCGGCCCCAGCCAGATAGAGCTTGTCGTGCTCGACTGGTTCAAGAAGTGGATCGGCTACCCGCCATCTGCCTCCGGCGTACTCGTCAGCGGCGGCTCGGCGGCAAACATGACGGCATTGGCCTGCGCCCGAGAGGCGTTGCTGGGAGTCATGACCGATAAAGCTGTCGTTTACGTATCCGATCAAGCCCACTCGTCCATGGCCCGAGCCGCACGAATCCTGGGCTTTCACCCCGACCAGGTACGAGTGCTACCCGCCGACAACGGCTTTCGCCTGCGCCCGGATGCGCTCAGAGAAGCCATGGATTCAGATGTCCGAGCAGGCCGCCGGCCCCTGTTCGTGGCCGCAAGCGGAGGCTCAACCAACACCGGGGCCGTCGATCCTCTTCCGCAGATCGCTCAAGTGTGCCGTGAGAAAGGCGTCTGGTTTCACGTCGACGCGGCCTACGGCGGTTTCGTCACACTCACCGCAAGAGGTCGTGAGGTGATGTCTGGCATCGACCTGGCGGACTCGGTGACGCTTGATCCTCACAAGTGGCTATATCAGCCATTCGAATGCGGTTGTCTCCTGGTCCGAGAGGGGGCACACCTGCGCCGAGCTTTTGAGATCGTTCCCGACTATCTGAAGGACAGCGAAGCCACACAAGACGAAGTCAACTTCTGCGATCTGGGAGTGCAGTTAACGCGCGGATGGCGCGCCTTGAAAGTGTGGATCTCGATAAAGTACTTCGGCGTCGCTGCCTTCAGGCAAGCCGTTGAAACATGCATGCAGCTCGCCCACGCTTGCCAAAGCCACATTGAGGAGAGCAAGACGCTTGAGCTCATGGCGCCGGCCTCCCTAGGCGTCGTCTGCTTCCGCCGCCGCTTCCCGGGAGTGGATGAAGACGCCAACGAACGAATGAATGCCTCGCTTCTCGAGGGCCTGCTCGCAAGCGGCACCGGGATGATCTCCTCCACGAGGCTACGGGGCCGCCACGCACTGCGAATGTGCATCCTCAACTACACCAGCACCGAGGCGGAGGTTTCCTCGGTACTCGAGTGGCTGGAGAAAGCGACCCCAAAGGACTCTTTGGCCGCTCCTAGAGCAGCAGTGTCGTTCGACCGGCATCCGAGCATCCTGCGCACCGCCGCGGCGGAATCGGGAGTGGAGATCGCCACCGCACGCCAAGTTCCCCTCTTTCAGTCGCTTTCTGATGCGGAGCTTTCTGCGGCACTCGTGGGAGCGAGGGAAACAAGGATCGATCCGGATGAGGTGGTGCTCCGACGCTGGGATTACGGCCGCGACTTCTACGTCGTCGTAGAAGGCACGCTTCAGGTTCACATAGACGAGGAGTTGGTTAGAGAGCTCGAGCCGGGCGACTTCTTCGGCGAGCTTGCCGCCATGGATTGGGGGGCCGGTTACGGCTATCCTCGCCTCGCGACCGTCGTGGCGCAGTCCGCGGCGCGATTGATCGTGTTCCCGCCTGAAAGACTGCGGGAGCTTGTGAGCAAGCTGCCCGACCTGGAGCAACAAGTGAGGGCCGCTTCCTCTCAGCGGTTACGAAGAACGTAGCTGACTGCGGCATCAAGATGATCGTTTGCCTCGCCGCCAATCCCTCGATAGATCGTCTCTTCGAAGTCGATCGGGTCGTGAGAGGCGAGACGCACAGGCCGACCAGGTTCGTGCAAGTCGCTGGGGGCAAGGGGCTGAATGCGGCGAGAGCGGCGGCAACTCTAGGTGCGGATGTGCGAGCCGTTGCGATCCTCGGCGGCCACGCCGGAAGGTGGATCGCCCAAGAGCTCGACTCGCAGCAGGTTGCTTATGACGCTCTCTGGACCGATGGAGAGACGCGCTCCTCGCTTTCGGTAGCCGATCGCAGAAGCGGCGAGATGACCGAGTTCTACGAACGTGGGAACGAGATTCCTGAGTTCCTGTGGCCCGAGCTGATGGCGATCCTAGCGGACGAACTCGCAGGCGCCGATCTCCTCACGATCTCGGGCTCATTGCCACCCGGCGCACCGATTGATGGATATAAGCGGATCGTGGAGCTGGCTCACGACATCGGCAGGTCGGTGGTGCTCGACGCAGCCGGCGACTATCTCGACCAGGCGCTCGAGGCGACACCCGATGTCGTCAAGATCAATGCGGCCGAAGCCGCCGGTCTGTTGGACGTACCGCCGGCCAAGGTTGGCTCTTGCGATGCAGCATTGGAGGTGCGCGCTCGGGCAGGAGGAGACGGGCACACCGCCATCATCACTCTGGGCGACCGGGGCATAGTGGCCGCCGCGCCGGACGGCTCCGAATGGGTCGGTTCGATCGACACCAAGGGCCGGTATCCAGTTGGCTCCGGTGATGCCTTCTTGGGCGGGCTCGCCCTCGCGCTGGATCGAGCCCGAGAGTGGCCTGAGGCGCTCGCGCTGGCTCTCGGCGCCGCGGCCGCGAACGCCGAACTCCCGGGAGCGGGACGGCTAGATGCCGCCCGCGCCCACGAGCTTTCCGGCATGGTGCGCCTCTCGGCTCAACCCAGTCCCGCATGAGATTCCGAATGGCTCGTCGGCCAGAACTGGGAGAAAAGGAATCCTCGGTTACAGATCTCTATCCCGAGATCGATCTGCACGAGCACGGGATGTTGGAGGTGGGCGGCGGGGATCTGATCTATTGGGAGTCGTGCGGTAATCCACGTGGCAAGCCGGCCATCGTCCTGCATGGAGGCCCGGGTTCGGGATGTGTGCCATGGCACCGACGACTCTTTGATCCGAATGCATACCGCCTCGTGCTGTTTGACCAGCGCGGGTGTGGGCAGAGCAAGCCGCATGCGAGCGACCCCGATACCCGGCTGACAAACAACAACACATCCAATCTGCTAGCAGACATCGAGTTGCTCCGCCGACATCTGGATATCGAAAGGTGGCTCGTCTGGGGAGGGTCGTGGGGAAGCACCCTGGCACTCGCCTACGCCGAAAGCCACCCGGCTCGAGTCAGCGAAATGATCCTGTGGGGCATTACCACCGGGCGACGCTCGGAGTTCGACTGGTTGTTCCGCGGCGGGGTGAGCGTCTTCCTTCCTCAGCAATGGGAAGCTCTCCAAAACGCCTTTGAGGTCACATACCGGGATGCCGATATCGTTGCCACTTGCCGTCGGCTACTGAGCGATCCCGATCCCAAGGTTCGCCGTCAAGCCGCCCTGGCATGGTGCCGATGGGAATCCGCCACATCGGAGTGGCCCCCGAAGGCTGAACTAGCCGACAGGTTCACCGACACGAGATTCGCAGTTGCCTACGCCCGCATCGTGACCCACTACGTCTGCAACAATGCCTGGCTACAGGACCAGGATCTGCTGGCCGGTGCGGCAGTACTGAACGACATCCCCGCGATCATGGTGAACGCACGCTTTGACCTTCAGGCACCGCTCGGGAACGCCTGGGAGCTTCACCGCGCGTGGCCACGAACCGAGCTCGTCATCGTTGACGATGCCGGGCACGCCCCCAGCGGTCAACGTTTTGAGCGCGAACTTGTGCTTGCGAGTGATCGCTTCCGCGCGACTAATACGCCGTAAAGTCCGATCTAGAGAACGGCCCGCAGCTCGGATGCGGCTCTGGCCAGGGCAGCCATGCTGCCATCGGCGGCCGAGTCGGCGACCGCGGTCGCCTTCATTACCTTGTCCCGGATTGTGGTCACGTTGCGTAAAGCAACACCATGCGCCAGTGCCGCCGCGGTACCGGCAGTCGATCGGTCGCCCGACTGAGCCGCGACCAACATGCGGCGAGCGTAGAAGTCGATCACCTCGAACTCCACCGAACCACGGCCCCGGTAGAGGCGAGCGACGTCGAGCATGGTCTGTTCCAGATCCAGAGCAGACATCCGCGACTTCGCTACCTCAGAGCGCGTGAGGGCTCGACCGAGCGCATCAAGTTGAGCGCGACCCAGCTTCATCAGAACAGAAGGAATCGGATCGCCACGTCCGGCAAGTTTCGCAAGGGAGCTACGAACCAAACTCACATCTCCTGAACCGCGCAGGCCGATGGCTCGCAACTCCTTCAGAGCGGCGTTCAACTCTCCAGGACGAGGGGCCTCGATGGCGTCGTTGGGGAGGGCGTAGACGATATCGACCACTTCCCGGGCCCCGGGAACTTCGACGTAGACGTTGCCGTAACCGCGGGCGTAGAGCTTGAACTCTTCCATCCCATCGCTGAGAGTCTCGTGCAGCTCGACCACGCCATTGAGGCGTTTTCCGGAGGAAAGCTTGTAGGAAGCGTCCATCCTCTTGATGTCGACGGTCTCGAACACGTTACCGGGGATGTTCTCGGGATTGAACCTCTGCCCGATGCTGGGCCTGCCCGGCATGATCATTCCGGGAGGCCCATCGACGCCGGCGGTCCAGCTCCCGTCGGTGTTCGCAACACGGCCCTTCTCGTAGTTCCACACGTCCTCGCCGAAGTACCACACGTTTCCGGCGTCGTCCTGGGCGAACCAGTCGACCGCGATCTCGAGCAGGGAACGGCCCGAGGTGGCTGTGAACTGAGAGATGGCCGCCGGGGTCTCCCCACCCCTCCACTCTAGGATCTTGTTCCTGCCGGTGGGAGCGACCTCGATCCGCAGCGGCTCTCCTTCCTCCTTACCGAGATAGAGGCGGTAGTCGACGCCGGTAACGCCGAAGTAGGGATTGTCCACGGCCGTCGGATGCGAGAACTTCGTCGCGCTAGCCGACTCTGCATTATGAGGCAAGCGATCGGTCAAACTGACCTCATTCGAACCACTGCGAGCGAGCACCGCTCCGATCTGAGGGACGAACAAGCTCTCCGCCGCAGGATTCGCATGGATTGCCCCCAGGAGAAGACCGTTGCCCACCTGCCCGGCCGGGGTGGTGACGGACTCGGTTCGCGACAGGACTTCATAGCCATCTACGTCGACGAGACCGATCACGTCCTCGGTAATGGAGGCGTTCTCGACTCGAGGGTTGGCAGGCATGACCAATCCGGGTGATGCACCATCGGCACCGGCCAGCCAACTGCCGGAGTGATCGGTAAGCTTCTCGCCCTTGAAGTTGTCCACCTGTTTTCCCATGGCCCAGACGCTGCCGTCATCCTTTTGCGCGTAGTAGTCGTGCGACTCCTGCTTCAGGATGCCGTCCACCCACCCTCGCCGGCGAACGACAAGACTCTTGACCGCCTCGCCATTCCAGTCGATCGTCCTCGTCGAGGGAGTGACTGCGAGCTCGATGAGCTGCGGCCTGCCGGACTTGAGTGCCTTCATATATCCAGCGCCCACCCTTTTCCAGCGGCACATACTGGTTAGTGATCTCGGCGGGGTTAGAGAACGCGCTGCTTTGTCTTGTGTTGGATTGCGAATCAGACGGCGAACGCGCCGACTCTCCTCCCGTACACGCCGCCAGGACCAGCGCAGTGCCGACCATTCCCCCTACGAGTCTATTCGCTCGCATCGCACTCTACCCTTCTTCCAAGCTAGGAGCCGGACCGGCGCCTTCTCCGTGAGGGAGACAACTTGAGAGTGGGCCGCTCGCACTGAACAACCGCTGACTGATCCTTAACCGCAGCTGAACCCACTTCGCATGAGTCCCGCCTTTATGAAAGGTCTATGCGAGGAAGGTCACATCGGTCTCCTGACACCTCTAGCAACAAGGGCGAAGACCAGTGTGGCTGCCGCCGCTACTGCGAACGAAGTTAGCGATGCCCCGAGCCAAGAGGAGGCTGTCGGCAAACCCAGCCACTCACCCAACAAGCTCGTCATCCATCCCGCCCACCATGAAACCGTCCCCGGGTTGATCCAGTTGTAGGTCAGAAACCCAATCGCCCAAGCGGCAATCGGGGGCCAGTTAATGCCTCCGGTGTACCAGTAAGCACCATCCCGGCGATAGAAGGCCCCCACGTCGTAGCGTCCGCCCCGCAGCAGGTAATAGTGAGCCGCGAGCACCCCGAACAGGGGCACGAACAGCGCTCCGATCAGCAACAGGAAGTTCTCGTACTGGACCAGGTTGACGACCAGCGCGAGCGCAGTGCAGATCACGCCCACCAACAGGACCAGTAAGCGTTGCGACGCGCGCGGGACGATGTTCTGCATCGATACCGCGGTCGAGTACATGTTGGCGAACGCCTCGTCGGTCTCATCCACCAGCAGGATCAGAAGAGCAACGAATCCCACCGGGATGGCAAGCATTGTCCCTATGAACGCAGCCGGATCGGCCGGATCCCCGCCCCGTCCGAGGACCAGCAACACTCCAATCGCGAAGAACCATACATGCGCGACGAAGTAACCGATTCCGGCCCCCCAGAACGCGGCCCCGCCCTTGCGGGCAAAACGAGAGTAGTCGGCGACCAGAGGTAGCCAGGAGATCGGCAATGCCACCGAGAGATCGACGGCCTGCCAGAAATTCGGCCACCCTCCCTCACCGGTGTTCGACCAGAAGGCAGAGACATCGAGGTTTGCCAGCAAGTACCAAGTGATGTACACGCTCGACGCGATGACGGCCCACACCGCAAAGCGCCGTGATCCACTGCCTCACGACCGCAACCGGCCCACCGGCCGCCATGACCACGGAGATCACCCCAAACAGAATCACCCAGGCGGGGCGTGCTCCGACCCCAATCGTTCTCTCGCTGATCGCCGCAGCCGCTGCTGCGATGATAAATAGCTCGAACGAACCCCATCCAATGTTCTGCAAAACGTTGAAGACAGTAGGCACGTACGAGCCGCGTATGCCAAGGGGCGCGCGGTAAAGGGCCATCGTCGGCACCCCGTTATCAGCCCCGATGCGAGCCGCGGTTGCCAGCATGAGGTTGCCGATAAGCGCCCCAACGACGATGGCCAGCAGCGCATCCCTGAAACTCAACGCCGGAACCAGCAACGCCCCGACCACCGGCAGCAGAAGCGAGATGCCCAGATTGCCCCACAGCACACCCAGGTCGACGCCGCTGAAGACGCGGCGGTCTTCGGGAACCGGCTCGATGCCCCATGGAGGAACCCGTTCGATACGCTCGAGCACACTCATGTGCTCACCTCCCTACGCCCGCGTTACCGGGATCAGGTTTGAGGGCCCGTTCGGCCCTGCTTATGGGTCGCGGACGGCCTCGGCCCGCCTCTCAGCCCGGTTGCCCCGAGCTCCCCTGATGCACGTCGAGTATAGCGAGGACATACCCGGCAGAGCCAGCCGCGGGGCATCGCGGGCCCCGGTTTTTAGGGGCGTCACAGCGGCCCGGTCTGACGCTCAAAACGCGGGCTCTCGGTTTTTAGGGGCGTCAAAACGCGGGTGGGGGGTTAGGGGAGGACGTCGATGTATCGCTCGCGCTCCCAGTCGGTGACCGCGGACAGGAAGCGCTCCCACTCGTCCCTCTTGTAGTGCTCGAACACGCTGTAGAGGCGGCCGGTAAGCGCGCCGCGCACGACCTCGTCCTCGGCCAGGGCATCGAGCGCCTCTCCGAGGTGCCCGGGCACGCGCGGGATCTCGCCACCCTCGTCCAGCACGTCGTAGACGTTGCGCTGCTGTGGGGGCCCAGGATCGAGTTTGCGCTTTACTCCGTCGAGGCCGGCTCGCAACAGCGCCGCCTGCGTGAGATAGGGGTTGCAGGCTGAGTCGACGGCACGGAACTCGAAGCGGCCACCGCTTGCAACGCGCACCAAACAGGTGCGGTTCTGCCAGCCGTAGTCTTTGTAGATGGGCGCCCAGAAACCGAAGTCCCAGAAACGCTTGTAGGAGTTGACGGTCGGTGCTCCGAGGCATGTGAGAGCGCGGTAGTGATCGAGAATGCCGCCCATGAACTGCAGGCCGATCTTCGACAACCTTGCGGGCCCTTTCTCGTCGTAGAAGACGTTGTTTCCCTCCTCGTCGACCAGCGTGAAGTGGTGGTGAGCCCCGTTGGCCGACACTCCGGTAAACGGCTTGGGCATGAAGCAGGCCGTGACGCCATGCTTTCTCGCCACCGCCGCGCAGATCTGCCGGTAGGTCGAGAGGTTGTCTGCGGTTCGGACGGCGCGGTCGAACAAGAAGTTCAACTCAAGCTGTCCCGGCGAGTCCTCGTGGTCGCCGTAAGAGGGAGTGAGACCCAGCCGCTCCGCGTAGTCGATGACATCCAGAATGATGGGACGCAGCTCCTCGAACTGATTGATGTGATAACACCACGGCTTCGTAAGTCCGACGGCCTCGTTGGGATCGTCGGTCTTCTTCATCCACATCATCTCGGGCTCGATGCCGCACAGGAACGTGTAGCCGAGCTCCTGCTCGATCTCGTTGACGATCCGCTTGAGGTTCTGACGTGGGTCGGCCTCCAGAAGGTCCCCGGTCTCGGTGTCGTAGCAGTCGCAAAAGACGCGCGCAACGCGTGAGTCCCACGGAAGCTGGGCAAAGGTGTCGAGGTCCGCAATAGCGGCAAGCTCCGACTCCTCCGGCCCGAAACCGATGTAGCGGCCTTTCTGGTCCACGAAGAGATCGGCGGTGGCGCCGTAGACCAACTGGTAGCCGTCCTCTGCAACCTTCTCCCAATGAGTCGCCGACACACCCTTGCCGTTGATGTGACCCGACACCGAGATCTGCTGGAAGAAGATGTACTTGATCCCCTGCTCGTTGATGAACTTGCGGATCTCGGTGATCCTGTTTCGCCGGTTGGAGTCGCTTCTGACGGCCTCGAGGTTCGGGTAGGGGTCTGCTACCGATCCCCTGGACAGAACGTCCTGAACCTGCGTCATCCCCTGACCGGCTTCGGCACTTGTCACGCTGAGCTCCTTTGCTGAACGGATTGCTTAACGAACAGGAACCGGACACGGCAGCGCCTGCGATCACTCGCCAACGAGCCCCAGGCAAGGCTGCTCGGCGTCGGAGGCAGCCATGCCTATCGGGACGCTACGTTAGAGGGAAGCCTCCGTCAAGGCGAGGGGCCGTCGGTTCCGACGGCGAGCGGTAAGCTTCCCCTGCCACCTAGAGGGGGCCCTCACCATCAGCTGCTGAGAGAGGAGCACAGACCAATGTGCGGAATCGCCGGCATCATCCATAGGGACGGCTCCGCCGCCATCGGGAACGAGATGACCCGGATGCTTCAGTCCATGAAGCACCGCGGCCCCGACTCGACGGGTTATGCCTTGTTCGGGCCGCCCAGCGACCTGATCGTGATCCGCTTCAAGCTGGCGGACTCCAACGACCGGAGAGACTTCGAGTTCAAGGAGCGGCTGGAGCGGCACCGCCTCGAGGTCGAGTCCCGCCTCAACAAGATCGGCGCCACTATCGATCGGGTCGAGAGCGAGACCCAGTACGCCTACCGCGCCCGGGTTCGCTATGAAGGCGACATCAAGTCGCTCACCGATTATCTCGAGGACATTCCCGGTTGCGAGGTGCTCTCGCTGGGCCACTCTCTGGAGATCATCAAAGATCTCGGAGACGCGGCCGAAGTCTCCGAGCAGTACAACCTCGAAGGCTTCGAAGGCACCCACGCGATCGGACACGTCCGCATGGCCACCGAGTCCGACGTGGACATCTCCGGGGCCCACCCCTACTGGGCCTACCCGTTCTCGGACGTGGCGGTTGTCCACAACGGCCAGCTCACCAACTACTTCCGCTGGCGGAGGCGGCTCGAAAACTCGGGACATCGCTTCCAGTCCGAATGTGACTCCGAGATCATCGCCGTGTACCTAGCCGAGAAGATGGCCGACGGGCGCTCGCTGCAGGAAGCGATGAACGATAGCCTCGACGACCTCGACGGCGTCTTCACCTACATGGCCGTGACCCAGGACAGCCTGGGCATGGCCAAGGACGAGATGGCGGCCAAGCCCCTGGTCCTCTACGAGTCCGACGATCTCGTGGCCATGGCCTCCGAGGAGATCGCCATCCGCGCCATCCTCGACCGCGAGATCGACACCAGCGACCCCTACGAGAACCAGGTGCTGGTGTGGTCACGGTAGACGAGCGGGAGCGGCGCACCAAGTACGACGCCCGGGGACTTAGTGAGCCTCACGCAGAAGTCCCCAGGATTTCAGACATCGAACAAGGCCGTGCTTCCTTCGACGCCACCGGGCTCAGCACTCGCGAGATCAATCTGGAGCTGCGCTGGCTGCTCTACGAGGAGGGTATCGGCGACGTCACGCTCCGCAACCCCGCCGCCAAGCACTCCATCGCCGTGGGCCTCCTCACGCGCTGCAACCTGCGCATCGAAGGAAGCCTCGGTTATTTCGGTCTGGGACTGATCGACGGTCCCGAGGTCGTGGTGACCGGCCGGGTGGGGTGGTCTGTGTGCGAGAACATGATGTCGGGAGTGGTCTTCATAGAGAAAAACGCCGGCTCTCTCACCGGTGCCGCCATCCGCGGGGGTGACCTGGTCATCACGGGCAACGTGGGTGCCCGCACCGGCGTCGACCAAAAGGGCGGCACGATCATGGTCGGCGGCGACGCCGGCGCCATGACCGCCTTCATGATGCAGCGCGGCCACCAGATCATCTGCGGAGACGCGGGGCCGGGCCTCGGCGACTCCATGTACGACGGCACGATCTACGTGGCGGGCAGGGTCAAGTCCTTGGGCATCGACTGTGTCGAAGGGGAATGGAACGACTCAGACACCGAGTTCATCGACCGCAAGTTCTCAATCTACGGGCTCGACAAACCCGACTCGTTCCAGAAGTTCGTGTGCGGAAAGCAGCTTTACAACTACGACAGTCTCGAGCCGCACGAGCGCAAGCTCGTTATTTAAGGGGGCCGGCAAGCGTGGAGGACGATCTCTCCAGCAAATCCATTCTCGGGCACAGCCGCATCTTCACACCCGAGGTCATCAACGACATCCACATAAAGTCCGAGCTCGGCCGCTACCGCATGCGCGGCTTCTCCATGTTCAAGCCGATTCCGCACTGGGACCAGCTCATGTTCCTCCCCGGCACGCTGACTCGGTTTGTGATCGAGGGTTACCGGGAGAAGTGCGAAACCAAGACCGTGCTCGGCGCCCGCTTCGCCAAGAACCCCATCGAGCTCGACATCCCCATCTACATCACCGGCATGAGCTTCGGTGCGCTCTCGCTGGAGGCGAAGATGGCGCTAGCCAAGGGCGCATCCATGGCCGGCACCGCAACCTGCTCGGGAGAGGGCGGAATGATCCCGCCCGAAAGAGAGCTCTCGACCAAGTGGTACTACCAGAACATCCAGAGCCGGTACGGCTTCAACCCCCATCACCTCATGCTCGCCGACGCCTGTGAGTTCTTCATCGGACAGGGCTGCAAGGTAGGCCTCGGCGGCCACCTCATGGGCCAGAAGGTCACCGAGCAAGTGGCCGAGATGCGCTCGCTTCCACCCGGGATCGATCAGCGTTCCCCCGCCCGTCATCCCGACTGGCTCGGCCCGGACGACCTCTCCCTGAAGGTGCAGGAGATCCGTGAAGCGACCGACTACCGAATACCGATCCAGCTCAAGCTGGGGGCCGCGCGCGTCTACGACGACATCCGCATGGCCGCCAAGTGCGGGCCCGACATCATCTACCTCGACGGCGCCGAGGGCAGCACCGGCGCCGGTCCGCACACCGCCACCGAAGAGACCGGCATCCCGCTCATGGCCGCGATCCCCGAGGCGCGCCGCGCGCTCGAGGACGTCGGCCTGCTCGACGACATCGACCTCGTGGTAGCAGGCGGAATCCGAAACGGCGCCGATGTCGCCAAGTGCCTGTCTCTGGGCGCCAAGGCGGTGGCGATCGGAACGACCGCTCTGATGGCGCTCAACTGCAACAAGGAGATCCCCGGAGTCACCGACTACGAGGGCACCGTGGGTGTGCCGGCGGGGAAGTGCTACCACTGCCACACGGGCCGCTGCCCCGTCGGGATCACGACTCAGGACCCCGAGCTGCGCAAGCGCCTGGACGTCGACGAGGCCGCCGGGCGCGTCTACAACCTCCTCACCGCCATGACGATGGAGCTCCAGATGATCGCCAGGGCATGCGGCAAGACCGACGTCCACAGCCTCGAGCCCGAGGACCTCTGCGCCCTGACAATGGAGGCCGCGGCTATGGCCAAGGTGCCGCTGGCGGGCACCAGCTACACGCCGGGCGTAAGCGAGGAGCGCACCCTGGAAGAGATCAGAGCCATGCTCGAGAAGTACGTCACCAACGGGGGGCACAGCTGATGGCCCCTGAGCGTGACGACAGGCCCCAGCCCGCCACTCTCGACGCCGAGGCTATGGCGGGACATTCGTTCCCCTATCAGCACGACCTCGCAGAGGTGGACGGCATCGACCTGATGGCCGTGACTCCCGGCAGGGACCTCAATTGGCTCGAGGACATCGAGTTGCTCGAGGAGGATGGCGTGCCGGCGGTCTTCGATCGCTACTCCAACGCCTTTCTGAAGATCCACTTCGACATCCCCGCGGGTCGGGAGGACGAGATCGCCCGCAAGGTCCTGATGGCGCATCTGCTGTCGGGCAACTCCTATGGAATCCAGCTAAAGCGGGCCAACGCCAAGTTCCGCCAGCCCCTGTTGGGACCGTGGGTGGAGAACTCGGAGGCCGTGGGCGAGAACTGGAAGCCCCGGGTCATGGCAGGCTGGGAGCGCCCCGCAGGGCACTAGGTTTCGTGCGAAAAGGGATGAGCGACAGGAGGCCTGAGCAGCAAGAGCCCCCCGAGCTCGACGGTGGGCCGTCCGAGTTCCAGCTTCCCGTGCCCTCCGTTTCCGTGGTCGGCGGACACCCCGACGCCAGCGCCGAGAACCCGTTCGAAGACATCCCCGAGCTCGAGGACCTCGACACCGGCGCCGACCCGGACGCCGACCCCTCGCTCGAGCTGCGGCGAATCCTCGGCATGTTCGCCACCGGAGTCACGATTATCACTACCGAAGTGGGCGGCCAGGTGCACGGCATGACTGCAAACGCCTTCATGTCGGTGTCCCTGAAGCCACCCCTGGTCGTGGTCGGCGTGGATAGGCGTTCCAAGATGCACCGCTTGCTTCACGTGGGCCGGACCTACGGGGTCAACGTCCTCTCAGAAGACCAGGGCGGGCTTTCCGACCGCTTCGCCGGACGGCAGAAGACGGCCGGGCCCGACCCGACCTTCGAGCTCATTCGCGCAACGCCACTGATCGAGGGGGCCATCGCCCATCTCGTGGCGCGGGTGGAGAAGACCTATTGGGGCGGTGACCACGCGCTGTTCCTGGGCCGGGTCGAGCACGCCCGCTGGGGTACGGGGCAGCCCCTGCTTTTTCACGGCGGCCGCTACCAGGGGCTCTTGCCCACCGAAGCACCGCCCCCGCCGGCCGGCCACCTGCTCGACGCGCTCCGAGCTGTGGGGACTGAGCGCACCTTCTCCGAAGGCGACTTGGTGATCACCGAGGGTGAACAGGCGAGCGAGTTGTTCGTCATCATCGAAGGCTCTGCCCGCGTGGAACGTGGGGGCCGGATGCTGCAGCGTCACAGCGACAGCGGGCTCCTCGGCGAGGGAGCCGTCCTCGAGGGACACGTCCGCCGGGCGAGCGTGGTGGCGGAGTCGAACCTGCGCTGCGCGGCCGTCTCGAGAGAGGAGGTCCAGAAGGCGCTGGCGAACGACTCGGAGGCGGCATTGGCGATGATCGAGTTCCTGGGGGGCCGGCTGCGCGACTAACAGCTCGCCGAGAAAAGGTCAGGCCCGGGGACGCTCCTTGGCCGGGTCGTAGAACGGGAAGCGAACCACCGTCGCCGGAAGCCTCTTCTGGTGGCCGTCGAGCTTTCCGACCTCTACCTCAGTTCCGATGTCCGAGTAGCGCGACGCCATCCGGCACAGCGCGATGTTCTTCTTCAGGATCGGCGAGCGGGTGCCCGAGGTGACGACCCCGACCTGCTGACGGCCCACGTGCACGCAGTCGCCGTGACCGGCGGGCTCGTTCCCGGAGAGCTCGAGGCCGACGAGCTTGCGCTGAGGATGGGCCTTGCGCTCCTCGAGAGCGGCACGGCCGATGAAGTCGTCCTCGGTCTTGAGCCCCACCGTGAATCCGATGCCCGCCTCGAACGGGTCCACTTGATCGTCGAACTCGTAGCCGGCGAAAATGAGCCCCGCCTCGATGCGCAGGATGTCAAGCGCGTCGAGACCGAGAGGCTTCAGGCCCGCCGGCCCGCCGGTCTCCCACACCGCGTCCCACAGAGCCGGCGCGTCCTTGGGGTGACACCACAACTCGTAGCCGAGCTCGCCCGAGTAGCCGGTGCGGGACACGATCAGCGGAAGCCCGTGCGGGCCGCCGATACGGCCAACCGCAAAGCTGAACCACTTGAGCTCCTCGAACGGAGTCTGATTGGGCGCAGTCCAAATCAGGGGGGCCAGGATGTCACGGCTCTTAGGCCCCTGCACCGCGATGTTGTGAAGTTGATCGGTCGAGTCCTTCACCCACACCCGCAGGCCCATGCGCTCGGCCTGTTCTTTGAGCCACACACCGTCATACTCGTCTCCGCCCACGAACCTGAAGTTGTCCTGGCCCAGCCTGAAGATAGTGGCGTCGTCGATCATGCCCCCCGTGTCGTTACACATCGCGGTGTAGACGACCTTGCCGTCGGACAACCGACGAACGTCGCGCGTCACCGTCGCCTGCATGAGCGCCTCGGCGTCGGGCCCCAGCACCTCGAACTTGCGCAACGGAGACAGATCCATCACGACGGCGTGCTCGCGACAGGCCCAGTACTCGTCGACCGCCCCTAGGTTGTTGAATGAGGTCGGCAGCCAGTAGCCGCGGTAATCGACGAAGCGGCTCGTGAGCTGCTCGATGCGGGGATGAAAACCCGTCTCTTTGGTGAGCTTGGGGGCAGCCGATGGCGTCACGCGGTGTGCAATCGCCGCGCTGAACTTGTGCTCGGCCGGATAGACGCGCACATGCACCTCGGTGGGGTCCCAGCCGTTTGCGGGATCGATGTCGTCGGGGCAGGACGACGACGCACACACAAGATCGGTGGTCGCCCGGAGCAGGACGTAGTCACCGGGCCGGGACCAAGGCTCGTCGACCAGCAACTGGTTGTCGTCCGAGAAGGCAGTGTTGAAAAAGAAGTTGATCGCCGGCCATCCCTTGCGCGGCTCGATCGCATAGGTGTCGAGCTGCTTGTTGAAGTTCTCGGTGCAGTTGATGTGTCCGAAGTACCCCATGTCCTCGTAGTACTTCGAGGTGCATGCAAGTGAGAAGGTGTCGTGGCGCCCAACCGTGTCGCGCACGA
Source organism: uncultured Actinomycetes bacterium (assembly GCA_963849115.1). Lineage (GTDB taxonomy): Bacteria > Actinomycetota > CADDZG01 > CADDZG01 > WHSQ01 > JACDAL01. Next base: position 120,120 of record CAWKGK010000003.1, on the reverse strand, counting down.
CCTCGACGAGGGGGTTCATGTCCTGGTCGTAGAACTTGGCGTAGAGGCCCGGCTGCGGATAGGCGTTGCCCATCAGCGTGCGCGTCGTGGTCGAGTCGAGCCCGCGCTCGACCCCGTCCTCCAGGCGCCGGCGGTGAAAGGCCAGGAAGTCCGAGCACTGACGCCCTTCGACGTCGATGACCTGGATGTACTCGCCCTCTTTTACCTCGTAACTCAAGGCCGCCGCCCGCTCTACTCTGAAGTCGAGCCTCGGCTCGGCGAGCGGCGCGGGCAGCTCGACCTCGCCGAAAGTGCGGGCGACCGAACGCGTGACCTCGACCAGCAAATCGGAAGCCGGAACGCCGCCCTCTACGACCGGCGAACCGGACGCAGAGGCAAGGATCACGAGCGCGGCTCGCTCGGCGACGAAGGACTCGACCGAGCCGGGAGCAGACCACTCGCCGAACAGCCTCACCGCTCTCGCCTCCGAGGCTCGAACCCCCCGGCTGGCAAGCGTGGCGATCACCCTGCGTGCTCCTGTTGCAGAGGAGTCGAGAAGTGCGGTGAGCACCGCCGCCGGGGCGTCGGCCCGGGCACCGATCGCCGAGCCGTCGTGAAGACCGTCTGCGGACAGCACCGTCAGCTCGGCCCCCTGTCCTCCCTCCGGATCTCTCACGCTGAGCCGGTCGCCCGCCTCCAGCGAGAGCACGGTGACGCTGGCCGGGCGAACCCAGTAGCGCTCCTTGAAGGGGTCCCGTGGCAGGAGGCCCGGCACCAACATGCCCGGGTGTTCGGTCGAGAGCGTCATCTAAGTCTTAGCGGGCTCGTTTGACTCTTGCTCTTCTGCCTGTGTCCTGAGTTGCTCGGCGAGCTCGCGCTTTCCGGCCGAATCCAGCTTCTTGATCTCGTTCTCTACGGCCCGGCGGTTGTAGGTCTGGTTCCAGTAGTCGAGCGACTCGAATCCGAGCAGCACTGATTTGCCGACGAACTGTCGCAGCACCTCGTTGGTCGGGCCCATGACCCAGCCTGCCTTGGCGTCGCGGAGATAGCGCTCGAGCTCCATGTCGCGCTTGTAGGCGGAACCGCCGCACGAATGCAGCATCTTGTCCACGACATGCGCGGTGTTCTTTGCCGCAATGAACTTGATCTGCCACGCCCAGTGCAGGTAGTTGCCGCGCGCCAGCTCGCCGGGCTCGAGCTTGCGCGTGTTGTTGTCGGTTTCGTTGTCCATTGCCTGTGCCACCGACAGCACGAAGAGGCGGCTGGCGTTCGTGTCCATCAGCGCTTCGCCGACGTAGTCCTGAATGGTCGGGTAGTCGGCGACGCGCAGACCAACGTCGACATGCCTCTTGCGGGTGGTGTGGCGCTTGGCGATATCGATGGCTCCCATGGCGAGGCCGTTCCACACCGACGACGAGCCGATCAGGAACCAGGGGTCGACCGACTCGTCGTTAGAGGTGGCACCGTCTCCGACCGGCCCCACGATCTGGTCCGAGGAGATCTCGGCCCCCGGTACCTCGAGGGGGCCGGACTGGTTGCCTCTCAAGCCCAGTGCGTCCCAAGTGGAGGGGCGCGATTCGATGTCTCCCGAGTCCACCACGAACACTGAGAGGTCGTCGTAGCCTTTGAAGTCGGGACTCGTGGTTTGCACCACGTAGAAGTCGGCGAAGCCAGCCGAGGTGGTCCAGGATGCCTTCTTCTTGACCTTGAACTTGCCGTTCACGCGCTCGGCCCCCGATGAGATCGGGTACCAGAAGTGGCTGCCGGTTTCCGGGTCGGAATAGGACAGCGTCCCCAGCTTGCCCGAGTTGAGCGGCCGGATGTACTTGTCGACGAGTGCGTCGGTGGCGCGCAGCATGATCGCGTTGACCGCTCCGATATGCATGACGTAGCACATCGCGGTCGAGGCGCAACCGTAACGAGCGATGGTCTCACACGTCATGGCGTAGGCGACGTGGCCCTCACCGAGCCCGCCGTATTCCTCCGGTACGGTCAGAGAGAGAAAGCCGTGCTCACCCAGCAGCTCGAGGTTGCGTCGAGGAAACTCAATCTCGTCGTCGGACCGTTTGGCATTGGCCCGCATCTCCTTCTCGCACAGCTCGATCAGCTTGTCTCGCAGCTCTTTCTGCCGATCGGTCAGGACCCACTCAGGATCCCACTCGTACCCCAAGCCCCAAAAGGGCTCAGAGCCCCACATCTTCTGCGCCACTCTGCACCTCCATGACCCCGTCTCTGCCGGACCTCAAGACTAGTACCCTGAGCACCGGGCGCTCAACTTTCCCCTATATGACGCTCAGCCCGATCCTTAACCGGGGCCGCGGGCTCAACCCGGGCGCGACGTTTCTTGGAGCAGTGCCCTCTGGTGCTCGTCGGGCATGGACGGCACGTTCTGGTCCCGGAACGTGATCCGTTGCTTGTCCTCGACGCCCCGCCGGTAGAAGAACAGCAGCACGGACAGGACGAGGATGCCGACTCCGATCAAGAACGGCGCGTCGCTGAACGTGTAGCCGCCGAGCAGCGCGGCCAGCTCCTGCTGGGTGACGCCCCAGATCACCAGCAGGAGGTTGAACGCGGCCAGGACCCCAGCGAGCGCCGTCCACGTGGGCGCCACTTTGATGGGTCGCGGCCACTCGGGCCGGTCTCGCCGCAGGAGCAAGAAACCGGTCAGTGCCAGCACATGGGCGAACACATAGCCGATGTTCGACAGGTAGAGGATGGCCAGGTTGTTGGCGATGAACAGGATCAACAAGACGTTGACGAAGACGTCGACCGTCATCGCCCGCGCCGGCACGTGAAATCTGTTGAGGTGATAGAACCACTTGATCGTCATGTCGTCGCGCGCGATGCCATATAAAGCCCGACCTCCGTCGGCGGTTGCAGTGTTCATGGACAGGATCAAGCTTGTAATCAACGAGATGAGAGCGATACCGCCAAGGCCGCTGCCGGCGACCTGGGTGAACGCAGCCACATAGTAGGGCCCTGCGTCTCCTGCGTTACCGACCACACCTCCCAAACCCAACGGCAGCAGGACGTAGACGAACAGCGAGAACATCCCCGCCGAGCGCAACGCCAGCGCGGTATCTCGCTTGGTGTCGTGGTACTCGGGCGCAAAGCTGGCACAGACCTCGACCCCGTAAGCCGACCAGCACATGATGAACAACCACATCAGCCCCACCGACACGTTGCCGAAGCCCTCGACCGGCAGGTACTCGACGTTGGAGCTCTGCCAGTCGCCCGTGAAATAGGGGAAAATGATGAACACGGCCAGAGGGATCACCAGCAGCGCACCGGTGATGTAGCCGACAACCAGCGAGGGCTTAACCCCGAAGATGTTGAAGAGCCACACGGCGATGACCAAGGCGACGCCGATGAGCTGAGGCAGTCCGACATCCACCGGGCCGAGATCGAAGTAGCCGCCGTCCTCTGAGGGGGATGCCCCGCCAATGGGAGAGCCCGAAAACCAGCGTGCCGCGACCAGACCGCCGATGAGGTTGCCGAAAATCGACAGCACGACCGACCACCCGATCCAGTAGCCGAACGCAGCTATGGGGCCGAACAGGGAGAAGTACTTGCGCCAGCCCTCGTGCGCATACAGAGCAATGCCGCCGGGCTTGTCGGGGAACATCGCGGCGGACTCGGAGTAGATGTAGTTCTGGAGCAGCGCCACCACCGCCGAGATCCCCCAGAGGACCACCGATCCGAGCGCGCCCACGGTGGCGAGAGTGAAGCCCAGTGAACCGATCAGAAATCCCGGGTTGCACAGCGCAATTACGAACCCGTCCCACCAATTGAGAGACTTGAGCAGCTGCCTCTCCTCGATGGCTGCTTCAGCCACGTAACACCTCCATCTGTGATGGGCCCCTTTCCCCCAGGCGCCGTGCTTGCCCGAATCGTAACCTATGACCGCAGTGGTTGGATTGCTCTGGACCGCTGGGAGGAACATCCACAGGGCCCGGCTACAATTCTGCCATGCGCGGACCGCCGATCACCGTCCGATGCGATTGCGGCGAGATCGCCTATCTCCCGTACGGCGAACGATGGGATTGCCCCCAGTGCAATCGCAAGTGGGACACCAATCAGATCCCCTCCGATGAGTACTGGGGCATCATCCGCGAGATGCGGCGCTACCGCCTCAACGTGATTACTGCAGCGCTGGTGATGGCGGCCGTAATGCTCGTGCTAGGCCGGTTCTTGGGTGCCCGGGTCTTCCCTCTGGGCATCGTGCTTGCCGGCCTGTTCTCGATCGTCTACATGCCCCGTTGGCGGCGCCGCGTGCGGGCCCGGGCTCGTAGCCTGCCGACCTGGAAGCTCAGGCCGGAATGACGACTACTCGCGCAACAAGGCCGGCGGAGAGTGTGCCGGCCGCCCTAGCCCTAGAGAAACAAGGTGGCCATCCGGTGTTGCTGGCGACTCTCGGCGTGCCCTTCGACGACGCTGCGGGCGCCTTCGCAATCGACTCGGCCCTGGAGTCGGGGCAAGTCTTGATCGTGGCCAACGTCACTCGTCTGGAACCCCTTCCCCTCTCGGTAAGGCTCGGCTACGACAGCCTCGACGAGTTCACACCGGAGCTGGCGCAGGCGATCAGGGCCCCGGCCGAGCGGGCGCGCTCACTCGGGGTGCGAGTCGAACGACTGCGGGTGCGCAGCCCCCGCCCGATCACGGCCCTCCTTCAGCTGGCGAAGGAGCGGGGGCCTGGGCTGCTGGTGTTCGGGCCCCAGCGCTCGAGCCTGTCGGCCCGCCGCTACGAGAGGGCGGCCCGGGCGGTGCGCAAGGGGGCGCCCTGCCTGGTGTGGCTGCCACACTAGAACTCGACCGCACCCGCGTTTTGAGCGTCTCTCGACGCGGAAAACCGCGCTCAGAGGCGCTCAAAACGAGAGCACGGTGCCTCGTGGCCGCAGCTATCATCGCTCGATGCCATCCGACAACAGATCTCGCCACGTGACCCTGTTCCCCACGTGCCTGGGGACCCTGCTCTTCCCCAGGGCAGCGGAGGCAGCCGAGCGGGTCCTCGAGGCGGCCGGCGCAACCGTGACTTACGTGGAGGAGGACCTCTGCTGCGGCCAGCCCGCATGGAACTCGGGGCACGTAAAGGATGCCCGCCGCGTAGCGGAGCGCGCCCTGGATGCGCTCGCCGACGCAGACGAGATAGTGGCGTGCTCGGGCTCGTGCACCGCCATGGTTTCTCATTACTGGGTCGAGCTGTTCGAGGGGACCCCTCGCGCCGCACAAGCCGAACGAGTGGCCCAGCGAACGCACGAGTTCAGCTCCTACGTCGCCGGAGAGCTGGGCGTGGACAACCTCGGCCCCCTCAAGACGGCGCGGCCTCGGCGGGTCGCCTATCACGACTCCTGCCACATGCTGCGCGGGCTCGGCATCTCGGACGAGCCGCGCCAACTTCTGGGGGCCGTCGAGGGACTCGAGCTCGAGGACCTAGGGGCTCCGGATCGCTGCTGCGGCTTCGGTGGCACCTTCTCGATTCGCTTTCCCGAGCTGTCGGCCGCGATGGCCGATGAAAAGGTCGACGATGTCTCCCAGCACGAGACCGAGGAGCTGGTCGCTTCCGATCTCGGCTGCCTGATGCAGATCTGCGGGCGAGCCCGCTCTCGGTCCGTCGACTTCTCCTGCCGCTACATTGCAGAAGTGCTCGACGAAGCAATCTCATGACTGAGGCCTACGACTACTCCAGGTCGTTCGAAGAACGGGCGCGCGTGTCTCTCGAGGACCACGACATGCGTGCGATCGTGGGACCTGCCGTAGACCGCAACGCCTCGGGCCGGACCCGCAGCATGACGTCGTTGAAGGATCCCGAAGCCGTGCGCGAGCTGGGTGCTCGAGTCAGGGACTTCAACCTCTCCCAACTGGATCAGCATCTCGAGCGCCTCGCGGAGACTTGGGCCGAGGCCGGCGGCGAGGTCTTCTTCGCGTGGACGGCGGAGGAGGCTGCGTCCTACGTGGTGTCGGTCGCCAAGAAGAGCGGCGCCACCGAGGCCGTCAAGTCGAAGTCGATGGTGACCGAAGAGATCGGATTGAACGAAGCCCTGACGAAAGCCGGTATCGAACCAATCGAAACAGACCTCGGCCAGTACATAGTGCAACTCGCCGGCGAGCCGCCGAGCCACATTGTTGCCCCCTCGGTGCACAAGTCCAAGGAACAAGTCACAGACCTGTTCTCGCGGATCGGCGGCAAGCGCCTCGAGAACGAAGCCGACATCCTGACCGAGTTCGCTCGCAAACGCCAGCGTCCCAGCTTCTTGTCTGCAGGAGTGGGGATCTCAGGGGTCAACATGGCGGTCGCCGACGAAGGCACCCTGAGTCTCGTTACCAACGAAGGCAACGGGCGGCTGTGCACTTCCATGCCGCCGGTTCACATCGCGGTTATGGGCATGGAGCGAGTCGTGTGGGACTTCGATCAGCTGGCGGTCATCCTGTGCCTTTTGGGCCGCGGCAACACCGGCCAGAAGCTGAGCCAGTACACATCGCTGCTGCACGGCCCCAAGCGTTCCACGGAGATCGACGGGCCCACCGAGAGTCACCTCGTAATCGTCGACAACAACCGCTCGAACCTGCTGGGCACTCGCTATCAGAGCGCGCTGCGATGCATCCGCTGCGGCGCGTGCCTCAACATCTGCCCCGTGTTCCGTCAAGTGTCGGGATACGCCTATGACCCCGTCTACTCGGGACCCATCGGTGCAGTCATCACGCCCCTGCTCAAGGGCGTCGAGAATGCGGGAGAGCTTGCCCACGCTTCGACGCTGTGCGGCGCTTGCACCTCGGTGTGCCCGGTGAAGATTCCTTTGCACGACCTCCTCCTCTACGTGCGACAGGACTTCGCACCTCATGCGAGCGCGACCGAGCGGGCCGCCTACAGAGCATGGTCGCTGGCGTGGTCGAAACAGTGGGGCTTCTCTATGACCAAGCGCGCAGGACGGCTCCTGGGGCGTATGACCGGGGGCCGGCCGCTGCGCCACCTCTACCTTCCGCTGATGGGTCGCTGGACGAAGGGCCGGCAGTTCCCCGGCTTCCCCGGCGGCAAGCGCACCCCTCGGCCGTGACCACTCAGAAGCAGTTCCTCGACAACGTCCGATCGAAGCTCGAGGGCGGGACGAGGACGCCTCTGGCGATCCCTCCCGACTGGGCTCCCCTGATCGAGGATCCTCTGGAGCGCTTCGCAACGGAGCTTGAGGCCGTGCATGGACATGCCCATCGCTGCCTCAAGGCTCGTCTGTCGTCGACCGTCGCCGAGATCGTTGCCTCCTATTCCGCCTCCCGGGTGCTCCTGACTCGTGAGGAACCCCTGCCCCCGGATCTCGAGCAAGAGCTCGAGCGTGCTGGGGCTGAGGTGGTTTGGTGGCCGGAAGGAGGGCGTGACCCGGCCGAGGTTGCCGACGTCGGAGTGACCGGCGCCCTGTGGGCGGTCGCCGAGACCGGCACCGTGGTTGTGACCTCGGCGGCCCCAGGGGGCCGGGCACCGAGCCTGCTGCCCACGGTCCACGTCGCGGTGGTGGCGGCGTCCCGGATGGTCGACACCGTGGCCGCGCTGTTCAAGGAGATCGCCGGCCTGTCCAAGCGACCCTCGAACCTGGTCCTGGTCACCGGGCCGAGCAAGACAGGGGACATCGAGAACATCCTGGTGCAGGGCGTGCACGGGCCCAAGGAACAGCATTCGATCGTGGTCGAGGACCTCTAGGCCCGAATCTCCGCGGGACGGGGCGTGTGGCAAACGCGTACCGAGGTCAATACCCACGGAAAACTGTGTGTAGACGCACATCGTGTTCATTTGCCACCACGGAAGGGCGGCCGGGCGGGGCCCGGCGGGCGGACTCAGAGGATGCCCTCCGCCTTCCTCTCGGCCCGGTCCTCGTCGGTGAGATCTCTCAGGATGCAGAACTCGTTGCCCTCGGGGTCTGCGAGGACGACCCAGGTGACCTCTTTTTGCCCGACGTCGGCGGGCGCGGCCCCCATCGAAATCAGCCGTTCGACCTCCGCCTCCTGATCGTCTGAGCGCAAATCGAGGTGGATGCGGTTCTTGACGACCTTGCCCTCGGGCACCTTCAGGAACAGGAAGCGAGGGCCGGGGGTGGGGGCCGGGGGAACGATCATGACCTCGTCGGGATCGTCGTCCTCGAGCACGGTGTAGCCGAGAGCTTCGGCCCAAAATCGAGCCAAGCCCGGCGCATCGTCGCAATCGATCGCTATCCAGTCGATGAACAACATCGGTCGGCTCCTTTGTTGAGAGATCTATCCGGCTTCTGCTCGCAGAACCAGTTGCTCGGCCGCCGAGAACGCGTGCACGCGGATCAGCAAGGTGGTCACGAGCGACGTGAGCCCCGAGGCAGCCAAGATCATAGCTATCACCGCGAACTGATAGACCGCGGCATAGACGGGGTCGGTCCCGGCCAGGACCATGCCCGCCATCAGCCCCGGTATCCACACGATCCCTAGCGAGCTCAGAGAGTCGATGTGGGGGATGAGACTTGCCGTCACCGCCTTCTCCACATAGGGAGAAGCGGCCGCTGCAGGCGCCACACCCAGAGACAGCTTCGTCTCCACCTCTCCGGTGTGGCCTGTGACCTCGGAGTGAAAGCGGTCGAGAGCGAGCGAGCTCGTCCTCATGGCGCTGGCGATGACCATGCTTCCGACGGGAACCAGAGAGGAGATGCCGGGTTCGATCACACCCAGAAAGGTCGTGCCGGCGATGACCACTCCCGAGCCGAAGGCGATCCCGTACAGAGAGATAGAGAACGCCCCCGGTATCCCCCGTGCCCGCCGGGCGGCGATAGTGGCGCCGGCGATCATCATTGCGGCGAGAACCAGGGCGCTCGTCCACTGCGGCCCCCGCAGAAGGAGCACGAGCACCGAACCGACGGCCACGATCTGTACCAGGCCCCTGACCATCGCCACCGAGGACTCCCGCTCCAGGTGGATTCCCTGCCGCCTCGCCACGAGGACCATGGCCAGTACCAGGACCGACACCGCCCCGGCCTGCGCCAGTCCCAACGCGATTCCCTCATCGAATAACCGTTCAAGCACGAAGGACCTCCTCTGTCGGCCCGAGCCGCACCATCTCTCCCCTTTCCATGATCATCACCCGGTTCGCCATGCGGGCGGCCTGGTCGCGGTCGTGAGTCACGACGATCCCCGAAAGCCCCGGCTCGGCGAGCACGCTGCAGATCAGCAGCTCGACATCCTTCACGGCTCTGTCATCAAGCGAAGACGTGGGCTCGTCCAGGAGCAGCACCTCGGGTGAGTTGGCCAGGGTCCGCGCCAGCGACACCCGTTGGGCCTCTCCGCCCGAGAGGTGACCGACGTCGCGTTCCTCGTAACCGGCGAGCCCCACTCTGGCGAGCAGGCTCGAGACAAGTCCTTCTTGGACCGGATCGCCCCGCTGGGTGGGCCCGAAGGCCACGTTGTGCGCCACCGTTCCCGTAAAGAGAAACGGTCTCTGCGACACCATGCCCACACGGCGCCTGAGCTCGGGCGGCGGCAGGTCCCGGTAATCACGGCCCCCCACGAAAACCGTCCCCTCAGTGGGCTCGTCGAGCCGGTTCAAGAGGCGCAACAGCGAGGACTTGCCGGAGCCGCTGGGCCCCGCCACGGCCAGAAAGTCGCCGGCCCACAGCTCGAACGAGATGCTCTTCACGATGTGGAGGTCGCCGACCTTGCGGCCCAGCCGCTCGGTCTGCAGCACGGGAGCTAATCCGCTCATCCCCTCTTCCTACCAACCCGCCCGAGCCGGCCGAACCTCGCACGGCACCCAGCGCTAAGCGCGGTTACGGTGATCTGAGAGCGAAACCCGAGCAAAGGAGCCGCCGCCATGGCCGCCGGAGACTTCTCTTACCCAACTCCTCCGCCAGCGCGCAACGAGCCCGTCAAGGATTACGCGCCGAGTTCGCCCGAGCGTCAGTCTCTGCAGACGCGCCTCGAGGAGATGTCCGGCGAACGCATCGAGATCCCCATGGTCATCGGGGGCCGCGAGGTTTCGAGCGGCATTCTCTACGAGGCAGTCGAGCCACACGACCGAAAACACGTCCTCGCCGATGTCCACCAGAGCAGCGCGCAGCACCTCGGCGATGCGATCGAAGCGGCGGCGAACGCTAAGCAGAATTGGGCAAGCACCGCATTGGCCGAGCGGGCCGCAATCTTCTTGCGCGCCTCGGAGCTGCTGGCGGGGCCGTGGCGAGACACGATCAACGCTTCGACGATGTTGGGGCAATCGAAGACCGTGCACCAGGCAGAGATCGATGCCGCCTGCGAGCTGATCGACTTCTGGCGCTTCAACGTCGACTACGCGCACCGCATCTACCAGGAGCAGCCGCTGTCGGGACCAGGCATCTGGAACCAAATGGATTACCGTCCGCTCGAAGGTTTCGTGTTCGCGGTCACGCCCTTCAACTTCACATCGATTGCGGCCAACCTCGCAACTGCACCCGCCCTCATGGGAAACACTGTGGTGTGGAAGCCGTCGTTGACGCAGTCTCTATCGGCCCACTACACGATGAAGCTGCTCGAAGCAGCAGGCTTACCCGCCGGCGTAATCAATCTCGTGCACGGTCCCGGGCCGGAGCTCGGCGAGGCGGCTCTGTCGCATCCCGACCTCGGTGGCATCCATTTCACCGGCTCGACCAAGACCTTCGACTGGATGTGGAGCCGGGTCGGCGCCAACATCTCCGGCTACAAGAGTTTCCCCCGGCTCGTAGGCGAGACCGGGGGCAAGGACTTCATCGTGGCTCACAGAAGCGCGTCGGTGGGCGCCCTCGCGGCCGCCATCCTTAGGGGGGCATTCGAGTATCAGGGACAGAAGTGCTCGGCCGCATCACGCGTCTACGTCCCCTCCAATCTGTGGGCGGCCCTGAAAGAGCGTCTTTCAGACGAGGTACCCAGCATCGAGATGGGCGACATCTCGGACTTCAACAACTTCATGGGCGCCGTGATCGACGAACGCGCCTTTGCCAAGCACTCGGATGCGCTTAAAGAAGCGAAGTCGTCGAGCGATGTCGAGCTTGTTGCCGGTGGCGACACTGACGACTCTCGCGGTTACTTCGTATCTCCCACCGTGGTCGAGACACACGACCCTCACGCAAAGCTGCTGAGGGAGGAGTTGTTTGGGCCCATAGTCACCGCCTTTGTCTATCCAGAAAACGACTATGAGCGGACGCTTGAACTCGTCGACGAGACGAGTCCCTACGCACTCACCGGAGCGGTGTTCGCTACCGAGCAAGCAGCAGTCGTCGAAGCGCGAGCACGCCTGCGCTATGCAGCGGGGAACTTCTATGTCAACGACAAACCAACGGGGGCCGTAGTCGGCCAACAGCCCTTCGGCGGCGCCCGGCGTTCGGGCACCAACGACAAGGCTGGCTCGATTTGGAACCTCATACGCTGGGTCAGCCCCCGGACCATCAAGGAGACGTTCGTGCCGCCTACCGACTACCGCTACCCCTACATGGAAGGCCCCCAACCATGAGGATAGGCATGGTCGGCCTCGGGCGCATGGGCTCGAACATGACGTTGCGGCTTCTTCGCGGAGGACATGAAGTCGTGGCCCACGACGTGAGCCCGGACGCGATCGAGAAGGTGGTGTCTGAAGGCGCCATTGCAGCTCCCTCCGTCCAGGATTTCATAAGCGCATTGGACGGCCCGCGCGCCGTCTGGGTGATGGTCCCTTCTGGGGCCATCACCGAAGAAACCATCGCCACGCTCGCCGGGCTGCTCGACAAGAACGACGTAGTCGTAGACGGAGGCAACTCTCGCTACACCGACACGCAGCGCCGTGCGAAAGAGCTGGCGGACGGGGGCATCCATCTTCTCGATTGCGGAACCTCCGGTGGGATATGGGGCCTGAGTGAGGGCTTCTGCCTCATGGTCGGCGGCGCCGCCGAGCCCATCGCCCGGCTCGAGCCGATCTTTACGACGCTCGCTCCGGAGAACGGCTACGCCCACGTCGGCGACAGCGGCGCCGGACACTTCACGAAGATGGTCCACAACGGGATCGAGTACGGGTTGATGCAGGCCTATGCGGAAGGACTCGACCTGCTGGAGCAGTCCGAGTTCGACATCGACCTCGCCCAGGTGGCAGAGGTGTGGAGGCACGGCAGCGTGGTGCGCTCGTGGCTGCTCGACCTCGCGGCCTCCGCACTGTCACAAGACCCTGGGCTGGAGTCGTTGAAAGGAGTGGTCGAGGACTCGGGCGAGGGGCGCTGGACGGTGCAGGCGGCGATTGATCACGCGGTGCCGATGCCGGCCATATCGGCGGCGCTGTTCGCGCGCTTCTCGTCGCGCCTGCCGAACTCCTTCCAGGCGCGTGTGCTGGCGGCGCTGCGTCGGGAGTTCGGGGGCCACGCGGTCACGAAGTAGGTTAGGCCGCGGCTGGGCAAGGGAGTGAAACGCGCGCAGAGGACCTCAGGGCACGAAATGCGTACTTAGACGCGCGCTGCGCGCTCTTGGCACCCCAGGTGAATCTCATTGGGAAAGGCTGTCGGGGTTATCCCCTCGGGTGAGCAGGCCTCGCATCTCCAGAAAGGACGACTCGGCTTCGTAGACCGCCAACGCGGTCTCGGCCGAAATGCCCAGCAATCGGTCCGCATCCTGAGCCAGACGGTCGCAGTCGAGCTCCAAAGGATGATCCTTGGGACCGGCAGGGTAGTAGCCGAGGGACTTCCACCCAGAGTCGTTCAGTATCCCCACCGCCTGCATGTAGTCCATCTCAAGCATGAGAGCGGCCCCCACAGTTGCTCGAGGAAGATCGGTGTGCTCGGCGATCCAAGCGGTCATGCCCTCCATGTCGACATACTGCTCTTCGCTCATCTCGTCACCTCCAACCTTCAGCAAAGGACCCGGCCGACAGCTCACCAGCTCCGACCCACTTTGCTCAGGGTAGACCGCGCTGAGCGGGGCTGCGGCTGAATTGGGCGTTAGGTGGGCAGGGCCAGGGCGGCTGCCACCGCCACACCGGCGTCGTGCGAGATCGAGACCTCAATTAGCCGACCCCCCACCAAGGCGTGCGGCGCGCCCACCTTGTCCCTCGTTATCTCGATACGGCGCGCCCACGCTACGAGGGGGCCGAGACGCAGTGCCTTTATCACCGCCTCTTTCGCCGCCAAGGTACCGGCGAAGCTCTGAGCGGGATCTCGTTGCAAGTGACAGTAGGCGCGCTCGGCCGAGGTGAACAGACGCTTCTCTAGGCCGGGCCTCGACTCCAGCAGCAGCCGGACACGCTCGATCGATACAACGTCAATGCCGAGCACGGAACGCGAGGCACGCGTTCTGCCCGCCGAAGCCGAACGAGTTCGACAGCGCACAATCGAGCTCGGCGCTCCGCGGCCCCTCGGGCACGTAGTCAAGGTCGCAGTCGGGATCCTGCTCGCTCCAGTTAATGGTCGGGGGGATCGTCTGTCGCTCAAGTGCAAGCAGACACACCGCCGCCTCGACCGCACCCGCGGCTCCCAACAGGTGCCCGGTGTTCGACTTCGTCGACGACACCGGCACTCGCTTGGCCTCGGGCCCGAACGCCTCCTTGATCGCAATCGTCTCGACGCGGTCGTTATACGGAGTGCTGGTCCCGTGCGCGTTGATGTAGTGGACCTCTTCTGGTGACAGCCCAGCATCGGCGAGCGCCCATTTCATCGCCAGCACGGCGCCGGCCCCCTTGGGGTCGGGCTGCGTGATGTGGAATGCGTCTGCGGAAGCGCCGTAACCGGTGATACTTCCGTAGATGTGAACGCCGCGTGCTTCGGCCGCCTCTCTACGCTCGAGCACGAGCACACCCGCGCCCTCACCGAATACGAAACCGTCGCGGCCTGCGTCGAAGGGACGGCTCGCGGTGCGCGGATCATCGTTGCGCCGCGACAGGGCGCCCATGCGCGCGAACGCGGCGAGCGACAGCGGAGTAAGAGCCGACTCGGTGCCGCCTGCGAACATGACGTCGGCGAGACCGTCGCGCACGTATCGATAAGCTTCGCCCACCGCGTGAGCGCCGCTCGCGCACGCAGAGGTGGGAGCATAGTTAGGGCCCGTGAGCGAGAACTTCATCGCGACCGCGCCGGCCGCCGCGTTGGGCATCAGCTTGGGCACCATGAAAGGGCTCACTCGGCGCGGCCCCGAGTTGATCAGGTTGGTGTGCTCTCGCTCGATCGTAGGAAGACCGCCGATGCCCGTGCCGATGATCACGCCGATGCGCTCGGCCCCGACGTCGAGCTTTGAGCACTCTGCTTCATCCCACGCGAGGCTCGCCGCGCCGACCGCTATCTGAGAAAACCGGTCGGTGCGCGAGATGTCGCGCTTCGACATGTAGTCGGTGGGATCGAAGTCACTCAGCTCCGCCGCGATTCGTACCGGTAGGGCCGAGGCATCGAACGCCTTGATCTCGGCGGTACCGGAGCGGCCCTCGAGCAGGCCGCTCCAGAAAGCCTCCGTGCCGGTTCCGATCGGCGTAATGAGCCCGATCCCGGTCACGACGACCTCGGTCATGCGCCTACGGAAAGTTTCTTCTCGATGAGAGTCACGGCGTCGCCCACGGTGCCGATGTCCTCGAGCTCCTCATCGGGAATCTCGATGCCGAAGCGCTCTTCGAGACCGAGCGTCAGCTCGGTGACGTCGAGCGAGTCGAGGCCGAGATCCTTGGCGAGGTGGGAGTCTGCCGTCACCTCTGCCGTGTCGATGCCACGCTCCTGAAGTTGCTCCTTGACGATGGCGAGTATTTCCTCTCGCTTCGCTGCCATTTGTCTGCTCCTTTCGTCTTGTCCTGCTCTTGCTGACTGTTACTGAAGTGCTGCCCTTACCAAACTATGTGCGTGTTAGCAGATCATTCCTCCGTCGGCCACCAGCACTGCACCGGTAATGAAATGGGCCTCCTCCGAGCACAGAAAGCCGGCCAGTGCGGCGATGTCCCGAGGCTCGCCGGACTTCTTCTGAGGGATGAAAGAAACCAGCTGATCCCGCTGTTTGTCCGAAAGGTTGCTGGTGAGGTCGGTGTCGATGAGGCCCGGCGCAATTGCATTGACCGTGATGCCCTTGGCTGCTACCTCTTTTGCGAGCGTGCGAGTAAGCCCGACCACGCCGGCCTTGGCGGCCGAATAGTTGACTTGTCCGGGGCTTCCTCTGAGGCCGGCGGTGGAGGTGATGTTGACGATACGCCCGAAGCGCGCCCTCACCATGGGCCGCAACGCTCGTCGACAACAGCTGAAGGTTCCGTAGAGGTTGGTCTTGATCACTCGGTCCCAAGCGTCGTAGCTCAGCGACAAAGCCAGTCCATCGTGGCGCGTCCCGGCGTTGTTGACCAGCACAGAAACGCTGCCGAGCGCCTCCTCTACTTCTCCGAAACAGCGCTCGACATCAGAGGCCTCACCGACGTCGGCCTGCAGACAGATACCGCTGCGCCCGTTCTCCTCCACTAGATGCAGAGTCTGCTTGGCCTCGTCTGCGTTCGACAGGTAGTTGATACCAATGTCGTAGCCGCGTCCGGCGAGCTCGAGGGCGATGGCGCGGCCGATGCCGCGCCCGGCTCCCGTCACGAGTGCAACCCGCTCAGTCATGAGCACCTCGCGCGAACACGAGCTCCTCGTCTGCTTCGGGCGCAACCGGCGCCGCCCAGCGGACGATCCCCGCCCCCCACACAAAACCTGCACCGAAGGCGGTGAGCACGACCAGGTCCGAGTCGTGCAGCTTGCCGGTCTCGACTGCCTCCGCCAGCGCCAGTGGAATCGACGCTGCCGAGGTGTTCCCGAGCCGGCTGATGTTGAGCATCGCCCGGGCCGGGTCGAGCCCGAGCCGGAGAGCGACCGCCTCCACGATGCGGGCGTTGGCCTGATGGGCGACCAGCAGGTCGATGTCTGGTACAGAGAGTCCCGCCTCGACAAGAACCTCCTTTACGGCGGCGGACATCGACGCGACCGCGTGCCGGTATACCTCCCGGCCTTTCATGCGCAGGTGGCCGTCGTCTGCCGGAATGCGCAAAAGTGGCTCCTTGGATCCGTCGGAGACGATACGGAAGGGTCCGAAGGCGATGCCCGGCGCGCTCTCGAGCACGACCGCCCCTGCTCCGTCGCCGAACAGGATGCAGCTTCGAGGATCGTCGTAGTCGAGCACCCGCGTCAGCAGGTCGGCGCCGCACACCAGCACCCTCCGCGACATACCCGAAGTGACCAGTGCGCCTGCCTGCGCCAACGCCACGAGAAACCCGGAGCACGCAGCGTTGAGGTCGAAGGCGCCGGCGCCGGACGCGCCGAGCGCGTGCTGCACCAGTGATGCGGTGGCGGGCATCTGCTCGTCCGGGGTCGAGGTCGCCACGATGACCATGTCGAGCTGAGAGGCCTCGAGCCCGGCGCGCTCCAAGGCGGCGCGGCCGGCCTCGGTGCTGAGCGACGAAGCCGAGTCGGTGGGAGCCGCGACATGCCGGCTGTTGATCCCGGTGCGCTCGAGAATCCACTCTTCGCTGACGTCGAGACGACGGGCCAGCTCGGCATTGTGAAGCTCACGCTCGGGCAGGGCGATCCCCCACCCGGTGATGGCCGCCCCCATCAGTGGAGGGTCCGCTCGCTCTCTTCTGTTCCCGGCCGGCTCACCAAGACGGGCCGTACACCTAGTGCCCGCGGATCCAGAAGAGCGCGTCGCCCTGTTTCACGGGCTGACTTTGCAGAGCCAACATGCCCTTGACCCAGCCCCGGAACGGGGAGCAGACCGGCACCCTGTGACCGTGAGACTCCACCACGCCGAGCACCGTGCCCGGCTCGACCCACTCCCCCGACACGGCCAGGTGCTCGGACGACAGCGCGTGGAAGCGTCCACTTGCGGGCGCTACCACGAGACGTTCTGATATGGCCTCGGTTTCGGTGCCTGCGAACGAATTCTCTACCAGAACCCGGGTATCAAGCATGAGCTGCCACGTCCGCACTACGAGCGTGTCGCCGGCACCTCTGTGCCAGTCCTGCCACGATGCGGCCGGGACCGAAATCCCTGAAGTCCTCGACGTCCTGCTCAACGAACCATTCGATCGATTGCCGGAAGCGGACGGGACTGGTGAGTTGTGCCACAAGCAGCTCCTTGACCTCGGCGGCGTCCGTGTAGGGACGGGCCAGAACGTTCGACACAACGGGGACCTCGGGAGTCCTTATCTCGGCCTCTTCGAGCACCCGAGCCAGAGCCGGACCGGCCGAGCCCATGGCCTCGGAATGAAAAGCGCCCGAGACATCGAGCAGCACCGAGCGAGCGCCGGCGGCTCGGACCTCTGTAGCGGCCGCGGCCAGCGCCGGCTCGGGGCCGGCCAGGACCACTTGACCGGGCGAGTTGTCGTTGGCGACTACGACACCCGTTCTCAGGGCGATGTCTGAGACCTGCTCCAGGTCGAGCCCCAGGACCGCCGCCATGCTTCCAGGAGCAAGCCGCCCGGCCCGCTCCATACCCTCGGCCCGGACGTGCACGATCGCGAGGGCGTCCTCGAAGGAGAAGGCTCTCGCGGCGGTCAGGGCGGTGTACTCGCCGAGGCTATGCCCACAGAAGAAATCCCAGCCCGCCGAGTCGTAAGAGAACGAGATCATTCCGGCGACGAAGATCGCGGGTTGAGCAACAGCCGTCGGCAGGGATGCGCCCTTGCGGCGTGCAGCCACCTCCACCTTCCTGAAGAGGTCGTAGCCGAGCTGCTCCGAAGCCGACACCACCAGGGCGTGGTTCTTGGGCAGGGACTCGACGACGGTTCTTGCCGGAATCCCCTGGCCCGGGAACAGCCCTGCTCTCATGCTGCACTGCCCTTCCGGTTGATTCTGACGAAACCGTAGACCGCGGCGCTCGCGGCGGTCGCCACGCCCGCAATCGAACCCGCCAGGACCCAGCGGTCGTGGCCCGACGGGACCGGGGGGACGAGCCGCAACCCCGCGGCTCGGCGCAGAGCGCCTAGAAGCTCGGCTGAGAAGTCGGGGCGTGGAGAGTAGGCCCAGGTGGAGATCACGGCCTGCTCGACGGATCCTGTCATGCCAATTCCTTTCCCTCGAGGCCTTGTCCCTCGAGGTCTTGTCCTTCGAGGTCTTTGCGGAGCCTCGATCGTGCCCGATGCAAGAGGATTCGGACGGCACCGCGCGTCCGCCTGGTGATGCCTGCTATTTCCTCGATGCTGAAGTCCTCCAAATAACGCAGCGCAACAACCTCGCGCTGGGCGGGAGGTAGCTGCTCGACGGTCTCGCGCACCATGCTGCTCTCCTCCTGCGCGATGGCGACGACCACTGGGGAGGGCTCAGGATCGATCGACTCGGGCACCTCATCCAGGACGATGAACCCCTTGTCGCGGGCGCTGCGCCAAGAGGAGATCGAGTTGTGGGCAATGCGATAGAGCCAGCTCTGGTATGAGCCCTCGGCCCGGAAGGAGGCCGCCGAGGACAACGCCTTGAAAAACACCTGAGCGGTCACGTCCTCGGCGGCGGCATCACCTGGGACTTGCGAGCGCACGAAACGGTAGACCGGACAGAGATGACGGCGGTAGAGCTCCGCAAATGCCTCGAAGTCCTTGTGGGCGCGCAGAGCCAGATCCTCGTCCTCGAGTGAGGGGAGGACGTGCTCGTCTGCGGCGGTGGACCTCATGCGTTCGCGAGCCTCCTGGAAGGTGGAGCGGCAGATTCGCCGCGCGCTCGGCTATCTATGACGGTGCGCGTTACCCCTACAGACTCGGAGGCTACCTGCAGCGTTACCGCGCGAGCTTGGTTTTCTCACCTTCCCCGAACGCTTGGTCAAGTAGTTCACTCTGCTCTTGAACGCTCAGTCAACAAACCTCCTCTTTTTCTGCTCCGGCGGCCCGCCCCACATGAGCAACATGACGGTCTTGCTCACGCCCCAGAGGAACGGTAGGGGTCCCGATCAGTCGAGCGGTTGGGGCCGGCGCGGTTCCGATCAGTCGAGCGGTTGGGGCCGGCGCGGGGCCGGGGTCGACCGGCCCACCGGCCCAAACGGCCACTCGGCCGATGCGCGACGATTTGACGATGCGCGCCGTTATCGCTCCTTCCGAGGTCAGAGAAGTCGAGGGCCAAGAGGAGCTCGAGCACGAACGGCCGTGGTTGGTGATCGTGTGGAACGATCCCGTAAACCTCATGTCCTACGTCACCTACGTCTTCCAGAAACTGTTCAATTACTCTCGGCCACACGCGACCAAGTTGATGCTGCAGGTGCACCACGAGGGGCGGGCCGTCGTCTCCAGCGGGAGCCGGGAGAAGGCCGAGCTCGATTGCTTCAAGCTCCACGGCTACGGGTTGTGGGCGACGATGAGCAAGAGCGACTAATGCACCTTTGCGTAAGTCCCGTCGCACCAGAACGTCCCTGCATCGACGATGGCAGCGTTACTCGTCGCTCACGTACCCTCCGGGTACGCTCGACTCCTCGCGCCTTGCCCTCGCCGCGCAGGGCCGCCCTGGATGCTGACGCTACTTCCGCGCAGGAGCACTAATGAGCAAGTTCGCCTGAGGTGGGACACGTCAGGCCGGCGGGCTCGGGCGCGGTCGTCGTGCTCGACAAGTCAGAACGCAAGTTGCTCGCCGATCTGATCGATTCGATGCTGGAGCTGCTCGATGACGGGGGCCGCGACGATCCCGCCGTCGAGCGGTTGTTCCCCGACGCCTACGGTCCTGAGGCCGAAGTACGCGCGTGGCACAATCTGGTCGGCGATGAGTTGCAGCGGCACAAGGTGGGCTCACTGGAAAGTGTCAAGGGCGCGCTGAAGCGAGGCCGGATAGAGCTCGACGAAGCGGAGATACAGATGTGGCTCAGTGCGCTGAACGACGTGCGACTCGCGATCGGGGCGCGCCTCGAGGTTACCGAAGAGATGATGGGAGCCGAGTTGGCCCACGACGACCCGCGCGCCCCGACGCTGGCTGTGCTTCACTGGCTCGGGTGGCTGCAGGAATCGATGCTACAAGCCATCTCTTCGGCTTGAAACCAAACTAGAGCTTGGCTCGCAGGTAGTCGATGTCGTCTGCGATCGTCGTCCACGGCGTCTCGCAGATGACCGTCGGCGCGCCGGCGGCCCTCACCATGTCGGCGATCCTTTCCGGATCCATCGTTCCCTCTGCAAAGCTTGCGTGCCGGTCGGCGCCGGTGCCTGCGGGATCACGCGAACTGTTGGCGTGTAACACGTCTATCTTGCCGACTGCATCCAAGACGCGCTCGATCACGTCGGAGAGGTCCTCGCCCGCGGCGTGCGCGTGACAGGTGTCGAAGCAGAAACCGACGTCGAAGTCCTCGAGCGCGGCCCACAGCAACTCGATAGTCTCCACGAGCCTACCCATCGCGTTGTCGCCTCCGGCGGTGTTCTCGATGAGGAGGGGGACGTCGGTCTCGAGCTCTTCGAACACTTTGCGCCAGCGCATGAAGCCTCGCGGGATCCCATCGTCGGCGTGTCCCGCATGGACTATGAGGCCGGCAGCTCCTATCTCTTCCGCGCGCTCGAGGGCTCCGGCCAGGATCTTGCGCGATGGGATGCGGATGCGGTTGTTGGGCGACGCAACGTTGATGAGATAGGGAGCATGGACGTAGACGGGCACAGCAGATTCTCGAAGCTCGGCGGCGTCTGCACGCACCGGCGGCTTCTTCCAGGACTGTGGGGGGCCGAGGAACATCTGCACGCACTCGGCCCCCACCTGTGTGGCCTCGTCGAGGGGCTTGTCGCCCGGAACGTGCGCACCGATAATCATTGTGTCCACGTTAGCAGCCGAACTCGACCGGTCCCTTGGGAGTCGAGATGCGAATAAGGAGGGGGAATGGCCAAACTGTTCTCGATTAGGCCGTCGGTCACGTTCAAGGGAAGATCGTTCAAGGGACTCCGGGGGTGGGCCGGCAAGCCGCTTCATCCCCCTCTCACCGACATCCCGGTGGCCGCCTACTTCCTGGTTGCCCTGTTCGACCTGGTGTCGTTGCTGATGGGATCAGACAGCGCCACCGCACACGACCTCTACGCGGGTGCGAGCTGGGTGCTGCTGGCAGGCTTCGTCGTGTCCATCCCCACTGCGCTGACGGGCTTCTGGGACTGGCTCAAGTCGACCGCGTCGGGGACCCAGGCGTGGCGTACGGCGAACTGGCACATGGCGGTGATGCTGACGGTGACCGCCATCGTGCTCATCGACCTGCTGATCAGGCCTTCGGGGGCGGCGGCCACCGCCACCGGGCTCGTCACGATCCTGTCGCTGCTGGCCGGGGGCTTGGTGACCTTCGGCGCCGCCTACGGCGGCTCGCTCGTCTACGACTACGGCTTCAACGTCGAGACCTCGGGCGACCACCCCGCCTGGCACGAGAGCGAGGAGGACGTCCTGCCGGGCGACCACTAAGGTGTCCGAGGTAGTCAAATGCGCGTTACGCGCGCTTTACGACCGATTCGGTACTCGATGGCGCGTTACGCGCGATCCACTACCTTTGGCTGAGGGGCGGCCAGGGAGTCAGACGGCGAAGCGAACGCTGATCACGTCGCCCTCCTTGACCCGGTAGTCTTTGCCTTCCACCCTGAGGACCCCCTTTTCCTTGCACTTCGACCACGAACCGGCCGCGACGAGGTCGTCGTAACCCACGACCTCGGCCCGGATGAAGCCCCGCTCGAGGTCGGAGTGGATATGCCCGGCCGCCTCGGGAGCGGTAGCACCGCGCCGCACCTCCCAGGCCCTGCTCTCGTCTTCGCCGGTGGTGAGAAAGGTGATGAGGTCGAGAGCCCGGTAGCCCTCGGTGACGACCCGCTCCAAGCCCCGCGTGGCCACACCGAAGCCCTGCAGCAGCTCCAGGGCGTCATGGGAGTCCATCCCGGCAACCTCCGCCTCCAGGGCTGCGCTGATTGCGATGGCAGCTTTCATGCCTGCGGGCGCGCCGGCACCCTCCTCGACATTGGCCACGATCACCTGGGGCTTGAGCGTCAGGGGAGCATAGCCCCGCAGCAGCTTGAGGTCGTCGTCGTCCAGCTCCGCTTCGCGCAGCGGGCGGGAGGAATCGATGAACGCATGAGCTCGCTCGAGCACCTCGACCTCAGCCCTGGCCTCGGGAGCGCCGCGGGCGCGTTTCAAGGCCTTGTCGCGCCCGCTTTCGAGGGACGCAAGATCGGCCAGCAACAGCTCATCCTGGACCGAGGCCAGCTCGCGGACGGGATCCGAGTCCTCCCCGAAGGCGCGCACGACAATGCAAAGAGCGTCGGTCTGGCGGTACTCTGCTATGCCGCGCGCAGTGAAACCCCCCGGAACGTCGACGAATCGAACCTTGGCCGGCACGATCTTCTTAGAGCGCTCGAGGCGGGCCAAGACCTCGAGGCGGGGGTCCGCCACGTCCACCACTGCCTGGTTGGAGTGTCCCCCGGCGGAACCGGACAGCGTCAACGCGCGGAACAAGGTCGTCTTGCCGGAGTAAGGCAGCCCGGCGATCCCGATGTCCTTCATCGTCGCGCAGGGTAACGTCGCCAACCGTGGACACGGGGCTGAAGGGCAGGGGCGTGCTCGTCACCGGAGGCGCCGGAGGCATCGGAAGTGCGATCGTCCGGGCGTATGCCTCAGAGGGGGCGCGGGTCTGTATCGCCTACAACACCAGCAGGGAGCGTGCCGAATCACTGGCGGAAGAGCTCGGGGGGATCGCGCTACAAGCCGATCTCACCGACGAGAGCGCCACAGGGCAGCTCTTCGAGAGAGCGGTGCTGGAGCTGGGCACACTCGATGTGCTGGTCGCCAACGCTGGAGTATGGGCGCCGGACGAGGTCCCTCTATGGGAGATGTCTTTGGAACGCTGGCACACCACGCTCAGCGCGAATCTCGACGCAACCTTTCTGTGCTGCCGCGCCTTTCTTCGCCACGTTCGCTCCACGGGAGCCGGCAACATCGTCATCATCGGCTCAACCGCCGGATCGTTCGGCGAGGCCGGCCACGCGGACTATGCAGCCGCCAAGGGAGCCTTCTCTTCGGGCCTGCTCAAGAGCCTCAAGAACGAGATCACTCAAATCGCTCCCTCGGGACGAGTCAACTGCGTGGCTCCGGGCTGGACCATCACCGAGATGGCGAAAAGTGCATTCGAGGACCCCGCCGCTGAGGCGAGGATCACGAGCACTATGGCACTTGCCAAGCTCGCTCTTGCGGACGACGTCGCTCAAGCGGTTGTGTTCCTGTCCTCCGATCATCTTGCCGGGCACATCACCGGCGAGGTCGTGACGGTGGCCGGCGGTATGGAGGGAAGGGTATTGCGGTGAGCAAGCTTTTTCCAGGCGATACCGAGCGCTTGCGCTTCCGACGTCATGACATGGACGACGCTCCGTTCATCCACTCGCTGTTGTCAGATCCCGAGCACATGCGCTACTTCCCTCGCACTTATTCCTTGGATGAAGCGCGCGGCTGGATCGACTGGCAGCTCAATCTCTACCGCGATCATGGCTTCGGTCTGTGGGTGCTCGAGCTCAAGGAGACGGACGAGCTCGTGGGCCAATGCGGGCTCACGATCCAGGACGTCGAGGGAGTCAACGAGATAGAGATCGGCTACCACATCTCTAAGGCGTACTGGCGGCAGGGACTTGCTACTGAGGCTGCGTCTGCGTGCCGCGACTTTGCCTTCGATGTTCTGGGACTGGAGCGCATCGTGATCACCACCAGCGCCGACAACATTCCCTCTCAGGGGGTCGCCCGCAAAGTGGGCATGAGCTTTGCCAAGGACTACATCAAGGTCCGCGAGGGCAAGGACCTGGCGCACGTGTTGTTCACGCTTGATCGAGCCCGCGACCTGGGCTAGCGCGGGCACCCCACCTTGCGTCAACGAAACTTTGAGCCACCAGCCACTTGCCGGCTAGTCGTGCCTCTCGAGGGAGTCGCCAATGAGCCAGATGGTCGGAGGCCAAAAACCGACGAAGAGCGCTCGACGTTCCGCATTTCCCCGTTCGTCCTGGTCGACCGTCTTCGCTCTGATCCAGAGACTGATGCAGAGGCCGACGGACGCCATAGAGGCCACGTGCAGGTGCCAGCCGCGAACTCCGCGTTGGTGTAACCATCCCGTGAGCATCCCGTGTAGGTTAACCCTTCCCGATAGGCGCCCTCCACGATGGCCATAGGACTCTCTCTCTCAAGACGACTTTCGACGGCCGGCCGCTGGCCCATGGGTATGGGTCTGACGGCTTGGCGATACGTGTGGCGCATCACCCCCATGCGCCGCGTCGAGATGGAGGACGACGGTATCCAACCGATGCCTCCATCCATCCCCCCAGACTTTGACCGACGGGAAATCCAAGGTCTAGACCATGGTGTCGGCCCCCTATTCCATCGCCGCTACCGCACCACGATCATCGATAGCGCGCTCACGGCCGAGGAGCTCATGGCTCAGATCCAGCACGATCCGAATCTAGTCGCCCCCACGGAATTCGCTCGTTTCCTGAGGCCGTCGGACCAGGCCGGAGCCATGCAAGTAGAAGACGAATATCTCGTGCGTATGCCCGGTCCATGGGACGGCCCCGTCCGAGTGGTGGACGTCACCTCCACGTCCTTCCGCTTCGTTACACTCCGGGGACACTTGGAGGCGGGGCAAATCGAGTTTCGGGCTCATGATCAAAGCGGACTCCATTTCGAGATCGAGTCCTGGGCTCGCAGCGGCGACCGCCTCTCCCATCTCCTTTTCGACCAGCTCCGTATGGCCAAGGAAGTTCAGCTACACATGTGGACCTCAGTGCTCGAGAACGTGGTTCGTCTGACCAAAGGCCGAAGGTCGGGCTTGATCTCCATCGAGACGCGCATGGTCCCTTGGAATGGCTGAGCTTCGCTTCTTCTCCAATCTCGACATCCGAGCCGAGCTCGAAGGCTTGCGGGAAAAGCAGCTCAACTATGCGCCGGGAAATCGAGCCGATTACCTCGAAGGTACGGGCTGGCGGATTGACCATTATAGGCAACCACTGCCGGCCGAACACCCCGGTTCTCCCACTTGCGACGGCAGCTGGGAGGTCGCAAGACGCCTTACCGCGGGTTACGGATTCGTGGACCCGAAGCTTGTCCGGGCCTACTTTGATCCCCAGGAGCCACTCGAGACTCGCCACATGTTGCTCGAGGTCCACTTCTGGGGCATGCGTATCTATGCGGGTGTGCGTTCGGGCGGCGTCACCGATGGATCACGACAACAAGACGAAGGTCTAGCCCGCGTCTGGTCGTGGAGCTACAGGACTCTTGAGGGCCACTTCGAGATGGGACAAATCGATTACGAGGTATGGAAGTGGCTTGACTCGGGAAGTGTCGAGTTCCAGATTCGGGCCTTATCCCGGCCCGCCCCAATCGACGACCACATCGTACGCGGAGGATTCCTTCTCTTCGGGCGAAGGAAGCAACAGGAGTTCGCCAGACGTGCCTGCGAGCGCATGATGAAGCTAACCATGGAGGAGCTGGGCATGACCGCAAACACCAGCGCGGATCCCCCGTGACATGAGACTTGCCACCTCAAGAGGTCCGACTGAGTGTGATAAACGAAGCACCCCTATCGCTACCGGCCGGCGGGACGCAAATCTGGCGTCGGTACGGGTAGCAAGATCGTGGACTCAGCGTCTCCTCTAAAGGATTCGGGAGCCCAGTGCGCTGGCGATTAGCTCGACCCCCAGGGACACGGTTACGCCCCCGTGGTCGAACATGGGGTTGACCTCGACGACCTCCATCGAGGACAGCATGCCCGACTCGGCCACGAGCTCCATGGCCAAATGCGCCTCACGATAGGTGAGCCCTCCTCGCACGGGCGTTCCCACGCCGGGCGCTATCTCGGGGTCGAGCACATCGACGTCAAAGGACACGTGGACGAATCCCGAGCCCTGAACCACCGACAGAGCCTCATGCATGACGGAGGCGATTCCCCTTCGGTCGACCTCGGTCATGGTGAGGACGCAGAGACCGAGCGACTCGATCAGCTCACGCTCGCCAGGATCGAGCTGGCGGGCACCGATCACGGCGGTGCGGCCCTTCTCGACCCACGGCGCCTGTGCCAGCCCGTCCAATTCAAATCCACAGGCACCGAGCGCGGCCGCCAGGGGCATGCCGTGAACGTTGCCGGACGGGGAGTTCTCGGGGCTGTTGAGGTCACCGTGCGCGTCGATCCACAGGACCCCACCGGGACCGTGCGCCGAGTGCAACCCCGCCAGGGTGCCCATGGCGATCGAGTGATCTCCCCCGAGCACCAGGGGCACCCGGCCCTCGGAAGCCGCGCCGGCAACCTGGGCGCCGAGTCGAGCGCAGGCGCCGAGGATCTCTGGCAGGTAGCGAGCTTGCCGGTCCGCAATCGACGCGATCTCCGGGATCTCGACGGAGATGTTGCCGAAGTCGTCCACGATGATTCCCAGCGACTCGATTCGCTCGGCCAACCCGGCGTAGCGAATGGCGCTGGGACCCATGTCGACTCCGCGGCGGGAGGCTCCGAGGTCAAGTTGGGCACCCATCACCGCCACCCGGTCGATCGTCTTCATGCGACGATCCTTGCACAGCTGTGAGGACGATCTATTGGAGGGAGGGAGCAATGAGTTCAGCGGATCGAGGAATCGCGGTGATCACCGGCGCGTCAAGCGGCATCGGCGCCGCCACGGCACTGCGCCTCGCCGAGGAGGGCTTCGAGGTGATCCTGGGAGCACGCAGGGTCGACAAGCTCGCCGGCATCGCCGAGCGCGCAGGGGGCCGGGCGCACGAGCTCGATGTCACCGACGATGCATCGGTCAGGAGCTTCGCAGAAGCGTGTTCGGGGGCTCGGGTACTGGTAAACAACGCCGGGCTCGCATCTGGTCTCGAAGACGTGCAGGAGCTGTCCGAGGAGCGGGTCCGCCTGATGTGGGAAACCAACGTCATGGGACTGCTGCGCATGACCCAGGCACTGCTCGGCACGCTGGAGGGATCGGGCAACGGCCACATCGTGAACATCGGGTCGATCGCCGCCTTCGAGGTGTACCCAGGTGGCGGTGGCTACACGGCCTCCAAGCACGCGAGCCGGGCACTGACGCGCACGCTGCGCCAGGAGCTCGTCGGCCGCCCCATCAGGATCACCGAGATCAATCCCGGGCACGTCTCCACGGAGTTCGCGCTGGTGCGCTTCGATCAGGACTCCGAGCGTTCGGAGCAGATGTACGAGGGCTTCACTCCGCTATCAGCCGAGGACATCGCCGACTGCATCGCATGGGCGGTGACTCGTCCCGAAAACGTGAACGTGGATGAGATAGTGCTGCGAGCGTGGGCTCAAGCGACGGCGACTCTAATAGCCCGCGACTGATTCTCGTACCGGGCTCTGTATGTCATCTCACCACCACTCGAGCCGCTAGCCTGTCGTCTGCTCCTTCTTATCGGCATCCTTCTTATCGGCCGCCTTCTTCTTAGCCTCTTTTTTTTTCTCGGGCGGCTCGGTCTTCAGAGACAGCACCGTGGTTACGCCCAAGGCGGTGACGATCACGACGAGGGACAGCCAGATCGGCACCTCGACGTGGACCGCCTCTAGCAGCATCTTCACGCCCACGAACCCGAGCACGAAGGCGAGCCCGTAGTTCAGCAGGTGCAAGCGGTTGAGCGCTCCGGCCAGCAAGAAGTACAGCGACCGTAGGCCGAGGATCGCAAACACGTTCGACGTCAGCACGATGAAGGGATCTTTGGTAATACCGAAGATCGCGGGGATCGAGTCGAGCGCAAACAGAATATCGGTCACTTCGATGAAGACAAGCGTGATGAACAGTGGCGTTGCGAGGCGTTTGCCGTTTTCAACGGTGAAGAGGTTGTGGCCCTCAAAATTCTCCGTCGACGGAAAGCGACGCTGGGCGAACTTCAGAATGGGGTTCTTCTCCGGATGCACGTCTTCGCCGCCCGACTTGGCAAGGCGAATCGCCGTGATTATCAGGAAAGCCCCGAAGATGTAAATGATCCACTCGAAATTACGAACCAGAGCGGCGCCGGCCGCGATGAAGATCCCACGGAAGATCAGCGCCCCCAAGATGCCGAAGAACAATACCCGGTGCTGGTACTTGAAGGGAATAGAGAAGTACTGGAAGATGACGATGAACACGAACATGTTGTCCACAGACAGCGAGTACTCGATGAGATATCCGGCGAAGTATTGAGCTCCAATCTCACCGCCCTGCCAGAACCAGAGAGCCACCCCGAAGATCAGCGCCAGGCTTACCCAGACGGCGACCCAGGTGCCGGACTCCTTGGTTGTAGGCTCGGTTTCATCGTCGGTCTGGAACAGCTTGAGATCGAGGAACAGCATTGCCAACACGAAACCGATGAAGCCTACATAGACAAGAGGCGATACTTCCACTCAGAGCTCCTTCGCTTCCAACACCACCGCCGGCTCAAACGAGAACCCTTTCGATCTCTTCGAGATCGTCCTGCGACAACTCGACCGATCCAGCGCCGGAATTGTCCCGTACATGCTCCGGGGAGCGTGATCCCGCGATCACTCCGGTGACACCCTTCTGATGCAATGCCCACGCCAGCGCGAGCTGGGCCAAGGATACCCCGATACGCTCGGCTATCGGCCGAAGCGCGTCGACGATGTCGAGGCTGCGCTCGAACTTGCCGGGAGCAAACAAGGCGTCGTAAGCGCTCACGCCGTGCCCCCCGCCGCGCCAGTCGTCTTCAGAGAACTTCGTCTCCCTATTGAAGGCTCCGGTGAGCAAGCCATAACCGAGGGGGCCGTAAGCGATGATGCCGGTGCCATTGTTTGCGCAGAACTCGAAGAGGTCGCCCCTGCCCTCGCGGCGCAGCAGGGAGAAGGGAGGCTGCAGTGAGTCGACATGACGGATGCGCTCACATCGCTCGATCAAATCTCGCCCGAAGTTCGACACGCCGATTGCGCGGACGAGGCCGTCATCCACCAGCGCGCTCATCGCTTCCCACGTCTCCTCCGCTGGGGTTGCCCTGTCCGGCCAGTGAAGCTGCAGCAGATCGATGGCGTCCCGGCCGAGCCGGTTGAGGCTCTTCTCTGCCGCCGCCCGCACGCCCGAGGAGTCGAACCCCGAGCCTTGAGGATGGGGCGCCACTTTGGTGAACACCATGACGTCGCGCGTGCCCTCAAGCGCCTGGCCCACGAGCTCCTCGGAGCGGCCGCCGCCGTAGACCTCGGCGGTATCGATCCAGTTGATGCCCGCGTCGACCGCCGCCCTCATGGAGGAGATCGTCTGGTCGTCGGGAGGATTCGGTCCCCATGCCATCCCCCCGGCCTCCCACGCGCCGTAACCGACCACCGATATCGAAGGGCCCTCACGGCCCAGCCTTTCCCTCCGCATCTCTCTCCTCGTGCCGCGGTGCCGGGCCGCCCCCGGGCCCTGGAAGGGACAGAGTAAACCGGGACCCTAACCATCCGCCTCTGCCATTGCCCGAATGTGCGTAGCCATAGGCTTGTAGTCCATGAAAACGGGACTGGTCCTGGGCGGCGGCGGTCTCGTCGGTATGGGCTATCACGCCGGAGTGCTGAAGGCACTCCAAGAGGCAGGCACCGAGCCGGGCAACTCCGACGTCATCGTCGGCACCAGCGCCGGGGCGATCGTTGCCGCTTATCTAGCCGCGGGCAAGACAGTGAACGACCTCTACCGCGAGGCTCAGGGCAACGGTCCCGCGGACGTAAGCGGGCCTGAAGCTTTCGAGGCCGACATCAGGGCCTTGTTCACGCCCCTGTGGACGAGTAGAGGCGAACGTCTGAGGCGCATGGGAGGAGCTGCCTTCGCCTTCACGGCTGCCACCGGCTTCTGGGCCCGTGTATCGGGATCGAAGGTGCCGAGCCGCAAGCTCAGGGCGCTGTTCCCGGCAGGCCTCTACTCGAGCAGCGCCACCGAAGAACGCTTGCGCCGGGAGCTGCCTGCACGGTGGCCACGCGCCGATCTCTACTGTGCCGCGGTGGAGCTCTATTCAGGCCGGCGCGTAGCCCTGAGCTCCGCCAATACCCCGCCCGCTTCCTTTGTCACCGCGGTGCTCGCGTCGGCAGCGATCCCGGGCGTGTTCCCCCCGGTGCGTATGCGCGGCCGCTATTACGTGGACGGCGGCATCGCGGGCGCGGTATCTCTTGACGTCGCCGTTAAGCAGGGGTGTGAACGCATCACTCTTGTGGCGCCCCTCGGTTGGCGACCAGAGCAGGGCGTTCGGACACTCCGTTCAGATCTGTGGAAGCCGGTGCTGGCGCGCTCGCTCAACTCCCGAACGATCAACCGCGAGATAGCAGCTGCGCGAGCACAGGGGGCCGAGGTTCTCGTCCTTCGGCCGTGGCTCAACGAGCTACCGATGCTCGGATTCAACGCGATGGCGTATCACGACCGGGCCGCCGTGGTGGAAGCAGCTCGGCTCAACACATCGAGGGTGCTGGAGGCTCGAGGGTGACTATCGCAGTCGAGGTATTCCAGTCCTTTGCCGAAGGAGCCGCTGCCTTGCTGGCTCCTGAGCTCAGTCGCGCAGGCTCGATCATCCTTACCGGAGGAACCACGGCCGCCGACGTCTACTCACGTCTACCGCCGGGATGCTTGCGGCCGGGCGCTTCCGTCTTCTTCTCGGACGAGCGCTGCGTCCCTGTAGACCACGAGTCGAGCAATTACGCGATGGCCGCTGCGAGGCTGCCTCTGGAGGGCGTCGACGGCCTCGCCGTTCATCGCATGCGTGGTGAGGACGAGCCGGAACAGGCCGCCGCCGAGTACCACGACGCGATCGCCCCCTTCGCGGCCCCCGGCGTCGATGTGGCACTGCTGGGCCTCGGTGCCGATTGCCACGTCGCCGCCCTGTTCCCGGGCTCCCCGGCGCTCGAGTCGTCAGAGCGGCTGTGCGTGGTCGTGGATCGGCCCGACGGACTGCGCGGCCTGACCTTGACGCCGCCGGCGTTGACGACGGCGAAGAAGGTGTTCGTGATCGTTTCCGGAAAGAGCAAGAGGGAAGCAGTGGGGCGACTCCTGAGCGGCGACGAAACCCGCAACGACTGCCCCGCTCGCTTGCTCGCCGAGTTGCCCGACGTAGTTCTGCTGGGAGATCGAGATTCCACCGAATGAACATCTAGCGGTCCGACGCTTTGGCCTTGCCTTGCTAATCGGAAGTTACAGTTGAACCACAGACGGAGGGCGGGGCATGCTCAATATTTCGCACGACCAACGCAGGCGAGCTTTTCTCGCTGCTGTCGACGTGGCGCTGGGCCTTTTTCTCGCGTTCCCCTCGCCCACAGCTATCTCCGTACCGGAGAAGGTTCGGCCCGGACCAAGAGAGCCCTTGAGCTCCCCTGCCCCATCCAAGCCAACCGGACGCCTTGCGGTGGTGGAGGGAAATCCACGGGCCTCGGGCCGGGGTGCTCCTGTGCGTTTCATAGTCGAAGTCGAGGAGGGGCTCGGGGTGGACAAGGCCCGCTTCGCCGCCGCGGTGCAGCGGGTGCTCTACGACGATAGAAGTTGGGGCGGCGGCTCGGTGCCCTTTCGCCGGGTCGACTCCGGGCCTGCGGCGTTCCGAGTGGCTCTGGCGAGCCCCGACACCACCGACCGGCTATGTGCACCGCTCGAAACGGCCGGCATCTACTCCTGCCATCAGAGTGGCAGAGCCGTTCTCAACTCCATGCGCTGGCGCCGGGGTGCAGCCTCATACGGGCAGAACCTGACCGGCTATCGCACCTACCTCGTCAATCACGAAGTGGGCCACGCTCTCGGCTCCTACCATCGCAGCTGCCCGGCGGCCGGCGCGCCGGCGCCGGTCATGATGCAGCAGACCAAAGGGGTGGCGCCATGCCGAGCGCGACCGTGGCCCTCTCGAGCCGAGCGCGAGGGAGTCTTATAGGGACCGGCTTTCCGCACCCCGGACGCGGTCGAGGCCCCGCTGGGAAACGGGGCCTCGATCGGTGGTCGGCGGCAGGGACGAGAGTGCCGCCTGGATCAGCAGCTTCTGTGTCTCGCCGTGAGGCGGGTGCCGGGGTCGGCTGCGGACTCGAAGACGAAGGTGACCCAGATTCGGTCGTGCCTTCTGACCACTCCCACGCCGACGTGGCGGAAGGGGGAGTAGAGGGCGTTGGCACGGTGGCCGGCAGAGTTCATGAAGGCACGATGCAGCGACTTGACGGTGGAGCCGACTCCCACGTTCTCTCCCAGCACTCGCCAGTGGGTGACCCGCTTGGCAAGCGTGGAGTCGGGGGTGTGGAAGAGGTTGTTCTGCTCCGCCATGTGCCAGCTGTGACGGCGGGCGACCACGGTGAGCTGCTTGTCGAGCTCAAGCTTGGGGGTGCGCCTGGTGGAGCGGGCGAGGTTGACCTTCTTGGCGAAGGCGCGCTCTGAGCGGTAGTGGTGCCAGCACTTCTCGCCTTGGGCTCCGGCGGGAGCGGCGGTCAACAGAGTTCCAGAGATGACTGCGGCGGTGACTACGGCAGAAAGACGTCGGTACATGATGTTCCTCCCAGTTCGGTAGCTGGGCCATCCCGTTTGTCGGGACCCCTGGCTTTGCGCCCCCGCGTTGCCGCGGGTTTGCCTTTCTCGTCGGGTCCGTCCCTTCGGTTATCTGAGGGGGCGGGTTGCCTATTACTTCGGCCCGGCTCGACCGGGCCTTGAGGAATTACCTAAGATTTGTTTGAGGCGAGACCTCAGAACTCTGAATGTATTTATTGGCGGTGGATTGGAGTCTGGGGCAAAAGGCCAAGGGGTCCGGTCATGAGGAGGGCGCCGCGGTGGTTTGATAGGAGTGTGCTAGGAGTGTCGACGTGACGACCCCAAGGGAGGAGAGGCTGTGAGACGCGCCGGTGCCGACGCCGACGTGACCCTGAAGATCCCGCGGCCCCTCTACGAGCAGCTCAAGCAGGTGATCCAGGGGTCTGGGTTCCACTCCGTCACGGAATTCACCGTCTACGTCCTGCGCGACCTGCTCTCTCACCACGAGATTCCACGCGCGCCGGCTCCCAGCGAGCCTCCAGCGAGCGAGCCCGTCGCCGGAGTGGAGCCGCTCAGCCCAGAGGAGATCGAGGCCATTCGCAACCGGCTTACCTCGCTCGGCTATCTGTGACGCCGGCGCGCGCCCGGCGGGTGGCCCCCCTTGCCGTAGCCCTTTTCGCTCTGATCGTCGCCGCTTGCGTGCCTGCGGATCAAGACATCGACCTGCGACAGGACTTCCCGGAGGACACGACGATGGGCCTCATCCAAGAAGCGGGGGAGCTCGTGATCGGGATACCCGATGACGCGCCGCCCCTCGGCAGTCTGAAGGCAGGGGGCCGTGCCGATGGGCTCAGCGTGGAGCTCGGCGCGTTCATGGCCGAGACGCTGGGAGTCGAGCCCCGCTGGGTCGGCGGCACCAACTCGGACCTCATCGCACTGACCGAGATCGGGTCCATCGATCTCGCCTTCGTGACCAACCCACTTACCGAGGAGATCGTCAAGGAGCACAACTTCGTCGGCCCCTACTACGTCGCCCACCAGCGCTTGCTGGTGCGAGCCGGCACGGAGGACGTGGAGGGGCCCGTGTGCGCGGCCCTCCATCCCGACGTCGGGGTGAACCTCACCGCCACCATGCCCGCTCTGAAAACCATTGCGGTGTCCCGAGTCGACGCCTGCCTCGAGCTGCTCGAGAGTGGCACGGCAGGCGCGGCCACTGCGGTGGACGCATCACTGGTACGCCTCAGGATGGAACTCGGCAACGACTGGAGAATCGTCGGAGACGAGCTCAGCACCTTCGGGTTGGGAGCCCTGGTCCCTCCCAGAGTGCCCGGCTATCAGCGCTTCGTTGCCGCGGTGCTGGGGCGGGCCGAGCGGGACGAGGTGTGGTCCGACGCCTACGCTCGGCTGCTGCGACCGCATTTGGGTCCCTCCGAACCTCCACCTTTGACCGTGGAGGAGGCGGCCGCCCTGCACCCCACGCTTGTGGAGGGGCAAAAAACCGGGAGCTGAGCTAAGACCTTCGGCGCCCAGCAGGGGCCACTAGGGGAAGGAAAAGACGTTGCCTGGATTGCTGCGGCTCTCGAAGACCTGCTGAGCATAGATCCGGCCCCCCCGCCGCGCGACACCGACACCGGTGTACCGCCACGAGCCCATGAGGTTGCGGCGATGCAGCCGCGAGTTCCAGAACGCATTGAACATCGATCTGCACCCGGAGGCGAACCCGGTATTCTGGCCAAGTCTCCGCCAACGAGTCACCTTGCTGCCCAAGCGTCGGTCGTGCCAGAAGCCCCTGTTGCGGCGGGCCATCTTCTCGGCGTGAGCGTGTGCGACGAATCCGAGCTGGCGGTCCCAATGGAGCTTGCGAAGACCGTGACGAGCACGCTTTTCGTTGATCTTCGCCATCAAGCACTTCTCTGTGGCACGAAAGTGATAGCGCACCCCGGAGTGGGCAGCTTGAGTACCGAAGGCCGCCCCCAACGCGCCGATCACGGCGACGATAACCAGGACGAGCGGCGCGCGCAACGGCTTCGCCAGCGCGGTCATGTTGTGTGGTCTCCTTTTCCTGTGGGGGCAAGCCGGACGACCGGTGGGTTGGCCGCGGAACTGTGACTCCCTACCAAGTGGAGAAGGGGACCTCAAGCATTTTCCAGCTACACCATGTAGCGGTATTGATTTTCTCTGCGACAAAGTGCAGGTGAGAGCATGTAAGGGCGCGGAAGTAAATCCTTCGCGTTCTCCAAACTTTCTTCGCGTCCTATCAAATCAAGCAGGGTTCGGACAGACAATGAACCTCGCGCTGAGGCGATCCTCACTTAAGCTTTCCGTCATGGCCAAAGACTCTTCCTTCGATGTCGTGTCGCAGATCGATCTCCAGGAGGTTCGCAACGCGGTCGACCAGGCGTCGAGGGAGATCTCGCAGAGGTTCGATTTCAAGAACACCGGCTCGCATGTGGAGCTCGCCACCGAGGGCGAAGCGAGCGCCATCCGAGTGCGCTCGAGCACCGAGCAGAAGGTCAAGGACTCCGTAAAAGTTTTGGAGGAGAAGCTGGTGCGGCGCAAGGTGCCTCTCAAGGCGCTGCAGCCGGGGCCGATCGAGGCCGCCGGCGGCGGCACCGCACGCCAGTCGATAGCGCTCAACCAGGGGATCTCCCAAGACAACGCCCGCCGCATAGTCAAGTTCGTCAAGGACCTCAAGAACAAGGCTCAAGCCTCTGTGCAGGGGGATCAGGTGAGGGTGTCGGCAAAGTCCAAGGACATCCTTCAGGACGTGATCCAGCGGCTGCGGGAAGAGGACTTCGGCATCCCGATCCAGTTCACGAACTACCGCTGAGATGGACATATCCATCGAGTACTGCCGCAAGTGAGGCTACTCACCTAGAGCCGTCGGTCTGGCGGAGAGGCTTCTCGAGGAGTTCGAGAACGAGATCGGTGAGCTGACGCTGATACCGGCGACCGGCGGCGTGTTCGAGGTGGTCGTCGACGGCGAGCTGATCTCCTCGAAGAAGGCGACCGGCCGGCACGCGGAGTACGAGGCGGTGCTGAAGGCGGTCCGGGGCCGAACCGGGTCTTGATCGGCGGCGATGTGCGACCGTCGCAGGAGAGGCACGCGCTCTCTAGGCCTGCAGCAACTCCGAGATCTCGAACGCCAACTCCAGAGACTGGCGTGCGTTGAGGACGGGATCGCACAGAGCCCGGTAGCGAGTGCTGAGGTCCGACACCTCCTGGGCACCCCCCAGACACTCGGTGACGTCCTCGTGGGTGAGCTCGAGGTGAACTCCGCCGGGATAGGTGCCGCAAGCACGATGGACCGAGAAGAACGCCTTTATCTCGGCCAGGATGTCGCTCACCCGTCGAGTCTTCACTCCCGAGGTCGTTGTGAACGTGTTGGCATGCATCGGGTCGCAGATCCACACCACCCGATGGCCCGAGTCGCCCACGGCTCCCAGCAGCCCGGGCAACACCTCCTTCAGGGGCTCGGCCCCCATCCGAGTGATGAAGCTCAGCCGGCCAGGCTCGCGCTGAGGGTCGAGCCGCTCGCACAGCTCGATCACGTCGGAGGGGGTTGCGGTGGGCCCGAGCTTGCAGGCGATGGGGTTTCTCACCCCCGACAAGTACTCGACATGCGCACCGTGGGGCTGGCGGGTGCGCTCGCCGACCCACAGAAGATGTGCCGAGCAGCAGTAGAACTCTCCGGTGAGGCTGTCGCGTCGTGTCAATGCTTGCTCGTAGCCCAACAGCAACGCCTCATGCGAGATGTAGAAGTCGACTTGGTGGAGGTGCGAGTCACTAGAGAGGTCGATCCCACACGCGGCCATGAAGCGCAGGGCCTGGTCGATGTGGTGAGCGAGGGCCTCGTAGCGACGGCCCTGAGGGCTGTTGGCGACGAACTCCTGGTTCCAGGTGTGGATCTGCCTGAGGTCCGCGTAGCCTCCCTTGGTCAGGGCCCGGATGAGATTGAGGGTGGCCGCGCTCTGGTGGTAGGCGCGCAGTAGACGGGAGGGATCGGCCCGCCGAGAGCCCATCTCGAAGGCGATGTCGTTGACCGCATGACCCCGGAACGACGGCAGCGCGACGCCGCCGACCTCCTCTTGAGAGGAGCTGCGGGGCTTGGCGAACTGGCCGGCGATGCGCCCCAGCTTCACCGTGGGGAGCCCGGAGGCGTAAGTCAGCACCACCGCCATCTGCAGAATGATCTTGAGCTTGTCCCGAATGGCATCGGCCGAGAAGTCCCCGAACGCCTCGGCGCAGTCCCCGGCCTGGAGCACGAACGCCCGTCCCTGGGCAGCTTCTGCAAGTGCATCCCTGAGTGAGCGCGCCTCGCCCGCAAAGACAAGCGGGGGCATGCCCGCAACCTGCTCGAGAGAGGCTTCGAGCGCGGACGCGTCGGGCCACTCCGGCTGCTGCTGGGCCGGATGGTGCTGCCACGAGCTTGGGGACCAGGCGGTCATGGGATCGGTAGCCAGACGTGGGACGATTCGGAGATGAAGACGGTAGGACTCGTGAGTCTAGCCGAGATCGAGGACGCCTCCAAAAGGCTCGAGGGGGTTGCGGTCCGCACCCCACTGGACCGGTCCCGGGCGCTCTCTCAGGACGTCTCGGGACCTGTGTTCGTAAAGTGCGAGAACCTCCAGAGGACCGGCTCGTTCAAGATTCGGGGTGGCTATAACCGCCTCAGCCGGCTGCCGGAGTCCGTCAAGGAAAAAGGGGTGGTGGCCGCCTCGGCCGGCAACCACGCTCAGGGTGTCGCACTGGCCGCGAGCCTTCTCGGGATTCGCTCGACCGTCTACATGCCTGAGAACGCCTCGATCCCCAAGATCGAAGCCACCAAGCGCTACGGGGCGGAGGTTGTCCTCACCGGCGATCAGCTCGCCGACTCGATCGCCGTGGCGTTGGAGGCGTCGGAGCGTGACGGCACCGAGTTCATCTCGCCCTTCGATCATCCCGCGATAATCGCAGGTCAGGGGACCATCGGGTTGGAGATCCTCGAGTCTCTGGACGACATCGGAACCGTGGTCGTGCCCATCGGTGGGGGAGGGCTGATCTCGGGGGTCGCCGCGGCGATCAAGTCGGTTCGCCCCTCGGTGCGCGTGGTCGGAGTACAGGCTGCGGGTGCGGCGTCGATCCCCCGCTGCTTGGAGCTGGGCCGGGTCGTCCCCGCCGAGCACGTCTCGACTATCGCCGACGGCATCGCGGTCAAATCCCCGTCCGAGCTGACGCTAGAGCACATAAAGACCTTCGTCGACGAGGTCGTGACCGTGGGCGACGACGCGCTCGCCCGAGCGGTCGTGTTCGCCGCCGAGCGGATGAAGCTCGTGCTCGAGCCGTCGGGGGCCGCCGGAGTCGCCGCGCAGCTTCAAGATGAGCACACCATGGCGCCTCCGATCGTCGTCCTCCTGTCGGGAGGCAACATCGACCCGCTGCTGTTGCTGCGAATTATCCGCTTCGGGATGAGCTCCGAGGGCCGTTACTTCGCCTTCAACACGCGCATCTCCGATCGCCCCGGCGCTCTGCACCGGCTGGTCGGTTTGATCGCCCACTCGGGTGCCAACGTCGTCGGCGTCCAGCACCACCGCGAGGGCTTCGGCGTGCACCTCGAAGAGGTCGAGGTCGCGCTCCAGATCGAGACCAAGGGCCGCCCGCACATCGACGAGCTGATGTCCACCCTCGCAGCCGAGGGCTATGTGGTCGAGCGCCTTTAGCTGCTGGGCCCACCGCCCCAAACCTCGAACGTATCTCATGAGGGCGGCAAATGATCGCGGTGAACGTTTCCCCACAGTTCCCTGTGCGCAGAGGTCGCGGCGCGCGTTTCCACCGCAACTGGTGAGCTAGTCGCGCGGCGGCGTTGCCGCGATGGCTGCAGCCGAGCCCACGATTCCCAGGAAACCCGCCGCGGCCACGAGCGTGAGGCCCACCCCCGGGCGGGCAGAGCCGATATCCATACGAGTCGAGATGGAAGAGCTGACGTCGCCCACACCCCGGTAGTCGGCGAAGGCGATGGCGCCGATGATCAGCGAGGCGATAAACGCCAGGATCGCCCAGCGGCCGCGCGGCCGGATCAGCAGCATTCCGGCCGCAATCACGATGACTATCCCACCTCCCAGCGCCCAGTAGCCATCGCCGGCCTCGAGGCCCGAGAAGGGCCGGGTACGGGGCGGCTCGAGTGCTTCCTGGTCGGGGCCGAAGTCGGCCTGAGGATCGATCGGAGGGGGCCCCGTTATCGTCACCCAGTCGAGGGCCGATCCCGCGATTGCCGCTACACCGGCGAGCAACAGAAGAACTATGGCGAAGCGACGGGCCCTGTCGAAAAAGTCATGTCCTGCTGTTTCTTGCTCTGCCGCCTCCTCTGCCACAAGCGGTAGCCTAATGTTCATGATCAGAAAATCCGAACTCACCTCCGAGCAGGGCTCGAAGAACCGCTGTCTGCTGGCGCTTCATGCCCATCCCGACGACGAATCCTCCAAGGGCGCCGGGACCATGGCGCTCTATGCCAGCGACGGCGTACGTGTGGTTCTGTTATGCGCCACCCGCGGCGAGGAAGGCGACATCCTCAACCCCCGCATGGACCAGCCCGGCATCAAAGAGCGCATGCCCGAGCTGAGAGAGGCTGAGCTGCAGACCGCCTGCGACCTCCTGGGCGTCGAGCGCATTTACCAGCTCGGCTACCGGGATTCGGGCATGCCCGGCACCGACTCCAACAAGCACCCGGAGGCGTTTGCCAGCGCCGATGTCGAAGAGGCGGTGGGGCGCATCGTCGAGATCATCCGCAGGGAGCGGCCGGAGGTCGTGCTGTGCTACGACGAGTCAAAGGGCTACGACCATCCCGACCACGTCAGGGTGCACGAATGGGGTACGCGCGCCTATTTCGAAGCGGGCGACCCGGCCCG
The DNA here is from genome assembly GCA_963849115.1 of uncultured Actinomycetes bacterium. Lineage (GTDB taxonomy): Bacteria > Actinomycetota > CADDZG01 > CADDZG01 > WHSQ01 > JACDAL01. The sequence continues at coordinate 80,976 of CAWKGK010000003.1, read as the reverse complement.
CTTTCCGGAGCGGGGAGAGGCGTGGCGGCCATCCAAGCTCTACTACTTCGCGACCTTCACCAAGACGCGCTTCATGAAGTTGCACGAGGCCGCGCTGGCCGAGGGCGTCGAGAGCCCCTTCGCCGAGTGGCTCGAGGAGTGGGACGAGCGCGGCTTCGCCGAGCCCACGGTGACCGCCCAAATCGATGTTTCGGACTTCATCGAGCTGCGTAGCAAGGCGCTGCTCGCGCACGCCACCCAGATCGATCCCGACAGCTTCTGGTTCGCCATCCCCGACGAGATCCACCGCAAGGCCTACCCGTGGGAGGACTACACACTCGTGGACTCGGCGGTGCCCACCCGGGAACGGGAGGAAGACCTCTTCGAGGGGATATAAAACCTGCCGAGTGGTGGTGAGATGACCTATATGACCACCTGACAACCACTCGGCGAGGGTGTTTTAGCCGGCGACTACGCTCCGTCGCTGCAGAGTCTCTTCGATGACCGCTCGGATGTCGTCGCCGAGCAGTTCCTCGTGCTCCAGAAGGGCGTCGCGCAGGGCCTCGACGAGGTCCCGGTTCTTCTCCAAGAGGAACAGGATCTGGTCCTTGTGCCGCGAGAGGAACTCCTCGACCTCTTTGCGGGTGTCCTCGTTAGAGAGCACCTTGGCAACGATGTTGGCCGACGAGTAGGGGCCGTGCTGAATAGCCTCGAGGCTGACGAGTGAGTTGCCCATCCCAAAGGAGCCGATCATCTGCGCGGCCAGTTCCGTGGCCGTCTGGAGGTCCGAGGCCGGACCGGTGCCCGACTCGCCGTAGAACAGCAGCTCTGCGGCGAGGCCCCCGAGGGTGATCTTCAGGGTCCCTTCGAGCTCCGACTTCGAGCGGGTGAAGCGCTCCTCGGCGTCTGAGTGAGCGAGCAGGCCCAAGGCCTCACGGCGCTTGATGATCGACAGCACCTCGAGCCGTCGCTCCTTGGCACAGAGGTAGGCGGCAACCGCGTGGCCGGCCTCGTGGGTGGCGATGAGGTCGCGCTCCCGGGCGGTGTAGGCGACCGGCTGGGCAAGCCCGAGCTCCTCGGACAGCCGGGCGCGCTGGATGTCCTTCCAGGACAGCTGCTTGCGGCCCTCGCGGATGGCCCACACCAGGGCCTCGTCTAGGATGTGTTCGAGCATGGCCGGGCTGTAGCCCAGGGACATCGCAGCCAGCTCGTCGCGCAGGTCCTCCCGCTTCATCTCTTCGGCGTGGGCGCGGCGGATGAGAAAGTAATCGATCAGCTCCCTGCGGCCCGCCCGCGAGGGCAGGTCGAAGTAGAGGGAGCGGTCGAAGCGTCCGGGCCTCATGAGCGCCGGGTCGAGGGTGTCGGCCCGGTTGGTGGCGCCGATCACGAGGATGTTGCTGTAGGGAACCAGCTTCTTCTTCAGCTGGCGGTGGGATGGCAGGTAGTTGTTGATGCTCATCTTGAAGAAGTTGGCGAAGCGCTGGGCCCGTGGGGGTGAGTCGAAGGATTGCAGCTGGATGAGCAGCTCGTTGACCATGCCCCCTGTTCCCGGGCTCGCCATGCGGTTGATCGAGAAGCGGGACGAGCGGTCTGCAGAGAAGCCCTCGAGCCCCGAGCGGGCTCCGCCGACCGCGTCCATCTCTTCGATGAATCCGATCGCGCCACCCTCCTTGGCGGCGGCCTTTCTCAGGGCCTTGAAGAAGGCACGGATCTTCCACGCCGTCATCCCGTACCACATGCTGTGAAAGGCGGGAGCCGAAACAAAGAAGAAGGGGACTCCTGCCTCAGCCGCCATGGCCTTGGCCATATGGGTCTTGCCGGTGCCGGGCCGTCCCTCGAACAGGATGCCCCGACGGGGGTTGCCACCGAGCTCCTCACGAAAGGTCTTGTAGGTGAGAAAGATCTGAAGCGAGCGCGTGACTTCCTCCAGCACCGTATCGATGCCCCGCACGTCTCCGAAGTTGAGGCCTATCTCCTCGGGAGTGAAGCGGACGTGAGGCGAGCGTCCGTTGATGATCATCGGGAGCACCACCATCATGATCACACTGAGGAGGATGACCACGGGGAAGGCCCACAGAATGAAATCGGGGCCGAGCGTGGGAAGGCCGAAGACCAGCGGGTTGTTCTCGATCAACCTCTTCAAGAGCCAGGCGAAGACGAAGAGCTGGAGGTAGAGGACGACTCGAATCCGCTTCTGCCGGTTTCGCTCCCGGACTGCCCGGACGTCCGCCTTGTGGCCGTCGGCGACGGTCCGGAAGGCGTCCTTAACCGGTCCCACAATGCTGGATGCGCTGCTGGCTGTGTCCTTGTCCACCCCGAGCTCCTGTCGTTTACCGGCTTTCGGAAGATTCTTCCACCTATTGGGCCGCGACAGAATCGGGATTTCTACTTAAGGGGCGGCAGGTCAGGGGGGCCGGGCATGCTGAATCGCCCAACTTGTGCGTCTGGCCACCAAAACGTGGTCCCAAGCACAACCTGTGCGATTGGCCACAGACCTGGCGAGAGCAGGGAAACTGGTCGATCGCAGGCAGCGCACTCTTGGGTAGGGGATGCGGGGCTCAGGCGAGCTCCGCGCGCGTTCGAACACCAGACTCGTGCAGGGCGGCAACCGCCAAGGCCGCCACCAGGAAGGGGGCGGCCGCGGCCCGCGCCAGTCCCTCTACTCCCGAAATCACAAACCAGGCCCAGGAGTCCGGGATCGGCTCGGCCAGGATCAGGCCAATGGTCTGGGCGAGCCAGCCGACCGCTAGAGCCCCCGCGGCCCCCACCACGACGACTCCGAGCTTCGAGCGCGCCGCCAGAAGCCGAGGGATCTCACGGACGCCTCGCCACGAGCGCAGCGCGGTCGGCACGCCTCCCTCTTGATGAGTGCGGACCACGCGCAAGGCGGCACCGGCGAGCAGCGGGAGCAGGGCGATCTCGGCCACCCACACGACGGTGGCGACGTTTCGAGACCGTTGCAGACGCCGCGGAGAGACGCTCGCTATGCGGCGGCCGTTGGGGAAGCGCTCGATGACGGAATGCAGGTCCCGAACTTCGTAGACATTCTGAAAGAGGTAGCCGTGGGCCAGCTGGAGGGGCAAGGCTATCGTCGCCGCGAGCAAGAACAGGGTCGAGAAGTTCGAGAAGGCGGCCCGCAGGGCCCGGTCCGCGAGCATCGGGGGCAAGTGTAGGGGCGCCGTGCGGCGCCGGCGGGATGGGTGCACGCCCCCCAGGGGCGCGCACCCAGTGCCGTCGCTACAGAAGCAGCTTGATCGTGAAGATCAGGCCCTCGTCACCTTCTTCGATCTCAGCAGTGCCGTGGGCCGTCTCGTAATCGCCGGTTCCCCCGGTGACCGCGAAGGACGTGAAGTCGGAGCTCTGCTCCGTCCCCACGAAGCCGCCCTCGAACGTCAGCAGTCCCCCGTCCAGATGGAAGGAGACATCACACTCGGCCGTCGCCGTCTGGCCCTCTACCGCCACGAACACGCAATCCCCCGACCCCCACCCTCGTTTCTTCGTCAGCGCCCGGTTGTACACCGGATCGTTTCCGAACACCAAGTAGTCACCCACGCTGAATCCCGTGGCTCCCACGTCGACAAAGCTCTCGGCATCGTCGGAGAACTTCTCGCCCAGCCGGATCGTGCGCTCCTCATAACGCGAATCGGACGCCGCCGGCGAAATGAGGCTGACGGTTAGCCCCATCAAGCCGATTACGGTTGCCACAACTGCTAGCTTTCTCAGCAACTCGATTACCTCCTTAAATGAAGTGTTGAACCGAATGTCGGGCACGGAACCAGATGGCTCCCTCCTCCCGGTGGTCGCCAGCCGTCATCACCTCCCCAAGCGTTCTCGCTTCACCCTAGAACTCGAGAGACCCTCAGTCTAGTGAAGCTTTGGAAAACATTCTCAGGTCGGGTTGGCCTTCTATCGCGACCACCCGGACGTGGTCCCGGTGGTCCTCCTTCTACTGGCTGGGCCCGATTGAGACGAACGGCCAACGGCGAATCCATTCCGGGGCGATCGGGCTGTCGATTTCCGGACTTCCCGTTAGTCTTTTGAGCCGGATCCCGACCAGACCCACGACTTCAGGAGTGACCATGACCGGCTCTTCCACCCAGGGAATCAAGACCGTGCTGCACCCCGTTTCCGACCTGGCGACGGCCAAGGAGGTGTACGCCGCCCTGCTCGGCGTACCGCCGCAGACCGACGAGTCCTACTACGTCGGCTTCGAGGCCGAGGGCCAGCACATCGGGCTGGTCCCGGGCGGTGGACCCCAGGACATGACCACACCGGTGGCCTACTGGCACGTGGCGGACATCGAGGCGAAGCTGGCCGAGGTGACCGCCGCGGGTGCCACCGTGAAGGAGCCCGCGCACGACGTCAGTTGGGGGCGCCTGGTGGCCACCGTCACCGACCCCGACGGCAACGTGCTCGGACTGCTTCAGGACCGATGAGTGCCGACCACCGCTGGTCCGTATCTCTTTGCGCCGCATCCAGGCTTGGCGCGAGGTGAACGAGCTGCCCGACCGCGAGCTGATGCGCGACGGCCGCTGTTGGTCTGACGCCTCGGCCGGGAGCGCCCGGTGGCCGGGACTCAGGGGCTCCACGGGCAGAAGCGAAGGAGAACCAGACGTACTGCTCGACCCTGGTCAGATCGAGCCAGGCGGCGCCGACGGAAACCGCGAAGGCGGCCCCGCCCAACAGATGGAGTCACGATGAGCAAGGCCAAGAAGAAGGGTTCGCAGTCGCCTGCGCGGCACGCCCCCGACCGCCACGATCTGATCCGCGTGCAGGGCGCGCGCGAGAACAACCTCAAGGACGTCAACGTCGAGCTCCCGAAGCGCCGGCTGACAGTGTTCACCGGCGTCTCCGGCTCGGGCAAGAGCTCGCTGGTGTTCGCCACGATCGCCGCGGAGTCGCAGCGGATGATCAACGAGACCTACAACGCCTTCGTGCAGGGCTTCATGCCGACGCTGGCGCGGCCGGAGGTCGATCTGCTCGAAGGCCTGACGACGGCGATAATCGTCGACCAGGAGCGAATGGGCTCGAACCCCCGCTCCACCGTCGGCACTGCCACGGACGCCAACGCGATGCTGCGCATTCTCTTCAGCCGGCTCGGGAAGCCGCACATCGGCTCGCCCAACGCGTACTCGTTCAACGTGCCCTCGGTGAAGGCCAGCGGCGCGATCACTGTCCAGCGCGGGGCCGGCAAGACGAAGACCGAAAAGGCGACCTTCAATCGTCTGGGCGGCATGTGTCCGCGCTGCGAGGGCATGGGCTCGGTCACCGACTTCGACCTATCTGCGCTGTATGACGACAGCAAGTCGCTCAACGAGAGCGCTCTCACGATCCCCGGCTACAGCATGGACGGCTGGTACGGCCGCATCTTCCGCGGCTGCGGCTTCTTCAACCCGGACAAGCCGATCCGCCGGTACACCAAGAAGGAGCTGCACGACCTGCTCTACAAGGAGCCGACCAAGATCAAAGTCGAGGGGATCAACCTGACGTACCAGGGGCTGATCCCGCAGATCCAGAAGTCGTTCCTGTCCAAGGACGTCGACGCGCTGCAGCCGCACATCCGCGCCTTCGTGGAGCGGGCTGTGACGTTCACGACCTGCCCCGAGTGCGACGGCACCCGACTGAGCAAGGAGGCTCGGTCGTCGAAGATCAAGAGGAAGAACATCGCCGATGTCTGCTCGATGCAGATCAGCGACTTGGCCGACTGGATCCGGGAACTCGACGAGCCGTCGGTGGCCCCGCTACTCACCGGGCTGCAACACCTCCTCGACTCGTTCGCGGAGATCGGCTTGGGCTACCTCTCGCTCGACCGACCGTCGGGCACCATGTCCGGGGGAGAAGCTCAGCGCACCAAGATGATCCGTCACCTGGGCTCATCCCTCACCGACGTCACCTACGTCTTCGACGAGCCCACGATCGGCCTGCACCCCCATGACATCGAGCGGATGAACAACCTGCTCCTGCAGTTGCGCGACAAGGGCAACACCGTTCTCGTCGTGGAGCACAAGCCCGAGACGATCGCGATCGCCGACCACGTGGTCGACCTCGGCCCCGGCGCCGGCACGGGGGGCGGCACCGTCTGCTTCGAGGGCACCGTGGAGGGGCTGCGGGAGAGTGACACCACCACCGGCCGCCATCTCGACGACCGGGCGACCCTCAAGGAATCGGTGCGTTCGTCTTCCGGCGCGCTGGAGATCCGCGGCGCGTCGACGCACAACCTCCAAGACGTGGACGTCGACATCCCGCTCGGGGTGCTGTGCGTGATCACGGGCGTCGCCGGCTCCGGCAAGAGCTCGCTGATCTACGGCTCGGTCTCCGGTCGCGACGGCGTGGTGGTGATCGACCAGGGCGCGATCCGCGGCTCGCGACGGAGCAACCCGGCGACTTACACCGGCATGCTCGAGCCGATTCGCAAGGCGTTCGCGAAGGCCAACGGCGTGAAGCCGGCGCTATTCAGCTCCAACTCCGAGGGCGCCTGTCCCACCTGCAACGGCGCCGGTGTCATCTACACCGACCTGGGCGTCATGGCCACCGTCGAATCCACCTGCGAGGAGTGCGAGGGCAAGCGGTTCCAAGCGTCGGTGCTGGAGTACACATTGGGCGGCCAGAACATCGCCGAAGTGCTCGCGATGTCGGTGACCGAGGCTGAGGAGTTCTTCGACGACGGCGAGGCACGCACGCCGGCCGCCCACAAGATCCTCGACCGGCTCGCCGACGTCGGGCTCGGCTACCTCTCGCTGGGTCAGCCGCTGACGACGCTGTCCGGCGGCGAGCGGCAACGGCTCAAACTGGCCACCCAGATGGCCGAGAAGGGCGAGGTCTACGTCCTCGACGAGCCGACCACCGGTTTACACCTCGCCGACGTCGAGCAGCTGATCGGCCTGCTCGACCGGCTCGTCGACTCCGGCAAGTCGGTCATCGTCATCGCGCACCACCAGGCGGTTATGGCGCACGCCGATTGGATCATCGACCTCGGCCCCGGCGCCGGCCACGACGGCGGCCGGATCGTCTTCGAGGGCACAGCCGCCGACCTCGTCGCCGCCCGCTCCACCCTCACCGGCGAGCACCTCGCGGCCTACGTCGGCACCTGACCGAGGCCCTCGCGGACACCGTGAGACGAGTCTCTTATCTCTTCACGACCATCCCAGGCGAAGTCGCGGCTTGAGGATCCTGTTGTGGCACGGCTATCTCCTTAGAGGCTCGGGCTCAAACCTCTACACCGCCAACCTCGCCCGCGTATGGCGGGCCGAGGGTCATGACGTGCTGTTGATGTGCCAGGAGCAACGTGTCGAAGGGCTCGAGTTCATCGACTATGAGGGCGACTTCGACGACGACTGCAAGGGCTTCGAGCTGCAGGCGACCGGAGTAGCGCCGGCCTCGGGCACCGTCCGGCTAGCGCGCCCACAGATCGGCGGCCTCCTGCCGGTCTACGTCGGCGACAACTTCAGCGGCGAAGTCAAGCTCTTCGTGGACCTGAGCGAGGCGGAGCTCCGTCGATACGACTACCGCAACGTCGTAGCGATGGTCACGGCCATCGAGCAGCACCGGCCCGATGTGATCGTCACCGGCCACGAGGTCATGGGGCCCTATATCGCGTTGAACGCCTGCAGGCAGACCGGCACCCGCTATGTCGCCAAGCTCCACGGCAGCGCGCTGGAGTATGCGGTCAAGCCGCAAGAGCGCTATCGCGGATACGCTCGAGAGGGCCTCAACGGCGCCGCGGCCGTCACCGGGGGCAGCCACTACATGCTCGAGGAGGCGAACGCGGTGGTGCCGGGCCCCTGGCGGGAGCGAGCCGTGGTGCTGAACCCGGGCTGTGACATCGATCTGTTCAGGCCGCGGCCCGCTCCCCCGGAGCGGCCCCCGCACGCCGCCTTCGTCGGCAAGCTCATCCCCGCCAAGGGAGTGCATCACCTGCTGGCCGCGCTGGGCTTGGCCTCCATCCCCGGGCTGCAGATCACAATCGTCGGCGGCGGCCCGTTCGCCGAGTCGCTGCGCAAGCTGTGGGCTGCGCTGCAAGCCGGCGACTCGAGCGCGGCTCGAGCTCTGCTGGACAGATCAGATCCCAGCCTCGAGCACCTGCGCGCCTGGCTCGAGCGCGTCTCTCTCGACGAGGCCTACAAGCGCCGCGCCGCCGCAGTCGAGGTCGACTTCGCCGGCCATCTCGACCACGGCCCCCTGTCTCAGGTACTGCCCGATTTCGATGTCCTGGTAGTTCCCTCAATCGTGCCGGAGGCGTTCGGCATGGTAGCGGCCGAAGCGGCCGCCTGCGGCGTGCTGCCTATCGTGCCCGCCCACTCGGGGATCGGCGAGGCGGGTGCGACGCTCGAGAGCGAGCTCGGCCGCCCTGGACTCCTGAGCTTCGATCCCTCCGAGCCGGTCGAGGGGATCGCCCGGGCCCTCGAGCGCGTCCTCGGCCTTCCGCAAGAGGAGCGACGAACGCTGGCCGAGGGGGCGGTGGCGGTGGCCAGGGAGCTGTGGTCGTGGGAGCGAGTGGCCGGCGAGCTGCTGAGACTGGCGGCCCCCGATTCGGCAAGGCCGCCCGGATGATCACACTTCCGAGGGCGGCGGCCGCCTCAGCTTCTTGGTCTCGGAGCGGCGTTTCTTTCCCCGCAGCCTGCGCTCGACGCTCCCCCGGGAAGCTGCCGTAGGCACCCGCTTGCGAGGTACCACGACCGCCTCACCTACGAGATCGTGGAGGCGACGCACCACTTCCTGACGGTTACGGAGCTGAGAGCGGTGAGTGTCACTAGAGAGCCTCAGGTTCCCGGCGGAGTCGATGCGGTGGCGCAGGAGCGCTCGCACCCGCTCCTTCTGGCGGGGGCCGAGCGCCCGCGACCCCTCGACGTTCCACGTGAGATCGACCCGGGTGGCGGAGCGGTTGGCGTGTTGGCCCCCGGGTCCCGACGAGGTCGAGAAGCTGAGCTCGATCTCGTCTTGCGGGATCTCAACACGCCGCTCCACAGAGATCAGGCGGGCAGCTGTTCGAGCAGCGCCTCGGGAGTGGTGACCGGCAGCTTGCAAACACCCCGGCGGCAAACGAATGCAGTGGGGGCCGCTACGGAGGTTCTCCCTTCGAGCAGCGGCACCTCTTCGGCACCCTCCGAGTTTCCCGTCGAGACGATCAGCACCTTGTTGGGAACGAACCGGGACCTCAGCGCAGCGAGCAGAGAGCCGCTACGGGAAGTGGCTGAAGAATCCACGATCACGATCTCGGCCGGGTCCCCGGTGTAGAAGTCGATCGCTTGGAGCAGGTGCCCGAATCCGGTCGGCGAGCGCTGGACCATGTCGCGCAGCAGACGCATCGCGCCCACCGCGGCGGTCTCGTAAGCCTCCTCCCCGGTCAGAAGCGCCAGGCGCTGAAGCTCGAGTGCGAGCACCGAGTTGGCGGAGGGGACGGCGTTGTCGAAGAGATCCTTGGGGCGGCTCACCAAGGCCTCCGCATCTGCCCCGGTGGTAAAGAAGCCGCCGGCGTCTGGATCGGAGAACAGCCGCACCGCCTCGTCGGCCGCCCACCGGGCCCGGCGCAGCCAGGCGAGGTCGCCCGCGGTCTCGTAGAGGGCGAGGCACGCCTCGAGCGTGAAGGCGTAGTCCTCGCACACCCCCAGGTGCTTGACCGCTCCGTCCCGGTAAGAGCGCATCAAGCGCCCGTCCGACACCATGACCTCGAACACGAACTCCATCGCCTCTTCAGCCGCCGCGATCCAGGCGGGCTGCTGAAGAATGGCTCCGGACTCGGCGAGCGCTGCGGCCGCCATTCCGTTCCATCCCGTCAGGACCTTGGAATCGGTGCCGGGACGGATCCTCTGAGAGCGGCGGCCCAGCAGTGCGAAGCGGGCGCGCTCGACTGCGGCCTCATCCACTTCTCCTGGAGCGAGCACCGGGATGTTCGAGCCCTCGAAGTTACCCTGCTGAGAAAAGCCCCAACGAGCCGCTGCGGCCCCCCAATCCGAGCCGGTGACATCCTTCACCTCGTCGAGGGACCAGACATAGAACTTGCCCTCCACACCCTCCGAATCGGCGTCCAGGGAGGAGCAGAAGCCTCCGGCCTCGTCTCGCAGCTCCGCCAGGAGAAAGGAGGCAGTGGCGGCGGCCACATCGCGGTGGCGGCGCGATCCGCTCGCCAACCACGAGCGCGCGTAGGTGCGCAGCAGAAGTGCATTGTCGTAGAGCATCTTTTCGAAGTGGGGGACGAGCCAATAGCGGTCCACGCTGTAGCGAGCGAAGCCCCCGCCGAGCTGATCGAACATCCCGCCGGCCGCCATGCGGTCGAGCGTCGTGGTGGCCATGGTTCCGGCGTCGTCTTCGCCTCGGCTCGCCATTCGCAAGCAGAAATCAATGGTCATCGGCTGAGGAAACTTCGGCGCGCTTCCGAAACCTCCAAAATCGGGGTCGAAGGCCTGCTCCAGCCCCCTGAGTGCGGCCCCCAGAACCTCCTCGGAGATGGGTTCGGCGGAGGGCCTCAAACGGGCGGTGCTGCCGATATGCGCCAGCAGGCTTTCGCCCTGGCTCTCGACCTCGGCGCGGCGGTCGGACCAGGTGGCTGCAATGGCCTGGAGCAGGCCGCTGAAGGAGGGCATTCCGTGGCGGTCGGTGGGCGGGAAGTAGGTCCCCCCGTAGAACGGCTTGCGCTCGGGAGTCAGGAACATCGTGAGGGGCCAGCCGCCCTGTCCGGTGAGCGTCTGCACCGCTTCCATGTAAATGGCGTCGACGTCGGGTCTCTCCTCGCGGTCGACCTTGATGCTTACGAAGTGCTCGTTCATGAGGGCCGCGGTGGCATCGTCCTCGAACGACTCGCGCTCCATCACGTGGCACCAGTGGCAGGCGGAGTAACCGATCGAGAGGAGGATGGGCTTGTCCTCGGTGCGGGCGCGATCGAACGCCTCCTCACCCCACGGGTACCAGTCGACGGGGTTGTCCTTGTGTTGCAGCAGATAGGGGCTGGTTTCGCCCTGCAAGCGGTTGACCATGCCTCCATCCTTACCCTTGCCGCGCCTCTTGACTGCTTAGGTCAGGCTGGACCCCGAGGAGCGGGGCTGCGGCTGAAGAAAACTTGGGAGGTGTTCGGCGAGGGCCGTAGGCTCGAGCGCCATGGCCGCCCTCGCCTATCTTCTGCCTCCGGTCACCGGGCTATTCGCCTACCTGCTCGGCTCCCGGGAACGAACCCGCCGCCACGGCCTGCAGTCGGTAGCTTTCGGCTTGCTGTGGCCGGCGGCGCTGTACGGAGCCGCAGCACTTTCGCCGGGGGCCGCTCAGGTTGGTTTTGCCGTGGGGGGGCTGGGGTGGATAAGCCTGCTGCTCACCACGGCGCTGGGGCTGGACCTCCATGTGCCGGGGACGGCGAGGTGGCTGGGGGCCGCGGCCACCGAGTCTCCGTCGGGCCGAAGGCCCTAGGGGCGTGCGGCGAAGCACATCCTGCAGGTGGCGGCCGTGGAGCCGTTGACCGCGCCGCACGAGGGACAGCGCCAGAAACCGCTCTGAGTTGCGGGGCCCGCAGGCTCGGGCTCCGGCTCGGGTTCGGCTGCGGGGATCTCGGTGGCGGGTGCCGGCACCCACTGGGCGGTCTGCTCCTCATAGACGAGCAGCTCCTGTCCTCGCTTGAACCACCATCGGCCGCCGCGCTCGAAGGGCTGCTCCTCCGGCATGCCCGAGAGGTCGGCGGGTTGGGCGGCGGGAGGCGCCTCCCAGGTTGCAGTGGCATGGAGAGACTCCGCCGGAGCCTCGGTGGCGCTCGCCTGCCCCTGCTGCAGGGGAGCATCGCTAGCGGAGGCGGCAGGTTCCCAGATGGCCGGCTCAGCGGCCTCCGGCTCGGTGCTCGCGGCGGCGGTGTCGGCTTGCTCCTGTTGCGCCATCGTGGTGGAGGGAGCCATCTGATGGACTGATTCGGCGTGGATGGGGACAGGATCCCCCGCCGGCTCGGGCTCCAGCTCCGGCTCGGGCTCAGGCTCCGGCTCGGGCTCAGGCTCCGGCTCGGGCTCAGGCTCCGGCTCGGGCTCAGGCTCCAGCTCCGGCTCGGGCTCAGGCTCCGCCTCGGACTCTGCCTCCGGCTCGGACTCTGCCTCCGGCTCGGGCTCTGCCACTGGCGCGGGCTCGGGATCGGTCTGAGCCTGCACCGGCTCGGGCGCGGGTTCGCCGTCCTCCACGGCCACAGGCTCCTGCTCTGCTCTCTGGCGCTCTGGTTCGACCGTCTCGGCCACCGGCGCCTCTGCCGGGGCCCGGGCCTCTGCAGCCGGAGCGGGCTCGGCTCTGTCGACGGACTCGATCGCAGGAGCCGGCGCCGCTGCAGCCTCCGGACGAGCTCGCAACTCTTCGAGCCGGCGGCGCAGCCCCCCCAGGCTCGAGAGGACGGCGATCATGAGGACGACCGCCAGAGCGAGGAGCGCCAGGACGCTGAGCTGGAAAACGTTCGGGTCGATTGGATCGATTGACATGTCTCTCCTTCAGGCAACCGGATCGAAGCTCGGTTCGGATGGTTTCCAGGGGTCAGGTTATCGCCACCTGAGCCCGGAGTTCCGGAGCGCAGAGGTCCCCCCTCGATACAATCTCGGCGCGGTGGCACAGTTGGATTGCGAAAGGGGCAGCAGTTGGCGGTCATCAAGACGATCGACCTGGTCGGGGTTTCGGAGAAATCGTGGCGGGATGCCGCCGATCAGGCGCTCGCCGAAGCCTCCAAGACCATCCGCGGCGTCACGTCCATGGAGATCCTGGGCACCTCCTGCTCGGTCGAGGACGGCGCCGTCACCGAGTACCTGACGGAAGTCCGCATCAAATTCCGCATCGAGCGTTAGGTGCACCTCCCCGTAAATACGGTCGCATTCGAACGCCCCTGCATCCCCGCTCGCGTCGTTCATCGTCGCTCACGTACCTTCCAGGTACGCAGCGCTCCTCGCGCCTTGCGATCAGGGCGCAGTGGCGCTCTCGGTGCAGACCGCCTTTCCGGTGCGGAGCACTGATGCCGGGCACGGTCCTGGTAGGGATCCAATGGGGCGACGAGGGCAAGGGCAAGGTCACCGACCTCCTGGCCGCCGCAACCGACTACGTGGTGCGCTACCAGGGCGGCAACAACGCAGGTCACACGATCGTCGTGGGCTCAGAGAAATACGCACTACACCTCGTCCCCACGGGGATCCTCTATCCCCACTGCATCCCGGTCATCGGCGCCGGAGTGGTCGTCGACCCTCACGTGCTGATCGAGGAACTCGACGCGCTCGAGAACAGGGGCATCGACACAACGAGGCTGCTGTTGTCCGGCAACGCGCACCTGATCATGCCCTACCACCTCGAGCTCGACCGGGTGCAGGAACGAAGGCTGGGGCGCAACCGGCTCGGAACCACGAAGCGCGGGATAGGTCCTGCCTACGCGGACAAGGCCGCCCGCATCGGCCTGCGGGTGCAGGACCTGCTCGACCCCAAGATCTTCTCGGCCAAGCTCGAGGTTGCGCTCAAGGAGAAGAACCTCCTCTTGACCCGGGTGTACGGACGCCTGCCGCTCGACAAGCGCGAGATCGAGGACTCCTACCTCGAGTACGGAGCAAGGCTCACGGCCCATATCACCGATACCTCCGCGGTCGTGCAGCGAGCGCTGGATGACGGCAAGGAGGTCCTTTTTGAGGGGGCTCAGGCCGCGCTCCTCGACCTCGACCACGGCACCTATCCATTCGTCACTTCCTCCAATCCGGTTGCGGGAGGCGCCTGTACCGGATCGGGAGCGGGTCCGCGCGACCTGCCTCGCATCATCGGCATCGCCAAGGCTTACTGCACTAGGGTCGGTTCCGGCCCCTTTCCCTCCGAAGCCGACCCGGCCGACGCCGACATCCTGGTCGAAGCCGGGGGCGAGTACGGCACGACCACCGGACGCAAGCGCCGCTGTGGCTGGTTCGATGCGGTTGCGGCCCGCTACGCAGCTCGCCTGAACACGCTCACCGAGATGGTCGTCACCAAGCTCGACGTCCTCTCTTGCTTCGAGGACATCAAGATCTGCCGCGCCTACGAGCACGCGGGCGAGCGCTTCGAGGACTTCCCGCCCAACCAAACGGTGTTCAACAAGGCGGTCCCGGTCTACGAGTCCCTGCCCGGGTGGGAGGGGCCACTCGGCCAGGCCCGCCGGGCAAGCGATCTGCCCAAACAGGCGCGCGCCTTCCTCGAGCGCTTGGAGGAGCTCGTTCGAACGCCGGCGGCGTGGGCATCGGTGGGACCGGAACGCGATCAGATTGTGAAGCTCAGATGAGAGTGTTGTTGCTCGGTTCGGGAGGGAGAGAGAGCGCCATGGCGACCGCGTTGCAGCGCTCGGCCGCGGTCGGCGAGCTGATCGCCGCCCCGGGCAACCCAGGGATCGCACGCGCCGCGGAGATCTGCCCGATCGATGCAGCCGATCCGATTGAGGTTTGCTCGCTGGCCGAGCGCTGCCGGCCCGATCTCGTCGTGGTCGGTCCCGAGGCGCCGCTGGTCGCGGGCGTCTCAGACGCTCTGCGGGGGAAGGGCTATCCGGTGTTTGGCCCCGATAGAGAGGCGGCTCGCATCGAGGGCTCGAAGTCGTTCGCCAAGGAGCTGATGGAACGTTCCGGAATCGCCACCGCCCGAGGGGAGGCCTTCCGGAAGGTCGCACCCGCTCTGGCTCACATGGACGCCCTCGGCCCCCCTTATGTCGTCAAGGCGGACGGTCTCGCCGCAGGCAAGGGAGTGCTAGTGACCGAGGACTGGGCCGAGGCCGTAAGGGGCGTCGAGGAGCGTCTGGTGGGGGACCGCTTCGGGGACGCCGGGCGCACCGTTGTCATCGAGGAGTTCCTCGACGGCGAAGAGCTCTCCGTCATCGCCTTCAGCGACGGCCGCACGGTCCTCCCCTGTCCCCCGGCTCAGGACTACAAACGCGCCCTCGTTGGTGACAAGGGAGAGAACACCGGGGGCATGGGCTCGTACAGCCCTGTCCCCGCGTGCTCGGACGAGCTCGCCGACATCATTTCGGGCGAGGTGATCGAATCCATGGTCACCGCACTCGCAGCCCGAGGCACTCCCTTTGTCGGAGCCATCTACGCGGGCCTGGCGCTGACCGAGCGGGGGCCGCGCGTCATCGAGTTCAACGCTCGTTTCGGCGACCCCGAGACACAGGCACTGCTGCCTCGCCTCGAGTCGGATTTCGCCGAGCTGTGCCTCGCCAGCACCACCGGGCAGCTCGAAGGAACGAAGCTCCACTGCCGCGCAGATGTGTGCGTCGCGGTGGTGGTGGCGTCGAAGGGTTATCCGGGGCCCCACGAAACCGGCTTGGTAATAGGGGGCATAGAACAGGCCGAGTCGGTTGCCGGCGTCGAGATCTTTCACTCCGGCACCCGGCTCTCAGAGGGAGAACTTCGGACCGGCGGGGGCCGCGTGCTCGCCGTGAGCGCGCTGGGAGAAGAGTTCTCAACTGCTCGGGAGCGCGCTTACGAAGCCGTCTCGTGCATTCACTTCGAGGGCGCCCACTGGCGGACCGACATTGCATTGCGCGCCGAGCGACGCGAGAAAGAACGCGCATGAGCGCGGCCCCCATCGTCGGGATCATCATGGGCTCGGACTCAGACCGTGAGGTCATGGACAAAGCGGGCGGCGTCCTCGACCGTTTCGACGTCCCCTTCGAGATCGAGGTCATGTCGGCGCATCGAAACCCGGGCCGGGTCGCGGCCTATGCCACGGGCGCCTCGGAACGGGGTCTCAAAGTCATCATTGCGGGGGCCGGGATGGCGGCGCATCTTCCCGGGGTGGTCGCGGCCCACACGGTCCTCCCGGTGATCGGCGTCCCCCTTTATCAGAAAGCCCTCGGGGGGCAGGACGCGCTTTATTCCTGCGTGCAGATGCCGCCCGGCGTGCCGGTGGCGACGGTGGCGATCGACGGGGCCAAGAACGCGGCCGTGCTTGCCTGTCAGATCCTCGCGCTGGGCGATGAGGCGATGGCCTCTAAGCTGGCGGAGCTAAAGAAACAGATGGTCGAAGGCTTCAAACTCTGAGCTCAGGTTCTGTGGGCCTCAGGGCGCGGAAACCCGCGCCGAGAGGCGCTCAAAACGCGGCGAGGGCGACATCTATCGTGGCTCGGTCGCCGGTCGCCGCCCGGAGTTCCTCCACGGCCCCCAGCGTTGACTCCAGGTCCTGTCCCGCAAGCTCGCCGACGAGATCGTAGCCGCCGTTGACCCTTTCGACCAGCACGTCGACGTCCGGCGAGCCCAACTGAGTTTGCAGGTCGTCGAACAGAGCTTGAGCAACGCCCGCCCCGGATTTCAGCGCCACGAGCGCCTCAACGGGGCGGGGCTTCCGCTTCTTGATCCGGCCCAGAGGCCGGATCGCTACCGAGAAGTGATGTATCCGGTCGCGATCGCCTCCGCCGTCGGTGAGTTCCGTCACCAGTCGCCGAATGGCGTTCAGGTCACCGGGGGCCTCTTGCAGCACCGTCATCGAATCCCAGGCCCCCACGAGCGGAAAGAAGAAGTGGACTCCCGATCTCTCGTCCTGCACAAGGGACTGGACATAGCTCAGAGTGGGCTCGGTGGTGCCGGTGGCAAAGAGATACCCGGTCAGGTACTGCTCTTCGGCTTCCGCCATTGAGGCTCCTCCTCGATCCTGCCGGCCTCGACCAACTTGGCAACTATAGATCGAACCACGATCCCAGCCCAGCGGGTTTTCCCTACACTGAATCCGTGGGCAAGTGTCCGAGCTGCCATGAGCCGGTTGCCTCCGAGGCGAGGTTCTGCTCGCACTGCGGCACCAGCCTAGAGATCGAGGCTCCGGGTGAGATCCGGAAGACGGTTACGTCGCTGTTCGTGGACCTTGTCGGATCGACCGAGCTGTCACAGAAGATGGACGCCGAGTCCTACCGAGACACCCTGGCTCGCTTTTTCGAGGCGATGGCCTCTTCGGTCCAGACGCATGGTGGGACGGTCGAGAAGTTCATCGGCGACGCCGTGCGCGCCACCTTCGGGGTGCCGGTCGTCTACGAGGACGATGCGCTGCGGGCATTGCGGGCCGCCCGGGCCATGCGGTCGCGCCTCGACGCGCTCAACGAGGGGCTGGATCAGAGCCACGGGCTTAGGCTCGAGCTTCGGATCGGCGTGAACACCGGCGAGCTGGTGGTCGGTCGTGCGCTTGGAAGTCAGCCGTTGCTAGTGGGCACAGCCACCACGATGGCAGCCCGCCTACAGCAGGCAGCAGAGCCCGGAGACATCCTTTTTGGTTGGGAGACCTATCAGCTCGCCCGGGACTTCGTCGACGCCGAGCAGATCCAGATTCATCCCAAGGGCATGAGCGGAGAGGTGCTCGCCTATCGGCTGGTGGACGGTCCTCACGACCCCAGTGGTGAGCTGCATTCCCTACGCCGTCGGTTAGTCAACAGAGAGCTCGAGACGGCTGCTGTTCAGTCCGCCTTCGAAAACGCCGTGCGTTCGAGCAGGTGCCTGCTCCTGACCCTTCTCGGCGACCCGGGCATCGGAAAATCTCGGATAGTCGCGGAGTTTGCAAGCTCGGTGCAAGCTCACGCGACCGTCCTCACCGGACGCTGCCTCTCCTATGGAGAGGGCATCACCTACTGGCCCATCAAGGAGATAATTGGACAGGCGGCCGGGATCGAACCGGAGGATGACGACGACGCGGTGCGCGCCAAGATCGGGCGCGTCTTTCAGAACTCCAGGAGGGGCTCATTGATAGCGCGTCGTCTCGCGCAGGTGCTGGGAGCCGAAGAAGGAAGCGCCGCTCCCGAAGAAATCTTCTGGGCGGTGAGACGCCTCTTCGAGGAGCTGGCTCGTTCTCAACCGCTGGTCGTGATCCTCGAAGACCTTCATTGGGCAGAGCGGAGCCTGCTCGAGCTAATAGATCACATAGAGGAAAGCGCGCACGACTCACCGATCTTCTTGCTTTGCGTTGCGCGCCCCGATATTGCCGAACGCCACCCTACCTGGACCCCTGAAACCACGCGCTGCCCTGATGGTGAAGGCGCTGCCACCGGAGCACAGCCTGGAGCTGCTCGTCGAAGTCGCCGGAGACCTCTCGATTTCAACAGCCGCTCGCCGTCGCGTCGTCGAGATGGCCGGCGGTAATCCGCTGTTCATCGAGCAAACGATCTCGATGCTCGTGGACGAAGGAAGCGCCAAGAGGTCCGGCGAATGGGAGATCGAAGGAGCAGAGCTCGATACCGTACCTGTGGCTCCCTCCATACAGATGATCCTTGCGTCGCGCCTCGACCGTCTCGACAATCAAGAACGTACGGCCCTCGAATGCATGTCCGTCGCGGGCCTCGAGATCTCGGCCGAGGGCATTCGCCATCTGTTCGGAAGAGAAGCAGACAAGGAGCTCGGTTCACTCACTAAGAAGGAGTTTGTCGAGCCTGCGCGTGGCGGAGGTTGCCGCTTTCGTCACGCGCTGATAAGAGATGCGGCCTACCGTTCGATCTCCAAGGCCCGACGAGCAAGGCTGCATGAGCGCCTTGCGCTATGGATGGACGAGTCGTTGGGTCCGCGCGTCTCGGATTACGCCGAGATTATCGGATACCATTTCGAGCAGGCATTCAGGCTGCGCAGGGACTTGGTGCCGCGCGACAGTAGCCTGCGCGAGTTGGCTTACAGCGCAGCGCAAAGGCTGTCGGCCGCAGGAACCAGGGCCCACGGTCGAGACGACATGGAAGCCGTCAAGAACCTGATGGGCAGGGCTAAGCAGCTCTATGAAGCTGCCGATACCAAGCCGCTGGAAGTAATGACGGCACTGGGCGACGCGCTGATCGACCTGCGCGACATGAGCGGCTGCGAACAGCTTGCGGGGGAGGCGGAGGTCATCTCCCAGCGCACTGGAGACCGCCGCTTCGAGGCCTACGCCCGCTGGCTACGCTCGTCGATCGAGGGCCGCAAAGGACCCGACTACACCACCGCCAAGATCATCGCGGAGGCACAGGCAGTCATCGAGTTATGCACTCAGATCGGCGACGAACCCGGGCGGGCGAGAGGACTGAGCTTCCTAACGTGGGGCTACGTCACGGCGGGCATGAACGCGCTTGCCGTGGAGTCGGGCCGGGCGGCGCGCGACGCAGCGCGACAGGCCGGCAGCACTCACGACGAGGCGTGGTCTCGAGAGATAACCCTTGACGCGATGGTGATCGGGCCCACTCCTGCCTCGGAAGCTCTCGCCGAGGTCGAAGAGTCCTTGCGATGGGCACAAGAGGTCTCGAACCGGCGCATGGAGGCAGTCTGGTATTACAAGCGCGCCG
Organism: uncultured Actinomycetes bacterium; assembly: GCA_963849115.1. Taxonomy (GTDB): domain Bacteria; phylum Actinomycetota; class CADDZG01; order CADDZG01; family WHSQ01; genus JACDAL01. The sequence continues at coordinate 61,784 of CAWKGK010000003.1, read as the reverse complement.
AGCTCGAGATCATGTTGGGGCGAAAGGGGGCCGCGAGAGACTCGATCCTTGCGGGGCAAGCGGTCGTGGATGATCTCGGCTCGAGCGACTCACTGATGGTGGCTCGCTGCTTCGATGCGTTCGACACCTATGTGCATCTCGGCATGACGGAGCTTGCAGAAACAGAGCTTGCGGCCTGCGACCGGATATTCGTGGAAGCTGACGAGGCATCGATTGCTGCGAGTGTGAAAGCGAGGTGGGCCGAGCTTCTCGTCGGCCAGGGCCGATACGAACAAGCGGAAACGTTGACCGACGCAAGCGAGAGCGCGACCAGTTCCGATGACCCCGACGTCCACATCCGTTGTCTCATCAACAGGGCGAGGATAGAAACACATCAGGCCCATCATCAGCGGGCGGCAAAGCTCGCCGGCGAAGCGTGCACGGTAGCGGACCTAACCGACTGGCTCAACCTACGCGGCCAGGCCCGCTTGTGTCTGGGGGATGTTCATGCAGCCCACGGTCGAAAGGAGAACGCGGCCCGAGAGTTCGAGCAGGCACAGGAGCTATTCGAACAGAAGGAGAACGCCCTGCTGGCCGCGATCGCAAGCCGCCGGGTTCAAGGCAGATCGTAGGCCCGCCAACTAATGTCCCAGCTGATCGTGCGCTGCTCATCGAGGGCGCCGAGGGTTTCCTCGGCCCACGTCCGCACCACCGCGGCTGCGTCGGTTCTCTGTTTCTGAGAGGCGTTCCAGGTGGCGGAGTAGAGACCGGCTTCGAGATCGTCGATGATCGCGCCGAACGTCACCTGTTGGCTGGCCCTGACGCGCTCCAGCGGGCGCAGCGACGCACCTAGCTCGGCGAACGCGTCGTCGAGCTCTGAGGGATCCTGCATTCCGGGGCGGCTGCCACCGATCTCGTCATTGAAGCGCTGCGAGATAGTTGCCGAGTCGCCCTTCACGAGTCCTCCGGGATCGACCAACACCGCACCACCTGCGGCGACCACTCGCGAAAGCTCTGCTACGGCTTGCCGCCAGTTCGGAATGAGATGGAGAACATGACATGCAAAGGCCGCTCCGAAAACGTTATCCGCGAACGGGAGGCGTTCCGAGTCGGCGATCGCCAGGGGAAGGTCGGAACCGCCAGGCTTGTCCCTGAGCTTGTCCAACATCGGAGCGGAGATGTCGATGCCATAGAGCTCGAGGCCGGCGCGATACAACGGGTATCCGATGCGGCCGGTTCCGATCCCGATCTCGAGCACACGATCTTTGTTCGAGAGCTCGCTCAAGAGCAGATCGGTTACGGCCGTCGCCGCCTCCGCCGGCAGCGCTCGGGTGCGATCGTAGTAGTGGCTGGCCCGGTCGAAGGACAGTGACTCTCGGTTCGGGGGCATGAGATGACGATACGAGATGGTGTCGATGCGTCAATATGGTGCGATGAGAGTGAGAGGACTCGGCATGCTCGTGCTGTCCACCGTATTGATGCTGGCGGCACCTCCGGCCCGGCCGGCCGGCGGCCAGAGATGCGGGGGACGGCTCCCCACGATCGTTGGAACGGTGGGCCAGGACCGCATTCGCGGCACGAACCGGGCAGACGTGATCGTCGGTCTTGCGGGCCGAGACATCATCAGGGGGCGGGGTGGGCGCGACCGGGTCTGTGGGAACAGGGGCCGGGATGACCTGCGCGGCGGCGAACGGAGGGATCGCCTCGCCGGCAACCGCGGCAACGACACGCTCGCGGGGGGTCCGGGACGCAATCACCTCAAGGGGGGCTTGGGCAAGCGCGACTATTGCGTAGTCAACGACGATCGCGCTTCCGGCTGCGAGTTGGTGGACGTACCCGGCGACTAACGCCGATCCTCGCCGAGTGGTCGTCAGATGCTCTATATGGCCGTCACCTCACCACCACTCGGCACCTGGGGCGCCTATAAAGACCCGAAGGCTTGTTCCGCTGCGGTGGCTACTCGCTCGATGTGAGCCTCTGTGTGCGCCGTAGATAGGAACAGTGCCTCGAAGCGGGACGGGGGCAGGTAAACGCCTTGCTCCAACATGGCTCCAAAGAAGCGGCCGTAGAGAGCTCCGTCGGTGGCGGCGGCCTGCTCGAAGTTCGTGACGCTCTCTGCAGCAAAGAAGAAGCCGGCGAGCCCGCCTATGACCGAAGCGACCAACTCGATGTTCGCCGACGAGGCCGCATCGACCACAGCACGCGCCAGCGAGCGGCCCTTTTCCTGCAGCGCATCGTGAAGTCCGGCATCGGCGGTCATCATCTCGAGCGTCCTGAGCCCGGCCGCCATCGCAACCGGATTGCCCGACAGGGTTCCAGCCTGATACACCGGGCCCACCGGGGCGAGGCTTTCCATGACCTCTGCAGGGCCGCACAAGGCGGCGGCCGGCAGCCCTCCACCGAGGATCTTTCCGAGCATCACGAGATCGGCGCGCACCCCAAAGCGTTCCTGGGCGCCGCCGGGCCCGAGCCGAAAGCCGGTAATGACCTCGTCGAACACAAGCAGCGCGCCGGTCTCATCCGCAAGCGTCCGCAGTCCCCCAAGGAAGCCTTCGACGGGCAGAACCAGGCCCATGTTGGCCGCGACGGGCTCAACCAGAATCGCGGCGAGGTCTTCCCCGCACATCTCGGCCGCCGCCTCGATCGAGTCGATATCGTTGTAGGGGGCGACCACGGTGTCCGCCGTCGTTCCGACGGTGACGCCGGGGGTTCCGGGAATGCCGAGAGTAGCCACACCCGAGCCCGCCTCGACCAGAAGCGCGTCGAGGTGCCCGTGGTAACAGCCGCTCAACTTGAGCACCTTGGCGCGCCCCGTGACTCCGCGCGCCAAGCGCACCGCGGTCATCCCCGCCTCCGTTCCCGACGACACGAAACGGACCTGCTCGATCCCTGGAACAAGTGAGACGACCTTGCGGGCGAGCTCGACCTCGAGCTCTGAAGGGGTACCGAATGAGGTCCCGCGCGCCGCTGCCTCGGACACTGCCCCGACGACCTCCGGGTGGGCGTGCCCGAACAGCAGCGCCCCCCAGCTCTGCACCAGGTCTATGAACGAGTTTCCGTCTACATCGAAGAGCAGTGCCCCTTCCCCGCGCGCTACGAAAAACGGATCGGCCCCTACTGCAGAGAAGGCGCGCACCGGGGAGGACACTCCGCCGGGCATGAGCGTGCGTGCCTCGGCGAAGAGCTTGTCGGATGACGCGCGGCTCAACTCAGCCATTCGGCTGCACTCTTGGCGGAATAGGTGACGATCAAGTCGGCGCCGGCGCGCCGCATCGAGGTCAACGCCTCCAGCACCGCCGCGCGCTCGTCGAGCCAGCCGTTTCGGGCGGCCGCTTTGATCATCGAGTACTCACCCGAGACGCTATAGGCGGCCACGGGGTAATCAAAACGCTCTTTGAGCGCACGGACGATGTCGAGGTATGCGAGCGCGGGCTTGACTATGAGCGCGTCGGCCCCCTCGTCGATGTCGAGCTTGGCCTCCCGCATAGCTTCTGAGTGATTGGCAGGGTCCTGTTGATGGCTCCGCCTGTCCCCGAAGCGCGGCGCACCCTCGGCTGCGTCGCGAAAGGGCCCGTAGAAACTGGAGGCGTACTTGACCGCGTAGGACAGGATCGGAGTGTGCTTGAAGCCGCACTCGTCGAGCGCGGCGCGAATGGCTTTTACCTGCCCGTCCATCATCCCCGAAGGGGCCACCACGTCCGCGCCCGCCTTCGCCTGCGAGCAGGCGATCTGCCCGTAGACCTCGATCGTGGAGTCGTTGTCGACTTCGTCTCCTGTGAGCAGCCCGCAGTGACCGTGGTCGGTGTACTCGCACAGACAGAGGTCGGCGATGACGATCATCTCGCCGGAAACCTCATCCTTGAGAGCGCGTATCGCCTGCTGGATGATACCGCTGGGACTGTGTGCCTGAGACCCCAACGGGTCCTTGCGTCTCGGCACCCCGAACAACAACACCCCCGAGACACCCAGGCCCGCCAGCGCGCGTGCCTCCTTGCGTGCGCTGTCGAGCGTGTGCTGCATCACGCCGGGCATCGAGGCGATCTCGGCCGGGGCCTCGAGGCCCTCCTTCAGGAATAGCGGGGCGATGAGGTTCGACGGCTGCAGGCGAGTCTCCGCAAACGCGACCCTCAGCGCGGGGCTTCCCCGCAGCCTTCTCGGGCGCTCGGTCGGAAAGGGACTCATGTGTCCATCGTGCCACGGTCCTCGATACGCTCTGTGAGAGCCCGGACAACCCCCTCGGCAGTGTGCTCGACGGCGACCAGGTCGACTCGAAAGCCCGCACCTTCGGCGACCGTCGCGGTTTGGGGGCCGATACAGACTACGAGCCGCGAGGACGAATCGCCGGGTGCGAGACCCAGCTGCGAAGGAACGGCCACCTGCTCGGCGAAGGAGCGAGCGGCGGACCCGCTGGCGAAGGTCAGGACATCGAAGGCTCCAGCGCGCACGGCGTCCGTGGCCGCCCCCCCGCTCCGCATTGGAAGAGTGCGGTAGGCGGCGACCTCATCGGGAATCCAGCCGCCTGCCCGCAGAGAGTCGGGGAGATGCTGCGGCGCGCCCTCGGCCCGCGGCAGCAACACCTGCCCGGGGCCTCTTCCAATCGCCTCCGCCAGGGCCTGTGCGGTTGCTTCCTGCGGCTCCAGGTCGGCGCGTATTCCCTTTTCCAGAAGGGCGGCGGCAGTTACCGGCCCCACCGCGGCGACCTTGGTGCGGCCCACCGCACGGGCATCGAGCCCTGCGTGACCCAGGCGCTCGAAAACCTTGGCCACCGCGTTGACGCTCGTGAAGACGGCCCACGTGTAAAGGCCTTCGGAGAGCTTCCTGAGGGCGAGGTCGAGCTCCGAGAACGACGCCGGGTCGCCCACCGCGATCGTGGGCAGATAGACGACCTCGGCCCCCGCCCCGGTCAGCGCGTCCCCCAGGGGCCCGGACTGCTCCCGGGCCCTCGTCACGACCACCCTCAATCCTTCGAGCGAGCGTCCGCCGTCACGGTGATGCGAGATACTCAACTCGGGCCCGCCTCGGCGTGGACATCGTCCAGGATGTCCTTGCCGCCCGACGCGAGAATCGCCTCTGCAAGCTCGATCCCCATCGCCGACGCGTCCGAGGCGGGTCCCGAGATGCGGTCGCGCAACCCCTGGGAGCCGTCCGGTGCGCCGAGGAAGCCGGTTACGACGAGGCTCGAGCCGCGCGCAGTAGCGAGGCAGCCGAGAGGCACCGAGCAGCCGCCTTCCAGTCGCGCCGCGAAGGCGCGCTCGCAGACGAGCTCTGCCTGCGAGCGAGGGTCGCCGAGAGGAGCCAGAAGCGCGGCGAGCTCAGACCGGCCGGCCGCGCTCTCGATGGCGAGGGCTCCCTGCCCCGGTGCCGGCACCCACCACGATTCGTCGAGGGGGCCCGCCTCGGTCTGTGCCTCGAGACGCTCGAGGCCGGCGGCGGCCAGCACGGCGGCGTCGACCTCGCCCCGGGCCACGGTGGCGAGCCGGGTGTCGACATTTCCCCGAAGCTCGACAACCAGAAGATCGGGCCGGGCCTCCAAGGCAAGAGCCTGCCGGCGCATGCTGGAGGTGCCGACCCTCGCTCCAGAGGGCAGGGAGCCGAGCCGCTCTTGGCCGCTTGACCCTCGACCCCCCACCATCACGTCCCGGGGATCTCCTCGGCGGGGCACACAGGCGATGACCGCACCCTCGGCCAACTCGGCGGTCAGGTCTTTGGCGGAGTGGACGGCGATGTCGGCGCGGCCGTCGAGGACGGCTCGCTCGACCTCGGCCATGAACAGACCGGTGCCGTCGATGTCGGCGAACGGTCGCCGGTCGCGGTCACCCGAGGTCGTCACCACCTGCAATTCCACGTCGAGTCCGGGGTGGTGCTCGGCCAGCTGAGCGGCGACCAACTCGGCTTGGCGCAGCGCCAAGCGGGAGCCGCGCGTGGCGATCACCAGGTGATCGAGTGACACGGCGAGATCAGTCTTCGTCGAGCTCGAACAGCTCCCGCAGGGCCGACAGATGGAGCTTGCCCTGTTGAGACGAGGGCATCTCCTTGGCGCGACTGATCGGTTCGTGCAGCAGCTTGGCGACGAGGCGGCGAGAGAGCCTGTCGACGGCCTCCACGGTGGCATCGTCGACACCGGCTCGGGCCCGGAAACGCTCCATTTCGGCGGCGCGCGCCTTCTCTGCCTGCGCCACCAAACGGGACACCACCGGCGCCACCTCGTCGGCGCGCTCCCACTCCATGAAGCGGCCCACCTCTGCGGCGACGATAGCCTCGACCTTGGAGACCTCCGAGAGACGGCTGCCGAGGCTCGTCTCCACGACCCGGGCAAGGTCCTCGAGGTCTCGAACGGTGACGCCCTCGATTCGCCTCACGTCCGGATCGACATCGTGCGGGACCGCGATGTCGATGACCAACAGGCTCTGTGATGACTCGCGGCGAGAACGGGCCCGACGCATCGTCTCGGCGTCAATGACCGGCCCGGGAGCAGTCGTCGAGCAGATCACTATGTCTGCGTTCGTCAGCGCGGGCTCCAAGTCCTCGAAGGAAAGAGGGGCGGCACCGTAGCGCTGTGCGAGATCGCGAGCTCGCTCCTCGCGCCGGTTTACCACGACGACCTCGGTGACGCCGGCTCGTTCGAGCGCCTGCATCGCCAAGCGTCCCATCTTGCCGGCCCCCACCAGCAGCACCTTCTTGCCGGCCAGCGAGCGCTCGGAGAAGGTCCGCCTCGCGAAATCGACTGCGGCAGAGGACACCGAGACGGGATTGCGAGCGATATCGGTCTCGGCGCGCGCGGCCTTGCCGACCTTGAGGGCCTGCCGAAAGGCGTGCCCCAGCGTGCGGTGGACCAGATCCTCTGTCTGGGCGGCCTGAAAAGCTCGCCGCACCTGCCCCAGAATCTCCGACTCCCCAATCACCATCGAGTCGATGCCCGATGCGACTCGGAACAGGTGCCTGATGGCGCCGTCGTCGTGATACGTGTAGAGGTGGTCGGAGAAGTCTTCGGGCGCTATGTGACGAAACTCACCCAGGAAATTGCGCAGGTCTTGGGCGCCGCGGTGGAACCTCGGAACCGAGGCGTAGACCTCGATGCGGTTGCAGGTGGACAGCACCACACCCTCCAACACCCCCTCGTAGGTGGACAGCTGATGGAGCGCCTTCGGGAGGGTGTCCTCCGGAATCGCCAAACGGCCGAGCAGGCGGAGAGGAGCGGTCTTGTGGTTGAGGCCAAGAGCGATGACGGGCATTGGGCTCAGGCCGAGGGAAGGTTGAGCCGCCGGTTGGCCTCGCGAGCGGCCGCGATCGCCTGGGTGCGCTGCTGGTAGAAGGACAGGATCTGGAGCTCGATGGAGAGGTCGACCTTCCTGACGTTGACGTCGGGGGGGACGTTGACCATCGCGGGGGCGAAGTTGAGTATCGACTTGATCCCCGCGTCGACGAAGCGCTCGGCGACCTCCTGGGCCGAAGCCGGTGGGGTGGCGATGATCCCGATGCAGAGCCCTGTCTCGGCCACGCACTCTTTCAGCTCGTCGAGATGGCGGACGATCAGCCCCCCGACCTCTTCACCCACGGCCTCGGACGAGTTGTCGAACAACGCGTCGATCCGAAAGCCTCGCTCGGAGAAGCCCTTGTAGGAGGCGAGCGCGCGGCCGAGGTTGCCGATCCCGACGATCGCGGTGGGCCAGTCCTGGGTGAGCCCCAGCTCGCGGGTTATCTGGTAGAGGAGATACTCGATGTCGTAGCCGACCCCCCGGGTCCCGTACGAGCCGAGGTAGGAGAGGTCCTTTCTGACCTTGGCGGCATTGACCCCGGCGAGGCGCGCCAACTCCTCGGATGAGATCGTCAGCGCGCGCTGGTTCTCGGCGAGGTCGAGCAGGGCGCGGAGATAGATGGGGAGGCGGGCGACGGTCGCCTCGGGAATCGCTCTGCTGCGCATAGAGGGCCATGGTAGCGCAGCTTGTGAGCCAAATCACAAAGTCGGCTAGGTTTTGGTGGGTTGGCTCCGCGTCGGCGTAGGCGTGGACGCGTGTCCGGGGCCGGGGACCCGGTGTGCGCGGGTGGCAAACGTTCTCGGTCCGGGCTCAGAAGCTCCAGAAGTCGAGGTTCGCGGCGGTCATGCCCCTCTGCATCCACGCCGAGATCTCGGTCACCCGATCGGTGACGAACAGGAGCCCGACCACCACCAGCAGGGCGCCCCCGGCGAAGTTCAGCGCCCGGGTATGGCGGCGCAGCCACGAAACTGCGGAGGCCAGCTTCGCTATGCCGAGTCCGGCGAGGATGAACGGCACGCCCAGACCCAAGGCGTAAACGGCCAAGAGCACCGCCCCCTCGAGCACCGTGTCCCGGCCCGCCGCCAGCGTCAGGGCGGCTCCCATCGTGACCCCGATGCAGGGGCTCCAGCCGAATGCGAACGCCCCTCCCAGGACCACGCTCCCCCATAGGCCCGCCTTGGGGGTCGGGTGGAAACGCCGTTCCCGGTAGAGCCACGGGACGCGGATCAGACCCAGGAACACCAGTCCCAGCAGAATGATGAGCACGCCCGAGAGGCGCATCATGAGCTCGCGGTTGGAGCGCAGGACCGAGCCGAGCAGGGTCGCGCTCGCACCCAACGCAACGAACACCAGCGTGAAGCCCAGGACGAAACCCATCGCGACATAGGCGGTCTGGAAGCCCTTGCGCTCCTCGGGGCCGTAGCCGGACATGTACGAGAGGTATCCCGGCACGAGAGGCAGCACACAGGGTGACAAGAACGACACCAGCCCGGCCGCAAAGGCGATCGGAAGGGTCTCAACCATCGCGGCTTACCAGGATGTCGAGCATCGTGAACAGCTCTTCGCGCCGCAACAGGGGGCCGGCGACGTGGTCGATGACGATTCCCTCGGAGTCGACCAGGAACGTCTCGGGCTGGCCGGTGAGGCCGTAGGCGCGATAGATCGAGCGCGTCTCGTCCCGGACGCTCGGGTAGCCGATCCCGTACTCGGCCACGAACGCGCGCGCATCGCTGCGCGCATCTCGCACGTCGACGCCGAGGAAGGAGATCTGTCCCTCATAGGCATCGTGCGCCTCTTCGAGCAGCGGCGCCTCGGCCTTGCAGGGCTCGCACCATGAGGCCCAGAAGTTGATGACGAGAGGCTTGCCCTCGTAGTCCTGCAGCGAAGCGGTGCCCCCGCCCGCGAGAAGGGGGGCCGAGAAGGCGGGTGCGCGTTCGCCGATTTGCGGCGCGGTGGGGGCTTTGACCACCCCGTACGCGAGGAGCGAAATAAAAGCCACCGCCGGCGCCACGAACAGCACGACCCTTCGCCGCACCCTGGTCGCATCCTGTCTCGGCGCTGTGTCCATGGTTTTCATTGTCTCGCGCCGCCCAAGCTAGGCGAAGACGCGAACTTTTCTTACGAACCGCCGTTGACTTGGGAACCCGGCTCCTTCTACTTTTTCCCTGAGGAGGGGTGGGCGCATTGCGCTCACCCCTCGTCCGCGCCTCGGTCCATTCCGGCTGTGCCGTGCCAACGGCATCTGACCAAGGAGGTGCGGAGCCTTGCGCTCAGTTCTGTTCGAAGCCCTGTCCGGGAAAGCGGAGCTCTTCGAGCACGCTCGCCCAATGACGCTTGCCGCCGGAGAACGCCTGTGCGTTGCCGGCGAGCACGACCTCGGCGCGTACCTAATTCGCTCGGGGATGCTCAAGCTGATCGGCAATTCGGCCTCGGGCCGAGAAAGCATCATCTGCCTCGCCTTTCCGGGGGAGATCGTCGGTGAGGTAGCCGCCTTCGACGGCCGGCCGCAGCCGCTCGACGTGGTCGCCGCCACCCGTTCGGAGCTCTTGCCCATCAGCGCCCAGGCACTGGTGAGCGCATTGCTCGAAGTTCCCGGTGCAGCCCTCGCCGCCGGCGCCCTCATGGCCCGCCGTACCCGTTGGATGAGCGACACCGCCGTCGAACGCAACATCCGCTATGCCCCCGCCCGGCTCGCAGGGCGACTGCTCGGGCTCGCCCAGCACTGCGGAGCCGGGATCGGAGAACCGATAGACATCCGCCTGCCGCTGGCTCAGAGCGATATCGGAAAGCTCGCTGGGATGTGCCGGGAAAGCGCCTGCCGGGCGCTCAAGAGCTTCCAGGAAGCCGGCGCCATCGACTATCGGCGCTCGCAGCTAAACATCCTCGACCCGCAGGTGCTGGAGCAGTTCCGCAGCACCGATAGGTGAACCGCGCCCGATTCTGGCTCTGTGCAGGGGGTGGCTCCTGAGGAGCGGGAGTCATCTCCGTGGCGGCAAATTGCCATAAATTAGTAGACGTTGGCCCTCAAGGTCCGCGGCCGCACGCCCGAAACTAATGTTGGAGTCGCAGAGGATGGGACGTCTGCCGCACCGGCCCCACCTGACCGGGTCGTGTGCACGAGCCTCCCAGCCCGCCCCATACGAAGTCGGCCCGCCCTCGACGGACTCCTCGGTGCCCTCGGCTCAACGCCGGGGGCACCGGCGCGTCCGTCCCTATTTCCGGTGCGGAGCACAAGGTGCGACTATCTTGCGATGATCGCCCACACCCTGCAGTGCTCGACCGGACCATTCTGGGCTTACGACTTCGAGCGCGCGCTCGATCTCATCGCCGAGGCAGGCTTCAGCTCAATAGAGCTGATGGTCACGCGCGACCCGCGCACCCAGGAACCCGGGTTGTGCCTCGATTTGGCGGCGCAGCGAGGGCTGCGGTTGGCCGCGGTCCACGGCCCCTTCTTGATGCTGAACCGCACGGTCTGGGGGCTGCGAGCCGAACCCAAGTTGGCGCGCGGAATCGAGCTGTGCCGGGCTCTGGGCGTCCCCACCTACGTCGTCCACCCGCCCTACCCGCTCGAAGGGAGCTTCGCCCGCTGGCTGGCACGCACCCCGAGCCACCCGGAAGACGTGAACGTAGCGGTCGAAACCATGTATCCCAAATGGGCAGGGGGGCGGCGACTACAAGCGTATCGCTGGCTCCAGCCTCACGAGCTCGTCGCCCACTCGCCGTCGGTGGTCATGGACACCAGTCACCTGGCCCTTGCGCGTGAGGACATCCTCGAGGCGTTCGAGGTACTGTTGCCCCGACTGGTCCACATCCATCTCTCCGATCAGGCGGGTGACAACAAGGACGGCCATCTGAGCATCGGAGATGGAATATTGCCGATTGACCGACTGCTGAGTGAGGTCTCCCGCAGCACGTACTCTGGCACCATTGCACTCGAGCTGTCGGTGTCCCGCTACTCCGAGCAACCACGAGAATTGGTTCGCATGCTGAGCGCCAATCGGGAGCACGTGATCGCGGCACTCACTTCTGACTCCGCTTCTCACATGGAAATGCCGAGCAAACAGACCGAGGGGTTACCGAGAACAGCACAAGGAGAATCACCGTGACCGCCAAGGTCCTCATCGTGGACGACACCGAGCACGTTCGCAAGATGCTCGTGGACATGCTCGAGCTCGACGGCTTCGACGTCGTCGGGGAGGCAGCCTCGGGGCACGACGCGGTGATTTTGGCCGGACAGACCGACCCCGACGTCATCGTGATGGACTACCGGATGCCGGAGATGGATGGCCTGACCACAGCCCGGGCAGTGCATGAGCAGCGGCCCGACCAGCCCATCATCCTCTACACGGCCTACCTCGACGACAAGATCGAGGCCCTCGCCAAGGAGGCGGGGGTGGCGATCTGCATCGGCAAGATCGAGGGCCTCAACTCGCTCGAGCGGCACATCGCCGAGCTCGTGCGCAGCTTCTAGAGGCCCGCTCGCTCGCCGAGTGGTCGTGAAATGGCGCTATACGACATCTGATGACCACTCGGCATGATCGAACTCGGGCAGGGGCACCTTGACTCTGGCGTGGGTCTTATGGGCCTCGACGACCTGCGAGTGGTAACGCTCGGCAAGCTCTTCGAAGGCGTCTGAGTGGTAAGGGCGGCCGTCGATCAGGGGGCCGGGCCGGCCCTCGATGATTGCCTCAACGTCCTCTCCCGTGACGGTCTTGTGGGTCTCGAGCGCATGCGCGACGGCAAGAATCTGGAGGCGGTGCTGAGTCACCATGTTCATGGTGCGGCTCAGGATCCCCTCGAGGTTCGACTCGATACGCTCCCCCAGGCCCGTGTCGAGCAAGTCCTGGTCCTTCCTGCCCTCGCCCTTGCCGGGCCGGCCTCCGCCGCCGATTCCAACCTCGTGCGTGACTCCGTGCGAGGCAACGGTTGAACCCATTCCCCAGTAACCCTCCATGAGCGTGGCGATCTTGGTGGCACTCTCGAGGTCGCCCGACACACCCGAGGAGTTGTCGCCGTCGAAGAAGAGGCGCTCTCCGGCCAGAGAGGCGAGGCTAACCATGATGTCGGCCTCGTACTCCGAGCGCCATCTCGTGAACTGATCCTCCGGCGGTATTGACGCGACCATGCCGAGATAGGTGCCGCCTTTCTCGATGGTGGCAATGTCGATCGTGAGGTGGCGGCGCGCCTGGTGGGCGATGACCGCGTGACAGGCCTCGTGGACCGCGACCGCATGCCGCTCGCGCTCGATGTACTCGACGTCCTCCGGCGGACCCAAGTCCTTCAGCTGCTTGGCCTTGACCACGTCGCGCCAGGTGATCGAGTCACGGCCGTCCCGGATGGCGTTGATCAGGGATTCGTTGACGAGATCCTTGATGGTCGCGCCGGTGGCATAGGGGGTGATGGTGGCGAGCTTGTCTATCTCTTGCTCGTTGAGCGAGTGAGTGACCTTGGCGAGATAGCCGTCGTAGGTCCGGATGCGTCCCACCTTGGAGGGATAGCCGACCTTGTAGATGCGGTCGATACGGCCGGGACGCAGCAGGGCCTCGTCGAGCGCCTGGGGCATGTTGGTCGCCATCATCACGAGGATGCGGTACTTGGGAGGGGGCTTGGGGCGCATGCCGAGGATCCTGCGGACCACTCGGTTGACGAAGCCACGCGGCTTCTTGAGGCCGGAGAGCTCGGTCAGCAGCGCCTGCAAGGTGCCCATGCCGCCTCCCCCTCCCCCCATGCCGCCCATCATGATGCGATCACGTTGGGGGCCGCGTCGCTCCTGGGCGCCGGTGCCCAAGCTGGACTGAAGAAGCAGGGAAGCGGTGTCGTGAGAGAGGTAGCCCAGCCCGTTGCAGGCGGGGGCGTGTTCCCACGGTCCCTCGGTCATATGGCCTCCCCACGGCCCCTGCTGGGCGATGGCGCCGCGGCTCCCGAGTGCATCGGCCTCGTCGAAGAACACGATCACACCGCCGTAGCGCACCGCAAGCTTGCGTAGCTTCCGGAAGAGCGACTTGACCTTGAGGATGCCGACGCCCATGAACATTTGGATGAACGCACCGGGGTCGACGAACACGAACGGCCTTCCGGTCTCGCCCGCGACCGCTTCGGCGATAAGCGTCTTGCCGGTCCCCGGCGGGCCCCACAGCAGGACGCCTCCGGGGACATAGCCGCCGCGCTCCTCGATCGACTCGGGATCCTCGAGGAAGACCATGTTCTCCTTGATCTTGGTGAGCACGTTGTCCTGCCCCCAGACATCCGTGAACCGGGTCTTGACGTCGTCGGGAAAGTAGACGTCCACGCCGCCGCGCGAGAGGAACCAGAACAACCCGACGAACTGAAAGATGATGATGAAGAAGTAGAAGACGAGCTGGATTGCGAACGGCAGCGCCTGAAAGGCGAGGACCGGCAGCTGGAACAACGCGAGTGCGGGAGACACTCCGACAATCTGGGCGACGACAAGGTCCAGCACCACGAGCGCCAGCAGCCACTTGAGCGCACGAGCGATACGAAAGCGGTTCCAGTCGTTGATCCTGTGGAGGCGCCGGTCCCAGCCGCCAAAGAGACGCTCGGTAAAGAAGCGATAGTAGGCAGCCCAATGCTCTGAAATGAAGTAGTGGATCTGTCGCACGAACTCCAGCCCTGCGAGCACCAGGAGCCACCCCTGCGCCCGAGCCGTCTGGTTGAGTGCGTCTACGAACGGCATGATCCCCTGGTACTGCACCATCGTGTACCAGACCAGGATGAACCACACGCCGAGAAGCAGGATCAGGATCTTTACCCTGTCCCACAGCGCCAACGGCCGGCGTGTCTTGCGATCTTCCTCGCGCTCGCGACTCTGGTACTCGCCCGGAGCCGCGGGACCTGAGTCGTGCTCGGGCCACGCCAGCCCGGGCTTGCCGTTGCCCTTAGAGCTCATCTGTCACCGCTCCTTGATAGTCCAGGAGTTCACGACCTCGTCGATCGTGCCCTGGTTGGATTCGTAGCAGTCGGCCTGACAGCCGATCAGGAAGAGGTAAAGGACGCGCGTCTGTGGGTCCTTCAGCGCGGTCTGGTTCACTGTGATGAATTCGGGGCCCTGCCGGACGTTGAAGACGAGGTGGACGCCGTTGACCCCGGAGTCGAGACTGACCTCTTCCTCGCTCAAGAGCTCGAGCTGCTGTCGGCGAACCAGCTTGTCGATCTCGAATTCTTCGTTGCGCAGCGAGCTCAGGGAGTAGGCCGCGCGTTCCTCATCGGAGAGGATCCGGACCTTGGCGTAACCCGCAGGCTCGGTCGAATCAGCGTTGAAAAGGTGGGTGAGGGTCGGCTGGGAGGCGCCGTCGAAGGCCATCACCCACTGCGAGGCCCTATTGGCGGCCTCCTGCTGAGGAGAGATTTCAGGGGGCCGGAATTGAAAAACATCGTCTTCTGAGAACAACGTCCACTTCTCCGGCACCTTGAATACGGTATTGGTCTCCGCGCTGGAGACGTACTGGAAACCGGAGGTCGAGCAGGAGCTCAGCAGCAGCGCCATGGCCAGCGCCGGCGCTGCCTTCCGCCAGAAGTTGGGCATGACCCATTATGGCCCGGCCCATGGGTAGGGTGAAGAGGGTTCGGCGGGGTCGACCAGGCTGTATCTCTCGCCGTAAGGATCGCTTACGAAAGCCGGAAACGAATGAGGAGAAACACGCTGCTGGCACTGATCCTGTTGCTGGCCGCCATTGCCATCGCCGGAACCCTTGGGGTTCTACAGATATACGGGCTGGGCTCGGGCTAAGTGCTCAGTGCCGCTCTGGACGCTGACGCTACTTTCGCTCAGGAGCACTAAGTGGAGATCGGCCCCACGATCACGGTCGAACCCGACGCGGCCCGAAGCTTGGCGCGCGCGTCACCCTTGTTTATCGCCAGGGAGAGGTGTTTGTAGGAGTCCTCGACCAGCACGAAGTCCCCGGAGGGAACGTCGGCGAAGGTGGCGCCGTGGTGGACCTGAAGCCGGTGCCCCTCGAGGCGCACCTCCAAGACAGAGCTGTCCGACAGACCGACCTTCTTGAGCCGAGCGCCGTCGCAGTTGAGCTGCAGGTTCCCGAAGCGATCGACCTGTAGGACCTCGGCGTGAAGGTGGTCGTCGTGTTCCCAGGCCTCGGGAATCTCGAGCCGCACCAGGCTAGAGATTTCCGCCGGCGGCCCCAGCTCTGCCGCCGGCACTCCCGAGGCGAGGTGGGCCGAGGCGGGGGCGAAAACGTCCCGGCCCTGAAACGTGCGCGACACCGGAGACAGCAAGAAGCGCCTGTCCTCCAACGCGTAGGCGGCGGCTACCCCACCGCAGACATCGGCAGCGGGGAGCAGGAGACCGTTGTCCGGACCCACCAGTACCGCTCCCCCCGACGTCTCAACCGCGAGCGCACGGCGTTCCGAGCCGACGCTCGGATCCACGACCGCCAAATGAACCGCATCCGGCATGTAGGGAACCGACTGTTCGAGCACGACCGCACCGTGCCGAACATCTTGGCGAGCGATGCTGTGGTGGAGATCGACGATGCGAAGCTCACGGGAAATGCTCAGCATGACTCCGTGGCAGACGCCCACAAACTCGTCCTCCCACCCGTAGTCCGAGGTGAAGGTGACTATTCCGGCGGCCATGGCACCCGATCCTGTGCTACTTACCCTGCTGGCGGCGCTGCCAGCGAGTGCGCTTCAACATCTTGCGATGCTTCTTCTTGCGCATCTTCTTGCGGCGCTTCTTTACCAGCGACGGCATCCCTCAGCTCCTCTAGTTTCGGTTGTCAGACTCGGTCTGACGGCGATCGCTTCTTACGGCTCTAGTCGGTCCGGAACAGATTGCGGAAGTCGACCGGCCCCCTCGACTTCCCGTCGGTCGCGATTCTCACCGAGCCGAGCCGCAGACCCCGGACCCCGTGTGTGACGGGCGACACCATCCGCAAGACGTTCTGGGCATCATCGTACTCAAGGACACCGATCCCTGCGCACGAGCCCTGTCCGTCCTCCATCCCGACCACGATGCCGTCGAGCAACGCCAGGTCGAACTCAGGGGGCAAGGTGGGCATGAAGACACTTGGCTTGACCTTCCAGCGAGACACGCCCGCGGCGAAGTAGGCGGCGAACTGCTCCTCGCGAAAGATCATGCGCTCCTCAACAGTGCGGGCTGGAAGGTCGGGACTGACGTTGTGCTCGACGACCTCGGCGGAGGTGAAGCGGCGGGCGATTCCCACCAGGGGTTCGAGCTCGCCCCCCCGTTCGAACGCCAACACGTAGTCCGGCCTCGTGAGCTGCAGCTTGTGGTACTTGAGCAGCTGACCGTAAAGGCCCGAGACGAAACTCGTCGTGTCGACGACAACGAGATCGCAGCCGCGGGCCAGGGCGGCCGCAACTAGCGTCGCGGTGGCGGCCACCAGAGGAAGGAGGTGGCCTCGCGGTGTGATCGTCCCGGCGAAGGAGAGCTCGTCTGCGACCCGCAGGCTCTCCCGGGTGAGCTCCTCGGGGCCGGGGCACCTGAGGCCCACTGTGGTCGGGGGGCCAACCGTCGATTGGGCCACGTCGGCGTCGACCAGGGCGACGCTGTACCCATTGGCGAGGCCACGCCGCAGCAGCTCGACGGCGACCGTCGTTTTTCCGGCGTCGATGCCTCCGAGCAAGAACACGATGCCGGGCCGCGCCAGCACCCGCTCGTAAAACGGCTCCAGCTCTGAGATCACCTGTTCTCGGCTCCGGCTGCCGAACTCGTATGCGTCACCCCCGCATTCAACCTCATGCTCCACCGCCGGAGCCGTCGCGGTGGTCGGTTGGCCCCGCTCGGGTCGGGAAGGGTCCCTAACCCTGAAGCAGGGGTTCAGACACGAAAAAACCGCCCCGTGGGGCGGTCGATAGGGATTGACGGTCTGGTTGTGCCTAGCCGGCGTCCATATAGCGCTGCTCGAGGTACTTACGCACGTCTTCTTCGCGGATCCGGTAGCCACGTCCCACCCGCACGGCAGCCAGCTGGTTGGCTTTGACGAGGCGGTAGACAGTCATGTTGGAGACCCGCAGGAGGCGGGCGACTTCGGCAACCGTCAGAAAGTGTGTCGCGAGCGGGGATGCGTCAACGGAAACCTCGCTCGGATCCTTCATGGATCGACTATAGCAGGAAGAGTTCGCCAGCATCAGCCCCCTCACTGGAAACTTCTCGCACAAATGCACTCATTCCTTGAATGGAACCCGAGAATTAAGCAAGAGATGGCGCGCAACTTGAACGCGTTGGTGACAGCGTCGTTTCCGGTCGAGCAGGCCCGAGACGGTCGTTGATTCGCGCGGCTCGGCGGGCGGCGGCTCGGCCCTAGTCCCGCGGCTCGCCCCCCGCCAATATCAGCTCGAAAAGCGACCATGAGGGCTCGTAGAAACGCGGCTCCCGATTGTCGTCCAGGGGCACGATCACGACGTCCTTGCCCTCGTCCCAAGGCACCGCGAGGGCCTGGTCATTGATGTCCATGAACGCCACAGCCGGGATCCCCCGCTCGAGCGCGGCCCCCGCGAAACCGTGGTCCGCAAGCACGATGTCGGGCCACGGCTTCGCCTCGAGGATCGCCTCCATGGCCTCCGAGGAATGGGTGTGGAGAAGCGAGGCTCCGTCGCACAGGCACGCCACCGAGCCGACGTAGCGGATCCGCGCTCTCCCTCCGCGCGCGAACAGCTCCTGCTCCCGGGGAATGATCACCTCCCCGCCGGCCGCCCGGTAGGCGTCCACGACGCGCATGTGGTGTTCGAGAAGACCCGTGGGATGCCCGGTCGCAGCCAGCAACGTCCTGCCGTCCTCGGCGGCCCGGCGCAGCCGCTGCGCGCCCGCAACGATCGCTCCAATCGTGAGCGACGGGTCTATGTAGTCCTGCTCCTGGGGATCGTCCGGGTCCTTGGAGCAGCCCGTGAGTCTCGCCATCAGCTCGAGTATCTGGGGGGCCGAGTAGCGCTCGAAACCCGTGAGGCCGAAGCGGGACTCGACGTCGTCCTTCAGCATCGATTGAATCTTGGAGATGTTGCCACGGCGGCGATGGCTCACATGCGGCCCGGCTATGCCCCCCGCAACGAGCGCATCGGCGGCCTCACTAAGTCTGATGTCGTCCATACCAATCATCTTAGAGTCGCGTCCAGTTCCCATCGGGCGGAAGGAGCAGACGTGGGATCGATCGATCCGTTCTCACTTGGCGGCAGAGCTGCGCTCGTGACCGGAGGCCCGTTAGTGGGTGCAGGGGCCCGTCGAGACTGCCTCGGTCCTCGCTTGGCCGCGGGCGAGCTCATCTCGAATCTCGGCCGCGGTTAGCGCGTAGCCGGCCCTTGCGTCGGTCGTCGAAGCCGCGAACAGCATGCCGGCGACCCGGCCCGAGGGCCGCACGAAGGGCCCGCCCGAATCCCCCTCCTCGACCCGGGCCTGCAGTTGGTAGATCTCACGGGTCACCTCTTCCCGGCTATAGATGTCGAGCCCCAAGGCTTCGTAGCGCTCCTGGACGGCGGCCGGGCCGACCGACAGACGCCCCTCAGCCCGCCCCGGATAGCCCAACACGGCTCCCACCGCCCCCGTGTCGAGCGCCCCGGACAGGTTGAGGGGAGGGCCCGAGAGGTCTTCGACCCGGAGCACCGCCACATCGGTGGCCGGGTCGAACAGCACCACCGTGGCGGGGAGGGTGCCCGCCTGTTCCTGCACCGAGACGTTGGAGCCGCCCGCCACGACATGGGCGTTCGTCACCACGGTCGAGGGCGACGACACCCAGCCGCTTCCGAGCTGGGTGCCGCCACAGGCGGTAGCGAGCACTCGCACCGTCGAGTCGTCCGCCGCCCCGATGGCTCGCCGGGCGAGCCGGTCGGCGGGCAGCTTCACGGGGGGCCCGGTGGGGGGTGGAAGGTTTGCGAATACCTGCGGGAAGTTGGTCGTCCGAAGGTAACGCCCCAGAAAAGCCACCACATTCGGAGGCTGCCGGAAATCGGTAAGGGCGTTCAAGATCTTCGATGAGCGCAGAGCGCGCGCCAGTGGCCTGACCGGGCCCTGAGCCAGCAGCGAGCCGATCAGCCAGTAGGCCACGAGGACCACGACAATCCCGAAGAGCATACCCAGGGCCTTGTCGAGCCCTCCCAAGCGCAGCCTCCGAGCAGCGAGCCCAAAGCGGCGGCCGATGGCCTGTCCGATCGCCTGGCCCACGGCGACCGCGATGATCACCAATACCACCGTCAACAGGGCGGTGCTGAGGCCCGCGTCACGAGTGAATTGGGACACGATTCGAGGAGCGAAAGCGATGCCCAAGACCAGGCCCAAGAAGCCGCCGCCGAGCTCGAACACCTGTGCCAGGAGCCCTCGGCGGCTGCCCCGGAAGGCGGCCAGGAGGCCGATCGCCACGATGACGACGTCTGCAATGCCTACCTTCAATCGGTAGCCAAAGCCGTCAGCCGCCCTGCCCCGTGATCAACGCCCTGATCGTGAGCCCGCAGATCAGCGCCGAAGCGATCCCGAACCACACCCAGGGGATGTCCTCGTAGCGCTGCCCCAGCCGGTGAGCGGCGACCAGCAGGGCCGCCGGGAAGAACGCACCGTAGGCGTAGTGAAGCCAGGGGGGACGTCCTCCGAGCGCGATCAGGATCACCCCCACGACCAGCTGGACGGCGAGCAAGACCTGGAGAACCCCGAGCAGGTTCCAGTAGGCGGGGACCGGAGGCCGGTTCCGCAGAAAACAGTACAGGGACCAGAGCATGACCACGCCGAAGCCCACCGGGATCGCCCACGCGATTACTCCATGGATAGAGCTCATGAGCCGGCCCCCTCAGCCTTTGGTGGCACCCGCCGCGGCCTCCAGCTTGGTCGTGCACGCCGACAGCACCTGGTCGACCGAGCGCTCCAGCTCTGAGCGGGAGGAACGGGAGACATCTTCGGAAGCCAAATCCTCGAGCCAGCGGGCGGGGACGGCCTCCGCTGCCCCGCACATCTCCGCGAAATGAATCGCCCACACCTTCGGGACCACCGTGTCGAACTGGTAGCCGCCGCCTCCGGTAGCCAGCCAGCGGCCGTCGCAGAAGCGGTGAGCGACGTCGTGCAACACTCGCGCCAGGGGCGGGTAAGCGGACATCGTCAGCCCCAGATTCGCCAGGGGATCGCCGTGGTGGGTATCTGCGCCCAGCTGGGTCACCAGCACGTCGGGGCGAAACGCCTTCGCCGCGGGGGGCACGAGCGCCTCGAGCGCCCATAAATAGTCCGTGCCGGAAGTGTAGGGAGCAAGGGGAATATTCAGCGAGGTGCCGGTCCCGGCTCCCTCCCCGATCTCATCCTCGAATCCGGTCCCGGGATAGAGATAGTGGCCCGACTGGTGCAGAGACACCGTGGCTACCCGCGGCTCGTCGTAGAAGATCCATTGCACTCCGTCGCCGTGATGCACGTCGACGTCGACATACATGACCCGCCTGCTGGGATCGTCCCGCAAGAGGGCCGCTATCGCCACTGCGGGGTCGTTGTAGATACAGAATCCCGAGGCTTCCCGCGCACGGGCATGGTGCAGGCCCCCCGCAGGGTTGAAGGAATGCTCCACTGCGCCGGAGGCGATCTGCTCGGCGGCAACCACCGAAGCGCCGGAGACCGCCGCAGAAGCGCGGTGCATGCCCTCGAAAATGGGGTCGTCCGGAGTTCCGAGCCCAAAGGCAAGCCCTTCCGAGCGACTTCTCTGCCCGGCGTCCAGCCCCTTCACGCAGGCGACGAACTCGGGATCGTGGACCGCGGTGATCTCATCGTCTGTGGCCGCCCTCGCCGGAACCTCGAAGACGTTGTCTCGCTCCATGAGGCCCAGCTCCCGGATGCGATCGTAGGCGAGCAGCACCCGCTCGGGGCGCAGGGGATGTGAGGATCCGAAGTCGTAGGCCCGGGCGATGTCTTCGACGGTTACGAGGGCGACAGAGCTGCTCACGCCTCCGGCTCTCCGCGCGCGAGCTCCCGGCTTCGGTCCATGGCAGCCTGGATGGCGTTGAGAAACGCCGCCCGCACCCCGGACTGCTCCAGCACATGGATGGCGCGGATGGTTGTGCCCCCCGGGGAGGTCACCATCTCCCGCAGCTCAACCGGGTGCATGTGTTCGTCGCGCAGCAGCTTGGCCGACCCAAGCATCGTCTGGACGACCAGGGTGGTCGAGATCTCGCGCGACAAACCCAAGAGTATTCCGGCCTCGATCATGGCCTCGGCAAGCAGAGCGAAGTAGGCGGGTCCGGAGCCTGAGATCGCGGTGACGGCGTCGAGGTAGTTCTCCGGCACCACGATGACCCTCCCGACATGACTCAAGACATCGGAGGCCAGCTTGAGATGAGTCTCATCGGCGTGGCGGCCGGCCGCGATCCCGGCCATGCCTTCGTGCACCACCGAGGGGGTGTTGGGCATTGCCCGCACAACGGGGACGAGCTCGGCCAGCCGCGCCTCGATAAAGCTCGTCGGGATGGCGGCCACGACCGACAATAGTGTCTGTTCGGCGTGGAGATCGGCCGAGATGGCCGCCAGCAGGGCTTCGATGTCCTGTGGCTTAACCGCCGCCACTACCACCTCGGCTCCCGAGATGGCGGCGCTGTTGTCGGGAGTGACCTCGACCCCGTAGGTCTCACGAAGGTGCTCCAGTCGCTCCTGGGAGCGGGCCGTCACGGTGACCTCCGAAGCCTCACGCCACCCGGACGCGAGCAGTCCGGCGAGCAGAGCCTCGCCCATCTTGCCGCCGCCGAGAACTGCCAACCGAGACATGAGCGAGCCTATGATTGCACCCCAATCGGTCCGCGCTGATCGCTCTGCAAAGGTTAGGAGTAGGGCTTGCTGTCTCGCAGTCTGCTGTGGGTCTCGGAGAGGCCGCGCGTCCAGGAGCTGGTCACCGAGACTCCTTTGACTCGCCGTGTGGTCGACCGATTCGTCGCGGGAGACAAGCTCGAGGATGCGATCGACGCGATCAGGGATCTGAACTCGAAGGGTATCGGGGGGATCCTCGACTTCCTCGGCGAGGGGGTCGGCGACGCAGAGGGGGCGAGTGCCGCGGCGGCAGACTACCTGGCAGCAATAAGACGAATCGAGAAGACCAAGGTGGACACCACGGTGTCGATCAAGCTCACACAGCTAGGCCTTGCCTTCGACAAGGGGTCATGCATCGACCACTTGAGAGTTCTGACTGCCGAGGCCCAAGCCATCGGCGCGGTAGTCGAGATCGACATGGAGCAGTCCGACTACGTCTCGGACACCCTTGACGTCTACCGCGTCCTGCATACCGACTTCCCCGAACTGCGCCTGGCTATGCAAGCCTACCTCAGGCGCACACCAGTCGATCTTCAGATGATGGCGGCGATGCGGCCAAAGGTCAGGCTTGTCAAGGGGGCCTATGCCGAGCCGGAAGCAGTCGCCTTTCAAAAAGGGGTGGAGATAGACGCCCAGTACCTGTGGTTGACGGACTGGCTCTTCCAGCAGGGTCGTGATCCGGCGCTCGCTACACACGACTTCAAGTTGATTCAGCACGCCAAGTCCGCGGCGGCGCATGCCGGCTTCGCCAAGAACGGCTATGAAATCCAGATGCTGTTCGGCATCCGGCGGGAGATGCAAGAGCAACTCGCCGCCGCCGGCCATCGCGTGCGAACCTACGTTCCCTACGGTTCGGCGTGGTACCCGTATCTCATGCGGCGCTTGGCCGAGCGCCCCGCCAACCTAGCCTTCTTCCTGCGCGCCATCGTGCGCGACTAGCGACTCCTCGACCGCGCAAGAGGCCCCAGAAACCTTCGGACAACACCTCTCATGTACTTCCCCACACATGAGATGCGTCGCCTCCAGCCTCTGGGGCCTCCCTCTCGGCAACCTCCGCACAATCGCCTCGTCGCAACGAGGCAACCGTCGCGGCTGTTACCAAGATGCAGCGAAAGATACCCATGTGAGTTGTGTTCGGTCAACAGTGCAAAAAGGCTGATGGGAATGCATACTTCCAGGTCAGGACCACTTCAGCTTTCTTCGCGAGCCGGGGTGGTTTATTCGCGCAGAGTGCGAAACACCCTGACGTTGTTCAAGGGCACGGCTTGTGCTCCGAGCTGGTACTTGTAGCGTTCGGGCCCACGTAAGAAGTCGAAGCGCTCGAGCTTTTCTGCGATGGAGCGCTCGAGCAGATGTGCAACCAGCACGAGTCCCGGTGATACGGCAGCCGCGGACGGCTCGAAGGCAGAGTTGTAGAGGTAAAAGCGGGCGTTGTGCTCGAACGAGAAGGTGGCTGCAAGAGCAACACCCGAAGTCTCCAACAGATCGAGTTTCATCCAACCCAACGGCATAAACGTGTGCGCGATGCGTGTGAAGAAGGTGGCGATGTCTGGGTTCATGAAATGCCCCTTGTGCCCCTGGGCGCCGCGGTGCATGGCGAAGAAGGCGGCGAGATCAGCCCCCAGCGTCTCCGGTGTGGAGGTCCTGACGCGTGCGTCGGGGTGCTCGTTCCACAGTTTTCTTATCTTCCGCCTGAGCTCATGCCGCTGTTTCTTGGCCAGTGACGCAAGATATGTCTCCCAGTCCGAGGGCAAGATCACGACGGCCGCAGTCTCTTCCTGCTCCAGCTCAAAAGGGAGACCGGCCCGATCTATATGGTCGACGAGGTACTCCGCAAAGCCCAGGGGGACGGGCATGTTGTGAGCGTCGAATTCGTCCCACAGAACGTCCGTGTCGCGCAGCCACGAAACAAGTGCGGCAGCGACATCGTTACGGTCTTCCAGCGAGCAGATCGGGCCGAGGTAATCGGTGAGATCTATGCCGCCTAAGAACCTGAGGATGCGCCGGCCTGCTTCCAGCTTCCGGTAGAGCGGTACGAGTGCCACGACCTCGTTTGCGCGCCGCACACGAAGGATGAAAAGACCCTTGTCCTCCTTGAACTCCTCCCACCACTCCCTGCCCCATTCCGGAGTCACGAAGATGTGACGGTTGGGGTCGCGGTCCAGCAGCTCCCGCCATTCGGGCGCATCGAAGCAGCTCTCGGTGCAGTCGGCGGAGACGCCGAGCGCCGTCAACAACTGGGTGCTCCGCACCGGAAACGCGGTGCGCACCGAGAGCGCCGCTGCGCCACGATTCGCCAGGCGCGAGGAGCGATGCGTACCTGGAAGGTACGTGAGCGACGAGTAACGCCGCGAGCGGGGATGCAGAGGCGTTCGAATGCCACCGTGTTTCAGGGGAGGTGCACTGGGTGTTCGGATCAGCCCAGCGCGGCGCTGGGATCGGCTTCGCCGGAGGTGTAGCGGCGCACGATCTCCGCCTGAAGGCGGTCCAGAACGTCGTGTACTTTCTTGCGCCGCTCGGACACCTTGCGCTCATGCTCGGCGAGCGATCCCACGATGCTGCGAATCTCTTCGGGCTGCAGCAGGGACAGACGCGACAGTGTCTGCTCGCCGAGGATCTCCTCCACCCTCCGGCGCGGTACATCCACGTTTCGGGGAATGGAGAAATCGGGTGCCCGAGAGGGTAGCGGACCTCTCTGCCCCCTCTCCCGCTTGCCGGCCCCCAGTATCTCGGGCAGGCGCGCCATCAGGTCCTCCTCCGAGGCTCCGGCCCGACGGTCGAGCTCGGCCGAGAGGATATCCATGCGGGCATGGCACAGCTTGCGCTCGAAGGAAAGCTCGTTCTCGGCCTCCCGGCACTCCGCTCGCATCTCTCTCAACACTCGGATGTCGGCCGCCTCGAAATCGCCCAAATAGGAGGGCTCCATGATCCTTTCGATAAGCCGCCGGCGTGGTTCTGCCATGGTTCCAGGGTACCGCGCCGGGCGGGGCGCAAGGCGAATCAGCAGAGAGATGCCACCAGCGGATAGGGGTTGACCGCCGCTCCCCCACCGGGGTGATACTCGAAATGCAAGTGTGGAGTCCCCGCGGCGTTGCCCGTGTCGCCTAGTGTGGCGATCTGCTGGCCCGTCGATACCGACCCAGAGGACACCAGGTTCTGCTCGTTGTGCATGTACCAGTAGGTGTTGCCGTCGGATCCCGACAGAATGATCCAGTTGCCCGACGAAGAACCGTAGGAGGACAGCGTGATCACTCCGGAGGTGATCGCCAACAGCGGGGTGCCGTAGCCGGCCATCATGTCCACTCCCTGATGCGTGTGACCGGAGCGAGGATCTCCCCAGCTGTCTATGAACGAAACGGCACCGCCCACGGGGCACGTCATCCCGCCGGACGGTACGGTGGCCGCGGAGACGACGGGGACCGGGGAGGAGGCAGTCGAGGTGGATGCTGCCTCAGCTTGAGCGGCGCGGCGGGCGGCCGCCTCCAGCCGGGCCTTGAGAGCGTCGTACTCCTCGGAAAGCTCGGAGAAGGTGTCCTGCAACTCATCCGAAGAGGCTTCGATCCTCTCGGCCGTGCGCCGCATTCGGGCCCTATCGGCCTCGAGCGCCCGGTTGAGCGCGGCCAGCTCCTGATCGGAGCGAACCACCGCGGTGAAGACCTCGTCCTCCTCCTCTGCCACTCGCGACAGCATCATGGCGCCGTCGGCCAGCTCCGAGATGCTGCTCGAGCCCAGGAAAACCTCGAGCATGTCGGTCTGACCGGACCGGTAGAGGTCCACCGCCCGCGCTACCGCCCTGCGCTCCAGCACCTCGTGACGGTCTTGGAGCTGCACTCGGCGCGCCCGGCTTCGTCGCAGGCGAACGTCGATATGACCGGCTTCGTCCCGCAGGATTTCGACTCTTGCGGTTGCTCGGTCGAGCCGAGCCTGCACCTCGTCCATTCGCTCCTGCAAGGATTTGAGGGACTCCCCTTGGGCCCCCCCACCCGTCACCAGGGCAAGCGCGAGCGCGAGGAACACTAGTAATTTCGCGAGGCGGCCCACGCGGGGAAGCTAGCACACGTGTCCAGGGCTCCCGAGAACGGGGGGGGCCGTCGTGCGAGAGTCTCACGTTAACCACCCAATTCAGTGGCTGACGTGCGACGGTCTCATCTCAGCCACCCGAGCCGGGAGGCCGCCGCCCTTTCTTGAGTCGTGTCTCCCCCCTTGACGTATCGATAATCGATGCTATCGTCTTTCGATAGTATCGATAAACGATAGGAGACTGGAATGGGTTCCTCCCCGCGCTCCCGAACGGCAAGAAACGCGTACGTCCTTATCAGCGCTCTGTTGTGGATCACCGTTGCGAGCGGGATCTTCCAAGCCGGCCAGCGCGTGATCGGAGCAGCCCAGGGCGGATACCGACTATCGGTACCGGTGAGCGCCGTCGAGACCGATATCGAGCTTCCCGCGGGCTTCGAGGTTGCCGGAGCGGTCCCCCTCCGGACGGTGATCGAGGATCCGAGCCCTGCCCAGCTTGTCTTAGCCACGGGGCCCCAGGTGTTCTGGTGGGCAGGAGTGGTTGCGATTTTGTGGCTTCTCCAGAGGTTGGCCCAGTCGGTGAGGAAGGGCGATCCGTTCCATACCTCCAACGTCCGTCGTTTACGCCAGCTTGGCATCCTCTTCCTCGTGGGCTATCCGCTGGCCACAATCATCGACGGCTTCCTGATGAATTGGTTTTTCTCGTCGCCGGTCTGGCCGGAAGGTCGACCCTTTCCTGCGATCATCATCGAGTTCCACGTGCTCTCCGCCACGGCTCTCTTGGCGGGCGTTGGCCTGCTGGTGCTCGCCGGCGTGTTCGCCCATGGCGTGCGGCTTCGCGAGGACGTCGATGCCACCGTCTGACATGGCCTCGCAGCCGGAAACCAGGATCGCCGTGCTCCTCGACCGGCTGCTCGAGGAGCGAGGTATGACGCTCACGGAGCTCGCCTCTAGGGTGGACATCACGGTCGTCAACCTGTCGATCCTCAAGAATGGGCGCGCCCGCGCGATCCGGTTCTCCACGCTGGCCGCGCTCTGCGAGGCTCTCGGCTGCCAGCCCGGTGATCTGCTCACCTACGAGGCATAGCCTGAGTCCCGGCGGCGCCTAGACTTTGGACTATGAGGGGGGTCGAGGACTACCTCGAAGAGATCAAGCGCCTCGAGGAAGACGGCGAGCGGATAACCGCCACCGTGCTCGCCCGCATCCTCGATGTCTCGCTACCCTCGGCCTCCGAAATGCTCAAGCGCCTGGCGGGCGAGGGTTATCTGACCAGAGAGCAGGGTGGGACCATCCTGCTGACTCCAGAGGGCCGGAGGCTGGCGCACACGATGCTCAGGCGCCATCGCCTGGTCGAATGCCTGCTCACGGACGTACTCAAGATGGGCTGGTTCGAGGTCCACTCCGAGGCCCACAAGATCGAGCACGCAATCTCTGCCCGCGTCGAAGAGGCGCTGGCCAAGGCTCTCGAATACCCCGACTTCTGTCCCCACGGCCACCCCATCTGCCCCGTCGACTTCAGGACCACCCGGCGACTCAGCGAGCTCCAGCCCGGCGAGAGCGGGTTAGTGGCCCAGATCTCCGAGATCAAAGAGGAGGTGCTCCCCTATCTCGACCAGATCGGACTGCGCCCCGGGATCGAGGTATGGGTCAAGGACCTGGCTCCGCTGCAGGGGCCCATGACCGTGGAAACGCCGGACGGCGTCACCTCGGTGGGCTTCGAACTGGCGGCGCTGGTGCGTGTCACCGAAGTCGACTAGTCGACGGGAAGCCCCATGATGGAGGGCATGAGAGCGACCGTTCGGGTTGGCGCTGCGCTGGTGGCGCTCGCCATGCTGGCGCTCGCCTGTGCCGGTCCCCAGACGGAGCAGAGAACCCGCTCGAGCGGCTCCGAGAAGGCCAACGGCGACCAACCGGCCGCCGGGGGCGGTGCGAGTCGCGACTTCTCTGTGACCAGCTTCACGGGCAAGGACTTCACTCTCTCCGACCAACGCGGCTCCCCGGTAGTACTCAACTTCTTCGAGTCCTGGTGAACGATCTGCCGGGCGGAACAACCGCATCTCAACCAGTTGGCTGAGAAATACGAAGGCAAGGTCTCTTTCATCGGAGTCTCGAATAACGACACAGTGCCGGACGGCGAGGCCTATGCGAGAGAGCTCGAGGTTTCCTACCCGCTCGCGCACGCGCCCGAGGTGTGGGAGCTTTACGAGGTCCCCTACCAGCCGGTCACGATCGTGATCGGCTCCGATGGAGCGGTGGCGAGCCGCATCGAAGGCCCGATCACCCCCGACGGCCTCAACGAGATCATCAGCCAGCAGGTCTGACCCGAGTCGTGCCTCACCATTCAGATCTCCACGAGAACCTCGGCGCTCTGTCCTTTGCTCGGAACCTGGAAATGATCGGGCGACGGCGGCTGTCCCACCATCGAGACAGTGGCAAACCGGTCATGTTCTATGCGCCGTCCTGGTGCGGTAGTGGAGATGAACCACGCCGTTGCCGAAACGGCGCTCGTCCAGCAGTTCGAGCTTCAGGCGGACATTGCTGGGGAATGCTTGTTTGCCGCCTCCCACCACGATGGGCCCTACGAAGAGGTGGCACTCGTCGACCAACCCGGCCTTGATGGCCTGGGCGGCGAGGTCGGGACCGCCCACGGAGATGTCAGGTCCCGCCGGCGCCTTCATCTGCCGGACCGCTTCAGGGTCGAAGTCTCGCTCGATCCGCGTCCTGGCGCTGGATACCGTCTCCAGCGACTTGGAGTACACGATCTTGTCGGCCGCCTGCCATATCCTTGCGAAGTCCTGCTCGAAGGGCGATTGGCCGGCGAAGGTGTGCGCGGTCTCCCAATAGACCATCACCTCGTACATCCGGCGCCCGTAGAGGTAGGTACCGACCGGCCGCTCGAGGTCGTTGACGAAGGTGTGCACCTCCTCGTCCGGCGCAGCCCAGTCGAAGTTGCCGTCCTCGTCCGCAATGTAGCTGTCGAGCGATGTGATCGCCGAGTAGATCAACTTGGCCATGGTGGGCCCCTTTCTGCACACTGATGGCTATTTCGCATCAGCCAAAGTTACGCAACTGCTGGGCGCTTCAGGGCCTAGCTGTGCACAGAGCGCAAGAGCAGGGCGTCGCCCTGGCCGCCCCCGCCGCACAGCGTCACGGCGCCGTACTCGACGCCCCGCCGCCGAAGCTCGTGGACGAGCGTCACGGTCAGGCGCGCGCCGGTGGAGCCGATCGTGTGCCCGAGGGCCACCGAGCCGCCGTTGACGTTGACGACCTCCTCGTCGACGCCGAGCATCCGGGTCGAATGCAGGGCGACCGAGGCGAACGCCTCGTTGATCTCGACCAGGCCGAGGTCGTGGACATCCTTGCCTGCCTTCTTGAGAGCGGTCTGCAGAGCCAGGGCAGGCACGGTGTGGAGGTAGCCGAAACGCTCGGCCGACATCCCGTAGGAGACGATCTCCGCGAGCGGTTCGACACCCAGCTCCTCGGCTCGGGCCGCGCTCATGACGACCGTGGCTGCGGCCCCGTCCGAGAGCTGTGAGGCATTGCCGACGGTGATGGTCCCGTTGGTCCCGAACGCCGGAGGCAGATCCTGCAGGGAATCGAACGTGGTCTGTGGCCGGATGCCCTCGTCGCGCTCGACCACCGAAGTGTCCCCGCGCCGGCCCCTTGATCTCGACGCCGACGACCTCCTGAGAGAACCGACCCGAGTCCCACGCCGCCGCGGCGCGCCGGTGGGAGCGGGCGGCCCACGAGTCCTGGTCGGCGCGGGAGATTGCCAACTCCTCGTTCACCTCGTCGGAGGACTCCCCCATGGTCTGT
Source organism: uncultured Actinomycetes bacterium (assembly GCA_963849115.1). Lineage (GTDB taxonomy): Bacteria > Actinomycetota > CADDZG01 > CADDZG01 > WHSQ01 > JACDAL01. The sequence continues at coordinate 31,963 of CAWKGK010000003.1, read as the reverse complement.
TCGGTGAACGTCGACCACAGCCCGTCGTGGACCATGGCGTCTACCACTTCGTCGTCGCCCATACGGGCCCCCCAGCGCGCCTGGGGCAAGAGATAGGGAGCGTTCGACATCGACTCCATTCCCCCGGCCACCGCTACCTCGATCTCACCGGCACGGATGAGCTGGTCGGCAAGGGCTACAGCCGTGAGACTCGATAAGCAGACTTTGTTGATGGTGAGGGCCGGCACCTCACGAGGAATGCCGGCGGCTATGGCGACCTGGCGGGCGGTGATCTGTCCCGCCCCGGCCTGAAGGACATGGCCCATGATGACGTAGTCGATGTTCGCCGGCTCGACACCGGCGCGCGCCACTGCCTCCGAGACCGCGACCGTGCCCAACTCCACGGCCGAGCGAGTTCGCAGCGCAGAGCCGAACTTGCCGACCGGGGTTCTTACCGCGGACGCGATTATCGTGGACATCGAGCCCGATTCTAGGCTCGAGTGGTGGTGAGATGCTCTATCTAGCCGTCCACTTGACCACTACTCGGGGTGGCCGGGGGTCGAGCCTCGAGACGCTCGAAGATGCCTCTTGACTCGTCCAGAAGAGCTTCTGCCTCACCGTCTCGCCCCTGAGCGACGAGACAGTTGCCGAGATCGTGCTGGACCGCGCCGAGCCACGGTATGGCCCCAATCTCACGGAACAGCGCAGCCGCGTTCGTGAGGCCCTCCTCCACGGGCTCGAGGTATCCCGCCGTGGCATCGAGGCGAGCCCTGAACTGAAGCGCTATCGCCTTCAGCATCGGAGTGGTCTCGGCGCGACGGAGATCGTGCACGGTCGCCAGAAGCGACTCGACCTCATCGAAGTCACCCAAGGCCAGCGCCGACTCCATCGCTCGCTCGAGGCCCATCCTGAACATGTGACCGTCGGGTCCGACCCGACGGCCGAGATCGATGGCCTCTCTGGCCGCCGCGTGAGCGTCACCGAAGCTCCCTTCGGCTGCCTCGACGGTGGCGCGGGCAACCGCATGCGCCGCCCGCTCCTGCACGTCGTGCGAGCTTTCGAATCGCTTGAAGACGCCCAGGATTCCTCGCGCTCCCGCGAGAGCGCCGCGTGCCACAAGAATCGCCGGCACGACCATCAGCACCCCGAGGCTGTCCGCCCTGTCCATCTCCACCTCGGGGACCTGAGAGGCGCGCTCCAGGGCCTCGTCCCAGCGGCCCAGGACGTAGAGCGGATAGGTCACCTCCGAGAGCAGGAGGTGCTCCCACAACCGATCCCCGACCCGACGCGCGAGAGCGAGGCCATCGTCGTGGACGCGAACCGACTCCTCGTAACGATCGCGTCGAAAGAGGAGCTCCCCGAGATTGTTGTATGCGCGCAGAGCTGCGCTCGAATGATCGTTCTGGAGAGCTACGTCGAGTGAATGCCGGACCAGTCCCAGCGACTCCTCCGGGCGTCCCTGATAGAGCATTACCAACGCTTTCGTGTTGAGAGCTTGGGAGACGACCTCCGTAAAACCCATGGGCTCGGCGATCGAAAGGGCCGTTTCGATGCGCTGAAGCGCCAGACCGGCATCGTGGCCCTTGAAAAAATGCAGGCGGCCGAGCTGCGCGGCCACCGTGGCGAGATCGGCATCGGGCTTGTGGCGCAGTAGAACAGGCAAGGCCTCTTCCATCCGCTCCACGGCTTCGTTGAGCCGGCCCTCGAGCCAGTCGACCTCACCCAGGCGGGCGGTCACGCGAGCAAAGGAATGGCCGTCGCCCGCGGAAGCGAAGATGCCCATCGCCGACTCGAAGTCGGCTCTCGCCCGTTCGAGCCCGCCCCCCTGCAGGGCCATCTGTCCCGCCCGCTCCAACAGTTCCGCCTTCGTGTCCGACCGATCGGTCAACTCGATGGCCTGTGTGAAGTAGCGCTGTGCCTCCGCCGGCGCCGCCAAGGAGGCTGCCCGTTCGCCCGCACGAATCAGCAGACCTCGTGTCTTGTCCCGGATGTCCGCCGCGTCCGAGGCGGCCGGGGCCTCCCGGTAGGCGGCCAAGTAGTGGGCGGCAACGACCTCCACCGTCTCGCTTTCATCACTCCCAGAGGACTCAATGATTGCGGCCGCGGTCAGCTGCTTAGCCTTGCGGTCCTTTTTGGACAGCGTCTCGTAGGCAACCTTTCTCACCAGGTCCTGGAGGAAACCGTAGTAGGTGCTCTCGGGAAAAGCAGAGGCGGCCTGATGGGAAAACAGCTCCTTGCGCACGAGCGTGCTGAGGATCGATTCAAGCTCTCTCTCCGATAGGCCCGAGAGGGTCGCCAGGGCCGGGACCGCAAAGGTTCTACCCAGCACGGAGGCGTTCTGGCACACCCTCCTCTCCTCAGCCGTGAGGCCGTCCAGACGGGCGGCAACCAGGGCCAGCAGTGTCTCCGGTACCTCCAGGGTCTCGATCTGCCCTGCGGGCCGGTAGAAGTTGCCCTCACGGACGAGCAGCTCCCGGTCCAGAAGCATCCTTATGGTCTCGACGGCATAGAGGGGCACGCCCTCCGCTCGCGCCAGTATCTGCGTGCAGAGATCGTCGGGAAGCCCGGGAGCCAAGCCGGCCAGGAGCTCGCGAATCGTCTCAGCGGGGAGGGGCTCCAGATAGAGCGAGGTGAAGTTTCTTCCTCCCGCACCCCAGCCGGGCCGTCGCTCCGTGAACTCGGGGCGGGCCAACGTGATGATGAACAGGGGATGGTTGCGAGACCACTCCAGCAGGTGCTCGATAAAGTCGAGCACGGCCGTATCAGCCCAGTGCACATCCTCGAACACGAGCACCGTGGGGCTGTTCTCGGCCAGTCGCTCAAAGAACAGGCGCCAGGCGCTGAAGAGATCCTCGCGGCTGTGAGAAGCGCCTTCCTCGAGTCCGAGGAGATGAGCCAGACGGGGCTCTATTCGGCGCCGCTCGCCTGGATCGGCAACGTGCTCCTGGAGCATCGCTTTGAGCTTGGCGCGCGCCGATTCAGCCTCCTCCTCCTCGGCGATGCTGCAGCGGGACTTGACCATCTCCACCAACGCCCAGTAAGCGACTCCCTCCCCGTAGGCCAGGCAGCGACCCCGATGCCAATAGACGTTGCCCGCAAGCCCGTCGATGTACTTGAAGAACTCCCACGACATCCGGGACTTGCCGGTGCCGGCCACACCAAGCACCGATACCAGGTGTGCCCGATGCTCCTCAGCGGATGCGTGAAATAACTCCTTGAGAACCTTCAGCTCACGGCCTCGTCCGATGAACGGTGCTTCGAGCCCGGCCGGCTTGAGCGCCCCTCGACGCCCGGCGACCACCCGAGACGCCCGCCACAGGGGGACGGTCTCGACTTTGCCTTTCAGCCGATGCTTGCCCGCGTCTTCGTAGGAGATGGCCGCCTCGGTCGCCCTCCGCGTGGACTCGCCCACATAGACCTGTCCCGGCAAGGCCACCGACTGCACCCGGGAGGCACTATTGACCAAATCGCCCGCCACCATGCCCTGTCCTTGAGCCCCCAGCGTGACGGCGGCCTCCCCGGTGAGCACGCCTGCGCGCGCCCGGAGATCGGGGACGCCAAGATCCGCTCCCAGCCGCTCGACCGACGCGACCAGATCGAGGGCGCTCCGCACCGCTCGTTCGGCATCGTCCTCCTGGGCCACGGGTGCTCCCCACACCGCCATGACCGCGTCGCCGATGAACTTCTCGACGCTTCCGCCATAAAGCGTGACGAGCCGACGGGAGTCCTCGAAATACTTGCCCAGCAGGTCTCGGACCTCTTCGGCATCGCGTTCCTCGGAGAACGAAGTGAAGCCGACCAAATCGGCAAAGAGGACGGAAACGAGCCGGCGCTCCGCTACCGGCATGGGCGTTCGATCCGGTGGAGACAAAGGCGAGGTGACGGCAGAAACGCCCGCGGTCAAAGGAGTTCCACACCCGCCGCAGAACCTATCGTCGGGATCGTTCGGCTCCCCGCACGACACGCACGCCACTGAGAGAGGTGCTCCGCAATGGGAGCAGAATCTTCGGCCGGGCCGGTTCTCCTTGCGGCAGCTCAGGCAGACCATTCGGCGCCGATTCTAGGCCGAGTAGTCATCAGTGGTTGCTGTTTAACCCTCATCCAACACTCGGCGGGGACAGGGCTCGTTCGATCGCTTCGCGGTCGTGAGCCCAAGCCAGCTCGATTTCGTCGAGCTCCGCCAGCGTGACCCAGCGAACCTCGGCGACATCGTCGGCGGGGGCAGGCTCGCCCGATACCAAGCGCGCGGTGAAGCACAGCGACAGGTTCCAGGTGTCGTCGTCACCGTAGGTGTGAGTGGCAAGCAGGACGAGGTCCGCGGTGTCGACGTCGACCTCGACCCCCAGCTCCTCCGACACCTCACGCCGGAGGCCGGCAACCGGATGCTCGCCCACACGCAGAAAGCCGCCCGGGAGGTCGTACTTGCCTGCCTCGGGCTCGAACGCCCGCCTGCAGACGAGCGCTCGACCGTCTCTCACTATCACCGCGCCGGTCGCGGGCGACGGGTTGTGGTACCAGTGGCGCCCGCAGTTGGGACAAACGATGGTCCCGTCCTCGTCCCGCCCCGGGAGCCCGCTCGAGCAGGAGGGGCAGAAACGGAACGGCTTGTTCACCGCTGTCGCGACGGCTGAGCCCTGAGACCGAGCTCGGCCTCTTCATAGCGGGCGAGTGCGAACAGCAGGTCCGAAACCCGGTTCAAGTAGCGCAGAACGACCCGGTCCGCCAGCAGGCCAGCCCGCTCGAGCCGGACGGCCTGGCGCTCGGCTCGGCGCACTACAGCGCGGGCAACATCGAGCGCGGCCGAAGGACCGCTCTCGCCGGGGAGCAGAAACTCTTGAGGCAGAGGATGCTCGGCCAGAAGCTCGTCGATGACTGCCTCGGCCTGGGTCACCATCGCGTCGGTCACCCGGGACACTCCGTCCTTGAGCTTGGCCTGGTTCGCCTCAGCGGTGGCCAGCTGGGCCCCGGCGACGAACATCTCGCGCTGCAAACGCACGGCCAGCTCCTGACCCCGCTTCGAAAGTCCGGCGGCACGAGCGACGCCGAGCGCGGAGACGACCTCGTCCAGAGTCCCGTAGACCTCGGTGCGGAGGTCGTCCTTCGACACCCGGCCCCCATAGAGCAGCCCGGTCGTGCCGTCGTCGCCCTTCCTCGTGTAGATCTTCACAGCCGCCGACCCTATCCCGCGAGCCGAACTGTCGATATGCTCGAGGCTACTACTCAGGTAGCAACGGGATCCGGTCGTCTCGGATCTAGATCAAGGGGAGGACTTCGAGTGAGGACTCTTAGAGCAAAGTGGAGCATGGTCGTTGCGGCCCTCGCACTGTCGGCGGCTGCGTGCGGAGGCGGGAATCCCGCCGACACCTCCCCCAGCGGAGGGGGAAACGGCGGAAATGATGGGGGCAGCGACGTCCAGGTGGGCATCGCCTTCGACGTCGGGGGCCGCGGCGACCAGTCCTTCAACGACGCCGCCTACCGGGGCCTGCAGGCCGCCATCGACGAAGGCTTGGTTGCGGAGGAGAACGTCAACACGCTCGAAGCCAATCAGTCCGGCTCGAACCGTGACGACAACGCCGTGAACCTAGCCGAGCAGGGCGCCGACCTGGTGATCCCGGTGGGCTTCGCCTTCTCGGAGGGCATCCAGAAGGTTGCTCCCGACTTCCCCGAGACGGACTTCGCTATCGTCGACGGTTTCGCCTGCCTCGACAAGCCCTGCGATAACGTCTCCAACCTGACCTTCAAGGAGCACGAGGGCAGCTTCCTGGTGGGAGCCGCGGCGGCGCTGAAGAGCGAAGCGGGCACCATCGGCTTTCTCGGCGGGCAACAGGGCACGGGACTTATCGAGAAGTTCCAGGCCGGCTACGAGGCCGGGGCCAAGGCCGTCAATCCCGACATCGAGATCCTGGTCGAATACATCGGCGACACCACACAGGCGTTCGTCGACCCGACCAAGGGAGAGGCGTTATCGAACTCGATGTACGACGGAGGCGCCGACATCGTCTACCACGCCGCGGGGCTGTCCGGCTCGGGCCTGTTCAAGGCCGCGGTATCCCAGAACAAGCTGGCCATCGGGGTCGACTCCGACCAGTCTCTGACCGCCAGCCCAGAACAGCAAAAGCTAATTCTGACTTCGATGCTGAAACGAGTCGACACTGCGGTACACGACGCCATTCAGGAGGTGGCGGAGGGTTCGTTCAAGCCGGGGACCCAGGTCTTCGGGCTCGCGGAGCAGGGTGTGGGCTACGCGGTCAATCAATACAACGACAACGAGCGGCTCCTGTCCAAGGACATCCAGAAAGAGCTGGAGGCCTACAAGAAGCAGATCGTGAGCGGCGAAATCAAGGTGCCCACCGAGCCAGAGGGCTAGGCAACCCGACGTGGCCGAGCCGGCGACGCCAGAGGACGGGGGGCGCTCCGGCGCCCCGCTGATCGCGCTGCACCAAGTCACTAAGCGCTTTCCCGGAATTGTTGCGAACAACGCCGTCGATCTCACCCTCGAGAAGGGCGAGATCCACGCCCTGATCGGCGAGAACGGCGCCGGCAAGTCCACCTTGATGAGGGTGCTTTACGGCCTCTATCCACCCGATGGTGGCCACATCGAAGTGCGTGGCAAGGAAGTCAAGATCGGCTCGCCGCGCGCCGCGCTGGCCCTCGGGGTCGGCATGGTGCATCAGCACTTCGTGCTGGTCGATCGCTTCACGGTGGCCGAGAACGTCATTCTGGGGGCCGAGGGCGGTTCCCTCATCGACCTGGAGCGCGCGGCCAAGGACATCGAGGAGCAGGCCCGCAGCTACGGGTTCAAGGTCGACGCGCACCGCAGGATCGACGATCTCTCGGTGGGAGAGCATCAACGGGTCGAGATCATAAAGGCGCTCTACCGAGGGGTCGATGTGCTCATCCTTGACGAGCCCACGGCCGTGCTTACGCCGGCCGAGACCAAGGATTTGTTCGAGAACCTCCGCAGGCTGAAGGCGAACGGTAAGACGATCGTGTTCATCTCTCACAAGCTCGACGAGGTGCTGGATATCGCCGACCGCATCACAGTGCTGAGGCGGGGCAAGGTCGTAGGCGAGACGACCCCGTCGGACACCAGCAAGCAAGAGCTCGCCAAGATGATGGTCGGGCGCGAGGTGCTGTTCCGCCTCCAAAAGCCCGACGTGGAGGTCGGGAAGCCTGTGCTCGAGGTCGAGGGCCTAAGCCTCGCCGGCAAGCTGCACGACATAGATCTGCGAGTAGGGGCCGGCGAGATCCTCGGCGTCGCCGGAGTGGAGGGCAACGGCCAGCGCGAGCTGGCGGAGGTGCTGATAGGACTGCGGCCTCCCAGCTCCGGGCGAATCACACTGGATGGAAATGACATCACCGGACGATCGGTGAAAGCGAACCGCAGGGTTGGCTGTGGATTCGTGCCCGAGGATCGCCACGAGCGCGGTCTGGTGCTGAGCATGACCCTGTGGGAGAACTCCGTGCTCGGGCAGCAGTCACGCAAGCGGTACCTGAGCGGTTGGGGAGTCCTCGCCATCAAGAAGATCAAGGAGCTGGCGTCGAGGCTCATCAAGGAGTTCGACGTGCGAGCCCGCAGCATCAGCAACGCGGCGTCCACGCTGTCGGGCGGAAACCAGCAGAAGTTGATCCTGGCGAGAGAGCTCGAGGACGACCCGCTGCTGTTGATCGCCCAGCAGCCGACGCGGGGCCTGGACGTGGGAGCCATCGAGTTCGTATGGAAGCAGATCCTGGAGCAGAAGGAGGCAGGTCGTGCGGTGCTACTGATCTCCGCCGAGTTGGATGAGATCTATGAGCTCTCAGATCGAATCGTCACGATCTACGAGGGGCGGCTCACCGGCGAATACTCTCCGCAGGACCCCCGGGAGAAGATCGGCATAGGGATGACCGGGGGCCGAGCGGAGCAGAAAGAGGCGAGCTGATGGCGACTGAGGCCGCAGCGCGGCCACCCGGCAGGCCCGCGTGGATAGACTTTCTCGTTGGTCAGGTCATCGCCCTGACCGGAGCCTTCGCTTTCGCCGCGTTGATCGGGAGCCTGATCGTCATCGCCTACGGCGAGGACCCCATATTCGTTTACCGCACAGTGTGGGCATTCGGGACCTCGCGCCCCCAGGACTTCGCCATCGTGCTCGAGAACGCCACTCCTCTCATCTACTCGGGATTGGCGGTCGCGGTCGCGTTCAAGGCCGGCCTGTTCAATATCGGCGTCGAGGGCCAATACATCGTGGGCATGGCTGCGGCCGCGGCCGCAGCCATCACGTTTCGCGGGCTACCGGCGCCGCTCCTTCTGCCACTGGTGATCCTGGCGGCCATCGCCGGAGCCATGCTGTGGGCCTCGGTGCCGGCCGTGCTCAAGGTCAAGACAGGAGCCCATGAGGTGGTCACCACGATAATGATGAACGGCATCGCGGTCAGCTTGGTGGCGTGGCTGATACTGCACCCCTTGCGCTCGGGTGTGACGACCACGGACCTCCGAACAGAGGACTTCCCGCAAGAGGCTCTGGTCCCCAACCTCGCAACGACGTTGGGGGTGGAGGACGTCATCCCGGACTCCATCGCCCACCTCACGTGGCTGTTTCCGCTCGCGCTTGTCGCGTGCGCGGTCGTATGGTTCATGCTGTTCCGCACCAAGCTGGGTTACGAAGTGCGGGCGATCGGATCCTCTGCGGGCTCAGCCGAGGCGGGTGGTGTCTCGATCGGCGGAACCCAGATCAAGATCTTCCTGATCTCAGGAGGGTTGGCAGGACTCGTGGGGCTCAACCACATCCTGGGGGACACGGCCTATCTCGGATCCAACTATGAGACCGGCCTCGGCTTCGCCGGGATCGCGGTCGCGTTCCTGGGGCGAAATCACCCCGCAGGAATCCCACTGGCGGCAGTCCTCTTCGGCATGTTGCTGAGGGGGCAGGACGGGCTCGCGATACTGACCGAACTCCCGATCGAGATCCTCATCATCCTGCAAGGGATCCTGATCCTCTCCGTCGTGATCGCCTACGAGCTCGTTAGCCGGGCTCTTGTCCGGCGCCAGCAGCAACAGGCGGGCGAGGTCGCCAGCTGATGCCGCTGGCCGATCTGGGCGCGGCCATCGCCTTGGGCTTGCGCTACTTCACGATCATCTATCTGACAGGCCTCGGCGGTCTCTTCAGCGAGCGCTCCGGCATCGTCAACATCGGGCTCGAAGGCATGATGATCGTCGGCACCGTCATGGGAGCGTGGGGCACGATCAACTACGGCCCCGTGGCGGGGCTCGTGACGGGGGCTGTGGCGGGACTTCTGTTCTCGCTCGTCCACGCGCTCGCCACGGTGACCTTCAAGATCGACCACATCGTCTCGGGGGTCGTGATAAACCTGGTCGCGATCGGCCTGGCTCGCTTCCTGTCCCAGCTCTTCTTCGGCCAGGCGACCCAATCCGATCCCGGAATCCCGGACTTCGCCACCATCAGCATCCCGCTGCTGTCGTCACTTCCACTGGGACTGGGCCAAGCATTCAAGGGCATGTCGCCAGTGGTCCTGGTCGCATTCTTGATGACGATCCCCGCCCTGTTCCTGCTCAATCGGACGCGCTTCGGCCTCCGGCTCCGCTCCGCCGGCGAGAATCCGGAGGCGGCGAGCTCACTGGGGGTCAGGATCTGGCCACTGCGCTACGCGGGAGTGGCGATATCCGGCGCCCTGGCAGGTCTGGCGGGAGCTTTCCTGGCGATAGAGATCAATGGGCTCTTCCGCGAGGGGCAGACGCAGGGACTTGGGTTCATCGCCCTGGCGGCCCTCATCCTGGGCAACTGGCAGCCGCTTCGGCTAATGGCAGGTGCACTTCTGTTCGGGATCGCTCAGGCAATCCCGTTGCGCCTCAACGACGCCCCCGTGATCTCCCTGCTGCCTGAGGAGTTCATCCGCATGATCCCGTACGTGGTCACGATTGTCGCCATCGCTGGCTTTGTCGGCCGGGTCCATCCCCCGGCCGCCGCGGGCCGCGCCTATGAGGGCGCCGCGACCTGACGGTGCCGCGAACAGTCGAGTGGGGCGCACTGCGGGCTGCAGCTATCGAGGCCTCGAAACGCGCCTATGCCCCCTACTCGCACTTTCCTGTGGGCGCCTCGGGACTAGTGGACGACGGCCGCATCTTGAGCGCCTGCAACGTCGAGAACGCGTCCTACGGCCTCGGGCTGTGCGCCGAGTGCGGGCTTGTCTCGGCGCTGCACGCCACCGGCGGGGGCCGTCTCGTGGCGGTGGTGTGCGTCGACGGTCGGGGCGAGCCTCTGATGCCGTGCGGCCGCTGCCGCCAACTCCTGCTCGAGGCGGGCGGAGAGGAGCTGCTCGTCCATTCCGCCGACGGACCGCTCGAGCTGGCAGAGCTGCTGCCGCGCTCGTTCTCCTCCGCGGACCTCGACCAGCGTAATTGAGCTTCCACGCGGTCGACCTCATCCGAACGAAGCGCGATGGCGGCACGCTCGCCGACGAGCAAATCCGTTGGTTCGTGAACGCCTACACCGCCGAGGAGGTGGCTCACGAACAGGCCTCTGCCCTGCTAATGGCGATCGTGTGGCGGGGCCTGGCCGACCGCGAGCTGACTCAGTGGACCGCGGCGATGATCGCCTCCGGCGAGCGCCTCGACCTCTCCTCCATCCCTAAGCCCACGGTCGACAAGCACTCGACCGGAGGGGTCGGCGACAAGGTCTCGCTGCCGCTTGCGCCCATAGTCGCGGCCTGCGGCGCCGCCGTTCCCATGCTGTCCGGGCGTGGTCTGGGGCACACAGGGGGCACGCTCGACAAGCTCGAGACGATCCCCGGCTTCAGGGCCGATCTGTCCTCGGCCGAGATGGTGTCCGTGCTGGAGCAAGAAGGCTGCGTGATCTGCGCAGCGGGAGCCGGGCTGGCGCCCGCCGACCGCAAGCTCTATGCCCTGCGCGACGTCACCGGCACTGTCGAGTCGATCCCACTTATCGCGTCCTCGATCATGTCCAAGAAGATCGCCGAAGGCACCTCGGCTCTCGTACTGGATGTGAAGGTGGGCTCGGGAGCGTTCCTGCCCGACGTCTCCCAGGCGCGCGCATTGGCCGAAACGATGGTGGCACTGGGCGACGCGCACGGGGTCAAGACCTCGGCGCTGCTCACCAATATGGAGACACCACTCGGGAGGACGGCGGGCAACGCATTGGAGGTGACCGAATCCCTGGAGATCTTGGCCGGAAGGGGCGCCGAAGACGTGAGCGAACTCACCTACGCGCTGGGCGAGATCATGCTCGAACTGGCCGGCGTCGAGGGAGATCCACGTGCCGCAGTGAGATCGGGGGCCGCTCTCGAGAGGTTTCGAGCCATGGTGAGGGCCCAGGGCGGCAATCCCGACGCCCCTTTGCCGGAGGCACCCGAGCGCATGGTGTTCGAGGCGAGCGCGTCGGGCTTTCTGACCAGGCTCGACGCCCGCGCGGTGGGAATCTGTGCGTGGCGGCTGGGGGCCGGACGAGCCCGCAAGGAACACCCGGTCAGTGCCGGCGCGGGGGTCGTCTGCCTCAAGAAACCCGGCGACGAAGTCTCCGCCTCGGAGCCCCTCTTGGAGCTGCACGCCGACGACCCCGCGCGTTTTGCCGCCGCCCTGAAGGCGCTCGAGGGAGCGGTAGACATCGCACCGGAGCCGGGCGAGCCGTCTGCGCTGGTGCTCGAGCGGATCGGTCCGTGACCAACCCGATCGAAGCCGCCACCGGATCCGGCTCCTGGCGTGTCGCGGTGGTGCTTGGCTCGGGGCTCTCCGAGCTAGGCCGCTCGCTCACGGGAGCCAGCCCGATCCCTTACTCCGCCATCGACGGCATGCCCGCTTCGGGCATTGCAGGTCACGAAGGGAGTCTCTACGCAGGGTCGGTCTCGGGTGTCGATGCGCTCGTTTTCGCCGGGCGGGTGCACCTCTACGAGGGCCACTCGCCGGCGGTCGTCACGACCCCGATTCGACTCGCGGCCGAGGGCGGGTGCGAGGTGATCGTCCTGACCAACGCCGCAGGGGGCATCAACCCCAAGCTAGAGATCGGCGCCCCCTGCCTCATCTCGGACCACCTGAACCTCACCGGCCAAAACCCCCTGACGGGGCCGCACGACGGACGCGGGCCGCGCTTCCTGGACCTTACCGAGGTCTACGACCAGGGACTGCGCGCCTCCGCCGTCGAGGCAGACCCCACCCTCCACGAGGGCGTCTACGCAGGCCTGCCCGGCCCCACCTACGAAACCCCCGCCGAGGTGCGGATGCTGGCGGTGATGGGCGCGGACCTCGTCGGTATGTCCACGGTCCACGAGGCGATCATGGCGCGCTATCTGGGGGCCAGGGTGCTCGGAGTGTCGGTCGTCACCAACCCGGCGGCCGGGATCTCTTCTGAGCCACTGGCCCACGAGGAGGTGGGAGAGGCCGGCCGGCGGGCCGCAGCCCGGCTCGAAAGGTTGCTAAGAGATGTCTGCGGCGGCCTTAGCCGGCCCTAGCCCTTGCGCGCAGCGCGCTCTCAGGTCGGAATCAGGATCAGTACTGCCCGGCGCACTCGCCACCACTTGCGGTTAGGGAAGGCTCGTTCAGGTCCCCTTCGGGTGCCACACCGTCTTCATCTCCATGAAGGCGGTGACCTCGTAGGGACCTGCCGATCGATCCCCGCCCCGCACGATTCGCTTGACGTTCGAGGCGGCGGCTGCTTCGACTTCGGCCGCAGCGTCGGGCGCAACACCTGAAACATCGAGCGCATCGACATCGCCGTGGGAGGCGAGCACGGGAACGAGCTCGTCCTTGAAACCTGTGAGCAGGTTCACCACCCCGGCAGGCACGTCCGAGGTGTGAAGGCATTCGGCGAGGGCGATGGCCACAAGCGGGTGGGCCTGGGAACAGACCACCACCGCCGAGTTGCCTCCGCACAGGACCGGGGCGAGCCGCTCGACCAGTCCGAGAAGGGAACCGGTCTCTGGCGCGACGATGCCGATGACGCCGATCGGCTCGGGCGCCGTGAGGTTGAAGTAGGGGCCGGCCACCGGGTTGAGACTCCCGGTGACCTGTGCGATCTTGTCGGTCCATCCCGCGTAGTAGACCCAGCAGTCGACGGCCGCTTCGACCTGTTGAGAGGCACCCTCCGTGCCCTCGGCCGCCGACACTTCGGCCCCCAGGTCATCGCGACGAGCCTCCATCATCTCGGCCACCCGGTAGAGAACCTGTCCCCGGTTGTAGGCGGTGAACTCGGCCCAGGTGCCCGTGGCCTTCCGGGCGGCCACGACCGCGTCGCGCAGGTCCTTACGAGAAGCGCGCGCGGCATTGGCCAAGAAGCCTCCCTGGGAGCCCGTGACCGCGTAGCTGCGGCCGGACTCGGAGCGAGGAAACTTGCCTCCGACATAGAGCTTGTAGGTCTTGTTGACCTCGAGTCTCGTATCCATGTCTAGCGTCTAGCCCAGCCGCACATAGGGCTCGAGGCCGTGACGGCCCCCCTCCCGTCCGAAGCCCGACTCCTTGTAGCCACCGAAGGGGCTAGCCGGGTCGAATCGATTGAAGGTGTTGGCCCACACGACTCCCGCCCGAAGCCGGTCGGCCATCCAGAGGATGCGCGCGCCCTTCTCGGTCCACACCCCGGCCGACAGCCCGTAGGGAGTGTTGTTTGCCTTGGCCACTGCCTCGGCCTCGGTGCGAAAGGTCAGGACCGACAGGACGGGACCGAAGATCTCCTCGCGCGCGACGCGGTGAGACTGCGATACCCCTGTGAACACGGTCGGAGGAAACCAGAACCCCCGCTCGGGGAGCTCGCAGTCCACCTGATAGAGCTCGGCCCCCTCTTCCACGCCGACACCGACCAAGCTCTTGATCCGTTCCAGCTGCGCTCTGGAGTTGATGGCGCCGATATCGGTGTTCTTATCGAGAGGGTCGCCGAGGGCAAGCGTCTGCAGGCGCCGCTTGAGCTTTGACAGGAGTCGCTCGGCGACGGGCTCCTGGACCAGCAGGCGAGAGCCGGCGCAGCAGACGTGGCCCTGGTTGAAGAAGATGCCGTTCACCACGCCCTCGATCGCTTGATCGAGTGGTGCGTCCTCGAAGACGATGTTGGCGGCCTTCCCGCCCAGCTCCAGCGTGAGGCGCGTCCCGGTGCCCGCCAGTGCCCTCTGTATGCCTTTGCCGACCTCGGTCGAGCCCGTGAAGGCGACCTTGTCGATCCCGGGATGCGCCACCAGCGCGGCCCCGGTGTCAGGACCGCCGGTCACGATGTTCACGACTCCTGCCGGCAGGCCCGCCTGATCACAGATCTCCGCGAACAAAAGGGCTGTGAGCGGAGTGGTCTCGGCGGGCTTCAGCACGACCGTGTTGCCGGCCGCCAGAGCGGGCGCGATCTTCCACGCCAGCATCAGCAGCGGGAAGTTCCACGGGATGATCTGCGCGCACACACCGACGGGGTCCGCCTTGCGGCCCACGAAGGCGTACTCGAGCTTGTCGGCCCAGCCGGCGTAGTAGAAGAAGTGGGCACAAGCCAACGGGATGTCGACGTCGCGGCTCTCCCGGATGGGCTTGCCGCCGTTCATGGTCTCGAGCACCGCGAGCTCCCGCGCTCTTTCCTGCATGATGCGGGCGATGCGAAAGAGGAACTTGCCTCGTGCCGGAGCGCCAGCCGACGTCCATGCTTCGAGACCGCCTCGAGCCGCAGCCACCGCCGCAGCCACATCTTCGGAGGACGCTTCGGGCACCGCCGCCAGGACTTCCTCTGTGGCCGGGTTGATGGTCTTGAAATAGGTGCCCGAAGCAGGCTCCACGAAACGGCCATCGAGATAGAGCCCGTAGGTGTCCTTGATAGAGACCACTTCGGTGGACTCGGGCGCCGGCGAGTAGTCCCAGGCTGGGGTCATGCCACCGTGTAGCGATCGGAGTCGGAATAGGACCTCGAGCGCTGCTTGTCGATCTGCATCAGGAGGTCGTTGAGCAGCGACGAGGCGCCGATGCGAAAGCGCTTCGGAGTGAGCCACTCCGAACCCAGCGTTTCGTTAACCAGAACGAGATATCGCAGCGCGTCCTTGGCGCTCCGAATCCCGCCGGCGACCTTGAGCCCGACAGGCCGCCCGCAGAAGTCGGCGAAGTCACGAATCGCCTCCGCCATGACCAAAGCCACCGGCAGCGTCGCGGCCGGCGCGATCTTGCCGGTGGAGGTCTTGATGAAGTCGGCGCCCGCCGCCATCGCGATGAGTGAGGCGCGCCGCACACGATCGTAGGAACCGAGCTCACCGGTCTCCAGGATGACCTTGAGATGAGCGTCTCCGCAGGCTTCCTTCGCGGCCGACACCTCGGTGTAGACGGCGTGGTCGTCGCCGGCCAGCAGCGCCCCCCGGCTGATCACGGAGTCGATCTCTGAGGCACCGTCCGCACGCGCTCGCTCTATCTCCGCTACACGCAGCTCGAGGGCAGACTGGCCGGAGGGAAAGGCAGTTGC
Source organism: uncultured Actinomycetes bacterium (assembly GCA_963849115.1). GTDB lineage: Bacteria > Actinomycetota > CADDZG01 > CADDZG01 > WHSQ01 > JACDAL01. The sequence continues at coordinate 16,568 of CAWKGK010000003.1, read as the reverse complement.
CACCGAGGCGACCGCAACTCCCGAGCCCTTCAGCGCCTGTGCCGCCGCGGGGACGAGTCGCGGATAGATGCAAAGCGCGGCCACGTGGGGGAGGGAGGGGTCCGCAGAGGCTGGGCGCATCGCTTTGGCGGCGAGCTGCCGAACGCTTGCCGGGGAGTCGGCTCCCTCGAGCGTGGTGAGGTCGCAACAGCGAATGGCGAGGTCCAGCCCCCACAGCTTCGCTTCCGCCTTGAGGGATCTGCTCGCCAGCATCGCGGCCCGGGCTTGTGCGCCCACCTCGTCGACCGCGCCTCCGATCCGTGCCACGACGTCGACGCCGCCGGTGGATGCCATCGGCTCAGCCTTCAGTCAGCGGCAACGAGATACGCGGGACCGGCCGGGGCCGGGGCGGAAGAAGGTTGACCAGCTCCTTGGCGGCCTGCTCCAGAGCTTGGGCGGACTCAGAGCCCGGCTCCGAGACGACTACGGCCAAGCCCTTGTCGGCGAGCTCCCGGAGCCTCGGTTCGAGTGGAATCTCCGCCAGTAGGGGCACGCCAAGGCGATCCGCGAGGCTCCGGCCTCCGCCCTCCCCGAAGATCGGATAGCGCTTGCCGTCGTCGCCCCTGAAATAGGACATGTTCTCGATTACCCCCGCCACTGCCAGGCCGCTCTTCGCCGCCATGAATCCTGCCCGCTGGGCCACCTTCTCGGCGGCCGCCTGAGGGGTCGTTACCACGATCATCGAGGCGCCGGGCAGGAACTGGGCAATCGAGATCGAGATATCTCCCGTGCCGGGCGGCAAATCGACGAGCAGATAGTCGGGGTCGTCCCACGCGACATCCTCGAGAAACTGCTGGAGGGCCTTGTGGAGCATGGGGCCGCGCCACACCACCGGGTTGTCCTCGTTTGCGAACAGCCCGATCGAGATCACCTTCACCCCGAAAGCCTCGGGGGGCTGGATCAGGCCACCGACGGCCTTGGGCTGTCCACTCAGCCCTAGCATGCGAGGAATCGAGAAGCCCCAGACGTCGGCGTCGAGGAGACCCACCGAATGGCCCTGCCGGACGAGGGCGGCGGCGACGTTCACCGTCGTAGTCGATTTGCCGACACCGCCTTTGCCGGAGCCGATCGCAATCACCTGCGTCGGCCACCCGGGATTTACCGGAGCGATCGGAGGTCTCGGGGGCATGCTCCCCAGGTTAAGCGACGGGCCGACCGCCTTATTCTGGGCCGCCGATGTCTCCCGCTCTCGGCTTGCGCGACGTCCTCGATCGCGCTCAACGCGCGTCTTGTTGCCGGATGCGCACCTCGGCGCGCACACGGTGATATCACTCCGCGGTCCGGGGGCCGCGTGCTGACCCTTCTGGTCGCGGGAGCGGCCGCCGCCTTCGCCGGGAGGGTGCGCGGCGGCTCGCTCGAATCACTGGCCGCCACCCGGCTGGCCTGGCTGCCACTTCTGTGGGCTGCGCTGGTCCTCCAGATCGCGCCCCCGCTGTGGCTCGAGCTGTCGGATACTGCCGCCCTCGGGGTGATCCTGGCCGCGAATCTCCTTCTCATCGGCTTCCTGGTTCTCAACCGGGCCCTACCCGGCATCAGTCTGATGGCCGCCGGTCTGCTGCTGAACGTCGTAGTCATCGGAGCCAACCGGGCCATGCCCGTTTCGGCCGCCGCCGCCGACCTCGCCGGAGTGACGAGCACGCCCACCCAATCCAGCTTCGAGCACGAGCTCATGAGTCCCTCCACGCTGCTCCCGTGGCTTGGCGACATCATCCCCCTGCCACGCTTGGGCGAGGTCCTGAGCCTGGGAGACCTGCTGCTCGTGGGGGGCATAGTCGTGCTCGTCTACCACCGCATGCTGGCCGACGCCCCAGGTGATTAAGCCGACACCGGCACACGCTTATCAGGCAACTGGTTGCCCCCAGCCCGAGCATCAGGTTTGGCCGAAAAACGACCTATACGGTCGTTTTTGGCACAAAGTGTCCAGCTCAGGTTGATGGCCGGCCCCCCGGCCCGGCCCTCAGGTCCGTCAGGACCCGTGCAGCCGGCGATTGAGGGCGTGCAGCAGCGCACGGACCGCGGCCCCCGCAGCGTCGTCGTGGACCAATGCGATTCCCACCAGCGGCGCCGAGGCTCCCGAGCGGTAATACGTCGCCCGCACCATCACGGTATCTGCCGCCCCGACCCGCTGACAGGCGACATGCTCGACATCGAGCCGAGCGCCCCTGGCGTCGAGCACGGGACCCAGGGCGTGGAGCAGGGCGGCGACCGCTCCCCGGGCCCGCGCGTTACGAGACGTCCCAGACTCGCCCACGCCCTCGGTGACGGTTCCGTCAGGCCACTGCAGGGCTACCTTCACCCATCCTTGATCGCCCTTGTCGGCTTGGACCACCCGCTCCAGAATCGGCCGCCCCCCCACTCGGTTCTCACCAACTCGTGCCTCACCAACGGGGAGCGGCGGGGGTTCCTGCTCGGACGGCTCGGAAGTGACCTCTCGCAACTGGACGATCGAAACGATGCGGTGGTCGATCGGCATCTCGAAGCCGGCCGCAGCGAGGGACTGCACATCTCGCACCAGCTGCTTGGCGGTGCGCTCGGGAGAGGCGATGATATGGATCTCGGTGGGCAGCTCGTCTCCTACGACCCGAGCGCTGCGCACTCCCGGTATTCGTCGCAGCTCGACTTGAAGCTGCTCGAGACGGCGATCTGCCACTTATGCATTACCTCGGCCTCAGAGAAGGAGATCTTCCTGGGAAAGGGTGGCAGGTCGAGGCCGTGACCGTCAACCCGCAAAGTGCGCACCGCCGAGGCGTGAAGGCAGAGCGCTCCTCTCGGAGTAGGGCGAGGCCCTGAAATGACTCAGCCGACGAGATGTTTGTTTTCGGGACTCCGGCCGGCGGATCCGAGAGGGTCCAGGTCGAGGAAGGTGTCGACGACGTCGGGGTCGAAGGCGAAGCCCGAGCCCGAGCGAATGATGTGGAGCGCGTCGCGAGGGCTCATGGCCGAGCGGTAGGGCCGATCCGAGGTCATGGCGTCGAAAGCGTCGGCGACGGAGAAGACGCGCGCCGCGAGCGGAATCTCGTCCCCCCCGACCCCCCGCGGGTATCCGAAGCCGTCCCAGCGCTCGTGGTGATTCAGTATGACGTCGAGAGTCTCCTGGGAAAATCCCCCTGGCTCGGCGATTTTGAGGCCCAGCTCGGGATGGGCTCTCATCACCTCGAACTCCCAGTAATCGAGCGGCCCCGGCTTGAGCAGGATGTAGTCGGGCACCCCAATCTTGCCGACGTCGTGAAGCATGAAGCCGCGTACCACCTCGTCCGAGAGTGCCAGAGGTGCGTCGATCAGGCGCATGCAGGAGGTCGCCAGGCGGGTGGCGCGGTGCAGGTGTTGCCCGGTCCCGTAATCGCGCGCCTCGAGAGCTGCGCACAGGGCTCGGCTGGTGGAGCGGCGCTGATGCTCGTGCTGGCTACTGAGATCGATGTGACGCTCGCTTTGCACGGCGACATCGTCCCTGTGGCCGAACGAGAAGGGCTGGGTGCCGGAGAGGATCGAGACGAGGTCGGTGGCGAGCGCCGTCCTTTCCACTACTGCCACGGCGCCCAACGTCATCGCCTCTCTCAGTCCGCTGGGGAAACCATCCAGAGAGTCGAACACCGCAACTATCTTGGTCTCGGGACAAGCGACGAGCAGATCCGCTATCAGCGAGCAGTCGGGGCTCAGCGAGAGGTCCACGAGGGCAAGTTCGGGCTTCAGAGAGCGGCCCACCGCTACCGCCTCCGCCGCGCCGTACGCAGCCACCACTTCGGAGCCGCCTCCAGGCAGCACCCACGCCAGGGAGTCATGACGGCCCCCCAGAGGCTCCGCAATCAATACGCCGCGGTTCTGATCTCCCATTCCCATCCTTTGACGTTGTCCCCGGTCTCTGACCAGTAAAGGGGAGAGGAGGGACTCTCCGCCTCCCCCAAATGGGGCTATTAATTCACCCGCTTGGGGGGTGGCTCGGGTTAGGACGGTCGGGCATTGCGCCCACGCTCGGGGGCGAGGTAGAGTTTCCCTCCCTGGGGGTTACCCCGGATCAGCGGATCGGACAGCGGAGAAGGAGCGAAAGAGAACACAACGTCGTAAGAGCGAAGCGGCGGCCTGCGGGCCGGATTTTCACCTCATTCCTTCGACCCCACGGGAGGGAGGTCCGCGTGAAGTTCAGGCTTGTCGCTCTTGCGAGTGCCCTCACGGCGCTCTTTTACACCGCCGGCGCTCAATGGCGCTGGTAGAGGTGTCGGCAACTGTGACCAAGTGATGGAGGAGGGGCCTAATGACCCCTCCTCCCATCGCGCAGGAGCCGAATCTCAGGAGATCACGGAAAATGATGCGTCAAAGCACACGGGTCTACTGCTGGGTGGTGGTTTGCGCGACGGCCGCCATCCTGGCAAGCCAGCTGGCGTCGGACCCGGCTCCCATCTCGCTCGGGGCCTTGCTGTTCTGGATCATCCTGCTGATGGCCGTGGATCTCCTGCCGGTCTCGCTCGGCTACAACGCCGAGGTCATGCTCGGCATACCCATTCTCTTGGCCATCGCCTTGCTCTTTCAGCCCTGGATCGCCATGACGATCGCCGGGCTCGGAGCAATCGACCTGCGGGAGTTCAGGCGTGAGATTCCTCTGTCGCGCGCTGCCTTCAATAGAGCCCAGCTCATGCTGGCTGTTGGTGCGACATCGGCTCTGCTGTCCCCATATCGCTCTCCCGACGCCAACGATAGCTGTTCACAGATGTCCCGGTTTTCCTCATAGTTGTCGTCGTCGCGGCCGCAGCCGCCACTCACGTCCTCGTAAATCTCTCGCTGGTGTCTCTTGCAATTCATTTCGACGGCGAAGTTCGCTTTCATCAAGCACTCCAGCGCATGCTGCCGAACCCGGTTGCCGGCTTCCTGATGTCCTATGTGGTGCTGTCGGCCCTTGGAGTAGTCACCGCGCTCGCCTATAAGCAGCTCGGAGCTTTCGCGGCGGCCGCCATCCTCATACCCACCATCTTTGCCCGCATCAGCCTCATTGGCGCCCGCACACAACAGGAGTTGTCGGAACGGGTCCGAAAGCAACAGCATGAGCTCCTGCAAGCCACCGAGAAGGTGTTTCAAGAGCGAGAGAACGAACGAAAGCGCATCGCGGCGGACATCCACGACAGCAGTCTGCAAATGCTGGCCGCAGCCAGCTACAGCTCGGGCAACGCGGCTGAGTTTCTCGCTTCCGGGCGAACGGATTCTGCCGCCGCGGCGGTCCAATCCGCTCGAGATGCGCTCAATGAAGCCATCAAGAGCCTGCGAGATTCCTTGGTCGATCTCCGCCGCTCCTCCGTGGAGGAGGGCGGCCTGATGACAACGATCGAAAAGTTCGCCGATCAGATGTCCACCTTGTGGGGCAGCGAGATCCATCTAGAGGGGAAAATTGCCAACGAGCCCCCCATCCCCGTAGCCCTCGCAGCCTTCCAAATCCTTCAAGAGGGCGTGGTGAACGCCATGAAGCACGGAGGCGGCGCCCCGGTTATCGTGAAGATGAGCGATCACGAAGACGGCCAGGTCCATATCGTGGTGGAAGACGACGGTCCGGGCTTCAACCCGGAGGCCGACCCAGGAATTGATCATGTCGGGGTGCGCTTGATGAAGGAGCGCGCCGCACGCGTAGGAGGACACGTCTCTTTTCACAGCGACATGGGCCGTGGGACGCGCGTGGAAGCTATCCTCCCTGGCGGAGTCAGCCGATAATGACCGGGCGAAAGAAGAGGCTATGGGCACGCGCATTCTGATAGCCGACGATCATCGGCTCGTTTCACAAGGGCTTCAGGCGATGCTGTCCATCTCCGATGATCTCGAGCTCGCCGAGGTCGTCGCAGACGGCGCCTTGGCAGTGGAAAGAGTGAAGCAGGAAGGCATCGACATCGTGTTGATGGATGTGTCGCTGGGGGATGGCAGCATCAATGGAATCGAAGCCACCAGGCAGATCAAAGAACACTCGCCCAAGACGAGGGTCGTGATCATCACGATGTTCACCGACCCCGGCACCGTCGCAGAAGCCGTGAAGGCCGGCGCCGACGCCTACATCTCCAAGTCATCGACGCGTGAATTCGTCCTGCAGGCGATTTACGAGGTGGCAAACGGACGTTCGGTACTCGATCCCAACGTCACCGATGGCATCTTCGGCCGGATCAGCAACCGAGACCCAAATGTGCTCTCCGACCGAGAGTTGGAAGTACTACAGGAGCTTACCCACGGACATTCCACCAAGGGAGTCGCAGAACGGATTCACGTATCGGAAGAGACAGTTAAATCTTACCTGAAGCAGGTATTCCGCAAGCTCGGCGTCAAGGACCGGACCGAAGCGGTTGCAGAGGGCTTCAGAAGAGGCCTCGTTCACTAGTCCACCACCGGCCGTCGCTTGAGGCCACCTGGAGCCCTGTAACGCGGGTGTAACAAAGGCGAAACGACCTTGCAACCACGATCCTCTAGGGTGAGTCATTGTCTTCAGCGAGTGCGTCACACTGAGGAGGGGCCAATGGCAGCCAGCGCATCCGATGTACTGAGACTCGGCAAGAAACACGATGCATCATTCTTCGATATCCGCTTCTCCGACCTGCCCGGCCTGATGCAGCATTTCACGGTTCCCTTCGACGAGGTCGGGGAGGAGGTCTTCGAGGAGGGGTTTGGTTTCGACGGATCCTCCATCCGCGGTTTCCAGGAGATACAGGAATCGGACATGATTCTTGTGCCGGACCCCGACACTGCGGTTATGGACCCGTTTGCCAAGTACCCGACCATGATCGTGCATGCATTCGTCAAGGACCCTCTCACCGGAGAGTTCTACTCGCGCGACCCACGCTATGTCGCCAAGAAGGCAGAGGAGTATCTGAAGGGGACCGGGGTGGCAGACACCGCCTATTTCGGACCCGAAGCCGAGTTCTATATCTTCGACTCGATCCGCTTCGACCAAAACCAGCACCAGGGCTTCTATCACATCGACGCGGTCGAGGGTGTGTGGAACTCGGGGGCGAAAGAGGACGGCAAGAACCTCGGTTACAAGCCTCGCTACAAAGAAGGCTATTTCCCCGTCCCTCCGATGGACCACTATCAGGATCTCCGCTCGGAGATGGTCCTGACAATGCGCGAGCTCGGCATACCGGTCGAGGTCCATCACCACGAGGTCGGTACCGCCGGCCAGGCGGAGATAGACATGGGCTTCGCCCCGCTGTTGACTATGGCCGACAGGCTCATGCTCTACAAGTACGTGGTCAAGAACACCGCTAGGATCAACGGCAAGACCGCGACCTTCATGCCTAAGCCCATCTTCCAGGACAACGGCTCGGGAATGCACGTGCATCAGTCGCTGTGGCGGGACGATGAACCTCTCTTCTGGGACGAGCTCGGCTATGCACAGCTTTCCGACACCGCCCGCCACTACATCGGAGGGCTCTTGGCGCACGCACCAGCGTTGCTGGCCTTGTGCGCCCCGACAACGAACTCCTACAAGCGACTCGTCCCGGGTTACGAAGCGCCGGTCAACCTCGTCTACTCCCAGCGGAACAGATCGGCCGCGGTTCGAATACCGCTCTACTCGAAATCTCCCAAGTCAAAGCGCATCGAGTTCCGTTGCCCCGACGCGTCCTGCAACCCCTTCCTCGCCTTTTCCGCGCTGCTGATGGCAGGTCTCGACGGGGTTCGCAACAAGACCGAGCCGGTCGACCCCGTCGACAAGGACCTCTACGAGCTTCCTCCCGAGGAGCTGTTGGAGGTGCCTCAGGTACCGGGTTCATTGGAGCAGGCGCTCGACGCGCTCGAGGACGACCGCGACTTCCTTCTCGAAGGGGGAGTGTTCACCGACGACGTCATCTCCCATTGGATTGACTACAAGAGGGTGCACGAGGTCGACGAGCTGAGACTGCGCCCCCACCCTTGGGAGTTCTACCTCTACTACGACATCTAATCCTGGGGTTATTCGTAGTTTATCGCTGGCTCATCTACCGATGGGCATCGACGGGCAGCCGAATCACGAGTCCCCGTTTCGCCTCGTACATAGCTGCATCGGCCTCGTTCATCAGATCTGCCACCGAACAAGGCGCATCGGGACTAAACACGGCCATCCCTATGCTCAGGGACAGTTCGTAGGGTCTGTCAGCCGTTCGGTTGTGACCGTCGATCGCGTCCTGGAGTCTCTGCACCGATGTTTGCGCTTCACGATCGGAAGCGCCGATCAACAGAACGCAAAACTCGTCTCCCCCCACGCGACCCACCAAGTCTGAACCCCGGTAGGATTCCTTCAGTAAACCAGCGACATCGATGAGCGCTGCATCTCCCTCGCGGTGGCCCAAGGAATCGTTGATCGATTTCAAAGAGTCGAGGTCCATGAAGAGGAGCACGAGTCGCTGCCTTCTCCGAATGGCGAACTGGAAGGTGTGCTCGGCAAGAGAGTCAAACCCTCCTCGGTTTTTCAGCCCGGTGAGCTCGTCTGTCACTGAGCCTTGGCGGAGCTGTTCGCGTAGTCGGTTTCTTTCGATGGCGAATTCAACCGACGTGACCAGCACGTCCTGACTGATCCGTCCCTTGATCAGAAAATCTTGGGCTCCGCGCTGGACCGCTTCGACGCCGTGATCGTGGTCATCCGCCCCCGTGATGACCACGATGGGGATGTCCGGCACGGATCCCTGCAGTTTGCTCACTGATTCCAGATTCAGGCGGGCGGAAAGGTGGAGGTCGAGAAGGATGCAGTCCACGAAAGAGTCAGCCAGTGCTTCCATGGCCTGTTCCACGTCGTTGGCATGAGATACCCGGTACGTGCGCTCCAGCACGTCATCCAGCAGCCCGTCCACGAGCACGGGTCCGCTCGAGGAGTCATCTTGCACCAGCAGTATGTGGAGCGATTCCTGATCCATTTCCGCCTTCTTCCTGAGTCTCCAAGGAGGGTGGCGAGCCTTCCAGGATTTCCTTGAACATGCAGGGAGCTTTTGCTGTGCATCGGCAGATTGAGACCGGTCCTTAAAGTGGTGTGAAGACATATCGCTCCAGCGACTGTTCGGTGGCTGTCTAGCTACCCGTCCGCGACTTGCTTGAGTTCTATGCGACGACGGATCGGGGGGAAGGTGTCTCTTACTTGTGAGCGCGGAAACTTCGCACTCATACCCTCTAATTGTGCGCTTTATGAGCTCCTCGAGCCGGCGCGACCTCCCTGGGGCACCCCCGGAGCAAGTGGAATCCGCAGGGAGGAACAGAGCCTAGTGGTGACAACTTCTGCAACCTTTGTCCACCACTCGGCAGGGGATCAGCCGTAGATGAGCGGCTCGGTCACCTTGCGAGCCCTGCGCGTGAGCCTCAGGTAGTGGTCTTCGAGGCGCTGCCGAGGCTGATCCTTGAAACCCATAGCCACTCCTAGAGCCTCTAGCTCCTCAGGCTTCGTGGGCAGGGTGTCGCGGTTGTGCCCACTCATCAGAAACATGCGGTTGCGCAAACCGTAAAGGAACTCGTAGGTCTCCTGCAGCCGGCGAACCGACTCCTCCGGGATCAGGCCGGCGTTGCCGGCGGCATGTAGCGCCTCCGACGTGGAAGTGACACGCAGCTCAGGATGGTAATGACCGTGGGTGATCTGGATGATCTGGCAAGCAAACTCCACGTCGGTCATACCGCCGGGCCCAAACTTCAGGTTCAGCCTCGCATTCGTTCCCCTCGGGATCCGTTCTCGTTCCATGCGAGCCTTGAGATGACGAATCTCATCGATCGAGCGATCCTCGAGTCGCTGAGGAAAGGCGTTGGCGGACACTGACCGCAACAGGTCCTCTGCAAGGTTGCGATCACCTGCCGCATAGCGCGCCTTGACCAAGGCCAAGTACTCCCACGGCTTGGCCCAGCGCTCGTAGTACTTCTCGTAGGAAGCGACAGAACGAGTAAGCGGACCCGCTTTCCCCTCGGGACGCAGCCCCGCGTCGACGACAAAGACGCGGCCCTCTGCGGTTACCTCCCCGAGCGTCCCGAGCAGCCTCTCGGCGAGACTCTCCGCCTCCTGAGAGTTACCGTCGTGCACGAACATCACGTCGATGTCGGATGAATAGCCGAGCTCGCGGCCCCCGAGCTTCCCCATGGCTATGACGGCAAACGAGGCCCGTTCATCTAAAAGGGATGCCGCTATGCAGGCCTCGGCCAGCTCCGAAAGAGCATTACCTGTGGTGCGGGCATCCGCTTCCCCGATGATGTCGGCGACCATGATCTCCAGTAGCCGGCGGCGCTTGTAACGTCTGAGGCCGTCCCAACGCCGTTCCGGCTCTCTCCAACTCAGCGACGCAGCCGCTTCCTTGATGAGCCGCTCTCTACCTCCCTGAGGAAGGGTGATCTTCTGATCGGCGATCAAGGCGAGCTGCTCCGGAACATTACCTAGCATGTCCCCTGTCACACGCCCGCTCCCTAGAACCTGAGCTAGCACGTGCAGACCGGGAGGGTTGTCGCGGAGGGCTCCCAGTACATCGAGCCGCTCCCCCAGCGCATCTCCGAGGCTCAGAAAGGAAAGCAACCCCACGTCCGGCAACGGTGTCGATGCCAGCGAGCGCATGAACGGAGGAGCCAGAACCCGGAACAGCCTGGCCTTGCGAGACGTCCCCGAGACCAGCCCGTGCAATATCTGGGCCGCCCGCTTCGTATCGCGAAAGCCCAGTAAGCGCAGCCGCTCACCCAGAGCAGCAGGAGACAGGCGTCCGGCGCCGGGCACCGACAGTGACTCGATCATCGGTCGGTAAAAGAGCTTCTCGAAACGGCTGCGCACATCCAGTAGAACCCTCTCGTGAGCCGCCTCGAAACGCTCATACGCCCACGACGTGGGTGAATCCTCGTATCCCATAGCATGAGCCAGGTTCGCTTTGTCCATCTCTTTTTCAGGCAGCCGCACGACTCTTCGCTCGTTCCTGAGCTGCAGTCGGTGCTCGATCGCTCTAAGCCACCGATAGGCGACCGAGAGACCCGCCTCGTCCTCTTCGGCCAGATATCCACCGTCCGCCAGAGCGCGCGCTGCATCGAGCGTTGCGGCACAACGGACCGATTCGTCGAGGCCACCGTGGACGAGTTGCAGGAGCTGCACACAGAACTCGATATCCCGGATGCCTCCCCTGTCGAGCTTTACGTCAGACGCACGGGCGCTCGTTCCTCTGGTGCGCGCCCGCCGAGCCTGGCTCTCGACTCGTTCCTTGATGGCGCGAACCGCCGCGATCCTCTCAGTCGGAATGCTAGGCGGGTAAACCAAGCTGCGCGTCTCGTCCACGAGCGCTTGGCCCACGGGATGATCACTCCCCAAAGCGCGGGCCTTGATCAGAGCTTGAAACTCCCACGGCTGTGCCCAGCGGTGGTAGTACTCGAGATAGCTTTCCAGCGTTCGAGCGAGAGCGCCATTCCGCCCTTCAGGCCTCAAATTCACATCCACCGAGTAGGCCCTTCCCTGGGCAGTCACCGCGCTCAGCGCCTCAATTGCCCTCACTGCGGCGCTCGCGGCGTGCTGCGGGTCATCTTCTGAAACGAACATGATGTCAATGTCCGACACGTAATTGAGCTCGCGTGCCCCGAGTTTGCCCATCGCAATCACACCCAGCGAAGCAGGAGCCTGTGCTTCGAGCAGAGCGGCCGCTATGCAAGCATCGGCGAGATCTGCCAGCGCCATTCCCACCTCCTCGAGCTGCAGCTCGCCGCTCAGGTCTGCACCCGCGATAGAGAGCAAGAGGAGGCGACGTTCCGTTCGCACAAGCTCCATCCCGCCGCCTGTGTGGGCGGCCAAGATCTGTGACTGGACGGCGTCACGATCTGGCCGTCTGTCGCCACCCAAGTAGTCGCGCGCTCGAGGATGTGAATCGAGAAGCGTAGTCAAGCTCCGACTCACCGCTCTCACGGCGGTCTCGCGCGCGTGGACATCATCGTTCAGAACCATCGATTGGAGAGCCTAAATGGCAACGTTGTGGCCGAGACACAAATCATCGCCCAATTCGTTCGTCACCGGGACCCTAGCCCTCCCGAGGGGGGGTGCCGATAGGTTCGCTAACCATGCGCGGAGCTTGACTGAGCAATTGCCTTCAAACCTAAGGCTTCGCTCGAAGGTCACGACCGGGCAACGGCGCTCGCCCTGCGAGCCGCAGTTGCCGAAGAGGACTCAGGCGCAAAAGCGGCCGTTCGGCTACTGAGTCCTCATAATGCATGGAGGTAAGAATGAGCATCCTTGTTCCTCAAAGGGGTACCCGGCGGCGGCACGCAGTAGTGGTCGCATCCCTAGCTTTAGTCGCATCAGTGGTGCTCGCAGCCACGCCCGCGAGCGCGCACTCCCCTTCCAACAGTCACAAGGAACGAATCCATCTCAAGAAACGCGCCCGTTCCCAGATAGGGGCTCCCTTCGTCTACGGTGGCAGCTCGCCCTCGGGGTTCGATTGCTCGGGTTTCACAAGATGGGTCTTCGCAAGACATGGGGGCAGCCTTCCGCATAGTGCGCTGCAACAGTTTCTGCTCGGGAAGCGGGACCGCTTCAAGCGCATCTGGAAGCGCACGAGCCTCAGAGTCGGCGACCTCGTGTTCCACGACACAACTAGCGCGCTCGTCGGTCACGCGGGCATGTACGTCGGTCATGGCCGCTTCATCTCCGCAACCTCCTCCAGCGGAGTGAGGCCCCAGTCGTTATGGGATTCCTATTGGGGACCGCGTTGGGTGGGGGGCTCCCGCATGCCGGTGGTGATCCGCGGATAGCCGGCCGTCTCGTTCGCGCCACCCCTACAGGACCGGCAAATAGCGCTGTCGTTCGTAGGGCGAGACGTAGGTCTTGTACTGGTCCCACTCCTCGCGCTTGTTTCGCAACAGATACTCGTACACCTGCTCGCCGAGCGCTTCGGCGACGAGCTCGGAGCTCTCCATCGCGAGCAGGGCTTGGTTCAGGTCCGCAGGCAGCTGACTGATGCGCGCCGCGTGCCGTTCGCTGTCCGACATCTCATAAATGTTATCGGTCGCTTCGGCCGGGAGCTCGTATCCGTCCGCGACGCCGCGCAGGCCTGCGGCAAGAATGACTGAGAATGCGAGATAGGGGTTACACGCCGGATCAGGTGACCGGATCTCGATACGCGTCGACTGCTCCTTTTTCGGCTTATACATCGGCACACGTATGAGCGCCGAGCGGTTGTGCCTCCCCCAGCACACGAAAGCGGGAGCTTCTGGCACGGGATAGCCGCGGCCTGTTACAAGCCGCTTGTAGGAGTTGACCCACTGGTTGGTCACTGCGGTGATCTCGCCGGCGTGCGTCAAGAGTCCTGCGATGAACGCCTTTGCCGTCTTGGAGAGATGATATTCGTCCGAGGAATCATGGAAGGCATTCTGGTCCCCCTCGAACAAGGAGAGATGTGTGTGCATTCCCGAGCCGGGCAGATCGGTAAGCGGCTTGGGCATGAATGTCGCATAGAGACCCTTACGGGCCGCTATCTCCTTGACGATCAGCCGGTAGGTCATGACCGAGTCAGCCATGGTTAGTGCATCCGCCATGCGCAGGTCGATTTCGTGCTGAGAGGGGGCGACCTCATGATGTGCAAACTCGACGGGGATACCCATGTGTTCCAGCACGTTTACCATTTCCCGTCGCAGGTCCTGCGTGACATCGAGCGGAGTGAGGTCGAAGTAGCCACCGGCATCGAGAGGCGTTAGCTCCTCCTGGCTCTTGAACAGAAAGAACTCCATTTCGGGATGGACGTAGAAGGAAAAGCCGAGCTCTCCCGCCTTCTCGAGATTCTTGCGCAACACGTAGCGAGGGTCGCCCCAAAACGGCCTGCCGTCCGGCGTGTAGATGTCGCAGAAGACCCGGGCAACGCCGCCATCGGAGCGCCCTTCCTCGACGGGCATGATCTGAAAAGTGCCGGCGTCGGGGCGCGCCAGCATGTCTGATTCTTGCACCCGGGCGAAGCCTTCGATCGCAGACCCATCGAACCCGATGCCCTCGTCAAACGCCTCCTCGAGCTCCTCCGAGGTCACCGCGAAGCTCTTCAGAAAGCCGAGCACGTCGGTAAACCACAGCCACACCAACCGAATGCCCCGCTCTTCGACGGTCCGAAGCACGTACTCCTGCTGCCGTTCCATGGTCCTGAGCCTATGCCCGGAGTGTTTCGAGCACGTTACGGAGAATCCGCACCAGCCCCGGAACGGTAGTGCTGGGGCTGGTAGGGACGGGCGGGGGGGACTAGGCTGGATACATGGTTCGCTTTGCTCTTGCCCAACTCAACCAGGTCGTCGGCGACATCGACGCTAACCTGTCGCGCTTGGTCGAGGCCGCCTCCCGTGCCGCCGAGTCGGGCGCACAGATTCTCGTGGCTCCCGAGCTTGCGATCACCGGGTATCCGCCCGAGGACCTCCTTCTGAAGTCCTCCTTTCTGAAGTCGAATAAGCGTGCGCTCGAGGAGTTTGCCGCCAAGTCCGCCGACGTAACCGCGATCGTCGGGTTCGCCGACGCTAGTCCGAAAGGCCTCTACAACGCGGCCGCCGTGTGTCATGGGGGCCGTGTACGAGCCGTCTACCACAAGCAACTGCTGCCCAACTACGGTGTCTTCGATGAGCGTCGCTATTTTATGTCCGGGACGTCCGTGCTATTGATCGATACTCCCGCGGCAAGGATTGGGGTCTGCGTATGTGAGGACGCGTGGTCGGCGACAGGCCCCATTGCAACCCTTGCAAATGCCGGCGCTCAGGTGATAGCCCACATCAATGCATCCGTGTTCCACAAGGGCAAGGTTTATCTCAGAAACGAAATGCTCAAGGAACACGCCGAGCGTCACGGTGTTGCAATTGTCTACGTCAACTTGGTCGGGGGCCAGGACGAGCTCGTGTTCGACGGCGGCTCCACGGTCGTCTCCGGGACCGGAGAGCTTCTCGCGCGGCTGCCGCAGTTCAGGGAGACGTTCGAGATCGTCGACGTCCCTATCGAACCGGTGCAGGCATCGAACGATGCGCCCGCGGATCGGATCTCGCTAGAGCTCCGAGCCAACCTGGGGGAGCCGGCGCGTGCTCCAATCGAGCCCGAGTTGACGCCTATCCAGGAAATCTATGAGGCGCTGAAGCTTGGTCTGGCCGACTACGTGCGAAAGAACGGGTTCCGCAAGGTCGTCGTCGGGCTCTCGGGCGGTCTCGACTCGGCTCTAACTGCCACGATCGCTGCCGACGCTCTGGGGGCCGAGAACGTGCTGACGATTGCGCTGCCCTCGGAGCACTCCACAGCTCATTCCTTGGACGATGCGCGCGACTTGGCACAGCGGCTCGGGGTCGAACTCTGGGAGATACCGATTGCAGACATCTACCGCAGCTTTATGAGGGAGCTGGACGCGATCCTCCCGCTCGCGGATGAGGGCCTCGCCGAAGAGAACCTCCAGGCCCGAATTCGAGGCATGCTGCTGATGTTCGTGTCCAACCGGTATGGGCACCTGGTGCTGGCGACCGGGAACAAGTCGGAGATGGCGTGTGGTTACGCAACTCTGTACGGGGACATGGTGGGAGCCTTTGCTCTGCTAAAGGACGTCTACAAGACTGAGGTCTACGAGCTTGCTCGGCTGTTTAACTCCTCCTCGGAAGTGATCCCCGACAACATCCTTGCGAAACCGCCTTCGGCCGAGTTGCGCCCGAACCAGAAGGACACCGACTCACTTCCTGCTTACGAGGTTCTCGATCCCATCCTGCAGGCCTATATCGAGCGGGACGAAGGAGTCTCGGAGCTCGTCGCTGCAGGAATAGATGCCGGCCTCGCTTCAGCGATCATCACGCTGGTAGACCGCTCCGAATACAAGCGGCGCCAGGCGCCACCGGGCCCCAAGGTCACCACTAAGGCGTTCGGGCGAGATCGGAGGCTCCCGATCACGAATCGCTGGCGAGAGCTCTCATGATGAGATGGACGGTGGTGCTGCTGTCGGATCGAGTGGACGACGTCAGAGATCTGCTGCCGGCGTTTCCACTCGCGCCTTTCGAGGTACTCATGGCCTCGCTAAAGGACTCGACTCCCCTGGAGTTGAGTGCCCTCTCTCCCGACATCATGCTGCTCGATGCCCTCGAAGAGGTTGCTCCTGCAGAGGAGTCTGCCCGGCGCCTGACCCTAGAGTGGGGCAGTTCCTTGCCCCCACTTCTGGCCGTGCTGAGCGAAGCAACGGTAGCTACCTTCCGCTTCGAGTCGGGGATCGACGACTTCCTGTTTGGCAGTTCCTCGAGCGCCGAGATTTCGGCTCGATTCGCCATGGCGGCCCGCCGAGTCGGGGTCGGAGAGCAGGCCCCGCTGCTGAAGGTCGGCGACCTCATCGTCAATCCCGACAACTATCAAGTTCATCTGAGAACCCGGCCACTCGACCTCACCTACAAGGAGTTCGAATTGTTGAAGTTCCTGGCACAGAGAGCGGGCCGCGTCTGCGACCGGGGCCTGCTGCTGCAGGAGGTCTGGGGCTACGACTATTTCGGAGGGACCCGGACTGTCGACGTCCACGTGCGCAGGTTGCGGGCCAAGCTCGGCCCCGAGCACGAGACTCTGATCGAGACGATCCGAAACGTCGGCTACCGGCTGGTGGCGAGACCGCGCGAGCGCTGAAGGG
>CAWKGK010000002.1:0-268265 GCA_963849115.1 uncultured Actinomycetes bacterium | reverse complement strand
CGAGTTAGGGAGCCGAGGCGTGCCCCCCCCAACCGCCGGTTGCCGCTCTACGCGACCGCCTCGAAGTGGGCCTGCGTGAGCCCGGGAAGAGCGAGGAGTACGTCGAGCAGCGCGCCGGCGCCGTGCTCGACGACGTCCGCCTCATGCTCCTCGAAGACCCGCACCCCGGACGCCACGAGCATCTTCGCGGCATCCAGGTAGCTTGCGTCGGCAGTCTGCAACCACCTGATCCTCTCGATCAGCTCCGCCGACGCACCTTCGCGCGCCAGAGCCTGTTCCAGCTCGTCGACAGCCGCCCGCGCGGCGTTTGCAGCGGCGCCCGCGAGAATGCCCTCGATCTGCTCGTCAAGCGCGCGAAAGCTCGCCTCGGGCGCGCACGGACCGCTCGTCGTCCGCCAAAGCCCGGCGAAGCGGCTGCAGACGAACGGCACGGTTTGCGTGAGAAAGCGGGAGTGAGACTCGATCCCGAATTGCAGCCGGTAGGGGGTGCGCGGGAGCGCGCCGGGGCGCTCGTCGCGGTGGAGCGGCTCGTCCCGGAGCGACGTCTCGAGCCCGAACGCGTTCTCGATCTCGGCCAGCATGTAGAGGCAACGCACCCAGCGCCGGAAGAGCGTGTCGAGGGGCAGGTGCTCGAGCCCGTGCTCGCCAACGGCGATCGCCCAGCGGCGGGCGAAGCGCAGCCGCCGCATCACGCCGACCTCGAACATCGAGAGCGTTGCCTCGACCTCGGGGTCGAGGTGGTGCTCGACGATGCGGTAGCTGCGCGTTGCATCAGTCCCAGCAAAGGATTCGATCAGCTTGCGTCCGCCGGGGTGGATCTCGGCGAACTCAGTCAGGTCGAAGACCCGTCCGTCGATCGCCATCCAGAGCCCCTCCGGCGCGTTAGTGCGCCGGATGAGGTCCGAGATCTCGATTCGCGGTCGCGGCTCGGCGGTGCTCCCGGTGTAGGTGGTGAACACGTCGTGCATGTAGCGGTTCTGCGCGATGAGGTCGAAGAGCGTCTCCCGACCTGTTCCGCCGGGCTCGTCGAGGATGTCGGCGATCGCGTCGAGCACGCTGCGCGCAAACATCGCCCGTCCGCAGACGTAGATCCGCGCTCCCGTCCGCACCAGCTCGCGCAGCCGCGCCGCAAGGCCCGGCTCCCGGATGAGGTCGTCGACGTGGTTTCCGTCGGCCGGGTCGCGCGAAAAGGCGAACAGTACCTCCGCCTCCCCGCGCGTCGCGTAGGCCTCCAGCTCCTCCCGGAACGGCACGAGGCGTCCGTGGTGGGCGCCGACTACGAGCAAATTCTCGGCGCCGCCCGCGCGGACGCGCGCCTGGAGGAAGGCGCGGAAGGGCGCGATTCCCGTTCCGCCTGCGAACATGACGATCGGGACGGACGGGTCCGCGGGCAACCCGAACGCGGGGGGGTGGACGATGCGGACGGGAACGAGCTCCCCCGGCCGCGCGCCGAGCGTTCTGCACAGGTACGTCGAGGCCGCGCCGTACCGGTGCCGCGCAATGGAGGTTGGTGACTCGACGCTCTCGTACGAGAGGTGGCCGACGGCCAGCTCGATCTGCTCGGCAGCGAACCCGCCGCCGGCGATCGACGAAACGGAGTACAGCCGCGGGCGCAGAGGGGGAACCAGGCGGCAGAGGTTCTCGTAGTCTCCGCGCTCGGCCCGGGAAAGGCGCTGCGTGGCGAAGCCGCTTTCGATGAGGAGCTCGAGCAGGTCGTACAGCTCCCATTGGTCCTCCGTGCGCGCCTCCAGGATCGCGAGCAGCGACTCGTCGAGCGTCAACCTGTAGAGGGCCTTCGCCGTGCCGCGCGCGACGGGCCGGATGTGGCCGAAGGCGAGCACGTCGCGAATCGGCGTCCGGAGCTCGCGCTGGCGACCCGGACGCAGCGAGAGGGCCGTCGTCCACTCCGGCGTCAGATCGACCAACTCGTCGCCGCTCGCGCGTAGTGCGTCCAGCGTCCGCTGCACCAGCTCGGGGTCGTTCTCGGCGAGGATCGCGCAGCGGTCGCCGGGCTCGCAATGCATCCCTAGGCCGCGCACGTCCAGGACGACCCGGCGCACGCCCGGACAGACGTCCTCCACCAGCTCGACGCGGGCGAAGCGTGGAACGTGAGCGACCGAGCCCTGCCGTTCACGGCGAGAGGCCTCCATCGAGGCGTCGACGTCCTCCCAGGCACGGTCCTCGAAGAGGTCCGAGAAGCCGGTGACGGTCCGTCTGCGGCCAGTCTTGAACGCCGCGTCCAAGTAGGGAAACGCCTTCAGCCGGTGCCGCGCGATCAGGCCGCGCCGTCCCTGGTAGGCCTCAACGAGCTCGCTGAAGAGCCCCTTCAGCTCGCCGTCGTCTCGGTCGGCGACGTACTGCGCGACCGGCTCCTGCGCGACCGCGACGAGGAACTCCCGCCAGTGCCGCGGGAACTCGCTCCGGAACACCGTCGTTTCGTGCCCGAGCTGCGACTCGTATGAGCGGCGCCCCAAAAAGATGTCCATCAGGTGGAAGCCGGGCGTCTCGGCGCCGCTCGCGTTGCCCAGGGACCGCTCGCCCCTCGAGGGGCGCTCCGGGAAGCTGACGCGGCTGGAGGAGATCGTCGAGGAGGCCTTGGCGGAGGGCGTTCGATCGCCCTCCGCCCCCACCACCGGCAACGGCAGCAGCGCGAACAGCTTCGTCCATACGACGGGATCGACCGCCGGGCGACCGGAGCGAGCGTTCGCGTTGATCTTCTGCAGCGACTCGAACGTGAGGCGGCGGATCGTCTCGGCCATCAGTACAAGCTCGGCCTTCAGGGCTGCGTCGTCGCCTCGCCGACAATGCTCCTGGGCGCGCGCGGCTGCGCCGACGAGGGGCGTCGCCTGCGCATGGATCTCGAGGACGACGAGCATGAAGTTCTCCATCTGCGGGTGTTCCCAGATCGGCGTGAGCAGCCTGAGGTTCTCGACGCGCATCGGGTCGACCGCGTTCGGGTCGATCAGGCGCCAGTTGTGCCACATGTAGTCGGAGTTCGTGAGGGTCAGCCTTGGCCGGTCGAGGCGCGCCGCGATTTGCAGCCACGGCCGCACGAGGTGTTCGGGCAGTCGGTCCGGGGGGCGCATCGGGAGGTGGTTGTAGGCCTGGGCCAGCAGCCCGATCACGCTCGCGGCGCGGAGTAGGTCTCGATCGGCCAGCGCCTCGAGCGACGCGTCGAGGAGGGGAAGCTCGTCAAGCCGGTGCCGCACCGTCAGCGTCCTGCACAGCTCGGGCAGCTCGTCGGCCGCTTCGACCCAGGCGTCGTGCGGGGCCGGCAAATCATGCAATGGCGGACGGATGCTTACGAACCCGTGGCTCTCCGAAAGCGAGCCCAGGTTCTCGTGGCCTAGGGAGGCGTTGCGGCGGGCGGCCTCCTCGAGGACGCGTGCAGCGGGGCGCGTTTCTCGTCTCAACTGAGACTGATCGGCGGATGGGGCAGGGCGCCGACGACGGCGTTGCAGACGTCGGCCCGCGAGATTACGCCCAGCAGTCGGCCGTCTCGCACGACCGGAAGCAGCCGGATGTTCCGCTCGACGAAGATGACTGCGGCCCGGGCGACGTGGTCGTCGGGGTCGACGGCCAGCGGACTGCGGATCACGAAGGGCATGATCGGCAGGGCAGCGAGGTCGCGACCCTTCTTCACGAACCGGTCGAACGCCCCCTCCAACGATCCGCCGGCCGCCAGGATCTCGTCCGTGTCCGGCAAAGCGGCGCGGAGGATGTCTCCCTCGGTGAGGACGCCCGTGAACGCGCCCGTCGAGTCGACCACCATCAGATCGCTGGCCCCGGAGAGACTGATGTCCTCGGCCGCCTGGAACATACTGGCCTCGGCCCGAATGCGGGCGACCCGGTTGGTCATCGCCTCGCGGATCCTCATGTCCGCGCTCCGGATCTCGGATGTCTCAAACGGCGCCCCTCCGCATTTGACGGCGCGGGCGCGCTGAATTGAGACGCGGCGGTTCGGTTCGGGTCCGCGGCGAGCCTTGCCGAATCGTCGAGCACATCGCGCCGGCCAGGTTCGACGCGCTTCTTCCGGGACCTCTCGGACATGGGCGGCGCGAACAACGCGGACCGGGATGAGCTGACCGCGCTCGGCGCGCGCCACGGCCAGTACTGCAAGCTCGAGAACGTTCACGAGCTGGACGAGCATTTCGGGCTGCGGTTCGGCGACCCGCTCTCCGGCGGATGGGCGCCGCGAGCTAGCCTGCCTGACTAAGCGATGCGGCCTGCCCCTGCAGGTACAAACACTCCTCCGGGCAGACCGCGCCGCAGCACCGGCACTCATGCCATTGGGCACGCCGCGAGACTCTGGCGCGGGTCGAGGGTGGCCTACGAGCGGGCCCAGATGTCGGCCCACGCGCTCAACCAAGCCTCGGGCTGTTGCCACCAATCGGCGTCCCAGTGCGCCTCGACGTCCTCACCGCGCACCCGGGTGAGCCATTCGGCGAGCGTTTCCTGCTCCTCGTTGGAGAGGCTCTTCGCCCAGCCCTGGAACTTGCGCCCCACACCTTCGATCGCGACCTGATCGGGCATACCGACCTCCTTCACATTTTGCAGTCCATTCTCCCAGAGGCACGATGGTTTCTCCAGCTTCGCGGCATCGCGCCCGTTGGTGATCTCCCCTGCGGTCTCTGCCGTTCCCAGTTTGAACCTTGAGACGAGAATCCATGTAACCATGACAGGCTTGGATGCTAGGGAGGAGGGATCGTGCGGTGGCAGAGCGCGAAGCAGGCGCGGGGGGATTGACAGCCCGGAGTCGTAACGTGGGACCTTGGATCACGCTACTCAAGTGGAGCACCATCGCCGCAGTCGTGGTGGTAGCTCTCGTCAATGTCTTCGCTGGAATCATCCCTCCACTCGTCGTTTTCGCGCTCGTGTGGATAGGAGGAGTCATCTGGCTTGGCCGGTCGACCAAGGGTCCGGCCATCCTGTTGCTCGTGTCCTTCATCGCCTACATCCTGCTCAGCGGTCCGTTCATCGTCCCGACTCTCACCGTCCCGGCGTCGGCAGGCGATTTCATACTCAACCTCGGGTCGCTCATCGCCGTTCTCGTTGGGGTCATCGCCGCGATCGCGATCCTCCGCGGAAGATCGGGAGTCTCCCACACGGCCCGGTCGATCGGCCTCGCGGCGATCGTCCTCTTCCTCGTTGGCACCCTCGTGTCTGTGTTCGCAACGGTCACGCGCGAGAACGCCGTAGCCCAGGAGGGCGACTTGCGACTCGTGGCGGAAGACATCAGTTTCCGAGACACCTCCCTGGAAGCCGATGCGGGCGACGTTTCCGTGTTCGTCGACAACAAGGACGGAACTCTTCACACATTTACGATCGACGAGCTTGATATTGACCTCGATATACCCGCGTCCACATCGAGCCGAGTCACCTTCGAGGCCGAACCCGGCACGTACGAGTTCTATTGCGTCCCGCATGCGACTGACATGAAGGGCACGCTCACGGTCGAATAGGCGTTCGCGGATTGGGCCGCGCGAAGGAGCCCCCGATAAGGGCCTCTTACGATCAAGGACCCCGCATGGCGAGGTCGCCGTCCGCCGACCCATTTGCGTTTGGGATATCGCCCGGCCCTGGGTGCCCCTATGCCCTGGCAGTAGTCCACGCTCCAAGCTGGAGTGAGTGGTTGCTCAGAAACCCTTGTCCACCACTCGGCAAGGAAGACCCCTTTGGGGTAGCACGACCATCAAGCGGCACTCACCCCATTTCCCCGCTAGTTGCCCCCGAGGGGACTTGACTTCCCACCAGAAACAAGATAAACACAGGAAATAACAGAATTTTCGGGGGGATAACAATAGGATGTACGCCTTAGAGCGGCAGCAGCGGATCCTGCAGGAGGCGCGGGACCGGGGGCGGGTGGAGGTCGTCCATCTCGCCCCACAGCTCGGGGTCACCACGGAAACGGTCCGCCGCGACCTCACCGCGCTCGAGCGTCACGGTCTGCTTCGGCGGGTTCACGGCGGAGCCATCCCGCTCGACCGACTCGGCTTTGAGCCGGGTCTGGCGACCAGGGACGCGATCCTCACGGCCGAGAAGGAGCGCATCGCGAAGGCCGCGCTCGGGGAGCTTCCCACCGAGGGGGCCGTCCTGCTCGATGCAGGCACGACCACCGCACGACTCGCCGACGCACTGCCGGACGACCGCGACCTCACGATAGTCACCAACAGCCTGCCGATCGCGATGAAGCTCTCCAGCCGGCCCAACTTCACGCTCCTCTTCCTAGGAGGGCGCGTGCGCGGTCGCACACTCGCGGCCGTTGATGTGTGGGCAATGCGGACGCTCGAGGATACCTTCGTCGACATCGCGTTCGTCGGCACCAATGGCTTCTCGGTGGAGCGCGGACTCACCACTCCCGACCCAACCGAGGCTGCGGTAAAGAGAGCGATGATCGGTGCCGCGCGTCGTTCGGTCGTGCTCGCCGATCACACCAAGTTTGGTAACGACACCCTCATGCGGTTCGGTTCACTCCAGGACGTCGACACTCTGATCACGGACACCGGGCTCAACTCAGAGCTGAGCAGAGAGATCGAGAGCACCGGAGTGAAGGTGGTGCGCGCGTGATCGTTGCACTGACGCCAAATCCGAGCGTGGACCGAACGATCGAGGTCGACGCGCTCTTTCGGGGCGTGGTGGCGCGAGCGCTCGGAAATCGTGTCGATCCCGGCGGGAAAGGGGTCAACATGGTCGGGGCACTCGTTGCGCACGGGCACGAAGCCGTCGCGGTGCTGCCGTCCGGAGGTTGGGAGGGTGTGCAGCTCACGAAGCTGCTCGAAGAAGAGGGCATCAACTCGGTACAAGTTCCGATCGCAGGCTCAACCCGCGTCAACATCAGCGTGACCGAGCCCGACGGCACTGTCACCAAGTTCAATGAACCCGGTCCGCATCTCTCTCCGAGTGAGGTCGAGGCGTTGATCCAGGCAACCGCTGCCGCCGCAGTCGGCGCACCGTGGGTGGTCGGATGCGGCAGCCTTCCGCCCGGTCCCCCCGACGATTTCTATGCCCTCGTAATCGACCGCCTTGCGCGCAGCGACACCAAGGTTGCCATTGACACCAGCGGCCCCGCACTCCTCAAGAGCTTGAGCGCGGGTCCCGACGTCATCAAGCCTAACCTCGAAGAGTTGAGCGAAGCCGCCAATGTCGAGATCTCGACTCTCGGCGATGCCCTTTGTGCTGCCCGGACGCTGCAGGACCAGGGGGTGGCAACGCTGATTGCGAGCCTCGGCTCCGATGGTGCGCTTTACGTCGATGAGTTCTCCGCTGTGCATGCCGAGGCAATGGTCGACAACCCACGTAGCGCGGTGGGCGCAGGGGACGCGTTGCTTGCCGGATTTCTCGCGCACGGCGGCCGTGGGGTGGATGCATTCGCTCACGGCGTCTCATGGGCCGCCGCGGCGGTGAGCTTGCCCGGCACCCGCAGCCCGGGCCCCGACGACGTCGACCTGTCAACTGTTCGCGTGCACGACCACATCGAGGAAGGGCGGGTCCTCAATCGCGCCGCAGACACGAACAGCCTAGGACTTGGCAATTGGTAGCAGTTAGAGACGGGAGGAGAGTATGAGCACAACCGCAGCATCACAGAACGCGGGCTCGGGGGGATTCCGCGCCGCTGTGCAGAGGTTCGGCGGCAACCTTGCCGCAATGGTCATGCCCAACATCGGTGCGTTCATCGCATGGGGGCTGATCACCGCGCTGTTCATTCCCACCGGCTGGATCCCCAACTCGAACTTGGAGCAGCTCGTCGGTCCCATGATCCTGACGCTGCTGCCGATTCTTATCGGCTACACCGGAGGACGACTTGTCTACGACCAGCGCGGTGCGGTCGGCGGTGCGGTCGCCACGATGGGGCTCGTGGTCGGCGCCGAGATCCCCATGTTCTTGGGGGCAATGCTCGTCGGACCACTCGCCGCCTACGTGATCAAGCTTTTCGATGGCGCGCTCGGGGGCCGGATCAAGTCCGGATTCGAAATGTTGGTTAATAACTTCTCGCTCGGCATCATCGCAGGCGGCATGGCAATTTTGGCTTACCTCGTTATTGGGCCAATCGTGGAGAACCTAACGACGCTGCTCGGTAACGGCGTCGAGGTTCTTGTCGACGCGAGGCTGCTGCCGATCGCGTCGGTCGTGATCGAGCCGGCGAAGGTCCTGTTCCTCAACAACGCCATCAACCATGGGGTGCTCAGCCCGATCGGCGTCACCGAGGCACAGGAGACGGGCAAGTCGATCATGTTCATGCTCGAGACGAACCCGGGACCGGGTCTCGGAATTCTGCTCGCCTACTGGGTTGCCGGGCCCCGCTCCGTGCGTCCTTCGATTCCTGGGGCAGCAATCATTCACTTCTTTGGTGGAATTCATGAGATCTATTTCCCATACGTGCTCATGAAGCCACAGCTGATCGTTGCCGCCATCGCCGGCGGCGCCTCCGGCGTCATGATCTTTCTAGTCACCGGTGCCGGCCTCGTTGCTACTCCGTCGCCGGGCAGCATCTTCGCCTATCTTGCGGTGACCCCACGAGGTGGTTACGTTGGCGTGCTGCTAGGGATTGTGGTAGCAACCGGGGTGTCTTTCGCAACCGGCGTCGGCATCCTAGGCATGAGCAAGGAGCGCACCGTTGAAGCTGAGGATCCAAAGGCGGCTCCGCCTCCGCAGACCGCTGCACCGCAGGGGGCATAGCGATGCCGCAAATTCAGGGCTCCGACATCAAGGGCGTGATCATCGCGTGCGAAGCGGGCATGGGCTCGAGCGTGTTGCTTACGACACAAATGAAAAAGCGCCTCGAGCCGTACGGGGTATCGGTTGAGCACCTTGCGGTGAACCGCCTCTCCGGGGATCCGGATGTGGTGCTATGCCACGCGGGTCTACTTTCACGCGCTCGACAGCAGGCGCCCAAAAGCGTCGTCCTGGCGTTCAACATGTTCATGGGCGACCCGGTATTCGACCAGCTTGAGAACGCGATTCGCGACGACCAGACACTCTCAAGCTGATGGCCGACGTGATGCTAACGCGTGAGGGCGTACGTCTCGGCGTCACGGCGAAGGACCGCACCCACGCGATTCAGCAGGCAGGCGAGGTGCTCGTCGAAATCGGGGCCGTTGAAGCTCCCTACGTGGGGGCGATGCACGAGCGGGAGAAGGTCCTGTCGTCGTATGTGGGCGAGGAATTTGCGCTCCCCCACGGGACTGACCAAAGCCGCGTTCACGTAATGCGCTCTGCCGTCGTGTTTCTGCAGGTACCCGACGGCGTCGACTGGGAGGGAGACAACGTGCGCGCCTGCATCGCTATCGCCGCACAATCGAACGAGCACACCGACGTCATGGCGCGCCTCGCCGGCGTGCTGCTCGACGCCGACAAGGCAGAGCTGCTTCGCAGCACGACCAGCCCAGACGACGTGCTGGAGATTCTCGAACCCGAGAGGACCGGCTCCGAAGCATGAAGGTTGCGAGGTTCTACGCGCCACATGACCTTCGCGTCGAGGAGATGCCGAGGCCTGAGCCTGGCCCCGGCGAGTTGCTGATGCGCGTTCAGGCGTGCGCGACGTGTGGAACCGACGTTAAGATCTTCAACTTCGGCCACCATCACATCTCCCCGCCACGCGTAATGGGGCACGAGATCGCAGGAGTGGTCGAGGAGCTGGGCGAGAGCACAGAGGGGTTCACTCCCGGTGATCGCGTCCAGCTCATCGCCGCCATCCCTTGCGGCAAATGCTTCGAGTGCAAGCGCCGCTCCAAGAGTATCTGTGCCAATCAAGAATCGATTGGCTACCACTACGACGGCGGCTTTGCCGAACGGTTGGTCGTCCCGGCGAAAGTGCTCAAGGTCAAGGGCCTCAACCTCATCCCCGAGGAACTCTCCTTCGAGGAGGCCGCGGTAACCGAGCCGCTTGCGTGCGTCCTCAACGGTCAGGAGCTGATTGGCGTCGGCGACGGAGACGTTGTGGTGGTGGTCGGCGCCGGGCCCATCGGTTGCCTGCACGTGCGCCTTGCGCGAGCCCGCGGTGCGAGTCTGGTCGCTTTGGTCGACCAAAACGCCGCACGTCTCGAGATGTCGGCGCAGCGCGTAAAGCCCGACGTCGCGATCGACGTAAACAAGGACAACGCCATCGACGCGGTTCTCAAACTCACGAACGGCCGCGGTGCGGACGTCATCATCATCGCTGCCGCTTCGGGTTCCGCGCAGGAAGAGGCCATCCAGATGGCGTCGCGTGGCGGCCGCATAAGCTTCTTCGGGGGACTGCCCAAGGACAACTCGATTATCAACCTCGACTCCAACCTGGTGCACTACCGCGAGCTCAAGATCGTCGGTGCCAACGGTTCGACTCCGGCACATAACGCCGAAGCGCTTCTCCTCATCGCAACGGGCGCTGTGCCGGTGAAGGACCTCATCACCCACCGGCTGCCGCTCGACCAAGTGCTCGAAGGTATCGAAGCGGTCACTAGCGGCGACAGCATCAAGGTCGTCATTACGCCATAGAGGAAGGAATCCAGAAATGGCTGATGTCAGTCGCAGGGTGGTGGTCGGGTCGCGGGTGGGGCTACACGCCAGACCCGCGAAGCTCGTCGCACAGGAGGCCGGTCGACAACCTGTGGTAGTGAAGATCGGTAAAGATGGTCGCGATCTCGTCGACGCTCGCAGCTTGTTGTCGCTGCTCGCCCTCGGCGCAAAGAAGGGTGAAGAGGTCACACTCTCGGCCGATGGCGAAGGTGCCCAGGCCGCGGTCGATGCGATAGCCTCTCTCGTCGAGCAGGATCTCGACGAAGAGCCCGCAGATGCCTGAGGAGCTTGTAGGAGTTGCGGCCGCACCCGGAATTGTCGCAGGCCCAATTGTGAAGATGACGGATCCGGTGAGCGATCTTGGTACGCCGACAGCACCCGAGGATGCCGAGGCGGAGATTGCCACGGCGCGCAGTGCGCTCGCAGAGGTCGAGACACTTCTCGAAAAGAAGTCGGCCGGCGCCTCTAACAGAGACGTCGCCGAAATTCTGTCGGCGCAGTCGATGATTGCCGCGGACCCAACACTGGCCGACAAGGTGGAGGCTTGCATTCGTTCGGGATTACCCGCGACGCACGCGGTCACTGAGGCGTTCGACTCGTTCAGGGAGCTGTTGACACAGGCCGGTGGCTATCTCGCCGAGCGTGCCGCCGACCTCAACGACATCTGTGCGCGCGTCGTGGCGGTACTGACGGGCTCACCAATGCCCGGCATCCCGGAGCGCAGCGAGCCCTTCGTGTTGTTGGCGCGCGACCTCGCACCCGCCGACACCGCCGGGCTCGACCCCACCAGGGTACTTGCACTAGTGACATTCGAGGGTGGACCGACGAGCCACACCGCGATCATCGCCCGCTCACTCGGGATTCCGGCGGTTGTGTCCTGTCCTACGGCCGCCTACGCACTGGAGGACGGGGTCGTCATTGTGGATGGCGACCGCGGTGTTGTCACTCTCAATCCGGACAACGCTCTGCTCGCCGACCTGGAACAGCGGCGCGCGCGCATCGCCGAGCTAAAGCAGGCTAGCCGAGGCCCGGGCAAGACGGCCGACGGACATCCGATCAAACTCCTCGCCAACATCGGCAATGCGGGTGAGGCGCCGCGTGCCGCCGAAGAATGCGAGGGCGTCGGGCTGCTCCGAACCGAGTTCATGTTCCTCGACAGATCCGAGGAGCCGCCAATCGACGAGCAGGAGACGCGGTACCTCGACGTTTTCAACTCATTTGTCGGTCGGCGCGTTATCGTGCGAACGCTCGATGCCGGGGCCGACAAGCCGGTGTCGTGGCTCGACCTCGAAGCGGGACAGAACCCGGCGTTGGGCATCCGTGGTCTGCGGGTCGCTCGCCGGCACCCGCACGTGCTCGAGAACCAACTCGAGGCTATCAGCCGAGCGGCGGGCAGATCAGAAGCCGAGGTCTGGGTCATGGCGCCTATGGTGACGACCGCAGGCGAGGCCTCCAAGTTCGTCGTCCAGGCGCGTGAGCGGGGACTGCAGAAGATTGGCATCATGGTGGAGGTTCCGGCGCTGGCCATCTGCATGGACGAGATCGCCAGACTCGTCGACTTCATCAGCATCGGTACCAACGACCTTTGTCAATACATCTCGGCCGCCGACCGCGTCATCGGTGAGCTCAGCGACCTGCTCGACCACTGGCAGCCGGCGCTGATTCGCTTGGTCCGCGATATCATCGTGAGTGCACGCTCGGGCGCAACGCCGGTTGGTGTCTGCGGCGAATCGGCAAGCGATCCCCCCTTTGCACTCGTTCTGGCGGGGCTCGGAGTGTCGAGCCTGTCGATGTCACCGGCGAGCGCGCCGATGGTTCGGGCGGCGCTGAAGGCGCACACGGTCGAGGAATGCCGTCAACTAGCCAAGTTGGCCCTCGGCTTCTCGGATCCGGGGGAGGCCCGCACGGCGGTAGCCGAGGCAACCAACCTGCCCTGATCTTCGCCTTCGGGTCTAAAAGGACCGTGGGAGGTTGCCCAAATGGACATCCGTCACCTACGAGAAGCTTGCCCAATCCATCGACCACTCGCTGCTGCGCCCCGAGCTCACTCGCCCCGAGCTCACCGAGGGCGGCGGGCGACCGGGCGATCGTAAAGGTGATCCTCGAGAACGCCTACCTCACCGATGAGGAGAAGGTGAGGGGGTGCCGGCTGGCCGAGGAGGCAGGAGCGCACTACGTCAAGACCTCCACCGGTTTCGCGCCCGGCGGAGTGACGCTGGAGGATCTGCGAGCGCTCACAACCGGGATGCAGTTTCATCCTCCCAGGTCGTGACGCACCCTCGGTAATAGCGGCTCATGCCAACGTCAAGCACTCTAGGTACGCTATGAGGCACTGGAATTGATGATGATGAGGTAAGCCGCGTGTGTGCTGAATTGGTACGTAGCTCGCAGCCCTTTGAGGAGGTTATATGGACAGCGCAACGGTGACGGTTCGAGGTCATGCTGTCGTCCCTGGAACACCGGATCAGGCTCGCTTGGCGCTTGAGCTCAAGACTCTCGAGTCCACCCCCCAAGCAGCGCTCGCCCATGTGGCCGCTCGCAGCGAGGAACTCGAAAGGATTCTCGATGAGCTCGAGATCGCTCAAAAGAGTCGGTCGACGTCGGGGATCTCTGTAAGCGAAGAGCGCGAGTACGAGGGTCGTCGATATGTTCACCGCGGGTACACCGCCTCCAATCAGATCTCCATCAAGTTGGACGATGAGGCGTTGGTGGGCAAGCTCATGAAAGAGGCGACGAATCGGTCCCAGGCTCGCGTTTCCGGGCCCTGGTGGCAGGTGGCTCTTGATAATCCGGCTCGCGCCGAGGCTTGCCGACAGGCTGCGGCCGACGCACGGCGAAAGGCAGAGGCGTACGTAAATGCCCTGGGAGCACGGCTGGGAGCCGTCGCCAGCGTCGCCGAACCGGGACTAGGTCGCTTCGAACCCAACTACGATCGTTCTGACATGATGGCATCCTCGGACCGGATGGCTGACTCGGACCAGCCAGTCGAGGTCCATGCCGGAGACCTCGATATCGAGCGCGATGGTGGAAGTAGTTTTTTGGATCGAGCAAGGCAGCTGACGCTGTCGACGAGCTGATCGAAATGGAGAACAAGACCTGCTCCGTCGCCACTCAGTCTCTGCTAGATGTCTCCCAGAGGTTGACTCCGCTCTCCGTCGCGTAGCGATTGATCTCGGCGAGTTCCTCGTCGGAGAACTCCTGGTTCTCAAGCGCCGCGGTGTTCGCCTCGAGCTGGGCGACGCTGCTCGCCCCCACCAGCGCGGACGTAATGCGGGGATCGCGGAGGGTCCATGCCAGGGCCATCTGGGCGAGGGTCTGCCCTCGGCGCTTCGCTATCCCGTTCAGAGCGCGTACCTTCGCCAAGTTGCCCTCAGTGAGCATGTCGGAGGACAACGAGCTCTCCCGGCTAGCGCGTGACCCCTCGGGTACACCCCTGAGGTAGCGGTCGGTGAGCATTCCTTGGGCGAGCGGGGAGAAGACGATGCACCCAACGCCCTCTTCACTGAGCACGTCTAGGAGGCCATCTTCAACCCACCGGTTGAGCATTGAGTACGACGGCTGGTGGATCAACAGGGGAGTGCCGAGCTCCCCCAGGATGCGAGCGGCCTCGAGAGTGCGCGCCGGCGAGTAGGAGGAAATCCCCACGTACAGCGCCTTCCCCCCTCTGACTGCTGCATCGAGTGCACCGAGGGTCTCCTCAAGCGGAGTCTGGGGGTCGAACCGATGCGAGTAGAAGATGTCGACGTAATCCAACCCCATCCGGACCAGGCTTTGATCCAGGCTCGCAATGAGGTACTTCCGCGATCCCCATTCCCCGTAGGGCCCGGGCCACATGTCGTACCCGGCCTTCGTGGAGATCACCAGCTCATCGCGGTAGGGGCGCAGGTCGCGCGATAAGATGCGGCCGAAGTTCTCCTCGGCTGACCCGTACGGCGGCCCGTAGTTGTTGGCTAGGTCGAAGTGCGTGATACCCAGGTCGAAAGCTCGGCGGATGATGGCGCGCTGACCCTCAAGAGACCCCTCGGTCCCGAAGTTGTGCCACAGCCCAAGCGAGAGAGCCGGTAGCAGCAACCCGCTGCGTCCAGTGCGCCGGTACTGCATCGTCTTATACCGATCGGCCGCGGCTATGTACATTGCTGCGCATGATACGCAGTCTGGCAGGTAATGCGGCCTGCATAGGGTCTTCCTGAGAGCGGCATCCTCGTGACCTCAGGGAGACCGAAACCGAGAGCATGACTCGCAGGCCCAGCGGCCCGAGACTGCATTGGCCACTCGTGGCGCGTTACGAGAATCGTCATTCTCGTTACGATTATCGACTCGGGAGTCAGGGTGGTTAGGGGTTGCAGTCGACGAGCGTATCGCCGTCCCGCCCGGGTCCCTTGCAGGTGTCGGTGCCGGCCCCGCCATTGAGATCGTCCACGCTCCCGTCATTGCGAGGGCCTTTAAGGGTATCGCGGCCGGCATCACCGCTCAGGATGTCGGTGCCGGTACCGCCGTGCATGAAGTCGGGGCCGGTGCCTCCGTTCAGGCGATCGTCTCCATTGCCACCGTTCATGGTGTCGTTGCCCGCACCGGCGCTGCCGGTCAGTGTGTCGTTGCCCTTGCCGCCGTACAGGAGGTCGTGCCCACCGCTGCCCGTCAGGGTGTCATTGCCGCGGTTCCCGATCAGGATGTCCCTACCGCGGCCACCGGTCACGGTGTCGTTGCCGCCGTCGCTGTCGATCCTGTCGTTAAACGTCGAGCCAGTGACGGTGTCATTGCCGCCCTTGCTGTCGATCCTCTTGCCGGGATTCGCTCCGGTGCAATCGATCGTGTCGTTTCCGTCGGTTCCAGTCACGCTCGTATCAGTTTGCGTAACGCCGGCGCCCACGACGCAGTCGACTGCGGCTTGGGCGGCGGGCATGCCTGTGGACATAACCACGATGCTGACGATGCTGAAAATCCCACTGCGGATTCGGTGGTGAAGAAGCTGGCGCATGATTCCTCCTCTTGGAGAGAGCGACTCATGTGGACACACTCCAACCCAACCGTACCCCAACCAACCCTACCCACTAACTACCAGTAGCACCCAAGTTCGACACCCTCAACGGCGGCTCGGAAACCGACACCTGCATCTCCGATGAGGGCGACATATCTCTTGCGAAGATTAAGCATCCACAGCCGCTGAGAGCCGCGGAGCGGACCCTGTCGTTTGTAGGCGGCTACCGAAAGGCCACCCTAGGAGTTGACATAATCCCACCGAATGTCTGATCAGCTCTTGTTGCGAGCCCTGTCGTAGATGTTGATCGTGATGCCCTCTCCCACGGTCTTCGATTCGCGGAGCTTAAGGACCCGCTTGTCGCTGGTCTCGCCGAAGAGCCTCTTTCCCTGGCCGAGGACGAGAGGGAAGACCATCAGACGGAGCTCGTCCAGGAGGTCATTCTCGAGCAAACCCTGGACCAGGTGGGCGCTACCGTGCACGACGATGTCGCCGAGGTGCTTGCCGCTGACCTCCTTGGTTACCGACGGGAGATCTCCGCTGAGAACTGTGGTGTTGTTCCACTCCGGGTTCGACAACGTCGACGACACCACGTACTTCGGCATCGAATTGAACTTGTCTGCGAAGTCGCCCTCTCGGGACGGCCATGCTTCTGCGAAGCCTTCGTACGTCACGCGACCCAGTAGCAAGGCGTCCGAGTCGTTGGTCTCCTCGAGCTTGAATTTCATGCCTTCGCCCATGTCGAACTCGAAATTCCATCCACCGTGCTTGGAATCTTCCGAACCACCTGGATCCTCCATCACGCCGTCCAGAGAGATAAATTCAGTAGCGACGATCTTGCCCATGACCCTCTCCTCTCGTTGATGCTCTTCGGGTGTTTAGACCGGTCGGACCCGGCAAACTGATCGGAAAGCCAGAGGCCTTCGTTAGGCTTGGGGGCGATGAAGGGCCGATCGAAGCCAGCGCGCGCACCCGTTGCAATCCGCATAGTCCGTGCGAGCCTCTTGTTGAAATCATCTTCAGAGAGTGTCCGTCTGCAATTTGTGCGGGTCCTTGAAGGTGATCTCGGTCGCCAGGCGTCCAATATCTAGCCCGCAAACTCGCGGAGTCGCTGTCGTATGCGCCCGTCGTCGTCCCCGAGCTCGCATTCTCGTAGCAACCCTCTGACCCCGGCGGTAAGGCCGCGCAGCAGCTCGTCACGGCCTAGCGATCGCACGATCGCTCCTTCGAACGCTTCACGATCTTCGGCGGGCAGTCGATCTAATCCCTTGCCATGGGACGCTGGCAGGTCATGACGCAGGCACGCTAATTCCATCCCATGGTAGCGAAGGTGCGTGATGCAGTACTCGGCTTGCCACCAGTGCTCGCGCTCGATGCATATCCGAGCGTGGCGCGCCCAGAGCACCGCCCAGCCCAATGTGTAGTCACGCGACGGGGGCCGGCTGTACTCGGGGTCGTTCGTTTCTCCAAACAAGAGCTTGAAGCGGGGACTTGCCGAGCGGAACTTCGAAGCCGGTGCCACCGAGACGTCGAGCTGAAGATAATCCGCCAAGAGGAACACCCGATAGACGGCCGGAGGCGCGACGAGGTCGAACAGATGAACCGCGTCGAATCGGGACGCGAGGTCGCTGGTCCAATCGTCGAGGATTTCCTTCACTGCGACGCCGTCGGCGATGCCGAAGGTTAGGTCGAGGTCCGACCAGCGGTCCCCTCCGCCGAGGGCGAGCGAGCCGACCTCGGCCCCCGCCACAACGCGTGCGTCGCCGCGAGCGAGCTCCAGCACGTGTTCGCGCACCTGATCCCGCTCCTCGAGGGTGAACATCGCCCAATTATCTGCCCAGCGCCGGTCTGAGCAGTGGCGCGGCGAGGCCGTCTGTATAACTATGCGGAGCCCCGCCCCCTTGACTACGGACGGCCCAACGCAACTCCTCCTCTCGTTGAGTTCCTACGCGTTAACGGGCTGCTCGTAGGCCTCGCGCAGGACATCGCACTCGATCTTCTTCATTTGAAGCATCGCCTCCATCACGCGGTTGGCCCGGTCTGTGTCCTCGTCCTGGAGCAGTTCATCCAGGAGCTTTGGGATAATCTGCCACGACAAGCCGAACTTGTCCTTCAGCCAACCGCACTGACCTTCCTCGCCCCCGTCGG
This sequence comes from uncultured Actinomycetes bacterium, assembly GCA_963849115.1. GTDB lineage: Bacteria > Actinomycetota > CADDZG01 > CADDZG01 > WHSQ01 > JACDAL01. The sequence goes on along the minus strand of CAWKGK010000002.1, from coordinate 250,645 downwards.
ACGTGAGCCTTTCCCAGTACTCATCCACCTCTTCCTGCGTGTCGCACTCAACGAAGAAGGAGAATGCCTCGTCGAACTTGAACGCGGGGCCTCCATCGAGGGCGATGACCCGCTGACCTTTGAGCTCGAACGTCACCGTCCTGACGGACACGCCCTCGTCCGGTCCTACCTCTCCATAATCACGAACCTCCAGGACCTTCGAGTTCGGGAAGATCGAGCAGTAAAGCTCGGCTGCCTCTCTGGCTTCCTGGTCGAACCACAGATGCGGCGTGATCGTCGGCATTGCTGCGTCCTTTCTCCGTCGGCGAAGCTGCTCCCCAGCGGGCCCATTTGGGCCAGCCTGCCTGTACCGACGTCTCGGGGCGCCAGAACTCATCGCGTTGGGGTGAGGAGAAGCACATCGTCCCCATTCGAGGCCTAGGACGGGACCGGGCTCGAGCTAGCGGACCATGAAGGGCTGGCTTGAGGGTTGTTCCGGGTATGTGAGCGTGAGCGCCAGGGCGGACGCGACCGACCGATACTCGCATCACGCTTCAAACCCCTATGTTCCTTTGGGTAGGAGAATCCAAAGAACGACGTAGACGACCTCCCCGGCACCGAACAGACCGAAGACAAAGAAGGCCCAGCGAACGCGTTTTGAACTGATTCCGTAGTACTCAGCGAGGCCGCCACAGACCCCGGCAATCATCTTGTTCTGAGACGATCGCGTCAAACGTCCCTTCTGACATTCTTGCCTCCCTTGTCCATTCATTGCGTACTTGGCGTCATCCCTGCGTCGGAAGCACTCTAGATGTCCCTGCGCCTCAACACCAGCGCGCCTCCGACCGAGGTGATGACCGCCCACCCGAGAAGTGCGAGCGAGCCGATCCAGAGTGCTCTGCTCGAGGGTGCGATCGCCGCCGCGAGGCCCGCCTCTCCCGGCAGGAAGTGGCCAAGGGCTTCCATGCGGTCGCCGATCATCTGTTCGAGACCCATCAACCAAACGACCCCGCCGACGATCGCGGCAACCTGGCTGCGGATCAGCAGCCCCACGCCGAGGCCCACCGCCGGCCAGATCAAGCCGACGCTCAGTGCTCCGACCAACGTCCGCCAGCTGTCATCTAGCGGTGCGACCGTGATGTCGTTCATGTTTGCCATTAGGTTCATCGAAACCAGCAGCGTCGCGACGGTGACGAACGCGAAGATCGCACCCGCTCCGGCCACCGCGATCGCTTTAGCGACCACCAACTTTTGTCGGCGCGGGGCCGCGAGCAATGTCGGCGTGATCGTGCCGTGGCGGAACTCTTCGGTCACCGCCCGGATCCCCAACACCAGCAGCAGGATGCGCATCAGCATACTGACGATCAGAACGGCTTGCTGCTCGTGGAGCGGCCGAGCGAACTCTCTCAGCGCGTTTTCTCCCGGTGCGACTATCGTGAAAACGTTGATGGCGACCGCCCCCAGCAACAACAGGAATGCGCCACGCGTAGTCCTCAGTTTGAGCACTTCCGCACGGATCAGATCCTTCATCTCCGACCTCCTATGCCTGCTCGGTGAGCTCGAGGAACACTTCCTCGAGGCTCTGTTCCTCTTCCTTGAGTCCCGACACCGGGATACCGGCGTCGAGCGCGATGCGACCGACCACATCTGAAGGGGCCCTGACCGCCAACTCGTCGTGCGCCACCAGCGTTACGTCGATCCCGGCCCCCGACAACACGTCACGCAACCTTTCGGGTTGCGGGGTGTGGACGCGCGACCCGGAGGAGGCCCGACTCAGCAGCTGCTCGACGCTCGACTGCGTGACGAGCCGGCCCCGGTTGATCACGATGACCTCGTTTGCCATGTGTGCGATCTCGTCCAACAGATGGCTCGAGACGAACACAGTCTTGCCCTCGGCCGCGAGCCGTCGCAGGAAACCACGCAGCCACCTCATGCCCGCCGGGTCTAGGCCGTTTGCCGGCTCGTCGAGGACGAGGACATCGGGCGACCCCAGTAGGGCCGCGGCGATCCCCAGGCGCTGCTTCATCCCGAGCGAGTAGGCGCCCACCTTCTTGCCGCCCTCATCCCCGAGCTCGACGAGCTCGAGCGCCTCGTGGACCCGACTCCCGTCAATGTGCATTGCCGTGGCGAGGACCCGGAGGTGGTTCATCCCGGTGCGGGCGGGATGGAACTGAGCGGTGTCCAGAAGGGCTCCGACCGACCGCCCGGGGGTTTCGAGCTCGCGGTAAGGGCGCCCCAGCACTTTCGCCTGTCCCGAGGTGGGATGGACGAGGCCCAGGATCATCCGCATCGTCGTGCTCTTGCCCGCCCCGTTCGGTCCGAGGAATCCCGTCACCCGGCCCGGGTCCACCGTGAAAGTTATGTCGTCGACGGCCGGGCGCCCCGAAAATATCTTCGAGAGCCCTTCGACCTCGATGCTCATGTGCAATCTCCTTGTTGGTGAGACGTTGTCACCGACTACGCTAGAGATGCGGGCCTTCAGAGTCGTCGGCCTGGGGAGGACACTTACTCGTCGCCCGCTGGGCGCAGCGAAGCCGGCTCCTACATCCCCGGATGTACGCGCGCTGTAATCCCGAAGGCTGATGACCGGCGGGAACTCCGGCAGTAACTTTGTGGCGATGGACACCCAGCCGGCACCTCGCGCCCTCGAGGCGAAGAGCCTCGTCCTCGACGCGCTGCTGGCTCTGGCCATGACAGCGATCCAGGCCGGCATCTTCGTGTCGCTGGTGCATCCCGAAGTGACTTGGAACATCGGTCTGGCGGCACCGCTGGTTCTTGTTCACGGCCTGTGCCTCGTGGGACGGCGCAAGTGGCCCGAGTGGGTGTTCGCCGTTCAGGTCGTGACGGGACTTGCCGTCGCCCTCCTCGGCCTGCCAACGGTGGTCCTAGGGATCGCGATCCTGATCGGCCTCTACACGGTGGCGGCCTACCGCCCGTTGGGCATCTCTGGGCCGGCGCTGATCGTCGTGGAGCTCTTGGCTGCGGCGGCCCACTGGATTCCCCGGGACCAGCCTGATCCCGAGACGACTATCGGCAACGGTCTCGTCCTCGGAGCCGTCTGGTATCTCGGGTACTCGATGTACTCGCGGCGCTCCTACGCCGAACGACTCGAGCGGCGCAACGCGGAATTGGAACGCGCGCGAGACGAACTCGAGAGAAGCATCGTCACTCAGGAACGCTTGCGGATCGCTCGGGAACTCCACGACGTGATCGGTCACAGTATGAGCAGCATTGCGGTGCAATCGGGAGTGGGAGCACACGTGATCGACGACGATCCGGAAGCCGGGAAGCAAGCGCTACTGACGATCGAGTCGACGAGCAAATCCGCGCTCGCTGAGATCAGACGCGTGCTGGGCGTGATGCGCGACAACGGACGCGAGGCGAGTCTCGATCCGGCCCCCCGCGTGGATGACATCGAGCAGATGATCCGGGACATCGCCACAGACGGACCGGACGTCGATCTTCAGATCGCTGGAAAGATGTCGGACCTGCCGACGGGGATGGGGACCACGATCTACCGAATCGTTCAGGAGGCCCTCACGAACGTGGTGAAGCACGCCAACGCTTCTCGCGCGCGCGTCGTCCTCACGAGAGCAAGCGATGCAATCACCGTCGAGGTCGTCGACGACGGATCCGGCCCCTTGCAGCGCTCGAATGGGGGCCACGGTCTGATCGGCATGCGCGAGCGTGTCGAGCTGTTCGAGGGCGAACTCAACGCAGGTCCGCTACAGGACGGCGGCTTCCGCGTCGCCGCCAGGCTTCTATTGGGCGCACGAGAATGATCCGCGTAGCGCTGGCCGACGATCAGGAACTCGTTCGAGCCGGTTTCCGCACGTTGATCGAGTCGGCCGAGGACCTCGAGGTGGTGGGGGAAGCCGCCGACGGGGAAGAGGCGGTGTGCTTGGTACACGATCACCGCCCGGACGTCGTGTTGATGGACGTGCGCATGCCGCGCGTCGACGGCATCGAGGCGACGAAGCGGATCCACGACCTTTCCGGGGCCGAGAACGTCCGGGTCCTCGTGCTTACCACGTTCGATCTCGACGAGTACGTGCACGCAGCATTGCGCGCCGGCGCGAGCGGATTCCTTCTGAAGGACGCGTCACCCGCGGAGCTTCTGAACGCCATCAGGGTGATCCATGAGGGCGACGCGCTGCTCGCGCCCTCGATAACGAGGCGGCTGATCGAGGACTTCGCGCAGCACTCGCGTCCCGAGAAAACCCCAGCAAGCGTCCTCCAGGACCTTACGGCGCGGGAGCTCGAGGTGCTGATGCTCGTCGCCCGGGGTCTATCGAACGCCGAGATCGCAGACGAGCTGGTGGTCAGCCCAGCCACCGCCAAGACCCACGTGAGTCGGATCCTCTCGAAGCTGGCGGCCCGGGACCGGGCGCAACTCGTCGTGGTCGCCTACGAAACGGGCCTGGTCAGCCCCCGCTCCCCCTAGCCCGGAGGTCAGTACTCTCTGTCGGTGCCTCTCTGGGTCCCTGGCTTTCAATCCGCTCTCATGTTGTCGAGGTACTGAAGGAGCTCATGCGCAGCGAGCTCGACATCCTTGTGACGCCACTCTGCGGCCCGGTACTGACAGGCGATCAAGCCCGACCGATGGACGCGGCGGAAATCTCCATAAACGAATGCGTACCTGGCCTTTGTGCCGTCCCCGGGACCTTCTGTGAGCCCCAGATGCCACTCGGCGTACTCATCCCATGAGTGCGACTCCAAGAAGGCGTTCTCGTCCTCGGAGCTCGGCTGGACGTCGCCCCAGACGCTGTCGAGAACGTACTGGTGGGCATCGATAAGCCGCCTCGCCCGCGCTACGGCACGCTTGTTGATTGAGTACGAAGCCATCTCCGCATCCTGACCGAGAGGTGACCCTGCCGGGATTCAATTTGAGCCGCATGTTGTGGCATTGGCGTCCAGCGCCTTCGTCACAATGCTAGTCCATCCGGCTGCAAGCGTAGGGCCGGCACGAGACAAGGGTCTCCGGCTTCCCCTCCCGACTCTCGACGTCGAGCATCTAGATGTCTGGCTGAGGGCGCTCCGCCTGAGCCGTGGCTATATATGCGGCCGCCTCCGCGCGACGGGCAACTTCGAGCTTCTGCAAGATGGCCGAGACGTAGTTCTTCACCGTCTTATCGGAGAGATGGATGCGCGCGGCAATCTCACGGTTGGTCAGTCCCTGCCCGATCATGCCGAGGATGCGTTCCTCCTGAGGTGAGAGCCGGGCGAGCTTGGGGTCCTTGTCGTCGAACTTCGCTTTTCGAAGACGCTCCAACACCCGTTGCGTGACGTCAATGTCGAGAAGCGACTTGCCCGACCCCACGGTGCGGATCGCATCAACAAGATCGGTGCCTCGGATCTGCTTCAAGATGAAGCCTGCTGCGCCGGCCATGATCGAGTTGAACAGGGCTTCGTCATCGGAGAAAGAAGTCAGCATGATGACCTTTGCATCCGGACGCTCGTCGCGGATAGCGCGACACGCTTCGACTCCCGAACCTCCCGGCATGCGAATATCCATGACCACTACGTCTGGTTGGTGTGCGCTGGCAAGAGAGACCGCACTGAGCCCGTTATCTGCCTCGGCCACGACCTCTATGTCATCCTCCGCTTCGAGCAGAGAGCACAATCCCTGCCGCACGATCTCATGGTCGTCGACCAGCATCACCTTGAGGGCCTTGGCCACTTCTAACCCGTTTCCCGAGGCAGAGATATGGTGTGCACCGTGCCTCTGGGTATTCGTTCAGCGATCGCGAACTGCCCGCCGAAGTGCTCGACTCGCTCTTCGATGTTGGAGAGACCGTCGCCTCGTTGCACCTTAGCGGGGTCGAAGCCGATGCCGTCGTCCTCGATCGTCATCACCACGGTTTGACCCTCCCCCACGACGCACGTCACAGAGACGTGGGTCGCCCGAGCATGGCGCGCAATGTTCGACAGGATCCCCCGCGCGATCTGGATCAAGTCCCCTCTTAAGGCCTCGGGTATAGATTCTAGGGCGTCGTCGGAGAGATGCATGGCGGTCTCCGTGAGTGCGTTGACCTCGAGATCCTCGACCAACCCTTCGATGCCCTTCTTGAGACCTCGCCCCTCAACGCTCATTGGTTGAAGAGCAAAGATATAAGAGCGGACATCCCTCACGACGCTGTCGAGTGTGTTGATCGCTTGGTTCATCCTCCTCCTCGTCCCATCGGGATCACGCTCGAACAGCGTCAGCGCACCCTGGATCGAGAGCCCCACTGAATAGATCGACTGGATGACCCCGTCATGCAAATCTCTCGAGATTCGATCTCGCTCTTCGAGGATGGCGAGGGTCTCTCCGCGCGACTTCAATTCCTCGATCAGTCTCGCGTTGTCGATGGCTACCCCAGCCTGAGCAGCCAACGAAAGAGCTATACGCTCGTCATCCTTGGTGAAGCTCTCAGGACCTTGTTTCTCCGTTAGGTATAGACGACCGAATATGTGATCTCGCACCACGATCGGCACTCCGAGGAACGAACTCATCGGTGGGTGGTTGACAGGAAAGCCGTATGACCGGGGATGGTCGGAGATCTCCTGCAGCCTGAGAGGCGTCCCCTCCTCGATCAGGGCCCCGAGCACCCCTCTTCCGATGGGAAGATCGCCGATCGTGTCGGCGAGTTGCTTGTCGATGCCCGAGTAAACGAATCGCGCCAGCTCTCCAGCATCGCCCAACACCCCCACGGCGCCGTAGTTAGCACCGATGACTTCCCGGGAGATGTCGGCGATCCGCTGCAGCAGACCGTCCAGATCCAACTCGGACGCGAGGGCCATCCCTGCTTCCACGAGGGACATTACGCGTCTATCGGTTGACCAGCGCATAGTCATCATTCTAAAGAGGGCCGCCACCGGCCGGGAATCCGGCTAGGTGGCACGGACATCTCACGGGAGACTACCAGGCAAGCATCTGTGACGATCAGCACCTCACCTACACTCAAGCGCCCTTGAACAGCGCCGCCCTCGGATCGCGCACCGACCCCTCCAAACAAGAGTGGTTCGGAGCGGGTCTCCGTTGGGCGTCGTCAAGCGCGCAGTCGAGACAATCAACAACCTCCGACACTCCCAAAACCCTCGATGCGATGTCAACGGCGATACTCCTCATTGACGAGCGGTCGATCATCCCAGAAAGCGTCACGATCCCGTCGTCAACGCCGACACATAGGTGTTCGAAGTTCTCCTCGCCCAAGATCACGATGGCCTCGAGGACGTCCCTTTGGAGGTCGGCATCACTTCTGGTCATCGCTCGTATCAGGTCACCCCGGGCTAGGATCCCCATCAAGAATCCCTCGCCGTCCACGACCGACAGTCTCTTGAGTCCATGACGATCCAGTAACCGAGCTGCTTTGAACAGATTCTCGTCGGGGCCGATGGTGAAGACCTGCGATGACATGACGTCAGCCACGGTGCAAGTGGACTCCTTGGAGGCTGAAACATTCCGCATGATCAGCGAGAGAGCATCCGCCTTTTGCAGCCCTCTGTCGTTGCTGGCTCGCCCAATCAGTGCTCGAGCGATGTCGACTTCGGAGATGACGCCGACAACCTTGTCATCTTTCACGACGGGGGCCCCGCTGATCCCGTTGCGGACGAGGCGGCTAGCGGCCTCCTCGATCGGGTCCTGAGGGTAGATCATCACCACCAGGTTCGTCATCACGTTACTGACTCGCTGCTTGTTCATCTTCGCGACCCTTCAACTTGGTGTCTTGTCACCTCATGGTGGTGGCTTCTGTGCGTGATGACGAGGGTCGAACGGACCCTTGTTCTTCCGCCCAGTGGCCCAGACCGAAGCACTGACACGCGAGAGCACTGTCATTGGTTCTCCACTTAAGAAGTAGGCAGGTTCTCTCGCGAGAGGAAGCGGCCAATAGGCCGCCTCCTCTTTAGTTCGCGATCCGCCCCTCGCTACTCGAGGATGGGATATTTTCCAACTAGCTCCGTCTTCCGCCACCGGTTGCCAAGACCGAGGAAACGGCCGGCTCCGACGTAGGCGATGCCAACGAGGAGCACCGCGTAGATGATGTGATCATCGATCAGCGGGTTGTTCTCGGGCAAGAACGATCCTGCGAAGTACATCAGCACCATCAAGACCGCTCCACCGATCGCCGCAATGCGGGTGACGACTCCGAACATCAGCGCGATTCCTATCCCCAGGAGCGAGAGCATGAAGGCCCACTCGACGAAAGCCGAACCGACCATGCCTTGGTAGATGCTGAGAAACGGCTCCTTGGTGTGCAGACCGAAACCGAGGAACCCGTCGGTCGGAGAGCCACCGCTGATCCATGCAGCCGAACCGAAGAAGTTGATCCCCCCAGTTACGGGGTGCCGTCCGGTTCCGAACCCGAGTGCGAACGCCTTGTCCAGGAATGCCCACAGGAACGTGAACCCCATCAACAGGCGGAGCGCACCCCAGAACTTGCCCCCCTTGGGCCTAACGATTTCGGCCTCGGGGATCGACAACTCATCGATCTCAACTCGGGGGGGCGCCTTTTCGGTAATGACCATTTTCTCCTTCTTTCTTCTCGACTCCCATGTCCTTCTCACAGGATGTCGATAAGGCAGGTCGAGAGCTAGGGCAAGAAGGACCTACTTGAGGGGGCCGCGTGGCCCATGGTTCAGCAAACCTTGGCGCCGGTGGTCGGGTCGGCGGCTCCGACCGACTAGCTGCTGGGGAAATCCCGATGGCATCAAGTCCCGTCTGTTGGTCACACACGACCGCCGCACCGACGTAGTCAGTCGGCACCCGCTCGAGGGGGCAGCATCCTGGTCGACTGGGGGGGAAGGGGGACCTGGGGGCGTGGAACGCGGCACATTCGTGGTGGCTCGCAACCCCGACCCGGAGAGCAAGCTCCCCTACCTGCTCAGCCTCCCGGTGAGCGGCGGGCTGCTACTGAAGGCGCGCGACAGCTGGCCTCGCTCCGCCCGTGTGTACTGCCACCCTCTGGAAACGGGTTGGCCGGAGGGGCCCGAGATCATCGAGCGGGTGCCAACGTCGGTCTGCCGGCGCCGGGGACCTGCGGTCGACCTGGTGCTGGACCGCCCCCGGCTGGGTCGCTCACAGTGTCTTCACCGAGGTCCGGGGACGGCCCGCCATCTTCTGGCAGGCACAGAAGACGGCCCGTGCCGCCAGCCCCGGTGCCCGGGTCCCCCGCAAGCGAGCAGCTGCCGACATCACCATCCTGGTGGACACCCGGGAGCGCTATCCGTACCGCTTCGCCCAGCGCCGGTAGAGACAGGGCGGGCAGCCCTGTCCGCCGGTGACCACGCGGACCGTGATCGCGGCGGCGAGCGCAAGACGCTCGAGGACTTCGTGACCTGCCTCTCGAAACGGCACGCTGGCCTTCCAGATGCAGCGTCTGGCGGAAGTGCCTCTCGCCGCGATTGATGTCGAGGGTCGGTACTCGCAGCTGTGAGACCTCCCACCGCTGCGGGTTGCTGAGCGCTTGAATTACGGAAATTTCAGAGCCCTCACCGACTGTGTCCTCCGGAAGGGTTCCAGCAGGTCAGACTGGGAATACCTGTACTCAGCGGGCTGTTGGACTCAGCAACGACTCAACCAATGACGACAACATAGGAGGAACCCCGGATGGCGGATGTACAGGCAGTCTCAGAGCAGGATTTCAACGAGGTCGTGCTCGCCTCCGACACCCCCGTGATAGTCGACTTCTGGGCGGAATGGTGTGGCCCTTGCCGCTTGGTCCACCCCGAGCTGGACAAGATCCAGACCGAGTACGCGGGTAAGGTCAAGGTAGTCAAGGTCAACATCGACGAGAACCCGTCCATCGCCGGCAAGTACGGAATCATGAGCATACCGACCATCACTCTCTTCGCCGATGGCGTGGTCAAGTCCCAGGTAGTGGGCGCGAGGCCGAAGGACGCTATCGTCGCGGGCCTCGGCCTCTAGGCCTCTAGCGGTTCTGCCCGCTAAGATGGGCGACCGCCGGGGGCCCATAGCTCAGCTCGGTTAGAGCGCACCCCTGATAAGGGTGAGGTCGATGGTTCAAATCCATCTGGGCCCACTAAACGTTTCCCCTGGTCAGAGCCGGTGTGGACTCTCAAATGCTTCTCGCCCAGTGCTTCGGCTTTCGAAATCCGAACGAAATCCGAACTCGCCGCGCTGGAATTCCGCCGTTGATGGGCTGGAACCCTTCGCCATTCGGTCAAACCGAGCATCCAACCGGGTAACCAGTTCATCCTCCCTGTCGGGGAATTTGTGGCCATACAGGTTGTAGATGGTTCGGATATCCGAGTGCCCCATACGCCTCTTCACGTGAAGTGCGTACCTGGGTTCAACTCTGGAGAGTCTGGCACGAGTTGACGTCAGGCACCCGGGCAAACCACCTGTGAGAATTCTCTTTACTAAGTCAAGCCGCAGGCGGCGTAGGATTCAATCAGGAAACATCCACCAATCTCGGCAACCCATTCCGGATTGCCGGGGAGATTGCCTTTCGTCTCCCTGCCGCCAGGGCTCGCGACCGAAGGGAGACCTCCATATGCCGTACGTCGTCACCGAGGGTCGGAAGGTGCTGGAATCGGGGGGCCCTCCTGAATCCATCCGGGGCGTTTACGAAGACTGGGCTTCGTGCCTTGCCGCCATCACCGGTTCCATCGGTCCTATACAGATGAAGGTTTGCAGTCGAGAGGACGCGAACGCAATATTGGACGGCAAAGGTGTCGTTCTTGCTCCTGGTCTGTACGCGTTCACCGACGGGAACAGCTCCGGCGGCATAGGGGTTGCGATCGTGCGGATGGGCGATGAACAGGACGCCGAGCCGGAAGTCGAGCAAAGGATCCCCACTTCGGTCCACCAAATCTTTCGTGGGTCCAAGATACCTGGGCTTGAGTCCGACCAGGCGGTCAGTGACGTGCTGCAGCGCATCACGATGCATCTTTCGGAGCTGGCTGCAGTGTACGTAGCTGTCGATAACGTTCCACCGGGTACGGGCATGACAATTGTCTATGACAGGGAAAGTGTTGGGTCTCTCATGCAGAGCCCGGCTCGATCGAAAAAGCCTGCGGGGGCGCTCGTCTCTGAATCTCAGAAGCTCGCCGAGGAGAAACGGCTCGTCCTGACTTACAAGCACCAGTGCGCTCACCGGTCGACATGGGCTGGCCGACATGACTTCGTCAAGTACAACTCCCTTGCAGATGACCTGGCGAAGGAGGGGAGTACCAACTTTGCCTCGAAGGGGTGACTGACCGAATCAGATTCTCGACCCTTTCTGCCCGCAAGACCCTGATGTCGTCGATGCACTGGTGACGAAGTATGCCCCGTATATGGACGAGTTGCTACGCGTGCGGAACCGGCTGTTCGATGCGGCCGGCGTAGATATATTTGAAAGCTCGCGGATCGTGTCGCGAGCCTGGGTCCGACGCGCTGACGCAGCGCGCAGGAGGTAGCGGAACGCGAGTCTCCTCGCGGTTTCACTCCGATGGATTGCTCCAGTGGTTTTCTGACGGCGATGCTCGCCCGACCGTCGTTGAGACGAACGGGTGAGCATCTGGTCGGGACGGGGACCACCCGACCAATGAGCCGGTGAGACGTCTGCGTGGACGCGCGCTTGCCGCAGCGCGGGGCACGTCGAAGGCACTGGTCGCAATGGCTCCCGGTGTCGCTGCTCATACTGCTCGACGGGCGAGGAAAGCACGCTGAAGACGCGCGGCGCGACGTTCAAGGGCACCGGGCGCGACCCGGTAGTACCGATCGAGGACCTCGTCGGTCAGCTCGTCCTGCAGCCAAAGCAAATTGTCGATCTCGTCGGGCGTATAGGGGGAAGGTCGCAGCTGCAGTTCACCCGCAGCGAGGTTCGGGACATAGCGCTGCTGAAGCGACGCCAGAGCGCGCGGAACCGAACGCCGCCGCTCGTCGCACAAGGTATACGGCAGTTGTGCGGTCGAGTGTGGGTGGCAGGCGTGGTGGTAGAGCACGGGGAGCGGCAGACGCAGTGGGTCGCAAAGGATCATCGCCGCATCGCGCACAGGCGCCGCATGGAGTCGGTCACCGCGGCGGCGCTGACTAGAATCGGCTTCCAACTCGCCATGGCCACCAGTCGCCAACGCCCGAAGTAGAAGTCCGTGATCTTCATCTCGAAGCAGGCAACGTCAGCTTTCCCGACCGCCGGCGTCGCTTTCGCCTCCACCAGGTAGGCGCGATCCGCACCCGCGGCCGCCCTTCGAGTTCATGCGGCGCGCCGGACGCTGAGCGCAGGCCAAACAGCGTGTGGAGCCCAGCTTGCTGGACGATACGCATGCCAGGCTGGCGCAGCAGGTGGCCGATGGCGCGCTCCCAGGCGCGGCCGTCGGGAGGCCGCTCTCCTTCCGCACGCTGAGCCAGTAGTGAAGCGTCGAGCGTGATTTGGGCCAACTCGCGCACTCAGGCGAGGAGGTCGTCGTCCCGATTCCTCGGCCTCGTCGATTCCATCGCTGGAGGGACCCAGCCCGTCGACATCGAGGATTTTGCGGACGTAGACATCGTTGATCAGGTTCTTGCGTTCTCCCTTGGCTGCATCTAGAACCTTGCAGGCATCTGGTAGGAGCTTGCCGACACGCCCCTCGGCGAGTTCGCGCAGGGCGCGCACCGCGCTCAACTCGAAGGGAGCAATCTCATCGCCCGAGTAACCGTCGACACGGCCTTTTTGCAACCAGGCCGCGAGCACCTTGGCTGCCTCTCGGTCGCCCCGCAGTCCGTCGAGAACGACAATCCGGCTCATGTTGGCGCGCCGGAGCTCGTAGGCCGGAAGGCGGTGTGGCGTCCAGAAAATCATACAGTTCGGCGCCCGCGGTGTTGTGCATCGTGAAAGTCGTGTGGAGCATCGACCGGGAGGGCTTGTCTTCCATCAGGTCCCGGACCCGACGCATCTCGCGGCCCGGCGCGCCCGCGTCTGCTACCGGTTTGGGGCGAGATCCTCGAGCTGGTCAACGAACAGAACTGCCTCTTGATGCCCGCCGCATGAGGGCGATGAGAGCGAAGTTGAACCACTGCAATCCGGAGCGCAGTTTGGTTGCATCGCTCGTGCTCCCGATGTCGCTTGCAACCCCCGATGCCCCCTCGTCGCAAAAAGCTGCACATACCGACGGCCGCATCATGACCCCTGGTGCGAGCTTCATTTGGGCTGGAACAACGCGTCCCAGATGTCATCGGGGTCATTCCCAACCTCGCCGACGATGCGGTCCCATGCCTGCTGAAGCAGTGGGACTTCCCCGCAGGTAGCCATGTCGAGCGTTGCGTCCACGAGAACGGGGTAGTAGCCCGCGCTGGTTGGTGTTGAAAGACGCGTATGCCGCGCCGATCGGCACGCGGTCGCTTTCCTCGACTCCGAACGCATCCAGTAGGGTGACGCCGAGATCCTCGTTGATCTCACGCCGGATGGCCTTCATTGTCTTCGTCTTGCCGAAGCCGGTGTCCTGCCCTGCTTGCGGAGAGTGGCTGTTACAGAAACGCCATTTTTCGCCGTGGTGTCAGCCCCGCGACGACGACCTTATCGATGAACCTCGGCGTTCTCTTGCTCGAAGGCCTCCGCGGCATAGGGATCGTCGTCGCTTCGTCGATAGCCTCCGTCGGCAGCGGCTTGCTCTTTAGGCCCCATGCGTCCTTCATGTGATGGCGCGCAGTCGCAGCGATGGTGCTCATGCTTCCTCCTTTGGGTTGGAGTTCGTAGTGATCGAGACCATGAGCGCGCGCGTCCCGCCGCGCGCGTACATGGGTTCGGACGAGGGAGCGTTTCGAAGCGGGCCGCGAGCGGTCGCACTCGAACTCTCCGAGGTCTAGTTGGCCAGACGCTAGGGCATCCAGGGCGCGCTCGGCGACCTCTCGCGCCGTAGCCGTGGTAAAGGCCGCCTGAGCCCTGACAACGTGGATCGGTAGCGCGGCAGGTAGGGCGGACTTCTTGGCACCATCGGGCGGCTTCGTCCGGGCGCGCAGCTCGTGGTAGGCGGAGACGAAGGCCTCGGCAACGGCCTGGCCGTGCTCGGTGAAATGTGCGCCGGGTCGCTCCGACAAGCTGACCCCGCCAAGGTCCCTTAGGTCGAGGAGCAAGTTTGAAATGCTCCACTTGAGCCCACTCGTCAAACCGCAGTCAACGAGCATCGCGCCGACCACTCGTCATCCGAAGCAACTTTTTGGCTCGCTCTTGGCTCGCGGCGAGAGCGTTGAGGTCGTCGAGGCGCTCTAGGATCTCGTCCTTGGCGTCCTCGTACAGCTGTCCGTAGCGATCCAGCTTGAAGTCGAACGAAGAGTGCCGGCCCGTGCCGAGGGCAACTGAGGATGTGCAGGCGACGCCGCCGGCCGTCGGGATCAGCTCCTCGCCTGGAACGCCGCCGTGTGCGCGATCAAGCGGTCTCGCCGTACGCGTCGTGGTAGTTCCACCACTGATAGGGCGGGGTCTGCGGATAGCCCTCAGGCGAGTCCTCCCACTCCTCCTGGCGACCCAGGGCAGTAATGTCGAGATAGCTCCAGGTACTCCCCAGCGCCTCGTCGCCGCGGCTATCGATGAAGTAGGTGCGGAATAGCCCATGGCCATCGCGAATGAAGGCGTTGGTCCCGTGCCACTCATCCACGTCGAAATCGGCATCGAAGTCGTCGGTGAGCGTGTACCAGGGGATGTCCCAGCCCATGCGCTCTTTCAAGCCGTGGATCTCGGCCTGGGGTGCGCTCGAGACGAACGCGAGCGTGGTATCGCGCGCGTTCAGGTGGGCGGGGTGCGCAACCTGGTCGGCGAGGAAGGAGCAGCCCACGCAGGCCCGCTCCGGGTACGCGCCGCCCGCCTCCGCGTAAGTTGTGATATCCGGCGCGTAGAAGAAGCGATACACAATGAGCTGGCGCCGTCCCTCGAACAGGTCGAGCAGGCTGGCCGGGCCCTTCGGGCCTTCGAAGCGGTAGTCCTTCTCAACCGCCATCCACGGCATCCGGCGGCGCTGCGCGGCAAGGGCGTCGCGCGCCCGCGTCAGCTCCTTCTCCTCAACCAGCAGCTTCTGTCGCGCGGCATTCCACTCCTGCGGCGACACGATCGGGTGTGTGTTCATGTCGGACCTCCTATCTCTTACTTGCCTCATGCTCGATGAGTTTGTCAGGTCTCGCCGCTCGGCACGAACGTGAGCCCAAGCGCGAATCCTGCTTCGGAATCGCCCATTATCTCTGTGACCGTTGGGAGGTCCGGAACTCATCGCCGGGCCAAGCACAAGGACGCACTCAGCTGAGGGGTGCGCGGCAAGGGCTAGTGGGGCTTTCCTCCTCCGGCCCAAGCACACGGGCGGCCTGGAGAGAGTCCTCGACCACCGCGGCCTCAACGGTCCACTAGACCGCCATTCGAGACGGGTTGCCTCTCACTTCACGAAGGCGAAGGCCCAGTCGAAGCGCGTCTGACCACAGGGCTCTCCAGAATGAGGGTGCTGGGGGTGGCCGTGCCGTTTATTTGGTCCCTTAGCAGCCGAGCAGCCGCAAGTCCCTTCTCGAAATGATCTTGATCGACTGTAGTAAGGGTTGGCGTGGCATATGCGCCGGCGGGAATGTTGTCGAAGCCCACCACCGATACGTGAGCCGGGACGGACAGGCCCCGTCCCCGTACGGCCTCAATTGCGCCGAGCGCCAGCTCATCGCTCAAGCAGATGAGCGCCGTGAGCCGTGGACTCGCCGACAACAAAGCCTCAGCAGCTTCGCTCCCGAGCTCTTTTTCGCTTCCCGAGCATTCGTAAACGGGCACCCCTGACCACCGGATACCTCGAGCCTCTGCAGCGGCTGCGTACCCTCGGAGTCTCAAACGGCTAACGGGATAGGTGGCCGCTCGCTGACGTGACACGTCGGCAAGGCCCGTGTGCCCTCCTGGAGAGAGGGAGAATGACACGACCCCAAGGGTCTCATGGCCCAAATCAAGAATGTGTTCGGCAATCGCTTTGGCAGCGACCTCGTCGTTGATGCCCACGAATGAAACCCCGTCCACTCGTGGTTGGTCGACAATCACCGTTGGAAGTCGCCGATCAAGAGCGGCCTGCAATACAGGATCTCCCTCAGCCACCGAGTAGGCCACGAAACCGTCCACGAGTGCTCTCGCAATGGGGCTTGCGTCTCTGTCATCGGACGGCGACCCCGGCACCAACAACAACCCCAGACGACTCTCTTCCCCGACTCGGGACACGCCCCGCAAGAAGAGAACGGCCGCCTCATCCTCAAAGGCATAGGAAAGGGGGTTGTCGTAGATGACACCGACGGCACTGGTGCCTCCGCGCCTGAGCCCCCGTGCGAGAGGGTCGGGCCCCGCGTACCCGAGGCGACGCGCCGTCTCCAAGACATGCAGACGGAGGTCTGCCGACAACTGGTCGGGGCGATTGAAGGCATTCGACACCGTCATGGGAGAGACTCCCACCTCACGAGCTACCTGGGTCAGCGTGGTTCGGCTTCCCCCGACGCGCCTGGGGCCCTCCATTTGCATACCCTACTGTAACGTTACAGAAGGCGTGAAACAACACCGGATGCGGAGGTGACTGTGAGGAACGGTGTCGGCACGAGCCGAGGGGGAGACGATCCGGCGAACGGAGTGGCCCTGCTCGCCCTCCTCTGTGTAGCCCAGTTCGTCGCCGTTTTTGACATCAACGTGGTCATAGTCGCCCTGCCCGCCATAGCAAGCGCCTTGAGCTTTTCCCAAGCGGACCTTCAGTGGATAGTTTCCGCCTACGTTCTGTTCTTCGCGGGCTTCCTGCTTCTGGCCGGGAGGATGGCCGATCTGTTCGGCCGTCGCCGGATCTTCATGGCGGGACTTGCTACCTTCGCCGCGGCTTCGCTTGCATGCGGGCTAGCTGAAAGCCCGGCAGTGCTCCTTACGGCTCGCGCAGCCCAGGGCCTGGGCGCAGCAACGATGGCCCCCGCGGCCCTATCCATAATCACGACGAGCTTTGGAGGCAAGGGTCGCAATCTTGCTCTGGGGGTCTGGACCGCGGTCGCCGCAGGTGGCGGGGCCGCCGGCCTCGTCCTTGGAGGTGTCATAACCGATGGTCTTGGGTGGGAGTGGATCTTTCTCGTCAATGTCCCGATAGGGATCGGAGCTCTGATCCTGTCGCCTCTCGTGCTCACCAGAGACAACGATCGAGAGTCACCCGGACGAGTCGATGTCCTGGGCGGGGCGCTCGGGACAGCGGGACTTGCCCTTCTGGTCTACGGATTGACACGGATCGAACCGGGGGGCCGCACCCTGCCCGTCGCAGGACTTCTCGTCATCGCAGCGGCTCTGCTTGCTGCGTTTCTTCTTACTGAAGCGCGAGTCCGCAATCCCCTGGTCCCTCTGAGGATGTTTCGCTCACGCAACCTTGTCGGTTCCAATCTCGTGTCCTTCACGCTGACCGCCATTACCAGTCCGACGAGCGTGTTGGGGGTGATCTACGTCCAAACGGTGCTTGATTTCTCCCCGACCCGCGCCGGATTCGTCCAGCTGCCCTTTAGCCTTCTCGTGGTCGGGGGATCATTCATCGGTTCCAGGCTGATCAACCGTGTCGGCACCCGGCCCGCGATGGCATGCGGCCTCCTGATAGTGGGTGTCGCCCAGATCGTCATGACACGCATCTCTGCCGAGTCGGGGCTGTCATACGTGGTTACCGGGGCCGCTCTTTCCGGCCTGGGATTGGGTTGCGCATCCGTCGCCTCCACCTCGAGGGGGACGTCGGCGTCGGGCAAGGCCGACCAAGGGCTCGCTTCGGGGCTGCTGAATGTGTTCGCTCAGATAGGTACAGCTTTGGGGCTCGCAGTCTTCCTCGCTGTAGCTGCGCTGGGTACCGAAGCCGCGGAGGCAACCGGCGAGCGAACTCTAGTGGATGGTTACAAGCTAGCGTTCCTCCTCGCAGCATGCTCGGCCATCGTCGCCGTGTTCGTCCCTATCGTTTTGGTTCGGGACGAGAAGGATCCCGAATCGCCGGCCTTGTAGCCGTACAGATCAAGCCGAAGGTCCCTCACCCAAGCTCGCTAGCAGGTTGGCTAGGTCGCCGCTTAAGGTGACGGGGCTTGGGGTGACAGTGTGAGGCCGAAAATCGGGGTGGTGTGGTTGGAGGCCGCAAGGTCAAGAGGGCGGTCCCCCATACCCTTGCGTTTGTGGTTAGTCTTTCTCAGAGCGCTCGAAAACACGGGTGCCTGGCTTCAAAGGGGATCGGGAGGGCAAGTGGACCAGAACAAGCACCGGCTGGACGCTGTTCGCAAGAGGTCGAGCGAGCTCGACAATCACTTGATCGATGAGTTTGCGGCAGGCCGTATCAGCCGCCGGTCCTTCATACGCCGCGGCACCGTCATGGGTATGTCGATCCCACTCCTGTCCTTTATCGCCGCGGCCTGCGGTGGTGGTGAGGAAACCCCCGCGCCTTCGGGCGGCGGGGCGAACAACGCCAAGCCACAGGCGGGAGGCGCGCTGCGGACCGGGATCGGTGTGCAAGCGGGGGCTTTGGATCCCGTCACGGTGAATTTCGAAGCAGGCCTAACGGTTCTGGGGCAGTCGGGCGAGTACCTCGCGTGGTCCGACAAGGATCTCCAGCTTCAGCCGCGCATCGCGGAGAGCTGGAAGCCCAACGGCGACGCCTCCGTGTGGACCTTCAAGATCCGCCAGGGCGTAAAGTTCCACGACGGCAAGACAGTCACCGCCGAGGACGTGGCGACGAGCATCAATCTTCACGCCGACCCCGACAACGGTTCCAATGCCCTCTCCGTCTTCGGCCCGGTGCTCAAGAAGGGCGCCGCCCAGGCGACCGACGACCAGACCGTGAAGGTCGAGCTCGAAGCTCCCAACGGCAACTTCCCCTACCTGGTCAGCTCCGACAACTACAATCTGATCATTCTGCCCAAGACCTACGACGGGGATTGGGAAAAGACGTTCATCGGAACCGGTCCCTGGAAGCTCCAAAAGTACACGCCTGAGGTCTCGGTCATCTTCACCAAGAACCCCGACTACTGGGACTCGAGCCGTCAGCCCGTCGCGGACACGAACGAGATCAAGTTCTATGCCGATGAGCAGACAAAGGTTCTGGGCCTCCAGGGCGGCGAAGTCGATGTCATCAACAACTTCTCCGTCGTCGGAGGCAAGGCGCTGCTCACCGATCCCTCCATCCTTGTGCTGGAGGTGGAATCCTCTGCGCACCGCCAGGTACACATGCGCACGGACGTACCTCCATTCAACGACAAGCGCGTGCGCCAGGCGATGGCGCTCCTGATGGACCGTGAGGGGCTGGTCGAGGGTCTGTGGGAGGGGAAGGCCAGTCTCGGGAACGACAGCCCTCTCGCTCCCGTCTTTCCCTCGACCGATACCAGCGTGGAACAGCGGGCGCTGGATGTCGCTCAGGCCAAGCAGCTCCTGGCGGATGCGGGGGCCGAGGACATTTCGGTCGAGCTCAGGGGATGGGACGGCTTCGAGATGCCCGACCTCGCGGCCGTAATCAAGAACCAGGCCCAACTAGGGGGCATATCGGTCCAGCTCAACATCACCAACGCCGCTACGTATTACGGAGACGCGGTGTTTGGAAAATCCCCGTGGCTTGACTCCAGCTTCGGAATCACCGAGTACGGCCACAGAGGGGTCCCCAACGTGTTGTTGGACGCGCCACTTACCAGTAACGGCGTCTGGAATTCCGCGCACTTCAAGAACAAGACCTACGACGGGCTGGTGGCCGATTACGTCGCGGCCCTAGACCTTCAGACTCAGAAGAAGGTCTCCAGCAAGATGCAGGCGCTGTTGCTCGAAGAGGTACCGATCATGTTTCTTTACTTCTACTTCCACCTCGGAGCAACCAAGGAGAACGTGACCGGAGTGGAGAAGACCGGCATGGGACACATCGACCTCACAAAAGCGGGCTTCACAGGCTGAGCACAGGCGCCGGGGTGCAGGGGGGGAGGGGATGAGAAAGTTTTTGCTGAGGCGAGTGGTGCTTGCGCTCGTTACCTTGTTCTTGTTGAGCATCATCGTATTCGTGAGCGCTCAAGTGCTGCCCGGCAATGTCGCGCGGGCCATCCTGGGCCCGTTCGCCGACCAACGGGCCGTGACCGCGCTCAACAAGGAGCTGGGGGCCGATCAGCCCCTCGTGGCTCGCTACATCACCTGGGCGGGGGGCTTCGTTCGGGGAGATTTGGGAGAGTCCTTCTCCTTGCGGCGGCCGGTGTGGGAGGTCATCAAGCCCGCTTTGATCAATTCCGCCAAGCTGGCGGCGCTGGCGTTCGTGCTGGTGGTACCGCTGGGGATTCTAGGAGGAGTGATTGCGGCCTTGCGGGAGGGTCGGCTGACCGACCGCCTGATCTCCATTGGAGGCCTGTCGGCGACGGCCACGCCCGAGTTCGTGTGGGCGGTCGTGGTGATTCTGGTGCTGGGGCTGTGGCTCAAGGTCTTGCCGGTCACCGCTGCGTTCCCCGAAGGCTCCGCACCGCTGGTCCAGATCAGATATCTGTTGCTGCCTGCGATCTGCCTCGTCTTCGTCCTGTTCGGCTATATCGCCCGCATGGCGCGTGCCGGAACGATCGAGGCACTCGGCGCCGACTACACCCGCACGGCAATCCTCAAGGGCCTGTCGCAACGCAAGGTCCTGACACACCACGTCCTGCGCAACTCGTTGTTGCCGACCATCGCAGTGATCGCCACTCAGGCCGGTTACCTCATCGGCGGCCTGGTGGTGCTGGAGGTCATCTTCAACTACCAGGGCATCGGACAGGTCCTCTTCCGGGCCGCTGAGCAGAAGGACTTCCCTCTGCTACAGAGCGCGGTGCTTCTCGTCGGCCTGGTGTACCTACTCGCCACCCTTGCGGCCGACATCCTCTACTCGATCCTCAATCCCCGCATCAGACTGCAGGGGGAGTCGTGAGCACTTCTGCGGAGAATCTCGCTGCCGTCAACCAACCGGCGCAGGCGCCCGTCCAGTCGGAGGAACAGAAGGCCCAGCGCGAGCGTCTGAGGTTGCTGGTGCGTACCCCCACCTTCATCGCGGGGGCACTGGTACTGGGGGCATGGATCTTCTCCGGCCTGTTCGGCGATATCGTCGCGCCCCACAGCCCCTTCCAAGACGACCTTCTGGACAAGCTCGCCACTCCATCGGCCGAGCACTGGTTCGGCACCGACAGACTCGGTCGAGACGTCTTCTCGCGCGTACTTGTGGGGGCGCGCGACATCCTCATCGTCGCTCCGCTCGCCACCGTGGTCGGGACCGTGCTGGGCACGGCCATCGGCCTCACCGCGGGCTACTTTCGGGGCGCGATCGAGGAAGTCATGATGCGGGTGATCGATGCCTTTCTGGCCATCCCATTGGTCATCATCGGGCTTCTCGCGTTAGTGGCGCTGGGACCCTCTCGAGTAACGGTCATCGCCGTAATCGGGATCGTGTTCGCACCAATTATCGCCCGCACCGTGCGGGCCGCAGTGTTGGCCGAGCGCGAGCTCGAATACGTCGCCGCGGCGACCCTGCGCAACGAGCGCGCCCCCTACATCATGTTCGCGGAGATCTTGCCCAATGTCATGGCGCCGGTGCTGGTCGAGTTCACGGTGCGGCTCGGCTACGCCATCTTCGCCATTGCCACGCTGTCGTTTCTCGGCTTCGGCATCCAGCCTCCGGCTCCCGACTGGGGGCTCCAGGTCTTCGAACACTACGGGCTGATCTCGGGAGGCTTCTGGTGGCCCGTACTCTTCCCCGCCCTGGCGATCGCCTCCCTGGTGATCGGCGTGAACCTCGTCTCCGACGGCGTCACGCGGGTGTACGAGCGATGAGCGACTCGACGAACACCTCGCCTGCGGCCCTCGAGATCACAGATCTCGAGCTCGCCTATCGCGTTCGGGGCATCGACCGCAGGGTGCTGCGGGGAGTCTCTTTCACCATCGGAGAAGGCGAGTCCTTCGGGCTCGTGGGCGAGTCGGGCTGCGGCAAGTCGACCGTCGCCTTTGCGATCATGCGCTATCTCCCACGCAACGGCAAGATAATCAACGGCGACATCTCGCTCGCCGGCCACGATCTCATGAAGATGGACGACGCCGACGTGCGTTCCATGCGAACCTCGGCCGTTTCGATGGTCTACCAGCACCCGGGCTCGGCGCTCAACCCCACGATCCGGGTGGGAGACCAGGTCGCCGAGGTCTACTCGATCGCGGGGACAGAAGACGATGAAGCCAAGACGAAGGCCGAGAGCATCCTCAAGAAGGTCCAGATCTCGGATCCCCATGGGGTCATGCGACGCTTTCCGCACCAGCTCTCGGGCGGGATGCAGCAGCGCGTGGTCATCGCCATGGCGCTGGCCAAAGATCCCACGCTACTGATTCTCGACGAGCCCACCACCGGCCTCGACGCCACCGTCGAAGCCGAGGTTCTGGATCTCGTCACGGCGCTGCGGAAGGACTTCGGAACCAGCGTCCTGTTCATCAGCCACAACATCGGCGTCATCGCCAAGATGTGCGAGCGGGTGGGCGTGCTATACGCGGGACGGGTGGTCGAGCAGGGCCCAACCGAGACGGTGCTGGCCGACCCTCGCCACCCTTACACGGTCGGGCTGTTGCGCTGCATTCCCAAGGGTGGCCTGCACAAGTCCGAACACCGGCTCGACACCATCCCGGGCTTTCTTCCCGGCTTGGGGGCGGAACTGCCCGGCTGCGTATTCACAGAGCGCTGCGGATTAGCAGAAGACATCTGCAAGGCGGAGGAGCCTGACCTGATCGAGCTCGGCAAAGGCCATGCGAGCCGCTGCCACTTCCATGAGCGCGCTCAGGAGCTGCCGCGCGCCACCTCGGCCAAGCTCAAGCGCAATGCCGCTCCCAGTAACGGAGCCAAGCCCGTGCTCGAGGCCAAGAGCATGCGCAAGACGTTCCGCCAGGACGGCGTCGATATACGGGCGCTGGAGGACATCTCACTCGTGATCGGGGCCGGAGAAACTCTCGGTCTGGTGGGGGAATCGGGCAGCGGAAAGACGACGCTGGCCCGGCTCTTGCTCGGCCTAACCGAGCCCGATCAGGGCTCGGTCGTCGAACTCGACAGCCGCGCTCTCGCCGGGCGCATCACCAAGAGGGACTCAAAGGACATACGGGCGCTCCAGATCGTGTTCCAGAACCCCGACGCAGCGCTCAACCGGCGCTTCTCGGTGCGCCGAATCATCGGGCGAGCCATCACGAAGCTCCTGGGCACTCACGGTGAGGAGCGCGATTCGCGGCTCCAGGACCTCGCCCACTCGGTGCGCTTCGATGTCAGGCTGCTGGGCGTCCCGCCCAACCAGCTTTCGGGCGGCCTCAAGCAGCGAGTGGCGATTGCTCGTGCGTTCGCGGGAGATCCTCGCATCGTCTTGTGCGACGAGCCGACCTCGGCCCTGGACGTCTCGGTGCAGTCGGCGATCCTCAACTTGCTCGCCGACCTCCAGGCCGACAAGGGAGTCGCCTACCTTTTCATCTCTCACGACCTGGGCGTGGTCAGGTTCTTGAGCGACCGCATCGCAGTGCTCTACCTGGGTCGCCTAATGGAGCTGGGCGAATCCGAGGCGGTCTTCAACTCCCCGCACCACCCCTACACGGAGGCGCTCCTGTCCGCAGTACCCACGATTGAAGGCGAGCAGCGACCACGCATCCGGCTCCAGGGCGACATTCCCCGTGCGTCGGACCCCCCCTCCGGCTGCGTCTTCCAAACCCGCTGTCCGAGAAAGATAGGCGAGATCTGCGAGCAGGAGGAGCCTGCGCTGCTCGAGATCGAGAGCGGCCACTTCATGCGCTGCCACATCCCGATCGAGGAGCTCAGGGAAATGCAGAAGACTCCCCCCGAAGCGCAGGAAGCCCCCGTCGCCTCCGCCTAGCACACCGCCGGACTTGATCACCGCCCGCAGCGACGTGGTCGGAAGCCTCCTACGGCCGCCCGAGCTGCTCGAGGCGCAAGGATTGACCGCGGCGGGAGAGCTGGCACCCGGCGACCTCAGGCTCATCGAGGACCGCTCCGTCGACCGCGCTCTTGAGCTGCAAACGGAAGCCGGCATGGAGGTGGTGACGGACGGGGAGATGCGCCGTCTCTCGTTCCAGAGCCAGCTCGTCGCCGCGGTGGACGGCTTCTCCGAGTGGGACATCGACGCATTTTTGTGGGGCAACTGGCGCTCGGACGACCTCGGAGGCGTCGACATCGAGCGCCCGCCGCTCATGGTGAGAGAAAAGCTCTCCCGCACGCGCTGGCTCTCGGCCGACGAGTTCAGCTATGCGCACGGCCGCACGGAGGCGATTCTCAAGGTCACGCTCCCGAGCCCGAGCCTGTTCGCCAACTTCTGGGACCCGCAGACATCCACGGACGCCTACGCCACGCTCGAGGACTTCCTTTCAGACGTCGCCGAGATCCTTCGGCAAGAGGTCGCCGAGCTCGTCCGCCTCGGCTGCACCTACATCCAGCTCGACGCTCCTCACTATCCGCTGCTCATCGACCCGGGCTACCGGGACTTCTACGAGGGACGGGGGTGGCCGGCCGAGCGCTGGCTCGAGCTCGGCCTCGAGCTGGACAACGCGGTGATCTCGGGCCATGACGGCGTGACCTTCGGCTTCCACCTCTGCCGGGGCAACCAGATGAGTCGCTGGCTCGTCTCCGGAGGCTACGACTGGCTCGCGGCGCGCATCTTCCCGGCCATCCGCGCCCAGCGGCTGCTGCTCGAGTATGACGACGAGCGCTCCGGTTCCTTCGAGCCACTGCGTGAGGTGCCGGAGGACAAGATCGTGGTGCTGGGCCTGGTCACGACCAAGTCCGGGCGCCGGGAGACCATTGGGGAGCTGACCGAGCGCATCAAGGGGGCCGAGAAGTTCGTGCCGTTGGAACGACTGGCCTTGTCGCCGCAGTGCGGCTTCGCCACCTCGGTGAGGGGGAACGACATCAGCTTCGACGAGCAAAGAGCCAAGCTGAGGGTGATTGCCGAGACGGCCAGACAGGTGTGGGGCTGATCCGGCGAGGCCTACCGTTCTTCTCCGCGGAATGAGCGCTCTGCGCTCCTTGGGCGCGAAAAGATCGAACCCGGCCCCCTGCTTGTAGTGTGACCCCATGCCTCCTCGCGCCTCTCGCCTGGTGACCGCCCTCGGCCTCTCGCTCGTCGGGCTGTGGTGGGCACGCCAGCGGGCCCACTCCAAGGTGCCTTCCCCCCAGGGCCGGTGGCGCGAGGTCACGGAGGACGAGCTGGCCTGACCATGCGAGCCCTCATCCTGGGCGCCAGCGGAGCGATCGGGCGGACGGTGGCAGCCGAGCTGGCTCGGTCGACCGAAGTCGAGAGGCTATGGCTTGGGGGCCGCAACGAGGCCCGGCTGGCGTGGCTGCTCGACGTCCTGGCAGGAGACCCCTCCCGCATCTCGGCGCTCGCTCTCGATCTCCACGACCATGCCCTAAGGGACCGGCACTTCAGGGAACTGGCCCCAGACCTCGTGATCTCCTGCGTGGGACCCGCCGGGCAGCTGGAGCTCCCCTGCGCTCGCGCGGCGATGGAGGTGGGAGCCTCATGGCTATCGTCCTCAAACGACTACGGCGCAGCCGAGGCCGTGACCAGTCTCGATGCAGAAGCCATGGCAGCCGGAGTCACGGTGGTCAGCGGCTGCGGCCTGAGCCCCGGGCTCACGAACCTGCTGGTGGCTCTGGCCGCGCTGGAGCTTGACGAGGTGGAGGAGATCGAGATCGCCACGGCGCGCTCGGCCCACGATGCGGCGGGACAGGCGTCGCTGGCTCAGCTTCTGATCGGGCTCTCAGGTCCGGCTCCCTCCATCGCGGACGGCCGTCGCACCAGCGAGGTGGGCCCCAAGGCCTCTCACCTCGTCTACTTCCCCGAGCCTGTGGGCTGGGTCGAGACCTTCGCCGGAGCCAATCCCGAGATCACCACTCTGATCACCCGGTGGCCCGGCCTGCGCCTCCTGCGTTGGCGGGTGGGGTTCGCCGAGAAGCCTGCTATGGATGCGCTGCGCTTGATCGCCGGTGGGCCCTGGGCCTCCCGGCTCGCAGCTTGGGGACCGGTGGGCAGCGGGGTCCTTCAGGGAGCCCTGGGCGCGTGGCGAAACGCCGGCTCGGCCTGGAGTGCAGCCCGCGTCGACGTGAGGGGACAGGCCGATGATCGCCCCCGATCGGTCTCCTTGGGAGTGGTCGACCACTTGGTCAACCTCACCGCCCTGCCCCTCGTTGCAGCCGCCGTTGAGCTGGCGGCCCATCAAACTGAGCCGGGCGTCAGAGCCCCGGAGCAGGCCTTCGATCCGAAGACTCTGCTGGCACGCATCGGCCGGCGCGGCGTCCGCGTGGCGCGCCTCGAGCCCTACCAGGTGTAGGCAGGTGCTCCGTCGGCTCCTCGGGCCGGCGGCGGCCCACGTGGGGACCCCCCGCCAGGACTTCTAAACGTCGCGTTCGATGAAGCTGAGCTTCAGGCCCCCCACGAGATCCGAGGCGAGGTTGTAGAGAAAGGCCAGGAACACGTTCACCAGAGAGGCCAGCACGCCCAGCACCAGGCCCAGCAGCAACGCCCACTTCTCGACCAACCACAGAGAGATCGGCAGGCCTTCCCCCTTCCGGAGAAAGGCGCCATCGCGAGCAAAACCGGTGACCGCGTCGAACAGCCCGGCGGCGTCCAAGATCTGATAGACGACAGCCACAAACAGCAGCCACAGCACCAAGAAGCAGGCGTTGTAGATCAGGGACAACTTGAGAACGCTGATCGGATCGATGTGCCTCAAGACACGCTTGACCCGCCTGGTAGCGGGCCGGAATCGGCGCCGGTGTCGCTCGTGGTCGGGACTGGGCTCGGTGACGGGAGCCCCCCGAGGTATCACATCGGTGCGGACGCTCCGGGGAGCTCGCTCGGGGCCTGTGGCTTCGGCGTCCTCCGTGGGGGTTTCGTCACTCGAGGCGGTGGGCGCGGGAGCAACCGCGGCACGATGCCACGTTTGCGTCTCCTTCTTTTCCCAGGCCAAGCGACCTCCTCAGGCCTACATCGTTGCCGTCGACAGTATGAGCCACCCACCTCCAAGGAGACGGGAAATCACTCTGCCGCCGCGCTGCTCGGACCTCGGCAGCGGCACCGATGCCTGAGCGCGAATTTCCCAGGCTACCGCGGCAGGCCCGAACACCCGTACCCATGTGACCGCGAAGGGCCCGCTCCGGTTCTTAGATGGCTCTCCGCCGGCAGGGGAGGCCATGCTGCCGTACCCACCGCCACTCACACCCTCGGCGTTTCGGGCTCCGGGGTTTAGGGCTCCCGGTTGGAGTTGATCGGCGGAGTATCAGACTCGCCCATGACCAGGGCCACCGCGCTGATGCAGGCGCCGGCGTCCAGATTCATAACCCGGACGCCGGTCGTGGGCCGGCCCTGGCGAGAGATGTGGGTCGCCCCCATCCGGATGACCACACCATCGTCTGAGATCAGGAAGATCTCGTCTTCGGGCTTGACGACGCAGGCACCCACCAGGGGGCCGCGCGGCCGGGTGAGCTTGGCCGCGATCACCCCTTTGCCGGCCCTGCCCTTGAGCGGAAAGGAGGACAGCTTGGTGCGCTTGCCGTAGCCGAACTCGGTGATCAGGAGCAGGTCGGCGGCGTTGTCGGAGATGACCTCGCAGGACACCACCTCATCGTCGTCGTCGAGCTTGATCCCGATCACGCCGGTAGCCGTTCTGCCCATGTTTCGGACGGAGCCTTCCGGAAACCGGATGGCCTTACCCTTCTTGGTGATCAGCAGGATGTCGTCCCGGCCCGAGGTGGGCCTAACGCGCACGACTTCATCGCCTTCCTTGAGGTTCAGCGCGATGATCCCCTCCTTGCGGGACGAGTCGTACTCGCGGAAAAGCGTCTTTTTGACCATCCCGCCCTTGGTGGCGATCAACAGGTAGCGGTAAGACTCGTAGTCGCGCGTGTTGATGACCGCAGCGACTCCGTCCTCGGGCTTCATCGGGACGACGTTCACGACGGCCGTCCCGCGTGCCGTCCGGTCGCGCTTGGGGATCTCGTGTGCTTTGAGTCGATACACCCGCCCACTGTTGGAAAAGAACAACAAATAGGAATGTGCGGTGGTGGTGAGTAGGTGCTCGATGATGTCGCCCTCTTTGAGGTTCGATCCCTTGACCCCGCGGCCCCCGCGCCCTTGGCGTCTATAAGTATCGAGCGGCACGGTCTTCACATACCGATCGCGCGAGACCGACACGACCAGGTCCTCATCCGCGATCAGGTCCTCGATATCGAACTCGCCCTCATCGGGAACGAGCCTGCTGCGCCGCTTATCGGCGTGCTTGTCACGAATCTCTTTGAGCTCGGTGGAAATGATGGCCCGTACTCGTTGTGGGTCGGCAAGGATCGCCTCGAGCTCAGCGATCTTGTGCTGGAGTTCGGCGTGCTCTTCCCGTACCTTGCCCTGTTCGAGCGCGGTGAGCCTTCGCAGAGGCATGTCGAGAATGTGCGACGCCTGTACTTCAGAAAGCCCGAAGCGAGCGATCAGACCCGATCTCGCTTCGTCGGCGTTGGCGGCGGCCCGAATCAGCGCTATGACCTCATCGAGGTTGTCCAGAGCAATGATGAGGCCTTCGAGGATGTGCGAGCGCTCTTTCGCTTTTCGCAGCCGGTGCTCGGTGCGGCGCGCGATCACGTTCATTTGATGAGTGATGTACTCGAGGACGACTTCGCCGAGGTTCAACGTGCGAGGAACCCCATCGACCAAGGCCAGCATGTTGACGCCGAAGTTGTCTTGCAGCTGGGTCCTCTTATAGAGCTGATTCAAGACCACCTGCGGCACCGCGCTGCGCTTGAGGTCGATCACCATGCGCATCTCGGAGCGAGACGACTCGTCCCTCAGATCAGCGATGCCCTCCAGCTTCTTGGCGTTGACGAGATCAGCGATCTTCTCGAGCAGCCGGGCCTTGTTCACCTGATACGGCAGCTCTGACACGATGATCCTTGGGTTGCCGCGCGGCCCCTCCTCGACTTCACAGATCGCGCGCATCTTTACCGAGCCTCGGCCGGTGGTATAGGCGTCGACGATCCCCTGACGCCCCACGATCAAGGCACCGGTGGGAAAGTCGGGGCCCTTGATGTGCTTCATTACGGACTGGAGTACGGCCCCCTCGGTTTCGGCGATCTCGGGATGATCGAGCAGCTCGATCACCGCGTCGATCACCTCTCCGAGGTTGTGGGGCGGGATGTTGGTGGCCATGCCGACCGCGATCCCACTCGAGCCGTTGGCGAGAAGGTTCGGGAAGCGCGCGGGGAGCACCTCAGGCTGTACCTCGAACCCGTCGTAGTTGGGAACGAAGTCCACCGTCTCCTCGTCGATGCCACGCAGCAGCTCCATCGCCAGCGGCGACAGACGACACTCGGTATAACGCATCGCCCCCGGCGGGTCACCGTCGACCGACCCGAAATTGCCCTGGCCGTCAATTAGCAGATAACGGGTGGAGAAGTCCTGAGCCAGACGCGCAAGGGCATCGTAGATCGCCTGATCTCCGTGGGGGTGGTACTTCTTCATCACGTCGCCTACCAGAGCCGCACACTTGCGGTGCTGACGATCGGGTCGCAGACCCGCTTCCAGGCCGGCGAACAGAATGCGGCGATGCACGGGCTTCAATCCGTCGCGCACGTCCGGCAGTGCGCGGCTCACGATCACCGACATCGCGTATTCGAGAAACGATGATTGAACCTCGTCCTCGAGGTTTACCTGATCGACAACGGAGCTCTCGGAGAAGTCGCCGGGTGGTTCCTGTGTCATATCGTCGCCTTACTGCCTCCTCGCAGAGACTAGATGTCGAGAAAACGAATGTCTTTGGAGTTGCGTTGGATGAAGTTCTTACGGGCTTCGACATCCTCGCCCATGAGGATCGAGAAGATCTCCTCCGCGAGGGCGGCGTCGTCCATGGTGACCCTCAGCAGCGCGCGCTTGGCCGGATCGAGCGTCGTGTCCCAAAGCTCACTCGGGTCCATTTCGGACAGCCCTTTGAAGCGGGACGCCTCAATCTTGCTGGCGTTGTTTGCCGTACGGTAGGAATCGAGCTGTTCATCGTTGCGGAAGTAGTGCACCTTACCCTTGTGCTTGATGCGATACAGCGGCGGCTGCGCCACGTACACGTAGCCCGCATCCACCAACTCGGGCATATAGCGAAAGAAGAACGTCAGTAGCAGAGTCTTTATATGAGAACCATCCACATCGGCGTCCGCCATAGAGATGATCTTGTGATAGCGGCACTTGGAGATGTCGAAATCCTCGCCGATGCCGGTCCCCACCGCGGTGATGATCGCCTGCACTTCCTTGTTCTCGAGGATCTTGGCCAGCCGCGCTCGCTCGACGTTCAGAATCTTGCCTCGCAGCGGCAGGATGGCCTGAAAAGCGCGCTCGCGCCCTTGCTTGGCGGTGCCTCCGGCAGAGTTTCCCTCGACTATGTAGAGCTCTGCCTCTTTAGGATCTCGCGTTTGGCAGTCGGCGAGCTTTCCCGGTAGAGTCGAGGACTCGAGCAGTGTCTTTCGCCGCACGAGGTCGCGCGCCTTTCTCGCCTCGAGCCGGGCTCTCTGGGCCCCGAGCGCCTTGTTGCAGATCGCCCGTGCTTCACCAGGATGTTCCTCGAGAAAGTCCGCCAATCTCTGATTCATCGAAGTCTCTACGAACGACCTGATCTCCGTGTTACCGAGCTTCGTCTTGGTCTGGCCTTCGAACTGTGGGTCCCTGAGCTTGACCGAAACGATCGCAGTCAGTCCCTCGCGACAGTCTTCCCCGCTGAAGGAACCGTCCTTCTCTTTGAGAAGGCCCTTGTTGCGGGCATACGCGCTCAGCACCCGCGTCAGAGAACGCCGAAAGCCTTCCTCGTGCATCCCCCCTTCATGGGTATTGATGTTGTTGGCGAACGTGTACACGGACTCGGTGTAGGCGCTCGTCCACTGCATCGCTACCTCGAGCTCGTGGGATTCGCCCTTAGCTTCGAAGTAGACAATCCGCTTGTTGACCGGTTCGCGCGAGGTATTGAGATGCTTGACAAAATCCATGATGCCGCCGGTGTACCGGAACATCTCGGCACTTTCGGGCTGCGTGCGGTGGTCGACCAGGCGGATCTCGAGAGAGCGGTTGAGAAAGGCCATCTCCCTGAGTCTCTGAACGAGCGTGTCGAACTTGAACTCACGCTCCTCGGAAAAGACCTCCGGGTCGGGCCAGAAGGTAACGGTGGTACCGGTGCGTTTGGCCGGTTTGATGGCTTTGAGGTTGGCGTCGGGGCGGCCTCTCGAATAGCTCTGCCTCCATAGCTTGCCGTCCCGAACGACCTCAATTTGGAGGCGTTCCGAGAGTGCGTTTACAACGGACACGCCTACACCGTGCAGCCCGCCTGAAACCTGGTAGCCCTTACCTCCGAACTTCCCCCCTGCATGCAGCGTGGTGAGAACTACCTCGACCGCCGGCTTGCCTTCCCCCGAGACGGTGTCCACGGGGATACCGCGCCCGTTGTCCGATACTCGACAGCCCCCATCGGCAAGCAACTCGACCTTGATGCGGTCGCAGAATCCCGCCATTGCTTCGTCGACGGCATTGTCGACGACCTCGTAGATGAGGTGATGTAGTCCTCGTGTGCCTGTCGACCCGATGTACATCCCGGGTCGCTGGCGAACGGGGTCGAGGCCCTTGAGGACCGTTATGTCTTGTGCCGTATAGGACGCCCGGTCACCCTTCCGTCCCGTAACAGGCGGCGCCTTAGCCGAGACTGCCTCCTTGGTCAGGGTCTCATCCAAGCTACCGGCGGTCCCTGGAAGAGGGTGTGCGACGCACTGCGCGAGTAGCTCCAGCGAGTGTTTGGTATGGCTCTCATTGTATCACTCAAGAGGCCGATTTCCCACTTTGTGAGGGCCTCTCGGAGGTCTCCGAAAAGGTGCTCCTGCTTCGTCTCCAGGCTTCGTATGCGCTCCTCAGTGCGCCTTGAGGATCGATGCTTTGTGAACCACCCGGCTCCTTCGACTTCGAGGCGGTCTGTCGCAATCCGAACCGGCCTGGTTCTTTGTTAGCTTCCTGAAGAACCTTTCCGGGGCCGGTCCACACCCGGACCTCGCTCACCACGGAGTCTTTCAAGACCTCGTTAGCGCGCGCCCGGATGTGCTCCGCGAGATAACCGACTTCCGTCGCCCACACCGGCGAATCGGCCCGCAACCGCAGGACTCCCTCGCGCAACGACGTGGGCTCGACATGAGCACACACAGTTGCTCCCGCCAACGCCGGCCACGCTCGCCACAGCCGCGCGATGTCTGCGGGCCGCGCTCCACCCGGCGCCTTAACGTCATTCAGGGCGTCTCCCAGGCGTACCGGCTCGGGGCTCACAGTCGCCTCACGCTTCCGTCGACCACTTCGAGGACCGTGGTGGCCCCCAGCGCCTCGGCCGCCCCAGGTTCCGCCGAGGTCACGATGGTCTGATCCATCCCAGCTACCGCTTCGCCAAGCCACCGCCGCCGTAGGGGGTCTAACTCCGAAAACACGTCGTCCAGCAGCAGGATCGGCTGTTCTCTCATCGCCTCGGTCAAGGTGTCGAACTCTCCTGCCTTGAGCGCCAGAGCCGCCGTTCGCTGCTCACCCTGCGAGCCGAACGTGCGCGCATCCATCACAGCACGACCCTGTGACGAACTCACTCCGACGTAGACGTCGTCCCGCTGAGGGCCTGTCAAAGCTGTCCCTCGCTCGAGCTCTCGCGGCCGGGCTTGGGAGATTGCAAGCTCGAGGTGCCTCCGAAGCTCCGGCTCCTCGACCTCCCCGCTGGAAACCGCCTGATCGCCGACCTCTTGGGGGAGCCAAGCACTCTGATAGGAGAGATTCAAGCGCCCTTCCGAGGCGACCTCTTCCCAGCGCCTGCGGGCCGCAGGCAGCAGCAGCGCCAGGCACTCAAGCCGAGTCCCGGTAAGGGCCGCGCCCACCTTGATCAGTGACTCATCCCACACGTCAAGGGTCTCGAGCGTCTTCTCAGAAGCTCCTCGCGGTGCGCTGCGTAAGAGTGTGTTCTTTTGACGCAGCACCCGGTCCCACTCGCGCCTCACCGAAGCTCGGCCCGGGCGTAACTCCACAACCAGGTCGTCCAAGAATCGCCGGCGTCCCTCGGGAGATCCCTTGATCAACGAGAGCTCGTCGGGACCGAAAAAAACCGCCACCATCACCTCTGCGAGGGAGCGCGCAGAGCGCACGGGGGTCTTGTTGATCAAAGCCCTCCGCCTGCCCTCGCGGAGCTCGAGATCAAGCTCCACCGCTCGCCGGCCACGCCACACGCGCCCGTGCAGCAGCGCCCTCTCGGCGCCCTGTCGAACCAGGGCTTGGTCCGGGCCCCGTGGCGAGGGCAGGCCGCTGAGGCAGAACACTGCCTCCAGCAGGCTCGTCTTTCCTTGGGCGTTTCTTCCCATCACGAGGGTCGACCCCTCGCTGAACTCCACCAGTGCCCGCTGGTAGTTCCGGAAGTCCACCAACTCCAGGGCCTCCAACCTCACGAACGTCCGCCACTCCGCACCAACCTGGTCTTGTTCCGAGCGGCCCTTCGGGAAGCTGCACCAGGTGTCTCTAAGACAACCTCACAGGCATCAGGAGATATGTGAAGCCGGGCTCGCCCTCGGCTCTCATGATCGCCGGCTTGAGCCCATCGGAAGCTACGAGCGTCAGACGTCCGCCCGAAATAGCAGTGGCGCCGTCCAAGAAGAAACGCGGGTTGAAGGCGATCACCATCGCTTCGCCCTCGTACTCGGCATCGAGTATCTCTTGCCCTTCGCCCACATCCGGAGTGTTTGCCGAAATCTCGAGCTCGGTCCCGAGTTGAAACTTCACCGGCATGTTGTTCTGAGCCAGCAAGCCCACTCGCTTGACGACCTCCACGACGTCGCTTCTTTCGACCACAAGGGTGTTCGGATAGCCCTGAGGTAACAGCTGGCGGTATTTCGGGAACTCTCCTTCGATGAAACGGGAAGCGATCACGGTCTCAGCGGCGCCCTCTGCACCGGAGACCCTGAACACCGCGAAGTTGGTCTTCAGCTCCACACTCACTCTTCCAGAGGTCCCTTGGAGTGTGCGGGCCAACTCGCTCAAAGCTCTTGCCGGTAGAACGACGTTACGTCCCTCGCCGGTATTGCTCACCGAAAGCTCTCGCACCGACAGCCTGTAGGAATCGGTCGCCGCCAGCGTCAGTGTCTCTCCCTCCACTTCCCACAGGACCCCGGTTAGCACCTGGCGAGTTTCATCCCCAGAGGCGCTGCGAACCACCTGTGACAATCCTACCGCCAACGTCTCCGGCGAAAGCTCGAGCTCGACACCTACCTCGTCCCCCGACCTCGTGGGTAGCTGCGGATAGTCCTCGACAGACATCGCCTTAACGTGGAAACGACCTCGTCCCGATGAGATCTCGATCTCTGCGTCGCCGCTGATAAGACTCACCTGGCCAGGCCCCAGACTACGCATCATGTCGCCAAACAGCCTGCCTGGAACAACCGTCGTGCCGGGCTCGTCCACCGCAGCCTGCAGCTGGGTTTCCATGGTCAGCTCGAGGTCGGTTGCTCCGATGGCCACGGTCCCATCCTCGGTCGCTTCCATCCGCAGGCCCGCCAGGACAGGAAGCGTTGCTCGGTTCGTGATAGCGCGAGCGGCGAACTGGACAGCCTCTAGCAGATCGTCTCGTTCACAACGAAGCTTCATACACACATCCTCCTATGGGATCTACTAAAGACATTCTTGTCGTAGCAGTAGTAGGGACTGGGGATTTGGTGATAACCCGCGTTAGGGCTGTTCACTTGCACTAAGGAAATCCAACACCCTGTGGATGCAGAGTGGGTTGGGTCTACCGGGAGGGACGGTTGCACGAGTTGCTCTTGAGTTTCCACAATAACGCCCGTCCCTTTCCCCAACCTATGTGCGTGCCGCTCGCTGGCGGATGCGAGCGGTGAGCTCCTCAACTTGCTCGAAAGAACTTTCTCTTTCTCTCATACTCTTACGGACCTTGTTTGTGGCGTGCAGCACAGTTGAGTGATCCCGGTTACCGAATTCGCGGCCAATCTTGGGGAGTGAGAGATCGGTCAGCTCACGGCACAGGTACATAGCCATCTGACGAGCGATTACGAGTGGGCGCGTGCGGCTGGAGGAACGTACCTGCTCGGGGGTGACGTTGAAGTACTCGGAGGCCACCGCTACCACGAGATCGGCGGTGACAGGAGCTTCTCCGGCGTTGGAGAGGAGCGACTGGAGGACGTTACTCGCTAGCTCAGCGTTAGGCGGCCGGCCGGTCAAGGAGGCGTAGGCGCTGACGCGTATCAGTGCCCCTTCGAGCTCGCGGATGTTCGTTTGGATACGATTGGCGATATAGGAGAGGACTTCGGGCTCGACCGGAAGTTTCTCGGTGAGCGACTTGAGCTGCAGGATGGCAAGCCGCGTCTCGAAATCTGGGGGCTGAATATCCGTGAGCAGGCCCCACTCGAAGCGGGTGCGAAGCCGTTCCTCGAGGGTGGCGATGCGTTTGGGGGCGCGGTCTGAGGTGATAACGAGCTGACTGGTGGGATGGAGCGCGTTGAAGGTGTGGAAGAACTCCTCCTGCGTCCGTTCCTTTCCCTCGAGGAACTGGATGTCGTCGATCAGCAAAACATCGACGGCGCGGTAACGGCGATGGAAGTCAGGAAAGCTGCGGCGCTGGACCGCTACCAGGAACTCGTTGATGAACTGTTCGGTTGAGACGTAGCGGACCACCAGGTCTGGGTGACACTCCGCGACATATCGGCCCATGGCGTGCAGGAGGTGGGTCTTGCCCAGCCCAGCCCCCCCATAGATGAACAGGGGGTTGTAGGCGTGGGCTGGGACCTCCGCGACGGCCAAAGCGGCGGCGTAGGGAAAGCGGTTGGAGGAGCCGATAACAAAGGAGTCGAAGGTGTATTTGGGCTGAAAAGCATGGTTTGGGCGCGCGGGGGTGGGGTCGTTTGGCGCTGAGGGTTGGGAGGAGGCTGGTTGGGGTGGGGTGGTGGTGTCCGGTGAGGCGAGTGGCGTAAGAGGTGTCAAGAGGAGCTCGACGTGATGCCCGGCCGCGTTTCGCAAGGCGGACATGACAGGGCCGCGATACCGGTTCTCTATCCAGTCGCGGGCGAAGGGGCTGGGGACGCTCAACTCCAGAGTGGCCCCATCGAAGGCTAGAGGTTCACAGTCGCCGAACCAGGCCGCGAAAGTTCCTTCTGAGAGCCGGGAACGAAGCTCACGAGTAGCGACGTCCCAGAGCTGGTGAGGCGAGAGTGATGGTTCCGCGCGGACCGAGGTGGTGAAAGTATTCAAGCTGCTCCCCCTAGTAGCTCAAGGAGCCCTTGCCTCCCTCGTGTTTCGAGGGAAGTCGGCGTTGGATCCAGCGGTGTCAACAGCCTTATCCACAGCTGTGGATATGTGGCGGGTGCACCCCGGGTGCGGGCGCGCCTAACTAAGACATCACTTCGGGGAAGTACCAGGACTCGACTCGTTCGGTTTTCTAGATTAGGACCGTCCTATCCTAAGCAGCCGCAGGTGAGGTGAGTCAAGGAAAGATTGCCCGGCGCGCGAGGAAGTTTCGGGACGGAAGCGATTGACGTGCAGAAACGTCGCTCGGCTATACTCCTGCCACACGTTTTCGACAACTCGGGTATTTCGCGACGGCCCTACCTCTGCGGAGGTCAGCCGTGAAAGAGACGGCAAGCCGATGACCAAGCGCACTTTCCAACCCAACAATCGACGCCGTAAACGAAAGCACGGCTTTCGGGCCCGCATGCGGACGCGGGCCGGCCGGTCGATTCTGAAGAACAGACGGGCCAAGGGCCGTGCCCGGCTGTCGGCTTGAGTCCGGGGGCCATGTGGCGGAAGGAGTCGCTGAGCGGAGGACGCGCGTTCCGGCGAGTGCTGCGAAGGGGGCGCCGGATCCGGCGAGAAAGGCTCACCCTGTATTTTCATGAACGCCACGGCCCCACGCGTGTGGGGCTGATAGTTGCGCTGAGTCCCCGCAGCGCGGTGACTCGAAATCGGGCACGGCGGCGACTGCGTAGTGCCGCGCGCCTGGCGGTACCGGCAAGCGGGTGGGATGTCGTGATCAGAGCAGACCGCTCTGCCACCACATTGGACTTCCAGGAAATGGTACGGGAGATGGCGGTTGCCGTCCGAGAGGTGGCGGCGTAATGAGCCCACTCGCCAGGGCTCTGATAGGAGCCCTAAGGGTGTACCGGATCGTTTCTTCTGGGTTTCCACGCCGTTGTCGGTTCGAGCCGACCTGCTCGGGGTACGCCCTGGAGGCAGTTCGAGGCCACGGCGCCCTTCGGGGAGCAGCTATGAGCCTCGCGCGGGTGGCTCGTTGCCATCCCTGGAATCCCGGCGGGCTCGACCCGGTTCCGCTCGCTCGGAGCCAGGACTAAGTGGGCTACTTCGAGGTCTTCGCCGGCGCCCTGGCAGGCTTTTATGCCCTCGTGCCCAGCTATGGCTTGGCCATCATCCTGCTGACGGTGGTGACGCGCATCATCCTTCTTCCCCTGTCGATAAAGCAAACGCGTTCGATGCGAGAGATGCAGAAGATCCAGCCCGAGCTCACCAAGCTGCGGGCGAAGCACAAAGGGAATCGGCAGAAGCTCAATGAGGAGCAGATGCTCCTGTTCAAGGAGCATGGGGTGAATCCCTTCGGGGGCTGTGGACCCCTTGTTTTGCAGATGCCCGTGCTATTCGGGCTTTTCTATGTGATCCGAGAGCCCTTGAAGTACATGGGCTACAAGGCTACCCAACTGGCCGACGGCACCCTGGAGTTTGTCCCCGGCAAGGTGGAGGGCTTCATGGCTACGATCCACGACTCCGCCCTCGCCAACGCCCTGTTCAACCACCCCCTGCCCGTACACAACTTCCTCGGACTGCGACTCGACTGCTCATCGTCGTTGGCACTTCGAGGGGACGGGACTCCGATACTGTCGGAGGCGTGCGGCAGTGGCCTGATCACGGCACTCCCGTACCTCATTCTGGTGCTGCTGATGGGGCTCACGACCTACTACCAGCAGAAGCAGATGCAGGCCAAGCAAGCGGCCTCGGCGCAGGACAGCCCCATGGCCCAGCAGATGCAGATGTTCACCAAGGTGATGCCAGTCATGCTGATGGTGTTCTCGTTCAGCTTCCCGTCGGGGCTGGTTATCTACTGGCTGACGACCAACCTATGGACCATCGCTCAGCAACAAATCATCCTGAAGGCCGTGCCTCTGGAGCCGAGGGCCAAGGCGGCTCCCGCAGGTAACGGTTCCCGAACCGGTAAACCGGGCGCCAAGCAGCCGTCATCCGGTGGCAAGACGGGCCGGGGCTCCAAGCCGAGCGAGGGCGGGAAGGGGTCGAATTCCACTGCCAAGCCTTCCTCCACCCCGCAGGGCGGAAACGGAGCGGGCTCGCCGACCCGAAGTGGAGATCGGAAGAAGCGGAAGCGATGACCCAAGACCGAACCGAAGCGAGCGATCAAGACCGAACCGAAGCGCCAGGAGGGGAGCCGTCGGAGGTTATTGCGGAGGAGGGGATCCCGGAATCAGCCCCCGGCGAGGTGGATGCGGAGACCGGCGACAGGACTCGGGCGGAGGACGTTGCTCCTGAAGAGATCGCACGGGTGGCGGGCGAGTTCGTTGAGGGGCTTCTCGAGGCAATGGGCCTGCAGGGGGAGGTAGTGGCCTCCGTCGTCGAGGGCCGGGTATCGGTCGAGATCAGCGGGGACGACCTCGGGATGCTCATCGGTCGGCGCGGGCAAACGCTCGAGGCGGTGCAGGAGCTCACTCGAACGGCCGTTCAGCGGCGCCTCAAAGCGCATGTTCGGCTGCTGGTGGACGTGGAGAGCTACCGAGCCCGGCGCCGTGAGTCGCTGACCGATTACGCCCGCGAAATGGCGGAGCGCGCGATGGAGCGGGGAACCGAGATCGAGCTCGAGCCGATGAACGCCTATGAGCGCAAGATTGTGCACGACGCCATCGCAGAAATCGATGGAGCTTCCAGCTTCAGCGAAGGGGAGGACCCACAGCGCAAGGTCATAGTCCGGGGCGAATAAGGGGCAAGGGGCGGCTGGATTCGTCGCCGTAGGTGGGGGAATGTTTCACGTGAAACATGTTTGCAGTCACCTAGTCGACTCTCCCATTCTGTCGCACCCCCCTCTCTAGCGGGGGTAGGGAAAAGAACTATCGAGGACGTGGACATTGAGTGGGACGCATCCTGAACGAAGCGAGAGCGGACATCGCCGCGTACGTTGACCGCGCTCGCGCAGCAGTAGCGCCCCCAAGCCTCGGACGAAGAATCTGCGCAATTGTCGCGGCCGGTGTCGGCTTCACCCCCCTCTGGCTCACAGTAGAGCAGGCTTCATCCTGGGTTTGGGCGACTGTCCTAGTAGGCAGCTTAGTCGCCGTGACGCTCGCCTTCCTTCGATGGTGGCTACGGGGAGTTGGGGTGAATCAACACGGCTAGTGCCGAATGTTTCACGTGAAACATGTTCATGGCCAATGAGGGAGATCCTGAGTACCCACCGGTGGGCTCTCAAGAGCAAGCTCAACTGGCCGAGTACGCGGCCCTCGTGCGGCATTGGGCGCCGCGGCTGGATCTGGTCTCGCCGGGGGACCTCCCCCGTTTTGAAGAGCGGCACATCGCCGATTCCCTGCTCGCTGTTCCGCTGGTGAATCCGTTGCCGCCGGGCCCGGCCGCCGACGTCGGTTCGGGGGCTGGTCTGCCCGGGGTCCCCCTCGCGATATCGGCCCACCCCCGGCACTGGCGCCTGCTGGAACCGCGGCCCCGCAAGGCCGCCTTCTTGGAGGAGTGTGTCCGCGTCCTCGAGCTCGACTGCGAGGTGTTGACGCTCACCGCCCAGGAGGCCGCGCGCCGCCCAGCCCTTCTGGGTAGCCACGTCTGCGCCTTGGCCCGAGCGTTGGCGCCCCCAGCCGTGGCATTCAGGCTTCTGTTGCCCCTTGTCCGAGCGGGTGGAGTGGCCGGGATCTTCGCCTTCGCGGGCACACGGTTGCCGGCGGAAGCCGAGAGGGTATCGGAGGGGCTTGCTATCATCACCCGCATGGAGGAGGGGCGCTCACGCTCCGGCCCCGTGTGACTACGTTGTGACTACAACGGCGTCCGGCCGAGCTGCGTGGAAGATACTGGAACAGGTCGATGGCGCTCCCGGCGTGCCGGTAATTGCGATCGCCAACCAGAAGGGTGGGGTCGGTAAGACGACCTCGGTGGTGAACCTGGGAGCAGCACTGGCGCTGAGGGGATATTGCGCCCTTGTGATCGATCTCGACCCGCAGGCCAACGCGACCACCGGTCTGGGACTGGATCGGCGCGCCGTCGCCCGTTCGACTTATGAGCTCCTCTCGCAGGAGGCCGCCCTCGAGGATGTCGTGATGCCGACTGCCATCGCGGGCCTCGATTGTGCTCCCGCCAGCCAGGACCTCGCCGGAGCCGAGGTCGAGCTGGTGCAGCAGGCGGCGCGCGAGCGTCGGCTGAAGGCGGTGCTCGATGCCTCTGAGCGCCGCTGGGACATCGTGCTGGTGGACTGCCCGCCGTCGCTCGGCCTGCTCACTGTGAACGGGTTGCTTGCCGCTCACGGGCTGGTGGTCCCGGTGCAGTGCGAGTACTACGCGCTCGAGGGCCTGGGCCAGTTGCTGAACACTGCGGAACGGGTGCGGCGCTCGCTCAACCCGATTCTTCGCATCACGGGGCTGTTGCTGACCATGTATGACGGGCGCACCAGGCTCTCGAGCGAGGTCGCCCACGAGGTCAGGTCCCACTTCGGGGAGCTCGTGTTCAAGGCCGTCGTCCCCCGCAGCGTGAGGCTCTCCGAGGCGCCCTCCTACGGGCAACCGGTGGTGACTCTCGACGCAGGCTCGCGCGGCTCTATTTCCTACCGGTTGGTGGCGGGCGAGCTGGAGGAGCGCTGCGCCCTTGTGAGCGCGGCGGCGGCTCGAGAGGGCTCCGGAGGCACGCCTGGCCCCAGCACGGAGGGACCTGAGCACGCCCCTTCGCACCAGGCAGGGTCCGGGGGGCAGGGGCTACGGGGTGGTGACCGCGGAGCCCGCCGGTCTCGTCGAGGCTTGGCCGCCTGCGGACCCCTGGGCCGAGTCGTGACCAGGCGAGCCGGCCTGGGCCGGGGCCTAGACGCCCTGCTGCCTCCCGAGCTGGATGAAGGGCGCGACGCGGGACCACTCGAGGTGAGGGCCGAGGACATCGTTCCCAACCCGAATCAACCTCGTCGTGAGTTCGATGAGGAGTCCCTGGCAGAGCTGGCTGCGTCGATAGCCGCACTGGGTTTGCTGCAGCCACTGCTCGTCCGACCCTCCGAAGAGGGGCGCTACGAGCTGATCGCCGGGGAGCGCCGTTGGCGGGCTGCTCGCGCGGCCGGCTTGGGTCGAGTCCCCGTCATGTTGATTGCCACCGACGAGCGCGGGTCCCTCGAGCGAGCCCTCGTCGAGAACATTCACCGTGCAGACCTCAACCCGATCGAGGAGGCCGCCGCTTACCGTCAGCTGATCGACGACGGTGGCCTGACGCAAGAGCAACTCGCAAGCAGGTTGGGACGCAGCCGGACCGCAATCACGAACTCGTTGCGGCTGCTCGATCTCCCGGTGGCCGTCCACGATCTGGTGGTGCGCGGGCGGCTTAGTGCAGGCCATGCCCGGGCTCTCCTGGCCCTTAACGAGAGCCCGTTTCAGAGTCGGCTTGCAATTCGAATAGCTCAGGAGGGAGTCTCGGTGCGGGATACCGAGGAGCTGGTTCGTCGCTATGGCGAGATGTCGACTTCCAGTGGGAAGGCCGGACGAGCGGCGGCCGGCAGGCCGGCAGCCGAAGCTGTAGACGCCCAGAGGCTCCTCTCCGAGAGGCTTCAGGCGCGCGTGCGTGTGACCATGGGCAGGAACAACAAGGGCCGCATCGCCATCGAATTCACCTCCGAGGATGAGCTGCAACGACTGCTTGCCCTCCTGGCGGGTGCTGGGCGTGGCCCGTCCGTAGCGTCCCCCGATCGCTAGCGAGCAGAGGCCGACCCGCCGGACTCCTCGCCCCGGATTCGCCCCAACGGCCTCCTCGGGGTGGTCAGGGCGCAACGGTCTACTTCCAGCCACCCGACACGGTGGTTGAGGGGCGACCGTTTACGCCTAGCCCCCTTTGTTTCTTTGGGGTGTCAGGCGTGGATGTGCAGGCCCTCGAGGTAGCGCTCGGCGTCCATGGCCGCCATACAGCCCATCCCGGCCGCGGTGATTGCCTGCCGGTACCTGAAGTCGACGACGTCCCCGGCTGCGAACACTCCCGGCACCGAGGTCTGGGTGTCGTCCGCGGGAATCGCAATGTAGCCCTCGACCAGATCGATCTGACCCTCGAACAAGGAGGTGCTGGGCAGGTGGCCGATGGCGACGAACACTCCTGCGACCTCTATCGAAGTGGTCTCTGTAGTCTCGAGGTTGAAGAGCCGTGCCCCCGCGACCTTTGTGTCGCCGTAAACCTCGGAGACGGTGGAGTTCCACACGAAGTCGATCTTCGGATTGGCGAAAGCTCGATCCCGCATGATCTTGGAGGCACGAAGCTCGGCGCGGCGATGTACCACGGTGACCTTGGAGGCGAACTTGGTGAGAAATATGGCCTCCTCGATAGCCGAGTCCCCACCGCCGACGACTAACAGCTCTTCATCCTTGAAAAAGAAGCCGTCACAGGTGGCGCAGGTCGATACCCCTCGTCCCAGCAGCTCCTTCTCGCCGGGGATGCCCAGCATCTTGGCCTGGGCGCCGGTGGCGATGATCACAGCGGGAGCTTGATAGGAGGAGTCACCGACGCGCACCTCAAAGGGTGAGGACGAGAAGTCGACCGAGGTGACGTTCTCGGAAAGGTACTCGGCCCCGAAGCGGGCGGCTTGCTTGCGCATCTGCTCCATGAGCTCGGGACCCATGATGCCGTCGACGAAGCCGGGGTAGTTCTCGACCTCGGTCGTTAGCATGAGCTGACCCCCGGCCTCGAAGCCCTCGATCACCAGGGGGGCGAGGTTGGCCCGGGCCGCGTAGACCGCGGCGGTGAGGCCCGAGGGCCCTGAGCCGATGATGATCACGTTCCGAGTGTCCTGCTCCACGCTGCGCTTGTCCTTACTTCGGGCGGAAAACGGGCTGAGGGCCAGTCGGCCCTGTGCGCCGTTCATTCTTCATTCTAAGGACCAGAACGCCGGCGACCGCAGCGACATTTCCGTGGGGGGAGGGGCCTCTAGGGACCGCCCGTCAGGCGGCTCGCCTGGTAGCCGAGGGGAGCACAGGAGTTCGGCTCGAACGCCCACAACGCCAGCTGATCGGGGCGGCGGCCCGAGGAACTGGTGACGAATCCCACGAACAGCACCTCCCTTCCCTCGAGTCGGCCCTGAGCACCGACGGCGGGGAGCAGGCGAGCGTCTCCGAATTGCGACGAAACCTCATCGATACAAGAGCGGAGTGAGGAGCGAAGCTCGGCGGGGGCCTGCGGGGCGAGAACATCGGCAAGCTCCAATTGCTTCTGGTTCGCATCCCCACTAGGTGCCCTGCGGTAGGCGGCGCGCACCGATTCCACGGCCGACCGGGAGCGTGTCAAGGCGGCGACGCTATCCAGAGACGTGCTACCGAGATCCCCCAGCCACACGGGAGTGCCCGAGAGCCTTGCGTCCATCGCCGCACCAGCCTCAGACTCCAGGGCAGCCTCGCTCCCGCCGGCGCCGCCTACTGCGTCACCCGAGTCCTCTGAGCTCCCGCCGAAGCCGCCCTGAAGTACCGCCACGCCGCCGATGATCAACAGCGCGGCCGCGCCGAGGGCGGGCGCCAGCCGGCTCATGAAAGGACGCTCCAGCGAGGGCCGCGCCACCAGAGGAACGACGTTGCCGGCCTGCTGGGACTTCTGCTGAAGTGCGCCGTGGAGCTCGGCGCGTTCGGCGTCGGTCATCTGTTCGTCGGGCGCTTCGAGCAGTGCTCTCAGCGCGGCAAGCTCAGCGCGGCAGTCGGCGCACGAGCGGAGATGCGTTTCGAGCTCCTCGGAGCGCGCTCCCTCGAGCTCGCCGCGGGCGAACTCAAGCAGCCGCTCGGACCAGGCGTGGTGGTCGCCGGCCTGGGTCATCGCGTCATCGTCATCTGAATCAAGAGGCATGCGGCTTGGACGGCGAGGGGTGGCCCGGTTGTTCCAGGCGGGCCGCGAGCAGCCGTCGCCCTCGGCTGATGCGCGACTTGACCGTCCCGACCGGAACGCTGGTCTGGCGGGCGATTTCCTCGTAGGGGTAACCGCCGAGGTCGTGCAGCAATACGGCTTCTCGATAATCGTCCGGAAGCGATCGCAGGGCACTCGCCAGGTCCGCTCGCAGCGCGACGGTGTCATCGACTGAGGTTTGACGCATCGGCACTTCCGGAAGCGTCTCCGCGGGGACCGGGAGCCGGTTTCGTTTGCGAAGGAGGTCGTGACAGGTGTTTATCCCCACGCGATACAGCCAGGTACCGAAGGAGGAGGTTCCCTTGAACGAGCCGCTGCGGCGAAGGAGGTTTAGAAAGGTCTCCTGAACAGCCTCCAGGGCGTCGGCTCTGTTGCCCATCATCCGCAGGCCGAGAGCAAAGATGCGGTCCTCGTGCCGTCTGACAAGTATCTCGAAGCAAGCCTGGCGGCCCTGGTGGAAGCCCTCGAGCAGCTGCTCGTCCGAGAGCTCGTCAAGAGCCAAGGAAGCGAACCTCGGCGATGTGGGCGCTGCTAAGCCCATCAGGAAGCTCGGTGATCCACACCAGCCAATAGCGGGCTCGTCGCCCTCCGGCGGCTAGGCGAGTGATCTCTTCGGCGCCGGCCGGCTCACCGACCGCGGTCATGGCGGACGAGTCCGAAGGTGCTTGGTCCGCGGCGCGCAGCTCGACTGTCATGCCCGGCGTGTCGGAGGTGATCACGGCGGCTTCGACTGCTCGCGATCGTCCCAGGTCGAACAGCAGGCCTACGCCCGCCTTGCCGAGCCCGGCTTCGTAGCTTTCAGTGGTCCAGTAGGTCGCGGCGTTCCCGTCGACGGCGGCGGATAAATCCTCCGAATGCTCCTCCTGATCGCCTAGAGGGTCGAAGTCGAGCG
The DNA here is from genome assembly GCA_963849115.1 of uncultured Actinomycetes bacterium. Taxonomy (GTDB): domain Bacteria; phylum Actinomycetota; class CADDZG01; order CADDZG01; family WHSQ01; genus JACDAL01. The sequence goes on along the minus strand of CAWKGK010000002.1, from coordinate 205,709 downwards.
GCTTGTCGATTTCGAGGATGGGGGAACCGGAACCCGCGGAGGCGTCGCCGGATGCGCCGGCCCCCGCTCCCCGCTCCCCAGAAGCATCAAAGATCTGCGGTAGGACCAACCCCAGCAAGACCGCTGCGGCAACCACCACGAAGATCGGCACGAGGTTCCGAGTATGACTGGCCGACCGGCCACGATCACGCCCTGCTTCAGCAGAGTGCACGCCGGAAGCGGCGGTGGGCGAGCCCGGCGGGGAGACGGGAGCGAACAGCGTCGTCCCTCCCGAGCTCGACCCAAGCGCGAGCCGCATGTCCTCGGTCGAGGAGAAGCGCTGCTCGGGGTCTTTGGACAGAGCCTTCATCACGACCTGCTCGGTCCGGCGAGGAATCTGAGCCCTGAGACCGCGCAGCGACGGAGGCTGTTCGTGCACATGAGCCATCGCCACTCCCAGGTGGTTCTCGCCGACGAACGGTGGCCGTCCCGCTAGCAGCTCGTAGAGCAGGACTCCCAGAGCGTAGATATCCGAACGCTGATCGGGCTCGCCACCCTCGATCTGCTCCGGCGAGATGTAGGAGACCGACCCCAGAATCGAGCCGGTCCGGGTGAGATCTGTCGTATCGAAAGCCGCCTTGGCGATCCCGAAGTCGGCCACCTTGAGCTCGCCCTCGCCGGTCAACAGGATGTTGGCCGGCTTGACGTCACGATGGACGATTCCAAAGCGATGGGCGTGGCCAAGGGCGTCGCAGATGTCTGAGGCAACGGCGATCGCTCGGTCCGGGTCCAGTGGCCCCTCATCCGCCAGCAAGGACGCCAGTGTGCCCCCGCTGCAGTACTCCATCACGATGAAGGGCCGGGCCGACTCTTCGTCGGGTGAGCTCGCCGCCCCGGTGTCGAAGATCGAGACGATGCGAGGATGCGAAAGCCGCGCCGCGGCAATTGCCTCTTGCTTGAAGCGCTGGAGAAAAGAAGGCCCGCGCGCGAGATGAGGGTGCAGCAGCTTCACCGCGACCGGACGCGCCAGCACCTCGTCCCGAGCCAGCCACACAGTGGCCATGCCCCCGGCCGCGATCCGGGACTCGAGTCTGTAGCGGTCCGCCAGCAGCTCAACCTGAGACGTCATGTCAAGAGCCTAGTCAGCTCGAGGTGGTACAGGACACCTGGGCGCAGGCGCGCCGGCCTAGGAACGATGTGGGTGGGTCGCTCATGGCCTCGTCAGGGCGTGTTGGTGTCGAAATGGGCAAAGGCGGTCGCGCGCGTCCACTTCTTGGCGGCCGGGATCCGTCCCAGGAACAGCGTTGTGGCGGTTCGCCTCATCTTGATGAGTACCACCCCATGGGAATCTATTTCCGCCTTGACCAGGCGAGCGCCGTGCTCCTCGGCCAGAACTGCGGCTTCCTCCGCGATCTGGGTCGCGGTGGGGCGGCTGCTGCCGGTGAGGTCGGCGGAGACGACGGCGGCAGTTTCGTCCACCACGCCTTGGAGGCCGAGGTAGTTGACCGCGGCCGAAGTACCGTCGAACAGCATCAAGCCCAGCAGCGCCAGGAAAAGGACGGTCCGGGCCAGCCAGTCGACGATCACTCCGCGCTCGTCTCTCAGTGGGCTCATCGTTCCCTGTATCGGCCGGATCGGGGCCGCGACTAAGAAATTAGCCCCCGACGCGGTTGCGGCGGCGCGCCAGCACCCCCCGGACGAGCTCGAGCTCTTCGACCCCGAGCAACCGGGCAAAGCTCAGATAGGAGCCGATCCCGAGTACCACCGGAATCAGCAGCAGTCCCAGCTGTAGCAAGCGGCCCCGCCCGTCGAAACTCTGCTCGATCAAGGTCCACGATCCCCACACAAAGGCGGCCATGCCGGCGGCGGCGGCTCCTATCTTGGCCGTGCTGCGAGCGATGTGGGCGCCGTCGAGCCCTCCTATTCGCCGGGTGAGGGAGCGGGCCTGGAGGACGACCCCACAGGTGTAGGCGGCTGCGTGGCCCGCGGCCAGCCCCCGCACGCCGAAGTCGAACACGACGAACATGACCACATTGACGATCGTGTTGAGTCCAACTGCCACGCAGTTGATCTGAAACGGCTTTTTGGTGTCGTGGAGGGAGTAGAAGGCTCTCAGGAACAGCTGAAAGAGCGAGAAGGGAACAAGTCCCAGGACGAAGAAGCGCAGTACTCCGGCGACGAGCTCCACCGATGACCCGGTGACGGCCCCGTTGCGCAGCAGAAGACCCAAAATCGGTTCGGCCAGCACAAAGTAGCCCACGGCGGCGGGCAGCACCAACAGCATGGTGCTACGGATCCCGGTCGAGAGCTGCTGACGAAACGAATCCCAGCTCTCTCTGACCGCGGCTTCGCTCATTCCCGGCAGCAACGCGGTAATTATGGAGACGGCGAAAAGTCCATGCGGAAGCATGAAGAAGGTGAATGCCGCGACGTAGGCAGAGTATGAGCCCGGCTCGGCGGTGGCCAACCGCTGCACAATCAGATACCCGATCTGATTGACCACCACATAACCGATTACCCAGACAGATAGGCGAGCGAGCTTGGTGACCGAAGGATTTCGGATCGACATCGTGAGCTGGTAGCGCCCGAGTCCGCGGAGAAAGGGTAGCTGTGCGAGAGCCATGAGGGCGACTCCGCCGGTGGTCCCGGCACCGATGAGCCATAGCTGGGCGTTCGAGACCTGATCGAGGGTGACGGTGCCGTACGCGGCGCGAAAGGAGAGAAAGACCACGATGACCGCAAGGTTGTTCAGTACCGGCGTGTACATGGGAGCGCCGAAGCGCTTGTGGGCGTTGAGAAACCCGGCCGAGATCGCGGCCAGTCCATAGAAGATGATCTGAGGAATGAACAGACGAAGCAGCAGGGTCATTGCCTCTTGCTGCCTGGCTGCTCGTGCGCTGCCTTCGACGTCGACGGCATAGAAGTCGGCTATGTAGGGTGCAGCGAGGACTCCCACGATCACTACCGCGGTGAGTGCAACGAGCGAGACGTTGATGATCGCACTGGCGATCTGCCAGGCCCGTTCATTGCCCTCCTTGTTGAGCAGCTCCACGAACACCGGGACGAAGACTGAAGTAAGTACACCTCCGAGCACGAGCTCATAGATGATGTTTGGGGCGGTGTTGGCGTAGTTATAGGTGTCCGCGATACTTCCCGGCTCGACGATTCCCAACGCCGCGGTGATCGCGATGAGACGCAGCAGGCCGGTGGCGCGCGACAGGACGGTGCCGACCGACATGGTCGCCGTGGCGCGTGCGAGGCGGCTCAAGAGTTCGGGGCTGGGGCGGGCTCGCTCTCCCTTGAAGGTCTCAATGCACGCACGGTGTAGAAGACGATGAGAAACAGCAGGGCTCCGACGGTAATTCCCACGGCGATCACGTTGAGCTCGGTAGATCGAACCGTGACGCGCTTTTCGGCGATGGAATAACCCTCTGGGGTCACGATTCGTGCAACCAGCGGAAAGGCGCCGCTGGTCTCGCTGATGGCGCTGATCTCGAGCTGGCGGGTGCCGGGAGCGACCGTCTTGGTGATGCGGCGCGCTTTGAATACGAGCCGGTCGGACAACAGATCGATCGTCAGCCTCACAGGATAGTTGGTGTCGTTCGACAGCACGAGCTGGATGGGGGCTTCTCTCGAGGTCATGATGATCTCGTCCTTTCCGATGAAGCCGATCTTTGCAAGCTCGTTCTGAATGGTGGCGGTGGTGTCGGAGACGTAGCTCTCACCGCTCAACTCCTGTGCTCCGGCCTTCACCCACCAGGACCTGCTCTGGGCGACCAGAACAGCCTTCTGAAGACGTTGCCGCAGATCCTTCGGCGGCGACAACGATGCGAAGTGGTCGGTGAGTTCCTGTGCATTGCGTACTCCGGCCCAGTAGTTGCTGGCCGGCTCGTCCGCGCCTCGCTCGGCCCGCTTTACCAGAGCCTTCGTTCTGCGGTTCTCGGCCAGCCTTAGCCCCTTCTCCAAGGTGACCGTCTCTATCCAGGGCGCTCGAGCCAGTGAGTAGAGGAGCAAACGCGCCACCACCGGGCGTGGATGCCAGAGAGACGGAAGGGTCGCCTGTACCACCCGGTCGGAGAGGCCCGGCGCCTCTTCTCTTATCTGGGAGGTTTCGGCGAAGAAGCGCTGAAGATCGAGTCGATCCCGTCCCGGAGCGGCGATCTCGGCCAGCCTTTCCTGAAGGTCGGAATCGGAGAGGTAACCGGTCATCCGAGCGGCGTCGGTCGCGATGCTCACCGGACAAGTGAAGCTGGCCGACGGTTCCGGGCACCCCGACGACTCGGGATCGATGGAAGCGTCCGTGAACGAGTCCTGGGAGGCGACCAGGTGGCGGGTTCCACCCAAGCTGAGGGTCTCGGCGGTGGCAGCATCGAGTCGGCCGGCCGGTACCAAGAGCCATGACCGATTGAAGCTTCGGCCCACTGTGCGACTCAGCGCCGCCCGCCCTACCACAATCTGACGGTTGATCTGTTCCTCGCCTGAGTTTCCATAGGCGCGGGTCAGCGTCGGAAGGTCCGGCCACGAGTAGGGCACCAGCAGGCGTTGTATTCCTGGTCTCCCCAATAGCTCCCGCAGAGAACGCAGCAGGGTGCGCGCCGCTGCCTGCGCCCCGGAACCGTCGCCCCGCACGCCCTCATCATCCTGGTAGCCGTCCCCCAGTGCGGCCACTTCCTCGAGCAGTCGCGGAGTGGGGGCCACGGTGACGTCGAGCCCGGCCGCCCTCGCCGCACCCAGGGCCTCCATCATTCCGGAAAGCCACCCTTGAGGGGCCAGCGCAGCTTCCAGCGGTGGCCGCCCTGATTGGGCCGAGGTTATGAACTTTCCACTCTCATCAACTGTTGCCACCTCGTTCAAGGGCACCACGAGAGCGAGTTTCAGACTTTGCTCCGGCTTTTGGGGATAGAAGATCAGGGGGACGGATAGGCGGCCCAGCAATTCGAACGTAGAGCGGTCTTGGGCCGTGATCGTGAGGGGATAGACGCCCGCATCGGAGGACTCCTCGAGAAGGGCCAGCTCCTCGGCGCGAGCCCCGATAAGCACCGTGCGCGACTGGCCTGGAGCCAGGCTCCCAGGGATATCCTGAGGGAAGGAGCTCGGTTGGAAATCGGAGGGCTCACTGAAGCTCTCATGAAGAGCCGTGCGGCTGGTCACCCGGTCTTCGACCCCCACGACAAGCCGGAAGTTGCGAACCGGGTCAGTCGAGCGGTTGGTGACCACTACCTCGATGTCGAGCCGGTCGGCGGGCTGGTGCCATACCGGCATGGCCTTGACGCGCACCTCCACTGCGTCGCCCGCGCCCTGTGAGGCGGCGGCAGGAGAGGCAAGAACCCCGGACATCGTCGACACCATCCCTGCTATCAGTGCAAGCGATGTCAGAGAGCGGGCCGGGATCACGGGGCAGAGCATAGGCAACTTGCCCGAGCCCGTTGTCGCCCACGCCCGCCGTGATGCCCACCCAGGGTTCGACCCGGCCCGCGGATAACCGCAGGTACCCGGTCAGAAGGAGGCTACTTTGAACCCCCGATTTTTCCTATTTTCTGGTAGAACTCGGAGCCATACCGGCTCTTGGTGGTCTCTCCGCCCTTCTTGCCTCCGATTCGGCCTATACGGCCGAAGTGCTCGCCACCGTACCGAGCCTTGGTCGAGCGGCCCCCCTTACGACCCGCCTCGGCTCTGCTCATCTTCTGATTGGTCACCATGACTTCCTCCAGTTGCTTCGCTTGGTTCGATTACCTGTTAATACCCTCCCCGCCGTGCAGGAAACGCGAATCGCCCGGTTTGTCTCTGGCTCCTGCCTGTCGCTCAACTGCCGGAGCTGTATGCCGATGCTACGGAAGCCGGTGGATCACTTCTGAGAAAGAGGCAGCGACGTGTCTGAGAGCGAATCCGCGACAAGCAAGGTAGACATTCGCGACTATCTCCGCCTCTTGGTGGATCGAAAGGCCTCGGACCTACACGTCAAGGCGGGGGGTCCTCCTTACATCCGAGAGAGCGGGAGCCTCACCAAGTCCCACTTCCCCTCTCTCAGCGCGGCCGATTGCGAGCGGACGGCCATGGAGCTGATGTCCGGCGAACAGGCCAGCATCTTCAAGGAGCGCGGCGAAGTGGACTTTGCATTTTCTGAGCGGGGCCTCGGTCGCTTTCGCATCAACGTCTTCTCTCAGCGGGGCAGTATGTCGATAGCGGTCCGCCGGGTGCTGCCCGGAAGCCCCGCCTTCGAGACCTTGGGACTGCCGCCGGTAGTCAAGTCTCTGGCGAACGAGCAACGCGGGCTGGTCCTGGTCACCGGCCCCACCTCTTCGGGAAAGACCACGACCACAGCCGCCATGATCAACCACATCAACGGGTCGCGCTCCTGCCACATCCTGACGATCGAAGATCCCATCGAGATCCTCCATCCCGATCGCCTTTCGATAGTCAACCAGCGCGAGATCGGGCACGACACCCTGGACTTCGCCGCGGCCATGCGCGTCGCTATGCGCCAGGACCCGGACGTCATCTTCGTGGGAGAGATTCGCGACCCCGAAACGGTCACCGCCGCTCTGCAGGCGGCGGAAACCGGCCACCTCGTGATCTCGACCCTTCACACCACCGACGTTTCGGAAACCGTCAACCGCGTCATCGACTTCTTTCCGCCCCACCAGCACAAGCAGGTGCGGGTGTCTCTGGCCGCATCGCTGCGCGGGATCGTGTCCCAACGTTTGGTGGCGCGCGCGGACGGCCGGGGCCTGGTTCCCGCGGTGGAGGTGTTGGTGGCAAACGGCCGCATCAGAGACCTCGTGCTGAACCCCGAGCAGACTCACCTGATCCATGACATCGTGGCCGAGTCGGGTTTCTACGGAATGCAGACGTTCGATCAGGCCCTTCTGAACCTCTATCGCTCAGGCCTGGTCGCCCTCGACGACGCCATGGCCGCGGCGACGAGCTCGCACGACTTCCAGATCGCGCTGAAGCAGGAGGGTCTGCAGCCGATCTCCTGAGGACTTGGCTGCCATGCTCCGGGGGGCTTAGCGTTCCTCTCTCAAGTAGGCGATGCCCAGGGCCGAGGGCGCAGCCAGGCGCCGTTGCACGCTGCCTCTCGAGATCAGGACCAAGACGACGATCGTGAAGAGGTAGGGCATCATCGCGATGAAGAAAGTGCTTACCTCGAGGCCCACCGTCTGGAGCCGAAAGCCGAGTGCCTCGACGCTGCCGAAGAGGTAGCCGCCGAGCGCCGCCCTCAGCGGCGACCAGGTGGCGAAGATCACCAGGGCTATGGCGATCCAGCCGCGCCCGGCGGTCATGTTCGGCACCCAGCTGGGGGCCCGCGCCAGCGACAGGTAGGCCCCAGCCAGCCCTGCAAACGCGCCCCCGACAACTACCGCGGCGTACCGAGTGCGGGTAACAGAGAGCCCGGCCGCATCGGCCGACTCCGGGGACTCGCCGACGCTGCGCAGGTTGAGGCCCGTCCGGGTGCGGAACAGGATCCACCAGGTGGCGGGAACCAGCACATAAGACAGATAGACGAGGGCATCCTGAGTAAAGAAGATGCGGCCCACAACGGGTATGTCCGAGAGCCCGGGAAGCGCGATCCGCTCGAAGGTCACCGGAGGTGGAACGCCCACTACGCTCTCGCCGAGATAGCCGGTCATCCCGATCGCGAAGATGACCAGGGCCAAGCCGGTGACGACCTGGTTGGCTTTGAAGCTCACGACGAGGACGGCCAGCAGCAGGGCCAGCGCGGCCCCCGCAGAGATCCCGGCAGCAACCCCCAGCCACGGCGCATGCACCTGCCGGTTGACGAGGAAGCCGGTCACGGCCCCTGCCAGCATCATTCCCTCGACTCCCAGGTTCAGCACGCCGGATCGTTCGGCGATGATCTCGCCGACGGCGGCGAAAACCAGCGTCGTGCCGGCGGCGATCCCGGCGACGAAGATCGTGATGATGAGCTCTGTGCTTATCCCTCCTCCTCCCTGTTCATCCGGCCGGTTCCAGATCGGGAGCCGAGTCGGAGGCCGACGCAGGGGTGGAGGACCGATTGCTTACGGCGCCCGCTCGCCACACCAGGCGATAGTTGACGAACAGCTCCCCGGCAAGGGCGAAGAACAGAATCACGCCCTGGAGCATCAGCACGATGTCCGAGGGCAAGCCCAACGTCTGCAGTTCGACGCCCGCTACGACCAGGGCGCCGAACAACACCGCCATCGGCACGATGAAGAGCGGCGAGAAGCGGGCCAGGGTTGCGACGATGATCCCCGTGTAGCCGAAGCCCGGTGAGATGTTGGCCTGGATCTTGTGCACGACCCCGGACACCTCGACCATGCCCCCGAGGCCGGCGAGTGCCCCCGACAGCAGCATGACCGCGACCACATTTCTCGGAATCGAGAAACCTGCGTAGGAGGCCGCGCGGGCATTGGAGCCGATGACTTCGATCTTGTAACCCCATGCGGTCCTGCTGAGGATCAGCGACACGACAAGGGCCGCAGCTAGGGCCAGGTAGAGCCCCGCATGAATGGCGGTGTTGCCGACCAGCGGCAGGATGGCGGATTCGGAGAAGGGTTTTCCCAAAGGGAAACCCAGGGTTGCAGGATCGGTCCAGGGCCCGTTGACCATGTAGTCGACGAGCAAGATCGCGACGTAGTTCAGCAGCAGGGTCGGCACGATCTCGTTCGTGCCGAAGAAGGCGCGCAACGCACCGGGGACCAGGCCCCACAGCGCCCCACCGATCAGCCCGCCGACGACCATCGCGGCCAGCAGAACCCATCGCGGCCAGTCGGGAGCGGCGTAGGCGACAGCGGTGGCTCCGAAGGCGCCGAGGTAGAACTGTCCCTCGGCCCCGATGTTCCACAGCAGCATGCGAAAGGCGACCGCCACCGCAAGCGCAGTGAATATGAGGGGGATGGCGGCGAGGATGGTCTGCGCTTGACCGTAGGGGGAGCCGAACGACCCCGTCCACATCGCACGGTAGACCGGCCCGGCTCCCCGCCCGGTCGCCTGCAGGAAGATGCCCGTAACGGCGAACGCACCGAGCAGGGCGATCAGGCGAACCGCCACGCGAACGCGCCGGGACGGCAGCAGCCTCCGCACGAGCCGGAGGCGCACACCGCCGCGCGTTTTCATCCCGCACCACCGGCGGCGACAGGCCCATCAGCCTCCTTGCCGCCCATGAGCAGTCCGATGCGCTCGAGGTCGGCCATTTCCGACGCCACTTCTCCGACGATCTCGCCCTCGTACATCACCGCGATGCGGTCGGACAACATCAAGAGCTCATCGAGGTCCTCGGAGATGAGCAGGATGCCCACACCCCTTTCCCGTTGCTCGCGAAGGAGCTCGTGGACCGCCTCGGTGGCGCCTACGTCCAAGCCGGCGCTCGGATGGGCGGCAATCATGACTCGTGGTGAGGAGGACAGTTCGCGCGCCAAAAGGAGCTTCTGGAGGTTGCCCCCGCTCATGAGGCCCACGGGGGCGTCGAGGGAGGTCATCTTGATGCCGAATTGCTCGACGAGCTCCCTGGTCCGACGCGCCGCCGAACGATAGTCGAGCAGTGGGCCCCGCCGGTGCTGCGGAAGGCTCTTGAGCATGATGTTGGCCGTCGCATCCATCGAGCCCACGAGCCCGGTTCCGAGGCGGTCTTCGGGAACGTAGGCAAGCCCGGCCTCGATCCGGCTACGAGCCGAGGCGCGGGTCAGGTCCACCCCGCATAACTCGATGCGCCCACCCGTTGGGGGCCGCGTTCCCGCGAGCGCCTCGGCGAGCTCGCGCTGGCCGTTGCCGGCCACCCCCGCGAGGCCGAGAATCTCTCCCTCGTGCACGGTCACCGACGCTCCCCGCACCGCGGGAAGACCCAGATCGGACAGCGCATGGAGGTCAAACACCCGCAACACTTCTTGGCCGGCCTCGATTGGAGCCCGCACCGTGTCGAAAGCGATATCGCGGCCCACCATCAGGTGCGCAAGCCGGTTCGGGTCCGTCGCAGCCGTTTCCAGAGTGGCCACGTGCTTGCCTCCCCTGAGGACGGTGATGCGATCGGATACGGACATGACCTCCGAAAGCTTGTGGCTGACGAAGACCACGGTCTTGCCCTCGGCCGCCATGGCGCGCAGCGTCACGAACAGGGCCTCTGCCTCCTGCGGGGTGAGGACCGCGGTCGGCTCGTCGAGAATCAGCACCCTGGCCTTTCGGTAGAGGGCCTTGAGAATCTCGACTCGCTGCTGCTCGCCCACCGAGAGCTGCCAGATCCTTGCCGAAGGAGATGCCTTGAGCCCTGCCTTCCGCGCCAGGTCGGCTACCTCGGCCTCCAGCCTGCTGGGCGACAAGCGCCAGCTCGTGCGAGCTCCCAGCAGGACGTTCTCCGCCACCGTGAAGGTTTTCACGAGCCGGAAATGCTGGTGGACCATGGCGATGCCGGCCTCGATCGCATCGCGCGGTGAGCGCAGGACGACCGGATCGCCGTTGATCAATATGCTGCCCGCGTCGGGTTGGTAGATACCGGCGAGCACGCTCATCAATGTGCTCTTGCCGGCCCCGTTCTCTCCCAATAGGGCGTGTACCTTTCCGGGGCGAAGCTCGAGATCGATGTCCGAGTTGGCGACGACTCCGGGGAACCGCTTGACGATCCCCCGGAGCTCGACCGCCGACGTCACGACTGTTCCGCCGACGTCACCGGTGCTCCGCTGAGGTCACGAGGACGGCAGCTTGCTCTCGATCCCTTCCACGAAGTAGTCCATGGACAGAAGGTCCTCGAGGGGCGGGGTCTCGCCTTCGGGGACTACCACCTCACCGCTCTGGTCTCGCACCGGGCCCTGGAAGACCTCGAACTGGTCCGACTCGATCTTCTTGCGCATTGCCGCGATCAAGTTCTTGGTCTTGGAGTCGACTCCGGGGCCGTAGGGGGCGAGGTCGACGATCCCGTCCGAGAGATCTCCGTAGTAACTACCCGACTTCCAGGTCCCGTCGATGACGGCCTGGACCCTGTCGATGTAGTAGCCGCTCCATTCCCATACCGGAGCGGTCAGCCACGCCTGCGGAGCGAACTGGGATGAATCTGAGTTGTAGCCGACCCACCCCGCCCCTGCGGCCCCCGCCACCTGCCCGGTCGCCGGACTATCGACATCTTGTGTGAGGACGTCGGCCCCGGCGTCCAGCAGACTCTCTGCCGCCGACTTCTCCTTGGGAGGATCAAACCAGGAGTTCGTAAACACCACCTTCATCGTCGAATCGGGGTTCACGGACAGGGCACCGAGCATGAACGCATTGGTGAGCCTGATGACCTCTGGAATCGGGAAGGCGTTGACCTTTCCGAGTTGCCCGTTCTCAGTTGCGGCGCCGGCCGCCATTCCCGCCAGGTACTTGGCTTCCTCCATGGCGCCGAAGTAATTCGCCATGTTCTCGGCCGACTTGAATCCCGAGCAGTGCTCGAAAAGGACGTCTGGGTATTTTTTGGCGACCTCGAGCGTTGGGTCCATGAAGCCGAATGAGGTCGTGAAGATGATGTCGTAGCCCTTGCGGGCAAAGCCCTCGATCGCACGGGCAGCAGCGGCAGGCTCTTCGGGGACGTTCTCCACGTAATCGGTTTCGACCTGGTCTCCGAACTCCTTTTCGACCGCGAGGCGGCCGTCGTCGTGAGCGGTCGTCCAGCCCCCGTCGTTTCTCGGGCCCACGTAGACCCACGCCGCCTTGACGACCTCTCCGTCTGATCCCCCGCCCCCCGAGGAGCTGCCCGGAGAGTCACCGCCCCCAGAGCCAGTCCCGCATGCAGCGGCCCCCACCAACAGAGCCGTCCCCGCGGCGATCAGCCTCGCCGTTCTGCTCACCGACGGTTTGCGGGACCACCACCTACTCCGGCCCCCCCTACTGGTCACGTTGATGTCCATCACCTGTTCCTCCCCCGTTCGGCTGCGGCTCCTCCAAGCGTATAGGGGTCTCCGGTGAAAGCCTAGTGTTGGAGCCATGTCGTCTGAGACCTCACAACGGGATCCCGAAGGCTCCGCGCGCAGCGCGCTCGCCCGTCTCACCGCTAAGGGGAGCCCGCTGATGATGCTCGCGGAGCGGTTCGCTTCCTCAGGCCACCAGCTTCTTGTGGTGGGGGGTTCGGTGCGCGACGCCTTTTTGGGCCGAGACCACGGTGACATCGACCTCTGCACCGATGCCAGGCCGGAGCAGACGCGTGCGCTGGTTTCCCCCGGTGCAGAGGGCCTGTGGCTGCAGGGGGTCGAGTACGGGACCGTGGGCGTAATGTTCGGCGGGGCTCGTTTCGAGATCACTACCTTTCGCACCGAGAGCTACGAGCCGGGCTCCCGTCACCCCCAAGTCTCTTTTGCCGACGACATCACTACCGACCTCTCTCGCAGGGACTTCACGATCAATGCACTGGCGATCAGGCTCCCTGACCTCGAGCTGCTCGATCCATTCGGGGGCCGTGCCGATCTCAAAGCCGGTGTCATCAAGACGCCAGTCGATCCCAAGCTGTCGTTCACCGACGATCCTTTGCGGATGCTGCGCGCTTTCCGGTTCTCCTCGCAGCTCGGCTTTGGCATCGAGAAGGCGACGTTGGCGGCGATCACAGAGCTCAAGGAGCAGATCCGCTCCGTTTCGGCGGAGCGGATCAGAGACGAGCTCACCAAGCTGTTGTGCGGGCAGTCTCCAGGCGCAGCTCTTCTGGCAGCAGATTCCACCGGGATCGTCGAGCTGTTCTTGCCGGAGCTGAGTGCGCTGAAGCTCGAACAGGATCCTGTCCACAAGCACAAGGACGTTTTTCTGCACACACTCGCCGTTTTGGAGCAGGCGCCCCGGAAGGAGGAGTTGAGGCTGGCGGCGTTGTTGCACGACATCGGCAAGCCGCGGACCCGTCGCATCGAGCCTTCGGGCGTCTCCTTTCACCATCACGAGGTGGTGGGAGCGAGGATGGCCGCTGATCGCCTGAAGGCTCTGCGGTATCCGAGCAGGACGGTCGCTACCGTTGCCGAGCTAATCAGTCTGCACCATCGCTTTCATACCTACGGTCTGGGCTGGAGCGATTCTGCGGTGAGGCGATACGCGCGCGATGCGGGCCCCTTGCTCGCCGACCTCAACTCGCTGGTGCGGGCGGACTGCACCACCCGTAACCGCGCCAAAGCCGCCAAGCTCGCCGCGCGCATGGATGAGCTCGAGCAGCGCATCTCGGAGCTGGCGGCGCAGGAGAAGCTCGACAAACTGCGGCCAGACCTCGACGGGAGGCAGGTCATGGCCCGTCTCGGGATCCCTCCAGGGCCACTCGTGGGCGAGGCGCTCGACCACCTGCTAGAGCTACGTCTCGAGCGCGGCCCCCTGCCCGAGGAGGAGGTCTATGAGGAACTTGACAAATGGGCTGCGGAGCGTGGCCTCTAGCGACTTCGAGCGCTCCAGAGAACAGTGTTGTCGACGCTGGAACCCATAAGACGCGGGACCTACTTGTCGCCCCCCAACATTCCCGCCTTTCTGAACGCAGCTCGCATCGCCAGGGCGGCCCCAATGCAGCAGACGCCAGCGGCGACCAGTGGTGTGCGCACCGCGTCCGACACCCCGAAGGCGACGAGGAAGCCCGCGGCCACGACGCTGGCGAGGTTGTAGAGGATGTCGTAGAGGGAGAACGCCCGCCCCCTGTATTCGTCCGGCATCCCCTCCTGCACCAGGGCGTCGACGGCGACCTTGGCCACGAAGGTTCCGTGGCCGGTGACGAGAGCAAGCACAAGCATCGCCGCCAGTGAGCCCACCCAACCGAGGGTGAGGAGTCCCAGCGAAGACACCCCGAAGCCCACGAGGATGAGCTCGGAGCGCTCCAGCCTGGCCCCGAGCATCGGGGCGGTGGCAGCACCTATGAAGGCGCCCACGCCCGCCGCCCCGAGCGCCACCGCACTGGCCGACAAACGGCCGAACTGGTCCCCGGTCTGCGGAAACTGCTCCTTGATCACGAGGATTGTGGCTATAGCGACGAAGATGACGATCACTCTGAGGAGGAAAATCGCCGCCAGAGGCAGGCGCACCGGGGCTCTCCGCCACGCTTGACGTAATCCATCCAACAGCTCGACCGCCACCCTGGCGATCTCCTTCGACAGCGCGGCGGGAGCGCGGCGCTCTGCCCTCATTGCGCTCCCAATCGAGGCTGCAGCGACGGCAGAGACGAGATAGAGGGCTGCGGCCAGCCCGAGGGCGGGGCCGGCACCGCTGTATGCGACTGCGGTCAGCCCCACGACTCCGCCCACGAGCGCGGCGATCATTCCACCTCCTCCCGATATCGAGTTGCCCTGCAGCAGGTGCTGCTCGTGAAGGGTGAGGGGTAGTGAGGCGCCCTTGGCGGTGAGGAAGAGGCGTCCCAGGCCCAACAGCACCAGTGCCACCGCGTAGAGAGTGGTTTCGCTGGCGCCCCCGGTCAGTGCCACCATTGCTGCGATCAACAGGACCACCCGCAGAGCGCTCGTGGCCACCAGGATGCTGCGCCGCGCCCAGCGATCGACGAACACTCCCAAGAAGGGAGCAATCAAGGAGTAGGGCAAGAGCGTTAGGAGGCTGACCTCGAGCACACGTTGTGAGGTTCCCTGCCCCAACGGCTCCAGCACGAGGATGTTGGCGATGACGGCCTGCGAGGCGCCGTCTGCCGCCTGGGCGGCGAACTGAGTGCCGAGCAGCCGGCGGAAGTCGCGCCCGATCCACTCCGACCAGGGTTCCTTCGCGCCTGGTGTTGCCCGCCCCCTTCCGGGAAGGCGCGCGACGATTGCCTTCCTCACTAGGTGGCCCGACTCAGGGGTCCGGATGTGCCCTTAGGGGCTGCCAGTGCCCGCGGCCGAAGTAGGCGTGGTGAGGCCGGATGCGTGCCCATTGCCGTGCGAGCCGTTGCTCGAGCTCGAACCGGCGATGAAGGCTTCGACCAGGTCGCGCGCCTGCGAGTCCGAGTGCTGCAGCGGAGGCGACTTCATGAAGTAGGAGCTTGGGCCCACCAGTGGTCCGCCGATGCCGCGGTCCATGGCGAGTTTGGCGCACCGCACCGCGTCGATCACGACCCCCGCCGAGTTGGGGGAGTCCCACACCTCGAGCTTCAGCTCCATTGAGATCGGCACATCGCCGAACTCGCGCCCCTCGATCCGGATGTAGGCCCACTTGCGATCCTCCAGCCAGGGCACGTGATCGGAAGGACCGATGTGAATGTCCGACGCATCGATTCCGCGCGCTATCTGTGAGGTGACCGATTGGGTCTTGGAAATCTTCTTTGACTCCAGCCGGCTGCGCTCGAGCATGTTCATGAAGTCCATGTTGCCGCCGAAATTGAGCTGGTAGGTCCGGTCGATGACCACTCCCCGGTCCTCGAAGAGCTTGGCGAGCACCCGGTGCGAGATCGTCGCCCCGACCTGGCTCTTGATGTCGTCGCCGACGATGGGCACCCCTGCTTCCTCGAAACGGCGCGCCCACGACGGCGTGCTCGCAATGAAGACCGGCATGCAGTTGACGAAGCCCACTCCGGCCTTGAGAGCCTGCTCCGCGTAATGAACTGCGGCCTGCTCAGATCCCACCGGCAAATAGTTGACGAGCACGTCGGTGTCGGTGTCACGGAGCACCTGGGCGACGTCCACCGGCTCGGCCGTGGATTCGGTGATGACTTGGCGGTAGTAGGTGCCGAGCCCGTCGGCGGTGGGGCCGCGCTGCACCATCACTCCGGTAGGTGTCACGTCCGAGAACTTCGTGGTGTTGTTGGGCTCGGCCCAGATGGCCTCGCCCAGATCGGTCCCCACCTTGGTGGCGTCGACGTCGAAGGCGCAGGAGAACTCCACGTCGGAGACGTGATAGGGGCCGAGATTGACGTGCATCAGCCCAGGCACCTGCTCCTCGGAGCGTGCCTTCGCGTAGTACTCGATCCCCTGCACGAGCGCCGCCGCGCAGTTGCCCACTCCTACCAGCCCAACTCTCACTCTACCCATGTCTTTCTTCCTTTCTTCCCCAGTTTTCCCGGGCGGCCGCACGGATGCGGCTCAATCGGTCCGGGCGTGGTTGTCGGGTTCCTTCTCGCTGATGATCAGCTCGTCTATCCAGGCGATGTCGTTCTGAGTGGCCGCCATGTCGTGACTCTGAAGCGACAGCGAATAGCGATCCATGCGACCCTTGTAGTCGCTCAGATTTGCTTTGAACTGTGCAAGCTTTTCCTGCAGGTAGGCCCGTCGCCGCTCGAGCAGCGCGAGCCTCGTCTCGGGATCGAGGTAGCGGAAAAAGGCGAGACGCAGTGAGAAGCGCTCCTGGTCTACCGGCGCTCCGGTCTCTTCCAGGAGCTGTACAAACAGTTTTTCACCGTGCGGGGTGAGACGGTAGACGGTACGACGGCGTTGGTTGCTGCGGTTCGCGGCACCCGCCGTGGGGTCGTCGGTGAGCTTGACCACGGCCCCGGCTCGCGCCAATCGCCGCAAGGTGGGGTAGAGCGATCCCCACGACACGCCCCATAGCGGCCCCAGCATCGCGGTGAGCTGCTTGCGCAACTCGTAGCCGTGCATGTCCCGGCTCTTCAGGAGGCCGAGGACGGGCAACTCGAGCATGCCGGAGGTTTTCACGATTTTATCTTATCCGATATATCGGTCCGATATATCGCCCGTCCTCCGGCACCCCGGCACAGGCTCTCTCGCGGACTTTTTAGAACGGGGCAAAGGCACACGGTGTGCCGCCTACCCACGGATTTCCGTGTGTAGAGGTTCACAGTGTGCGTTTGCCGCCGCGGATTCTGCACCCCTACGTAGTTCAGAACGACATCAGGGCGGCAGGACTATCCACGAAGCCCGACCCGAGCCCACCGCGGGCTTCCGGCACCCCTCCCCTGCCGTTTACCATCTGCACCATGGTTATTTCCTCGGGGAGGTCGTTCGACCCGCACCGGCCTCCGGGCATGGTCGGGCCCGTGGTCGACTACACGCTGGCTCGGCGCTCGGCGATCTCGTCGCTGCGCCGAGGAAGACTCGACACCTCCGACGTCTGCGACGCTCATCCCGAACTCTTGCGGGCAGCCAAGAACATCGGCGATGCCCTACCGGGGCAGTGCCCGATCTGCTCCCACGAGTCGCTGCGCTGGGTCCGCTACGTCTACGGCGATGAGCTCAAACGAGACAGTGGCCGGGTCGTCTACCCTGCGGCGTGGTTGTCGGAGCTTGCCACCGCCCACGACAGCTTCACCTGTTACCTCGTGGAGGTGTGCGTTGACTGCGCGTGGAACCATCTGGTGCGGTCCTACATGGCCGGGCGGCGCTATCAGGCGGTCGCCTCTCATCCCAGCAGCCGGGGGCGGCGTTAAAGGAGTCCCCTTCCAGCCCTTGCCGGTAAGAGATGACGAATAGTTCCGAAGTCCTGCCTTCGGCGCGGCCGCGCCGGCCATGGACCCGTTTCCTGTGGCTGCTACCGCTCCTCGCACTGGTGGCGGGACTGGTCGGAGTAGTGATCGTCTATGCCCTGGCTTCGGTTCCCTTGCCTCGACAGGTGAAGCTCCCCTCGGCGGCCGAGGTTTTCGACCGAGACGGAGAGCTAATCGGCATATTCGCAGGCGAGGAACGACGGTTCACGATCGACACCAAGCGACTTCCGCCCCGCGTCTGGCGCGCCGTGATCGCGGCGGAGGACCGTGATTTCTTCGAGCATCAGGGAGTCTCTCCCAGAGCAGTGATCAGGGCCGCATGGGCGAACCTGACCGGGGGTCAGATCAGCCAAGGCGGCTCCACGATCACGCAGCAATACATAAAGAACGCGGTGTTGCATGACTCCTCCCGCACGGTCGAGCGCAAGGCGCGCGAGGCAGTGCTGGCGCTCAAGCTCGAGCGCGCCTTCTCGAAGCGCCAGATTCTCGGCTTCTACCTGAACACGATCTATCTAGGGCGAGGGGCCTACGGCATAGAGGCGGCGGCGCGCAGCTACTTCGACAAACATGCAACCGAGCTGACCCTGTCTGAGGCCGCATACCTGGCCGGCATCATCCCTGCCCCCGAGTCCTATCAGCTCGACCGGCAGCCGCGAGCGGCGAAGGAGCGGCGGGAACGCGTGCTCACTCAGATGCAGGACCAGGGATACATCACCCAGGACCGAATGGCCGAAGCCATGCAAGCGAAGCTCAGGCTTGCACCTTCGCCCGCAGCCGGTACTCAGAAGGCCGCCTACTTCATGGAATGGTTGCGCAAGGACGTCCTGGAGCCCCAGCTCGGGTCGCGCCTGTACACATCCGGGCTGCAAATCCACACCACGCTCGACCTCGACATGCAGGCTCAGGCGGAGTCGGCCGTCTCCTCGTTGTTGCAGAAAAGGTCGGAACCTCAGGCTGCGCTGGTGGCGCTCACCCCGAAAGGATCGCTCCGCGCCTTGGTGGGGGGACGCCGTTTCGAAAATGTGCAGGCGGCGCGCGGCTTCAACTTCGCCACCGACAACCGGCGGCAGCCGGGCTCCGCGTTCAAGCCCTTCACGCTGTTATCGGCAATCGAGCAGGGGATCTCGCCAATGTCTCGGTTCCCCGGCCCGAGCCCCGCGACGATCTCCAATCCCGTCTGCGCCAACCCCGACGGGACCCCGTGGCAGCCGGAGAACTACGGAGGTGCGTCCTACGGCACGATCACCCTCGACGAGGCGACCACGAACTCGGTCAACACTGTCTACGCCCAGCTCATCGCGGAGATTGGACCCGCCTCCGTTGCCGGATTGCTGGAGAGATTCGGCTTCAGCGGCCCCTCTGGAGCCGAGGTCGCGGCGCGGTGCTCGCTCGCCCTGGGCGGAAGTGACGTGGACGTCACACCTCTCCAAATGGCGCGCGCCTACGCCGGCTTCACTGCACGAGGCGCCGAGCCCGAGGTGTCACCTGTTATCTACGTTGAGGACCAGGACGGAAACTGCGTGCTGGAATACGGCGACCAGCGCGAGACGAGGTGCGGGAGTGAGCGTCGCGTGGCGGGCCGGCGAGTGGTGGAGCGAAACTCCGCCGATGTCCTGAACCAGGTGCTCACTCACGTCGTTTCCGGGGGCACGGCCACGGCCGCGGATATCGGTCGCCCCACAGCCGGCAAGACGGGGACTACCCAGAACAACGTCGACGCTTGGTTCGCCGGCTCGATTCCTCAGCTCACCACGGTCGTGTGGATGGGCTATCCGAGGCTCGAAGACAAGGATTTGGTGCCGCAGATGCGCTTCTGTTCCGACGCGGAGTTGTGCCGCCCGGTCCAGGGCATCGATGTCACCGGTGGATCCTTTCCGGCGCGAATCTGGGCAGCCTTCATGGCCGAAGCAGTGGCAGGTACTCCGGTGGAGGAGTTCGCTATCCCCGAGGACCTTCCGGGCGAGGTGCTCAACTCCCCGCCGCCTCCGTCCCCCAGTCCCAGTCCGAGCCCCTCGCCAAGTCCCAGTCCGAGCCCCAGCCCCTCCCCGAGCCCCAGCCCGAGCCCCAGCCCCTCGCCAAGTCCCAGTCCCTCGCCGAGCCCCAGCCCCGCGCCGAGCCCCAGCCCCTCTCTGACACCGGCCCCTAGCCCCTCGCCGGCAGCCTCTCCCGACCCGGCCGCCAGTCCCGGCCCCTAGTGCCGCGGAAGAAAGTATCCGGCTCGGAGGCCTGGTGTGAGACTGGTGCTTGGGGCGCGTTTGGTATCAGAGAAGCTCTCTGTATGGGCACCTTGGCGCAATCCACGTGATGCGGGAGCGGGGACTTGCTCTCGTGCTGGTGTCGTGTGCCCTGTCGCTCCTGGCCGCCTATGCCTTGAAGAGCCAGTGCACGCGCTTGTCGTGGGACGGCAGCCAGTACGGACGCCTTTGCTACAACGACATCCAGGCGCTTTATGGGGTTCGTGGGCTGGCCGGAAATGAGTTCGTCTACATACACGGGGACCTCGGGGAGCAAGGACTTGTGGGGGGTGCCATCGAGTATCCGGTCGTGACGGGGGTGTTCATGTGGCTCACCTCCAGACTGGTCTCGGACTTCGGTGCCTTTCTGACTGTCAGCGCGGTGGCGCTCGCCCCGTTCGCGCTGCTCTCGGCGGGGCTGTTGCACGATCTCGCCGGGCGCCGTGCCCTCCTGTGGGCGCTCGCTCCAGCCCTAGTTCTCTACTCCTTCCACAACTGGGACCTTCTCGCCGTCGCGGCCCTCTGCGGAGGAGTGTGGCTGTGGTCACGGGACCGACCCCTGGGCGCCGCCGCAGCTCTGGGGTTGGGGGCTGCAGCAAAGCTTTTCCCCGCCCTCTTGCTCGCACCGCTTGCGCTCGAGCGCTGGGCCAGGGGGGAGAGGCGCGCCGCAGGACTGGTTGTAGCGGTGGGGGCGGCGACCGTAGGGATCCTCAACCTTCCCTTCATCGTTGCGAACTTTGACGGATGGTGGGCCACCTATGCCTTTCACAGCCGCCGCACCGCCGACTTCAACGCCTTCTACACCTGGGGGTTCCCGAGCCTTGCCGGCGATCCGCAGGCGCTGAACCTGGTGAGCCTGGTGCTGAGCGTGATCTCTTGCGGGGCCGCGTTGGCCCTCGGCTGGAGGCGTAGAAGCTCCGAGGCCTTGCCCGCCTATCCGTTTCTGCAGGTCTCGGCAGCCATGGTCGCCGCATTTCTGTTGTGGAGCAAGGTCCACTCTCCTCAGTTCGCCCTCTGGATCCTGCCCTTCTTCGTGCTCCTGCGGGTGAGCGTGGGCTGGTGGCTCGCCTACGCCCTCGCCGATCTCGCCGTGTACGTCGGAATCTTTCGCTGGTACTACGACTTCAGCCTGACGGGTGACCAGCTCACCTGGACTGCAGCCAAGACCATGCTGGTGGCGGGGGTGTGGGGACGAGAGGTCCTTCTCGCCTGCCTCTTCGTCGTCTTCTTGAGGGCATCGCGGTCAACTCGAGCACCGTCCGTTCCGGCGCAGGTTGCCGGCCGCCGGCGGCTTGCGGAGTAGGAAGCTCCCCCGAGGGCTCGGTGGTGGTCGATCTTGGAAACTGTGGCGCGCGCCACATCCCGTGTCGCAGCCATGTGCTGGAGTGATGGGGAACAGACCCGCACCCGGAGAGAGCTTTGGGGAGGTGATAGCATGAACGGCCTTGACGGCGAAGCCGTCCCCATCCCCTGCCCCGCAGCCCAACGGCACCATATCGGGCGGCATCAAGACGGGGCCTCGGCCAGGCTTGCCCCCCGAGTCCACAGGAGGAATGAAGCGTGCGTAGTTATGAAGCGATGGTGATCGTCGATTCCCGCCTCGAAGAGGGGGATATCCAGAAGGCCGTGGGCAGGTTCAACGCGGTCATCACCGACGGCGGCGGCAAGGTGACGGGCGTCGATCGCTGGGGTGTCCGCAGGTTCGCGTACGAGATAGATCACAAGAACGAGGGCTACTACTTCGTCACGAACTTCCAGGCCGCCGACGAAATCGTCGAGAGGCTCAACCAGACCCTTCACGTCTCGGACGAGTACATCCGAGGCAAGATCTTCCGGCCCGAGTAAAGCTCTCCGTCTCGAGCCATTCGATCCATTCCGAGTCACGAGTACAGATCCGGATTCAGGGGCCCAGAGAAAGGAAACAGCATGGCATCCGACAACACGGTGACGCTGGTGGGCAACATCACCGACGATCCCGAGCTTCGTTTCACCCCCTCGGGGGCAGCCGTCGCCAACTTCACAGTCGCAGTCAACAGGCGCTACAAGAACAACGAGGGCCAGTGGGAAGACAAACTCGATGGCTTCTTCCGGTGTAATTGCTGGCGGGATATGGCCGAGAACGTCGCTCAGTCATTCCGCAAGGGGACCAGAGTGGTCGTCGTGGGACGCCTTCAGCAGCGCTCCTGGGACGACCCCGATGGCAATCGCAGGTCGGTGTTCGAGGTCCAAGTGGACGAGGTGGGTCCGTCGCTGAGGTGGGCGAGCGCCACGATCGAGAAGTCGCAGCGCTCGTCTGGGTCCTCCGGAGGGGATTGGGCTTCTGCCCCCGCCTCGGCCCCTTCCTCCGTGTCGCAACCGGCCCCCGTGCCTTCGGGCGCTCCCACAGATGAAGGAGGGTTCTAATGCACGCTACTTCCGCGCAGGAGCACTGATGGCTCGGGATCGCCGCGAGCGGCGCTCGACTCGCTCGGCGCCGGGTAAGCCTCCCCGCAAAGGGAAGCGCAAGTTTTGTCAGTTCTGCGCCGACAAGTCGAAGCGCATCGACTACAAGGACATCGCCATGCTTCGCAAGTTCATGAGCGAGCGGGGAAAGATCCGGGCCAGGCGAGTTACCGGAAACTGCACCCAGCATCAACGTCGAGTGGCGACCGCGGTCAAGAACGCTCGGGAAGTAGCTCTGCTGCCGTACACGTCTCGTTGAGGGAGCGGCCGTGAAGGTGATACTGGCAACAGACATCGAGAAGTTGGGGCTGCGGGGGGATGTGGTCACCGTCGCCGACGGCTACGCGCGCAACTACCTCGTGCCCAAGGGACTTGCGTTGCCTACGACCAAGGGCTCGTTGCGTCAGGCCGAGCAGATGAGGCGCTCGCGCGAGGAAGCCGAGCGCAGGCGCAAGCAGAAAGCCGTCGCGCGCGTCTCGGTTCTCGGCGCGCAGCCGGTCTATATCTCGGCTCGCGCAGGCGAAGGGGGCCGGCTGTTCGGATCGGTCACGCGCTCAGACGTCGCCAGGGCAGTCGAGGAGCAGCTCGGCGAGGCGATCGACCGCCATAGCGTGCGCCTCGATGACCCTATACGGGTGCTCGGCACGCACGCGGTCGAAGTACATCTCCACGAGGAAGTCAATGCGCTCGTGAACGTCGAGGTAATCGCGCACGAGGAGGAATAGCGCACCCGGGCCGAGTGAAAAAGGATCATCCCGCCACTCCTAGCCCGAAGTCCACAGCGTTATCGACGGCTCCTAGCCCTCCTGACCCGCGCTTGGAGGGCTTATCCACGCCGTCCACACCCCTCTTGTAACGCACAGAGCAGGACGCATACCGTCCCAGAAAAGGCTCCGGGGCCATAGGGCAGGCCGGCCAGCCGGGTTGTCGTACCCGTGTGCTGAAATTACAGCGATGTTATTCGGAATAACGAGAGGGAAAACTAGTGGCGCAACGCGCTTCGCTTCAACCGGTGGCGCATAGCCGGATCCCGCCGCACAACCTCGACGCCGAGCTATCGGTGCTCGGGGCCATGCTCGAGTCCAAAGAGGCTATTGCCAACGTGGTCGAGGTGGTTCAGCCGGGGGACTTCTACAAGCCCAGCCACACCGAGATCTACGAGGCCATCTTGTCGCTCTACGGCCGCGGCGAGGCTGCGGATGCCATCACTTGCGCAGAGGAGCTGAATCGCCGGGGAGTGCTCGAGACGATCGGGGGCAAGCCCTATATCCACGGGCTGCTCGAGGCCTATCCGACCGCCTCCTCGGCCGGTCACTACGCCCGCATCGTCGAGGAGCACGCACTGTTGAGGCGGCTGATCGACGCCGGTAACAAGGTCCAGGAAATCGGTTTCTCGATTCCCGAGGACGTCGCCGAAGGGCTCGATGCCGCCGAGGAGCTCGTCTACGAGGTCGGCAACCGGCGCCTGCGCGACGACATTCAACCGATCCGCCCCCTCCTCCACGAGAACATGGAGATGATCGAGGCCCTCTACGAGCGCGGCGAGAGCGTTACCGGGCTCGCCTCGGGCTTCTCGGACCTGGACGATATGACGGCCGGCTTTCAGCCTTCGAATCTCGTAATCATCGCAGCGAGGCCATCGATGGGGAAGTCGGCTCTGATCGCAGACATTTCCCTTCATGCTGCGCTTCACCAGCGGCAGACGATCGTGATGTTCTCTCTCGAGATGTCTCGCCACGAGCTTGTCCAGAGATTTCTCTCCTCAGAAGCGCGTGTCGATTCCCAACGGATTCGGCGAGGCTCTCTGCAAGAGCAGGACTGGTCGCGGCTTTCCAGCGCACTCGGCCGGCTCGCCGAGGCACCAATCTTCATCGACGATTCTGCCAACATCACGCTGATGGAGATGCGGGCCAAGTGCCGGCGCCTCAAGGCTAAGTTCGGCCTCGGCCTGATAGTGGTGGACTACCTCCAGTTGATGCAGTCTCCCCGCAGGTCCGAAACCCGCGCCCAAGAGGTGTCTGAGATTTCACGCTCGCTGAAGATCCTGGCTCGCGAGCTCGAGGTTCCGGTCGTCTGCGCCTCGCAGCTCAACCGTGGGGTCGAGACCCGCACCGACAAGCGCCCTCTGCTGGGAGATCTG
Source organism: uncultured Actinomycetes bacterium (assembly GCA_963849115.1). Lineage (GTDB taxonomy): Bacteria > Actinomycetota > CADDZG01 > CADDZG01 > WHSQ01 > JACDAL01. Next base: position 181,600 of record CAWKGK010000002.1, on the reverse strand, counting down.
CGTGAATCGGGAAGCATCGAGCAGGACTCAGACCTGGTCGTGTTCATCTATCGCGACGAGGTCTACAACCAGGACACCGATCACCGAGGCGAGGCCGAGCTCATCGTCGCCAAGCAACGCAATGGCCCCACGGGGACGGTGAGGCTTGCGTTCATGAATCAGTACACGAAGTTTGCATCGATAGCCCGCGGCGGCTTCTGACTAACGGGTCCAGCCTTCACTCAGTACCTCCCCATAAACCGGCGGATGGCCGGTGCGGAGCACTCTAAGCCGCTCGGGCCCCCCAGGGCTGGGATGCGTAGGCGGACGACGCGTTCTGGGCGAGTTTGCGCGTTGTTCACATTCTGGTACTAACGTTACGGTATGTCCTCTGTAGCCAAATCGGTCCCTGTCGCCCCTCGGCCTTCTATCAGCGACAGGCTGATAAATCGCGAGCTGTCCTGGGTCGACTACGCCGCCAGGGTGCTCCATCGGGCCGAGGATCGGAACTCTCCTCTGTTGGAGCGAGTCAAGTTTCTGGCGATCTTCTCGTCGCTCCTGGACGAGTTCTACATGGTCCGGATCGCCGGCCTGAAGCGGCAGCTCGCCGCCGGCCTGGTGGTTCGCTCACCCGAGGGGATGTCCCCCCGCGAGCAGCTGCGGGCCCTCGCTGCCCGCTTGGCCCCCCTCGTGGTACGGCATGCGGAGATCTTCCGTGATGAGGTGTTGCCCCGGTTGGACGATGAGGGAATCAAGGTCGTGCGCTGGAAGGAACTGGACCCGGATCCCCGGCGGGAACTTAACGAGATGTTTGCCCAGCACATCTTTCCCGTGCTGACGCCGCTGGCGGTGGATCCGGGGCACCCGTTCCCCTATATCTCGAACCTTTCCCTGAATCTGGCCGTCCGGGTACGTGACCGCAATAGCGACGAGCTGCACTTCGCCCGCGTCAAGGTGCCTCCGGTGCTTCCGCGCTTTGTCGCCGCCGCCGAGCGCTCCTGTCTGGTCCCTTTGGAGGACTTGATCGCGGCTCACCTGGACCGGCTTTTCCCGGGTATGGACATCGTCGAGCATCACGCCTTTCGCGTCACCCGTAACGCGGACCTCGAGATCAACGACGACGGCGCTGAAGACCTCTTGCAGGCGCTGGAGGAAGAGCTCGTCAGGCGGCGGTTCAGCCCGGCGGTGCGTCTCGAGATCGAAACGGACATGTCGCCGCATGTGCTCGATGTGCTCAAGAGAGAGCTCGAAGTCGAGCCCATCGACGTTCATCGCCTGCCCGGCCCCCTCGATCTCGGAGGGTTGATGACCCTGTACGACATCGACCGGCCCGACCTAAAGGACGACCCGATCTCGCCGGCGACCCATCGGCAGTTGATCGCGCCCGACGATGCACCCAGCGACATGTTCCGGGCGCTGAGTGCGAACGATGTGCTGGTGCAGCACCCGTACCATTCCTTCGCGACCAGCGTCGAACGGCTGATCGAGCAAGCTGCTTCCGATCCCAACGTTCTCGCGATCAAGCAGACGCTGTATCGCACGTCGGGCGACAGTCCCGTAGTCGACAAACTTATCGACGCGGCGGAAGCAGGCAAGCAGGTGGTCGTGTTGGTTGAGATCAAAGCCCGCTTTGACGAACGCGCCAACATCGGCTGGGCGAGAGCCTTGGAGAAGGCGGGTTGTCATGTCGTGTATGGACTGGTGGGGCTCAAGACGCACGCGAAGCTCTTGTTGGTAGTTCGACAGGAGAAAGACTCACTTCGTCGCTACGTTCACATCGGCACAGGAAACTATAATCCCAAGACCGCTCGTTCCTACGAAGACCTGGGACTTTTTACGGCCGATGCCGGCCTGTGTGCGGAGGTCGGCGAGCTCTTCAACTACCTCACCGGATACTCTCGCCGCCCCGAGTATCGGCACTTGATCGTTGCTCCCGAGGATATGCGCGAGCGGATTATCTCTCTCATAGAGAGGGAGGCCTCTCAGAGCCGCGCCGAGTCACCGGGGCACATCGCGTTCAAGGTGAACAGCCTCGTGGACGAGAGGGTCATCGAAGCGCTTTACCAGGCGTCACAGGCCGGGGTCGAGATCGAACTGCTGGTGCGAGGAATATGCTGTCTGCGTCCTGGCATCGAGGGCCTGAGCGAGAGTATCCGGGTGCACAGTGTTGTGGGCCGGTGGCTTGAGCACTCACGCATCTTCTACTTCTCCAATGGGGGGGAAGAGGAGATATTCATCGGCAGTGCCGACATCATGCCTCGCAATCTCGACGGGCGCGTTGAAACCCTGGTACGCGTTGATGCTCCGAGTCTCAAAGACGAGCTGAGGTTCTTGCTCGAGATCGGCTTCAGCGACAACGTCAACGCTTGGAGCTTGAGCGCGGAAGGGAGTTGGTCACGGGTGACGCCACAGGATGGTGCTGAGCGCATCGACATGCAGCGGGTGCTCATGCAAAGGGCGGCGGAGCATGCGTGAGATCGAAGTGAAGCTTGCGCTGGATGGCCCCCTCGAGCTCCCAGACTTCACCTCCGACGGCCATGGAGTCGTTGAGGTACGTGAGCTGGAAACTCAGACGCTTCGAGCGACTTATCACGACACGCCCGCCATGCGTCTGGCTCACCGCGGGATCACGCTTCGATGGAGGTCGGGAGACGATGGCGGGGCGGCGTGGACCTTGAAGTTCCCGCTAGAAGAGGGTGATGTCGTGGAGCGGAGGGAGCTCCGATTCGACGGCAGCGCTCGCTCCGTGCCGACCGCGGCTCGCGCTCTTCTCACGGCCCATCTGAGATCTGAGACGCTGAGACCGGTGGCGCGCCTTCGCACAGTGCGGAAACGGTGGCTGCTGATGGGCGAACAAGACCAGGAGCTAGCCGAGATCTCCCACGACACCGTCTCGGTGCTCGAAGGCAACCGGGTGAAAGAGCGCTTCACGGAAGTAGAGATCGAAGGGCTGACGCTGGACAGAGCGGGGGTGGAGCGCCTGGCTGAGGTTTTCCGGGAGGGCGGAGCAGTCCCCGCCGCGCCCGGGCCCAAGCTCGTTCGCGCCATCGGCATCGATCCCGGCGCCTCCCTGATCGATCTTTCGGACCTGCGCCCTACCGACCGTGCCGGCTTCGCGATGCAGGCGGTCATCGCGACAGGATTCCAGCGTCTCGTCACCAACGACCCGGCCACGAGACTGGGCGAGGCCGAACCGCTGCACCAGATGAGGGTCGCCACCCGGAGACTGCGAAGCGACCTTCGGACCTTCAAGCCGCTGCTGGATCAGGCCTGGACCGATGCCACCCGCGCGGAGCTGCAGTGGTTGGGAGAGTTGCTGGGGGCCGTGCGTGATACGGATGTCCTGTTAGAGCGATTCAGACTTTCCGCCCCCGACCTCGCGGCGAAGCTCGAGCCTATCTACAAGGCGCTGGAGGGAGAACGGGAGAAGGCGTTCTCTCGCCTCGAGGAGGCGCTCGCCGACGCCCGTTACATCGAGCTTCTCGAGCGCCTCGACGAGGTCGGCAGCTGCCCGCCGCTGACTGGTGAAGCCCAAAGGCTTTGCTCCGAAACCCTGCCCCCGCTGGTTCTGCAGGCCTGGAAAAAGGCGAGGAAGAGGGCGGGCTCGCGGGGTGCAGATGCCTCGGACGAAGATCTGCACAAGCTGCGCATCCACACCAAGCGCGCCCGCTACGCCGCTGAGGCGGCGGCGGATGCGCTTGGTGATAGGCGAGTCGTCAAGTTTGCCGATCGGGCCGCCGACGTTCAGGATGCGCTCGGCGAGCTTCAGGACGCGGTCATGGCAAAGGCGACGATCGAGCGATTGGTGACGGGGGAACGCCGACCAGAAGTGGCCCTGGCGGCCGGTAGGCTGCTCGAGCGAGAGCTGGCCGCCGCCGCCAAGGCACGCCGCGGCTGGACGAGGTCCTGGTCGAAACTGGACGACAAGAAGCTGGTGGCATGGATGAAGAGCTGAAGAGACCAGAGATTCGCGCCGCCGGGGGGGTCCTATGGCGGCGCAGGGGGCGAGCGAAGGGCGCCGAGGGGGTCGAGGTGGTGCTCATCCACCGCCCCCAATACGATGACTGGAGCCTCCCCAAGGGCAAACTCGAGCCCGGCGAGACCGCCTTCGAGGCGGCTCTCAGAGAGGTCTGGGAAGAAACCGGTTACCACGCTCTACCTGGTCGCTCTCTGGGCAAGGTGCGATATCTGAAGGCGTCTCGCAACGGCGCCCGTCCCAAGGTCACGACGTTCTGGGCGATGAAAGCCGGACCCGGTTCCTTCGAGCCTGGGAACGAGGTCGACCGTATTCGCTGGACTCCTCTGGCTGACGCTCGGGATCTGCTGACCTATCCCACCGACCGGGAGATCCTGGGCCGTTTCGCGAGTCAGCCGGTGGATACTCGACTACTCCTGCTGGTGCGCCACGGGAGCGCGGGCCAGCGCTCCAAGTGGAAGAAAGACGACCGGCTCCGACCTCTTGATGCCAAGGGAAAGGAGCAAGCCTCGGGACTGGCCCGTTTGCTTGTCCGCTTCGCGCCGCGACACATCATCTCGGCCGATTTCGTGCGCTGCGTCCAGACGGTCGAGCCCTTGAGCCACAGCGCCGGTGTCCCGGTAACCGAGGATTCCCTGCTATCAGAGCTCGGTTATCCCCGGCGCCGGGAGGCCGCGGTCGAGCTCATGCGGAGCCTGACCAACGGCGGGGCCGCGGTCGCCTGTAGTCAGGGTGATGTCATCCCGGATCTGTTGGGCCGGCTCGCAGAAGCGGACCGGGTACCTCTCCCCGAAGACTTTGCAGCTCCCAAGGGCAGCGTGTGGAGTTTGAGCTTCTCCGGGTCCAAGCTGTTCGGGATGGAGTACTTTCCCCCGCCGTCTGCCTGAATCGCGCCCAGAGCGCTCCTGAGTCCAGATTCCGTACCTGAGAGCGCTCAGAGCGCGCTCCCTTGATTCGACCCGGATAATCGCGGGAGAGGTGAAGAAATTGCGGCTTGAGGTAACGAGGGAGCAGGCCGTCAGGTTCCGTTTGCTTGCACACGGGTTGAGAGAGCGAAGCCCCACGGAATCGCTCGAACGGTGTGCAGGGCTCATCGGCCTTCATGACAACCCTGAAGGCAGCGCCCTGCTCGCTCTTGGAGCTCGGTTGCAGGACCTGGATCCGGAGACATACCGGCGCGCCCTCCTGGAGGACAAGACGCTGGTGCGGGTGTGGGGTGTGCGCGGCGCGCCCTATGTCGTTCCCACGAGCGACGCCCACATCTTCACCAACGGAGCTTTGCCCCAAGACGACGAGTCGCTGGCGTCGCTACTCACGGGAGACATGCTGAGGCTCCAGAATGCCGGTGTGCCGGCACGCGAGGCTTTCGACAAGTCGGTCGAAGCGGTCGCTGCTGTCCTCGACCGGCCGATGCGAAAACGCGATCTGAGTGAAGCGCTTCACGGGCACCTCCCGCGCGAACTCGAGCCTTGGTGCGATGGCTGCCAGGTCAGTCACATCCCCGATGGCCTGCTGCGAATTGTCGGTTTGGCGGGCGGGATTGTTTTCGGGCCGAGGGTTGAAGGTTCGCCTGCGCTCGCGAGGACGCGCGAGTGGCTCGGCCGGGACTTGCGTTGCGAGGACAGAACCGAGGCCCGCAAGGCATTGGCGCGTCGCTTCTTGCGTCAGTATGGCCCCACTACACACTCCCACTTCGCAACGTGGACCAATCTTTCGGTTACGGATACACGCCGGACGTGGGAGCTGCTACAGGAGGAGATGGCCACGGTGGCCCTCGATGGCAGATGCTCCTCTATCCTGAAGGAGGATCTAGGAGTCTTACGAGATGCACCCCGCACGAGTGGTGCCCGCTTCCTGCCTCCGAATGACCCGTTCCTTGCTCAGCGTGACCGCGCCCTTCTCATCCCTGCACGCGAACTGCAGAGAAAGGTCTGGAAACCAGTTGGTAACCCCGGGGTTCTGCTGATCGACGGTGAGCCGGTGGGGGTTTGGAGAGCGAAAGCCAAAGGGCGGCGACTGGAGATCACGCTCGAAACATGGTCGCCGATCCCTGCGAGGCGGCGTGCCGAGTTGGAGCAGGAAGCCGGCATCGTTGCGCGTCTGCGCGGTCGAACCGAGGTCGCGCTAGCAGAGAAGTGAGCACCGTCCACCAGTGCCCGCGCCACCCATCAATCACTCGGGGAGCGCTCCGAGCTGTCGAAGAAGGCTCGCCGTGTCCGCAATCTCCCAAGCTTCGACAATCTTGTCCTCGCGAACGTGAGCGAAGAGACCCTGGTCGATCTGGAAGCTCTTCCCGTTGGCGCTGATACCCGCAAAATCGCCTTCGAGCGTACCTGTCACGACGGCGCGGGCCGCAATCGTGGAGCCCAGGCTGATAACTTCCTGCAAGTCGTGGCGGATGTCCGGCATGGCGCGAAGGGCATCTCTCCACACCGCCTTCTCGGCATCGGGCCCCTCAGTCGATAGACCCATCGGGGCGTGTACGACAACGTTGGGGTGGAGAAAGTCGTCAAATGCGTCCAGATCGCCCTCGTCTCCCGCGGCGAACCACCTCTCCAAGAGTGAGTCCCCGTCCACAGTTCCTCCTCTACTCGTTGGATGCAATTCACGGATGGATGTTACGAACGCTCCGCTTCGTGCGGAGTACTTTCGATTCATTGGGCACGATGCTAATGGTGCCGTCTGTTTCCAGGACCGCAAGCTTGACTGCGTCGATGCTCTCGATGCCGTGCTCGCGCATGGCCATCTCTATCCGACTCTTTTCCAGCCCCTCCTTGCGGAGCCTACTTTCAAGAAACTGGCCGTCTTGAACCAGGACGGTGGGGATCCCTTCGAGTAACCTGCCCCAGAACATCCACCGGTAGCTTAGTTTTGATACTGCCCGATTGACCAGCAGCAGCACGGCAGCGGCAATAAGACCGCCCTGCAATGACGTGTCGGCACCGACCATGGCGTTCTGAACGGCGTTGGCGATTAGCAGGATAACAACGAGATCGAAGACGGTCATCTGGCCCAGTTCTCGTTTGCCCATTATCCGCAATCCGATGAGCAGCCCAACATAGACGACAAGAGAACGAAGTATGATGCCGGCTGGATCCGCGTTCATTCCGAACATGGTGTCCCTTCCTTCCATTTCCCGCCGCTCTTCAAGGCTACTCCGACGATGGGAATTGCGGGATATGACTGCAGCAACAAGAGATGCGCATCGATAGCAGCTCGATCTCGGTCGCAGTGCGTTCAGTTGCCGGGGCTGTGGACGGCTAGACTGCCTCTCAATGCAGATCGCTTCCCATAGCGTCCGTGGTGCGAGCCTACGCAGGGGCCTTTGGCTTGAGTACTTCACCTTGGCGTGGAACCTCGTCGAGGCCCTCGTCGGCATGGCGGCGGGCATCGCTGCCGGGTCGGTCGCTCTCATCGGGTTCGCGCTCGATTCGTTGATCGAGTCGTCCTCGGCCAGCATCCTGATCTGGCGGCTGCGAGCAGAGGCGCACAGCGGCAGGACCGCCGAGGACGTTGAGCGCAAGGCCATTAGACTTGTCGCGGTCGCTTTCCTCGCGCTCGCCGCATACGTCGCGGTTCGCTCACTGCTCGACCTCGTCGCTGGCTCTCGACCCGAGGAGAGTGCGGTGGGCATCGGCCTGGCGATCGTTTCGCTCATCGTCATGCCTCTGCTGGCGTGGCGGAAGAGGACAGTTGCTCGGGAGCTGGACAGCCGAGCGCTGCAGGCCGACTCGACACAGACCTCGCTCTGCACTTACCTGTCTGCCTTCCTGCTTTTCGGTCTGGGAGCCAATGCTGTGCTCGGTTGGTGGTGGGCAGATCCACTTGCAGGCATCGTGATCGCCCTTTTCGCTGCGCGGGAGGGACGTGAGCTCTGGACTGCCGAGGATCTTTGTTGTCGCTGACCCACCCGTCCTAGTGAACGGCGCGAGTACTCGACTCGACCAGTCGAGACCGCGATGAGACCACCTATCGACGCCGAAGTGCGCCGAGCACGTAGCTCAGGCCGAGAGAGCTGACCATCGCTGCGAGCAGAGCTTTGACTCCGCGTTCTGCGAGTCTCCGTTGGGCTCGTGCGCCGACGTAACTTCCCACTGCGCCACCGATCCCGAACAAAGCTCCCAGTGACCAGTCAGGGGAGACGCCGAGGGTACGAAATGCAGCGATGCCGACGAGTGAGGTGATGAACGTGCTTGCAAGTGCAGCTCCCGCGACTGAATAGATGGACAGACCGACAACAGCGACGAGGAACGGGGCGATGATCGCCCCCCCACCGATCCCGTAGATGCCACCGATCAAGCCAACGCACGCTGCGAGCACGAGGACCAGGCCGCGCTTCTTTGTCCACTTAGGAGCGCGTGTTTCGACGCTTGTGACTGCCCGGCTCACTTCGAGCCAGAGCTTGGCCGCGAGAGCAAGCAGCACGACTCCGACGAACACCTTGAACGACTGCGGATCCCCTAGGTACCTGATTCGAATAAAGGCACCCACGACAACACCCGGAGCTGTACCAGCAATCACAATGCGCGCTAGATCCCAGTCAAGGCAACCCTCTCTGTGGTAGCGGAGGATGCCTGCCGGAGTTGCCATAACGTTGAACAACAGATTTGTGGGGCTGACGGCCGGAGCGACGAAGTGAAGCACACTCATCTGAACCGGCAGCAGGAGGAAGGCTCCCGACACACCCGCGGGCGTAGCCAGCAAGGCGACCACAAAGCCGATGCCAACAGGTAAGAGCAAGCCTTCCACAACGTGACTTTAAAGGGGTTCGAGACAGCTGGGGGGGCGCTCGACTCGGGGAACCGCAGGTCGTCGTCGATCACGGCCGCGACGCGGGGTGCACGCGAAGATCAGGCAAGAGCGCCTCGGCCACCCAAGCATCAGCCTGGCGCTCGACACGCCACTCGCACGTCACGCTCGGGATGCAAGAGCAAGCACGCGAGGCGTCTATCTGCGCAGTCACAGCAGCGTGCAATGCACCCTCTTCGAGCTCGGCGTTCAACGCTCCCCTCAAGCATCCGTTTGACAGTGGCTCTCGGAGGAACTGGGATCGAACGTATGTTCACAGCTCTCGTAACACTGACCTACGACACTTACTCGCACGTCATCCCCGGCATGGCCGAAGATGCCACCAGCAAGGTCGCTGCGCTCGTGTTCCCGGGGCACAACTGACGCGCGAAAGTAATTGGCCCTGCGTTCAATGCCCACGGGCAGGGCTTGATGCTTTACAGAGGAGCCCTCCACGCGGCGTCGTGAAGATCACGGGGTCGAGGATCCCGGGGCATTAGCTTCAGCTATGCGTTTAAGGTCTTCCAACATCCTCGTGGTCTCTCGCTGCATTAACCGCCTCCCAAAGACCGCCTCAAGCACTCTCCCCAGAGGTCGGAATCCAGGCATCATCTGAAAATCGAGAGACTGGGTCACCCGGGTGGACCCTGAGCCGACCTCTTCGAAGGTCCATGTCGCCTCGGCGCTCATGGAGCTCTCCTTGCCGGCGTGGACCACTTCACGCGGCGGATCGAACCTGGTGATCGTCCACTCACTCTTTGATTTCATGAACGCTGGGCCGCTGCGCTCATGGTAAACCGTCCCCTCGCCAATCTCTCCCTTGGTCACGAGTGTCACCTCGTCCACAAAAGTACCGAGCTCGGTATGCCTGGAGGGATCGGCCATGAACTCCCACACGGTTTGTCGAGGGGCAGCAATCTCAACCGAGCCTTCGACCACCGGCATCGAATTTTTTCCTCCCGACTCGTCCGTTTGACAACCGTTTGACATTGACCTTCTGAGGCACTCGCATCGAACATACGTTCACGGTTCTGAGCTGCGATAACGTCGGAGCGGGTGAAGGGAATCGAACCCTCGTAACCAGCTTGGGAAGCTGGCGCTCTGCCATTGAGCTACACCCGCGGTCGCGCGATGGTACAAGCTCTTGTCATGGCTAGACTTCGGCCGTGATTCTTTCGGACCGGGACATTCGCAAGGCGCTTCAGAGCGGCCGCATCGGCATCGAGCCGTTCGACGACGCAGATGTGCAACCCTCCTCCGTCGACCTGCGCGTGGACCGCTTCTTCCGCACCTTCCACAACGCCCGCCACCCCTACATCGACGTCAAGAAGCCGATGGAGGACCTGACCGAAATGGTGGAGGCTTCGGATGAGGGCCCCTTCATCCTCCACCCGGGCGAGTTCGTGCTCGGCTCGACCTGTGAGCGGGTAAGGCTCTCCGATGATCTTGTGGCGCGCCTCGAGGGCAAGAGCTCGCTGGGGAGGCTGGGCCTCTTGATCCACTCGACTGCGGGCTATGTCGATCCGGGCTTCCAAGGTCATCTGACGCTCGAGTTGTCGAACGTCGCGACTCTTCCGATAACCATTTACCCCGGCATGAAGATCGGACAAATTAGCTTCTTCGAGCTATCGTCTCCGGCCGAGTCTCCCTACGGCTCGGCCCGGCTCGGCTCGAAGTATCAAGGGCAGCGCGGCCCGACTCCGTCGCGCTACTACGAGAACTTTAGTTGAGGTCGATCCAGGCGAGGAAGCGTTCGAGGTTGGCCGGCTGTCCGAGAACCTCCAGCTGAGAGGGTGGCTCCCGCCGCCACATCATTAGCAACAGGTCCGAGCCGGTGCCTCGCACCGCGCTGTCCGCCCTGGCGTGGCCGCGCGACACTGTGATCCGATCCCCGAGCGTCACGATCCACTCGCCGTCGCCGTCTGTTTGGTGAAAGTGGATTGTCTCCCCGTGTCCGGTGAGGCGAGTCTCCTCGACCGGCATGAACACATCTAACAGTTCGTCGACGCCGTCGCGAGCCAGGTCTGGCTCGATCGGCTCGGCCTTGCCCGCCGCCGACTGAGCGTCCCAGCGGTGCACCGCAGTCTCCAGGGCCATGCGGCGCTTGACGAACGCTGCGTCCTTCTGGCGCGACCAGGTCCACACTCCGATGCTGCCGTCTACGGAGGACAGGACCATGCCTAGGTGGGCGGCCCCCTCTTGGAACCACGCCAACAGCTCGTCGTCCGAGGGAACGTGGACGGGCTCAATCTCCCTGTGGTCTTGGAGGCTTCGCTCGACGATCTGGCTCCAGAAGCGATGCACCTCTCCGGTGTGAGCGACGAGGTCCCTGACGTTCCATCCTGGGCAGCCCGCTACCGGAGCCGCGAAGTTGTCCGTCACGGCCTCCACGAACCTCTGCGAGTCGTGCCGCAGGGCCTCGGCGTACACACCTTCCTCCAGGGTCATTTCTCTTCTCCTATCGAGCGCAGCAAGATCTGGGCTAAGTCGGTCACCCCGAGATCATCTTTAGCGCCGCGATCGATGACTCCGTCGGACAACATGATGTTGCAATAGGGGCACCCCACGACGACGGTATCCGAGTTCGTCGCCAGAGCTTCGTCGACCCGCTCGAGGTTCACCTTCTTGCCTCGGCGCTCTTCCATCCACATGCGTCCGCCGCCGGCTCCGCAGCAAAACGTGCCATGGCCGTGCCGGGGCAACTCGTTATGGGTGGCACCCGGGATCGCGTCCAGAACCGTCCGGGCACCCTGAACGAGATCATTGTGGCGGGCGTTGTAACAAGGGTCGTGGTAGGCGATCGAATCCGTCACGGGCTCCTGTGGTTGCAGCCGGCCCGCAGCGACGAGTTCGGCGAGGTACTCCGTGTGATGGGTGACCTCGAAATGCCCACCGAACTGCGGATACTCGTTGAGGATCGTGTTGAAACAGTGGGGGCAGGTGGTCACGATGCGCTGTGGCTTGTTTGTGTTGAGCAGCTCGACGTTCTGCTCAGCGAGCATCTGAAAGATGTGCTCGGCCCCCATACGCCGGGCCGGATCCCCGGTGCACGCCTCGTCGGTCCCCAGTACCGCGAACGAGATCCCGGCTATCTCCATGAGGCGGGCGAACGCGTAGACGACGCCACGGTTTCTTTCGTCGAACGCTCCGGCACATCCCACCCACAACAGCACCTCGGCGTCGGGCGTGTCGGAGATGTGAGGCACCTTCAACTCGGCTTGTCTGGAAGATCCCTTCATCCACTCGAGCCGTTCCTGTGGCGGCCGTCCCCACGGGTTCCCCGTCGTTTCGAGGTTCTGCAACGCGCTCTGCATCTCGCGAGGAAAGCGCGACTCACTCATCACGAGGTGGCGTCGCATGTCGACGATGACGTCGATGTGCTCGATGTTGACCGGACAAGCCTGCACGCACGCACCGCACGTTGTGCAGTCCCAGATGGCCTCGTCCGCAACCACGTCGGGATTGAGGGGCGAAAGCTCAGCAACGGCCGACGCCAGTCCGCCGTTCTCGTCTGCCTTGGCAGCGAGGAGGGAGTCCCCGGCTCGGAACAGCTCGTCGCGCAGGTCCATGATCACGAGCTTCGGAGACAACGGCTTGCCCGTGTTCCATGCGGGGCACTGCGACTGGCAGCGGCCGCACTCGGTGCAGGTCATGCCGTCGAGCAGCTGCTTCCAGGTGAGGTCTGTGATCTTGCCGGCGCCCAAGCGGTCGTCAGACATCGCCTCGAAATCCAGGTGCATGGGTGCGAGTGCCCCTTTGGGACGCTCCGACGTAAACAGGACGTTCAGCCCGGCGGTGACGATGTGGAGGTGCTTCGAGTAGGTGAGATAGACGAGGAAGCCGAGGACCAACAGCGAGTGCCACCAAGTGAACACGGTCTCGAATGCGTCGAGAGCATCCTGAGAAAGGCTCTCCAACGGCGCCGCGGCAACCTTCGATAGGGGCGTCCAGGCGGTGTCGTAGGGAAAGCGATCCAGACTTATCTGGGCCGCGCGCGTCAGCACGAGGGTGAGCATGATGGCGGCGATGGCGCCCAGGATGTAGTCGGCCTCTTCCAGATGCGAGCCGCTGAAGCGTTCCGGGCGCTGCAACTTGCGGATTGCGAAGGCGAGGCCGATCCCCCCCACCACCGCGACGATGAAGATGTCTTGAAGCAGCCCGAGCGGCCCCCACCGGCCGATTATGGGGAGCGCGAAGTCCTCTTTGTAAACGGCGCCAAACGCCTCCACGATGGTGGTCAGGAGCACAACGAAGCCCCAGAAGATCAGTGCGTGCATGGCCCCCGGAAGGCTCCACTGCAGGAGCTTTCTCTGGCCCAGCACCACCACGAGCTGTTGGGTGAGCTTTTGGCCCCAGCGGCGCGGCCTGAGCGGAGCGTCGCGGCCTAGCCGAAGGAGCTCGATGAGCGTTCGGGCCCGGCGCGCGAAGAGGGCCGCGCTGAGCGCGATCACAAGCGTCATCAAGACTTTCTCGAGCACCTGACCTCCGTTATCGAGCCGATCCGGCGCCCCACAAGTTACTCTCCCACTCGACCGGCGCCCGCCCCAGCCATCCAGCCCCCCGGCCCCGGCCCCGGCCGTCCAAACCGGGGCAAACGCACAGGGTGTGCGTTAACACACGTTTTGGGTGTGTGCAGACGCACACGGTCGCGTTTTGCCACCACTCGATTCGACTCTCGGACAGGGAACAATGTCTGCTTCCCATGGGTTGATAGCAATACACTCAAGTTATAGTGTCCCGGAACGCTCATATTCAGTTCCATAGTCGAAACCCAGGAGGAAGAGATGGCCAAAGCAGTAGGAATAGACCTCGGCACGACCAACTCGGTGGTCGCCGTGCTCGAGGGTGGCGAGCCCACCGTAATTCCCAACGCCGAGGGTTCCCGAACCACGCCCTCGGTGGTGGCGTTCTCCAAGTCCGGCGAGGTCCTCGTCGGCGAGGTCGCAAAGCGCCAGGCGATCACCAACCCCGATCGCACGATCCGCTCGATCAAGCGCGAGATGGGCACGGACCACAAGAACACCATCGACTCCAAGGGCTACTCGCCCCAGGAGATCTCGGCGCGCATCCTGCAGAAGCTCAAGGCCGATGCCGAGTCCTATCTCTCCGACAAGGTGACCGAGGTCGTCGTCACCGTCCCCGCCTACTTCGACGACGCGCAGCGCCAGGCCACCAAGGAGGCTGGGAAGATTGCCGGTCTCGAAGTGCTGCGGATCATCAACGAGCCCACTGCGGCGGCCCTCGCCTACGGGCTCGACAAGGCCGGTGAGGACCAGACCATCCTTGTCTTCGACCTCGGCGGCGGAACCTTCGATGTGTCGTTGCTGGATCTCGGCGACGGTGTCTTCGAGGTCAAGTCGACTTCGGGCAACACGAACCTGGGCGGCGACGACTGGGACCAGCGCGTCATCGAGCACCTCGTCAAGAGCTTCAAGAACGCCCACGGGATCGACCTGTCGAAGGACAAGATGGCCTCGCAGCGGCTCAAGGAGGCCGCCGAGAAGGCCAAGGTCGAGCTGTCCTCCACTCAGTCGACGACCATCAACCTGCCGTTCATCACCGCCACCGAGCAAGGCCCCCTCCACCTCGAGGAGACGCTGACCCGCTCCGAGTTCGAGCGCATGACCGAGGACCTGCTTCAGAAGTGCACCGGGCCGTTCAACCAGGCCGTCAAGGACGCCTCGATCCCCGTGTCGAAGATCGACCACGTGATTCTGGTGGGAGGCTCCACCCGCATGCCGATGGTGCGCGAGCTCGTCAAGAAGCTCACCGGAGGCAAGGACCCGCACCAAGGCGTCAACCCGGACGAAGTGGTTGCCGTCGGTGCCGCGATCCAGGCCGGCGTGCTGAAGGGAGAGGTCAAAGACATTCTGCTGCTCGACGTCACGCCACTGTCGCTGGGCGTCGAGACCAAGGGCTCAATCTTTACCCGGCTCATAGAACGCAACACGACCATCCCGACGAAGCGATCCGAGATCTTCACCACGGCGGAGGACAGCCAGCCTTCGGTCGAGATCCACGTGCTCCAGGGCGAGGCCGAGATGGCCTATCGCAACAAGTCTCTGGGCCGCTTTCAGCTCGTCGGCCTGCCGCCTGCGCCGCGGGGCATGCCTCAGATCGAGGTCAGCTTCGACATCGACGCCAACGGCATCGTCAACGTGCATGCCAAGGACCTCGGCACCGGGCAGGAGCAGTCGATGACCATCACCGGCGGGACCAAACTCGCCGACGACGAGATCCAGCGCATGGTCACCGATGCCGAGGCTCACGCCAACGAAGACCGTGAGCGCAGGGCAGAGGCCGAGGCCAAGAACCAGGCCGACGCCGCCATCTACCAGACTGAAAAGTCCTTGAAGGAGCACGGCGAGAAGCTCGAGGCGAGCGACCGCAGCCAGATCGAGGCTGCCTTGGGTGAGGCCAAGGAAGCCATTGCAGGCTCCGACGTCGAGCGCATTAAGCGGACCACCGAAGAGCTTGTGACTGCGTCGCACAAGTTTGCCGAGGTCATCTACCGTCAGAGCCAGGCGGCACCCGAGCAGCCGGGAGCGGGTGCACCCGAGGGCTCCGATGACGACGTGGTCGACGCAGAGGTGGTCGACGAGGGCGAGGAGCGCAGCGCTTAATGGCCGAGCAACAACCTCCCCGGCCCCCGATAAGGGTCGAGGACAAGAGACATTCGAGCTCCGTCTCCGGTGGAGTCTCACCGGAGACGGAGACTTCCGATCAAGAGGCGTCGACTGAGGATGAGGCTCTGGGTGGCCCTCCCGCCGAGCCTCAGCACGACTACCGTGACGAGGCGCTCAGATTGAGGGCCGAATTCGCCAACTACCGCAACCGCATGGTGCGCGAGCAGACCGCCATGGCCGGACGCGCAGCTCAACGGATTGTGGAGGCGCTGCTGCCGGTGCTCGACAACTTCGAGGCAGCCTTGGCCCACGGGGAAGGTGGCCCCGGCATAGAGATGGTCTACAAGCAGTTGCGCGCCACGCTGGCGGACGAAGGTCTCGAAGAGATACCGGCCGAGGGTGTGCCGTTCGACCCGGTCGTTCATGAGGCTTTCGAGGTGCACGAGGACCCAGAGGTCTCCGAGCCCACCAGCACCATGGTCATGCGGCGTGGCTACCGGCTGAAAGGCCACATCGTCCGCCATGCGATGGTTTCCGTGGCTCGCCCGCCCGAGGCGGACGAGGCGGTGGAGGGGTAGCCATGGGGCAGCGTGACTGGGCGGAGAAGGACTACTACGCGGTGCTCGGCGTTGCCAAGGACGTATCCAAGGACGAGATCAAGAAGGCCTACCGAAAGCTCGCCCAGAAGTTCCATCCCGACGCCAACAAGGGGGACGCGCAGGCGGAGGCCCGCTTCAAGGAGATCTCCGAGGCCCACGCGGTTCTGTCAAACGACACCAAGCGGGCTGAGTACGACGAAATGCGCCGCCTGGTGGAGGCGGGCGGGGAGCGAATCTATGGATTCGGGCCTAACCGCGGCGGGGGCGTACGCGTCAACATCGGTGACATGGGAGACATCGGCAGCATCTTCGAGGACCTCATCGGGGGCAGGGGCGGCGACTTCGGTTTCGGGGCGCGGCGCGGCCAGGATGTCGAGACCGAGACCACGCTCGGGTTCGACGAGGCAATCGAAGGCGCGCTGCTGACCCTCAATGGCGGAACCAAGATTCGGGTTCCCGCAGGGGTGGCCGACGGTGCTCGGATCAAGATCGCCGGCAAGGGCGGGGCCGCTTCGGGTGGCGGGCCCCCGGGCGACCTCTTCGTGCGAGTGCACGTCGAGCCCCATCCCATCTTCGAGCGCTCCCCGAGCGGCGACCTCACCCTGACCGTGCCCGTCACCTTCGCCGAGGCCTCGCTGGGGGCCAAAATTGAGGTGCCTACGCTCGACGGCTCAGTCACCGTGAAGGTGCCTGCAGGGAGCTCGTCGGGCAAGGTCCTCAGGGTGAGAGGACGAGGTGCCCCGCGACCCAAGGGAGGAACCTCGGATCTGTTGGTGCGCCTCGAGATAGAGGTGCCGAAGAAGCTCTCGCGCAAGGAAAAGGAGATCCTCCAGCAGTTCGCCGAAAGCCATCCCGAGTCTCCCCGTGGCCATCTCGAGAACTACCTGCGAGCAGCCTCCAAGCAGGCCTCTTAGGGGACGTTATGAATGAGAATGAACGTGCCATCTATGTGATCTCGGTGGCGGCCGAGCTTGCCGGCGTCCATCCCCAGACGCTGCGCATCTACGAACGCAAAGGATTGCTGCACCCACAGCGGACGTCGGGCAACACCCGCCGCTACTCGGAGCGCGACATCCTGATCCTGAGACGTATCCAGGAGCTGACCAGTGCCGGGTTGAACCTCGCGGGGGTCGTGCGGGTCATGGCGCTCGAGATCGAGATCGAGGAGAGCCGAGCCCGTCTCGCTGACGCGGCTGGGGAGTTGCGGGCGCTACAGGATCGTATTGATGAGCTCACCGAGGCACGCAGCGCCCTGGCCCTGGTGCCGCTGCGTGACGTGCGGCGCGTGCGGCGGGCGATGAAGTCGGATGCCCTCGACGCCGCGGCGCGCGACCGGTTCATTCAGGCGCCCCCCGCGCCCTCATGAGGGCGCCCATCAGGGACGCCGCAGAGACCCCCTCGGGGCGGGTGTCTTTGGCATGGGACGGGCCTTCGGACGCAACGAACGTAGCGGTGTTGGCGCCGGGTGCGGGAGGGGGCATGGAGTCCCGCTTCATGAGCGCGCTGGCGGCGGGAATTGCGAGCGCAGGCGTGCGCGTGTGCCGCTTCAATTTCTCTTACGTTGAGCAGGGAAGGCGATCGCCCGACCGAGCTCCTGTGCTCGAGGACACCTACCGGGCGGTTGTGACCCATGTCCAAGAGCGTCACCGCGGCCTCCTCGCGCTCGGCGGCAAATCAATGGGAGGAAGAATCGCCTCTCAACTGGTCGCGTCCGGGCAACAACGGGCCGACGGCCTCTTCTTTCTCGGCTATCCACTTCATCCCCCCGGCCGTCCGGATCGCATGCGCGACGCCCATCTCTATTCAATCGGAGTGCCGATGCTGTTCGTGGAGGGGACGCGCGACCCTTTCTGCCCTCTGGAGACCCTCGCTTCGGTGCGGGCACGGCTCCGGGCCGAGAACGAGCTCGTCGTCATCGAGGACGGCAACCACTCCCTCGAGGTACGCAAGTCATCGGGGCGCACAACGCCGGAGGCATGGGCCGAAGCCTCGAACGCCGTAAGCGGCTGGCTCAAGACGCTCCCTGGTGCCGACTGGTCACCAGATGTCGTATAGCGACATTTACGACCCACTCGGCGAATCCACCACGACGGGG
Source organism: uncultured Actinomycetes bacterium (assembly GCA_963849115.1). Lineage (GTDB taxonomy): Bacteria > Actinomycetota > CADDZG01 > CADDZG01 > WHSQ01 > JACDAL01. The sequence goes on along the minus strand of CAWKGK010000002.1, from coordinate 163,537 downwards.
TCGGAACTACTTGCCCACCGGCCAATGCTCAACCCTGATCTCCTCCATGGGGAAATCCTTGGGATTGCCGGTGGCGAGAACGGCCTCGGCGGTCAGTGCAGCAGCCGCGATCAGGCAGTCGAGTTGAGACAGGGTCACCCCCCGAGAGGCGAATGCCCGTCGCCACCTGCCGGCTCTCCATCCCTCTTCGGCCCCGAGGGTCAGCACGGTGAGGCCCTCTATCAAGCGAGTGGCGTCGTCCTCTTCTCCGGTTCGGAGCCCGCGCGCTACCTCTTCGACGTTCACGGCGGTCGTGCAGGCGATATCGCCCCGATCCAATCGCCGGTCGAGATCGTCCGCGGCGGGAGACCCGCGCAAGTAATCGACAAGGACGGTCGTGTCGAGGACTATCTGCACCTAACCGACCTTGCGGGGATCGCTTCTCCTCTGCGCGCGCACCCACTTCGCCGGGTCGCCGTCCCAGTCGTGGCCCTCGCCATCGATCGATCCCCGAGCCGAGCGGATTAGCTCTCGCCGGCGGTGCTGAGTCAGTGCGGTATCAAGGGCGTCCCGGATGAAGCGGCTGCGGTTTCGCGGGCCGGCGAGCTCGTCGATCGCTGCGATCATGCGGTCGTCTATCTCAATGTGCAGACGCATGTGCTTAACTTAGCACATTGAAGCATTGCCCCCACAGGGCGGATCAGGACGCTTCGAAGTTCACTGCGACCGGGCCGGGCGCCTTCGGCTCCGTCTCAAAGAATGACTTTGGTCTAAAGCGGAAGGCTCCGGCAACCAGGTTCGAGGGAAATGTGCCCAGGGCGTTGTCATAACCGAGCACGCGCTCGTTGTAGTACTGCCGGGCGAAGCCGATCCGGCCCTCCGTTTCGCTCAGCTCCTCCTGCAGGGCGATGAAGTTGTGGTCGGCCTGGAGGCGCGGGTGGGCCTCGGCGAGCGCGAACAGCGGTCCCAGTGCACCACTCAGGGTGTTCTCGGCTCGGGCCTGGTCCTCCACTCCGGAGGCGTCCACAGCTTCGGCGCGTGCCCGGCTGACGGCCTCGAGGGTGTCGCGCTCGTGAGCCGCGTATCCCTTGACGGTGTCGGCGAGATTGGAGATGAGGTCGTGGCGGCGCTTGAGCTGCACGTCTATCTGGGCCCAGCCTTCTTCGCATCCGCTGCGCAGCCGCATCAGCCGGTTGTAGACGGCGATGAGGCCCGCCCCCATCATCACGATGAGCGCCATCACCACCCACGCAAGCAAGTCCATCTCGAGCCTCCCCGGCAGAGTCCGTGTGCGTCGATAATGTCATGCAAACGAGCGGCGCGACCGACTTTTCCCATGTCGTCGGGGGCCATCGCCCAGTGGGCCCGGACAGTCGGGTGTCGACTCAATCTTGACTACAATGCGTGTTCCGACGAGGACAATCCGACGATGACGAGGGGGAGGGAGACCGGTGGCTGTTAGTGCGTACATCCTCATTCAGGCGACCGTGAGCGCGGCCAATGTCGCGGGCGACATTCGCATTCTTGACGGAGTCGAATCGGCCGACGACGTCTCCGGGCCCTACGACGTCATCGTGCGGGCAACCGCGCCGGACATGGATGGTCTGGGCAAGCTTGTCGTGGCCCGGATCCAGTCGGTGGAGGGTGTCACGCGCACCCTGACCTGCCCGGTGGTGGAGCTCTAAGAAGCAGGCTCTTCGCCCGGAAGCGCTTCAGGCAGGCCGCGACATCCTCAGAAACTCCCAGCGCCTCCCGCTGAGGTGCCGCCAGAAGGTTTCTCCGGGAACGAACCCCGCCTTCTCGTATACCGCGCGCGCTCGCTGATTGAAGGTGGCCACATCGAGAGCGAAGGCCCGCGGACGCGCGCGCTGCCGCGCGAAATCGAGGCACGCCTGGACGAAGGACAGTCCCAGTCCCTTGCCGGTGAGGTCCGGGCGCAGGCCCAGACCGATCTCTATCACCTCCCCCGGCCGTGCGGTGAGCTCGAGAAAACCGGCGAGCTCCTCGACGGATTCGGAAAGGGGCGAGGAGGAGGGGAGAGGCGCGGCGGCGAAGACCGAGAAGAAGATGTGGCCCCAACGACGGGCGTCGAGCACCTCCACGAGGCTCGAGGGGTCGGCGGCCGTGTCGTAGAAATCGTAAGGAGGGTGATAGCGCCACGCAGCCACTGCCTCGGCATCGGCCGCCTCCATGTCTCTTACCGAGAAGAGGATGTTCCCAACCTCGGAGCAAAGGTGGGCTGCAGCAAGACTTCGTTCAAAGATCCGGAGCGAAAGCCCTCTAGGTCGAGCGTCACGTACTTGAAGCCCAGCGCCCTTAACGCGACGGCGATCTCCGCCCCGAGGCCGCTCGCCCGCTCGATCTCGTCCGGCTCGACCTCGATGCGGGCCAGATCTCCGTGGTCGCGTACCCTGAGCGCTACAAATCCCAGCCCTCTGAGAACCTCCTCTGCCTCGTCGACGCGTGCGAGGCCCTCGGGAGTGACGCGCACACCGTAGGCGAAGCGCGAGGCAAGGCAGGGAGAGGCCGGTTTGTCGGCTATCGGGAGGTTATGGATACCGGCCAGCTCTCTGATCTCCGCTTTGGACAGACCGGCGTCCGCCAAGGGGGTGAGGACGTCCTTCTCGCGCGCCGCTCGCCGCCCCGGGCGATGGTCGGAGAGGTCGTCGAGGTTCGTTCCGACTGCAATGCGCGCCGCCCGGGCCGAGGCGATCGGCGCCAGGACCTCGAACAGCTCTGTCTTGCACCAGTAACAGCGGTCCGTACCGTTGCGGGCGTATTCGTCGCGGCCGACCTCGTGCGTTTCGACGGTCATGTGGTTCCACCCCTCGCGCACGGCGAGGGCTTCGGCGTCGCGGCGCTCTCTGCGGCTTAACGAGGGTGACACCGCAGTGACCGCCAACGCCCGCTTTCCCAACACCTTGTGGCAGACAGACGCCAGATACGTCGAGTCCACCCCTCCCGAATACGCGACGACGACAGCTCCTATGTGAGCGATGCGCTCGCTGAGCTCGCGTTCCCTTGCCGCCAGTGTGTGTTTCATCGCTACCAATGATGCCCTATTCGATGTAGCCGAGATCCTTCAGGTGAGCGGCGACCGCGGCCGCCTCTTCCGCGCTGTAGTCACCCTCGGTGAGGCGATTGTCGGCTGCTTCTGTGGAGGACACCGGGTGGGTAGAGAGCCAGCCGGCGTCGAGTGCCTCTGTGGCGGCCCGCCCGTCCAGTCCCTCAGGCACGGCTGCCTCGAGCAGCGCCATCGCCGTGGGACAAACGTCCAGCAACGAGAGCTCCTCGGTGCGCCCTCTGGCGAGGCGGGGGCCGGCGGCTACGAAGATTCCCAGCGGCCGGTGCTCGGACGACCACGCTTCCTTGACGCCCGCCAACGGTTGAGGCGCGGTCACGAGCTCGGAGGGCTCTCGGGCCGGCGTCACTCGGTAGCCCTGAGACCACATGTCGAGCATGAGATCGGGGGCGAGATGGGTGGCCGGGCCCGAGTAGATCTCCTTTCTCCGGTACACGGCTCGCACGACCGGTTCTCCCCGGTGCGGATCGCGCAGCTCCAGCAGCCCGGCGGCCAGCTCCTCCTCGAGCACTCGTGAGGCATCCTCCGGCACCATTCCCAAGGGCTCGCGGCCCTCGAGGTTCAGCCACAGGTCCCCGTTGATGCCGCAGAAGGCCTGGGTCTTACTCCAGTCGAAAGGCCCGAGCTGTCCGGTGATGGTGGCGCCGAGGGTCTTTCTCGCCGTGTGCGGCGCGAAGCGTCGCCCCATCTTGCGTGCCGCGGGCGGCAGCGCCCACGCAACTCGAAGCAGAGGGGAGCTGCGCGGCTTGCCGTAGACGGCCCTGCCCTGCGCGGCTAGCCATCCCCCGAGGTTCACGTCTGCGTGCAGGGGGCCGGCGCCGTGGTCGGAAACCACCACGAAATCCGCCTCCGGCCACCTTTCGCGTAGCACACCGGTGGCCCGGTCCATGGCCTGATAGACGCGTTCGACCGCATCCGAGAGGGGGTGTGAGGAGTTTCTGAAGCGCCAGAAGAAATGCTGAGCCCGGTCGACGTGCGGCCATACAGCGACCACACAATCGGCCCCGCTCTCAGCCGCCGCCCAGGTGAGCGCCTCGGCTTGAACCTCGAGCCCTCGAAGCAGGTCGTCCAAGAAGCGCTCCAGGGACGTATGGGGCGCGCGGTCGACGATGTCGAGGAGTTCAAAACGTGCGGCGAGCTTCTCCTGGAAGTCGTCCGGATGGCACATGCGCGCGCCCGGGGGGGCCCCATAACCAGACACCATCACTCCCTCGAGCGGGCTCGGCGGGTAGGCCATCGGTACGTTCCATACCAGGAACCGAGCTTTGGAGCCCAGCTCCCACAGCGCCTTGGAGCGCCTGTCGCGCCCAGAGAAGTAGCGGCACTCATAGGCGCCCGGGGCCCGGTACCAGGACCCGAAGATGCCATGCGTCCCGGGGTTCACACCCGTGAACGCGGAGGTCCAGGCGCAATCCGTCATCGGCGGCCAGGTCGATCGAAGGGGCGCGCTGAAACCTCGTTGCTGTAGGCCCGCAAGGGAGTGGAGGCGGCCCTCCGACATCAGGGGGCCGGTGACATCGAAAGTGGCAGAGTCCCATCCCAGGATTACGAGGCGAGGCGCCACGATTCGGTCAGTGGGGGGACGACGAGCTCAGGGTCGACGAGGCTTGTGGTGGCCTCAGCGGCTGCTTGACGGGACCTAGAGGAGCGACGTCGATGCAGCTGCGACGGCAGCCTCTGCCGGTGAACAAACTCCTGATCTGCCAGCGAAAGAAACCACGGCGCTCACCTATGGTGGTCTTAGTGAGCGGGATCCTCACCTTGACCCCGCGCCGGTTCAAGCGCCACGCGGCAAGCCTTGCCACTCGATAGTCGGCCTTTTTCTCTCGGTCCCGGAAGAGAACGCCTTCCATGCTCCTTCCGTTCGAGGACACCAGAGCGTGGTAGTCGAAGCGCTGCCCCCCGATCGTGTCGAGTTGAACGAGCAGATAGCCGCGGTCCCAAATCGACCGGCTGCTCCAGCCGTCGTACGTCTTGAGGTTCCACACTCGAGGACGGCCGTAGAGGGACACCTTGCGGAGGTCGAGCCGGCCCTTGACGTCGTTGTCGTCGCGCACGTCACGCTGCGACGCGAGAGCCAGCATGGGGAGGGCAGCCAGAGTCAATGCCAGTGGGAGGATCACGAGTCTTGTCCTCACGTGCGTCCTCGTCCGCGCAACGCCGCCAATGCTCCGAGCCCGGTCCACGCACACAAAGCCAGCCCGAGCAGGACGAGGGCCGCAGGTGCGGCCTCCGAGACCAGCGGCATCCGGCCGGGCCAGGACGGCCACTGCTGTGGCTTCACCGTCAGCACCGCTGTGGCCATGCAAACCAGGACTGCGTTGCGGCCGAGGAGCAGGCGCAGGGAGCGGTCGGTCACGCCGCCGAAACAGCCGCACGGCACCCGGCTCCTACCCTGGGTGCCGAGGCGGGCAAGCAGCAACGAAAAGGCTCCCACCAGAGCCAGCGCCAACGCCGCCCCCGCCTGGAGCAAACCGGCGACGAACAAGCCGGCTACCAGGGCCTCTGCCAGAGGCACGCCAAGCGCCACCGGAACCCGGAGGGCGGAGCTCAGGCCGTAGCGATCGAGCGCCTGCAGCCACGCCCTCGGCCGGAATGCTTTGGCAACCGCCGCCCAGGCGAAGACCCCGGCGAGCAGGGCGGCGCAGATCTGCGAGAGCGACAAGATCATGGCGGTCGCATGCTATCGCCCACCTCGAGCCCGGGACGCCTGCAGGCCGCCCGCCACAATGGCAGATGACCTCGGTCCACCCATGGTTTTCCGTGGTCAGAGGTTCACGGTTCGCGTCTGCCACCACTAGCTGAGCGGCAAATCGCCCGAAGTTAGTACCGGGCCGGAGTCGGCGCACGGTAGCCTTCCAGATCGCGAAAACTTCGGTTCGGGGCGCCTCCTCGAACCCGAGCCACGGGCATTTGCAGCCCACTCGTTTCGTCGCTAACGGAGGTGTGACCAGTTGAACGGCTGGTGGGCGGTCTCGTATGGGCTGCTGTGGCTGCTCGTCGTGATGCTCTGCGTGATCGTCGTGGCTCTGGCCCGCCAGATCGGCACCCTCCATCTCCGGCTCGGGCCGCGTGGCGCCCTCGAGATCGACTCCGAGGGGCCGCCCCTGGGAGAGGCGCCCCCGGCCCTCGAGGCCATCACCCTCGACGGCCGGCCGGTGACTATCGGGGGCCCGGGACGGGCACAGCTGCTGCTGTTCGTCTCCACCGGTTGCCTCGTGTGTGAAGAGGTGCTTCCCTCGCTGGAGGCCGTCGCCCACGGTCATGCCCTGTCGCCGCTGGTGGTTGCCGATGCCGCCTCGGAAGACAAAGAGACGAGGTCACACGTGGTTGCCAGGACAGGGGCGCCGGTAACTGCCTCCTCGGAAGCCATGCGCACCTATGCCGTTCCGGGGACCCCTTATGTCGTGGCGCTGGACGAACTCGGTGCGGTCCGGGCCAAGGGGACGGTCAACAACATGGAGCAGTTCGAGGGCCTGGTGCAAACCGCACGGCGGCGCTTCGCGCAGGCTCAGAAGGAGTTGGAGGCGAGATAGATGAAGCTTGAATCAGCTTCGGTGGCCCTGGCCAGCAGGACCACACGACGCTCGCTGCTCGGCCGCTTGGGCACGGGCTTCGTCGCTCTTGTCGGCGGTCCTCTGGTGGCGGTTGCCCTGAGTCCTCAGCGGGCGGCCGCCCACCACGTCTGCGGACACACCTACACGACCAACTCCTGCCCCCATCCCTTCGCGCCTCAAACCCGCGTCGATCGCTTCGGCTATCCGGTGCATCCCCAACGCGGATATCCGGTGGACGATCGAGGAGACATCTACACTTCCCGCGCCCAAACCCGCCGCCGGGTATGTCAGGAGGTGGTGCCCAAGAGGTACCCCTTCACCGGCAAACCTCGCTACGGAGGCGGCTGGTCGCGCTGCTGCAAAGGCAGGATCCGGCGCATCTACGACTGCTGCTCGTACTCGGATACGCGCATTAACGGCGACGCCTCGGTCACCGGCTACTGCCACCAGGGGCGCAAGGTGTTCTGCATCGCCTATCGCGACACAGAGGTGCGCTGTTGATCAGCCCGCTGGTCGCCGCCGCCGCAGCTACCGCTGCGGCCATGGCAGGCCTGTCCACCCTGTTCGATCCCTGAGGCCTGTCGATGGCCGAGACCATCTCCCCCGCGGTTCACGGGGGCCGCAGCTATAGCTACTGGAGGGCGGTGGCGGCGCACGTGCTGGGGGCCGCCCTGGCGGCGGCCGCTCTCGGGTTCATGTTGGGATCGGTGGGGGCCGCGTTCGGAGCGCCGTGGTTCGGCGCGACCCCCATCGTCGTGGCTCTGGTGGCTGTTCTCTACTTCCTGCGCGAGGCCATGGGACTTCCGGTCCCCGTTCCTTACCGACGGCGTCAGGTCCCGGACTGGTGGCGCACCTTCTATTCACCCACCATCTCCTCCCTGCTCTATGGATTGAGCTTGGGAGCGGGCTTTTTCACCTACCTCTCCTTCGGAACTCTGGCCGCGGTGGCGGTCGCGGCCCTGGCAGGGGGAAGCCCATTATGGGGGGCGGCGCTGTGCGCGCCCTTCGGGGCCGCACGCGGACTATCGGTGCTGGCTTCTCTGAGGTCGTTCGATCCCGAGCAGGGGGCCGTGGTGGTCGACAAGCTGCAGCAGGCCGGCGCCACCCGGCTCCCGAGTGCCCTCAACGCAGCGGCCCTCCTGGCGTTGGCGGTGGCCGGAGCAGCCGCCGCTGTCGGGTTCTGAGCGCACTCAAGAGAGCCCCTCTTGGCGCCAGGGCCCATCGAGGTGGCCCCCATTTGCCAGCATGCCTCCGGCCGGTTATCGTTAGCACTCTCGCACATTGAGTGCTAACGGCCCGGGGTAAGTCCGGGCGAACTTTTCCAAGGAGGTAGCCAATGCCGAAGATTCTGGCGTTTGAAGAAGAGGCGCGTCGCGCCCTCGAGCGGGGCATGAATCAACTCGCCGACGCGGTCAAGGTGACGCTCGGCCCCCGCGGCCGCAACGTCGTGCTCGAGAAGAAGTGGGGCGCCCCCACGATTACCAACGACGGTGTCTCCATCGCCAAGGAGATCGAGCTCGAGGACCCCTACGAGAGAATCGGCGCGGAGCTCGTCAAAGAGGTCGCTAAGAAGACCGATGACGTAGCCGGAGACGGCACCACCACCGCCACGGTGCTCGCTCAATCGATGGTCCACGAGGGTCTTCGCAACGTAGCTGCGGGCGCCAACCCGATCGCCATCAAGCGCGGCATCGAGAAGGCCGTGCAGACCGCCGTCGACTCGATCAGGTCCTCTGCGCGCGACGTGGATAGTCGCGAGCAGATCGCTCAGGTCGCGTCTATCTCCGCCAACAACGACGCCGAGATCGGCGAGACCATCGCCGAGGCGATGGACAAGGTCGGCAAGGACGGCGTCATCACGGTTGAGGAGTCGAACACGTTCGGGCTCGAGCTCGAGCTGGTCGAGGGGATGCGCTTCGACAAGGGCTACATCTCCCCCTACTTCGTGACCGACGCTGAGCGCATGGAAGCCGTGCTCGACGAGCCCTACATCTTGATTGCCAACCAGAAGATCTCCGCGATCAAGGACATGCTTCCGATACTCGAGAAGGTCATGCAGGCAGGGAAGTCGCTTCTGATCGTGGCCGAGGACCTCGACGGTGAGGCTCTGGCGACGATTGTGGTCAACAAGATTCGCGGCACGTTCAAGGCCGCCGCCGTCAAGGCTCCCGGTTTCGGCGACCGCAGGAAGGCCATGCTCGGTGACATCTCCATCCTCACGGGTGGCCAGGTCATCTCCGAAGAGGTCGGTCTCAAGCTCGAGTCCGTCGGCCTCGACATGCTGGGCACCGCACGCAAGATAGTCGTCACCAAGGACGACACCACCGTGGTCGAGGGTGGCGGCAGCGCCGACGAGATCACCGGGCGCGTCAATCAGATCAAGGCCGAGATCGATCGCTCGGACTCCGACTACGATCGCGAGAAGCTGCAAGAGCGGCTCGCGAAGCTCGCCGGTGGAGTCGGCGTCATCAAGGTTGGCGCCGCCACCGAGGTCGAGCTCAAGGAGAAGAAGCATCGCATCGAGGACGCTGTCCAGACCACCAAGGCGGCAGTCGAAGAGGGCATCGTCGCCGGCGGGGGTGTGACCCTGTTGCACGCGCAAGAGGCACTCGACAAGCTCGAGTTGAGCTCGGAGGAGATGACCGGCGTGGCCATCGTCCGCCGGGCGCTCGAGGAGCCGCTCAAGGTCATCTCCCGCAACGCGGGGCTCGAGGGTGGCGTCGTGGTCGAGAAGATCCGGACCATGGGTCCCGGAGAGGGACTCAACGCAGCCACCGGTGAGTACGGCGATCTGTTCAAGGCCGGAGTGGTGGACGCCACCAAGGTGACCCGCTCGGCGCTGCAGAACGCGGCGTCGATCGCAGCCCTGTTCCTTACGACCGAGGCAATCATCGCCGACAAGCCCGAGAAGGCCTCGGCGCCGGCGATGCCCGATCCAGGGGGCATGGACTTCTAGGCCACACTCTTTACAAGGTAGTCAGAAAAGGCCCCCGATCGCCGGGGGCCTTTTCTATTGGGCCCGGCTATCGGACCCCGGGATTCGAAAGGCCCCCGGCAATGCCGGGGGCCTTCCCTCAACTTCCGACGGTGGGGGCGTCCATCAGAAGGCATAAATAACATCGGCGCGCGCGGCTCCAGACTCAAGCGTTTGCGCAAAGGTTTTTTGCCTTTGGGGAAGGAGGAAGGAAGTGGGGGCTCAGCGGGTTTCGCGGTGAGCCGTGTGCGTGGTGCACCAACGGCAGTACTTCTTGAGCTCGATCCGCTCGCGGTTGTTGTGCCGGTTCTTCTCGGTTATGTAGTTGCGGCGTCTGCAGTTGGTGCACTCGAGCGTTACGTGCACGCGCCGGTCGCTGGCCACGGCTGGTCCTCCTGGTGACTGGTTGGAGGAAAGCAGTATATCGGGCCTCCAGATGCACGACTAGGCCCTCAGGTGGGCGTCCCCGGTCAGTCCTCGGATCGGGGGGCCCGCTGAAGCAGTCGTCGCAGCGGAGTGTGTGCCGGGCCCCAGTCCATGCGGGGGGCGGGGGCGAACGCCGAGATCGGGTCGTCCGGGGAGAGATAGCGAGAGGGTCGACTCGGCTGTGGTTCCGAGACTTCCGCTGTGGCCGCCGGAGTGAGCGCGGGCTCCAGCCCCAAGAAGCCGTCCTCGAAGGCATCGTTCACCTCACGGCGGAGGTCCGCCAGCGGTGACTCACCGGCCACCCCGGAAGCCGTGCGCAGGGGATGGCCGAGGAGGCAGTACCCGTCCTTGTTTTCGACCGTGCTCGAGCAGCGAGGGCAGAAGGAGGCCATGTCCCCTTATCGACAGCCGGAGACGCCGGGTTGAGTGGTGCCTGAGGTAGGTAGCGGCGGGTGGACTCGAACCACCGACTCGGCGATTATGAGCCGCCTGCTCTGCCTCTGAGCTACGCCGCCTCGTATTCGATTCTGCGGAGCCCCCTCACGGAATCGAACCGTGGACCTTCTCCTTACCATGGAGACGCTCTGCCGTCTGAGCTAAGGGGGCAGGGGGCCTGAAGCATGCCCTCTGGCCTGCGCTTATGTCCTTTCTTGCCCTCCTCGTGCTGTTGCAAGCGCTCGCAGAGCATATGAGTTTGCGACAACTGGAGGCCGCAAGGTGGAGGATACCAACGCCGGCACGCCCCATGGCCGCGCGGCCCTCACTTCGCCTCCTGAGGAGATTGCGGAAGCCCCGACCGTTACCCGCTCTCGACAGAATCTTCCAGCGATGGACCTCCTCGCCTCGAAGAGCACCACGAGGATTGCAAAATGTGCTCCCGCCGTAACGCTCTCGGAACGCCCACACGCCCACAATGGCGGCATGCTGGGTGGTTGGCAGCAGAGGCGGGCTAATGGAGTGGCTCGTGCAGCCCTCGCCGCTACGATCCTGCTCTTCCTCGCCGGCCTCGCGTTGTTAGTGGCCGTGGGAGAGCTCTCCTGGCCGACCGCAGCCTTTTTCACGGTGGAGATGGCCTTCCCCGCAACCGGCTTCTTCATCGTGCTCCGCGCGTGTAACCGGGTCGGCTGGATCTTCCTGTGGGCCGGGTTGGGACTCGGCATGCAGGCCTTCTGTGCCGGATATGCGGAGTACGCCCTCGTCGTAAGGCCGGGTAGCCTGCCGGCCGCCCCATTCGTGGCCTGGTTCGGCGAGATCATCTGGCTCCCCCAGCTCCTCATGGCGACGATGTTTCTCTTCCTGTTGTTCCCCGACGGGCAAGTCCCGTCCCCTCGATGGCGTTGGGTCGTCCGCCTCGGAGTGACCGGAGTGCTGCTCGCCGAGGCCAATGTCGCGTTCGAGCACAGGCTCCACAGCTACCCGGAGGTGCGGGCACCGCTTGGGGGTCTGATCCCCCAAAGCTCCCTCGACGTCCTCGCAACGATCGGGGGCTTGCTTCTTCTGCCGACCATGGTGCTGGCCTTGGCCTCGCTCGTTGCTCGATACCGACATTCGGGGGCTGTGGCGCGCATGCAGATCAAGTGGTTCCTTTACGCCGCTGTCGTCTTTCTCGCCGCCCAGTTGACCTTCAATGTTTTCGAGTTCGGTGCCAACAATCCAGTGTTGGTGATCCTGAACGGGCTGAGCGCCCTCTTGATCCCCGCGGCGGTAGCCGTCGCCATCCTCAAGCACCGCCTCTACGACGTTGACATCATCATCAACCGAACGCTCGTCTACAGCGCGCTCACGGCGGTGCTGGCGCTCGTTTACGCCGGCGGAGTGACCGGAGTCGGCGGCTTAGTCCGCTCAGCTACAGCCCAGGACAACAACAACCTTGTCGTCGCCGCCTCGACCCTGGCCGTAGCAGGTTTGTTCCGGCCCGCGCGCTCCCGAATCCAGGGCCTCATTGACCGCCGGTTCTATAGGCGCAAGTACGACGCGGCCAAGGCGCTGGAACTGTTCAGCACGCGTTTGCGAGAAGAGATCGATCTGGAGAGCCTCAGCAGGGAGCTGCTCGGGGTGGTGCAGGACACGATGCAGCCCGCGCAAGTATCGCTATGGCTTCGCGAACGTCAGGGACGAACAGGGCAGCCGACGTAGCCGGCGCGTTAAGTTCTCTGGGCTGTCGTCACGGACAATCAGGAGTTCGGCATTGGGGCGGCACAAAGGAAGAGGACAGGGCTCGCCGTTCCCCTTCCATTGTGCCTAACATCCGATCTCAGCTAGAGAGGGCTGCCTTATTGCCTCCCTCAATCGGGATCCTCTTGGGGTGCACTTCCGGCGCATAGGGAATGGATAGCTCGAGCACACCAACGTCGTAGCGTGCTGATATCCCGTCCACGTCGAGCCCCTTGCCCAGGGCAACCCGCTGAGTGAACTCCCCGTAGAACGTCCCTCGACGTACGAACCGGATGTTGTCGGCGTCGTACGGGAAATGACGCTTGCCGTTGATTAGCAGGACGTTCTCCTGGACGGTGACCTCGACCTCATCCGGATTGACACCTGGCAAGTCCAAGCGGATGAGCAGCTTGTCCTCAGTGTGGAAGACATCCGTGGGCACCTCGTAGCCCCCCGTGGGCCATTTCGACTCTGGCCTCGGGCCGAAAAACCGCTCGACCAGCTGGTCGAGGTCCGATCTGCTATCGCCAAAGGCGGCCATGTTCATCAGCTACCTCCTTCAGTCGGGACTTCTCCTCGACCGCCATTATGGCATTCCATGACTTAACTGTCAATAGAAAACTTGAGTGTAAGTCACTTAGATATGAGGCCACAGCCCCTCGACCATCGAGCCCAGGCATGCTTCCTAGGACGACGTCCCCCTCCGCAGCCACAGTGACGCGTGCTCCGGCTGGACGGTCTGGTTCACTGCCATGAGGAGGTCCGAGGTCACGGTGTCGAGCGTGACCTCGTCGCGTACGCGGCGGGAGAACTCCTCGACGGTGCGGGCGGCGTCGTAACGGCTGCGGTAGAAGCGCCGGTCGATGAGGGCCTGGAGACGGCCTCGAGCGGGACGGAAGAGGGCGGCAACCGCGAGCGTCGAGGCGGCTACGGCGAAGCTGTTGCTCCCCTGCCCGCCGATCTCGCGCAAGCGTCCACCGACGCCGACCACTCCCGCGATGTAGACAAGCGCGAGCACGGCTGTGAGCGCGCCGTAGACGAGAGCGCGATTGATGATCACGTCGATGTCGTAGAGCCTGTGACGCAGGATGGCGGCCCCCACCGCCGCGGGTATCAGCAGGAACGAGAACAAACCAATTTCGTCCAGGACGGTCAGCCAGCCAGGCTGTTCCGCGTGCCCCCCCACCGACGTAAGGGTGCCGGCAACGATGGAGACGAAAAAGAAAGCCGCAGCAATCCCCGCCCCAGTGGCGAGCCACTTTAGCTGGAGTCGCTCCTTGCCGTGGGAACGATGAAAACGCCGGATCAGGCTCCACGCGCACGCCAGGATGCACAGCGGCAGCAGCAGGAGCAAGGTGGAGAAGGCACCGTCGAAGAAGGGGCCCAACGCCTCTACGCCCAGGGGGTTGGGGGTGCTTGGCAAGGTGTCGTCTCCCAGCTCGTTCAGAGGGACGGGTGCGAGAGGGAGCAGGACGGTCATGAGCAGCAGCACGAGCCCGCAGAGCCAAGCAACGGGCCTCCAGCGCGGGGTCGGTAGCCGTCCGTTCGGGAACAACAGAATGAGGAAGGTCCCGATAAGCCCCAGCCCGGGGACCCAGATCGAGGATGTGAGCGCGGCAACGATGTCGGGTCGGGGCACGGATCCGGGATCGACCTCGAATCCCCAGAGGACGTAATTCCCGGCCACGCCTCCCCAGAGCTCCCACACGAGGCCGATCGCAAGAAGCAGCCAGCCGATCGCGTTGCTTGGCTCGCGCGCCGCGACCAGCACCCCGACGACGGGAAAAGAGAACATCATGGTAAGGAGGAGGGCGATCCCGACCACCTCTCCATTTGGGACCGCGCCGGCCCGGGTCGCGACGGCAAACAAAACCAAGCTGCCCACGAAGGAGACGGCAACGAGGCCGAAAGTCATCCAGGCCAGTCGTGCGCCGGTGCGAGCGGTCATCGCCTCATTCTTACCAACGATCGTCCCAACAACGTTACGGGACCCCTGGCCGCCCTGAAGGCAGTGTTGGGGATACGACAATAGCTTGTAGAGCGATGGCATTCGTCTTGCGCTTCGTGATTCCGGATCCTTCCGGCCGCTTCCTGCTCCTGGTGGAGAACGCTACCGGCTGGACGCTGCCGCGCGTGGTCGCACCGGGACCGTTCGGAGAAGAGTTCCTGGTAACCGGTGTCGCCGCCGAGACCCGCGCCCAGTTCGGAGTTGACATCGTTCTCCTGCGGAGCGTGCTCGTCGAATACAGCAACACGGACGAGGACTCGGGCCAGGCAATCTTCTTCACTCAGAACCTGTCGCAACGGACGCCCCGAGTCGGCGAATGGTGCGACGAACGATCACTCGTCCAACTCGACTTCGCCGACGAGCGAGAGCGCCCGGCCGTTCAGCAGTGGTTCGTCGAGAAACGGCACGGGCGACCCCCTAGCCTGGCGCCGTGGGGACACGAAGGCTGGTTCGAGGACGCGACCTCATGGATCTCATCCGAGCTGCCGGGTGTCACCGAGGTCGAGCAGTACCGAGTCTGGTCGGGGTCGGCGCTGCTCCGAATAGATGCGGACGACGGTCGCTATTTCTTCAAGTCGGCACCGGACATTTTTCACCGAGAGGCGATCGTGACCTCGCTGATTGCCGAGCGCTTTCCCCAGGTAGTTCCGACTCCCGTCGCGATCGACGAGGCGAGGGGGTGGATGTTGCTGGAGGACTTCGGAGATACGTTCGTCGCCGGCCTCGCTCTCGACCACTGGGAAAAGGCCCTGGCCGCATTGCTCGAGCTTCAACGGGGAAGCATCCCGATGGTGGGCTCGCTGCTGCAAGAGGGGATCGTAGATCGCCGACCCGATCGGCTGACGGCGCAGATCGAGGAGTTGGCGGAAGGCGGATTGGGTGAGCTTCGGGAGGAGAGGAAAAATTGCCTTGTCGCCGGGGTGCCGCGCCTGAAGGAACTAAGTGCCGAGCTCGGTGAGTCTCCGATCCCAAGCACGCTCGTGCACGGAGACTTCCATGCCGGCAACGTGGTGGTCACGGACGGCCGCTACATGATCTTCGACTGGACCGACGCCTGTATCGCCCACCCATTTGTCGACCTCGCCACTTTTCTCTACATGTTCGGGCCGCCCTCGACCGATGCGGCGGTCCGGAACAGGCTCAGGGACCGCTATCTGCAGGGATGGAGCGACGTGATGCCTCACGACGAGGCCGTGGATCTGTTCGAGCGAACCGAGCCGGTCGCCGCGGTGCACCACGCGATCAGCTACCAGACGATCCTGGCTTCGCTCGATCCGAGCCAGCGCTGGGAATGGGCGTCGCACCTACCGTGGTGGTTGGAGAGAGCGCTGGGGGCAGGGAAGTGATCTTGTCTGTCCCTCGACTCACTCCAAGCTTCTGCGGTCCACAGACTGCGAATCAAGTACCGGCGGGCACCGCCTCGGAGTAGAACTGCTCCTCCTCGGTCGAGCCTTCCAGCGCCAGCGTCGAGCTGTCACCACCGGCGATCACCCGAGCGACTTCGTCAAAGTAGCCCGCGCCGACCTCTCGTTGGTGCTTGGTGGCGGTGTAACCGGCCGGCTCGAGCTCGAACTCACGCTCCTGCAGGCCCACGTAGGCGCTCATGCCCTTGGTCGCGTAACCGTGTGCGAGATCGAACATCGACGAGTTGAGCGCGTGGAACCCGGCCAGAGTGACGAACTGGAAGCGATAGCCCATCGCCCCCAGCTCTCGCTGGAACTTGGCGATGGTCGCATCGTCGAGGTGACGGCGCCAGTTGAACGACGGCGAGCAGTTGTAGGCGAGCAGCTTGCCGGGGTGCTCGCGGTGGATCGCCTCGGCGAAGATACGCGCCTCCTCCAAATCGGGAGTTGAGGTCTCCATCCACAGCAGATCGCAATAGGGGGCGTAGGCCAGGCCCCGGCTGATGGGGGCCGCGATCCCGGGCTTGACCACGTAGAAGCCCTCGGAGGTCCGCTCACCGGTAAGAAAGGGCCGGTCGCGCTCGTCGATGTCGCTCGTCAACAGCGCGGCCCCCAGCGAGTCCGTGCGCGCCATGACCAGCGTCGGCACACCCAGAACGTCGGTTGCAAGACGGGCTGCGCTGAGCGTCTTGATGTGCTGCGAGGTCGGTATCAGGACCTTGCCGCCCATGTGGCCGCACTTCTTCTCGGACGTGAGCTGATCCTCGTAGTGCACCGCGGCGACTCCGGCCTCGATCATCTGCTTCATCAGCTCGAAAGAGTTCAACGGCCCTCCGAAGCCGGCCTCAGCGTCGGCCACGATGGGCACCAGCCAGTGGCGTTCGTTGTTGCCCTCGACGCAGTCGATCTGATCTGCCCGCCGCAGCGCGTTGTTGATCCTCCGGACCAGCGCGGGGCCGCTGTTCGAGGGGTACAGGCTCTGATCGGGGTAGACCTGCTCGGACAGGTTCGAATCCCCGGCCACCTGCCAGCCGCTGACATAGATCGCCTGCAGGCCCGCCTTGACCATCTGTACCGCCTGATTGCCGGTGACCGCCCCCAGGGCCGCGACGTAATCCTCCGAGTTGAGCAGGTCCCACAGCCTCTCGGCGCCGAGACGAGCGAGGGTGTGCTCGATCTGCACCGTTCCACGCAGGCGGTTCACTTCCCGGGTCGAGTAGTCACGACGGATTCCCCGCCACCGCTCCGAGCTCCAGTTCACTCCGGTCGCTTCCGCTCCACCCGCCCCGGTCGCTTCCGCTCCACCCGCCCCGGTCGCTTCCGCTCCACCCGCCCCGGTCGCTTCCGCTCCACCCGCCCCGGTCGCTTCCGCTCCACCCGCCCCGGTCGCTTCCGCTCCACCCGCCCCGGTCGCTTCCGCTCCACCCGCCTTGGGGAGCTTGCTCATGTGCCCCGCGCCGTTTCTCCCACGCCCGTTTGCGCCGTTCCTGTTTTCCTCCACCCGGCTCCCCTTTCGCTGAACCTCGCTAAATCCCCGACTTTTTCCAGCTTGTCACCTGCTACCGCCCCTGTATGCTGAAAATATGGACGAAAGTTCACAGATTGCTCCTTCAAGCAAAAGTTCTCAGCTTGATCCGCTCGTCTTCGGGCGCAGGCTCCGGCACCTACGCCGCGAGGCTGGTCTCACGCTCAAGGAGCTGGGCCGAGTGGTCGGTAAGGGCGCCCCTTACCTGTCCCAGATCGAAACCGGCCGCCGCGAGCCAACGCTGACGCTCATCAACGCGCTGGGGGCCGCCCTCTCGGTTTCGCCGGCCGAGCTGATCGAGCCCCGGCCCGCCTCGCGCCGCGACGAGCTCGAGATCGCGCTCCAGAGGGCGCAGGCCGACCCACTGTGGAACGACGGGCTCAAGCTTCCGGTGCTGACTCCCTCTACCCGAATGCCCACCGCCGTTCTCGACGCACTCGTACGGCTGTTCGATGAGGCCAAGCACCGGGGGCAGGTGAGGGCCGAGACTCCCGAAGGGGCGCGCAAGGCCAATGCCGCTCTGAGAAAGGAGATGCGAGCTCGGAGCAACTACTTCTCCGAGATTGAGGCCGAGGCGGCTGCAGCGCTAAGTGCAGTCGGCTACACGAGCGGGCCGGTGACCAGTCGTCTCGTCACCGAGATGGCGGCTCACTATGGCTTCTCGATCCATGCCGTCCCCGATCTGCCGGAGTCGGTGCGCTCGTTGACCGAACACCATCAGCACCGCATCTACATCCCGCAGCGGGACCGCCTTGGCTCCCGGCTGGCCGGGTCGGTGGTGCTCCAGAGCCTCGGCCAGCTGGTTCTCCGGCATGAGCACCCGCGCGATTTCGGGGAGTTCTTGCGCCAGCGCGTGGAGGCCAACTACTTCGCCGGAGCGGTGCTGATTCCCGAGGCCTCCGTCATCCCGATGCTGATGCAGGCCAAGAGCGATCACGATCTGGGGTTGGAGGAAATCGAGGAACGGTTCTCGGTCTCCTATGAGATGGCGGCCCACCGCTTCACGAACCTCGCCACGCGCCACCTCGGGCTTCCCCTCCACTTCTTACGCTCAGACGACAAGGGCGTGGTGTGGAAGGCGTACGAGAACGACGGGATCCCTTTCCCCACCGATCCCGATGGCGCCATTGAAGGCCAGCTTCTGTGCCGCAAGTGGGGGCCGGCGGCGGCGTTCAGCTCCGCGCACAGGTTCTCCCTCTATTGCCAGCACACCGAGACGCCGGCGGGCCCCTACTGGAGCCTGACCTATCTCGAGGCCGGTCGCGACCCAAGCCACGCAGTCACCATCGGCACCACGTTCGAGCACTCGCGCTATTTCCGCGGCGGGCAGACCACGCGCAAAGTGAGCTCGGGTTGCCCCGATCTGCCGTGCTGCAAGCGCCCACCGATTGACTTGGCTCGCCGCTGGGACGGGATGGCGTGGCCGGCGCCTCGCCCTCATAGCCACGTGCTGGCGGCGCTGCCGGCCGGGACTTTTCCGGGGGTGGACCTCACCGAGGTCTACGAGTTCCTCGAGCGCCACGCCGACTGACCGGCGTCTTAATCCGCGATGTTGCGAAGAGCGACGACCTTGTTCGGCGTCACCCGCACCAGCAGCTCTCCCTCGACCGCGTTGCGCCGCCCGAATTCCTCCGCCTTGTCCGCGCCCATGTAGCGGCCGCCGACAAGCGTTGCCCACTTCAGCAGCCCATCGCGGTCTTCGGAGATCTCGGCGACTCCGAACAGGACCACGTGTGCATACGGCGGGTTCTCATCGTCCACGCACATCGACAGGCGGGGCTCGCGCCTCAGGTTGCGCCCTTTGACGGTGTTCACACCCGTGGTGAAGAAGAGGTTGCCGGCATCATCGATCTGGAACCAGATCGGAGCTACGTGGGGGCTGCCGTCGGCGGAGACGGTGGCGAGCTTGCCGGTGCGCGTACCGGCGCGCAGGAACTCCCTCGCTTCCTGAGTTGTCATCTCCTCCACCACCTTAGATTTCTTCGAACAGGCTGGTCTCTTGCTTGTTGGCCCCGGTTCGCCGGATGAACCACTCGGTACCGAAGGACTGCTCGAACAACTCGGGCGGCATGGCCAGAAAGAAGGAGGTATCGGCGATCTGGCTGGCGTGGGCCGCCATCGCCGAGCGCTTGAGGCCGAGGTAGTCGCGCACGTCCACCACGGTCGTTATCTCGGAGGCGGACACGCCCAGCTCATCCATCTCGGCGGGGTCGAGGCCGCCTTCCTGCACACTTAGGAGCTCCTCCTCAGACAGCCGGGAGAGGTTCTCCTTGATGTGGTCTCGATTCACCACCGACTCGTAGAGGCGGGGCGTTCCCGCCAGCTCTGCCGCCCTCAGCCCCACCCGGTGGCATTGGATGTGATCCGGGTGGCCGTAGGTCCCGGCGGGATCGTAGTGGGTGAGGATGTCGGCATTCTCGTCCTCGAGGATCGCCGCCAGGCTAGAGGCAGCGGACTCGACGTCGGCGCTCCAGAAGGACTCGGGAGCGTCGTTTTCAGGCGTCCCCATCATCCCCGAGTCGACGTATCCGAGCCATTCCAGCCTCGCGATTCCGAGGATGCGGCACGCCTCTTCCTGTTCCTTTACCCGGCGCTCGCCAAGCGACTCCCCGGGGGAAAGGAAACCCTCCGGTACCTCGCCGTTCTCTCCCTTGGTGGCGACGACGAGCACAACACGATGACCCTCGGCCACGGCTTTTGCAATCGTCCCGCCAGAGGAGATGGCCTCATCGTCGGGATGGGGGTGAAAAGTCACAAGGGTGGCCACGCCCGGACTGTATCCGGTCTAATGGTGGGGACAAATCCCATTCCTTCGGGCCTGCCCTGACAAGATGAACCGGTGCTGGTCAATCGCCCCTCAGAGCCCGCCTACTCCGGAGGCCCCACCTTCCAGAAGGTCCCCCTCGTCCTCGACGCGGCCGAGCTAGGAACGGCCGACATCGCGATCGTGGGAGCGCCGATGGATGACATGGTTTCGCACCGGCCCGGCACCCGCTTCGGCCCCCGTGAGATTCGTCTCGCAGTCGATGGAGGCGGCGAGCCCGCGGCGTGGCACATGGACCTGGCGGTCGATCCCTTTTCCGAGCTTGTAATCGTCGACCACGGGGATTCCCCGGTCTTTCCGGGCAACGGGGTTGGGAGCCTCGAGGCGCTGCGGGCCACCGTCGCGGCGGTGCTCGAGGCGGGGCCGATCACGGTCGTGCTCGGCGGGGACCACTCGATCGCTTACCCCGACATCGCCGCAATCGCCGCCCATAGTCCCGACATTGCGGTCGTGCAGTTCGATACCCATGCCGACACCGCCACCGAGATTTGGGACGTCAAGTGGTCGCACGGAACCCCCTTCCGCCACCTCGTCGCCGACGGGGTCATTCCAGGCGAGCGGCTCGTGCAGGTGGGCCTGCGTGGCTATTGGCCCTTCCCCGAAGAGTTCGAGTGGGCGCTCTCTGAGGGAGTGCGTTGGCATCGCATGGAAGAGGTGATCGAGCGTGGCATCGAGTCGGTGATGGACGACGTGCTCGAGGAGATCTCCAATGCCGCGGCCCTCTTCTTGTCGGTCGACATCGACGTCCTGGACCCGGCTTTTGCTCCCGGAACCGGCACTCCCGAGCCCGGGGGCATGGCGACCCGCGAGCTGCTGCGGGCGGTCAGACGACTGGCGCTCGCCAAGGACCTTGCGGGGATGGAGATCGTCGAGGTCTCTCCGCCCTACGACCACGCCGGGATCACTGCGATGGCGGCTCACCGGGTGGTGCTAGAGGTACTATCGGCCGCTGCAGTCCGCCGAAAGGGGAGTCGGCCCGCTCGCTAAGGAGCGACTTTGAGTACCTGGGGTGGGGGGGTGTGAACTGGTCAGTTGCGCCGAAGCGCCGCCGTCACCGACGCTATCGCCGCGGGGACATAGAAGAGCCCGATCGAGCCAATGGCCACAAACGAGCCGATCAACATGAGCAAGGCGGCCGCCATGCGGGTCGGGTAGGCGTAACGGGAGCCGTCCATGAGCAAGGCGACACCCGTGATGATCACCGGGATGAACAGCACGGAAATGACGCCGGTGCCCTCCTGCTCCAGGAGGTTAGTGGATGTCCTCTGCCCGGCCGAGTCGACCGTCGAGGCGAGTGGCAGGGTCATGAGAATCACCGCCGCAGCGATGGCCAGGACCACTGCGGCTGTCAGGAAGTTTCGCCCTACCTTCGTGGCCCGGCCGTGTGGATTGATGCTCATCCCGGCTTCAGCGTCGCGAGCGCGGTGTAGAGCTCGTGCGAGGCGCGTTCGCCGAGCCGGAGGCTGTCAACGCGGTAGCTCTCGTCGGGAGCGTGGATCTGATCCCCGGACAGGGCGAAGCCCGAGACGATGGTCTGGATGCCGCGCTCGGCGAACAGGGCCAGTATCGGGATCGATCCCCCCGAACGCACCAGCGCCACCGGTCTTCCGGTGGCCGCCGCAATGGCTTCGCGGCCTCGCACCAGCGGTGCGGAGGCAGAGTCGAAGAGTGCCGGCGCTGCCGCACTGATATCGAGATCTACCTCCGCGGCCGCGGGTGCTCCCGAACGCAGCAGGTGCTCGAGGCGCGCTCTCATCTCCTGAGCGTCCTGGCCGGGTGCCAGGCGCATGGTGAGGTTGGCGCGCGCGGTGGCAGGCACGATCGTGCGAGCGTTGTCGGGATCGCCGCCGTAGATCCCGTTGACATCGAGTGAGGAGTCGGAGCCGTTGCGGAGGTAGTACTCGGGCCCCGAGATCTCGTCGAGAGGCCGCCCCCCCGCCTCCGCGAGGACGACCTCGCCCGGAGGCAGAGAGTCCCACGAAGCCACCTCCTCGTCCGAGGGCGGCACCGCGCCCTCGCGCAGCTCTTCGGGCAAGCGTCCAGACGGATGTGGCTGCGCGCCGGCGAGCATCGTTTGGAGCACATGGACCGCATTGAGGACGGAGCCCCCGTACATCCCTGAGTGGAGGTTCCGGCGGGCAGTGCGAACCTTCACCTGCACCGAGACGATGCCTCTCACGCTGACGGTGATCGCCGGGGTGTCCTGATCGACCATGCCCGAGTCGAAGACGATCGCCGCATCGGCGCCGCGCTCGTCGTCTTTGAACCACGCTTCAGCGGTTGCTCCGCCCGCTTCCTCTTCGCCCTCGACGACCACGCGTACGTTTACCGGAAGCTCTCCGTCGCGAGCGAGCTTGCAGGCAACATGCAGCAGCGGCAGGAAGTTACCCTTGTCGTCGGAGGCGCCTCGTGCGTAGATCCGGCCGTCTCTTAGCTCGGGTGCAAACGGATCCGAGCTCCACTCCTCGATCGGAACGACGCCCTGAACGTCGTAGTGCCCGTAGATGAGCACGGTAGGCGCGCCCTTGCGAGAAGACGACAGCTCGCCCACGGCCACGGGGTTGCCGCCATGACCTTGCAGTGAAGCGGTTCCTCCGGCATCCGTCACGCGCGCGCAGACCCACTCGGCGGCTTCCTTCAGAGCGCCCGGATCTCCTCCGCCGGTCGATACAGACGGGATGCGTAGCCACTCGAACAACTCGTCGAGCAACCGGTGGCTCATGTCAGCACCGCTCGAAGTAACGCTGCAGTTCCCAGTCCGTCACTACTTGGTTGTCGAAGATCGACTGCTCCTGGCGCGCGGTGTTGAGCAGATGTTTGAACACGAAGTCACCGAACGCCGCCCGCGCGACCTCGCTCTCGGCGAACGCTTCCACCGCTTCGTGCAGAGAGGTGGGCACCCTGTCGAGCTCCATGGCCTGGTATGCGTTGCCTCGGAACACGGCCGGAGGGTCGACGTTGTTGTCGATGCCGTGCAAGCCGCCTGCGATGGTGGCTGCGAAAGCAAGATAGGGGTTGACATCGGCTCCGGGAATGCGTGATTCGATTCGGAAGCCCTGCTCTTCTCCGACGAGACGAAAACCACAGGTGCGATTGTCCGCGCCGACGGCGATGGCGGTGGGGGCCCATGACTCGGCTTGAAATCGCTTGAACGAGTTGACGTTGGGGGCGAACATCCACGACATCTCGCGCGCCGTCGACATCAAGCCGCCGAGGTAGTGACGGAAAGTGACAGACATGTGGTCCTTGTCTTCTGCATCCCACATCAACGAGCGTGAGCCGTCGGCATCCCAGACACTCGAGTGGATGTGACATGAGGATCCGGCCTCCGCCATCGACCACTTTGCCATGAAGGTCACCGAGACACCGTTGAGTGCGGCGATCTCCTTGACCCCGTTCTTGTAGATCGAATGCCAGTCGCAAGTCTCAAGGGGATCGGAGTAGCGGATGTTGATCTCGTGCTGGCCGCGCCCGAACTCACCCTTGGAGAACTCGACTGGGATTCCCGCTTGTGCCATGCCGTTGCGGATCTGCCGGATGATCCACTCGTCCTTGGTCGTCTGCAGGATGTGGTAGTCCTGGATATACGGAGAGTGCGGAGTCAGGTGCTGATAGCCACGGGCGTTGGCGTCGTCGAATGCGTCCTTGAAGAGGTAGAACTCGAGCTCGGTGGCTGCTCCGAAGCTATAGCCCATCTCCTTGGCGCGAGAGATCTGACGCTTCAGGATCTGGCGAGGCGAAACGGCGACCTCCTCCTCCGAATGCTCGTCATAGAGGTCGCAGATAACCAGCGCCGTTCTGTCGAGCCACGGGATGACCCGGAGCGAGAGCAGGTCCGGGACCATGCGGAAATCTCCGTAGCCGGTCTCCCAATTGGCGTACTCGTATCCGGGCAGGGGCTCCATGTCCATGTCCACGGTCACGAGGTAGAGACAGGCGTGCAGACCCTCTTCGCCGAGGATGTCGTCTAGGAAGTAGTTGCCGGTCACCCTCTTTCCCATGAAGCGGCCCTGCATGTCGACGAACACGCACAGGACTGTATCGATATCCCCTGAATGAACCATCTCCTCCAGGTCCTTCACGGCAAGAGTCTTAGACGGATCCAAACCCCACCCCTTCTTCAGAAGCGACGCCGGTAATGGCACCGGGCGGCTGATGCTCGGCAGCTTATGGGATGGGGCGCGAGCTTGCCAAGTGCATCCGCACCGGCGACAATCGGACGACGGTGCCGGTGGCGCCGCCTGCTATCCGGGGATGTGATTGAGACCGCTTATTGGAATTACCTGCTATGTCGACCACGCGTGTTGGGGGGTGTGGGAGACGCAAGCCGCGTTGTTGCCTTACGGCTATGTCGTCGCCGTGCAGCGGGCGGGAGGCCGAGCGGTGCTGCTGCCGCCCTGTGACGACGCGGCCTCCGAGACGGTGGCGGCGCTCGACGCCATCATTTTTGCCGGCGGCCCCGACCTCGATCCCGCCCTCTATGGGGCCGAGCCTGAACCGGACATCATCGCGACCCGCACACAACGGGACTCCTCCGAGGTGGCGTTGATGAAGGCCGCTCTGGAGTCGAGGACACCTCTGCTCGGAATCTGCCGCGGCATGCAGCTCCTGAACGTGGTGCTGGGTGGCGACCTCGATCAGGACCTGCCCGGCAACCTGCATCTCGAGCAACCCGGACAGCTCGCGCGGCACGATGTAACCATTGCCCCCGACTGCTCGCTGGGTCGGCTGCTGGGCGAGCGCGCCCCGGTGCACTCGCACCACCATCAGGGGATCCGGCACCTGGCGTCGGGCCTAACAGCAGTTGCCTGGGCCGAGGACGGGGTCGTCGAAGGTGTCGAGGTTCATGAAGGCTCCGGCATCGGCGTTCTGTGGCATCCGGAAGTGTCGGAGGACCGGCGTCTGTTCGAGGCCTTGGTGGCGGAGGCGAGGGCGTGGGCGACGGCGAAGAGGGCTGGAGGAGCGAGTTAATTGGGGCGGCTGGAAGGAAAAGTGTGCGTGATAACGGGGGCCGCCGCCGGGATTGGGCGGGAGGCCGCGCTGTTGTTCTCAGAGGAAGGCGCCCGGTTGTGCATCGCCGACGTCGACGAAACTGTGGGGCAGGAGACCGCAGCCGAGTGCTCGGACGCCTTCTTCTTCAGCTCAGACGTCTCCGACGAGGACAGTGTGGTGGACATGTATCGAGCCACGGCGGAGCGCTTCGGCGGGATCGACATCCTCTACAACAACGCCGGCATCATGCCTGCGGGCGACGAATCGGTGCTTGCGACGCCGCGCGAGATGTGGACCAAGGTGCTCGACGTCAACGCCGCCGGTGTCTATCTGTGCTGCAAGCACGGAATTCCCTACCTGCTCGAGCGCGGGGGAGGCTCGGTCATCAACGTGGCCTCCTTTGTGGCGCTGATGGGCTCGGCTACCTCGCAGGTCGCGTACACGGCTTCCAAGGGAGCAGTCCTGGCGATGAGCCGGGAGATGGGAGTCGAGTTCGGCCGCCGCGGCGTGCGGGTGAACGCGTTGTGCCCGGGCCCCGTAGAGACACCGCTGCTCACGCGTCTATTCGAAGACGACCCCGGGGCTCGTGCTCGCCGCGAGGTGCACCTCCCGATGGGCCGTCTTGCGCGCGCCCGTGAGATCGCACAAGCCGCGCTGTTCCTTGCCTCCGATGAATCGTCCTATGTGACCGCCTCGACCTTCTTGGTCGACGGGGGCCTTTCGGCGGCTTACGTCACGCCCGAGGGTTGATGGCACCCGTCGTCCTGTGCATCGAGCAGCAGCCCAGCGCTCCGCTCGGCCGCCTGGGCCCCCTGCTGTCCGACGCCGGCCTCGAGGTGAGGGTGGCGCCGGCCCCCGGAGGCCTCTCACAGGGCGACCTCGAGCGGTGCTCGGGAGTCGTGGTCCTTGGAGGAGAGATGGGCTGCCACGACTCCGCCGAGTTCCCTTGGCTGGTGGACGAGATCGCCCTGATCCAGAACGCGCACGATCAGCAGATCCCGGTGCTCGGCATCTGCCTGGGGGGCCAACTCGTGGCGCAGGCCCTCGGGGGCCGCGTGCTGGCGGGCGCCCGCCACGAGATCGGTTGGTTCGACGCCGACGTGGCCGTGGACGATCCGCTGCTGGGCCCGCCCGGCGAGGGCAAGCAGTTTCTGTGGCATTCCGACGCCTTCGAACTGCCGCCGGGAGCCGAGGCGCTGGTATCCGGACGAGTGCCGGGCCGGGCGCCGCTCGCCTTCCGCTGCGGAGCCTCCTACGGGCTCCAGTTCCATCCCGAGGTCACCCCGGAGCTTGTGGCGGGATGGGTGGCAACCGGGGACGGCGAGCTAGCGGAGCTGGGCGTGGACGGCGGCGCCCTCATTGCGGCGACCGCGCAGCACGACCGCCATTATCAGCGGCAGGCTCGGCGCATCGCGGAGGGCTTCGCAACGCTGATCGCCCACCACAGCACCTGACCGCGTTTTGAGCGTCGGAGAGCGCGGAAAACCGCGCCGAGAGGCGCTCAAAACGCGGTTTGGGCCGGGCCGCTATTCCTCGCGGCCGAGGATGAACCACATGATTGCGCAGCCCACGATGAGCGTAGCGGCGAGCGCGATGAACGCCAGCCCGCCCTCCTCGCCGGCGTTGATGCCGGGGCTGGTGCAGGCCGGCAGCAGGAGGAACAAGAGCGCGGCCCAGCGAAGCTTTGTCATCAGGTCCCCCTCGCGGCGGCCAGGGCTCTCGCTTTGCGCTCGGCCCGGCTGAGCCCGAAGAGGTGTACGCCCAGTAGCAGGAAAGTCCCCATTGTGATGGATCGGGCCGGCCCCAGGGGGTTGCCGAAATCGCGCTGCATGACCGTGATAACGGGCGTGCCCTCCTTGCCCGGCAACGGCTCCAGCCGAACCGCTCCGTAGAGCTCGCCCCCCTGCTCGAAGAAGCGGAGAGTATCGGTGTTGGCCGCGGCGTCCGCGGCCGCCTGGAAGCTCTCGACGTTCTGTTCTTGGATCTCCCCGTCGAGGTAGTCGATGGCGTCGGTGCCGAGCTCGGCCGCCTCGGAGGTCTCGACGGCGTCCTCCTGGTTGGGTACTCGCCAGGGCTCGTCCGGGTAGTCGGAGGCGGGGCCGAAGTCGATCTCGGAGGCCTGCTCGCTGATTGCGACCGGGTCCCACTTAGGAGCTTCGCCGATTGGGCCGAGAGGGTTGATCGACCACACCACGCCCATGATGAGGATGAAGCCCAAGAACAACGACGCAGATACGAAGTAGGCGAGCCGAGCGCCCATGATCATCGTCAGCAGCAGCCACACGCTGCCGCAGAAAATGATTATTCCGGACCCCGCCGCGGCGATGCCTTCAACGAAGGTGAGATCCATTCCCTACAGACTCCGCTCGTAGGTCACGACCGCCTCGATCTGCTTGTCGGTAAGGGGATAGGCCGGCGCGACGATGCCCTGAGGGGGAGCTTCGGCGAAGGCGGGCATGAACCCGTAGCGGCGGCCGTTGCGAACGGTCGTGACGTGCAGGTCGCGATCGAGGTGGCGGACATCGCCCTTCCACAACGGCAGCCCCGGATACCACAGCGGCTTCTCCCCCTTAGGTGCGGTGCCTTCCTTGCCCTGGCCCTGGGGGCCGTGGCATACGGCGCAGCGGGCGGTGAAGATCTCCTCACCGCAGGACATGCGATCCTCCTTCGCGGGATTCTTGCACTCCTCCGAAAGAGGTCCCGGGCCCTCCTGGTTACCGGGCAATGACCGCAGCCAGTTAATGACGTCGTCGACCATCAGCGAGGTCATCGGTCCACCGTAGGCCACTCCCCAGGTCGGCATCGGCGTGCCCGGGCGCCCCCGTTCGATCGTGAAGCGAATGACCTCCTCGTCCCAGCGCTGGAACACATTTTGCAGCGGAGGCGCCTGGTAGTTCACGTTCTTGCCGGAGACCGGGTCGACGAAGCCGCCGGCAACCTGGCCCCCGAGCGTGGAGTTGGCCGGGTCCTCCTCGTCGACGCCTCCGTGGCAGTTGGCGCAGCCCATCCCCAGGGCCAGAGCTCGCTCGGCTTCGCGGAAGGCCTGAGGATCGGACTCTTCGGGGAGTTCAGGAGGGACGGCGAAGATGAGCGCCCCCCGTTCCAGCGACTCTTCGTCGAAGCGCTCGACGAAGGCCTCCTGGCGCTGCAGTTCGCCGAGCCAGTAGGCGGGGATGAACACAGCAGTCGCCATGGTGGCGATCACGCCCCAGCCCATGATGCGGGTGAGGCGGGGGCCCTCCAGCTTGTCGTCGGGCTCGGCCGGGCGCATCGCCTTGGGGATGCCGAGCAGCACCGCGGGCTTGCCCGGCTTGCCGGCGCGGGCGAGAAAGATCCCCCACATCAGCAGCGCGGTGACCAGCAGCAGCCCTATGAGGAGAAGCTCGGTGGAATCCATTTATATGGGGACTAGACGGGCACGCAGAGGGGTCCGGTGGGCTCCGAGAACTGGTCCCAGGTGCTGGTGCCGCGCGGCGGGCCGGTCTGGGGAAGCCCTGTGTCGACCACGACCTTGTCGCCGTCGAGCGTGATCGGGAAGCGGTCGAGCCCCCGCGGTGCCGGCCCCCCGTAATACTCGCCGGACAGCCGGTACTTGGAGCCGTGACAGGGGCATTCGAACAGCGACGACTTGGAGCAGTGCGGGACCGAGCATCCGAGATGCACGCACTTGCGGTAGAGGGCGATCAGCTTCATGTCCTTTGACCAGTTGGTGGCCAGGTACACCGGCGAATCGCCGGTTCCGTCGTAGTAGACGAGCCAGAATCGTCCCTCGGAATTGAACAGCGGCTTGAAGCCGGCGTCGGGCCCGACCAGCGCCACCAGGTCGTCGTAGCTGCCGGCCGTGATCGCGGTCCCGAAGCCCCCCGTCAGCTTGGGCCACAGAAAAGACAGCGAGCTCATGCCGAAGAAACCGAGAAAGGCGGTGAACGAGGCGGTCCACGCCCGGTTGAGGAACTGGCGGCGAGACACCGCCATCTGTGGGGCGGTCAGGGGCTTTGCTTTCTTGGGGGCAGGCTTGGGCTTCTGTTCGGGCTCGGCCGCCGCCTTCTCGGGCTGTGCCTTCGGGGGGGCGCTCGCTCCACCTCCGGCACCACCGGAGGTCGTCGAGGTTCCCGATCCTGCGCTCGCGAACGCGGCCCGACGTTGCTTGCGCATCGTGAGGCCGGCCATGAACAGTGCCCAGAGGGCCACGCTCACCGCCACCACGATCAGCGCGATGGTTCCCGGACTCATCAGCTCAACTCCTTAGTAAAGACCGTCATAACTCGAAGAAGATGCCGCCGTCCCACGGGAACACGAAGTTGAACCCGGGGCCCCGAAAGAACATCCCGATGATCGTCAGTCCCGCAAAGGCCAGCATGAAGAACGTGAACAAGACGATGGCCAGCTTGCGATCGTCGGGCCTGGTTGAGGGGTTGCGGTCGATGAAGGGGGCCGCGAAGGCTGTGAGGATCAACACGTTCGGGATCGTCACGCCGGCGACCTGGGGGTGGAAGTAGCGCAGCAGCTCCTGGAGGCCGAGGAAGTACCACGGGGCCTTGGAAGGGTTGGGCGTCTGGTTGAAGTTCGCCAGCTCTCGCAGGGGGGCGTCGACTCCCAAGGAGAAGAAGGTGAGAAGCGCCATGACTACCAGCAGCGACACGAACTCCGCCGCCATCAGGTGCGGCCACACGTTGACCCGGTCCATGGGTTGGCGCTCGACCTTCTGGATGGCCTCGGGCTTGACGACGGCCAGAAGTCGCTGTACACGCTCGGGAACGGCCGGGCCGGCCCCGTTGCCCACGGCCTTCTTGGTCGGAGCGGGCGACGAGGGTCGGGCCGCGGGACGCGAGGCCGCCGGCTTGGACGTCGCGGCGGCCGCCTTCGGCTGCTCGCCCGCTTCAGCCTTCGGCTGCTGTGCCGCCTCGGCCTTCGGCTGCTCCGACGCCTGAGCCTCCGCTGCAGGAGCTCCTCCCAGGGCCTCCCTCACACTGTCGGGGGGCGGAGCGGTGGAGGGGTCGGGCTTATTGGGGTTGGTCGAGCCTCGCTGTGCCCGGACCCGGGCGGCCTTGGCCCGCCCTTGGGCGACCGCGGGGGAGGAGCCCTTGTCGGTCTCCTCTTTCAATACCTGCTCGTAGACCTCGTCTGGAGTCGGCATCTCTTTGTCTCGGGCCTAGAGGGGGCCTGAGATACCCCCGTCCTTTCGCACTCGCCAGAAGTGGACAGAAATGAAGATCACGATGATGAACGGAAGGAACAGCACGTGTAGCGTGTACCAGCGCAGCAGCGTCTCGGCCCCGATCACCGGTCCCCCCAGCAGCGCGAACTGCACCTGCTGTCCGATGACCGGGGAGTTCTTCATCATCTCGGTGCCCACTGTGACGGCCCAAACGGCGAGCTGGTCCCAGGGCAAGAGATAGCCGGTGAAAGCCAGCAGCAGCGTCAGCAGCAACAAGACGATCCCGACGATCCAGTTGAACTCCCGCGGCGGCTTGTAGGCGCCGGTGTAGAAGACCCTCGCCATGTGCAGGAACACGGTTATGACCATCAGGTGAGCGCCCCAGCGGTGCAGGTTCCTCACCAGGAGCCCGAACGAAACCTGCGTATGCAGCCTGATCATGTCGGCGTAGACGGCCTCGACCGAGGGCCGGTAGAAGAACATCAGGTATATGCCGGTGATGGTCAGAAGGATGAACAGGAAGAACGACATTCCTCCCAGGCACAGCGTGTAGGAGAGCTTGATGCCGTGCCGCTTCACCTTGACCGGGTGGAGGTGGTAGAGCAGCGAGTTCATGACCACGTAGGCGCGGTTGCGGGGCGAGTCGGCGTAGCCGGCGCGAAAGATCGAGCCGGGCCGGAACATGGAACGCCACACCTGACCCTTCTGGACCTGGTCCAGGCGCTCGAGAAGCTTCTCTCTGGGGCTGCGCTTTGCCGTCTTAACCACTCAACCCCCTTTCCTGTGTCAAGCTTTCTGGGAGCTGGGAACCTTACCCATGGCCCGCGCTCCGCGCTTCTTGCCGCCCGTCACTTCACTCTGCACCAGTGCCCCGGTCGGGCACCGCTCGACGCAGAGGTTGCAGCGCGTGCAAGCATTGTCGTCGATCAGAAAAAGAATGTCCTCGGACGCCATCTGGCCCGCGAGCTGCACGTTGCCCGATTCTTCCACTGCATCCGGGGACACCATGAAGATGCAGTACCAGGGGCAAATGTCGACACAGCCTTCGCACAGGATGCACTGCTCGGGAATGAAATCGATAAAGCGCTTCGGCTTGACCGCGCCCTTGAGCCAGTCGTTGTCGACCAGCTCCATCTCGTAATCGGCACGAAAGATCGGCTTCTCGATGATCTCCATGCTCTTGGGATCGGGTGGCTTTGGCATCTGTCTCTCTGCTACTTGCCCGACATGTAGCCCTTGACCGGGTCCGAAAGCCCTTTGGACCCGGTGCGCTTCTGCTTCGAACGCTGCCAGAAGTAAGCGAAAACGAGCATCCCCACAAGAAAACCGGTCTGCACCGCGTTTGCGATGATGTCGCGCACGATCGCGATCTGAGTCGTGTTGAGACCTTCTTCGTTGACACCGGGGATCCTCTTGGTGAACTCGATGATCTCGGCGATTTTCGTGTCGGCCTGGTAGATGATCACGGAGGGCACCTGGCCCAACAGAAGGATGGCCACGGCCCAGATGATCAGTCCCAGCACGATGGCGCGGGTCCAGGTCATAGGGCGGTCGGTGTAGCCGTAGATGCGTTCTTTCATTGCCATGCGAGCGTCATCATATCAACGGGGGATGCGCAAAAAATCGTACTTTGTGCGCTTGAGCAGGAGCTTTACCCGACGTCAGCTGTCGTCGCCCGCCAGCTCGCTCAGGCGCTGTTCGAGCCTGCTCTGCCGGCGGCCCAGAATGAACACGTAGCCACCGATTCCGGCCCACACCGCTAGGAACGCCACCGCCAGCCAGCCCAGGTCGCTCATCTCGCCTCGGCCGCGGCCCGCTCGATCTCCTCGAGCTCCACTCTTTGCTCCAGGCGACCGATGCGCAGGCGCAGAGACAACAGCCAGCAGAAGAGCAGAGTGAACGCCAGCAGAGAGGCGAAGAAGGCGGTCAGCTCGGGCGTCCCCAGCCCGGATCCCGTGGTTGGGTTCGCCACGGTCGGCCCGGAGGGGTGCAGGGTGCGCCACCACTGCACCGAGAAGTGAACGATCGGCACGTCGAGAAAGCCCACGATGCCGACAACCGCCGCCAGCCGGCCCACCGCGGCCTCGTCTGAGGCCAGGCTGCGAAGGAACAAGTAGCCGACGTAGGTCAGCCACAGGACCAGGGTCGATGTCAACCGAGCGTCCCACTGCCACCACGTCCCCCACACGGGCCGCGCCCAGATCGGGCCGGTGATCAGAACCAGGGTGGTGAACACGATGCCGATCTCCGCCGCCGCATGCGCCAAGAGGTCCCAGCGGGCGGCAGCGGTGCGCAGGTAGGCGATCGAGGCGAGGAACACGATCGCGAACGAAAGATAGGCGATCCAGGCCGAGGGCACGTGGAAGTAGAAGATGCGCTGCAGCTGGCCCCCCATCGTGACGTTCGCCTCCCTCGCCACGAAGAACACGAGCAGCAGGGCTGCCGCCACCGAAGCCCATGCCGCGGCCCCCAGCGCGTCGAATCTGGCCGGGCGTGGTCTCAGTTCGGAGGCGGTGGCCATGTTGCCAGCCTAATTGGGGCCGGATCCTATGCCGAGTGGTGGACAGATGACCTATGTGACCACTTGACCACCACTCGGCACGGGGGCTAGTCGAGGACGGCGTCGAACAGAACGGCCCCCGCGGTCACGAACACGACGTCGAAGGCGACCAGGATGCCGAACCAGCCGCGTGCGGCGAGTGCATCGAACCCGGCCCCCAGCAAGAGGTCGGCGGTCAGCTCGAGCGCAGCGATGAACACCGGCACCAGTGCCGGCAGGGCCAGAAGCGGGAGCAGCAGCTCGCGGCTTCGGGTCTGTGCCGCCAGCGCGGCGTAGAGCGTCCCGACCGCGACGAATCCGAGATCCACCAGCGCCACCACTGCCACCATGGCGCCCCACGAACCTCCGAGGTCAAAGGCGAACAACAGGGCGGTCAGAGGCAGCAGCACGGTTTCCAGCACGACGAGGAAAGCCAGGTTCGAGAGAGCCTTGGAGACGAACAGCGCGCTTCGATCCACCGGAACGAGAAGCAGCGAGTCGAGCGCTCCCTCTGCCCGCTCAACCTCGAACGTGCGTCCGAAACCGATGAGGCCGGCAAACAGAACCGTCACCCACATGAAGCCCGCCTGCACGGAGGCGACCACAGCGTTGTCGGCGGCGGAGGCTTCGGGCAGGGCGAAGGCCAGCACGAGTGCAACGGCGCCGGCGAAGCCGAGCATGGGGGCGAGCGTGTCGCGGGCCCTCATTTCGATGCGGAGGTCTTTAGCGGCCAGCCACATTGTCTTGGTCACAAAGCCGGCCTCCGTCACGGGGCCGCCGTCTCGTGAAACGGCCGTCGCCGCTGCGAGGCGTCGCGGTAGCGGCCGTGGGTCACGACCCTGCCGCGGCGCAGGATCACCCCGGCATCGGCAAACGCCTTGAGCTTTCGGGCCCCATGGGTGGCGATCAGGGCGCTTCGTCCCGCCTCCTGCCACGTCACCAACGCCTCTGTCACCAGCGCCGCGGAGTCGTCGTCGAGGTTGGCGTAGGGCTCGTCGAGCAGCAGCAGGCGGGGCTCTCCCACCAATGCTCTCGCCACCGCGGCGCGCCGCTTGAGCCCGGCCGAAAGATCGCCCGCGAGGGTCTTGGATCGGTCTTCGAGCCCGAGCTGCGCAAGCAGGCGCTTGGGGCGTGCCGCGTCGCTGCCGTAAAGCTTGCCGAACAGCTCGAGGTTCTCAGTCACCGTCAAGTTGGGATAGAGGCCCGACTCGTGCCCGGCGTAACCCACCAGCCGACGCCAGTTCTCTTGAGTTGGTGCGACGGGAACCCCCTCGAAGGTGATGCTTCCTCGCGACGGTCTCACCAGACCCGCTACCGCTCTGAGCAACGTCGACTTGCCGGAGCCGTTGGGTCCGAACAACCCGGTGATCCCTTCCTCGAGCGTGAGCTCGATGCCGTCGAGTGCAAGCGTGCGGCCGAAGCTCACCCGTAGGCCCTCGACCACGATCATGGGACGGGCTCGGTTTCCTCCGACTCGGTTTTCTCCCGTAACTGCGCCTTCAGCCTCGTGCGCTCTGTCTCCCACTGCTCCCGCTCGAGGTCCCCCGCGTTGAAGGCGAGGTCGAGCTCGGCGATCCGGTGGACAATCGCCACGCGCGACAAGGGCTCGGGCCGAGCGGAGGCCGAGTGAGCTTGCCGCCGGTGTCTGAGCGCGTAGCCGCTCGCCAGAAGCATGACGAGCAACGCGGCCCCCACTCCACCGACGAGCGCAACCGAAACTCCTGCTTGGGCCACTGCCACCGCTCCGATCTGATCACCTGCGTCGATCCCCTCCCGGCTCGACCACAGCCGATAGCGGTCGCCGCCGATGGTGCGCTCGCCGTCGGGGAGGAGCCGGGCGCTGTCCAGCTCGATCGGCTCGGTCGCGTAGATGGAGGTTTCAGCCGTCGGATACAACGCGGTGCGGGAAAGGTCGAAGCTCCCCCCGGAGCCCTGCACCCGATACGAGTAGGTGATCTGACTACGGCCCGGGGGGATCGCCACGGTCGCGGCGAAGCCGTACTCACGGCGCACGATCACCGGGATGTCGATGGGCTCCGAGGCCAGGATTCCGCATTCCGCCGGCCTGCACTCGCCGTCTACGGGAAGGGCGAAGCCAAGGCTGGCGGCAGGCCCGGGTTCCGAGGCGGGCGAATCGGGCGAATCGGCGGGATCAGAAGCGGACATCGATGCGGCCCGGCCGATGTAGGCGCGATGGGTCAGATTCGCCACGGTCACCGACTCGATGACGCTGAGGCCCTCGTCTGCCGGGCGGACGAAGAGGTCGTCGCGAGCGAGGATGATGGCGCGAGGGTCGGAGGTCGTCTCCCACACCTTGAGGGTGGTGTCGATGACCGGGGCCGGTTGTTCCTGTTCGGGGATCTGAAGCACCCGGCCGGAGAAGAGCCCTCCGTCGTAACGGGCGTCGAGGGCGTAGAGAAAGCGATCCCCGGTGGAGAGTCCCTCGAATCGGTAGCGGCCGTCGCCGCCGGTGCGGGCCTTGTACGTACGAACGCTCTCCCCGCCTCGCCGGGTCTGCGTGAGGACCAACACGACTCCCGGCTGCGGCGATCCGGTGGCGCCGTTCATCGCTCGCCCCCGAATCACTCCGTTTCCTTGCGCGGATGCAGCGAGACCGGCCGGCTGGAACAGAGCCACTACGACGACCAAGAGGGTCGCTAGGCGCCGCATTGTGAGCAGGTGCGGCCGGCGGAGAGGGTTCGCCCGCAGCGGGGACAGGCAAGAGCTGCCCTGATCTCAGCTATCTCGGCCTCCAGCTCGTCGTCCGATGGCTCGGGTGGGGCGGAGAACATCGTGAGCTCCCTCAAGGCGGCCAGCGCCTCGGCTTCGTAGTTGGCCCGCAAGGTGTCGAAATCGGGTGCCGCCAGCTTGCCCAGGGCTCGCTCGTCCTCGAGGTCCACGATCGCCGTGAGCGCGATTGCCTTGCGGTCGGCGGCCGCTGAGGGGGCCGGACTGCGGCGAGCTGCTCGGGCGCCTCGAAGCATAGGAGTTACCACCCACAAGAGGATCGCCAGCGCCGCCACTCCCACGATCGCGAACTCGATCACGGCCTCTCTCCTTCCCTGCTCGCCGCGGGCCTCAACGTCGCCAGCTCGTGCTCCAGCCGTTGTCTTTCCTCGCTGGTCATGGTGACGCTAACCGGTGAGGGCGTTTGCGTGCTGCGAGACCACCTCCGCACGATCGCCCATACTCCCGCCGCCCCCGCGCCCAGGGCCACCAGAGGGGGGAGCCAGGCGACGAAACCGGTGCCTTCGGTCGGGGGGGCGGCCCGGATCCCGGCTCCGAACTCCCGCTCGAGCTGGCGCATGATCTGCGTCCTGCTCCGGCCTTCAGAGACCCACGCTTCGATCCTGTCCCTCAGGTTCAGCGCCTCCTGAGAGGGGCAGTCGTGGAGGGTCACTCCGTCGCAGAAGGGCGACATGATCTCGTTTGAGATGTCGTTGGCCACGTCTTCGGGCGCGGCCGCTGCGGGCGCCGCCAGCAGGATCAGGCAGGTTGCGACGGCTGCGATCAGCCTCACGAAGATGCCGCCGCATGGCTCAGGCGCCTGGGCTGCGCCGGAACCGACACGCTCACCGGGCTGGGACCGCTCATCAGCACGCCCATGCCCCCCACCATCACGAAAGCTCCGGCCCATATCCACCATGTCAGCGGGTTGACGAAGGCGCGCAGCACGATCGCCGAATCGGCATCCACCGCCGTGACCACGACGTAGAGGTCTTCGAGCGGGGTGGTTCGTATGGCGACCTCAGATTGGGTCTGGCGGGAGGCCAGGTGAAAGTTGCGCTGGGGGTGCAGCACGGTAACGAGGTCGCCCGGCTCATCCCCCTGTTCTCCCCGAGTCACTCTTATGGTGGCGTCGTTTACCTGCTTCTCGGGAGTCTCGGACGAGCGCAGCCCCTGGTAGGAGAGCGCGTAGTCACCTATTCGCATCGACTCGCCGGTGTCCAGCTCGCGGCTGCGCTCGACCTTCGCCCATCCTCCAGCAAATCCAATAACGATCAGAACCACGCCGAGGTGGACGACGTAGCCGCCATAGCGCCGCCGGTTACGGCTGACCGTGCGGCCCAGCGCGGTAGGCCAGGCGAGCCCCTCGCGGCGTCGGTGGACCCGGCTGCCGCGCACGAACTCGGAACCGACGGCCGTGGCGGTGAAGGCGCACAGCCCGAAGGCGAGCAGGGCGCCGAAGCTGTCCACGCCGCCGCCGCCAAGGCCCGCCACCACCACAACCGCGACGGCCAGAGGCACTCGCAGGAGCCGGAGCAGCGACGCCCCCCGCATGCGCCTCCACGAGATCAGGGGGCCGAGCCCCGTCAGAGCAATGATCGCCAGTCCGATAGGCACGAAGGCGCGGTTGAAGAACGGCGGCCCCACCGAGAGCCTGAGTCCAGTGAGCCACTCGTTCACGATCGGGTAAACGGTGCCCCACAGGACGGTGAATGCGGCCGCCAGAAAGAGCACGTTGTTGGCCATGAAGGCCGACTCGCGCGACAGCAGCGAGTCGAGGCGGTTCTCGCTCGAGAGGGCGTCGAGCCGTGTCGCGATCAAGGCAATGCCCGCGATGAGCACCAACGCCAGATAGGGCAGGAAGTACTTGCCGACGTCCCCCTCGGAGAAGGTGTGGATCGAGGACAGGATGCCCGAACGAGTTAGGAAGGTCCCGAACACGGCGAGGACGTAGGTCAGAAGGATGAGGCTTAGATTCCAGACCTTGAGCATGCGCCGCTTTTCCTGGATCACGATCGAGTGCAGGAAGGCGGTGGCGGTAAGCCAGGGCATGAAGGAGGCGTTCTCGACCGGATCCCACGCCCAATAGCCGCCCCAACCGAGCTCGGTATAGGCCCACGCTCCGCCCAGTACGATCCCGATCGACAGCGAGCTCCACGCCAGGAGCGTCCACCTTCTCGTGGCTCTCAGCCATTCGTCGTCTGACCGCTTCGACAGAAGAGCCGCAACTCCGAACGCGAACGGGATCGAGAACCCGACGAAGCCCAGGTAGAGCAGAGGCGGGTGGATGAGCATGCCGGGCGATTGCAGAAGGGGGTTGAGACCCTGGCCGTCCGCGGGGGCCGCGGCCAGCCGGGCGAATGGATCGGCGGGGACCGCCAGCAGGAACAGGAAGAAGCAGGAGACGGACGAGAGCACGGCTCCCGCCCACGCCACCAGATCCGTGGACGCGCTCGAGGCGCGGGTTAGGGCGATCGCCCCCAGCACAGTGAGCAGCAGGGCCCACAGGAGCAGCGAGCCCTCCATTCCTCCCCACAGCGCGCTAAAGGTGTAGGCGCCGGTCAGGGAGCGGGACGAATAGGAGGCGACGTAGGCGAGAGAGAAGTCGTGGGCGAAGAACGCAGTCAACAGGCAGAAAGTCGAAAAGAACGTGAAACCTGCGGCCGCCCCCGCCGCCCTGATGCCCGCATCTGACAGGTCGCGCCGGGCTCGTCGAGCTCCCAGAAAGCACAGAACCACGCTTGCCCCGGCAAAGGCCAGCGCCGCGAGGAGGGAGGGCCGGCCGAGGCCGGCAAGGGAGCCGAGTCCGAGCGGGTTCAGGCTCTGGCCTTGAACTTCGAGGGGCACTTTGCCAGCACCTGGCTCGCTTGCAGATGACCTCCCGCATAGCTCCCCTGGGCCACCACCTCGACCGCGGAGGGATCGCTGCGGTAGGCGGTGGAAAAGGCGTCGGGCAGGGGTTCGTCGGTCACGATTGCGAGATTGCGGCTGCCGTCGGTGATGGCGAACCTCGTCTCGATGCCCTCACGGGACAGCGAGCCCGGCACCACATTGCCGTTCACTCGCAGCTCCGAGCTCGCCACCGGGCCGGAGGCACGCAACTCGGAGACGGTCATATAGAAGGAAGTCGAGCCGGGGCGCGACAGCGCCCACACGATCAAGGTCGCCAGCGCGGCGACGATCACCCCGCCGCCGATCAACAGCTTGAGCCGGCGGGAGCGGCTTGCGGAGTAGGGGAGAGCCTGGTCCATCGGAGCCCCCAAGCCTAATCCGAGCGCCGCACTATGAACTCCCGCTCACTGCTCGGCCCAAGCCCCCGTCCGCCGCCCCCCCCGCCTCCAAGAAAGGTGGCAGATGCACACGGTGTGCGTTTACCCACCAAAAAACGTGTGCAGAGGCACACGGTCCGCTTCTGCCACCAACACCGACCTCGGCCCGTGCGTTCACGCCCCCTCGCCCGACCCCTCGAGGAGGGCGTCGATGCGCCGGTACAGCTCGGCTCGCTCGATGGCGCCGAAGGTGGCGATGCCGGTGCCTGATCTCGCCTCGCCGGTATCGGCGGCATCGTTTGCGGCGACGAGCTGCAGCTCGTCGTTCACGAAGAAGCTCTGGGGAAGCCCGTAGACATCGAGCTTCTTGGCAAGCTCACCATCGCCGTCCACCACGACGGGGAAGGTGATGCCGAACTCTTCCACAAAATGCCTGGCGCGCGGCGTTGTGTCCTGGAAGTTCACCCCGACGAATTTCACTCCTTCGTCCTTGTAATCGCGCCACGCCTGTTCCAGGAGAGGGGCCTCGTCGCGGCACGGCGCACACCACGAGGCAAAGAAGTTGAGGACCACCGGGGAGCCTCTCAAGTCGGCCTTCGTAACCGTGTCGGAACCGGACAGGCTCGTCAAGGTGAAGTCGGGGAGCGTCTCGTCGGGGGCGGGACGAAACAGAAAGAACGCGGCGGCGAGTGCGATGATCGTGACGATGATTAGTTTGGGAACTCGTGAACGAGGCGTGTAGTCCTCGAGCTCTTCGGTGGGCACCACGACACAAAAGGCTATACGTCGAGCCTCAGTTATATTTCCCACCGTTACCGGCGCTCACTATGGAGAGTAAATGAGGCTGTTGCAGGGCCCCGCAAGGCGAGCCGGGGTGGGCGCGCTCGCGTTGCTATTGGTTTTTCTGTTGTCGGCCTGTGCCGAGAATGCCCCTCAGGACGTCCTCGAGCCTGCCGGCCCCGTCGCGCGCGAAGCCGATCAGTTGTGGGACATCACGTTCGGGATCGCAGTCGTCGTCTTCGTCTTGGTCGAAGCGGCCCTCGTGTTCACGGTGCTCAAGTTCCGCCGCCGTCCCGAGCGTGAGGCTGCTCAGTTTCACGGCAACACACGCGTCGAGATTCTCCTCACCGTGGTCCCCGCTCTGATCCTTGCGGGCCTCGCCATTCCCACCGTGTCGAGCATCTTTAGCCTGGCGGCAGAGCCTTCGGGCGCACTCCAGGTAAAGCTCATCGGGCATCGCTTCTGGTGGGAGTACCAATACACGGGCGCGGGGGTGGTTACCGCCAACGAGCTTCACATTCCCACCGGCCGCCCCGTCTACATCAACCTCGAAGGCGCGCTGACCGACCGGGTCACCGGCGAAGCGGCGGTCAACCACAGCTACTGGATCCCTCGTCTCGCCGGGACTCAGGACATCATTCCCGGCAGGAACACGTACATGACGATCGAAGCGGATGATCCGGGCACCTATCTGGGCCAGTGCAAGGAGTTCTGTGGGCTGGGTCACGCTTACATGCGCCAGCGGGTGATCGCCCACCGGCCGGCGGAGTTCGAGACCTGGCTGCAGGATCAAGGCGAAGCGCCGCCCGCCCCCACCGGCTTGGCGGCCGAGGGCGAGCAGCTGTTCACAAGCGGGCAGTTCCCCGGCGGTGCTGCGTGCGTCTCATGTCATGCGGCGGATTCGACCGAGCTCACCGCACCCAACACCGGCCCCAACCTGACGCACTTCGCCTCACGTAAGACTTTTGCAGCCGGAGTCTTCGCGAACAACAAGGCCAACCTCTCCGCGTGGCTGGCCGGTCCGGCAGACGTGAAACCCGGGGCGACGATGCCCGATCTGGGCCTGACTCAGGAGCAGATAGACGCCTTGATCGCTTACCTCGAGACACGCGAGTGACGACTAGAGTTTTGTTGCGCGGGAACACGACGAAGGAGAGATGATGGCCACCGCGGCGCTTTCCGAGCGACGAGGATTCATGAGCAGGCCGAGCGCCACCACGGGGTGGTGGAGCTGGGTCACGACCGTCGACCACAAGAAGATAGGCATTCTCTACGGCTTCACGGCCTTCATATTCTTTCTGATAGGTGGGATCGAAGCTCTCGCCATACGTGCCCAGCTGGCCGGGCCCGACGGCAATATTCTTGACGCCGACACCTACAACCAGCTCTTCACGATGCACGGAGTCACGATGATTTTCTTGGTCGTGATGCCGATGGGTGTCGGTCTGATGAACTATTTCATCCCCTTGATGATCGGAGCGCGCGATGTCGCTTTCCCCCGGCTCAACGCCTTTAGCTACTGGGTCTTTGCTTTGGGCGGCCTGTTCCTGTACTCGAGCTTCGTTCTCGGCGGCGCACCCGACGGAGGTTGGTTCGGCTATGCACCGCTGAACCGCGAGCTGCCCAGTCACGGCATGACCTTTTACTCGCTGGGACTGCAAATGCTCGGTGTTGCATCTCTGGCCGGCGCAGTCAACTTCATCATCACGATCCTCAATATGAGGGCTCCGGGCATGACACTGATGCGCATGCCGGTGTTCATTTGGATGTCGCTGGTGACTTCGTTCCTGCTGTTGTTTGCGATGCCGATCATCGCGGTTGCGCTGTTTCAACTCATGTTCGATCGCGCCTACGGCGCCAACTTCTTCAATCCGGCCGAGGGCGGCGATCCGATTCTGTGGCAGCATCTGTTCTGGTTGTTCGGTCACCCAGAGGTCTACATCATGATCCTTCCCGCCATGGGGATCGTCTCAGAGGTGCTGCCGACCTTCGCTCGTAAGCCGATCTTCGGTTATGCGGCCATCGTCTTCGCCGGCATCGCCATCGGTTTCATGGGCTGGGGCGTGTGGGCGCACCACATGTTCACGACCGGCCTCGGCCCCGTTGCCAACGCCGCCTTCGCTCTCTCCACGATGTTCATCGCGGTACCGACCGGGATCAAGATCTTCAACTGGCTGGGCACGCTGTGGGGAGGCAGCATCGAATTCAAGCCACCTTTGATGTTTTCACTGGGGTTCGTGTCGATGTTCATCATCGGTGGGCTCTCGGGTGTGACTCACTCGATTGTTCCTCACGACGCTCAGCAGCAGGACACTTACTACATCGTCGCTCACTTCCACTACGTGTTGTTCGGAGGCGCGATCTTTGGGCTCTTCTCGGGCATCTATTACTGGTGGCCCAAGATCTTCGGCCGCTTCTTGGCCAACGGGCTCGGCCATCTCCACTTCTGGCTGATGTTCCTCGGGTTCAACCTCACCTTCGGGCCCTTCCACATCCTCGGACTCCAGGGCATGCCACGCCGCATATCGGTCTACCCCGACGAGATGGGGTGGAACTTCTGGAACCTGATCTCGACGGTGGGCGCGTTCACGATTGCGGTCTCGTTCCTCGTGTTCATCTTCAACGCGGTTCGCAGCAGGACCAGGGGTGAGGAGGCAGGCGCCGATCCGTGGGACGCCCGAACGCTGGAATGGTCGACCCCCTCGCCACCTCCGGTCTACAACTTTGCCGAGGAGCCGGTGGTGCGTCACCGCGATGACTTCTGGCACACGAAGTACATAGAGGTCCCCGAGAAGTCCCCGCGCCGCGTGCTCGCGGGGGGGGCGAACGGCCACGACGGGCACACAGAGCACGGGCACATTCATCTGCCGTCCCCCTCCTACTTCCCCGCGCTGGCCGCGACCGGGCTCCCGGTCATGGGCTACGGCGTCATCTACGCCGACACCGGGGCGTCATGGCCGCTGATCATCTCCGGAATCCTGATCCTCCTGCTGAGCCTGTTCGGCTGGGTGCTCGAGCCGTCGGTGGACGAGTGAGCGCGCAGGAAGCGGCACTGGCCGCAACGCAAGAGCACCACACCAGCACGGGACTTGACAACACCAAGATGGCGATGTGGGCTTTCTTGGGCTCGGAGTGCCTGTTCTTCGGATCGCTGATCACCACCTACCTGCTTTATCGCAGCAAGGTGCTGCCCGACTCCGGTCCTGTTCCCTCAGAGATCTACGACATCCCCTATACGTCGGTCTCGTCTTTCGTTTTGCTCATGTCGAGCCTTACGATGGTGCTCGCTCTATCCTGTATCCAGCGCGGAGACGTGCGGGGAATGCGCATCTGGCTGCTGGCGACGGCGCTCCTGGGCGTTACCTTCATCGGCGGTCAGATCTTCGAGTTCACGGACTTCATCGAGGAAGGGCTCACGCTGGGCTCCAGTCCTGCCGGCAGCGCCTTTTTCGTACTCACTGGTTTTCACGGTGCTCACGTATCGGTCGGCATCCTCATGCTGCTGTCTCTGGTGGGCATGTCGATGTCGGACAAGCTGCAACCTGGAGCCGCGCGCAAGGTCGAGCTGATCGGCCTCTACTGGCACTTCGTCGACATCGTGTGGGTTGTGATCTTCACAGTCGTCTACTTGATCCCCTTGGAGTAGCCCGATGAGCCAACAGGTTGAGGCAGGAGAAGAAGAAGAGCTCCATTCCCACCCGGAGCCTCGGCAGTACATCAAAGTCGCCATTTTTCTGGCGGTCGTGACCGCCGTGGAGGTCGCGATCTACTATGTGCCGGCGTTGCGGACCCTGCTGGTTCCGATTCTGCTGTTGCTTGCCGTTGTCAAGTTCCTGTTCGTTGCCAGGTGGTTCATGCATCTCCGTTTTGACAGCAAGATCTTTGGGCGTTTCTTCGTTACGGGAGTCGTGCTGGCCTTGACCGTGTTTGCGATCGTCCTCCTCTACTTCTTCACGCACGGGGGCCCGGCCCCCGTTGCGACTTAAGGACGACGCCGTGCTTGCGGCCACCGCCTCCCCGTGGGCCTTTCATGCTCACCCCGACGTGTGGCTCCTGATGATGACCCTGGCGGCAGGCTATGTCTGGGCCGTGAGAAGAAGGGGGCCGGGCAGCGCGAGCCGAAAGGAGATCGTGCTGTTCTCAGCCGGGCTGCTGGCTCTGTGGGCCGGAGCCGACTACCCGGTGCACGACCTCAGTGAGGGCTACCTGTTCTCGGTCCACATGCTTCAGCACATGGTGTTCTCTCTGATCGCGCCTCCGCTGTTGCTGATGGGAACTCCACGCTGGCTCCTCAGCGCGATTGTCTCTCCTCCTAGAGTGCTTCGAGCCGCCCGCTTCTTGACGCGCCCGATGGTCGCCCTTATCGCCTTCAACGTGTTCGTGGCGGTGTCGCACTGGCCCTCGCTGGTCGACGCGTCCCTTCGTTCGGAGCCGCTCCACTTCGGTTTGCACTTCTTCTTGGTGGTGACCTCCTTCATGATGTGGTCGCCGGTCGTGGGACGCGTGGAGGAGCTTCCTCAGCTCAGCCCGCCCGCCAAGATGCTGTATCTGTTCCTGCAGTCGGTGCTGCCGACTGTGCCAGCCTCTTTTCTCACGTTCGCCGAGCGGCCCATCTATCATTTCTACGAAACTGTGCCCCATCCCTGGATTGACGCTCTGACCGATAACCGGATTGCCGGACTGACGATGAAGCTGGGTGGTGGTGCCCTCTTGTGGGGCATCATCGCAGTGCTCTTCTTCAAGTGGCATGCTGACGAGGAGGCGAGCATGGAGCCGAGCAGTGTCGATGAGGCAACGTGGGACGACTTCGAGCGCGAGCTCGAGGCGTGGAATTTAAGGACTTAGTGTTAGATGCAGCAGAG
Source organism: uncultured Actinomycetes bacterium (assembly GCA_963849115.1). Taxonomy (GTDB): domain Bacteria; phylum Actinomycetota; class CADDZG01; order CADDZG01; family WHSQ01; genus JACDAL01. Next base: position 119,278 of record CAWKGK010000002.1, on the reverse strand, counting down.
TCGCTCTGACCTGACCGGAGAGATCCGCTTTCGCGTACCACTTGTCCTGGTGATTCCTCTTGGGGCGGTGGCGATGATCGCGGCGGTGGCCTGGTCTTTCTCGCGCATCTTGTTGTCGCTGCCGGCCGGGGCGGCCACGGCCGTTGCCATCATTACCGCCGCCAACATCCTCGGTGCGTGCGCGTTTCTCGCGCTGCGCCCGAACCTGTCTCGAGCCACCGTCTTCGAAGTCGTGCTCGTGGCGCTCTATCCGGTAATCATCGGCCTGGTCATGGTGCAGGCGGGGTTCGGTGTGAGCGAGGAGCACGCTGGAGCCTCGGAAGCCGGAGGAGAACAGACCGTCCCCGCCGGACCCGCAACGGACTCGATGATCGCAGAGGGGACGGCGTTCAATGCCGACGCCATCGAGCTCCCGGCCGGAAAGCCGACCGAGTTCGAGATCGACAACCGCGACACCGTGGTGCACAACCTCCTGATATTTCAAACCGAAGCGGACGCCGCCGATCCGAGCAACTCTCTGTTCGCGAGCCCCGACATCGCGGGAGGTGCAACCGAGAGCTTTCCGATCAAGCCGCTCAAGAAGGGCGACTACTACTTCGTCTGCGAGTACCACGCAAACATGAACGGGCCGGTGAAGGTCGGCTGATCCCGCGCCTTAGCTTACGGCGTCCTGGGGCGGCGCAGTTTGGGCCCCAGACGACTACCCAACCTGGGATCACCCGTATATAGCCGGGCGGTAGCGAGGCTCCGGGATGGGGCGCCCCGCACCACGCGCGGCGGCAATCCATGCCTCCTTCGCCTTCTGGACCTCTGCCAACGCCTCCTCAGGCGTACTTCCGAAGGCTGAGCAGGACTCCAGATCGGGGATGTCGGCGACATAGCCCCCATCCTCCTCGCTGTAGAAGACGTTTATGTGATGGTCGGTCACCCTTCCTCCTCCATGGTCAGAGCGTACCGCTCGACAAGACGCAAAAACTGCCTGATCTGATAGGGCTTTGCCTGGCCGCGTACATCTTGGAGGTTGAGCTGCTCGGCTAAGTTCGGATGGCCGAAGATGTGGTGGCTGGCGTTCACCCGCAGGGAGACGAAGCCGAACGCCTCGACGAGTCTGCACATGTCCAAGAAGCGGACGTTGGCGACCGACCCGCGGGCTATTCGATCAAAGAGCCTCCGGGGCTTCATGCTTGAACGCTATCGGCGGGGTGCGACGGATCCCGCTCAGGGCTCCCCCAGCAGGTCGTGAGCCGGGATGCCCAGGTTCATGAGGCGGTAGCCAAAGGCCAACTCGCTCACTCCGAAAACCTCATTGGCAACCAACTTCAACGGCACATCGAGCTCGTGGCTCAGGCGCTCTCGAACCCACTGCTCCGGCATCAACAGCTCGGCGGCGAACTCGTTGGCGGCTTTCTCCTTGGAAGGGTCATAGCCGGGCCTCCCCTCAGCCCCCTCTCTCACGGTGAGGTCTACGTGGAAGGAATCGAGATGGTTCAATAGGAGGTGGCCGAGCTCGTGGGCAATCGTGAATCTGGTCCGCCCGTAGGGGTGGTCGGCGTTGTAGGCGATAAGAGGCCCGTCTTCCAGCTCCACGAGAAGACCCGAGACAGCCTCCTCTGCTGTGTCCCATCCCACCACCCGGCTGCCGCAGCGCGTGGCCACTTCGGCGACGTTGACGGGGGGCTCTGTGATTCTCGCCGCAGCGAGGACCTCCACTGCCGCTGCCTGGGGATTGCGGTTGTCAACGTCCAGCTCTTTGGTCGGCGCGAGCGTCCTGCTCGCCCGTCTCAGAAAGAGCTCGAGTGCGGCGTGGAACCGAGTACCCGCAGGGAGTTGCTCCTCGATCGCTCGAAGGATTCCCCGCAGAGGCGGCTCCAGCCTCCTGCTCGGCAGCAGCTCGTGGACGTCGACGTCGAAGATGAAGGCTAGATCGTAGAGGTCTTCGAGGCTGGGGAGGGTGCGCCCGCCTTCCCAGGCGGAGATCGTTGCCTGGCGACGCTGGATCTTGCTGGCGAGCTGTTCCTGGCTGAGCCCACGGGCCGTGCGAAGTACTCGCAGGCGCTCGCCGATGCTTCTGGCGGTCGGGTGAGGAAAGCTGTTCACTATGCGGCTCATCGTATTGAACCCACACCACGCTCCCAAATCTCTGGGAGTTTATCTTATACGTATGATCGTATTGCTCTTAGCCGTAGGGGCGAATACCGTTACCAAGTGACCAATCAGTCGGCGATGAACCCGAGTTCCAAGCTGTCGATCCAGGTCGGCAAGGAGCTCGATGTCCAGGACTTCGCCGAGTCCGTGTTCGCAGACGAGGTCGCTCGTCGACAGTTTCGTTTCGTGCGGGCATTCACCTGGGAGACGTCGGAGCGAAAGCTGACCTTCCTTCCGGGTGCAGTTCCGCTCTTCAGGCATCTGGGGATATACGGGCAAGGACAGGAGACGTTCCTCCTGGACGATGCCCTGTGTTACTTGCAGCTGCGGGGCGACGATCTGTTCTTGAGGGTGGCCGCCCACGCAGAGGTCAACCTCGATGTGGAGCTCCTCCTGAAGTCCTTCTATCCACCGGTGTTGCCACGGAAGGACCGATGCGAGGCTGAGATCTCGTTTTGGCGGACGGGGGCAAATGGGCCACGCAGGACACGGCGGACCGTCGAGGTCGAAGCTTGGCAGAGCATCGAGCGTAACTACTCATCACAGACGCGCTCCCGTATCGATCCCCTGGTGGAAGCGAATGCGCCACCACAGGGAGGTCGAATCCTCCTGTGGCACGGGGATCCGGGGACGGGCAAAACGCGCGCCCTGCAGTCGCTGGCGTGGGATTGGAGAACGTGGGCCAACTTCCACTACATCACCGATCCCGAGAATCTCTTCGGCGAGGCCGACTACATGATGGACATCGTTCTTTCTCCCCACATGATGCAAGCAGAAGAGTGGCGCGTTCTGGTGCTCGAGGACACCGGCGAGCTGCTCACGCCCGATGCAAAGCGCCAGACCGGTCAAGGGCTGTCTCGCCTCCTCAATCTGACCGATGGGTTCATCGGACGGCTTACCAAGATCATCCTCCTCGTGACCACGAACGAGGAGCTGGGCAGACTTCATCCTGCCGTGGCGCGACCCGGACGCTGCGCCGCTCGGGTGGAGTTCCTCCCGTTCTCGTCTGTTGAGGCAAGCGAGTGGCTGCTGGAGCGCGGGCAGGTACCCCCCGAGCCTTGTCCCGGCCACCTAGCCGACCTCTACGCGGCCCTGGAAACGCGCGCTCCCGATGAGTGGAAGAAGAAAGTGGGCTTCTCGCCAGCTCTCTAATCGTCATTGCTTCCTCGCAGGATGCGGAAGGGCCGATCACGAACCGGTTGATAGAGCTCGCCAGAATCCCAACTGGGGCGAGGAGCCGAACGAACTCTGTGATTCCTGCGCAGGGTGAGTTCCAGTCTGGCTGAGTAAATGCCGAAAATACACCCGCCCACCATGGAGCGAAAATGAGAGTGATCCACCAACAGCTTCGGTATTCCGCCACCGACCTTGCGAACTTCCTTGCATGCGGGCACCTGACCAGCCTCGACTTGGCTGCCGCCGGTGGGCTCGTTGCGAAGCCGTACACGAAGGATCTCGGTACCGAGGCGCTCATCCGCCGCGGCGAGCAACACGAGTCGCGGGTGCTGGCCGAGCTTCAAGCACAGGGATGGGGGGTTGAGGACCTTTCCGGCGCCGGCACGGACTTTCTGGCGCGGGCTGAAGCTACGCAGGAGGCTCTCGGTAACGGCGTCGATGTCGTGTATCAAGGAGCCTTATTGCGCGACGAGCGGTTGGGACTCCCCGACTTTCTTGTCCGCGCCGATCTCCTGGGCGGCGCGGAAGGATACGAAGTCTGCGACGCTAAGCTCGCCCGTTCGGCGAAGGCAAGGGCGGTGCTCCAGTCGACCTTCTACTCGCGATTGTTGGAGGAGACGCTGGGGGTCGAGCCCAAGAACATGCATCTCGAGCTCGGAGACGGCGAGCGAATCTCCTTCCGAGTCAAGGACTTCTCGGCCTATGAGCGCCAGGTCGATCGCTTGTTCCGGGACCTCGCAAAGTCCAAACCGGCCTTCCCGCCGAAGGGTACCTATCCGGAGCCGGTGGAACATTGTGCAGTATGTCGCTGGTGGCAGGTCTGCGTCGAACGCCGCCGTGCTGATGACGACCTCTCCCGAGTTGCCGGCATGACTTCAAGGCAGCGTAAGGCGATGAAGGATGTCGGAGTCACTACCCGTCGCGGTTTCGCAGCCCTCATCGAGCCCCCGCATCTGGCGCGTGTAGGCAGGAAGAATTTGGCGAAGGTCTTTGCGCAAGCGCGCCTCCAGGTCGAAGGTGAGGATCGAGGCGAGTGGCTTTGGGAGTTCGTCGAGCCCGAGCGAAACGAGGAAGGCGAGTTGACCTTGGACCGCGGGTTGCTCGGTTTGCCGGAACCTGCGGAGGGAGACCTCTTCTTCGATATCGAAGGCGCCCGCTACTACTCCGAGGATGGCAAGGAGTTCGGCCTGCAGTATCTGTTCGGGATCACTGACTCGGCCGAGATCGACGACCAAAGGCGTCCCCGCTACCACACGTTCTGGGCCTTCGATCGCGCCGGCGAGCGTGACGCTTTCGAGAAAGTTGTGGACTTCATAGCCGGGCGGCTGGTGCAGCACCCGGATGCCCACGTGTATCACTACAACCACTACGAGCCGACGGCTCTCGATCATCTGGCTGAGCTGCACGTTACTCGTGAGGACGCGCTAAAGCGGCTGATGGGCCGCTTCGCAACGCACGAGGACGAGCTTGACGGCCTTCTTCGACGGCGCGTGTTAGTGGATCTTTATCGCATCGTACGTCAGGGCATCAGGGCGTCGGTCGAGAGCTACTCGATCAAGCGACTGGAGCCTCTCTACGAGTTCGCCCGCTCGGTGGAGCTTTCCGACGTCGGCGAACGGTCACTTCACTTTGAGCTTGCCCTTGACGAAAGCAACGCCGACGGCGACCTTGAGGGCCGGCGAATTCTCCGCGGCTATAACGAGGACGACTGTCGCTCGACTCACGCTCTGCGAGACTGGTTGGAGCATCGACGGGAGGACCTTGCCTCGACTCTGGCTGAGGATCTTCCCCGACCCCTGCCCCCAGAGCTCGAAGAGGACAAGTCAGATCCGGAGGTCCGGAAGCTTCGCGGCGCTCTTCTGGACGGCCTGCCGGATGAGGCCTCGCGCTCACTCGAAGAACAGGCTCGGGCACTGATCGCGGATCTTCTTGGTTTCCACCGTCGGGAGGACAAGCCGAAGTGGTGGCGCTACTTTCACCTCCGCGGCTTGAGCGAAGACGAATTGCTTGAGCAACCCGATGCTGTAGCGGGCTTGGAATTCGACGGCGTCGGGGAGAAGGTACAGAAATCCACGCTGTATCGATACCGGTTCCCTGCACAAGAACACGGTTTTCGGGCCGGCGACATGGCCGAAGATCCGGTTTCAGGAAAGCCTTCGAATATCTACGACACCGACGACACAACCGGCTTCTTGACGCTGTTGCGGGGTCCCAGCAAGCTGAATGAGCCACACCCCAGCGCGTTGATCGAGCCCGGCCCCCAGTATCGCAGGACAACGCACGCCGAGAGCCTTCGAAGACTTGCCCAGAGAGTGCTCGATATTGGTGGAGGGGAATGGCCGCGCTCGGCCGCCTATGATCTGCTCCTACGCCGCCGCCCGAAAGCTGACGACGATAATGATGGGCCCCTCCGTCGCTCCGATGAGGACGGCTTGTCGGCGGGGCGGCGTCTAGCGGTGGACCTCAAGAAATCGTGTCTCGCAGTACAAGGTCCTCCTGGAACGGGTAAGACCTACACCGGCGCGTGGCAGATCGTGGACCTGGTCGGTGCCGGTAAGAGGATCGGTGTCACGGCGAACTCTCACGCGGTCATCTGCAACTTGCTCGACAAAGTCGACGAAGTAGCGATGAGCAGCGGGACCGTTGTCCGGATCGGGCAGAAGACCGGAGATGGAACGCCCGTGAGCCGGGCGGTGACGGACTCAGATCTCCTCTTCACAAGTAACGGGAAGGTGAAGGACTCACTCCTGTCCGGCAAAGTAGATGTCGTGGGAGGAACGACTTGGGTATGGTCGCACCCCGATCTGATAGCGACCATCGACGTGCTGGTGGTGGACGAGGCGAGTCAGATGTCGTTGGCCGACGCGCTCGCCTGCGCGCCGGCCAACGGGAGCCTGATCCTGCTTGGGGACCCTAAACAGCTGGCGCAGCCCAGCCAGGGTGCTCATCCTCCGGGGTCGGACGCGTCGGCCCTGGGTCATGTGCTCGGTGATCACGACACGATGCCGACCGATCGGGGGCTTTTCCTCCAGCGAACGAGGCGTATGCATCCGGACGTTTGTCGATTTACCTCCGAGGTCTTCTATGAAGGCCGGCTCTCCGGAATCGAGGGACTGGAACGACAGGCGGTGCTGGGATCAGGTCGGTTCTCCGGAGCGGGTTTGAGAATCGTGGAGGTAGAGCACGAGGGCAATACGAATAGCTCGCCCGAGGAAGCTGCCGCAGTGGTCGAGATTGTTCGAGATGTGCTCGGTCGGCGATGGCGCGATCAAAGCGCTGCCGAGCATCAGATCGGCCCGGCCGACGTGCTAGTGGTGACTCCATTCAATTCGCAGATCAGAGAGATCGAAGAGGCGTTGGAGCTCGCAAAGCAAGCCGACGTGAGCATTGGTACGGTCGATAGGTTCCAGGGCCGCCAGGCACCCGTGGTGATTTACTCGATGGCTTCGTCATCCCCCGAAGAAGCGCCGCGAGGCATGGAGTTTCTCTATGACTTACACAGATTGAACGTGGCCACATCGCGGTCGAAGTGCTTGGCGATCATCGTGGCGAGCCCGGAACTCGTGCGGGTCTCTTGCAGGACACCCCGCCAGATGCACCTTGCGAACGCGCTTTGCCGATCATGGGAGTTGGGTCGAGAAGGGGCTTGACCCCGTACCCAGCCGATCTTTTCCATGTGAGCAGCGGTAGGCGCTGCTGAGGTGGAAAAGGTCGTTCAGATCAGGAGCTGGTCGGCCGCCATGGAGGCGAACAGCAGCGCCAGATACGTGATCGAGTACTTAAAGAGCTTCCACGCGGTCTCGGTCTCCGGCTTGCGCAACAGCTGCAGCGCCCGTGCGATGAAGATTCCATTGAGGACCAGTACGGCCCCCAGATAGATCAAGCCCATGCGCCCGATCGAGAAAAACACCAAGCACAGAGCGAACAGCAGCAGCGAGTACAGCACGATGTGACGCGCGGTCTCGGCCCGGCCGTAGACGACCGGCATCATCGGTACTCCGGCGGCCGCGTAGTCCTCTTCGTAGCGCATCGCCAGTGCCCAGAAGTGAGGTGGTGTCCAGTAGAAGATGATGCCGAACAGGGCAAGCGCGGGAGGCTCGACGGTACCGGTCACTGCTGCCCATCCGACCAACACGGGCACCGCGCCGGCCGCTCCTCCGATGACGATGTTCTGCGGCGTGTTGCGCTTGAGGCCGATTGTGTAAACGAACACATAGAACAGGAGGGCCCCCAGCGCCAGCCCGGCGGATGCCAGATTGATCGTGAGCCACAGCAGCAAGAAGCTCGCGATTCCGAGGGCGGCGCCGAACACGAGAGCGTGGGTGGGTGCCACTACGTGAGCGGGCAACGGGCGGCTTTGTGTGCGTCGCATGACCTCGTCGATGTCACGGTCCACGTAGCAGTTGATCGCATTGGCTCCGCCGGCGGCGAGCGTCCCGCCCACCAGCGTCAACGCCACCAAGGTCAGTCCGGGCCAGCCGCGCGCCGCCACGATCATTGCGGGGACCGTGGTCACGAGCAGCAGCTCGATTATGCGCGGCTTGGTGAGCGCAACATAGGCCTTGAGCTTGTCGAGCGTAGAAACCTGGACGACGTACTCGGAACGGTTCTCGGATCCGGCTTCGAGCCGGATGTCGGGGTCGGAGGCTGCGCGGCGGGCCGTCATGCGCTTGCCGGCTCCATTTGCAGAGAACGGGAGCCGGCCGCACCCGCAGCGAATCCGGGTTTGGAGACTATTGCGATTCCGGCGACGCTCGCTAGTACCAGGGCGCCGAGCGCAAGGTGGAGTGTCACCACTGCAGGATTGAGCCGCGTCCATACATTGGCCGCACCGACCAGAACCTCCACTGCGAACGCTCCCGCAGCCACATGGGCGAAACGTGCCTGCAGAGGCAGCTCGTGCTTGCGGCGCATGATCCCGATTAAGAACGTGAACAGCAGGATCCCGACCACGCCGGCCAGCGCGCGATGGAAGAAGTGGATGGCGTAGGGCTCGACCGAAAGGTCGGGTACCAGACTGCCGTTCATCAGAGGCCAGTCACCAAACACGTAACCGGCGTCCCGGCCGGTCACATAGGAGCCTGCGAGCAGCAGCAACAAGACGGCGGCTGCGACCAAGCGGCCGCGCCGGGCGATTCTCGGGTCGGTAGTTCTCTCGAGGCTCGGGGCCGAGGCGCTGGAGGCGGCCGCAATGTAGACGAGCAGCATCAACAGGCCCATCGCAGTTCCAAGGTGAAGGACCACGGATTCGGCTCGCAGCCTCAGCCACACCACGACGGCCCCCAAGACCGCTTGGAACAGGACCAACCCGAAGGCGATGATCGAGGGCGTCACCAGGCCCGGTGCCTCGCGCCGACGCCGCCACGCGACCGTGGCAAGCACCGCCAGCAGCACGACCACGACGGCGGCGGCACCACGGTGGGACATTTCGATGATGAGTGCCCGGTCGACGTCCCCCGGACAGTCGGGCCAGTTCTCTCCACAACCCAGGCCCGATTTGGTAGCTCGCACCAGGCCCCCGATGCTCACGAGGGCGAAGGTCGCGGCTAAGCAAAGGACGGCGATGCGGTGGAATCGGGGCATGGAGCCGTCATGTTACTCGCGGCCCCCAGCTATTCCGCTCACCCCGCCTAAGAAGGCGTTCCCACTAGACTCGGCTCTATGAAGGTGATCGTGGCACTGGTCTGTGCCCTGCTGATGGCGGCCTGCGGTTCCAGCGGTTCTGCCGGGGGCTCTGGAGGCGAAGGCGACTCGGGGGCCTCTCCCAAAGAGGGCGCCGCGTCTTTCGAGCAGCCCTTCACCGACGTCAAGGCCTATCCCGTGTTCGCATCCTCGGAGATCGTGGTCGGCCAGAACCGCTTTCTCGTCGGCCTGCTCGACGATCACGATGCCCCCATCGGCTCGCCGAAGATCGACATGGACATCAGCTTCTTCGATCTCGACGAGTCGGCCACCGAGCCGGTCGGTCACACCGGAATGCGCTTCATCTGGATCGACAAGCCCTACGTCGGGCTCTACGGAGCCCAGGTGAGCTTCGATGAGGCGGGCAAGTGGGGGGCCGAGGTCAGCATCCGCGGGGGCGGGATCGACGAGCAGGTCAAGGCCGGTTTCGAGGTTCGTAAAGAGCCCAGTACCCCGGCGTTGGGTGAGCGCCCGCCCTCCTCAGACTCGCCTACGGCAAGCTCGGCCGCCCAGATCAAGAAGATCTCCACCGACGACGACCCCACCCCCCGCTTCTACGAGCTCTCGATCGCCGAGGCGTTGAAGGCAGGAAGCCCATCAGTCGTGGTGTTCGCCACGCCGAAATTTTGCTCCTCGCAGACCTGCGGGCCCACCCTTGATGTGGTTGAAGGAGTCGCGGCGAAGTGGCCGGGCGTGAGCTTCGTTCACGTCGAGCCCTACCAGCTGCCGGCCGACCCCGGCAACCTCAAGCCGGTGCCCGCGGCTCTGGAGTGGGGGCTCCCTACCGAGCCGTGGGTGTTCGTTATGGACTCCTCGGGGCGCCTGCGGGAGAAGTACGAGGGCATCGTCTCGGGCCGGGAGCTGAACCAGGCCCTCCGGGGGCTCTGAGGTCGGCCTATCGGCCCCTCTCAGGCATCGTCCACCGACACCGCATAGAGCCCCCCCTTTCGCTTCTCCACCTCCACCGCCACCGGCTCGCCCCTCGCCCGGTGCTCGTTCAGGTGGCTCGGCGCGAACGCGAACTCGGTCTCGTCGTCCACGAGAATCGACACGCGCCGCCCTTCATCCTGGAGCGTGAACTGCTCGACCCGCGCCAGCCCACTCGATTCGATCTCGACGACGACTCCCGTTACCCGACGTGAGCCCTCTTGCGCCGAGCAGGAGGCCAGGCCCATCAGCGCCAGGCACAACAGCAGGCACAGGGACCGCACGCCACTAGGGTAGTGGTCCATGACGGGCTTTCGGCCGACGATCGCAGAGTTCCGTGCCACAGTCGACGCCGAGCTCTTGGCCTGGCTCGAGGACAGAGAGCTGCGCCTGTCCCACTCCGGCCCCCTGTTAGCCGAAATGTCGCGCCTCTTGGCCGCCGGTGGTAAACGACTCCGGCCCTCCTTCTGCTACTGGGGCTACCGCGCCGCCGCCTCCCACGGTCCCCACATCATGCGCGCCGCCGCCAGTCTCGAGTTGCTGCACACGTTTGCCATCGTCCACGACGACATCATGGATCAGTCCGACGAGCGCAGGGGAAACCCGACCGTTCACGCCCTCCACGGAGTGAACACGGCGCTATTGGTCGGCGACCTGGCGTTGGTCCTCGCGGACGACATGTTCATGGCCTCGGGCTTCGATCCCACTGCTCTGGCTCATGCCTTCCTGGCCTATTCCAGGATGCGGCAGGAGGTAATCGTGGGCCAGTGGCTCGACCTGGAGGCGGCCTTCGACAAGGAGACGAGCGAGGAGCGAGCCCGGCTGGTGGCGAGGCTCAAGTCGGGGCGTTACTCGGTGGAAGAGCCACTGGCGATCGGCGCCCGCTTGGCCGGGAGCTCGGATGACCTACTCGACAGGTTGGCAGCGTTCGGCGCCCCCCTGGGAGAGGCGTTCCAGCTCCGGGACGACCTTCTCGGCCTCTTCGGCGACAGGGCGGAGACCGGCAAGCCCATCGATTCGGATATCCGCGAGGGCAAACACAACGTGCTCTACGCCAAGACCCGGTCTGCGCTCCGGGGGACCGAACGTGCCTTCTTCGAGGATCGCTGGGGCGGAGCGAACCTCTCAGAGGGGGAGGTCGAGTCCCTGCGTGCACTTGTCGAATCCTCCGGCGCTCGCGCCGCGACCGAGGAGCTCCTTCAGGAGCTCGTGAGTCGTGCGCGCTTCGCTCTGGAGGAAATCGAGGCGGAGGACGAAGTCTCGAGTGCGCTGGAGGCTCTCCTGGAGCTCTCCACGGCGCGCGGCGTGTGACCGAACGATGGGGTCCGAGGGAAACTCTGTCCCGAAACCGCCCGCATAGGCCGTTTTTGGGCCAAACCTGGTCGGTCGCGACTCAGATCAGCGGGGCGAGTCGGCCCTCTGGCTTAGACTCGGCCCAATCCAGAGTGGTGTCGCCAGGCCGATACTTAGAGGCGCCCCACTCACCTCGACGTAGGAGCACTGAACTTGGCCGATCCAGAACAGCTGTATACGGAAGTCCTTCAGGAAGAGCAGCAAAAGGGCAGCTCCGGCCCGGTGGCCGAGGGCCGCGCCAAGGCGGCTCGTGCCCGGGCCGAGGCGGGGTCACCGCACCCTAAGGAGCCCAAATGGTGGCCCGGTGCACAGCCTCATCTCGAGGGTGGAAACGGAGCCGGGCCGGCCGAGGAGGAGCCCGCCGCCGAAGCCGAGGAGGAGCCCGCCGCCGAGGCCGAGGAAGAGCCTGCGGAGGCGCCGGCCCCCGCGGAGCAACCGGCCGCCCAGGCCCCTGCAGAGCAACCCGCCGCCCAGGCCCCCGCGGAGCAACCGGCTGCCCAGGCGCCCGCGGAGCAACCGGCTGCCCAGGCGCCCGCGGAGCAACCCGCCGCCCAGGGCGGGGTGGCGGTGGCCACCAGACCCACCACCGGTGTAAGCCACGGCACCGCCTCCGGCAACCGACTCAGGCCCGAGGACGGTGTCTCCACGGAGGCCCAGTTCGCGGGCCAACGGGCGATGTACGACCGCCGCAAGCTGATCGACGAGCTCATCGCCACCGGCGTTCCCTCGGTGGCCGCCGCCGACTCGGGCCGGGCGAGGGCACCGTGGCTCTCGGTTCTCTATCTCCTCGTCCCGCTCGCCGTGGTTGCCTTCTTGATTGCGAACGGGCCGACGGACACCGGAACCACTCCGGAGCCCCCGCCCGCCGGCGATGGCGGTGGTGGGGTCGCCACCGACAGCATGGTGGCCGAGGGCACCGCTTTCGACGCCGACACCGTCAGGTTGGCGCCCAACAAGGAGACCGATTTCGAGATCGAGAATCGCGACACCTTGGTGCACAACTTCGTTGTCTTCCAGACCGAGGAGGACGCCACCGATCCGAGCAGTTTCTTGTTCAAGGGTCCGGACATTCCCGCAGGGGCCACCGAAAGCTTCCCGATTGATCCGTTGAAGAAGGGCGAATACTTCTTCAATTGCTCGTACCACGCAAGCATGAACGGCACCGTCGAGGTCGGCTGAGCCGTTATCGCTCTGAAGTTGGTCGTTTTTCACTGCATAGCGTCGACCGGGGTATGCTCGTGAAAGTTTTCACAAGGAGGGCCGAACGGCCTGCTCTCACCTAGCCTGGCGCAGTGAATCAACGACCAGTCGAAAGTCAGACACTGACCCGATGATCGTCCTCAACGACCGAGAGGAGAAGCGACGGTGCCGATCGACGTCGACGTCGCGGTAGTCGGCGGCGGGCCGTCGGGAGCCGCCACCGCCCACTACCTGGCCGAACGCGGCCACTCCGTGCTCGTTTGTGAGAAGAAGGCTTTTCCGCGCGAGAAGACCTGCGGAGACGGTCTCACCCCCAGGGCGGTCAAAGTCCTTTCGGAGATGGGCCTCGACGAGGAGCTAGGCACCTGGGAGCGGGTTCGGGGGCTGCGGATCCACGGCGCCGGAAGAACCATCGAGCTGCCGTTTCCCCAACTCGAGCGCTGGCCCGACTACGGTCTGGTCAAGCCGCGCAAGGACCTCGATCAGATCGTCTTGTCTCAGGCCGAGAAGGCCGGAGCAAAGGTCCTCTACGAGACCCACGTCAAGGAGCCGATGTTCGAGAACGGGATCTGCGCCGGTGTGGTGGCCAAGCGGGACGACCAGCTCGAAGAGGTGCGCGCCCAGTGGGTCGTTTGCGCCGAGGGAGCCGCGACCAAATTCACTCGCTCGCTGGGCCGCGAGCGCCGCCTCGACTATCCCCTGGGACTGGCGGTCAGACAGTACTTTCGTTCGCCCATGGACCACTCGGGTTGGTTCGACGCCTACCTCGAGGTGCGAACCAAGGACGAGGTACTGCCCGGCTACGGCTGGGTCTTCCCGGTCGGGGACGGCACCGTCAATGTGGGTGTCGGCTTGCTGTCCACATTCGGCGGCTGGCGCTCTCTCAACCTTCATCACCTACAGCAAGGCTTCGTGTCGGGGCTGCCGAAAGAGTGGGGAGTCGACTACGACTCAGTTTGCTCGAAGGAACGCGGGGGACGGCTGTTCATGGGCCAGAGCGTGTGGCCACCGCACGGCCCCGGCTTCCTGCTCACAGGAGACGCCGCCGGCATGATCAATCCCTGCAACGGGGAAGGCATCGCCTATGGATACGAGACCGGCCGAATCGCTGGGCGTCACATCGACGAGGCGCTGAGATCAGGCAGCTCCCGAGATCTCAGCGCCTACACGGATGACCTCAAGGAAACCTACGGCCCCTATTACCGGCTCGGGCGAAGGTTCGTCAAGGTGATTGGAAATCCGGTCGTCATGGAGAGGTTGGTCTCGGTGGGAATGACCTCTCGCTCGGCGATGAGCTTTGCGCTCACGTTCTTGGGAAACCTCGAGGACATCAAATCAAAGGGCTCACACAAGTTCGCACTCAGGGCGCTGAAGAGACTGTCGGAGATGAAGCCATGACCATCGGCTCCTACCTTCCCATCCTCTTCCTCGTGGTCCTTTCGACGGTCTTTGCGGCCGCCTCCATGATCGCGGCTTCGAAGTTGTCGCCCCGAAAGTGGACGAATGCCAAGCTCAGCCCCTACGAGAGTGGGATCGTGCCCGAGGCGGACAACGACAGTGACCGCTTTTCGGTGAAGTTCTATGTCGTGGCGATGCTTTTCATCATTTTCGACATCGAGACCGTGTTCTTGTATCCGTGGGCGGTTGCCTTTCGCGATCTGGCGTTGTTCGGACTCATCGAGATGCTTGTGTTCATCGCAATACTGCTTGCCGCTTATGTGTACGTTCTCAAGCGAGGAGGTCTCGAGTGGGAGGGTTGAGCGACGCCGTCGGCGCCAACTTCATAACCACCAAGCTCGATAGGATCGTCGACTGGGCGCGGCGGTCCTCGCTCTGGCCAGCTACCTTCGGGCTTGCCTGTTGCGCGATCGAGATGATTGCTACGACCATGCCCCGGCACGACCTGGCTCGCTTTGGCATGGAACGCTTCAGTGCGTCCCCGCGCCAGGCAGATTTGATGATTGTCGCGGGCCGCGTGTCTCAGAAGATGGCCCCCGTCCTTCGTCATGTCTACGACCAAATGACCGAACCCAAATGGGTGGTGTCGATGGGAGCGTGCGCCTCTTCGGGAGGCGTCTTCAACAACTATGCGTTGGTGCAAGGAGTCGATCAGATCGTCCCGGTGGACATCTACGTGCCCGGCTGTCCGCCTCGTCCGGAGATGCTCATCGACGGGATCATGTTGCTGCACGAAACGATCTCCCAGGGTCGCTATCAGGCGGGACGAGTGGCAGGGTGAGCGACAGGTCCCAGATTTCTGTCGACGATTGGCCCGCAGAGGCTCGCTCTCTTCACAAGGAGGGTTGGCAGCTTCGGGATCTGTGCGGCATGGATCGCTCCGGTCTGGCGCGAACGCCCGGGGCCAAGTCGAGTGGCGCGGGTTTCGCGCAGGACGCCGACGACCGCTTCGAGATCGTGGTCCAGCTGCTCCACGATGAAAGAAAGGAGCGCCGGACGATACACGTCACGGTGCCCGGCGATCCGCCCACTATGCCTTCAGTGGCAGAGGTGTGGCCCACCGCAGACTTCATGGAACGCGAGGCCTTCGACCTCCTCGGCATTCGCTTCGAGGGACATCCGAACCTCACCAGGATCCTCATGCCCGACGACTGGGAGGGACATCCCTTGCGCAAGGACTACGGCGTTGGAAAGGTGCCGGTCGAGTTCGTTCCGCAACCGTTCCTGCAGATCGATGCTCCCGGTCAGGCCCCGGAAAAGGTGGAGGCCGAACGCGATGTGGACAGGTTGGGGCAGTCTGGCCCTGGTGAGAGAGTGTGGCCAGAAGAAGACCGCGACCAACCATGAACACCCAGACCATCGCCGAGATCGAAGCCGTGGGCAAGGGTGCCTACGTCGAAAGCGCGGACGAGAACCGCATGGTGCTCAACATGGGCCCGGTGCACCCCGCCACTCACGGCGTGCTGCGCCTGCTGGTGGAGCTGGACGGGGAAACGGTCGTCCACTGCAAGCCGATCATCGGTTACCTCCACACAGGGATGGAGAAGGAGTGTGAGGACCAGAACTGGCGCGGTGCGGTGACGATCGTCACGCGCATGGATTATCTGGCGCCCTTGTTCAACGAGCAGGCTTATGCGCTTGCGGTGGAGAGCTTGCTGGGGATCGAGGTGCCCCGGCGCGGCCGGTTCATCCGCACCTTGATGACCGAGATGAACCGCCTCTCCTCTCACCTCGTGTGGTTCGGAACCCAAGGCCTCGACATGGGCGCAATTTCTGTTGTCTTCTACGGCTTTCGCGAGCGCGAGATCATCTTGGACTTCTACGAGATGGTGACCGGACTGCGAATGAACCATGGCTACATCATTCCCGGCGGCGTGTGGCAGGACCTGCCCGATGGATGGGAGCCCGTGTGCCGCAACGTCGTGGCCACAATGCGCTCTCGTATTGAGGAGTACGAGGAGCTCTTGTCCCTGAATCCCATCTTCCTCGAGCGCACGACGGGGGTTGGAGTGTTGAGCCCCGAGGACGCCGAGGCAGCCGGAGCCACCGGCCCGATCGCCCGGGCCTCGGGCATCGATTGGGACCTACGCAGAGATATGCCCTATGAGATCTACGGGGAACTCGACTTCGATGTGCCGGTGGCCGAAGCCGGGGACGTCTATGCCCGCTACAGAGTGCGCATGCAGGAGATGCGCGAGTCGTGTCGGATCATCGAGCAGGTGATCGAACGGATGCCGTCCGGCGATTACAAGAGCATGGATCCCAAGCTCACCCCCCCTTCCCGCTCCGAGCTGAATCGCTCGATGGAAGCAGTAATCCATCACTTCAAACTCGTCACTCAGGGCTACACGGTCCCCGCGGGAGAGATCTACACCGCGGTCGAATCACCACGCGGCGAGCTCGGCGTGATGGCGATCTCGGACGGCGGCTCCTCTCCCTACCGGCTGCACGTGCGTGATCCGTCCTTCGTCAACCTTCAGGCGCTGCCGGCGATGGCGACCGGAGGGCTCGTAGCCGATCTGATTGCCGCCATCGCTTCGATCGATCCGGTGATGGGCGGAGTCGACCGATGAGCACCTTCGCAGGGGTTCTGTCCGACGATCTGAGGCGAACGGCCGCTGAGATAGTGGCCAAGTACCCGAACTCTCGCAGTGCGGTTCTCCCTCTGTTGTTCTTGGTGCAGTCGGTGGAAGGACATGTGACCGAGAACGGGATGCGTGAAGTGGCCGAGATCGTGGGCTTGGAACCCGCCGAGGTTCTTGCCACGTCGAGCTTCTACACGATGCTGAAGAAGAAGCCCCAAGGCGAGTATCTCGTTTCGGTGTGCCGCAATATCGCCTGCACACATCGAGGCGCACGCGAGATAGCGCGCGCCCTCGAAGACCGGCTCGGGGTAGAGGTCGGGGACACCACCAGCGACGGCCGTTTCTCGCTGGAGTCGGCGGAGTGCCTCGCCACTTGCGACGGCGCCCCCAGCCTACAGATCAACTACGAGGACTTCTGTAACGTGACCCCGGACGATGCCCGCGCCGTGATCGATCGGCTCGAAGAGGGCCGGGAGACGACGAGTTTTCGCGGACAGAAGGTCAAGAGCTCTAAGGAGATCGCACGCGAGATCGCCACTTCGGGTCTGCGCGTCCCCGGCACCGCCGGGGACCAGCAAGAGCGCACCATCGGCGGCGAGTCGCCGCGCGCCGACACCGCTCCCGGCCTCAGACCCAAGGAAAAGGGCCAAGAGAGAGGCCCGGAGAAGGGCAAGGGCGATGGAGCATGATCGACGAAGTGCGAATGGTGACGCGCAGGCTGCGGGAGTTCCCTGAAGACTCCTGGACGGTCGAGCGCGCCCTCGACGACGGCGCTTATGAAGCCTCTCGCAAAGCCGTAACCAATTTGTCCGCAGACGACTGCATCGCATTGGTCAAGGAGTCGGGACTCAGAGGTCGCGGCGGCGCCGGCTTTCCCACTGGGATGAAGTGGTCGTTCGTGCCCAAGGATGTGTCTCCCAAGTACATCGTCGTCAACCACGACGAAGGCGAGCCGTGCACATACAAGGACCGAGAGCTCGCCGAGTCCGATCCTCATCAGTTGCTCGAGGGCATCACCATCGCGGCGTGGGCGAATCAAGCCACCAAGGCGTTCATCTACTGCAGGGGAGAGTTCGCCTTGGGATCTAGGCGGCTCGATCGCGCCATCAACGACGCTTACGACAGAGGCCTGCTGGGCCAAGGCATCTACGGGTCAAGGTTCGACCTCGACATTGTTCTGCATCGCGGCGCAGGTGCCTACATCTGCGGAGAAGAGTCGGCGTTGCTGGACTCGCTCGAAGGATTCCGGGGCCAGCCTCGGCTAAGGCCCCCGTTCCCTGCAGTCAAAGGTCTCTACGGCCGCCCCACCGTGGTCAACAACACAGAGACCCTTTCTGCGCTGCCTCACATCGTTGAGCACGGAAGCGACTGGTTCCGGCAGTGGGGAACCGAGCGATCGCCGGGAACCAAGGTACTATCGGTTTCGGGGCACGTAGAGCGACCCGCCAATTACGAGGTACCCCTGGGGACTCCCTTGAAGGACGTCCTCGAGCTGGCGGGCGGGATGCTGGGCGGACGCGAGCTCAAGGCAATCATTCCGGGTGGGGCAAGCGCGCCGCTGCTTACTTCGACAGAGATCGCCGTCGACTTCGACGCACTGAAGGAGGCGGGCACCATGCTGGGTTCGGGCTCGATCGTGTTCATGGACGAAACCACCTGCATGGTGAGGAACGCACTCGTGACCCTCGAGTTCTTCGAGCACGAATCGTGCGGCAAGTGCACACCGTGCCGGGAAGGGACCTGGTGGGCGGTGAAAGTGCTCGAGCGCATCGAGCACGGAGAGGGCCGACAAGAGGACATGGATCTGCTCGTCGACATCGCCAACGGCATCGACGGGCGATCGTTCTGCCCGCTCGGAGATGCAGCATCGTGGGCGTTGCGCTCCAACGTTCAACTCTTTCGCTCAGAGTTCGAGCGTCACGTTACAGAGGGTCGGTGCCCCTTCGAAGGAGAGCTCACCACGGTGTCCGGATCGCGCGCCAAACAGACCGGGCTTGGAGATGCGGGCGTCGCGGCGCAGCCCTCGGCAGGTATCGCCTCGGACGAAGAGCCATGAGCTCGGACAACGGGCGCATCGACCTCACGATCAACGGTCAGGAGGTTTCGACCGAACCGGGCCGCATCCTGATCGACGTCGCCGAAGAGATGGGTGTATTCGTACCGCGCTTCTGCTATCACCCGGGCATGCGCTCGGTGGCAGTGTGCAGGATGTGCCTCGTCAAAGTCGAAGGTCAGAACAAGCTGCTGCCGGCGTGCGCAACTCCGGTCGCGGACGGCATGAAGGTCGATACCGTCGATGAGACTGCGGTCGATGCCCAGAGGGGGATGCTCGAGTTCCTGCTCATCAATCATCCGCTCGACTGCCCTATCTGCGACCGGGCAGGGGAATGCCCGCTTCAGGACCAGACCTTCAAGCACGGCCCCGGCTCCAGCCGCTACGTCGAGGCCAAGCGGACCTACGAGAAGGCACTCGAGATCTCAGACCTCGTCGTGCTCGACCGCGAGCGCTGTGTGTTGTGCTGGCGCTGCGTCCGCTTCTCCGACGAAGTGGCGGGCGACCGCTTCATCCAGCTCGTCGACCGCGGTCCCGGAACCCAGATCCTGACCTTCAAGGACGAACCCTTCGACAGCTATTTCTCAGGCAATACCATTCAGATCTGCCCGGTCGGCGCCCTGACATCGAAGCCCTATCGGTTTGTGTCGCGTCCCTGGGATCTCACGAGCGCCCCCAGTGTGTGCGCCTACTGCTCGGTCGGCTGCCCAATGACCAATGATGCGCGATCGGACAAGCTGGTGAGGACGCAAGCGCTTCCCAACGAGAATGTCAACGACTTCTGGACCTGCGACAAGGGTCGCTTCGGCTATCACTACGTGGACTCCGACGAGCGGCTGCTGACACCGCTGCTCCGCCAAGGGGACGACTTCGAGCAGGCATCCTGGGGCCAAGCTCTCGATGCCATCGTCTCGCGCTTGCGGGACGCCAAGAGAGTAGGCGTCATTGCTTCCGGGCATCTCACCACAGAGGACGCGTGGGCGATCTCTAAGTTGTCGAAGTCCGTGCTTGCCACTGCTCATGTGGATGCTCGCATCCAGGATGCGGGCGCGCCCTACGAGTTGGCGCTGGGACTTTCCGGAGCGGCGGGCTCGAGTGCGACACTCAACGACCTCGAGAGCGCGCGCACTATTCTCTGGGTGGGCCCCGATCCCAAGGAGACCTTGCCGGTTCTCTATTTGAGACTGCGCAAGGCGGTGCTGGACAAGGGCGCCAAGCTGATCGTGTGCTCACCCCGGCGCATCTCGCTCGATGTCTTCGCCACTCACGTGATCCGTTGCGAGCCTGGAGCAGAGGCCCGGGCCGTTGCCGGACTGATGCGAGCTACCGCACAACCGGCTGCAGCATTCAACGATATCGGTGATCCGCTCGTGGTGGCCTGGGGACCGGCCGCCCCTGGACGCGACGAAGCTCCCATCCTTCAGGCCGTCGTGCAGCTCGCCCAGGAGCGGAACGCCAAGCTGTTGATGTGCCCACCGCATGCGGGATCCCAAGGCATGCTCGACATGGGCTGCCACCCGCGGCTGGATGCAGGCCACATGCCTGCCGCTGAGCCGGGCATGGGGACGAGGGAGATGCTTGAAGCGGCAGCGGCCTCGGAGCTGGATGCTCTTGTGATCTTTGGCGCGGACCTGGTTTCGGACTTTCCCGACTCCGCTCTGGCAAAGCGAGCGCTCGAGAGTGGCGTGTTCACGGTCGTGATCGAGCTTTTTGCTACCGAGACGGCTACTCACGCCGATGTGGTGCTGCCGAGCGCGGCCTATGCGGAACGAGAAGCCACGTTCACCAACCTCGAGCGGCGCCTGCAGAAGCTCGAGCCGCTGCTGGCGCCACCCGGCGCGGCCCTCGAGCCGTGGCGCACTTGCGCCTCACTGGCGCGCGCCTTGGGTAAGGACTGGGGTTGGAATTCCTTCGAGGATGTGTGGTCTGACATTCGGGCCAACGTACGCACTCACTCTGACATCGAGGTCTCTGATCTCCGCCAGGCTTCGCCCGCTCCCCATCCTGCGCTCGAGTCGGGCTACGCATCGGGGCCCGATCAAGCGCCTGCCAATGCGGTCGAGGCCGGGCCGGGAGGTCACTACCCCAAAGGCTTTCGCTCGGGGAGTCCGTTCCAGACCGGTCAGAACTGGCCTTTGTCGTGGGAGCTGCGAGCGTTCGAGGCGCGACAGCGGCCCGGGGTCATCCCTCCGGCGCCGGCCTCGAACGGCGGCTTCGACGGAGACCGGCCCCTCACCGCGCGACCGGCCGAGGGCGAGGGCCTTGCGCTCTACAGCGGCCGCCTCATCTACGACGAGGGCGCGATGGTGTCGAAGTCCATGGCCCTGCGCGGGATTGCGCGCCCGGCCTTCGTCGAGATGAACGCCGAGGACGCGGCGGAACTGGGCTTGTCCGAGGGGGACAGAGCAATCGTTACCGCCTCGGGCTTTGAGGCTGAGCTCGATGTGTTCCTGTCCGACATCTCCAAGGGTGGAATATTCGTGCCCTACGATCAGAAGGGGCTCAAGGCCAATCGGCTGATGTCCGGGCTCGATGTCCGAGTAGAGGTCAGAAAGGCGTGAGTGGAGTAGTCGATCTCGTTGGAGCGGTCGCGCTCATCGCTCTCATCAAAGTCGTGGTCGTGTTCGTCGCCTTGCTGCTGACGGCGGCTCTCGTGACCTATATGGAGCGCAAGGTCATTGCCGACATGCAAGCGCGCGTGGGGCCAAACCGATGGGGGCCGTACGGCTTACTGCAAGCGATCGCCGACGGCATCAAGCTCTTCTTCAAGGAGGACTTTCGACCCGCGGCCGCAGATCGCTGGACCTATGCGATCGCTCCCGCCGCGGCGATGGTGCCATCGTTCCTCGCCATCGCCGTTGTCCCGCTTGGGGACCACGTCACCGTCGGCGACAGGCGCGTCGACTTCGTCATTTCAGATATCAACATCGGAATCCTCTACTTCCTGGCGATGGGCTCGTTGGGTGTCTATGGCGTCGTGCTGGCGGGTTGGGCGTCCGGCTCGAAGTATCCACTGCTCGGAGGTGTGCGCTCGACCGCACAGCTCATCTCTTATGAGATCGCGCTGGGACTGTCTTTGGTGCCCATTGCCCTGGTTGCGGGGAGCCTTTCGTTGAGCGACATCGTCGCGGCGCAAGCAGGCACCGTCGGAAACGTCACCTTCTTCGACGGCATCCCGGTACTGGAACAATTACAGGACGTCTTCTCGATCGTGCCCAACTGGTACATCTGGTCGCAATGGCCGGCATTCGCGATCTTCTTCGTGGCCGGGATCGCTGAAACCAACCGGGCTCCCTTCGACCTCCCCGAAGCCGAGACCGAGCTGATCGCCGGTTATCACACCGAGTACTCCGGGATCCGCTTTGCGATGTTCTACCTCGGCGAGTACATCCACGTCGTGGTCATCTCCGCAGTAGCGGTGAGTCTTTTCTTCGGAGGATGGCACGGACCAGGGCTCGGCTTCCTGCCGTGGCTGTGGCCCCTGCTGTGGTTTCTTGCGAAGACCCTCGCCTTCGTCTATCTGTTCATCTGGCTCCGGGCCACGCTTCCGCGCCTGCGCTACGACCGCTTGATGTGGCTCGGATGGAAGCGGCTGATCCCCGCTGCCCTGTTGTGGATAGTGGTTACCGCGACGGTGAACACCGAAGGCGTGTCGCGCAACATTCGTTTGGCGGTTTTCGTGGTCCTTGCCGGGTTGATCCTTGCCTGGGTGGGGCGGGGAGACCCTCGCCTCGCGTTCGCCGTGAGCTCACATCGAGGAGGCAGTCATGGCTCTGCCTGAGATCCTGACCGGCATGAAAGTCGTGATCAAGAGCGTATTCAAGCGCAAGGACACCGTCGCCTATCCAGAGGTGCGCAGGCAGCCTTTTCCCCGGTTCAAGGGACGGCATATTCTCGATCGCCACCCCGATGGGCTCGAGAAGTGCATCGGTTGCGAGCTTTGCGCGGGCGCCTGTCCTGCAGATGCGATCTACGTGGTCGGGGCGGAAAACACACCGGAGGCCCGCTTCTCCCCGGGCGAACGCTACGCTCAGATCTACCAGATCAACTACCTGCGCTGTATTTTCTGCGGGCTCTGCGTCGAAGCTTGTCCGACCGAAGCTCTGCTCATGACTACCGAGTTCGAGATCTCTGGGCCATCGCGAGAGGGCCTCATCTACACCAAGGATCAGCTCATTATCGACGAACCCATCAAGCGCCACTGGAAGACGAAGAAAGAGGTTCCCGCCACGGTCAGTCTGGGTGAGGATCTCGACAGAAAGCGAGGGGGATGAACCTCGAGTACTTCGTCTTCGGGGTGATGTTTGTGATGGCGCTCGGGGCGTCTCTGGCAATGTTGTTCGCTCGCAACGCCGTCCACGTGGCCCTCTTCTTGGTCGTCACCCAGGTCGCTCTTGCGCTTGGGTTTCTCCTCCAAGGCGCCTTCTTCGTGGCAGCGGTCCAGATCATCCTTTATGCGGGCGCCATCATGGTGCTGTTCCTGTTCGTCATCATGCTTCTGGGTGTAGACACGCGCGAAGCACTTATCGATCCCCTGCCGGGCCAGCGCCCGCTCGCCATCGGGCTGGGTGGCCTGCTGGCGGCTGAGATCCTGTGGGTCGCAGTCAGGGGGGTGGAGCTTGCCGCCGCAGGCGGAGATCAGGCGGACGCGCTCACCGAGCTGAATCAGAACCCGGGCAATGTCAAAGCGCTTGCGGCTGAGTTGTTCTCCCGCTACCTGCTGCCGTTCGAGGCTACCTCGGTGCTGCTCGTGGTCGCGATCGTCGGAGTCATGGTGCTGGCCCGGCGCATCGGCAGGGTCCCGAGCACCGGCACAGGCGCCGAGAGCGCTAGTGGCAGTGACAAGGAGGGGGCCGCCGCATGAGCGTGGCTCCCGGCTACTACCTCGCTCTTGCGGGGTTGATGTTCTCGATTGGTGTGGTAGGCGCCCTCACAAGGAAAAACGCGATCGTGATCTTCATGTTCATCGAACTGATGCTCAACGCGATCAATCTCATATTCGTGACCTTTTCGCGCATGTGGGGTCATGTCGACGGCCAGATTCTCGTCTTCTTCGTGCTGGTGGTGGCGGCTGCCGAGGTGGTCGTCGGCCTCGCCATAATCCTCGTGATATCGAGGCGGAGGGGCACGGCCAATGTCGACGATGTGAGCCTCCTTAAATGGTGAGCGTGTGATCGATCTCGCTCCCTATGTGATCGCCCTGCCGCTGGCCGGAGCACTGATCCTGATGATCGCCGGCAAGCGCATCGGCGCTGCGGCGGGGGTCGTTGCATCGGCCGCTGTTGGAGTGCCATTCCTGATGGGGCTGGGGATGCTCGCCGATCTCCTGGGGCGTCACGCCGAGGAGCGCTCTGTCATGGTCACGCTGTTCGAATGGATCAGGGTGGGCGACTTCGAAGCGGCAGCCACGCTCCTGGTGGACCCACTGTCGATAGTGATGGTGTTGGTCGTTACCGGTGTAGGCACTCTGATCCACGTCTACTCGATTGGCTACATGCATGGGGAGGCGCGCTACGCTCGCTTCTTCTCCTACCTGAACCTGTTCGCGGCCTCGATGTTGCTGCTCGTGCTGGCCGACAACCTCCTCCTGCTCTACGTCGGCTGGGAGGGGGTCGGGTTGTGCTCGTACCTGTTGATCGGCTTCTGGTTCGAGCGGCCCGCTGCGGCCAACGCGGCCAAGAAGGCGTTCATCGTCAACCGCGTCGGGGACTTCTCGTTTCTCATCGGGATCTTCGTTCTATCGGCCTCCGCCGGCTCGCTGACCGTGGGGCAGGTTAACGCCCAGGCCGGAGGCATGGCCGCGGGAACAGCGACTGCCGCAGCGCTGCTGCTGTTCGGAGGCGCCACGGGCAAGAGCGCCCAGATCCCTCTCTACGTGTGGCTCCCCGATGCCATGGAAGGCCCAACACCGGTCTCAGCCCTCATTCACGCGGCCACCATGGTGACCGCCGGCGTCTACATGGTCGCTCGTTTCTCGCCTGTGTTCGAAGCGTCCGGGGGCGCGGCTCTTATGGTGGTCGCCTGGATCGGTGCTTTGACTGCGTTGTGGGCCGGTCTGTTGGCGACCGCCGAGTACGACATCAAACGGGTGCTCGCCTATTCGACCGTGTCCCAGCTCGGCTACATGTTTCTGGCCCTGGGTGTGGGGGCTTACTCGGTAGCGATCTTCCACCTCGTCACTCACGCATTCTTCAAGGCGCTCATGTTCCTGGGGGCCGGATCGGTCATGCACTCACTGGAGGGCGAGACCGACATGCGAAGGATGGGCGGCCTGCGTAAGGCGATGCCGGTGACCGGCTGGACTTTCATGATGGGCTGGCTCGCCATCTCCGGCATCATCCCGTTCTCGGGCTTCTTCTCGAAAGACGCCATACTTGCTTCCGCGTGGCACGAGGGGCAGTTCCTGCTGTGGCTTATCGGAGCCGTCACCGCGGCACTGACTGCGTTCTACATGTCGCGCCTCTACTTCCGGGTGTTCGAAGGCAAGCTGGTCACTCCTGGGAAGATGCACGTCCACGACGCGCCCCCGAGCATGGCCGCAGCGCTCATCCCGCTGGGGGTGCTTGCGGTCGCGGGCGGCGTAATCAATCTCCCAGGACTACTGACTCTGGAGATCTTTCTCGAACCGGCGGTGGGTCACTCGGAGGTACCTGGGGGCATTGTGCCGTGGATCCTCGGCGCCATTGCTCTGACTGCGGGCGTGGCGGGAATCGCCGCGGCGCGCTTCCTCTATGCCACGCCCTCGGGTCAGAAGCCGTTGGCGACACTGCACGAGCGCTATTCTCCAATCGTCTCGGCTACCCAGCACAAGTTTTATGTCGATGAGGTCTATGGACGTGCAGTAGTCCTGCCCGGCAAGGCGTTGGCGGGCCTATGCGCCAATTTCCTCGACGCTAAGATTGTGGATGGCGCTGTCAATGGGGTTGGCTGGCTGGTGGCCCAGTCTTCCTGGGTGCTGCGACGTGTGCAGACCGGCTACATCCGCAATTACGCCCTGACGTTTCTGTTCGGCGTTGTCATGGCCTTCTCGCTGTTGGCGTTCAGGAGCGTTGTGTGAGCGGATTCTCCCTGCTCGATCTGGTGCTGTTCGTTCCCCTGATCGGTGCCTTGATCATCACCTTCGTTCCGAGCCAAGCCTTTTCCTTGATCCGCACCACTGCCCTCAGCGCGACTGCGGCTTCCTTCTTGTTGTCGATCGGTCTGGTGATGGGCTTCGATGCGAACGAGGTCGGCTTTCAGCTCGGGACTTCGAAGAGTTGGATTCCCGAGTGGGGAGTGACCTACAAGACAGGGCTAGACGGCATCAGCCTGTGGATGGTGATGCTGACGACGTTTCTCATGCCGCTGGGCGTGCTGGCGTCGTGGTCGATCACGAGCCGGGTCAAGCCTTACTTCATATTCTTTCTGGCGCTCGAGACGGCATTGCTGGGAGTGTTCTGCGCGCTCGACATGTTCCTTTTCTATGTCTTCTGGGAAGCCTCTCTGGTCCCGATGTATTTCATCATCGGGATGTGGGGATACGGGCGCCGCGTCTATGCGGCGATGAAGTTCTTCTTGTTCACGCTCGTGGGCTCGCTGCTGATGCTGGCCGGGATTCTCTTTCTCTATTTCAGCGCGGATCAGCCGACCTTCGATTACGAAGCTCTGCTCGGAACCCCGCTGGCCCTCGATGTGCAGCGGCTGCTGTTCTTGGCATTCTTCGCTTCGTTCGCCGTAAAAGTGCCGCTCGTGCCCTTGCATACGTGGCTTCCCGATGCCCACACCGAGGCGCCCACCGCGGGCTCGGTCATCCTTGCGGCAGTGCTGCTGAAGCTGGGTGCCTACGGCTTCATCCGCTTCGGCATAGCGCTGTTCCCCGACGCGGCTCGCGAGCTTGCACCGGTGCTCATGACCCTTGCCGTGATCGGAATCATCTACGGCGCTCTGATCGCGATCGTGCAGAAGGACCTCAAACGACTTGTGGCGTACTCCTCGGTGGCGCATCTCGGCTTCGTGATGCTGGGCCTGTTCGTGGGCTCGGTCCAGGGGATGAGCGGCGGCATCCTGCAGATGGTCAACCACGGGCTTTCGACCGGAGCGCTGTTCTTGCTGGTTGGCGCGCTTTACGACCGGCGGCATACGCGCCTGATCGCCGACTTCGGGGGTCTTGCCAAGTCTGCGCCGGTAATGGCGGGGATCTTTCTCGTGGTTGCGCTGTCGTCGCTTGGGCTGCCCGCTCTCAACGGGTTCGTAGGCGAGTTCTTGGTGCTGCTCGGGACCTACTACGAGTATGGCTACTGGGTGGTCCCGGCCGCCTTCGGCATCGTGCTGGCCGCGATCTATCTGTTGTGGGCCTATCAGCGGGTGTTCCACGGGGAGCCGGCGGGCGAGAACCGCACTCTGCCCGACCTCTCCAGGCGCGAGCTGGCGACGCTGCTGCCCATCTTGGTGTTGATCGTGTTCATCGGCGTCTACCCGAAGCCGTTCCTCGAGCGCATCGAGCCGGCGGCCCAGCGAGCGGTGCTCCAGTTGCGCAACTGCTCTGTCGAGCCCGGGTTGCGCTCTGGGGAAGCGGGAGCAGTCTCCAACGAATCGCGTTGCCCGTCGCGTTCTCGAGGCGCCGACGGCGTGGCGGAGGCTCCCTGATGCAGTTCAGCCCTCCTGTGGTCCAGCTCGCCGGCATAGCCCCCGAGATAGCGCTGGTGGTTGCCGCCTTCGTGCTGTTGATCGCGGATGCGGTCATGGGCTCGAGGCTCCCCACTATCGCCCAGCCGGTCCTGGCGAGCGTGGGGTTGATCGTGGCCGCCTACCTCGCGCTGCAGCAGTGGGGCGAGACCGACCTCCAGCTCGGGGGGATGATCGCACTCGACGGCTTCGCCACCTTCTGCAAGATCACCCTGGTGACGTTTGGCTTGCTCACGGTGTGGTTGGGCCGCGACTATCTCGAACGCGACCGGATCGGGGAATCAGAGTTCTACGGACTCGTGCTCTTTTCTCTCGCGGGGATGATGCTGATGGCGTCGGCCGCCGATCTGATCGTCGTGTTTCTCGCGCTCGAAACTTTCTCGTTGGCGCTCTATGTGCTCGTCGGCTTCCGGCGCGCCTCTTTGGCGGGTCAGGAGTCGGCCATGAAGTACTTCCTGCTCGGAGCGTTCTCCTCCGCCTTCTTCTTGCTTGGGATCGCTCTGACCTATGGCGCCGTGGGTTCGACCGGGCTCTACGGCGACGAGTCGACCCCCGGTATCGCCAGCTTCTTGAGCTCGAGCGCCGGTGGGGACGTCGGGCTGTTGGTCGCCGCGACCGCCCTGCTGATCGTCGGTCTCGGGTTCAAGGTCGCCGCCGTTCCCTTCCACATGTGGACCCCGGACGCCTACCAAGGAGCGCCGTCGCCGGTGACGGGGTTCATGGCGGCCGGTTCCAAGCTCGCGGGTTTTGCCGCCTTGGTAAGGCTCTTGGATGTGAGCCTCTACTCGTTGCGAGGGGAGTGGCGGCCTCTCGTGGCGGGAGTGGCGGCGGCGACGATGATTGTCGGGGCGGTGCTGGCCGTTGTGCAGGAAGACGTGAAGCGGATGCTGGCCTACTCCTCGATCGCCCATGCCGGATTCGTGCTCACCGGAATTGTGGCGGCCAACGACCGCGGCGTGTCTGGAGCTTTGTTCTACCTTGCCACCTACGGAATCACCGTGCTGGGTGGCTTCGCGGTGGTGGCGATCTTGGCCGGCCGCGACGAGCAGCGTGTCAATCTGGTCGAATACAAGGGGATCTTTGCAGACCATCCCGCGCTGTCCTCTGCCCTCACGCTTTTCATGCTGTCCTTGGCCGGCGTGCCCTTGACCTCTGGGTTCGTGGGAAAGCTGGTCGTGTTCGGACCGGCAATCGACGCCGGCTACACATGGCTGGTCGTTATCGGCATGGTCACCAGTGCGATTGCAGCGTTCTTCTACTTGCGGGTTCTGGTCGTGATGTACATGCAGGAAGCGGACGAGGTTCGACCTTCGATCCCGGTGGGGAGAGTTTCGGCCGGTATCGTGGCCCTGATAGCGGTGGCCACGGTCGTCCTGGGCCTGTTCTGGAGCCCGCTCATCGACGCCGCCCAACAGGCCACGTTCTTCTTCTCGTCGGGCTGACCCCGCCTCCCCGGCTGAGGCCTGGACGAAGGAACAACATTGTCGCTGTACCCACACGAGATGTGGTCAGAGGCGCAATGATGCGCCGGATGCGCTAGGGGGGCGGCCTCGGGAGTGAGCAAGGCTGAGCGTCCTAGCTCCGCCGACCACGAGCGCTGGGTCGAGGCTTGACGTCGGCGGGAGCGGGGCTCGGTCTCCCTCCGAGGTTCACGAAGGCCCTCGTAAGCGCCAGGGTCCCTGCCATCGAGACGACTACTGTGAGGGCACTTGCCACGCCGCGCTCTATGGCGGTGTCATCGAACCCCACCGCATAGGCAAGGGGGAGAGCGACATTCGGGAGCAGGACCATTACGCCGAAGATCAGTCCGACGGCCTTGCGATTGCCCTGGCTCAAATCGACGCCGCGCGACAGCGCTTGCACGATCCCCAGCCGCTCGAGCACTACCGCTTGCTCGGAGAGGGCGACGTGGGCGCCGATCACCAGGGCGCCGATGACCACCAGGAAAAGGCCGAGGCCCACCATGACAAAGATGAACAGCTCCACGATCACGAGGCGCCAGAAGCAGCGGGCACGAAAGGCGGCTCGCACCCACGCGTCCCCCGAAGGATCGGGGTGAGAGGAGCCGGCCGCCAAGACCGTCGCGATCTGTACGTAGACGGTCACCGCGGCGAGCAGGAGCCAGGTCCCCACCCCGGTCCGGGCCGCCCCCAGCGAGGCGGTCACCAGGCTCACCAACAGGTTGAGCAACAACAGGATCAAGAAGGGGCGCCGGAAGATGTCACGAAGCGCCCCCCTCATCAGAGGGCCCGCGCTGATCTTGAGAGCGGTCTTAGCCATGGCTCGATCCTACGAGGCCAGAGCGCAGGTCCGGAGGTGGCCGTCGGGCGAGCCCGGGCCGCCTCGCCTGGAGGGGCTCACAGGGTTGTGGGCTGAAAGGCGGAGGTCTCCCTCGAGTAGGGCACGGCCGCTCGCTGCGAGGCTCCCTTATGTTTGGGCCGTGGCCGCTGGTGCTCTCCGACGAAGTCCGAGGGGCCCTGCAAGAGGGCAGGCCTGTGGTCGCGCTCGAATCGACGCTCATCACCCATGGGCTCCCAGCCCCCGACAACCTCGAGGTCGCGCTCGGCGCCGAGCACGACGTGCGTGCCGGGGCCCGGTGCCGGCGACGATCGCGGTGCTGTCCGGAGAGCTGCGGGTGGGGCTGGCAGAGGAGGAGCTGCGCACGCTCGCAGGATTGGGGCCCGACGCCCTCAAGCTGAGTCTGCGCGACCTCGGGCCTGCGCTCGCCTCGGGGTCGAGTGGAGGGACCACGGTTGCGGCCACAGCGTGGGCGCGAGTCAGGCGGGGATCGCGGTGCTCGCCACGGGTGGCCTCGGCGGCGTTCACCTCGGGGCACACGAGACCTGGGACGTGTCGGCCGACCTGCTTGCTCTTCGCGACGCCCCGGTGGTGGTCGTGTGCAGCGGGGTCAAGTCGATCCTGGACGTGGCCGCGACGCTCGAGGTCCTCGAGTCGGCCTCCGTGACGCTGGCCGCCTATCGCTGCGACGCGGTCCCCGGCTTCTACGTCGCTGCCAGCGGCCACGAGTCGCCCTGGCGCTTCGAGTCCCCTGCGGAGGTGGCCGTGGCCCACCGAGCGGCCCGCTCCCTGGGCCTGAAGGGCGCCCTCGTGGTGGGCAACCCGCCCGACCCGGCGCTCGCGCCCGAGGAGCACGCCGCGCTGTTGGCGGAGGCGGGCAGGGCTGCGAACGACCTTGCAGTGTCGGGTAAGGACGTGACCCTCTTCCTGCTCTGCCGAGGTCGCTCGCCTGGGCGACGGGCGCGCGCTGGCGCTAAACAAGGCTCTGGTGCGGGCGAACGAGCGGCTGGGGGAGGCGATCGCCACGGCACTCGTCGGAGACTAGGTGACGACGACTCCCCAGGGCTCTTGTGATCGGAGACCTGGTCGCAGACATTCGGATCGCACCCGCCGATCCTCCGGCCGGCGACGAGGAGGTCGAGGGCAGCATCTCGATGTCGGGCGGCGGCTCGGCCGCCAATCAGGCGGTGTGGCTCGCCGCCCTGGGCGCCGAGGTGACGTTCGTTGGCAGGGTGGGAGACGATTTAATCGGTGCCACCCTGATTGAGGAGCTGGAACAGGCCGGTGTGACGGTGGCTGCAGCAAGAGACCTCGGCCGGCCCACCGGAACCGTCGCCTGCCTGATTGGAGAGGAGGGGAACGGAGTCTGGTGACCTCGAGAGGAGCCAACGCCCGCCTGCAGGCATCAGACGTGAGCGAGGGCTGCTGGTCTGGAGCCGAGGTCCTGGTCCTCGACGGGCTACTGCTTCACCGCTCCCACGATCGCGCCCCCGGGCCGCGCCCTGATGGCCGAGGCGCGCCGGCGGGAGGTGCCGGTCGTCCTAGACCCGGGCTCCGCCCGGCTCTTCGACGCCTTTCCGGGTGCGAATCGGTTCCTGGAGCACACCGCCGGAGCCCGTTGGCTCTTTCCCAACTCGAGCGAAGCCAGAGCGCTGGCTCAATCCGATTCCGACCCTGCAGCCGTCGTGGAATTGCTTCGGAGCTTACGTTGGGGTGGCGATCACGAGAGGAGCTGAGGGCTGCTTGGTGGCGAGCCGGGAAGCACCCGACCCCGCTGCGCCCCCGCCGCCCGGCCCGAGAGGATCGTCGACGCCACCGGGGCAGGCGACGCCTTCGCGGCGGGCTTTCTGTATGCCTGGCTCCAAGGCGAGCCACTCGAAAGCCGCGGCACGCAAGGGGGTCGAGGTAGCCGCCCGGGCATTGGCCACCGAGGGCGCCCGCCCGCCACCGCAGTCGATCGCCCATCTTGGGCTTGTAAGGTTCCGGAACGGTACCCAGGCGCCCAACTTGGGGTCTTGTGTACCCTCGGCCGGGACTCCGGGCAAGCGGTTTCACGTACGAACGCGCTCCCGAATTGCGCGCTTTGCGTGTTAACTTTTGCGTTATCCGGCACACTCTCTTACCCAAGAGGTTCACCTCGGTCTTGTTCTCACAGAGCTACTTCACGAGCGGTCCCCGCGGTGCCTAGGGACTACTTTTCGCAGTACATCACCATCGGGATCTTCGTCCTCGTCGGCCTTGCGCTGGTGGGGGTGACGCTTCAGCTCGCCCGCCTGGTGCGCCCCAATGTGCCTACTCCGGAGAAGTTCACGACTTACGAGTCGGGGATCGATCCCATCGGGCGAGGGTGGGCGCAGACGAATGTTCGTTATTACATATTTGCCCTGCTGTTCGTGATCTTCGATGTCGAGGCTGTTTTCCTCTTTCCCTGGGCAATCGTGTTCGAGCGATTGGGGACGCAGGCATTCATCGAAATGCTGATCTTCATCGCCATTCTGGCGTTCGCTCTCCTCTATGCGATCCGAAAGAGGATGCTCGAATGGCTGTGATCGAGAAGGTAAAGCTCCCCGCCCCCGTGTCCTGGCTGCTCAACTGGAGCCGGAAGTACTCGCTGTGGATGATGCAGTTCGGTCTCGCCTGCTGCGGCATCGAGATGGGCGCCGCCATTGCCAGTAAGTTCGACATCATCCGGTTCGGCGTCATACCCTTCCCTGCCTCGCCCCGCCAAGCGGACCTACTGATCGTTGCCGGCACAGTCACGGACAAGATGGCGGCGCCGATCAAGCGGGTCTACGATCAGATGCCCGAGCCCAAGTACGTGATCTCGATGGGTTCGTGTGCCAATTGTGGGGGTCCATACTGGGACTCTTACTCGGTCACCAAGGGCGTCGATCAGATCATTCCCGTCGATGTCTACGTGCCGGGGTGCCCGCCGCGTCCGGAGGCCCTGCTCCAGGGAGTTATCCGACTTCAGCAAAAGATCTCAGGCGAGGATGTACGCGAGAAGTGGTCGGGCCACGACATCGAGGTGCCCCATATTCCCGAGCCCGGTCTCGCGGGAGGGATCTGATGGGGGGGCTTCCCGCAGACGACGCGCTGCGCAGGGTGGACACTGCGGTCGGCAACCGGTTGATGGAGCAGCGCGTCAACTTCGGACAGGTGGATATCACGGTCTCGCCCGAGAACCTCATCGAGGTCATCACTGCATTAAGAGACCTTCAGTTCCTATCGTGCAACTTCTTCACGTTCTTGACGGGCATCGATCGCAGTGAGTACACCGACGCCCCGGGGGGACTCGAGGTTCTCATTCACCTCTACTCGGTCGAGCACGTCTTTCATGTCAACGTGCATGTGGCCGTCGATTTCGAGAATCCAGTGTGCCCCAGCATCGTGAGCATCTTTCGTGGCGCTGAGTGGCAGGAGCGCGAGTGCCACGAGATGTTCGGAGTCGAGTTCGAGGGCAACTCGAACCTGTCCAACCTCTATCTGCCCGAGGACTTCGAGGGCCATCCTCTGCTGCGATCGTTCAAACTACCCAGCCGTTTCGTAAAGGCATGGCCTGGCGCCAAGGATCCTGAGGAAGCTTCGGCAGGTGGCCGCTGATGGCCACAACCGAGGACCGCGTGCTGGACGCCTCCGAGGTCGCCGCTGAAGTCTCGCGCGGTAACCTCCTCACGGAGGAGATGGTGCTGAACGTGGGCCCTCAGCACCCTGCAACACACGGTGTGTTCCGCTTGTTGGCGACGCTCGACGGCGAGGTGTTGGTGAATGCCGATCCCGTGATCGGCTACATGCACCGAGGTTACGAGAAGCTGGTCGAAGCTAGGGACTACCGTCAGATCACCAACCTCGTTTCGCGCATGGACTGGCTGTCGGGAATCAACAACGAGCTGCCGCTTGCTCTGGCGCTTGAGACGCTGATGGAGATTGAAGTACCTCCGCGTGCTCAATACATGCGGGTTGCCATGTGTGAGATGAACCGCATTCTCAATCACCTCATGTTTTTTGCTTCCTTCGGCGCCGAGCTCGGTGCCATCACTCCGACTTTCTACGCGTTCCGCGAGCGCGAGGACATCCAGATGGCCATGGAAATGACCACGGGAGGCCGCATGCACTTCGGGTTCTTCCGGCCCGGCGGCTTGAAGGAGGATGCACCCAAGGGCTTCTATCAGCAAGCGCTCAAGGGAGTAAGGCAAGTCATCGAACGTCTCCCCGACTACGAGAATCTGCTGATCGGAAACGAGATCTTCAAGCAGAGAACCGTGGATGTTGGGATCCTGCCGAAAGATGTCGCCTTCTCCTACGGAGTGTCCGGTCCGATCGCGCGCGGCTCCGATATCAGCTTCGACGTCCGCAAGGATGAGCCCTACTCGAGCTATGATCTCTTCGACTTCGATGTCCACTCGGCCCCCAACGGTGACTGCTTCGATCGCTTCTGGGTGCTCCTGCACGAAGTCGTCGAGTCGGCCAAGATCGTCGAGCAGGCCATCGAAGGCATGCCGGACGGGCCCATCATGGGAAAGGTGCCCCGCGTGGTCCAGGCTCCCAAGGGAGAGGTCTACGTGCGCACCGAGAACCCCCTCGGCGAACTGGGGATGTATCTCGTGTCCGACGGTGACCGGCGTCCCTACCGGCTCAAGATCAGGACGCCTTCGTATTCGAACGTTTCGGCGCTGCCGTTTGTGCTCAAGAACACCTATGTCTCAGACATGATTGCGATCCTGGGTTCCTTTTTCTTTGTCTTAGGGGATATCGACCGCTGATGCCGGAGATCATCCTTACGACCTGGCAGATACTGCTTGTGAAAGTGGCAGTGATTCTTGTCATCGTGCCCACCGGCGCGCTTGTGGGGGGCTACGCCGAGCACAAGGTCATGGCGCATCTCCAGCACCGTCTCGGGCCCATGTATCCGGGGGGCTTCCACGGTTGGGCAACCACCCTGGCCGACGGGATCAAGTTCCTGTACAAGGAAGACATCATCCCGGCCGCCGCCGACCGCAAGGTCTTCAGCCTCGCCCCGGCCGCGATCATGGTGCCAATCATCATGGTCTATCTCGTGATCCCCATGGATCGCACCCTTGTGGTCGAAGACCTTGATGTCGGCATCTTTTATCTGCTTGCGGTCTCCTCGCTTTCAACGATTGGGATTCTCATGGCCGGGTGGTCGAGCGCCAACAAGTACGCGCTGATCGGCGCATTGCGCTCTGCTGCCCAACTCATCGCCTATGAACTTCCGATCGTGCTTTCCGCCGCTGCGGTCGCCATGCTTGCGGGAACCCTGTCGCTCAACGGGATCGTCGAGGCGCAGAACTTCCCGTTTGTACTCTGGCCCCCAGGCCTCGGCTTGGCGCTGTTCTTGGTGTTTACAACAGGAGCGGTAGCGGAGATGACCCGAGTGCCGTTCGATATGCCGGTGGCGGAGTCCGAGATCATCACCGGGCCGTTCACCGAGTACACCGGCATGCGCTACATCTTCAGCCACATGTTCGCGGAGATGGGCCACATGGTCGCCTTCGGGGGGATCGGAACGACGCTGTTCCTCGGGGGCTACCGTCCGATCATTCCGTGGGAGCCACTTGAGCTGATCCCCGGCCTCGTCTGGTTCGCTGCCAAGACGATGCTGATGATCTTCCTGTTCTTGTGGATCAGGCCGACCTTTCCACGTGTGCGCGAGGACCAGCTGCAGAAGTTTGCGTGGAAGTTCTTGATCCCCGTCTCGCTTGCGCTGATTCTGTTCACCGGCGCCTGGGTCCTCTACGTATAGGAATTAGGAGGCTCTGTGGCGATCGACGAACGCAACCTGGATGATGCACGCAAGCTGGATGATGCACGCAAACTGGATGGTGCACGCAAGCTTGATCGTGCCCGGAAGCCCGGGTTGGGGATCGGGCTCCTCAAGGGCATGGTCGTCACCCTGAAGCATTTGTTCAAACACAATACCGTCATTCAGTACCCGGACGAGAAGCAGGATCTCCCCTCGCGCACCCGCGGCGTCATCGCGCTCAAGGAGGAAAACTGCACGGTCTGCATGCTGTGCGCGCGCGAGTGCCCCGACTGGTGCATCTACATCGATTCGCACAAGGAGCAGATCCCCGCAAAGAGGCAGGGGGGGCGGCCCCGCAAGCGCAACGTGCTGGACCGTTTCGCCATCGACTATGCCCTTTGTATGTACTGCGGTATCTGCGTCGAGGTATGCCCCTACGACGCTCTGTTCTGGAGCCGCGAGTTCGAGTACGCCGAGTACGACATCAGGGAGCTGACACACGAGAAAGAGAAGCTGTCCGACTGGATGGCCTCGGTGCTGCCCCCACCCGAGCTCGAGGCCGGGGCCGAGCTCCCCGGCCGCCTTGCCGCCGTAGCTACCACGCCCGATGCTCCCTCGCGCGCAGCCACTCCGGCTCGCAAGCCGACACAGACCTCGTCGGCCGTCGAGACCCGCCCGGAGCAGGCTGCGGACGCGCCCAAAGCACCGACCGCGGCGCCCACTGCTTCCACCCAGGAGAGCGTTGGGGAAAGGACCCCGCAAGCAACCTCCGATACCCAGGTCGAGGAGAAAATTCCTCCGGACAAGGCGGAATCTGTGCCGGAGCAAGCTTCCGGGGATGGGCGGGAGATGGGCAAGACCGAGGCCGCCACCCCCTCGGCCGAAGGGGCGCGCGCAACCGACGAGGAGCCCGACGCACCTGATGCTCGTGCGGCGGCTCCGCCCGAGGCCGCACCGGTCCGCCCGAAAGAGCCACCTCCGAGCGAGGCCGAGCTCGAAGCGATCTATAAGGAGGTGCTCGAGGAACAGCTCGCAAAGGGTTCCTCTCCGCAGGTCGCCGAGGCGCGCGCCAAGGTCGCCAGGGTCAAGGCCGAGAGAAGAGTGGGCCGCACGCCCACCCCTGTGCACACCGACAAGCCCGTCCCCAGCGCTCCCACCCGCGGTGAGCCGGCCCCGCCCACTCCACCCGGCGCTCCGGAGGCCGAAGAGCCCCAGCCGGAACAGGGACCCGTGGCCGCGACCCAGCCGGAAGGCAACAACCTTGAACCGGAGGCAAAGGGGCCTCCCGAGCCCGCAGAGCCGGCCCCCGAGCCGGAGGCTCAGGCGGCGGAGGACCCCGAGGCCGTCTACGAGCGCGTGTTGGCCGAGGAGCGGGCCAAGGGCTCCAGCGACGCAGTCGCAACCGGTCGTGCCAAGGCGGCGCGCGTCCGGGCACAGAAGGGAACCAAGGGGCCACAAGGATGAGCGCCGAGACCTGGCAGCTGGTCGTGTTCTGGCTCTTCGCGCTGCTGATCACCGGGGCGGGCGTGCTGGTGGTCACCACCCGTAACGTGATCCACGCCGCCCTGTGGCTGGTGGGCGCACTGATGGGGGCCGCGGCCATGTACGTCCTGCTGTTCGCCGAGTTCGTCGCCTGGGTCCAGGTCCTCGTCTACGTCGGGGCGATCGTCGTGCTGATGCTGTTCGGGCTGATGCTGACGCGGGCCCCGATCGGGAGCGCCGAGTTCGACAACAACCAGCGCCCCCTCGCGGCGTTGTGTGCCGCCGCGGTATTCATCATCACCAGTGTGATCCTCGTGGGCGCCTTTGAAGGGCAGGAAATCAATTTCGCCCGCACCGCCGGTACCACGACCGAATCGGTCGGAACCGCGATCTTTACTTCGTACGTGTGGCCGTTCGAGGTGGTTTCGATCCTGCTGCTGGCAGCGCTTGTGGGCGCCGTCGTGATCGCTAGAAGAGACTGAGCCGCATGCCCGTCTCTTTCTTCCTCGTCCTCTCCGCACTGCTGTTCTCGATTGGGATCTACGGCGTGCTTGCTCGCCAACACGCGGTGCTTGTGTTGCTCTCCATCGAGCTGATGCTCAACGCCGTCAACATCAACCTGGTGGCGTTCTCGGCGATGCTTCAGGAAGCGGGACTGGGCGGGCAAGTATTTGCTTTGTTCGTGATAGCGGTTGCTGCGGCCGAGGTCGGCGTTGGCCTCGCCATCGTCATACTCATCTACCGCAACCGCCAGAGCGTCAACCTCGACGAGCTTGATCTGATGAAGTGGTGATCGAATGCTCTTGAGCCAGCACGGAGAAGCAGTGTTCGAGCCTGGCCTGGTCGGCCACATCGCATGGCTGGTTCCGCTGCTGCCTTTCCTCGCTTTTTTCGTGATTCTGTTCTTCGGTAAGCGACTCCCCGATAAGGGCCACAGTGTCGGGATCGGCGCGGTTGCAATCGGGCTCGTGATCTCCCTGCTGTCCTTCATCGAGCTAGCCGGGGGCCGGGGCGATATCGAGAAGTCGTGGACCTGGTTCGAGTTCCCAGGCATTCTCGAGCTCGAGTTCGGTATGAAGATCGATTTCCTCACCACAGTGATGTTCGTAGTCGTATGCACGATCTCCCTCTTGGTGCAGATCTACTCGACCGGCTACATGCACGGGGATAGCCGCTACACGTGGTTTTTTGCGGTGCTGTCGATGTTCACATCCAGCATGCTGTTCCTGGTCATCGCCAACAATCTCATGCAGATGTTCGTCGGGTGGGAGGGGGTCGGCATCTGCTCGTACTTCCTCATCGGCCACTTCTGGGAGGAGAAGGACAACTCGTCGGCGGCAATCAAAGCGTTCATCACCACTCGCATAGGCGACGTAGGCTTTCTCTTCGGGATCTTTGCGCTGTTTGCACTCGCTCACACCTTCAACATCACCGAGCTCAACCTCGCCGCAGAGGAGGGCGAAATCGGCGGCACGGCCCTTACGGTGGCCGCGCTGCTGCTGTTCCTTGGAGCGGTGGGAAAGTCGGCGCAGTTCCCCCTGCACGTATGGCTGCCCGATGCCATGGCCGGTCCCACGCCGGTTTCGGCGCTGATTCACGCCGCCACCATGGTCGTGGCCGGGATCTATCTGGTGGCCCGCATGTTCATACTGTTCGAGCATGCAGGAGCTGCCCTCGACGTGGTTGCGATCGTTGCGGGCATCACCATGCTGATCGCGGCTGTGCTCGCGCTCGTGCAGGACGACATCAAGAAAGTGCTCGCTTACTCGACGATCTCACAGCTCGGTTACATGATGGCCGCGCTGGGCGTGGGTGCGTACACAGCCTCCGTATTCCACCTCTTCACTCATGCCTTTTTCAAAGCACTGTTGTTCTTGGGGGCGGGTTCTTTGATCCACGCGGTGCACTCGAACAACATGAGCGATATGGGCGGGCTCAGAAAGTACATGCCCCATACCTACAGGACGTTCTTGATCGGCTCTCTGGCTCTCGGCGGCATCTTCCCGTTTGCCGGATTCTGGTCCAAGGACGAGATCGTGGGCGAGGCTCTGCGGGCGTCCTCGGAAGGCACCCAGGTGGCGGCCGTGTTCGTCTTCGTGGCCGCCATCATTACGGCTTTTCTCACCGCTCTCTACATGACCCGGGTGTGCGTGAAGACGTTCTGGGGCGAGTACAGAGGCCACGGGCATCCTCACGAGAGCCCCGGTTCGATGGTCACGCCCCTGTGGGTGCTGGCCCTGGCGACGTGCGTGGTCGGGTTTTTCGGACTTCCGGTGGTGGGTCCGTTCCTGGACTGGATCTTCATTCCCGGCGAGGAGCACCCGGGCTTCTCGACGGCCTATAACATCATCCTGCCCGTCGCCTCGGTGGGCATCGCAGGGGTTGCGATCTGGCTCGGCTGGCAGCTCTTCTACAAAGAACGCTGGAGTGTCGACGTCTTGAGGGGTCCCTTTGCCTGGTCCTATCGCTTTGTTGCAAACAAGTACTATCTCGACAACATCTACCTGGGAGCGATTGTCAAGCCCATCCAGTACCCGCTGGCGAAAGCGGCTTACTGGTTCAATCAGCACATTCTTGACGGCGTCGTGGACGGCACTGCCGCGGGAACCATGGCGAGCTCGAGGGTGACCTACGCGGTCATCGACCAGGGCATCATCGATTTTGCGGTCAACGGAACGGCCGGTCTCACCGGCACGTCCGGCGGCCTTCTGCGTTATGTCCAAACCGGGAACATCCAGCGCTACGCCGCGGTGCTGTTCGCTTCGGCCGCCCTGTTCGTGGGCGCGCTGGCATTCTTGTAGAGAGAAAGGGCTTAGATGAACTGGGTTGACGACTGGGCTCTGAGCCTGGGGACGTTTCTCCCCGCCGTCGGTGCGGCGGTGCTGATGTTCATGCCTTCCGGCTCTGAGAAGCTCGTCAAGGCTGTCGGCACGCTGTTCGCATTCCTTGCTCTGGTGGCAGGCGCCGTGGTGCTGGCGCGCTTCGACTTCTCGAATGCCGGGGCGCTCCAGCTTCAGGTGAACGAGAGCTGGATCCCGCAGATCAACGCTCGATACCACATAGGTATCGACGGGATCTCCTTGCCACTTTTCATCCTGTCGCTTCTGGTGAGCTTCCTCTGCACCATCTATATGTGGTGGCACCTTCCCGAGCCGGGCAAGCCGAAGGCGTTCTTTGCTCTTGTGCTCCTGCTCGAGACGGGCATGACCGGGTGCTTCGTGGCGCTCGACCTCATCCTGTTCTTCATCTTCTGGGAGCTCGTGCTGGTCCCGATGTACTTCATGATCGGGATTTGGGGTGGCCCCCGGCGCGCCTACGCGGCGGTGAAGTTCTTCCTTTATACGCTGTTTGGCTCGCTGTTCATGCTGTTGGGATTCTTGGCGCTCTACTTCACCTCCGACCCCCGTACGTTCGACATGATCGAGCTCACCCGGCAGGGCTTCAGCGGGAGCTCCGAACTGTTTCAGAACCTCGTCTTCTTGGGCTTGTTCCTTGGCTTTGCTATCAAGGTGCCGATGTGGCCCTTCCACACCTGGCTTCCGGACGCGCACACCGAGGCACCTACGGTCGGCTCGGTTCTGCTGGCGGCGATCATGCTAAAAATGGGTACCTACGGTTTTATTCGCATCTCGTTGCCGATCCTGCCCGACGCCGCGGTCACCTTCGCCCCCATGATCGGGATCCTCGCCGTCATTGCCATCATCTACGGGGCGCTGTGTTGTTTAGCGCAGACGGATCTCAAGCGCATGATCGCGTTTTCCTCGGTCGGCCACATGGGGTTTGTGATGCTGGGAATCGCGACTCTCACCGATATCGGCATCAACGGAGCAATCTTCGGGATGGTGGCGCACGGCCTGATCACGGGAATGCTGTTTTTTCTCGCCGGCTCCATCCACGAACGCTTCCACACACGCGACATACCGGCTCTGGGCGGGGTTCTTCAACAGATGCCCAAGTTCGGCTCGCTTCTCGTCTACAGCGCCATCGCCTCGCTGGGACTGCCCGGTTTGGCCGGGTTCTGGGGTGAGATGCTGGCGCTGCTGGGTGCCTACAACCCCCATCCCGAGCTAAACGAAACGCTTTTTCGGGTGCTCATGGTAGGCGGCGGCATCGGGACCGTGCTGACGGCCGGTTACTTCATGTGGATGATACAACGAGTGATTCTCGGCAAAGTGCCGGACAAGTTCGCGTCGGGCCACGGCATTTTCGATGTCGTGCGGTTGGAGTGGTACGCATGGGTGCCGCTCCTGATACTCATCATCGCCGCGGGTCTTTACCCCAAGCTGGTCCTGGGAGTGACCGACGGGGCGGTGCAGACGCTTCTCGGGGCGCTCGGCTCCTGATATGGACCTCGCTCAGGCCATAGCCCAACCCGGCATCGACTGGCACGCGCTGTCACCCGACATCGTGCTGGCAGCAGCCGCCTGCGTGGTCCTGATCGCAGATCTATTCCTGCCCGAGGAGTCGAAGTGGCTGGCGATGCCGCTGTCGGCTGCAGGCATACTCGGCACGCTTGCCGCGGTTGTGTCGCTGGCGGGGGAGAACCGCACGACTATGGGTGGAGCCGTCGAGATCGATACCTTTGCACTGTTGTTCAAGGGTCTCTTCTGTGTCATCGGGCTGATCGTGCTGGCGATGTCGTTTGGGTACTTTCGCACGGGCCGCTACTACCAGGGTGAGTATTACTTCTTGATGCTGTGCTCCCTTCTCGGAGGGGTCGTGATTTCCAGTGCGCGTGATCTGGTCACACTTTTCATTGCCCTCGAGCTCATCAGCATCCCTGCCATCATCATGACTGCGCTGCGAAAAGCCGACGTCAAGTCGAACGAAGCGGCCTTGAAGTTCTTTCTCTTCAGCGTGCTGTCCACCGCGGTGATGCTGTACGGCATGTCCCTGGTGTATGGGGTCACGGGCGCAACCGAGCTCGATGAGATAAGAGGCGCGATCGCCGGCTCGGCCGACGAACCCCTCATCGCCCTGAGCGTTATCTTCGTTGTGATCGGCTTCGGCTTCAAGATATCGGCCGTCCCCTTTCACTTTTGGGCTCCAGACACCTACGAGGGGGCGCCATCACCTGTGGCCGCGTTCCTTTCCACGGCGTCCAAGATCGGCGGTTTCGTCGGTCTGCTGGTGCTTATGTTCCGTGCCTTCCCGGAGGTTGCCGACACATGGCGGCCGGCGTTTGCGGTGTTGGCGACCCTCACCATGACCGTGGCCAATCTGATCGCCCTCCGCCAGCAACACATCATCAGGCTGTTGGCCTATTCGGGAATCGCCCAGTCGGGTTATGTGCTCGTCACACTGGCGCTCATCGACCCGTCTCGCCCCGAAGCCAACGCCCAAGCGCTCGAGTCGGCGATCATCTACCTGGCCATCTACGGGATTATGGATCTTGGCGCCTTTGCGGGCGCGGTCGCCTTCGCTCGTAAGACGGGGACCTATTTCATCTCCGACTACTCGGGCCTGTGGAGCCGCAGCCCCGTTCTAGCGACCCTGATGGCGGGATTCCTGCTGTCGCTTGCGGGTACTCCTCCAATGGCGGGGGCGTGGGCGAAACTGTTCGTGTTCGCCGCTGCGATCAACTCCGAGGTCTACTGGCTCGCTGCGGTCATGGGTGTGAACGCCGTTATCGCGGCGTGGTACTACCTCGCGGTCGTCAAGCGAATGTTTCTGGACGCTCCCGAAGCCGAAGAGCCCATTGAGGTCCCCTACCTGCTACGCGCCACTATGGGCGTGGCGGCTGTCGCTCTGCTGGCGGTGTTTGTCTATCCGGCCTTCATTACTTCGCTGGCCGACAAGTCGCTGCTGTAGGACCGCGGACCTAAGCCGGGCCGACTCTGCGCCCCAACCACCTCACCGGTGGCCGGGGGGCACCAGGATGGCGGCCAGGACGTTTGCCCTTGACTGCCACTTGCGAGCGTGTTCGCGTAGAAAGAACCCACACCTTTCTAAAGGGAGGACCCATGCCTCGTGGACACTTGATCGCCATCGATCCTTCCAAGCCTCTGGGAGAGGAGGCGGAGACGGGGCACAACCGCTGGCACGAGTCGATCGAGCCTGTGCTGGAAGTGGATCCAGGTGACACCGTTGTGTACGAGACGCGCGACGCCGTGGATGGGCAGCTGAGCCCGTCGTCCACCTCCTCGGACGTCGGAAACGTGGACCTGAATGTGGTGCATCCGTTGACGGGACCGGTCTTCGTAAGGGGTGCTCAGGCTGGCGACCTGCTGGAAGCCAAGATTGTGGCGATCGAGAGCGATCCGTGGGACCAGTGGGGTTACACGGTCGAGATCCCCGGCTTCGGTTTCTTGCGCGAGGAGTTCGATGAACCCTACATAGTCCACTGGCGCCTGCACGGGGACGAGTACGCAGAGTCGGAGCAGATTCCCGGTGTGCGGATCCGCTGCAATCCGTTCCCGGGAACCTTCGGTCTTGCTCCCAGCGCTGAACTGCGCCGGCGGGCGGAGCAGCGGGAGTCTGCCCTGGCGGAGCGAGGCGGTTTCGCTCTGCCGCCAGACCCGGCCGGTGCAGTCCCGGCGAGCTCTCCGATCGCCGCCGAAGGTCTGCGTACGGTCCCGCCGCGAGAGACGGCCGGCAACATCGATATCAAGCAGACCACCCCGGGCATCTCAATGCTGATTCCCGTTTACGCTGAAGGGGCCCTGGTTTCGACCGGAGACGTCCACTACGCACAGGGAGACTGCGAGGCGTGCGGTACCGCGATTGAGATGCGCTCGCGTGTCCATGTGCAATTCCAGGTTCGAAAGGGAGAGGCCGAGAGACTCGGGATTCA
Source organism: uncultured Actinomycetes bacterium (assembly GCA_963849115.1). Lineage (GTDB taxonomy): Bacteria > Actinomycetota > CADDZG01 > CADDZG01 > WHSQ01 > JACDAL01. The sequence continues at coordinate 75,698 of CAWKGK010000002.1, read as the reverse complement.
GGATCTGCAGTTCTACAGGGACGACTACTTCGCCTCACCGGAGCTGGCGGCTCCCAAGCGATTCTTTGCCACCACGGGGATCAGCGTGCGCAAGGACGGGTTGAACGAAAGCGAGGACACCACGGTCGCTGCACGGAACGCTCTGTTCAACATGATCCGGCACCTGGAGCAGCGTGGCTATGATCGCCGCCAGGCGTACGCGCTGTGCAGCGTGGCGGTCGACCTGCGAATCAGCCAGACGGTCGACGTACCGAACATTCTCGTGAGCGCGCTGTTGCCGCTGGACATATTCGTGTGACGCTCGTGCGAACTTTGTCGCTCTACGCACATCTGGTGTGGGTAGGGGTGCAAAGTCCGCCAATACGTATGCGGCCTACAACGATCGGCAGCTAAAGTCGCCGAGTCCTTGCGCGTCCACCGGCCCACCTCTAGCGGTTACGTGTACGTCCGTGCGATAGGGGTAGTCCCTTAGCTCATTCGGCCGCCACAGCGGCAGGACTTTGCTGGATCCTTCCCACACCACCTGGCCGGCCTCATCGACCAAGGTAGCGCGACATACCGCTGCGGCCGTGAAACCTTCCCCGCCGCGCCAAACGAGCTCGGCTATCACGCCTGAAACCATGCCTGGACCACCCAGGATCTCGGGGCTGGACTCGACCTCCCAGCCGGGACCGGTGTACTGGCGGCAGTCGACCTGAACATTCTCGGCTCTTTGCTCGCTCCCGGCGCCTCGAGTGTGCACCCACCCGGCGCGCTCGAATTCTCGCTGTGGCGGCTCGTAATAGAAGACGGCGCCGCCGCCGAGTGCTTTGCCTTCACCATCACTCAGCTCGAGCGTGCAAACGCTGCCCGGAGCGTTCGTCGGATAGGGGCCGACCCACAGTGGAAGCATGGTGACGGAGAGACCTTCGTCTGGCCCCTTTCGAGGACTCACTGCCGGGACTTCCCAGTGGGAGGGTTCAACGCGGTCAGGAAGCTGATAACCCACCACCCGATCCCGTTCGGCGTCGAGGATGTTGCCCTCGACGCCGATGACCCCCCAAGCACCCTCGCTGAGCTCGACGACGACGAAGGTGTCCGCCAATGCATTCCCGGTTTCCGGATCTTCGCCCGAGAGGCCGCGACAAGTAAAGAGTCCGCCTCGAGGTTCGCAATCGCTTGCGGCGAAACCTATTCGCCACGACCCTTGCGGCGTATGGACCGTGTCGTCCTCGTACGTCCAGTTGAAGCTGCGCTTTCCGAAGGGATCCATCAGTCCGGTCTTGGCAAGAGCCCGAAAAGCAAACACCTCGGCTCGCTGCTGTTCGGTCATCTCCTCGACCACCTCTCCCTCGCGTGGAGCCTGTTGGGAAATGGATTCACGTGGCTGGGCAGACGGATCCCCTGCGACGAAGTTGGGTGTGCCGCCGTCGGTGGGCAGAACGATAATCGCCGTGGAGATCACGGCTATGATCACCACCGCAGATACGGCAAGTAAAGCGAGTCGACGCACGCGTAAGCGATGACCGCGTGCCAGCACCCACCCGAGATCGGGCGATCCAGGTGCATGCTCCTTGTCCAAGGCTGTCTCGAGTTTGCTCGTCAGCTCGTCACGCATGACGCACCTCCAGTAGGTCGTGCAGAGTCGCGCGGGCCCGGTGAAGATGGGCTTTGACGGTGCCCTCGGATAAGCCCATGAGATCCGCCACCGTGGCCACCCGGCAGTCCATCAGGTAGTGGAGAACGATGGCCTGTCGCTGGCGTTCCGGCAGCGAGCGCAGGGCCGCCAGGAGATCCAGACGCTCGCTCGTCGGGCCGGCTGAGCCTGCGGCTCCTCCCGGCGCGAGTCTTCGAGCGCGTTGGCGAAAGTGGCGCTTGCTCAGGTTCAAGGCCGTGGTAGTCACCCATCCGTATGCCCATGACGTCTCCTTCAGGCGAGGCCATCGTGAGTAGGCGCGAGCGAATGCCTCCTGGGTCGCCTCTTGAGCCACCTCGGTATCTCCGCAGAAGGCTCGTACGGCCGCGGATACGCGCGGAAACGATGCCGAGTAGAAGTCGGCGAATTCATCTCTGTTCACGTAAGGGCCGCCATGAGCGCATCACACCCATAAAGAGTCTGTGGTCGGGGGATAGGTTTACCTGAGCCCCTCAGCCTATGGAACCGTTATCCTGGGGCCTCCCGGCGGGATGCCCGAGCGGCCAAAGGGAGCGGTCTGTAAAACCGTCGGCTGATGCCTACGAAGGTTCGAATCCTTCTCCCGCCACCGATTTGGTCCCGAGCCTGTCGCCGGCCCAGGCCGCCGGAACCGAAGTTTGGACTTGCCGATTTCGCGGGAAGGTTATTGACGACAATCGGGCAGCAATTGCGAGGGGGCTACTCATGACTGAACAGACCACGACCACAACCACCCGCCAGGGGTCTCAGAGCTCCGGCGCCGAGGGGGGTGGCGGCCCCCTGATCACTGATCGGGGCAAGACCACGATCGCCGACGGCGTGGTCGCCAAGATCGCCGGGATCGCAGCACGTGAGGTATCGGGGGTCTACAACATGGGGTCCGGTTCGGCTCGGGCGGTGGGCGCCATTCGAGATCGGATCGGTGAGGCGGTCGGGGGTGCGCCCGCGACCAGCCAGGGTGGTTCGAGCCCAACTCAGGGAGTCAAGGTAGAGGTGGGAGAGCGTCAGGCTGCCATCGACCTCGACCTCGTCGTGGAATATGGCGTGCCCATCGCAGACGTGGCCGAGTCCGTGCGCAGCAACGTCGCGACGAAGGTGGGGCGCATGACGGGTTTGGAGGTGGCCGAGGTGAATATCTATATCAACGATGTGTGGCTCGGAGACTCCGGCGACGAGGAGATGACAGCAGACCCAAGAGTTCAGTAGCAGGGTGTCAATCGATGCGAGTGCGGTGTCCGCGGCGGCGACGGGCTGCAGATCGGTAGTAGCCCTCTCGCCTGGCCCCTTCGGGGATGTTGCTACCTACCTGCCCCACCGGCGCATCATCGGGGTGCGGGTGACGGCCGACCAGATCGAGGTTCGAGTCGTTGCCGTATGGGGGCCGCCGCTTGCGCAGGTGGGCGAAGAGGTGCGGGCGGCTGTGAGACCCGCCGTCGGGGCTCTGCCCGTGGAGGTCTTCATCGATGACATCGAGTTTCCCTCATATATGGCAGAGGCTATCGACGCCCGTGAAGCAGAGCCACGGCAACATGGGAAGGAAGGACTGTAAATGACAACGTTGGTCGGGTTGTTTGTCGGCTTGTTCTTGGGGTTGGCCCTAGCATTCGGGGGCTTTGGCGACATGCTGATCGTCGCCTTCTTCGGCGCGCTCGGCTATCTCATCGCCAAGGTGCTGGTGGGAGAGCTCGACGTGACTGAATATCTCGGGGGCCGCGACCGGATCCGATGAGGGTGACATGCGAACCATAAACCGGCTTATCGCAGCCGTTCTGGCCCTCGGTCTTATCGCTGTGGGCCTCTTGACTGTGGCGGAGATCGTTTTTGCCGCGCTCGGTCTGGCCCCCTTGGTGGTGCCGCACGAGAGCTGGTTGGAAACGGCTCGGGGCTCCTCCTACGGCGACCGCTCGGTGATCGTGGTGGCAATCGCCTTGGTGGCACTTGGTCTGGTCCTGAGTGCCTTGCAGCTCCTTCGCCGTTCCCCCCGAGCTACTCGCTGCTGTCCAAGCACGACGGCGCCGAGGCTCGGATCGACCGCAGGAGCCTTGAGCAGGCTACTGCTCGAGCTGCTCGCGATGTCGATGGGGTACAGAAGGTTCGCTGCCGCGCGAGCGCCGGCAAGTTGGTGGTGAGCGCCACCACGGGTCGCGACGAGATAGCTGGGCTCGACGGCAGGATTCGGGCCGCGGTCGAGAATCGCCTTGTTGCCCTGGAGCCTGCCCGGGAGTTGGGGGTGGCGGTTAAGGTCCGGAGCGTGGGCGAGCGATGACCCGTGCCGATTCGTTCAACCGGGTCGCGCTGCTGTTGGTCGGCCTGCTCCTGATTGCGACCGGCGGCTACGGGTTGGCGCGCGCGCTGGAGACCGGCGCGGCCCCCTCCGAAGGGGCCGTGCTGTCGCCCGAGATCTCGGACTTCGTGGCGCGCAACACGGAATGGTTCTGGCCTGCTGTGGCCGTGGCGGGAATCGTGCTGGCCTATCTCGGCTGGCGTTGGTTGTTGGCCCAGTTCCCCGCTCCTCAGCATGTGCACAATCTCGATCTTGCCAGCAAAGGCCCCGGCTCGACTCGGATCCGAGCCGGCGGCGCGGCGCAGGCGTGGGCGAAGGACGCCCGCCGCCTGGACGCCGTCAGCTCGTCGCGCGCATGGTTTCAGCAAGGAGCGTCGGGGCCACATGCGGAGATGCGCCTCACGGTCCTCGATAACAGCGACCTGGGGGTGGTGAGATCCCACGTCGAGGGAGAAGCTCTCCACCGTTTGCGGCTGAGCCTCGACATGCAGGCGCTCGAGGCTCACGTCGTCGTACGGTTGCGGGAGTCGTCCGAGCGATTCCTGGAGTAGCCTCCCTCGAAACTCTCAAGGGGAAGAAGTGTCAACAGAAACGTCTGAGCTTCTACAGCCGTTGCCCGAGGATTGGGAGCGGGCCCTCGCGGTGGTCGCTCATCCCGACGACCTTGAGTACGGAGCGGCCAGCGCGATCGCGCGCTGGACTGCTGAAGGCAAGTCGGTGTCGTACCTGCTCGTGACCAGTGGTGAAGCCGGGATCGATACGATCGCGCCGGAGAAAGCCGGACCCCTGCGAGCCCAAGAGGAACGCTCGAGCGCAGCAGTTGTGGGGGTCGAGGAGGTGGAGTTCTTAGGACATCGTGACGGGATGATCGAATACGGCCTCGGCTTGCGAAGGGAAATCGCGGCAGCGATTCGCCGTCACCACGCCGAGATCGTGATCACCATCAACCATCATCCGTCGTGGGGCGGCAGCAGCTTCAACATGGCCGACCATCGAGTGGTCGGGCTGGCGGTGATGGACGCGGCCCGCGATGCAGGCAATCGCTGGGTCTTCAGAGAGCTGCTCGACCAGGGACTCGAGCCTTGGGACGGCGTGCGCATGGTGTGCGTCAATGCGTCACCCTATCTAACGCATGCGGTGGACGTGACGGGGTTTCTGGATCGCGGAGTGGAGTCACTGCTTTGCCATCGCGCCTACCTCGAGAACCTCGGAGAAGACTTCGACGCGCGCGCCTTTCTCGAATCGGGTGCCTCCCATGTCGGCCGGCAGGCGGGCGTCGAGCATGCCGTCGGCTTCGAGGTCATCGACGTCTAAGGAAGTGCTCCCACCCTGTGGTCATGTCGGCTGTGGCGCGGGCCGTGGTTGGAGCTCGTCTCCATGAAGGACTATCGAGCGCTCAGCCTGTGGCTCGACAACTGCGGCGACGACCTCACCCCGCGTCCATCTCTTCCGGGGGATAGAGACGCGGATGTCTGTATCGTCGGCGCGGGCTACACGGGCCTGTGGACCGCCTACTACCTGTTGAGGACCGAGCCTTCGCTGCGGGTGGTGGTTCTCGACAAGGAGATAGCCGGGTACGGGGCCTCGGGTCGCAACGGAGGCTGGTGCTCCGCGCTTTTCGCCGCGCCTCGTGGCAAGCTCGCCCGGGTCGGCGGCCGCGGAGCCGCTCTCGCCATGCAGAGAGCGATGTTCGACACCGTAGACGAAGTCGGCGAAGTGGTGGGGGCAGAGGGTATCGACGCTCACTTCGCCAAGGGCGGGACCATCAGCGCAGCCACGGCACGGGCGCACGTTCCACGTCTCAAATCGGAGATCGCAGAGGAGCGGCAGTGGGGGTTCTCTCAGGACGATTACCGATGGCTGAGCGCGGCTGAGGCGTCCTCGCATGTCCGAATGGAGGGCTCGTTGGGGGCGGCGTTCACGCCTCATTGCGCGGCCCTTCATCCCGCCCGCCTGAGCCGCGGCCTGGCCCGGGCGGTCGAGGCGCGCGGGGCAACGATCCATGAGCAAACACTGGTGCGCACCATCGACAACGGTACTGCTCGGACCGATGGGGGCCGGGTGAAGGCCGAGGTCGTGGTGCGGGCCATCGAGGGTTACACCGCCTCGCTCGAGGGCTTCAAGCGCGCCCTGCTCCCGATCTATTCGCTCATGATCGCGACCGAGCCCCTGCCCCCATCGTTCTGGGACGAGGTCGGCTGGGCCCGCCGGGAAACCGTGACCGACGCCCGCCACCTCATCATCTATGCGCAGCGCACGGCCGACGATCGCATCGCAATCGGGGGCCGCGGCGCGCCCTACCACTTCGGCTCCGATGTCAGGGACTCCTATGAGCGCGTGCCGGGCGTCTTCGCCGAGCTGCAGCGAGTGATGTCGGCGTTGTGGCCGGGAGCCAGTGACGCAGCCATCACCCACAACTGGGGCGGGCCCTTGGGAGTGCCCCGCGACTGGTTCTCCTCAGTCGGCTACGACCGGGGCTCGAGCCTGGCGTGGGCCGGTGGGTACGTCGGCGACGGGGTGGCGACCGCCAACCTTGCAGGGAGGACGCTCGCGGACCTCATCTTGGGAAGGGATACCGATATCACCAAGCTCCCTTGGGTCGGGCACCGCTCGCCTCGGTGGGAGCCGGAGCCGTTGAGATGGCTGGGCACGAACCTAGCCCTGCAGATGATGGCGAGCGCGGATCGGGTTGAGCTGCGCTCGGGCCGGCCCGCCCGCAGGGCGGCGGTTGTAGCCCGGCTAACCGGGATTCACTGAGACCGGCCGGCGGCTTAACGCGGCGAGTGGGTCGTTAAAGTGTCGCTACATAGCATTTGGCGACCACTCGGCACAGGAGAGCGCTAGCTGCGGCAGCGTTTCGCTTAGCGGCCCCCTGATGACGGCGTCCGCTCGCTCGTCGAAGGGGGTCGGCTCGGCGTTGAGGATCACGAGCCTCGCGCCCGACTCGAGCGCCACTTGCGGCAGCAGGGCGACCGGGTAGACCGCCAGCGATGTTCCCGCCGCCAGGAACACCTCACAGCGGGCGGCCGCCCTCTCGGCGCGCCTCAGGTCGTCGGCCACGAGGCTTTGCCCAAACGAGATCGTCGCCGACTTGAGGATGCCGCCACAGGTTCGGCAGTTGGGGTCCTGCTCGCCGCTCTTGACGCGCTCCAGCGCCCGCTGCATCGGCGCGCGCTCGCCACAGGCCATGCACATCACCTCTCGCATCGTGCCGTGTATCTCGATCACGGCTTCGGAGGGAGTTCCGGCCCGCTGATGCAGCCCGTCGATGTTCTGCGTCACGAGCGTCGTGAGCGAGCCGCGCCGCGCCAACTCCGCCAGGGCCGTGTGGCCGGGGTTAGGCGCAGCCGTCCAGGCGGGGTGGTGGAGGCGCGCCTGCCACGCCGCGACCCGCACCTCCGGGTCCTCCATGTAGTGCTGGAGGGTGGAGAGACGCTCGGCTTTGGGGTTCTGAGTCCACAAGCCTTGGGGACCGCGGAAGTCGGGTATTCCGGAGTCGGTCGACAAGCCGGCCCCGGTCAGGGCCGTTATCTCTCTCGCCTCAGCCACCCAACCGGCTACCTTCTCTATAGTTCGCCCTTCGGTCGGCATGAGGATCATCCTCTCACCGAACTCGTTCTCTTCAGCCGCAGCCCCGTTCAGCGGGGCTAGCTCTGCATAGAGCGCAGGGCTTCTAACCTTGCGTCCATGACCACCGCTTTCGAGGAGCTTCAAGCCAGTCTCGTGCAGCGTCACCGAGGCCGCGGCCTCTCGGAGATCGACGCAGGCACGATCGTCGTCATCTCCGCAATCAGCTACCCCCCGGCCGAGCTGGTCAAGATCACCGGCATCGCCTACTACGAAGAGCGCATGCTGTTCGCGCTGCTGCTGCTGAGAAACCCGGACGTACGCGTGGTCTACGTGACCTGCCTGCCGATCGACTCCGTGATCGTCGACTACTACCTCTCGTTCATCGGAGTCACCAGGGCCGAGGTCTCCGACCGCCTCCACCTCATCTCTGTAGGTGACGGGCGGCCGCTGTCACTGTCTCAGAAGCTGCTCGAGAACCCCGATGTGCTCGACGATGTGGGAGCGGCCATCGACGATAGAGACAACGCCTACATCCTGCCCTTCAACGTCACCCAGCTGGAGCGCGGCGTGGCCGAGCATCTCGGGGTCCCCATCTGGGGGCCTCACCCGGGCGACGTGTGGCTCGGCTCGAAGAGCGGCGGCCGTCAGGTCGCTCGCAAGGCCGCGGTGCCGGTACTCGAGGGGGCCGAGGACCTGCGCTCGATCACCGAGATCTACAACGCGATCGGCCGCATCAGGGCGGCGCGGCCCGAGTCGGACGCCGTCGTAATCAAGCTCAACAACGGCTTCTCCGGACAGGGAAACGCAATCGTGGAGCTGTCCGGACTCATCTCCCCGCTCGAGCGGGCGCGCACGACGTTCTGCGGGGTCGGTGAAACGTGGTCGTCGTTCGCGCCCAAGATCACGGCCGAGGGCGCGATCGTCGAGGAGCTCCGTCGCTCGAGCGATCTCTGCTCTCCCAGCGTGCAGATGCGCATCGCCCCGGGAGGTGCTTTCGAGGTCGTTTCCACCCACGACCAGGTTCTCGGAGGCCCCGACGGCCAGGTCTATCTCGGGTGCCGCTTTCCCGCTCACGAGGACTACCGGCCGGCCATCCAGGAGGCCGCTATCAGAATCACCGAGGTGCTGGCCGACGCGGGCGTCTTCGGTGTTTTCGGAATGGATTTCGTGGTGGTCCCCGGCGAGCCTCCCTATCTCAGCGAGATCAACCTGCGAGCCGGGGGGACGACGCACCCCTTCCTCATGGCCAAGCTCGTCACCGCAGGGTCCTACGAGCACGCCAGCGGTGAGCTCATCGCCGAAGGCCGTCCACGGGCCTATATTTCGACCGACAACCTCAAGTCACAGGACTATCTGGGCCTGACTCCGGCCCAGGTAATCGAAGCAGTGAGAGGCTCGGGCGCCGCCTACGACCATGCGCGCCGCAGCGGAGTGACCCTGCACCTACTCGGCCCCCTCACGACTCTGGGGAAGCTGGGGCTGACCTCGATCGCAGGCTCCCACCAGGCCGCCGCCGCGCTGCAGAGCGAGGCGATCAGTGCCATCGACGCCCTCGCCGGGCAGCGCTGAGGTGCCAGATGCAAACCGTGAACCTCTACCCACGGTTTTTCGTGGGTAGGCGCACACCGCGTGCGTTTGCCACCGTTTGGGGCCGGGGTTAGGTGGAGGGCCGGACCACACGTTTGACTCCGACCTAAGATGCCCCCGTGATCCCTCGCTACAGCCGCCCCGAGATGGCCGAGATCTTCTCCGAGCGCGCCAAGTTCAACCGCTGGCTCGAGATCGAGCTGCTCACGGTCGAGGCCCGCGCCCGGCTCGGGCAAGTCCCCATGGAGGAGCTCTCCGAGCTAAAGGCACGCGCGTCGTTCGACCTCGCCCGCATCGACGAGATCGAGGCCGTCCGCCACCACGATGTGGTCGCCTTCGTCGAGAGCGTGCGGGAGAGCACCGGCGAGGAGGGCCGCCACGTTCACTTCGGCCTCACCTCCTCGGACGTGGTCGACACCGCCACCGCGGTGGCGCTGCGTGACGCATGCGAGCTGCTGATCGAGGGTGTGGGACGGCTCACTCAGAGTGTGCGCGTGAGGGCTTTGGAGCATCGGGGCACGTTCATGGCCGGACGCACCCACGGCGTGCACGCCGAGCCCACCACCTTCGGCCTCAAGCTGGCGTCGTGGGCGTTCGAGCTCGAGCGTGACCGCGGCCGGTTGAGGCGGGCGCGTGATGCGGTCGCCACCGGAAAGCTGTCGGGGGCTGTGGGCACCTACTCCCAGCTGCCCGTGGAGGTCGAGGCCTACGTCTGCGACCGGCTGGGCCTGGCGGTCGAGGACGCCGCCTCCCAGGTCGTGGCGCGCGACCGGCACGCCGAGTTGTTGAGTACCGTCGCCCTGACCGGCGCCTCGCTCGAGCGCTTCGCCCAGGAGATCCGCCATCTCCAGCGCACCGAGGTATCCGAGGTGCAGGAGCCTTTCGCCACTGGGCAGAAGGGTTCCTCGGCCATGCCGCACAAGCGCAACCCGATCGTGTGCGAGCGCATCTGCGGGCTCGCCCGGCTGCTTCGGGCCCATGCCCAGACCGGACTCGAGAACGTCGCCCTGTGGCACGAGCGAGACATCTCCCATTCGAGCGTCGAGCGTATTACCCTGCCGGACTCCTGCGTCCTGCTCGACTACATGCTCGAGCGAATGAACTGGGTGGTGACCGGCATGCTCGTGCGGCCCCAGAGAATGCTCCAAAACCTCGACGCTTCCCTGGGCCTGGTGCACTCGCAGACCGTTCTGGGGGCGCTGCTCGAGAAGTCGCTGTCGCGCGAGCGCGCCTACGAGCTGGTGCAGCGCAACGCGGCGGTGGCATGGGACGAGCAGCGCAGCTTCCTCGAGCTCCTGAAGTCAGATCCCGAGGTCACTCAACACCTGGATCCGGCGGAAATCGAGGCCTGTTTCGACAACGCGCGCTACGTTGAGAACGCAGACGTGATCTTCGAGCGCTTGGAGGCGCTCTGAGCTAGAAAGGGGTTCGAAGAATCGGGATGAGACACATCGGGTCGGGCAAGGTCAGAGATCTATTCGAGCTACCGGGCGATCGTCTGGTGCTGGCGGCCTCGGATCGCATCAGCGCCTACGACGTGGTGCTTCCCACGGAGATCCCCGACAAGGGCGTGGTCCTTACCGCGCTGTCCCACTACTTCCTCGAGGCGACCGCGCACATCTGTCCCAGCCACCTCGTTTCGGTGCGGTCAGAGGATTTGACGGATCCCCAGCTCGAGGGCCGGGCAATGGTGTGCCGCAAGGCCGAGCCCATCCCCATCGAGTTCGTCGTACGCGGCTATCTCTCAGGCTCGGGCTTCAAGGAGTACGCTGCCTCTCAGCGCATTTGCGGGCATCCTCTGCCCGGCGGGCTCGTCGAGTCGGACCGCCTGCCGGAGCCTCTTCTGACCCCGGCCACCAAGGCCACCGACGGTCACGACGAGAACATCACCGAGCCGGAGGCCGCGGCCATCGCCGGCCAAGACGTCTATGCCGAGGCCCGCGCCTACGCCCTCGGCGTTTATACCGAGGGCGCACGCCTCGCGGCCGAGCACGGCGTCATTATCGCCGATACCAAGTTCGAGTTCGGTCTGATCGAGGGCCGAGTGACCCTGATCGACGAGGTCCTGACACCCGACTCGAGCCGCTTCTGGCCCCAGGAGACGTACTTGCCCGGTGGCCCTCAGCCGAGTTTTGACAAGCAGTTCGTGCGTGACTGGCTCGATCAGGCGGGCTGGGACCATTCCCCTCCGGCCCCCGAGCTGCCTTCGGACGTGGTCTCGGACACCAGGAGCCGCTATGTGGAGGCCTACGAGCGGCTCACCGGCAGGACGCTCGAGTCGTGGATGAAGGAGGTGCGGGGCTGAGTCTTTCGGAGGCTCCCCGCAGCACGCGCGCCTCGGTACGTCTGGCTCTGGTGCTGCGATCGGTTCTCGTCTCGCCCCGCCTCGGGTTCCAGAGCGCGCTGACTGCGGCCCGCCGCCGTGAGCGTGTGGGCCAGACCCGCACCGAGGGCATGGCTCCGTTCGTTCTGACCGCTCTCGGGGGAGCGGCGCTCATGCTCTTATGGCTCAAGCTGGCGGGCATGGTCGAGCTGCGCTCGGTCGGCCCCAGGGACTACACGGACGGCTTCCTGGCGCTGGCGCTCGGTGCGGGGGCCGTGTTCGCCATCGTCGCCCAGATCGTGAGTGCTGCGCCGGCGGCGCGCGCCGCTCGAGTGCTCGGCGGAGGCGGTCGCTCGGTCGACCTCCGCATCGTGTGGGGCGCGGCGGCCTTTCCCCAGGTTTTCGTGCTGCTGATACTGCTTCCCCTCGACCTGCTCATCGCGGGCCCCCAAACCTTCATGACCGAGCCAATGGTCGACTCGCTGGCGACGGCGTGGGCGGCGCTCTCGATCGCGCTACAGGTGGCGGTCGCGCTGTGGTCCCTGTTGCTCTTCGTCTTTGGCGTGGAGGTTGCCACGGGGCTGGGCAAGCTCAAAGCGGGCCTCGTCGTTGCTGTGGCCGGGCTCGGACTCGCATTCGTGTGCGGCTCGGTGGTGGCGCCCGCGGCCCTTGCCGCCGGAGCCATGTGAGCCGCTATCTCGCCAAGGTCGACGTCATGCCCAAGGACGGCATCTCTGACCCCCAGGGCCAGACGATCGAACGGGCGCTACCCGCACTTGGTCTGAAAGGCATCAGCTCGGTTCGTGTCGGCAAGAGCATTTCCCTGCAGATCGACGCCGCCGACGAGGTCGACGCCCGCAGGCGCGTGAGTGAGGTCTGCGCGCGCTTGCTGGCAAACCCTGTGATCGAGAGTTTCGACGTCGTCGTGCTGCCCCTGTGACGGTGCGGGTCGCGGTCGCCGTGTTTCCCGGGACCAATTGCGAGCGCGACTGCGCGCTCGTGCTAGAGCGCCTCGGAGCAAGCGTCGAGCTGCTATGGCACACCGAGCCCGACCTTCACGGCGCCGATATCGTCGTCCTTCCCGGAGGCTTCGCCCACGGCGACTATCTCCGCACCGGCGCCATCGCACGTTTCTCACCGGTGATGGAGGCGGTTTCGGCCCACGCTCGCCTGGGCGGCTTGGTGATCGGCATTTGCAACGGCTTTCAGGTCCTGTGCGAGGCGGGCTTGCTTCCGGGCGCGTTAAGAAAGAACCTCGGCCTCAGCTTTCTGTGCCGCTGGACCGAGGTGCGAGTCAGTAATCATGTGACTCCATTCACCTCTCGCGCGGAGCCGGGACAAACGCTCAAGCTGCCCATCAACCACTTCGAGGGCGGCTACTACTGCGACGAGCCCACTCTTGAGGAGTTACGGAAGAACGGGCAGGTGGCGCTGCGCTACGAGCACAACCCGAACGGTTCCCTCGACGACATCGCCGGGATCACCAACCCTGCCGGCAACATCCTGGGACTAATGCCACATCCCGAAAGGGCTTGTGAGGCGCTGTTGGGCTCGGAGGACGGCGTCGTCCTGCTGTCCTCCATGATCGACAGCGCGCTGCGGGCGGCGTGACAACCTTGCTGCACCGAGACCTCGGGCTCACCGATGGGGAGCACGACCTCATCCTTTCGATCCTCGGCCGGCCTCCGACGGTGACCGAGCTCGCGATGTTCTCGGTGATGTGGTCGGAGCACTGCTCCTACAAGTCGAGCCGGGCGCTGCTGGCCACGTTGCCGGCCGAAGGAGAGGGTGTGCTGGTGGGCCCGGGCGAGGGCGCCGGCGTGATCGAGGTCGCCCCCGGTCAGGCGGTGGCGTGGAAGATCGAATCCCACAACCACCCCTCCTTCGTCGAGCCCCACAACGGAGCCGCTACGGGGGTCGGCGGGATCGTGCGCGACATCACCTCGATGGGGGCACGTCCGATCGCGCTGTTGGACTCGCTTCGGTTCGGCTCGGCCGAGGGAACCCGGACGGCCTATCTGGCCTCCGGCGTGGTGGGGGGGATCTCCTCCTACGGCAACGCGATCGGAGTTCCCACAGTGGGCGGCGAGTGCATCTTCGAGCCCTCTTACGAGGGCAACCCGCTGGTCAACGTAGCCTGCCTCGGCATGGTCGAGACCCAGATCATGAGGGGGCGGGCCGACAATCCGGGCGATCTCGTGATCCTGTTCGGCTCCGCCACCGGCCGAGACGGCATCGGGGGCGCCAGCGTGCTCGCGTCCGCCGAGCTCGGCCCGGACTCAGCCGACAAACGCCCTTCGGTGCAGGTCGGGGACCCTCTCACCGAGAAGCTCGTGATCGAGGCCTCGCTCGAACTGGTGGCAAAGTCCATCATCTCGGGTCTTCAGGACCTCGGCGCCGGTGGCATCTGCTGCCCCGCGTCCGAGATGGCTGCCAAATCCGGCACCGGCATTCGTATCGACCTCGATGCCATCCACCTCCGCGAGCCCGGGATGGCGCCGTTCGAGATCATGATCTCGGAGTCTCAGGAGCGCATGCTGGCGGTGGTTGCAGCCGAGCGTGCTCCCGAGGTGCTGGAGGTGTGCCGCGCGTGGGAGCTCGAGGCCAGAGTCGTGGGCGAGGTCACGGACTCGGGCCTCGTGGAGGCCGTTGTCTCAGGCGATACCGCCGCGTCGATCCCGGCCGCGGCGCTGGCATCGCAGGCCCCTCTCCTAAGCCGACCGGCGGTGCGCCCCGAGTGGCTCGACGTTGTTCGCGCCGCGCCCTGTGGCGATGCTCCTCATGAGGATCTCGGTGAGTGTCTGCTGGCCCTGCTGGCGTCTCCCGGAGGGGCCTCCGCCCGCTGGATCTGGGAGCAGTACGACCACATGATCCTGCTCGGAACCGTCGTGGGCCCGGGAGGCGATGCTGCGGTCATCCGCCTCCCCGGCTCAGCCGCCGCAGTCGCGTTGTCGCTCGACGGACCCGGGCGCCTTTGCCACCTCGATCCTTACGAGGGCGCCCGACTGGCGGTGGCCGAGGCGGCGAGAAACGTGGCCTGTACCGGCGCCCGGCCCGCCGCGGTCACGAACTGCCTCAACTTCGGCAACCCCGAGAGGCCCGAGGTGATGTGGTCGTTTCAAGAAGTCGTGCGGGGGATCGCAGATTCCTGCCGCGCCCTGGGCCTCCCGGTCACCGGCGGCAACGTCTCCTTCTATAACGAGACCTCGGGCCGGGCGATCCATCCCACCCCCGTGATCGGGATGCTGGGGACTCTGGAGGATGCGGAAAACGCGGTCGGCGTCGCTTTCAAGGCGCAAGGCGATGTGATCGCCTTGCTGGGCACCACTCACCCGGAGGACTTCGGCGGGGGTGATTACGCCGCGGTCGTTCACGGGGCGCTGGGGGGGACTGTGCCTCACCTCGATCTCCAGGGTGAGCATGCCTTGCACCGGCTCCTGGCTCAGGCCGCGGCCGATGGCCTGCTGACCTCCGCCCACGACCTCTCCGGCGGCGGGCTCGCAGTGGCCCTGGCAGAGAGCGCAGTCGCCGGGAGCCTCGGCTTCCGCCTCACGGGGGCCGAGGCGGGCATGGAGTTGCACCGGTGGTTGTTCTCGGAATCCCCGACCCGGGCCCTGGTCTCGATGTCCCCCGCCAAGCTCGACCCGCTCCGAGCCGCCGCCTCAGCACTGGACCTCCCCGTCACGATGCTGGGGGAGGTGGGGGGCCGCACGCTCGATTTCGGAGCCTTTCGGGTGGGGCTTGCGGAGGCCACCACCGCCCACGCCAATCACCCCTTCGAAACCACTCCGTAACCGCCCGACCCCCCGGTTCGCGTTTTGAGCGTCTCTCGGCGCGGTTTTCCGCGCTCTGAGACGCTCAAAACGCGAAACCCCCGCTGAGTCGCAGTGGGCGAATAGCATGGAGCGATGTCAGGCGAAGCTCGAGATGCGTGCGGGGTCGCAGCCGTGTGGGCTCCCGGCGAGGACGTGGCCCGCCTCCTCTTCTACGCGCTGAGCGCCCTTCAACACCGGGGCCAGGAGGCCGCGGGGATGGGCGTCTCAGACGGGCGCTCGATCTTCGTCTACAAGGAGCTGGGGCTTGTCTCGCAGGTCTTCGACGACTCCGTCCTGAACAGCCTTCGGGGCTACGCCGGAATCGGGCACGTCCGCTACTCGACGACGGGGTCGAGCACGTGGGAGAACGCGCAACCGTCTTTCAAGACCGGGCCGCGCCGTCAGGTGGCGATCGCTCACAACGGGAACCTCGTGAACTCCTTGGAGCTCTCCCGCGCACTCGATCGGAGTGTCGGTGACGAAGGGGGCCGGGGCACGCCGCTTAAGGCCTCGACCGACACCGATCTGGTGGCGAGCCACATCGCGCTCGCCGAGCAAGGCGACACCTGGGATGCGATTCTCGAGGTGCTCCCTCGCCTGCAGGGGGCGTTTTCGTTCACGCTCATGGATGAAGAGCGAGTCTTCGGGGCGCGCGATCCGTGGGGGTTCAGGCCCCTGTGCATCGGTCGGCTTCCTCAGGGAGGATTCATTCTGGCCTCGGAGACCTGCGCGCTGGACCTCGTCGGCGCCACCTTCGTGCGCGATGTCGCTCCCGGCGAGCTCCTCGAGCTCTCGGTCAACGGGCTGCGGAGCGAGCGTTTCCGCGACGCCCCCAGCGCGGCCTGCCTCTTCGAGCACGTCTACTTCGCGCGTCCCGACTCGAACCTGATGGGATCGAACGTCTACGCATCTCGCTATCGCATGGGGCAGCGTCTTGCTGCCGAGTCCCCGGCGGCGGCCGACTTGGTAGTGCCGGTCCCGGAAAGCGGGGTGCCGGCCGCACAGGGTTTCGCCCAACACTCGCAGATCCCCTACGGCGAAGGTTTCGTCAAGAACCGTTATGTCGGGCGGACGTTCATTCACCCCACCCAATCGATGCGCCGGCAGGGAATTCGCATGAAGCTCAACCCGCTCAAAGAAATGATTGCGGGCAAGCGCCTGGTGGTGGTCGAAGACTCGATAGTGCGAGCCAACACGACCATCGAGATCGTCCGCATGCTGAGGGAGGCCGGCGCGAGCGAGGTTCACATGCGCATCTCATCGGCGCCCATCCGCTGGCCGTGTTTCTACGGCATAGACATGCCCGACAGAGACGAACTCGTGGCCGCCCGCCTCGACAGTCTCGATGAGTTGTGTGCCCATGTCGGAGCGGACTCGCTCGACTATCTCTCTCTCGAGGGCATGGTCGAGTCAACCGGGATTCCCTCCGACACGTTTTGCACCGCATGCTTCACTTCCGGCTATCCGGTTCCGATACCTTCTTGGGAGCTTCAAGGCAAACAAGTCTTGGAACAACTCTCGGTGGGGCAGAAGGGACCGCCGCGATGGCCGCAGGAGAACGACTAGAGGATTCGTTTCATCAGGGGGCCGAGGCCCCCACCTTCGCTCAGGTGAACCGGCGTCGTTCTGAGCTGTGGGCCATCTCCGTGGCGCTGCTCGCCACCCTCGCAGGCACGATAGCGCTGCTCTTCGGAACTCCAGAGTTCCTGCCTGAGCCTCTGCGGCTCGAGCCCTCGCAATCCCGCACGGCCGCCGCACTGGTCGCCGCGCTGGGAATCGCCTTCCTCGTCTACGTGATCGAAAAGGAACGCAGCCTCAGGCGGCTGGCCCAGCAGCTCGTCGACGAGCAAATCCTATCGGCGGCGTTATCGACTCGCCTCGGCGAGCTGGCGCGGCTCTCCGAGGTCGGACGGGCCCTCAACGAAACCCTCGATCTCCCCGAGGTCCTCTCTCGCATCGTGTCCTCTGCCCTCGAGCTTCTCGGCTGTGAGGAGGGAACGATCCTCTTACTGAGCCCCGACAAGTCGGTTCTGGTGGTCGCTACGCACACGGGCCCCGGCACCTTTCCCGAGCAAGTAGAGCTTGAGAGAGGCTACGCGGCCGAGGTCGTGCGTTCGCGCAAGCCGCTGCTCGTGACCAGGGTCGAGGGGGACAAGCTGTCTAGCAACTATTCGTCCGAGGAGCCCGCAGCATGCTCCTACGTGTGCGTCCCGCTGATCCACACGGGATCGTTGCTGGGTGTTCTCGAACTCGCTGCGGGACCAGAACGCGACCCGTTCACCAACGAGGATCTCGCCGGCCTCGGTTTCTTCGGCGAGCACGCCGCCATCGCCATCGCCAATGCCCGTTTCTTCGAGCAGGAGCGCGACACGATCAAGCGCCTCGAAGAGCTCGACTCCCTCAAGGATGACTTCGTCGCGATGGTCTCGCACGAGCTGCGCAGCCCGCTAACCGCCATCATCGGCGCCGCCAAGACGCTGGGGAGGGCCGAGATCGAGCTGGGGGCGGAACAGCGCGCCGATTTCCTCGAGATGATCTGCCGGCAGGCGGACAAGATGCTGCATCTCGCCGAGGACTTTCTCACGGCGGCGCGCATCGACCAGGGCATGCCCAAGCTGCGCCGGGAACAGATCGACCTGAGGTCCCTGGCAGATCAGGTAGTGGGCGATCTCAAGCTCTCGTCCCACGGGCGGGGACGCCGGGTAGCGGTCTCGGCGCTGCCCTCTCACCCCAAGGTATGGGGCGATTCGCAAGCGGTCCGGCAGGTGCTCACGAACCTGGTGGAGAACGCCTTCAAGTACTCGCCCATGGAAGCGCCCGTCAAGGTCCGCGTGCGAGAGTTGCCCCACGAGGTCGTGATGGAGGTCCGTGACGAGGGCAAAGGAATCCCTTCGGACCAGGTCACGACGATCTTCGAGCGATACCGGCAGGTGCAGGACAACGGGACGCGCTCGATCCAGGGCGTGGGCCTAGGGCTGTTCATCGTCAAGCGCCTGGTGGAGGCGCACCGGGGCTCGATCGAGGTCGAAAGCTCTGAGGGCAAGGGCTCGGTGTTCAGAGTGCACCTCCCCGCCCGCATGCGGAACTGACCGGCATGGGGGCTCGGGGTAGCGGATCGCCCAGCTTGGGCGTTTGACCACCGTGAGGGTGGCCAACCGCACACCTTGGGCGATTGACCACCACAAAGCCAAGGGCCTGTCTGGACCTGGGTCCCTTGCGCCAAGGACTCCCTAGGCGGGCCCCGCCCGGTACGCTGACGACCATGCTCGATTACTCGGTGGAGGAACAGGTCGCGCGGATCGTCCTCAACCGGCCCCAGGTTCTCAATGCGTTCGACGACGAGCTGGGCAGTCTGCTGCGCGCGAGAGTTGCCGAGGCCGCCGCCGACTCGGAAGTCCGGTGCATCGTAATAACGGGGGCCGGGCGGGCGTTCTCGGCCGGTGAGGACCTCGCGGCTCTCGCCCAGAGTTACGAGGCCGGGCGCGCGCCCGACCTTGCACGGATCCTGACTCAGCGCTACAACCCCTTGATCAAGGAGCTGCGGGCGGCCCCCAAGCCGGTCGTGGCCGGGCTCAACGGAGTGGCCGCGGGGGCCGGGGCGAGCGTGGCGTTGGCGTGCGACTTCAGGGTCGCCTCCGAGCGGGCCTCGCTCAGCTTTCCCTTCGCCGGGGTCGGGCTGGTTCCCGACTCCGGCGCCACGTGGTTCCTGACCCGCATGCTCGGACCCGCCCGCGCGATGGAGCTGGCGTTTTCCGGTTCAGCCCTGAGCTCTGCGGACGCCCAGGAGCTGGGACTCGTCAATGAAGTCGTGCCCGCCGATGAATTCGAGGGTCGCCTCCAAGCCGTGGCTGCGAGGCTGGCGCACGGACCCACCACGGCGCTGGCGCTGACAAAGGGACTGATCGAAGCCGCCCTCTCTCACACTCTCGATCAGCAGCTCGAAGCCGAGGCCTTGGCCCAGGGAGTCGCGGGCGCCACGCAGAACCACCTCGAAGGCGTGCGCGCCTTTCTGTCCAAGCGGGAGCCGGAGTTCGAGGGCCGGTAAGCGCCTAGAATCTCACAAGGAGGTCGCATTTCATGACACATCAGGATTCGTTTCCGATTCTAGGCATTGACTACATTCAGTTCTTCGTCGGCAACGCGCGCCAGGCGGCTCACTACTACCGGGCCCTTGGATTCACTCCGGTCGCTTACATGGGCCTCGAGACCGGAAGCCGTGATCGCGTCTCGTGGTGTCTTCGGCAGAACGAGATAACGTTTGTATTCACCGGAGCGCTCGATGACGATGGCGCGATCGCCGAACACGTCAAGCGGCACGGCGACGGCGTCCACGATGTCGCACTGCGAGTTCCCGATGCCGAGGAGTCCTACCGCGTGGCGCTGGAACGAGGCGCGAGAGGGGTGAGGGAGCCGGAGATCCTCGAAGACGAGTACGGCAAGATCGCAGTGGCGGCTATTGCCACCTACGGTGAGACCCTTCACTCGCTGGTCAGCCGCCAGGACTACTCGGGAGTCTTCTGGCCCGGCTTTGCTGCGCTGGAAGGTTCGAAGGATGTCTCCGGTTTCGGCATCTCGGACATCGATCATGTGGTCGGCAATGTGGAGCTGGGAAAGATGCAGGAGTGGGTCTCGTTCTACGAGCGAATCATGGGCTTCACCGAGCTGCGCCACTTCTCCGATGAGGAGATTTCGACGGAGTATTCGGCGCTGATGTCAAAGGTCGTGTGGGATGGCAACGGCAAGATAAAGCTCCCGATCAACGAACCTGCCGAGGGCAAGCGCAAGTCACAGATCGAGGAGTACCTCGAGTACTACAAAACCCCCGGGGTTCAGCACATCGCCATGGCTACCGAGGACATCGTACGAAGCGTTGAGTTTGCCACGAGCGCGGGCATCGACTTCCTGCGTGTGCCCGGCGTCTATTACGACGAAGCCAAAGAGCGTGTGCCGGAGATCGCGGACAAGATCGAAGCGTTGCAACGCAACGGCATCCTGGTCGACAGGGACGAGGACGGTTATCTGCTGCAGATCTTTACGAGGCCGGTGCAGGACCGGCCCACCGTTTTCTTCGAGCTGATCGAACGTCACGGAGCCAGAGGCTTCGGCGCCGGAAACTTCAAGGCGTTGTTCGAGGCAATCGAACGCGAGCAGGCCGCCAGGGGGAATCTCTGATGGAGGCCGTCTTCTCCAAGGGCAAGGTCACTCGCCAGGCTCATGTTGCCATTCCCGAAGGAACCTACGAAGAAGAGCATGGGCGCGAGACGTTCTTTGGCCGGGCCTCGCATCTCTATCGCTCACACCCACCGACCGCGTGGATTCGGATAGAGGGACCCCTGCGCCCTCGTGCGTTGAACCTCAACGACATGAAGCCTGAGGACGCGGCGGGTGCATCTACGAGCTGGAAACTGGTCGCCGGCAACGACGAAGTCAGGCTTTTCCTGAGCCGCAGAAGTACGCCCATGGATCATTTCCTGAGGGATGCGGACGGCGATCTCTGCTACTTCGTTCATCGAGGGGAGGGTCTGTTCGAAACCGACTACGGCCCCCTCAGGTATTCCAAGGGCGACTACATAATCATTCCCAAGGGAACGACGCACAGGGTCGTTCCGGAGAGCGAACCCGCCTTCTTCTTCATCATCGAAGGTGACGGCGAGTTCCGCATACCGGATCGAGGTCTGATGGGCAGACACGCTCAGTTCGATCCGGGGATGTTGGAGGTGCCCGACCCCGACCCTCACGACGAGGAAGGCGAGTTCGAGGTGCGGGTCAAGCGTAACCAGGAGCTCACCTCACTGTGGTTCGCGTGGCATCCGCTGGACGTCGTCGGCTGGCAGGGGGATCTGTGTCCGGCCAAGCTCAATATTCTTTCGCACCGCCCTGTGTACTCACCGAGCTATCACATGCCGCCTTCGGCGCATTGCACTTTCGCGAACGACGGATTCGTGATCTGCTCATTCGTGCCCAGGCCGCTGGAGGAGGACCCGGAGGTGCTGAAGGTGCCCTTCTATCACGCCAACATCGATGCGGACGAGGTGCTCTTCTATCACGCGGGTAACTACTTCAGTAGGGCCGGCATCGACGAGGGCTACATGACGCTTCACCCTCAAGGCGTGCACCACGGCCCACAGCCGGCTGCGATCGAGGCATCGAAATCCAAGACGCGCACCGACGAGGTCGCCGTAATGGTAGAAACCGAGAATCCTCTGCAGCTCAGCCCCGAAGCCGAGGCCGTAGCCGTTGTCGAGTACGAGACGTCGTGGGCCCGGGGCATGGGCTTGCTCGACGGTTGATTCCTTGCGGATCTACCGTTACGCGGACTCATACGGCGAGGCCCGCATTGCTGTTGCGGTCGAGGAACTCCCGCCCATTGACCTCGTGGCCGCGTGGATGGAACAGAGCTCATCGCGGCCCCCATGGCTGTACTCGACAAAGTCTCTGATAGAGGCGGGGCCGGAGACCCTCTCCTCGGTGAGGGGGGCGGTCACTGCCGCGACAACTGATTCACTCTCTTCGTCGGTGACCTGGCTCTGTCCCTTCGACGCCGTCGCATCGCTGCGCGACTTTCTCGCCTTCGAGGACCATGTAGTGCGCGGGGCCGCTCGCCGTCACGGAGAAGTCCCGCCGTACTGGTATGAGGCTCCGGTCTATTACAAGGGCAACCACCGCGCTCTGCTGGGTCCCGGAGAAACCTGCGAGCGGCCCTCCTATACGGAGTCTCTGGACTTCGAGTTGGAGCTCGCGCTGGTGATCGGTCGTGGAGGCCGCAACATCGAGCCCGCCGATGCCTCCGAGCACGTCTTCGGGTTCACGATCTTCAACGACTTCTCGGCGCGCGACATCCAGGCCCGAGAGATGAGCGTGTGGCTCGGTCCCGCCAAGGGCAAGGATTTCGCCAACGCCTTGGGCCCCTGCATTGTCACTGCCGATGAGGTACGAGCAGAGCCGGACCTCGCGATGATCTGTCGTGTCAATGGCGAGGAATGGGGCCGGGCCCGCTCATCAGATATGCATTGGAAGTGGGCAGACATGATCGCCCACCTTTCCCGGGATGAGGATGTGTGGGCCGCGGACGTGCTGGGCTCGGGCACGCCCGGCGGCTGCTGTGGCCTCGACCTGGGCCGAACGCTGCAGCCGGGCGACGTGGTCGAGCTCGAGATCGAGAGGATAGGAGTGCTGCGCAATCCCATCGGCTTTCCGGCTCCCCTTAGCGCTGGTCGAGCGGGATCACGAGCTTGAGCGCCGAATGGGTCTCGGAGAAGCTCACCACCTTCACGTCGACGAGGCCGTACGACTTGGCTGCGGCAATGATGTCCGTTTCCTTCAGCCCGCTGTCGTGGCCCTTGGGCCGTACCACCCAGACGGCGCCTTCGGGCGTGATGTTCTTGCGCAATGTCGGCAGGCGGTCCAGGCTCTTCTTCTCCGCGGCCCCCAAGAAGATGGCGTCCGAAGACGAGCGGGGCCGCGAGGTCGAGACGTCGGAGGTGCGGTTGCGCAACTCGGCGACGAAGTCTTTGTCATCGAGGGACACGACCGATATCTTGTGGCCCGCCTTGACTCCCAATTTGTCTAGCAGACCCTTGGGGTTCTTGATCCTGTGGGCCCAATCGTCCGCCTTCTTGCCGAGGTGAAAGACGGCGACGGTATCGCCGAAGCGGATCGTGAGCCGGCCGTCGTTGCTCGTGAGCGAGGAGATCGTCCGGAACGGGATCCTGAGGCGGAAGTCACCGCGAAAGATCAGCTCATGAGTTTCAAGCAGCGCCCTGCCCTCCGACGAGTCTCCGTCGAGCTCCACTCTGCAGTCGGCTTCTGCCCCCATTATCCAAGTCCCAGGAGAGCGGGGTGTTCCAGAGCTGTGGCGACCTCCAGCGCGAACTTGGCGGCGGTCAGGCCGTCGAGAATGCGATGGTCGAAGCTGACCGAGAGATTCATGATCTTTCGGATCACCACTTGACCATCTCGTACGACGGGACGCTCTACTGCCCGGTGTACTCCCAGGATCGCGCTCTGTGGATGCATAATGATCGGAGTTGCCATCAGCCCTCCGAAAGGACCGGGGCTCGTCACGGTGAAGGTCCCATCTCTCAGTTCGTCGCGATCGAGCGTGCCCGCCCGCGCGGCGCTCGCCAGGCGCTCGATCTCGCGCGCCAGCTCGAAGATCGATTTGGCATCGGCGTCTCTAATTACGGGGACACTCAGCCCTGCGTCGGTGTCGACGGCGAAGCCGAGGTCGTAGCGTTCGTGAAAGACGATCTCCTGCGCGTGTTCGTCGAGCGAGGCGTTGAGAGCCGGGAAGAGGCGCAGCCCCATGACTACAGCCTTGAGAACGAACGGCAGGTAAGTGAGCTTCGCCTCCTCCGGATTGCGTGCGATCAATAGCTTTCGGGTGGCGTCGAGCTCGGTGACGTCACACTCTTCGACGTGGGTGACGGCGGGGATCTCTCGGTGCGCCGTCGTCATGCGTTCTGAAATCGTGCGCCGGATGCCACGCAGAGGCTCCCGCCGCCCCTCCTGCGCCAATTCGACCTCCCCGGTCGCCCTTTCGTCGGTCGTGGGAGCCGCGGCGAGCTCAACGTCGGCGCGCGTGACATCGCCATGCGGGCCCGTGGGCGTGAGCGCGCCCAGGTCGATTCCGAGATCGCGCGCCAATCTGCGAACGGGTGGCATCGCTTTGACTCTGCTCCCAGGCTTCGGTGGGGATTCCGCCGCGGTGGCGGTTTCGCCGATGGTTACGAGCACCGTACCCACCGATGCAATCTCTCCCTCACCGACGTATATCCGGGCCACCACGCCTTCATAGGGCGAGGGAATCTCGGCGGTTGCCTTGTCGGTGATGACTTCGACGAGGGGGTCGTCTTCCTTGATGTCGTCACCCTCTTTGACGAGCCAACGTTCGATCTCGGCTTCGGATACGCCCTCTCCGAGGTCGGGGAGCTTGAAGTCGGGCATCAGAAATCCAGTACCTTGACCGCTCCGGCGACGATGCGGTCGGTGGAGGGAATGTAGTCGTCTTCGTTGGCGAACTGCGGGAAGGGGACGTCGAAGCCTGTGATCCGGCCGACCGGTGCCTCGAGATCCAGCATCACGCGCTCGTGGATCACGCTCGAGACCTCGGCGCCCAATCCCGCGGTCCGTGGCGCCTCGTGGACCACCAGTGCCCGTCCGCATTCCGACGCAGCGCGAGTGATCGACTCGACATCGAGCGGGTACAAGCTGACGAGGTCGATCACTCGAGCGGACACTCCCCGTTCGTCGTGCAACCTCTCTGCCGCCTCGCAGCACAACGCAACCGTAGACCCGTAGGAGAACATTACGAGGCCCTCCCCCGCGCGAGCCACGCGTGCGCTCGACAAGAGCCGGGTGGCTTCGCCGTTCGCCTCGCGCAGTGCAATCGGAGACTGCTCCGGTACTTCCTCGCGGCCCACTCGATAGACGCGCTTGGGCTCCATGAAGATGACTGGATCCGGGTGCGCGATCGCGGCCAGCAACAAGTCGCGCGCCAGGACCGGAGTCGTAGGACAGACCACCTTCAAACCGGGAACGTGAACGAACAGCGCTTCGGGAGAGTCGGAATGAAGCTCGGGCGCACGCACGCCACCTCCGAACGGAATGCGTATGACTATGGAGGCGGGCACCTCCCCACGTGTGCGCCATGCATAGCGCGCCGCGTGCACGACTATCTGTTCGAACGCCGGGTAGACGAATGTGTCGAACTGGATCTCGACCACGGGGAGCAAGCCGTAGACCGCCATGCCGATGGCAGTGCCGACGATCCCTGCTTCGGACAAGGGGGTGTCGATGACTCGCTCTTCGCCGTATTTGTCGAGCAAGCCGGCGGTGACTCTGAATACACCTCCGGTACGGGCGACGTCCTCCCCCATGACCAGGACACGGTCGTCCTGAGCCATCGCTTGATCGAGCGCGAGGTTGAGACCCTCGACCATGGTGAGTTGGCTCATCTACACATCCCCGGGAGGTGCGTCTGCGTCGCCCGCCGACGCGCCGGGCTGGGGGCCGAGTGGTTTGACCTCCGGGCGTCGCTCGATGGAGCGCAGTTCGTCGAGTCCTTCGGTAAGCGAGTCCGGCCGTTCGCTTGCGTAGACGTAGTCGAACAGGATCTCTACGCCCGGAAATTCCAACGCTTCCATCTCCACCACCGCTTCGGCAATCAGTTCCTTAGCCTCGACGTGGATTTCTTCTGCCTGGTCGTCGTCGAGCGCGCCCAGTCGCCGCAAGTAGCGGCGGTAGCGGCCCAGGGGCTCGAACGCACGGTAGCGCTCGCTCTCCGTTTCGTCGCGATAGAGCCCAGGATCGTCCGCGGTTCCATGCGGGCCGATCCGGTAGCAGACCGCTTCGATCAAGGTGGGGCCGCCTTCGGCGCGAGCTCGTTCGAGCGCTTCCTTGGTGGCTTTCCAGCACGCCAGCACATCGAAGCCGTCGACCCTGAGACCAGGCATGCCGTAGGCGGCACTCTTCTCTGCCAACGTTGCGGTTGCGGTTTGCCGGGAAACAGGCGTGGAGATCGCCCACTGGTTGTTGACGCAGAACAGCACCGTCGGAGTTTTGAACACCGAGGCGAAGTTCATCGCTTCGTGAAAGTCTCCTTCGGAGGTGGCGCCGTCGCCCAGCCAGGTCAACGCACAGATGCCATCCCCCCGCTTCTTGGCCGCCCACGACAGCCCCACCGCGTGCGGCAGATGTGTCGCTATGGGAACGCAGACCGGCGCCACTCGATGCTCACGTATCTGATAGAAGCCGTGCGTGCCTCCGTACCCTCGCCACCACGCCAGGATTGTCGCCGCTCGGACACCGCGCAGAACGCCGATGGAGTTCTGGCGGTAAGTGGGGAAGAGCCAGTCGGTGTCGTTGCACGCATGCAGCGGCCCGGCGTGGGTTGCCTCCTCGCCCCAGTACATCGCGTAGGTGCCAAGCCGGCCCTGTCGTTGCAGCGACACCGCGCGCTCGTCGAAAGTTCGCAGGATCACCAGAGAGCGATACACCGCAACGAGATCCTTCTCGGTAAGCTCCTCGGGTGGTGGACGGTCGTGCTGCTCCAGACCGTCACCGATGATCCGAAGTGTCTCCTCCACTCTATCTATGGTCCGATGAGGGGCCGTATCCGGAGATGCGTACCTGCCTGATCCGGCTGATGTCGCGGATGCGTTCTTCGGCGTAGTCCTTGGCGGCGCGCGCGGTCGAGATGCGCCGTTCCTTGGCGACGGTGAATATCTGTTGCAGCTGCTTGTAGATGCCCTCGACCCGCGCCATCGCGCGCTCCCGGTTGTAGCCTCGTAGCTCATCCTCGACGTTCATCAGGCCGCCCGCGTTGAGCACGAAATCGGGTGCGTAGAGAATGCCGAGATCGCGCAGCTTGTCACCGTGCGCGTCTAGCTGGAGCTGGTTGTTGGCGGCGCCTGCGATTATCCGGCAGGTGAGCTCCGAGATGGTGTCGTCGTTGATACTTCCGCCCAGTGCGCAAGGCGAGAAGATGTCGACCGGCAGCGTGTGTATGGAGGCCGGGTCACACGTCTCCACTCTGTAATCCGAGACCGCCCGGGCGAGGTTGTCGACATCTGCATCTGCGACGACGACCTTGGCGCCGGCGTCCGAGAGGTGGCCGCAAAGCGCCAGCCCCACCTTGCCGACTCCCTGGATGGCGACCGTTCGGTTGTCGAGCTCGGTGGTGCCGAACACCTCGAGGAGGCACGCCTTGATCCCCTGGAACACTCCGTAGGCGGTTACAGGCGAAGGGTCGCCCGAGCCGCCGTAGGTATGGGAGCAGCCCGTCACCCACCGAGACTCTCGCCGCACGATGTCCATGTCCTCCAGGGCGGTGCCGACATCCTCCGCCGTGATGTAGCGGCCGCCGAGTGTCTCGACGAACCGCCCATAGGCGCGCAGGAGCGCCTCGCTCTTGTCTCGCTTGGGGTCTCCGATGATGACGGCCTTGCCCCCTCCGAGGTCGAGCCCTGCGGCTGCGGCTTTATAGGTCATTCCCTTGGCGAGCCTGAGGACGTCCTCCAGGCCCTGATCCTCGGTCTCGTAGGGATAGAACCGTGTGCCTCCGAGGGCAGGCCCCAGGGCGGTGGAGTGGATGGCGATGATCGCTCGAAGGCCCGAGCGGTCGTCGGAGCAGAACACGACTTGCTCGTAGCCATCGCCGTTGATGCGCTCGAACAGGTTCATTTTGATCCTTGCCTCGGCGGCCGAGGTCCCGGGGCCGCAGGCGGGTGATGGAACCAAATGTTACTGCGGCCTCGATGCCTTTCATGGCGGCCAGATCGCTACCGCGGTGCTGCTGGGCCGAGGGAGACGGTGCTTGTGACCTAAGATGCCCGGCTCGCCTAGGCCGCTAGGAGGCAGGATTTGTGGTCGAGTCACCGGCGGAAACGGCCACGATGGGTCCGCCGTCCCGCCCGGTGGCCGGTGTGCGACCGTCTGACGTCATCCCCGCCTCTGACCCGGCGAGGTCGCTCGCTCCGCTGTCCGTTTTGGGCGGTGTTGAGGGGTCTATAGGTGATGTATAGTGCTTTTGGCGCTTTTGAGAAACCGGTTCGGGGCCACCGGCCGAGGTTGTCGCAGGGGGCAAACACGACCTGATTTTGGGCCGAGGGAGCAACGGGCAGACTGCCCGGAGGCTGCGAGACGGGTTTGACGGGGTGTCACAACGTGGTGTGCGGGGCTGGGCTCGCGGGTAGACGAGAGGTGGAGGGCACATGAAGACCAGGGACGATTCCTTGCTCACTCCGGCGGAAGTCGCAGCGCTTTTCAGAGTTGATCCGAAGACCGTCACTCGCTGGGCCAAGGCCGGCAAGCTGTCCTCGATCCGGACCCTCGGAGGCCACCGCCGCTACCGCGCCGAAGAGGTGCGCCGTTTCCTCGACAACGGCGGCATGACTCAGGGCGTCGAAAGCACCGGCTGAGTCGGACGTTTTCCGTCCCCGCCTGCGGGGGCCGGTAGGGTGGGTGGCGAGGGGCAGAATCGAACTGCCGACACCGCGATTTTCAGTCGCGTGCTCTACCAACTGAGCTACCTCGCCGGGATCATCCCAGGATAGCAAGAGGTCGTCGTCGCCGACGATGTTCGCAGTCTTGGTGAGGAACTCCGCGGTTTAGTATTCGCAGCCTGCCCCAGTGGAGCAGCCAGGAGTGCTCATCTCCCTGTCAAGGAGAAGGTCGCCAGTTCAAGTCTGGTCTGGGGCGCAAGACTCGGTAAGCCGAATGAGGGCGGCTCCCAAAGGGGCCGCCCTCAGCATTGACGGGCTAATTAGCGGCGTGTCCTGTGACTGCCTTTCCCAATGCGGTCCACGAAGCTGTATTGGTTACGACCCGATGGGCTCGGGGGAGTCGTGTCCACCGTTGTCCCCGCGTGGGTTTCCTTGATCTCGACATCGGCGTCGTCCGCCCCTTCCAACGCCGAGTCGTAAGCGTTCTTGGCCGCTTCGATCGCGGCCTCGTAATCGTGATCGGAGAATTCTGAGACGGCTTCGCCGATGAACTTGTCCGCCCGTGCCAGCTCTTCGGCGGCTTCGTTGGCGTCATCGGAGCGCAGTACACGGGCGGCGACCTTGTTGGCGTTGGTGATGTAGGTGGCGGTCATGAATCGGTTCATGTTGTCCTGATCGAACTGGCTGAAGTCCCAGTTCAAGTCGATATAGCTCATGATCGAGTTGGTCTGGTCCCCGGACCATGCGAAGTAGAACGCGTCGGCGGGTTCGTAGTCCACGCCGGTTTCGTAGTCAAAGCCGTCGTGCGGGTGGCTCATCCCTACGTGGTGGCCGACCTCATGGATCATCGTGGTCGTGAGCCCGTACCCGAGGACGTCTGCTATCAGGGGAGAAACAAAGCTGAAGACGTAGCTCTGTGTGCCGTCTCTGTAGTTGTCGTCGGCGAATCCCAGGAAGGGCGCACTCAGCTTGTCGGTAGTGGCGTAGTTGAACAGGCCCGCCTCATAGTCGGCCGATTTCGGCCCATCCATCCATTGCTGCTTCTTGAGCGCGTTGTTCAAGAAGAGGTTGGCGAAGGCAGGGTAGTCGAGGTTCGGGTAGCAGGCCACGTCCTGAAGCCACATGACGTAGCAGGACTTGGCCTTGCCTGTGAACGCAAGCTCCTGCTCGTCATAGGAGTAATCCACGGTCGTTTGCAGCTCCGACAGCTCGCTGAGGAGCAGGTCCTCGGTGATATAGGCCTCAGAGGCGTCGACTCCCGGCAGACCCTCGTAGGTGTTGCTGTCAAGGTTGAAATCCTCCGGCAGTGCCGGGGGTGTGATGTCCGGAGGATAGAGCGGCGAGGAAGTAAACAGAAGGTTTACGCCGACATAGCGGGCAACGAGACCTAGGTCTGAGCCGATCGCCGCGGGGCTGCGGTATCCGCCGCCGGTGTACTCCCAGATGGGGGGCATGCGGTAATCCACTTTTCCGTTGCCGTCGAGGTCTGGGTCGTCAACGTTCCAGTTGTCGGTCCACGACTCGGGTCCGGCGGAGAGGTCGTAGAACCAGATCCGCCGCGCCGCACCCGCATAGCCGTTCTCCTCGTCGCCCGGAGCGGTGCCGCCCCAGGAGATGATCTTGCGAGTCTCGCGCAGCTCGCCGAAGTTGTAACCGGTGTCGGGATCAGGCTCGTTGGTCTTGGTGTAGACGTGGAACTTGAAGTCGTCCCGGTTGTACCAGTTGACGAAGAAGATGGTGTCCTTGGTCGTGTCCACACCACTGGGGGGATGGTCGGCCAGCCACCGCTCGACCGAGGGTGCGTCGATGTGGTGGTTCTGGGTGACTTTCAGAACATTTTTCTTCTGAGCGTTGTAGGCGTTCTGGTACTCCGTGCGGGGAGCGGGCGTCGCGAGGCCTGACAGAGTCTGGAAGAAGGAGTCCTCGTAACCGCTGTTCGCCCAGTGGGTGTCGTAGTTGTAATCGTAGGTGATGCCGAGATATTCGGTGATTCCGTAGAACAACCGCGAGCGCACGATGGGCTTGTAGGTGCGAGGGAGCTCGGCCATGAAGTCGGACTCATCGACCTGGTCTTCCTCGTAGCCCACGAAGACCAGATTCACGTCCACCCGCTCGTGCAGGCGCGCCTTCGCTCCCGGCGTCAGATTGCCGTACTTGCCGGCGGACGCCGTTCCCGCGACGAGACTCGACCCCACCAGTACACAGAGTGCAGCAATAACCCCAAGGCGCTTCACGACCACTCCCTCTCGCAGTCAAGGGATGGACTACCCCCATCCGACCTGGCCTTACGGCGCCCCCAAGGCGCCCCCGTCAGGATACAGGTAAATTTCACCTGTTGATTCGGTGGCCTAAGGGGTCGGTGAGGCCGGGCATTATCCTGGTACCTGTGGCTCTTTATCAATTCACAAGACCCGTCGATTTCGTGGCGCCTGTGGTCGTTGCCGCGCTCGAAGGCTGGGTCGACGCAGCCGGATCGGCGACCTCTGCGCTCGATCACCTCGGCGACGACAGCGAGATAGTGGTCCGTTTCGACGGGGATGCGCTGTTCGACTACCGTTCCCGCAGGCCGGTGCTCGACGTGCTCGACGGCAAGCTGACCGAGCTGTCGTGGCCCGAGATAACTCTGCGGCACAAGAGAGTCGAGGGTCGCGACCTCCTCATCCTCTCCGGGCCGGAGCCTGACCTCTCGTGGCAGAAACTGGCATCTGAGGTAGCAGAGATTTCCGTGCGGCTGCGCGTCGAGCGCTGGATCAGCCTCGGCGCCATCCCCGCGGCCGTCGCCCACACCCGGCCGGTTCCCTCGCTGGCGACGGCGTCTCAGTCGGGTTTGCTCGGAAAGGACGAGCAGCCGGGCCCGGAGGGTTTATTGCGGGTGCCATCGGCGGCGCTCAGCGTCATCGAGCTGGCCGTCAGCCGGGCGGGCATCCCGGCGGTCGGCTTCTTCGCCCAGGTCCCCCACTACGTCGCGGGTCCCTATCCAGCCGCCGCCGCGGCGCTCGTCGAGCGAGTCGGCCGCCATCTCGGGTTGAGCTTTCCCCTCGGCGAGCTTGCCCAGGAGGCGGAGGCTCATCGGACCCGGCTCGACGAGCTTGTCGCACAGCAGCCCGAGGCCCGTGAGTACCTGGAGCGGCTCGAGTCGCTGTCCGGAGAAGAGCGGCTTCCCTCGGGGGACGAGATCGCGACGGAGCTCGAGCGGTTCCTGCGCGGCGAGTCGAGCGGTGGCGAGGGGCCGCCGTTGGACGGTCGCTGAGCGGAAGCTGCTCGCCAGGGCTGGTGCTGTGCTTTTTGTTCATTCCCAGCCCCGCTGAGCGGGGCTAACTCTGCACTGAGCGTCTCAGCCCGGGCCGCGGGGTTGGAGTAGCGGTTACCGAGAAGGGTGCTACTTGGCTTTTTTCTGCTTCTTCGCGGCTCGTTTTTCCTTGAGATTCTTTGCGGGGGGCTTCTTCTCCGACTTGCCGCCCTTGTCCTTGCTCGCCACCGGCTCCTCCAGATGTAGTCGCGGACTGCTCGCGATTATCCGCCTTCTCGACCCACTTGCCAACTCCCGGCGCGTTCGCCGGCCTCCACCGGGACCTCGAGGCGGTTGGCCGGGGGGGCCAGAGGGCAGACCCAGCGGGGGTCGTAGGAGCAGGACGGGTTGTAGGCGAAATTGAAGTCGAGTACCAGCTGGTCGCCCTCCATGCCGAGGTCGGCGCCCTTCACCGTATCGAGCAGGTAACGGCCTGCTCCGTAGGTGGTGTCGCCACTGGTTGCGTCCCGGAAGGGGACGAAGAGGCCGCCGCCGTATGCATCGAGCCAATAGAGCTCGAGGGTAAGAGCTTCTCCCGCAAGTTCGAACGTCGTCACACCGCAGCGGGTGAAGCGCATCGAGTGTTCCCCGCTGGTGGGGATGTCATAGGTCTGTGGCTCGGTGCTGGAACATTCGGCCGGCACTCGGTAGCCCGGAACGTATTCGTAGTAGGAAACCCCGCTGAAATCGTGTCGGGCGGCTTCTGGTATGGGACTCTGCGGATGGGTGGCGAAGAGCTCGTCGCGCGCCTTCCGCCAATGGCGACACGCCGGTTCGGGCTCGGCACCGGCCCTGACCTCCCGATAGAGCTCGGCCACACGTCGCCGATAGTCGAGCAGGGCGAGCGCGTCTTGGATCGTGGTCTCGTCGGTTCCGCTCATGGCCAGGATCTTGTCACGGCCGGCGTGGCTTCTCCGGGCCGGTCGCATCCGGTCTCGAATCGGCCGTGGGCACCACCGATGCCCGGGGGTGGCGCGAGAGGGCGAGCGCCGCCCCATGTTCCTCGGGATCGCTCAGGCGTCCAGGAGTTTGCGTAAGCTCTTCTCATCCAATGGGTCAACGCGGCGAATACCCGGCGCATCGTCGAACCCCGCGTCCGCCGATACGATCGCGGGTATGTCCATCACAACGCAGGTAGCAACATGCACCCAATCGTTGGCGCCCAGATTGCCGGGCGCCGCGAGCGTCAGGGCTCTGCCGAAGATGTTCATCTGTTACTGCCAGAACAGGGGCGAACAACGTGCGTGACTCGGCAGTCAACCCTGTGAGATCGCCGAGGACGCCGCGCAGCTCCAAGTGCCAGATCTCCTCCAGAACCGCCACCGACGTTTGCCCATCAGCTTGTCCGCTCGACACGGCTTCGAGAATGCGAGTGCAGGAATCCCGGTAGCGAGAGCGCGTCGTCGCGTAAACGACGATGTTGGCGTCGACGAAGAACAACTACTCGAAGCGTCCTTCCATTAACTCGTCGAGTTTGTCCGGGGCAACGAAGCGGGAGCGCCGAGCGACGATCGATCGATAGGCTTGCTCTTTGCTTCCTTCAGGCTCAGCTCCGAAATGCTCGTCGACAGCCTCTCGGATGAGGGCGGTAACCGACGTCTTGCGCCTCTTTGACTCCTGCTGGAGACGTCGCCTTTGATCCGACGTCAATAGAATCTGTAGCCTTTCGCTGTACATACACACAGTATACACATAGGCGCCAGCAAGGACTTGAAGCTCAACTGCTGGCGGGTGAGCCAAGCGACCCTCCCACAGGGTTGCTCGATAGAACCCCCCGCCGGAAGGCGACAGTCAGCTGAGCAGGGTCTGGACGACGTGCAGGTGAAACTTCGTCGCGAGCACGAGGTCGTCGACGTGGATTCGCTCATCGACGTTGTGGAAGCCGGAGTTGTAGACGTCGAGAGGCGTCGCGCGGACCGGCCAGATGCCGTAGGCGATGGTGCCGAAGCGCTCGCGCATGAAGTGTGAGTCGGTAAAGCCGGTGGAGATCACAGGCAACAGTGTGACCTCGGGCTCGTGCTCGGCGAACCACGACGAGCATGCTGCGAAAAGCGCCGTGTCGATCGGTGCGGCGGTGCCGCCGGTTGGTTCTTCGAGAACCTCGAGCTCGTAGGCAACGTCGTCGCCGAGTGCCTCCCGCAGCTCGGCTAAGAGGTCGTCGGGGGTGGTGCCGGGCAGGACGCGGCAATCAAGCTCGGCCGAGGCTCGGCCAGGGATTACATTGCGCGCGCTCGACCCACGCAGGCGCGTGGGAGCGATTGTCGTCGCGAACAGCGCCAGAAGATCGTGGCGTGAGCCGGGCTCGAGCGCTACGGCGCGATCGAGGTCGCGATCGAGGTCGTCGCCGAGGGGCCCGATCAGGGTCTCGAGGAGTCGGCGGGTCTCGGGCAGCAGACTCCGCCGGGGACGGTATCTTCCGATCCGACCGAGCAATGTAGCCAGGCGCAGGACCGCGTTGTCGGAGGCACCCGGAATCGAGGCGTGGCCTGCTGCACCGACGGCGGTGAGGAGCACCGGTAGCGTCGCCTTCTCCCCGACAATTATCGGAACCATCACGCGTCCGTCGGTTAGCTCTTGGCGAATTCCCCCACCCTCGTCGATCGAGAAGTCGGAGCCGATTTCCGGACGCGCGTCGCGCAGCCATTTGAGGCCGACCTCATAGCAGCCGTCCTCCTCATCTGCCTGCGCAATGAACCAAAGGTCTCCGCGCGGTCTGAAGCCCCCGCGCGAGCAGGGCCATCGTGACCGCGCGCGTGGCGGTCTCGTTCTTCATGTCGGTCGCTCCGCGCCCCCACATGTAGCCGGCTTCGTCCAAATGGCCGTCGAATGGAGGATGGGTCCAGTTGGGCTCATCGGCGGGCACCACATCGGTGTGCCCGAGGAGCGTCAGCGTCGGCCCGTCACCGGTCCCCGGAATGCGTGCGACGAGGTTTGCGCGCAGAGGATCGCGCGCTACTAACTCACAAGCGATTCCGGCGTCCTCTAGGTACCGTTGCAGAAGCTCGGCGGCGGGAGTCTCGTTGCCCGGAGGATTCGAGGTGTCCACCCGCAGTAGATCGCGCAGGAGAGCGACCGCTTCTGACCGGATGACGTCTTCGTCATAGCTGATCACCACCTAACCTTCTCACGGGCAACCGGTGGCCGTCGGTGGGCCTGGGATCTACGTTCGATCTGAACCGAATCGGCGCGGCGTCGACCTCGTCGAGGAGCCCGGCGACATTCTGCTGGTCGGCCTCGAGCTTGTCCACGACCGGATGTATGGCCGGGTCCGCAGCGCGCAGTGCCGGAAACCACGTGTGCGACTCGAGCGAGTGGTGCGAGTGCACCAAGCGGCAGTAGTGAAGGCAGTTGACGCGGAGCTGCCACAACGGGCTGTTGGCAGCGAGCGACTCGATGCCGGCGCTTATCTCCCGGATCGGGAGGCCGGCAGGGATCCGCTCGGCCACGTGGCGCACTGTGGTCAGGTCGCGCCGGATCAGATCATGTACCCATCTGAGCTCTCGGACCAGCGCATCTCCTCTGGTGGTAGGAGCACCCTCACTCACCGTTTCACCCGTCCATTTCGGCGAGGAGTCGCTTGGGCGCCACCTCCCGGTATGCGCCGGCGACTATCTCGGCGACCTCGTCCCAGTCGGGGCTGCGGTCGAGATACACGCCGAGCCACCCGCGCCCGCCCACGTAGGGTGGGCGGAAGAACTGTTCGGAGTCGGCGGCCACCATCTCTTCCTGCACGCCTTCGGGGGCCGCGCACCAGAGCGCAACGCGATCATCGTGGTGGTTGTTTGCGAAGGTCACGAACAGCTTCTTGTCGCGCACGAACCACGCCGGCTCCCCGTGACTGACGCGCTCGGTCGTTTCCGGCAGCCTCAAACACAAGGGGCGCAAGCGCTCTAAAGGATCGTCCACCGCGCCATGTTACGGCCGCTGGGTCTGATGCCCAGAACCGCGGGAGGGATCGGCGAGGTAGAGCAAGGTGGCGGCCAGTGCGCAGCCGAGGGTGTTGAAGAGCAGGTCGAAGCCCGTATTCACGAAGCCCCCGACGTTCGAGCTGGGATCTATTCGGGTGACGAGGAACTCGATCGCCTCGTTTATCGCACCGAAACCGAGTCCGCCGAGCAGAGCGAGTACCGAGCGCGCAACGGCTCGACCGTGCATGACCACTTCGCCGAGCACGTCCCAACATGCAGCCGTGGCGAATCCGAACCCGAACGTGTGCACTATCTGATCGAAGCGCAGAACTCCGGGAATGAGGTCGAAGCGGTAGAGCACATCTCCACCGATGCTCAGCAGGCCGCCAGCCATGTGCGCGATCCCCCATATGGTGAGCCCCCAGAGCGTGATCGGTCGCAGCCTAAAATGCGAGTAGGTCATCACAACTAGGGCAAATGCGACCACCATGAACAAGGCATAGAAGCTGGTCTGGCTCCGGTCCGATGAGAGCCCGAACGCGACGAACGCGACGAGATATCCGGCGGAAGCGATGCAGAGGATCGGCTGCTCCGTAAGAAGTCGTTTCAACGGTCTCCCTTCCCTTGTCCTAATAGGATCAGACCACGCTTATGCGGCCGGAGTGGAGGGTTGGCTCGTCTCGAGCAGGACAGTGGGAGAGCTAGACTCGCTCGATTGCTACCTTGTGTGACAGAGGACCGTTTCAGACCTCCTCAGGAGAGGAGCAACGTGAGCAAGCCAGTTGTCGAAAAGCCCGACATCCCGCCTGAGTACGGGAATCCGCAGCGACGCCTGGAGTGGGTGGAAGTCGAACAGAGGCTACAGAGCGCGAGCGTGTACTGGATCGCAAGCACCAGGCCCGATGGCCGGCCTCATGTCATTCCGCGCGACGGCATGTGGCTCGACGGCGGGCTCTACTACGGGGGCAGCCCGAAGACAGTTCACTACCGGAACATTACTCAAAACCCTCATGTCGTCGTCCACATCGGTGACGGTCAGGAGGCGATCATGGTTGAGGGCGCCGTCGAGATCGAGAAGCCTACGGAGGAGATGGCGGCTCGCCTCTCCGACGAATCATTCACCAAGTATCCGCAGTATGGGCGCCCTGATCCCAGCCTTTACATGGGAGGGGTGTCGATTCTGCGACCGCGCCGGGTACTCGCGTGGACGAGCTTCACCGAGAACGCCACGCGCTTCAAGTTCAGGTAGCGAGGCTGCATCAGGAGGAGCGATGCCTTTCAGCGGGAGAACTCGAGGAGGGAGTTGACCATGCCGAGGAGATCGGCTTCGGCGAGGTGATCGAGCGCGGTCTCCGAGCGGTCGAGGGGCTGCCCGCCGAACTGGTGTACGCCGCTCCGCGAGCGTATCTGCCGTGAGATGGTTCGCTTGGTTTGCTGAGCAGGGCTCCGCCGGCCGGCGGTTTGCCGCCTTCTTCACGGTGGCGGCCTTGATGGGAATCCCTGCGGGAGCGCTCCGCATCCTATGTGTGGGGAACGCGTGCGAAGTTCGGGCAGAAGCAACCTCCGATACCCCGTTCTGCTCGCTGCCGGAAGACGTGCGCCGTTTGGTCGAGAACGGTTTCTACGAAGGAAGATCCCCCGATCTCATGGCTGTTACTGGACCTACTTTGATATCGGGTGGGGATGCTTTCCGCGGCAACGCTTCAGCGCCGTTGTGGCCGTCAACGGCCCTGCAGGACAGCGGGAGGGTGCCAGTTGTCTTTGCGGGCACGGGTGTCGCTCAAAGGGCAAGGGTTCCTTCGGGTACCGGGCTGGACGACGTTTCGGAGACGGTTGCGGACATCATTGATCTGTCGCGGCCCCATCCGAATGTTCGCTCCGGGCGGGCGGTCGAGGGCGTCGCCTCGGGAAAGGTCCCTCGCCTGGTACTTGAGGTCGTCTTGAAGGGCATTGGAAGCGGCGAGCTCGAGCGCCATCCAGACGCTTGGCCCGCGCTCAAACGACTGATGAACGAAGGGGTCGCAACAATGGATGCGGTTGTCGGTTCCCTTCCGCTGGACCCATCCGCCACCATCGCTACCGTCGGTACTGGAGGGTTGCCCAACCAACACGGGATCATCGGGAAGCTTCTCCGGAACGATCGAATCAGCTACTTTGGGGTGACGAAGGCCGACAAGAAACCAGACGGTGACGTTCTCAGAGCATGGACGAAAGGGGCCCCGATTTCAGTCATCGCCACCCTCGCGGACCATCTTGACGAAGAAGGTCGGCAGAAGCCGGTTATCGGTCTCGTCGGTACAGAGTTCTTTGATCGTGGACTAATTGGAGGGACGTGGTACCCCGACGGTGACCATGACGCCGTGGCCATCCTCGCTCGAAACGCCTCGGTGGCCCAGCAGGTAGACGCCGCTCGGGCTCTCCTCGCCAAAGAGAATTTCGGGCGCGACGACATCACGGATCTTGCCGGCGTGGTGCTCTCCGGAAGACAGAGGGAACTGGATGCGGGGTTGTCTCGGCTGATGGAGAGAGCCAAAGAGGTGTCGCGGCGTTCGGTCACGTTCGTGATCACGGCCACCGGCCAGAGCGACTCCAACCCATCTTCTTCGGTCGTTCAGGCGGATGTTTTCCGAGGGTGGCTGGAGCGTGCGATCACAGCTCCCGAGGCAGTGATCGAAGCAGTGGTGCCGGGTGGGCTGTATCTTGAGCAAAGAGCGCTCGCGCGACTTAAGCTGTCCGACGACGTCGTGCTCAGGGAGCTGTTGCGCATGCGGGCTGGAGACGGTAACCGTCTGATGTCCGATGCGTTCCCCGCGATCGCTATAGCATTGGGAAGGTACTGCTAATGGCCGACACGGCCATCTCGATCGCACAACCGGAATCTCACTCCGAAGCAGAAGTAGTAGACCGCAAGCCCCGATTGCTGCCGCTGTGGCTGTTGCTTGGGGTCGTCGGATTTGGCGTGGCGCTATATTTCACCGGCTCGCTCACGGCGGCGGGTTTGGCGAACTTTAGGATCATCTTCGGCTCATTGATTCTCCAAGCGATCCCGCTGGTGATGATGGGAGCCTTCGTGGCCGCGATTATCGGAACATTCGTGCCGACGTCTGCCTTCGCCCGTCTGTCTCGTCTCCCCGAACCACTGCAGATCCCGGCTGCCGGAATAGCCGGCTTTGCGTTCCCCGTGTGCGAATGTGGTTCGGTCCCAGTCGCTCGCCGGTTGGTGGCGCGGGGTTTGACCCCTTCGGCGGCCGTAACCTTCATGCTCTCAGCGCCGATTCTCAATCCGATCGTAATCTTTTCGACCTCGATCGCCTACCGGGGAAGGGACATCTTGTGGGCGATGGTTCTCGGGCGCGTCGGGCTCGGCTTGCTTGCCGCGATGGTGGTGGGATGGGTAATCGGTGGGCGCAGCCGTGACGGATTCCTGCGCCATGTCCCTAGCGATGATCTATCGGCATGTGGCTGTCATGACGAAGGCTCTTCCCCCGGCTGGGAGAACGAGCACGGGGGTGGCCAGCACGAACTAGAGCCGCGCTGGAAAACGTTCTGCAACTATCTTGCAGGCGACTTCGCCTACATGGGGCGCTTCCTGATTTTCGGGGCGGCGGCTGCTGCGGCCCTCCAGACGTTGATCCCGCAATCGGTGTTGGGCTCAGTCGCGAACACCCCGATCGTGAGCCTCCTTACAATGATGGCTCTCGCCTTTGCCTTGTCCCTTTGTTCCGAGTCGGATGCCTTCGTGGCTGCCTCCTTCGTGCAGTTCGGTGTCGGGCCGCAGCTGGCTTTCCTGGTGTTCGGACCGATGATGGATGCGAAACTCGCATTCCTGTACAACGCCACCTTCAGCAAGGGTTTTCTC
Organism: uncultured Actinomycetes bacterium; assembly: GCA_963849115.1. GTDB lineage: Bacteria > Actinomycetota > CADDZG01 > CADDZG01 > WHSQ01 > JACDAL01. The sequence goes on along the minus strand of CAWKGK010000002.1, from coordinate 36,465 downwards.
AGGTCCGTGCTCGCAGTCGTCACAATCGTGACTCTCGTTGGCACGCTCTGGATTGAGGTGTTGATCGGTTGACCATGGTCTGGAGCCTTTCGCGCCTCGCCACCGGGTTCGCTCTAGCGATATGGGCGGGCGCGTTCTGGTTTCTTATTGCAGCCGACAGGACGGCGTTGTATTTCTCGTCTCGCACGATGTGGCTCCTACCGGTCGGTGCGGTTACGCTCACCGCAGCCATGGTGGGCCGCTTCCTCACGGCCCGGGTGTCTCGACCGGAGCCGCTGACCCCTCGGCAGCTTGGAACGCTTGCGGTCTTGATCATTCCCGCCCTCGTCGTCTCCGTTTTTCCTCCGGCGGCTCTTGGATCCTTTGCGGTGGGACGCCGAACCACTGCGATAACGGGTGCATACGTATCGATGTCAGGCCGGGACCTGAGCAAAGGCGACCTTTCACTGTTGGACATCTTTGGACTCAGCTTCAGCGGCGAATTGGACAAGCTCGCGCCGCGCGCCGGCAGCACATCATCCTTCACGGGTTTCGTGACCAAGGAACCCTCGGATGGAGCAGATGCGTTTCGGCTTAACCGCTTCATGATCAGTTGTTGTCCTGGCGATGCTGTGAATATGCAGTTGCGAATCGTGAGTGCCCCTCCCGGCGGATTCAAGACCGATGATTGGGTGCGCGTCACGGGGAAGATCTATCCGATCGGAGCGGAGGTGATCGTCGACGCGGCAGAGGTGACACGCGTGGACCGGCCCCAGCATCCCTACCTCAATTCATAGGAGTGTGACAGTTGCGCAGAGGCGTCCCGGTTGTTGCGAGGTTGATCTGACCTGGGCGCGCCCCTTGAACGCCACGACGCACCCGTGGAATCGCCTGACGGACCTTGCGGCGCCGTCGCGAAATGGACATGGAAGGCGGCGAATTGCGTTTCGTTATTGTACGTAAGGGAGCGGGAAGGTGCGGGCGAACCCGGCAGCGGTAGTAAAGCGGAGTATCAGTGAGCGAACAGAAAGTTTGTCGGCATGGCTGCCACTGAGGTGCTCGAACCAAGGCGTGGGGTCCAGCTGCGAGTCTGGGCAGCAGCTGCCTTCGTGCTCGCTATCACGGTCTCGCTGGTGGGGGTTGGGGTGGACGAGACCCAGGGCGCTCAGACCTTCGCCCTGGTCTTCACAGCGATCGTCGCCGAAGCGCTCCCGTTTGTCTTGCTCGGCGCTTTGGCGGCAGCGCTGCTCGAGGTGTACGTACCGGACCGAGTCTTCGCTCGCATTGCGCGCCTGCCGGTCGCGCTTCAGCTTCCTGCAGCTGTGGTGGGTGGTTTTGCGTTCCCGGTTTGCGAGTGTGGGTCGGTGCCCGTAGCTCGTCGCCTGATCGCCAAGGGCATGCATCCTTCCGCCGGTCTGGCGTTCATGATCGCGTCGCCTATCTTCAACCCGATTGTGCTCGGTTCCACCTGGGTTGCCTACGAGGCCCGCGGACTGGGTCTGGAAATGATCCTCGGGAGAGCCGGTCTTGGCTTGGTCCTTGCGATCGTCGCGGGATGGGCCATCGGAACCGAGGGCACACGAGATCTTCTGCGGCCTCCGGCAGACGGTGACCACGCTCACGACGCCTGGTGTTGTTCTTCGAAACAACAATCTCTTGTTGCCCACCTCATTGCCGACTTCTTCTACATGGGGAAGTTCCTCATCCTCGGTGCCGCGCTTGCGGCGACGATGCAGGCTGTGATCCCCCAGAGCGTGATCAGCGGCGCCGCCTCCTCTCCCGTAATTGCGGCCCTGGCTCTTATGGGTGTCGCGTTCATCTTATCCTTGTGCTCAGAGGCCGATGCTTTCGTCGCAGTCTCATTCACGCCGTTTCCCATTGGTTCGCAGCTTGCGTTCTTAGTGTTTGGACCGATTCTGGACTTCAAGCTTTTCTTTCTTTATGGAGCGACATTTAGAAAGAGGTTTGTGGGTTCTCTTGCCGTGATAGCGATCCCGGTGACATTGGCGGGAGCGCTCTGGTTCGAAGTGGTGATGTAATGATCCGCATCGGGTTTGCTCGGATGCTAGTGCTGGCGCTGTGGTCGGCCTTCTTCGCCTGGCTCTTGATCAGCGGCGAGGTCTATCGCTACATCGGCCCCAGAACAAGGTGGGTTGTTCTACTCGGAGCGATAATGCTGGGCCTCGGGGCGGCCGCCCAGGCGTGGTCGCAGCGCAGCGCGGGCGACGTGAAATGGTCCGCAAATGAGATATTGGCCCTCGCGGCTTTTATGGCACCCTTGGCGGTCATCGTCCTCATCCCTCGCCCAAGCCTTGGGTCCGAAGCAGCAGCGAGGAAATCAACCGGGCTGGTCGGCGCAAGCTCATTCGTCCCGGTACCGCAAGCCAATGGTGAGATATCGTTCCCAGAGATTACGTACGCCTCCGAGTCACCTGACTATGCCACGACGGTCGGCATCTTCGATGGCTTCGAGATCAAGCTCACGGGTTTCGTCACGCATCCCGACGGTGGCCGAGACGGGACCTTCGCGCTGACGCGCTTCGAGACTTTCTGCTGCGCTGCCGACGCAGTCCCTTACTCGGTCACGGTGGACTCAGGAGACGAGAGCTATCCCGAGGATTCGTGGCTCACCATTTCGGGCGCTCTCGTGAACGAGGGCAACGAGTATGTGCTGCGGGCGGAACGAATCAAGGAAACCGAAGAACCCGACAACCCCTACATCTGATTCTCTGGAGGGGGCATTCACTCTTGGTCCCAGAAGTCGCGCTCACGCCGCGGGGGTTTTGTACCCGCCCAGCGGTTCCACCCCAAGCGGGTCCGGCTCGAGCTGATTGGCTTGGTTCAGGGGCTCACGACCATGACCCCGTCTTCCACTGGTCACGACCAGGGCTGCTAGGCCGGTGGTGATGGGAACTGACGCGACCAATCCGATGCTGCCGACGAACGTGCGGACGATCTCCTCAGCGACGGTCTCGGTATTGATGACCTGACTCAAGCCGCGGTTGGACACCGAGAACAGGATTAGCAACGGTAAGGACGCACCGGCGTACGCCAGAACCAAGGTGTTGACTGTCGAAGCGATGTGATCGCGACCGATGCGGATCGCAGCTCGATAAAGTTCGGCGATGCCGTATCCAGGATTCGCCTTATGAAGCTCCCAGATAGCAGATGCCTGGGTGACGGTCACGTCGTCCAGGACCCCAAGTGTTCCGATGATGATGCTCGCCAGCAGAAGGCCCTGGAGGTTCACCTGCTGCTGGCTTATCTGTAGAAACGCTGCCTCTTCCGATCCGGCACCTGTGAAGATCGAGATGTTCACGAGAAAGAGCGCCAAGAGTCCCGTAAGCAGCAAGCTTGCGAGGGTCCCGAGAACGGCCGTGGTGGTAGCTGCGTTCAGACCATGAGCCATATAGAGAGCCAGGAACATGATCATCGCACCGCCGATGATGGCGACCCAGAGTGGATCGCTCCCCTCGAGGATGGCAGGCAGAACGAACTTGATGAGGATGAGGAGCGAGATCGCCAATCCTGCGAGCGCGGCTAGGCCTCGCCATCGGCTTAGCGCGATTACCACCAGGGAAAAGAGGATAGCGAGAGCGAGCAATGGCACCCGTCGGTCGAAATCCAAGAAGAAGTACTTGGACGGGGTAGGAGTACCAGGCGCCACTTCTTGCGGTTGATCGGCCGAACCAACAATGACGGAATCACCGACCTGGACCAACCTCGTCCGAGGGCCGGTGCTGAAGTCCAGGGTGAACGATTTACCCGAGTCGTCGCCCTCGGCCAACCTCACAGTGACCGTTGAGCAGATAAAGTTCTCCTGACCCGGCACATCCGGACATGGTCTGGAGGCAACCTCGCTGACTGAAGCTTTGAATTCTTGGGAGAATGTTGCGCCCTGCAACCTCAAGCCCTTACCGTCCGGCCAAAGGACTGCGAGACCGATCAACGTGGCAAGCATGAAAGGAGCAAGCGCCAAGAGAAGAAGGCGCTGAGTTCGGGGAGGAACTCGTATCTTGGCATGCGAGTGGTGAGAGTGGCCCATCAGTGCGAGTATCTCAGACCCCCCCGCCCTTCGTTCTGACCGCAGGCGCTGCAGAGCCCGAACATTCAGCCGTTTGAATTACAGAGGAGAACCCGGTTTGCATCTCAGCGGATCACCAACCCCTACACGTTAGGGGGCCCTCCACTAATCGGCCGCGTCGCTGTTCGATGCCAACCGACGACCGGCAGCCGTTGGCAGCTCACGTGGCTGATTACGTTTGTAGCGCAGAGATCTGGCGGGCGACGATGGCGGCGTCTTCACCTACCCCGTTCAAGAGCGATGACTTGCGCTTGCGGAGGAAGTGGACGCCGAGGAAGTAGAGCCCCGGGGCGACGGTGCTGGCCCCTTCCTCGTGGACCGGGAAGCCGAGCTCGTCGAATGCGCCCGGGAAGCGGACCCAGGACTCGTAGTCGGGCCGAAAGCCACCTGCGAATACGACCGCACCGACGCCGCTCAGGTTCACCTCCTCCGGCGCTTCGCCGATGAAAGGCTCCGGCTTGGGGATCTCCGGCCGCGGAAGGCCGCGTTCGGCGACGAGCTTCCGGACCAGATCCATGAGCTGCGCATTCCGCTCATCACCCCAGGCGACGCTCTCGCCGAGGTCCGGCGCGAACTGGGCGCGGCGGCCGTGGGCACCGAGGAAGTGCCCGAGCAGGGTGACGCCGATCTTCCGCAGCGTCCGGTAGTGGAGGTCGTGGCCGCCGCCGGCCCCCGTCGCCTGCACGTTGGCGGCCAACCGAGCGGCGGGGTTTGGCAACGAGCTGAGCGGCGCGTCGAGGAACCCTGTCTCAAGCGCCCACCAAGAGAGGTCACGATCGCCCAGCCTGCGGGGGAACCACGGAGCCCGCCCACAGGCCAGAAAGACCTCACGGCCGGCGAGGTGGAGCTCCTCGGCGATCTGGCAGCCGGACTGGCCGCTCCCGACCACCAGCACTGGACCCGCCGGCAGTTCCGCCGGGTTGCGGTAGTCCTCGACATCGATCTGAAGCAGATCGGCGGGGAGCGTGGCCGCGCCTGCCGGTCGGTGGGGCCGTTGGTAGGCGCCGGTGCTGAGGACTACCGTCCTGGCCACGATCTCTCCGGCAGAGGTCTCCAGGAGGAAACCGCCGTCGGGCGCCGGCCGCAGGGATGTTACCTCGATGCCTTCCCGGACCGGCGCTTCGAAACCCGCCGCGTAGCGCTCGAGGTACGGCGCGATCTCATCGCGGGGCATAAATCCGTCGGGGTCGCCGTCGTCGTAGGGATGGCCGGGGAGCTGGAGGAACCAGTTCGGAGTGACGAGACAGAAGCTGTCCCAGCGCCCCCGCCAGCTCTGCCCAACCCGGCCCCTCTCGAGCACGGCGTGGGCGACGGCCGCCTGCGTGAGCTCGCGGCTGACCGCCAACCCGGCCTGACCGGCGCCGACAACGACAACCTCGATCCGGTCTGTCATCCAGGGAAGATTCTATGGGGTTGAGCGGGGCGGAGTGACCGCCTACCAATGCTCCGCGGAGTCAAACCATAGTCCTTGACAGCCCACTGTCCACCGGCGAAGCTCTCACTCACATGGGTGGGTATGGCGACAGCATCGAGCGGGGCCCCCGCCGGGGCCGTCGCGACGAGCGCCGATGAACGCGATCGGTGCCGAGATCGAACTCGATCGGGACGCGCTCAACGAGCTCGGGGCATCATTTAGGGGGGAGCTGGTCCGACCCGCGGACCCGACCTACGACGTACACCGCAGGGTCTGGAACGGCTCGATCGATAGGCACCCGGCGTTGATCGCCCGCTGTACCGGAGTGGCGGACGTCATCGCGGCCGTGCGATTCGCGAGGGAGACGGGCCTCGTGGTCGCCGTCCGCGGCGGGGGGCACAGCTTCCCCGGTCACTCCGTCTGCGACGGCGGGATCCTTATCGACCTGGGACCGATGAGGGGAATCCGCGTCGATCCGGAGGCGCGCACGGCGAGGGCTCAGGCTGGTGTGCTTTGGGGTGAGCTCGACCGCGAAACTCAGGCGTTCGGCCTCGCGACGACGGGCGGGATCGTCACGCACACCGGGATCGCGGGCCTCACGCTCGGCGGCGGCATCGGCTGGCTTCAGCGAAAGCACGGGTTGACGATCGACCGGCTTCTCTCGGTGGACCTGATCACCGCCGACGGCCAGTTCGTGAGGGCGAGCGCGACCGAGAACCCCGACCTGTTCTGGGGTCTGCGCGGTGGGGGTGGCAACTTCGGAATCGTCACCGAGTTCGAGTTCCGCCTTGATCCGCTGGGCCCGATCGTGCTCGCCGGACCGATCCTCTGGCCGATGGAGGAGTCAACGAAGGTCCTTCGCTTCTATCGGGATTGGATCGCAGAGGCGCCGGACGAGCTGATGACGATCGTGGTGCAGCGGAGGATGCTGCCGCTTCCGTTCGTCCCGCCCGAGCTTCACGGGGAGCTGGTGCTGAGCATCGGGTGCTGCTACGCGGGACCGGTCGAGAAGGGCGAGCAGGTCGTGCGGCCACTCAGGGAGTTCGGCAACCCGGTGCTCGACGTGTGCAAGCCCAAGCCCTACCTCACTCATCAGGCGATGTTCGACGCCAGCTTCCGACATGGCTGGTGGTATTACTTCCGCGCCTGCGACGTCGACGAGCTCGGCGACGACGTGATCGAAATCATGATCGAGCACGGAGACCGGATCGTCTCCCCGATCACGAGCGTCGCCCTGTGGCAACTGGGAGGGGCGGTCTCCCGGGTGGGCGAGTCCGAGACCGCCTTCAACGGCCGCGATGCCGCGTTCACCTTCAACATCAACGGCAACAGCGAAACCGCGGAGGGTTTCGAGGCCGAGCGTGGGTGGGCCCGCACCTACTGGTCCGCCCTCGAGCCCCACCACACAAGCGTTTACGTAAACTTCCTCATGGACCAAGGTGAGGAGGCGATCCGGCAAGCCTACGGGCCGGACAAGTACGATCGCTTGAAAGCGTTGAAACGCCGCTACGATCCCGGCAACTTCTTCCGGCTCAACCAGAACATCCCGCCCGATTAGCTCGGAGTCATCGCTTGCGGTGCCGTTGCTAATGGCGACCCGAGTCAAGCACAGCCTTTCTCCCTCACCTCAGCCTGATCGGTTACGAGAGGGAGATGGCGGCTGTCTATTGAAAGTGCCCAAATTAGGGTAACTGCAGTTCTGGGGGAGACTGGGGTCGTGACGGACCGATCTCCTTCTCCAGCCGAACGAGCCGAGGCCAATCAGCTCCGATGGCGTGCCTTCGCCAAAAGACGCACCGAGGTTCGACAAACAAATGGGATTCTGCGAGAGACGGGTATTGGATCTCTCTAAGGAGCAGTGATGGGGGATCTGTTGCGACCCGGTCGAGCGCGCCGCGCCGCTGCTATCAGGCCATCCTTAATGACCTATGCCAGTATTGCTCCATCGCCTCAGCTTCGCGGCTTGATCGATCTTGCTATCCTCTCGGGTCTCGTCGCTTTCCTGTTAAGCGTCTTCTCGCCAAGCCTGATCCTTTCCGATACGACTGCGACAGGTGGCGACATGGCAGCGCACATCTATACTCCGTGGTACCTGCGACACCATCTCATGCCGCAGGGCCTCCTGTCCGGTTGGTCACCCGATTGGTACGCTGGCTTTCCGGTCCTGCATTTCTACTTCCCATTCGTCGCGACGCTGCAGGCGCTGATGAGCTTCGTCTTGCCCTACGAGGTCGCCTTCAAGATCGGTACAGTGCTGGGAACTTTCTTCCTCCCACTAGCTGCCTATATGGCCTGTCGTCTACTCAGGCTGACTTGGCCCACGCCCATCGTGGCCGCTATCCTCTCGCTCGGGTTTCTTTTCATGGATTCGTTCCGGCTTGCCGGCGGCAATATCGCGAGCTCGCTTGTGGGTGAGTATTCATACGCACTGAGCCTCGGACTCTGTCTCGTCTTTTGCGGACTCGCTTACCGACTCGCCGTTGATGATAGACCGCGACTGCTTGTAACAGCTTTCGTGTTGGCTGTCGCAGTCCTATCGCACCTGGTGCCCGTTATGATCGTTATTGCCTTCTCCCCCGTCCTGCTTGTGATCGGGATTCGCCGTTTCGGTACTCGATTGGCTCTGCTGCGCTTCGGCTCGGTCTATGGGCTCGCTTTCGCGCTCACAGCTTTCTGGGCGATCCCATTCGTCGTGAGGCTTCCCTATACTACGAACTTGCACTGGGTACAGCGCGAGGGTTTGGACCTGCTGTTCCCCAGAGAGTCGTGGCTCTACCTCGCCGGAGCCGCAGCAGGATGTTTGCTCCTTCTCGTGCGGCGTGACGCACGCATACTAGTGTTAACAGGGCCGGGACTCATTGGGGTTACTGCCTACTTCGCGCTTCCAGACGGTCACATCTACAACGAGCGATTCGCACCCTTCTGGTTTGTCGGCGCTATACTCTGCTGCGCCTACTTCCTCGGCGCGGCGCTTCCTTTCTTTGCCCGGCTGGCCGGGGAGGGGCGTCGCAGTGTCGTGGGCTTAGTGGCCGTCGCGGCGCTCCTGACGGGCCAGATTTCATGGGTGCTTAACGACCGGGATAGCAGTTTCGTGGACGATTGGGTGCGGGGCAACTACGAAGGTTACGAGGGGCAACCTGGCTATCCCACATTCAAGAGCCTGATCGCCGAGATCGCAGCCCTGCCTCCGGGCCGTGTGCTGTGGGAGGCTTCTCCGGAGTTGCAAAGGTTCGGCAGCACAGTCGCGCTCATGTCGTTGCCCTACTTCTCCGAGCATCCCTCGATGGAGGGAATCCATTTCGAATCTAGTCCAACAACGCCGTTTCACTTTCTGATGGCTAGCGAGTTGAGCGAGCAACCTTCCACACCCATTGCTGGACTTGCGTACCCGGAGTTCAATCTCCGGCGCGGGGTCCGTCACCTTCAACTCTATGACGTCTCGTTCTACCTGACCTACTCAGATCGCGCGCGTCGTGCCGCGCTAAGCGTCCCCGGGTTAGGGCATGTGGCCGATGTCGACGAGTTCGCGATCTTCGAGGTCGACGGTCACGGCCAAGTGGTAGTCCCCAGCTTCGAGCCGGTCGTGCTTGCGAAGGGCGATTGGCTCGAAGCAAACCTTGATTGGTTCGCAAACCCTGCCAACCTCCAGATACCGCTGGTTCGGGAGGGACCGGTCGGCTGGCGACGTGTGACCACGGCTGCCGACTCACTTCCCCGCACGCGGTTGCCGCATGGCGGCGAGTCAATCGAAGCCGTGACCACCGATCATGAGATCGCTTTCGAGACGACTGCGGTGGGTGAGCCGCACTGGGTGAAGACTTCTTACTTTCCCAACTGGAAGGTCGAGGGTGCAGTGGGCCCGTACCAGGCGTCGCCGTCGTTGATGATGGTGATCCCCACCGAGAAGAGAGTGCGCTTGTACTACACGCGCACCTGGCCGGAATGGACGGGGCTCACCTTGAGCATCGTCGCGCTCTTCATAGTTGCGACGCCGCCGATACGACGCCGGATGCTCAGATCAGGCGAACTCAGAGCCTCTCTGGAGCCGAGGCCCCGGACGCGCGGTAGGTCATCGATGTCCGCAGCACCCCGAACTTAAGCAGCATTACCGTGCCGCCCGCGGCAAGCTTCGTGAGGTTGACAAGGAGCCGATCGTTTGGAGCCACCAGTGCGGCCGCCTGCACGGCCACGGTCGTTAGAGCCAGGGCCACAGTGTTGATGCCCACGAAAATGCGGAGACTCAGGCAGCGATCCGCTGAACCGAACGTGTAACGTTTGTTCAGCAGCCAACCGATGCTCATCCCCGTTAGGTAGCTGCACAGGTTTGCAGGCATCGCGCGCAAGGAGCCCACCAATAGGTTGAACGCGATAACGTCGACGCAGGTACTGACCGCACCGATGGCTCCGAATGACACCAGCTGTCTGAGGACCGGCCAATCGGGCGGTGAGACGAGTTGAACTATTCTCGCGTTGATCATGGGATGCCCGCTCGAGCCGCATCCAAAGGTGGTGCCAATGAAATAGTAACAGGAACAAGTTCGGATGGGTATTCGGCTCGAAGTCGGGCCCTGATTTCGAGCAGACCGAGTACCGTCCGTGGGACCCTAGGCAAGAGCCCCGAGCGAGAGGGACGCTTGTCCTCGGTGGTGATCGGCAGCTCGTCTATCGCCAAACCAGCACGTTCGGCCACAGCCAGAAGCTCGGTGTCGAAGAGGTCATTCGTCGCTGCGACGGAGGGAACGAGCTCAAGTGCTCGCTCACGGAATAACTTCATCCCGTGAGTCTCACCCACGCTGACCGCCAGTAGTCCTCTGGTGAGCAGTCCGAAAGAGCGCGATGCGAACCTACGCAGCAGTGAACGCCGGTCGTGGGAGCCGCTGAGACCCTTCGCTGCGATGACAACGTCGCCATCGGCAGCTAAGGCGCGCTCCACGAATGCGAAATCGTAGTAGTCGGCGTCGAAGCTGACCGCCACCTCCCCTCCTGCCGCCAGCAGTCCAGCTTTTAGTGCCGCTCCGTAGTCGGGTCGATCCATCGTCAGCAGCCGCACGAGGCGGTTAGCATCGACTGCCGCAGAGGCGATCTCCCGAGTCGCATCTGTGCTGCCGTTCTCGCATAGGATCAACTCGAACTGGTCCAGCGGCAATTTGTCAAGGCCGGCGAGAATATCGTTGACGGTGTCCTTGAGAATCGCTTCCTCATTGAAGACAGGCACCACCACGGACAGTGACCGAGGATGGGTCATGGTCTCTTTTCCGATTCGTGAGGGAATCGACCGCTCTATTGCAAGCGCCATCGTCAGTCGCCCTTAGCCGGGGTTGCGGTCAATCGTCCCCACCGTCATCGTCCCCACCGTCATCGTCCCCACCGTCATCGTCCCCACCGTCATCGTCCCCACCGTCATCGTCACCGTCGTCATCCCCACCGTCATCGTCCCCACCGTTGTCATCGTTCATCGACGAGGTGGAAGTGTTCGAAGCGCTGGAGGTATTGGAGGCGCTCGAGGTATTGGAGGAGCTGGGAAGGTTCGAAGCGCTGGAGGTATTGGAGGCGGTGGAAGTGTTCGAAGCGCTGGAGGTATTGGCGGAGGCGCTCGAGGTATCGGAGGAGCTGGGAGGGTTCGAAGCGCTCGAAGAGTTGGAGGCGCTCGAAGAGTTAGAGGCGCTCGAAGAGTTAGAGGCGCTCGAAGAGTTTGAGGCGCTAGAACTCTGGTTCGAGGGGCTCGTCGCGTTCTTGCAGTGCTTATGTGGACGGTTGTTGCGGTGATATTGTCCGTCAATCGGGGACGACTTTCTAACGCAGGGAGAGCCAGCGGATTGGGCTAAGGGCTGCTCATTTCCGGCGAGCATCAACAAGCCGATGACCAGTCCCACCCCGAGCAGCACAGCGGCCGCTCTCTTCAATGACGTCGAAACGAGTGTCATGAATCCTCCTAGTGTCCAATGGGGTGATCCTGGGGGACCGTCCCCCGTGATGTCAGCTTCTAAGCAGTCGGGGCGCAGCCACAATGGGACATTCGTCCTAGGACCGGGCGGCGGGCGTCCGTCGTGCGCGTCCGAGATCCAGCGGACGCTGTGGGAGCATTTACTGTGTATCTCAGCGGACGGTAAGAGAGCGCAACTGAAGGGAGTACCTTGTCGCCGCCGAAGAGAGATGAGCGCATCTCATATCTGTGGCGACGGACAGGTGACATCTCTGTACCCGCGGCCGTTGCCAGATTTGCCCTTGCCGGCTTGGCGGCCCTCGCGGTCGCAGCGGCAGTCGGAATCCTCGCGCTGCGCTACTTCACTTCCGATCAGGCCATTGATGATGCTCGGAAACTGACCCGCATACTGGCCCAAGGAATCATCGAACCTAATCTTACCGATGGGGTCCTCGCGTCCGATCCCAAGGCGCTGCGTCGTTTCGATGGGGTCGTGCGTAAAGGCGTCGTGAAGGGTGCGGTAGTCAGGATCAAGCTGTGGCAACCTAATGGACTGATTGTGTACTCCGACGAGCCTCGACTCATCGGCTCGACCTACTCGCTCGGTGAGAACCAGCTCGCGGCCTTTCGTACCGGCTCGGTCGAAGCGGAGACCAGCGACCTCTCCGAGCCCGAGAACCGTTACGAACGCGCCGAAGGCAGGCTCGTAGAGGTGTACCTCCCAGTCACGGCCCCCGGCGGTGAGAAGCTTCTGTTCGAGACCTACCAGCGATCGGACGCGATAACCGCAAGCAGCCAACGGACGCTGACCGCGTTGGCGCCGGGCCTGCTTGGGGCGCTGGCCCTGCTACAGCTCGTCCACCTTCCTCTCGCCTGGACGATGGCTCGCCGTCTTCAGCGAGCCCGCAACGAGCGCGAGCTGCTACTTCAACACGCCATCGAAGCGTCGAACGGGGAGCGAAGGAGGATCGCCAGCGACCTCCATGATGGGATCGTTCAGGATCTCGCTGGGATCGCGCTGTCCTTATCAGGGATGGCTGATCAAGCCAGTAGTGAGCCGATCGAAATCACAGAGGAAGGACTCAAGGCTGCCGCCTCAGCGACGCGCCGCGAGATCCGAGAGTTGCGGACGCTTCTCGTCGAGATACATCCGCCCAACCTCCAGGCGGTCGGCCTGCAGGCCGCGCTGCTGGATCTAATGGCGCCTCTCGCCTCACGGGACGTACAATTCACGCTCGATGTCGCAGCCGATCTGCGCCTGCCTGACCCAGTGGAAGCGTTACTGTTCCGCGCCGCTCACGAGGGGCTGCGAAATGTGATCGATCACGCCGCCGCTACCAAGGTGCGTGCCAGGATCCACGTCAAATCTGGCCGGGCGAGGCTCGAGATCAGCGACGATGGTGTGGGATTCTCGCCGAAACAGCGGGAGGACCGCAGGAGGCAGGGCCATTTCGGCTTGGACCTTCTCGAGGGCCTGATTCAGGATGCTGGTGGGGAGATACGACTTCAGTCCGCGCCGGGTGAAGGCACTCTCCTTATAGTCGATATTCCGATGCCGTGATCCGGGTCATCGTCGCCGACGATCACAATGTGGTGCGCGCCGGGCTTGAGCGACTCTTGGGAGCCAGCGAGGACATCGAAATTGTCGCCGCCGCGAGCAATGGGCAAGAGGCCGTCGACCTGTGCCTCCAGCACGCGCCCGATGTCGTGCTCATGGACCTCAACATGCCTGTGCTCGACGGCATCGAAGCCACCCGGAGGATCCAAGAAGCTCTCCCCAATTTGCGCATCGTGGTGCTGACGTCGTTCTCAGACCGGGAGCGCATCCTCGATGCACTAGATGCTGGCGCCATCGGCTATCTGCTTAAGGATGTCGAGCCCGATGAGCTCGTCCAAGGCATAAGGGCCGCCGCGCGAGGAGAGTCGCCTCTTGCCCCCAAGGCCGCGGGAGCCGTGTTGCAGGCACGTGTGGACCAGCGCCCCGCCAAAGAACTCAGCAGGCGCGAGCAGGAGATCCTCGTGCTTCTCGGCTCCGGGCTTGCCAACAAGCAGATCGCGCGCCGCCTGGGGATCAGCGAGAAGACCGTGAAGGTGCACATCACTAGCGTCTTTAGGGTCATAGGCGTGGTGGATCGTACGCAGGCGGCCCTGTGGGCCCAGCGCCACGGCCTCCTCCGGCAAGAATCCGAGTAGCAGTCCCCCTGGCAGCGTGGCGGGCTAGCCAGCCCCACTCTAGATCTCCTGTCCTAGGACGAAGGTCCGATTTCGCTTGGGACCATCGATGCCCGATTCTGGGTTCAATCAGGCGACGACAGGAGAGGAGAAGAACTTGATGCGTCCGTCAGGCTACCGGACAACCAAGCGACCAAGTGGCTCCTTCGAGCTTAGAAAAGTGACCAACCACCTGTCAGGCGCTGACAAGATCGTGGCTAAGGCCACAAATCTGCATACAGGCGAGAGCTGCAATGGTTCGGCGACCTTTTAACCCGGCTTTGCGCCCCAGCAAGTCTCGAGGCCCCCGGCTCCCCCATAGCGGGGGGCCTCGCAGGCTACAGTCATCCTCGCCTTGCTTCGGTCGTCGCGACGTCTCCGGGCACGTGTTCGTGTCTCGTTCCGAAAAGCTGCAAGAGCTTCTCACCCAAGTGCCCGATCTGGAAGCATTAGATAAGAGAAGCCTTCTCCTAGCGGCTGCGAAAGACCTAGCTCAACGACTCAGGCTCACTCAGCTCCCACGACTTTTTCTGCCGCGGCCCGGCGCGCAGAGCCTGTTGCAGAAACTGAATAGGCCTGAAGATAACCCCGTTCCGAGGTCGACGGACCCAAGATTCCCGTGCAGGCATGGATGAGGCGAAAGGCAAGAAGAGAAGCGGAAAGGCGGTCGTTGAGCCCGCCAACCATTGCATTCGGAGATTGGTGACATTGTCATCATGCCACTCGGCGTGGCCCCCAATCTCACGCGGCGTCGGTCCTGTCCTAGGACGAAGGTCCGATTTCGCTTGGGACCGTCGATGCCCCATTCTGAGTTCAATCAGACGACGACAGAAGAGGAGAAGAACTTGAAGCGAATGCGTACTGTCCTAGCAACGGCTGCGCTGGTTTCGGCTCTGATAGTCCCGGCCACCGCAGTGCCGGCGATGGCCGGCGACGGCGATGTCGAGCGCCAGGGTAGCTGCAGCCGGCGAAGTGATTGGAAACTAAAGCTTAGCCCCGAGAACGGGGGCTTAGAGGTCGAGTTCGAAGTCGACCAGAACGTATCCGGCGACAGGTGGCGAGTGATCATGAGGCATGACGGCCGCAGGTTCTTCAAGGGCCACCGGACAACCAAGGGACCAAGTGGCTCCTTCGAGGTTCGTCGAGTTGTAAACAACCACGCAGGCAGGGATCACGTCTTCGCCAAAGCGCGCAACCTTTCGACCAATGAAGTCTGTCGCGGATCGGTATCAAAGTAGAACTGCTGCGATGCTCAGAGGCGCAAGAAACGCACTTATTGACGGGGATCTCATGAGCAGGTACCTGCAAAGCTGCATTAGTCTTGACACTGGCTGCCGGGTTCTTGTCTCGCTCGTCGTTTCAACATCCGGAGCGGAGGACCCTCGGCCTTCGTAGGAATGTTCTGGTCGGGCCTCAAAGGGGTCGACCGCTTGCTAGGTGCGTGTGATGATGCCGGTTGCGTGGCCAAACGGCTTTTGCTTAGGGCACCTTTGCTCCATACTCAGGTCTGGGAAGCAAGCAGCCTTTAGCAAGGGCAAAACTTTGACACAGCAAAGCGAAGGGTTTAAGGCTAAAGTCCTACTCGCTGCGATCGTCGTTACGATCGTGGGGCTGCCGGTCGGCGCGCTGGCGCTAAGACAATCGATGGCCAACTCGTCCCGGATGCCGATTTCGCTCCTTGACGACGACGGGAGCGCCGATCAGGGTCGGGGCGATACCACCGACTCCGCCGAGACCTCCAACGAAGGGGGCGACGTCTCTGATCCCCCCCGTGGCCGTGGCGACAACGACAACTCGGGTTCCGGCCACGGCGACGACAACAACTCGGGTTCCGGCCACGACGACGACAACGACGACTCGGGTTCCGGCCACGACGACGACAACGACAACTCGGGTTCCGGCCACGACGACGACAACGACGACTCGGGTTCCGGCCACGACGACGACAACGACGACTCGGGTTCCGGCCACGGCGACGACAACGACAACTCGGGTTCCGGCCACGGCGACGACAACAACTCGGGTTCCAGCAACGGCGACGACAACAACTCGGGTTCCAGCAACGGCGGGAGTTAGGGGACAACAACTCGGTTCCGGCCACGGCGACGACAACAACTCGGTTCCAGCCACGGCGGCGAGGGCGCGCGGCTGCTCCACGCCAGGGGCTCGGGGGATCAGCTCGCGGACGTCGACGTGTTCCGGGGCCACTAGGACTTCCAACGCGCGAGTCCAGGTCCTGGAAGTCAGGCACTAGACGCCTCGGGGTGGGCGAGCGACATCGCGGAGGCCGGAAGGGTATGGGCCCCGCGATGTCGTCGCGTGCGCCGATGCGGGGTGGATGAATCTCCACTGGCGGGTGGGCGGAGTGGAGGGATGGGGTCAAGGAGCTCCTCGCGCCATCGCTTGGAACCAGGGACGGGATGGCGAAAGTGCCCTGCGGACATGACCCGTCCAAGCCCGATCCCACCGCCATGGTGCGTTTCCACCCACGGTCTTAGGACCAAGGACCTATTGTCAGTCTCCTCCCAGGCGTGACACCCTCATTGACGTAACAAGCAACTTTGTTCTGTTCCAGGGCAGCATCAATTGCCCCTGCGAGGGAGGTTTGGACAATGCTCTGCACAGGTTCCCAGCGGCGCTGGGCCGTCGCCCCGATGGCGGCCGTATTCGGGCTGCTGGCGTTCTCGACGTCAGCGGTGGCCGCTCCAGGTAAGTTCTTCGAGGAGACGGCCTCTGCATTCTGGGCGGTGCCGCACGAGTGTGCCGACGGCACGACGGTGCCGGGAACGCTGCTGGTGCTGACCACACGTGACTTCGAATCGCCTGATACCGAGGACCCCGACCCCACCGCCAGGGTGCAGTTCCAGGCCGTCTGCCCTGACGGCACCTCCTTCAGCTGGGCCGGAATCGTCCCGGCGACCATCACAAGTAAAAGCAACCTCAAGGGCGTGACTGCCTCTGGATCCGGCACCGTGAGGGACGATCTCGGTGGAACGCATCAAGTGTCCTTCGACGTCACATGGACCGCCGTGGGACCGTTGGTGACAACCATCAACGGGCCGGGCAGCAAGAGGCGACAGCGTGAGGCGACTGCGACCGGTCAGGTGACCTTCGACGGTGACGTCCTCGTCAACGGCGCGGCCAACCACCCAACCCGGCCGGCCCCGTTCATCCGCGTCGACACGGAGAAGTGACCTTCCCCCATCACCACACCTACCCATCTAGCTACGCACATCAGACCTCAGGCCTCATGCCTAGACGGCTCGAAAATGGGGCGAACGACACCACGGGAGCCGCAGGGGCAGCGCTGCGGCGGTACTGGTGCGGCGTGCTTGGCGAATTGTACGGTGCAGCGATCGAGACTCGATCGCGCGCGACATTGAAAAGCCTCCTTGTGGGTTCACTCGCAAGACTAGTCGGCGCCACGGCCGAAAACTGTCGACGATGCGACATTCGTCGAATCCCGTTTTCCACTCCCTGCGTACTTGCAACTCGGCGGCACAAGGGTATCTACGCTCAGCTGATGGCCGACGATAATCGAGGCTGGCCTCACAAGCCTTTCGACAGGACCGACTATCTGAATCTAGTCGTCAATATCCACCACATCTTCCCCAAGGTATAGTGCATGAAGAAGGAAATAGATCCTGAGCTACGAGAGAGTACCATCGAACACGACCCCGCTCGCTCAGAAGTCAAACCAGTTTCTAGGCGGCTCCCCTCCGATTAACTACATGAAGCGGCTTAACACGAAGGCCGAAATCCCCTGCCGAGCTCGACGACATTGTCTCCGCGCAACAAATCTCTACCGCCAACTACGCGTCGGCAACTTCAAGTCGTGTTTCCAGATGCGCCGAGAGTCCTCGCTCGAGCTCATCGATGGCCGAGGAGAAGCCATCCCCAAGGAATGTTGAACTAGCCACGCTCGGCAGAGAACAGAAGCTCGGCTGCCTTCCTCGAGGAACCTACCGATCCCGAAGACAACAAACGATGGAGCCGTGATGGAGGAGTTGCTCTATCGCGATCTCAGATGCGACCTTCCAAAGTCCGGATTCAGGCGCCTGTGGGCGGCAACCCGCTACGGAAAGCTTGTAACCTAAGGCAAGGCGCCGGACTAATTCTTCACCTATCGACGGTGGTTAGTTCGATCGTGGAAGTGGTTTGCTCGGGTGCGATAAGCTCGCGACGCAGTCCAGCGAAGGGGTGGCCCATGTCACAGGAGCACGATCTGCCACTTGAGGCGTATCACCGGGCAGGGCATGAGATCACGAACGGGAATCCGTAGGTTTACAAAGCCCTCTACTCCCGCCGGGATGATGTGACCTTGCCAATCCATTCGGTCCTCCCGTCCGTGGTTGGCGCGAGGTTTCCGCAAGGTTGGACCGTGCCACGGAGAACTACCGGGATGGGGAGGTTGTCGGATTCGAGAACGTGTCCACAGTCATCACCCCCAACCTCGCCTACACCGTCGAGGTCGAGAACTACCGGCGCGGGTTGGCGGAGGGGAACAGTTAGCCCCCGTGTCGGTTCGGGTCACCAGCATCTTTCGGCGCGAGGATGATGTCTGGAAGGTGGTTCACAGGCACGCCGACCCAATCACCTCGCAGCGCCCGCCGGAGTCAGTAATTCAGACGAACTGAAAGCGCCCTGACGGGCACGTCATTCGGGCCGCCGAACGCGGGGATTTCGATGATCGAGCCCGATAGCTGGGGGTCCGTGGCCCGCCGATCGCTAAGCGAGACCCAGATCCTGCTCGCATCCGGCGGATACCGCGATCCCGTTGAGCCGGCCGGCTCCGACCACGCCGAATCCGGGGACGATCGATCTCGGCGACGGCCACGATCCGGCCATCCTGGCGCATGCCGCACGATCGTGCCCGAGTCGCGGTTGGCGACGTAAAGGTCCGCTCCGCCGGCCAGCGTCGTGTTGCTGGAGAAGGCCGGATTGGCGACCTCGGGCACAGCCGGCGCGAGGTCGATCGGGCGCCGAGAGATAGGGGCTCTGGAGTCGGCGGGTTTCGATGACGTTGAAGACCTCGAAGTCGTCGTCCAGGCGTAGCTGGAGGATCGGCATCGTTGCCCGGATCCGACACGTACAGGAAGCGATCGGGGACCCAGTTGAAGACCATCCCGACTCTGTTCGGGGATCCCGAGGGTGCGTCTGCCTGTGGCCCCAGCCGGGCGAGCGGAGCCAGCGTGCCAGGCGGGGCCAGGCCATCGACGCCCTCCTCGACGTGGACCTGGACCAGCGCTCCGTCGGCGGTGGCAACCGCGAACACCGCCCGGCCCGAGGTGTCCGGTGAGGCGCCCAGGAACGCGTTGCCAATCGTCCCCCGCCTGCAGGCCTCCGGGAAGGCTTTGCGGCGACGCGATTGGTGAGCGCGCCCGGCGAACACGCCACCGGCACGCTCGCTGGGGGCCTCGGCCAGCGGCCGCCCATCCGGATCGAGTGACCGATTCGACCCCGATGCCGCGAGCCGTCAGACCTCGGCGCGTTGGCGAACCAGGGCCGGCCGAATGCGTTGTTCACCGATATGCCGAGCGGGTTGGACACGGCCGGCATATCGGCTGTGTCCGCCTCCGAGTTCGGAACTCGGTTGAGAAACGACGGCGCCTGGGCCGTGTAGAGCTGCACCGCACCATCGAGCGTCCCTGCCTGGCACCCCGGAGGAGGCGAACTCGGACGCTCACCACCAGCGGAGCCGCTGCGTCCGTGGCCAGCGAGAGGATCGCTCCCGTGGCCCAGTCGGCCCGGGCAACCGGCGCCCCGAAGTTGGAGGTGCTCGCCACCAGCAGGCGGGTCGGGTCCAAGCATCTCGCCCGCTCGAGTCAGCGCCGCGAATTCCCGCTTGTCGTGCATCGGCCCCCCCGGATGGAAAGTGCCGACGGGACTCAGCGCACCCGCTCCCGGGATGCCGGAAGCCAACAAGCGCCCCCTGAGCCGGACGGTGCGGATGCTGGTGTTGCGAGCCAAGTCTGCCGTGGCTTGGTCAGCCTCGCCACAGCGGCGCGCTTCGCCTGCGCACACCGGCGTCCACCTTCCCAGCGGACGCGGGTCTGTGCCGCCGAGGACCTCTGTGCGAGCCGGGCCCAGTCCGAGTACAAGGATCAGTCCCAGGCTCCCGGCTCCGAGCAGAGCGAAGGTTGCGAACCCGAGCAGGAACGGCTTCGCTCCCACCGCTCGGATCTGGCCCAACCGTGTCTGCAGGCCGAAGCCCGCCAGCGCTACCACGAAGCATGCCCGCGTGAGCGTGTCGATATCGGCCACCCGTTCCGGGTCCACCAGTCGGGCGGTTCGCACCAGCGCCAGCGCCAAGAAGCCGACCAGGAAGATGGGAAAGGCCCTGCGCAGACTCCGTTTGGTGGTTTCAGCCGACACCCCGGTTTCGTCTCCACGTCGGTTCCAGCCCCACGCGATCAGCAGCAAGCAAGCGGGATGATCAGGACGTTTCGCACCAGCTTGACGACGGTCGCCACATCGCGCGCCGACGGTCGAATACACCGCACCGGAAGCGATCGTCTGGGCGGTGTCGGGGACCGCGCGTGCCGGACCACAGACCGAAGGTGAGCACGTCGAGGTCCAACGCATGGCCGATCAACGGGATAGAAGAAGACAGCAAGAGAACCGAACACGGTGATCGTGGCGATGGCGAAGCTCACCTCTCTGTCGTCAGCCTTGACCACGGGCGCGGCGGCGGCGATCGCTGAGGCCCCGCACACAGAGGTTCCGATCCCGATGAGCAGAGCGACGCGCGGCGGACACTCCCAGGCGGCGTCCGATGAGGATCGCGAAGGCACAGGAAGTGCCTATCGTGATCAGGACCAGCCCCAATGCTTCCGCTCCGATAACTGCGATCGACTGCAGATTCAGGCGCAGTCCCAAGAGGACGATGCCGAGCCCCAGGACGTACTTGACCGCGAACCGGATCCCGGGCATCACCCCTGCGCTGGCGCGGGTCAGGTTGACCACGATCAGCCCCAACAGCATGGCTAGCGGGACCTCCAGGCCAACTGCCAGCCCGTGAGGAAAGACCAGCTTCGCGACCAGGTGGGCGAGCAGGCCGACGGCGCCGGTGAGTAAGAGGCCGGGCAAGATGCGGTGGGCGGCGCGGTCGCTACCGGCCGGCCTAGCCCGCTCGTCACTGGCTATGGCAGCAGCGGGCAACGACCTAGTGAAGTCCACACTCGACCTTGCCGGTGCCTGCCCAGCGACCTTCCCGTGAAGCGCGGGGCAGGGTGCAGTGGGTACAGCCGATCGATGCGTAACCCCGGTCATGCAGGTTGTTGTAGGGGACGTCGTGCTTGAAGATGTAACGCCAGACGTCTTTCTCGCTCCAGTCGACAAGCGGGTTGGCTTTCCACAGATCGTGCTTGTCGTCCCATTGCAGCTTGGCCGCGTTTCGCCGACCCGGCGAGTGCTCCCGCCGCACCCCGGTGATCCAGCCGTCGACCTCCGACAGCGCCTGCTTCAGGGCCCACACCTTGCGTAGCGCGCAGCAGGCATCAGGATCCCGCTTCCACAGCTCGTCGCCATGCAGGTCGGCTTGCCGGGCGAGGCTCATCCCCTGATAGACCTCGATCGTCACCCCGTAGCGCTGCTCGAGCGCCCGCCAGGTGGCGTAGGTCTCGGGAAAAAAGAGCCCGGTGTCGAGCGTGAAGAAGCGTGCCCCAGGCTCGATCTTGAGCAGCATGTCCATGATCACGGACGCTTCCTTCTGGAACGAGCAGGCCACGTACAGGCGTGGGTGGAAGCGTTCGACCATGTACGCCAGCATCTCTTCGGCGCGCAGTTCCTCCAGGTCGGGCTGTTGGGCTACTGCCATCTCAAACACGCCGTTCCCAGTTCAGCGTGCGCCCGAGGAGGACAGCCGCGGGCCTGCCGCAAAGGCGAAGAAGGACGTTCACTAGGGCTAGATGCGCCCAAAAAATTGTTCGAGGCCACCACGAAACCTCCCTTTGCTGGATGCGAGTCACTCCGACCTTAGAAAGGGAGGGTTCAACCCCGCTTAAACTACGATGAAAACCGCATGTGAGCGGTTTCAGGGCGCTGGGCGAGCGGCGGGGGAACGACATCACCGAGATCGGCGAGGACCACGTGGTGGTCAGTACGACGAGGCTCACGCCGCCGCCGGCGTCTCCCTGGTTGCTCGAGCGCACGGCGCTTGGTCTCCGGCTAGATGAGTCCCTAAATGCCCGCTTGACGACCGTGGTCGCGGGCCCGGGGTTCGGCAAGACGACTGCCCTGGGCAGTTGGGCGTCAGGCAGGCCGTGCTCCTGGTACATCCTGGGCACCGAGGACCGGGAGGTAGGGACCCTCGCGAATGGGCTGGTAGAAGCCGTGCGGGTCCGGGTGCCCAGCCTCCCTCCAGACACCGCCGCGGCGGCGGGGTCGGGGAGGGGCCCCAAGATCGAATCCTCCGACATTATGCGAGGACCTTTGTGGGGGCGCTCCTGGGTGGAGCGCTGCAGGAACATCAGCGGAGGTGATCTCGTCTTGGTCGTGGACGACCTCCACGAACTTCAAGGCGCAGATGCTGCTCTTGGTTTGTTGGGTGAGTTGTGTAGAGAAGCTCCCGCGCGGTTGCATCTCATCTTGGCGTCGCGCCGCGAGTTGCCTTTCGGCATCGAGAGGATGCGGGGCCGGGGGCAGGTCCTAGAACTCAATGCCTCCGATCTAGCTTTTGATCTGGAAGAAGTCGAAGACCTGCTGAAACTCTCCCTAGGCCTCTCCGACAAGGATCTTGCGGATTCTTTGCACGGGCTGACTGGAGGGTGGCCGGGCGCTGTACGCCTCGCATGGCGTTCTTGCGCGGACCAATTACGGCGACCTTTACGAGGACCGGTCCGACGTCCTTCGCGGAGCGTAGAAACCTGTGCTGGCATTTCTCGCCGAGGAAGTATTGGATGGCGAGTCACCCGAGGTCAGGGACCTCCTTGGAAAGGTGGCACGCCTCGAGCGCTTCACCCCCGAGCTCTGCGAATGGCTCGGTGCCCCCGGTGCCGCCGACATCGTGGAATCGCTCGAGAGGCGAGGTCTATTCATCGAGCCTTTGGCCAGCGAATGGGGTTGGTACGGAGTCATGAGCCTCGTACGTGACCTGATCGTGGAGAGTTGGCCGCTTGCCCCTGCAGAGCAGACCGTCGTCTTCGAACGAGCTGCCGATTGGTTCGAGTCGAATGGCTATTTCGCCGATGCGCTCGCCACGGTTGTCGAGATGGGCGATGCCAACTGGATCGCCTCTTTCATTTCCAGGAGGGGCGAGGCGGTGCTGCGTTCCGGAAACCTCCAAATCATAATGAGGGCGATCGATCTGCTCCCGGAGCACCTACGGACCCCGGGGATCCAAGAACTTTCCGGAGAGACACGCCACCTCCGAGGAGACTGGGAAACCGCGGCTGGCCTGCTTCGAGCAAGTGGCGGGTGAGCGGGGCGATCTCGACGCCCGACTCGCTTGGCGCATCGGGATGATCCATCATCTAAAGGGTGATTTGCGGTTGGCGCTCGATGCTTACCAGCGAGGACGCGTCGACGGGAGCGACCTTGCATCGGAGGCATTGCTCGTCGCGTGGAAGGCGGGGGTGCACTGGCTCTTGGGGGAGGCCGACGAGTGTCGATCCGCCGCTAAGGCTTCGCTGGAAGCTGCCACCATCGCCCTCGAAGGTGAGGCGCTGGCTGCCGCGCATACCGCTAATGCGCTGGTAGCGGCATTAGCGGGCGACCGAAGGGCCAGCGGCGCGCATTACTTGCACGCTGGAAGCAGCAGAGGGTGCGCATGACTTGTTGCAGATCATCAGGATCAGAACAAACCGGGGTCGCAGTTCCTGGAAGAAGGCTCCTACCAGGAGTCCCTGACGGAGCTGGCAAGGCGCGATCCAGTCGGCCGAGCTCGCGGGATATGCCGCGTACCATGCGCTCGCATTAACCAATCGGCTGAGGTTCTCATCCATCTTGGCCGGCTGGAGGAGGCCATTGCGGATCTCGAGATGGCGCGATCGATTTATCAACGGATCGAATCATTGAATATCGCTTATCCCCTTAGGGGCCTCGGCGATGTCTATAGGGTTCTCGGCGACCTGACCCTAGCTCGCTCGTGTTACGAGGAGGCGATTCGTCTGGGAGAGAGGGCTCTTGATCTGCAGGGCCTCGTCCCCTCGTTGGCGGGCCTCGCTCGTGTTCTCGCGAAAGATGAACCCGAGAACGCTCGATCCATGGCGGAACGCGCCATCGAGTTCGGTCCAGGGATGGGTCACGTCGAAGCACTCAACGCGGGGGCTTGGGTCGCGTTGGTTCGGAGGAGACCGCTCAATGGCCGCCGCCCTGGCAGCACGATCCGAGGCGGAGGCGCGTGCACGCCAAATCGCGGGAATCGCCGAAGCGCTCGAGCTCCGGGCGCTGTCTGCGGAGGCTCCATCTCTCGAGCTCGATCGCTTCGAAGAGGCGGTCTCTGGCGTGGAAGGGAATCGGTCACCCGATCGGGCAGGCCGCGCTGAGATCTGGGTCGCGGCGTTACTGGGTGGAGGAGAGGGACACGCTCTTGCGACAGGTGCGCGAGAGCGGCTTCACACCCTTGGAGCTCGGGGGGTGCTCAGGTTCACCACGAACTGGCTGGGACCTCCGAAGAGCGACTCAGCTGACAACGCTCAAAACGTTCATTCACGAAGCACGCGTGAAAAACAAATCCCCATCTCGGAGTGGCGGTCGAAGAAGGCTCGTGACCTCCTTAAAATCCTTGTCGCGAGAAAGGGACGCCCGCTGCCGCGGAGGTTCTCATGAGGCGTTGTGGCCTGAAGAGGAGGCTAACAAACTCGGGAACCGACTGTCGGTTGCCCTCACGACGCTCCGAGCGGTGTTGGATCCTAAACGGAGGTTCGAACTGGAACACTTCGTGACTGGAGGTAAAGCGACTGTTGGACTTCAGCTCGAGAATCTTCGGTCGACGTCATCGACTTTCTCCATGAAGCGTCGCTGGCCTTCGATCTGCGTCAGACGCCTGCAAGAATCGCCGGACAAAAAGCCCTTCCTACCTGCACTTATGTGAGGGGATGCCTATGAGGATTGGTCGATCTCCTTACGAGAGGAAGCTCGGGCCGCTTACATAAGGGTCGCCCGGGCATTGGCTGAGTGGGCGGCGAATGAAGAGGATCACGAAGCCACCTCACGCTATTGCCTGCGTCTCCTCGAACGGGACCCATACGACGAACAAGCTCACCTTCTCCTCGTGAGCGCTCTCCTTAGCGCCCGCCGCCATGGAGAGGCCAGGCGTCGTTACCTCATCTACTCGGGTCAGATGGACGAGATCGGAGTTGAGCCCGCCGCTTTCCCTGCGGCTGCGGCGCCGTAGGTGAAGCTGGTCCGACATGAGTGCACCAGAAGCGCTGGAGCGGCTGGAGCCGGCGCCCAAGCCGACCGAGCGGCCGTGACTTTGCCGTTGCGCTTGTGTCCAGGCTCGAGCACTTCGGGCAGCGCACGCGTTTCCCCACGTGCACCTCACTTATCCAGTCGTTTACCGGATAAATAGCACCGAAAAGGGGGTCTGACCTGTGATTCTGACCTCTCGTCAGCAACACTCAACTTGACGCTGTCCGAAAGCGCCTTTGACCTGCGAAACGTCGGTGGCCCCAACGGGATTCGAACCCGTGCTACCGCCTTGAAAGGGCGGCGTCCTGACCTGGCTAGACGATGGGGCCTGCGCCTCCAGCCTACAGGGGCCCTGCGCCTGCCCCCGAGCGGCCGGGGCTCCGACCGGAAGGTGTCTAAACGCCCAACAAGTTGAGCCTGAGAGTACCGACCCGGTACTTGTGCTCCCAACCTGGAGCGTCTGAGTAGCGGATGCGGGCCGGGCGCAGCTAGTAGGTTTCTCCTCAGCGCAATGAGGGGGTGTTCATGGCCGAGCGGGATAGGAGGACCGAAGGAGAGCCGGGCCGGGAGCGGCTGAAGGCTCGGCTGTGGGTCGCTTGGTGGATCGTGTTCTTTACCTTCTACATGCTTCTGGTTGGTGTCTGGGTCGCAGAGGAGCTCATCGCGGCGGCTCTTGCGGGGGCGATTTCAGCCACCGTCGCCGAGGTGGTGCGGGTCCAGGACATCCGTCAATTTCGGCCCCGCCTCCGGTGGATCCTGCGGGTCTACCGCCTGCCTCCCTCGATCCTGGCCGATTGCGGCATCGTCTTTCGAGCGCTGTGGCGCCATCTCGTGAAGCGGGAAGAGATCAACGGTGCCTTTCGCGCCTTTCGCATTCCCCTCGCAGGCGAAGGGGGGCGAGCCGCCGCCCGCCGGGCATTGTTGAATGCGGCGATCTCGATCACGCCCAACACCTACGTGGTCGGGATCGATGAAGAAAGCGAGGTGGTGCTCGTGCACCAGCTCGTGCCGTGCGAGCGCTCGCTCGCCCGCGAGGAGATCATGGGCAGGCTGTGAACGTCTGGCTTGTAGCGGCTGCCGTCCTGCTGTTGAGCCTCGTCCCGTGCGGACTCGTGTGTTTCGGCGGCAACAGCTCGCCAATAGATCGGTTGATCTCCTTCGAGCTCGCCTCGGCCATCGACACGCTCGTGTTCCTTCTTCTTGCACAAGGCTTTGATCGCGATGTCTATTTCGATCTCGCCCTCGCTCTCGCGCTGCTCTCGCTGGCAGGTGGCCTCGTGTTCTCACACTTCATGGAGCGATGGGTGTGATCGTGCGGGACATCGTGATCGCCTTGCTGCTATTCGGTGCCCTCGCCGTGGAGCTCGCCTGCGCGCTCGCGCTTTTTGTGGTCAAGGACAGCTTCGACCGCCTGCACTTCCTCGGCCCCGCCGCCACCCTCGGCCCCCTCTTGGTCGTTGGCGCGCTCGTGGTCGAGAACGCGCTGTCCACCAACGGCGTCAAAGCGATCCTTGCCGGCGGGCTGTTGCTGTTGACCGGCCCGATAGTCACCCACGCCACCGCCCGAGCCGCACGAGTGCGCCAATTCGGGCATTGGGAGCCCCTGCCATTCGAGGAGGTCGACCAGGATTGACCATCCTTCAGGCCGTCGTCCTGCTGCTGGTTGCAGCCGCCGGCACCGGGGTCGTGCTCACCCGTGACCCCCTCAATCAGGCCGTCGGAGTTAGCTTCTTCGGCCTGCTGCTGGCGATCCTCTTTCTGGTCTTTCAGGCCCCCGATGTCTCTCTGTCGGCAATCGTGGTAGGAGCGTTGGCGCTGCCACTGATGCTGCTGCTCGCGCTGGCGAAGATAAGAGGCGGTGCCGAGTGAGCTCCTCTGCCCGCAGCACTGTGTTCTTCATCGGTGCAGCAGGGCTGTCGGCTTTCCTGCTGTGGGGGCTCGCCGGGCTTCCAGACTTCGGCAACTTCGGAGGCGATTACGGCCTGTTGGTCAACCGCGTCGGTGTCGAGGAGACCGGCGCCACCAACATCGTCGCAGCGGTGACGTTCGACTACCGGGGCTTCGACACGATGGCGGAGGAGTTCATTCTTTTCGCCGCCGTGCTGGGAACGGCCCTGTTGTTGCGCGCCCAACGTGAAGAGGAAGAGGAACCGGCCGAGGACATGGCGCAGGATCGGCACCCGCCGCATGACAGCGACGCGGTGCGCGAACTGTGCCTCGGCCTCGTCGCACCCGCCGTCCTCTTTGGGCTCTATGTGGTGGCGCACGGACATCTGAGTCCGGGGGGCGGCTTCCAGGGCGGAGTCGTGTTGGCGACGGCTCCTCTCCTTATGTATCTCGCGGGAGAGTATGCCGGTCTCAGGGCTCTCAGCCCCCAGACTGTCGTCGAGCTGGCCGAAGGAACCGGGGCGGCCGGGTACGTTGGAGTCGGCCTCGTCGGACTTGCAGTGAGTGTGTCTTTCATGAAGAACTTTCTTCCGCTGGGGCGCGCCGGAGAGCTGTTGTCGTCGGGCACCGTTCTGGTCCTCAACTTCGCCGTAGGCCTCGCAGTCGCAGCTGGGTTCGTGTTGCTCCTGACCGAGTTCTTGGAGCAGACCCTCGAGGTGCGCCGCAGGAGTCGAGCGTGAGTTTCCTCCCTTATGTCGTCGCCGCCTACCTGCTCGTGATCGGGCTCTACGGCATGGTCACCAGCCGCAATCTCATCCACATGGTGGTCTGCCTCTCGGTCGTGCAGTCCTCCACCTATGTCGTGCTGCTTAGCATCGGCTACCGGCTAAATGCCACCGCGCCGATTTTCGTCGACATCCCTGTGGGGACGCGCGCTGTTGACCCGATCGTTCAGGCACTCACGTTGACCGACGTGGTGATTGGAGTGACGGTCTCTGCACTGCTGCTCGCGCTAGCGGTGCAGGTGCACAAGCGGTCTGGAACACTCGATCCCAACAGCCTCAGCTCATTGAAGGGCTAGGCAGTGGAAGAGCTGGCGGCCCTGGGGGTGGCCATCCCCCTCGTTACCGCCGCCCTGTTGTCGGGAACTGCAATCTTTCTTCCTCGCCGAGTCATCGAGCTTGTGAGCATCGCCGCAGCGGCCGTGACATCTGCATCTTGCTTGGTGCTGCTTGCCGAAGCGAGCCAAGCTCCGCTGATCTACTGGTTCGGAGGCTGGGTGCCCCGCAACGGGTTGGCGGCTGGGATTGCGTTCGTGGTCGATCCGATGGGAGCAGGACTGGCGGCTTTCGCCGCTGCGCTCGTTACCGCCGCCCTTGTGTATTCGTGGAGGTTCTTCGATGCGGTAGGCGCGCTCTATCACTCATTGATGCTCGTGTTCCTGGCCGGCATTGTGGGGCTGTGCTTCTCAGGCGACCTCTTCAACATGTTCGTTTTCCTCGGAGTTCTCAGTGTCGCTGCGTTCGCGTTGACCGGTTACAAGATCGAAGAGGCAGGCCCTCTCCAAGGCGCAATGAACTTCGCTCTGACGAACAGCATCGGGGCCTTTCTCCTGCTCTGGGGGATAGCTTTGCTCTACGGGCGCACCGGAGCGCTCAACCTCGCTCAGATGGGGGAGTCGCTGGGCAACCGTTCCGATGCTCTCGTAGTGTCAGCGTTTGCCATGGTCGTGGCGGGCTTCTTCATCAAGGCCGCCATCGTGCCCTTTCACTTCTGGCTCGCGGATGCATATGCGACCGCGCCACTGCCGGTATGCATCCTGCTCGGCGGCGTCGTTAGTGAGCTCGGCCTCTACGGCGCAGCGCGTGTCTACTGGACGGTGTTCGAGGGACCGCTTTCCTCGGTCGCAGGAGAGTTACGCACCGTCCTGCTGATTGCCGCCGCGGTGACCGCCATCATCGGCGCCGTGATGTCCTTCGCCCAGCACCACCTCCAGCGCATGCTCGCCTTCTCGGTAATTGCCCATGCCGGGCTCTTTCTCGTCGGCCTGGCGGGGCTCAGTCCTGCGGGGCTGTCGGGAGCGGCCGTGTACATGCTCGCCGACGGGCTCGTCAAGGCCTCCTTGTTCATGTGCGTGGGCATTCTCCAGCATCGCCTCGGCGGCGTCGACGAGTACCACCTCCGCGGCGGTGGCCGGCGTCTTCCGGCAACGGCCCTCTTGTTCGTCCTTGGTGCCCTCGTTCTTGCAGGGCTGCCACCGTTCGGTACCTACGTCGGAAAGGCTCTCATCGAGGAGGAGGCCAAACTCCTCGGCCTCGTCTGGGTGACGCCGCTGTTCGTGTTTACCTCCGTGCTGACCGGAGGCGCATTGCTGCGCGCCGCCGGGCGCATCTTCATGGGATGGGGTCCTCCTGTCGAGCACGCTGACGTTGTGGCCCAGCGGGAAGGAGACGAACAGGAAACAGAGACCATCGCGGGCCGGGAGCGGACCCCGGCCGTGATGTTCGTTCCCGCCCTCCTGCTGGCTGCGGCCGCTCTCGCGCTCCCCTTCGTTCCCGGGTTGCTGGCGGGCTCGGAGGCCGCCGCCGAGGCCTTCACCGACCGCGCCGCCTACGTCGAAGAGGTTCTCGGTGGAGAGATCCGGCCCATTCCCGAGGCCCCAGCTCACGCCGGCCCCAAGCCTGAGGAACTACTTCCCGGGTTCCTCTCTGTGATCGGAGCAGTGGGCCTGGCCGCCTTCACACTGGGTCGGAACCGGCTGCCGGATCGGTTGCGACGGGCGACATGGGGCAGCGCCGGGCGCGTGGTCGTGGGCCTGCGCAATCTGCACAGCGGACATCCCGGCGACTACATCGCCTGGCTCACGTTCGGAGTCGCTCTTCTGGGAGGGGCGTTCGGGCTGGCCCTGCGCTGAACTTCGCCGTCGCCCCCCTTAGGCAATGAGCACGCTCGCCCCCGACCGCCTGGGATCATGGGCCGCGTCCACCCTCCTGTCGCTTCCCACCGAGGCCGCCTGGACGCCGCCGAAGAACATGTGCAACTCGTCATACGGCCGGGCCAGGTAATCGCCATCCACCTCTCCACCGGGAAGTCCCGGCTCGTACCACATCATCTTTCCTTCGGTCCGCTGCGCCACATGCGCGCGCGGCGCCGCCACCGCCTCGGCCAGCGAAGCGCCGTCCATTGCCAGAGACATGATCGTCTGGGCGATGGCGCCTGTGATGCGGTCACCTCCGGGCGAGCCCAGCGCCACGACCCTTCCCGCACCCTCAGCGATGGTAGGCGCCATGTTGGAGTGGCAGCGCGCGCCTGGAGGCAGCCGATGGGTCCCGAGCGGGTTTAGCTCCTCCTCACCCAAGGCGTTGTTGAGCACTATGCCGTGCACGACCAGACCGGCGCCATAACCGTTCGATTGGGTCAGCGTGCACGCCAGGCCGTTTCTGTCCGCGGCCGAGCTGTGCGTGGTCTCGGACGAGCGTGTAGGTCGCGACCCCGCCAGCACGTCGGACAGGCCCGCGGCGATGTCGGCGGGGTCTCCGTAGCGGAGCTCGCGGTGAGAGACCGCGGTTTCCTCCGCCGCCACGACTGCGTTCAAACGAGCAAGCGGGCCGGACGGCGCCGCGTCCTCTATCAGCGAGAGCATGTGTACGAGAACGGCTCCTCCGACCGCCGGCGGAGGGTTCGACTTGATGCTCCAGCCGAACGCCTCTGTTGCCACCGGCGCGCGCTCACCGACGTCATAGGAAGCGAGGTCTTCGATCGTCACCAGGCCCCCGTCTGCCGCGATCGCACCGGTCAGCTCTCGACCCAGCTCCCCCGAGTAGAAGACCTCGGGGCCCGACCGGGCGATGGCTTCGAGAGCGTCTGCGAGCTCTGCTTGGACGAGCGCCTCGTTCTCCTCCAGCGGGCGGCCGTCTCTGCCGAGCAGCGCCCGGGCGTTGTCATAGCGCGACCAGATCGCCCACGTCTGTTTGAGGTAGTAGTCGCATGTCCTGGGAAGAGGCAAGCCCTCTCGGGCGGCCCTGATCGTGGGCTCGAACAGGGCCTCCCACTCGATGCTGCCGTGTCGCTCCCAGGCGCGGTGCAGGGCGGCGAGCACGCCCGGGACTGCAACCGAGCCTCCCCCGATGCCGGTGTGCATGCCGTTCGAGTACTCGAGATAGATCCTCGACACGCCCTGCCCCCTTTCCTGCGGCGGAACCAGGGGCATTGCGCAATTGCCGTCGTAGACGGTCACCTCGCCGGAGGGATCGTGGACCGTGACGAAGCCGGCGCCCGCCACCGACGCGAAGCACGGCTCCGCGACCCAGGCCATGACCGCGGAGGCGAGACAGGCGTCCACCGCGTTGCCCCCGTTGCGGGCCACTTCGCAGGCCGCCTCGGCCCCCAGGTGGTTGCCGGAAGCCACCGCCACTCGCGCCCGGCCCGGCGCGAAACTCATGCGCGTTTGCGGGGCGGGTCGAAGAAGGGCAGTGGCACGACTTCCGCTGCAACCTGGTGGCGATTGGCTTCGACCGTCCACTCGATTCCCAGCCGCGAGCCGGGCTGCTCGAAACGCGGGGGAACAGAACCGAGAGCGAGGTTTCTCTTGAGTGCAGGGCTCCACGTCCCGCTGGTTGCTTTGCCCACCCTCCGGTTGCCGTCGTAGAGGGGCACCGCCGTGCGCCAGGCATGCGCAGGGACCTCGGGCGGCAGGCCACGGTGCTCGTAGAGCGCCGCCATCTGCTCCCAATCGATCTCGAGCCCCACCAGGCGGCGCGCCGGGCCTCCGCCCGCGACCTCAGTCTCAAGCGCTCGGCGGCCCACGAACGGCCCTTTGTTGAAGTTGACGAGTCGCCCCAGCCCGATCTTGTACGGCGAATAGAGTTGCTCGGCGATCAGCGTGTGGCGAGCGCTGACGAAGTCGGCTTCGATGAGTATGAGCCCCGCCTCGAGCCGGGCAACGTCCAGGGCCATCAGCCCCGCCGGTCTCAGCCTGTGAGCGTGGCCCCCATCGATCAGCGCATCCCACAGATCCAGCGTGTGCGGGGATCGACCGACAACTCGTAACCGAGATCGCCCGTGTAGCCGGTGCGAGAACATCCACTCCAATGCCTGCGACCACAAGGTTCTTCCGCCGAAGTAGCGAAGCTCACAGAGGTCCTCCTGTGAGGCGTCTTCGAGCAGCGCCCGTAGCGGGGGGGACGGCGGGGACTTCGTCCCCGGCCCGTGGTCCGTCAGGGGGGCTAGCGGGAAATTAGCTCGGCACTTGACTCGCGGCGGCGGGGACTTCGTGCTCGGCCGGGTCGTCGGTAAGCTGGCGTGTTCTTGGCTCGAGTTGAGAGGGTCTGAGCTGGCGAGTGGAAAGCTGATTTTGCCGATGTAGCTCAGTTGGCAGAGCGCGTCCTTGGTAAGGACGAGGTCACCGGTTCGATCCCGGTCATCGGCTCCATCCTTCGCTCATGATTTCATGCGAACGTTGCCGCCGATGCGCAGGCGCGAAGGCGGGCGGAAGATGCGAGTTGCCGGTTGGGAGCCGAGCCGGCTCGGATTCAGGCCGCAGATCGCCGGTAGCGAAGGTGCGAAGGCTCCCCGCAGCGATTTGGGCGGCGTGAGGCAGGACTGTAGGGCGGACGCGGGGTCCGCCGATTGCGCGGCGGGGCCGCAACCCCGCCCTACAACAAGGGAAAGACAAGACGACATGGCAAAAGAGAAATTCGATCGAACCAAACCGCACGTCAACGTGGGCACCATCGGCCACATCGACCACGGCAAGACCACGCTGACGGCGGCGTTGACCAAGGTGCGGCCGAAAGGGCTGGGCGAAGTTCATCCCGTACGACGAGGTGGCGAAGGCCCCGAGTCGCAGGGACGCCGCGACGCGACCAAGATCCTGACGATCGCGACCAGCCACGTCGAGTACAGCACGCCGAACCGGCACTACGCGCACGTCGACTGCCCGGGCCACGCCGACTACATCAAGAACATGATCACCGGCGCGGCGCAGATGGACGGCGCCATCCTGGTCGTGTCAGCGCGGTCGACGGCCCGATGCCGCAGACGCGCGAGCACGTGCTGCTCGCCAGGCAGGTCAACGTGCCGTACATCGTCGTCGCCCTGAACAAGGTCGACGCGGTGGACGACCCGGAGCTGCTCGACCTGGTCGAGCTCGAGGTGCGCGAGCTGCTCAAGACCTACGGCTTCCCCGGCGACGACGTCCCGGTGGTGCGCGATCTCGGCGCTCGGCGCGCTGAACGGCGATGCGGCGGGCGTCGAGTCGGTGACCAAGCTGATGGATGCGCTCGATAGCTACATCCCGCTGCCGGAGCGCGAGATCGACAAGCCGTTCCTGATGCCGATCGAAGACGTCTTCTCGATCTCGGGCCGCGGCACCGTCGTCACCGGCCGTGTCGATCGCGGCAAGGTCAAGGTCGGCGAGGAAGTCGAGATCGTCGGCTTCAAGGCGACCGAGAAGAAGATCGTCACGGGCGTCGAGATGTTCCGCAAGCTGCTCGACGAGGGCGTCGCCGGCGACAACATCGGCGTGCTGCTCCGCGGCGTGGAAAAAGACGACGTCGAGCGCGGTCAGGTGCTGGCCAAGCCGGGATCGATCAAGCCGCACACGAAGTTCAAGGGCGAGGTCTACATCCTGTCGAAGGACGAGGGCGGCCGTCACACGCCGTTCTTCAACGGCTATCGCCCGCAGTTCTACATCCGGACGACGGACGTGACCGGCTCGCTGCACGCTGCCGGAAGGCGTCGAGATGGTGATGCCGGGCGACAACACCAGCATCAGCGCGGAGCTGCATGTGCCGGTCGCGCTCGAAAAGGGCGCGCGGTTCGCGATTCGTGAAGGCGGCCGGACGGTCGGCGCCGGCACGATCACCGAGATCATCGAATAGATGGGCCTTGGGGCTGGGATTCGGGACTCGGATCGGGTCCCGGAGCCCGGTCCCGGATCCCGAGAAGAGTCAGCAATGAGAGACATCATTTCGCTGGCGTGCACCGAGTGTAAGCGGCGCAATTACAGCACGACCAAGAACAAGAAGAAGACGACCGAGCGGCTCGAACTGAGCAAGTACTGCCGCTTCTGCCGCAAGCACATGGCGCATCGGGAAACGAAATAGCGGAGCTGCACGTGCAGCTGCGAGTTTCGTAGGACAGTAGCTCAATTGGCAGAGCACCGGTCTCCAAAACCGGGGGTTGGGGGTTCGATTCCCTCCTGTCCTGCCACTTGCGCGAGCGCCGGCGACCGCAGCGGAACGGAGCAGCGTCGAGCGCGAGCGAGTGAAGCGAGCGTGAGCGGAGGCCCGGAGCGACAAGAGACAAAGCACCGGTCTCCAAAACCGGGGGTTGGGGGTTCGATTCCCTCCTGTCCTGCCAGTCAGTCGGCAGGACTGCAGGCGACCGAGCGGAACGGAGCGAGCGTCGGCGGAGCGAGTGAGCGAGCTGCGAGGGGCGGAACCGGCAGCAGCGCCCGCAAGGATCAGAAATGAAGACGGCAATGGCGGAGCATGACGACTCGTTCGGTGGGCGTGCCCGCGACAGCGTCACGGGTTGGTGGGGGCGTTCGCGACGCTTCCTCTCCGAAGTGCGCAACGAGATGGGCCGGGTCACGTGGCCGAGCCGTAAGGAAGTCTACGCGACGACTTTCGTCGTCATCCTGACGTCCATCTTCTTCGGGGTCTATCTCAGCGTCGTCGATTTCCTGCTGAACAGCGGGATCAGCTGGATTTACCGCACCTTCGGAGCCGCAGCGTAACGATGACGACCATGACCGACGACCGCACCAAGCAGTGGTACATCGTCCACACCTACTCGGGCTTCGAGAACAAGGTGAAGGAATCGCTCGAGCAGCGCGTGCAGGCCTACGGCCTGCAGGACGAGATCGGCGAGATCCTGATCCCGACCGAGCAGGTCGCGGAGATGCGCGGCGGCAAGAAGGTCGTGAGCTCGAAGCGGTTCTTCCCGGGCTACATCCTGGTCGAGATGCACATGACCGACCACGCGTGGCACGTGGTCAAGAACACGCCGAAGGTCACCGGCTTCGTCGGCGCCGGCGCCAAGCCCACGCCGCTGTCGCGCGAAGAAGTCGATCAGATCCTGAACCAGGTGACGGAGGCGGCCGAGAAGCCGAAGCCGAAGTACACCTTCGAGAAGGGCGACCAGGTCCGCATCAACGAGGGCCCGTTCACCAGCTTCAACGGCACCGTGGACGAGGTCAATCTCGATCGCAACACGCTGAAGGTCATGGTCACCATCTTCGGCCGCTCGACGCCGGTCGAACTGGATTTCCTGCAGGTCGAAAAACTGTAGCATCAGCCGTCCAGCTTCCAGCTCGCCGGCTGTCCAGCGACGCGAGCCGGGCTCGGCAGCTGGCCGCGGGCAGCTGGCAGCGGACAGCGAGCGAAGAATCATGGCGAAGAAAGTTACAGGCAATGGTGAAGCTCCAGATCGCGGCGGGCAAGGCCACCCCCGCGCCGCCGGTCGGGACCGCGCTCGGCCCGCACGGCCTGAACATCATGGACTTCTGCAAGAACTTCAACGCGAAGACCGCGAAGGACGAAGGCCTGATCATCCCGGTCGTGATCACGGTCTACGCCGACCGCTCCTACACGTTCATCACCAAGACGCCGCCGGCGTCGATCCTGCTCAAGCGCGCCGCGAACCTCGCGAAGGGGTCGGCCGAGCCGAACAAGAACAAGGTCGGCACGGTGACCACGAAGCAGGTCGAGGACATCGCCAAGCTGAAGATGCCCGACCTGAACGCGAGTCGCTCGAGGCCGCGTACAAGACCGTCGCCGGCACCGCGCGCTCGATGGGCATCGACGTCGTCGGCTAGACGTTCAGCTGGCAGATCGGATCCGCGTGAGCGAGCTCGCACCAGCGACGTCGAACGCGGCTGAAGCGTCAGCGCATTCGAGTGGGAGGCCGCCGGCGACCGTTGGACCACAGGAGCACACATGGGAAAAATAGGCAAGAAGTTCGCTGCCGCGAGGCAGCAGGTCCCTGAGCGTCCGCATTCGATCGAGGACGCGTTCCCTTGATGCAGAAGGTGAAGTTCGCCAAGTTCGACGAGACCGTCGAGCTCGCGCTGCGCCTCGGCGTCGATCCGAAGCACGCCGACCAGATGGTCCGCGGCACGGTGGTGCTGCCGCATGGCCTCGGCAAGAGCAAGCGCGTGCTGGTGATCGCCGCCGGCGACAAGCAGAAGGAAGCCCAGGAGGCCGGCGCCGACTTCGTCGGCGGCGACGAGCTCGTCGAGAAGATCCAGGGCGGCTGGATGGACTTCGACGCCGTCGTCGCGACGCCGGACATGATGCGCGCGGTCGGTAAGCTCGGCAAGGTCCTCGGCCCGCGCGGCCTGATGCCGAACCCCAAGACCGGCACGGTCACCCTCGACGTCGCCAAGGCGGTCCGCGAAATCAAGGCCGGCAAGGTCGAGTTCCGCGTCGACAAGGCCGGCATCGTCCACGCCCGATCGGCAAGATCTCCTTCGGGTCGCAGAAGCTGATGGAGAACGCGCACGCGCTCGTCGACAGCGTCGTCAAGGCCAAGCCGTCGGCCGCGAAGGGCAAGTATCTGCGGAGCATGACCATGTCCTCGACGATGGGGCCCGGCATCGAGATCGAC
>CAWKGK010000001.1:0-336306 GCA_963849115.1 uncultured Actinomycetes bacterium | reverse complement strand
GTGGGACTGCTCACTGAGTCGGATGTTATCCCAGGCGATTTTGGATGAGAGGGCGTTTCGGCGCTCTCCAGGCTGGCGAGCTTCTTGACCGGAGAGGAGCCTCTCGGCACGAGGGCGGGCGATCTGGCCCACCCAGTCCCTGCCACCACATCCCCCCATGCGGACTTCTGGGACGCCGTCCGCGCCATGGAGCAGAGCGGTTTGCGAGAGCTGCCGGTGGTGGACGAAGGGGGTCTCTTCATCGGAATGATGAACCGTCGAGATGTTATCCACCTGCTCGCTCGAGACGATGTAACCATACGGCAGCACGTCGTTCACGCTCTGACCAAAATGGGTCAGGAAGTCGCTGCCCCCATCGGCGTGAAGGTAGAAGGGGGCACAGCTGTGCTTAAGGGAAGGGTTGATCGTGGCTCGACTAGGGACCTCGCCGTTCGGTTGACGAGCCGCATCCCAGGGGTCTTTATCGTCAGCGATGAGCTCCAATACGAAATAGATGATTCGGATGTGAAACCAAGTTCTAGTCAGCTGGGCGGTTCTCGATCCGATCCCAGGATGACGCGGCAAATGATTGGGCCCTACTAATCCTCGCCACAGCGAAGAAACGGGTACACCGCCGGCCCGGCGGAGTTCGGTGGAACGTCGGAGGTGAAGGTCGTTGCTCCACACCACAGAACCTACTTAGTGGGCCGTCGGGGACTCGATTGTGCCCGCCGGATCAAGAGTCCGCTCAAGGTTGGTTATCTCCACCTGCGGTAACAGTTCCAGACGCCAGCTGACCTTCGTGACAGCGCCGATCGTGCTTGTGGCGTCCGTGGCTTGTTCTGGGAACAGAAACAGAGAGTGAATCGAGGGGAGCGACATGACCGAGGTACTGCAGTGTCCATACTGCGACCTGCGTTTCTCGACGAGGTCCGAACTGGAGCAGCACAAGGCCTTCGACCATCCCAGAAGGGAGCAAGAGCCCCCCGCGACGGTCGAACCCAGGCCTCGGCAGCTCAACTGGAGGAGAGTCTGAAGGAACCGAAGCCCCCGGCCGAGAAGCGCGGGTTCCTCAGCCGATTTTTCAAACGTTCGTAGGGGAAACGCGTAAAGAATCACACTCTGAGTGATGTACAGGCAGACTGTCCTGTGTGAGCTGGTCTCGCCCGGCCCGCGAGCCCGGTCCGCTACCCATCAGGGGGGCGAGGCAGACGTGATAGCGGCGGACAGCGCAAGAGGCGGCGGCCCAACCAGCTCCGAGCCTCGCCTAGGAGACCTCCAGCGAATAGACGCGCGTGACAGTGAGTCCTCCGATCTCATTCGACGCCCACGAGGCAGGGTAACCGCCATTCAGGGCCGGTTCCCAGTCCGATAAGATTCAGCGCATGACTGCGCCCCCTGTCGTTGGCGTTGACCTGACCCTCTATGTTGTCAAGCGGCTCTGGCAAGGCCCTTACGTCGGCCAAAAGCTGCCGAAAGACCAGGTTTGATAGGTGTCGCTTGAGGCACCTCACGGTTTCCTTCTCGGATTTTCCCTCCGTCAGGCGACGAGCGACGTAGGCCTTGGTTTCGGCGTGGTGCCGGAGACGGGCTCGAGCCATAGTGGAGGGCGTAGTTGAGCTGGCGGTTGCCGCCGCGGTTCAGCCGGTGGCGCTTGGTAGCGCCTGATGACGCCTCGAGGGCGCGGTCCCGGTCCACATGGCGAACGCTCCCTTCGAGCGAATACGTCCGGGTTCGCCGACCTCGCCGAGGATCTTGGCCGCGATTACGAAGCCGATCCCCTGGAGCTCAAATGAGGGTGGTGCCCGACTCGTTGACCTTGCCCGCCATTTGCTTCTCGACTGTCGCGATCTTGTTGCTCAGCCGACGGATCTCCCGGATGCGGTCGCGGATGAGACCCGCGCGCACCGAGCGGTCGCCGCGGAGCAGCGTCATCGCGGCGTCCTGGTTCCTCTTCGAGTTGAGCTTGGGCAGCTTCTGCTCGTAGCCCGGGTGGGAGATCACGAGATCTGTGTGGGTACGGTTGATCAGCTGGGTGCCGGGCGCGAACGAGCTGGTCACGGTGGTTGGACAGCAGTTTGAGGTCGATGAAGACATCGATGCGCTGCGGCGATGACAGCCCCTCGCCCCGAGCGGTGACGCGGGCGACGGCGACCGCGTCCGAGGGATCAGACTTGCCCTTGGAGGGGGCGCGCTTGCGCTCGCGATGTGTGAGGAACGCGGGCACCTCGTAGACGTTCTCGCCGGCGTCGATCAGGTTTCGGGCTAAACCGGCGCCGTAGCTGCCGGCGCCCTCGATGCCGATTACCCGGTCGCTATCCTGCGCCTTGCTCCATCGCAGCAGAGCATCGTGTCCACGTGCATCGTTGGGAAACTCCTTGGCACCTACCACGCGCCCCAGTTCGTCGAGCGCCGCCACAGCAAGCGAGCTCTTGTGGGAGTCGACACCCACAGCCACACCCATCCTGGCCTCCTTCCCTCGGCCGATCTACGATGTGACCAGCGGGAGGACAACCAGGCGTTGGGGGGAACACCCCTCTATCGAGTCACTCCCGCTAGTCCGGTTCCGGCCGGAGGGACGGTCAGGTCAATAGTCAGGGCAGAAGTTGCCACGACTTGCACTTTTCGGAGTCACCTCCGGCCGGTTACCGGAAACTCTCCGCGACAGGGAGAGTCCACAGTCGGATTCTCACGCCTGCCTTTTTGCGGTTCAGCACAGCGCTGCGAGGAGCTTGCTCGAGAAGCAAGAGATCAGTTAGTGGTTCAAGCCACTACGCTCAGTTTCCAACAAGACGCTCGCGCCTGCGAGGAGGGCTTGCCCTCGCGGTGCCGCGTCCCACGTCCCTGATCTCCATCACGGGACTGAACTAGGCGCCCGCTGCAAGGTCGCAGAGGGCCGTGAGCTCTCGCACAGCGCCCCAGTAGACGTGGTGGTACCCACGTTCCCCAAAGCCACTGTGGCAGTCGGCTACGAAGGCCAAATGCTCTCTGAGGGCGACGAGGTGGAGCTCCCCGAGGTAGAAGGCCAGCGCCTGGTCATGGCAGGAGTGCTCGAAGCTCCCAAGGCGAAGCGAAAACGCTCCAAGAAGTGAGTCTGAGGCCTGGCGTTAACGCCACCGTCAGAGTTTTTTCCAAATGCTCCTTGCACTCTCAGCGGAAACGAAGGTGGCGAGGTGGTTTGTTGACCTCTCTGTTTGCCGCCGATGACCCACCTGCGCCAGGCCCTCTTCACGCCCGGCGGGCTTCATCCTTTCCCGTTACGGCGCACGCGACGTCATTGCGCGACTCGGAGAGGGCCCGGCCAAGCCCTTCCGCCCGCGCCAACTTCGGCCTGGCGTCGAAGTCTCCGCGCAGCGTGTCTCTAAGGAAGTCGCCGACGTGGAAGCAAATGGCTGTGTCGGGTGAACCCCCTGGGAGCTGGACCAGTAGCAGCGCTCGGCGAGGTTCGATCACGACGGTATTTGTACTAGGCGGCTGTTACTATACGCTCACCACTTCGCCGCTAGCGGATCGCCGGAATCTAGAGAGCTACTCTTCTGTGGCCGAACCAAAGCACGCCGGGGCGAAACGTCGGCCACAGCGGTTGGCTCATCTAGCCCCACCACCACGTGTCGATAACTTCCCTTCTTGGAACGCTTCGCTTCGTACATGAGCTGATCTGCGACCTGAACCATTTCATCAATGCCGTCAGCGGGAGTAAGAAATGTCGCTGCTCCAGCGCTGAAGGTCACACGCATAGAAAGGTTGCTTAGCGCTTCCTCAGTGCGAGGAACGAGTTGAGTCATCAGCTCCACAGCTGCCTCTGAGTCTGTTGCAGGCAGGAGCAAGGCGAACTCATCGCCTCCTACTCGAGCTACGAGGTCAGCGGCGCGAGTGTTCTCGTTAAGTGACCGCGCCACTTCTTGAAGAACCTCGTCACCGCCACTGTGGCCGAGCGCGTCGTTGATGGATTTGAAGTTGTCAAGGTCAAGATAGGCAATCGTGAACGGGTACTTAATCCCGCTACGATCGGAGATCAAATTACCTGCGGCACGAGCAAAAGTTCGGGCGTTGGCCACGCCCGTGAGCGAGTCGGACGCTGCGAGGATCTGTTGGACCGCGAGTGCTCTCCGTAGGCTACTGAGGAGGGTCACTACTACACCGAATACTAGGAGGCGCGCTGTTGAGTTCCAGATTAGAATCCACACAGGTCCATCGCTATAGGCGATGATATCGGCCGTGCCCCATGTGGCCGCGGCCAGGAGTGAGGCCCCAATGGCGGCGCGCTGCCCTACCTTCCATGCAATTACGGCTAAGGGCAGGAGATAGAAAGGCGAAAAGGCGATCATGGGGCCGGTCAAGTAGTCGATAACTCCAAGTAGGAGAGCGGAAAGCAGACCAAGGCAGTGAACCAAATCCTTGCTTTGCTTGTCCAATAGGTTGCTGAGCTGCGGGAGCATCTTCGTGTGCGCCTCCTTGCAGGGACTATCAATTGTCTCTTTGCGGGCCCAGGATCGAGGGGTCTCTTCGATGGCCCGTGAGGGATTTATCGACTGTTTGAGCAGAGTCCTTTATGGCGCGTTCGCCATACTCGCCCTGGCTACACTCAGGATGGTTAGCTCCGAGAGCCGCCGCCACGAGTGAACCGTGAGGACGCCGACCCCACTCTGGGTCTTTAGGGCGGGCTGGTGTGTAAAAGGCCAGCCCGGTCCTGAATAGGGACACGGATGCAAGGATTCCTACATCGGGGGCGACACGGCTCGATTAATGGACTTCCGGCCGCCCCAGGAGTCGGGCGCGGGACAGCGGCATGCAAGAACTTCGCGGAGGAGGCCGCATCTTCTTCCCCGAGCGAGGCCGGACCGCAGCCAAGGGCCGTGCCCTCTGTCGCAGGTGCCCGGTAGCCTCTGAGTGCTTGGATCTGGCCTTAGCTCGAGGTGAGGGCTTTGGGATTTGGGGTGGCACCTCGGAGAAACAGCGCCGAGTCCTGCGACGGGAAAGGGAGGCCCCCCGGAAGCGGAGGCCCCCCAAGCTCTGTCACTGTGGCGGACATCTTGTGGCTCAGGGCTTGTGCTCGATGCACTACGCACTGCGAGCGTCGACGGCATGAAGCATCGGTCTAGGACGGCGTGCAGCAAACGTGCAGCAGGAAGGGGCAAAAGCAGTCCACTAGAGTCCCACGTTGGGGAGGTAAAAAGGGCACCTGGCCTGCGAAACACAAGAAAGCGCAGGTAGGGCTATGTGCCCCCAAACGGACTCATAATCCGTTGGTCGCTGGTTCGAGTCCAGCCGGCCCCACCTTCCCAACGACGCGAGGTCGGGTCGTCCCTCCGGGTGGTCGGGGTGGCGACGCTGGCCCGAGATCGGGCTTGAGCTCAAGGAGTCGGGGCAGCTCCTCCACTGGCGCACCCCGCGTCACGAGACGCCTGGGATACCCCCGGCCTTGAAGCGCGGGGGTGAGCGGCCTTTCACGGTAGCTACTCGGCCGCGCGATGTCCTGTGGGCTCGTTTCGCGGAGCACGCCTCGGGCGAACTGAGCCGGCCCAGCATCAGCGACTTAGCAACCGTCTTCGGAGTGGGCAAAAGCACAGTCAAGGCGGTCCTCGACGAGCACCAAGAGGAGTGGGGGGCGATGGCATGAAGCAGTACGAGCGTTCGGCCCGTTCGGCAACTTCGTTCGGCAGTGGCGTTCGGCTGAGCGTTCGTTCAATGTTCACGAGCGTTCGCCGTTCGGCGAAGTCGTTCGGCAATTTAGCGCGTACGTTCGGGTGCGTTCGGCATGACCGTTCGTAGCTGAGGTACAAGCGTTCGGCGGGGTAGGGGGGGTCTATGAAGACCCCCAGCTCGAACGCAACCCACTTCTGTCGTCCGGGTGTTGTGTCTCTCTTGTTCTGGCTGCTTTCCCCGGCTCAGAGATGGCGTTCGAGTACGACAACTCCGAAGCCCGCGCTCGACGCCCAGGCCGAAGAGGTGCGCCGTTGGGATGAGTGGGTGTCCGTGCTCTCAGAGGACCGGGGACGCCGCCGACCACAAGGAGCGGCCTGGCGTGGAGGTGCTGGGGTGGGGCTCCCGGGTTCGAGACTCGCCTGTGGACGATGCGAGCGGACGGCAGCAAGGCCAAGCCCCTGCCCATGGATCAACCAGGGTTCGACAACACGGCCAGATACTCACCAAACGGCCGCTGGATCGTATTCGCGCGCCTGCACATCATGAGCGACGGCTACGAGTCGGCGTTGTTCATCGTCCGCGCGAAGGGGGGCAGGGTCAAGCAGCTCACCCCCTGGGGAGAGATCGACGAGAACCCGACATGGTCTCCGGACGGCCGCCGGATCATCTTCGCCGTAGGCCCCCACGGAAGCATCGAGACGATCCGTCCGGATGGCAGCGAGCGCCACACGATTCGGCCGGCGACGCAGACCTTCGGCGGCCACAAGCCATCGTTCTCACCCGACGGCTCGCGCATCCTGCTCATGTGCGAGAACCAGGGGCTGCTCCCCGATCCTCCGCCTGA
The DNA here is from genome assembly GCA_963849115.1 of uncultured Actinomycetes bacterium. Lineage (GTDB taxonomy): Bacteria > Actinomycetota > CADDZG01 > CADDZG01 > WHSQ01 > JACDAL01. The sequence goes on along the minus strand of CAWKGK010000001.1, from coordinate 329,837 downwards.
CTATAACGAGGATCTCTGCGTCATGGACGCCGATGGCTCGGACATCGTGAACATCACCAACACGCCTGAGGTCTTCGAGAACTGGCCGAGCTGGGGACCCGCGCCGGACCACGACGACGATGACGACGATGATGACGACGACCGCGATGAACGACTAGGCTAAGGGCCTCGAAACGTAGGCACTGCGGAAGAATCTTCTCGGTTTTCCCGCCCAAGAGCAGCTAATCCAACAAACTCCGCGCTTCCTTCACGTGAAGCTATAGCGGGGCCTGCCAAGGCGCGCGATAAGTACAACGGTTCGACCCCGGTCGCCCGCTCTGCCCGGACTCGTGACGTCTCCGACTGGCATTTGACCGGCGGGACGCGTCTGCCTAGCCCGGGAAGCACACCGACATTGAGGGCCTTGGTCCGCATTTGGTCCGCATCAGTACCGAAAATGACCGTCAATAGATGACAACCACTGAGACCGAAAAAAGGGCACCTGACCAGCACTAACGCCGATTTGGGCAGGTCAGCGAGGTGGCCTGAAACGGACTCATAATCCTTTGGTCGCTGGTTCGAGTCCAGTACCTCGACTGGCTCGGTGCCGTCGTCGCCGACACGGCAGTGCCGGACAAGTGGGACGGCTACTACCCGGACCGCGCGGCGACCATCCAATAGACACGCGGGTGAGGTCGAGAGGGACGACTACTACCTTGCGCTGCAGGCGCCTATACGCACCCAGCTAAGAGCTAGTCGAGCGGCGCCCAGCCCCGCCAAACTCTATTCGGGCCACCGCGGCGGCTCTCAACCTCGCTACCACTGCCTCCGATAACGCACTAGAGCAGGTCCCGGCACCTCGCAATGGGCTGGGTAATTTTGGGTGGGAGCATCTCCGTGTGAGTCAATCGGACGAGGAAAGCGAGCGAAAGAGGCCGCAGAGTGCCTCGGGGGACGGCGCGCCCTCCTCGAAGGCTGCAACCCCGGCGTCGACCTGGATCATCCTGACAGTCGCCCTCACCATCACCCTCGGAATGGCCTTTAGCGTCATAGGCCTGCGTCGGCAGTCCCGCGAACTGCGTCTCGCGTTACTTAATGTGTCCCGGCTCTCGGAGCAGTCGAGTCGCGTCCATGCACTCGCGTGGGAAGCCATCGCTTCGAAGGGTGAGCTCTCGACACTCCACGATGATGCCCGCGTGGCGGCGGAGTTGCGCCGGGAAACGCTGACGGAACTGAGGCGCGATGGAGCGATCCCCGATCTTTCTCGAATAGAGATCGCGGTCAACGAGCATCAGGCCGTCATCGACGAGGAGTTCGAGCACTTAGCGGCGGATCGGATAGATCAAGCACGAGTGCTCGGTGGAACGCACGCCAAACTCGCCCTTGAGCGGGTGCTGGGCATCGAGAGCCGGATGAGGATGGTCTACAGCCGCGTCGCCGCGGACAAGGCTCGTACGGCGGACCTCGAATCTGTGCTGATGGTACTTCTCGGCGTGGCGACGGTCGTGTTTCTGTATAGGAGATTCACGTGGGCCCAGCGCTCCGGCGAGTTGCAGGCAGCTCGCGAGCGAGCTCAGAGTGAGGCGCGTTTTCGAACCCTCGTGCAGAACGCGTCGGACGTCATAACTGTCATCGACGCGCAGGGAGCTATCAGCTATCAGAGCCCATCGCTGCTAAGAGTGCTGGGTTTCTCTCCAGATGAGCTCTTGGGTCAAAGCCTCTCCGCTTTGGTGCATCCAGACGACCTAGACGCAGCCGCAGCCTTTGAAACGGATCTGGTGACAGAAAGAGCGGCCCGGCGAGTCCAATGCCGCTTTCGCCATGCCGACGGCTCATACCGGTTCGTCGACAACATCTGCACCAACCTGTTCGACAACCCCGAGATGGCCGGCATCGTTGTGAACACGCGCGATGTAACCGAGGAGAAGGTTGCGGAGAGGGCACTGCGCGACTCTGAAGAGATGTTGCGCGCGCGCGAGGAGCATCTGCGCTTTCTTATCGGTCACGTGCCCGTCGTTGTATACAGAGCCGAGATCGGAGCCGAGGGCCGGTGGTTGTATGTCAGTCCCCAGATTGAAACACTGCTTGGCTTTACTCCCCAGGAATGGGAGGCGGATCCACGCCTGTGGTTGCAGCGGGTGCACCCGGATGACCGTGACGCCTGCGTGGACGAGGAGGAGGAAGTACTTCACTCGGTTGACGACAAGCCGGGGGCTACCGAGTACCGTCTGATCACACGCGACGGCCGCACTATATGGGTCATCGATGACGCCGTGGTCGTCCGGGATAGTCACGGCGCTCCTGATTACTGGAGCGGAGTGCTATACGACATCACCGATCGCAAGCTGCTCGAGCAGCAACTGGAGCAGCAGGCGCTTAGCGACTCGCTCACCGGCCTGGCGAACCGAGTGCTGTTTCTCGACCGCGTGGAACACGCGCTGGCGCGCGGACAGCGTGACGAAGAGCCGGTCACGGTCATGTTTCTGGATCTCGACGATTTCAAGACTGTTAACGACAGCTTGGGTCACGAGGCCGGGGACCAGCTGCTGATTACTGTGGGTGCTCGTCTGCATTCGTACTTGCGTCCGGCCGACACCATAGCCCGACTCGGCGGCGACGAGTTTGCCATCTTGTTGGAGAGCACATCAGCAGAAGCGGCGATCCCTATGGCTCGCCGCGTTCTGCAGGCCGTGGGGGAGCCCTACAGTGTGGAAGGCAGGGCGATTGTGGTGCGCGCAAGCATCGGAATTGAAACCGGCACTGCGTTCACGCACAGCGCAGGAGAACTGCTGCGCAACGCGGATGTGGCCATGTATGTCGCTAAGGGCGCCGGGAAGGATCGGGTGGCGGCCTTCGATCCTGGGATGCACACCGCCGCGCTGAAGCGTCTGGAGATGAAGGCAGACCTGCAACGGGCGATCACCGAGCAGGAGCTGGTTCTCTACTACCAGCCGATTGTTGCCCTCGCGGACGGCGCCATCCTCGGCGTGGAAGCGCTCGTGCGCTGGCGGCATCCCCAGAACGGGATGATAACGCCTGCCGACTTCATTCCCGTGGCCGAGGACTCGGGACTGATCATCCCGCTCGGAAAGTGGGTGCTCACAGATGCTTGCCGGCAGGCGGCGCAGTGGCAAACAGAGAATCCCCGCAGTCCCTCCCTGGGTATGAGCGTCAACGTCTCGACCGCCCAGCTCTTTCATGCGAACTTCATCGAGGAGGTGGCAGCCGCGCTCGAGGCCTCCGGGCTGGATCCCCATTCACTGACTCTCGAGATCACCGAGAGCGGTCTGATGGAGGACAAAGCAGCGGCCATATCAAAGCTCAAAGAGCTCAGGCAACTGGGAGTAAGAGTGGCAGTGGACGACTTCGGGACAGGCTACTCGTCCCTCGGCTATCTCAGCACCTTGCCCATCGACGTCCTCAAGATCGACAAAATGTTCATCGACGGCGTGGCACGGGGGCCCGAGGAGTCTGCGATCGCGGGCGCAGTGGGCAAGGTTGCCAACGCGCTGGGTTTGGTCCTGGTGGCAGAAGGGATCGAGTTCGAGGAGCAGGTCGAAGCCCTTATCGCCATGGAATTCGAGCGCGGTCAGGGCTACTACTACTCGCGGGCTGTGCCGGCCTCAGAGATCCTCTCTTTGACCGGCTTCTAGACCCGTGTTCCGCCTGCTGGATCCTTGAGAAGTCGGGCTGATGCCCTTCGGCACCTTGCCCCTTTCTTGCGGCGTGCGCACGGACGCCCGAAGTGTTCGCCACACAGGGGAGGCTGATGGTCCTGTCCCAGCTCCGAGATGGCAGGGGTGGATGGGGGAACGAGTCGCGTTGGCGCTTTGGGTGGCGGCTCAAAATCGGATCGCGGTCTCGTTCCTGCAGGTCAGCCTGCATGCCTCACCGTGCCTTCTACTCGAAGGGAGGGGAGGCCGAAGATGACGGGAGTAGCAGTCAGGAGGAGTCGGTGATGCCTGCCCAGCTTATCGGCAGCTTCGCAGCCAGCCGCGTGCCGGCCCCGGTCGGGCTCTGGATGTGCAGCCGTCCCCCGAGCGCCTCGACCCTGTCGGCCAAACCTCGCAAGCCCGACCCTCGAGCCGGGTCGGCGCCCCCGACCCCGTCGTCCTCGACGATCGCCGTTATCTGATCATGGGACCGCCCCACAGTGACAATGACATGACTGAGCACGTTGAGGCCTACCCCGAGCGATCCCTTGGCGGTCGAGGACGGGCATCCAAAGAGGATGCTGCGTCTCTACGATGAGCTCGAGTAGTGCATCACCCTGGGCAGAGAGCGGTTCAACAACCGACCGTCAGATTGAGAGATAAAACGCGTTCTGAGCTCGCCGCCCGGTTCGGTGGTATCGGGATGAAACGCGACCCTAGCGGGTCTCCAACGCGACCTCGTAGTGATCTACGCTCTGAATCGAGAGCCCACCTGCTTCCGCCGCTTCTTGACGGAGCTTGTTCGCCTGCTCGACGGACGAACGCAGGTGTTCTTCGGTATCCCAATACGTGATGGTGATCGCCTTCCCACTGTCCCTGGAGACCAAGAGCGTCGCCCCTTGGTGGCCCTCCAAGCCTCGCAATGGTTCCATGGCGTCCTCAAACCCTTTTACGGCGGCGTCTACGTCTCCTCCCGGAGCGACTTCATACAAGCTCACGCGCGCGTTCATCGTTTCCTCCCCTTGTCGATGCGGTCCAGTAAGGCCAGAGTATGCCGTTTCGGTTGGGTCGTGCAAGGGCGGGTACTTGGCCTTCCGGTTTCAAGCAAGTCGAGCAAATGCAAACTGTTTGCCGGTCGTTTCACAGGATGTACAGATCAGGAACTTTTTGCTGCACACCCAGAGCACGTAAGGAGCCTGTCGGCCGAGGTTCGATCTCTGGGCACCCGAACGTTGGCGACCTCGGCCGGTATCAGAATTCCCTGTAGTCAATGTCCTGAAGTCGAGTCCGCGCATCCAAGGCTGACAAGCACGCGAGCAAGGCGAGGGCCGTTATCGGACACCTTGCAAGGGAAGTCGTATGTGGTAGCGCGGACGTTCGAGATCAATATGGCAGTAGGGTAGGTCTGCTGGCCAGTTGACGCTGTCTGCCTAACGAATTGAACCTCGACGAGAGGCCACAGTGATGGGTCATTTCAGGCGACCGGCCGCAAACTGGTCTTCGAAGGCGTTCTATGCGCTGGTGATCGTCGCGGTTTGCGCGCTAGTCATCTCCGTTTGGGTGCTGACCAGTAGGTCTCCAAGTGCGGCGAACGACAGATATCCTTCTGTCTGCGAGCCCCTGCATCGGAACACTACGTGCCCTCGCGCTTCGACGGCACCAACGGCGAGCTTCCAGAGCGTGGTCTTCCCGATCCCGGCGTCGCCCTTCAGCGTCAAGGCGGAAGCATGCACACCCATTTCATGGATGAAGGTCTCGATCACGCTGATCTCAGCGTCGCGTCCGAGCACACCGCGATCGGTCAGTGCGGTGTCGAGATCCGCCTTGTGCGAAGCGATACCCCTGAAAGGGAGACTCTCAGTCTCCCATCCGCCATGTTTGCACTACTTCGAGGTTGTAGAACTTGGGAGGCCCATCCATGAGCTGCGACAGGCGACCAAAGAACTCTTGCGTCTCTGGGTGGTTGGTGGCTTCCATTGCGGCTTCGTACGATTCGAACTCCACGAGACTAAGGTAATAGCCGGCCCGGTCCTTGTCCGCGGTTATTGTCCCTCCTAGTGGCTTTGGCCCTTCTTGGCCTTGCGCCATCTGCTCCCGAAACTCATTACCTAAGGCGGCGACCTCCTCGATACGAGAAGTCTGGTACTCGATAATCTGTACAAATCCAGCCATCACCACTCCCCTCTTATCGACCCCGGAAGGTCATTTCTTCCCCGACAGTACGCGCCGCTGGAACACAGATCGAACCTTACCAAGCGCGTCCAGGCTGTGTACGGGGGCGGAAGAATCCTCCCCGCGCCATAGCAATAAGGACCGGGGGATCTTCCTGTCAGGGCTAACCTCCCGTTTGCTAGTCACACTGCCGAGGCCGCGCGCCGGCTGCTTTCGTGTGGAGGGCCGAGCCCGTGCCCGGTATGCCGATCTCGACAACGAGGGGCCTCGGGCCAGCTCAAGGAAGAGGTGTACCCAGCCCTGGGCTCGATTCAGAAAAGGGCCGGTCCGCAAGGTGCGAGCCGATGGGCTCCACGTCAAGCATCACGCTAGCCAACGCGCAAGCATCAGGTGGCACTTTTACAGGCCCACTGAACCAAGACAGGTGTCGTGATTGGTTTTGGCGTGCAACAAATTGCAGCACGAACGTAAAGCTCTCATTTCGAGCTCAAATGAACGCTGCACCAGCTTGGTGCGTTCCAGGCATGGTGCGTTCTAGACATGGTGCGCCTTGAACTCGCCGCGCCCCCCGCTCCCTGAAAGCGGCTCGCCCTAGGTGCTAATGTACGAAGTCACGATGCCCGGGAACGGGCCCTACGCAAGGGGGCGAAATGCGCAAGATCGGCCTGCTCGCTACGCTCGCACTTCTCACAGGAGCCGGATTGCTGGGGGCCTCTTTGATCCCAGCCTCATCTCAACAGGCGTCGACGATAAAGGTCTACGAACGCCATAGAACCGGCTCCGAGAAATTCATCAACAATGGTGGCCAGAAGAAAATAGCCGGGGACTTCGTCCTCCAAGTGAAACCGCTCTACAGATCCGGTACGAAGAAGAAGGTCGGCCGCGAAGTCGTCAATGTCACGCTAATCCGGCAAATCGGCAAGAACGATGCGATATTCCGGGTCGGTGCAACCTTCGTGCTTGGCGCTGGCAAGATTGAGGCGGCAGGAACAAGTACCTTCTCGAATCTGAGAAAAGGCGCTGCTTTCACCGTCACCGGGGGTACTGGGGCCTATGCCGGAGCGAGCGGCACGGTCAATGTTAGGGAGGCGAAGCGACGCACGTTCTTCACCTTCACATTGAAGCCCTAGCTCAGCATTCAGAAGGTAGTTTATCGAGGTGGCACGCGTTCCCAGTGCCGCTGGGGCCATCCCTGGTTTTCCACGCGACGGGCGTCGACCTGGCTCACTAGGCGCTCCTTCGGCCGGGGTATACAGCCGGTCGGCTAGGGCGTCGAGGTCGGCGTCGAAAGGTGCCCGGACACCGTCAGGCCGAACGCAGCACTGTGGTGCCCCAACTTTTTTGGAGTGTCTTAGCCGACGCGCTTGTACTGCCCCGGTCGGTGGAGGCTCCTGTGTTGGGAGGATGGAGCCATGCCAAACAGACACAGGTACCCGCCTGAGATCCGGGAACGTGCCGTAATGCACCGAGTGACAGGCTCACCGACGAGGGGCAGGCCCGGAGCCCGGCGTCCCGCTTCCCCGAGACGTGCGCTGCCCCTCCCTCGGTTTCCGGCTACCCCCCCGGAGGGCGGTAGTCCACGGTCTTGCGAGTGGCCTGGTCCAGTTCCTCAGGTGTCAACAGCGCAACTGTCTTGAGATGGACGGCCGCACTAGAGTTGACTGTCAAACCGATCGACGCCGCCGTGACGTTGTCGGGCAAATCGCAGATCACGAATGCGTCGTCCTCACCGAAAGCAAAGTAGAACAACTCCATTGTGCCGCCCGAATTCTGTAGGAGCTTGTCGATGTAGTCGCGCCTACTGGTACCCCCCTCCTTGGCGATGCCCCGAGCTCCTTCAGGCGTGTAGGACACCTTAATGAGGTATTTCGGCATGCGAGCCTCCCTTCTCGTCGGTGCTTTGAGTTTTAACCCGCAGCGGTTCAAGCACAACCCAGGGCGCGAACAAATCTTCGCACTCTTAGGTCGGATGGCGGGGCGACTGAACTCAGCTCGAAGCAAACTCTAGCTAGCGTGAGGAGACGGGTGTGATCCGGGGGCCGGAGCCACTGTCAGGCAGATCACAGGCTGTAGTAGGTCGTCGCAGTCCAGCACCTTCATCTCGTCAACCTATTGCGCATGCCCGCCGGGGTTGACGCGTCGGGTTCATGGACCGAAGGCATGCTGTAGCAGCGAGTTGCAGCAGCTATCCTTGGCGGGATGCATGCCGATCAGGAGACCGCCCAAGTATTGGAGATGCTGCGACAAAGGGGGCTGAGGGTCACTCCTCAGCGTCGGGCGATCGTCTCGGAGGTGATGCGGGCTCGGGACCACATCAGCGCCACCCGCCTGGCCACCGTGGTTGCGCATCGGGTTCCGGGGGTCAACGCCTCTACCGTCTACAGAACCCTCAGCCTTCTCGACGAGCTCGGTGTCCTCGTCCACACGCACTTCGAAGATGGCGTCGAGTACCACCGCGCTCCCGAAGCGGATCACGTGCACCTGACGTGCTCGAGCTGTGGACAGAACGTCAGTCTGTCCCGACGCGACGTTCAGCCGCTGGAGCGGCTCTTCCTCGATCGCCATGGTTTCTCAGCAGACTTGGCCCATTTCGCGATCTCCGGCCTGTGCGAGAAGTGCCGGGCAAAGCAAGGGCGTGACTCTCCCAGCCGCCGCTAGCAGATCGATCTGCTTGGGTTGGGAAAGCCTAATTGCTAAGTATTGCAACTACGGTAAGCTGCAGGGACGAGTTAACTCTGAGGGGAGGGGACGCATGCACATACCTGACGGCTTTATCAACGCCGGGACCTCGCTGGTGGCCGGCGGCGTGGCCGCGGGGGGGCTGGGTGTCGCCTCGAAGAGGGCCGCCGCCGTCATGGAGGACAAACAGGTGCCGCTCGCCGGACTCGTGGCGGCGTTCATATTCGCGGTCCAGATGCTGAACTTCCCTGTTGCGGGGGGCACCAGTGGCCACCTGCTCGGGGGGGTCCTCGCCGCAGTGCTGGTGGGCCCGTGGGTCGGCGCCATTTGCGTTGCCGTCGTGCTGCTGGTCCAGGCCCTGTTCGCGGACGGAGGGCTGACGGCTCTGGGGCTGAACATCCTCAACATGGCCCTCGTCACGTCCTTGGGCGGCTACGCACTGTTCGCTGTGCTCAGAAGGCTGCTGCCTACTACGAAGGGATCGATCGCCACTGCCTCAGGCATCGTTGCGGCGATCTCGGTCCCCCTGTCGGCGCTCTTCTTCACGCTCGAGTACGCAATCGGTGGAACCGGCAACGCCTCCGTGGCTACAGTCGCGACGGCGATGATCGGCGTTCATACATTGATCGGCGTCGGCGAGGGCCTCATCACCGGAGCAACTATCGGCGCCGTCCTTAACGTGCGCCCGGACCTGGTCTACGGAGCGGCGGGTCTTACCGTCCCTGTTGAAATGCGAGCTGCGGAAGCGACCGGGGGATAGAAGTGAAGGACAACACCAAGATATTCATCCTCTCAGGGCTGTTGGTGGCGATCGGGCTGGCCCTCCTCGTCAGTCCCTTTGCCAGCAGCAGCCCGGACGGCCTCAATAAGGTTGCGATCGACAAGGGCTTCGACGAGCAACAGGAGGCCCACGCACTCGAGGAGAGTCCACTCGCCGGATATGTGGTCAAGGGCGTGGACGGCAAGAGGATGAGCAAGGGACTCTCGGGCCTGATCGGAGTGCTGATCACCTTCGGGGTCGGCCTCGCGTTGTTCGGGGCACTCCGCAGCTTCAGGGCCCGCAATGAAGGCGGTTCTCCGAGGGGAGCTTCCTGAGCGGCGGGCACGCCCACGGACTCTTCGTTCACCGGGACAGCCTGGTCCACCGCCTAGCTCCTCAGTGCAAGGTCCTGGCGGCCTTCCTGTTCGTCCTGGCAGTCGTCGCGACGCCCACTGAGGAGTTCTGGGCTTACGGCGTCTACGCGTTGTTGCTCATCGTCGTGGCGCGTCTGGCGCAGGTATCGCCGTGGTTCGTTGCGAAGCGGCTCGTCGTCGAGACGCCCTTTGTGCTCTTCGCTGTGTTCCTTCCGCTCATTGGGCGGGGAGAGCGGCTCGACGTGCTCGGTGTCTCGCTCTCTATCGACGGGCTGTGGGCCGCTTGGAACATACTGATCAAGGCGACGCTTGGGCTGGCCACCACGGTCCTTCTGGGAGCCACAACGCCCATCGCCGAGATCTTGCACGGGCTCGAGCACCTTCGCATGCCGCGGCTGATGACAGCGATAGCCGGCTTCATGGTGCGCTACGCGGACGTAATCACGGGCGAGCTCACCCGCATGAGGATCGCGCGCGAATCGCGCGGCTACGATCCGCGCTGGTTCTGGCAGGCTCGCGCTATCGCATCGTCCGCGGGGACGCTGTTCATCAGGTCGTTCGAGCGAGGCGAGCGCGTCTACCTGGCGATGGTGTCCAGGGGCTATTCGGGCACTATGCCTCTCGATCACGACCCGACGGTCCCCGTGAGTCGATGGGCTGCGGCGCTTGCTCTGCCCCTGCTCGCGTCGATGGTGGCGGCGGTGGCATGGGCGACCCGTTGAGAAGCTATGCGCTCGAGGTGCGCGCTCTTGCGTACACATATCCGGACGGTCACCAGGCCCTCTTCGATTGTGGCGTGGCCATCGAGCGGGGAGAGCGTGTCGCGCTGCTAGGTCCCAACGGCGCCGGCAAGACGACCCTGGTGTTGCATCTGAACGGCGTCCTGAAGCCAAGCGTGGGGAGTGTTTTCGTTGGAGGGCTCGAGGTCAAGAAAGAGAACCTGAAGGAGGTGCGCCGGCGCGTGGGGATCGTGTTCCAGGACCCGGACGACCAGCTCTTCATGCCGACGGTCTTCGAAGATGTTGCGTTCGGGCCGAGGAATCTCGGCCTGAGCTCCGAAGAGACCGACGTTCGGGTCAAGGCGGCGCTGTCTGCGGTGGGCATGGAGGACTTCTCGGATAGGCCCCCGCATCATTTGAGCTTCGGGCAGCGAAGACGCGTGGCCGTTGCAACCGTCTTGGCCATGGAGCCCGAGATCCTGGTGCTGGACGAGCCCACCTCGAATCTCGACCCGGCCAGCAGGCGAGAGCTCGCCGAGATCCTCAAGAGTCTAGACCTGACCATGCTCATGGTCTCGCACGACCTGCCGTACGCGCTCGAGCTTTGTCCGCGTTCTTTGCTGATGAACGAAGGAACTCTCGTTGCCGACGGCAGCACGCGCGACATTCTGTCCGACAAGGGGTTGATGTCGGCGAACCGCCTGGAGCTCCCCTACGGGTTCGACCCCGACTTCGTCGCTTCATGAGTGCCGGTGCAAAGGCTGTCGTCTACGGCAAGTGACAGACAGCCTCGACGTTGTTCCCGTCCGGGTCGCGCACAAAAGCCCCGAAGTAGTTCTGGTGGTACTCGGGAAATACCCGGGGTTCGTGGAGGACCTCGGCTCCCGCGGCCGTCGCTGCGTCGCGAAATTCGACGACCTTGTCGCGATCGGCGGCCTCGAAGGCCACATGTACTTCACGGGCTTCGCCCTTTGTCGTCACAGGGCCGAGCCAGAACTGCGGCCGGCCCTCGCGGCCGAACCCGACCACCTCACCGAAGTCCAGCACGCGCTCGTAGCCCAAGGGGGCTAGAACCGAGTCGTAGAACTTCGCGCTCGCTTCTATGTCGGCGACCTGGATCGCCAGGTGATCTAGCATCTCCGCCTCCTTTGTTGTCTGAGACCCTTCACATGACGGCGACAGCATCGCGTGGATTGTGAGTCGCGATTGACTCGGCAAGTTCGTCATACGCCAGTCGATCCGGCCTCCCTTCGTTTTCTGCCGGAATAGCGATGCCCCTCGAGATGTTCCGGTTGACATGGCCGACAACTGGAACGAAGCGATCATCGAGGAGTTCAGAGCCAACAACGGGCGGGTGGGTGGCCGGTTCGAAGGCCATTCGTTAGTGCTCTTGCATCACCGCGGAGCTAGGACGGGGAACGAGCGAGTCAACCCGCTCGCCTGTCAGGTTCTCGACGACAGTGCGTGGGCCGTTTTTGCCTCCAAGGGCGGCGCACCGACGAATCCGGACTGGTTTCACAACCTGACTACCAATCCTGAAGCCACGATCGAGACCGGAGCGGGGACAGTTCCGGTTAGGGCGCGTGTGGCTGAGGGAGAAGAGCGCGAGAGCATCTGGGCTCGGCAGGTGAAGGTGATGCCGGGTTTCGCCCGCTACGAGTCGACGACGACGCGCAAGATCCCGGTGGTTGTCCTCGAACGCAGGTAACCAGCCTCGAGTGGACCCCTCAAGGGCCCTGCCGGATCCCTGAGGTGCAACGCCAGGGATCCTAGGCGGCCCCGAAAAGTTAGCCTTGGGCAGGTTCCATCGATCGAGGGTGAGGAGGCGGCATGATTGGGTTCATCGTTGCGGGGTTGGTCATTGGGGCTTTGGCGCGCTTGATAAAGCCGGGTCGCCAGCGTCTGGGATTGTTGGCGACCTTGTTGGTGGGGGTGGTCGCCTCGGTCATCGGGGGAGCGGTAGCCAACCTGTTGGGAACCGGAACCATCTGGGAGCTGAATTTCCTGGGCTTTGTGGTGGCGGTGATCTCCGCGGTGGTGATCCTTGGAGTCGTCGAGGGGAGCGCCCGCACCTGACGCTTGCGGCCGAGTTGATGAGGAGCCTGAGAGTCGCTCAGATGGGCATTGCCGGGCAGAAAAGCTGACGTACAGGTGGCCGACAACACGTGGTTCGTCGATGTGATGAACGTGGTGGGGTCGCGTCCAGACGGATGGTGGCGAGACCGAAAGGGCGCGATGGCAGGCGTCGTCGCTGCCCTCAATGATTTCGCTCGTTTCTCCGGAGACCACGTGATCGCCGTCCTGGATGGGATGGCCTTTCCGCTCGAGGCCGCCGAGGTCAAGGTCGTCTTTGCCCCCGGCGGCCCCAACGCCGCAGATGAAGAGATCCTCCGGCTGATCAAATCGAGCACGCGGGACGTGGTTGTGGTGACGTCGGATCGGGACTTGGCCGAACAGGCGAAGGCCCTGGGCGCCCGTGTGATGGGGGCCGGGAACTTTCGCAACCTCCTCTGATGAGTGGTCATCAGATGCTCTATAGCGGGCGACACTCCTGCGCCACTGGGCGAGAGACTGCCTCAGGCTTCCACTATTAGGTTGTAACGATGGTAGACGCTCTGCTGGCCGGAGCCGCGGCCGTAGTAGTGCCAATCCGGAAAATTGAAATCGGCCGTAAGCGCTCTCGGCAGCAGAAGAGCTGCTTCGAGGAAGCCCTCCAGATCCGGGACTCCATGGATATTGACCTCCCACCCATACTGCTCGAACCGCTCCAGGATGTCGTGAATCTGGGAAGTCGTTCGCCAGTCGATTGCGACGCGCGAGACTCCCCACTGCCTGAGGGTGTCGAGAACCTGAGCCGCCAGGGTTGGGACGGCGAGTAATAGGGGACCTACGAAATCGGCCATGAACGAGAGGGTGGCATCCGGTCTCGTTTGTGAAATGAGGCGCATCCCATGTTCACCCAGCGTCTCAATCGAGCCCAAGAAGCAAAGATCCGCATCATCGAACTCGTGAGCTCCGACCTGCTTCAGCACACGTTCGGGAACGTCGCCACCTTCCTTGATGTCGAGCACTACCGCTCGATTTGCGGCTCGCAGCCTCGAGAGACAGTTCTCGAGCAAGAAGGGATGCTCGGCGCGAGTCCAGGGCGTTTCCTCGAAGGAGTCGTGGCGAAGGACGATTCGGCCGACGGGATCCTTTCGAATGTCGCACTCGCTCCAGTGAATCCCCGATGCGAGGAACTGGCGCAGGTTGGCCTCGTCGTTAACGCCATGCCAGACAAATTCGACGCGTGTTCGCAACTCCTCTTCAGACACGAGGCCCGTCAACCCGTAGCTCTTGCCGCTCACCGTCCGCGGCGTGAATTCCCTCTGGGTCTCGAAGAGGGTATCGGCGTGAAGGAACAGGACCTCTCCACCCGCGTCCGCTTCCGACATCGCCCGGATGTTCGCCGGCTCGTTGTCGATGACGGAAACTATCCGGTGACCTCGGCTTCGGAGCTCATCCAGGCCCTCTACCTTCGATTCGAGAATATGGTCCCAACCTCGTGGGTTCATCCACAGCAGATCACTCTCGAAGGACACGCGGTGGTGCCGCGCTACTTCGTTGAGAGATCGAAGCGTCAGCTCGCGAAGCTCCTCTGGACGGCCCGTGTTGAGCGCGACGCTGGTCGCAGGTTGCAGTTGGAACCATCGGATCACCGACAAAACGCCGGAGTAGGGCCGGCTGCCCGTCAGGATGGCTTCGGAGCTCCAAAAACGTTCCGCGTACCAGTCGAGAACATCCTGCTTTACCGCATCGGTGATCGCCATGCTCGATAGGAAGCGATCGATGCGGCTTTCGTGGACACTTATGTCTTCAGGGCGCAGGCCCTGGAACAGCTCTGTCTGGTGTTCCCGATCGTAAGACAAGAGCGCGTTCACGACTAAGTGACGCATGTCGAGGATGGTGCCGTCGATGTCGAATACGATGCACAAATTGTCTGTTGGATATGCACGCCGGAGCTGCTCGTAGTGGACGGCCAGCTCGCGCATCCAGTCGACCTCTATCTCATCAGGCTCGCGGCTCATTCCTCTCCCGTCATTTTCGCGCGAAGCAGGGTTGCCTCGATGCGCCGCGCGGAGTCTCCATCGCCCACTCTCCGCGCGGCTTTCAGCGCCCTTTTCCAGAGCTCGGAGGCGCGCGTATGGGCATCGAGCTGCTCCGCCCTAGTTGCAGCAAGCTCCAAGTAGTGGAGGGCTTTCTTCTGCTGATCGCTTCGGTAGTAGTAGAAAGCAAGGAGCCCGGGGTTTTCTTCGGGAAGGGCCTCTGAGCCCTCTTCCAACAGTGCTCCTATTCTCCCGTAAATCGCCTTCAACCTGGCCGGGGTCATGGTGGAAAGAACAGCTTCCCGGAGCAGGGAGCTCGTGAATGTGTATTCGAGCGTTGGATAGCGCCGCAGTTCCCGTACTATCTCGGCCCGCAGCAGCGTTGCTACCTCCTGGCGAAGATCTGCCACTCCCGCGGATTTCTGCAGCAATCCCAAAGAGAAGTCGCGGCCGATGATGGCCGCTATCTGCGCAACCCGGCGAGCCTCGGGAGGGAGCCGGTCGATGCGTGCCATCAATAAGCTTTCCAGGGCGGGGGGGAGCTCCGCCGAAACCGTCCAGGTGCTTTCTCGTGCGGCTCCGCCCCCTTCGAGCACCGCCCGCAGAATCTCCTTTAGAAAGAAGGGATTGCCTTCCGCACGCTCGACGATCTCATTTCTGAGGCCTGGCTCGAGTGTGCCCGCAGGAGTGAGGATGTCAACCAGTTGGGTCGCTGCATCGTGGGTGAGCGGAGCGACGGCCAGCTCGGTGGTGCGGTGAGAATAGCCGGTGAGGAGCCGAAGCCGCAGTAGCCAGCCTTCCGACGACGGCTTGGCCTCCATGGTGGCAGTCACGCATAGAGGGGTGGTGTCGGTTAGTGAAACCAGCTCCTCGGCAAGCAAGCAGGTGATGGCATCGGCGTGATGAACGTTCTCGAGCGCGAGCACTACGGGTGATAGTTCGGTTAGGGCAGCAATCCATTCCAGGTACGAGCGGCGAATCTCAATCGCCAGCTCCTCCGGCGAGAGGCTGGTGATTTTCTCTTCGAGCTGTGCCTCCAGCTTGAGGCACAAGAGCCGGCCTAGAAAGGTGATCCAACGCGTTGCTGCGCTGCTGGAGAGCTCACGCATTCGCGCTCGAAGTTTGGTGCGGACCGAGATCTCCGGCTCGCTCGTTCCCACGCCCAGCCATTCTCTGAGTATCTCCACGAAGGGACCGTAAGGAAGCTCTCCCTCATAGGGAAGGCACTGACCCTGTAACCACGTGATGTCCTCGCCGACCGCCGCTTCAAACTCGCCCAACAGACGCGTTTTTCCCATGCCCGCAGCCGCCGTGATCAGCAAGACTTGTCCGCGGCCTGCTCTGAGCTCGTCGCTGAGGCCGGTCACCTTGGCCACCTCAGGTTCTCGCCCCACGAACGGAGAGGCTGATCTCGGGGACGTTATCGAGCGCAGGCCGACCAGTCTCCAGGCCGAAACTTGGCCCTCGCGTCCCTTGAGTTGAAGCGCGCCCAGCGGCTCCACTACGAAGCGTTCTGCAAGCTGACGTGCGGTGACCGGCCCCAGGGCGATGGTTCCCGCCTCGGCGTTGGCTTGGAGTCGGGCAGCGACGTTCGTTGCGTCCCCCAGTGCGACCTGTTGAGGCATCGCCCCTCCTACCAATCCCACTGCGGCCGGCCCGCTATTGATCCCTACCCGGACGTTCAGCTCGGGGACCCCCCAGGCAGCCTCGATGTCCCGTCGCTGCTCCCCGATAGCCTGCACTATCCGCAGCGCGGCCCGACCGGCTCGTTCGGCATCGTCGCCGTGGGCAACGGGAACTCCAAAGTAGGCGCAGATGCCGTCCCCCATGTATGCCTGGACAACCCCTCCGAATTCTTCGACCGCGCGGCTCATCCGGCCCACGCATTCTCCGACCAGGGACTTGACCTCATCGGGAGCCAGGTGCTCACCCAGTCGAGTGGAGCCAACGATGTCCGCGAACAGGGCCGTAATGGGGCGCATTTCGTCCCCGCCGTCCGGGGGCGCCGCAGGGGCGGGCGACAGCGGGTGCTCCTCGCCGGTTGGTAAGGCTCGCCCACAGGACCTGCAGTAGCGTGCCTCGAGAGGGGAAGCTTCGCCGCAGAAAGCACAGTGCACAACTTCTGGCGGGGTTGGGTCCATCGCTTCCGAGCCTAGTGCTCCTGAGACACGGTCCGTGGAACATAGCCTTGAGCGCTGTGAGACAAAGGCAGAGGATAGGCGGCTACCGGCTCGAGGAGGTGCTCGGGGAGGGGGCCACGGGCATCGTCTACCGTGCTGTCCGCGATTCTGATGGAGCGCAAGTTGCGCTCAAGGCTTTGAAACAAGAGCTCATACGGGATCAGGTCTTCCGGAGGAGGTTCGAGCACGAAGCGCGTGCCGCGGCCGAGGTTCGTCACAAGCATCTCATTCCGGTTCTCACATCAGGCCGAGAGGACGACCTCTGCTACCTCGTGATGAAATATGTCGAGTCGAGATCACTGGCGGATGTCACACGCGCCGACGGCCCCCAGGCTCTCACCGACATCGTGCACCTTGCCGCCGGTCTCGGTTCGGGTCTCGACGCCCTCCACGATGCCGGCCTCGTGCATCGTGATATCAAGCCCTCGAACATCCTGATCGACGTGGCCGGCAATGCCCTGCTTACTGATTTCGGACTCGCCAAAGGGCGCGCCTACACTGCCCTGACCAGACCGGGCCAGGCCCTTGGGACTCTCGATTACATGGCGCCCGAGCTGGTGAAAGGTGAGCCGGCGTCCCCCTCGAGCGATATTTACGCCTTGGGGTGCGTGATCTTCGAGTGTCTGACGGGGGCTCCGCCGTTTGCGGAGCGCAGCTTCTTCGAGGTTGGCGCCGCCCATGTCGAAGAGGAGCCCCCCGATCCCCGAAGCACACGGAACGATCTCACACAAGGCTTCTCCTGGGCCATGTTGACGGCGCTCGCAAAAGACCCTCAGCGCCGGCCCACAACGGCAACGATGTACGCTTATATGTTGCGTCTCGCCACCAGAACTTAGGGCCCGTTGATGCCGACAGCCTTACGGCAATCAGACGGCAAACCCTTGGACGATGATGGGGGGCCCCGAAGGTACTAGAGAGTCGCCTCCACTCGGCCTAAGATGAAGGCAGCTTCGAGCGCTTGGCTGGGGGAGGTGAGAGCAGGTGAGGCCCCTGAATGCCTTGGGAACATGATGACCGGATCGGGGAGCGTGGTGGGTAATCTAGGAGGATCAGCTTCTGAGGCGCCACGCCTCAGGGAGAGCAGGGTCGCTCAAATGATGACCTCGTCGCGCATTGGAGAGCACCCCAGCGCACTGTTCACTACCGGTCTCCCGATCCTCCAGATCGCCCTCAATCCCGGGGTGATGACGCGAAACCTCGAGCCGATCCTGAATGCCGGCAACGGGGCATCCGGCCACCGGAAGGTGGCGCACGCCAACCTGGTTGCATACAAGCAGGGGAATCGGGGCCTCATCCGCTATGACCTCTCTGGGGGAGCAGGGTCGGGTGAAGTCGTGCTGGGCAAGCTTTTTCCGGATCCCGGCCGGGCTGCGCGCGTGGAGGAGATAATGCGCTGGCTGTGGGAGGAGGTCTTCTCGGACAACGACTCCCTCACGGTTCCTCAACCGCTGGGCTGTGTTCCAGAGCTTGCGATGCTTCTGTTCAGGCCTCTGCCGGGCCAGCCGCTGGATTCAGCTTTGTCCCAGGGGGGTGGAGCGAACAAAGAGCTCATTCAGCTCTGCGCCCGATGGCTCGCCGCCCTGCATCGCTCGTCCACGGCCCTCGACAGGCGCTTCAACCTCGAGGTTGAAGCAGTGAATCTAGAAGCCTGGGCGGCGCTGATCGCCCATCGCTATAAGGATTTCGCCCCCGCGTCCCAAGCGCTCTTTCGTGCGCTGCGGGAGCGGACTATGGGCCTCAGACTCGAAGCCAATGCTCCGATCCACAAGGACTTTCACTATCAGCACGTGTTCGTGAACGGTACGCTCGGCGTGATCGATTTTGACGAGATTCGATGGGGTGATCAAAACTGCGATGTCGCCCATTTCTGCGCTCACCTCAATCTTCTGTCCTGCCGAGCGCGCGGAGCAGAAGGGTTCGAGGGGCTCGAGGATCTTTTCCGCTCGTCCTATGCCGAATACTCGGGCTGGTCTCATGATGAGCGCTTCGATTTCTTCTTCGCCTACACCTGCTTGAAGATTGCCAAGCAGCTTGTGACGACGCGAGGGATCAGACCGCGACCCGAAGGGGCGGAGCTCAAGCGGCAACTGAGTGCGGTCCTGGATGATGGTATCGCCGCGCTGGAAGGGCGCAGATGAGTTCAATCGCCGGAAGCGCCCAGCATTCCTCCGCCCTCAATGTTGCCTACCTACTCCGGAGCTTCCCTCGGCTGTCCCAGACATTTATCCTGTCTGAGGTGCTGATGCTGGAGGCTCAAGGCATCGGTATCCGAATTCTTGGGCTGGCTGATTCCCGGGAACCTATCATCCAGCCGAATGTTGCCCGCCTCCAAGCTCCTATTACATACTTGAATAAGCTGGAGCCGACCACGAGACGACAAGCATCGCTCTTACACCTGCACTTGCTCCTTGGGCATCCGCTCCGCTACCTGCGTGCGCTCGGGTGCCTTCTGGCTGGGGGCAGGGAGCACGAGTCAGGTTACTCGAACTATTCGGGTTTGCGCTGCTTCTCCTTGGCCGCATGTGCCGCCAACCAGTTGTACAAGAGACATCGCGAAGGCGAGCAAATTCACCACATCCACGCTCACTTCGCACACGACCCGACCTTCGTGGCTTTGCTCGTTCATTTTCTCACCGGCGTGCCCTACAGCTTCACTGCGCATGCCCGGGATCTGTACCAAACCGACCAGGGATCCTTGGTTCGCCGAGCAGCGAAGGCGACGCATGTGATCACGTGCTGTCGGGCGAACGGCGACTACCTCGACTCGACTCTGCCGAGTCGTTTTCGGTCACGGATCCGGCTGATACATCATGGGGTGGATTCTCGGCAGTTTCAGCCTCTCGAATCCTCGGTTCCCGAGGTTGCCGGAGAACCGCCAACGGTCGTGGTCGTAGCCCGCCTCGTGGAAAAGAAGGGCCTTTCGGATCTGATTCGAGCCTGTGCCATCGCCGTCGCGCACGGTCATACGTTCACGTGCCGCATCTACGGGGAGGGACCGGAGAGAGACGAGCTATCTTCACTCATCGAAGCCCTGGGGCTCAGCGGCCACGTTCGCCTGATGGGTTCCTGCACCCAGCAAGATCTCGTTAGGGTCTATCAGCATGCAGACATCTTCGCCCTGACCCCCTTTGTGACCGACGACGGCGACCGAGACGGGATACCCAATGCGTTGATGGAGGCGATGGCGTGCTCTTTGCCGGTAGTCGTTACTAACGCTGGAGGGATATCCGAGCTCGTTACGCATGAAGCGAACGGTCTGATGTCGACTCCTCGAGATGTGAACGGCATTGCCGAGGATCTGCAGAAGCTGCTTCAGGATGAGGGTCTCAGAGCGCGGCTGGGTGCGGCGGCGCGAAGGACCGTCGCCGAAGGATTCGATGCCTGGGAGCAGGCTGCCGGGCTTGCTTCTATCTTTCGTACGGTCCGGAGCAACGCGTCATGAGCCCCCGCCGGTCGGGGCCACCGCCGCGTGAGGGCAGAAGGGCCATCAAACTCATGAACCGCTTCGCTCAGGGCAACCGCAAGTGGTTCGTGTTTGGACTCACGATGCTTGTGCTGGAGGCGTTCACGGCGGTCTATGCGCTCAAGCCGCTTGCTTATCTTATCGATTTTCTTAGGGGTGGTAAGAACGCCAACAAGCCTCCTTTGCTGTTCGAACCCTTCATCGACATGTTTCGAACGGCCCCGGATCAAATCCCGCCCCTGTTCCCAACAATCGCTATTCTAACAATCGGCATAGTCATACTCGCCATGATCAATAGCCTCACGGACTCACTTGCGGAGATCTATCTTGCTCGAGGTGGCCGCCTGCTTGGCCTGTCGTTGAGGGTGACTCTCCACTCCCACCTCCAACGTCTGTCTCTTGCTTTTCACAATCAGCGGAGGACCGGAGATGTCCTTACGAGAATCACCAGCGATGTTACGCAGGTAGAGGTCTTCCTGACCGAGTCTCTGAGCGATCTCGCTGGAAGCCTGTTGCTCGTCCCAATCATCCTGGTCTCTATTCTCCAGAAATCGTGGCAGCTGGCGGCGACGGCTCTATTGATCGTGCCGGTGATTTCCCTTGTGTCGCAGATCTTCTCCAAGCGTATCAAGGCCAGCTCCAAGAGAGAGCGTGCACGAGAAGGCGAACTGGCATCGGCAGCCCAAGAGATGTTGACATCCATTCGCGTCATCCAGACGTACGGGCGCGGTGAGCGTGAGCAGGAGCGCTTCGCTCAGCAGAGCCGGCATACGATGGAGGCTGCCCTACAGACGGCCAGGCTCGAGGCCGGGTTCTCCTGGACTGTGAAGAGTCTTGAAGCCCTTGCGGTGGCTGCAGTCGTATGGGTCGTAGTCCTGTTGCAACAGAGGAGCAATGAGATCTCGATTGGGGATTTGGTTCTGTTCCTTGCACTTATCGACCAGATGTTCAAGCCGACACGGCGAATCATCAAGGAGTGGAGCCTCATCGGTAAGGTACTTGCAAGCATAGAGCGCGTCGCCGAGCTTCTGGCCCGGACCCCGTCGGTCGACGACCTACCCGACGCAGTGCCGGCGCCGGCGCTTCAGGGTTGGGTCGAGTTGCGTCATATCAGCTTCGCTTATCAATCTGAACTCCAGGATGGAGCAGCGTCGGATGGTCAAGCGATACGCCTGACGCTGGACGATATCTCCTTTCGCGTCGCCCCGGGGGAGGTCGTCGCCCTCGTCGGCCCCAGCGGTGCCGGCAAGAGCACAGTTGCACAGCTCGTTCCTCGACTCTACGATCCGCAGGCCGGTGCGGTCCTCATCGACGGACATGACATCAGACATTTCACGCTCGACTCTCTTCGTGCGCAGATCGGCATGGTCTTGCAGGACACCATTCTGTTCACCGGGACCGTGGCGTACAACATCGCCTATGGCCGGCCAGAAGCATCGCGCGAGGAGATTGTCTCGGCCGCAAGGGAGGCGAACGCTCATGAATTCATCGAAAGAATGCCCGACGGCTACGACACCGAGCTCAGCGAAAGAGCAGCGAATCTTTCGGGTGGACAACGACAGCGAATAGCCATCGCGCGCGCGCTCATAAGGGATGCACCCATCCTCATGCTCGACGAGCCGACGACAGGACTAGACGCGGAGTCGACCGATCTCGTCCTTGAGGCGCTGCAGAGGCTCATGAGGGGAAAGACGACAATAATCATCTCCCATGATTTGAACCTCGTCCGCTCCGCGAACCGGATCGTCGTGATTCGCCAGGGGCACATCGAACAGGTGGGTCATCACGAGGAGCTGATGCAAAGAGGAGGGCTCTATGCCTCCCTCTACGAACGGCAGTTCGGGGCCGGGGAACCTGTCCCGGTGACGCCCAGTGCCGTCGAGCTCGACGCGGACGGAGAGGATGAGTCGGGACTCGTCTTCGAAACGATGCTGCTCGAAGCCCTCCCCATGCCCGCTCCCCGCAAAGAGGTCGAGCGAAGCATCGTTCAAGCTCCATCTCGTTCTGTGCGCGAGGGTTAATGGGCTCTCGATGCTGGCCGTATTTCCGGTGCGGAGCGTCTAGGTGACCGCTCTTCGGCTCGATGCTGGGCGCGCCCTTCGGCTCGAGGCCCGCTTCCCCGGGTTGCGGCAGTCCTTCGATCCTGATGTCATGGGAAAGCTGCTGCAGCAGTCTCTCATCGGCGATCGCGGCGACCACGTGATCGAAGAATGCGTCCCGGGCAAGGCCTATGTCGATGTTGACGAATGTTTGCTGCGCTATGAGGTTCGCCTGAGCGATACCGCTACTGGACAAACACATTCAGCCATGGTCACGGGGAGGCTGTTTGCGAACGCAGACGCCTGTGCGGCATTTTACGACGATCGATTGCAACCAGTGGCCGGATTCGCCGAGGGTCGCCCTGAAATTGCCGGGTTCGATTCCCCTGTGGCCGTGTTCAAAGGCCTGCAATTGGCCGTTCATGCCTTCCCGATCGATCCTGATCTGCCCTCTCTGATCGACGCCACGGACTCCCGATGCATGACCGACATTATCGGCCGTCTCGTCCCGAGCTCGCTCGATCCGGAGTTGGAAGTGGGGGATTGCCGGATCGCCGTCGCTCACTATCCACGCCGCCATCGCTGCGTCCTCCGGTACGAGGTCAAGGGGCGGCGACGGGGCAGCGATGCTTCCGTGCTGGTATTCGGAAAAGTCTCCTCCGCTGGCGAGCCGGTCTTGGACCGAACCGTGATCGAGGGTCTGGGTCGTGAGATGGACGACGGCAAGGCCGGCATCCGCGTTCCCCGTCATGTGGGTCACGTCCCGCAACTTGATCTGGTGCTCATCGAGGGCATCCCGGGGAGCCCCGTGATCGCGCCTCTGCTGAAGGCGAGAGCCGGCGAGGAAGGAGGAACTGATTCGCATTCCCTCGAGCGGGCCATTGAGGCTTCCGGGTTAGTAGCAGCAGAGGTGCATCGCTGTGGGATCCACGTAGGCAGACGGCGCCGTCTGAAGCTTGAGTTGGCAGAGATACAAGCCGAGCTTGCGGCGCTTGGCCGGGTTATTCCTGAGGAGATGGCCCCGCTCGACGAGTTGGTCTCCGAGGTCGGGAATGCCGGGCAGGGATCAGAAGAGGGACGGCCGCAGTTCAGCCACGGCGACTTCACTCCCTCTCAGATCCTCTTCAACGGAGCCGAGGTCGGTCTTATCGACTTCGATAACTTGGGTGAGGCCGAGCCCGAGCTCGATCTCGGCCAATTCTGCGCCTACCTGAGTGCAGCAGCTCTGAAGGCGGAGCTATCGAGCGGAGTTCCAGAGGGCCTCGGCCCCCAGCTTCGTCGTCGGTTTCTCAGGACCTATGCCGAAGCCTCGGGGATCTCCAACTCGGAGGATCTCCAACTCCGTGTGAGCATCTACGAACAGGTCAGCTTGCTTCGGATGGCTATTCGCGGGTGGCGGCAGCTCAAGCCGGCGCGCGCCGCCTTGGCGCTCGAAGTGCTCGAGGGAATCAGAAGAGGCGACTCGATTGTGCCGGAAGTCGCGGACCAGGCGCTGCCCGAGTGAACCAGCCGACCGATGTGTCGGGCCTCGGCAGGTCCGTGGTTTTCCGCCCCAACGAGACGTTGCTTCGAAGCTTGACTGAAGCAATGCCGACTGCCAGTGAAACCGTATTCGGAAACCTCAACGTGCAGTCGAAGGTCGGGGCGAGACAGAGAAGCTCGACGTTCATCGTCACCGACCAGCCCGAGCGTTACTCGGACAAGACGATACCTCGCGCCGAGGGACGGCGACTGGCCGCCCTGCAGGATGACTACATCAAATCGCGCGATCTGATCGTGGTTGATGGCTATCTCGGGAACGCTCCCCCCTACCGAATGGGGGCCCGTCTGATCGTGGAGCGGGCGAACGCCAACATAGCGGCGATGCAGAGGCTTCTCTACCTCGACCCGATTACCGATGATCGTCATCTCGATCCGGAGCTGACCGTGATCTGCACTCCGGGTCTGGAGATCGAGGGCTACAGAAACAACCGAGTAATCGCCGCCTCGCTGGAGGAGGGCGTGACGAGGATCATGAATTCCGACTACTTCGACGAAGCCAAGAAGGCGGGCCTTCGCATGTGGGGTAGCCGTGTTTATGACGCCGGTGGGTTGGTGCTGCATTCCGGGTGCAAGGTGGTGCCGAGCACCCGAGGGCTAAAGAGCGTGATTATTCTGGGTTTGCCTGATAGTGGCAAGAGCACTATCACCTTTACGCAGCAGAACGGCTCGCGAGTTGTCCAGGATGATTTCGTCGCACTTCTCGATAAGGGCCAGATTGTTTCTCCGCAAGATGGCTGCATCGAGAAGACCTACGGGCTCGACTCCAAGCTGCAGCCGGAGATCTACTCAGCGGTAACCAGTCCGGATGCCTACCTGGAGAACGTCCTGCAGCGAGGCAACCTGCCGGACTTTTCTAGGGAGACGGATCGGCGAGCGGGGCGCGCCGTCTTCAACTTTCGCTCGATCAATTCCTTTCCCGTAGACGACGTACCGCCATTGACGACCATGTTGTTTCTCATGCGGGGGGATGGCGTTCTGCCGGCCGTCGCACGCTTGACCCCCAGGGACGCCGTGAAGCATTTCCTGTTACGCGAGCTGCGAGGCTGGACGGCAAAGGATGCACACGGGGAAGGGTCGTTGCCGGGGCCACGTGCAGATCAATCTCTCATCGGAATCGCGCAACGAGGAGAACGGCTTTCTCAGCTCCTCGCAGGCCTGGACTTCGAGTGCTTCCTCGTGAACACCGGCTCGGTGGGGGGTCCTCCCTCCGACCCTCGATCCAAGAGAATCCCGTTCAGTTGCTCGTTGGGACTGGTTCAGGCACTGGTCGACGGGACCGTCGAATGGGGCGGTCCGAGCGATCTGGGCCTCGAGACTGCCTCCGGCGCGCCACAGGTGGACGACGTTGAGCTATTGCAACCACGCCGGCTGTACGAGAGTCAGGGCCGGATGTCGGAGTATCGGGACGCAGTGGAGCGCATCAAGATCGAGTGGAGAGCGAACATCGGCGCGGTGCCGCCCATCGGCAGGCTCTCCGAGGTCCTGGCGCCCTCCAGGGCAGGAGGTCGAAGCGGACGATGAGGGACGAGAGCCTGTGCTAGAGCTGCGGTTCACCACTGGTCCTCGCGCCGGCGAACGTGTGCGAATCAGATCTGAGACCTTGATCGGACGCGAGGACGCCGATCTACTTCTTGATGACCACGAGGTTTCCCGTAAGCACGCCGTGATTCGCCCAACGGAAGAGGGTTTCGTCATCGACGATGTCGGATCGTTGAACGGGACCCTGGTCAACAACGTGGTCGTACGAGTTCCCACCCTACTGAACGATGGTGACGTCATTGAGGTGGGCCGGAGTGAAGCTCACGTGAGCTTGCAGACCCAGACGGTCTCCGAAGCGCCTCGAGGAGCAGGTGGAACCGGCAGCGTCGGTTCCTATGAGCTGGGTGAGGTCCTGCGGCAAGACGGCATGTTCACTACCCACAAGGCTTATCAGGAGTCCCTGGATCGCTATGTCGCCATCAAGCTGATGAACGATCCGGGGGATGCGGAGTTCCGGGCGAGGTTCAAGCGAGAAGCAAGGATTCTTGCACGTCTCCAGCATCCCAACATTCTTCAGATATACGAGCAGGGGGAGGCCGATGGCATCCCTTATCTGGTTGTGCAGTACTTGGACAGCGAAGCGGCTCTCGATGACCTGTCGGGCGAACCGCTCGAACCGGCCCGCGCTTTGCGACTCGTCGGCCAAGTGCTTGCGGCCCTCGGGCACGCCCATCAGCTGAGCGTCGTTCACCGGAACGTCAAGCCAGCAAACATCCTCCTACCGCTCCCAACCTGGCCCATGCTGACCGGTTTTGAGATCGCCAAGTTGCTCAATGACCCCTCTCGGGAGCGGCTGACCCGGGAAGGCATGGCGATCGGGACCCCCGCCTATATGGCTCCAGAGCAAGCCTTCGGTACAGAGGTGGACGGGCGGTCGGATCTCTACTCGGTGGGAATCGTGTTGTACGAGCTAGTGACCGGCAGGGTGCCGTTCGTCCGAGATTCGGCACAGGCGATGCTGTCCGCTCAGGCCTATGATCCACCTCCCCCTCCTCGGCAACTCAATCCGGCCTTGCCTCCAGAGGCCGAAACCTTGCTGCAGACAGCCTTGATGAAGGAGCCAAGCCGCCGCTTTCAGCGCGCGGCCGACATGCTCTCGGCAGTCGAAAAACTCCTCAGTGTCGTCGAAGGCTCGCCACAAGAGGACCCGATCGTCAAGCTCTACGAGGCGGGCGTGGCCGCCTTCAAACGTGGACGGTGGGATGTGGCGGTCGAGCGTCTGGAGCACCTCCTGAGCTTGGATCCCTCGCACGAAGATGTGGAATCGCTGCTGGAGACGGCGCGGATGGAACAACACGCGGGGCGCCGCCGAGGGCATTGAGGCGCGCTCACCCGCCGAGCAGGTTGCGGGAACTCTCAACCAGGAGCGGAACGAGCGGCCATTCGCGCCAGGACAGGCTTCGGTAGCGTCGTCCCCCGATCTTGAGCCTCGACGCGGCCTCGAATAGCGCAATCCGTCGCGCGTCCGGCGGCTCTCTTACGGATGCGTAGCCCTGCAAGAATTGATCTGCAGCTTGCTCCACGAAGGGACCGTGCTCCGGCTGCCGCATTGATTTCCAACCGATGTATCCCAACAGGTTGCCGATGTCTCGGGAGGGCTCGGCCCAGCAGTAGCCGTCGAGATCGATGAGCACGAGCTCGCCGTCTTGAATCATGAATTGATCGGTGCGGAAGGCGCCGTGACTGGGAACTGATTCGTGGCCGGCTCCCTCGGCTTCGCTGAGGCGCTTCACCTCGAGTGAGTACTTCCGAGCGAGCTCAGGATCCGGCGCCGCGATGGCCTTGGTGTAAGTCGTCAGCTCCTGTACGTCGTCTCTCAGACTCCGGCTCGGCCCAGGGGGGCGGCCGGCGGAGTGCAGCCCCGCAAGGCGTTGACCGGCGGTGTGCATCCAGGCGACTCGTTCGGCGACACTCCGCTGTTGGTCGAAAGCAATGGAGTGGAGCTCGTCACCCCGGTCCACGGCCCTTTGCAAAAGCAGCCTCATGTCGGCCCAGTAAACGAGCGGTGGCGCGATGCGTGGCATCGTAGCGAGCTCCCGTGCCTGCCGGTCTAGTCGCCCTAGCGTGGACATCAGGAGCTCGCCGCCCTGAGCCAGCATCTTCCCAAACAGGACCTGCACTCCCGATTGGGTCTCCAGCTCGTAGCGCAGGGAGCAGCGCAAGCGCGGTTTGTAACGCAACGCCTCTATGCGAGGCGGGCGGGATAGCGTTGCATCTAGCTCGGGTGCGGCTTCGAATCGGCGGCGCATGGGCTCCGGATCCATCGCTTCGCCGAGGCGATCAAGCTCAGGGTCTTCGTCCGGGAGAAGGACCAGACTCTCTCCTACGCGGATGTGAAGGACCCCTATGGCTCTCGAGGGAGACTGCCCCGAATTGCCGACCACGAGCTCGTAGGTCGCCACACACTGAAGGCCGGGTTGATACTTGACGTCCTGAAGCGACTGGACTCGCACGTCCATGTTCGCTGACTTGCGCCGATCCCTTGCGAGCTTGCGCTCGAACAGCGCACCCACAGAGCCGAAGTCGAATGCCAGGGGCAGCAGGGGCAAGTCAGGATCGAAGTCGGGACTCCATTGCGACTCCCCGGTAGTCACCGACGGATCATTAGTGAGGGGCGCTGGACGTTAGCTTCGGATCGGGAGTGCTGGGGGGCAGCAGGGCCCGCAAATGGTCAACCGCTCGTGTGAGCCCGTCGAGATCAGGTTTGGTGCTCGCGTCCTTGTCCTTACCACGATCGAGCGCGCGGCGGATAGCCTCGGCCAATTTTCTGCCGGACACTTTGGCCGGATCGACCTTGTCCACCCAGCCCCGTGACCGAAACAGGTCCACCCGGATCTTTTGCTCGCTGCTGGGCCCCATGCGCGGCACCATGATGCACGGTGTCCCCGATCGCAGGATCTCCATCGTCGAGTTGTAGCCCGCCATGGCGACGACGGCGTCGGCCGCGCATATATAGCTGTAGGGATCGGCCACGGTTCTGCGGACGCGGACCGGCAAGCCGACGGCGTGGGCCTGCAGCTCCTGACGTTGCTCCTCCGGCATGAAGGGACCTGTGATCATCACCAGCCTGAACCGGGAGATGCTCGCCTCCAGCAGGGGGACCGCGTCCAGCAGGGAGCGCATGGTTGTGTATCCGTCGGCGCCGCCTCCCGCCATCCCCACGATCAGCTTGGTCGGGTCGCTCCGCTTCTTGTACTCGGCGCGAATGCTGCGCGTGTAGCGGGCGCGCCGAGGTGCACACACGTACCCGCAGTAGCGAAGCTTGGCTGCTATATCAGCCGGAAGATCGTATCGGGCGGCGTGGTCGAAGAGCTCCCTGCTTCCGTATACGAGGACCAGGTCGTAGTAGCGGTTAATGGCGTCGTAGGCACCCTCGATGCGCCACCGTTCACGTATGACTCGGGGGGAGTCCAAGACATCTCTCAGTCCCAGCACGACTTTAGTTCGGCCCCCTTTGGACAGCTCCTCAAGCGTCGGAAGGAGTTCTCCCATGGCGCCGTGCGGCATGTGGTCGACCAGAAGAACATGAGGTTGGAAGTGCCTCGCTGCGCTGAGAATCAGCTCTCGTCTCAGCGCCGAGACTTCGTCGAAATCCATGGCAAGGGACAGGGCGTGCCAGTCTCCGGGCCCTGCTTTCACTATGGAAGGGAGCTTCAGGAAGTCGTGATTGGGCCTCGAGTCGAAGAACCCGCCGAGAGGGGAGTCGCTGAGGGTAAGCACGCATGCCTTGGGGAGGACGCGTAAGATCTCGTTCGCGATGCACGTGGTCCGTCTTAGGTGCCCCAGCCCCAGACCATCCTGGGAATAGATTAAGAACCGCTGGTTGGCTCGCCCACCGCCGGCCAGAACGTCGCCACTCGACCTCTTTTGCACCGGGCCGCCCTTCCCTGCGCTCGCCAGCCACGGGGTGGCCGATCGCCATCCCTCCAAGTAGCTGCTCGTATCGTAATACTGTCGCTGCCGGCAGGTCAGGTCAACCTCGTTGACGTCCTGTGAGGATATTGTTTTGATATCGGTAGGCGGAGAGGCATGACCTGCTCACCGAGAGACTTCGTGACGGGAGACCATGAGACTCACACATCGGGCGCCGTGGTAACGGCTCCCGCCGAGAAGGTTCCGGGATCGGCTAGGGGGCTCTCCGGCCGATTACAGGAGGCATTGTCGGGAGAAGCCGGGATCGAGGGCGTGTGCTGGGTCCTGGGAGGACGGCCCTTACGCCGCGTCATTCGGGAGGAGTTGCGAGGGCTCTTGTCGAATCCCTCGCACCTCGGACCCTGCGTCTTACGACGGGCGAAGTTCAAACCCGGCCGCAAGCTAACCGCCTACTTCGATGTCGGCCTGGCCAACGGAGCCAGGTCGTCCCGATCGATAGCAGTGACCTGGCAGCCTGAAGGATCAAGTGGCCTCTCCTCGCAAGATCCTCGCGAGGTCGATTTGGAGTCCGAGGCGGTGGCCGAGGGTGTCGCCGCCCCCTTCTCCCGGCTGAGTGCGCGGAACCC
The DNA here is from genome assembly GCA_963849115.1 of uncultured Actinomycetes bacterium. Taxonomy (GTDB): domain Bacteria; phylum Actinomycetota; class CADDZG01; order CADDZG01; family WHSQ01; genus JACDAL01. The sequence continues at coordinate 300,154 of CAWKGK010000001.1, read as the reverse complement.
TCACCTGGGAATGCGAATACTGGTGGCGCCACTCGATGCCGCTTATCCGCAACTCGTTCGCGTCTCCAATCCGAGTCACGTCGCTGCTCTGGTTACTCGCCTAATGGAGGATTCAGCCGATGGGAGCTCGCCAGAGCCACCGTCGGCCGTCGACGTTACCGCAGTGCGATATCGGCCTGGACAGCGCCACGTGCTGCGCTACGACTGCTTCGCTCCTGATGGCGGCATTCAGAGTGGAGGGACTCTGTTCGCCAAGCTGTATAGCGATGGCGAAGACATTGCTGCATTTCGCGTCGCAACTGGTATTGCCGATTGGGTGTCGTCGTCCACTGATGCGTCGGCAATCAGGCCCTTGGCCCATCTGCGTGACGAGGGGCTGATCATCTACCCCGAGCTGGCCGGGGCGCCCCTGTCCCACCACCCGGCCGCGCGCGCGGCCAAGCCTCTCGCGCAAGCGGGAGCCGTCCTGCGTGCTCTCCAGCGGGCACCGGTGGCCCTTTTCGAAGATGTCCGCCCGCATTCGTTCGCCGGTGAGGCGCGCGCAGTGGCGCGCGCCGCCGAGCATGTGAAACCGCTTTTTCCTGCCGCCGGAGCCGCCATCGATAACATCCTCGAGCGAGCCGCTGCCGTGGAAACGCGCCTGCCGGGCGAGCCCCCGGTCTTGGCGCATGGTGACTACAAAGCGGACCATGTCTGGGTGGGGCAGCGCGGCATCACTCTCATCGACTTCAATACCTGCTCTCTGGCGGACCCGGCATTGGATCTCGGAAAGTTCCTCGCCGATCTTCACTGGTGGTACGCGGCGGGTGGGGAAGAGCAGTTGCGGAGCGTCCAGCGAAGTTTTCTCGAAGGCTATGGGCAGATGGAACCCGGACGCTTGCTGCGAGCCCGGCTGTACGAGGTACTCATCCTTACGAAGATCACGGTCCGGCGAGTCCGTCTGTTCGATCGCAGATGGGCGTCTAAGACCGATGGGCTCCTGCGGCGGGCGGAGGGGCTTCTCGCAGACCTCGACGAAGCCGTCCGCAGGTCCGGCCGAGAAGAGGCGGCCGTAGCCCGAGCGGGTCTGTGAGGTACGAATCGATGCATCGCTCATTCTCCGACTATCCAGAAGGTGGTACCCGACCTGCATCGTCGGTGCTACGCTCAAGCAAGAGAAGCTCTGTCCTCGGCGGAGCCGGCTGGGGGAAGGTGGATAGCTGATGGAAATGCCGCGGGTCGGCACCGATTTCGCGGGCTACCAGGTCCAGGGCATTGTCGGCCGCGGTGGCATGAGCGTCGTCTATCAGGCTGAGCACCCGCGCCTCGCCCGCGTTGTCGCCCTGAAAGTCCTATCTGTCGAGTTGTCCGAGGATGATCGTTTTCGCGAACGCTTCGTCCGGGAATCCAGATTGGCCGCGTCCCTCGACCATCCCAACATCATCCCTATCTACGATGCAGGTGCGTCCGATGGCTTGCTCTTCATCGCAATGCGTTTCGTAAAAGGCGATCTGAAGGCGGTGATACAGCGCGAGGGCCGGCTGCGGCCCGAGCGGCTCATGCCGGTGTTCACGCAGATCGCAAGTGCGCTGGACGCCGCCCACCACCTCGGTCTCGTCCACCGGGACGTGAAGCCGGCCAACGTCTTGATTGCATTCAGTTCGGGTCCCGACGGACGAGATCACGTCTATCTTGCCGATTTCGGACTAACCAAACATGCGACGTCGCGCAGCGGAATAACCGGCACGGGCCAGTTTGTGGGCACGGTGGACTACATGGCGCCCGAGCAGATCGAGGGAAAGCAGGTCGACAGCCGTGTCGACGTCTACGCGCTCGGTTGCATCGCTTACGAGTGCCTCACGGGGCGTGTGCCATTCACTCGCGACACCGATGCCGCGGTCATTTGGGCCCATCTCAGAGAGGACCCTCCCAAGGTCAGCTCGGTGGCAGGCAACGTGCCGCCCGACGTCGACGAGGTCATCGAGAAGGCTATGGCCAAGAGCGTCGACGACCGTTACGACAGTTGCATGAAGTTCCTTGCAGCTCTCCGAGAAGCCATAGATTTCGATCCCGCTCGTTCTCAGAAGGGGAGCGTGGCCCCTCCCCCCCGTCGAGAGACGGTTTTTCGGGAGCGCTCAGACCCGGTCGCCGCTCAAACACCGACGCCGCCGAGCTCGGCCTATCCACCGGCAGCCTCGAGCGCGCCCGTCTCGTTCCTTCCGCCGCCGGAAACTCCCTCGGCCCCCGAAGCGCCCGCACCGATGGCGCCGATCGCGCAGTCTCAGAACGAGGGGGGCTCCGAGGTTTCGCCTCGTGCAGCAGACCCGGTGCCTGCTGCAGCGCCGGCCCCTGTGGCGCCTGCGTCGGCGCAGCCCGCCTCGCCGGGTGAAGAGAAACGCCGCGGCCGGCTCCTGGGGCTGGTCGCATTGATTGCCGTGCTCCTCCTGGGCGGAGGAGCCATCGCCTTTATGCTTCAGGACGATACGAGCCCCGGAGGAGGAAACGGGCAGGCTTCGGCGGGAGCGGTCACCGAGCAGGCTCTCGCAGCCAGAACGACAACCGACCTCCGTCCGGTGGGAGCCTTTCCCGACACGGTCGAGTCTCTTTTTCTTGTCGCCCACATCGGCGCCGACAACATCGTGAAATGGAACTGCCGCCGCGGGTCGACTTTGGAAGACGCCATCAGGGGCGTCAACTGTTCGCCTGGGGACGGCGTCTCAAAGGCGAGCTATTCGCTGTTCCACGACGGTTTCCGGATGAGGAACTATTTCCGGGATCTGCAGGACTCGAAGGGGGCCACCGGAGCAGGCGAGTGCGTAGGCCCCGAGCCGTGGCGGGGGTTCTGGTCGATCGGGCCCGAGGCTTGGGCGCACGCTCTGGGATCGAACAGGGGTGAGTACAAAGGCCAGGTTCTGTGCTTCAGGAGCCCCACAGGGGAGCCGCACATCTCTTGGATCGACTACAGCACCAAGATCTACGCCGAGGCGACCGGTCCTCCCGGAGGCGAGGAGCCGCTCTACTACTGGTGGCGGCAATTGGCCGGTCCGGGGCATCCAACCCACATCCATAGCATTCAAAGCGGCAACACCTCTGCGGTGCAGGGTGAGAACCAGGTGACTGGGACGATCGTGACCATCGGGCGCGACGGTGCAGGCAATATCTCAACTGCCACCATCAGGGGGGCCGAGGGTACGGATTGGGATGTCTACTTCGACCCCAGCCGTAATTACGACTGCCCGCTCTTCCATGTACAAGAACACAAGGATTCGAATACCGAGGTGATATTGCCGGTGGAGAAGGTCGACGGGCAACTGGTGGTCACTTACTTCACCCATTGCTGAGGCGTATCCGTCAGCTCGTGAGGTCCCGCATTCCGAGGTGATGGTGCCTCACAAGCGCGAGCGCATACTCCAAACGGGCGGGTTTTACCTTGGTCCAGGAGTGCAGGACGTTCGTGAACAGGTCGAGAGCCTCCCACAAGGCGACTCGGGGCCGCGAGATCGGTGCCGACTCCTCGTAACGAGCGAGGAAGTACTCGCTCAGCTCGTCGACGGCGCCAAGGCGAGTCTCCAGTGGTGTGTCCGGCGTCATCACGCTCATGGCAAGGTCACGGGCGGTAGCGCGAAACAGTGCGATGTCAAGCGCCGGCTCTGCCCGGCAGAAGCCGTCGAAGTCGATGAATCCGATCCCCTCTCCGTGCAGCAGTACCTGCGCCGGACGAAAACTGCGGTGAGCCGCCACAGATGGGTCCTCCGGGTTCTTGTCGGCGAGGCGCTCGAGATGTTCGAGCCACGGGTCCGCGATGCCGGCCAAGTGAGGCAGCGTCGATGTCAGGCGGCTAAGCACCTCGCGCACCTCGGCAAGCTCTTCCTCCCAAGTGGCTCGCTCGTCGCTCATAGCGCCGCTGTGATGAAGCTCGGCCAAGCCTGCGGCTGTCTTCGCCAAGTACCCTCGCAGTTCATCGGAAGTTGTTGAGCTCGACGCAAACGTGGCGAGCAACAGTTCCTTAAGCGTCCTGCTCTCGGCAATCGGCCCTTGCACGAGGATCTTCTGCTCGGGGAGCCAGGCCAGCGGCTCGGCGATCGTGACCACCTCGGAGCTGGCAAGTGGAGACTGCCAAAGTCTCCGCATTCCGTCCCACGCGATGCGGCCCTTGTCTGCACCGCTATACGTCTTGGCGATGACCACATCAGGCCAGTTTCGGCCGGCCTGCCCCTCCGGCAGTTCGAGCCGGTAAAGGACGGTGCAGCGGCTCCCCGGCGAGTACCGCATTACCTGCGGGGCGGCGGACACGATGCTCATGTCGCGATAGGCGGGCGTCCCCGCACGGATAGCCTTTTCCAGCAGAGCGCGAGCAGCGTCGGGATCGGTCAGCAAACCCAGGGCCGCCAGCTTCGCTTCGGGCTCTGCCGAGCTCAGCTCGAGCCGGAGCCTGGGAACCCAACAACGCCAGCCCTCGCTGCCGGGCTTTCCGGAGGCGGCCGGGAGTGAGGGCTCAGCTCGACCGGGCGGCACGATGGTTGCGGCTAGGTGGGCCACCCCTTCTTCACCGTCCAAGGCAATCGTGCAGCGGGCGGTCCACCCCTCTCGCTTGAGGCGCACTCGGCTGAGCTTGGCGCCTTGGAGGCCGTCGATCGCCTCGCCGAGTGCCGCCTGCACCTCAGCGTCGTCGTCGAGCCGAGCCAGCCATTCGGGCATCTCGCCCAAACGCTCGAGCTCAGGCCATTTGGGGAACTCTTCGTCCGTCATGCGGCCAGCCTCTTCCCGAGCAAGGCGACGATTTGATCGAGCCGGCGGCTCTTCAGGTTCTGCCACGCGTGCTCCGCCATGCGGATCAGGTTGGTCGCCTCGTAGAGGTCAACGCGATCCAGCGCCTCGGGGTGGCCGCCCGCGGCCACGTAGCTGGTCGTGAAGCGCTCGGCGAGGATCTCGCTCGGCCCCCTTTGTTCCGCAGTGGAATTGCCACCGCGGGCCTTGATGCCGGCGTATCGCAGATAGGCAAGGAATTGTCCGAGGTCCAATGCCGGCTCGCCCCGGCAGAAGTTGTCGAAGTCAACCAGCCCCGCGTGAGGCCCATCGAAGATCAATTGCGTGTAGCTGAAATCACCGTGGCACTGACAGAGTTGCGTTGCCGGAATCGACTCGGCGCGTCTTTCCACTTCATCGAGCCAGTTGCCCAACTGCTTACCCAGCTCCGGTGATAGCCGCCGCATCGGCGCCAGGTTAGCGCGCAGCCGAGCCAACTCGATTTCCATGGGACGGTCGTCGCCGAGGCTCAGCCCAGACGTATGCAGCGCAGCTGCGATCCGGCCACAAGCGTCGACGGCGTCCTCGAGGGTTATTTTCTCTTTCGACGCATCGCCTCGCAGGCGGGCCTTGAGCAGCTGCGCCACACGCGGCGCTCCGGGGATCTCCGTGAAGGCCACCAGATGAAGGTCCTCGTGCCAACCGAGACACTCGGGAAGCGCCACCCCGGCACCGGCGAAAGTCGGAGACAAGGCCTCCACGATCCCCGGAATACGAGCACCGGAATCGTCGCTCGTGACTTTGCCGTAGACCGCCAGACTCTTCTCTCCCGCAAGATCCAATTGATAGCGCAGCATGCATCGGTGCCGGCGGTTGTAGTGGATGGGCTCGGCGCGGCAGCCCTGGATGCTGATATCCGGGTGCCCGTTGGCGAAGAGCAGGTGCTCGATCGCGGACCCCGCCACGCTCTCGTCGGTGGCCGCCGCCAAGGTCGGCAACTCCCCGTCGATCGGATACGCGTACAAAGCCATTCCCAAGTCCTCCACCACGGCTACCGGCGTGGTCAACGGCGCCACCTCGATCCGCCCGAGAACTTGCGGCGCCAAAGGCGACAGCCGCTGGGCCGCATAAGCCTCCGCTGTAGCGAAGTCCGAAAAAACCCGGCCGGTAACCAGTGTGGACGTGTTCTCGCCTTCGTCGTCTATCAAGCCCAGCTCGTAACGAAGAACGGCGCACTCGTCCAGCAGGATCGCCGAGACAAGACTGCAACGCTGGAGCCGGTGGGACCCTCGGGGACCGATCAAGATAGCCTGGAAGCGGCCGCCCATCGCAGCACGGTCTAGAGCGGTGGCTATCCCGGGCAGGTCCTCTTCCAACGCCTCGCGGTCAAATGCTTCGAGGCTCGCGTTCGCGTCCTTCGCCATTACATCAAGAATAGGGTTTCGTGGGCCTCCGCGTAACGAAACGTAGCTCGGACTCGCACAGAAGTGCTCGGAGCGGGCGATCGCGAGGGCGGCGCCGCGGCCCGAAAATGCTCTCCGGAACAATGTGGCAGGGTGGATGTTCAGAAAGATGGAGGTGAGGATTCATGTTCAGTCACAACAAGTCCAAGATGGTGGAGGAGAACAAAGCCCTTCCGGGGCGGGACCAGCCCGCTTTCAAGATTCCCGACGAGCATGCGGTTCTCGGCACACCGCTGCAGCCGCCGTTCCCGGAGGGGATGGAAACAGCGGTGTTCGGATTGGGATGCTTCTGGGGTGCTGAGCGCCTCTTCTGGGGACTCGAGGGCGTGTACACGACCGCGGTCGGATACGCAGGCGGGTTCACCCCCCACCCCACCTACGAGGAGGTCTGCAGCGGCCGCACAGGTCATGCCGAAGTCGTGCTCGTCGTCTTCGACCCTCACAAGGTCTCATACCCCGACCTTCTCAAGGTGTTCTTCGAGGCTCACGACCCCACGCAGGGCATGAGACAGGGCAACGATGTCGGAACGCAGTATCGCTCAGCGATTCTGTATGGGAACGAGGCCCAAGAACGCACGGCCGAGCGGACACGCGCGGAATACGAAGTCGTTCTGCGAAGGGCGGGCTACGGCGGGGTGACGACGGAGATAGCGCCCGCGGGCCCCTTTTTCTACGCCGAGGACTATCACCAGCAGTATCTGCACAAGGTTCCCTGGGGTTACTGCGGGATCGAAGGGACGGGTGTCACCTGTCCCGTGCCGGCCTCGGTCGGTTCGAACGCCGGACCGCAAGAGCGCAGGTAGGTCAATCGCGCCCGGCGGGCTAGGTTTCCTCGCCGGCCTCGTGGCGTCGGCCCAACCAGGGGTCGTAGTCAACCTCGAGAGCTTCTTGGGGCGGCCGCTCGTCCTCTGGAACGCTGCGCAAGTTGAGGCGGATCCGACTCCAGGTCGTGCTCGCTCCGCGCATGGAATCGACCAGCACGTCTGAGGGAGCTAAATGGGGCCAGACCTCGGGATGGCGCTTCTTCCAGCGCTCGAGGCCTTCCATCGCCTCCGCTTCCGAAGCGGCGCGCGCGATCTCGATCAAGGGCATGGTCGTGCGGCGCCTTCCGGTTGGCCCCGTCGACTTGCCCGGCGCCGGCGGGGGCACGATCCCCTCGCGCTTTGTCGCGCCGTCCCGCCGCTTGGACGGCTGCGCCCTGGGCGGCTCGCCCGCCTGTTTGGCGAAGTGCGGCGGCCACGGTGCGTCGGCAAAGCCGGCGGCCTGGTGTTGTTCGGCAAGCTCCAGCAAAGGGGCGAGCGAGCCGGGGGACTCGTCGATGCCTTCGCCCGGATCACCGATCTGTTCGAACCTGGCGGGGACGGTGTCGATGGTGAATGCCTCCGGATCACATTCCCCTACCTCCTCCCACAACAGCGGGGTGGAGACGCGCGCGTCGTGCGTGGGGCGGATCGAGTAGGCCGAGGCGATCGTACGGTCCTTGGCGTTCTGGTTGTAGTCGAGGAAGACCCCGTGTCGCTCTTCCTTCCACCACTTGCTGGAAGCGATCTTCGGTGCGCGCCGCTCCACTTCGCGCGCAAGGGCGACCGCGGCGCGCCGGACCTCGGTGAACTCCCACCTCGGCTCGATGCGACAGTAGATGTGCAACCCTCGTGAACCGGACGTCTTGGGCCAACCCACCAGCCCGACGTCCTCCAACGCCTCCCTGGTGACAAGCGCGACTTCCCGGACCTGTGACCACGGCACCCCCCGCACGGGGTCTAGATCGACTCGGAGCTCGTCGGGGTGGTGGAGGTCTGTGACCCGGACCGGGTGAGGGTTGAGGTCTATGCAGCCGAGGTTGACGATCCAAACGAGCTGGGCCTCGTCCCGAACCACGATCTCATCTGCCGTCCTCCCCGAGGGAAAGTTGAGCTCGACCGTCTCGACCCAGTCGGGGCGGTTCTTGGGGGCCCGCTTCTGGAAGAAGGCCTCGCCCTCCGCCCCGTTCACGAATCGCTTGAGGGCCATCGGGCGCTCCCTGACTCCGCGCAGCGCTCCTGAGGCAACGGTCAGGTAGTAATGGACGAGGTCGAGCTTGGTGTGGCCCGTCTGGGGGAAGAAGACCTTGTCGGGGTTCGAGACGGTGACCTCCCGACCGGCCACCTCCAAGACTTCCTTTTTCGCCGGCATCCGGACACGATACGCGACGCAGTTGGGGGCCGCGACGTTACGGCCCGGCGCCCCCGGTTAGCCGAGTTCCCTGACCGTGTAGCCGCCCTTGTCATCTTGCGTGACTCACCTACACCGAGGACGCAGATCTCAGCCCGTTCTTCGATGGATTGCCCAACAACCAGTGCCAGGCTGCCCCACTGGGGTTACGTGATCAAGGGCAAGCAGACCATCAGGTACGGCGACCGCGAAGAGACATACGAGGCCGGCGACGCCTACTACATCCCGCCCGGCCACACGCCGGTGCTGTACGCGGGGACCGAGATAGTCGAGTTCAGCACGACCGAAGAGCTGCGCCGCACCATCGACGTCGTCTCCAGGAACATGGAGGCAGCGACTCAGGAACGATGAGGGCTAGCCTCGTGGCGAAGGGCCTCATCAATGCTTAAGCCGCCACCATCGATGAACAATCTTCCATTCGCCATTTTCCCGCCGATAAAACGTGCGCAGCGCGTGCCACACCGCCCCGCCCGCCGAACCTTGTTTCGTCGAGGCGGCCTCAGCCCCTGAGCCGAGCCACCGCCGCCAGACTCCCCTTGGCCTCCAGCTTCGCGATGGCCTCGCGGCGCGCGGCCGAGGAATCGGCCTCGAGACCCCGCGCGTCGAGCACCTCCGACAGAGCGAGCAGCGCCTGGGCGTGCTCTTGCAGCAGGTCGCTTTCCTCGGCGGCCTCGACCCCTCGCCGTGCGGAGAGCTCTGCCTCGTGCGTACGTCCGCGTAGGAGCTGAGCCCTGGCTCGTGTCGACTGACGCCGGATGGAGATCGCGCGATCCGCGACGAAGGCAGAGATCTCGAGCGCGTCCGCCTGCCGAAGGAACTCACGGGGTCGTTCCTGAGCCCAGACGGCCGAGCACAGCGCGCAGTCGGCTGCGCTGATCCACCAGAGGGTACCGAGCGGCTCGAGGATTTCGCGAGCTTCCCACAGGCGCTGTTCCGCGGCCTCGGGAGCCCCCGCCCACGTTTCCGTCTCGGCGATCGAGAGCGAATGCTCGGCACCCAGTCCGGTCAGTCCGTTGCGCTCGACGACCTCGCGGAATCGACGCTCGTGCGCGCGAGCCTCTGCCTCTTCCCCCGACGCGAGCGCAGCCACCGTCCGCAACGCGTGAGCGGTGGTTTCGCAGATGGGATCGTCGCTCAGTGCCGAAAGCTCCTCGGCCGCCTCGCCAAATTCCCCGAACGGCATTGGCCCCTCGCAGGCCGAGGTCAAAAGGTTGGCCGCTGCTTCGCTCATTTCCCGCAGGCGGCCCGCCGCCAGTGCGTGCCGGAGTGCGTTCCTCGTCCAGGCGTGAACCTCGGCTCTGCTCTCGCCCGCGTACCCGAGCCACGCGAGGGCGAGGGCGGCCTCGGCGGAGCCGACGTCGTCGTTCGCCGACTCGAACAGCCGGAACGCGTCACGAGCTTCCGCGGCGGCCGATTCCACCTCGGCGTCGGTGGGCGAACGGAAGATCCGGTTGTTGAGGAGTTGGACGCGTGCGCGGAGCGCGTCGCGCTCGGAACCCGCCGCGCGGGCTACTTCCACGCCTTCGGACAAGAGCCTCTCGGCCTCGTCGGCACGACCCGTCTCCATCAACGCCACGGCGAGGTTCGGGAGCAGGTCGAGACGACGACGGGATGCCGCCGGGAGCAAGGCCAACGCCCGCTCCAGGAGATCGTCAGCCGTGATGTGGTCGAGCCCCGCGAACGCTCGGCTCCCGGCGGCGGCGAACAACTTCCCGGCTCGAGCCGAGATCGCGCCCGTGCGCTCGTCGCGAGCCCCCAGCTCTTCGCGCAGGTGCACGGCTCGCTCGAGGTGACGAGCGACCGACTCGTCGACGTCTGGGAGATCTGCGTCCTCACGACTCAGCCAATCCGCGAGGCGTTCGTGTAGGTCCGCTCGAAGCTCCTTCGAGACGCCACGATACGTCGCCTCGAGCACGAGAGCGTGCGAGAACCGCCACCGGCCGCCGGCTTCGCTCTCGGGCTGGACGAGGCCCCTTCGGTCGAGCTCGATGATCCGACTGTCGAGCTCCTCCGGCCCCAGCTCGTCGGCGAGGACGCGAAGGGCCGACGTCCGGAACCGGCGGCCCTCGACGGACGCTCGCTCGAGGACCAATCTAGCAGCGGAGTCCAATCCATCCAGTCTGGCCGCCAGCAGCGCCCGAAGGGTTGCCGGGATTTCCACGGCGACGTCGTCGGAGCCGACCCAGCAGCCCTCCTCGATGAGACCTTGATCCGCGAGCATGGCGACGAGCTGCTCCAGGAAGAGGGGATTTCCCTCCGCCGTGCGACAGACTCGATCCACGATGGAGGCCGGCGTCTGCGAGCCCAGCAGCAGCTCCGCTACCTGTCTGGCTTCGCCCGCTGAAAGCGGAGGCAGGGTCATCGTGAGCGCTCGGGGCTTGCCGGCCGCCCACGTCGGGCGCTGTTCCAACAGCTCCGGTCTCGCGAGACAGAGCACGAGGACGGGACCGTGCACGCGCTCGACGACCGCGGCGACGAGGTCGAGCATCGGCGGCTCCGCCCAATGCACGTCCTCGAGAACGACGACCAGAGGCCGCTCGGATGCGAGGACCTCGAGGAGCCGACGCACGGCCCAGGCCGCATCGGAGCCGAGCGCTTCCCCTACACCGAGCACCTGAGCGAGACGATTTCCGACCGATCGGCCGTCGAGCTCCGCCGCGAGCCGCACGTGCAGAGCCTCCGCCACGACGGCCGCGTTCCCTACCGGCCGATCGACCGCCTGTGCGAGCAACTCGGCCAGCGGCGCAAAGGTGACGCCCTCGCCGTAGGAAGGAGTCTGCCCGATGAGGACCGTCGCCCGCTCACGGACCGCATCCGCGAACGCCTCGGCCAAGCGAGACTTGCCGACCCCCGGCGGAGCAAGCACGGTTACCAGAACGCACGCCTGAGAGTCGACCGCGTCCTCGAGCACCTCGCTCAGCATTCTCAGATGGCGATCGCGCCCGATTAGGGGGGTCTCGGCCCGAGCCGGGACGGGACGGATCCCCAGAACCCGAAAAGCCGTTACCGGATCGGCCTTACCCTTGAGTGCCAAGGGTCCGAGGGGATCGAGATCCAAGTGCCCGCGAAGCATCCGTTCAACTGCCGCAGATGCGATCACCGACCCGGGATCCGCCGCCGCCTGAAGCCTGGCAGCCGTGCTGAAAACGTCGCCCCCGATGGCTCCCTGCACCGCCTCGGTCCCGTCGACGAACACTTCACCGCAATGGACGGCGATGCGTATTCGAATCGGAACCGACGGCTCGTCGAGGGCAACGGCCGCATCCTGCATGTCGAGGGCCGACCGGACCGCCCGAAGAGCATCGTCTTCGTGGGCCGCTGCGGCGCCGTACGAACCCACGACCGCGTCGCCGATGAACTTCTCCACCGTCCCCCCGTGTCGCTCGATAGCCCCTCGCATCGCCTTGAAGAAACGGTGAAGCAGCTTCCGGAGGCTCTCCGCGTCCAGACGCTCCCCGATTTCTGTCGAGCCGACCAGATCGCAGAAGAGGGCGGTGACGAGGCGCCTGTGTGGGTCCACGGCGGCGAGCTGTGTTCCGCAGGCGAGGCAGAATTGCGCATGCCCGGGGTTGACGACGCCGCAGTTGAAGCAGGCCCTCATGTCGTGAGTGTAGGTCGGGGGGGCGCCGCACTGAAGACGGGCAACGCTATGCGTTGTGGTTTAGCCGCGTCTTGCTCAACGCCTTCGAGCAGGAGGGTGACCTCCTTTTCGCCGGCATCCGGACACGATACGCGATGCAGTTGGGGGCCGCGACGTAAGGGCCCGGCGCCCCCGGTTAGCCGAGCTCCCTGACCGTGTAGCCGCCCTCATCGTCTTGCGTGACCTCTATCCCCGCGCCCTTGGCAAGGGGCTCAACGACCTTGCCCGTCAGGCCGTACACGGCGACCTCCTGCATCGGCGAATGGCCCACCACGAGCGCCCGTTCACCACCTCGCAAGCTCGCGAACAGCTCCTCGAGCGCGCCGGCGAGCAGCTCGGCTTCCTCCCGCACCAACCCGGGGTCGGCCGCTACGAAGGAAGCGATGTCTCCGCCCCCTCCGGCTTGGTAGGCGCGCTTCCAGCGGTCCTCGTGGTTGCTGCGGAACCGGGGATTGACGATGGCTCCGCGAGGGACCGGTTCGCCCAACATCGTGAGAAAGCAGGCGAGAGTCTGCGTTGCACGCTGTGCACCCGAGGACACCATCACCTCGTAGTTGCCATCGAGCGTGGCACCAATCTCGAGTGCGGCTTCGACCCCCTCTCGGCTCAGCACATCGCCGTCGCTGTCCGTGTGCCGTCTCAGCTCGATGCTCTTCACGACGTATCTCCTCTTCCTTCTGATTCTCTTTGTCGCGGTGACATGTTGTTACTGAAACCAGCTTCCCATGAGGTGTGTCTGCACAGAATTGCCCACAGCGGCCCAACCTAGCGCAACCCCAGGTTGACTAACCTCCCATCCGCAAGGGAACATGGCGCATCGTGCCTACACTTTCGGATCCCGGCCCCGGCCCCCTGGCCGGCGTTCGTATCATCGAGCTTGGAACGCTGCTCGCGGGTCCGTTCTCGGGACGAATGCTGGGCGACATGGGCGCCGAGGTAATCAAGATCGAAGCACCCGGCAAGCCAGATCCGATGCGCGAATGGGGTCACGCCCGTTACAACAATCGATCGCTGTGGTGGCCTGTGCAATCACGCAACAAGAAGTGCATAACTCTTGACTTGCGGACGGAGCGGGGGCAGGAGTTGATGCTCGAGCTCGTCGCGCACAGCGACGTCGTCACAGAGAACTTTCGACCCGGCACACTCGAGAAGTGGAATCTCGCTCATGCAAGACTCAGCGAAGCCAACCCAAGGATCATTCTGGCGCGCGTGTCGGGCTATGGGCAGACGGGGCCGTACCGAGATCGAGCGGGCTTCGCCGCGGTTGCAGAAGCGATGGGCGGCTTGCGCTACATCAACGGCTTCCCGGGCCAAGCACCGCCTCGCAGCGGCATCTCGCTGGGGGACTCACTGGCCGCAATGTTCACCACGCAGGGAATCCTTGCAGCGCTGTACTGGCGCGACGCACTAGGCGGGGGCCGCGGGCAGATGATCGATATCTCATTGATGGAGGGATGCTTTTCCATGCTCGAGAGTGCAGTTCCCGAATACGACCTCACCGGCAATGTCAGGGAACCTTCGGGGACGGGTCTCAAGGGTGTGGCGCCGTCAAATCTATTCAAGTCCAGGGACGGCAAGTGGGTCGTCATCGCCGCCAACCAGGACACCGTTTTTCGGCGGCTGTGCCGGGCGATGAACTTGCCCGAGCTGGCGTCAGACGAACGCTTTCAAACGCACCTTGCGCGCGGTAGGAATCAGGAGGAGATTGAGAGGATCGTCGCAGAGTGGGCGGGAGAGCGAGACGCAGCCGAGATCGACAGGGTGCTCAACGACGCGGGTGTCGTATGCGGCCCGGTCTACTCGATCGCCGACATCTTCGAGGATGCGCAGTATCAGGCGCGCGACATGCTCCTCGAACATCACGATGCCGATCTCGGTTCCTTTGCCGGGCCCGGCATCGTCCCGAAGTTCTCCGAGACCCCCGGCGAAGTTAGATGGTCTGGTCCCTGGGAAGTGGGCGCGCACAATCACGAGGTCTACGGTGAGCTGCTGGGCTTATCCGAGGTTCAGATCGATGATCTCCGACGTGAGGGCGTGGTATGAGAGTGTCGGTCTGCGACGTCGGCCCGCGCGACGGGCTGCAGAACGAAGCCATTCAACTCGAACCTGGCGTTCGGGCGGAACTGGTGAGTTGGCTGGCCCGGTGCGGACTGCCGCGGGTGGAGGCGGTGAGCTTCGTCGACCCACGTCGCGTACCCCAGATGGGAGGTGCCGAAGAAGTCGTCGCCGCGGCCGAGGAAGTGCCGGGCACGACCTACTCCGGTCTGGTGCTCAACGAAAGAGGCTACGACCGCCTGGTGGCCTCCGGTCTCAAGGAGGCACATATTGCCTTTGCCTGCACCGAGACCTTCAATCGCCGCAACCAGAACGCCTCAGTTGGCGAATCGATTCAGGCGTCGGCTCGTATCACCGAGAGGGCTCACGACGATGGGGTGCGCACAACAGTTACCCTCGCCGCCGCATTCGGATGCCCTTTCGAGGGGGAGGTCGATCCTTCGACGGTCCTCGACATCGCCAGTCGTGTCGTCTCGGCGGGAACAGACGAGTTGCTGTTGGCCGACACCATCGGAGTCGGAGTGCCGGGTGAGGTCAGAAGGCTGGTCGACGGAGCCCTTAAGGTTGGCGTCCCGGTGGGAGTGCACCTTCACGACACCCGCCACACCGCGGTCGCCAATGCATTCGCCGCGCTCGAGGCGGGTGCCACGCTGTTCGATGCAGCGGTCGGCGGCATCGGCGGATGTCCCTTCGCCCCCCGCGCCACCGGCAACGTCTGCACTGAGGATCTCCTCTACGCTTTCCATCGCGAGGGAGTCGAGACGGGAGTCGACCTAGACACGCTGATCGAGGTCGCCGAGTGGCTCTCGACGCAGCTGGGTCGTACTCTGCCGGGCCGTGTCTACCGGGCTGGCAACTGGCCGAACAAGTAGGCCGAGTCGTTGGTGGTTATCAGCCACCACTCGACCTCGAAGAGGCTATTCGAGCGGGGCCACCGCGAAACCCACGGAGAAGCGTCGGCACCAGATCACGGCGCTCTTTAGCTCGCCTCGGGTTGCTCCTGCCGGGACTCGGTAGTTTTGGTCGCCGACGTTGCCTTTCAGACCGCCGAGGTCGATGAAGTCTCTGCCGAACGCGTCGGCATCGGACGTGCTCTTTGCTCTAGAGACATAAACGCGGAGATCAGGGCCGTTCTCGACCGTGAAGTTCTCGAAGCGCAGGTAGCGATCGCCGTTGCTTAACTCCAGAAGCTTGGCCCGGCCCGAGACAGGGTGAGCGAGCGCTCGAAACCTGCCCGCTCCGAGCGTCTCGATCGCGTGCTCCGCTTCGGACCGACTCGCCTTCGTGTTCTTCTTCTCGCCGGTGTCCTCGCTAAGCGTAGCGGGTTGGCCGGGCAGGCCCTCATTTACCTTCTGATCGATAACCAGCTTCTGAGGCTGGAACCACACCAGTGCAGCAATCGTCGCCACGACGCCAACCGCCACCGCCGTGAGAATCAGCCTGCGCCGCCTAAAGAGGTTGCCCACCGGGGGTGAGTCCCTTCTCCGCTTGAGCGATCGCCCATGCGGCGTTGACCAGACCGATGTGACTGAACGCCTGGGGGAAGTTTCCGAGCAGCTCCTTCGTCGTTGGATCGACCTCCTCCGCCAACAAGCCGACGTCGTTGGCGTATGCGATGGCGCTCTCGAACGTGGTCCGGGCGCGATTCAGCTCGCCTGCGAGAGCCTGTGCCTGCGCCAACCAGAATGTACAAAGCAGAAATGTGCCTTCCTCGCCCTCTAGTCCGTCGTGTGACTTGTAGCGGTAGACGAGTCCATGTTCATCCGTAAGTCGTTCTTCGGTCGCCCGAATCGTCGATAGCATGCGGGGGTCCTTCGCCGTGATGAAGCCCATGATCGGCATCATCAGGTTTGCGGCGTCGAGATCCTCCGAGCCAAATGTCTGCGTAAACGCCTGGGCCCGATCGTTCCACCCGCGTTGAAGTATTGCGTCCTTGATCTCGTCGCGCTTCTTGGTCCACATACCAAGGCGATCTTCCGCTTCGAGGCGCCCCGCGAGATGGATTGCCCTGTCCAGAGCCACCCAACACATGAGTTTCGAGTACAGGAAATGCTGGGGCTCGCCGCGTTGCTCCCATAGGCCCTGGTCGGTCTCCTCCCACCGCACGGCGGCCGCGTCTGCGACCTCGACCAAGAACTCGCGTGTGGCGGGGTCCAGGACCTTCCACTGGTCGGAGAGGCGGTATGCGGCGTTCAACAGCTCACCGTAGACATCTATCTGACGCTGGTCCCAGGCGCCGTTACCGACCCTTACCGGACGGCTGTTACGCCACCCCGAGAGATGTGGGAGCGTGCGCTCGGACAGATCTCGTTCCCCGCCTACTCCAAACATGATTTGCAGATCGGAGCCTCTGCGCAGCTGGGTGGCCGAAGCGCCCGCCATGTAGGAAAAGAAGTCGGTCGCCTCGTCGGGGCACGCCGCTACCCACAGCGCCTCGAGGGTGAGGCTCGAGTCGCGCACCCACGCATAGCGGTAATCCCAGTTGCGCTCTCCGCCCACTTCCTCCGGCAACGAGGTGGTCGCGGCCGCCACGATGGCCCCGGTCGGCTGGTAGGTCAAGGCTTGCAGCACACGGCCGCTTGTGTGAACGAGATCCCGCCAGGGGCCCTCGTAGCCCTGGTGAATTTCGGACCATGTCTGCCACCCGCGAATGGTGTCGTCTATGCGAGTCGTGATCTGCTCCTGGTCCCACACACCCGGTTGTTCTTCCCAGCTCTGCTTGTGATGAAGTGCAAAGGCAACAGACTGGCCTTGCGTCAATGAGATGTGGGCATTAGCGCCCGAGCCGTCGATCTCGAAAGCGATCGGAGAGGACAGCAGCAGCACATCGGCTCCGCCACGGGCGTGGATGCCTCCATCGACGGCAGTGAGGAACGGGAAGATGAGGCCGTACTCAGGACGCGGTGCGTACTCGATGTTGATCTCCACTCTGCCCTCATCGCAGGTCAGTCTTCGAAGCAGCGCGTGAGGGCTGTGGGCGCCGAGCTTGTGCTCACGCTCGCCTTCCCCCACAGCCATGACGTCAACCAGAGTGGCTTTGCCGTCCTGCGGTACGAAACGTGGTCTGAATCGCCATCGTTCGCTCCACGTAGCTGCGCTTGGCTTCGAGCACGCCCGCCGGGTGGATCGACCAGTGTCCGGCGTCCTGATCCAGCAGCCGCGCAAAGACGGAGGGCCGGTCGAAACGCGGCCAACAGAGCCAGTCAACCGAGCCCTCCGAGCTCACCAGTGCGGCGGACTGACAGTCCGAGATCAGCGCGTAATCGGCGATCGGTCGGTTGCTCACGATTTCCTCCCTTGTGCGTCGTAGTTCTCGATCAACTTGAGCCACACTTCGCTGAGACTGGGGAACGAAGGCACCGCGTGTCGAAGCCTCGATATCGGCACCTCGCCCACGATGGCGATGGTTGCTCCGTGAAGCATGTCGCCGACCCCGGGCCCGACGAACGTGGCCCCAATCACAACCTCCCGGGCCTCATCGACGACGAGCTGAATCGAACCGGCGATCCCCTCGCCCGATACGAGCGCGCCGGCAACGTCGGCGAGGTCGCACCTGGTGGTGCGGATTCCTATGCCCTGCTCGCGCGCTTGCTTCTCCGTGAGTCCCACGGCAGCGACTTGCGGATCGGTGAACACTACGCGCGGGATTGCTCGGGCCTCTCTCGAAGCGTCGGTTCCGTGGCCGAGGATGTGGGCGGCAGCGCAGCGGGCGTGATACTTGCCCATGTGAGTCAGGAGTGCACGCCCGTTCACGTCTCCGATCGCATAGAGCCATCCGCCTTCAACTCCTGTTACGCGCAAGTCATCACCGACATGAATGAACCCGCCCGGCTCTATCCCCACAGACTCGAGGCCCAAGTCTTGCGTACGCGGCCTCCGACCCACGGCCACGAGGATCTCGTCTCCGACGAGTTCCCGGCCGTCTTCGAGCTTCGCCGTGACCGGAGCGTCGTCCGCCGCCCGACTCGCCGCGATCATGCGCGCGCCCGTAACTACATCGATGCCCTGCTCTTGGAAAGCCTTCGCGAGCTCGCCGCCGGCGAACGGCTCCTCTGATGGCAGGATCCCCTCGGATGCTTCGATGATCGTCACTTCTTTGGCCCCCAGGCTGCGCCACGCCTGCGCCATCTCAACCCCGATCGCACCGCCTCCGAGAACAAGCAGTCGTTGCGGCACCTCTTTGGAGGCCGTCGCATCGCGGTTGTCCCAGGTGCGGATGTCTTGGAGCCCCTGGATCGGCGGGATTGCAGGAACAGTTCCGGTTGCCATGACCACGGCTTTGCGTGCGGTCAGCGTTCGGGTCGAGCCATTTCCGGCATCGACTTCGAACGGTGCGGGCACCCGCCACGCGGCCGATACCCCGCACCAGGTCGACGCCGTTCTTCTCGAGCCAGGCGACCTGATACCTGTCGTCCCAGTTGTTGGTGATCTCGGTACGCCTGTCAAGAGCCGCGGCAGCATTGATCTCGCCGGCCGCCGCCTCCCGCGCGCCGGGCACCCTGCGCGCCGCGGCAATGACATCACCGGGACGCAGGAGAGTCTTGCTTGGCATACACCCCCAAAAGGAACACTCACCCCCAACCAGCTCTCGCTCCACTACAGCGGTGGACAGACCTCCGTCGGCGCAGCGGCCCGACACGACCTCACCGGCGGGCCCCGCTCCGATCACGATCACTTCATATTCATCTGCCATGCCTGCTCAGTGCCCCGATTCCCCGCTCTGTTACAAACCCCCTCAAGGGTCGAGATGCACCTCGAGAGCGTGCCGGACCCTGGAGCGAGCCCGATGGAGCAGCACTCGTTGGTTCGCCTCGCTGATTTCGAGCAGCTCGCAGACCTCGGGCGCGTCCCAGCCCTCCACGTCTCGCAGCTCGATCACAGCACGCTGGTTCGGAGGGAGAGCCAGCATCTCGCTCTCGACGACGGCCAGGGCTGCCCGCGACAGCATCTTCTCCTCCGGCAGGTCACCGAAGCGCCGGGGCGCGCTCGCCCAGTGCCCGGCCCATCGCTCGCCGGGGTCCAGGAACCGCTCCGGCCCCAGTGCCGGCTTGCCGCTTTCGTCCTCCGCCTCCTCCAAGGCGGAGAAGGGCACGCTGCGGCGCTCCTGGGCGGCGCGCCGGGAGGCGATGTTCTTAAGAATCCGCAACAACCAGGTCTTGAGCGAGGACCGCCCCTCGAAGCGCGGCAGGCTCTGGAGGATTCCCAGCCAGGCCTCCTGGACGACTTCCTCGGCGACCGCGAGGCTGCCGACGTAGGAACGGGCGATACGCAGCATCACCGGACCATAGAGCTCGACCAGGCTCATGAAGGCGGATTCGTCGCCCGCCAGAAGAGCTTCGACGAGGCGTTCGTCCTCGGGCGAGAGCGAGACCTCGGGGGAAGTCCCTGCGGGCTCCGAGGTGAAGGGGTTCGAGCTCACTCCGTTATCTCCTCGACGCTCACCAGCTTGTGCAGGCTCATGTCCTCAAACGCCGACGCAGAGCGCTCGCTTGAGCATGGCCACATCATGGCGGGTCATCGGCGCTCTTGTAGCCCCCGACAAGATCGCCCAGGGTTAGGAACTCTGTAACGTTCGGCCCGCCTCAGAGACAGTTCTATTGCCCGGGCCCGCGACGGAACCCGGCTTCGTCTTTGATGGACGGGAGCAGATGGATGCCTCAGGAGAGCTGACCTGCCGCGAGTTGGTCGAGCTCGTCACCGACTACCTCGAGGGGAGCCTCACCCCCGAGGAACGAATGCGTTTCGAGGAGCACCTGCTCGTGTGCGAGGGGTGCAGCGCCTATGTCGATCAGCTGCGCAAGACGATCGAGGTGGTCGGTGCCCTCCAGGAGGACTCGATCCCTCCTCAGATGCGAGACAACTTGTTGGCAGCGTTTCGTGCATGGAAAGCGGCGGGCTCCGTCGGAGAGCAGGGGAGACCCCGTGATTGCTTACAAGCCTCACCGACCTCAGGCCGCGATGGTGCGTTCACCCGGTGGGTCGGGGCCCGGGTCGTAGCGTCGCCCGTTGGGCTTGTACCACTCCGCCACCGTGCCCTTGAGACAGACGCTCCAGCCGAACCTGTGCACCAGCTTGTGGTGGAACGAGCACACCAGCACGAGGTTGTCGTAGTCGGTCGGCCCTCCCAGCTCCCAGTGCCAGATGTGGTGCGCCTTGAGGAACATCCTCGTGCCGCAGCCGGGAAAGGTACAGCCGTGATCTCTGCGGAGCAGCTGACGGTAGAGCCAGCGGGGGACATTGCGGGAGGCCCGGCCGATCCCGAGGGCGTTTCCCTCTTTGTCGGTGAGCACGTACTGGAGGCGGCAGTCACAGGAGAGCTCACGGCCGATATCGGGGTGAAGCCCCCGGGCCCCCTCGATCTCTGCACAGCCCAGCCCCACGCTCTCGAGCGTGGTGTGCAGGACGACCGTTGACCGGTCCGCGTCCTGGTCTGCTGCGATCGTCTGGGAGGACAGCACAGAGAGGGCGTCGGCACAGCGCTGCTCTCTTCTGTCCTCAGCCGAGAGAGGGATGGCGGAGGTGGGCTCCTCGGTGGGGGACTCGGGAAGACGCTCTGAGAGACGCTTGAGCGCCTTGATGAAGGCGGCCCCCTCGGCCGCGGGCAGCAGGCCCTCGAAGCCCAGGCTCACGCCTCCCTCGTTCCACCACCAGCGCAGGAAGCGGGCCCGCTCGACGGTGCGGACCTCTTCTAGCTCGGGCCTGCAGGCGACATCGGCCTTGTGCTTCACCGCTCCAACCGACACCCGCCGCGCCCACACGATCAGTTCCTGCTCGCTCTCGGGAGTGGCGAAGCGGCACAGCTCCACGACCTTGTCGAGACAGAGCCGCCCGCTCTCCAATGCTTGCGAGATCAGGGGGAGCGTGGGGATGGCATGAGAGGCGTTGACCCAGCGGGCCGCGATCCACTGGGAGATGCCGAGCCGGCCGGAGAGCCATTGCGCCATGTCCCTGCAGCCGTCGTCGCGCCACACCTTGCGCTGATCGAGCTCTGCGATTATCGATAGCAGCTTTCGCTGCCGGTCCGAGATTTCGACGTGAAGGCTTGAAGGCCCTCGATCAACTCACTCTCACGACGGTTCTGCTGCTGCACGCGCACACCTCTAGTTCGGGCCGTAGACTCCGCGCGGGAGAGTCACTCGACGGTCAGTCGTTATCAGTCTGGCCCCTCCGACTTCCTCCATACTATCGAACGTATGTTCGATAGTCAAGTCACAAAGTCTCGAGTCGCGGGATATGGGCGCGCTTTTCCCGGGATTACTGTCAAGGTTGAACTTCGGGCTGGTGGGCTTTGACCGTCCTGCGAGGCGGTGGATGCTCCAGCCGGAGCCGGAGAAAGCATAGGAGTTTGTGGAGGCGATTGGAGAGCGAAAGGTGAGTAGCGGATGAGCCCCGAGCAGGAGGCGCTCGCCGGGGGCTGGATCGATGTCTCCGTTCCCCTGCGCAACGGGATGCCTGCATGGCCCGGTAACCCTCCGGTACGGATCGGCCGCCACGAGGACATGTCGAAGGGCGGCGACGCCAACGTGACCGCGCTTTCATTCGGCGCACACACCGGGACCCACATGGATGCGCCGGTGCATTTTCTTGCAGATGGGGTCGGCATCGAAGCGATGGACCTGGCCGCAACGATGGGGGCGGCTCGGGTGATCGAGATAGGCGATCCGGTCGCCATCCGCCGCGAGGAGATTCAGCCGGCGGAGATCGTCCGGGGCGAGCGCATCCTGTTCAAGACGCGCAACTCTTCCTATGCGTGGTCCAGCGAGTCCTTTGTCGAAGACTTCGTGGGCATTTCGCTCGACGCGGCGGAGTATCTGGCCGAAATTGGCGTCCGCACGGTAGGTGTCGACTACCTCTCGGTGGCGGCCTCCGGAGGCGACGCCGCCGGCGTGCACCGCGCCCTCCTTTCTGGTGGCGTGTGGATCATCGAAGGTCTCGACCTCGCCGACGTCGCAGAGGGAAGCTTCGAGCTGATCTGCCTTCCCCTCTTGATTCCCGGTAGTGACGGCGCGCCGGCTCGGGCGCTCCTACGCCCCCTCGATCGAGGCGTCTGAGTCTCTTGGAAGAGACGAGCGCAGCCCCTCGGCGCGTCAATAGGTTGGGGGCTGGTCGTTGACGCCTGTAACGCTCCCGGCCCCCTGGGGACTATGCCCTCGAAAGCCACTTGTGCGGTGATCAAGGAGGAGCGTCATGAAGGGAGTCCGGGGCAAGAACGTGCTCGTTACGGGTGGTACGTCTGGAATCGGCCAGGCTATTGCCGTCCGTTTCGCTGAGTACGGCGCCAACGTTGCCATCAACTACCT
The DNA here is from genome assembly GCA_963849115.1 of uncultured Actinomycetes bacterium. Classification (GTDB taxonomy): domain Bacteria; phylum Actinomycetota; class CADDZG01; order CADDZG01; family WHSQ01; genus JACDAL01. Next base: position 277,760 of record CAWKGK010000001.1, on the reverse strand, counting down.
CAAGGAGCCCGAAGAGGCCGAAGAGACCGAAGAGCAGGTCCACGCCTGTGTGAGCAGAGTGCAGAAGCACGGCGTACGCGATGTCCTTGTGGGAGCCGACGTCTCCAAGGAGGACGAGGTCGTCCACATGGTCGAGCAGACGGTGGACGAGCTCGGGAGCATCGACGTTCTCGTCAACAACGCCGGTATCCAGATCTCGCGACCGACCGAAGAGCTTTCGGTGACCGACTTCGAAAAGGTTCTCGCCGTCAACCTGCGGGGTTCGTTCGCCTGCGCGCGTGAAGCCATCAAGCGTTTCATTGCTACCGATACCCCCGGCTCCATCATCAATATCTCGAGCGTCCACCAGCGAATCCCCAAACCCGGCTACCTCGGCTACTCGGTAAGCAAGGGCGGAATGCAGAACCTCACCACGACGCTCGCGCTCGAGTTCGCGGAGCGCGGCATTCGTGTCAACGGAATAGGACCGGGTGCCACGATCACACCAATAAACCGAGCCTGGGTGGACGATCCTGTCAAGGCGGAGATGGTGACGAGCCATATCCCGATGCGCCGTGCGGGCACTGCCGATGAGATGGCGGGAGTCACATGCTTTCTTGCGAGTGACGACGCTGCTTACATAACTGGTCAGACGATCTTCGTCGATGGGGGACTCACGCTCTACGCCGACTTTCGCGAGCCGTGGTCATCCGAGTGACGCATGACGTCGAGAGCTAGGATCTGATCTGTGGACCATCTCGCGCTTGCCGTAAGCGATCAAGAGCGGTCGCGCCGTTTCTATGCCGATCTACTTGGGCTTCGATGCTCCTCCACGGGAGTATTCAGACGGAGTCCTCATGCTCTACAACTCCGAGGGCTTCGCGCTTGCCTTGGGGCCTAGTGACGAGTCCGTACGGATGCCTCGCTTCTTCCACTTCGGGATCTCCCTGCCCACTCCTGAGGCAGTTCACAGTTTTAGGGATCGAGTGCTGGCGGACGCCGTTGACATCGTCGAGGAGTGGGACGAGCCCGACTATGTGAGCGTGAAGATTCTCGATCCGGACGGTTACGTGGTGGAAGTCTCCTGGGAGCCATCGCCGGAAGGCTAGTCTCGCCCCTCCAAAGGGTATGGTGTCACTATGCCCACTTACCCGAATCCCTTCCAGTTCTCCGGCCCCCTGGCGCCGGACCAGATGATCGGCCGCCGAGCCGAGGCCGCCGATCTGCTGTCGCTTGCCCAGGCCGGACACCGGGTGCGGCTCGTGGGCCCCCGCCGCTACGGAAAGACCACGCTGTTGCGACGGCTGCTGGACGACGCCGAGGCCGCCGGGATGGCGACTGCTTTGGTGGACCTCGAGGACGTGTTGAGCCTGGGTGGGATCGTGGTCCGGATCGAGCGCGCCTACGCCCGCCGGCTCAAGGGGTCATTGAGGACGCGCGTGGATCGGCTCTTCAGTGCCTGGAACATCGGGCTCTCGCTGGGAGGGCCTGGGTTCAGCGCCACACTGCAGCGGAGTCCCAACGCGAACGTGGAAGCAGTTCTCCTGCGGTTGCTCGATCTTCCCCGAGAGTTGCATGAACGCACGGGGACCCGCAGCCTTATCGTCTTCGACGAGATCCAGGACATCCTGACGGTAGACGGAGCAGACGGTCAGATCCGAAGCGTCATTCAGCATCACGGGAAGGCCGCGTCCTATGCCTTCGCGGGCTCAGCTCCCGCCACGATGGAGCGGCTGTTCGCCGACCCCCGCCGGCCACTCCTCGAGCAGGCGGTCCCCCGATCTCTCGACCCCCTTCCCTTGGCGGAGGTGGGCGACTACGTGGCGGAGCGATTTCGGCGCAGTGACCGTGATCCGGGAGACGCCCTGGCGGCACTGCTGGAGTTCGCGCGCGGCCATCCCCAACGCTCCATGATGCTGGCCCACTTCCTGTGGGATGAGACGGCTCCCGGAAGCATCGCGGACGAAGTCCAGTGGGTAGAGGCGCGGGACAAAACGCTTGGTCACGCCGCCGGCTACTTGGGGGCTACGTGGCGGGCTTGGCCTACGAACGAGCGCCGCGTTGCGCTTGCCTTGGCGACCTCTCCGGGCGGCCCCTACAGCCGGGCGGCCCAGGCGGGGGTCGGGATCAAGAAGTCCAGCGTGAGGTATGCGCTGCAATCCCTAACCGATCGCGCCGATGTGATCAGGCGCGAGGACGGGTTTGTCCTGACTGATCCGCTGCTCGAGCTCTGGCTGCAGCGACATGGTGCAATGTAGGCGCGCGGTGAGAACGCTCTTGTTGCTCGAGGAGCCTCTCCTAATCGATGACGTCGGTAACGCTCAAGCCGCGAGCGTCCTGTTTCAGAGCCGTATCCACGGCGATCGCCGCCGCAATCGCAAGCAGGCGAAGCTCTCCCGTGACTCCGGGGTCGATGTCGACTATGTAGTTGTCCGCCGGCGTGAAAACGGCCTTCAGAACTCCGACGAACTTCTTGTCGATTCGCCCGATTTCCGTGCCCTCGGAATTGACGATCGAAAAGTCCCAGGCCCTCCAGTTCTCGGCCTGAATACGCCCCAGCTCTCGCCCGCCGGTGTCCAGCAGATCAAAGTTGATCTTGCCGAACACGTTGCGCTGGGCGATTGTCCCTAGCTTTGTCCCGTTGCCATCCTCGACGCTGAATTTTGACTTGAAGATCTTGGCAGGCCGGACGATCTGCAGAAGCTTGCTGCCACTCTTGTCGTAGAGCGACAGCCGGTGGGTGAGGAACTGGTCGACGTCGGTGGCGAAGCGAAGGACCTTGCGGAACTTGCTCTGGCCTTCCTGCTGCATATAGCCGAGCTCTTCCCCTTGGGCGTCACGAATCAGATATTGGTTGGTGACCTCAATTAGCTTGGCCTTCTGGTTCACGATCAGCCTGTCAGAGGACAACAGATCCGGCATCTCTCTCACCTCCCTTTCGAGTGAAACCTTGCAGACCATACAATGCCCGATCATGCCGGTAGAGGGTCTTGGGGATCTCCTTGTACTGAAGGAGGGGGCGCTGTTCGTTTGCTTGCGGCGAGACGGCGACATTCGAGCCTGCCCTGGCTCGGGACAGGGCCTCTACTCGAACGACACTCGCTATCTGTCGGAGCTGAGTCTTACGATCGGCGGCCACCCACCCGCGTTGCTGTCGACGACCCAGGCACCCTACGAAGCCGTAATCGATCTCGCCAACGCAGCGGTTGATGACGAGGGCGGCTCGCCCCTTCCTGCGAGGGCGCTGTCCATCCGCCGCACTCTTCTTCTGGGAGACCGCCTCTATCAACGGATTCTGATCGAGAATCAGAGCGCTACGCGATTGTCAACGGTGATGGACATCAAGCTCGAAGCGGATTTTGCGGACGTTTTCGAAGTGCGCGGAGCATACGAGCGCAGTGTCCGGGGGCCAACGCCGCCGGCTTCCAACGGCAGTACGAACGAGGTCCGATTCCGCTATATCGGCAAGGACGAGATTCGGCGTGAGACGATCGTGGAGGTCACCCTCCCGGGGACGGCAGAGAAGGATTCGGCCGACGGGGCCCGATTGACCTGGGCTCTCGAGCTCGAGCCGCTCCAGAGCCTTGAAGCTGAGTTCACGGTGGAGCCGTCGCTCGATGGGGCACGGTCGCAACGCCGCTCGTTTTCGAGTGCTCAACACGTAGTTGCCTCGAAATCAAGAGAGTGGCTGAACACATGCACGAGGATGGAGTGTGGTTCCGCTCGACTTCAGCGCCTCCTGGCTGCGGGAATCGGCGATTTGCGAGCCCTCATGACTCCGAGCGAGGACGGCGAGATGATCGCTGCCGGGATTCCTTGGTACGTGGCCTCGTTCGGCCGGGATGCGCTCCTGACGAGTCTGGAGATGCTCGTTTTAACTCCGGAGCCGGCTCGCCTGACCCTCGTTCATCTTGCCCGCCTGCAGGCGCAGACCGATGATCCCTACAGGGATGCGGAACCGGGCAAGATTCTGCACGAACTGCGTCGGGGCGAGTTGGCGCGCAGCGGGTCCATTCCTCATTCGCCCTACTACGGGACGGTCGATGCGACACCGCTATTTCTGCTGGTTGCTTCAGCTTATTGGCGCTGGTCCGCCGATCTCGACACGATGAAGCTGCTCGAACCGGCGTTCGAGGCGGCGCTCCAGTGGATAGACAATCACGGGGATCGAGACGGCGACGGTTTCATCGAGTACCGGGGCCGGTCCCCTTTAGGCCTCCACAATCACGGATGGAAGGATTCCCAACATTCGATAATGCATGCGGACGGGTCCCCGGCCGAAGGACCGATCGCTTTGGTGGAAGCTCAGGGCTATGTGTACATGGCCAAGCGCGGTATGGCCGATCTTTATCGGGGGCTCGGTCGCCCCGAACGCGCTGCTTCCTTGGAGAGCGAAGCCGCAGAGCTCATGGAAGCATTCAATGAGGTTTTTTGGATGCCGGAGGAGGATACCTTTGCACTTGCGCTTGACGGGGGCAAGCGACAGGTGCGGAGCGTGACTTCGAACGCCGGACATTGTCTGTACTGCGGAATAGCCACTGCAGACAAGGCTCAGGTCGTAGCGCATCGACTGCTGGACGGGGACATGTTCTCGGGGTGGGGAGTGCGAACACTGTCGAGCCGATCTGCCGCCTACGACCCCACGAGCTACCACAACGGATCGATCTGGCCCCACGACAACGCCATCATCGCCGCTGGTTTCAAGCGCTATGGCCTGAACCAAGAGACCCAACGAGTTGCTACGGCCCTCTTCGACGCTGGTTTCGAGTCCACAGACTCTCGTCTGCCGGAACTGTTCTGCGGCTTCGACCGGGAGGAAGGGAGATCCTATGTCCCATATCCTGTTGCGTGCAGTCCGCAGGCATGGGCGGCGGCAGCACCCTTCATGCTGTTGCAGACCCTGCTTGGCATCTCGGCAGAAGCACCCGGCGGGCTTCTTACGGTCCACGAACCGGCCTTGCCCGGATCCTTGAACCATTTGCGTCTCAACGACATGCAGGTTGGCGACTCCCTCGTAAGCCTTGACTTCCAAAGGAAGGGCCCGGTCACATCGTGCGCGCTCGTGGATAAGACGGGCGATCTTCGGGTGTCCATCGATGGGATTTTCGACGGGTTGAACGACGGCGGCGAACAGAACTTGGCGTGGTCGTGAGTCTCCCCAAAGACCGTCCGATCATCCTGTTTCCTTCGCAGGAAGCGTGGGAGGCCTGGCTCTCGCAACAGGGCATGAGCTCGGACGGGTTGTGGGTGAAGCTCGCCAAGAAGGGATCGGGTGTCCAGTCCGTGACCTATGCGGAGGCAGTCGAGGTTGCGCTGTGCTACGGGTGGATCGATGGACAGGCCAAGAGACTGGATGATTACTACTATCTTCAGCGGTTCACGCCACGTCGAGCTCGCAGCAAATGGTCGAAGATCAATCGTGACAAGGCCGAGAAGCTAATCGCGAGTGGAGCGATGAAAATGGCCGGCATGAGCGAAGTCGAACGGGCAAAGTCGGACGGGCGCTGGGATGCTGCCTACGATGCCCCTAGCACTGCGACCGTCCCGGATGACCTGCGGCTGGAGCTCGAGAGGAACGACGCCGCTCGCGAATTCTTCGAGAGTCTCAACGCCACGAATCGATATGCGATCCTGCATCGGATCCAAGACGCCAAGAGACCCGAAACAAGGGTCCGGCGGATCGAGAAGTTCATTGCGATGCTCGCGCGCGAGGAGAAGATCTACCCTTGAGTCTCCGTGCATCCCAATTCGACTCGAGCCCCGTGTGAAACATCCGGTCTCGTGACTCTCACCGGTTTGTTCCTCATTCTGATCGTGTCAGTGGTGGTGGCAGTTGTGTCCATGCTCCTGGTGCGCAGTCGTGCACCGGTGGGAGGCTTCTTCACGGACTCGGATCGGGCCGCAGGTATCTTTGGCGTGACCGGAACGGGCTTCGCCGTGTTTCTGGCCTTTGTGATCTTTCTTTCGTTCGAGAGCTACGACAGAGCGCGTGAGAGCGCCTCGATCGAAGCCGTTGCCACGACTGAACTCTTCCGTATCGTGCAGCTCTATCCCGATGAGCCGCGTGTGCAATTGCACGGCCAGCTCGTCTGCTATGCGCGATCGGTGATCAACCACGAGTGGGAGGCAATGCGAGAACAACGGGAGAGCCCGATCGTGCAGAGTTGGATTGTGCGGCTGGAGCGCACAATTGAGGGAATCGAGATTCGCAACCAGAAGCAAGGGATTGCTTACGGGCAGTGGTTCGAGCGGGCTTCCGATCGCCGGGAGGGTCGCCGAGGCCGACTTGCGGAAGCCTTTCCCTACGTCCCTTCGGTCGTTTGGGCCGCTCTGATTCTAGGCGGCCTGCTGCTCCTCATCTACGTCTGCTTCTTCGCCGATCGTGGCGAACGATGGTTCGTACAGGCGCTGATGATGGCCACCGTCACCGCAATGGTGGTCACCGGGTTACTGCTGGTCCGATTCCTTGACCGCCCGTACCAGAGGTCCGGAGGCATCAAGCCCAGGGCGATGCGCACCACTCTGGCCATAATGGAAAGGGAGAATGAGCGATTAGGACCACAGGGATCGATTCCGTGCGACGAGTCAGGGACGCGAGTGGCTCGCTTGTAAGTGGTAGCGACGGCGAGATCAGAAGTTGCCGCCGTTCGAGAGCTGGATCACGGCTCGAACACCTCGGGCCTCTCGTGAAGCGGCGAACGCGTCATTGATCTGATCGAGCTCGAAACGAGCCGATACGAGCTCGCCGAGAGGCAAGGCTCCCCTTAGATAGAGGTTGACGATGCGCGGGATCATGATCTCAGGAGAGAGCGAGCCGTATGCCGAACCGAGGATCGCCTTCTCGTAGGTGACCACGTCGAGGAAGTCGACGGGCACAGGCGCGTTCTCCGGCATGAGACCCACGAGGGCGATCTTGCCTCCCGGCCGAGCAAGATCGATTCCCTTCTGCATCGCAGAGGCGTTTCCCACGGTCACTATGCTCCAGTCGAACCCTTCATCCGGGGCCACCCTGACGAGTTTCTCAACTTCAGCTGAGGCCGGGTCGATCGCAATGCTCGCCCCCAAAGCCTCCGCTCGGTCGCGGCGCTCAGATTGAGGGTCGAAGCCGGTTACTTCCGCTCCACAGAGGAGAGCCGCTTGGAGCGCGCTCATGCCGACCCCGCCCAAGCCGATCACCGCGCCACGAGTTCCCGCCGCGACATCGAGGGTTTCGACCACTGCGCCGAAGCCGGTGAGAACGGCACATCCGATGAGGGCTGCGATCTCCGCAGGAACGCCCGGCGGCAGCGGCACCGCACTACGCGCCGCGATTACGGCGTGGCCTGCGAAACAGGCGAGCAGCGAGTAGGTGCCGATTGATCCTCCCGCACCTCGCAGAGGTGAGGAGCCCGTGACGAGCTCACCGTCAGTCATCGCCCGAAGAGCCCTCTGGCAGCGAATCGGGCGTCCGGCCACACAGTGCGGGCAGGCGCCGCACCCAGGTGCCAAGCTCAGCACAACGGCCTGTCCGGGCTCGAGGCCTGCGACGCCCGGGCCCAAGGTCTCGACGATCGCGGCTCCCTCATGGCCGAGGACGGCCGGTAGTGGGAACGCCCATTCTCCGTCCGCCTGCCCCACGTCACTGTGGCAGACACCCGCGGCTACCATGCGCACGAGGACCTCGCCCGGACCGGGATCTCTCAGCGTGACGGGCTCCATCGACAAGGGCCGGCCGAAGGCTCGTAGGACTGCCGCGGTGGTTTCGATTGGCATGGAGCTGTTGATCTTGACATCTGGAGCGTGGGGTGGGATAACCGCTATGGAACCGGTTTCCTAGCAGGGGGTAGACATGGTGTCGAGCGACCCGGGTGGGGGCGGACGAGAGCGAGCGGGGCGTGAGCTTCAAGCACAGCTTTCCAGAAGGGGCTTGCTCAAGGGCATGGCAGCCGCCGGTCTGGCTTTCGGATCTTCGGGCCTTCTTGCGGCTTGCGGGGGGGACGGCGGCAGCGGCGGCTCTGGTGGCGGCGGCTCTCAGTCCGGAGGAGGAGGTGGCAGCCGCGGAGGCCGCCTGCGAGTAGGACACGTCGGCGCCGGCAAGGGGGAATCATTCAACCCGGCCCGGGGATCGTCGTTCATCGACGCCTCCCGCTACTACAACCTGTTCGACCCCTTGAGCAGGGTTTCGCCCACTCTCGAGATCGAGCCCGGTCTGGCTCTGGAATGGAACCCCAACAACGACTCAACAGTTTGGGAGATAAAGCTGCGTCCCGATGTCACCTGGCACGATGGCAAGCCGTTCACGGCAGATGATGTCATCTACACATTGCAAGAGATGAATGACGCCAAGCACATCTCGCATTCGAGCGTTACCAACATCAAGTTGGGAGACGTCAAGAAGCTCAATGACCTATCTCTACGGATCCCTCTCAAAGCCCCGAATGCGCGCCTGTTCGACTCCTTCGTTCAGCAGAACACCGTCATAATCCAGGATGGGGCAAAGGACTTCTCCAAGCCCGTCGGCACCGGAGCCTTTGTGTTCGAGTCCTTCTCCGTCGGCGAGCGAAGTTTGTGCAGGCGAAATCCTAACTACTGGGAAGAGGGCAAACCTTACGTCGACGAATGGGAGGACATTTCGATCGACGACAACGCCGCCCGCTTGAACGCGCTGCTGGCGGGGGAGATCGACATGATGAGTCAGCTCCCCTTCGCTCAGGCAAAGGACCAGCAGCAACGCGGCGAGATTCAAGTGCTGGCAGCCGACAGCCCGGCTGTCCAAGTCTTCATCATGGCGGTTGATATCGCCCCCTTTGACGACGAACGCGTGCGGCAAGCCTTTCGCCTCATCCCCGATCGCCAGGCCCTCATCGACGGCGCCCTTTTCGGGTTCGGCACAGCCGGCAACGATCTCGCCGGCAAGGGCCTTCCTTTCTTCGCCGAGGATCTGCCGGTCCGCGAGCAAGACCTTGACGAGGCTCGCTCGCTCTTGAAGCAAGCGGGGGCCGAGAACCTCCAGGTCACTCTTCACACCTCAGACATCGTTCCGGGCTTCGTCGAAGCTGCAACGCTCTTCGCTCAGCAGGCCAAAGGAGCGGGTGTCACCATTGAGGTGAAGAAAGAGCCCGCCAACGCCTACTTCGACACCTCACTGCTCTACACGAAGCTGGACTTCGCGCAGTCGTTCTGGACGTTCTCGTCGATTCCGATCTGGTACGAGCAGGCCCTGCTTTCGGATGCAGTCTGGAACGAGACTCACTGGCGCGACCCATCCTTTGACAAGCTCATTCGCGATGCGCAGGGTGCTCCCGACGAAAGCACCGCGACCGAGCTGTGGGGGCGCATCCAGCAGATTCAGTACGACGAGGGTGGTTACATTGTGTGGACGAATCAGCAGCTCGTCGACGGCGCTTCAACGCAGGTGAAGGGGCTTGAGCCGAGTTCCTTCTTCAACCTCGGCGGTTGGAACTACCGCGATATTCAGCTCGGGTGACAGAGGACGCATCTCCTGCTTCCGGCGGACCGTTCCTGGGAGAGGTCGCCGTGGTTACCGGAGGGAGTCGCGGGATCGGGGCCGCGGTGGCCCTCGAGCTGGCGAGACAAGGCGCGGATGTCGGGCTTGTGCAGCGAGGGGATGCGAAGAGTACGCGAACGGAGATCGAGCGGCTAGGCCGCCGAGTCCACGTCGTTCGAGCCGACATCGGCGACTGCGCGGCCGCAATTCGAGCAGTCGATGAGGTGGACGACGTGCTCGGTCGACTCGATGTCGCAGTGGCGAATGCGGGGATGACGACGAGGGGGCCGGCGCTCGAGCTGTCGCTCGAGGACTTCAAGAGGACGATCGATGTCAACCTGACCGGAGTCTTTGCAGTGTCTCAAGCGGCGGCTCGCCGCTTTCTCGCGAGAGGCTCCTCAGGCCGCATAGTGCACACCGCTTCTGTCCTCTCCTTTCAGGGAGGAGTCAACGTTTGTGCCTACGCGGCCAGCAAGGGGGGAGTAGCTCAGCTTACCCGGGCTCTGGCGAACGAATGGGCGCCTCTGGGAATCCGTGTGAACGCGGTGGCCCCGGGTTATGTGGCCAACGACCTCACTCTGCCCTTGCGCGAGGACCCCCAGCGCTACGCGGATATCTCGGCTCGCATCCCGGCAGGCCGCTGGGCCACCGTCGAAGAGATTGCCGGGGCCGTTGCGTGGTTGGCATCTCCTGTGGCCGCCTACGTTCACGGTCACGTGCTGGCAGTGGATGGGGGTTGGCTGGCACGATGAGCAGCACGGGTGACCTCGCCACGCCCGACACTCTGTTGTCAAGGGAACGCCGCGGCCATCCTGTCCTCATTTTCGTAGCTCGCAGAGTTGCGGCAGCCATCGCAACTCTGGTGGTCGTCTCGATTCTGGTCTTCGTGGGGACGGAGGTACTGCCGGGTGACGCTGCCGGGGCGGTGCTGGGCCGCAACGCCACTCCGGCACAGGTTGAGGAGATGCGTGCGCTCATGGGTCTCGATCGCTCTGCCCCGGAACGTTATCTGGACTGGTTGGGTGGGGTGCTGACGGGTGACCTTGGGAATTCTGCGGCGGGGTTCGCAGCCGGAGGTGTCTCCCCGATCTGGGAAGAGATTTCGGGCAAGATCGCGAACTCCTTCGCACTGGCAGGGATCACGGCTGCGCTGATGATTCCCCTGTCCCTCTTGCTCGGAATCGTCGCCGCCGTACGAGCAGGGCGTGCGCTCGATCATGCGATCACCTTCAGCTCTCTTGCCATCATCTCCCTACCGGAGTTCATAATCGGGGCGCTGCTGATCTTGGTCTTCTTCTCGTGGCTGGACCTTCTTCCCCCCGTCTCCCTCATTGCACCCGACCAGAACCCGCTGGCTCAGCCGGATGTTCTCGTGCTGCCGGTTATGACGCTTCTCGGTGCCTCGCTCGCTGCCTCCGTCAGAATGGTGCGGGCGGGGATGGTCGAAGCTCTCAATGCCGAGTACGTGACCATGGCAAGACTCAATGGCTTTCGCGAGCGCATGGTCGTGACTCGTTACGCGCTGCGCAATGCGCTGGCTCCCAGCGTCCAGGTGTTGGCGCAGAACATCCAGTATTTGGTCGGGGGAATCGTCGTTACCGAGTATCTCTTCAATTACCCGGGTCTCGGCAAGGAGCTCGTGGATGCGGTGGCCATCCGAGACGTCCGGGAAGTGCAGTCTGTCGCTCTGCTCATCGCGGCGTTTTACATTTCGCTCAACATCGCCGCCGACCTGCTCGTGGTGCTGCTGGTTCCCAAGCTGAGGACGCAGCGGTGAAGCGCCTTCTTGGAGCGCTTACGCCGAGCGGCTGGATCGGTCTCGTGGTTCTCGTGTCGATCATCGCCCTGGCTGTTTTCGGCCCCCTATTTGCGCCCCATTCTCTGGACGAACCGATAGGCGTTCCCCTCACCCGTCCGGCCCAAGGGGCTCCGTTCGGAACGGATTTTCTGGGCCGTGACGTTCTATCGCGCACGCTGTGGGGCGGCCGCAGCGTCGTTGGGCTGGCGGGAATTGCCACCCTTCTCGCTTACGCGGGCGGTATGGCCGTGGGACTCGTCGCCGGCTACAGTCGCTCGCTGCTCGATCCACTGCTGATGCGGGCAAGCGACGTGATGCTTTCGTTCCCCGCTCTGCTCTTTCTTTTGGTGCTCGTGACCGGCGCCGGATCAAGCAAGACGGTGCTCGTGAGTGGAGTGGCGTTGGTACAGATGCCTCTAGTGGCACGGATTGTGCGCGCGGCGACCCTCGAACAATCAGTCAGAGGCTTCGTCGAAGCGGCGGTAGCTCGGGGGGAAGGAGCTACAGCGGTGCTTCGTCGCGAGATTCTCCCCAATATCCTCGGGCCGGTGACTGCAGACATCGGGTTGCGGTTCACTTACTCGATCATTCTCGTTGCCTCGGTGAACTTCCTCGGCCTCGGCCTGCAACCTCCCGATGCCGACTGGGCGCTGATCATCAGCGAGAACCGCGCGGGGTTGACTCTGAATCCGTACGTGATTTTCGTGCCCGCGGCGCTGATCGCCCTGCTCACGATCTCTGTGAACGTGGTGGGCGACGCAGTCGCCCGCAACCTCGGTATCTCCACTGCTCGCCGCAGGCTGGTCCGATGACCAAGCCTGTTCTCCTTGTACGGGCCCTGCGTGTGGAGCTTGACTCGGGATTGCCCATTGTCGAGGACCTCGATCTCGATCTCCGATCGGGGGAGGTACTGGGGATCGTGGGGGAGTCCGGGAGTGGCAAGACGACCACGGCGCTGGCGCTACTGGGATTCGCCCGCCAAGGAGTTTCCATTGCCTCCGGAACGGTAGAGGTCGAGGGCTCGGCCTTGACCGAAGGCGCCGACCGATCCGTTCGCTCGCTGCGCGGCCGCCTTGTGTCCTACGTAGCACAGGACCCCGGAGCTGCACTGAATCCATCTCTGCGCGTGGGACAGCTGGTGGGTGACATGTTACGTGCTCACGATGCGAGCGGGAAGACTGAAGACAGAGTCATGGCCGCATTGAGAGGAGTCAACCTGCCCGCCGAGCGGGAGTTCGTGCGGCGCTTCCCACATCAGCTCTCGGGGGGCCAGCAGCAACGGGTGGCGATCGCGACTGCACTTGTATGCGGGGCGAAGCTCGTCGTGCTCGACGAGCCAACAACGGGCCTCGACGTGGTCACCCAGGCTCGCATCCTGAACGAGATCCGGCGGCTTCGCTCCGAGCAGAATGTCGCCGTAGTGTATGTGTCACACGATCTCGCCGTGGTGTCGTCCATCGCAGATCGAGTTGCCGTCATGTATGCGGGCTGCATCGTCGAAGAAGGCCCTACGACCGAGCTGGTGTCACGGCCTCGTCACCCCTATACGCGCGGTTTGCTGTCGTCTGTGCCCGATCCGGTCCGGCCGCGCCGAACCCAGAGCATTCCGGGAGTGAGTGTGGGCATCGATGACCGACCTCGGGGATGTGCATTTGCACCACGCTGCTTGCAACGAACCGAGCCGCGCGCGCTGATCGAAGCGCCGCCCTTGGACCACATCGATAACCATCACCGGGTTCGGTGTTTCGAGTGGCACCGAACCCCTTTACTTGAATTGGAGAAACCTCTTGCAGCGAGGACATGGGAGCGGGGCAGCGAGCTCTTGGAGGTGGTCTCGCTCGAGGCAGGGTACGGCGGTCGTCTGTCCCCGGTGGTCGCAGTCCGGGACGTTTCATTCGCTGTCTCGCCCGGGGAATGCCTGGCGATCGTGGGGGAGTCCGGTAGCGGAAAGACGACACTGGCCCGCTGCATAGCCGGTCTGCATCCACCCAGGGCAGGGAGCGTCATGCTGGACGGGGTCGCGTTGGCTCCTGCGGCTGCGAAGCGGGCGCGAGAGGAGAGGCGTCGAGTTCAGATTGTGTTTCAGAATCCCAACGAATCTCTGAACCCGCGCCACCGAGTCGGCAATGCGATCGCAAGGCCGGCAAGGATCCTGCGGAACCTCTCGGCGCGGGAGGCGGAAGAAGAGACAACCCGCCTTCTGGGATTGGTGCGGCTCCCGCCCGGCCTCCGAGATAGTTTTCCGGGCGAGCTTTCAGGAGGCGAACGCCAGCGAGTGGCGATAGCTCGCGCCCTTGCCGCCAATCCGGACCTGGTGATTTGCGACGAGATCACATCGGCATTAGATGTTTCGGTTCAGGCGGCCGTGCTCGAACTCCTCTCTGAGCTGCGGGCCCAGCTCGGGCTGGCTCTGTTGTTCATTACTCACAACCTCGGAGTGGTGGCATCGATCGCGGATCGCATGCTGGTTCTCGAGGCCGGATCGATTCGGGAACAGGGGACGGTCGCCTCGGTCCTGTCCAATCCTCAGGATGACTACACTCGCCGGCTAGTGGCAGCTGCGCCCCGCCTGGTGAGCTCGCCTTCTCTCTCTTACCTATCGGAGGTTGAATGAGCTCTGTGGTTGTGGTGACGGGGGCAGCGTCCGGCATAGGGCGGGCCACGGCCGAGCGACTTGTCCAAAGGGATTTCGTCGTGATCGGAGTCGATCAGGATGTTCCCGGGCTCGAGGCCGTCGTGCGAGCGCTGCCGGAGGGCTTTATGGCGGTGGCCGGTGACGTCGTGGAAAGATCGACGCACGAGCGCGCCGCAGATGCTGCCCGAGCACAGGGATCACTGGCCGGGTGGGTCAACGCAGCGGGAGTGTGGGCGGAGACGCGTGCCCACGATTTGAACGAAGCCGATCTCGACCGGCTGCTTGCGGTGAACCTCAAGGGCTCGATCCTAGGATGCTCGGTGGCGTGCGCCAATTTTCTCTCCGCCGGCCGGGGGGGAGCGATCGTGAACGTTTCTTCGATCGAAGCGATAGTTGCCTTCCCCGATGCCCTCGGGTACGAGGCAACGAAGGGTGGGATCGACGCAATCACGAGGCAGGTGGCCGTCGACTACGGCCCCGCCGGGATTCGCTGCAATGGAGTTCGCCCGGGAGCAATCATGACACCAATGGCCGAACGTTATCTCGACGGCTATCCAGATGACCGAGAGGGCATGTTGCAGTCGTGGAGGGACCTTAGCGTTCTCGGCCGCATAGGGGAACCGGAGGAGGTGGCCGCGGTCATCAACTTTCTTCTTTCCGATGACTCCCGTTTCATGACTGGGGCGCTGGTCACTGTAGACGGAGGCGCGACGGCACGCTGTTTCGCCTATCCGCCGCATCCGGATATCAAAGCGAGGTCCAAGTGACTCAGCCCGGTGTTGGTTTGCGCCACCGCCTGCAGGATGTGGCGAGCAACGCGGGCGTTTCCAAGTCGATCGCATCGCGAGTGCTGAACGGCGATCCAACTCTTCTTGTCCGCCCTGAGACGCGCGCCCGCGTGATCGAGGCCGCCCGTGAGCTCAACTACCGTCCCCATGCCGCGGCGCGGGGGCTCAAGCGGGCGAAGACCGGCGCGCTGGGCCTTCTGGTCCCGCCCTTGACCAACCCCGTCTACGTGCGCATTATTCGCGGCGCCTTCGCTCAAGCGCTGGAGCTCGACTTCGTCGTGCTCCTGGTTGAAGACGTCGAGCCCGGCCAGGCCGAGCAGAGCACGAGTCGGTTGATTCAGGCCGGAAGAGTCGATGGGTTGATGATCGCGTCTGCCCAGCCGGATCACCCTCTCCTTTCCGCTCAGTCCCTGCAGCGTTTGCCACATGTGTTCGTGAACCGGGCAGTGGCGGGAAGCGGCCGGAACGTCGTGATGGACGAGATGAGCGCGAGCGCAACTGCTCTGGATCATCTCGTAGCACTTGGCCACCGGCGGATCGGCCACGTAGCGGGGCCCCGCGAGCTCGACACCGCTCGCAGGCGTGCGGACGGCTTTCGCGAGCATGCCTCTGAGCTTTCCCTACGGGTCGAGGTAGCCGAGGGTGACTTCGGAGAGAGTGGCGGCGCGGATGCGGCGCGGCGGCTGTTGAAACATCATCCCGAGCTCACGGCTCTCTACGCCAGCACCTTGAGCCAGGCAGTTGGAGTCTTTCATGCAGCTTGGGAAATGGGACTCAGGTTGCCCGATGACCTATCGGTCATTGCCTATGACGAGATGCCGCTTGCGGACTATATGCGGCCGCCACTGACGACCATACGCATGCCACTTGCAGAGCTTGGAGCGGCCGCGGTCGAAGCGCTGGTCTCCCAACTGTCCGGAGATGAGCCGCGCGACGTCACCGTTGCACAGAAGCCTGAAGTCGTCGTGCGAAACTCGACTGCGCCTCCGTCATGAGCGTGATCACCGAAGTCGAGACGATCGCGTTGCGCGCCGCAGTCGATGGGGAGGATTTCGATAGTTCGACGGAAACCCTTGTTGTCCGGGTGACAGACAATGAAGACCGCACCGGGATAGGGGAGGCCGATGCTCCCGCCGAGGCTGCGAGCAGACTCGTTCTCATGGACGACGTCCACGCCTGGAGCCGAGGATTGCGCTCGATGCTGCTGGGGCGCGATCCGTTCGAGCGCGAGGCGCTGTGGCACGAACTCTACGAGAAGACCATGTGGCACGGACGGCGGGGGCTGGGCATTCACGTGCTCTCGGCAGTCGACGTGGCGTTGCACGACCTGGCCGGCAAGCAGATCGGGCGTCCGGTCTATCAGCTCTTGGGAGGCCAACGCAGAGAGCGGTTGTCACCCTACGCGACCCTGTGGCCTGGAGCCGTCGCAGGACGCACAATCGATCAGATGATGGATGTGATCTCGGTGTTGTCGCAGAAGGCGCTCGGGGCCGGGTTCCGGGCAGTCAAGATGGAGGTGTTCTTCGGAGACCTGATCGACGACCACGAGCTGGTCGGCTGCATCAGAGAGGGGCGACGGCTTCTTGGTGACAGTACGACCATGATGGTCGACTTTGGCTACAGATGGCGAGACTGGCGCGACGCGCTATGGGTGCTCAATCGGTTGGAGGACTGCAATCTTTACTTTGCCGAAGCCACGCTCCAACACGACGATCTGGTGGGACATGCGAAGCTGGCCTCGCGATGTGAGACGCGCGTGGGCGGTGCCGAGATGGCCGCTACGGTCCATGAATGCAAGGAATGGCTCGAGCGCGGACGAGTGGATGTACTCCAGCCAGATATCGGGCGTTGTGGCGGGCTGACCGAGCTGCGACGAATCGCTCAACTCGCAGAGCTTCATGGAGCGCTCGTCGTTCCACACTTCTGGAAAACGGGGATTACCGCCGCCGCCTCGCTCCATTTTCAGGCTGCGACTCCCAATGCCCCTTTCATCGAGATGCTGTCGCCTGCGGTGTTCTCGTCGCCGCTTCGGGCCGAGCTGACTCGGCCAGAGCCTGATGTCGAAAAGGGCACGATTGCTCTGCCGACGGAGCCGGGACTCGGCATCGAGCTGGTCGAAGAGGCTGTGAGAACCTATCGAGTATCAGTATGAGCGGATGGCAATGGGGCCTACGCGAAAAGGGATGCATGTAGGTGCGCGCACTGGTATGGCACGGGGACACCAGGATAGATCTGGAGGATCTGCCCGATCCCCCTTCGAAAGAGGGAGAGCTCGTCCTCGAGATCGAGCTTGCCGGGATCTGCGGGTCCGATCTGCATGCCTATCGAGGACATCCCGGCCCCCGGCATCCTCCGCTCATCCTGGGGCATGAAGCCGTGGGGGCGGTCGCGGACCTTCCGGGCCGCTTCACGGTGTTTCCGCTAGTTACCTGCGGTCGTTGTCGCCGGTGCCGGGAGGGACGGGAAAACCTGTGCGAACGGCGGCATCTTCTCGGCCTGGATCTGCCTGGGGTCTTCGCCACGCGGGTGGCCGTGAGAGAGGATGCTTTGCTGCCTTTGCCGGACGGCCTCGAGTCTCGTGTCGCGGTCCTCGTGGAGCCGCTTGCCACCTCCCTATCGGCTTGGCGTATCGATGGGATTGCGGCGCAGGATTCGGTGCTGGTGATCGGGGGCGGCCCCATCGGTCTTCTGGCAGTCCACCTCTGCGTTCAGCGCGGCGCGCAGGTGGTGTGTGTCGAGCCGGTCGCCGAGCGCCGGGCACTGGCCGAGCAATTCGGAGCCTCTGAAGTGCTCTCAGAAACCGGCGCAATCAGCCCGGGGGAGGCGGACTTCGCCATCGATGCGGTGGGGGTCGAGCAGACGTGGCGGGCGGCAATCGGGGGAGTGAGTTCCGGGGGGACGGTGGCGCTCGTGGGTCTGGGACAGGCGGAGGGAGCCATGCCGGCCGCCGATCTCGTGCGAAGGGGGGTCACCGTGCGAGGCCACTATGCCTACACCCGAGCGGATTTCGAGGAGGCGCTCCAGTTCCTGGCCGAGAGCCCTCCGCCACTCGACTGGCTCACGGTGATGGATCTGTCGGAGGGGGCTGAGGGCTTCCGGCGCCTTGTCGAGGAACCTGATTCTGTAACGAAGATCCTTTTGGCGACGCGATGACGGCCCGCCGGGGCCGGGCCCTGGAGGTGGCCCGGCGGCTCGGCACCGACGGCGTGCTTGCGGCCGACGTCGGCACGGTGGCATGGCTTACGGGTTTCGAGGCGGATATCGAATCGGGGCCGAGCCCGTTTGCGCTGCCTCCCCTGGCGGTCGTGACGCCGGACGGGCCACCGGTTCTCGTCGTTTCGGAGGACGACCGTCCCAGGGTTCCTCCGGATTGTGAGGCTTGCCTCTATGTGGGATTCACAATCGAGGAGCTGGATCTTGCGGGCCGGGCCTCCCGCGCTCTTCAGGACGCGGCCGGGAGCCGCAGACTGGCGACCGAATCGGGTGCCTTGAGCAGCGGGCTTGCACGTGGGCTTTCACTCGTCGATGCAACCACGGAGCTTCGCTCGGCACGGGCCGTGAAGGGTCGCGACGAAATAGGGCTCCTGCGAGCGGCCGTCGCGTTGTGTGACGTGGGGCAAGCAGAGGCGCGAACCCATGTGCAGCCCGGCATCTCGGAGATCGAGTTGTGGGCGCAGGTCCGGGGTGCCATGGAGCACGCCGCCGGCGGCCGAATACCTTTGCTCGCCGACCTTGCGAGCGGTCCCCGCACTGCCGCCACAGGCGGAGCGCCGGGGCCGCGCGTTCTGGCCGACGGAGACCTCGTCATCTGCGACCTCGTCCCGCGTCTGAAGGGTTATTGGGGCGACTCGTGCGCGACTTTGGCCGTGGGGGAGCCGGCTGCGAGCGCCCGCTCCAAGCACCGCGCCGCCGCAGATGCGCTCGAACGTGGGATCGAAGCTGTACGGCCCGGAGTAGTCGCGGGCGACCTCGATGAGCTCATGAGAAAAGGCCTCGACTACCCCCACCACTCAGGGCACGGTCTCGGAACCTCCTGGCATGAGGAGCCGCGCATTGTCCCGGGGGGGAGGACCCGGCTCGAGCCGGGCATGGTGCTGGCACTGGAGCCCGGCGTCTACGACGATGCCGAGGGAGTGCGACTCGAACAGGTGGTGGTGGTGACCGAAGACGGCTGCACGACCCTCAGCAACCATTCACTGGAGCTGTAGAGAGCAGCCTCCGTGCTCCACAGCACCTTTGCATCCCTGCCCACGTACGGTGTGGGTAGAGCAGCAAAGTACCCAGGCACCCCTGCTCGGCATCGGTACTACGCTTGTAGTAGCGTCCCCTCGTGATTCCCTACGTCATCGCCCGGCTGCTGTGGGCTGCAATCACTCTTGTGCTCGTGGTCACAGTAGTGTTCGTGATCTTTTTCGTCGTTCCCGGAGGCGGGGGCCGTCGGGAATTCCGAGGGGTCAGCCCGGTCGCAGTCCTGCTGGCAGGTCGCAGGGCGCAGGTCCCAGAGATGCGGGCGATCGAGCAGCGTTTGAAACTCGATCGGCCGGTCCCGGTCCAATATCTCAACTATGTCTCGAACCTGGCGCAAGGAAACCTAGGCTATTCCTTTGCCGCCAACGCACCGGTGTCCAGCATCGTTCTTCCGGCCCTCGGCCCGTCGTTGTCGATCGCGCTGGGAGCTTCGGTGCTGTGGGTCTTGGCGGGAGCGGTAGTCGGGACGGTCTCCGCCAACCGCCGCGGGAGTACGACTGATCGGGTCCTCATGGGGCTGTCTCTCGCGGCGCTGTCGCTCCCGGTCTTCTTTGTGGCCCTGATGGCTCTGTCCGCGATCCTCAACACAACCGGGATCTACGCGGGCAACCGCTATGTGCCCCTCTCCCAGGGCTTTCTGGAATGGCTGGAGGCAATGTGGCTGCCATGGATTTGCCTGGCGTTGCCCCTGGTCGCCGTGTATGCGCGCATGATTCGGAGCAGGGTGCTGGAGGTCAAGGCGGAAGACTACATCAGGACTTCTGTGGCCAAGGGCCTGTCTCGCTCGGGGGTGATGAGACATGAGCTGCGTGGAAGCCTGACTCCAATCGTAACTATGTACGGGCTCGACCTGAGCCTGCTGGCAGGCGGCAGCGTGATCATCGAGCGCATCTTCCGCATTCCAGGGTTGGGCAGCCTGTTGCTGGATGCGCGCAACTTCTATGACTTTCCGGTAATGGCCGGAGTCGTCCTGCTCTTCTCGGTGATGATCATAGTGATCAATTTGGCGGTCGACGTTCTGTACTGCACCATCGATCCGCGCGTCAGGATGAGCTCGCCTGGAGTGTCGTCTGGGCGGGCCTGAATGTGCCTTCTCCAACCAGGATCGATGCACAAGATGGATGAAGCAGGTCCGACTCCGCTGGACCGACGGAACTTGGGGACGACATTAGGCCGGCCAGCAAAGGGGACCGGCTCAGGATGTGCTCGGCGGCCCCGCCTCGTTGGCACGCGCTGGTTCGGGCGCGGGTTACGGTTGAGGTTGCCAATGGCTATCGGGGGAGGGCCGGTGTGAGCGAGGCCGGCGTCGTTCAGGATGAGGGTCGCAGCGCGGCCCCCTCTGAGCGCGCGAGCGACCCGGTCATCTCGGCTCGAGGGGTGTGGAAGATCTTCGGGCCCCAGGCCGAAGCCGAGAAGATCATCGGGACCGAGGCCGCCAAGCTGCCGCGAGCGGAGCTGCGGAAAAGCACAGGCTGCATCGCCGCGGTGCGAGACGTGGACTTCGACGTGTGGCCCGGTGAGGTCTTCGTCGTCATGGGATTGTCCGGCTCCGGCAAGTCCACCCTGGCGCGAGTCTTGATCCGGCTGATCGAGCCCACCGCCGGCGAGATCCGCATCGCAGGGCACGACGTTATGGCCGCCGATACCGCCGGTCTGCGCAGCTTGCGCCGCGGGACGGTGGCGATGGTTTTCCAGCACTTCGGCCTCTTGGCACACCGCAGGGTGGTCGACAACATCGGTTTCGGTCTCGAGATCCAGCAGAAGCCCAAGGAGCAGCGCCTGGATCGAGCCCGCAAGATGGTCGAGCTTGTGGGGCTCGACGGGTTCGAGAACCATTTTCCCGATCAGCTCTCCGGAGGCATGCAGCAGCGAGTGGGTCTGGCCCGTGCGTTCGCCGTGGATCCCGAGGTGATGATCTTCGACGAGCCCTTTAGTGCTCTCGATCCACTCATCCGCCGCGACATGCAGAACGAGGTTATCCGGCTCCAGAAGGAGACCGGCAAGACGATGGTGTTCATCACGCACGACCTGTCCGAGGCACTCCGGCTCGGCGACCGCATCATGATCATGCGCGACGGGGGTGTTGTGCAGCAGGGAAGTCCCGAGGACCTCGTCGGTTCGCCGGCCGATGACTACGTCCGCAATTTCGTGCAGGACGTAGCTCGCAGTCAAGTTCTTACGCTTCGCTGGATCATGCGGGATCCCACCGACGCCGACGACCTCTCAGGGCCGACGGCACCGGTGGATGAAGTCGTGCGAGATGTCGTGGCGCTGGTTGCGGACAACCCGAAGCCGGTGCGGGTCATGGACGGCGACCGCATGGTCGGCGTGGTCGACCGGGTAGCTGTGCTGCGCGCCGACGGGGGCCGAGCTTAGGCATGTCTGCGGTCACTACCGCTCGTCCGGCCATCAGAGCGCGCCTTCCACACCTCGGCCGTCCGACGCAGGTCGGCGTCGTATTGGCGACACTGCTAGTCCTCTTCATTCTGCTCGAGGGTCGGTTCCCGTGGCCCGCGGGTCTCACTCTATCCACTAAGCCAACGCTTGGACACTCTCTATGAGTGGATTGTCGACAACCAGAACTCGCACTGGCTCTTCCTCTATTTCTTCAACCACATCGCCACCTTCCTCGACCAATTGGTCACCTACCTCAACAGCGTCCTGATATGGCTGTCCTGGGTCGGCGTCACGGCCACGGCCGCCCTCATCGCGCTCCGCTGGAGCGGCTGGCGCATAGCCCTGCTCGTGTTGTGCTCCTTCTTGACCTTCGGTCTGCTGGGGGTGTGGGAGGAAAGCATGGAGACGCTCTCTCTCATGCTCGCCGCGGTGTTGGTCTCCCTTGCGATCGGAATTCCGGCAGGAGTGCTTGCCGGGCGCAGCGACCGTTTTGAAAAGGCGATCACCCCCGTGCTCGATGCGATGCAGATCGTCCCTGCGTTCGCCTACCTCATGCCGGTGGTGATCTTCTTTTCCGTGGGAAACCCGGCGGCCGTCATCGCGACCGTCGTCTATGCGGTTCCACCGGCCGTCCGCATCACCGCCCTCGGTATCCGCGGTGTTGCTCGAGAGTCCGTGGAGATGGCCGAGTCCTTGGGTGCCACTAGGCGGCAAGTGCTATTCGGGGTGCAGCTCCCTCTGGCGCTGAGATCCATCATGCTGGGTGTGAACCAGACGATCATGATGGCGCTATCGATCGTGATCATCGCCTCGCTCATCGGCGGAGGTGGTCTGGGCGACACGGTCTTCTCGGCCCTCAGTCTTGTGGACGTCGGGCTTGGCCATTGTTGCCAGCTCTGCCATCGTCATCATGGCCATAGCTCTCGATCGTTCCACTGAAGCCGCCGCCGTGCGCGTGGAAGCCGTTCGTCATCCCGATGGCGACTCAGGCGCACCTCGCTTCTCACTTCGAGAACGCTCATGCCGCGGCCAATTTCGCCGACCATTGCCGCGGTTGCCCTGGCTGCGCGTGCTGCTGGAGTCGGGTTCTTTCCCGAGAACGTGGGCGGGGCGATTTCATCGCCGGGGGCATCAACGACGCCATCGCCTTGGTTCAGGACCCGAACAAAGCCGTGTTCCGGCCATCATCCGATGGCTGAGCGACCACCTTCTCATATGTGGGGTCTCGAGCCGCTGCAGAGTGTTCCTGACCGGGTCTCCGTGGTGGGCGGTGGTCGGAGCAGCCGCCGCGATAGCTCTGATCGTTTCTGGGAGTCCGTCAGATGCTGCTCGCCGGGGTGCTCCTTGACTGCGATTGGCGCTCATGGGCGTGTGGGAAACGGCGATGGAAACAGCCTCTCAAGTGCTGGTATCGACGCTGCTGACTCTCTTCTTCGGGGTCGCGATTGGCATAGTGGCCGCCGAAACACCTCGATTCGAGCGCGCTAATCAGGCCGATTCAGGACGCTCTCCAGACTCTCCCGCAGATCGTCTACCTGATACCGATAGTGGCGCTGTTCAATGTCGGGCGCGTGCCCGGTGTGATCGCGTCCGTCCTCTATGCAACGCCGGTGGTCGTGAGGCTGGTGGTGGTCGGAATCAAGGAGGTGTCTCCGGCTGCAGTCGAGGCGGCAAGGGCCTTCGGAGCCAGTCGCGCGGAGGTCCTGCTCAAGGTCAAGATTCCCCTTGCCCGTCCGGCCATCATGTTGGGCATCAATCAGGGCATCATTATGGTGCTGGCGGTCGTCATCGTTGCGGCCCTGGTGGGCGGAGGCGCTCTCGGGTACGAAGTGGTGGTGGGCCTGCAGCGAAACGAGTTCGGGGACGGGATGGTGGCCAGCCTCGCCATCCTTGCGATGGGAATCGTGCTCGATAGGGTGACTAGAGGAAAGGTGCAGAAGCGCACGACTTAGAGCAGCACTGAGGTCGTGCTCGGCGATAGACGACGGCATTCGGAAGCTATGGAGGTGAGCTGTGAGGAACAAGCTGTGGATGTTCGGGTGTCGTGCTGGCGCTGGTTGCGGCTAGTTGCGGCGCCCAACAAAGCCCGGGCTCCGATGGCGGCGGTAGTGCTGCCGGTGGTGGCGGAGGCGGGGACTGCGGAGAGGTGGTCATCAACGAACAGTCCTGGGTCGGCTCCACAGCCAACGTCTATGTGGCCAAGAACCTGCTCGAGAACGAGCTTGGTTGCACGGTTTCGATAACCAAGATCGCAGAGAATCCCGGTATTCGAGGCAATGGCAGACGGGAAAGTAGACGTGATTCTCGAAGATTGGCAGCACACCAACGTATATAAGAAGTACGTCGATGACCTAGGCACGGTGAAGCATGCAGGCTCGCTGGGAGTCACCGGCCACATCGGCTGGTACGTGCCTCAAGTACCTCGTCGAGGAGAGATCCCGCCCTCGCCACGTGGCAAGGTGTTGCGGAGAACTGGGAGATGTTCCAGACGCCCGAATCCGGAGACAAGGGGCAGTTTCTCTCGGGTGACCCCTCGTATGTGACGAACGACGAGTCGTCTGATCAGACACACTCGGTCTCAACTTCAAGGTCATCTACGCGGGCGGCGAGGCCTCCGAGATCGCGGCGATCAAGCAGGCCTATGCGCAGGAGGAGCCGCTTCTCTTCTATTGGTACGAGCCGCAGTGGCTGAATGCGGTTCTGGACTTCAGCCGAGTGACGCTCCCCAAGCGCACCCCGGGCTGTGACTCCGATCCGGACAAGGTGTCCTGCGCCTATCCCGATTACGATCTGCGTAAGTTGTTCTCGACCGAGTTCGCCGAGTCGGGCTCGCCTGCCGTTGAGTTCGTCGAGAACTTCAAGTGGTCGAACGCCGATCAAGAGCTGGTGGGGAAGCTCATCGCCGAAGAGAAGATGGCTCCCGAAGATGCGGCCGCGCAGTGGCTCTCTGACAACAAGGACAAGGCCGATGCGTGGCTGGAGGGAATCTCGAGTTAGAGGTCCGGTGCCGGGCCCTCGGCAGTTATGACTCCTGCCGAGGGCCGCAACACCATTCAGAGGTGGCTCGACCTTGCGCGCTACGAGGTGATTCCGCTAGAGGGGGCCGAAGAGCGGGTCCTCCAGTCGGTCGGTACCGATATCAAGATCACGGTTACGGCCTCGCCTCGCAGGGGACTCGATCCGACGCTTGAGCTAGCGGAGAGGCTCGCCGGGCAGGGTTACGTCGCTGTTCCACATGTTTCGGCGCGACTTGTTGCCGACGGCTCACACCTCGATCAGGTTGTCGAGAGGCTGCGCGTTGCAAACATCCGTGAAGTCTTCGTAGTGGCGGGGGATTCGGCGCAGCCGGCGGGACAATTTGAAGGGTCCTTCGAGCTGCTGCAAGCCATGCATGAACGCGGACACTCGTTCGACGATCTCGGAATCGCAGGTTACCCAGAGAGCCATCCGCTCATCGACGACGACGTCACCATCCAATCGATGTGGGACAAGCGGAGATTCGCCACCTACATAGTGAGCAACATCTGCTTCGACGCCAAAGTGATTGTCCGCTGGGTCAAGCGCGTGCGGCGGCGGGGGGTCGAGCTGCCCATCTACCTCGGATTACCGAGCATCACCGATACCGCGAAGCTGCTCCGGGTGTCACAGAAGATCGGAGTCGGGGACTCGACTCGGTTTCTCACCAAGAGCAGGGGCGGCTTATTGCGCCTGGTAGTTCCCGGCGGATACAACCCGACCCGCCTGCTGGAGAAGCTGGCACCCAAGCTTGGAGACCCCGCACTTGATGTTAGGGGAGTCCACATTTATACCTTCAATGAGCTCGAACAGACCGAGGCTTGGCGCAGGCAGATCATCAGTGGGCCGCGCCTACGAGGTTGAGGCGGCGGCTACCCGACCGTCGGAATCGGCTCTCAGGAGTCTGTCTCGCAAGCGCACCACTTCGCCGATCACTATCGTTACCGGAGACTCGACTGCGGCCTCTGCGGCCGCTTTCGGCAGATGCTTGAGCGAGGTCACGATCACCCGCTGCTCGGGCAAAGTGCCGTTCTCGATGATGGCCGCAGGCGTGTCGGGGTCTCGCCCCCCCGCAATCAGCTCGGCCGCGGTGGTGGACAGAGTAGTGAGGCCCATCAGCACGACGATCGTGTCGACTGCAGTGGCGAGCTCCCTGAGTTTGACCCGCTGCTCGTGGCTGCGGTGACCCGTGACGATCGCCACGGAGGACGAGAATCGGCGATCGGTTGCGGGTATCCCGGCTGTTGCAAGCGTGGCCAGCGCGGAAGTGGGGGCCGGGACTATCTCGAAGGGGATGCCGGCGTCGGCAAGCGCTTCGGCTTCTTCTGCCCCGCGGCCGAACACGAGAGGGTCTCCTCCTTTGAGGCGTACGACCTTCTTGTTCCTGCGGGCAAGCCTGACCAGCAGGGAGTTGACCTCTTGCTGGCTCATGTGGTGGTTGCCGGCTTGTTTTCCCACGTAAATGGCGGGGCGCCCCGAGATCAGCGCGGGGTGGACGAGGCGATCGTGGATCACAACGTCGGCGTCATCAAGTGCGCGGCGCCCTCGTACCGTTAGCAGCTCTGGATCTCCCGGGCCCGCACCCACGAGCCACACTTTTCCGAGACCGCCTCGCGGGGGGCATGAACCTCCCGCGTGGCCGGGCTCCCTTTCAGGAGGATCTGCAAGACCCTGTTCTTGGCTTCCTCGATCTGGCCCCCCGCAACGAGGCCCATGATGTCTTGGTCGAGGGCGGTGCTCCATCGTTCGGACCACTCATCGAAGCCGCACTCACGCGCTCCCAAGGCCAGCGCTTCGCTGCGCGCCTCGGACAGCACATCAACCAGCGCTCCCCATTCGGGCCCGAAGCTTGCACCGAGCTCCCGGCGGAGGCGTTTTGCCAAAGCTGGTGCTTTGCCCGCGGTGGATAGCGTCATGAGGAAGTCACCCCTGCGTACCGTAGCGGGAGCCGCGAAGTGGCAGTGATCGATGTCGTCGACGGAGCAGAGCAGTACCTTCAGCTCCTCCGCCTCAGCGAAGACGAGCGCGTTGGTGGCGGTATCGTCCGTGGCGGCGATGGCGAGGAAGGCCCCATCGAGGTCTCCTGTCGAGTACCACTTTCTGTTCACCTCGACTTGGTTGTTGGCCGATAGCTCCTCCAGCCCAACGGTAAGCTCAGGAGCGATGACTCGCACTTTCGCTCCCGCCTCCAGGAGCCCTTTGATCTTGTCCTCGGCTATCTTTCCTCCGCCCACGACTACACACCGCCGCCCCTGAAGATCGAGGTTTACCGGATAGCTGAACCCCATCTAGCCCGCGTCCTGAGCCGGGTACGGCGTCATAGACAGACCGATGAACTTGACCGAGTACACGCGCGCACAGGAGTGGCACAGGAACTGCGACGCTTGGTCGCCGTCCGGCGTGAAGTCATTTTCTCCGCAGTATGGGCAGTAAAAAGGTTGGGCGTGCGTCAAAGATATCTCCTTGCTACGAGGCGATTGCTTCGGCGCACGTTTCCGAGCAGTAGACCGTTCCATCCTCTGTGATGACGATCGTTTGTTCGGGAGGGAGCTCGTTGGCGCAGCCTCGGTTGGCGCAATGCAAGCTGACGTTGTCATCACAAACGACGTTGTAGTGAATTCTCTCTGTGCTCATCGAAGTAACCCCTCCGAGGCTCGTCGGGACCAATCGGCAAAGCTCTCTTGTTCGGCGCGGTTAGCGAGATAGCGGCGCAACAATGACTCCACGTAGCCCGCCAGCTCATGGGCCGGAACCTTGAGCCCCCTTACCTTGCGGCCGAGCTGAGGAGGATTGCCCAGGCGGCCGCCGAGGTGTACCTGGTAGCCGTCGATCCGGGTGCCGTCGCGTCTGGTGATCACCGAGCCCATCAGGCCGATATCGGCGATCTGGAAGCGCGCGCACGAATTGGGGCAGCCGTTGACGTTGATGCGTATGGGTTCATCGAACTCAGGGAGCCTCTCCTCGAGCTCTCGGTAGAGCCAGTCGGCGCGCTGCTTCGTCTCGACCAGCGCGAGCTTGCAGAACTCAATCCCGGTGCATGCCATGGTGCCCTGCCTGAAGACGCTGGGGAGCGCTCGCAGATCGCGGTCCTCCAAGACCTCCACCAGCGCATGGGCCCTGTCCGGCTCGACATCGGTCAGGACAAGCTTTTGCTGGGTGGTGGTACGGATGGAACCCGAACCGTAGGCGTCCGCAAGGTCCGCGACCTGGCGCAGCTGACTACCGTAGATGCGACCTGCCCTGGGCACGAAGCCCACGTAGCAGCGGCCGTCCTTCTGCTCGTGCACGCCGATGTGGTCACGCTGCTGATTCACGGAGGGAACGGGCGGGGCTCCGTCGTGGAGCGCGAAGCCCAGGTACTCCTTCTCCAGAACCTCTCTGAACCTCTCGGCCCCCCAGTCGCGGACCAAGAACTTGAGCCGTGAATGGTTGCGCCCTCTTCTGTAGCCGTAGTCCCGAAAGACGCCTGTGACCCCGGCCCATACTTCGGGGACGAGCTCCGGCTCGACAAAAGCCCCCAGGCGTTGCGCGAAGTGGGGGTTCGGGCCCAGTCCTCCACCGACCCATAGATCGAACCCGGCAGTGTCTCCCGAGTGCGTGCCGACGAAGGCGACATCATTTATCTCGTGCTGTGCGCAGTGGTGAGCGCAACCGGAGATCGAAGTCTTGAACTTGCGTGGCAGGTTGGAGAACTCGGGATCACCCACGAACCGGGCGTGCGTCAAGCCAAGGTAGGGCGTGGCATCGATGATCTCGTCTTTGTCCACGCCGGCGAGGGGACAGCCGATCATGTTGCGCGGTGTGTCCCCACAGGCCTCGCAGGTGGTCAGGCCCGCCTCCTCGAGACGTGCCCAGATGCGAGGGACATCCTCGATCCGGATCCAGTGGAGCTGGATGTTCTGGCGGTCGGTAATGTCTGCGACATCGCGGCCGAAGCGCTCGGACGCCCACGCGACAGCCCGGAGCTGATCGCTTGTCAGCCGCCCACCGGCAATACGAACGCGCAGCATGAAGAACTCGTCCTCGAGCTCTTGCGGAGCCACTACGGCGGTCTTGCCCCCCGGCACCCCCTGTTTTCTCTGCGTGTACAGGCCCCACCAGCGAAAGCGGCTGCGCAGGTCGTCCGGCGCTATGGAGGAGAATCCCCGTTTCGAGTAGGTTTCCTCAATGCGGGCTCTGACCGCGAGCCCGTCGTCATCTCGTTTGATCTGCTCGGCTCGATTGAGGGGCTCCCGGTGCCCGTGAGCCCATTGACCCTCGCCACGCCTGGAGCGAGCGGGAGCGAGGGTCTTGATTGTGACCGACACCAAACCCTCCTTTGCACTCTTAGCAACGGGCAAATACAAAGATTGCTTTCTACTTGGTAAAGATGCGGAAGTCAAATCGGCCCGGGGGCTCCTGAGCGGCGGAATCGAATCCACCACTCCGGCCCCCAGCGGCCGCAACGGCCGCGAAACGCCGCCGAAACCGTCCCGAAACAAGCCCCACCTAGCCTTCGATAATGGAGGTCGAGGCCATCCTCAGGGACATCCTCATGGTCCTGATCGCGGCGCAGGTGGCCGCGGAGCTGTCTCCCCGCCTGGGAATCCCGACCGTGGTGGGCGAGATCCTCGCCGGGTTCCTGGTGGGGCCCTCCCTGCTCGGCGTAGTCGATCCTACGCTGGTGCTCGAGGTTCTCGCCGAGCTCGGGGTGATCCTGCTGCTCGTAGAGGTGGGTATGCAGATGGACCTTGCCGACCTGCGTGCGGTGGGTGGCTCGGCACTGTCGGTCGCGCTACTCGGTGTAGCGGCGCCTCTGGTGGGCGGCGTCGCGGTAATGAGCGCTCTCGGCGCCGAGTTCGGGATCGCCCTCTTCCTCGGGGCCTCGCTGACTGCCACCAGCGTCGGGATCACCGCTCGCGTCTTCAGGGAGCTGCGGATGGTGTCGGCGGTGGAAGCCCGCACAGTCCTGGGCGCGGCGGTGGCCGACGACGTCATCGGCTTGCTGGCCCTGACCGTGGTTATTGCCGTAGTCGCCGGCGGGGGGCTGTCGGCGATTGGCACGGTGGGTACGGTCGCCCTCGCGGGAGGCTTCCTGATCGTGGCAGTGGGGGCCGTTCGCTTCGCACCCTGGCTCTTCGAGGTGATCGGGCGGGTCACCCGCACTGAGGGCGCCCTGGTGGCGCTGTCGCTGGCGTTCGTGTTGCTCGTGGCACAGCTTGCGGGTGTGGCCGGGCTCGCGCCGGTCATAGGCGCCTTCGTCGCCGGGCTGGTCCTCGCTCGACACCCCCGAAGACACCGCATACGCAGCGAGCTCGTTCCTCTAAGCCACCTGTTGGTCCCGGTGTTCTTTCTCCAGATCGGAATCAATGTGAGGCTGCAGGCGCTCTTCAACGCGGAGGTAATTGCGGTTGCGGCCGCCCTGCTGCTGGTCGCGGTGGCCGGAAAGATCCTCTCGGGCCTGGCCGCGAGTCGCGGGGACCGGCTTCTCATCGGCCTGGGGATGCTCCCGCGTGGAGAGGTGGGGCTCATCTTCGCCGGTCTGGGACTGCGGGAGGGGATCCTCGACGACACGGGCTATGGGTCGCTGGTGTTGGTTGTGCTGCTGACTACGCTCATGGCCCCTGCTCTGCTGCGCCGCCGTGCTTCCGCAGTGAGCAGCCGGGATACGGCCGGCGAGCTCTCGAGGTCCGAGAAGGTGGGGGCCGGGGAGCCACCAGGGCTAGTGCTCGAGGGTGGTGTGCTCGAGCTCGGCTCACTTCCCCACCCCGGTGTCGCCCTCGAGACGGCGTTCGAGGCGGCGCTGGCCGTGGCCCGCTCGGCCACTCCGGGCGACCGGCTGTTGGCGTGGCTCGGCCGGGAGGTCCCCTCATTCACCTGGAGCCGTCCAGCCGCCACTGCGTTCCTCGCGGTGCTGATGCGGGGCAACGAGCGTTCCTGGCGTTTTCTCGATGTCACGGGCGTGCTCGAGCGGGCCCTGCCCGAGCTGGCCGAGTGCCTGCGGCTGCGCCAAGCCGACCCCTCGGAGCTCGACCCCGAAGCGGCGTTCCGCTGGCGCTCGATCGAGAGGTTGCAGAGCGCCGATGGGGACAGGATGTTGGGTGCCGAGCTGGCACAGCTGGCACGACCCGACCGCCTCTATCTTGCGGCCCTGGTTCAGGAGACGGCCGGGGGTGGGCCGGAGGGGGTGCGACTGGCTCGGCGGCTGGTGCAGCGGCTGGACCTGGGGGCCGCGGCCGAGCAGCAGGTGGTCAGGCTGCTGGGAGAAGGCCCGCTGCTCAGGGCCGCAGCAGCCCGTTCCGAGGCATTCAAGGAGGAGCCGGTACTCCAGCTCGCCGTTCACTTCGGCTCGGCGGAACCGGCGCGGGCAAGTTATGTGATGGCGCTGGCCGCCGGTCACCTCGAGGAGTGGGAACGCGCGCGGCTCGACGAGCTCCACCGTCTGGTGCAGTCCGCTCTGGCCGATGTCGAGCTGACTGATCGCGGCGCACGGAACCTCGTCGAGCGCAAGAGGGCGGGGGCGTTACGGGAGTCGCGTGACGATCAGCGGGTCGCGGCGCGCGTCCGCACCGCCCCGTGGCGGCATGTGCTGGCCCAGGAGCCGGCGCGGCTCGTGCGGCAGGCGCACTTGATAGAGGGGCTCTACAGCGGGACGGGGAAGACTTGCTCTGTCCAGGCAGTCGCCGAGGGTAGCTGGGTGATTGAGCTGGTGAGAAGTGATCGTCTCGAAGCCTTTGCGGATGCGACGGGCGTTTTGCTCCAGGCCGGAGTCAGTGTCGAGGAGGCCGCGACCGTCGTGTGGGACCGGGCCAGGGTGCTCTCCTTCGCTGTAGGGGGACCCGCCGCGATGCTGCCCGACGACCTCGAGCAGGCGATGCGTTCGGCCGCGCTGCACCCCCTGCAATCGTCTCCCATGACCGATGCAGAGGTCGCTTTCGACAACGACGCGTCCCCCTGGCACACTCTGTGCGATATAGCGGCCCCCGACCGGAGGGGACTGTTGCATGCCATAGCGGTTGCCGCAGCCGCTTCGGGGGCGGATGTGCGGGCCGCGCTCGTGCGCACGGAATCGGGCCGGGCCGTCGATCACTTCGAAATCCTCGACCGGCGCGGCAACAAGCTGAATGCTCGCTCTCAAGAAGAGCTCACGCGCTTGCTGCGTTCGGGAACAGTGCACCGAAAGCGCGGCCGGAGCCCCTTACCGCTTCGCCTGAGGCCGGCGGCCTCGGTCGGAGGGGGCGCACTATCCGGATTTTCGAAATTCGTAACAAAGTCGTAAGCGGCTCGAAACACGCCTTCTCTATCTTCATCACAGATTGCAAGGGGCCTCGCTATCAGGAGGAGTGTGACTATGCACGGGCACTGGGCAAGGAAGTCGGGACTGGTTCTGCTCACGACGTTAGTGATGGTGTTGTTGGGGGCCGGCGTGGCTTCGGCCGCCGATCCCACCGGCGGATCGCTCGGCACGGTGCCCGACGAAGTGACCCACACCGAGTTCGGCCTGAACCTGATGTGGATAGTGGTGGGGGCGGTGTTGGTTATCTTCATGCAGGCTGGTTTTGCTTTGGTGGAGACGGGTTTCTGCCGTGCCAAGCACGCGGCTCATGTCGTCATGACCAACTTCTCCATCTTCGGCATTGCTTTCATAGCGTTCTTCCTCGTCGGCTACCCGTTGATGTTCGGTGCTTACAGCTTGCCTTTGATCGGCTACAACGAACCGGTGGGGGACTGGTTGATCCAGTTCGGCGACTTCGGAGGGATTCTTGCGGGAGGGGGCTGGGCGTTGTCGGGGAAGGCGTATGACGTTGCCGTACTCGCCTTCTTTTTGTACATGGTGGCGTTCATGGACACCACAGCGACAATCCCTACCGGAGCGATGGCTGAGCGCTGGAAGTTCCGCTCGTTTATTTACTGGGGCTTGTTCTGCGGAGCTATCTTTTATCCGCTGTTCGGCAACTGGGTCTGGGGTGGAGGATGGTTGAGTCAGCTCGGCAACAGCATGGGTCTCGGGCACGGGACTGTTGACTTCGCCGGAAGTGGAGTTGTGCACGCGATGGGTGGGGCCGCCTCACTTGCCGGCGCGCTTGTCTTAGGGCCTCGCATCGGCAAGTACGGGGCCGATGGAAAGCCGCGCACGATTGCCGCACACCACATCCCCATGGCGATGCTCGGAACGTTCATTCTGTTGATGGGTTGGTTTGGATTCAATGCTGCGTCGACTTTTGCGGCAACTGATCTGCGCTTTACCGTAGTGGCCGCCAATACGGCGATCGCTGCCGCGTTCGGCTCGGTCGTGGGACTCGTCTACACCTACATGCGAACCGAGAAGTTCGACCCCGGGATGTCGGCCAACGGCATGCTTGCCGGGCTGGTCGCTATTACTGCTCCCTGCGCGTTTGTGCAGCCGTGGGCGGCTGCCGTGATCGGTTCCAGCGCGGCCGTTATCGTTGTGCACTCGATCTGGTTCGTGGAACGCCGTGGCGTCGACGACCCCATCGGTGCAATCTCTGTGCACGGGGTATGCGGGATTTACGGGCTTCTTGCCGTGGGCATCTTTGCCGATGGAAGTTACGGAATCGGTTGGAACGGGACGGGGGCTGAGGCGTCGACCGGTGTGGCCGGTCTTCTCTACGGGGATCCGGGCCAGCTTGTGGCTCAGGCAACGGCCGCGGTCGTGATCTGCAGCGTGATGTTCGGGTTGGTGTACGGCTTCTTCCGGATGCAGAACGCGTTGACCAAGGGCGGGATCCGTCCTTCGGAGGAGGCCGAGATCGCGGGTCTCGACATGGCCGAGATGGGCGTTCTTGCCTACCCGGAGTTCACCGGATTGGTCCTCGACCCTGCTCCCATCGAGCTGGACGAGCGGCGCACCTCAGTCGATGCGTAGGTCCAACAAGCAGCCGGCCGTCCGACTACCCCCACGTCCACGCGGTTGCCGCGATGAGTTTGGGCTCCCCTGGCGGTCTTTTTCCAGGGAGAAGCGATAAGGAGGTCCGTGATTGACGCTGCCGGGGAGCCACCGGGGAAACGTGCGCGTGAAGTGGAGGCGGTCGTAGCGCCGGGTGCGATCGTCCTGGTCGTCGCCGGCCCGCTCACTCCCTCAAGCGCCCCGGGACTGTGCGCCACCCTTCATCAGCTCGAAGGCAGGCCCGGAGATACTGTTGTCTGCGACCTGAGCACACTCGGGGGTTCGGACGCCGGTACGGTGGATGCCCTTGCCCGTCTGCAGCTCACCGCTCGACGGCTCGGCCGTCAGATTCGGCTACGACACGCCTCGAGCGAGCTCCAGGAACTCCTGGTACTGATGGGCCTACGCGAAGTGCTGCCGCTCTGCGAGACCTAACGCTCGAGCCGGGGCGGCAGCCCGAAAAGCGGGAAGAGGGTGGCGGTGTCGAGAAAGAAGACTATTCCGCTGATCCGATCGCCTGATACGTCGAGTACCTGCAGCGACCAGGGCTCGTAACCATCTTCCCCGGGCTTGTACTGCCCGAATGCCGGCGCACCGTTGGCCATCGTCGGTACCAGTCGAGAACCGTCACAGCCGATGCCGGGCCCCAGACACCAGCGCTGGATGTCGAGATGACCGCGAAGCCACAGCTCGTAAGGCGGCATCGACCAGGTGGCGTCCTCGTAGAGCAGTGAGGTGAGCGACTCCATGTCGTAGCGCTCGAAGGCGTCCACGTAGCGGGCAAGGAGCGCCTGCTGCGCCTCGTCCACCGGCTGGGAAGGTTGGCCGGCACCGGCTCCACCGGCGGCAAGCGCCGCGCGTGCGCGCTGGAGAGAGCTGTTCACCGAGGCCACGCTGGTTTCGAGCAGCTCGGCGACCTCGGCCGCCTTCCAGCGAAGAACCTCCCTGAGGATCAGAACCGCCCGTTGCCGGGCCGGCAGGTGCTGGAGGGCGGCGACGAAAGCAAGCCGGACGTTTTCCCGCTGCTCGGCCACGTCGGCCGGGTCGCCGTCCGAGGCAACGACACTGCCGTCCGGGATCGGCTGAATCCAGGCACTTTCCGGCAGGGGAGCACCGAGAGAGGAGTCGGCGGTGCCGGCGGGCCCCAGGTCCATGGGGCGGGCGCGACGATCTCTGCCGCTCAACATGTCCAGACAAACATTCGTCGCTATGCGATACAGCCACGAGCGCAGCGCCGAGCGGCCCTCGAAATGATCGAAGCTGCGCCATGCCCGGAGCATCGTCTCTTGCACGGCGTCCTGCGCCTCGAACGCAGAGCCCAGCATCCTGTAGCAGTGGGCGGTCAGCTCGGTCCGATGCTGTTCGAGCCTCGCCTCGAGGTCGTCGGTGTCGGGCGTCGCCGTGCCATGGGCTAAGTTTTCTGTTGCCGCCAGCTCAGTCAATCCGGGCCCCTTTCTCTCAATCTGTTCATCGACACCATAAGACAGCGGCCCTCATCGGAAAACCTCTCGCAAGGTTGACTTGCTTGGACCGTCCGCCGGCCCCCAGGAACAACGCCGGCGACCGATGAGTTCTGGTATTCGTCGCCGTCTTGATTTCGAGACCTGCGAGAAGGAGGGTTGAAATGTCGCTAGAGAATGAGGCTTTGGCCGCACCTCGGGCCGGACGGAGGGAATGGATAGGGCTTGCTGTGCTCGCCCTGGCTTGCGTCCTCTACTCGATGGACCTGACGGTGCTCCACCTAGCGGTGCCGCGGCTCAGTGCGGACCTCCAGCCGAGCAGTGCACAGCTGCTGTGGATCGTCGACATCTACGGGTTCATGGTCGCGGGGTCGCTCATCATGATGGGCACGCTCGGAGACAGGATCGGTCGCCGCCGGCTGCTGCTGATCGGCGCTAGTGCGTTCGGCGTTGCCTCGGTTCTCGCCGCGTTCTCAACCAGCGCGGAAATGCTGATAGCGACGCGCGCTTTGCTCGGTTTGGCGGGTGCAACGCTGGCGCCGTCCACACTGTCACTGATCCGCAACATGTTTCTCGACCCGCACCAGCGCACGGTCGCCGTCGGTGTGTGGATCACGAGTTTCTCGGTCGGCGGGGCAATCGGCCCACTGCTCGGCGGAGCGATGCTCGAGTTCTTCTGGTGGGGCTCAGTCTTCCTGCTGGCGGTGCCGGTTATGGGGGTCCTGCTGGTGCTGGGCCCGGTGCTGCTGCCGGAGTTTCGGGACCCGACCGCGGGGCGGCCCGATCCCATCAGCGTGGTGATGTCCCTGGTCGCAGTCCTGTCTGTAATCTTCGGGCTCAAGCAGATCGCTCAAGACGGTCTGGGGATGTTGCCGGCACTCTCGATTGCAAGCGGAATCGGCGTCGGCGTGACCTTCGTGCGACGACAGCGGAGACTGGCCGATCCGCTGATCGACGTGCGGCTGTTTCGGAGACCTGCGTTCAGCGCTTCTTTGGTGACTTTCACGCTTGCCATCTTCGCGATGTTCGGCACCTTTCTCTATGTCGCGCAGTACCTGCAATTGGTTCTCGGCTTGTCGCCTCTGAATGCTGGGGTGTGGATGCTGCCGCAGTCCGGAGCATTCATCGTTAGTTCCATGCTGGCCCCGGTTATCGTGCGGCGGTTTCGTCCCGCATCGGTGATGGGGGCCGGACTGGCGCTCACAGGCCTGGGCCTGGGTATCCTCGCTCAGGTCGAGGGGACCTCCGGCCTGGCGCTTCTCGTCACCGGGTCCATCGTCATGTCCCTGGGGCTCGGTCCGGTGTTCACGTTGGGAACCGACCTCATCATCAGCGCCGCTCCGCCCGAGCGAGCCGGCGCCGCCTCCGGGATCTCCGAGACCAGCGCCGAGTTTGGAGGCGCGCTCGGCATCGCGGTTCTCGGCAGCATCGGCACCGCCGTGTACCGCAGTGAGCTGGCAGAGGCGTTGCCGAGCGGGCTCCCCCCAGAGGCTGCGGAAGCCGCACGTGACACTCTCGGAGGAGCTCTGGGGGTGGCGGCGCAACTTCCCGAGCCGGTCGGCGGTGCGCTTCTCGATGCAGCTCACGCCGCGTTCACTCACGGGTTGCGGCTTACCGCCATGATCGGATGTATCCTCATGATTGCCGTCGCCGTCTTCGCGGCGAGCATGCTGCGCCGCCTGCAGGCCGCGGGGCCCGATAGCAAACAACAACCAGACCTCGACGCAGCAGCAATGGAAGAAGTTTTCGACCCCGCCCCAGCAGAAGCGTGAACTCCGAATGCGTAAATCGTGCGTCGCCTCTAGGCTTTGGATACGGCGAAGGACTCGGCTAAAGGCTCGAAAGGGATCGATGCCCCCGTAGAATCTCCCCAGATGAGGGAAACCGGGAAGAAAGGGCTCGGCTTGGAGCCGAAAAGAGTGACGGGCATGAAGTCGAGGGCGGTGTCCAGCTCCGGGAGTCCCGTGCGGCGGGTGGCGGTGCTCGCCTACCATTCCTCCCCGCTCACCGAACCTGGTTCAGGCGACGCCGGTGGGATGACGGTCTATGTGCGCGGAGTTGCGGCGGCGCATGCCGCGGCCGGGATCCACACCGATATCTTCACCCGGGCGACGTCTGAGGGGGGCCGGATCGCCCGCCTGTCCGAAGGCGTCCGCGTGATCTCGATAGATGCAGGCCCGGCCAGCGTCATCCCCAAGTACGCCATGGCCCCGTATATCGATGAGTTTGTCGCCGGCGTTCAGGCCTTTGCGGCGATGCAGAGGATCTCCTACGACATCGTCCACTCTCACTACTGGCAATCCGGGCTGGCGGCGATTCCGCTGGCCGAGAGATGGGGCGCGCCGCTGGTGCATTCCCAGCACACTTTGGCGCGCGTCAAGAACCTCTATCTGGCGCCGGACGACACCGCCGAGCCGCAGGCGAGGATCGAGGGTGAGGAACGCATCATCAACCGGGCGGAGGTGCTCATTCCGTCCACGGACGACGAGTGGGAACAGCTTTCGTGCCTCTATGGGGCCTTGCACGACCACATGAAGATCATTCATCCCGGCATCGACCACGCGGTCTTCAAGCCGAATGCCGGCGCCAATGAGCGAGCAGAGGCTCGAGCGCGGCTCGGTCTGACCCCCGAGCATGCCGTCATCCTGTGCGTGGGTAGGATCCAGCCGCTCAAGGGCCTGAGCCTTGCGGTTCGGGCCGCCGCCGAGCTGGCTCCGCAGTTGGAGCGAGAGCTTGCCGTGGTCATCGTGGGCGGGCCGAGCACGCCCGCAGGGGAGACCGAGCTCGCTCGTCTGCGAAGGCTGGCGGACGACCTGTCGCTGGGCGCCAGAGTGCAGTTTCTCGGGCCCCGACCCCACAGCGAACTGCCGGAGCTCTACCGGGCTGCCGACGTCCTCGCGGTCTGCTCGCGCACCGAATCGTTCGGGCTCGCCGCCCTCGAAGCGCATGCCTGTGGCGTCCCGGTGGTCGCCACCGCGGTCGGCGGGCTGAAATACGTGGTGCACAACGGAATGTCGGGATGGCTGTTGGACTCGGCCGACCCTTCCCAGATGGCCGAGCGGTTGCTGCCGCTCCTCGCCGATGAGCGCCTGCACCGCTCGTTCTCAGAGGCCGCAGTTGCTTCCGCCCGGCGCTTCAGCTGGGACAGGACCGCCGCGGAGCTGCTGGAGCTCTACTCCTGCTTGGTTGCCGCATCGGCCCCTGAGGCGTGCACCTGCTGAACTTGCCGCCAACATGGTGGAAGGTGCCTCGGGCAACTTTGTAGCTGTACCTACACCTGATGTAGGCACATAGCCAAAGTTCGGTGCCTGTTGGGCTGCCCACCGGGGAGTTGTGCCGTTGACTGAGAAGCGAATGCGAGTGGGAATCCATGTCGGACACTGGGAACGCTCGCCGGTCGACCTGACCGCGGTGGCGCAAGAGGCCGAGCGAGCCGGACTCGATTCCGTGTGGACATCGGAGGCATGGGGCTCGGACGGGCTCGTCTTGCTCACATGGATCGCGGCTCACACCCGGCACATCGCGGTGGGAACCGGCATTCTGCAGATCCCGGCGCGGACTCCCGCGAATGTTGCGATG
The DNA here is from genome assembly GCA_963849115.1 of uncultured Actinomycetes bacterium. Lineage (GTDB taxonomy): Bacteria > Actinomycetota > CADDZG01 > CADDZG01 > WHSQ01 > JACDAL01. The sequence goes on along the minus strand of CAWKGK010000001.1, from coordinate 239,487 downwards.
GCGGCCATCACCCTCGACCACCTAACCGGGGGCCGGTTGCGCCTCGGCTTGGGCACGAGCGGCCCCCAGGTGGCGGAAGGCTGGTACGGAGAGCCGTTCGAACGACCCCTTGAGCGAAGCGATGAGTACATCCGCATTATCAAAGCCATCCTCCAGCGCAAGGATCCTGTGCGCTTCGAGGGAGCTCACTACCGGCTTCCCGCTGCCGGCGGGACGGGGCTCGGAAAACCTCTCAAGGCCGAGGTAGTCCCGCTGCGTGCGGACCTGCCCATCTATCTCGCCGCCATGGGACCCCGCAACACTTCGCTCGCTGCACGTGTTGCAGACGGATGGCTGCCGCTCTTCTACTCCCCTGAGAATAGGGGCATCTTCGAGGACGCGCTGACGAGAGGATTCGCGTCGGGCGGTCGGTCTCGACAACACTTCGACATCTGTCCAGTGGTGCCGGTTGCGATCGGCGACGACCTCGAGGAGTGCCGGAACGCGCTCCGTGCCACCATCGCCCGCTACATCGGCGGCATGGGGACGCGGGGAGCGAATTTCTACAACTCGCTGGTTCGAAGGTATGGCTACGAGGAGGCGGCCGAGAAGGTGCAAGCCCTGTTTCTCGACGGACAGAAGGCCGAGGCAGTGGCGTCGGTCCCCGATGCGCTCGTGGACGAGCTCTCGTTGGCCGGGCCCGTGGAACGGGTGCGTGAGCGACTCGAGGTCTGGGCGGGGGCCGGCGTCACGACGCTGTTGGGCCGTGTGCGAAACGTTGAGACGGTTAGATTGCTGGCCCAAGCGGCCGTCCGCCACCTCGCCTGAACGGGCAATGGAACTCCGGAGTACTCACCGAAGAGTTCAATCACGCCGGGAGGAGAGCTGCAAGACGGCGATGATGGTCATGGCGTCGGTTATCTCGCCCGCGTGCACCATCTCGACAACGCGCCGCCAGGGAGTGGATTGCACTTCTATGAACTCTGTAGAGTCACCGCCCCTCCAGTCCTCGACGGTACTCAGGTCGCGCGCGGCGTAGAGATGGGCGGTTTCGTCCACGACGCTCTTGCTCGTGTGAAGAGAAGAGATGTACGAAAGTTGCCCGGCTCGGTATCCGGTCTCTTCGAAGAGCTCGCGTTGAGCAGCATCCACGAACGGTTCGCCGGGATGAACACCTCCGGTGGGCATCTCCCAGCGAACCATGCCTGCGACATAGCGGTACTGGCGTAGTAACAGCACATTGTCGTCGTCGAGGAATGGAAGCACTCCGACACAGTGGCCCAGAGTCACCACGCCATAGGTGGTCGTCTCTCCGTTCGGCATCTCGACGATGTCCTCCCGCATTGAGAGCCACGGGTTCGTGTGGACGACACGCGATGAACGCGCCCGCCAGGGAGTGGTTGCCTGACTGTTCCGTCCCGGGTCTTGTTCGCTCAACCTCGTTCCCTTCTGTTTCCGAGGACGGCGCCAGCCTACGGCCGATACGGGCACCGTGCCGAGCGATCCGCCGGTCGGCGGTGTCTATGCGGTTCTCGGCGCCAGACCACCGCTCCATAGCAACCGCCGACCACCACTCGGCGCCAAGGCACCGCCTACTTCGTCCCGATTCCGATGTTGACAGGGCTCGTGAGAACGGCGGATCCATTGCCACCCGACCGCTCACGGAGCATGCCGTCGAGCACCTGTCGCATCGTTGCTCGCTGCTTTTCGGACAGATCGGCCGTCAGCATGCCGGCGATGGGGTTGCTGTGCAGCACCCAGTCCCACATCTCCTGTCCCGTCTTAAACTCAACCCTCTCGGCAGATGTCTCTACCCTGACGTCCTTCAACCCGGCATCCACGAGTCGTTGGCGTAGCACCGCGGGATCCGACACCTGAAACTCGAGTGGCGGAGGGTCGCCCGGCAGGCCGGCGAAGCCGGGGAAGACGCTCTTGAGTGCGCCGATGAAGAAGTGCAGGAATTCGATGTCCGCGGGCGAGCCGTAGGCGACCAGCAAGACGCGGCCGCCGGGTTTGGTAACGCGCACCATCTCACGGAGTGCGCGCGGTTGATCCGGCACCAGCATCACGCCGAACTGCGAGCCGGTGACGTCGAAGCTGTCATCTTCAAGCTCGAGAGCGTGTGCATCCATGACTCGCCCCTGCGCGTCGGAGACGTTCTCTTCACGTACCCGTGTCTCGAAACATGCCACCATTACCGGGGACCAGTCCGTTGCCAGGACCTTGGCGCCGAGCCGCGCGGCTGGAAGACTCAATCCTCCGGTGCCTGCGGCAACATCGAGGAAGCGATGACCGGGCTTCAATCCTGTCAGAGAGAGCGCCTCGGTCGCCAGTGGTACTTCCTTGGGTGCCACGTGCTGGTCGTAGCCTTTCGCAATCGCGTCCCACGCCTCAACCGGTGCTGCGTGTTCGTGCTGAGTGTTAGCCAGCTGTTCGCTCACCGCTGCCTCCTTCGTCGCTCCAACAGTCTGATCCGGCACCATCGACCGGGCATGAAGCCGACTCTAGGGAGAAGTGGGGGCCGCGACCAGTGGCGAACTACTCAATCTGGAGTGAGGGCGTGTGAGCATTTCTATGTAGGCGCACCTAGACGAGCCCGTGCTCGTAGGCGTAGGCGGTGGCCGCGGACCGAGAGAAGAGTCCCAGTTTGGTGAAGATATTGCTAACGTGTCGGGCAACCGTCCTCTCACTGAGGAAGAGCTCGGTTGCAATCGCTCGATTGGTCTTGCCGGATGCCACCAGCCCGAGAATCTCCATTTCGCGCCGGGTAAGCCCACCGGTGGCTCCAGCCGTGAGCTTCGCCATTCGCTCGAGGTCGGGCACGGCGCCGAGTTCCTCAAAGGCGGCGCGGGCGGCGTCGAGTTCCATCTCCGCGCTGCTGTTGTCCCCGAGTGCACGGCAGGCGAGTCCGATGAGCACCCGGACGCGCGCGGCATGATGTGGAGCGTCAAGCTCTCGCCACGCGACGAATGCGTCGCGGAGCCTTGCAAGAGCGGCCTGCGAGTCGCCCTCGGCGAAGAGGACGGCCCCGGCCGAGCTTGCGACGACGGCATGCAGGAACGGCGCGTCGAAGTGGACTGCGATCGCCGCCAGCTCGTCGGCAGCACTCTTTGCGGCTGTGACATCGTCGGCTGCGAGCATGATCTCGACGTACGCGGGGAGCAGCCGGGAACGGCCCATGGGTTCCTGCGTCTCGTCCAACGCGCGCCGGATCGAGGCCGCGGCAACCTGGGGCTGGTGCTGTGCGAGCCGTAGTAGTGACCTGCCCGGTTCCGGTTGTCGTCCTGCGCGGTTGGCCTGACGATAGGCATGCTCCGCCTTCTCGAACTCGCCGCGCAGCCGCTCGATCTCGCCCAGCTGGTAATAGGCGGAGCCTAGCGAGTCCCACGCGGTGGGTCCCGAGAGCCATTCGCAGGCAAGCTCCGCTGCCTCCAAAGCGTCGGTCCACGCCCCCTGGAGTTGGAAGATTTCGCAGCGATGGACCAGACAGTTGCCGCGATACGGAACGAGATCGGGTTGGGAGTCACACCAGCGGGACAACGCCGCAGTCCACTCCCGCGCGCGGCGCAGATCGAAGACGCTCTGGCACAGGTCGATGACAGCGCAGTAGGCGACGCCTGCCACGAGCGGGGATACCTCGCCCGAGACGACCGCGACCATGAGCTCGTCGAGCAGGGCCGTGCCCTCCGCGGTCCGTTGCCGCATGATCAACGACTGGCCGCGGCCCAGCCTCGACAGCGTCATGACGTCGTGATCGTTGAAGCGTTCGGCGATCTCGCCTGCTCGCACGAAGCTCGAGTACGCCGTTTCGGGGTCACCCTGGAACATGATCGGCAGGGCCGACAGAAACAGCAACCAGCCTTGCTCCGGACAATCCTCTTCGGCGGTCTCGAGAACACGCTGCCCCCGCGCCACCCAGCCCATGGCCGGTGCCATGTCGCCCTTGAAGAACAATCCGCACGCGTGCCAGCACGCGCACCTTGCCGCGGCGGGGGGATTCTGGTGGCGTTGGTAGTAGTGATGAGCGCGCGTCCAAGCGTCGGCGGATGCGTCATCCTTGCCGACCATGTATGTGGTGATCGCCAGCCGCTCGAGATCTTCGGCCTCCAAGGCCTCTTCTAGATCGGCATTGGACAAGCAGGCAAACGCTTCGCCCCAGACCCGCGTGCGGAAGGCTTCTCGACCTCTCTTGAGCGCGTCGCTCTCAGCCATCTCCCGACCCTATCGCCAAGTCGGCGGCCAACCCATGGCTGGCCCAGAATCTGGCCGGACCCGGCCCCCCCCGTCCCCCGCAGCTCTGGTGTCATCGGTCGACGGCCGTCCATCTCCCGTCGCGGCTGCTGCGGGCCACCGCCTCCGTGACGCACACCGCATCGTGGCCGTCGGCAAAGGTCGGATAGGAGGGGTTCCCGGAAGGCTCGCCGCGCTCGATGTCTGCGTAGACGGAGGCGAACAGAGCGCGGAAAGAGTCTGGATATCCCTCCACGTGGCCGGCCGGGTAGGCGATCAACGCGCTCGATTCGGGGGCGACAAGTGATGGATCGCGCTGGAGGATCTCGTTGGCGCGCCCACGGTGGCCGATCCAGAGGCGATCGGGGTCCTCCGAGCCCCACGCCACAGATGACTCCGACCCGTTCACCTCGATGCCGAGCGAGTTCTTGCGTCCGGCCGAGACCTGCGAGATCGTCACCGCTCCGCGGGCCCCGCCCTCGAAGCGAAGCAGGATGCCACATGCATCGTCGGAGGTCATCTCTTCCTCGATGAGGTCACCGTCGCCCGAGCCGGAGGCGAAAGTCTCAACCGGGCCAAAAGGATGACGCCGTACCTTGACGAGCGTGTGGAGATCGGCCATTACCTCGACCACATTGAGTCCGGTTACGAAGCGAGCCAGATCGAGCCAGTGCGATCCGATGTCGGCCACCGATCGAAGCGCACCGGCCTGTTCTGGGATCAGACGCCAGTTCCAGTCGCTCGGCAGCAGCAGCCAATCCTGCAGGTAGGAACCCGTGACGAGGCGCGGCTCCCCGATCCCATTCGATGTCACCATCGCGCGCATCTGGTGGCAAAGGGGATAGAAGCGGATGTTGAAACAGACGGCGTTCACCAAGCCTGAGGCAGCTGCCAGTCGGTCCAGCTCGGAGGTTTCGGTGCTGTTCAATCCCAAGGGTTTCTCGCAGACGACATGCTTGCCGGCCGCGAGTGCCGCCGTCGCCTGGGGAGCATGCACGTGGTTCGGGCTTGCGATGTGAACAACGTCCACGCTCGTGTCCGCAAGAAGGTCGTTGAATGACTCGTAGACCCGTGGCAGGTTTGCGTCGACCGCCTTGTGGCGGGCGCGTTCGGGAGTCGATCCGAGGACACCACAGATATCTATTCCGAGGCGCCGCAACGCTTCAACGTGGGCCACGCCGATAAACCCCACTCCGACCACTGCGGCCCTGATGTCAGAGAGCGGCATCGGTCGCACGAGTAGGGGAGAGAAGCGCGCTCCGAGCGCGCTGGCGTACGAGTTCCGTACTCAGGCGTGCGTTGTGCGCGATCGAGTACATCCTGGGGGCGGGCCCTCTCGTCAGTGTTTCGCTATCACCGTGCGGGGAGTCACGTTAGCAGCACACGAGATCAACGCGCCGAGGAATGTGCCGCCGTAGCCTCCGGCCGCCTCCAAAGGTCGAGGTTCCCCGATCACCGCCCCCACCGAGGCGCCATCTTGGCGCCTGGGGGTCGCCGGTGGCTGTGTCAACCGGGCTGCGCCGAAGCTCTGACCCAGGCCGGGGCCTGGCGTGGTTCGGGGACCGCTCCACCGCCGAGGAGTTCCATGTAGGGGCCGAGTAAGGGCCGAGGCCGGGTGACGATAGGTTCGGCGCCTGAACGTCGTTTAGGATCGTCGGCATGGGGAGGCGCACCCCGGTCTTCGGGATCGTGCTCGCGGGCGGGGAAGGAAAACGGCTGATGCCGCTGACAGCGGACAGGGCAAAACCGGCGGTGCCGTTCGGTGGCAGCTACCGCCTCGTCGATTTCGCACTCTCGAACCTCGTCAACGGCACCCTCAGACGGATTGCCGTGCTGACTCAGTACAAGAGCCACAGCCTCGACCGGCACATTTCGCAGACCTGGAGGCTGTCGTCGATCCTCGGCAACTACGTGACCCCCGTGCCTGCCCAGATGCGGCGCGGCCCCCGTTGGTTCGCCGGCTCCGCTGATGCTGTGTACCAAAGCTTCAACCTCATCTACGACGAGGAACCCGAACACGTGTGCGTTTTCGGAGCCGACCACATCTACCGGATGGACCCGCGCCAGATGCTCGAGTTTCATGTCGCAACCGGGGCCGGGGTCACGGTTGCAGGCATACGTGTGCCGAAGTCGCAGGCAGAAGAGTTCGGCGTAATCGAGGCCGGTGACGACGGACGAATGGTCGAAGCATTTCTAGAGAAGCCGCATGACCCCAAGGGTTTGCCGGATGCGCCCGATCAAATCTACGCCTCGATGGGAAACTACATCTTCACCACCAAGGCCCTGGTCGATGCGTTGAGCATGGACGCCACGGACGAGGACTCAACTCACGACCTCGGCGGCGACATCATCCCCATGCTGGTCGGGCGGCACGAGGCCGCGGTCTACGACTTCACCGGGAATCACGTCCCCGGCTCCACCGAACTTGATCGCGACTACTGGAGAGACGTAGGGACTCTCGATGCCTATCACGAGGCTCACTTGGACCTAGTCTCTGCTCAACCTGCGTTCAGCCTGTACAACTCGCAGTGGCCTATCTACACATGGAACGATCCGCTTCCGCCGGCCAAGTTCGTCCACGAGAGCGAAGGACGAGTAGGCCGGGCGATCAACTCGATGGTCAGCAGCGGAGTAGTCATCTCGGGAGGCGAGGTGCGCTATTCGGTGCTGTCCCCGGGAGTGAGGATCAATTCATACTCGACCGTCGATCACTCCGTTCTAATGCACGGCGTCAAAGTCGGACGACATGCAATAGTTCGTAACGCGATCATCGATAAGAACGTGAACATTCCCGAGGGAGCGCGCATAGGCGTGGACCCGGAGCTGGACCGTGAGCGCTTCACCGTTTCTCCTGGGGGCATAGTGGCGATAGGCAAGAACCAGAAGATCAACTGACCCATCACAACAGGCGCTCGGCCAGTAGCGTGGTGGCCAGCGCGACCATTGCCCACGTCAGCGCCTTGAGAGTCCGTTCGAGCGGAGCCAGCAGCTCGCCGCGCCCTAGGCGCCGCACCTCTCCGGTGGCGAGCTCGAGCTTCCCCTCCACGCGCACGACACGCCGCCGCAAGTCACGCGCCGGAGTGCTCAGAGCTCGCTGCGCGAACGACAGCGCGAACGCGGCTCCCGCGCCCAGGACCGCGACCGCACCGATGGTCTCCGCCTGCGCGTAATAGGAAACCAGCAAGGGGAACGATCCCCACGAAGCGGCAAACCAAGAGTCAGAGTGAAAGCGGCCGGAGAACCACTCTAGGTTGTAGGCCACGACTAAGAAGACGCCGGCGGCGATCAAAGGAATCAGGCCAGGGCCCGCGAGGCCTATCCCGTAGACTCCCACTCCCACCGCGCCGATCAGTGCCCCTACGGCCGCGCCCTTCAAGCTCGCGTCCGAGATCGAGGTTCTGAGCGGGCGACCGTTGAGCTCGTCGAGTGCATGAGCCGCAATACCTACGGCAAGTAGGAAGGCGATGAGGCTTAGTGACAGGCGGAAGAGATCCAACTCGGGCGCAAGACAGGCGCCGACGACGACGTAGCAGAGATGCCACAGCGTGTAGGGAGGATGTAGCACCGTCAACCATTGCCTGATGATCCCTTCACCGCCTGCATAGAAGGCGGGAGGCAGCGGCCTCTGGCTCATCTCTTGTATCCCCACATCACGAGGCCGCTTCCCAAGCTCATCTGGCTTGCGGTGACGTCGCTCAGGCCCGCGCGCTCCCACGCCAGCACCGTCCAGGAAACGGGATAGGAGCGGTAGTGCTCGGAGATGTTGGGCCCGAGAAATCGGCCCACGCGCAGCCATTGCTTTCCGCCACCGAGCCATCCCATCGACGGAAGCAGGCAGCGCGTGTGCAGCCACCATCCCCAGCGCGCCCACCATCGCTGTGGAACACCGAACTCGAGGCTCGCCATGATCCCGTCTTTTTTCACCACCCGCGCCACCTCGCGCAGCACTGCCTCGGGATCGGCGACGTAGCGCAGCAGGTAGGTGAAGGTCAGCGCGTCGAAGCTCTCGTCCGGGAAGGGGAGGCTCTCGGCGCTACCGAGGGTGCAAACAACGCGCTGTCCGTAACCCCTTTCTTCCACGCGTGAGCGGCCGCGTCCCATCATGTCTTCTGAGATGTCGAGGGCCACCGTCCACGCGTTCGTGTCGCGCGCGAGAGCAAGGGCAACTCCGCAGGTACCGCTGGCGACATCGAGCACAGTGGCGGGATCGGCGCGGACCACCGCCTGCACCATCGCCTTGTGCCAGCGGCGGTTCTGGGCCAATGAAAGCACCTCGCCGAGCACGTCGTAGCGCTCCGGAAGCCCCGCGAACAGGTCGCGGGCGAAGCGGTTGCTGCGCGCACCGTTTCTGCGGATTGGCGCAAACCTCTCATTCGTCACAAGCGTTATAATGATGGCAAATTCTCCCGCCGGAATGAGGCGCGAGAACCAGGATCGTATGAGCAAGTGGGGGTCGAACCGCGCCTCGCCACACGGCCGTGCTTGCCGCCGTCCATGACCCGAATACGTTGAGATTGTCGCGCGGATCGCGCCCGGTCTCGCTCGCCGCGCCGCTTCCCTTGCCACCGAGACGTCGTTCGCCAAGACGGCCGACCATCTGGCTGTCGAGACTGGAGCGGCTCCGTCGATCCGCACAATCAAGCGATTGGTGCGCGAGGCGGGTCGGAGATGCGACCTGAGCCAACCGCGCCACGATCTCGCCGGCGTGCCGGCATTGCTGATCGACGGCACGCGAGTTCCTGCAGGTGCTCGCTATGGGCGCAAAGCGTATTCCGCCAGGGGTGTGGAGCTCAACATCGCCTGCGCGGTGATGGGTCGAGATATCTCTGGCCGCAGGCCCAAGGCCCACATCGAGCTGATCGGCTCGACGGTGGCGCGTCCGTGGTCGACACTTGAACCTGCGGTGCGTGCTTGCCGGGATGCGGGGATTGTCGTGACTGACGGTGACGACCGCATCGACGCGATGCTTGATCGCGCCGCTCCACGCGTCCCTCGCCAGCATTGCACCTTCCATATCCACCACAACGTCTGGCACCGCCTGTGGCAGGACGGGATCCCGATGGCGAAGAGAGACGCGTTGATCGAACGGCTATTAGTCCCGATCATGAGCGCGAAGAGCAGGCGCTCAAGCCTCGAGGCGGCTCAGGATTCGATTCTTTTCGCCGAGGCCCACGGCTGGGACCACACCGCGGTTCACCTTCGGCGGACGGCTCCACATCTCGCGACCTGGCACGCGGTGCACAGGAGCAAGCGGTCCTGGCGGATGCCGGGTCGGTCTCGTCCCGAGCACACAACCAGCGTGTTGGAACGGACTATGCGCGAGGTGAATCGCCGCGTGGATCCTCCCGGCAACCGCTGGGTCATTGAAGGCGTGCGCGCGATGACGAATCTGCTCCTCGGATGCCGCTTCAATCACCCAGCGTGGCGTGGTCTCTGGCATGATGCAGGCCAGGTCAAGGCGTGGGCAGAACTCCGTTAGTCAACGGAACGCCCCGCTATCAGGCGGCTAGCGCCCTTTCAAGCTGTTCCCTCGGCTGAGGCCGGCCGCAATGGAAACCCTGGACGAGGTCGCAGCCGAGTGCCTTGAGCCGGTCGAGCTGGTCCTCGGTCTCGACTCCCTCGGCGATGGCCGACAGGTCCATGTTGTGAGCGAGGGTGATCACAGTTGCGGTGATGGCGGAGTCGTCTGAGTCCTCGCCAATGCCCTGTATGAAGGACCGATCCACTTTGAGGACATCAACGGGGAAGCGCTTCAGGTAGCTCAAAGACGAGTAACCGGTCCCGAAGTCGTCGAGTGCCAGCCCCACTCCCAGGTCGCGCAGCTCCGGCAATGGTATCCATCGTCGAGCGCCCCACGCCCATGAAGACTCGCTCTGTGATCTCCAAGGCAGAGGTGGCCGCTTGGGTTACCGCATGACTCCAGCCCCGCTCGAACCATGTCACCGAACTCGGGGCGGGATAGGCTTTGGGCGGCTACGTTCACCGCCAAGGACAACGTCCCCCAGCCCCGCTCGGCCCACCGCCCGAGTGTGCGACAAGCCTGCTGGACGACCCAAGTGTCGATATCCACAATCAACCCGGACTCTTCTGCGATGGGGATGAACTCGGCCGGCGCCAGAAGCCCTCGCTGGGGATGTTGCCATCTGATCAGAGCCTCGGCCCCCACGATGCGCCCTTCGCTCAAACTCACCTGAGGCTGATAGTAAAGTCGCAGCTCGTCCCTATCGAGAGCTGTTCTCAACTCGTTTTCGACCTCGAGTCTTTGCACTAAGCCATGTCGCAGGGTGTCGTCGAATACCTCATAGCGTCCACGCCCGCTCCCTTTTGCCTTGTACATTGCGATGTCCGCATCTCGAACGAGCGCCTCGGGCGAATCGGCGGAGGAAGTCGAGAGGGCGATCCCGATGCTGACCGTGAGCACTGCCTCGGACTGCCCCAGCTCGATGGGTAAGGCGACCGAGTCCTGTATTCGCGTCGCTATCTCCCGCGCCTGGTCGAGCGACTCCATCTCCTCGCACAGTATGACGAACTCGTCGGCACCGAAGCGGGCGACGGTGTCGCTGGGTCTGAGCAAGCCCTTGAGCCTGCGAGCGATCCCCATCAAGGCCGTGTCTCCAGCCTGATGCCCCAGGCTGTCGTTGATGACCTTGAAACGGTCGAAGTCCAAGAACATGACTGCGATGTGACCGGCAGACAAACGCTGTGAACGTGCGAGGGCCTGCTCGAGACGGTCCAGAAACAAGGTCCGGTTGGGGAGTTCAGTGAGCGAGTCGTGCAGTGCTTGATGCGCGAGCTGTTCCTCGGCTCGCTTGCGCGAGGTGATGTCGGCGACCTGGTATATGAGATGTAGGAGCCGTCCCGAGGCGTCCTTGACGGCCGAGGCCACCAGCAGCACCCAGATGGTCTGACCAGAGGAGTGCAGCATACGTTTTTCGATCTGGTAGCTGCCGACGTCACCAGAGAGGATGCGCTTGATGTGGGGCCTCTCCTTCGGAACGTCGTCCTCGTGCGTGACCCTTTCCGTTGTTATCATCAGCAGCTCCTCCTCCGAACGACCGAGAAGCGAGCACAGAGCCGGGTTGACCTGTTCCATGCGGCCGTCGAGGCCGACCATAGCCATACCGAGGAGTGCATTGTTGAAGGTCAGGCTGAAAGCGTTAGTGATCCGCTCGCTGGTTGCGCGCAGCCCGTCCTCGCGGAGCTTTCGCTCGGTGGTGTCGTGCAATAGCCCGACGCCACCCACCACATCCCCTTCGTTTCCGAAGAGGGGGGCTAGATTGCCGTCGTAGAAGGAGCACCGGCCCGTACCGGAATGGACGTAGGCGCTGTTCGAGAACGCAGTCGCCCGGCCCTCGAGCGCAGCCAGGTACGAGTCCTGCTCACCCCAGCCTTCGACAGAGGAGAACAGCTCGGAGGAGATCCTGCCCAAAGCCTCAGTCCGAGGCACTCCCGAGATCTTCTCCATGGCTTGGTTCCACTCGGTGATTCTCATGGCCGTATCGAAAGCGAAGACGCCGTCGACGGTGCTGGACACGACGGTCTGGGCGAAATCGCGAGCTCGTGAGATTTCTTCCTGAGCCTTCTTGCGATCGCTCACGTCCCGCAAGAAGGCGTTGAAGGTCACCCCGTCGCTCTGAACCAGCGGCCATACCGTGAGTTCTATGGGTATCTCATGCCCGTCGCGATGGAGCACGGGCAGTTCGATGCGCCGGTTCATGATGGTGGGGTTCCCGGTGTCGAGATAGCGGGCCACCGCCTCCTCGTGAGCGGCTCGAAACCGCGGCGGGATGATGGTCTTGGTGAGGCTGCGACCAACAGCCTCTTCCCGCGCCCATCCGAGCACAGCTTCTGCCTTTTGATTCCAGTCGGAGATGAAGCCTTGCCGATCCATTCCCACGAAGGCGTCGTTCGCCGTCTCCACGATGCGTCGCGCCCGTTCTCCGCTGTCCCTGAGAGCGTCCCGGGCCCGGCCTCGCTCGGCAACGCGTCCGAGTTGCGTTCCTACGTGCTTCATGGCCTCGAGCAGTCCCTCGTCGGGTTCGAGGGCGCCCGAGGAGAAGAACTCCAGCACTCCGAGCACCTCGGAGCCGAGCGTGACCGGGAACGCAAAGGCTGCTCGGACGCCGCACGCTTGCGCGGCCTCCCCTCTCAGGGAGACGGGGTCGGTGGCCAAGTCGATCCACAGCGGGCGTCCCGTCTCCAACACACTTCCGGGAAGGCCCTCGCCGCGGCCAAAGGTGCGGGCCTCGCTCGCCTCGATCAGGGGTGCGAATTGCTGTTCTTCCTGCACGTGCCATAGGTGGGTGGACGTCAGGATGCCCGGCTCGGTGACCAAGTAGCCGTGGCCGAGCGGCAGCTTCCTGCGCACGCATACTGCGGCGATAACAATCTCCAGGGCCTCCTCCACGGACGAGGCCTCGTTTGCCGCCACAGCCGCAATCTGCAACAGGGTGAGGAAGTCCTCTTCCCGGTGCAGGGCCCGCTCCATCATCTTCCGCGGGCTGACATCCTTACCGACAAGATAGATCGCGCCTTGCTCACCATCGCCGGCGGCACGCCATTCGATCCATCTGAGCGATCCATCCCGAGAACGCAAGCGGGCGTCGAAGGGGGTTGAGGACTTCCCGTCCTCTGGCGCAGCGGAGAGCAAGCTCCGGACGAGCAGGCGGTCGTCGTCGTGGAGGTGATCGAAGAAGCTGGTGCCTACCAAATCGGAAGCCGCTGGGCCCAGCGACCGCTCGAGGGCGGGGTTGACCCGCTCCAGACGGCCGTCGCGCCCCAACACGCACATGGGGTCGCCCGAGAGGTCGAAGAGACGCTGGAACGAGGCGCCGCCCCCTGTGTTCGCGAGGTTCAAGAGGCGCGCGGCTGAGTGCTGATGTAGCGAACTGATGTCTCTTGATTATTGTTAGGACGCATCCGGTCGAGCGCGCGCAAGTCAGAATCTCTTTTCACAGACACTCTCCTCCTGCCCCCGGAATCCCACGGCGTCTGCGGTAGTCATCGGCGCGTTCCGGGTCGACTTAAGCGACCAGATGCTAGCTTGCAACGATGGCGGGATCGATCCTGGGGCACCCAGTCAAACGGATTGAGGATCCCCGCTTTCTCAGCGGCGAGGCCCGCTACCTCGAAGACCTCCTCTCCGACGGGGCGCTCAACGCCGTGTTCGTGCGGTCGATCATCGGGCACGCTCGCATCGAGGACATCGCCAGGGACGAGGCGCGCGCTCTCCCCGGAGTCGAGGGGGTGTTCGACTCTGCCGATCTGGACCTGCCGGACATGCGGGCCCAGAACGCGCCCGCATTATTCTCTCGTCCCGTCCTCGCACGCGACAAGGTCCGTTTCGTGGGAGAGCCGATCGTGGTCGTCGTTGCCGACACGCGGGCTACTGCTATGGACGCGGCCGAGCGGGTCCTGATCGACTACGACATCCTTCCGTCGGTGAGCGATCCTGTGGCCGCCGGGCGGCCGGAGGCACCGGTTCTGTTCGAAGAGCACGGCGGCAACGTGGCCGCCACCGAGAGCTTTGTTTCGAGCACCGAGCGGGCCAAGTCCGAGGTCGTGATCAAACATCGTTTCGTCAACCAGCGCCTGGCGGCACTGCCTCTCGAGGTCAACGGGGCCCTGGCCGTTCCCGAGGGGGATGGGCTCACCCTGTGGGTGCCCTGCCAGGCCCCCTTTCTGATCCGCAAGGATGTCGCCCGGGCCCTGGGCATGGACAGGGCCGCAGTCCGCGTTATCGCCCCCGCCGTCGGGGGTGGGTTTGGCGCCAAGATCGACACCTACGCCGAGCATATTGCGGTTGCGGCCCTGGCCCGCCATCTGGGCCGCCCGGTTCGCTATGTCGAAACTCGCTCCGAGAACATGACCGCGATGACTCAGGGCCGGGGGCAGGTGCAGGACGTCGAGCTCGGTGCCACTGCCGACGGGCGCATCGTGTCTCTGCGAGCCGACATCATCGCCGATCTCGGCGCCTACCCGCAGGGCGGCGCTTATCTGCCCGACCTCACCCGCCAGATGCTGTCGGGTGTTTATCGCATCGACTCAATTCAGTACAACGTGGCGCTCACGGTTACTGATGCAACCCCCACATCTGCTTACAGGGGGGCCGGCAGGCCCGAGGCGGCGGCTCTGGTCGAGCGGGCGGTGGACATGCTCGCCCATCGACTGGACATGGACCCCGCCGAGATCAGACGCAAGAACTTCATCCCCAAGGACGCGTTTCCGTTCACGACCGCCACCGGCGCCAATTACGACTCAGGCGATTACGAGGCGGTGCTCGACAAGGCTCTCCAAACCGTGGGTTACCAGGAGCTTCGCGAGGAGCAGCGCCGGCGCCGGGAGCGGGGCGACACAGGTTTGCTCGGGATCGGTCTGTGTACCTACGTGGAGGTGACGGGCCTCGAGGGAGGTGAGTTCGGCGAGGTAAGAGTCGATGATGGGGGCCGCGTGCAGGTGCTGACCGGGGTGTCGCCTCACGGCCAGGGTCACGAAACCGCTTTCACTCAGCTCGTCGCCGGACTCCTGCACGTCCCCCTCGAGTCGATCGAAGTCGTCCACTCGGACACCGCCCTCATCAAGAGGGGCGCGGGGACGATGGGCTCGCGCTCGCTGCAGCTGGGGGGCAGCGCGATCATCCGCGCTGCTGAAGAGGTCGTGGGCAGGGCCCGCCGTCTTGCGGCCCACGTCCTGGAAGTCTCCGTGGACGACGTGGAGCTGACCGACGACGGCCGCTTCGGCATAGTGGGCGCTCCCGACCGCTCGCTGTCGTGGGCGGAGTTGGGAGTGACGGCGCAGGACCCCCACGCGCTTCCCGAGGGCATGGAAGCGGGGCTCGGCGCACAGCACTTCTTCGACCCCGAGGACACCACCTACCCCTTCGGGGCACATGTCTGCGTGGTGGAGGTCGATTCTGAGACCGGCAAGGTCGAGCTGCTGCGCCACGTCGCGGTCGATGATTGCGGCACGATCCTCAACCCGATGCTGGTCGAGGGACAGGTGCACGGCGGCATTGCCCAGGGACTTGGCCAGGCCCTCTTCGAGGAGGTCGTCTTCGGTGAGGACGCCCAGCCCCTCAACGCCAACCTCGCCATGTATCGGATGGCGAGTGCGGCCGAGCTGGTCTCCTTCGAGCGCCATTACACCGAGACCCCAACGCAGATCAACCCGCTGGGGGCGAAAGGGATAGGGGAGTCGGCGACAATCGGTTCAACTCCCGCGGCCCAGAACGCAGTGGTCGACGCGCTGTCCCACCTCGGCGTCGAGCACATCGATATGCCACTCACCCCGGAGCGGGTGTGGCAGGCGCTCCGGGAGGCATCCGGCCGCTCCTAGGATGGTGGCGGGCATGCTCAGCCCAAGCGGCCCTCTGACCACCGCCGGGTTGGTGTTGCTAGGCGGCCTCGCGCTCGAAGATCGCGGCGATCCCCTGCCCTCCGCCGATGCACATCGTCACCAGGGCGTAGCGGCCCTCGGTGCGCTGAAGCTCGTAGAGCGCCTTGACGGTGAGGATGCAGCCGGTCGCCCCGATGGGGTGGCCCAGAGAGATGCCGGAGCCGTTCGGGTTCGTCCGATCGGCCGGAAGCTTGAGATCCTCGGCCACGGCCAAGGCCTGAGCCGCGAACGCCTCGTTGAGCTCGATGACATCCAGGTCCTCGACGCTCAACCCGGCTCGATCCAGTACCGCCCTGACTGCAGGGATGGGGCCGATGCCCATGTAGCGAGGCTCGACTCCCGCGTGTGAGTAGGCGACGAGGCGCGCAAGAGGCTTGTACCCGCGGCGGTCTGCCTCTTCCCGATCGGCGAGCACCACTGCGGCGGCCGCGTCGTTGATACCGGCGGAATTTCCCGCGGTGACCGAGCCCTCCTTGCTGAACGCGGGCTTGAGCTTGGCCATTGCCTCCGTGTCGACATCGGATCGCACGTGCTCGTCGGTGTCGACGACGGTGGTGCCCTTCCGGCCCTTGATCTCGATGGGCAGGATCTGCTCCTTGAAGTGCCCTTCGGCAATCGCTCGGGTGGCGCGCCTATGGCTCTCGACCGCCAGCGCGTCCTGCTCCTCTCGGGTGACGTTCCATTTCTCGGCCACGTTCTCTGCGGTCGTGCCCATGTGGCAGTCGTCGAAGGGGTCGGTGAGGGCGCCCACCATGGAGTCCACCAGCTTTCCGTCGCCCATGCGTTGGCCCCAGCGGGCGCCGGGGACCCAGTATTGCCCCCGGCTCATCGACTCGGCGCCACCGGCGAGGGCGAAGTCGGTGTCGCCGAGCATGATCGTCTGAGCCGCCGAGACCACGGCCTGTAGCCCACTTCCGCAGAGGCGGTTGAGCGTGAACGCCGGCGTTTCGATCGGTAGGCCGCCATTGATCGCGGCCACTCGGGCCAGGTACATATCGTGGATGTCCGTGTGAATGACGTTGCCGAAAACCACATGCTTGATGTCTGCCGGCTCGGCCTCGGAGCGCGACACCGCCTCGCGCACCACATCGGCCGCCAACTCGGTCGGCGCTTTGTCCTTGAGGCCTCCCCCGAACTTGCCGATGGCCGTCCTTACACCGCTCAGAACTACGACTTCACGCCCGTGGTGGGTCATGTCGGCCCCTCCTCTGCTTGAGTTCTCGACCTGGCTTGAAGCGCCACCCGGAGGCCCGCTGCATAGCCGTGACCCTACCCGTTGACCGCCCTCCCTATGCCGACTAGTTTGGGCGGGCGTGGCGGCCAACCGAGGCTGCACGATGTCGAGGGGAGCAAGTCGTGGG
Organism: uncultured Actinomycetes bacterium; assembly: GCA_963849115.1. Taxonomy (GTDB): domain Bacteria; phylum Actinomycetota; class CADDZG01; order CADDZG01; family WHSQ01; genus JACDAL01. The sequence continues at coordinate 222,523 of CAWKGK010000001.1, read as the reverse complement.
AGAGATAAAGGGGCAGGTCGCCCTCGTCACGGGGGGCACTCGTGGAATCGGGCTCGCCATCAGCGAGCGCCTAGTCGAGCGAGGAGTCAAGGTCGCCGCAGGGTACTCGCGAGATGCGGAGGCAGCCAAACGGCTCGTCGACGCTCACCCGGGATCGGAGATAAGCCTCCATCAGGGGAACATCGGGCGGGCAGAGGACTGCGAGCGGGTAATCGGCGAGGTCATCGAGCAGCATGGGCAGCTCGACATCCTCGTCAACAACGCCGGCATCAACATCGACAAGACGGTTCGCAAGATGAGTCCCGAGGATTGGGACCAGGTCGTGCGCGTGAACCTCTCCGGGGCCTTTTATCTATCGCGTGCTGTCCTCAACCACATGACCGAGCGCAAGCACGGCCGGATCATCAACATCAGCTCGGTTATCGGGCTGACGGGCAACGTGGGCCAGGCCAACTACGCGGCCGCCAAGTCCGGACTGTTCGGGCTCACGATGAGCCTTGCGCTCGAGACCGCCAAGAAGGGCGTGACCGTCAACTCGGTCGCTCCCGGCTTCATCGAGACCGAGATGCTGGCGGGGATGCCCGAGAAGGCGCTCGAGAAGGTCGTCGCCCAGATACCCGTGGGTCGTCTGGGCAGGGGCGACGAGGTCGCCCGGGTCGTCGAGTTCCTCGCCGATCCCGACTCCAGCTACATCACCGGGGAGGTCTACGGCATCAACGGGGGCCTCTACATGTAACCTGCGCGGAGGCGGTCATGATCCGCGAACCCGATCGATCGGCGCGGTGTGCCTGACCACCGCGCGCACGATGGTCTCCCAGTCGGCTCGAAATACCCCGTGACCGGCACCTTCGATCATCAGCAGCCTCGCATCGGGGATCTCTTCGGCCAACGACTCGCCGTGCTCGAACGCAAACATCGGATCCGCTGATCCGTGGATCACCAGTGTCGGCGCGCTGATCGAGGACAGGGGCTCACGCGAGCGTCCGTCGTCCGGAATGGCATCGTGATTCTGGACGGCGGCGAAGTCGCGAGCCCGGTCGACATCGCGACGTACCAGCTCCCGCGTAACCGTCTCATCGAAGGGACGCTGACCCCCCGCGAGTAAGCGCGAGTAATCGACCAGGTAGTCGATCACCGACTCGGCATCCGACCAGTCAACCTTCGCCGATGTTACGAACTGCGTGAACTCCAGGGCCGGGGGCGGGAGCCCGCGGCCACCAGGCAGTGCTCGAGTAGTGCTAATTAGTACGAGCGACAGGACGCGATCCGCAAAGTCGAGAGCGAGCAACTGCGCGAAGGCTCCGCCGGCCGAGACCCCGACAACGTGGGCGGCTGCTATGCCGTAAGCGTCGAGCACACCTGCGGCGTCGGCGACCAGATCGGTACCTGTGTATCCGGGGTGTCCAAGTTCGTATGTGACCGACCGGCCGGTGTCGCGATGGTCATAGCGGATCACGAACCGTCGGGCTTCGGCGAGCATTCGGCAGAAACCCTCCTCCCACCAGAGCATCGAGCCGCCGATGCCCATGACAAGCAGTATCGGTGGGTCGTCGCGGTCGCCGAAGGCCTCCGTACAGAGTTCGACGCGGTTCGTCTCGATCATGCGTTCAGCCAGCCTGGCTCCCCTCCTCTGTCTAACGCCTTCAGAACTGTCTAACGCCTCTCCGACAGAACCCGCGCTACGAGGCTGAGGTCGGAGACGAACCCGCGTCTGGCCCCCTCGCGTTCTTCTGCGGGCGCATTCTTACCCTCTGTCGGACCGAACCGTGGATTCCTGCCGACGCTTCCGGTGAGTGCGCTTCTTCAGACCGCTTCGTGCTCGATTCGCCTTAGCTCAGGAAGGCGTCTCCCTCGCTCGAGAAGTTGCGAGCTCAGTGGCCGGCCCGCGGGCTCGGGCCCGGCCGCCCCGGCTCAGGGCGTTCTCCATTCGGGCTCGCAAAGTGTCTTCGTCGAAGGGCTTGGTCACGTAGTCGTCGACTCCCGCCCTCAAACTGGCGACCTCGCTCGAGTCATCCCCGGTCAGCATGATTACCGGTATGAGGCTGGTGGCGGCCGATGCCCGCAGACGCTCGGCGATCTCAACCCCCAGCACGTCGGGCAGCCACAGGTCCAGCAGAATGAGGTCGGGTCGCTCGAGCGTGGCCTTTCTGATGCCTTCTTCACCGTTGTGGGCGTGGGCGATCTCGAACTCGCCCCCGTACATGGCCTCCACCAGGGTCGCCATCGTGGGATCGTCGTCGACCACAAGGATGCGGGGCTTGGCCGAGTGAGCTTGGGACTTGTGAGTGATCTCGGCCCGGCAGTAGGGGCAGGCGCTCCAGGTCGCCTCGACCTCCCGGCCGCAGGCGGCGCAGAGATCCTCAGAGAGGTCTTCCTGGCAATAAGGGCATACCAGAAAGGCCTTGTCGACCTCCTGGCGGCAGGCGGGACAGCGCGATATCTCCTCGCGCTCCACGTGGGTGACGCGCAGCATCTCCTCGAGCGTGGTGATCCCCGCCTTGACCTTGGAGAGCCCGCTTCGCCGCAGGCTCCACATTCCTGCGGTGCGAGCGGAGTAAGCCAGAGAGATATCCGACACCTGGGCGGTGATCTGCTCCCGAAACTGCGGTGTGACGGTCAGCACCTCGTAGATCCCGGTACGGCCTCGGTAGCCGCTGAACGAGCACAGGTCGCAGCCGGCCCCCTTCATCGGAGTGGCTCCCTCGAGATCGGCGATGGTTAACCCGAGCAGCGAAAGAATGTGGCCGGAGACTTCGGCGGGGGCCGAGCACTTGTGGCAGATGACCCTCAGGAGCCGTTGGGCCACCACCATGTTGAGCGCCGCAGCAATGATGTAGGGCTCGACTCCCAGGTCGGCCAGCCGCGTTACGGCGGAAACCGCGTCGTTGGTGTGGAGGCTCGTGAGCACGAGGTGGCCGGTCATCGCCGACTGCATCACGATCGAGGCGGTCTCGAGATCGCGCACCTCCCCGACCATGATCACGTCGGGGTCCTGACGCAGGACGCTGCGGAGTCCCCGGGCGAAGGAGAGACCGGTTTTTTCGTCTATTGGGATCTGGTTGATGCCGTGCAACTGGTACTCGATGGGGTCCTCGAGCGTGACGATGTTTCGTTCCGGAGAACGAATGTGATCGAGCCCGGAGTACATCGTCGAGGTCTTGCCCGCGCCGGTGGGCCCTGTGAAGATGATGAGGCCCTGGGGCGCTTGGAGATTCTGAAGCACCATTTCCTTCTGGAAATCCTCGAGCCCGAGGTCGTGAGGTGACTGGGCTCCCTTTCCGGTGGGCAGCAGCCGGATAACGATCTTCTCTCCGGCGAATGTCGGCACGCTCGAAACACGGGTGTCGGTCTCTTGATCGTTGACCAGCACGCGGCTGCGCCCGTCCTGGGGCTTGCGCCTCTCGGCGATATCCATGCCGGAGATGATCTTGAGGCGCGAGATCACGAGAGATTGGACCTGCTTGGGCAGAGACATCGTCTCCCTGAGCAGTCCGTCCACCCGGTAGCGCACCTTTACCTCGGTCTGCTGGGGCTCGATGTGGATGTCGGTGGCGCGCGCCGCAATGGCGTCGGCGAGGATCGCGTTGACCAGCCCCACGATGGGCCCGGCATGAGCCGAGCGCTCCAGGGCCTCGAGATCCGAGCTGCCGAGGTCGATCTCCTGCTCGGACGAGGGAATGACCTCGGCGTCGGCCGCAGCTCCCAGACGCCCCAGTAGCTCGGAGCTTCCCAAAGAGGAGGAGTAGAAGCGGTCCTCGGATTCCGTGATCGCAGATGGAGTGGCGACGACGACGCTTACCCTCCGACCGTCAAGGGTCGCTCTGACGTCGTCCCTTGCCACCACATTCGTGGGGTCTGCCATTGCTATCACAATGCCGTCATCGGTGATCGAGATGGGAACGAGCTGGTAGCGGCGGGCGAGTGTTCTCGGGACCAGATTTATGGCGGCGATGTCGGGCACGACCGCGGCGAGATCGACGTAGGCGATGTTGAGCTGTTGGGCCAGGCCGCGGGCGATCTCCTCTTCCCCTGCCCACCCCACCTCTACGATGAGGGAGCCGAGCCGGGGCCGGCGGCCCTCGGTGTTCTCCTGCAGTTTGAGTGCCGTGTCGAGCTGCTCCTGGGAGATGACCTCGGCTGCTACGAGGACCTCCCCCAGACGGGCTCGCTTAGGACTCACCGGGAGTAAGCCATGACGTTCATGCCCGCTACATCGGCGCGCAGATGTACATAGTTGAGGCATCTAGTGATTCTCAGATCGCCGATGGGCCGAGCCTTGAACGATGGAATTCGGGGAGCAGCAGGGTCTAGCGGAAGAGGCGGCTAAGGGGGCCCTCGCTCTCCTCCGAGGGCACCTCGACGACGTCACCTTCGCTGATCATGCCGCCCTCGATCACGCGCGCGCAGATGCCGCCGCGGGTCCTGCCCAGGGCCTTGGTCATGCCACGCTCGGACACCGACTGGATGTAGCGGCACGGGGGCCGGGGCCGGTCGAAGGCGAGCAGCGCCTCGCCCACACGAAACTTCTTGCGGCCCAGCGCGTGAAGGTCGACGCCGCGGGTGACGATGTTGCGGCGATGCTGACCCTCCGAGACCGAGACCTCGGTCTCGGCGGTGATCTCCTCGAGCGCCTCGGCGGCGATCAGTGTGACCTGACATTCATCAGTGCCCGTCCAGTACCCCGTGCGCTTCAGGTAGCGATCGCCCGCCAGGCCGCGGCCCGCGATGGCTTCGACCTCGGCAACTCTGGTCATGGGTTGCCCGCCGCGCTCGGTGATGAAGATCGCTTCGACCTGCATGAGTCTCGATGCTATGCGCGTGCCGGCCCTTAGGAGAGGAGCGTCCTAGGCCGCCGCGGTCCCCTCGAACAGGCCCTCCAGCCTCGCCACCTCGGCCAGCGGCGCGATCCTGCGGAAGGCCGCAGCGGACTCTTCCCAGGCCCCCAAGATTGCCTGCGCCAGAGGCGAAGCGGTGTGGTCGAGGTGGCGGACGAGCACCCGCTGCAGCGATGTGAGTTGGGCGGCGGTGGGCTCGTAGGCGGCGACGAGCTGGGGGTTGAGCCGAGATCCGATGAGTTCGTCGGGGTCGAAGACGTAGGCCTCCCCACCGCTCATGCCGGCCCCGAAGTTGATCCCGGTGGGGCCCAACACGACGACTGCGCCTGCGGTCATGTACTCGCAGGCGTGGTCACCGGTCCCCTCGACCACGGCCACTGCCCCCGAGTTTCGAACTGCGAAGCGTTCGCCGGCGGCGCCCGCGATGTACAGCTGCCCTCCGGTCGCTCCATAGAAGGCGGTGTTGCCGGCCAGGCAAGGGTACCCGGCGTCCCCCTCCGGCGGCCTGATGACGATGCGGCCCCCCGCCATCCCCTTGCCGAGGTAGTCGTTGGCCTCGCCCTCGAGGATCAGCTCGATCCCCTCCGAGAGGAAGCTGCCGAAGGACTGCCCCGCCGAGCCCCGGAAGCGGGCGGTTACCAGTGAAGAGGATGGGGACAAGGCCAGTGCGCAGCCAAGCCGGGCCCCCACCGAGCGGTCGGAGGTCGTGATGTGGTAGGCGAGCTCCACCCTCTCGCTCCTCTCCAGCCCGCCGAGAGCGTCCGAGGCGAGGCGGTCGCCGAGGGCCGAGCGAGGTCGCTGCTGCGGTACTCCTGCCACGAAGCGAGCCCCCTGTCCGGGACGCTCGAGCAGGGCCGACAAATCGAGGGAGCGCGCCCTCGCTCCGGCGATCACCTTGGGACGGAGCAGGTCTGCGCGGCCCACCGCCTCTTCGAACGAGTGCAGGCCGAGGGCGGCCAACAGATCGCGAGCCTCCGCGGCCACGAACATGAGGTAGCGCGCCACCATCTCCGGAGTGCCGCGGAATTTGGCCCGGAGCTTCGGGTCCTGAGTGGCGATGCCCACCGGGCATGTGTTGCGATGACAGGTCCGGACCAGAATGCAGCCCTCGGCCAGCAGCGCCGCGGTCCCGAAGGAGACCTCGTCCGCTCCCAGGAGCGCCGCCTGCACCACGTCGCGGCCCGTCTTGATCCCACCGTCGATTCGGATACGGGCCCGCCCACGCAGGTCGTTCGCTACCAGCGCCTGCTGGGTCTCGGCGAGGCCGATCTCCCAGGGCAGCCCCGCGTTCTTGATCGAGCTCAGCGGCGACGCGCCCGTGCCGCCGTCCGATCCGGAGATGTGCACGACGTCGGCGAGGCCCTTCACCACGCCCGCGGCGATCACCCCGACCCCCTCCGAGGAGACGAGCTTGACGGACACTGCCGCCTCCGGGTTGGCTTGCTTGAGGTCGTAGATGAGTTGGGCGAGGTCCTCGATCGAATAGATGTCGTGGTGAGGCGGCGGGGAGATGAGAGCGACCCCCGGCACCGTATGGCGGAGGCGGGCGATCTCAACCGAGACCTTGAGGCCGGGAAGCTGACCCCCCTCGCCGGGCTTGGAGCCCTGCGCCATCTTGATCTGCAGCTCCTGGGCAGAGGCGAGGTACTCGGGAGTGACTCCGAATCGGCCCGACGCCACTTGCTTGATGGCGGAATTACGGGCGTCCCGGTAGCGCTCCGGCGCCTCACCGCCTTCTCCCGTGTTCGCTCTGCCCCCGATCAGCTCGAGCGCCAGCGCCAGAGTTTCGTGCGCCTCCGAGCTCAACGACCCGTGCGACATCGCCCCGGTCGAGAACCTGGTGGCGATCGAAGAGGCAGGCTCGACCTCCTCCACCGCGATAGAGGCACTCGCGGTCACCAGCTCCAGAAGATCGCGTGGCTCGGACGTCGGTCGTTCGTTGACAAGCCTGGCAAAGCGCTGGTAGGCGTCGGGGTCTCCGGCTCGGCTCGCCCGGCGCAGCTCGTGAGCCGACTGGATCTCGGAGTCTTCCGTGAGACCCACGGCCCGGTGCAGAGCGTCGACGATGTCGGGGTTCGTAGCGTGATAGTCGCCGCCCCTACGGTGCTTGATGAGCCCGTAGTTGGGGAGCTGAGCGGCCCGGGAGAAGCCGGCGTCGTGGCGCAGCAGCACGTCGGCCCCGAGCTCCACGAAGTCCAAGCCCCCGAGTGGCGAGCGGATTCCGGGAAAGCACAACGCCATGACGTCTTCTCCCAGGCCCACCGCCTCGATGATCTGGGCCCCGCGATAGGAGTCGAGGGCCGAGATGCCCATCTTGGACATGACCTTGAGTACTCCGTCCTCGAGTGCCCGCATGAAGTTCCGCTGCGCCTCGGGGGCGCCCACAGCGCCGCCGAGCCGGCCCCGGTGAGCCAACTCCGTGATCGTCTCCAGCGCCAACCGGGGACAGATGAGGTCGGCGCCGTTCGTGAGCAGGCAGGCGGCGTGGTGGGAGTCGAAGGCATCGTCTGCTTCCACCACAACGCAGATGCGCGGACGCAGCCCCGCCTCCAGCAGGCGATGGTGGACTGCCCCCGCCGCCAGGGCCGAAGGCACCGGGGCTCGCTCGACCGACACCTCGTGTGGTGAGCAGATCACCCACGGGGGTCCGGCCTCTTCGGCTTCATCCGCCAGCCTCCGGCAGGCCTGCTCGAGCCCCTCAGGGCCCTCGGCGACGTCGAAGCTGGCGTCGAGCACTCTCCCTCCGGCCGCGACCAGCTCCTCGACGGCCGAGGGGAACAGCGCGAACGAGCGGTAGAGACGCAGCGCGGCAGCTTCATCGAGCTCTGTCAGCAGAGGGGCCCGGGGTCCCAGCCGCGTCGTCAGGGACATCACATGCCGCTCCCTGAGGTGGTCGATGGGGGGGTTGGTCACCTGCGCGAAGCGCTGCTTGAGGAAGCTCCACACGGGGCGCGGCATGAGCGCGAGCGGGGGCTGCGCGGTGTCGTCTCCCATCGACGAGGTGGGCTCTTGGCCCTGAGTCGCCATTGGGCGCATGACGACGGTCAGCTCCTCCTTGGTGTAACCGGCGGCGACCTGACGGGGTGTGAGCTCTGCCCCAGCCGCCGCCGCGGGAGTGCCCTGCGAGCAGGGGATCGTCCCCGTGGAGACGACGCGCGCGTAATCGCGACGTGCCGCCAGCTCGGCCAGGATTGCCCGGTCCTCCTGGACTCCTTTTGCCTTCGACACGCTGAAACTCTGACCCGGTCCCAGACGGAAACGCCGGACGAGCCCGTGGTTCTCGAGCGGTACCGCTCCCGCTTCCGAAGCGCAGGCGACGAAGCCGTCTTCACAGGTGGCGATGCGCAGTGGGCGCAGGCCGTTGCGGTCGAGGGCGGCCCCCACCACGGTCCCGTCGGCGAAGACGAGCCCGGCGGGCCCATCCCACGGCTCCATCAGACAAGCGTGATAGTCAAAAAAGCCGCGGGTTTGCTTGTCTAGGCGATGGTGCTCCCACGCCGGGGGAATGAGCATCCTGCCGGCATGTTGGAGCGAGCGGCCACCCCGCACCAGCAACTCCAGCGCCTCGTCCAGGACCTGGGAGTCAGAGCCCTGCTCGTCGACCACGGGCTGCAGCAGGTTCTCGGGGCACAGGCGCTGTTCTGCGCCTAGGGCGCCCTCGCGGCCGCGCATGAGCGCGATGTTGCCCCTGATCGTGTTGATCTCGCCGTTGTGTCCCAGCATCCGGAAGGGCTGGGCTCGCTCCCAGGTGGGAGCGGTGTTCGTGGAGTAGCGCTGATGGAATAGTGCGCACCACGCCTCGACGTCGGGGCTCGAGAGATCGCGATAGAAGGCCTGCAGTTGGCCGGCGGCACAGAGCGCCTTGTAAGTCACGGTGCGAAACGACATCGAGGCGATGTAGAGATCGGCCCTCTCCGCACGTACCGCAGCCTCGATGCGGCGCCGAGCCCGAAAGGCCTTGCGCTCGTTCTCCTCGGATTCTCCGCCTTCTACCTTCAACACGGCCTGCTCGATGACGGGGAGGGTCTTGCGAGCGAGCCCTCCCAGCGCGGCTTCGTCGATCGGGACCTGCCGCCACGACGCCACTCCGATGCCTTCGCTCGCACACGCGTACTCCACCAGGGAGCGGTGAGAGTCGTAGCGCGAGAAGATCATGGCGACCCCGCCTTGGGGGACGATGACTCTCGGTATCGGGAGCAGGAGCCCGGCGCCGTCCCCGGAGAGGGCATCGGCCGCCACCGCCCCGCGGTGCTCCATGCGGCACAGAGCCTCCAGCGCGGCCTCCACCAGCGCGCGCGACGAGCGGCCGGCGGCGTCGGCGACGAAGCCGATACCGCAGCCGTCCCTCTCGTCTCGGCTCCGGTTGTAGAGAGCCCCCACCTCTTCCCCTTCCCAACAAAAAAGGCGCTCCGCCGGATCAGCGGAGCGCCCTTGCTCGTCCGAGGAATCTAGCGGCTTCTGCGCCCAAGTTCAAGGGCGGCGAGGTGTGAGGGTCATCGCGCCCGGCGCCCCCTAGGATATCGAACCCGTACTCAGGCCGCGCGAGGATCCTGCCGTATGCTCGCTCCGGTTAGTCCGACTCAACTCGGGGTGTCGAGCGTGGTCCATCAGAGCAGGTCGAAGGTCGTGGTGGCCGAAGACGAGGCCATCATCCGGCTCGACCTCAAAGAGATGCTCGAGGAGGAGGGATTCGAGGTCGTCGGGGAGGCCGCCGACGGCGACGCCGCCGTGCGCCTCGCCCGGGAGCAACGGCCCCAGCTCGTAATCATGGACATCAAGATGCCGGGTCTCGACGGCCTCCAGGCGGCCGAGCGCATCACCGAGCAGGACCTCGGCGCAGTGCTTATCCTGACCGCGTTCTCTCAGCGAGACCTGGTCCATAGGGCGGCTGAGGCCGGCGCCATGGGCTATGTCGTGAAACCGTTCCAGAAGGCCGACCTCATGCCCGCCATCGAAATAGCGCTCGCTCGTTACTCGCAACTGTCGGCGCTCAGGAAGGAGACCGCCTCGGTGTCCGAGCAGCTCGCCGTGCGCAAGCTCGTCGATCGGGCCAAGGGGGTGCTGATGGATCGCGACGGGATGAGCGAAGCCGCCGCTTTCCGCTTCCTGCAGAAGCGAGCAATGGATCAGCGGCGACCCCTGCGGGAGGTGGCCGAGGACGTCCTGGGAGCCTGAGGCGAGCCGCTGCCACGTACTTTGGCGCTGTGCCCACACCAGATGTGGGCAGGGGTACAAAGTTGTATTCAAAGGACCCGATTCAAGCCGGCGCTCATGACCACCCTGCAGGGTCGCATCCGCCGCATCTCGGGGCTCTCCGCAGGCCAGGCCGAGCACCTCAGGCGACTGGTGTCGTCGTGGCAGGTACTGGCGGACCTGTCCTTCTCCGACCTCCTGCTTTACGTCAAGGTCGCGGACGAGGAGGTCTTCCAGATCTGCGCCCAGGTGCGACCCTTCACCTCCCAGACCCTCTATCCCCAGGACATGGTGGGTACTCGGGTCACGCAGCCAGAGCAGCCCATCGTCGAGCGCGCCTATCGGGAGGGACTCATCTGGGGGCAGGATGACCCCGTCCTCGTAGACGGCGTCCCTATCCGCATGGATGCGGTGCCGGTGTGTTACCGCTCAAAGGTCGTTGCGGTGCTGACCAAGGAGGGGAGCCCCTCCACCTCGAGGCGCCCCGGACTCCTGGAGGGCGTCTACCTGGAGACGGCCGACAAGGTATCGAGGATGGTCTCGGAGGGTCTTTTCCCGTGGCGCGACGTGCCTCAAGGAGAGTGGCCGCGGGTGGGCGACGGTCTCTTTCTCCTCGACCGCTCGGGAAGGATCACATGGGCGTCGCCCAACGCACTGTCGGCGTTGAGCCGGCTGGACGTGAGGCAGAACGCGGTCGGGTCGTGGCTGGACGACATCGGCCCGGGACCTACTCCCATCGGAGAGGCGCTCGCCCGCCGGCGCCTCATCGACGGCGAGCTGGTTCACGGGGGTACCCATGTCCTTCTGAGGGTCATGCCGCTGCTCGAGGAGGCACAGGTCACCGGCGGCCTGGTGCTGGCGCGAGATGTGACCGAGCTGCGCCAGAAGGACCGAGTCATCTCCGTCAAGGACGCCACCATCCGGGAGATCCACCACCGGGTCAAGAACAACCTCCAGACCATCGCCAGCCTGCTCCGTTTGCAGGCCCGCCGGCTCGACTCGGCCGAGGGACGGGCGGCGCTTACGGAGAGCGTTCTGCGCGTGAGCTCCATCGCTCTCGTTCACGAAACCCTCTCCGAGGAGCTTTCAGACATCGTCGAGTTCGGCGACGTCGCCCGGCGCATTGCACGCATGGTCTCCGAGGGCCTGGTCCTGCCCGACCGGCAGATCGAGATCAAGGTGGCGGGCTCGACCGGCGCACTGGGGGCGGATATCGCCACACCCCTGTCGGTGGCCGTAACGGAGTTGCTGCAGAACTCCATCGAGCACGCGTTCCCGGACATCGCCGCCGGGACTGTGATCGTCGAGCTGGCCCGGGAGAAGGGCATGGCTGTGGTGGTTGTGCGGGACGACGGGGTGGGGATGCCGGAGGAGGCACCTGCTGGCTCCCGCCTGGGGCTGAACATCGTGCGGACGCTGGTCGCCGAGCTGGGAGGGAGCTTCGAGGTCGAGGTCGACGGGGGGACCAGGATCGAGCTGCGAGTGCCGGCGGCCTGACGACCGGCCACCCTGCCGCTGCCACACGCGCCCAGATTGACAAGTATCGATCTATGTGCGATGTTGTCCCTCGTTTGATCGATACTTATCAATATAACCTGCGGAACCAGGAGGGTTGAAGTGGTGGAGGTGATGAATTGCTGCTCCTCTCTGGGCTCGGCGAGCCTTACCCCGGAGGAGGCTCGGGCGACTGCGGCCGTGCTCAAGGCGCTCGGCGACCCCCAGCGGCTGCGCATGGTCAACCTGCTGGCCACCAGTTCCGAACCGGTGTGCGTGTGCGAGATCACCGCTGCGGTCGGCCTCGCTCAGCCCACGGTCAGCTTCCACCTTAAGAAGCTCGTCTCCGTAGGCCTGCTCCGGCGCGAGCAGCGAGGCACATGGGCCTATTACTCGATCGACGAGGAAGCACTCGACCGCATGGCCGATGCCATGCACCTGAGAAAGGAGGTCTCGTGACAGAGCACAGAGAGCTTGTCCGAGAGCGTTATGCGGAGCTGGCTCAGGCGGGTTCGTCCTGCTGTGACGACGAATGCTGCGGAGGAACGTTCGGGCACACGCTCTACTCGGAGAACGAGAGGGACCAGGTGCCCGAGGCGGCTGCGCTCGCAAGCCTGGGATGCGGCAACCCCACTGCGGTCGCCGATCTCGCCGCCGGGGAAACCGTCCTGGATCTCGGATCGGGTGGCGGGATCGACGTGCTGCTGTCGGCCCGCCGAGTGGGGGCCCAAGGCAAAGTCTACGGCCTCGACATGACCGACGAGATGCTGGCGGCGGCCCGCTCCAATGCCGAGGCAGCGGGCGTTGCTAACGTCGAGTTCCTGAAGGGCTTCATCGAGTCGATCCCCCTGCCCCCGGCTGCGGTCGACGTGGTCATCTCCAATTGCGTCATCAACCTCTCGGCCGACAAGGACGCGGTGCTGTCGGACATCTTCCGCGTGCTGAAACCGGGGGGCCGGATCGGGATCTCAGACGTGGTCGCCTCCGATGAGCTCGGTCCCGCAGAACGGGCCGAGCGCGGCAGCCACGTGGGGTGCATCGCCGGGGCTCTCTCCTTTGCCGAGTACGCCGACGGGCTCACTGCCGCAGGGTTCGAGGCCGTCTCGGTTGAGCGCACGCACGAGGTCGTACCCGGTATGTTCTCGGCCATCGTGAAGGCGAGAAAGCCGGCCTCGTCCTGAGGCCTCGCCAGGGGCTCCTCTAGGCCTCGGTTTTCGTGTCCAAGTCTAGAGAGCAGGAGTTGATGCAGAAGCGTTGGCCGGTGGGCGCCGGGCCGTCGTTGAAGACGTGGCCCAGGTGCGAGCCGCAGGTGCCGCAAACGACCTCGGTGCGCTTCATGAACAGGCTGTTGTCCGACTTGAGCTCCACGTTCGCGTTCTGGGAAGGCTCGGTGAAGCTGGGCCAGCCCGTCCCGGAGTCGAACTTGTCCTTCGACGAGAACAGCTCGGCGCCGCAGGCTCCGCAGCGGTAGATCCCGTCGTCCTTGGAATGGACGTAGGCCCCGGTGAAGGGGGGCTCGGTCCCCTTGCGTCGCAGCACCCGATAGGCCTCGGGACTAAGCTGCTCCTTCCATTCCTGCTCGGTCTTGGTCACCTTGGTGGCCATGCTCACCTCTCTCGATCGTCCTGTAGCTACCAGCAGTAATCGAGGCATGGTTATTCCGCTCCGTGCGTGGCGCAAACTCCCGTGGAGCCGGTGATAACTTGCCCTATCTGCTCTTTTACCTGGGGGAAGTTGACCATGCGCAAGCAGCTCGTCGTATTCGCATCGCTGGTGCTGTTGGCCGGCTGTGCCGAGGAACCCTCGAATCCGCCCTCCTCCTCGGGAGGAGGCGGCGCCGAGGATCCGTGCGCCGCCAAGAGCCTGTCCACAGTCGCCGAGGGGAAGCTCACCGTGGGGACCGACCGACCCGCATTTGAGCCCTGGTTCAAGGGCTCGCCCAAGGCCTACTCGGGTTACGAGGGGGAGGTTGCCACGGAGGTTGCAAAGCGTTTGAAGCTGCCGATCAAGTGGGTCATTGAGCCGTTCAACAAGGCCTTCGCCCCCGGTCCCAAGGACTGGGACTTCGACATCAACCAGATCACGATCACCGAAGAGCGGGAGCGCGCCGTCGACTTCTCGGACGGCTACTTCGAAAACAACCAGGGCGTGCTGGCGCTCGAGGGCACTCCGGTGGCCGAGGCGAAGAGCATCTCCGACCTCAAGGACTATCAATTCGGCGCTCAGGTCGGCACGACCGGTCTGGCATTCATCAATTCGACCATCCAGCCGACCGCAGAGGCCCAAGTGTTCGACACGACCAATGATGCCGTGTCGGCGCTGAAGAACTCTCAGATCGATGCGCTCGTCACCGACGTCGTGACGACCGTGTACTTGCGAGACTTTGTTGTCGATAAGTCAGTGGTGCTCGGCCAGTACCCCAAGACAGAGCAGTTCGGTATGGTGTTCGAGGAGGACAACCCCCTCGTTCAATGCGTCAACGAGGCGCTCGAGGAGATGAAGTCCGACGGGACGCTGAAGAAGCTAGAGCAGAAGTTCCTGCAGCAATACCTCGAGGTCCCTACGCTCGAGTAGTCCGTTAGACATGGGTTTTCCTCCGGGTGCCGAGCCCGTGCCTTCGGGCTCGAGTGGCTCGAGCGGCCGCGGCTCCCGTATGATCGGGGGCCGCGGCATCCTGATCTCGAGCGCAAGCACCGTCATCTTCTTCGCTGTGATCGCGGTGGCGGTCGCGCTGGCACCGGGCAGCAGCCTCGTCGCCGAGAGGTTCTTCGATCCCTATCACCTGAGCCGGTCGCTCTTCGGGACCGTGACCACCCCTTCGGTCGTGAGTGCCTTCGTGCTCAACATCAAGATGTTCTTGATCGCCGAGGTCCTCATCCTCGTCCTCGCCCTCGTCGTCGCGATCGTGAGAGGCATACCGGGCCCGGTGTTCTTTCCCTTTCGGGCGGTCGCGGTCGGTTACACCGACCTCTTTCGGGGCGTGCCGCTTATCCTCGTCCTCTACATCATCGGCTTCGCCCTGCCGGGCCTTGGGCTCAAATTCTTCTCGAGCCAGTCGGAGGTCACCTACGGTGTGGTGGCGTTGGTGCTCGTCTACTCGGCTTATGTGGCTGAGGTCTACCGGGCGGGGATCGACTCGGTCCACGAGAGCCAGACCGCCGCGGCCCGTTCGCTCGGGCTGTCGCGCTGGCAGGCACTGCGTTTCGTCATCTTGCCTCAGGCCGTGAGGCGAGTAATACCGCCGCTCTTGAACGACTTCATCGGCCTCCAAAAGGACACCGCTTTGATCTCTGTGCTGGGCCCGATCGAAGCCGCCCGGGCCGCCAACATCTACGCGGCGGAGCAATTCAACTACGGGAGCTTCGTGATAGCGGCTTTCCTGTTCATCATCGTCACCATCCCTCTGGCCCGCTTCACGGACCGGCTGATCGAACGCGATCAGCGGCGCAAACGAGCGGGGGCCGCGCTGTGACCGCCGAGGAAGCGATCCGGCTCGAGGACGTGTACAAGTCCTTCGGAGGGACGCACGTATTACAGGGTGTGTCGCTGTCGGTGGCGTCTCACGAGGTCGTGTGTCTCATCGGCGCGTCGGGTTCGGGGAAATCGACGCTGCTCAAGTGTGTCAACCTCCTCGAGCCGGTAGACGCCGGCCGCATCCTGATCTCGGGCCGGGACATCACCTCTGATGGAGTCGACGTCAACACGGTGCGGCGGCAAATCGGGATCGTTTTCCAGGCATTCAACCTCTTTCCGCACATGACGGTGATGCGCAACATAACGTTGGGACCGGAGAAGGCTCTCGGCACGTCCCGCCCGGCGGCCGAAGCACGCGCCCTCGAGCTGTTGGAGCGCTTCGGGCTTTCCGATAAGGCGCGTGAGTACCCGGACCGGCTTTCCGGGGGGCAGCAGCAGCGCGTGGCGATCGTGCGCGCGCTCGCCATGCAACCCGAGATCATGCTCTTCGACGAGGTGACCAGCGCGCTGGATCCAGAGTTGGTCGCCGAGGTCCTGGATGTCATCCGCGAACTGGCAAAGGGAGGCATGACGATGTTGATCGCCACGCACGAGATGGGCTTCGCGCGCGATATCGCGGATCTGGTTTGCTTCTTGGACGAGGGAGTCATCGCCGAAAGCGGCGCTCCCGAAGCCATCTTCTCCGAGCCTAGTCACCCTCGTACCCGCCAGTTCCTGCAGCGGATCGTCGACGCGGGTCGACTGTGAGCGACTTACCTTCGGTTGCCGCCCCTCTCGTATGGGCGACCGGCATCGAAGACACGTTCATCGCGGAGACGGCACCGGGTAGGAGAAGACTGGACGAGTACGAGCTGCAGCAGCATTACGAGCTCTGGCGCGAGGACCTCGATCTGGCGGCGGATGTTGGCTTCGACATGATCCGATACGGCATTCCGTGGTACAGAGTCGAACCCGATCCGGGGAGCTTTGACTGGAGCTTCACCGACCAAGTCATCCCTTACATGCTGGAGCGCGGCCTCGAGCCCATGGTCGATTTGATGCATTACGGGACACCATTGTGGCTACGCGACGGATTCATATCGCCGGACTACCCGCAGCGCGTTGCAGCGTACGCGGCGGCCTTCTGCGCTCACTATCCCTCGGTGCGTTACTACACGCCCTTCAACGAGCCTTTCATTGCGGCCGAGCTCTGCGGCCGAGAAGGTCGCTGGCCCCCTGGTCTATCGGGCGACCGGGGGTTCTGCGCAGTGGCGAATGGAGTCTCGAGAGGTGTCGTCCGAACGGTAGAGGCTCTGCGAGCGGGGCGGGCGGACAGCGTGATGGTGCACGTGGAGGCCACCGGCGTTGTGATCACCGACGAACCAGAGCTGAAGAACCGAGCCCAGCTCGACATGGACCGCCACCTCACTACCCTGGAGCTTATTCAGGGCCGGGTAGATCCCAGCCACTTCCTCTTTGGGTACTTGGCCGCCAACGGGATTAGCGACGACGACCTGAGCTGGTACGAGGGAAGTAACGTGTCGGTCGATGTGCTCGGCCTCAACTACTACCCGATGTTGAGCGTTGAACGCCGCCATGCGGAAGGTCTCGTCGAGCAGGTGTGGGGCGGCGCACACTACCTCGAAAGAATCGTCCACGAGCACCTCGCTCGCTACCCGGTTCCCGTCTTCATCACCGAGACCAGTGCCAACGAGCGCGCGGCCCCCATGTTCTCTGCGGCTCAGACAAATGCGTCGTACGACCAGGCGCGGCCCGACGGTCTGCGTTCGCTGTGGCTCGCAGAGGTGGTTCGGAGCGTTCAACGCATGCGCGCGGCGGGCCTCCCTTTGATCGGACTGACGTGGTGGCCGTTGTACGACCTCGTCAACTGGGACTACCGCGAGGGCAAGGGAGCGGTCGAAGACTACCTCGAGCCGATGGGCCTCTACTCTCTGGCCATGGACGATGGCGTCTTGACAAGGGAACCGCTGGCGATAGCGCGCGAGCTGCAGTCCCTCACCCGCTAGTGGGCGAGGCCATGCGCGCAGCGCGCTTTCGCGGGAACGGTGAAATCGAGGTGCTCGAGGTCGATAGGCCCGAGCCCGGGCAGGGCGAGGTCGTGTTGCGGGTCCACTCATGCGCACTCTGCGGCAGTGACAGGGACGGCTATCTGAACGGGAGCCCGGTGATCCCCGGCCACGAGGTCTCCGGTGTGATCGACGCGGTGGGGGAGGAGGTTACGCTCGCCCGCGGAACGCCCGGAGTCGTCTATCTCGTCGGCTACTGCGGTCGCTGTTATTGCTGCAGAATGAACCTGACCAACATGTGCATCGACAAGCAACAGATGTACGGATTTTCGGACGATGGCGGCTTCGCCGACTACATTGTCGTGAGGGCAGACTGCTTCCTCGAGATCCCCAAGGCAGTGCCCCTGGATCACGCCACCGCTCTGCTGGATCTCTACGGGACCACCAACCATGCCTTTCGCCGCGCCGGGGGAGCGGCCTCAAAGAGTGTGCTGGTGGTGGGCTGCGGCCCGATCGGGATCGGCGCCATATCGACGGCACGCGCCGCGGGCGCCGAAAGAGTGGTCGCCTTGGACGTCGCACCGTATCGGCTGCGTCTCGCGGACGCCTTGGGAGCGGTGGCGCTGGATGCCGGATCAACCGAGGTCGAACAGCGCGTGCTCGAGATCGCACCCGACGGCTTCGACATAGTAATCGAGGCGGCGGGGCTTTCGGGCACCCAGCGCCAAGCGATCTCCTTGGCCGCACCCGGCGGAAAAGTCGTGTTCGTGGCTCATAACCGCGACCCCGTCGAGATCCGCGTCTCGACCGAGCTCATCCAGCGTGAGAAGACTGTGCTCGGATCCGAATATTTCCCCAAGGCCGAGTTCACAGAAAACCTGGCTCTGCTTCTATCGGGGGCGCTCGATCCGGCCGGGATCATCACGCACCGCTTCTCGCTCGACGACATCTCAGACGCTTTTCATACCTTCATGGGTTGCCAGAGCGGAAAGGTCCTGGTGCAGCCGTGAAGGCTGCGGTCGTCGGCGCCGGCTTCGTCGGCAGGATCCACGCGCGCGCCCTGGGGTCTCATCCCGACATAGAGATCGTCGGGGTGTGTGGCCGCACGCGACCTAAGACCGAGGCACTGGCCACGGAGCTGGGCACGCCTTACTACCTGTCGGTCGAGGAGATGCTTGAGCG
This sequence comes from uncultured Actinomycetes bacterium, assembly GCA_963849115.1. Classification (GTDB taxonomy): domain Bacteria; phylum Actinomycetota; class CADDZG01; order CADDZG01; family WHSQ01; genus JACDAL01. The sequence continues at coordinate 204,339 of CAWKGK010000001.1, read as the reverse complement.
CGCGGCCCCCGATATCGTGTGCGTCGCAACCGGCAACCGTGACCATCACGATCCGGCGGTCGCCTCTCTTCGAGCCGGGGCGCACGTGTTCCTGGAGAAGCCCATGGCATTCTCGCTGGAGGAGGCACGCGCGATAGTCGCGGCGGCGAATCAGGCCGGCGTTGCGCTCGGCGTGGACTTCAATCATCGCTTCTCGGCCCCTTATCAAAGGGCCCTTGCCTTCCTGAACGAGGGCTCGCTGGGTGCAGTTGCGTACGTGCTTGTCAAGTTCGCCGGGGACCTCTACAAGGATCTCAACGATCCTCACTGCATGCTCATAGAGACTCAGGGGCACAGCTTCGATCTCATGCGTCTGTTCGGCGGCGAGATCGAGCACGTCTCGGCCGAGACCGCCGACCCGCGCGCGATGGGGATCTACACATCGGTGGCAGTGACCGTGAAGTACATCAGCGGTGCGGTGGGAACGCTGTTGGGGAGCTGGGACAGCTCCTATGCCCACCCCGGCTCCCAGTTGCTCGAGGTCTCGGGCACAGAGGGTCGAGTAGTGGTGGATAACGTCGTGGACTCCGTCAGGCTCTTTCACCACGACCGCGACACCTACCAGGAATGGCGTCCGGGAATCTTCGATGCCGGCTCGCACGACTTCTGGCGCACGATCGACGCCCACGTGCACGCGTTCGTGGACGCGGTGGCCCAGGGCAGGCCTCCGCCGGTGACCGGCGCCGACGGCCTGCGGGCCCTCGAGCTCACGTTCGAGGCCATCGAGTCGTCGGACTCTTCCACGCCTTGATGGCGACTCCGAGACAGCAGCGCTAACGTTCCCAGGGCCTCCCGGCGGCCCTTATTGCGTATTGAGGAGGTGACTTGGTTCCAGCATGATCTCCATAGGCGCGCTGAGGCCTGTTCGTCAATGGGGGTGGCTGTTAGGTGAGTCCAAATCGAGGCACGAGAGGTAGTTCGGCGCTGCGTATGGCGCGAGCGGTCGCGATTGTGGCGCTGCTCGGCGTTTCCTGCTCCCCCGCCGGCGGGGCGGGGCGAATTCTTGCAACACCCCCCGCAGACGGCGGAATCGCCCACAGGTGGTCTCGAGCGCCGAGCGAGAGGACTCATATCCGGGGCAGGTATGTCTCGCGGGTAATCGACGGAGACACCATCGAGGTGCGGGTTGCAGGAGATTCTCGCGCCGTTCACCTGATCGGAATCAACGCCCCGGAACTCGTCGGTGAGAGCGAGGCGGCCGAGTGCTTCGCGCCCGAGGCCGCCAAAGAAACCAGCCTCCGGCTGGAGGGGGATCGCGTCCGGTTAGAGCTCGACATTGACAAGGAAGATGGGGACGGGAGGCTACTCGCTTACGTCTGGCACAGAGGCTCTCTGTTCAACAGAGCGCTGGTGAGCAGCGGGTATGCAACCGCCTCGAACCTGCGGCCCAACACTCGCTACTCCGACCTCTTCGCTCAGGCGCAGAGAACCGCAAAAGCAACCCGGCGGGGGATGTGGGACGCGTGCTTCGGCCCACCCAAGCCCGAACGCAAGCCTAGCCCCAAGTCTAAGGACAAGCGGAAGCACAACAAACGCTGACGATTATCCGGGCAGAAGTCAGTAGATTCCCTGGCCGGTTTCCGGATCGAAGAAGTGGAGATTGCGAGTGTCGATTGCGACCTCGATTCGCTGGCCCACGGCCGCTTCGGTGCGAGCCCCCAGTCTCGCCACAAAAGTCGTCTTGTTCTCGCCGGCCTGGGCTTCGAGCAGCCCCAGCGCCTCTTCGCCGGTGTCCTCTGCGATCTCCTTGATCTCCTCCGTCACCACGGGGGCGGCGTCGATCTGGAAGTGCGCATAGACCTCTGCCCCCATGGCCTCGCGCAGTCCGACCGTGACCGGGATGCGGCGGTCGTCAGGGGTGCCGGGTGCCAGGGCTGCGTCCTCGATGTCCTCCGGGCGCATACCCACCACAACTCTGCGATCCGCATAGCTCTCCAGCGCCGGGTGGCGGCGGAGCGTCTCGGCGTCGACGCCCAGGTCGAAGCCCCCGAACTGCACGGAGTAGCCGCTGTTGGATCGCCGTAAATCTGCCTCGACGAGGTTCATGGCGGGGGATCCGATGAAACCTGCCACGAACAAATTGACGGGATGGTCATAGAGGCGCTGAGGCGAGTCGACTTGCTGGAGGAGTCCTTTCTTCATGACCGCGACGCGGTCGCCCATCGTCATGGCCTCGGTCTGGTCGTGAGTGACGTACATGGTGGTCACACCGATCCGGCTCTGGATGTGTGAGATCTCCGCACGCATTTGAACGCGCAGCTTTGCGTCGAGGTTCGACAACGGCTCGTCCATGAGGAAGGCTTTCGGCTCGCGCACTATGGCGCGTCCCATGGCGACTCGCTGGCGCTGCCCGCCGCTGAGCTGCCCGGGCTTCTTGTGCAAGAGCTCGTTGAGTCCCAGGGTGGCGGCGGTGGTGACCACCTTTTCCTTGATGTCGCTCTTGGCCATCTTCTTGAGCTTGAGCCCGTAAGCCATGTTGTCGAACACGCTCATGTGTGGGTAGAGGGCATAGTTCTGAAAGACCATGGCAATGTCCCGGTCCTTGGGCGGGACCTCGTTAACCACCCGGTCCCCGATCCGAATTGTGCCGGCAGAGACATCCTCCAGACCTGCGACCATCCGCAGAAGAGTCGTCTTGCCGCATCCCGAAGGGCCTACCAGGACCATCAGAGTACCGTCTCCGATGTCGAGGTCCACCGATGTCACCGCCTCCGTGCCATCTGGATAGATCTTGTCGACCTGCTCTATGCCGATCTCGGCCATTCCTCGCCCCCCGGGTTTCTCTCTACGCCCACCACATTGCTCCGGTGTCTTCCTTGATCATCAACGACTGCAGCAGCTCGACGGCCTTGGTGAGCCCCTCGTCGATAGACATGAGAGCGTCCTCGTGCTCGATGCTCATCACGTAGTCGTAGCCGACGATCCGCAGCGCGCTGATGATGTCCCGCCACTGTTTGGCCCCCTGCCCGAAGCCCACCGTCCGAAACGACCACGAACGGTCGATGAGCCGGTCGTATGGCTTGGTATCGAGCACTCCGTTGGATCGCACGTTGGCCGCGTCTATGTAGGTGTCCTTGGCGTGGACGTGGAAGATAGCTCCGGAGCGACCGAGGTCCTTGATCGCCTGGACTGCGTCGATTCCCTGCCAGAAGAGATGGCTGGGATCGTAATTCGCGCCGATCTGATCTCCGACTGCACTGCGCAGCCGCAACAGCGTCTCGGGATTGTAGACGGCAAAGCCCGGATGCATCTCGAAGGCAATCCTGACTCCACGGTCTCGAGCGACCGCGGCCTCGGTGGCCCAGTAGGGGATGAGCTTCTCGTTCCACTGCCACTCGAGCACGCGAGAGAAATCGTCGGGCCAAGGGCACGTCACCCAGTTCGGGTAGAGGGCTCCATCGTGGTCGCCGGGGCAGCCTGAGAAGGCGTTGACGACGCGCACATCCAGCAGCTCGGCGAGCTCGGCCGTGTGCCGCCACGTCTCGTGAGCGGCGCGCGCCACGTTCTCGTCCGGATGGAGGGGGTTGCCGTGCTGACTCAGGGCGGAGATCATGAGCCCGCGATCCTCGATCGACGACTTGAGCTCCTTCACGAGCGCTCGATCCGCAAGTAGTTCCTCAGGGTCACAATGATGTTTGCCCGGGTAGTTGCCGGTGCCCAGCTCGACCGCCTCCACACCCAGGGCGACGAGCTTGTCCAGAGCTTGTGCCAAAGGCAGGCTCTGGAAGAGGACGGTCAGGACGCCGAGCTTCATCGTCTCAGTATGCCTTCACCACCCTCATCCCAATACTGCGTCTGTAGCCTGTACGATCTGCCCAGGGTTTCTCATAGTCCAGGGTTTCTCAAACCAATGACTCGTTGGGGGGGAAGATGGCAAAGGCGCCTCGATTCCTGAGGGGAAGTAGGTCCGCTCTTACAGTGGCGATTCTGCTCTTGGCACCCGCTTGCGGACTGTTCACCGGGGGGCCGGGCGGCGGAGGCTCGGATGAGGCTCCCGGCACCGTCGTCGTCGCCCTTCCCGCCGACGACCCGGGCGCCATAGCCGCCCGCCAGGAGCTCGCCGAGCGCTTCATGGAGGATCACCCCAAGATCCCGGTCAAGATTCAGACCATTCCTGCGGAGGGCTACGATCAGAAGGTCTTCACCTCGATCGCGGCCGGAAATCCTCCCGACATCTTCGGCTCCGGCGACATCATCATTCCGACCATCGTCACCAAGGGCTACGCGGTCGACCTCAACAAGTACGTCGAGAGGGACAACTTCAACCTCAAGGCTTTCTACCCAGAGGTTCTCGATGGCTTAACTTTCGACGGGCAGCTGGTGGGGCTCACCGACAACTGGGATACCCAGGTCATGTACTACAACCGTGATTTGTTCGATGCCGCGGGCATGGACTACCCGGATGCCTCTTGGACATGGGAGGACTTCGTCTCGGCCGGACGCCAACTCACCGAAGGGGAAGGCGCCAAGAAGGTCTTCGGCGCGGCACACGGAACCTGGTTCGCTCCGGTTTTCAACTCGATCTGGGCCAACGGGGGTGACGTCCTCAGCAAGGATGCCTCCCGGTGCACGATCGACAGTCCCGAAGCGACCGCCGCTATCCAGGGCATCGCCGACCTCATCAATGAGGGCATCTCGCCCACACCGAGCCAGCTCGAGGGCCAGAGCCCGGTCCAGCTGATGCTCTCAGGCAGGGTGGGGATGTTCATCGACGCCGGGCGCTGGGCCGCGTACGAACTCCAAGAGGCGGGCGACCGGGTCAACTGGGCGGTGGCGCCTGTGCCCAAGGGCTCAGAAGGCCGGGCGAACTTCTTCCATCTCGCGATGTTCGCCATCGCCAAGGGCTCCGACAGCGAGGAGAACGCGTGGGAGTTCCTCAAGTACATGGTTTCCAAGGAAGCCTCCCAGGTGCTGCTCGAGAATGCTCAGGGAATCCCGGCCCGCAAGAAGCTGGCTCTTGCACCCAGCTTCAAGAATGATCCCATCGTGAAGCAACACAACACGCTAGAGCCGTTCCTGCAGTCGCTTCCCACCGCCCACAAGGCGCCCTACGTTGTTGATTTCCCCGTGTATCTGAACACGATCGATCGGGGCATCGACCCCGTTTGGTCTGGTGAAAAGACCGCAGCCGAGGTCTTGCCGGACGTCTGCGACAAGGTCGACGAACAGCTCCAGCAGGCTCAGGACCAGCAGTAAGGCCGGGTCTCTGTGGCCTCAACCGAGCAGGTTACGACCGCACCGGCGGCTGCGGCTGCTGCAGCCGCCGGGCGCCGGCGCAAACCATCGCGCTGGAAAAGATGGACTCGTAAGGAGACCCTGGCCGGCTATCTCTTCATCACCCCGGCCCTCGTCCACAGCCTGATCTTCATCGTTCTTGTGGTCATCGTGTCGTTCATCGTCAGTCTTCACCGTTGGGACCTGATCACCCCCCCTGTGTTCGTGGGCTTCGACAACTACATGCAGCTGTTCCAAGACGAGCTCTTTTTCATCACGCTCGAGAACACCGTGATCTTCGTGTTGATGTTCATGCCGGCGACCATCATCCTGTCCTTGTCGCTGGCTCTGGCGGCCAACACGAAGATAAGAGGGCTGACCTTCTTTCGGACCGCGTATTTCTTTCCCTACATCGCCTCGATGGTCGCCGTGGCCATCATCTTTCGGTGGATTTACAGCCCGGACTTTGGCCTCCTCAATGGCTTCCTCGGATGGTTCGGCGTCAATCCGGTGGCCTGGCTCGACACCTGCAACACTGCGTTGCCGGCCATCACCTTGGTGAGCGTATGGAAGGGCTTGGGCTGGAACATGACGCTGTTCCTGGCGGGGCTCCAATCGATCCCCAATCATCTCTACGAGGCCGCTCAACTCGACGGAGCAGGCAAATGGCGCCAGTTCAAGGACATCACCTGGCCGCTTCTCAGCCCCACGACCTTCTTCGTTGCCGTGACCTCGATGCTGGGGTCGTTTCAAGTCTTCGATACCGCTTATCTGATGACTCAGGGGGGGCCTGGGACCTGCACCTATACATACATGTACTACGTCTATCAACAGGCCTTCCGCTTCTTCCACATGGGTTATGCCGCGGCGATGGCCTGGGTGCTGTTCCTGATCCTCGCAATCGTGACCTTCATCCAGTTCAAGCTTTTGAACAAGAGAGTTCACTATGAGCTTGGCTGATGCCCGCCTTACGCCCCGAAAGCGGTCCGCCAATACCGGCAACATTCTGCGCCGGACGATCGCCTACGCGGCCCTCATCCTCTTGGCTCTTATCTCGCTGCTGCCGTTCGCATGGATGCTGTCGACATCTCTGAAGCAGAGCTTCGAGGTGTTCGTGTTCCCGCCGCAATGGATACCGGCCGAGCTGCAGTGGAGCAACTATACTAGCCTGTGGACGAGCTTTGAGTACTGGAACTTGTGGATCTTCAACTCGTTCAAGATCGTTGCCTTTGCCGTAGTGGGCCAGCTGCTGTTCTGCTCGATGTCGGCCTACGCCTTCGCGCGGCTCGACTTTCCCGGACGCGATCTAATCTTCTACCTCTATCTTGGCTCGATGATGGTGCCGGACATCGTCAACACCATCCCTACCTACATCATGATGCAGAACCTGGGCCTTCTCGACACTCACTCCTCCCTCATACTCCCCGCTCTGGCCAGCGCGATCGGCATCTTCATGCTGCGGCAGTTCTTCCTGAGCTTGCCGCGCGAGCTCGAGGAAGCGGCACGTGTCGACGGTGCCGGCTATTGGCGCATCTACTGGGACATCATCCTGCCTCTGTCGAAGCCTGCTCTAGCCACTTTTGCCGTGTTTCTGTTCATCTGGACGTGGAGCGATTTCCTCGGCCCCCTGATCTATCTCAGCACCGACTCCAAATTCACCCTGCCGGTGGGCCTCGCGCTGCTCAACGATCAGTACAACAGCGACTGGGAGCGGCTCATGGCCGGCAATGTGGTGGGTTTGATACCGTTGGTCATCGTCTACGCGGCGGCCCAGCGCTACATAGTGCAGGGCATCGCGCTGACAGGCATCAAATAGGTCTGCGCGGGGAGCGAGCCGATGGGACGAGTCGTAGCCTTCATGGCGCCACGCCAAGTTGGAATCACCGAGTACGAGGACCCTGTACTGGGGCCGACCGAGGTGCGCGTCCAGACGCTCTACTCGGGTATCTCCGCGGGAACCGAGCTAACGGCCTATCGCGGCTCGAACCCCTACCTGAGCAAACGCTGGGACGAGGAGCGGAGGATCTTCCGCCAGGACACTGCAAGCTTCACCTATCCGGTGGAAGGGTGGGGCTACGAAGAGGTCGGGCAGATCGTCGAGCTGGGCTCAGAGGTGAGTGGCGTCGGGGAGGGGGACATCGTGTGGGGGGCGTGGGGGCATCGCACCACCCACATCATGTCCGAGGACGACGCAGCGTCGAGACTCCTTGCTGCCGGGAGTGATCCCATCAACGGTGTGTTCTCCCAGATCGGCGCAATTGCTCTCAACTCGGTGCTCGATGCCGACATCCATGTGGGAGAGATGGTCGCGGTTTTCGGCCAAGGCGTTCCGGGGCTGATAGCCATGCAGCTTGCTCGTAGCAACGGGGCCCGGGTGATTGCCGTCGACGGCATCCCGCATCGCCGCGAGATCTCCTCCCGGCTCGGAGCCGATTATGTGATCGATGCCCCCGGGGCGGCCGAGACGATCAAAGGGCTTACTGGGGGCAGGGGGGCGGACGTCTGCATCGAGCTGACCGGCGTCTATCCCGCGCTTCATGAGGCCATACGGGCAGTTTCGTACAACTCCCGAGTCGTCGCTTCGGGCTTCTTCCAGGGAAGGGGATCGGCGCTCTTTCTCGGAGAAGAGTTCCATCACAACAGGGTTGAGGTCGTATGTTCGCAGATATCGGGCGTGAGCCCTCGGCTCGATCATCGCTGGAACGAGGCACGCTTGAGGAGCACGGTCATGGCCCTGCAAGCTGAGGGAAAGATCGACTTCGAGTCACTCGTCAGCCACACCTTTTCCTTTGAGGACGCGGCACTGGCTTTCGAGCTGCTGGATGAGCGCGCTGCAGAAACCGTGCAGGTAGTGCTGCGGTTCTAATGGGACGCGAGTGAAGCTCTCCTGTCAGGAACATCTCATTCCGGGCGAAAGCCTGGTTCAGAAATGGGAGCACTTGCAGAGCTGGGGCTACGACGCGATCGAGTTGCACGGGCGCGGTGACTTCGCCTTCCAAGCCCGGCTCGACGAGCTTCGGGCGGCGCGGCGAGCGGGGGCCGCGATGCCGACCGTGTGCGTGATCATGGACCATTTCATCGGCGACTTCGACGCAGACAAGCGAAGGGACGCCATCGAGAACATGAAGTCGCTTCTCTCGGTGATGTCGGAAATCGGGGGTGAGGGGGCGATTACTCCGGCTTCCTACGGGATGTTCTCCGCGCGGCTCCCACCTTACGCGGCTCCCCGCAGCGAGGCAGAGGACCGGGCGGTGCTTGTCGAGGGTCTCACCGCGCTCGGTGAGCACGCCTCCCGTGAGGGCGTGTTCGTCTATCTCGAGCCTCTCAATCGCTACGAGGACCACATGGTGAACTCGCTGTCGCAAGGCATGGCGTTGTGCGACGAGGTTGGGCTTGACTCGGTGAAAGTGATGGGCGACCTGTTCCACATGAACGTGGAGGAGGATGATCCGCCGGGATCGATCCGGGCCGCCGGCGACCATTTGAGGCACGTCCATCTCGCCGACAGCAACCGGGCCCATCCCGGGACCGGCCACGTGGACTTCGCCGGGGCCCTGGCGGCCCTGAACGACATCGGCTTCGACGGCTACATGGCGCTCGAGTGCGGGCTGAGGGGTGATGCGAGCACAGTGCTGCCGGAGGTTGCCCGTTACCTGCGGGGGCTCGGCCCCAGCGTTAGGTAGTCGATCGCGCGCTGCGCGCTCTGCAGTACCGATTCGGTACACAGGCGCGCTTCACGCGCTTTTGAGTACGGGGTCCGGGCCCCGTGGTCAACCCTTGAGCGCCCCGGAGGTAACCCCCTTGACGAACGTGCGCTGAAAGATCAGGAAGATCACGATGACCGGCAAGATCATGATGACGCTGCCGGCGGCGATCAGCTCGAAGTCCTGTACCCGGCCCGACGCGAAGATATAGAGGCCCGTGGAGAGTGGCCGGTTCTCCTCGCCGGGCAGATACAGAAGCGGCATCAGGAACTGGTTCCAGGACTGGAAGAAAACCAGCACGCCGAGCACTGCGATGCCGGGGGCGGCCAGCGGGAGCATGACCTTGCGAAACACCTGGAACTCGGTGGCTCCATCGACGCGCGCCGCCTCGGCGAGCTCGTTGGGCAGGTCCTGGAAGAAGGCTCGCATTAGAAAGATGCCCAGCGGCACTCCGAAGCCTGCGCTCCCGGCGATTCCCGGAAGGATCACCGCCCACACCGAGCCGAACAAGCCGAGATCGATGAGCTCGTAGAACAACGGGATCATGATCGACGTAAACGGGATCATCAGACCCAGCATGAAGGTGAAGAAGATGAGGTTTCGCCCAGGAAACTGAATCCGAGCCAGCGCGTACCCGGCCATGGTCGACAGGACAATCGTCCCGGCAACGGTGGGAACGGTAATGAGCAGCGTGTTCTTGAAGTAGCCGCCGAAACCGCCGAGAGTCCACGCGTCGCTGATCGTTGCGAGGCGGACGTTCTCGAACAGCGCGAACGGATTGACGTTGATCGAGACCGGGTCCCTGAGCCCAGTCGAGACAACGAGTATGAATGGATACAATGTGATCGCGCCGAACACAATCAGGATCGCGTAACGGCCGCCGGTGGCCGCCAGCCTTCGATGCAGAGGGGAGAACATGCGCGTGTGCTCGGCCGGAACACCAACGCTAGCCACGCTCGCGCCCTCCCTCACGAAGCTTGATGAAGACGACGGCGGCGATCAGGCTCAAAGCGGTTATCAGGATCGACACCGCAGTTCCGTATCCAACGCTGTTGCGTTGGAATGCCTGGTTGTACGCGTAGAAGCCGAGCACCGACGTGCGGTTGCCCGGTCCCCCGTTGGTCATCACGATGATGAAATCGATGACCGCGAACCCGCCGATGAGCGTGATCGAGGTCACCAGCGTCAACACGGGCGCTATTGCGGGGATCACCACGTAGCGGGCTCGCTGCAGCCAGTTGGCACCGTCGATCGCGGCAGCATCGACCACATCCGTGTTGACACCCTGAAGGCCGGCGAACAGGAGGACGGTGACGAATCCGAAAGCACCCCAGATGGCTGCCCCCAGGACGGCGTACAATGCGGTGTCGCCGTCGGCCAGCCATCCTCTCGTGAGGGTGTCCAAGCCCATGAGCTCCAAGAAGCTGTTGAGCACCCCATACAACGGGTGGTAGATCCAGTTCCACACCAGACCCACCACCACGATCGGCAGTAGGTAGGGCAAGAAGAACAGCGTGCGAAACATCAGAGCGAAGCGGGGCGTGCTCCACATGATCATGGCCAGCAACAAGCCGATGGTCACGGGAACGGCGGTGCCGATCACTATCCACACCAGGTTGTTGCGGAACGCCTCGTAGAGCTGCGGGTCTTGCAGCATCTCGGCGTAGTTGGCGAGCCCCACGAAATTCTTGGTCAGCGTCGCTCCGTTCCAGTCGGTGAGACTGAAATAGATGGAGTTAAAGAAGGGGATAAGCATCAGCACGATGTAGAGGGCCAGCGCGGGCGCGATGAACAATGCCGCAGTCCACAGCTCCGAGCCGCGCGCGGTTGAAGCTCCTGCGCGCCGGGCGAAAGCGCGCCGCCGTCCCCGGCTCGCAGGCCGGCGGCCAGTCGCTACATCAGTCTTGGCCACTTAATGGCTCTTATGGCTTCTCTAACGTCTCGCCGTTCGCCTTGGCTTCAGCGTAGGCCGCTTGAAGGGCGTCGGCCTGCTCCTGCGCGGTCCGCTCTCCTGCGAGCACGCTCTGGAAACCTTTGAACATCACGTCGTTGAATCCCGCCGGCGCCAGCACGTCGATGTTGTAGCCGAAGGAGTCTGGGTTTTCGGCCTCCGCAAGATCGTCCAGCACGCTGCGGAACAACGGCGTGAGATCAAGCTCGGAGGTGTCGACCTTGAAAGCTGGGATCGTGTTGGCTCGCTCGAGATCGGTCTTTACCCGTTGCTCGTTGAACTGCAGATAGTCGATCAGCTTGATCGCCGCCTCGGGTTCCTCTGTGTCCGCGGCCACGAACAAGCCCCCGCCAACCCCGGAGGGCGGGGCGATTCCGGTGTCGTCGATGGCGGGGAAGGGGAAGAAGCCGACCTTGAAGTCCTGCACCGTGGAATCGATCTCGGGAACGAGCCAGGTACCGGTCGGGGCCATGGCGGCCTTACCTGCATAGAACAGGTTGTTCGCATCCTCGTAGGTGATGGCGTTGACGTCCTCGGGGTAATAGCCCTTTTCGACGAACTCTGAGAACATCAGGTCGATGCCCTTGACGATCTCGGGGCTGTTCCATTTGGCATTTCCGTAGAGGGCCTGGTCCAGCCCTTCGGGGCCGAGGACGTTGCTGGCGGCGATGCTGAAGAGGTGACCCGCCGGCCACTGCTCCTGATCGCCGAAGGCAAAGGGGATGATTCCCTCGGTCTTGACCGCCTGGGCGATCCGGTCGAGCTCCTCGATCGTCTGCGGCTCCTCGAAGCCAAGCTCGCTGAAGAGGTCCTGATTGTAGAAGACGCCTATCTCCTCGACCGAGCCCGGTACCCCCGAAAGGACGCCGTCGTAGGTCACACGAGCCTTGGCCCAATCGTAGACCGGCCAGCCGTTCTCCTTGTAGGCGTCTTCCAGGGGGTAGAGCAGGTCCGCCTTCGCCAGGACGCCGGCGAACCCGGGGCCGGTGTCGAAGCCGAACACATCGGGCGGTTGGGGAGAGCGCAACCGGGTCTGGATGACCGTGCGCTGGTCCTCGGGGCTGATCGATTCGCGCTCCACGTCGATGTCGGGGTTCTCAGCCTCGAAGTCCTCGATAATCGTCTTTGCTTCCGCCTCGAGCTCGGGAGTCTCCTCGATGCCAACGAAGTAGCGGATCACCGTCGGGCCCCCTTCATCGCTGCCCCCATCACCGCTCGATCCCGTCCCGCTGATACAGGCGCTGAGCAGCAATGAACCGAGTGCCGCGCCGGCGATCATGCGCTTTGACAACATACGTGGACCTCCCCCTTGTTCCTACTTATGTTGAGCAGCTACTACTACCCCTATCGTACTCGTTCTGATCCAGGCGCGAAGCCGGAGCAAGCTGAAGGACTGAGGCGAACAACCTGTTGGGGCAGGACCTATCTGACCTCGGGGGCTTCCTCGGAGGTCGTCGACGGCCCCCGGCCCCCGTTGATCACGGGCCAGCCATCGCGCCATTCGATGGCATCCAGAAACAGCATTCGGTTACCGAAGGTGTCGTTGCGATCGAAGGCGTGGTAGACGATCCAGTCGCGGCCCCCTTCGTCGCGCACGGTGGCGTTGTGGCCGGGGCCCAGGAACCTCTTGTTCGCGGCCAGTATCGGGTTATCGGGGCCGCGCTCGAAGGGCCCATAGGGCGAGCGCGAGCGAGCCACCAAGACCGCGTAATGCGGGTCGGGCTCGCAGCACGCATCACCCGAGTACATCAGGTAGTAGTAACCGTCTCGCTCGACAACCCAGGCTCCCTCGAGAAGGCCCTCGTACTCTCTATCCGAGGCGTAAAGGACCGGCTTGGGCTCACCGACGACGTCGAGGCCGTCACCAGTTAATCGCTGGACGCGCAGCGGCGCGCTGTTCGAGCCCCAGTAGATGAGGTTGTCTCCCCTCGTTGACATCACGAAGGGATCGATGGTCGTGAAGCGCGGCCCCCTCAGGATGGGCTTGGGACGCCCCTCGAAAGGGCCGGTGGGGGAGGAAGAGGTCGCCACGCCGATGGCGAACCCCGCCGAGCCGAACTGGCGGGCGGAGATATAGAGGTTGTAGGTGTCGCCGATGCGAATGACGTGGGGGGCCCACACATCGGTCGTGACCCACCGGGGCAGCTCGGGCAGGGCGTCGCCCACGTGCTTCCAGTTAACGAGATCCTTCGAGCGCAGCACCGGCACATTCTCGAGGGTGGGCCAGGCGCTCTGCGTGGTGTAGGTGTAGTAGAAGCCGTCGTCCGCCTTGATGACCGAAGGGTCGGGAGCATCATGGCGCAGAACAGGATTAGTGAAGGCGGGACCGCTAGACGGCGAGTTCAAAGCCAAGGCGCCGCCGGCGACGAGCGCCACCAGCAGCACCGCTGCGACTAGAAGCCGTCCCCGTGACATGTATGAGCCGATTCTCCCATCGCGGTCGGGTTCCCAATTGCTGAAGTCGCGGTGAGCGGGCTAGAGAAAGCTCGTTGGCGCCTGCGCCCCCCAATGGGGTCGAGTTCCACCAGAGACTGATTGGTCACGTAGTCGATCCCGTCGAGCTTGGCCGTCACGGCCCCGGCGGCCCCCGCTCGGCATCCGGATCTGGAGGTGTGAGCTTTCCTGTTCTCCGATCCTCTGCGGTCTTGTTCTGATGGCAGCCGTAGCACCGCCATCTCAGATTGCCGGTGGAAGCAAAGCCTCCGGCGACATGAGGCGCGCTGTGGTCTTTCTCGTTGCGAAAGCGGCGGCCGCAATCGATGCACTAGACCCCGTCGAAGTCCGGCGGCTCCCCCAGTTGCAGTGCCAACAGGACGTCTACGGGAGTGTTTCGGGTCCAGCGGCGAAAGTGACGCAGGTCGGTGCCGTCATAGAACAGCCCGCTCAGAAAGGCGTCGGAGGCGATCTCTCTGGCCGTCTCGGGAGAGATGGGCCCGACTCCGGGAATTTTGCACACTTCGCCCTCTGCAACGTCCTTCCACCCCCGCTGGGTGATCTCGTGTGACACCAGCACCACCAGCTCGGGCTTGCGAGCCGGGACCGTGGTCCCTGCAGAGGACAGCACACCGGCGTAGGCGTCTGCGAGGTGGCGCTCGAAGGGCTCTTGGCGGCCGTCCCTCTTGGCGGCACGGAACCGGCGCCCCGCCTCGGTCTCGGCCCGGTTGACGATGGGCACCCCGACATGAGGCTCCAGCAGCAGGTTGATGGCGACCATGCCGAGCTCGTCCCGGTAGCTGCGGGCCTTTCTGGCCTCGTGCTGGCGCTCTGCCAGGCCCCGGTGCTGCTCGGCCTCCAGCACCACCTTTCTCGACTTCTCCCTGAGCGTCTGGAAGGAGTCCTCTTGAGCCGCCTTCAACAGCTCCGTCGAGGAGCCGGGGGAGGCCTGCTCGGCCCTGGCGATCTCGCTAGCCTGATCCAAGGAAATGTCGCCCGACTTGAACGCGTCTCGAACCTCGTCGGCCGACTTCAAGGAGTTTCCCGTGTCGACCGCGGCCTTGGCCTTGCCCACAGACACTCCGGTGGTGCGCGCCACCATCTCAGCGTCGCCGAGCTTTGCCGCCAGCATGGTCTTGCCGTAGGTCACCAGCTTCTCGGCCTTGGCGTAGCGCAACAGTAGTTCGCGCACTGCATGCGCGTCCAAGACCTCGGGCTCGAGGTCGATGTTGCACTTCTCGATCTGTTTGATCGCCTCGTCCATCGCCGTGAACTCCATAGGTGTCACAATGGCAGGAGGCTGCGACACTCTCGGTTCCAAACGGGTTTGCCAAGACCAGTAGCTTCCCCCTCAATCGGGCCGTCGTCGGCCCGACCCTCTCAGGCCTCGAGCGGGTCCAGCAGGAACAGGTTCTGGTTTCGCTCTTTCCGGTCGATGGCGACCAGCGGCGTCATGTCGTCCATGAGCACCAGGCCCTCCGGTTGCACGATCTCCTCGGGCAGCTTCCAGACCGCGGTGATGCTCAGCTTCCTTTGAGCGGCAGGGAGCTGATGCTCGACTCGGGCGATGCAACGCGACTCGTCGCTCAGCAGATAGAGGCGCTCGTCCGGCCCGACGGCTACGTCGGAGATGTCGTCGATGCGCGCGTCGGCCTCACCGTCGAGATCCCACACGGTGAGCGCGACGTGCTTCGAGTTGGCCTCGGCCGGCTCGGGAAAGCGCCGGCGTTCGAGCAGCAGAAGGTCGGAAACGATGCCCGAGGCCTCCTCGCCCTCGGCGCCAAACTCGATCAGCAGGGGCGGCTCTTTCTCTTTGGCTACCACGACGTGACCGTTGGCCAGCAGAACCAGGCCCTCGCCCTGCGCGTTCGGCGACTTCTTCCAGTCGAGCCTTTCGTCGTCCTCGACGGAGAGGTCGATCGTGTGCAGGAGCCGATCGAGCTCGGAGCTCAGGATGAACACCTTGCCGGGGCTCTCCTGGAGGATGAACACCCTTCCGGTGGAGTCGCCATCGGCAGCCTCCCATTGGCTCCCGTACTCGTCACTTCCGCCGAGCAGGTCGTGCAGCCGATGAGTGCGAAAATCTGAGAGCGAGGTGGAGGACTCGACGTTCGCCGAGACTACGGTGAAGTCCTCGTCCCCGACCGCCAGCACCTGCATCTCTTGCTCTGGCGAGCGCGGTCTCTGCCCGAGCCCTGAGATCTCGAGCAGGGGGACGTCGAAGACCTGCCGTATGGCGAGCTGCCTTGTTCGCATGGCATTTCCCTCCCGTGGATTGGGAGGCGAGGTTAGTACGTGTCTAGCCGACCGTCTTGAGATCGGCGAGGCAGACCTGGCACAAACCGAGGTCGGAGGCGACTAAGGGCGCACGCTCGGTGCAGCGCCAGCAGGCGCCGTCGAGAAAGACACGGTCGGACTTGACGATGAGCTCGACGATCGCTTCGGCTCGGGACTGTGCTCCGGCGTCGCTCTCTATCTCGAGATCGAACGCTAACCCGCCGATCGGGGTGGAGAGGGCTTCGTCGGCGAGCACGTCGTGCTCGACCCTGAGGTCGCCCATCTGAATCGCGATGTGGTCGTCTTGAGCCGCGCTGCGGTTGTCCTCGTCGGACTTAACGCCCCCGTCCATTTTCAACTACCCCCTTGGTTGATACACCTCTAACCAGATTTTGGATTACGGAGGGACGCTTGTCCAGGCGTGAACGGGGGATTGCGCTCATTTCGTATCCTGGGCATCCTTGGTGCAGACGGGTACGGTGCCGACAAATGAGGGGGAAAGCCATAGATCTTCAGACGCTGCTGGCCGGTCCGGTCCTGCGCAGGGTCCAGGCGGACAAGGTGTGCATCTGGGCGGCGACCTCGCGGCCGGTGGAGGTGGTCGGGCGCATCTACAGGATCGATCCCGGCTCCGGGTCGGCGTCCGAAGAGGTCGCGTCGGCGACCGCCGAGCGCCGCCGGCTAGGAGACAAGCTGTTCGTCCACTTGGTCGAGGCTTCCGCGCCAGAGGGAGACCTGCCGCTCGATGAGCTCCTGGGCTACGACCTCGAGCTCGACGGCGCCGGCCTCAGAGAGCTCGGCCTCCTCGAGGGCCCGGGCCGAATCGCGTACGGTGGCCTGCAGCTTCCGACCTTCTTCATACGAGGTGCCCTGCCTACGCTGCGCATGTTCCACGGCTCTTGCAGGCTGCTGCATGGCTCGGGCGAGGATGCCCTGCAGGGCGCCGACGAGATCCTCAGCCGGCGGGCGCTGGACGTCACCCAGCGGCCCGGCTCGCTGTTTCTGACCGGAGATCAGATCTATGCCGACGATGTCGCCGGCCCTATGGCCGCGCACCTCAGGAACCTTGCAAGAGAGCTGATCGGACCCGGCGAACCGACCTCGGTACCGGGTGTCTCGTCTCTCGACGACATCCCCCTCTACGGCCGGAAGTCTCTCGCTTGCGAGAAGGCTCAGTTCACTTCGGAGAAGCCCACCAATCACCTCATGAGCTTCGGCGAGTTCGCCGCCATGTATGTGGTGGCCTGGAGCGAACGCAACTGGCCCCAGCCCTTTGCGGATGCGTCCGAGACCGTGCCTTCATCGACCGGCTCGGCTCTCGACGTGGCCATGAAACGCCGCAAGTACCAGGGTGAGGTCAAGGACTTGGAGCGAGCGCGTAGCGCCCTGCCGGCGGTGCGCAGGGTGCTCGCCAACCTCGCCACCTACATGTGTTTTGACGACCACGACACTACCGATGACTGGAACATCACCTCGGTATGGCGCTCGGCGGTGCATGAGTCGCCCACCGGCCGCCGCACCGTGAGCAATGCGCTGGCGGCCTTCTGGGCCTTCCAGGGTTGGGGCAATGATCCCTCGTTGTTCTCGGACTCCTTCAAGACGACGGTGACCGGGTTCCTTGCGGGCGAGGAGGAGGTGTCGGCCGATGCCTTCGAGGGGGAGGTGCTGGCGTTCGACTCGTGGAGCTTTCTAGCGCCGACGACACCTCCCGCCCTGGTCATGGACACGCGCACTCAACGCTCCTTCGACGGCCCGGAGGGGGCCGCGCACCTCGTCGGCACCCACGGGCTCGAAAGGATCAAGCGGCTGCTCACATCCTTGAACCTCAACGACGGCGAGCCGGTGATCCTGGTGTCGCCGGTCCCGGTGTGCGGGCTTGAGCTGCAGGAGCGCAGGCAGAAGTTCCTCGTCAAGAAGGTGGGCCCCTATCAGATCGACTTCGAGGCATGGCAGTCGAACCTCAAGGGCTTCATAGAGATGATGGATTGCTTGGTTTCAGAGATGGGTCTCTCCCGCTGTGTTTTCCTCTCGGGAGACGTCCACTATGGGTTGAACCTGCGTTTCGAGTTCTCGATCAACGGCCGCGAGATGCGAATCACACAGCTCGTTTCGAGTGGGCTCAAGCATTCCGGCCTGGCGAGCCGGACCGCTCTCTACGCGCTGGGCCACCTCGTCAGAGAGCAGCACGAGCGGGTCGGCTGGCGTCACCCGCCCAAGATGAGCGGAGGCGACGTCAAGCGGCGCTCGCTTACCCGTGCGGCCAACACCGACGAGTGGTCGACCGATGCTCCCGTGTTCCTGTCGCCGGCTCGTGCCGAGGCGCTCGGCATCGATCAGGAGCCCGACTTCACCGAGAAGCGCAACTACATCAGGCCTTCCGGTCGCAGCTCCTCGGTCCTGATCGGCGAGAACAACATCGGCCTTGTGTCGATTTCGGGAACGGAGATCGAGCATCGGCTTCTGGGGCGAGAGGGCGACGAGACGGTCGAGCACACCGCCACCCTGGAGCTGTAGTCCCATCCCCTCGGTCGCCAAACGCGCGGAAAGCGCTTCTGACCACCGGATCCGGTAGTGGATCGCGCGTAACGCGCGATTAACTACCGGGAAAGGTACGAACACGGGAGAGCCATGAGTGAGATCGATCGAGACCGAGTAGACGGCCTGCTGTCAAGAGAGCGCGCCCAGTTCGAACGCGACCATCCGAGGTCAAAGGAGCTCTTCGAGCGGGCCCGGTCTTCGTTGTTGGCCGGCGTTCCAATGAACTGGATGACGCGCTGGGTCGGCGGCTTCCCGGTCTTCGTCGATGAAGCTCAAGGCAGCCGCTTCAAAGACGTCGACGGACACACCTACATCGATTTCTGCTTGGGCGATACCGGGGCCATGGCCGGTCATTCCCCGGCCCCCTCAGTCGCAGGCATCTCCGAGCGCATGGGGCGCGGGATCACGCTCATGCTTCCCTCCGAAGACGCTATCTGGGTGGGGGAGGAGATGGCGCGCCGCTTCGGCCTTCCCTACTGGCAGTTCGCGCTCACCGCCACCGACGCCAACCGCTTCGTCCTGAGGCTGGCGCGCGACATCACCCAGAAGCCGAAGGTGCTGGTCTTCAACTGGTGCTATCACGGGACCGTGGACGAGTCTTTCGCCACGCTTTCCGGGGGGAAGGTGGTCGCGCGCGAAGGCAACGTCGGGCCGCCCGTCGATGTCTCCCGGACGACCAGGGTGTGCGAGTTCAACGACGTGGAGGCCCTGGAGGCGGAGCTCGCCCACGAGGACGTCGCCTGTGTCCTGGCCGAGCCCGCCTTGACGAACATCGGGATCATCCACCCAGACCCCGGTTTTCACGAGACCTTGCGGGAGCTAACCCGCCGCCACGGAACGCTGCTGGTGATCGATGAGACCCACACGATCTGTGCGGGGCCGGGCGGCTTCACTCAGGCGAACGATCTCGAGCCGGACGTCGTGACGATTGGAAAGCCGCTGGCCGCGGGGCTTCCCGCCGCGGCTTACGGTTTCTCGGAAGAGGTCGCGCAGCGCATCCTGGAGCGCGCCGATCTGATCGATGCAGATGCCGGGGGGATCGGGGGCACGCTCGCGGGCAACGCACTGTCTCTGGCGGCCATGAGAGCAACTCTCGAGAGTGTTCTGACCGAGCCAGCGTTCGAGCACATGATCTCACTCGCCGAGCGCTTCGCCGAGGGTGTCACGGGCGTCATCGATTCACACGGGCTCGATTGGCACATCACCCGGCTCGGGTGCAGGACCGAGTACCTGTTCACCAAGGAACGTCCCCGGACGGGCTCCGAGGCGGCGGCCTCCCGTGACGAGCCACTCGACGAGCTCATGCACCTCTACTCGCTAAATCGAGGGATTCTGCTGACGCCGTTCCACATGATGGCGCTGATGTCGCCTCAGACCACGGCTGCAGACGTCGACGTCCACTCCGAGGTGTTCGAGTCCGCGGTCGCCGAGCTCACCGGCTGAGCCGCAGGTCGAAAGCCGCAGATCTGGTGCAGCAGTACTCCCGCGCCGATGACGATCAACACGTCTCCGGCGGAGAAAGCACTTGCAAAGAAGAGGGGCTGGGGAACGGCGAAGACATCGCCGAGGAACAGCAGTTTGGGGTGGGCCACGATTGCCGAGTTGGCGAACTCCGAGGTCTGGGCCAGCTTGCCGGCTGCGGCCATGGCGGAATGGGTCGCAGGCATCACGCCGTGGTTGGCGGCAATAGCCACCAGGTTGACTGCGCCACCTAAAGCGACCACCCACAGTCCCGATAGTGCGCGGTTCGATATCAGGAAGCCGAAGCAGAGTGCGTAGGAGGCGATGTGGGCGGCGGCAGCGCCGTCGCCCTGCAGGTTGACGATGCCGATCAGCAGCGCGCTCTGGATGGCGAGCCCGGCGACGAGCAGCCAGAGGGCCTTGAAGCGATGGTCGATGAGATTGCGGATGGCCCCTCCACCCAAGGGGACGGTTGCGACCAGCGCAAGAAAGCACACGGCAAAGAGCATCTCGACCACTTCTCCCGTTTCGAATTGAGTCGCTGAACTTGGATCTGTTCTCTGGTGTTTCTGGTTCTTCCCTGCCTCTGCCTTCGTCGCCCCGTGTCCGGCTCTTGAGCCTCTTACTCAGACTGCGTAGGGGCGAGCATGACCAGTGGTTACTTGGAGACGATGCGAAACAGGGTTCCCGAGCCGAGGTCGGTGAGATAGAGCTCGCCCGCCTCGTCGACTCCGAACGAGCTCACCGAGCGGCCGCTCTCGAGCAGGCGCACGACGCCGGCCCTCGGTTGCGCCGCGTCGAGCCCCCATATCGTCCCCGAGCAGTAGTCGGAGAAGAGGTAGACGCCCCTCAGCGCGCGCTGGGCGCGGCCCCGGTAGACGTAGCCTCCGGTGACGGAGCACCCGAGATCGTGTGAGTACTGGGCGACGGGAAGCTCGAGCTCGGAGCGGTCACAGCCCGAGGGCGGCTCGAAGCAGGCATTGCCCTCCATGACGTTCCACCCGAAGTTGAACCCGCGGCCCCCGCGCGCGCGGTCGATCTCTTCGAGCTCCGACTGCCCGACATCCCCGACCCACAACTCGTCTGTGATCGCATCGAAGCTGAAACGCCACGGGTTCCTTAGACCGTAGGCCCAGATCTCCGGGCGCGCTCCGTCTCTGCCCACGAAGGGGTTGTCGTCGGGGATCCCGTAGGGGAGGTCGCCGGTGGCGGCGTCGACGTCTATGCGCAGCAGCTTGCCGAGCAGCGTGCCCAGGCTCTGTCCGTTGTCCAGCGGGTCGCCTGCGCTGCCCCCGTCCCCGGTGGCGATATAGAGATACCCGTCGGGGCCGAAAGCGAGCGCCCCGCCGTTGTGGTTCGAGAAGGGCTGCTCGATCGTGAGCAGAACTCGCCCGGAGGAGGGCTCGGCGCGGCCTCCTCGGGCCGCGTACTCGGCCACCACGGTATCGCCATCGAGGTCGGTGTAGTTCACGAACAGGCGTCCGTTGTCCTCGTAGGAAGGATGGAAGGCGAGCCCCAAGAGGCCTTGTTCCGATCCGACCACCACCAGGTCGGAGAGGTCCAGGAACGGCTCGGCCTCCACCCGATCGCCGGCGACGATCCGCACGGCACCGGTCTGCTCGACGACGAAAAGACGCCCGGTGCCGTCTCCTGAGTGAGTGGCGTAGAGGGGCTGTTCGAAGCCGGCAGCCACCTCCTCCAGCTCGATGCCGATTGTATTGAGGGCGGGGCCCGAGGCCGAGTCTTCGTTCGAAGGAGAAGCTCCGCCGGGCTCGGGCACGGATCGGGGCGAGCCCGAGGAGCAGGCGCTCAGGACCAATGCCACGAAGAGGGCGGAAACCAGGGATTTCACGGTAGCCATGACTACCCCAGGTCGGAGTTTAGGTGGGCCCCCCCGACGGGTTGTGCCTACCCCGAATGGGGGTCTGTTTTCCCCCGATTGGGGGATGGCGGGCGCCGAGGGAGCGCGGTACAACAGTCCCTGTTGGGTCGGCCACAGGGATCCCCTCCGAAAGAGGGGGTCCCACGGCACCGCCGCCCGCAGACAACCAGCTCACCCCGAGAGGCTGAAGGCCTCAGACGCCGCAGGGCCCCCACCGTCGTCTGAGGCCTTCGCCGCGCCCGGGTTCTCGTGGATCCGCCCTTATGTTGGCCTGGTGGACGTATTCGAGGGGTTGAACCCCGAGCAGGTCGAGGCGGTGAAGGCCGTCAGGGGCCCCTTGTGCATCCTTGCCGGCGCCGGCTCGGGCAAGACCACCACGATCACCCGTCGGATCGCCCACCAGGTGAGCTCGGGCGCCCTGGAGCCGACGTCGATACTGGCGGTGACCTTTACCGACAAGGCCGCCGGCGAGATGCGCGCCCGGCTCGCCGTCCTCGGTGTCACCGGAGTGCGGGCTCGCACCTTCCACGCCGCCGCCCTGGCTCAGCTGCGCCACCTCGCGGCCGAACCGCCGGGCAACATCCTGCCCTCCAAGGGCCTCGCCCTTCGCCAGCTCGCCAACCGCCTGCCCAAGCCCTATCGCTTCCGGCCTGCCATCGACCTCGCCACTGAGATCGAGTGGGCCAAGAACCGCCGCATCCTGGCCCACGACTATCTCGATCGCCTCGGCGATCACGAGCCCCCGATTCCCGCCGACCTCATGAGCTCCCTGTTCCACAAGTACGAGGAGGGAAAGAATGCGCGTGGGCTGATCGACTTCGAGGACCTCTTGGAGCTGGCGGTGGGGATGTTCGAGAACGACGTATATGCCAACGAGCGCTTTCAGGGCCGCTACCTCGCCTTCACAGTCGACGAGTACCAGGACGTCAACCTGTTGCAGCAGACCCTATTGGGGCTCTGGCTGGGGGAACGCGACGACCTTTGCGTGGTGGGCGACGACTACCAGTCGATCTACGGCTTCACGGGTGCGAGCGCTCGCTACCTCCTGGAGATGCCGGCCCGCTTTGCGCGCACCAAAGTGGTAAGGCTCGAGAAGAACTACCGCTCCACACCCGAGGTGCTGGCGACCGCCAACCGTCTCGTGCCCCAACTGGGCGGAGCGGAGAAGGTGCTCGAGGCGGTGCGGGACTCGGGCCCGGCGCCGGCGATCGAGCTGCTCGGCGCAACCGAGGACGAGGCCTCTTGGATCGCCCGGCAGGCTGAGCAGCTTCACAGGCAGGGCGTCGCCTACGAGGACATGGCGGTCCTCTACCGAGTCAACTTCCGCTCGGAGGACTTCGAGGAGGCGTTAGCCGAGTGCAACATCCCCTTTCAGGTCAAAGACGGCTCCTTTCTGACGCGGCCCGCCGCCCGCCGCATGCTGGGGTCACTGGGCCGGCGGGGCTCGAGCGATGTCTCCGCGCTCGTGTCGCAGCTCGCCCGCCGCGACGGTTTCGTCGAGGACGTCCCCGACGACGTGGGCGGACAAGAGCTGACTCGCCAGAAGGATCTCGCCCGTCTTGTCCGTCTCGCCCGGCAGTTCGAGGACGGCGGAACCGTGGCCGACTTCGTGGCCGATCTGAGGGCCCGCTTCGGCTCCGAGGGCGAGGGGAGGGGCGTGAACCTGCTCACCTATCACCGCGCCAAGGGCCTCGAGTTCGAGGCCGTGTTCCTGCCCCGCCTGCTCGAGGGGGAGCTGCCCTTCAAGCGTTCGAAGACGGCCGAGGCGATCGCCGAGGAACGCCGCCTCCTCTACGTGGGCATCACCCGGGCGAAGACCCATCTCACACTGAGCTACCCACCCCACGGGGCCCCGAGCCGGTTCGTGGCCGAGCTCGACGCCACCCCGCGCCCCCAGGGGCCGCCTGTCCCCGGCTCCTTGCAGAAGGGGACCGACGCGTTCAAGGCGCTGCGGTCGTGGCGTGCGCAGCGTGCCCGAGCCGACAACGTGCCCGCGTACGTTGTCTTCCACGACAGCACGCTCGAGGAAATCGCCCGTTCCCACCCCCGTTCGCCCCGCCAGCTCGCTGCGATCTCGGGTATCGGGCCGACCAAGCTCGAGCGCTATGGGGCCGAGGTGATCACGGTGCTCAGCGAGCTCGAGTAGAGCCCGGCCCCCACGCTCTCTTGCCGACCAAAACAGGGGCAAATGCACACGGTGTGCGCTTATCCACGGTTTTTCGTGTGCAGAGGCCCTCAGTGTGCGTTTTGCCACCGCAAAGCCATCCTTTGCCACCCCTTCCGCCGGGCCAGAGCAGGCTGTCTCAGGCCAGCGCGACCAGGCCCAGCAGCCCTTCGTCCCAGTAGTCGAGGTCCCCCTCGGGCATCATCAGCACCCGGTCGGGCTCGAGAGCCGATACGAAGGCGGTGTCGTGGCTGACCACGATCATGGTCCCCGGCCACTCGCCGAGAGCTGCGGCGATCGCTTCGAGCGAGGGGGGGTCGAGGTTGTTGGTGGGCTCGTCGAGCAGGAGGACGTTGTGGCGGCCGGCGACGAGCTGGGCGAGAGCGAGCTTCGTCTTCTCTCCCCCCGAGAGCGTACCGGCGTCTTGGAAGGCGAACTCGCCGGGCAGCCCGAAGCTCCCGAGCAGGCTTCGCAGCTGCTGGTCGCCCGCTCCGGACTGCGCCTGGACGTGGGCGAGCACGTTGCGGCCCGGCTCGATGCCCTCGTGCTCCTGGGCGTAGTAACCGACGCTGACACCCGCTCCCCAGGACAGCTCGCCGGACGTGGGCTCCGTGCGGCCGGCCAGGATGCGCAGCAGGCTCGTCTTGCCGGCGCCGTTCAGGCCCATGATCAGCAGCCGCTCGGCGCGCCCCACGTCGAAGGCGATGTCTTCGAACACCGGCGGGCCCCCGTAGCTCTGGGCCAAGCCGTGCACCCTCAGCACCACCTTGCCGGCCCGCGGTGGCTCCGGGAAACGAGCTCGCATCGCCCGCGCCGGCCCCCTGGGGGGCTGTGACCGCCCGGTCCCTGAGCTTCTGGACACGGCTGTCGAGCGTCTTGGCGATGCGGGCGCGCTTCTCGGTCTGATGGCGCATCGAGTCGGCGAGGTCCTTCAGCCGCTTGATCTCCGCCTGCTGTCGGCCGGAGAGCTTGGCGAGACGAGCCTCGTCGGCCTTTCTTGCGGCCCGGTAGTGCGAGTAGGTGCCGCGGTACTCGACGAGCTCGGCGCGGTCGAGGTGAAGGATGCGAGTGATGGCCTCGTCGAGCAGGACCAGGTCGTGGCTTACGACCATGAGTGCGCCCCGGTAGCTCTTGAGGAATTTCATCATCCACGCCCGGGCGTCGTTGTCGAGGTGGTTGGTGGGCTCGTCCAGGAGCAGCACGTCGCTGCCCGCGAACAGGATGCGTGCGAGCTCTACCCGGCGACGCTCTCCTCCAGAGAGGGCATCGAGCGGCAGGTCGAGGCGGTCGGCCGGCACGCCCAGCCCTGAGGCGATGCTGCGGGCCTGGGCCTCGGCCGAGTAGCCCCCGGCGAAGCGGTAGTTCTCCTCGGCAGACGCGAAGCGGGCGACATTGGAGTCGCTGGCCCGCTCCTCCAGCGCCAGTCGCAACTTCTCTAGGCGGAGAGCGGCCTCGTCCAGTCCTCGGCCCGAGACGATGTGGGAGACCCCGGTGACGTGGGCAACCGAGGCGCGCAGGCGAGGATCCTGGGGCAGGTAGCCCAGTGCCCCCTTTACTACCGTCCGCCCTCGCACCGGCGGCGGCTCTCCGGAGAGGGCCCTCAGCAGGCTGGTCTTGCCGGCGCCGTTGCGGCCTACCAGACCCACCTTGTCTCCGGGCTGCAGAGTGAACGACGCACCCTCCAGAACCGTCTTTCCGGCAACCTCGACCTCGATATCTTGCGCCTGCAGCATGCCTGTAATGCTAAGGGAGTCGGCCGCCCGCTGCCCGCAGCCGGGCCCCTACTACGGTTCGAGGGCAACCGGGCTTCCTGGCATGGGTTTTGGCGTGTCCCTCACCACTGGGGCGAGAAAACTCGCAAATCATAGTTTCCTGAGTCTCTCATACACGATGTGCGGGCTTCTGCTACCATGCCGGCCATGCCCGACTACCGCCTCGGAGAGGCTGCCGAGATCCTCGGAGTCAGCCCCGACACCCTGCGGCGGTGGGCCGACTCCGGCCGCCTCGCCATTGACCGCACCGAGGGCGGCCAACGCATCATCGAAGGCTCGGACCTTGCCCGCCTGGCACAGGAGCTGGGTCGCTACGACGAGCCGCAGACGTTCGGAGCACAGTCGGCGCGCAACCGCTTCCCCGGGATCGTCACCAGAGTGCTGCGGGACACGGTCATGGCCCAGGTCGAGATGCAGGCCGGCCCCCACCGAGTCGTGTCGCTGATGTCATGTGAGGCGGCCGACGAGCTCGGACTTGCGCCCGGCGTGCGGGCCCTGGCGGCCGTGAAGGCAACCAATGTTGTGATCGAGCTCCCGGCTCCGTGATCGCCGGACGCTTCGCCGCAATCGCGCCCATTGTGGGGCTCGCCGTGGCGCTGAGCGCTTGCGGAGGAGGGGGAGAAAGCGCGGTCGGTCAAAGCGAGGCCTCGAGCGTGACCGTATTCGCAGCCTCGTCCTTGACCCAGGCGTTCGAGGCCATGGCGATCGAGATCGAAGAGAACTCGCCCGATACGGTCATCAGGTTCAACTTCGGCTCCTCCTCCGACCTCGCGACCCAGCTCGAGCAGGGAGCCCGGGCCGATGTGTACGCCTCCGCCGACGAGGCCAACATGACCAAGGTCGTGGACGCGGGGCTCGTCCCAGGCGAGCCGAGCGTGTTCGTGAAGAACAAGCTCGAGATCATCGTCCGGGCGGGCAACCCCGAAGGCATCCGCTCTCTCGAGGACCTTGCCGACTCCGAACTGGTTCTGTCGCTGTGCAACGAGGAGTGCCCCGCCGGCAAGTACGCGGCCGAGGCTCTCGCCAAGGCCGGGGTGTCGGTCAAACCGGACTCGCTGGAAACCGAGGTCAAGGCCGTCGTCACCCGGCTCCAGTTGGGCGAGGCCGACGCGGGCATTGTCTATGCCTCCGACGTGGCCTCCGCCGAAGGGGAGGTCGAGGGTGTGCAGATTCCCGACGAGGACAATGTCATCGCCACCTACCCGATAGCCGAGCTCACCGACGCCTCCAGTGCGGCCGGCGAGTTCATGGATTTCGCGCTATCGGAGCGCGGCCGGGCCATTCTCAAACAGCACGGCTTCCTAATTCCGTGAGTTTCATAGTCCCGTGAGACGGCCCCCCCGGGCCCTTGTGATTCTGGCGGCCTTGGCGGCGTCCTTCTTCGCCGTGCCCCTGGCCTCGTTGGCGTGGCGTGCCCCGTGGGCGACCCTCCCAGAGGTCCTGGCCTCCGACGTCGTCGGCTCTGCCCTACGAATCTCGCTGATCTCCTCCCTGGCGGCCTCGGCCCTCTCCGCCGTCCTCGGCCTTCCGCTGGCATGGGTGCTCGCCCGGGTTTCATTCCCGGGCCGCGCCGTCTTGCGCGCGTTGGTCACCCTGCCCCTGGTGCTGCCTCCGGTGGTTGGTGGGGTGGCGCTGTTGCTGGCGCTGGGCCGGCTCGGGCTCGTGGGCCGCGGTCTGGAATCCCTTTTCGGCGTGACCCTGTTCGGGACACTCGCGGGGGTAATCGTGGCCGAGACCTTCGTGGCCATGCCCTTTCTGGTGCTCACTGTCGAGGGGGCCCTCAAGGGGCTCGACCCCCGGTACGAGGACGCGGCGGCGACGCTGGGTGCATCGCGCGGGGTGGTTTTTTGGAGAGTCACCCTGCCGCTGGCGGCGCCCTCGGTGGCCGCGGGGGCGGTGCTCGCATGGGCGAGGGCGCTCGGCGAGTTCGGCGCCACGATTACATTCGCGGGAAACCTGCCCGGCGAGACCCAGACGATGCCGATCGCGGTCTACACCGCGCTGTTGAGAGACGTGGACGCGGCCATCGTCATGAGCCTGGTATTGGTGGCGGTGTCGCTGCTCGTCCTGGTTACGTTGCGGGAGCGCTGGACTCCTCAAGCGTGAGCCTCCAGGCACGGGTGCGGGCACGAGCGGGCAGCCTCGCGCTCGATGTGGAGATAGAGGCTGCAGCCGGCGAGACCGTGGTGCTGGTGGGCCCGAACGGGGCGGGAAAGACGACGCTTCTGCGGGTG
Organism: uncultured Actinomycetes bacterium; assembly: GCA_963849115.1. Classification (GTDB taxonomy): domain Bacteria; phylum Actinomycetota; class CADDZG01; order CADDZG01; family WHSQ01; genus JACDAL01. The sequence continues at coordinate 176,670 of CAWKGK010000001.1, read as the reverse complement.
CTGGCGGGGTTGCTCCCACTGGCAGACGGCCGGGTGACCCTGGACGGCGACGTCCTGGAGGACCCCGTCGCGCGCCGTCGGCTACCTCCCGAGCGACGCTCGGTCGGCTTCGTGTTCCAGGACTACGTCTTGTTCCCGCATCTTTCGGTGCTCGACAACGTCGCCTTCGGACTGCGGGCGCGGGGGCGCTCGAAGGTAGAGGCGCGCACCCAGGCGCGGGAGTGGCTCGAGCGTATGGGGCTCGCGGGCTACGCCGCAGAGAGGCCCCGGGTGCTCTCGGGTGGCCAGGCCCAGCGAGTGGCCCTGGCGCGCGCGCTGGCGACCCGGCCGAGGATGCTGCTGCTCGACGAGCCCCTCGCGGCGCTTGATGCGGGGGCCCGGGCCGAGGTACGCCGAGAGCTGAAATCAAGCCTGGGCTGTTTCGACGGAGTGCGGCTCGTCGTCACTCACGATCCCGTCGAGGCGATGGCCCTGGCCGACCGCGTCGTGGTGATAGAAGGCGGCAAAGTGGTCCAGGAAGGGACCCCTTCAGATCTCAGTGCTCGCCCTCGTTCCTCCTATATCGCCGAGCTCGTGGGCCTGAATCTGTGGCGGGGGCAGGGCCTCGGAGATCGAGTGCGCCTGGACCCCGGCGGCGAGATGCTGGTTTCCCATGCTCCGGAGGGGGAGGTCTACGCGGCGCTCCATCCGCGTGCGGTGGCGCTCTATCGGAGCCGGGTGGAGGGCAGCCCCCGCAACGTCTGGCGGGGCCGCATTTCCGGCGTCGAGTCGGATGGCGGCCGGGTGCGGATTCGAGTCGAAGGCTCGATCCCCGTGGTGGCCGAGGTGACCCCGGCGGCGGTTGCGGAGCTCTCCCTGATCGAGGGCGAGGAGATCTGGGTCTCGATCAAGGCGACCGAGGTGTCGGTCTATCCCGCCTGAGGGCGTGAGATGATGCGGGCATGGCAAGAGTTCTAGTGGTCGAGCACGAGCCCACCATCGTCACGGTAGTCCGCTACCACCTCGAGAACGCAGGCTTCGATGGTCTCTACGCGTCAGATGTTCCCGAAGCATGGCGGCTGCTCGTGTCGGAGCAGCCGGACATCGTGGTCGCAGACGTCGCCTTGCCGGGCGAGGACGGCTGGAGCCTCGTGGGCCGCATGCGCGAGGACGGCCGCTTCCGGGCTCAGCCCGCTATCGTCCTCGGGCCGGTCGGTTCCTCGGGAGCAACCGAGAAGGCCTCGGCCCTGGGCTGCGATTACCTCAGCAAACCGTTCGCGGCGACCGCCCTCGTGTCAAAGATCAGGCACCTCATCGCCCTCGCCAACCCCGAGGGAGTCCAGAGCGAGCGTGATCGAGACGGCGACATCCTCAGGGTCGAGCTCATCGCCATCGGCGTGGTGCTACTGATGCGGGACTATCGCATTGAGGGCAAGGTCTACCTGGCCCCCGAGCTGGCCCGCTTCTCGGACGCGTGGGAGTCGGTGATGCGCGACCAGAGGAGCTTCGTTCCGGTGACCGACGCAGAGATCTCCTCCCGGGAAGGGGGCGAACCGATCGCCTCGACCGCCTTCATTGAGGTCCGCAAGTCGGATGTGGAGGCGGTCTACCCGCTGGACGTCGCCCTCGAATAGAAGGTTCTGCAACCTCTCGACGAGATGCAGCATTTAGATACAGTTTTTGGAAATTGCTGCCGATACGTAGTCACTGACTAGCAAGATCGAGCTAGTCCCTCACGGAGCGGATGACGGCATGTCGGTCGCAGCGTCGCAGGTGCAGATGACAGCCCCCCTTGCCGAGGCCGCCGGCTCCGGCCGCGATTTCAAGGATTTTCTGACTCAGCAGCTCCGGTTGGTCCTGGAGCAGCGCACGGTGCGTGTGGCCGTGGTCGTGGTGATGTTGCTGGCCTCCTCTTTCTTGGTGCTGTTCCCGGCCCCCATGGGCATCGACTACGGCTGGGTCTTCATCGTCCCTGTGGCGATGTCGGCGATCGCAGCGGGGCTCGGCGAAGGGTTGTTGGCGGCGTTCGTCGCCGCAATCCTCTGCGGGGTCTACGCAGGGATCTCGGACGGCTTCGATGGCACCATGGTGCTGGGCGTAGTGAGCTCTCGTTTTGCTCTCTACGGCATCACCGCCGCCTTCCTCGGCGCCTTCGCCGAGGCTCACCACTCGGTGCAGATGAATCTCCACCACCTCGCCACCACCGATCCACTTACGCGTGTGGCCAACATCTCGACCTTCTATGCGTACATGAGCGCAATCGAGCTCGAGCGGAGCCCGTTCGCTCTCGTGCTGGTCGACATGGACGACCTCAAGAAGCTCAACGACACACACGGGCACCAGGTCGGCTCGGCCGCCATCCAAACCGTCGCCCAGGTCCTCGGCGGGGTCGTGAGAACCAGCGACCTCGTGGCCCGCTTCGGCGGGGACGAGTTCGTGATGGTGCTGAGAAATGCCGATGCGGCCGGTGCCCAGATCGTCGTGAACCGGGTGCGCGCGATGCTCGCCGACGAGGTCGTCGCCGGTACCGGCGGTGTCTCCGTGACGATCTCGGCGGGGGCCGCGCTCTATGGGCGGGACGGCACCGGCGTCGACGAGCTCATTGCGGCGGCCGACGCCTCCATGTACTCGGACAAGCGCAGCCACAAGGCCGAGCTCGTGCCCCTCTAATTCATTGGGCGGCGGGTAGCATCTCGGCCCATGAGTAGCTCTGATGAACTCAGGCTCGAGGGCACCGTCTTCGAGACGCTGGGCATCGACGTCGTCGAGTCCTCCGCCGACAAGGTGGTGTTGCGAATGGAGGTCGGGCCACCCGTCCACCAGCCTTTCGGCATCCTCCACGGGGGCGTCAGCGCGGTCCTGGTGGAGAGCGCAGCTTCCATCGGCACTCACATGAACCTCGACCCGACCTCGCAGGTATCGGCCGGCATCGAGCTCAACATCAGCCACTTGAGGGGCCGTCGTGACGGTCACGTGATCGCCACGGGAGTTCCCGTGCGAATCGGCCGAACCCTTCACGTCTGGGCTGTGGACATTGCCGACGACCAGGGCGATCCGGTGGCGGTGGGACGCTGCACGGTGGCGGTGCGCTCGAAGCCGACGTGAGCTGGCGTGCTCTGGTCGTCGCCGCCCATCCCGACGATATCGAGTTCAGTTGCGCCGGCACGGTCGCCCGCTGGGTGTCGCAGGGGGCCGAGGTCACGTATTGCGTGGTTACCGATGGCTCCACCGGCACGCAGGACCGCAACCTGATGGGAGAGCCTCTGGCCCTGCTCCGGCGCCAGGAGTCGCAGCGCGCCGCGGCCGTCGTGGGCGTGTCCGAGCTCTGCTGGCTCGGCTATCAGGACGGCTACGTCGTCTACGACCTCGGGCTCAGAAAAGACGTCGCGAGGGTGTTCCGGCGCTACCGTCCGCACCGCTTCGTGGTGATGGATCCGGGTTCGACCTTCGATGACGGCTTCATCAACCATCCCGACCACCGTGCGATAGGCCAGGCGTCGCTCGACGTGACCCTCACCGCGGGCACGACACCGGGCCACTTTCCCGAGCTCTTGGAGGAGGGGCTCGAGCCGTGGCGCGGCCTGCGCGAGGTGTGGATCGCCGGGCCTGGGACCAGGCCCGTGGCGGTCGACATATCAGAGTTCGTGGAGGGAAAGATCGAGGCGCTCCTCTGCCACAAGAGCCAGGTAGGCGAGGATGCCGACGGTATTTCCGAGAGGATCAGGCAGTGGACCTCGGAGATGGGCTCGGCCCACGGCCTCGCTCACGCTGAGACCTTCCAGGTCATCGCTCAGGGACCCGGATTTCACTCCGACGAGCAGCTGGAAGACACCGGCGCGGACCTCGCCCGCGCCCCCCAGGACCCCCGCGCCGCGGGCATGAATCCCCAGGAATAACGAGCCCGAAGGGCTCGTTGTCTTTCTTTGAAGGACCACTTAGGGTAACCTAACTAGGCGTTGCATCACCACGCACTTCGACTACTCAAAAGGGGGGTCTAACAGTGGCGACAGAAGCCGAAGACCTCAAGATCCAAGAGGAAAATCAGCAGGTCAGGGCGCTCAAGGGCGACTACAAGTACGGCTGGCACGACGCCACCTCTTATGACGAGGCGCCCGAGAAGGGCCTTTCGCACGAGGTCATCGACATGATGTCGGACCGCAAGGGCGAGCCCGACTGGATGCGCAAATACCGCCACAAGGCCCTCGAGATCTTCTATCGCAAGCCGATGCCGAAGTGGGGGGCCGACCTCTCGGGGATCGACTTCGACAACATCTACTACTTCATCAAGCCGATGAACCAGGTGAAGTCGTGGGACGACATGCCCGAGGACATCAAGGCGACCTGGGACAAACTCGGCATCCCAGAGGCCGAGAAGAATTACCTCGGCGGCGTCACTGCACAATATGAAAGCGAAGTTGTTTACCACAAGACCCAGGTCGAGCTCGAGCGCCAGGGCATCGTGTTCTGCGACATGGACACCGCACTCCGCGAGCACCCCGAGATAGTCAAGCAGTACTTCGGCACGATCATCCCGGCCGCCGATAACAAGTTCTCGGCGCTGAACTCTGCGGTGTGGTCCGGCGGCTCGTTCATCTATGTGCCGCCCGGCATCGAGGTCGAGATCCCACTGCAGGCGTACTTCCGCATCAACCAAGAGAACATGGGCCAGTTCGAGCGAACCCTGATCATCGTCGACGAGAACAGCTATGTGCACTACGTCGAAGGCTGCTCGGCCCCCGTATATTCGTCCGACTCTCTGCACTCGGCTGTGGTCGAGATCATCGTCAAGCCGCACGGGCGCGCCCGTTACACCACCATCCAGAACTGGTCGAACAACGTCTACAACCTCGTCACGAAGCGGGCGGCCGCATACGAGGGCGCGATCATGGAGTGGGTCGACGGCAACCTCGGCTCGAAGGTCACGATGAAGTACCCATCTGTGTATCTGCTCGGCGAGCGGGCACGCGGCGAGGTGCTCTCCATCGCCTATGCGGGAGCGGGCCAGCATCAGGACGCGGGCGGCAAGATCATTCACGCCGCGCCGAACACTCAGAGCGCGATCACATCGAAGTCGATCTCGAAAGATGGGGGCCGCGGCGGCTACCGCGGGCTGATCCGAATAGAAGAGGGGGCCAAGCACGCCAAGTCGCACGTCATCTGCGACGCCCTGATCCTCGACGCGGACAGCCGTTCGGACACCTACCCGTACATCGAGATCGAGGAGGAGAACTCCGCGGTCTCTCACGAGGCGACCGTGTCCAAGGTCTCGGACGAGCAGCTCTTCTACCTGATGTCGCGCGGGCTCTCAGAGTCCGAGGCAATGCAGATGATCGTGCGAGGTTTCATCGAGCCGATTACCAAGGAGCTGCCGCTTGAGTACGCAGTCGAGCTGCAGCGCCTGGTCGAGCTGCAGATGGAGGGCTCGGTCGGCTAAACGCGTCTGCCCAATGCGATTTTTCCTCACTAGGAGCGCTCAGCGATGCTGACGTGGAGAAGTTCGCTTTGAGCGCCGCATGAAGCGCTACGACGTGATCGTGGTGGGGGCCGGGATCATGGGCTCGGCCACGGCTTGGTGGCTGGCTCGCTCCGGTACTAGGACGCTCCTCCTCGAGCGTTTTCGTTTCGGCCACGACCGGGGTTCGAGCCACGGGTCGTCGCGCATCTTTCGCCTCTCCTATCCAGACCCCGTCTATGTCGCGATGGCCCAGGAGTCTAAGCAACTGTGGCTGCAAGCCGAGGCCGAGGCGCAGCAAGAGCTCCTGGTAACGACCGGTGGCCTCGATCTCGGTCCCGGGATCGAGGCCAACCACGCCGCTCTCCGAGAGTGCGGAGCTTGCACCGAGATGCTGTCGGCGTCAGAGCTGTCGCAGCGCTATCCGTTCCTCAGGCACGAGGGTCCGGGCGTGTTCCAGCCCGACTCCGGTTTTGTCAGGGCGGAGAGGGCGTGGGCCGCGTTTCAGTCAATGGCCCGCGTTCAGGGGGCCGAGCTCCGCGAGGAATCCGTGGTTGAGAGAATTGAACCCTCGGACGACGGGGCAGTGGTTCACACGGCCGCCACGGGGTCCATTGAGTGCACGGCCTGCGTGGTCACGGCCGGAGCTTGGGCCCGCGATCTTCTAAGAACGGCCGGCATCGCGCTCGACACCAGGGCGACCCGCGAGACAGTTTCCTATTTCTCCTATGAGGGACCGCCGCCCCCGACCGTCGCCGAATGGGTTTCGCCCTTGCGCTACGCCCTCCCTGCTCCCGGGCTCGGCCTGAAGGCAGGGGAGCACCTCGCGGGCCCGACCGCCGATCCCAATGAGACCGGGTCCGTCGATCACGACTCCAGCGCGCGCGTGGGCGATTGGCTGGCGGCGCTATACCCCGGTGTGGCCGCCGGCCCCCATCGAAGCGAGACCTGCCTCTACACGAACACCCCCGACGAGGGCTTCGTTGTGGAGCGGCACGGCCCGGTGGTGGTGGGCTCGCCCTGCAGCGGCCACGGCTTCAAGTTCGCTCCCTTGATCGGCCAGCGCCTGGCCGAGCTGGCGCTTACCGCCTGACATCCGAGGTCATCTTCTAATCACCGTTGACCCGTCGTGGAGCTTGGAACGCCTGGATAAATCTTCTTGGTCATCAGACCTAGTTGTCGTGTTCGTCAAGGGCCTCGTTGTCGCCGGAAATCATCATGTGTGACCGCTACCTTGCGCTATGGTTAGGAAATTCGCTCCATGCCTCGCCCAAGGAGCCAGCGTTGGAGCAAGGGGCTTGCATAGCTACTCGTTCAGGTTGTATGTGACAGGTGAAACAACACTCTCCCGAGAGGCCGAGGCGAACCTTCGCGCACTCTGCGAGAATCGCCTGGAGGACCACTATGAGATCGAGATCATCGATATTCTGGAGAATCCCGATGTCGCCGATGAGGAACACATCATCGCGACCCCGACCGTGATGAGGATTGCTCCCCCACCGTTTCTGCGCGTCATCGGAGATCTGTCCGATCAAGAGCGCGCGGCTTACGTCCTCGGACTCCCGCGAGCCGCCGACGATTCGCGACAATTGGAGCATCCCGGTTGAAAGCCAAGACAAGATCGGTGATCAAGCATCCAACCGGCATCGAAGGGTTCGATCTCATCGCCCTGGGGGGTTTGCCGGCTCACCGCACGACATTGGTGGCGGGCACAACGGGTAGCGGGAAGACCTTGTTTGGCCTCGAGTTCTTGATGAAAGGTATCATGCAGTTCGAGGAGCCCGGCGTTTTCGTAACCTTCGAGGAGTCGCCCGCCAATCTTCGGCAGGTCATGGTCTCGTTCGATTATGATGTCGAGGGCGCCGAGGCCGCGGGAAAATGGATCTTCATCGATGCTGCCCTCAAGTCATCCACCCAGGAGGAAGTCGTCGGTGCTTATGACTTCGGGGGTCTCATTTCGCGCATCGGGACTGCGGTGCGCGATGTCGGGGCTAAGCGAGTAGTCCTCGACTCGATCGGGTCGCTCTTCAGCCGGTTTTCCGAAGCGGGGCTGGTGCGGTTCGAGTTGCACCGATTGGCCGAGGCCCTCAAGGACATGGGCACTACCTCCATCTTGACCATGGAGAATTCCGGCGGGAATGGCTCGATTACTCGGTTCGGCGTCGAGGAATTCGTGGCCGATAACGTTGTCCTTCTCAGTAACATCCTCGAGCAGTCGAAGCGACGGCGCACCATCGAGATCCTTAAGTTTCGGGGAGCGCCGCACCGCACTGGGGAGTGGCTGTTCGCGATCGTGACTCACGAAGGTTTTGTTGTGATACCTGTCTCGCTTCTCTCACCAAGAGAGATCGCTTCGAGCGCGCGAGTGACAACGGGAAACGCAGAATTTGACCAGATGTGCGGTGGGGGTTTCTACCGTGACTCTGTCGTCGTTGTGTCCGGACCCACCGGGGTCGGCAAGACCCTCACTGCTACCCAGTTTGTGGAGGCCGGAGTGTCGCTAGGGGAACGTTGCTTGCTTTTCTCATTCGAGGAGGGCCGGGATCAGCTCATCAGAAACGCCGCAAGCTGGGGCATCGACCTCGAGATGATGGAGCGCTCGGGCCATCTCCAGATCATCTGCGACTTCCCAGAGATGGCGTCTCTTGAAGATCACTTCGTCGGCATGAAACAGGCCATCGAAGAGAACCGGCCGGATCGGTTGGCGGTGGACAACCTATCGGCTCTCGAGCGGATCGCCAGTGCCAGAGGGCTCCGAGACTTCATCATCGGAATGTCCTCGTTCGTGAAGCAACGAGAGATCACCAGCCTCTTTACGGCCACGAGCAGAACTCTGATCGGTGGATCGTCTATCACTGAGGCGCACATTTCGACGATAGCCGACACGATCGTTGTGCTTCGCTACACAGAGACGGACGGCGAGATTCGTCGCGCGATCACGCTGTTGAAGATGCGGGGCTCGGCACACGACACCAGGATTCGTGAGTTTTCGATCAACGCGGAGGGAATGCAAGTGGGTCCTGCGTTTGACCACGGCATCGGCATCCTAGGATGGCGAGCGGTCGACGAGTAGCCGCTCTAAGCCAAACCGGTGGGAAGACCCAGCAGCTAACGGCGTACGAGTAAGTGCGTGCATTCCAGAATTACAACATTCCCTTTACGAGGAGCCGAGTTGCCTCGTTGGCCTCGAGTGCCGGCTCGAACAAGAACCCCTGGCCAAGCCGGCATCCGAGTTCCAGAAGCCGAGAGTGTTGGTCGGGAGTCTCGATGCCCTCTCCAATGACGTGGAGTCCCAGACTTTGTGTCAAGGCGAGGATGGCCTCTACGATTTCACCGCCGCCGGTCCCGTCGAGTGGGGTAATGAAGGAGCGATCGATCTTTACTGTGTCGACCGGGAGTCTGTGGAGGGCCGTGAGCGACGAGTGGCCCGTACCAAAGTCGTCGATGAGTATCTCGACTCCAAGGTCGTGGCACTGGTTCAGGTGGGCCGTCGTCATGTCATAGTCCTGAACCATCACGCGCTCGGTGATCTCCAACTGAACCGACGAGCCATCGATGTCTGCCAGAGTAAGAGCCTGCTCGACGCGATCGGGGAAGTCGGATTGCGCGAACTGTCGATTGGATACGTTGACGCTCACCCTTGTGGGCGTTGCATTCTCATTCCACACCTTCACCTGTCGGCATGCAATGTCCAGGGCCTTCCACCCCAGCACCACAATAACGCCTGTCTCTTCAGCAGCATCTATGAAGGAAATGGCGTCGAGCGTCCCCCGCGTGCGATGCTGCCATCGCAGCAAAGCTTCGAACCCCATGATGCGCTCGTTCGACAGATCGATGATGGGCTGATAGCGCAAGCTTAGCTCCGAGCATTCGACCGCCCGTCGTAACTCGGTATGAAGCCGGAGTCTCTGAAGCGCTTGCCGGTGCATGTCGTGTTCGAAGATCTGACAATTGCCCGGGCCCCGGGCTTTGGCGCTGTACATGGCAATGTCTGCATCGCGCAGCATTTGCGCCGCATCCTGGTACCGCTGGTCGCTGAAGGCAATGCCGATGCTTGCCGACGAATACAGTTGTTCGGTATCCGTATCGATCGGTCGAGAGATTTCCTCTTGAATACGCAGGGTGACGGAGAGCGCCGCCTGGAAACTTTCGACCGTATCCAGAAGAACGGCGAATTCATCGCCACCGAGCCGGGCTGCGACGTCCGTGGAGCGCAGGCAGTGTTGGATGCGGCTCGCGACTTCAATGAGAAGGGTGTCGCCTGCGGAGTGGCCGAGGCTGTCGTTCACGAGCTTGAAGCGATCTAGGTCGAGAAAGAGTACGGCGACGTGAGCACCACCATGGGTCCGTTCGCCGCGGGCCAAGGCGGACTTCAGGTGGTCAAGGAAGTGCGCGCGGTTCGGGAGGTTTGTTAGTGAATCGTGGAGCGCTTTCCTACGGAGCTCTTGTCGGTCGGTGAGGTCGGTGAGAGACCCGGCAAACCGAATCGGTCGCCCATCTTGATGGTGGATCGCCACACCCCGGCTCAACACGGCTGTGTAGGAGCCGTCGCTGCGTTGGACCCGATGCTCATTCGCCAGCCGATCGGTCTCTCCGCTCAGATGCTGGTCAATATCCTGTTGCAGCGAGGAGAGGTCGTCGGGATGGACGCGGTCAAGCCATATGGAGGGTTCTTCGCTCACATCCGCCGGACCAAGCCCGACTATTTCCTTCCAGCGTGGCGAGGTGTGGAGACTGTCTGAAACGAGATCCCAGTCCCACAAGCCATCGTTCGCGCCGTGGGCGGCAAGTGCGTATCGCTCTTCGCTTGCTCGAAGCTCTCGCTCCACCGTCTTCCGTGCGGTTATGTCGCGCAGCGTTACTACGAAGGCGTCTCGGCCCTCCCACGACATCGGGCCGATATGCATCTCGACTACGATCGGCTCCCCCCGGCGGACAAGGTCGAGCTCGGCGATGTTATCCGATGCCCCGCCCAGCGGGAGTCCGAACGGGTACGCGAGTAACCGATCAGCAGGCCACCCCAGGAGCGTTTCGGCGGCAGGGTTCGCAAAGTGGACCCGCCCCTCTTCGTCGACCACCAGGATCCCATCGATCGTCCCCATTACGGCTTGGCGAAAGCCCCTCTGGGATTCGCCATCTCCAGAGATACGGACGTCGGTTCTCGGGGATGTCATTTCCCCCCCCACGTCTTGTGGGGATGACATCCTGTTTGTCTTATCGAGGTCTCTGAAAGCGAGCTCCTAGCTTTGTTGATGGGTCCCATATCTGAGGTCTAAATCGGTAGCTGCGCCCCCTGCTTTAGAAACTGAACCTCGCCGGTGGGCCGGAAGGCAACCCGGAGCGTGGTTAGAGCCGTACGGCGTCGCCCTACTCCGCTGCGCCGATCTCCTTGGCCATCACGACCCATGTGCGCACAGGCTTCATACCGACGCGCTCGTAAAGGCGCACGGCCCCCGTTTCATTTGCCGAGTCGACGTTGAGGCGTGCCAGGCTCAGGCCGCGCTCTTCGAACGCGCTGAAGCTTGTGTCCAGGAGGGCGGCTCCGATCCCGCGGCCGCGCTGAGCCTCCACGACCCCCAGATCATCTACAAATCCCCGTCCATGCTCCAGGCGCGCTGTGAGGACACCCACGATCTCGCCTTTGCTCCACGCCACAAACCACAATGCCGGGTCGAACCAGCGCATCTGGACGCTTTCTTGCCTCCATTTTTCGAAGGCGATCGGCGCCGCCCCCCAGTGTTTCTCGAAAGCGATCTCAAGGACTCGGTGTACGGCGCGTTCGTCCTGGTCCAGCCGGAACGGCGTGATCTCGACACCCGGCGGCATCGGCGGGTGGGGTCTGGGCGCCCCCAGCGACAATTCCATGTGCCAGAAGTATCTGGTGGGCTCGAAGCCGGCGGAGCGCAGGAGATCGCCCGCGGCAGCATCCCACCCCGAGACAATGTGATGAAGATTGAGAGGAGAAGCACCCGACAGCCTGGCGCAGGCGTCTTGTTCGGTCGCCCGGACCAGGAAAAGGCCCAGCCCCCTGCCGCGATCACGAGGGTGGACCCATCCCACTGCCTCCCACGTCACGCCCGGGATTTCTTCGGCGATGTGTGCATACGCCGCCGCCCTGCCCTGCTCGTCTCGCACCAGCCAAGCGTTCGATGAGAGGTCGACGGGATACACATCCCACTCCTCCTCGAGCCACTGCCCATCGAGGAAGTCGGGATGTCCCACCTCTTCGATATCGCAGGCCGTCAGGATCTCGGCGATGGCTTCGAGGTCGGCGCGTGAGGGCCTTTCGGCTCGGTATCCAGGGGGTGCTTCGAGAGGGTTCACCGGTTGGAGTATGAGGCTCATGCACGCCGGGGGAGCGCCACTACGGCGCTGATCACGAGCGCGGCTCCCGCCATCTGGACCGCCGAGAGGCTCTGGGCCAGCCACACCCACGCCACCGCCGCGGCCACCACCGGCTCGAGCGTTAGCGCTATGGAGGCGCGCTCGGCCCGCACGCGCTCGATCCCCCAGACGTAGAGGAGAAAGGCGGCGAGCGTGCCGAAGATGCTCACAAACAGGACTTGGGGGAGAAGCTCCACGTCGAGCGCCCGTTCCGGCCATCGAACCGCGAGGCCGTAGAGGGCCCACAGGACGACGGCCACCCCCCACGCTCTCAGCGTCGCTCCGAGTGGGCCGAAGACGTCGGCCGAGATCTCGCTCAGGACCGACATCGAGGCGAACAGCACTGCGCTTCCCAACCCCGCGGCCACGCCGACGAGATTGAGCGAACCCAGCCGCCCGGAGGCGATCTCAGAGATCAGGGCCGCGCCGGCCACGGCCATGACCAGGCATAGCAGGATACGCAGGGAGGGCCACCGTCTCGCCTTTATCGCCGTCCACGAGACGACCATGGCGGGGCCGGTGTACTGAAAGACGATCGCCACCGCGACCGTGAGGTGATCCAGCGCGATGTAATAGGAGACGGTAACCAGCGCCAGCGAGGTGCCGTGGAGCAGCACCACCCTTGGAACTAGCCCCCTGCCTCGTCCTCGGCGGGCGGCGGGCACAAGCAACAACCCGACAAAGGCCACCGCGGCGCGCACCTGGGCAAGCTCGACCGGGGTGACCCCCGCGTCGAACAGGTTTGCGGCGACAGCTCCGGCAATCGCGAACATCGTCGCGGCCACGGCGATGGCGGCGAGGCCGAGAGTCCCCTGGGAGGTCCGGTCGGCGGAGAGCATCACGGAAGGCTATGCCCGCCCCCCGAGCCTCCGCCTCCCCGAGCCCCAGCGTTCGCTCCCGATGCGGCTCTGTGCCGGATCAGGGCGGAATCCCCACGATTCCTGGTACAAACCGGTTCAGGTGTCTGCCCTCGGGCGCGCCGTCAAGCTGTTGCCGCGCTGCCAAACCCTTCCAAGCCTCTCCTGGAGAGGCATCCACGAACGAGCTAGCGGAACTCCGCTCCTGGCGATGTGTATACTATTTTCCGATACTCCTCGAACTAGAGCGAGGTGATGCCGCCGCCGGGTAAGAGGTTCCGCTGCCTGCATCAGGGCCGCAGATCGTGCGGGCCTTCGGAAAACTCGCTCCGGAATAGTCCAGTCGGTTAACAGGGGAGCGGTTTAAATCCGCAAGGGGGAGGTCAACGACCATGTATCACGAGATCACGGTATGGACCCGGGGAATCATCATGGACAAAGAAGCCCGGGACATCGTCAATTGCGTGGCCACCGGGGCCGAGAAGGTCGGTCACTACGCGCAGTTCATCAGCGACTACATCGATGATCCGGATCGCACCAACTGTCTGGTCCACAAGTACGCACGTTTCGGAGACGAGCCGATTGTCCGATCGGTTCGTTTACGAGAATGCGAATCCCGACTGGGTCGTGCTGGTCGAAGAGACATTGGTCAAGGCCTCGAACTTCTTCCGCGGCACGCCCGACGGCGAGGGCGTCCTGGTCGTGAACTCGGCCCGAGAGCCCGAGTACCTATTGAAGTTTTTGCCGGAGTTCATGCTCGCCAAGCTGCAGAAGCTGGTCGTGGTGGACGCGGTCGCGCTAGCAGAGCAGGAGGGTGGCAGCCCCTGGATGTTCGTGCGTGATCTCGGCCAGCTCGCCTACGACCGCACGTCCACGGAAGGTGCCGCCGAGCGCAGCGAGGTCGGTATCGGCGTCGCCGCTCCCTTGCTCGGAGCACTCATTGCCGCGACCGGAGTCCTGCCGCTCGAAGCCGTGCAGGGGACGGTTCGTGACAAAGAGGCGTTCTCCAGGGGCGCCAAACAACACAAGGTTCTTGACTACGCACAGGCGCACGTCCGTGAGGCTGCGGCGCAGCCGATCTAGGCAACCGACTGGGGGAACGAATGTCAGTAAAAGGAACGACGATTCCGCCTCACCTTCGCCTTCCACTTGCCGGCGTGACGCCTGCACCGACCGAAGAAGCCGGACAGGTGCTCTTTCCCACCGGCAACTTCCGCTTTTATCGCCCTGTCTACAAAGACAAGACCCCGCCCTGTAACCACGCCTGCCCGACGGGTGAGCAGATCCAGAAGTATCTCGATTTCGTAAAGCACGAAAGGTTCCTGGACGGCTACCTCACCATCATGGAGGACAACCCAATGCCCTCTGTGACCGGGCGCGTCTGCTACCACCCTTGTGAAGGTGCCTGCAATCGCAAGGACCACGACGAGCCGATAGGGATTCGCAACGTCGAGCGCTTCCTAGGAGACTTCGGGCTGCAGCTTGCGGAGGACCCGATCAAGGAAGATCTTCCGGCCACGAACGGCAAGCACGTGGCCGTGGTGGGAGCCGGTCCCGGTGGCCTTGGCTGCGCCTATCACCTGCGCCGACTCGGCTACCGGATAACGATCCTGGAGGCACTCTCGAAGCCCGGCGGCATGCTGCGGGGCGGTATTCCGCACTGGCATCTCCCCGAGGACGTGCTCAACTCAGAGGTCGACAAGATCGAGGACCTCGGCGGCATCGAGATCAAGTGCAACACGAGGGTCGGAACAGACGTTTCCTGGGACGACCTCAAGAGCTACGACGCCGCCTTCCTTGCGCTCGGCCAGGATGTCGGCCGCAAGCTCCCCATAGAGGGAAACGACCTCCGGGGCGTGATGGGGGGTCTCGAGTTCGTCCGGGAAGCGGGCTTCAACAAGCCCGTGAAGGTTGGCAAGAAGGTGATCGTTGTCGGTGGGGGGAACACCGCGTCGGACGCCGCTCGGTCGGCCCTTCGTCTGGGAGCCGAAGAGGTCACTGTCGTCTCGCTCGAGGACCACGACGAGCTGCTGATCGTCCCGGAGGACCTGGAACAGGCCAAGGCCGAGGGAGTGCAGTTCAAGACCAACACCGCATGTGCTCGGATTCTGGGAGACGACGGTGTGGTCACCGGCGCCGTGCTCTGCGAAGCGCATTTGACGAAGGACGAAGAGGGCAACGTTACGCCCCAGATGACCGAGGGAACCGAGTACGAGATCGAATGCGACAACGTCATGATCGCCATCGGTCAGGTCCAGCATCTGGACTGGATTCCCGATCACTTCATCGAGGGAGGTCTCCTCAAGGCGGACTCCTACGGACGTCTCGAGGACAACATATTCGCCGGCGGAGACATCGTTCGCGGGCCGGCGATGGTGGTCGACGCCCTCGGAGACGGCAAGCGAGCGGCGCGCAACATAGACAAGGTCCTGACTGCCCTTGAGCTAGCCCCGGATGTGCCGGTCGAGGTAATGCCCTACGAGCGGCTCAACACCGCCTACTTCAAGCACGCGCCTCGAATCGAGGCACCTCTGACTCCTCCCGAAGAGCGCATCCGGGACCAGGAGATCGAGGTGACCCTTGCCTACACGCAGGAGCAAGCCACTACCGAGTCGGATCGCTGCATGAGTTGTGGCGTGTGCAACGGGTGCGACAACTGCTACATCGTGTGCCCCGATGTGAGCGTGATGAGGGGTACGCGGGAGAACGGGGCTTACTCGATCAGGACGAAATACTGCAAGGGTTGTCTCGTCTGTGTTCAGGAATGTCCCACAGGGTGCCTGGAGAAGGTCCCCGAGCTGGACTTCGAGGATGAGGGGGATGTGACCCGAATGGAAACCGCCTTCTCCGTATACGACGGCTCCCACGCGGAGCAGTCCATCCCGATCGGCAAGTTGCAGGAAGAAGCCATCGCCGAATACGACGCCGCCCGGCGTCAACGGGTCGGGGCGTCGTCAGGAAACGGCAGGGGGAGGTAGGACCATGGCCCAGACCACGATTCCCGACAAGTCGGTCGAAAAGATTACGAGAGGTGAGGGCTCGGCCGACCTCGGGGTTACCCCCGACGTCGACCGTGCCGAAAAGCTCGCCGACCTCGATGGCACAACAATGCGTCTGAACGGGTGCGCCGCGTCCGCTTACGCCGCCCTCTTCGCCGATGTGGACGTGATCACCGCTTATCCGATCCGGCCTTACACGGCGATCATGATGAACCTTGCCCAGTTCATCGCCGATGGCCTGCTTGACGCCGAGTACCTTCACGCCGACGGCGAGCACGCTCAAATAAGCGCAGCCTTGGGAGCGGGCTCCTGCGGCGCGCGCGCATTCACGGGGTCCTCTGGAGTGGGCGTTACTTACGCCTTCGAGGTCTACTCGCCCGCGGCCGGCGCTCGAGTCCCCATACAGATGGCCATCGCCGACCGCACGCTGGATCCTCCAGGCGACTTCGGGTCCGAGCACACCGACGCCCTGTGTACACGCGACATGGGTTGGCTCATGGGCTGGGCCGCCACGCCTCAAGAGGTCTTCGACAAGCATCTGCTCGGCTACGCGATCGGTGAGGATCCGCGGCTCCTGCTGCCGCAGATGATCTGCCAGGACGGCTACTTCGTGTCGCACATCTCAGGTGACGTTGCGTTGCCCGCGGTTGAGCAGATTGACCGCTTTCTTCCTCCCTACAAGTTGCCCTTTGCCCTCGATCCAAAGAAGCCTGTGTCTCACGGCCCCCAGATCCACCCCGAGCAGGGCCCCCCGCTCCAACTCGAGCGAGCCAGGTCCATGGAGATTGCCCTCGACATCATCAGGGAGAAGACCGACGAGTTCTCAGACGTCTTCGGCCGCACCTACCCCCACTTCGTCGAGGAGTTCATGCTTGAAGACGCCGAAGTGGTCTTTGTCATCCAGGGGGGCCACGCCGTCACCTGTCAGGCGGCGGTGAAGCGGCTCCGCGAACGGGGCATCAAGGCGGGGATGGCGAGGCTGCTCTGGTTTCGCCCCTTCCCGACGGAAGATCTCCAGAAGGCTTTGAGCAAGGCCAAGGTGGTGGGGGTGGTCGAGACCAACCTCGGGCTGGGAGGCGCCAGCTACGGCGGCATCCTGTCGCTAGACATCACCACCGCGCTCTATCATTCGCCTGACAACCATCCGATGGTCACTTCGTTCATGGCCGGAATGGGGGGCGAGACCATACCCGTCAACGAGTTCTCCTGGATGGCCGACAAGATGGTGGAGGCTATGGAGCGAGGCGCGGTGGAGAAGGCGAGCCATTGGGTGGGTTTCGAGGAGTGAGAGTGAGCACAGGTGCAAGCGAGAGAATCAGAGAACAACGATTAGGTGGAAGGGGATAGCCCGATGTCTCAAGAGGTAGTCCGTCAACATCTGCCGCTGTTTGAAGAGCAGGGGCGATCGGCAACAGTGCCCGACGAAGTCGGGCGCAACCTGCATTACCTGCCCGATATGCCGAAGGAAGATCCTTATCAGGCCGGCCATCGGACCTGTGCGGGTTGTGGCCCTGCCATTCAGTATCGCTGGGTGCTAAAGGCGGCTGGTCAGAACACAGTCGTCGCCGGCCCCACAGGTTGCATGTACGTGGCCAACGCAACCTACATGTCGACGCCGTACACGGTGCCCTGGGCGCACACGCAGATCGCTTCCGGAGGTTCGTTTACGTCGGGGATGGCGGCCGCTTACGAGTCAATGATCCGAAAGGGCAAGTACAAGGGCGAGTATCCGAACATCCTCGTCATGGCCGGAGACGGAAGTGCTGCGGACATCGGCATCGGTTCTATTTCTGGAGCCCTGTATCGCAACCACGACGCTCTGTTCATCTGCTACGACAACGAGTGCTATGCGAACACGGGTATTCAGACCTCGCCGACCACCCCTTACGGAGGGTCGACCACGTTCACGCCTCCGGGGAAGGTGATTCCGGAGGGCAAGAAGCTTCCTCCGAAGAACCTTGCAAAGATGATGTCCGAAGGCCACCCGAACTGCTATGTCGCGACCACCACAGTCGGTTACACGATTGATTTGATGAACAAGACCCGCAAGGGTCTCAACCACAGAGGCGCTGCGTTCCTGCACTGCTATACGCCTTGTCAGAAGGGCTGGGTGTATCAGACGCCGATGACGGTCGAGCTGGGCCGCAGAGTGGTCGAGTCCGGACTGTTCCCGGTGTGGGAGTACGACCCTGAGGAGCGGAAGTACGAGTACTTCATTCCGCCCGAGCAGCGTCCGGTGGTCGACTATCTGGCTATGCAGGGACGGTTCGGCCATCTGCACCCCGAGCACGTAGCCCTGCTTCAGGTTGCTGCGAACCGCAACTGGGAGGACATGGGCGCCGACGTTCCCAAGAGGCTGAGGGAACTCGAGGATCCAGAGGCGCACAAGAACCTGAAAGAGGAGGAGTATTCCCTGCCCGTTAACCGAGGCATCGGGGCATAGGCCGGGAGGTTTAGCCCGAAACACAGCATCTCGATCCGTTGGGAAGTGTTTCCGTTGACGACACGAGAGAGTGCGTAGCGGGAGGGGGACCAGGGCTTGGGCAACGCCGAGTTGCAGTTGCGCTTCGACGGGGGGCGGCAGCAGCGCTACTTCTCTGATCGGCGCGACTTGCTGGAGTGCGTGCTGCGGGTCGGTTCGCAAAGCTCCGACCCTCGTTTCGAGGTGTGGACGGAGGGCAAACCTGTCCTGCTGGCCGACGGCCGCGAGGCGGGCAAACGCTTCGAGCTGTACGAGGTCTTGGATCTCTCGGAAGAGGGCCTGCGCGGGCGGCTGGCTACCGAGCTTCTCGCGTTGCAGGGAAACGGCGAGTAGTGACGCCGCGTCCCATGAACGTCCCAGCGTTGAACGTCATCCCGTTGACGCGCCCGGGCGAGGCCCCCGGAGGGGGAGGCGACGCCATGCGCGCAGCCGTCTTGCAGGTGATGACCAACCTTGCGGTCGAGCGGGTGCCGGTCGAACAGCGCTCGCCGCTCTTCGACGCAGCTCGGGAGCTCTTGACACAAGCGGGTAGAAGCCCGGTCGAGATGCTCGAGGCAATCGAACCCGGGCCCGAACAGGATTCGCTCTTCGAGAAGCTTGGCCTGGGGCGAGACCGGGAGGAGTGAGGCGCTGAAAGTGGAGAAGACGTATCCCTACGAGTTGCGTCTTCCACTGGCCCCATATCGGTTCGTGTGGTCCGGTGAGGCGGCGGTGAATTGTGAGACGCGCCAGACTCCATCGTTCAGCGAAGAGCGCTATACACACGCCGACGACACGATCGTGATCATCCGCAACTACCCGGCAGACGGTTCTTTTCATCTCATGTCCGATAGGGGGGAGATCGAATTGATCGACAACGCGAGCGATTACCGCTCTCCCAATCCGATCAGCGTCGTGAGGTTGCCCTAGGCACTTGCCCCTTGGGAAGAGGTATGTCATTGGAGGTGACGCCGAAACGTTGAGAAAGGAGTGACGCAAGGGAGCTTGAAGGTCGCCCGGCGCCGGCCGTCGGTCCGGGCTCATTCTCTGACGGGAGGATAGCGTGGGAGCGCTCAAGGAAACCGAGGAAGTAGCAGGAGAAAGAACGGTAGCGATGGGACGGGAGGACCCGCTGCCCATCCGACCACTTCCCGCTCCATTGAAGCCGATCCACCTGCTGGGCCCCGGCATGGCCTTGACCGCACTGGCGGTGGGGCTGGGCGAGACGTTCCTGTGGCCGCGACTCGTGATCGTCTTCGGGACACAGATCCGGTGGCTGTTCTTGATCGGTGTAACCGTTCAGCTTGTGGTCATGATGGAGATGGCGCGGTGGGCCATGGCGACAGGCGAGAGCATCTTCTTCGGTGCTGCCCGCATCCACCGTGCGGCGATGTGGTTTTTCTACGCAACCGGGATACTCATCTATATTTTTCCGGGTCACGTGGCCTTGGGGGCCCAAGCGTTCGAGACATTGACGGGAGTCCCCTGGGTCCCGACTGCGATTGCCGGCCTCGTCTTGATCGCGTTGATCCTTACTTTCTCGAAGGTCGTGTACAACGTCGTCGAGACCGTGCTCACAACGTTCATCTCCATACTCGTGATCGGCTCGGCGATTATCGCTTCGCTGGTGGGCGAGCTGGCGGATGTCGGCTCCACTATCACCGGCACGTTCTCGTTCGGCTTTATCGATTCCGAGTGGTTCACTGCGGCGTGGTTCCCGATCATCATCGGGTCGCTTGCGTTTGCGGGTCCCTCCGGGATGCAGCAGATGTGGTACACGCTGTGGCTGCGCGACAAGGGCTCCGGCATGGGCCACTACTTGCCTAAGATCAGGGGAATTCGGAGTCTCGATGAGGAAGAGACCATGCCCGCGCGCGGGTTCACTTTCGATTCGGAGAAGCCTGAGGAGATGGAGAAATGGCAGGGCTGGCGTAGGTGGAACATGTTCGACGCCGGTGTGCTCTTCTGGGGTATCACTATGGTCACGACCGTCATCTACACCGTCTTGGCCTTGTCCGCCGCGCGCATCGACCCCACGGCGGCCGAGAAGATCCGGGCCGGAGAGGACAGCGAGACGATTCCGGCCATGGCCAATGCCTTCGGCGAAGCCGGAGGCGACTTTGCGCGCGTTGCGTTCTTCTTGTTCATCGCAATCGTCGGGTGGAAGCTGAGTTTCGGGATCTTCGACGCCCTTGCGCGGGGTAATGCCGACATGACCTACTACTTCATGCCCTTCACTCGGAAGTGGAGCATGAGCAGGATCTATCTGACCTACGTGTGGATTGCCGTGGCGGCCGGAACTGTGGTCCTGACGCTTGTCGGCCTCGGCATCATGGGCAACGAGGACGGGCCCGGCTTCATCCTCAACATGCTGGCGTTCCTCTCCGCGTTTGTGATGGGGGCATACTGCCTTGTGTTGCTGTACACCAACAAGAAGCTTCTTCCCAAGAAGATCCAGCCCCGGCTCGTGAGCACCTTTGCACTGTGTTTGGGTGCGTTGATTTACCTGGGCGGGCTGTTCGTCAGCCTCGCGGTCTTTGGAGCTTTGCCTGACTAACCGACCGCTTCAGCCGCGAGTAATGGCGTGAGGCCGCATCTGCTAGCGGGAGGTTTGACGGCAGTGGCCACCGGCGGCCTGATGGCGGCGCTCACTGCGTCCGCCGGAGGGCTGGCCGGTAGCCTTCCGGGCATCGCCGCGCTGACGATAACGCTGGTCATCGCCGGAGTAGCGTACGGCTGGCTGCTCGAAAGCGGTCGCATGCGGGAGGGTTTTGGACCGGGGATCCTGTTCTGGTCGGCCGCCCTCCCGGTCGCCCGTATTGCTCAGGAGATATTGGTGGGGGAAGGGTTCCCCGACGGAGTGGCTGCATTCGCGATTTACCAGGCGCTCGTGGGCGGGGCATATGGGCTGGGCTTCCTGCTGCTTCACCATCAGATATCGACGTGGCTCGACAATGCCGGTACGAGGGGAAGGAAGGTGTCCCCCGAAGGAAGCTTGACGCACAAGCCCAAGTCTCGAAACTAGTTTTGGAGGGAACAGCGGTCGACTTGGCTCGATTGCCCGTGGTGCAACCGTCTTCCCGGCCGGGGGGCGGTTGCTACTCGGACACAGTGTGTTCGGTTTCGAGTCTGTCGTCGGATCGAGCTTGGCGGTGAGCCGACCTTGTAGCTTCGGCGTGGTTCCGCATGACGTCGGCAGCGAGTTCGGCGTCCCCCGCCGCTATGGCGCCCACCAACTCCGCATGCTCCCGCCAGGAGTCCGGTCCTCGATATCTGACTACAGGGGCGAAGTACCAGCGAATGCGTTTGTCCAAGGCAGCGATAAGCGATTTCAGGACTCGATTACCTCCGATGTCGGTCACCCGGGCATGGAAGCTCGAGTTGAGCAGCACGAGCTCTTTATCGTCGCCTCGTAGCAATGCCTTGGTTCCTGCGTTCAGGATAGCCCTGAGCGTCTGCACCGACTCCTCGGTGGCGCAGGATGCCGCCGACCTTGCCGACTCCGCCTCCAAGACGGTTCTGACGCTAAAGGCGTCCTCCACCTCCTCGAGCGTCGGCTGATGGACAAATGCACCCTGCCCGGGGCGTAGGTCAACCCAGCCATCCCGGTGCAGTAGTTGAAGGGCCTCGCGCACGGGGATCCTGCTCACGCCGAGTCTCTTCGCGACGGCCACCTCCACGAGGTGCTCTCCGGGCGCCAGCCTGCCGTAGACAATCAGCTCTTCCAGTTCCTCGAAGACTCGTTCGCGCAAAGGAACACGACGTTCGAACCGTTCAATCGATTCGTCTGCCATCGACGCTAGATCGGAAATCTTCTCGTCAGCACAGGGCTCATACGGGTCTTCTCCTTTGGAGAAAATAGATGTCGAGGTAGCTCAAGTGTGCCTCTCGACCTCCGCTGTGTCGCAAAAGGTGCCATGGGCGTCCTCGTACGGTCTCTGGCAATCCCGGCACCCGGGCCCGTCCACGCCGATCCGATGGCCGTGATCGAGATTTACGATCGCTCCCTTGTCAGCTTGGTCGGCCTCTTCCTCGGACAGTTGATAGATGACAGCGACGATCCAGCGGTGCTTCTTCACTCCCCCTCCGTCGAACGCTCATTGAGCCTTGGCAGAACGACCCCGATCAACCCGGATCGTGACCAGCGAAGAGTCATGTTGCGAATCGTACCTTCGTCTCCCGAGTTGGCGACGATGGCCACTCGACACCGGAGCGGTCCTGACGCCCCAAGGGAACGACTCGTAACTATTGTGGGGGAGAAACCCGCGCGGCTTTCCGATGTGTGCACAAGTGAATTTGATGCACGGAACGTCAGGCCCCTCGATCAGAACCGACGGCGGCGCCGCCCCCAATCTGGCTTTGTGTCAGCTGAGGGCGGTTTCCGCACGATTCCTGACACAGAGCCGGCTGAGGGTCGGGGGGCCGCCACATGGGGCGTCGCAGCGCCGCCGGAAGCCGTGCGCGCCCCCCGGGCTCGACGTTAGGTGACCCTAACTGTTATCGTGAATGGGTTCACAAAGTGGGCGTCCGCGGGCAAAACGCTGCGCGGAGTCCCTGCGATCCGGTTCTGGGAGAGGTGCCCTTCGTATGCCCGACAAGTTGACCCGAGAGGCGGCCGAGAGGCTGTCCCGGGCCCTCCGCGAGCCCTCCTGGCTGGCCGAGCGCCGTATGGCCGCGTTCGACGTCTTCGAGAAGCTCGACCCACCCGACCCCAAGGGGGAGGAGTGGCGCTACACGGACGTGCGGAGGTTCGACTTCGACCGCTTCGACGCCCCCGTTCCCACTGAGGGGGTGCCCGAGCTGTCACCCGAGGCGGCCGCCCGGGGGGTCATCGTGACCGACCTGTGGAGTGCGGCGCAGAACCATCCGGAGCTGCTCGAGGAGCACTTCTTCACCGAGGTTCCCATCGAGGAGCACAAGTTCACGGCGCTGCACGGGGCGTTTCTCTCCGATGGGGTGCTGGTCTACGTGCCGAAGGGGGTCGAGGTCGAGCTGCCTCTGTCGATCGCCCGGAGGGTGGCCGGCGGGGGCTCGGTGTTCCCGCACACGACGGTCGTCGTCGATGAGCAGGCAAGCCTCACCTTCGTCGATCGCTTCGGCTCTGAGGAGCTGGCCGAGCCCTCCATCTGCGCCAGCGTCGTCGAGGTCGAGGCGCGCCGGGGGGCTACGGTCAACTACATCTCGCTGCAGCAGTGGGGACGAAGTGTTCATCATTTCCAGACGCAGCGCTTCACGGGCCAGCGTGATTCCACGGTGCGCAGTCTGGCGGTGAACCTCGGCTCTGCGTTCGCCCGAACCCAAGTCGAGTCGGTGCTCAGAGGGGAGGGCTCGTTCTCCGAGATGCTCGGACTCTACTTCGCCGACTCCGAGCAACACTTCGCCCAGCGCACCCTTCAGTCACACAACGCCGCACATACCACCTCGGACCTCCTCTACAAGGGAGCGCTCAAAGAGAAGTCTCGCTCGGAGTACTCGGGGCTGATCAAGGTGCTTCAGGGCGCACAGGGCACCGACGCCTACCAGGCCAACCGCAACCTCCTGCTTTCGGAGGACTCGATGGCGCGCTCGATCCCGCAGCTCGAGATAGAGGCGAACGAGGTTCGCTGCACACACGGGGCAACCGTGTCTCCTGTCGAGGAGGAGCACCTCTTCTATTTGATGAGCCGCGGCATCGACCGTGTGACGGCGCAGAAGCTCGTCGTGTTCGGTTTCTTCGGCGACGTCCTCGATCGCATCCGCGTCGCAGAGGTCCGTGAGGGCCTTGCCGCAGCGATCGCAGCCAAGGTCGAGGGTGGTCAGAGCCTCGAGGTGGCTGCATGAAGGCAGGTTTCCGAGTCGTTGCCAAGCTCGACGAGATACCCGAAGGCGGCATGAAGCAGGTCTCTGTAGCCGGCGAGTTAGTGGGTCTCTATCGAGTCGGCGATGACGTCTTCGCCTTGTCCGATATATGCACTCACGAAGAGGCCTATCTGACGGAGGGCGACTTCGACCCCGACGAGCTCGAGGTCGAGTGTCCGCTGCACGGCTCCCGTTTCAACGTCACGGACGGTTCTGTGCGTATCCTGCCTGCAACGAAGCCCGAAGCGGCGTTTGAAGTGAAGGTTGAGGGTGACCTCGTTTCGGTCGGCCCTGAGAAGACTCCCAAGGAGTGAACGCTAAACATGTCTGAAACACTTTTGCAGATCGAGGACCTCCACGTCGAGGTAGAGGGCAAGGAGATTCTCACAGGTCTTGACCTCACCATCAGCAAGGGCGAGATTCACGCCATCATGGGTCCCAATGGATCAGGCAAGTCGACGCTCGCCTATGTGCTGACGGGCCGCCCCGGCTACGAGGTGACCGCCGGAAAGGTGCTTTACAAGGGTGAGGACATCTCGCCTCTCGCGCCCGATGAGCGTGCCAAGGCGGGCATTTTCTTGGCCTTCCAGTATCCGACCGAGGTCCCCGGTGTCTCGGTGGTGAACTTCTTGCGCACCGCGTACAACGCCATCCATCCCGACGACCCCAAGGCGGCGATGGCGTTCAGGCTCTTTCTGCAGGAGAAGATCGACTTGCTCGAGATTCCCACCGAGCTCGTCGACCGCTACGTCAACCAGGGTTTCTCGGGCGGCGAGAAGAAGCGCAACGAGATCCTTCAGATGGCGGTGCTGTCTCCGGAACTCGCAATCATGGACGAGACCGACTCGGGACTCGACATCGATGCACTCAAGCACGTCTCCGGAGGTGTCAACAAGCTGGCCGGCCCCGAGGTGGGCATCGTCCTGATCACTCACTACCAGCGCTTGCTGAACTACATCCGTCCTGATGTGGTCCACGTCCTAATAGGGGGACGCATCGCCAGAACCGGTGGATTCGAGCTCGCAGAGCAACTCGAGGCCGAGGGCTATGCCGGACTCGCCAGGGAGCTGGGCCTGTCGCTGCAGGAGCTCGAGGAGGTCGAGCGCAAGGAAGGTGCCACCTAGAAACATGACCCTCGATCCCGAGGTCGTGCGTAAGGATTTCCCCATCTTCGAGACGCGTGTGCGCGGCAAGCGCCTCGTTTATCTCGATTCGGCCAATACCTCCCAGAAGCCCCGTCAGGTAATAGAGCGCATCGTCTCGTTCTACGAGCATGAGAACGCCAATATCCATCGCGCCGTGTATGAGCTCGCCGAGCGCTCTACCGCTGCCTACGAAGGTGCGCGGGCAAAATGTGCCCATTTCATCGGGGCGCCCAGCCCTCGCTCGATCGTGTTCACCAGGGGCACCACCGAGTCGATCAACCTCGTGCGCTACTCGTGGGCGCGGGCTAACGTACGTGAAGGCGATGAGGTTCTGGTCACAGAGATGGAGCACCACTCAAACCTCGTCCCGTGGCAAATCCTGACGCAGGAAACCGGGGCGATACTGCGCCATCTTCCCGTCGACGATGGCGGACTGCTGCGGATGGATTTGCTCGAGAACTTCATCGGCGACAGGACCAAGCTCGTGTGCGTCGGCCTGATGTCCAACGTGCTGGGAACGATCAATCCGGTGAGGGAGCTCGCCGACGCGATTCATGCTGTGGGCGGGCTCATCGTGGTCGACGCGGCGCAAGCGGCGCCCCACATGCGGGTGGATGTCTCAGAGCTCAACGCCGACTTCCTGGCGTTCTCCTCGCACAAAATGTGTGGCCCAACGGGAGCGGGCGTTCTTTACGGCCGGGAACGTCTGCTGGAAGAGATGCCCCCGTTCCACGGCGGAGGGGAGATGATCCGCGAGGTCTTCGCCGACCACTCCACGTGGAACGAGATCCCCCACAAGTTCGAGGCGGGCACCATGAACATAGCGCAGGCCGTGGGTCTGGGGGCGGCGGTCGACTATCTGCAATCGCTGGGAATGGATTCCGTGCGCTCTCACGAGATGGAGCTCACCGCGTACGCGCTCGAGCAGCTGAACGCGGCGGGGGTCGAGATCCATGGCCCCATGGACGTTGCGCAGCGCGGCGGCGCGATCTCGTTCAACGTCGCCGATGTTCACCCTCACGATCTCGCCACGATCGTGGATCAAGAAGGAGTGTGCATACGCGCCGGTCACCACTGCGCGCAGCCGTTGATGCGGCGCCTCGGCGTGCCCGCCACCGCGCGCGCTTCTCTGTACATCTACAACACGCGTGAGGACATCGATGTGCTCATGGGCGCGTTGGAGCAGGCGAAGGGATGGTTCGCATGAGCCTCGATGAGCTCTACAAAGAGGTGATCCTCGATCACTACAGGACTCCGCGCAATCGCGGACGGCTCGATCCACACGACGTCAAGCTCGAGCGCAACAACCCGTTGTGCGGAGACGAGCTCGAGCTCTACCTGAAGTTCGACGGCGAGGACCTCGAGGGGATCGCTTTCGAGGGCAAAGGCTGTTCGATCTCCATGGCGAGCGCATCGATGATGACCGAGAAGGTGAAGGGCCTCGACGTAAAGCAGGCGCGGGCGGTCGCCGAGTCCATCAAGCGCATGATGGCGGGGGAGGAGCCGGGCGATATCAACGAGCTCGGAGACCTCGTCTCGCTCAAGGGCGTGGTCAAGTATCCCGTGCGCATCAAGTGTGCGCTGCTGGGGTGGAACACGCTGCTCGAGGGCCTCGACGAGGTCCCCTAACCACCACAAGGCGCCGAGTGGTGCTCAGATGACCATATGGAGCATCCTGCCACCACTCGGCAACAATCACCCCCGAGAAAGCACTATTCGCACTTGCTTAATACTCCAAAATCTGGTATCAAAGCCCCGATGACACCGCTGGGGGACGACTCGGCCACCAGGACCGCCAAGGTCCTGTCGCTGCCGACGTGCGCGGCAATCCTGTCGCACCTGCTGTGCTCCGGCCCTAAGACCGTCAAGGAGATCGCCGACCACTTTGCGATTCATCCCAATGTGGCGAGGGCGCACTTGGAGCTGATGGCGGAGGCGGGGTTTCTTTCCTTCGAGACACGCCGGCGCAACAAGGGGAGACCGGCCAAGGTCTATTTCACCTGGGAAGGCGAGGCCGGCGCCCTGATGGAGGCGGGCGTCGAGATCCCCGCCGAGCACGTCGCCGCTCGGGTCGACGAGCTCGAGATCGAGGTGCGGGTGCTAGAGCGCATGCTCGCTGATGCTTCGCATCAACTAACGCGCATAAAAGAGCTCATCGAGATAGCAAAGACAACGAGAGAGGGAGGAAGCAGTGGCTGATTACGTCAATGACGTGTTGATCGAGGCAGACGAGCTCGAGAAGGAGCTTGACTCGGGTCGTTTCGCGGTGGTCGAGGTAGACGAGGACACCACCGCCTACGAGAAGGGGCACATACCCGGTGCCAGCTCGATCAACTGGTCTACCGAGCTGCACGACACGCCTCGGCGCGAGTTCATCTCCGGCGAGCAGGTGGCAAGGCTGCTGAACGATAGGGGAGTATCGAACGACCAGACAATCGTCCTCTATTCGGGAAATAACAATTGGTTCGCCGCCTACGCGTACTGGCTGTTTCGGTATCGCGGCATCGACAATGTCAAGCTTTTGAACGGCGGGCGCAAGAAGTGGGAGCTCGATAACCGCGCCCTGACCGATCAGGCCCCCGAGTCGGGCGCGGGCAGCTTCCAGATCGGCACCGAGCGACCCGAGCTGCGCGTTTTTCGCGATGAGGTCGTCAGGCGAGCGACGTCCGGAGAAGGGTCGTGGGTGGATGTTCGCTCGCCGGAGGAGTTTCGCGGCGAGCTGCTTGCCCCACCGCACCTGCCGCAGGAGCAGGCACAGGTTCCGGGTCACATTCCAGGCGCAGTCAACATCCCGTGGTCCAAGACGGTGAAGGAAGACGGCACGTTCAAGTCCACCTCCGAGCTCGAGTCTCTCTACGCGGCCGAGGGCATCACCAGCGACAAGGACGTCATCGCCTACTGCAGGATCGGCGAGCGCTCATCGCACTCCTGGTTCGTGCTGCACGAGCTCCTCGGGTTTCAGCAGGTGACGAACTACGACGGTTCGTGGACCGAATACGGCAGCCTCGTGGGGGTGCCCGTAGAGAAGTAACAAGAGCGGTCTGCGTATGGCCCCGCTGCGGCGAAGGGGTCGCTGCGTGGGGCTAGGCTGGCGACATGAAAGTTGAGGTCGTCTGCTTCGGGGCCATGCGCGCCCACCTGCCACCGGGTTCGGTGGGCAACCGTGCCGAGATCGATGTTGCGGACAGGGCGTCGGTGGGCGATGTCATCGAGTCACTGGGAGCGCCCCGAGCGCTGGTATTTGCGGTGCTCGTGGACGGGCGCCAGGCTCCCATTGAACAACGGCTGCGAGAGGGGGCCGAGGTAACGCTGATGCCTCCGTTCGCAGGAGGCGAAGGACCTCAGCGCAGGGGTGTCATCTCGACTACCCGAGACTCTCTGCCGGCGAGCGCCTTTCCGACGAGTGCATCGATGTCGAGTGGCCGTTCGGCCGCTTCTGCTTGCTTGACGCTTGTGCGTGTTGCAGGGGAGCGTGGATTGAACAGCACGCAGCAGTCCTGATGTCGCCGGTTCGATATCTGGAGCGTGCCAATCGCATCTGCCTGGTTCACGATCTCGAGCTTGTCGCATCCGATCAGCGGCCGCAGCACCTGCCACTCGCTGATTGCCGCGTCGGTCGTGGCGAGGTTGTCGAGCGTCTGCGAGGCGACCTGACCGAGTGAATCTCCCGTGACTATCGCGCCGGCGCCGCGCTCGCCGGCCAGGGCCGCCCCAATCCTCAGCATCAGGCGGCGGTAGAGCAGCAGTCGCAGCCGGGGCGGGCAGGTCGATACAACCTCTGCCTGAGCCTCACCCAGGGAGACCAGGTGCAGGGTTGTGGCGAGGTGATAGCGGGACAGGGCGCGGGTAAGATCGAGGGCCTGGGTCACGGAGGAGGCGTCGGTATAGGGCCGGCCGTGGAAGTGCAGAAGTTCGACCTCGGCGCCTCTTCTCATCATGCGCCACGCCGCTACCGGCGAGTCGATGCCGCCCGACATCAACGCGACGAGCTTCCCCGACGAGCCGACCGGGAGCCCACCGGGTCCCGGACGCCGGTCTCGGTAGACGATGCCCGAATCGGAAAACAACTCGACGTGAAGGGTGGCATCGGGATGGCTGAGGTCGACCGGTGCACCGGTTCGTTCCTGGATAAGCGAGCCAAGGGCCCGCTCGATGCTGCGAGAGTCCACCGGGCAGGAGGAACGGGCCCGCCGTGCTCTGACGGCAAAAGAGGCGAAGCTCCCCACCGGCATGAGCTCCACCGCCGCGCTGCCGATCGAGGAGAGGTGAGGGGCGACCCTGAAGCCGGCTCCGACGTTGGCCACACCGAAGACGCACGCGCTTCTGGCGGCGGCCTCGCTAACGAGCGCCGGGGCCTTGAAGTCGATGGTGACGCGGCTTAGGGAACACTGCACGCGTTGATAGCCGGTCCCGCGCAGAGCCCGTTTGAGGTTCCCGATCAGCCGGTCTTCGAAACGGTGGCGGTTGCCGCCCTTGAGGCCGACCTCGTCGTAGTGAGCGATGAGGGCGTCCACGACGTTATCTGGGCTCTTCTTCGAACCCCGCTTCGCCCTCCAAACCTATGGAGAACAAGGCCTCGACGTCGTGACGGGAGTAGACCTTGAAGGCGACAAGCGTCTGGGTGCGCTCGACGCCGGGCACCCGCGCGATGCCTTCGGTGACTACCCCGGCGAGGTCTTCGTGCCGCCGCGTCCGAACCATGATGACGAGATCGAAGTCGCCCGCCACCGAATAGACCTCGGATACCTCTGGAAGGTCGGCAATCTCCTGGGCAGTCTCGGGAACTCTGTGAATGTCGCAGACGGCGAGCACGACGGTGGTGACCATGCCCGTTTAGATGGTGACCATGTCCCTGAGCTTGCCGGGGGTGCTCGGGTGGCGCAGCTTCGAGAGCGCTTTCGCTTCTATCTGGCGGATTCGTTCGCGCGTGAGGCTGAACTCACGCCCGACTTCCTCGAGAGTGCGAGGCTCTCCGGTGAGCAGCCCGAATCGCAGGGCGAGCACCTTACGCTCACGCTCCGACAGAGAACCCAACATGTTCCAGAGGTCTTCCTGACGCAGCGCAACTGCGGCCGCCTGGAAGGGGCCCTCGATGTCCTCGTCCTCGATGAAGTCACCGAGCTCGGCGTCTTCGTCGCCGACGGGCTCGTGCAGGGAGACGGGCTCGGGCAGCACTCGAAAGGCCTCCCGAACCTTGTCGGGAGTCAGGTCGGCCTGAGCGGCGATCTCCTCGATGAGAGGCTCACGACCCAGCTTCTCGAGCAGCTCGCTCTGGACCTTGCGCACTCGATAGAGCGTCTCCACCATGTGGACGGGGATGCGGATCGTGCGCGCCTTGTCGGCGATGGCGCGAGTGATGGCCTGCCGAATCCACCATGTGGCATAGGTCGAGAACTTGAAGCCTCGTTGCCAGTCAAACTTCTCCACAGCCCTCATCAGGCCGAGGTTGCCCTCCTGAATGAGATCCAGCAGAGGCAGCCCGGCTGCCGAGTACTTCTTGGCAATCGAAACCACCAGACGAAGGTTCGACTGAATAAAGCGGCGCTTGTCGGCGCGGCCCTTACGGACGTCGTATTCGAGGTCGCGGCGCTGCTTGGCCGTCAGCTTCTTGGCCGTGGTGAGCCTCTCCTGCGCCTTCTCACCCTGCTCGATGCCCTGGGCAAGCTCGACCTCCTGGATGTCGGTCAGGAGGGGGTACTGGCCGATCTCGCGCAGGTACTGCCGCACGAGATCCTCGTGAGCAGCCTCCTCCCGGTTTGCTTCATAAGGCCGCGTGGCCTCACTCATTCGCATCAATTCCTTCTCTCAACGGCATCATCTTCTCAACAGCATCATGGTTCCAGACGGGCTCGAATGGCGCCGGCCGCGCCTTGGCCCGCCCGTGTGGGCAGATCTCGTCACGAGAGTCCGTCGCCGTCGTTGTGGCACCGAAACCGACCTCCACCATGGTAAAGGAATATCCTCCGGAGGGGAAGACGGCAGAAGTTGGATATATGGAATAACCGGGGACCATGGCATGGTTATTCCCACTCAGAGGGCCGCCAATCCCGATTTGTGGGTCTACAGGGGCTCGGGAACCCCGCCGTAACGGTGGGAAAGGTCACCATGCAGCCACGACCATCACCCGAGCCGGTATTCGTGAGGTTCTAGGGAGGTGTGGCTCGTGCAGGGCGTCATCCCGGTCGCAACCGCCTCCCGAGTCGTCCGCACCTACCTCGTCATCTCGGGCCTGTACACGCTGTCGGCATCCCTCATTTGGGGCGTGAACACCCTCTTTCTGCTCGATGCGGGACTCGACATCTTCCAGACATTTGTTGCCAATGCCGCGTTTACCGGCGGGATGGTGGTCTTCGAGATCCCGACCGGAATCGTGGCCGATACCCGCGGCCGCCGGGTTTCGTTCTTGCTGAGCGCAATCACCTTGTTGGCGGGAACCCTGGCCTATGTGGCGATCGCGGCCTCCGGCGGGGGGCTGATGTGGTTCGTGGCCTGCTCGATCGTTTTGGGGGTCGGCTTCAGCTTCTACTCCGGAGCGGTGGAGGCGTGGCTCGTGGATGCTCTGGAGGCCGCGGGGTTCGAGGGACAGCTCGATCAGGTGTTCGCTCGCGGCGCGATGGTGTCGGGATCCGCCATGCTGATCGGCACTGTGGGGGGCGGCGTCCTCGGCGAAATCGACCTGGCATGGCCGTTTTTGGCCCGTTCGGCCTTGTTGGCCGCGGTGTTCCTGGTCGCCCTCATGTCAATGCACGACCTCGGCTTCGTCCCCCGCGCCACCGGTTTATCCGCCATGCCCACAGAGATGTCGCGCGTGCTCCGAGCCAGTCTTCGCTACGGCTGGGGCCGCCGTTCGGTCAGGCTCCTGATGATTGCCTCTTTTATCCAGGGAGGGTTTCTGATGTGGGGCTTCTATGCCTGGCAGCCCTACTTTCTCGAGCTACTCGGGCGAGACGCGGCGTGGGTGGCGGGGGCTGTGGCCGCACTCATCGCGGGCGCCACCATTCTTGGCAACTCCCTGGTCGAGTACTTCACCCGCTTCTGCGGCAAGCGCACGA
Source organism: uncultured Actinomycetes bacterium (assembly GCA_963849115.1). Lineage (GTDB taxonomy): Bacteria > Actinomycetota > CADDZG01 > CADDZG01 > WHSQ01 > JACDAL01. Next base: position 144,503 of record CAWKGK010000001.1, on the reverse strand, counting down.
CGCTGCTGTTGTGGGCGTCGGTGGTGATGGCGGTGGCGGCCGTCGGGGTCGGCGTGGTGGGGAGTTTCTGGGCCGCCGTGGGTCTGTTGGCGGTGGCCGTGGGTGCTTTGGGCGTGTGGATGCCGGTCAAGCAGGCTTATCTCCACGAAATGATCCCCTCGGAAGAGAGGGCCACAGTTGTGTCGTTCGACTCTCTGGTCGGGAGCGCCGGGGGCATGGGGGGCCAGTTGGGTCTGGGCTACCTGTCGCGCCTGCAGTCGGTCGCCACCGGCTACGTCGTGGGGGGCGTGGTGCTGCTGGCGGCGCTCCCCGTCATGGTGCTGCTGAGGCGCATGCGGGAGCCGGCCGACGTCATCGTGGGTCGCAGCGCCGGTCGCGGTGCGCCGTGCGCCGCCCAGGGACTGCCGCCGGTCTCGACGGTGGACACCACGGCCCGGCAGCCGGCAGAAGTGGCCTGAGATCCTCTACGACTCCAGCGTTCTGAACCGCATCAGCCTGAAGTCCGCGCCTCGGCCAGCCTCCGCTCGAGGTACCTGCGCTCAGGCGTGCTTTGTTGCAGCTCGAGTGCTCGTTCATAGGACACGGCCGCCTCCTCGTTGCGGCCCATCCGCCGAAGAAGGTCGGCGCGCGCCGCATGCAGCAGGTGGAACCGCTCGAGACGTTTGTCGGCCACGAGCCTGTCGATCAGATCGAGCCCCACGGCCGCTCCGTCGCGCATCGCTACTGCTACCGCTCGGTTGAGCTCGACGACGGGGGAAGGAGCTCGCTCGTAGAGCAGTCCGTAAAGGGCAACGATCTGAGCCCAGTCGGTGGCCTCGAACGAATCGGCACCCGCGTGAACGCCTGCGATCGTCGCCTGAAGCAGATAGGGACCGGGTGTGCCGAGGGGGAGGGCGCGCTCCACCAGGGCCAGCCCTTCCTCGATAGCGGCTCGATCCCACTGCGTACGGACCTGGTCCTCGAGAAGGAGGATGTCTCCCGAAGGATTCAGTCGCGCCCTGCGCCGGGAGTGATGGAGGATCATCAGAGCGAGAACCCCGCGCGCCTCCGCTTCGTCGGGCATCAAAGCGACCAGCAGCCGGGCCAGGCGTATTGCTTCTTCGCATAGCTCGCTGCGTACGAGCTGCTCGCCCGACGACGACGAATAGCCTTCGGTGAAGACGAGGTAGATCACAGCAAGGATCGAGGCGAGCCGTTCGGGGAGAACGTGGTCGGGAGGAACCTCATAAGGAATGCCCGCAACTCTGATCTTGCGCTTGGCGCGCGACAGGCGCTGGCCCATCGTTGTTTCCGTTACCAAAAAGGCGCTTGCGATCTCTGGTGTCGTCAGCCCGCCCAGTGTTCTCAGGGTGAGCGCTACGCGCGCTTCGATAGAGAGGGCAGGGTGACAGCAGGTGAACATCAGGCGGAGGCGATCATCGGTGATCGAAGATGCCGGCATGTCGGCCCAGGGGTCGTCCGTGCTGTCGGTTTCCACGAGGAGGCGCTCTTTCGACTTCAGATTGGTCGCCCGGCGGATCCGGTCGACGGCCTTGTTGCGTGCCGTGGTCAGCAGCCATGCGGTCGGATCGGAAGGAATCCCCTCGCGCCGCCAGCGCTCGAGCGCGACGAGCCAGGCTTCTTGCAGAACATCCTCGGCGAGGTCGAGGTCGCCGAGCGTGCGGTTGAGGGCGGCGACCGCCCGCCCCCATACCTCGCGGTAGAGGCGGGCGGTCGCGACCTCGAATTCGTCGGGAGCTACCGGCGACTCAGGAGCCGACGAGGCCCGCCCGCTCCATGACCGCCTTCTGATAGTCATCACCGAACTCCGTGATCGGCCTCAGCTCTATCGAGCCGTCGCGCGCGCCGGGGCACTGCGCAGCGATCTCGATCGCCTGGTCGAGGTTCTTACAGTTCAGGAGGTAGTAGCCGCCGAGCACCTCGTTGGTCTCGGCAAAGGGCCCGTCGGTTATGAGTTTCTCGCCGTCGCGCACTCTCACCGTCGTGGCGGTGGAGACAGGCTCGAGAGCCTCGCCCCCTTCGGATACGCCGCGCTTCAGCAAATCTGCGGTGTAATCGGTCCACTCGTCCATCACCGCTTGCATCTGCTCGGGGCTGACCCCGCTCTGGTCCCATTGGGGACCGTAAATCAGCAACAGGTAGCGCATGCTTCCTCCTTCGGTTAGGCCCGGCCGGGGGCCGGGACACGGTTCTTGATCCGAGGACGAACGAGACCGCCGGACTTCGACACCCTGCGACGAAAATCTCTAAAGTTCTCCGCTGAGGTTGAGTCCTGGCACGAGGTTATCCGCTCGGCCTTGGACCGGCTGGCACTGGAGCGGGGGAAGATTTGCTGTACGGCGGTCGGGGAGACGATGCGTGCGTCCAGGGTGAAGAGCTTCACTACTGTTAGCCGCTGTGGTCGTGTTCGAGGAGCTCCCCTAGCAGATATCCGATCTTGAAGCAGCGGTGCCCTCGAGCATCGACCGTACGAGAGCGAGGTCCACCTTCTTCGGCGACGAGTAACGAATGCAGCCCTTGCCGACGTTGAGCCCCGTCATTCGGTCTCTGTGTGCTTCCAGGACCTCCTGTTTGAGGATGTAGAGGGATATGTAGTTCTTCTGGCTCGCGAAGGAGACCTCGACCTCGCCGTCTCGACGGTAAGACGGCATCCCGTAGTCCATGCCCTCGTCGTATCCGTCCAGCACTTCGCGACAGACGTTCCTGATTGCGGTTAGGCACTCCCTGCGGTCGGCGGGAGCCTTTTCCAGGTAGGTCTCCACATCGGGCGCGTCGCTCTGCACGCTTCTAGCTCCTTTCGGGAAACCGGTTAAGCGAGAGTCTAACGAGGAGACGGCGGAGCGTCCTGGTTGCGGTGGGTGGCGAGAAAGCCGGCTCCGCGGTGAGGAACTGATGGCAGGCCGGAGGGGGACGTTGGTGCTCGAAGCAGGCGTGGCCGCCTTCGGTTGCACGAAGGGTGCAGCCCCCCGCCCCCGGGCGCAGACGGATATGAGGCGGGAAGGCCCACCACCCGCCTCTACGGCTCGGCCGGTGTGCCCTCCGATGCCCGGCGTGGCGACCAGGCGACCCCTCGGCGAGGTGGCCGGCTGTGGTGTAGGAGCTTCGTTTACGCTCGAGCGATGAGTTTCCGACTGGGCGGTCGTCATAACATTGGACTGGAAGCTCGAGAAAGGAGTACGGATGAGCGGTGTACGGGTGCTGGTCGGTACACGCAAGGGAGCGTTCGTCCTGACGTCGGACGCGAAGCGAGAGCGGTGGGACGTCAGCGGACCCCACTTCGCGGGCTGGGAGATCTACCACGTCGCGGGATCTCCGGCTGACCCGGAGCGGCTGTATGCGTCGCAATCCAGCGGCTGGTTCGGGCAGGTGATCCAGCGCTCCAACGACGGTGGCAAGTCATGGGAGGCGATGGGGAACGAGTTCGTCTACGACGGCGTGCCGGGGACCCATCAGTGGTACGACGGCACTCAGCATCCCTGGGAGTTCGCTCGCGTCTGGCACCTCGAGCCATCGCCGACCGATCCGGACACCGTATTCGCGGGCGCGGAGGACGCCGCCCTGTTCCGCTCGGTCGATGGCGGTCGGGAATGGGAGGAGCTCTCAGGGCTGCGCAAACACGGCTCGGGCCCCTCCTGGCAACCGGGGGCCGGAGGGATGTGCCTGCACACGATCGTTCTTGATCCACGCGACCCCCAGCGGATGTTTGTCGCGATCTCGGCTGCAGGAGTGTTTCGGACCGATGACGCCGGCAAGACGTGGCGGCCGGCGAACCGGGGCCTGCAGTCTGAAGGAATCCCCGATGCGCAAGCTGAGGTCGGCCACTGCGTTCACCGGATCGCGATGCATCACTCGCGACCAGATGTTCTGTTCATGCAGAAGCACTGGGACGTCACGCGCAGCGACGACGGTGGGGAGTCGTGGCACGAGATCAGCGGGAACCTGCCGTCGGACTTCGGGTTTCCGATCGAGGTCCACGCGCACGAGCCGGACACCGTCTATGTCGTACCGATCAAGAGCGACTCGGAGCATTATCCTCCCGAAGGAAAGTTGCGTGTGTACCGCAGCCGGACGGGCGGCAACGAGTGGGAGGCGCTCACCGAGGGTCTGCCGCAAAGCGACTGCTACGTCAACGTCTTGAGGGACTCGATGGCCGTCGACTCGCTCGATTCGTGCGGCGTGTACTTCGGTACCACCGGTGGGCAGGTGTATGGATCGGCGGACGCCGGGGACACCTGGGCGCCAATCGTTCGAGACCTTCCATCCGTGCTGTCCGTCGAAGTTCAGACGCTGCAATGATCCGCGTCGTGCTCCCGCACCATCTTCGGACGCTGGCGCAGGTCGAGGGCGAGGTGGAGCTCGACGTGGAGGGCCCGGCCACGCAGCGCTCGGTTCTGGATGCGCTCGAGGCCCGCTACCCGACGCTGCGCGGGACAACTCGTGATCAAGTCACGCTACAGCGCCGGGCGTTCTTGAGGTTCTTTGCCTGCGGCGAGGATCTGTCCCACGAATCACCGGATACCCCGCTGCCGGATGCGGTCGAAGCGGGGGCCGAGCCGTTTCAGATCGTGGGGGCGATGGCAGGGGGATAGGCGGCACCTAGCAGTCCTTGGCAAAACCAGCCTTGGTGGCGTAGGGTGTTGAACCAAGTAACGCGCTCTGTGCGTGGGCAAGTCCGGTCGAAGTCCGGCGCTGTCCCGCAACTGTAGGCCCTTCGTGAGACGGGTAAGCCAGAAAACCCGCATGGGGCGCGGCTCGGTTGGCCTTCGAGGCAAAGGGACGAGCCGGATCTCTCTTTCCGGTGCTCTCTCGCCTCGCGGGTGTCGTCGTGTCCGGCGAGGACCGGACGGAGAGGGGCCCCATGGGGCGCATCAGCGCTCTTGTCGTTTGTCTTGCAATTGTTGTGGCCGCGTGCGGGGGTACATCCGCTGGTCAATCCGCAAGCCCAAACAAGGCCAAGGACGACGCTTTTCCAGTTACGATCCACGCTGCCAACGGGGATGTTGCGGTATCAAGCCGCCCGCACAGCGTCGTCTCGCTGTCTCCAACCGCAACCGAGATGCTGTTCGCCATCGGGGCTGGGGACCAGGTTGTGGCGGTCGACGATCAGTCTGACTACCCGCCGGAGGCTCCAACTACAGAGCTCTCTGGCTACGAACCCAACGTGGAAGCGATTGCGAAATACGAGCCGGACCTGGTGGTGGCGACCAGCGCCGGATCGTTGAAGCCGCTCTCAGACCTGAAGATCTCTTTGCTCGTCCAGCCCGCCGCGACGAGTCTGAATGACGCCTATAGGCAATTTGAGCAGCTCGGCGTCGCGACCGGGCATGTCGCGGAAGCCGCTGAGGAGGTCGCGAGGATCAAGTCGCGCATCGACGAGATCGTTGACAGCCTGCCGCGCTTCGAGGGTCAGCCCACCTACTACCATGAGCTCGACGACACCTATTTCAGTGTCACCTCCGACACCTTCATCGGTCAGATTTACGCACTCGTCGGTCTGCGCAACATAGCGGACAAGGCCGACAAGGCGGGCACTGGATACCCGCAGCTCTCCGCTGAGTACATCATCCACGCCGATCCCGACTTCATCTTTCTGGGCGACTCTGAGTGCTGCAATCAAACACCGACGAGCGTGGCTAGGCGCCCTGGATGGGATCAGATCTCCGCTGTGCGGAAAGGAGCCGTCATCGATGTCGGCGATGACATCTCGTCTCGCTGGGGGCCGCGGGTCGTCGATTTGCTGCAGACGGTCGTCGACTCCATCTCCGAAGTGGAGCCGGTGGGGTAGTGGCAACCGAGCTTCGCTCCACGAGTCTCCGGGCTAGGTGGTTCTTGATTGCGCTCGCGTTCCTGGGCGCGGCGATGGGTCTCGGTGTGCTGATGGGACCGGTGCAGCTCGGATTGAACTCCGCACTCAAGGAACTCGCCGATCGGCTGCCGTTCGTCGATGTCTCTTCAGGGTTGAGCGAGCAGCAGCGTGCGATCCTGTGGCAACTTCGTATTCCTCGCGTCGTGCTTGCGGGCCTCGTCGGCGCCATGCTGGCGCTCGCCGGTGCCGCGTATCAAGGTGTGTTCCGAAATCCCCTGGCCGACCCCTATCTGCTCGGGGTCGCTGCAGGGGCGGGCCTGGGGGCCACCATCGCCATTACGTTAGAGCTTGGAGCGCTGAATTGGCCCGTAGATCCACTGCCCGCAGCTGCGTTCGTAGGCGCCCTGGCCGGCGTGACGATGACCTACATGCTCGGGCGTACGAACGCTCGCGGCCGTACGACCGCAACTCTCATCCTGGCCGGTGTCGCGACGGCATCCTTCTTGACCGCGATCCAGACCTACGTCCAGCAGCGAGAGGACGACACTCTGCGGCAGGTCTACAGCTGGATCCTGGGTCAACTCACGACGGCAAGTTGGAGAGAGGTCGCACTCGTGCTTCCATATCTCCTCGTCAGCGCGGTCACAATCCTGCTCCATCGCCGCTTGTTGGACATGCTGAGCGTAGGTGATGAAGAGGCTGCGAGCCTCGGCGTCAACACCCAACGGGTGCGACTTTTGATCGTCCTTGCAGCTTCTCTCGGTACCGCGGCGGCGGTAGCGGTCAGCGGGCTGATCGGGTTCGTCGGCGTTATCGTGCCGCATACCGTGCGACTGCTGTTCGGCACCAGCTACCGTTTGGTGATTCCGCTGTCGATCCTGTTCGGCGCCGCCTTCCTCATCCTGGCCGACCTCCTGGGGCGGTCGCTAATTGCGCCCGCAGAGATCCCCATCGGGGTCATTACCGCCTTTCTCGGTGCCCCGTTCTTTCTCATCGTTCTCCGCAGGAGTGGGAGAACAACATGATCCCCATCACGGTTTCGGGCCTCTCGGTTTGCTACGACCGAACGCCCGTCGTTGAGGACTTCGATCTGAGTGTGTCGCCCGGGTCGTGGGTCACGTTGATCGGCCCCAACGGAGCCGGCAAGACGACCGTCCTGCGCTCCATCGCCGGACTCGCTTCGTTCGACGGCAGTGTTCACGTCGGTTCGCTTGCTGTAAGAGGGGCGACGCGGAGAAGCCTTGCTCGCGCGGTGTCTTACGTGCCGCAGAGACCTTCACTTCCCGTTGGGGCGACCGTGACCGATTACGTCCTAATGGGCCGCAACCCTTATATCGGATACTTCTCGGCCGAGAAAGGTGAGGATCTGGCGGCGGTCGCAGATGTTCTCGATCGTCTGGAACTCGTCACTTTCGCCGCCCGCGATGTCTCCTCATTGAGCGGCGGCGAAGCCCAGCGCGTCGTACTGGCACGAGCTCTGGCTCAGCAGGCCCCTGTTCTGCTGCTGGACGAACCCACCAGCGAGCTCGACGTGGGCCACCAGCAGCAGGTCCTCGAGCTCGTCGACCGGCTGCGCCTTGAAGCCGGCCTGACGGTGCTCTCGACCATGCACGACCTAACGCTTGCGGGCCAGTACGCAGCCGAGTTCGTGCTGCTGGAGAGAGGCCGTGCGGTGGCTCGGGGGTCGGCCGAGGAAGTCTTGCGCACCGAGCTGATCCAGCGTTACTACGGCGCCTCGGTCGAGGTGCTTGCGAAGTCGTCGGGCGTGGTCGTTGTCCCGACTCGCCCCCAGCGTCAGGAGGTGTCGCTTGACCGTTAGACCTCCCACGAGTTCCCCCCAGCGCCCGCCGGCGGTGCGGGTGGGCTCCCTGGTGCTGGTGAACACCGGTCACGGGAAAGGCAAGAGCACGGCTGCGTTCGGCACGATGATGCGGGCGATCGCTCGTGGATGGAACGTGTCGGTCGTCCAATTCATCAAGTCGGGAAAGTGGAAGGTCGGCGAAGAAGCTATCGGCCGGCGTCTTGGTGTCGACTGGTGGACCATAGGTGACGGCTTCACATGGAACTCAAGAGACATGGATGAAACCGAGGCGTGCGCTCGTGAGGCTTGGCGCACGGCAAAGGTCAAGGTTGCTTCGGGTGACTACGAGATGGTCGTTCTCGATGAGATCACCTACCCCATCAACTACGGGTGGATCGACCTTCACGAAGTGGTGGAGGCCATCCGCAACCGGCCCGACCACGTCAACGTGATAGCTACAGGAAGAGATGCTCCGCACGAGCTGATCGACGTAGCCGACACCGTCACCGAGATGACGAAGGTAAAGCATGCATTCGATCGCGGGGTTCGTGCTAAACGCGGGATAGATCTCTAGTGGGCTTGTCCCTGCTGATCGGAGGCGCGCGTGCGGGTAAGTCCTCCCTGGCCGCCCGGCTCGCCCACAAGACAGGCCTTCCCGTGACATTCGTTGCGACCGCGGAAGCCGGCGATGAGGAGATGGAGCAGCGGATAGCTCGTCATCGCGCTGAGCGACCGGCCGAGTGGACCACTTTGGAGGAGCCGGTAGCACTGGGGCAGGCTGTCGATCGTGCAGGCGCAGACGACACCGTCATCGTGGATTGCCTGACGCTGTGGGTAAGCAATCTGATTCTTGCAGGCCACGATGATGAGGAGGTGCAGGCCCGGGCTGAAGCGGCTGCGGCTCAAGCGGCAGGGCGCGCAGGGCACACCCTGGTTGTAACCAACGAGGTGGGGCTGGGTGTCCACCCCAACTCCGACTTGGGCAGGCGATTTCGCGACCTGCTGGGCCGGGTAAACGCGATCTGGGCCGACCAGGCGGAAGAGGTACTCCTGGTCGTGGCGGGCCGAACGATGACCTTGAATCCCGTGGAGCTTTGATGGGGCGTTGTGTCGTATGAAACGCGTCCTCGAACTCCTCGAGAGGCTGCCCGAACCGGATGTGCGATCGCGCGCCGCGGTCGGCAGGCGCGCAGCAGACGTTCTCAGGCCCCGAGGGGCTTTCGCGCGTTTAGATGGAGTCGCGGCGTGGCTCGCGTCGTGGCAACGAACCGCGCTCCCGTCGGTTTCCAGCCCGGCGCTAATCGTCTTCGCGGGGGACCACGGCGTCGTCTCCGAGGGCGTGAGCGCGTACCCGGCCGAGGTGACGGTTTCCATCCTGCGCGCCTTGCGCCGGGGAGTTGCTACCGCGAACGTGCTCGCAGCGGAGGTCGGATCGGCGGTCAGGATCGTCGATGCCGGTGTGGGCCGCCCGACGGGCAACATCGCGGTGGAGCCGGCGATGGACCACGATCGCTTCGTGTCCTGCTTCGAGCTGGGCAGGGCTGCTGTGCGGGAGCTCGATGTCGACCTCCTCGTTGTTGGTGAGATGGGTATCGGCAACACGACTGCCGCAGCAGCGGTGGCGGCATGTCTGTTCGGACTGACCGCCGACGACTGGACGGGGCGCGGTACGGGGATCGACGAGACCACCCTGCAGCGCAAGATCGAAGTCGTACGACGAACGCGCGAGCGAGTGGGTCCTTGCGATCCACTAGAGGTCCTCCCGGAGCTCGGCGGGAGCGAGATGGTGGCCATCGCAGGCGCGGTGGTCGAGGCTCGCCTGAGGTCGATTCCCGTGGTCCTCGACGGTTTCGTGGTCACCGCTTCCGTTGCCCCCCTCGAGGTTAGTCGACCGGGCGCTCTGGATCACTGCATCTCGGGGCACCTTTCTCCCGAACCCGGCCACCAGTTGCTTCTCGAAAAGCTCGGCAAGCAAGCGTTGTTGGATCTCGGTCTTCGCCTCGGTGAGGGCACGGGCGCCTTGGCGGCCGTGCCGCTCATGCGGATGGCGGCGAGAGCGGTCGTGGACGTCGCTACTTTTCAAGAGTGGGTCCCCGGACGGTGAGCGGATTCACCGGGGCGATCTCTTTACTAACGAGGATCCCGGTTACGAGTGACGCCGATGAGTTCGAGGCAGAGGGTTCGGTGCCGTGGTTTCCTGTCGTGGGCGCCGGGATCGGGGTGCTCATCGCCCTCGTCTACGTTGGGGGGATCGTCTTGCTGCCGACGATCGTGGCGGCGACGCTTGCCGCAGGCGGGGGCGTGCTCCTTACAGGAGCACTCCACGAGGACGGGCTCGCGGATGTCGCCGATGCGTTCGCCGGCGGGTCGACTCAAGAAAGACGTATCGAGATCCTCGACGATCCTCGCCTTGGGACGTTCGGTGTGATGGCGCTGACGACGAGCTTTCTCTTGCGGGTGGGCGCGACCTCGGCGCTGGACACATGGAGCGCATTGGCCCTGATCCCTGCTGCCCACTCAATGAGTCGAGTCGGGGTCATCGTGATGATGCGGCGTCTACCTTCGGCGCAGCGCGGAGGCTTGGGGGTCGCCTACTCGCGCTTGCTGACCGCCGGTCGTGAGATGACTGCTGTCGTGACCGGCGTCGTCCTTTGCGCGCTCCTTATCGGGAAGTGGGCCCTGCCCGCCATCGTGCTGTGCGCTGCCGTCGCGCTCGGGATGGGAAGACTCGCGCGGATCAAGGTTGGCGGCATCTCTGGGGACGTCCTTGGTGCTGCGCAACAATTGGGTGAACTCGCGATCCTCGTGCTCGGTGCTGCGGTCGTACACCAAGGGTGGGATGACCTGGCCTGGTGGATTTCATGAAGCTCGATCTCTGGCTCGTTCGTCATGGCGAGACCGATTGGACTGCCGCCGGAAGGTTCTGCGGCTGGAGCGACCCGGCGCTGAGCGAACGAGGTAGGGCTCAGGCGCGCAACCTAGGTAAGCTCTTGAGCGGCCGGCGTTTCGATTCATTCGTAAGTTCGTCTTCAACCAGGGCCGTCGAAACGGCGCGCCTCGCTTACAGGGATCCGGCCGTAGACGTGCGGCTGCGCGAACTTGACTTCGGCGATATGGAGGGTCGTACGTGGGTGGAGTGCTCCGTCCGCGTCCAGGAGAGTCTGCGCGACTTCGACATGTTTCAAGCGCCCAACGGCGAGTCGGTGGCCCAGCTGTCCGTACGCGTGCTGCAGGCTTTGGGAGAGCTCGGATCGGGCCGGCACCTCGTCGTCACTCACGGTGGAGTCATCAGGACTCTGCTTGGTCACGTCGGCGTGACCCGCTATCCGGAACCGGCCAGCATCAGCCACATCGTGCTCAACGTATAGCGGGAAATTCCCGCCATTCTGAAGGCTTGGCCCTCCGCCCCGAGGTTACCGCTTAGCCTGCCGGCTTCTCCCAGACCGAGACATGCGTCCGGCTGTCGCTCGTGAACGGCTCTCGGTTCCATCCGCTCCAGCGCTCACGCAGCCTCATCCCGGCAAGCTGCGCCATCAGGTCGAGCTCCGAGGGCCACGCGTACCGGAAGGGAACCGAGTGGCGCTCGATCCTTCCGTCGACGGTCTCGAAGTGATGGGACGTTAGGCCTTGCGTCGCGACGTCGTACTCGTCGAACCCCCATCTGGTATCGCTCGCGTGGAAGACTCGGAAGGTCTCGCCGGGCGGGAGCCGCTGGAGATCGGGAACTCCTACCTCGATGACGAAACAGCCACCGGGCTCGAGGTGTCCCGCCACGTTGCGGAAGCAGGCGACCTGGGCTGCCTGTGTCGTCAGGTTCATGATCGTGTTGTAGACGAGGTAGGCGACGGAGAACCACCCTTCCACGGTCGTCGTCGCGAAGTCGCCGATGGTAACGCCGACGTCTTCGCCGCCCGGCTTCGAGCGTAGCCTCGCGACCATCGCCTTCGACAACTCGATCCCGTGGACCGGCACTCCCCGCTGCGCGAGCGGTAGCGCCACCCGGCCCGTCCCGATTCCGAGTTCGAGCGCGCGGCCACTCCCGGCGAGTTCGACGAGGAGGTCGATGACCGGATCGACCGCAGCAGGGTCGGACATCTCGGCAGAGGACTCGTCGTACCTCACTGCGATGCGCTCGTCGAAGTAGCCGTCGTTGTCCAGCACTGCGGAAATCTACCGCACACGGTCGCGACGCGACGCCGGGACCCGACCGGGACCACCGGAACTCAGGGCGTGCCTTTTCCGTTTGTGATCCTGTTGCAGCGCCATGCGAACTTCCGTCAAGTGAAGAGCTCATGTTGGACCCAGATGCGCTCCACAAAGCTCTTTGCGGAGTTGAGCACGAACACAGAAACGGCCTCTGACCAGGTATTCTGGGCATGGCCAGGGCGGTTAGCTCAGTGGGAGAGCACTGCGCTTACAACGCAGGGGTCGGCGGTTCGAACCCGTCACCGCCCACGACGCGAAGCACCAGATCGCAGGTGTTTTTCAGTGCGTACAGGGAACGAACAGACGTTTACGACGGCGCAAAGTCCAACAAGAATCCAACATGCGAGCCGACTTCCGCGTTCAAAGTCGGCTCGCTGGGTTCGGCTGGACTGCCTTGCTCACCACCGCAAGCAACTCAGCGTTCGACGGTCGAGATCGACCTGGTGGCGAAGTCTTGCCGAGACTGCTATCTCGCAACTAGCCTTCTTGCGCTACCCGAGTTAGCCTGCGACCATGCGCTTCCTCGTCCTCGGACCTCTCGAAGTCATTGAGGAAGGCGGGGATCCGTTGCCGATCGCCGGGTCAAAGGAGCGCACGATCCTCGCCTGCCTGATTTCCCGCGCCGGACGGGTTGTATCCATCGACGATCTGGTCGAGAACCTGTGGGGCGAACAACCCCCGAGAACCGCTGAGAAGACGCTCAGTTCATACGTGTCACGCCTAAGGCGCGACCTTTCACCCGCTCAGTCTGACTCGAGCTCCGAGATTATCGCCTTTCGGGGCGGCGGATATGCGCTCGTCAGCGATGGTCACGAGGTCGACGCGATCAGATTCGAGCAACTTGCCCAGGAGGGGCACGGACTCCTCGCGGCAGGGCAGACGAGGGGGGCTTCGCAGCTGCTCGTACGCGCGCTCGGTCTGTGGCGCGGCGACGCGTTCCAGGGCTGCCGTTACACGAGCTTCGCAGCCGCAGAGGGTGAGCGCCTCGACGAGATCCGACGCGCCGCGGCCGAGGATCTCATGGACGCCAGACTCGCCGAGGGTGAGGCAGGTCAGCTGGTCGCGGAGCTCGAAGCCATGGTTCGAGAGGAGCAGTTGCGCGAGCGGCGTTGGGGTCAGCTGATGCTCGCTCTGTATCGATCGGGACGCCAGGCGGAAGCGCTCCAGGCCTTCACGCGCGCTCGAGATGTGCTCGTCGAGCAGCTAGGGATCGAGCCGGGCCAAGAGCTCCAGCGTATCCACGCGGCGATCCTGGCCCAGGACCCGGCGCTGGAAAGAGGCTTGTCGGTAATCGTTGAACCTGTCCGTGCCACCGACGTGTGCCCATACAAGGGGCTGGCACGATTCGAGGCGGCCGACGCCGAGTTCTTCTTCGGTCGCGAACAGGTTGTCGCCGAGGGGGTAGGGCATCTCGTCGAGGGAAGGTTTCTCGCCCTCCTGGGACCTTCGGGGAGTGGGAAGTCCTCCCTTTTGCGTGCGGGGCTTCTGCGCGCTCTGGGGTCGGGTGCCATCCCGGGCAGCGATCGGTGGACTTACGGGGTGATCCGCCCGGGCGACCATCCGCTCGCCGTGATGGGTAGTGCGATGAGCGAGCGGGTGGAAGCGGAGCGCCGAGTGCTCGCCGTCGACCAGTTCGAAGAGGTTTTTACGGCGTGCTCCGACGTTGCCGAACGAATCGCGTTCCTCCACGCCATTACGGATGCCGCAACTGCTCAAGACGGTGCCACCACGATCGTGATCACGATGCGGGCGGACTTCTACGGACGATGCGCCGAGCACCGGGCGCTGGCATCGTTGCTCGCCTCCGACCAAATCCTGGTCGGGCCGATGGACCGCGAGGAGTTGCGTCGAGCGGTGGAGCTCCCTGCAAAACGAGCGGGTCTGACCGTAGACGAGCGGCTCGTCGATTCGCTCGTCTCGGACACCGTCGGTCAGCCGGGTGGCCTCCCCCTTCTCTCGACGGCGCTACTCGAGTTGTGGACCCACCGCCGGGATCGGACTCTCCACCTGGACGACTACCTGCGTGCGGGAGGGGTCGATGGGGCCGTCGCGCGGTTGGCAGAGGAAGCTTTCCGCCGGCTCGATGGCGACGGGCAAGCGGCGGCGAAGCGCATTCTGCTTCGCCTAGCGGCACCAGGCGAAGGGAGGGAGGTGGTCCGCCGTCGCGCTCCGCTCTCGGAGTTCGATGCAGACCGTGACTCCGACGCGTCGCGCGCGTTGGCGGTTTTGACCGGTGCCCGCCTTGTCACCGTCGCCGAAGGAACGGCCGAGGTCGCCCACGAGGCGTTGCTCCAGGAGTGGCCGCGGCTTCGGACCTGGCTCGAGGACGATGCGGAGGGGCGCAAGGTCCATCGTCACATCACCGAGTCGACACTTACGTGGGACGAGGGAGGGCGTGACGCCGCCGATCTCTACCGGGGCGCTCGACTCACCGCGGCGTGGGAGTGGGCCGAACCCCACGAGGCGGATCTGAACGACCTCGAACGAAGGTTCCTCCGGGCGAGCCGCATCGCATCTGAGGACGAGGCCGTTCGGGCGCGTAAAACGAATCGCCGGCTGCGCGGGCTACTTGCCGGCGTCGCTGCGTTATTCGCCGCGTCGCTCGTGATCGGCAACCTGGCGCTCACCCAACGAGATCGAGCGACCGACGCACTGACGCTTGCGGACGCCGGACGCCTGGCCTCCCGTTCGCGCCTCGAACCCGATCCGCAGCTGGCCCTCCTGATGGCTAGGGAGGCCGTAAACATCGACGATTCGCCGGAGACGAGGAGTGCACTGTTCGCGGCGCTGCAACGCACGCCGGCCATCACTGCCCGGATCTATGCCCCCGGTGGCCCCTCAGGCGTCGGGGACGAGACCCAATGGATCGCGATCTCTTCGGACGGCAGCACGCTCGCGATCGGCGACGCCGGACCGACGGTTGAGTTCTTTGATGCGGTGCGGGCAGTGCCCGTCGGCGCGGTGGACGTGGGATCCGGAACTGAACGCGCGGCGTTCAGCCCGGACGCCAGAACCCTCGCCGTCGTGACCTCCAGCGGCGACATCGTTCCGGTCGACGTCACGACCAGAACCATGCGCGATCGCGTTCCAGGGGTGGCCTCCGTCGACGCGATCGCTTTCAACCCCGGCGGCGGCGAGTTCCTCACCGCGGAGCACGACGACGATCTGCGGGAGTTCCTCGTACCCCGCGACCCTCTCACACTTCAGCCAACGGGTGGAAGGATCCGCACGCCGGGGAGGGATCGAGTGGGGTTCCCCGAGCTCAGCCGGCCGCTCTCGATGTTCGCGATGGCGTTCGTCCCCGACGGCAGCGGGCTCGTGACGACGCGCGAGAACGGACCCACGCTGCTGTGGGACTCTAGCCTCACCTCGTTTCGTCGGTACGCGATCGGCGGACAAGCCGTGGCCGTGAGCCCGGACGGCGGCGTCGCTGCCCTGGTCGAGAACAGCGACACGAAGAACGAGGGGAACGTCTCGTTTCTAAACCTTCGATCCGGCGATGTGCGGACCGGGTCGGGCGGCCATCACGGCGGGTTCAAGACGAAGTACGAGGCTGTCGGCGCCACCTTCACCTCCGACGGACGCTCCGTCGTGACGGTTGGGAACGACTCGCGACTCCTAGTCTGGGACGTGGCGACCGCGTCCGTGCGAACTACGCTGGCCGAGACCGGCGATCTGCCGCTCCGGGGCCCTGTGCTCTCGGCCGACGGTGCCACCGCCTACACGACCGATCGGAACCGAGACGTCGTGGTGTGGGATCTTTCGGGTAACCATCGCCTCGATCGACCCTTCACTGCTGGGACGGGGTTCTGGGGGTGGCCGTGGTTCGCGATGAGCCCGGACGGCCGGCTGCTGGCGGTGGCGAGCGCCCCGAAGAACAAGGGCTTCGGGAAGCGCGGCACGGTCGCGGTGATAGATACTGGGGACCTCCAACCAGTGCGTCGCATCCGGTACACGCATAGCACGCCGGAGGCGATGGCGTTCAGTCCCGACTCGACCATGCTTGCGGTGAGCGATCAATCTCGGAGTGAGGCGCGGTTGTGGGACGTCGACTCGGGGCGGATGAGGGCGATCCTTCACTCGCCCGCGCACCAGCGCCTGGTCGCGCTGGATTTCAGCCCGGACGCGACCCTGCTGGTGGGCGGCGGCGGTCCCGTGCATCGGGGCTTGGTCTACGTCTGGAGGCCCGAGAGGCCGAACCAGCCCGCCGACCTATTCCGCACTCCCGGCACCGTCGAAGAACTGGACTTCACGCCGGATGGCTCGCAGCTCGTGATCTCGACCGGGTGGGGCGACGGCGGTCACTTTGTGGTCTGGGACACGGCCGCGCAGCGGATCGTGAAGACCGTACAAGCCGACGACGCTGGGGTGTTGTCAGCCGACGTCTCGACCGACGCCCAGACCCTGATGACCGGCGGCCAAACCGGCATCGTGCGCCTCTGGGACCTGCAAAACGGCACGCCGCTGGGGGCGCCGCTGACCGGGCTCAAGGGATTCGTAGACACCGTTGACTTGGCTCCCGACGGAACCACCGCGGTCGGCGCGGACGCGGCCGGCAACGTCGTGCTGTGGGATGTTGCGACCCGGTCCACTATCGGGGAGCCGTTCCCCGGTCCGGCGGCTGACCGGCCTGTCGCAGCCTCGTACACCCCGGACGGCGACAGCGTCGTGGTCGTCTCCGACACCGGCGCGGGGTGGGTCTGGGACGTCGATCCGGCGGGCTGGCTCGAACGAGCGTGCGCAATCGCCGGACGGAGCCTCACCCGGCAGGAGTGGCAGGACTTCCTGCCTGACAGGCCCTACCACGCGACCTGCGGCTCCTGACAGATCCTGCGGCCGCAGACGCTCCGCAACCGTATCGCACCCATTTCGCAGCAGCCTCGGGGCACCCTCCGTGACAAGGCGGGCGAACGCCCGTCAGAGGAAGGAGGGAGTGACCATGTCCATCCAGTTGACCGGTGTATGGAAGCGCTTCCGCGTGGGCCCCGCCCTCGTCGCGTTGGCTTTCGCGGTCGCAGTCTTCGTGCTGGCGACTCAGCTGAGGTCGATCTCCTCGACGAGGAGCGAGGCTCAGGTCCCGTCGGGGCAGGCGATCATCGTCCCTGCCACCAACGTGGGCTTGGTGAACGGCAGCCACTTCCGGCCTGGTTGTCGGCCGAAGGTCGGATGCCAGAAACGATGGAGGAGGGGCGAACGCGGTTCCGCCATGGAGCCGGGGAAGTAAGCATTCGCTTAAGGCTCACGCTGGGGAGTGGCGTCGAACGGCGAGTTTCGCCGGCCGTGACGGGAGTCGATGTCGCAGTCATGCGGTCGCGCCTCTGAGTAGTGTGGGCCGCTACATCGACATGGCCTACGGCGGGGGGTCTTCCTTGGTAGCGCGGGTGCGAGGGCATGATCGCGAGGAGACGGAGTCTTCCGCCGAGCGCTTTTGATCGGTGATCCAGAAGGAACTAAGCTCACCCGCGAGGACCCCGTAGCCACCACGCTGCGGGCGTTTGTGGTCCAATTCCCGAAAGCGAGGTTTTTTGGTGCCCAAGCTGACCGTTAAGAGCGCTGGCAGCGCCCCCCTCGAGCTGTACTACGAGGACCACGGCTCCGGGAGGCCGATCATCCTGATCCACGGCTGGCCGCTTAGCGGCCGCTCGTGGGAGAACCAGGTCCCCGCGCTGATCGACGCCGGGCACCGCGTCATTACCTACGACCGGCGCGGGTTCGGCTGGTCCTCTCAGCCTTGGGACGGGTACGACTACGACACCTTCGCCGCCGACCTCCACGGGCTGCTAGAGCATCTCGATGTGCGCGACGCGACGCTCGTGGGCTTCTCAATGGGCGGAGGCGAGGTCGCTCGCTACATCGGCACTTACGGGACCGAGCGAATCCGCGGTGTGGTGTTCGCGGCTGCCGTACCGCCCTACCTCTACAAGAGCGAGGACAACCCCGACGGCGGGCTGGACGACGCCACCATCGAGCAGTTCCAGGAAGGCGTGCGCGGGGACCGGATCGCGTTCCTCGACGGGTTCACTCAGAACTTCTTCGCCGCCGGCGAGCGTAGCGATCTCATCAGCGAGCCCCAGCGGCTCTACGCGCTCGACATCGCAGCCTTCGCCTCGCCCAAGGGAACCCTCGACTGCATCGCCGCCTGGGGTCGCACCGACTTTCGTGAAGACCTCGATAGGATCGACGTGCCGGCGCTCATCATCCACGGCGACGAAGACGCCATCGTCCCGTTCGAGGTGAGCGGCAAGCGTACCCACGGGGCGATTCACGGGAGCGAGCTGGCGCTCATCAAGGGTGCCCCGCACGGGCTCAACGTCACCCATAGCGAGGAGTTCAATCGCGTGCTGCTGGCGTTCTTGGCTGGCTGACATGTTCCGGAGGCGCAGGCCTAGGAGATTTTCGAGCTTGCCTTGTTCCGTTTTTGTTCCGCAGACGAGCGCAATACCAGGCAACACCACGACATCTCACGCCACCTCGGAAAGTGGCGTGAGCAGGGGAACCGAACGTTTCCGCAGCTAGCGCGTTTGCGTGGCCCTCGCTTACAACGCAGGGGTCGCTAGTTCGAACCCAGCACCGCCCACCTGGGAAAACAGCCTCTGATCTGGACAAACGCAGCATCACCAAGCCATCAGCAGTCGGCAGGTTTAGGTAGGTTTAGTCACCTTCAACGCCCTATACGCGCCCAGCAGTCTCATAGGCATCGTCAAGCCTCCGAGTCAACGCATCGTCCTGCTCTGGATATAGGTGCCCGCAGAGCCCGAGCGTAGTGCGGACATCGGTATGTCCCATGCGACGCTGTACCGATATCGAGTGCGCTCCTGGATCGATCATCATCGCCGCAGCTGTATGCCTGAGCTCGTGGAACGTACGGCCGCAGGGACGTTGGCCCATGGCACGACGATGGCCACGAGGGGATGTGCCGCGGCCTGGCGAACCGTCCCAGCCAAAACTCCGGTGCCGAGAGCAGCGACCACGGGTGCGAGCGTCTCCGGGCCGCGGCTGTTCGCGATCACGACCTTCCTGCCCGCCCGCAGCGCCGTGCGAGCCAGTGCCCGTCCGATGTGTCCGGCGCCGATGATCCCAACCGTTGCGGTTCGATCTGTCGTGGGCCGCTCTAATTTCAAGTCCTCACTCTCCTTGATCTAGCCGTTCACGAGCCAGGGGTGGGGTCGTGTCAATACCGGCCAGAACTTGCGGTCGAAAGCAACTATTCCTAAGGTAGACTGTGCCCATGGCGAAACCGGAAGCAGAGGGTGGACTAGATGAGCTCCAATTCCGAGCGTGGCGGGCGTTCATCTACGCGTACTCCGTGGTGGTGCCCGCGCTGGACCGGGAATTGCTCAGCGCTCAGGGCCTCAGTTTCAACCAGTTCGAGGTCTTGGTCTGGCTGCGGCGCGCCGGAACGAATGGCCTACGGATGTCGGATCTGGCGTCTCGGGTCGTCCTCTCGCCCAGTGGCGTAACCCGGGCGGTCGATCAACTCGAGCGCAGGGGCCTCGTGGAGCGCTGCGTCTTCGAGGGCGATAAACGGGGCTATCTCGCCACGCTCACTATCGAGGGCCGGGCGTTCTTGCGCAAAGCCACGAAATCTCATCTCCAGGGCCTGCGGGAGCATTTCCTTAACCACTTGAACCGTACCGAGCTCAAGCAATTGGCCGATGCACTGGAGGCGATCCTCGACGGTGAGGGGTCGCCTTTGCCTCCGCTGACTGCTCCGACGAAATCGACCCAGAAGAAGGAGAGGGTTTCATGAGCAGAACCGAGTGGCAAGCCGCACTTGCGATGCCGGTTACCCAAGACCAGGATCACATCCAGGGGCGGGCGGACGCGCCGGTGACGATCGTCCAGTATGGCGACTACGAATGTCTGTACTCCGGCGCCGCGTATTCGATCATCAAGGATGTCCAGACCCGAATGAGCGAGCGGCTTCGCTTCGTGTTTCGCAACTTCCCGATCACTTCGCATCCCCACGCCCAACAGGCCGCTGAGGCAGCCGAGGCTGCGACCATCCAGGGCAGGTTCTGGGAGATGCACGATCTCCTCTTCGAGAACCAGAGACACCTGCGGGACGATACCTCCGCGGCTATTCCGAGAAGCTCGGGTCGATGTCGAGCGGTTCGACAAGGAGCTGGGCGAGCACGTCCACGCGGCGCGAGTCAACGACGACTTCCTGAGCGGCGTGCGGAGCGGCGTGAACGGCACCCGACCTTCTACATCAACGGCGTGAGGCAAGACGATTCTTACGAGATCGGGCCGTTGCTCGCTGCCGTGGAGCGAGCCGCGGCCCCTGAACATGAGACGGGATGAGTTCATGAATATGAATCCGAACAGTCAGCTCGTCGAGTCTTCACAGCGACTCGCGAGCGGAACGAGCGGCGGTGTCTATCTACCAAGCCTGCCTCTTGAAGGCTGGGCTGCGACCAAGGACACACTCCATCTATGGCTCCAAGTCGTGGGGAAGATCAAGCTGGCCTATGTTCCGCCCAAAAACCACTGGTGGCACGTCACCCTGCATCTTGATGCCCGCGGTCTCACCACACGTCGTATTCCCGTTGATGAGACGACGAGATTCGAGATCGGTTTCGACTTCATCGATCATTTCGTGAGCATCACCACCAATACCGGTGCAGAAGAGCGACTGGATCTTCGTGATGGCCTCTCGGTTTCCGCATTCGATCGGGAGCTTCACGCCATGCTTGAGCGTCTCGGAGTGGACGTCGCGATCGTCGAGAGCCCTTACGGAGTCCCGATGACCACGAGGCTCACGGAAGACCAGGAACATGCCTCGTACGACCGGGACGCGGTCATGCGTTTCTGGCGCATTCTTGATTGGAGCGACGGCGTATTCGACGCGTTCAGCGGGTGGTTCTGCGGCAAGACCAGCCCCGTCCAGCTCTACTGGCACGGCCTCGATCTCGCTTTCGCACGCTTTAGCGGTGCGCGTGCAGCGGCTCGACCCGACGCCGACCGGGTCACGCAGGAAGCGTACTCCCACGAGGTGATCGCGTTCGGGTTCTGGCCGGGAGACGAGCAGATGCCCGAGCCGAGCTACTATTCCTACACGGCCCCCGAGCCC
This sequence comes from uncultured Actinomycetes bacterium, assembly GCA_963849115.1. GTDB lineage: Bacteria > Actinomycetota > CADDZG01 > CADDZG01 > WHSQ01 > JACDAL01. Next base: position 123,617 of record CAWKGK010000001.1, on the reverse strand, counting down.
ACCGGTCTTCGTCTGACGAAGCTAGCCCCACCTGCGAGATGGAGCGAGCGAAACGGTGGGTCGCTCGCGCTCCTTCCGTTCGATGCCGTTCGCAGCGCGCGCAGCCCACAGTCGGTGCTGCATGGGTTCCTCCAGAGCGCGTACGAGGCCGGAGCCACCGCCGCCGGCTGGAGTGTGGCCGCGTTGGAGTCGTCGTGGTGCCCCACCCCCGAAGAACTCTCACAGCTCTCTCCAACCCTCGAGGAGGATCGATGACCGCTTGTACCCATCTCGATCAGATCCGCGACGTCACTCCACAGGCGAACGGGTGTGTCGACTGCCTCGCCACCGGAGATGCATGGATGCACCTACGTCTGTGCATGAGTTGCGGCTACGTTGGGTGCTGCGACTCATCCCCCAACAAGCATGCATCTGCGCACTCGCGGGCGACGGATCACCCGATCGTGGAATCTTTCGAGCCGGGAGAGGACTGGTTCTGGTGCTACGTGGACGAGGTCGCGTTCGTCGTGGATAACGCGCCTACATTGAGCTATGCACTGGGAGACACAGAAGAGGTTAGGAGATTGATTTGACGAACGACGACGCGGTCATGGGCATCGAGCAACTGGCGCACGAGGAGCACGAGCTTCGGGGGGCCGAGGGCCATCACCGCCGCCGACCAGCCGATGCCAGGTTCGGTGTGGCCGATGGCCGCGGCGGCGGCCTTCCCCGCTTCGTTCACCGGCTTTCCTGTGCTACTCGTGGGACTAGCTCTGAGTGGCCTGGTGGTCGCCAAGGAAATCTCCCGGCTCCGAATCGACCCCGAGGCCCGGCATGACCGGTTGGAGATGCCGCCCGCATGACGTGCGTCGAGCTGTGACGAGCCATCGGCGCGTCATGAGGCGCTGTGTGTTCGAGGGAGGGGGGACGCGGTGAGCGATCAACCGCATCGTTTCGCGATGCTGGGCCAGGAACCGGTGGCGACCATCGGCCGCGACGAACTTGAGTCCAAGCTCGCCAAAGGCGAGCCGATCAAACTGGTGATGGCACTCAATCGCTGGGCATTCGACGCGAAGCACATACCCGGCTCGCTTCACTTCGATGATCCCGATGATCTCTACTCAGCGCTCGACAAGGATTACGAGATTATCGTGTATTGCTCGAACATCGATTGTCTTTCCAGTGTCGCGGTCTACCGAGCGCTGATCTCGCGCGGCTATAGTAATGTTCGCCGTTACGCGGGTGGGCTGCTCGATTGGGAGGACGCTGGGCTTCCGCTTGAAGGAAGCTCGGTGCGGCCCAGTGGTGGGTCGTCAATTTGAAGAGTCTCGAGCCAGGCGTAATTTGGAATGACTGAAGCCGATAGTTCATCCAAGGCTCACCTCGTGCAAGACCCGACGGAGGTAGCCGAGCTCGCTCGGTCCGGGCGCCTCCTAAGGGCAGAGATGGTGTTCATGTAGGGCCAGATCCGTGAGCGTACTGAACTAGCCGGTTTGGCGCTGGAGGAACTCCTCGAGCCTCGTGAGGCGGACGCCGAAGGTATGTTCCGCTTCTTCTTTCGAGATAGGCGCGGGCGAATCGTAGGTTTCCAATGCCGCCATAAGTCCAGAGACAGCGTCGGGAAATCCGGGCATGAGTTCGCCCGGCTGAAGGTGCTTGATCTCAGCCTTGATGCCGCGCACGCGCTCTAAAGTGAAGATTACGTCGCGCCACGACAGTGCCTCGGGGCCCCCCAGCAAAAGGTCGCGATTGCGCGCAGCCCGGTTGGCGGTGGCCGCCACTGCGAACCAGGCGACATCGTCAACGGCCATCAAATAGTGCTTGTGAGTGCCCTCACCGACGAGCGTTACGGGCTGACCCGAGGCGACGGGCCCCAGTACGACAAGCGGGATCCACACCTCCATATAGGGATCCGGCATCAGAACCGTGTAAGCCATGCCCGACTCGCGGAGCCTTTTCGAAGTGATGCCCTTGGCGCGTATGAACGGCACTGGGCTATCGGGATCCTCTCCTTGCACAGAGACGAAGATGAAATGCTCCACACCCGAGCGCGATGCGGCCTCGATAAGGTTGCGGTTGCCCTCGAGGTCAACGGTTTCGACGTTGTCGTCCCCGCCTCTCCCGGCCGAGTTAGCAGTCGTAATTAGGATCGATGCCCCGTCACATGCTGCTGGGAGAGACATCGGATCCTTCAGATCGCCTGCGATCGTCTCGACTCCTGCCTCTGTGAGCGCTTCTTGCGTAGAAGCATCGCGGACGAGCGCCCGTACTTTCTCACCTTGCGCGATGAGGCGACGGATGATTGCCCCGCCAAGCATCCCGCTGCCTCCTACAACGAGGATCACCACGCCTCCCCTCCGCTGCGACCAAGACGCAGCGCTGGATTGTCGAACGCGCTTCCCGGAACCATCAAGTGGGCCATGATGACGCATCCGATGTCTCTGTCCCTGCTGGGGGTACTCCCAGCACTCCTTTGACAGCCGCATTGACGTCTCCGCTGACATGCTCGACGGGCTCGAGGTAGAATCGGGCCGAAGTGATCTTGGAGGCTTCGACCCCGAGGATCGCCACGCCGGCCATCTTAAATAGGGCCCCATCGCCCCGGGTGCCGGACATATCCCACTCGGTCCACACCCTGTCACCGTCGTCGGCCATGCGCAGCACCCGCGCTCGGAACTCAGGCACAGCGGCAAGGATCTGAGTCCAGTTCTGGCGTACCTGCTCGTTGCCCCGAAATCCCCGCTGTGGATGTACCGGCGTCTCGTTGAGGTAACCCTCGTCGAAGCAGGCCACCAGTGCCTCGAGGTCGTGGTCGTTCATCGCTTGGACCAGCCGGTCGATCACACTGGTGCGTCTCGTCGCCTTGATTTGCCCGCCCATGGCTCCTCATTTGTTATATCTAACTGGAATTAATCTAGTAGTATGGACCTAATCATGGGAAACGTCAAGAGCACACGTCCCTATCAGTCACCTGTGCGCAAGGATCAGGCACGCCGCACACGGGAAACCATCCTCCGGGCCGCTCAGGGCCAATTCCTCAACGCCGGGTACGCAGCCACCACGATCGTAGCCATCGCAGACGAGGCGGGTGTATCCGTCGACACGATCTACAAGACATTCGGGGGAAAGCCAGGACTGGTCCGGGCCATCTACGAGCGAGGGCTGAAAGGGCGAGGCTCCATCCCCGCCTACCAGCGCTCCGAGGAGATAAGGATGCGCGAGAGCGATCCGAGAACGATCATGCGCAAGTGGGGAAGACTCGCCGCGGAGGTTGGGACAGAGGTCACTCCGATTCAGCTGCTCATCCGCTCGGCCGCTGGCACTGATCCGGACGCGGCGGCGCTGCTCAAAGAGATTAGCGACCACCGCCTCAAGCGCATGCGGGACGTCGCTCGCTTCTTGTCGGATCGTGGTTACCTGCGCGATGGCGTCTCTGTAGCGCACGCCGCCGACATCATGTGGACGTGCACATCAGCCGAACTCTACGAACTGTTCGTTCTGCGGCGTGGGTGGTCTCTCCGGCGATTCGGAGAGTTCATCGCCAATTTTATGATCTCCGCGTTGCTGCCGGAGCCGAGCAACGATCCAGGCCGGTCGTCGGTCAGCGCCAATCACCCGCGCGGGAAATAGCTCGATTTGAATGGTTCAGCATCACAGAATCTCAATCTCAATCATCACGAGCACGATCATGCGATCGCATATCGCCGCTTACGCGAGAAGGGCGGTCGGGCCCGACTCGTCGGGTGAGCCTCGGAGGGCGTAGCTCGTGGCTTGTTGTGGTGTCATGGCAGCGCCTTCGTTCCAGTTTCGCTCGAAGTCGCCCGTCGACAGCGCTGCACGAGGTTCGGCTATCCAATGCTCGAGGCGTCTGCGATCTGGAGGCGCAAGCGGCAGGCCGGCGGCGGTCCGGAGAGAGTCAGCGGCGCCGGCCAGACGGGCAGCGCTGCCCGGATCGCCCGTTGCACCTGCGATTCCGGCTGAGATCTCGAGTGATTCGGCGATCCCATCCAGGTCGCCGTTCCTTGAGAAACCGCGCAGTGCCTGTGTAGACATCCTTGTCGCCTGCTCATAGTCACCGCGCTCGAAGTGCACCACCGCGAGGTTGTTGGCATCGACGGTGATGGCCCATTCGTCCTCAAGCTTTCGGTCGAGCGCAAGCGCCGTTTCGAAGAGGTGCTCGGCGCGCTCGAAATCACGAGCATCGGTTGCAGTGATGCCCAGGTTCGAGATCGTGGTCGAGAGCCCTGCCTCGTCGCCCATAGCGCGTCGTAGGTCGATCGCGCCCTCGAAGAACTCCTCGGCCGCATCGAGATCTCCGAGAGATCGCATCACGACGCCGAGACTGTTAAGGCTGGCGGCCTCGCCGTCCTGGGACCCCGCCGTGCGGAAGCGATCTAGAGCCTCCTCGAACAACTGCCGAGCTCGCGCAAGCTCGCGCGTCGACTCTACGAGTATCCCGAGTCGCCTAAGCGCCACTGCATGCAGTTCCGGTGGAGGATCGATCGCAACCGCAAGCGCGCGTTCGAACCAGGTTATGCCTTCAACTGCATGGCCGTGGCGGTACCAGAAGGTCCCGAGCGCGGTCGCGAGCTGAAGGGCGTGCGTTCCTACCTTTCTGTCGCCGTTCTCGGCGCGACGCAACCACCAGTCCAGAGCGCTTCTAAAGTTGTCCATCTCCACATCGAGGCCATGGTCACGGTCGTCTGTATCGGCCGTCGCAAGATTCAAGTAGAAGGAGGCGTGCCGCTCTCGGACGGAGTCGCGGTCGGTATTGGCGTCCAGAAGCTCCAGTGCGTACCCCCGTATGGTTTGGAGCATCGAGAAGTAACTCTGTTCGTCTCCGCCTATCCGTCGAATCAAGCTGTGTTCCACGAGGGACATCAAGGCGTCCAAGGGATCTCCTTCGGCGCCGATCACGGCCTCGATCGCGGCGAGGCTCGCGCCACCGTTGAATACGGCGAAGTCACGGAAGAAGGCCTGGTCCGATGGCGACAAGAGCCCGTAGCTCCAGTCCACTGTCGCGCGGAGCGTCTGTTGCCTCGAGGGTGCATCACGCGAACCCCCTGTAAGCAACTGCATGCTATCTTCCAGACGCTCGACCAGCTCGTTGATTGAGAACAGCCTCGTTCGCGCCGCCGCGAGCTCGAGCGAAAGCGGCAAGCCATCGAGCAACCGGCATATCTCCCTGATGGCTGCAGAGTTATGAGGGCCGATCTCGAACTCGGGACGAGCGGCTGCGGCGCGGCGAGCGAATAGTTGAGCGGCGTCCGATCGAAGGACGGCCTCGACGCTCGAGTCTGAGGGAAGTCCGAGTGGGGCAAGTGGATACTCACGTTCGCCCCGAACCCGTAAGACCACCTGGCTGGTCACGAGCACACGCAGGTTGATGCAGCTTTGAACCAAGTCGCGCACCAGGTCTGCCGCATTGATCGCCTGTTCGAAGTTGTCAAGCACGAGCAGCATCTGTTTGCCGTCGATCGCACGGCTGAGATCGATTTCGGCTCCGTCAGCCTCGAGGCTGAAGCCGAGGACGTCCGCGATCGCCATTCCCACCCCCTCGGCCGTCGCCGGCGTGAGGTCGACGAAGAAGGACCCATCGACGAAGTGATCGAGCAGCGTGACGGCTACGTGGGCGGCGAGGCGCGTCTTGCCGGCACCTCCCGGGCCGTGGATCGTAACCAGGCGATCGTCAGTCCCGACGAGAAGCTGGCGCAGCTCGTCAATTTCGGCGGTGCGACCGACGATCGGATCGATGCGGCGCGGGATGTTGGTGGGAGGAATGAGCGACTTTAGAGGAGGAAAGTCGCCGCGCAGACCGGGAGCCACTGCTTGAAGGATGTGCTCGGGCTTTGCCAGGCCCTTGAGACGGTGGATGCCGAGATCTTTCGTCGCGGCAGATGCACCCAGCAGTTCGTGAGTCGTCTCGGACACGACTACTTGTCCGCCATGCGCAGCGCCCGCTATGCGCGAGGCTCGATGAACGTCGAGGCCGATGTAGTCGCCGTCGACCACCGTAGGCTCGCCCGTATGTAGTCCTATCCGCACCGCAACCGTGGCCCCCTGTGGCCACTCTTGAACTGCGAGTGCTCTCTGCGCTTCCACGGCGGCGTCGAGGGCCTCGCTCGCCTCCGCGAAAGCCACGAAGAAACCGTCTCCCGTCGTTACGACTTCCACACCATCATGGCGAGCGAATGCAGCGCGCAGCAATCTGTGATGCAGGTTCAGAACCTCTAGGTAATGGTTCCCTAACTCGTGAACGAGCTTGGTGGAGCCCTCAATGTCGGTGAACATGAAGGTCACCACACCGGTTGGGAGCGGAGCCGAAGTGGGCCGGGCATGCGTCACACGCCCGATTTTAGAGGTTAGAGCTACAAGCGGCGGGCGGGGGACGCGCCGGCCCCCGCCAGTGCGCTCCCTAGCCGGGGTTCGGGGTCTCGTGGCTGGGGAGTGCGGACTCGAGGGCCCCTGCCGACGCTGGCCGCGCCGCCCGCGTCCGAGTTGCGCTGGGTGCAGCGTATCGATAAACATTGAACACCGCGGCCGTACCTGGCGGCCACGTGAGCGCGTCGTCGACGAGCTCAGACGGGTAGCCGGGCCGGACGGGATCGTTGATTCTCGCGACCTTACCGAACTCGGGCCCTGAGCGCATTCTGGTTTGGTCACTCGCGCCCAGATCTTGTTCAGCCGAAGGCCCCATCCTCGAAAGGGGAGACGAGGGCTAGGCCCGACGAATTCTCGGCATGGCCGCAGCTCCTAAGATCCAACATGAGAAAATCGCCCGCGAATTCGTCCATCGATGGCGCCGCGGAGGATTATCTTGTCTACGTTCCAGCCATCCTTGAACCGTCGCCGCATCACGATCGCTGGTGTGTGGCGCCGCACCGGAAAGGGGCATCAGTGACCGCAGACGCACACACCACGACCCTCTACTTTGGGCCCTGGTATCGGAAGTCGCCCTTCTTCGAGGCGACCCTCCGGTACGGGTGCAAGGCCTACGACATCTATAACCACATGTACCTGCCGGCATACTTTGACGACCCCATCACAGAGTACTGGCATCTCCTCAACCAGGTCACGCTGTGGGACGTTGCCGTCGAGCGCGTCATCGAGATCAGCGGACCCGACGCGCTCGAATTCACAAATATGCTGACCCCGCGCGACCTGACCAAATGCGCCGTCGGGCAGGGCAAGTACGTGCTCATCACGGCGGAGGACGGCGGCATCATCAACGACCCGGTTCTTCTCAGGCGAGACGAGAACCGATTCTGGATCTGCCTCGCGGACAGCGACGCGGGCCTGTGGGCCCGCGGATTGGCGTTCAACTCGGGCATGGACGTTAAGGTGCACGAGCCCGACGTTTATCCACTACAGGTACAGGGGGCGAAGGCCAAAGAAGTGATGCGCCACCTGGTCGGCGACGCCGTTCTGGACATCAAGTACTACTGGACGATGGACGCCGAGATCGAGGGGATCCCGGTCGTGCTCAGCCGAACCGGATGGACGGGTGAGGTTGGGTACGAGGTCTTCCTGTTGAACCCCTCCCGAGGTGACGACCTGTGGGAGACAATCATGGAGGCGGGGCGCCCTCACGACATCCGGCCCATAGCTCCCTGTGAGGCTCGTCGCATCGAGGCCGGCATCTTCAACTACAACTCGGACATGACCATCGACAACAATCCCTTCGAGGTGACGGGGCTGGAGCGCCTCGTCGAGGACCAGGAAAGCGACTACGTAGGCAAGGATGCCCTGATGAGGATCAGGGATGAGGGAGTGAAACGGAAACTCGTCGGAATCGAGGTGGCAGGCGATCCGCTCTCGTTCGAGATTGCGGAAATCCGCCCCGCTCTCCACGACGGACGGCGAGTGGGCCACGTCACCGATCTCATCTGGTCGCCTCGCCTCGAGAAGAACATCGGGTACGTGTGGGTGCCGATCGACCTGGCCGAAGCAGGCGCTCCGCTCGAGATCGAGGGCCCGCACGGCGATCGAGTCCCCAGCAAGACGGCCGCGATCCCGTTCATCGATCCCGGAAAGCGGATCCCAGCAACCTAGAGATCGCGCCTGCCGGAATCATCGACGAGCTCTGACGCAGTTGGGAGTCGAGCGGGTCCGTGAAGTCTTCCCAGTCGCCCAAGCACGCACCTCCCCGCCCACAAAGCGCCCTCTAGTAACATTGCGTGGCGAAGTGACACTCCAGCATAGGTTGACGACATGATGCCTCAGCAGGGGGACGAGTTCGCGGGCCATCGCATCGAGGGCCTGCTGGGCCGAGGCGGAATGGGAGTCGTCTACCTCGCCGAGCACATTCACCTGGGGCAGAGGCGGGTTCTCAAGATTCTCGCCCCCGAGCTGGCTTCGGACGAGAGCTTTCGCACTCGGTTCATACGCGAGTCCCGGCTGGCCGCCCGGGTGGAGCACCAGAACATCGTCCCCATCTACGACGCTGGTGACTCAGACGAGTTTCTCTACATCTCCATGCGCTACGTGGATGGCAGTGACTTGGAAACCCTGCTGAATAAGAGGGGGGCCCTCCCAACGAGCGAGACGATTGCGATCCTGGACCAAATCGCGGGGGCACTGGACGCTGCTCACAGAGCGGGCTTGGTTCACAGGGACGTGAAGCCGGCCAATATCTTGATTGATTTGACCGTAAGGCAGCAGGGACACGTCTATCTCACCGACTTCGGTCTCACGAAGCGCATGGACTCGCGAAGCCGCCTGACCAAGACAGGACTGTTCCTCGGCACTCTCGACTACATCTCTCCGGAGCAGAGCTTGGGCAAGGATCTGGATGGTCGTGCGGATGTCTATTCACTGGGCTGCGTTCTCTATCACTGTCTGACGGGAGAGGTTCCCTTCCCGAAAGACACTGCTGCCGCCGTCATCGCCGCCCACCTGATGTCCGAGATACCCCAGCCCACCGCCGTGCGACCAGAACTTCCGGAGGAGATTAATCTCGTAATCGCCAAAGCGTTGGCCAAATCGCCAGAGGATCGCTTTGCGACATGCTCCTTACTCGGAGCCGCGACCGCAGGGGCGTTCGAGGTGGGCTCGAGCAGCGCAGAATCGGAGACTCGAGCTCGGGAACTTATTCCAAACCCGGCCAGCGCCTGGGGCCCAAACTCGCCCTCGCCTCCCGCGGTCGAACCCGCACCTGAGCCGGAGATCAGGCCGGCCGCACCTCAGCCGGAGATCATGGCGGCTGCGCGGCGGCCCGAATCCGGGCCGCCGGCGACCAGCGCCGTAACGCCACCGGTTTCAGAACCGGGAATCAAAGCCGACCAGGCTATGGAGCAACCCGTCGAGAAGGCAGGGCCGACGCGGAGGATTGCTCCGATGCTTGCCGGCGTGATCGCGATCATCGCCATCGTCGGCTTTGGCCTCTATACCGGTGGTTGGGAGACACTGGCCGACCTTGTCGGCGGAGATCCCGGGCGCGAGAAGGCCCCCTCGCAGCAACAGGCCGGCGGGCGCAAGGAGAACGGTGGATCTCAGCGATCACAGGGAAGTTCGCCCAAAAACGAGCTTGTCTTTGCGAGTGCCGCAAGCGGCACGTCACAGATCTTCTCCTGTGTGGTGGCGGACGACTACTCGTGTGGAGGTTCTCAAGAAGCGTCGGTCAAGGTCCTCATTAACGGCCCTCTGGCCGCCGAGGATCCTGTATTGGCACCGGATGGCAGGCTTGCCTTTGTGGGAGGCGATGAGCCGGCGAGCATCTATGTGACAGACCCCAGCCGAGCTCAAATCATCGAGGTGACTGTCAGCCCGCCTCACAACGACGATCCCGCGTGGTCCCCGGACGGAGACGTGATCGCGTTCACTCGCGGTACTTCAAACGGAGATATCTACTTGGTCGACGCAGATGGAACGAATCTAAGGAGACTGACCAGCGACCCAGCCGACGATCAAGACCCTGCATGGTCACCCGACGGCGACCAGATTGCATTCGTCAGCAAGAGAGACGGTTTCTCAGAAGTGTACGTGATGGAGGCCGACGGACAGCTGGAGACAAGGATCACGCAGGATGGAGCTTCAGAGGTGAGGCATCCGACTTGGTCACCTTCCGGTGAAAACATCGCGTTCGCGAGCAACCGGGACGGAAATCTGGAGATATACGTAGTCGAGCCCGACGGGACGAATGAGGAAAGGCTCACTATCGACGAGACTTCCGAGGATCTAGGTCCGTCCTGGGCGCCGGACGGCACAAGAATTGCCTTCGTGAGGCAACGGGGTGAAGAGACAGAGATATTCATGTTGAACTATGACCATCCCGGTCGACTAATTAGGCTCGGAGTGGGCCTCGCGACGGCCTTTGATCCCGCTTGGCTGCCATACCCTTGAAATGACGTCGCCGGTCCCAGATAGACCAGCGTCTCTGGTCCACGCTCACCGAAGCCCGAGGCCGTTTGCGAGAGGATCGCGGGCCAAACCGCCCGTAACCAAAGTCCTTGCCCATCCGCCACGAGTACCACATTGCGCCGGAAAAAGCGGCGACAAACGGCACCTTGATGCCGCCGGGGCGCCGCCCTCTACTGCCACCTCACCGACAAGCGGGCACTTTCGACGCGGTTCTTCAGGAGGTGGCCTTTAGAGATTGTAACCGGATTTAGCCACTCGTCCGCGTTGCCGATCAAGCTCTCGCCGGGGCGAGGACGATTCGCAGTGTGTGCTGTTCGTGCGCCAGTTTTCGATACATCACCGCGTCGTCGTTAGGCAATTCTCCCCCGTGACTTCTTCTGTCTCTCCGGGCAGCGATATGGCGGGGAGGGTCGAGGCCGTGGGCACGAATGTAGATGTGTTCCGCACGGGTGATCGGGCGTGTGTTGAATGCCCGGCGTCTCGTTTGTTCCTGCGCCGATTCGTCGGCAAGATCGGGCGTCTCACGAGTCCCTGCGCAGGGAGCTGTTCTCCAAGCACACCTTCTCGTCGCTGGAGCAGGCGCAGAATGCCCTGGACGCCTACAAATCGAACGTCCAGATCGCACCGCGTGACGTCTGCACCTCCGAGTGCAGGGATCATGGGTTCGGAAAAATCCAACAAATATCCAACAGACGAGAGCCAATGGGATCAATTGAGATCGGATGAGACTAAATGCGGTCGGATCTCCTCATTTCGATGACCTCTTTTTGGGCGTCCATCGCTTGAGGAGCAAATCTCTCCTTGCCACAGTGCGCCCTGTCGTGGTGTGCTTACGGTTGTTTCCCGTCTGAAGGAGGAACCGGAATGGCCGACCATCCCAACATCAGCCTGCTCCGTAAGGGCTACGACGCGTTCGCGGCGGGCGACATGGACACCCTGCGCGACCTGTTCGCCGAGGGCATAGTGTGGCACGCGCCCGGCAACAACATCATGTCTGGGGACTACGAGGGACGGGACGCGGTCTTCCAGTTCTTCGGCAAGCTCCTTGAGGAAACCCAAGGTAGCTTCAGTCAACAGGTCCACGACGTCCTCGCCAACGACAGGCACGGTGTAGCCCTGGTGGAGTTTCATGCCGAACGCGGCGGTAGAACCCTCGACGCGCGGGGCGTGCACACACTGCACATCGAGAACGGACAAGTGACAGAGTTCTGGAACTTCGTGGAAGACACAGCCAAGGCCGACGACTTTTGGAGTTGACCGCGCGTGGCGTTCCGCGGGTAATCCGCTAGGGGATTTTGCCCTTTGTCTCGGGCGCGTCTCGCCTCAGGGGAGCCGGGTTCGGTCTTCGTAGGTTAGGTCGGGCTCGCGGTCGACTCCCGGGCCGTCTTCTTCACCGCCTGGAGATGGCCGGTTAAGGAAGTCACGGAGTAGAACGGCAGGCCTTGACCGCGACCAATGCCCCCATCGAATTGATCCCCGCGTGCAGCACGATCGGTGTTAGCAGGCCCCCGGTCTCGACTCGCAACCACGTCAGGCCCAGCCCCGCCACCGTGGTGAGCAGCATGGCCCCGAGTACCGCCGCGCGGACCTTTCTCTCGCTCGCATAGGGGTCGTTGATGCGCACTCCTATAACGGTGGGGGCGATGTGCCACAACCCGAACGCGACCGACGACCACAGCGCCGCGCCGAGGATCGACAACCCGGCGGCGCTCCACGCCGCGAAAAGCATTCCGCGGAAGACAACTTCCTCGGTCAACGCCGTCCCCAGCGGGATCCGTATGAGCACGTAGTAAGCGAGCGCGCCCCCGTGCATGCCGGCGACCCGCTCATCGGCGATCCGGTGGCCGTGGCGCGAGCTTGCGAACGCGAACGCGCCGAATGCGAAGAGAACGACCGCGGCTAACGAGACGCCAGCATGGACGATGATGCCGTCTATCCCCAGCTCGGCCCTCGACAGCTGGAGCGTCGCCGCCGCGCCGAGCGTGATGGCGCAGGCAAAGGTCAGGTTGAAAGGCACGTAAGCGCGGCCGTGGAACGGCTCCCAACGGTTGAGAGTGTTGTTGTAGGCAACGGCGGCCACCGAAAGCAACAGTGCGGCGGCCACAGCTAGGCGGGACGCAGCTTCACATTGCTCTACGCATCATTTTGGTGAGCGCGAGTAGGGGCAGGGTGAATAGCGCTGGTCCGATCACCCACAGCGGGCGGGTGAGCCACCACTCGAGGTTTGGCTCCTCAGGTACCGACGCGACGAAACGCATCAGCGTGTAGAACAGCGCGAACCCAACCGCGTGCCAGAGAAACAGCGGCATCGCGTTCGCGGACAGCCAGGCGACGAAACGCTGGACCCTCGGCCGCTCTGCCACCTCGAGGATCTTGTCGCGATAAGCCACGACGATCCCGAGCTGGAAGGTGAGCAGGGCCAGGATGGGGATGGTCGGTGGTCCCATGTTCGAGAAGCGATCGGCCGTGGAGGTCGTGCCGACCATCGACCTCGGATACAGACCCATATTCGTGAGCCCGACGAGGGCGGCGAAGCCGATCAGCATCAACGCATGGCCGAAGCGCTTCGGCGCGTGGCGCAGACGCTCCCACGACCAGCCGACCTGATGGGCCGCTCCCCACACGAAGATCATGTTGAACCATGCGACCTCGGGATGACCGAAACGGAAGCGGGTCAGGTCGACGGCCATCGCGGCGGCGACCATCGCGATCGGCACGAGCTCGCCCCAGCGCCGGTCGAGTGCGTCGCTTATCGGCACGAGACAGACGAGTGCCATGTACACGACGAGGAACCACAGTGGCGAAAGCACTAGCAGGACGCCCCGCGTCACCCACGGATCACCGCCCTCGTGCAGCAGCGCTACCGCGGTTCCCGCACCGGCGACGACGGCTATCAGCACGAGCGCGGGAAGGCCGAGCTGGACGGCCCGGCGCTTAACGAACTTCCCCCATGCACCGGGCTTGCCCCGGTCGCGCGCCCAGGCGCGCGCATGGACGAAGCCGCCGGCCACGAAGAACAGAGGCATAACCTGAAGCACCCAGGTGAGGCTCCAGAGTCCCGAGACGTAGCCGATCGGGTTGTCAGGGTGGGGGCCGTCTGCTCGCCACACGAGGATCGTGAAAACCCAGTGCCACAGGACCACAGTGGTCGTCGCCAGCGAACGAAGGAGGTCGATGAGGTCGTCGCGGCCCCCGTCGGGATGATGAGCCGGCAGCATCGACGGACGTGTGCGCTGGGCTACCCCGCTCGAGTCCGTCACGCCCTCATTCTCGCTCAGTTAGGTGGTATCTGGATTCACTCGGCGCTGTAGGTCGATCTCATTCGCTGGGGATGTAATCCATTGAGGAACGTGCTCGGGATCTCGAACAGGGTGGTCTAGCATGAGGAGCGTCGCCGACTTCGTGTCGTCCTCGACGCCCCCGGCTCGGAAATGCCGCTACATCGGATTTCGAGCGCCCGAATACGCGCCACAAGTGCGCAGCGAAACCGCTGATATGCCCTCTGACCTGCCCGTTTTGCAGTGAATGAGCACTGCGACTCAAGATAGGGCGGCTTCACCGAGCTGTCACCTCTCCCCTTGCGGAGATTTCGAGTGTTCCTGGGGTTGGCTCACACGGTTGTCCTCGGCCGACGCTCTCATCGGCACCAGCGTCGGCACTGGTTCCTGTTCGATGAAGTCGAGGACGAGTCGATTCACAAGCTCGGGCTTCTCCATCATTGCCGTGTGTGAAGTCCCCGGCGCAACTGCTAGTTGTGAATTGGGTATCGCCCTGAACAGGGCGAAAGTGTGCTCGAGACTAACGATGTCATCGTCGCCCACGAGCACAAGTGTTGGCACGTCAATGCGAGACAGGTCTTCTAGCGGGATGTGTGGCTGTGTCACTAACATTTCCATAAACTTGGCAAACACGACGGGCCAGTGCTCCGCCCCATCCGGCGAGGCTGCTTCATAGAGCTCTCGGAGCCTCGCCATGTCTGGACTGTCGGCTGCCATGCTGGCCGCTTGTTCTTCCATTTCGGGCACGAGGCCTGAGGCATCGAAGTTGGAACCGATTGCGACGAGCTTGTGCACGAGATCAGGGCGAGCGATCGCAATGAGCAGTCCGACGATGCCACCGTCGCTCCAACCGACAAGATGTGCTGGCCCATCTACCCTCGATTCAAGCAAACCGATAGGCGTTCGGCCTAGACTTGGCGACGCTACGGCAACCAGGAGGCAATCATGAAGGCGTTCATATGGGAGCAGTATGGGCCGCCGAAGATGCTTCGGATGGCGGAGGTCGAGAGGCCTGCGCCGGACGCCGATGAAGTCCTGGTTAAGGTGCTGGCAACATCCGTCAATCCGGCGGACTGGCATTCCATGCGCGGCAAGCCCCTTTTCTCGCGCATCACCCTGGGCTTGCTGCGGCCGAAACACAAGATCCTCGGCGGCGACATTGCCGGGCAGGTAGAGGCGGTCGGCAGCGGCGTTACCCAGTTCAAGCCCGGCGACGAGGTCTATGCCAACCTTTTGGACCACGGTTTCGGCGGCTTTGCAGAATACGTTTCGGTGCCAGTTGACGTCATGTCTTTAAAGCCGGCCAACCTGTCGTTCGAGGATACGGCTGCAGTTCCGATGGCGGCGGTAACCGCACTCCAGGGCCTTCGCCACTACGGAGAAATCCAGCCCGTCCAGAAGGTGCTAATCAATGGCGCTTCCGGCGGCGTCGGCACCTTTGCGGTCCAGATCGCAAAATCTTACGGGTCCGAGGTGACCGGCGTGACCAGCACCCGGAACATCGACCTGGTCCGTGCGCTCGGCGCCGATCACGTCGTCGACTACACAACGACCGACTTCGTCCGTAGCGGGCGGCGCTACGACCTCATCCTCGACACGGTCGGGAACCGATCGGTGCCCGATCTCAGACGTGCGCTTGCCGATGGCGGAAAGGCCGCCGTCACCGGGTTCACCAGCGTGGCGAAGCTAATAGGAGTTTCGCTGCGCGGCGGCAAAGACATCGCCATGGTGCAGGCTCACGTAACCACCAAGGATCTGCAGCTCCTTTCGCAGCTGATTGAAGCCGGCAAGGTGCGCCCGGAGATCGACCGGCGCTATCCGTTCGCCGAGATCCCCGCAGCGATCGCCTACCTGGAACAAGGCCACGCCAGGGGGAAGGTGGTCGCGAGGGTGACGTGAGGGATCTCCCGTCATCCGCCCTTTTCCCTCCTCGCGGCAACACCCGCACCTGACCCTCTGTGGGATACCAGCCGGTCCATGTTGAAGTTCCCTGTGGATAGCGCACGGTCTCTGTATTCCATGGGGTTGTAGAGATGCATGGGTAGGCATGGTTGCCATCAACCAGACCACGAGAGATTGCAGACACTCCATGTCCCAGCCCTGATTCGCATACTCCAATGGCCCCTCGGAGCACAAGCTGGAGTGCCGGGACACTCACCTGATCTGTGCCTTCCCAGCCCTGTATCCTCCGCACGATGTGGATCGTTGCTCACGAGACGTGGTTTACAAGTCACCGACCGGGCTACTCGTGGGAGTTCCTTACGAGCCCAATGACTGTCGTATTCGTGACCGCCGCCCTCCTAGCGACCGTGATCTGGCGAGTGGTCGCTTACCGGATCACCCCGCCGGAGCTGCGCTTCCTCGAACCCGTCAGCCGCCTCGCTCCCTGGCTCCCTCGCCTTCTCGGGATCCACGCCGGCGTCTCCCTGCTCGCCCAAGCGGCGACAGGGTCGTACCTCGCTCCCTCGCTAGAGTTGCCCAACGGTGTCACCGGGGCGCTCCTCGGCGTTATTGAAGGGGCGATCGGCGTATGGCTGATTGCGGGGTATCACATCAGGCCCGCTGCCATCCTGCTGGTGGCCGCCGGCCCGGTCGGGATGTTGGGTTACGGGATCGTACCGATTCTCGAGCGCATCGATCTACTCGGGATCGCCCTCTATCTGTCAATGTTGCCCCCTGACGATTCCCGACCGGGGGGCCGCGTCGAAGTCGACATCCCCCAAATCACGCGGGCTGTGTTCGGGCTTCGCCTCCTCGTCGGGGGTGCGCTCGTCGTCCTGGCAATAACCGAGAAGCTCGCGAGACCCGAATTGGCTCTGGAATTCCTCGACCGCTACCCGGCGTTCAATATTCTCGCGACGATTGGGTTCGACGTCGCCGATCTGACGTTCGTGCGCATCGCCGGCGGCGTCGAGCTCCTTTTTGGCCTGCTGATTATCTCTGGCGCGCTGCCCCAGGTAGCTGTTATCGCTGCAGGCATCCCATTCAATGCGACGTTGTTCTTCCTGGGTACGAGTGAGCTGATCGGACATCTTCCGATCTATGGCGCCATGCTGGTGCTGTTGGTCTATGGCTCGGCTCCGAGGACAGCCCTTGCCGTCCGCTGGCTTCCCGGGCCCGGTGGCCCCCTAAACCAGCTTCCAGCTTTGAGGAAGCCGATCGGCACCCCTGACATCCCAACAGAGGAGTGAATTGTCAGCGAGGTTTTTCCATCGAGTAGATGTTCGGAGGGGCTTTGTCAACGGCCCAGACTCGGGCCGGGGGCGGGCCACGTGATTCCAAGCGGGACTCACAAAGCTACGTCCGGGTATCGCGCCGGCTGATCTTTCGTCGACGCTGCATCTCATGCATCTCCTGGCGGGGCGGTCGGTGGGGCTGAAGGTCGCGCTCGGCTTTCACTGCTAGGGCAGCCTGCCGGAAGTCCAAGTGGCCGCGTGTAGGGGAGAGATCCCGTCGACGCTGGTAGACGTAGAGATAGAGATCACCATCAGTTTTCCACGGAAAGGCCTCTCTCAAGCCCTCGTCCCCGATAATCCTCATAGAAGGAACATAGGTGTTGTCGTACCAATCACCAGCGATCTGCTCTGGCCGAAGAACTTCGCCGCGTCCTTGCGTCATGAGGTATCCGTGCACGCGTACGACCTCAAGCAGCTTGGGATAGCCCTCCGGGCGCGAGAATTCAATAAGAGCGTCCGGGCGAGCCTCTCCTAGGCCGCTCTCATCGAGGAAGATTCGTGCTTGTTCCATATGAACGAGCACTGGCACGTCGACGTCCGGCGCCAGCTCATACGGGATGTAGATCTCCGTGACCAACGCATCGATGGACGCCATGCCGCGTTGCCGAGCGATCCCCACCCGATGGTGCCCATCGGAGACGAAGTACACGTCTCCGGCCTTGTACACGGAGATCGGTGGAAAGTCTCCTTCGGGAAAAGCCATCTCCACCTGTCGCCATCGCTCGCGCAGGTGCCGATTTCGGGGACGAAAGTGGCGGTCGAAATCTGCGGTCCGGTCGACTGATCCAACGATCTTGTCGACGGGGATCGCGCGGAAACCGATATACGACTGATCGAATGCCCGGAGCCTCTCCTGTACTTCCCCCAAAGCGAGGAGCTCTGGTGAAGGCCTTCCGAGCATGGACCGTGCGAGGTGCCCGAGAGCTTCCTGACTTCTGGCCTTCGCGAATGTGGGTGATTCACGCTCCGGAACGGGCATGAAAGTAATCCTAGCGCAGCGGGGTGGCAACGGCCCCTCACGGGAATTGCACGTCTCCACACGACCCTCCGGCTGGGGTCGGTCGTCCAGCGCCCCGCTTCGAGGCCTTTTGGGGAGCCGAGCCAAGGCTGACTACACATCAGGCGATTCAGGGAGGCCGAGGTGGAGGCATTCTTAGTCTCTAAGTAGCTGTCCAGGCGGCTTGGTATGCTGGTCTGGACCTGAGCGGACGTCGCGTGACGTTCAATGCCATGTCGCAGTGGTCTAGGCCCAGCTCATCCTCAGTCGGTGAGTCCTCACTTCGCCGGTGTGGGTCACTGGGACCGTAACGCATCTTCCACGAAGCCGTGAGGCTTTCCGTGTGCGATAACACTACCGGGACCTTCTGTGGAATCAGACCCAACCGTGGGGTTGCTGATAGGCGAAACACCTGTGCACGCCATCAGTATGCCGCCGGGTAAAGACCCTTCTGAAGCACCCCACATACATCGCCTCTGATGAGCGGCGACACGCCCTAATCCACGAACGGCCCGTTAAACACGGGCACCTCCCCGTATGGCTTCCCCGTCATAAGCAGGTACCGAGTCCCTGGGACGGCATCGGTGACCGTGAACTCCCCACCACCACCGAGAAGAACGAGCTGGGGCGGCTTCGCTCGGCGACGGTTGGCACCAAAAGAGGCCTCGCCTTCCAATACGTAAGCGAAGCCCTGGAACTCCGCCGGCACCTGCGTTGTAACCTCCCCGCCGTCGGGCAATTCGATGTCCAGGATCAGCGCCGGCGTCCCCAGCTGCACAGGAGAGCCCTCTCCAACCAGGACTCGGACGGTCGCGTCGCCCGCATTGCGCACGGGGATCTCGTCAGGCTGCAGGACTTGTGCACTTGCCTCGGCCTGCTTGTCCTTCCGGGCCAGGTTCACCCAGAACAGCACGCCCCGGAACTCTGTATTCCCTAGGCCTTCCTTGACCTCGTCCTCTCCTACCGCCTCGGCGTGCCAGGCGCCCCGCCCCGTTCGGAGAGCCAGCAACGAGCCCGGGGTCAGCCGTGCCCGTTCCATCGATCCGCCCGGGCCCGTGCTGTGACCGGTACTCGCGGTGCCTTTCAACAAGTACCAGAGGTTGTCGAACCCTCGGTGCGGATGCTTGGTGTCTTTGCCCGTCATCTCTGAGAGGCGGAACCGTCCTTCGTGCACCAAGATGAAGGGGTCGACGAGTTCGTAGGGGGCCCCACGAGAAGGAAGCGCCTCCAGAACCGGCATCCCCATCATTCGGATCGACGCGGCATCTTCCACAAGGACCGCGTCTCGCGCCGTCTCCTGAATCTGTTTGCTCATGTCCTTATCTCCTTTCCCCGCGTTGTCGCGGGTTCTATTCCGGTAGCCGTCATCGCTAGAAACTTGCAGCCGCAAGCAATTATTCCCGCGGTAGACTTATCCCATGAGGCAAAAGCGAGGAGGGAGGGGCGGCCTAGGCCCTCACCCCGCGAGAACGGAGCGTGGGTGGCCACTGCATCAAGACACTGGCTCATGGACCAAGCCGATCCCCGCTAGGTCACCCACGAACCAATCCTCGAGCGTCCGTGCGACTCTTAACCCTCAGGACGCGGGGGGCCTGTCGTTCGACCCGGCACCGCTCACGAGAGAGCTTGCAGATCAGCGACGTTGCTGTCTCACACACAATACGAACGAACGTTTATCGCTGCCGCGGTATTTGCATGAATCGACATCGGAAGCGTGTTTGGTGTGCGTCCGCGTTCAGGGACGTGCGAGATCCAACTGATCCACGACGCGGTCTCGCTCTGCGCGACTTGACCCGAATGAGAGCTGCTGTTGTGTCGGCTTTCAGGTGCAATAGGGCTGGGACGGGTCTTTCAGGAGACCTTGACGTCCCCGAACATGGCCCACGCCTTCACCCTCACGACTGGGCCGCCGGCTGCCGGGTTGCCTGTGACCTCGCAGCGCTTGCTGCCGAACAGGGCAAGGCCGGAGATCTCGACCCGGCTGTCGGCAGGCACGACCACCCGGACGTCGCCGAAGCCGGCCACGGCACGGACTGTGATCTCATCCCCGGAGGTGATCGCCTGGCGCATGTCGAGAGTGCTGTCGCCGAAGACCGCTATGGCGCGGGTCTTCACCCCAGGCTGCCACTGTCCCGACTCGTTGCTGTCACCGAAGACGCCCACCGCCCAACGTGCACGCTTGTCACTCATCGTTGCCATCCCTTCACATAGGGAGCCGCAGCTCGCTTGGATGGCTCAATCATGAAGGGGGCGCGGTGGCGCGTCTTCGGCAGGATGACTGATCTCGAGACCGGCAAGCAGGACGATGTCGGAATCGTCCGAATGGCCTATGGGCGGCCTCCTCCGGCAGGGTGTCGATCCGGCGGGCCTCGTGGCACGCCGCTGCACGCTGCATAGACTGCACCGCCGGCTCATACACTTCGGCTGATCGAGCTCGCCGAGTCCGCACTCCGGATGCATCCTCTATCCGGAGGATAGGGACACCGTCCGACTTGTCGAGGCGGGAATCGTTCGCTACGCCGATGACCCGAACCTCTCCGCCTCGCATGCTTACTCCGACAGAGAATCGGACGGAACATCGGAGGCTTGGCGTGGACAAGGTGATCGAAGTGAGCGGCTTGCGGAAGACCTACGGGTCCGTGGTGGCGGTGGATGATGTCTCTTTCAGCGTCCACCCCGGTGAGATCTTCGGCATCCTGGGACCCAATGGCGCCGGCAAGACGACGACGGTGGAGTCCCTAGCCGGGCTGCGGCGGCCGGACGCCGGCGTAGTTCGGGTGCTCGGCCTCGATCCGGTGCACCACGGCCGCCGGCTTCGCCAGCTCCTGGGCGTGCAGCTCCAGCAGGCGACCCTTCCGGAGCGGCTGAAGGTCTGGGAGGCGCTCGAGCTCTTCGCTTCTTTCTACGAGGCGCCGGGCGATTGGCGTCGACTGGTCGAGCAGTGGGATCTCACAGACAAGCGGAACGCATCGTTCGCCAGCCTTTCGGGCGGGCAGCGCCAGCGCCTCTTCATCGCCCTAGCTCTGGTGGGCGACCCCGAGGTGGTCATCCTCGACGAGTTGACCAGCGGCCTAGACCCCCAGGCTCGTCGAGCCACGTGGGAACTGGTTCGCGCGGTGCGTGACGCAGGGACCACAGTTGTTTTGGTCACCCACTTCATGGACGAGGCGGAGCGCCTCTGCGACCGCCTGGCAATCATCGACGAGGGCCGGATCGTCGCCCAAGGCTCGCCTCGGGACATGGTCGGCGGGCTTGAGGTGGAACCGCGAGTCCGCTTCACCGCAAACGGGTTGGCACTCGGCTTCCTAGAGGAAGTAGCGGGAGTGAGCCGGGTGACGCGCGAGGGCGGGGAAGCGGTAGTCCACGGCCGCGGCCCGATCCTGGCCGGGGTCGCCAGCGCGCTGGCAGAGCACGAGATCAACCCAATCGATCTTCGAGCCGAGCAGCCCAGCCTAGAGGACGTCTTCTTGGCGCTCACCGGCAAGCAGCTCCGCGACTGAGCCTCACGAGTCCGAGGGAGGTTAACGATGAACACGCTGCAGAGGCTGTGTCGACTGCAAGTTCGGTTCTACGCTTTGGCCCCGCTGCTCGTCATGGCACTGGCCGCCTGTCACAAGTAGTAACCGTTCAGCAACCCCAACAGAAGAGGAGTGACATGATGACGGAGGCATGGAGCATGACCAAGACCGAGCTCAAGCTCTTCCTGCGGGACCCGATGGCCGTGTTCTTCACGCTGTTGTTCCCGCTCATGATGCTGTTTCTGTTCGGCAGCATCTTCGGCAACAAGCCTGACCCGGACCTCGGTGGCCGCGGCTCGGTCGACGTTTCGGTACCCGGCTATATCGCAATCATCATCGCCACCAATGCCATCATGGGGCTGCCCATCAACCTCGCCACTTACCGAGCTGGTGGAGTCCTGCGTCGGTTCCGAGCGACGCCCCTACGGCCGGCAGTGGTCCTCGGCGCCCAGGTGGCCGTGGGCTTGGTCTTCGCCGCCGTGAGCTCGGCGCTGCTTGTGGTCGCCGGACGCATCTTCTTCGGCCTTCACATGCCCGAGAACCCTGAGGTGGTGCTGGGAGCGATCCTTCTCAGCGCCGCGAGCATCTTCTCCTTCGGCTTCATCCTGGCCAGCTTCTTGCCCAATGCCCGGACAGCCCAGTCCGTGGCCATGATCGTCTTCTTTCCCATGATGTTCCTCTCCGGCGCGGCGTTGCCCCGGCCGCTCTTGTCGGAGACGATCCAGGACGTGGCCCAGGTCCTGCCACTCACTCACGTGGTAACCCTCGTGGACGACGCATGGTCGGGTGCGGGATGGAACCTCCCCGCAATGTTGGTGTTGGTAGGTGTGCTGGGTGCAGGGGTGGCGCTTTCCACCCACCTGTTCCGTTGGGAATAGTCTCTGCACTGATGGCATAGCAGGGACGGGAGATGGCCAAGCCAGCGACAGCATCGCCTGCAAAGACCTCTCCGGGTGCCTCTGTGCACACTTGGGAGCGGTGGGCTCCCGCCTGGCACGGCGTGTTCTACGGAGTGCTGGGCTTGGCCACAGTGCTGGCCCTGGCCGATCCGACCACGTCGTGGGCAGCGCGGGAAGCCATCTCGGGCCTGAGCTTGATCCTTGGCGGGTGGTACTGGCTATGGGTGGTCCGGCGCCGGATCTGGACCCTCCCCCTTCTGCAGGTCCTCGCTTATTACGCCGGAGCGGGGGCGCTATGGCTCGCGTTGGTGTCACTCCACGAGGCCTTCTTCCTGATCGCCTTCAGCGCCTATCAGCAGGTCTTCTCCTACCTGCCATCGCCCCGTTCGACCATTCCGGGGGTCGTGGTCCTCACCGGCCTGTTGTTGGCCATGGAGTTCCTCGGTGCGGGGCAGCCTTCGGCACTGTCCCTACTGATCGCGCTGCTCTCAGCCGGCCTTTGCATCCTGGGCGCGCTCTGGGTCGACGCCATCATGCGCCAGAGCCAGGACCGCCATCGCCTGATCGAGGAACTGCAGGCGACCCGAGCCGAGCTGGCGGAAGCGGAGAGACAGGCGGGCACCCTCGGCGAGCGGCAGCGTTTGGCGAACGAGATTCACGACACGCTGGCCCAGGGCGTCACCAGTGTCGTGACGCTCCTGGAAGCTACCGAAGCGGAGCTCGCTCCGGGACAAGCGACGGCGCGTCGTCACCTGAATCATGCCCTTCGCACCGCACGGGACACCCTCGCCGAAGCTCGCCGCTTCGTCTGGGCGCTCAGGCCGGATGCGCTCGACCGAGGTTCGCTGGCGGAGGCCCTGGGAAGGTTGGCCGAGACTCTGGCCGACGAGACGGGCATGTCGGCTCGGTTCGTGGCCACCGGCGCCCCCCAACCCTTAGGTGCCCAGTCCGAGATCGCCCTGCTGCGCGCCGCCCAGGAAGGCATGGCAAACATTCGCAAGCATGCCCAGGCAAGTGAGGTCGTTCTCACGCTCTCGTACTGGGACAATCGGGTGATCCTTGACGTGAGAGACAATGGCCGCGGCTTCGACGTCAGCGCCGCTGCGGGCAAGCGAGCCGAGATCAGAGGTGGGCTAGGCCTCCGAGGACTCAAGGCGCGCCTTGCGGTGCTCGGTGGTGGGCTGGAGGTGGAGAGCGCCCCCGGCGACGGGACGGTGCTCGTGGCCCAGGTGCCGATAGGAGCTGACGGGCCGGCGACCGAAGGCTTCGCGCGCGTCAATCCAGAGGGCGGTGGCAAGAGGTGAATCGGTCCATCCGGATAATGGTCGTCGACGACCATCCCGTCGTTCGGACCGGGGTCCAGGGGATGCTCGCCAGCAACACAGACTTCGACTTGGTCGGTGAGGCCTCAAATGGCGAGGAGGCAGTCGGCAAGGTCGAGGCGCTTAACCCCGATGTCGTGCTAATGGACCTCCGCATGCCCGGAATCGACGGGGTGGAGGCCACGAAGCGGATTCTGGCCCGGCATCCCGGAGTCCAGGTTCTCGTCCTCACCACCTACGACACCGACGAGGACATCGTGCGAGCGGTAGAGGCCGGAGCCGTCGGTTTCCTCCTCAAGGATTCTCCCCGAGAGGAGCTCTTCCGGGGCGTGCACGCCGCCGCCCGGGGCGAGCCACTGCTGGCGGCGGCGGTCGCGTCCCGACTCATGGTGAGGATGAGGACGCCACCAGGTCAGTCGCTCAGTCCCAGGGAGCTGGAGGTGCTGATGCTGGTGGCCGACGGCCGACCGAACAAGGGAATCGCGCGGAAGCTCTTCATTAGCGAGACGACGGTCAAGACTCACCTGGCGCACATCTTCACAAAGCTGGGGGTCGATGACCGGACGGCGGCGGTCACGGTTGCCCTCGACCGGGGCATCATCCGGTTGAAACGGTAAGGATGTCTTACGCCTGGAAGCGAGGATCTCATCGAGGTCACCGACGACTTAGAGCTTCGGGCGCAGGATTATCCTCGCCGGAGCGCGTGGGCGGGCTCTCCGATATTCAGACCCTGCTATCACCCGAGCCTTTGATGTCGCGGTAGCAGCTGCTCTCTCGCTCACGTCGCAATGTGTTGTGACTGCAGGGAACTTGCGACATCTGCCTCGATCGTCGGAGCATGACAAGATGGCAGGCGCGCACGAGGAGGAGCCGATGACGCAGCGGGCCAGTCGGGCGTTCGATTGGAGCTCAGAGGAGTGGGAGAAGGCGGGGCGACGAGCTCTCGACCTCGCCATCGCGGTCTCGACGGATTGGGAAGGACGCGCGCCGGCGCCGGTAGCGTCCCCCGAAGACGTTCGCCGACGCTTCCGGGAGCCCTTGCCCACAGCCGGTGTCCCATTCGAGGAGGTCATCGAGCGGCTGCAAACCGCCGCCGAGCTGTCAACCTACATCGGGCATCCCCGATGGCTGGCCTACATCACCTCAAGCCCCGCGCCGGTGGGCGTGCTCGCCGACCTCGTAACCTCCGCGGTGAACCCGAACCTCGGCCTGTGGCGCGGGGGTCCGGCCGGCACGGCAATCGAACTCCAGTCGATCGACTGGCTGAAGGAATTACTAGGCTATCCAACTGAGGCGGAGGGCGTCTACTCGAGTGGGGGACAGTTCGCCAATGTCATCGCGCTCGGGGTGATGCGCGACCGGATGGCCGGATGGGATGTCCGCGCGGCCGGCACGAACGCCGGGCCGCGCCTTCGCCTCTACGTCAGCGAGGAGCTCCATTACTGTCACCAGCAGGCCGTCGAGCTGCTCGGGCTGGGGCGGGATGCTCTGCGACTAGTTCCCACCGACGATGCCTACCGGATGCGGCTCGACGCCGTCCGGGAGATGATCGCCGCCGACCGAGCATCCGGCGATAGACCGATCGGAGTGATCGCCACGGCGGGAACCATCGGCACTGGAGCCGTCGACCCCATACCGGAGCTGCGGGAGCTGACCCGCGCTGAGGGATTGTGGCTGCACGTCGACGGAGCGTATGGAGCGTTCGCCGCAATCGCCCCGAGCGCCCCCCCGGAACTTTGCGCCATGACCGAGGCCGACTCGATCGCTTGCGACCCGCACAAGTGGCTCTATGCCCCCATCGACGCGGGGGTCACGTTGGTGCGTGAGCCCGGACTCCTCGAGCGGTCGTTTGCCTTCCATGCCGCCTACCTGCATCACGACCGAGACGCCGATGCCCGGGTGGACCTCGCCGAACTCAGTCCGGAGAACAGCCGCCGCGCCCGCGGACTCAAGGTGTGGGCGTCTCTCCTCGCATATGGCACCGACGGCTATCGCGACATGATCGAGGAGAACATCCGGATTGCTGCCCGTCTGGAGCGACGCGTGGAGGAGACCGAGGACTTGGTGCTCGCCGCGCCCCGGGGCCTCTCGATAATTTGCTGGCGAGTCGAGCCGCCCGGGATCAAGGGCGAGGTGCTCGAGGCACTGCAGCATCGTGTGATTGAGGAACTCGAGAGGAGCGGCATCGCGATGGTCTCCAATGCGCGTCTCAAAGCAGGCACCGCGATCCGCGCCTGCGTAGTGAACTTCAGGACAGGCGAAGAGGACGTCGAGGCCGTGGTCGCCGCGAGCGCCGAGATCGGGAGGAAACTCGCGGCGGGAGCCTAAATGTGCTCCGATATGCTGTTGCCTTCTCCAAGCCTGAGTCCGGCGACGGGACGTTCCGAAGAGAATAATGTGTGCAGTCGCGGACAGGCTCACGGTATCAGTTAGTGTCCCGCTTCTCGAGGCCATCAAGGATCAGATCGAGCCCGAACTCGAACTCGTCCGAGTATTCCCAGCCGGACTTCGTGATGTACTCGACGACCGACTCGGCGAGGTAGGGGTACTTGTCGGCAGGGAACTGACTGAGGATGATCTCCGCCACCTCTCCCACCTGGTCGGAGGTGTCGAACGGCAAGCTCTTCTCCTGCAGCGCGAATCCAAAGATGTAGTTGTCCAGGGCCGAATAAGCGTGTATGGCCATCTCGATCGAGAAGCCCGATTCGCGAAAGCATCCGATCACCGAGTCGTGGTGTCGCAGATTCGCGGGACCGGGTTTCATCCGCGATTCCGTCAGGCCGATCGCCCAGGGGTGGCGAGAGAGAGCCTGGCGCGCTCGAGGTCGCCCGCCGACGCATGGCCTCCCTCCAGTGGACGCCGTCGGAAGGCAGATCGATCTCGCCAAAGACGACATCGACCATCCCATCCAGCATGTCGTCCTTGTTGGCCACGTGCTTGTAGAGCGACATCGCCTCGACGCCGAGTTCCTGGCCGAGCTTGCGCATGCTGAGGGATTCGATGCCATTGGCATCGGCGAAGGCGATGGCAGCGCGCAGCACTCGCTCCCTGCTGAGCGGGATCCGTGGCTCCGCCTTGGGTTCGGTTTGCAGCGAGTTCACCCTCCTTAAGAACGCCCGACAAGAATCTCGATCGGAACGGTGACTTGCTCTTGACAGCTTACGCTGTAAACCTGTAGCTTACACCATAAGCTTACGCTGTAAACTACATGGACCGGGGGTGCCGCCATGCAGCAGGAAAACGCCAACCATCCGCTTAAGTTCTCGGTCGACTACCCGGAACGCGATCTGAACCGGCTGACGACGTTCTTTCGTCTGTTCGTCGCGATTCCCATCCTGATCGTTCTGAGCAGCGTCTCCGGGGGGGCCTGGCAGTGGAGTTACGACAATGGGGAGACGGCCGCCGCGGCCGCTGGGGGTCTGCTGTTCTTCGGGCCTCTTCTGATGATCCTTTTTCGCCAGAAGTACCCGCGCTGGTGGTTCGACTTCAATCTGCAGCTCACCCGTTTCTCCACCAGGGTGACGTCCTATCTGGCGCTGATGTCGGATCGTTACCCGTCGACCGATGAGGAACAGTCGGTTCACCTGGATATCGAGTACCCGGATGTGAAACAGGATCTCAATCGGTGGCTGCCGTTGGTGAAATGGCTGCTTGCCATTCCTCACTACATCGTTCTTCTGTTCCTCGGAATCGCCGCGGTGTTCGCTGTGATCGCTGCCTGGTTCGCCATCCTCTTCACCGGACGATATCCCCGCAGCATATTTAACTTCATCGAGGGCTTTCAACGGTGGGTGCTGCGAGTGGAGGCCTACGCGATGCTTCTCGTCACCGATCGCTATCCGCCTTTCAGGCTCGCTGCGTGACGGCGACCGCAAACCACACACACAGATAGGGCACACTTGTCCACCGCACCGGATCAGGAGAACACGATGAATGCGATAGTCCAAGACGAATACGGCTCCCCTGATGTCCTTGAGCTCAGGGCAGTGGACAAGCCGAAGATCCGAGACGACGAGCTCTTGGTCCGTGTGCACGCTGCCGGCGTGGACCGTGGCGTCTGGCACATGATGGCCGGTCTACCGTACTTCCTACGCCTCATCATTCCTGATCTCGGGCTCCGAGCGCCCAAGAGTCCCGTTCCAGGTAGTGACGTGGCGGGCGTGGTGGCGGGCGTGGGAAAGGCCGTGACCAGGTTCCGGCCTGGCGACGAAGTGTTCGGCATCGGCAAGGGCTCTTATGCCGAGTACGCACGCGCCCTCGAGGACAAGCTCGCACCCAAGCCGGCGCACCTCTCCTTCGAACAGGCCGCGGTGATCCCCATTTCTGGTTTGACCGCCCTGCAAGCAGTACGCGACAGCGGCAAGGTGCAAACAGGCCAGAAGGTGCTGATTATCGGCGCGTCGGGAGGCGTTGGCACGTTCGCCGTGCAGATCGCCAAGTCGTTCGGAGCAGACGTCACCGGCGTGTGCAGCACAACCAAGGTGGATTTGGTTCGATCGCTTGGCGCAGACCGCGTCATCGACTACACGCGGGAGGACTTCGCGGAGGGGGAGCAGCGTTACGACGTCATCCTCGACACCGGAGGGCACTCCTCATTGTCACGCCTGCGGCGCGCCCTCACCCCGAAGGGGACGCTCGTCATCGTGGGAGCCGAGACCGACGGAAAGTGGTTCGGGGGCTTCGATCGAAGCATCCGAGCGATGCTGCTGTCGCGATTCGTGGGCCAGCGGCTGGTCGCGTTCGTCAACTCGGAGAACCACGAGGACATGATTGTCGTCCAGGAGCTGATCGAAGCCGGGAAGGTCACACCGGTCATCGATAGGGCTTACCCGCTGAGTGAAGCGGCTAAGGCCATTCACTATCTCGTTGAAGGCGATGCTCGAGGAAAAGTCGTCATAACTGTCTAACGGCGGCAGATGGGTCATGCCGGACGGCCCGCCCACAAAGGGTTGCGGCATCGACATACCGCGCGACGAGTCACATCGTCTTCTTCCTTTCTCGCCACCACCACCGATAATGGCGTCCCCGAGGTGGTTTAGCCGTCCGCGGTCAGCCCGACCAGACCGGCGCTCACCTGCCAGAGCCGTGCCGCAGCGGCCTCGTCGTAGCTGCGCTTGGAGGATCTCTTGGGTTTCCCGTTGGCGAAGTAGCGGCCCGTCACCTGCTCGAGATCGGGAGCGGAAACCAAGTGGATTGACGTGGCGGCGCCCTGGGCCGGGGCCTTCATGAAAGGCCGCATAAACGGGACGAGCAGTCGCTGGACGCCGCCGGGGTCCTCGGCTCCGAAAGATGTGCTCACCACGCCGGGATGCAGCGCATTGGCAGTGACGGAGGTGGCCTGCAGCCTCCTGGCCAGCTCGTAGGTGAACAGGACGTTGGCGAGCTTGGACTGGTCGTAGGCCCGTGCGCCGGAGAAGGACCGTTCGCCCTGGAGGTCGTCGAAGTCGATCCGCCCCTGGGCGTGCGCGTTGGAGGAGACCGTGACCACGCGGGCCGAGGCGCTCTGCTTCAGCCGGTCGAGGAGCAGGTTGGTGAGCAGGAACGGCGCGAGATGGTTGAGCGCGAAGGTGCGCTCGAGCCCGTCGGCGGTGACGTGGCGGCTGTTCCAGTACCCCCCGACGTTGTTGACCAGCACATCGATCCGGGAAAGGCTCTGGAGTACCTCCTCAGCCAGCCGCCGCACCTCCGACTGGGAGGACAGGTCTGCGACGAACACGTCCACCTGCCCGCCGCCGGCGGCGCGGATCTCGCGAGCCGCCCCCTCGGTGCGCGCGCGGTCCCGGCCGGTGATCGCGAGATGCGCACCCATCGTGGCCAGGCCCAGGGCGGTCGCTTTGCCGATGCCTCTGGTGCCACCGGTGACCAGCACTGTCCTGCCGGTCATCGGCCCGCTGTGGCTCTGCTCCACGTTCGTGCTCCTTCGATGAATGTCGGCACTAGTGGTTCCTCTTGATAATTTCATTCATGCGCTTAACTCTCCGTCCATCCGAAAGAGGGGGGGTCATGCGCCTTCCCCTGCTTGAAGTTGACCGTGATCGACGGCACCGTCTTGGAGCGACGCGCTCGTCGGACGGAGAGTTCAACAACGCGATGCCGATGCGGTCGGCATCGACATGCTGTGGGCGACTCGGTCGGACCGAGCTCATGCGATTAGTCTTGCTCCAACCTGCCGTCCTCAGTATCAGGGAAAGCCGGCGTTCCGGTGGCGCTGACGCCAGTCGGGATCGGACCGGAAAGGACATGAGATGAGAAAGTTGATCGTGAGCACCTTCATGACCCTCGACGGGGTCATGCAGGCCCCGGGCGGACCGGAAGAGGATCCTAGCGGCGGTTTCGCCCTCGGCGGCTGGTCGGTCAACTACTGGGACGAAGAGATGGGCCAGATCATGGGGAAGGCGATGAGCACGCCTTTTGATCTAGTCCTCGGACGAAAAACATACGAGATCTTCGCCGCTCACTGGCCACACGTGACCGACGATCCCGGTGCCAAGCCGCTGAACGAGGCCGCGAAATATGTTGCGTCGCGGACTCTGCGATCGCTGGACTGGAGTAACTCCTTCCTGATCGAGGGAGAAGTCGGCGAAGGCATCTCCGCGCTGAAGCAACAGGACGGGCCCGAGCTCCAGGTCCACGGAAGCGCGAACCTGATCCAAACGCTCTTGCGACACAACCTTGTAGACGAGTACCGCTTGTGGACCTTCCCCCTCGTCGTGGGGCCCGGAAAGCGTCTGTTCTCCGACGGCACCATCCCGGCCGGGTTGAGGCTCGTCGACAGCAAGGTCTCGACGACAGGAGTTTTGATCGCGACGTACGAGCCGGCAGGCGAGATCGTCACTGGATCGTTCGCAATGGATGAACCGACCGACGCGGAGGTCGAACGTCGGCGCAAGCTCGAAGGATAGGGCAGGCCAACGCTACGAATCGGCCGCTGAAGCCGTGACTTCGAGTCGATCCTCCCGATCTGGCTGATCGCCTGGGATTGGCTGCGGGTTCCCCACCACACGCCCGTCGAGGTCGCTCCCCGCGACGGCGGTTCCATTTTGGATCACAAGACGGACGCGACTTCGATCGAGCAGGTCGCGCACGTTCTTCACAGGGTCGCCGTCAAGGACGACGAGGTCGGCAATCGCATTCCTCTGTAAACGTCCGAGCTCGGGCAGACCAAGCGCGGCGGCTCCGCCCGAAGTAGCGGCCGCTAACGCCGCCATCGACCCGAGACCTCCTTCCGCCATTCGCACCAACTCCAAGGCGTTTGCGCCGGGCGGGCCCGAGTCGAACCCCATCGCCATTGTCACGCCGGCCTTGCCTGCTGCGACCAGTGTCAGATAGGCCTCCTCGAGCTGCCGCTTCGCCTGATCTACGAGGCGTGGAACCCATTCGGACGTGAACCGCTCGGCCAAATCGTGAAAGGTCGAGAGCGTCGGCACCAGTACCTGGCCCCGCTTCGCCATTGCCGCCAGCAGATCCGGTGCTCGATGGAGCGCAAGGCCATGCTCGATCGTGTCCGCACCCGATTCGATCGCCACCTTCGTACCCTCAAGTCCCTCGGCGTGTGCCGCCACGCGAAGGCCGATGCGATGCGCCTCGTCTACGATCGCCTCCATCTCTTCCCGAGTGAACTGGGGGGACTCGGTGTCCTCGCGCTCCACCGACCGGGCGCCGGTGGCCATCATCTTGATGAAGTCCGCGCCACGCTGAAGCTGCCTACGCACTGCCCGCCGAGCCGCCCACGGCCCGTCGGCCTGCTCGTACATCGTCCCGAAGATCCGGCCGCCTGGGGCGGTGGCGGACACAATTCGGCCGCACGTCCGGATCCTCGGCCCGGGAACGAGGTCGAGATCGACCGCTCGGCGCATGACAAGCGCCTCATCGTCGAATGCACCGACATCACGCACGGTAGTGAAACCGGCCTGCAAGAACGCCCTGCAGGACGCCGCCAGCACGAACCATCGGAGTTCTGAAGGTCTGGGATCTTCGCCTTTGAGCTCCCTCGCCGGCCCGAACCCCGGCGATCGCGACAGATCCGAGCTCAGGTGAACATGCGCGTCAACCAGCCCCGGCAGCACTACCCGGCCGCCCACATCAATCGCCCCCTCCGGTACATCACCGCAAGCCCGGCCCACCGAAATGATGCGTCCGCCGGCGATCTCAATCGCAGCAGGCTCGACTATCGTGCCCGAGGCAGGGTCCAAGGCTCGGGCGTTCCAGATCCACAGCCCTGAGGTTGGCGGCGTGTGCTCGGCAATCATCGTGACTGCGGTGTGTAGACGGCTAACATTGCATCGTGCGCCATAGTGTCCTCGAGCCGCTCGTGGTGCAAAGGGCAGGTTAAGACCATTCTACGGGTCCTCGACAAGGAATCCGCCGATTCAAATCGTGGCCCAAGGCCAACAAGTGACAGCTAGGATCGATCGTCCATGGATGAAGGACAGCTTCTGCTGAGACCTATCGGCACTGTGGAGTCTCCTTTGACCGACCGGGAGTCGGCACCGAAACAGGGTCACGAGGGATCGCCGGACGCATGGCTGATCTTCGAGCCTACGGTTCGGGACGGCCTCGTAGACCTGCGGGTAGGAGAGCAGGTCATCGTTCTGACCTGGCTGGACCGCGCTCAACGCGACATTCTCAAAGTGCACCCTCGCGGGGACAGGTCGATTCCTCAGCATGGTGTGTTCAGCACTCGGTCACCCGATCGCCCTAACCCTATTGGGCTCCACCTCGTCGAGATCCTCGCGATCGAGGGCCAGAGAGTCCACGTGCGCAATCTCGAAGCACTGGATGGGACACCGATCCTCGACGTGAAGCCCCGCCTCGAGGGGGTCCCAGATGTGTAGCAGCCTAGAGATCGCCTGCATCAAGCGAAGGTACGGGAGGCGGCCAGAAACTCAAACGCTTTCACAAGGCAGGTCGAGAAGGTCGCATAGAAGATGAACTCGCTTTCAGGAGGATACGGATGAACGTGGAGATGTACGAGCGGGCACTCAAGCAGACGGGAGAGGTGGTCGCCAATACCCAACCGAAGCAATTCGAGGATCCCACCGTTTGCACCGAATGGGACGTAAGGACGCTGCTCAACCACACCATCGGCGGATGCACGAGCTTCGCTGCGGGAGCCGGAGGGGAGGCGATTCCGATGGATGGCGAGGACCACTTACAGGGAGATCACGTTGCGGCCTACGAGGGTGCCGCCAAGTCCTCGCTCGAGGCCTTTCGAGCGCCGGGCGCCATGGAATCGACCTTCGTCATGCCGTGGGGCGAGACACCGGGTTCGCTGGCCTTCTATCTCGCCCTTGCCGACGCAACGATCCACGGCTGGGATCTCGCACAGGCGACCGGGCAGCGCTACCCGATCGACGACGACATCGCCGGATACCTGCTTCAGATGACCACTTCGATGCTGGCTCCCGAGGGCGATTACCCACGCGGCGAGATGTTCAAGGAGCCGGTAGAGGTTGCTCCCGACGCACCTCCGGGAGAGAAGCTACTGGCCTACGTGGGTCGCCCACCGTGGAGCTGAGAGGAACAGACCAGTTGCCCGAGGTACCTGCGGCGAGGACAAGCCCGGGTCATAACTTCGAGACCTCGTTCGCGGGCAACGCGTCGCGGGCGGCGAGCCACCAGAGGCGCTCGAGCATCCTGATCATGGTCGAGCCGTCCCCTACCTGACCGCCCTTGAGCGCCACGGGCAGGCCGGACGCCGTGCCCCCGTCAAGACGGCCGTAGGAGGCGAGGACATCGATCTCCCGCACATCGCGAAGCCCGCCCGCTCCGAGCGCGTGACAGGCGGCTGTGGCGACGTGGCCGCCGGAAAGGTAGAGAGCGTCGACCCTCGTTCGTTCGAACACGGCGGAGGCCGTGTCTCCGAGCATCTCAGAGACTTCGGCGCGCCGCCGCTTTCCCACTCGGCCTGAGGTGACGACACAAACCATTCCGTTCGACTCGAGTTGACCGACCGCGCCACGGACCAGCGCTTCCCAGGCGCTCCTGTCTTCGAGGGCCCGTTCAACATCCAGGACGACGACGGCGACTCCGGCACGCTCGCGCGCGAGCGACCTGCCGTGCCGACAACTCCGAGGTGGAGCCCATGATCGCCAGCACCCTCGGCTCCCGCTGCATAAGTACATATAGAGCGACCGTGAGGGGTCCAGGATCGACGACGACAATAGGTCCTCGCATCGAAATCACAGCATGTGCGACACGAACGACGTCGGTCTCTCTCGAACCTTCCATCAACACCACCCGCCGGCCACCCATAAACGCTTCATCCATCACGCGGCCTAGATCTCCCGAGCGAACGACGTCGAGCCCAACCACCGCCACATCCACGCCTTCGATACGAAGAGGGCGGGACTCACCCTCGTCCTCGAGGTACAGCTCATTGCCGACGAAGCTGCGACCGGCGCCGGGATGCACCGGCATCACTATCGCCCGGCAGTCTGCGCCGAGATGCTCCAAGGCGGCCTCGAGGTAGGTACCGATCGGGCTCAGGCCGGTCGAGTCGACCCGAAGGGAGACGATCGAGTCCTCCTCGCCGGTTGCGAGAGCGGATGTGATTCGCTCGGTGATCACGGCGGGATCCGCATCTCGAATCGCGAGATCCATCACCACTGCACGAGATCCCCGCCGTGCGCCCTTCCCGGCGGCACGATTGCCAGGTTCGCCGAATTTCACAGCGCGCCCGGCGCCGGCCTCGCCCAAGCACGCGGCCACAGATGCCGCGCCTGTGAGGTCGTCGGCAAGGCAAAGCAGGGGCCGCACGGTAAGGGTGTTGATCACTCCCGCATGGCCGCAAGGCGGCGCCCCATCGACGCATCGAGCTCGACGGCGCGCCGGACGGCGCTCTGCATGTTGCCCGGATCCGCGATCCCCTTACCGGCGATGTCGAATGCGGTCCCGTGGTCGACACTCGTGCGAATGATGGGAAGCCCGGTGGTCACCGACACCGTGCCGTTGAAATCCAGCGTCTTAGAAGCAATGTGTCCCTGATCGTGATACATCGCCAGGACGGCGTCGTAGCGGCCCGCCCGATGCTGTGGATAGATGCTGTCCGCCGGGATCGGACCTATTACGCGCCAGCCCTTTGCGGCCGCGGCCTCGACGGCGGGACGGATGTGCTCCATCTCCTCCGTGCCGAACAGCCCGCCCTCCCCGCCGTGCGGATTGAGGGCGGCGACGGCTATCTCGGGCTCGTCGATGTCCATGAGCTGCAGGGCGCGCCGAACGTTTGCCAGTGTCTCGAGGAGCCCTTCCTTAGCGATGGAGTTGATGGCGTCCCGCAGCGACTGGTGGCGGGTCGCAAAAAAGATACGCATGCGCTCTACCATGAACATCGTCTCGTATTGGTCCGTGCCGGTGAACGTTCCGAGCATTTCCGTGTGGCCCGGTTCCTTGACCCCGGCCGCCTTGAGCGCTTCCTTGTTGATCGGAGCGGTCACGATTGCGGCCGCCGTGCCCTTCAAGCACATGTCTACGGCCATTCGGAGGTAATCGACGGAGGCCCGCCCGTACTCGCCCTTGA
This sequence comes from uncultured Actinomycetes bacterium, assembly GCA_963849115.1. Classification (GTDB taxonomy): domain Bacteria; phylum Actinomycetota; class CADDZG01; order CADDZG01; family WHSQ01; genus JACDAL01. The sequence goes on along the minus strand of CAWKGK010000001.1, from coordinate 88,511 downwards.
CGGCACCGAACTCGTGGCGTGCCGAGTCGACGTTGCCGAGATCCAGCACGGCATGGCCCTCGGCTGGAATCTCCTCGACGCGGCGAATCACCTCGAGCCCTGGATCGATTCCCATTGCCTGGGCCGCGCGCCTCAGAACGCCCGCATCACCCACGACGACAGCTTGCGCATCCGCCTCGGTGGCAACTCCCAGACAGCCGAGCACGATCTCGGGCCCGACTCCAGCCGGGTCCCCCATCGTCAGTGCAAGCCGCACCGTCATGTTCGAGTCCTTTGGTCCTTGTCGAAGGATGGAGTTGCCTGCATCCTCACAGGTCGTCTCGCCGTACACATCGACGTCGCATCGATGGGATCAGAACTTGATGTTCAAGTAATAGATGCCCAGAACGATGTATACGAGTCCGCTGAGGGAAATAGCGGCCAGCGCCACATTCGATGGTCTTGTCCACTGCGGGTATGTCTTGGGGATCTTGTAGTAGTTGAGCCAGATGAGCGCGGGGATGTAGAACATCATGGCGAAAAACTGAAGAATGGCAACCGCAATCAGCAAAGTCCCAGGCGTGGCGAACGGGATCGTGACGACACTGACGGCAGTCAAAATGCCGAACCACAGGTAGTAGACGTTTCGGAAACCCCAGTCACGTGCAGCCTTGATGTTTGCGACAAAGAAGTCTGCGTGCATCCTCGACACCGCATCAACAAGAGCAAGCCACGTGTCGGCTAAGAACGCCGCCGCCACGAGGAAGAAGACTGTTGCCCCGATCGCACCCCAGCTGTTGCGGAAGAACTCCGCTTGCTCACCCACGAGGTTCTCGTCCGTCGGAACAGCGCCCTTGGGGAACAGAAGGGCAAAGGCGAGAAGTGTCGTGAGTACGAGAGTCACAGCATTGGCCCCCGTTCCGAACATCTGGTCGAAATGGAGCCATTTCGTCCAGCCCTTGTAGTTCTTCTTGTTTTCCTCGGTGTCGTCGAACCTGTATCCGACCGCCGGAATCGTCTCGGGCTGGCCCGTGATCGGACTCGTGATACGCCCGGCGAACTGCCCTAAACCGACCCCCTTGTCTCGGATCCAGTAGCTGTAGAGGACGTTGCCGAACCCCCCCTGCCCCGCAAATGCAATAGCTGTGATCAAGATGTCAAGGTTATCGGTGCTGAGATTCTTCGGAATGGAGAACTGAAAAGTAAAGAGACGTACGAAGAAGTCGCCGTAGACTCCCCGCACCGTTGGATGCAGGCTCGCAATTACAAGCCCGAGTATCGTAATGCCGGTAACGGCGATCATGAGCTTCTCGATGATCGGATAGACCACTCTTCCGAATATGACCACCGACGCGAACACCGCGATGATCAGATAGGCCCAAAAATACGTTTGTCCATCCTCGGACAAGAATGACGGGAAGCCGGTCAGCTGAACCAGTCCGCCCGCCGCCCCGCTTGCGTAACCCCCGAACCACAGGTAGACGAGAAACAGCATGATCCACATGAGCACGGCAAAGAACCGGTTGACGCGCTGGAAACCAGTGAACATCGTCTCGCCGGTGGTGACCGTATAGCGTCCGATCTCGATGGTCACGGGATATTGCAGCGCACACGCGGGCAGCAGCAGCCCAATGAAAGCCGTTCCGAACGAGGCGATCAGGAGGGGCCAGAACACAAGCTCGCCGCTTCCCTGCGCGGTGGCGGCATAGATGGCTCCCGGCCCGAAGAACGCCAACCAGCCCATGTAGCGTGGGACCTTGCGGACATTCTGGAGAGGCTCGTGGCCCCCCAGCGCCGAGGACTCGCCCGTTAGCTCAGGCTTCTCCCGGTCGTGGGCGATAACTGGTTGCTGCTCCGCGAGTGCCATCCGCGATCAACCCCCTTGTCCAACCAGAACCTCATCCCAGGTGTACGACCAGATGATATGCACAATTCGCCGGCCCTGCCCGGTGCCGGTGACGAGGACGATCGCCATACGACCCCCGAGGGGGAGCACGACCAGACGGATCTCGACTGGGCCTCCCCACCCGCCACCAGCGCACGAGGCGTACTCGGGACGCTCACGCACGTGGAGAGCAGCGTCTCGAGGTCGTCCGGCTCGTCCAGCAGGCCCGGGATCTCCGAGTCAACGAAGGTCATCCCGGAGGCGCTCGGCCCAGGGCGTACGCAGCCAGGTGCAGCCGGGCCCTCGACAGGCCGGGCCGCGACCTGCGCGTCGCTTCGGCGGCGGGCGAGTGGCCCTGGCAGATCCGCAGCAGGCCGGCCCACGGCTCTCGAGCACGAATGCCCTTCGCAGTGGAGGAGCGATGAGTTTTGCTGCGGCTGCCGGTCAGTACGAGCGACGGCCCCCGAGTGAGAAGGAGTACGTTGAGCATGCAGACATTCGTCAACCTGCCCGTGAAGGATCTGACAAAGGCGACCAAGTTTTTCACCGAGGTCGGCTTCTCGTTCGACGAGCAGTTCACCGACGAGAACGGGACACGCATGATCATCAGCGACGACACCTCCGTCATGCTGGTCGTGGAGCCGTTCTTCAAGGGATTCATCGAGCCCCAGGACGTCGCCGACACCGCGAAGACAAGGGAAGTCATCGTGGGGCTGTCGGCCGACAGCAGGGAGCAGGTTGACGAGCTCGCCGACAAGGCTGAGGCGGCCGGTGGCCGGGCCCTGGGTGAGCCGGAGGATCAGGGCTTCATGTACATGCGCGGCTTCCGCGACCTCGACGGGCACCAGTGGTCGTTCATCTACATGGACATGTCCGCCATCCCGGAGGAGTAGCCTTTCCTGAGGCAGTCTTGGCCGCGGCTAACGAGCGCCCGGCTGGTAGTAGAGCAGTACGTTGCCCGAGTCAAAGGACCTGCTCTTTAGCAGCTTGAGGTTTATCCGCTTGTCTGCGGTGCTGAACAGGGACTTGCCGGCGCCTAGGACGACCGGGTTCAGCATGATCCTCAGCTCGTCGACGAGCTCCATCTGCAGAAGGCCGACGGTCAGGTTGGAGCTTCCGAAGATCGCCATGTCCTTGCCGGGCTGTTGCTTTAGCCTCGTGAGATCTTCGACGAGCTGGTCCTTGATGAGCCTCGTGTTGGCCCACTCTGCCTTGTCGAGCGTTCGTGAGACGACGATCTTGGAGATTGCATTCATCCTCGCTGCGACCTCGGGGTCGTCTTGCTTCGCCGCAGGCGTCGGCCAGTACGCCGCCATGCCCTGATAGGTGACGCGGCCGAACAAGAGCGTGTCGATCTCGTCGAGCTGCTCGACAGCGAACTTGTTGAACTCGTCGTCGACGACCGGCCAGTCGAACTCCTGGTTGGGGCCCTCGTAATATCCGTCGACAGTCGCCACCATGAACGAGAAGATCTTTCTCATCAGGCACTCCCTGTGGTGATGTGCTCCACCGCAAACGATGTACCCGGCGTGAAGAAACTCATCGCTCGGGCGATGTCCAAGGAGAATACGACGGATGAAGTGTCGACCGCATGTCTACGACGGGTCCGGTCAACAGTTGTCCGAAACGCGGGCTGTGTGGAAGCCAAGAGATAGTCAACCGAGCTGCCGGTAGCCTTCGGCTACGGCCGCGTGGAGCATCTCAGGTGGGTAGGGCCAGCGGTCGCCGCCTTCGGCGACGGCCTCGACCGCGGGAACGCCGGTATCGTGGAGCTCCCGGATGAGGGTGGCTACGCTCTCGAGCTCTCGCCCCTGGTTGGCGGCAAACTCCGGTCCCACCGGCGCTCCGTGCCCGGGAACGAGCGTTGCGCCGACGCTCACGCGCTCGCGCAGTGAAGCTAGGGTCTGCGGCCAGTCGAACGGAAAGCACCCCGATCCGTACATCGGCGGCCCCGACTCCTCGAGCAGATCGCCCACCAGCCAGGTCTCGGCGTCGGGCACGTGCAGAAGTAGGTCGTTGTCGGTATGGCCGCGGCCGAGATGGAGCATTTCGACGCAGCGATCGCCGAGGTCGAGCAGTGCCCGCTCTGCCACCAGCTCGGTCGGAGGTGTAATGATGATTTCTCGCAGCGACTCGGGTGTTCCGACCGATTCGACGAGCCACTCCTCCGCCCCGGCACCTGCACCCTTGTCGATCCACTCAGCCAGCAACTCCCGCTCGTAGTCGTCGAGATGCTTGGGCATCAGCTCATGTCCGTAGATAGGAGCCCCGATGTCGGAGTTCGGACCGAACCGATGATTGCCGAAGCAGTGGTCGAAGTGGGCGTGGGTGTTCATGACCCATCTCACGGGGGTGGCGCCGAACTCGCACAGGTCGTCGCGAATCTCGTTGGCCTCCCGGTGTGAGGATCGAGTGTCGACGACGAGCAGGCCGTCGTTGCCACGCACCACGCAGACACTAACGTCGATCGATCCGTACCGACGCTGGTAGACCGCGTCACCTACCTCGTTCCAGAGCGTCATGGGTGCATCGTAGATCGTCGCGATCTAGGCTTCGTGGACGCTCAAGGCTGTGGAGGAAGGAACCCCCATCGTGGCTGCACCCTCGATGACGATCGATACAGGCGCAGTAATGGAAATAGCGACCGCCGCAGTTCAGTTGGCGCGGGACTTGCTACCTCCCCTGTGAGGCGCGCTCTGCGCGCCCCCGTATGGCCCGGTCAGCATCCCGCTGATGCCGCCATCGTTGCTCTTGCTCTGCCGGCGCTGGCTGCGCTCGCTACCGATCCTTTGTACTCGTTGATCGACACGGTCTTCGTCGCTCATCTCGGCAGGATCGAGCTGGGCGCGGTTGCCGTCGGTAGCGCGGCGTTCAACGCGTCCTTCTGGATCTTTTCCTTCCTCGCCTATGGGGTCACTCCCGCCGTGGCGCGTTCGGTGGGCGCGGGCGACAGCGGGGCTGCAGCGAAGATCGGAGTTCAGGCGCTTCTGCTGGCGCTCGTCCTCGGTGCCGTGGTGTCGGCTGTGGGCCTGCTGCTGTCCCGACCGATCGTCGTCGCCCTGGGTGCGGCGGGTGGAGTCACCGGGCCGGCCGGCGACTATCTGCGGATCCGCTCGCTGGGCGCGGTGCCGGTCCTCGTCGCCCAGGTCGCGCACGGATGGCTCAGAGGGGCACAGGACACCCGCACGCCCATGTACGTGACTGTTGCAGGCACGACCCTGAACGTCGTCCTCGACTATGTCTTCCTGTTCGTGCTTGGCTTCGGTGTGGCGGGCGCGGCGTGGTCGAACGTGATTGGCCAGAGTGCCGCCGCCATCGCTTTTCTGTTCCTCTTGGTCCCGCGCTGGAAAAGTGCTTCCCATCGCCCCGACCCGGTGGTGCTGGCCGCGCTCCTCCGGGTCGGAGGCCACCTCGTCGTCCGCACCGGATCACTGCTTGCGGCCCTCACCTTCGCCACCGCGGTCGCCGCGAGAATGGGCCTGGTCGTGTTGGGATCGTGGCAGATAGCCATGCAGGTCTTCATGCTGCTGGCACTGACCCTGGACTCAGTGGCCATTGCGGGGCAGGCGCTGGTGGGGCGACACCTTGGCGCAGGGGATGGCTCGGGAGCCGATCGGCTCGCGCGCCGTCTGATGACCTGGGGGTTGTGGGTGGGCGGCGGGCTGCTCCTCATCTTGCTCGCGCTCCGTGTCCCCCTTGCAGCAGCCTTCTCGAACGATCGTGCGGTGGTGGCCGCCACCGCCTCCTTGCTGCTGTGGTTGGCGTTGGTGCAACCGCTGGCAGCCGCCGCTTTCACCCTCGATGGGATCCTCATCGGTGCTTCCGACATGGCCTTTCTGGCGCGTTCGATGGCTGCTTGCTCGTTGCTATTCATAGCGGTGGCCTGGTTGGCGCTCGAGGCCGGCTGGGGCGGGGCCGGACTCGCGGCGGGAGCAACGCTGTGGCTGGCGGCGCGCAGCGCGTGGACCGGTGCTCGTCTGCGGAGCGGTCGCTGGATGGGTGCGGTCCTCAGCTCCCTTTCAGAGCCAGATGGAGCTCGCTGAAGCAGTGCTCGATGTCGTCCGTAGAATTGAAGAAGTGCGGCGAGATGCGAAGTGCATCCCCCCTCCGATCGACGACCACGTCCCGCTCGAACAGCGCGTGCAAGACGCGCTCGGCCACCTGCGGCCCTCCCGGCGCGCGCACCCTGATGAGCCCACCGCGCCGCTCGGGCTCACGCGGCGACAGCAGCTCGAGGCCGAGGTCGTCGGAACACTCGACGACGGCGGTTGTGAGCTCCATGCTGCGAGCGCGGATCGCCTCGACTGAGGCTTCGAGGATCAGATCGAGTCCCGCATAGGCGGTCCACGCCTGCGGAAGCGCGAACGTCCCGGTCTCGAAGCGCCGGGCGTCCTCTCGGAGCACAAGCCTGTTGCGGTTGAAGCCGAACGGGTCCTTCGTTCCAAACCAGCCCACCACCGCCGGCATCAGACTCTCGAGAAGTTCCCGGCGGCAATAGAGGAACGCCATCCCCTGGCCTCCGCACAGCCATTTGAGCGCTCCCGACAAGAGGAAGTCGATGCCGAGATCGTGCACGTCGATCGGCACGACTCCCGAGCCGTGAAAGTCATCGACCACCACCCAGGCACCCTGTTCGTGTGCTCGCTTCACGATCGGCGGCAGATCGACGATGTAAGAGGACTCGAACAGGACTCGGTTCACGTTCACGATCGAGCAACGCTCGTTGACGAGATCGAGATAGTCGTCGGTCTCGACGCGAACCCCGTCGTGTGACGGCACCACCAGCGGGAGAGCGCCCCGCGATTCCTGGGCGCGCCACACGTAGTGGTTTGTCGGGAAGTCCATCGCCGACAGCACTACGTGCGGTCGGGCGCGCCAGTCGATGCAGCTTGCGAGCGAGGAGAGGCCGGAGGAAACCGAAGGCACGATCGCAATTTCGTCTGCGTCTGCACCGATCAGGCGGGCGAACGAGCTGCGGCACTGCTCGAGGCGGGGGAACCCGTGATCGAGCCACAGCTCCTCCGGGCCCAGCCGTCCCCACAGGTCGAGGTGCTCCTCGGCGGCGGCCCTGGCGCGGCGAGAAAGGGGCCCGAGCGACGCCGATATCAGATAGTTCCGGCGGGCCAGGATCGGGAACTCGTCGCGGTAGGAGGAAAGATCGGCCACCGCCAAAAGCTACGCCCTTCGAAGTTACCGGCGTGGTCCGTTCTGGTTCTTTGTCAGCTCTTCGAGGACCTGAGCACGGATCGAATCGATCTTGAGCCCGCGCCTGACCAGCATCTGTGCGGCCAGCCCCTGGCCCTCTCTCAGCAATCCAAGGAGAATGTGCTCGGATCCGATGTAGTTGTGGCCCAGGTGCAGTGCCTCCCGGAGCGACAGCTCCAGCACCTTCTTCGCTCGAGGCGTGAACGGGATGTGCCCCAAAACGCCGGTTCGCCTCTGTCGCCGTCCTCCCCAGCGGCGCCGTCCGCAGGGCTGGGAAGAAAGGGCGCGGTCGAGGGCGCCGGGCCCGAACGCCTCCTCGACCCGGCGGCGCACGGCGTCGAGGTCGATACCGATGGCATCGAGGGCGTTCGCATCGGGCTCGGCCGGCGCCCCCGTGCCTCCCATGCCGAGGATCTCGACCAATTCGGCGCGGACCGCCTCGGACTCGATCCCGAGCCCATGCAGCACTCGCCCGGCGACGGTCTCGGGTGCCGCCAGCAGGCCCAGGAGGAGGTGCTCGGTGCCGACGTAGCCGTGTTGGAGCCGGCGGGCCTCGGCCTGCGCCTCCACGACTGCCCCGCGGGCCGCGGTGGTGAAACGTTCGAACATGATTCAGCCCCTTTTCCTCAACAGCCGGCGGCCCTCCGAGTAGCGCTTGTGAACGGCCTGTTTGCTGACCCCGAGAGCGCAGGCGATCTCCTGCCACGACCAGCCGTTGGCGCGCGCGTTTCGCACCTGCAGCTCCTGGAGATCCTCGAGCAAGAGGCGCAGGGAGGCCACTGCTCTAAGACCGACGGCCGGATCGCGGCTGCCGGCATCGCTCGCCAGCTGGGGGGTCGAGGTCGTTTCTTCCATGGCAGTCAACTTACATTGACGAAGGGCGGTTTGTCAACCTCAGTTGACCCCGCTCATGCTGACTGAATGGATTAATGGGTCGATGCGGCCAACCATTCATGACCACTCGGCGGGCTAGGCTCGGCCGAAACGCCGCTGATAGCTGGGAGAACGCTTGGCAATTCTGCGCATAAGGACTTTCGGTGATCCGGCGCTGCGCCAGCGCGCCCGTCCGATCGACCAAGTGACGCGCCATCACCGCAAACTGGCCGCCGACATGCTCGACACGATGAGGGCCGCCCCGGGTGTGGGGCTGGCGGGTCCCCAGGTCGGCATTATCGAGCGTGTGCTCGTGTGGGAGGTCGACGAAGAGCACGGCACGGTTATCAATCCCGTCCTGGTTGATCCTTCAGAGGAGATGCTGACGGCGGAGGAGGGCTGCCTGTCCCTGCCGGGCCTCGCCTACCCGGTCGAGCGCCATGCCCGCGTCACGGTGGAGGGCATCGATCAGCAGGGACGACCGCTCCGCATAGAGGCCGAGGACTACCTGGCCCGCGTCTTCCAGCACGAGGTGGACCATCTCGACGGAGTCCTGTTCATCGATCGCCTCCCCGAGGAGCTCAGGCGGGACGCTCGTCGCAAGCTGACGCGCCAGGCGCTCGGGTTCGACATCGTCGAACAATCCGAGGGGTCTCTCTGAGGGTCGTCTTCTTCGGAACTCCTCAGTGGGCGGTGCCGAGCCTCGATGCCATGATCGGAGCGGGCATCGAGGTTACGAGCGTGGTCACCAAGGCGGATCGCCCGGCGGGCCGGGGTATGGGACTTGCTTCTCCTCCTGTGGCCGATAGAGCCCGGGAGCTGGGCCTGCCCGTGTATCAGCCCGCGGGGGTTCGGGGGGAGGAAACCAGGAGGTGGGTCGAGGCGCAGCGTGTCGACGCAGCGGTCGTTGTTGCCTACGGAAGAATCCTGCCGAAGGAGCTAATCGAGGTCCCTCCGCTCGGGTTCGTCAACCTCCATTTCTCGCTGTTGCCTCGCTACAGAGGAGCAGCTCCCGTTGCTCGAGCGGTCATGGACGGGGTCACCGAGACCGGCGTTTCCATCATGGTGCTCACCGAGGGCATGGACGAGGGTCCTGTGTTGAGTCGGCGCCCGGTGCCCGTCTCTCCCGACGACACTTCGGGCTCGGTAGGGAAGAGGCTCGCTGAGATCGGGGCAGGGCTGCTCGTGGAGTCGCTCGGAGCGTACTCAGACGGCGAGCTGAAACCCGAACCCCAGGACCATTCGGCGGCAACCTATGCCCCCAAGGTCACGGATCAGGAGGCCCGCATCATCTGGGGCTCCAAACGCCGGTTGATCCGCGATCTGGCGCGCGCTCTAAACCCCACCCCGGGCGCGTGGACGACGCTTCGGGGCGCCCGCCTGAAGGTCCACGAGGCACAGATTCCGTCCGAATCGAGAAAGCTTTCCTCCGGCGAGCTGCTGGCCGGCGCCGAGCTGTTGGTCGGGACCGGCGACGGAACGCTCGCCCTGACCGAGGTGCAGTTGGCCGGACGACGCAGGATGACGGGGGCGGAGCTGGCGCGCGGCCTGCGGCTGAAGCCCGGCGAGACTCTCGAGTAGGTGCCCAAGCTCCAGTTATCACCATCGATCCTCACTGCCGACTTCAGCCGTCTCGGCGAAGAGATCCAGGGCGTGTCGCCTTATGTGGACTGGTTTCACCTCGATGTCATGGATGGGCACTACGTCTCCAATTTGACCTTCGGTCGGAGCGTGGTGGAGGCAGTCCGGGCGTCTTGTGAGCTGCCGCTCCACGTTCATCTCATGGTTTCCGAGCCGCACGGGTTCGTCGACGAGTTCGCTGCAGCCGGGGCGACGCGCATCTCTTTTCATCCCGAGGTCACGTCCGACCCGTCGGAGGTGATCGCCGCGATACAGGCGGCCGGCTGCGGAGCCGGACTGGCGGTGCGCCCCGGTTCCTTGCTGCATTTTGTCGCGAACTACCTGCATGAGCTGCAGGTAGTCCTTATGATGACCGTTGAGCCGGGATTCGGAGGCCAGGCGTTTCTGGAGCACGTGGTCCCGAAGATAGGGGAGGCGAGGAAGCTGCTGCGGGAGGAGGGGGCAGTTGCGGACCTTGAGGTGGACGGCGGGATCAAGCTGACGACCCTCGATAAGGCCGTGGCGGCCGGAGCCAACATCGTAGTCGCAGGCAGTGCCATCTTCGATGGGGTGGATGCGCCCGCCGCAGCGCGGGCATTCAGGGCCAGGCTCGACGACCTAGGGAGGAGACGATAACGAGCGACGTACCTCTCGTGCTCGTCGTGGACGACGATCCCGACCTCGTGCGCTTCATCGAGGTAAATCTGCGCTTTGAAGGCTACGAGACCGCCACCGCCGCCGATGGCGAGGCTGCCCTGAAGAGAGCCGCCGAGCTGAGGCCCGACCTGATTCTTCTCGACGTAGGTCTTCCTGAGGTCGACGGATATGAGGTCACCCGGCGATTGCGGGCCGACCTGGTCACCCAACAGTCCTCGATCATCATGCTCACGGGCAAGTCTCTGTCGGCCGATAAGGTGGTCGGGCTCACCGCAGGCGCCGATGACTACATCATCAAACCGTTTGATCCACACGAGCTAATGGCGAGGGTCAAGTCGACGCTTCAGCGGGCGGAAGAGTTGCGTGCTGTGAACCCCCTCACCAGGTTGCCCGGCAACGCCCGCATACAGAATGAGCTGAGGGAGCGCGTCTCGTCCGGGTCACAGTTCGCACTCATGTATGTCGACCTCGACAACTTCAAGGCGTTCAACGATCACGCGGGTTTCCTGCGAGGCGACGTGGCGATCAAGCTATTGGCCGAGTGCATTCTGTCGTCTGCGAGCTCGTTGGGAGGAGAAAACCCCTTCGTGGGTCACATCGGAGGAGACGACTTCGTTGCGCTGATCGATGCTCCCGGTGCGGAGGCCGTCGCGAAGGACATCGTAGCGTGCTGGGACCGCCAGGTAGAGGACCTCTACGAGGCTCCCGACGTCGAGCGTGGCTACATCGAGGTTACGGATCGAAGGCGCAGAACACAGCACTTCCCCCTCAGCCGCGTATCGATCGGCATTGCGTCGAACCTGCACAGGAATCTCACCAGTCACTGGGAGGCGGCCGAGATAGCGACCGAGATGAAGCAGTTCGCCAAGCGTCAGGACGCCTCCAGCTATGCCTTCGACCGCCGTCAGGATCAAGCCATCGTGCTCGACGAGAAAACGCAAATCACGATAGAAGAGGGAGTCGAGTAGCCGGCGCTCGACTATACTCAACCCCGTCTCTTTGGGGCAGGGTGAGAACCCCGACCGGCGGTGAAAGTCCGCGACCCCCAGGCACAAAGAAGAAGCCTGGGGCCGACTCGGTGAAATTCCGAGGCCGACGGTAAGTCTGGAGCGAACGCTCAATGCGAGCGCTCACAGAACGAGTCCGGATGGTAAAAGAGGCAGGCGGCGGCCATTCGGGCTGTGCGCGCCGTGCCCCGATTTGAACGAGAGGGGCATGGTGGCCGCAGCGGACGAAGGTTTCATGGCACGGGCTATCGAGCTGGCGCGCGCCGTGCCCCGTCCCTCTCCCAACCCCCGTGTCGGAGCAGTGGTCGTGCGCCACGGCGCAATCATTGCGGAAGCCGCACATGAAGGCCTCGGCCGGCCACACGCAGAGCGCGCCGCGCTCTACGGCATCGATGCAACCGGTTGCACTCTCTACGTCACGCTCGAGCCCTGTTCGCACCAGGGACGAACACCGCCCTGCGCCCCCTCAGTGGTCGAGGCTGGCATTAGGCGCGTGGTGGCCGCGATGGAGGATCCAGATGTCCGCGTCCAGGGCCGCGGTTTTGCCAGGCTCCGAGCCTCAGGCGTCGAGGTCTCGGTAGGCGTGCTCGCCTCGGAAGCCGCCGCGCTCAACTCGGCGTGGGTGTATCAGCGCAGGACGGGTCGCGCCCGGGTGACGCTCAAGCTGGCGCTGAGCCTCGACGGGCGGCTCGCCGCCGCCGACGGGTCCGCCCGCTGGATTACGGGGGAGTCCGCGCGCGCTCATGTGCACAGGCGGCGGGCAGAAGCCGACGGCATAGTGGTGGGGGCCGGGACCGTGGTCTCGGACGACCCTCGGCTCACCGCGCGCGTCTCAACAGACATGCGGCAGCCGGCGCGCGTCATCGTCGACTCTTCCGGTCGGATATCCGGGCTTGCCAGAGTGTTCGCCGCCGGGGCGCAAGTAATCGTCGCCACCACCGAGCGCTGCTCCCACGAGACTCAGATGGCGTGGAAGGAGGTCGGCGCAGAGGTCGTGGTATTGCCCGCCGACCCTGTGGGGGTGGACCTCACCGCCCTGGTAGGAGAGCTCAGCCGCCGGGAGTGGCTCGAGATCTATTGCGAAGGCGGAGCACGATTGGCCTCCTCGCTACTGCGGGAGGGTTTGGTGGACCGCCTCGAGCTTTACTACGGCCCGGTGCTGCTGGGCTCCGGGCCCGGCATCGCGGCACTGGGCATCGACTCGATGGGACAGGCTTCCCGCTTCAGGCTCGTCGAGAGCCACCGTTTCGAGGACGACATGCTCATGATCCTCGAGCGCGGTGACCGCTGATGTTCACCGGCATTATTTCGGAGCGAGGAGTCGTCAAAAGGGCGCTCCTGCGAGGAGGTGCGCTGAGTCTCGAGATCTCTGCGCGAGCTACTGCCCACGAGCTCGGGGTGGGCGATTCCGTGTCTGTCAACGGCGTCTGTCTGACATCGGTCTCCGCCGGCAGGCGACGCTTCGAGATCCAGGCGATTGCGGAGACTGTCGCCCGCTCGACACTGGGTTCTCTGACGCGCAATTCCGCCGTGAACCTCGAGCTGCCCGTGCGACCGGCCGATCGACTTGGGGGTCACCTGGTCCAAGGGCATGTCGACGGGGTGGCGCGCGTCACGCGGGTCGAGCGGGAAGATGCTGCCCGCAGGGTGTGGCTTCGCCCTGGGTCTGGGCTCCTCCGCTACATCGTCGAGAAGGGGTCTATTGCCCTCGACGGCGTTTCTTTGACCGTGGTGGAGACGGGAATCGAGACCTTTCAAGTCGCCTTGATCCCCCACACCCTGGGCCAAACGACTCTGGATGAGTTGCAGCGTGGTTCGTCAGTCAACGTCGAGGTCGATCTCATAGCCAAATATGTCGAAAGGCTCTCGAGGCCCCACTCGAGGCCGGAAAGGACCGGGCATGGGCTTTGATGCCATTGAAGAGGCGCTTGATGATCTTCGCGCCGGAGGGATGGTCATCGTCGTTGACGACGAGAACCGCGAGAACGAGGGCGATCTCATCATGGCGGCCGAGAAGGCCACGCCGCAGAGCATTGCTTTCATGGTCAGGCACTGCTCGGGAATCATCTGCGTCCCGCTTGAGGCGGCGCGGCTTCAGGAGCTGAACCTGCCGCTGATGGCGCCGGGGGAATCCGATCCCATGGGCACGGCTTTCACGATCTCGGTCGACGCGCGCCGCGGCACCACGACCGGGATCTCGGCCGCCGATCGCGCCCAGACTGTGCGAACGTTGATCGATCCCGGCGCGCGCCCGCAGGACCTTGCCCGCCCCGGCCACATGTTTCCGCTGCGCTATACCCCCGGAGGGGTGCTGAGGCGAGCGGGGCACACTGAAGCCTCCATCGATCTCGCCCGCCTAGCGGGCCTCAAACCTGCCGGGGTCCTGTGCGAGATCGTCAATGAGGACGGCACCATGGCCAGGCTCAAGGAACTGGAGGAATTCGCTTTCACCCATGGGCTCCGGATTGTTTCGATTGCCGACCTGATCACCCTCCGCCGGCGTCGGGAGAAGCTCGTCACCCGGCTGTCCGAAGCGCGCATCCCGACTCCGTTCGGACCCTTTCGCGCCATTGCGTATGAATCCCACGATGCCCGCACCCACATGGCTTTGGTGAAGGGAGATCCCTATTCAACGAAGGATGCGCTTGTGCGGGTGCACTCGGAATGCTTCACCGGCGACGTTCTTGGAAGCGTCCGTTGCGACTGTGGAGCGCAGCTTCACGAAGCGATGCGCCGCATCGACGAGGAAGGGAGCGGCGTTCTCGTCTACATCCGCGGGCACGAGGGCCGGGGCATCGGCTTGCGCCACAAGCTTGACGCCTACGCGCTGCAGGACTCGGGTTTCGACACGGTCGAGGCGAACGTCGAGTTGGGTTTCGAGGTCGACGGGCGCGATTACGGAGTGGGTGCACAGATCCTGACAGATCTCGGAGTCACAAGCATGCGGCTACTGACGAACAATCCCGCCAAGCGGGCCGGGCTCGAAGGTTACGGGCTCAACATCTCGGAGAGGGTGCCGCTGGAGTTGGATCCCAACCCCGAGAACCTGCGCTACCTCAAAGCGAAGCGCGACAAGCTGGGCCACTTGCTGGAGGCGTTCGACGACGACGCCGACCGGCTGGTGCTCGAGGAAACGCTGGACGTCGCCGGAGCCTCGTCCCACGCCGTTTCCTCCGAGGAGTCGTGATGAGGACCTATGAGGGCGGCTTCGAAGGCCGCGGGCTTCGGGTCGCCGTCGTAGCGGCTCGTTTCAACGAGACGATCGGGCTCAGGTTGGTGGAAGGTGCGTGCGACTGTCTCAGGCGGCACGGTGTTTCTGAAGGTGACGTCTCGATAGCGTGGGTACCGGGGGCCTTCGAAATCCCGCTGGTTGCAGGACGCATGGCCGGCTCCGGGGAGTTCGACGCCGTCGTGTGCGTGGGGGCGGTGATTCGCGGCGGAACCGCCCACTTCGACTACGTAGCCGGCCCCGCCGCGCACGGCATCGCGCGGGCATCACAGGAGACCGGGGTGCCGATCACGTTCGGCGTCCTGACGACCGAGGACACCGAGCAGGCGGCCGAGCGTTCTGGTGGCAAACTCGGCAACAAGGGGTTCGAGGCGGCCCTCGCGGCAATCGAGATGGTGAACCTGCTCGGCTCCCTGCCCAAACCGCAGCTCTAGCGGGTCCGCCCCGCCGACCCGGCCCAAACGGTGGCAAACGCACACGGTGTGCGTTTATCCACGTTTTCTTGTGTGCAGAGGTTCACGGTCCGCTTCTGCCACCCTTCGGGGGTCGTTGAGTGAATCGTAGACGCCCATACACTCCACTCCCATGCTTAGCCTCGTGATTCCCAAGGGCTCGCTCGAGAGCGCCACTCTCAAGCTGCTCGAGGACGCCGACCTGCGTTTGCAGCGCACCTCGGAACGCGAGTACCGCGGCACGATCAACGACCCCCGTATCGACTCCGTGGCCGTGCTGCGACCCCAGGAGATCCCCACCTATGTCGAGGAGGGCTTCTTCGACATAGGCATCACGGGAGAGGACTGGATCGCCGAGACCTCGGCGGACGTGGTGAAGGTCACCGCCCTGCGGTACTCCAAGCAAACGGACCGCCCGGTGAAGGTGGTGCTGGCGGCGCCCCGAGAGGCCGGCCTGCGCAGCGGAGCGGACGTCGCGCCGGGGGCGCGCATCTCGACCGAGCTTCCGAACCTCACCAAGAGATACTTCGACAACCTCGGCATCCCGGTGCGCATCTTTCTCTCGTACGGCGCGACCGAGGCCAAGGTCCCCGAGATCGTGGACGCCATTGTCGACCTCACCGAGACCGGTACTACCTTGAAGCGCCACGGGATGGAGATCGTCGACGTCCTGCTCGAATCGCACACCCAGCTCATCGCCAACCAGGCCGCATGGGCCGCTCAGGGCAAGCGACGCGCAATCGAGGAGATCACGATCCTGTTGAGAGGGGCGATCGACGCGCGTGGCCGGGTGATGGTCAAGCTGAATGTCGACGAGGAGCGGCTCGAGAAGGTGTCGCAGGCACTGCCGGCAATGCGCGCACCGACCGTCTCTAGGCTGGCCGAGCCCGGTTACTTCGCGGTCGAAGCCGTAGTGGAGAAGGCCGCAATCAACCGGCTGATTCCCGTCCTGAAGGCGTTGGGGGCAGAGGACATAGTCGAGCTGCCGGTTACCAAGATCGTCCCCTGAAGGCCTCTGCGTTCAGGGTTGAGGGGTCTGCGGCGGCTGGGCCACGACCTGGGCGTAGGCCATCTGAAGCTGGGCGAGGGTCTGGCGCAGGGGCTGCTCGGCGTCCCCGAGCTCGGCGGCGCAGCCGTTGACGAGGGCACCGAAGCCGTCTATGGCGACTCGGGCATCGGCCAGGTCGCCCCTGTCGAGCTTCACTCCGGCGACCTGCGCCAGCCGCACGGCCGCATCTGCGACCCAGTCGCGCGCCGGGACCCGCAGAATCTCGTCGACCGCCCTCTGGGCCTCGGCCTCCTGCTCGGGAGTCCACAGGGCTGAGTCGTCGGGGGCCTGCGCCTCATCCGCCGGCGCACTTTCTTGCACGGGAGGAGGCTCGGGAGCCGGCTCAGGGGTTGCCGCCGCCTGTGAGGCTCGAGGTTCGGGTGTCTGAGAAGGGGTTGCTGTGCGGGAGGAGACCCGCTTGTCGACCACGCGCGGTCGCCTGACGGCGCCCTGCTCTCCCTCTCTCTCCCGTTCCTCATCCATGTCATCAGCCATTGTCATCAACATTAGCCCAACCGGCACGGGTAGCCTCCGGCGGGCGGGCCTAGAAAGAGCGTTCGGGCGGGGGTTTATAATCATTCGAGAGAGTCGCCAAGCGGGGACGCATTTCGTCCCTCACCTCCCGGCGAAAAGTCCCGGCAACTGCGGGGCCCGAGTCGTGAGGTCGGAAACCCGGCGTGGGCGCGACCACCCCGGACCGGTGCAAACCGGTGACGTCCGTGCTTGGCGTCACCGGTTTTTCGCGTCTAGTAACCGTAGGCGAAAGGAGCAGCGCATCGCACAACAGGAGCTGAGAATCAACGAGCGCATCCGGATCCCCAAGGTAAGGGTCGTCGCAGCAGACGGCGCTCAGGTCGGGATCATCGATACAAGGGAAGCGCTCGAGCTGGCCCAGGAGCAGGACCTCGACCTCGTCGAGGTGGCGCCCCAGGCCGACCCGCCCGTCTGCCGGATCATGGACTACGGAAAGTTCAAGTACGAGCAGGCGGTCAGACAACGAGAGGCGAGAAAGAAGCAGTCGCAAGTCGTGGTCAAAGAGATGAAGATGCGGCCCAAGATCGACCGCCACGACTACGAGACCAAGAAAGGGCACGTGGTGCGTTTTCTGCACGACGGGGCCAAGGTCAAGGTCACGATCATGTTCCGGGGTCGCGAGATGGTCCATCCCGAGCTGGGGCGCAAGCTCCTCGACCGGCTATCAGAAGATGTCGTGGAGATCGCAAAGGTGGACGTCCCGCCCAAGCTCGACGGACGCAACATGACGATGGTGCTGGCCCCCTACAAAGAGGCGATCACTCACCGGTCCCCTTCGGAGAGGAGAGAGCCGCTTCCGGCGGACTCCCAGATCGCAGCGGCCCCATCAGAACCGGCAGCCGGCTCTCAGCCGGCGGCGGCTTCTCAGCCGGGTCGCCCATTCAAGGTAACCAGAGCAGAAGGAGGTTGACCCATGCCAAAGCAGAAGTCCCACAAGGGCGCAGCGAAGCGGTTCGAGATCTCACGCACCGGTAAGATCCGGCGCCGGCGGGCCTTCGGGGCTCATCTCTTCGAGCACAAGTCGGCGAGTCGGAAGCGGCGGACGCATGCTCCCGACACAGTCTCGAAAGCCGACCGCAAGCGTATCCGAACGATGCTGGGCGGATAGCCGAACGCCCTGTCTCAACACACCCACGCACAACGAGGACCACTGAGGAGGGGCTCCGTCATGCCACGAGTCAAACGCAGCGTCGCAGGACGCAAGAAGAGAAGAGAAGTCCTGCGACAGGCGAAAGGTTATTACTCGTCGCGCGGCCGGCACTACCGGGCCGCTCGCGAGCAGGTCTTGCATTCCGGTGCCTACGCCTTTCGCGACCGCCGGGCGAGAAAGGGCGACTTTCGCCGGCTGTGGATCACTCGCATCAACGCCGCCGCCCGCCAGCACGGGATGTCGTATTCGAACCTGATCGCAGGGCTTCGGCTCGCGGAGGTCGAGCTTGATCGCAAGATGCTCGCCGAGCTGGCCGTGAACGAGCCCGATGCCTTTGCGGAGATCGTCAGCGTGGCCCGAGGCTCGCTAGAAAAGGCGTCCTGAGCCGACCGACGCGGGAAGGGTGATGAGTCACCGGCTCGTCACGAGCTCCTCGAATCCGCGCGTGGCCGCCGCCCGCAGGCTGCGTCGCCGCTCCCAGCGGGAGGCCACCGGTCTCATCCTGGTAGAGGGCGAGCGAGTGATCTCAGATGCGCTCGAGCTGGGCGTCGTCGAGGACCTGTTCGCAACGCCAGATGCTGCGAGGGTGGCGTCGGCCGCGGAGGTCGCGGGCGTGCGCCCGTTGTGGGTATCGGCATCGGTCCTGAAATCGCTGTCCGACGCGGTGACCCCTCAAGGGGCGGTCGCTATCGCTCGATCGCCCCTGATCGTGGCCCCCGAAGTTTCCTCCTGGGATCTCGTCCTCGTGCTCGACCAGGTCCGTGATCCAGGCAACGCCGGGACGCTGCTGCGAGCGGCGGTCGCGGCAGGCGCTTCGGCTGTGATCTTCACCCTGGGCTCGGTCGATGCCACCAACCCCAAGACCGTGCGAGCCTCGGCTGGGGCTCTCTTCCGGGTCCCGGTGGCGAGCGGCGCAGACTTGGAGCAGGTGGCGGAGCTGGCGCACGGCGCAGGAGCGACGGTGGTGGGGGCCGAGGCCGAGGCCGCGCTTTCTCTCTATGAGGCCGACCTGCACGGCCCCCTTGTGGTGGTCGTGGGCAACGAGGCGCACGGCCTGTCCGGGGGCCGCGCCACTTTGCTCGATGAGACCGTGAGCATCCCGATGCCCGGCCCCCAGGAGTCGCTCAACGTCTCCCTAGCGGGCGCCCTTGTGCTGTTCGAGGCGGTCCGCCAGCGCCTCTACGCCTGAGTGCACCTCCCCGTTTATCCTCACTCGCATTATGGCCTCCGATCAGGGTTTCGCCGAGATGATCTCCAAGATCGCGCACGAGCTGCGCTCGCCCTTGACCTCGGTCAAGGGTTTTTCCGCCACGCTGGTCAAGCGATGGGACTCCTTTACCGACGAGCAGCGCAAACAGTTCGTCGAGACCATCCATCAGGACTCCATTCGTATGGCGCGGATCATCTCCGAGGTGGTGGACCTAGCCCGGATCGAGTCGGGCCGGCTCGAGCTCAGTCGCTCCGAGGCGCACGTCTATTCTTTGTGTGAGCGAGCGGTGAAGAACGTCGCCGCGCTCGCGGGCTCCGAGCGCGTGGTCATCGAAGTAGATCCGGACCTCCACGTATGGGGCGACTTCGACCGCTTGGAACACGTGGTCTCGAACCTCGTCGAGAACGCGGTGAAGTTCTCCGACGAGGGGAGCATCTCGGTATCGGCGAAGGCACACCCCGGCGACACCGTGGAGATGCGGGTTACAGACCAGGGCGTCGGCATCGACCCGGCCAGGCTCGAGTCGGTCTTCGACGGGCCCGGAGAGCGCGCCGGCCGGGCGACGCCGAGCGGCACGGGGCTCGGCCTCTATCTCAGCAAGAGGCTCGTGGAGGCACACGAAGGCACGATCTCAGCGGCGAGCGGTACGGGCGGAGGCTCGACTTTCACGGTGGTGCTGCCCGCCGCCGAAGGAGCGGCTTGAGCTCCTCCGAGGCGGATGTCTCAGGGCTCCTGGAGGAGGCGGTGGAGAGTGGCCTGGCGCGTATTGCCGAGGCCTCAGACCTCGCTTCACTGGGGCAGGCGAGGGCGGCCGTCCTGGGGAGAAAAGGGGCGCTGGCGCAGGCGCGCTCGGCACTGGGGGGCTTCGCCGTGGAGCAACGAAAGGAGCTGGGGCGACGCGCCAACGAAGCGCGCGCGCGGCTCGAAGCTGCGTTGGAGGAACGCGAGCGCGCCTTCAGGGGGGTGGAGGAGAAGAAACGGTGGGAACAAGAGCGGCTCGACGTCACCTTGCCCGGTGACGAGCCCGCTCTCGGCGGGCTGCATCCGCTGACGAAGACGATCTGGGAGATCGTCGACATTTTCGTAGGACTCGGCTACCGGGTGGCGGACGGACCCGAGGTCGAGCTGGCTTCCTACAACTTCGACGCACTGAACTTCGACCCGCAACATCCCAGCCGCTCTGACCAAGAGACCTACTACATCGACAATGACCGCAAGGTGCTCCTGCGCACGCACACCTCTCCCGTCCAAATGCGGGTGATGGAAGTATCGGAGCCTCCCGTCTACGTGGTGTGCCCGGGGCGGACCTATCGGCGCGATGTGCTCGACCCTACCCACCTCAATTCGTTCGCCCAGATCGAAGGGCTCGCGGTCGACGAAGGCATCACGATGTCAGACCTCAAGGGAACGCTGCAGGCCTTCGCCCGCGAACTCTTCGGGCGTGATCTCGACATAAGGCTCAGGCCCCATTTCTTTCCCTTCACCGAGCCCTCCGCCGAGATGGACGTGCTGTGCTTCGTGTGCCGGGGCTCGGGCTGCCGAGTCTGCAGGCAGGAAGGCTGGATCGAGATCCTCGGCTGCGGCATGGTCAATGTGCCCCTGCTCGAGTGGGCGGGCTACGACACCGAGAGCTACACGGGCTTCGCCTTCGGCCTGGGGGCCGAACGTGTGGCGGCGCTGGCTCACGGCGTGCCCGACATCCGCTACTTCTACGAGAACGACCTGCGCTTCCTCTCAGCGTTCGAGGGGATGGCGTGAGGGCGAGTTTCAGATGGCTGTCCGAGCTCGTCGACATCGACGTGCCGGTCGACAAGCTCGTCGAGCTGCTCAACTTCTCCGGCACGAAGGTCGAGGCCGTCCACTCGATCGGCGCGGAGGTCTCGGGCGTTGTTGTGGCAGAGGTCGAGGCCGTCACCCCACACCCCAACGCCGACAACCTGAGCCTGGTCGAGGTGAGAGGCGCGGACGGCCATCACCGGGTCGTGTGTGGCGCCTCGAACTTCGCAGTCGGGGACAGGGTTCCGTTCGCGGAGGTGGGAGCGCGCCTGCCGGGAATGTCCATCGGCAGTCGCAGGATCAGAGGAGAGGCCAGTGAGGGGATGCTGTGCTCGGCGGCGGAGCTACAGATCTCAGAAGACCACTCGGGAATCCTGATACTCCCTCCGGGGGCCGAGCTCGGGACCGACGTCGTGAGTTTGCTTGGCCTCGACGACAACATCCTCGAGCTCGAGATAACTCCCAACCGGCCCGACTGCATGGGGATGGTCGGCCTGGCGCGTGAGATCTCTGCCCTCCTGGGCCACGAGCTCAGGTGGCCGCCCCAGCTGGAGACCGGAGATCGCGGTCCTCCAGCGGATCGCTTGCTCCCCACCGAGGTCACGGTCGAGATCCAGGACCCCCAGGGCTGTCCTCGCTACGTCGCCCGCTACCTCGAGGGAATGGCGATCGGGCCCTCGCCGCTGTGGCTTGCGGCCAGGCTCGTCGCCCACGGAATGCGGCCGATCTCGAACGTTGTCGATGTCACGAACTACGTGCTGCTCGAGACCGGGCAGCCGCTGCACGCCTTCGACGCCGCCACGATCGCAGAGCGCCGGATAATCGTGCGGCGGGCAGGCGAGGGTGAAACGCTGGTGACGCTGGATGGAGTCGACCGCAAGCTCGAGAGCTCGGACCTGGTCATAGCGGACCCCTCCCGCGCGATCGGCCTCGCCGGCGTCATGGGAGGGGCCGAGAGCGAGGTGTCCGAGGCCACCAGCGCGGTGATCCTCGAGTCCGCCTGCTTCGAGCGTGCTTCCGTGGCGCTCACCGGCCGACGCCTGTTCCTGCGGACCGAAGCTTCAATCCGCTTCGAGCGGGGCTCCGATCCGCAGATGGCGCCCGTGGCGGCGGCTAGAGCGGCCGCACTCATGGCCAGCCTGGCAGGGGGCCGGGTCGCGGCCGAGGCCGTCGATGCCGTGCCTCGCGCCTTCGAGCCCCGGCGAGCCACGCTGCGTCCTGCTCGCACCGACCACCTTCTCGGCATCGAAGTAGCTCCACAGGCGCAGGAGAAGCGCCTCCGGTCGCTCGGCTTCGAGCTCTCGAGCGGCCCCTCAGGGCTCGAGGTGACGATCCCAAGCTGGCGGCAGGACGTCGCAACCGAGGTCGACCTCATAGAGGAGGTAGCGCGGCTCGAGGGCTTCGACCGCCTGCCGGCAACGCTTCCCGCGGGCGT
Source organism: uncultured Actinomycetes bacterium (assembly GCA_963849115.1). GTDB lineage: Bacteria > Actinomycetota > CADDZG01 > CADDZG01 > WHSQ01 > JACDAL01. The sequence continues at coordinate 66,451 of CAWKGK010000001.1, read as the reverse complement.
GCGAGGGGGCCTCGAGCCGGAGCAGTCTGCTCTGCGCGCTCTGGCGCGGGCATTGAGCGCATGCGGGCTCCACGAGGCATGGACGCCCACGTTCATGGGCGCCGCAGCGCTCGATGGACTGGGGGTCGCAGAGGAGGACCCGGTGCGCGCCGCGGTGCAGCTGCTTAATCCCATGAACGAGGACGAGCGCAGGCTGCGCACGACGCTTCTGCCCGGGCTGCTGCGGAGCTGTGCGCGAAACCTCGCCCACGGCGCTCCGGGGGCGGCCCTGTTCGAGCTGGCGCGCGTCTACCTGCCCGCCAGCGGCGTCCTCCCGCATGAGCCCGCCACGCTGGGGGCGGTCTTCTCCGGCCGCCGCTCGGCCGCGACCTGGAGGCGCAAGGAGACGACTTGGGACTTCTACGCCGCCAAGGGCGCCCTGGAGGCCGCCCTGAAATCCCTGCGTTTCGGGGCTCTGACGTACGCCCCGGCCGGCGGCATGCCGTGGCACCCTACCCGTGTCGCTTCCGTGAGCGTCGGCGACGCGGGGGTCGGGATCGTGGGGGAGCTACATCCCGAGGTCTGTGAGCGCTTCGAGGTCGCGGCGCAGAGCCTCGCCTTCGAGCTCGATCTCACGCCGTTGCTCGCGAGACTTCCCGAGCGCCCCAAGGTGGCGGAGCTTCCTCGCTTCCCGCCGATCTATATGGACCTGGCGTTCGTGGTCGACTCGTCGATCCCGCAGGCAAGATTGCAGCGCACAATCGAGGATGCCGGGCACCCCGAAGTTACCTCTGTGGCGTTGTTCGACCTCTACGAGGGCGAGCAGGTGTCGCCGGGCAAGAAGAGCCTCGCCTACTCACTCGAGCTCAGAAGCAGGGATAGGACGCTGACAGACGAAGAGGCCGCTGCAGTCCGGGCCCGCATCGTCGCGGCCGTCGCAGAACGCACCGGAGGGGAGCTGAGGTCATGACCGAGCCGCGTCACTTCCTGTCGTTGGCGCAGCTGTCGGGGGAGGAGCTGGGTGACCTGTTGGACGCGGCCGACGCCGCCAAAGCCAAGCCTCGCTCGCTCGCTTCCAAGCTGAAGAACAAGCAAGTGGCCCTGATCTTCGAGAAGCCCTCGACTCGGACGAGGGTCTCGTTCGAAGCCGCAATGAATGCGCTCGGAGGCGACGCACTAGTGCTGCGCGGAGACGAGCTGCAACTGGGCCGGGGGGAGACCCTCCAGGACACCGCCCGGGTCTTGTCCCGTTACGTCGATGCGCTCGTCGTCAGGACCTTTGGCCAGGAGAGACTCGAGCACTTGGCCGAAGGTGCCTCCGTCCCGGTGATCAACGCCCTGTCGGACTACTCCCACCCCTGCCAGGGCCTGGCCGACCTGCAGACGATCAGGGAGCGCAAGGGCACGCTCGAGGGGGTGGCGCTGGGCTATCTCGGCGACGGCAACAACGTCGCCCACTCGCTCATGTTCGGGGGAGCACTGGCCGGGATGCACGTGCGCATCGCCTCGCCTGCGGCTCACTCTCCGTCTCCGGAAGTGGCGCGCAGGGCCGAGCTCATAGCGGCCCAGAGCGGCGGGAGTGTGGTCGTCACCGAGGTCGTGGCCGAGGCCGCCTCGGGGGCCGACGTCCTCTACACCGACGTGTGGGCGAGCATGGGCCAGGAAAAAACGTCCGAGGCGCGTGCCGAGGCCCTCGAGCGCTACCGACTCGATAGCGCCGCGGTCGAGCTGGCGGCGGGCGACGTCATCGTGATGCACTGCCTTCCCGCGCATCGCGGCGAGGAGATCGAGGCGGAGGTCATGGATGGGCCTTACTCGGTGGTGTGGGATCAGGCCGAGAATCGCCTTCACACCCAGAAGGCGCTGCTCGCCTGGCTTCTCGGCGGCTAAGTACCAGGCTCACGCGCTCGTTCTACGAGCGCGATGCGCTCGCGGTGGCGCGAGATCTCATCGGGTGTCTCTTCGTCGTGGACCACGGCGCCGGGCTTGCGATGCTGCGCCTGGTCGAGACCGAGGCCTACAGGGGCGCGCTCGATCCGGGCTCGCACGGATACAGGGGGCCGCGGCCGAGAAATCTGTCCATGTTCGGCCCCCCCGGCCGCCTCTACGTCTACCTCTCCTACGGAGTGCATTTCTGCGTCAACGTGGTGTGTGGCCCAGAGGGAGTGTCTGAGGCGGTCCTGCTGCGTGCAGGCGAGCCGGTGGCCGGCGTAGAGGCGATGCGGGCGCGCCGGGGTGGAATCGAGAACGACAGGCTGCTGGCGTCGGGGCCGGGAAGGCTGACCCAGGCCTTGGGCATCACTCGGGCGCACGACGGAGCGAGCCTGCTGAGGGGCGGCTCGATGTGGTGCGCCCGCGACGAGACGACCGAACGGTTTCAAGAGGGGGTCTTGCATACGAAGAGGATCGGGTTGGGGGTGGGCAAGGGCGACGACCTCCTCTGGCGCTTCGTGGTGGGGGGCCACGCCTGTGCTTCCCGGGCCCGCTAGCGCGATCTTCCCCACAGAGGGAGCGCCCGCCGCTCCTATCGTGGTGAAGTTCGCTCCTCAGTCGTTCTTGCGCCTGCTCTCGGGGTTGACGTAGATCGTCACCACCGAGCCTCGCTCCGCCTTCGTTCCCGAGCCGGGGCTCTGCTTCCACACCAGACCCTCGTTGTCCTCGGCGTCTTCGTCGTCCGATTCGGACTCGACCACGACGTCCACCTCGAAGCCGCGCTCCTGTAGCCGGTCCGTGGCCTGTTCCTCGCTGACGCCGAGGACTGCGGGCACCGCCGCCCCCTGTTCACCGTTCTTGGACACGACGATCGTCACGGTCGAGCCGGTCGCCACCCGCGTCCCAGGGGCCGGGTCGATGCCGATGACGGTGCCGGGCGGGTACTTGAAGGTGGGCTCCTCCACGGTGGAGATCGGGAAGCCCGCGCCTTCGAGGATGCCCACCGCCTTATCGACCTTGAGGTAGATGACGTCCGGCACCCTCGCCGAGTCGCCGGGCACGAAGCAGGTCTTCGTCGGAGCACTGCCCGACTCGAAGCTGGCGGGCGCTTGCTTGTCGAGAGGGGTGAAGTCGTTGACGAGACAGCCGGTGCGAGTATCGATGGTCACCGTGACGAGGTCGGAGGGCACCGGAAAGGAGCTCGCCGGAACGCGCGCCAGGGCCCGCTGCATGAAGTTCGACCAGATGAGCGTCGGCCAGGTGCCTCCCGACACCTGGATGCGGGTGTTGCGGCAGATCTCTTCGCCCTGCGCGTTGCGGTACGCCGGGCACGCCGGCAGCATCGAGATCGGCGCCGAGGGATAGCCAACCCACACCGAAGCGACCCGGTCGGGCGTATACCCGACGAACCAGGCGTCGTGGTAGTCCTGCGCGGTTCCGGTCTTACCGGCGGCGGGCCGGCCGATCTGGCCGTAGGCGGACCCCGTTCCGCGTTGGATCACCTGCGACAGGGCGGAAGTCGCGATATAGGAGGCGGCCGAGCTGAGTACTTCCTTGGGCTTGGTCTCGTCACGATAGAGGACCTCGCCGGAGCGGTCGGTGATCTTGGTGATGGCCACGGGGGGGTGGTGGGTGCCGCTGGTAGCGAGCGTCCCATAGGCGGAAGCCATTCCCAGGGGGTTGACCGTGTTCGTTCCCAAGACCGCGGAAGGGACCGCAGACAGGCTCGTTTCCACACCCATCTCGTCGGCCGTGTCGACGACGTTCTGCGGACCTACCTCGAGGCCGAGCTGCGCGTAGACGACGTTGACCGAGAACACCGTTGCGTCCAGCAGAGACATGCTGCCGTAGGGCGCCTCCTCGTAGTTGCACGGACGCCACGGCCCGCCGTTGTCGGCGTTGGGGAAGGTCATGCAGGCGGGGGCGTCGTAGGTCTGGGACAACGAGGTTCCTCGCTGGAGAGCAGCCGCCAGCGCGAAGGGCTTGAACGCGGAGCCGGCCTGGCGCCCGCAGCCGGGGGCCCGGTGCTCCAGCTGCTTGGCGCCGCAGTCCTGCACCCGGCCGAGGTGCGGCTCGGCCTGGATCGCGAGGTTGAGCTTGGCGAAACGGTCCCTCTTCTTCTCGGAAAAGAAGTCCCGGCCCCCCACCATGGCCTTGACCTCGCCCGTCTTGGGCTCGATCGAGACCAGCGAGGCGTAGGGGTCGCGGTGCTCGGTAAGCACGGACGAAACCGCCTTGTCGGCTGCCCTCTGCTCCTCCAGGTCCACCGTGGTGTGAATACGCAGGCCTCCGGTGAACAAGGCCTGCTGCCTCTTTTTCCACGTCTTGCCAATGCCTTCGAAACGAGGGTCGAAGGTAATGAGGCGCTGGACGTAGTCGACGAAATAGGGGGCCGGGTAGCGCTTGCGGTCGGGGGCGGCGTTGAGCCCCAGCTTCTTGTTCTTCGCCTTCTCGACCTTGCCGGACCCGGCCCAGCCAAGCTCGGCCATCTTTGTCAACACCAGATTGCGCCTTGCCTTGGCGGCGCGGGGACGATTGAAGGGGCTGTAGGTCTCGGGCGAACGCACCAACGCGGCCAAGAGGGCCGATTGACGAAGAGTGAGCCGGGCTGCGTCCACTCCGAAGTAGGCCCGGGCGGCGGCCTGGACACCATAAGCGCCGTTGCCGAAATAGACGCTGTTGAGGTATCGCCTCAGGATCTCCTGCTTGGAGAGACGGGCTTCGAGCTGCCGTGCCAGGGCAGCTTCCTGGATCTTTCTGTCAAAGGTGCGTGCCGCGATGTCTCCGGGAGAGATGATGACGTTCTTGACGTACTGCTGAGTGATGGTCGAGCCGCCCTCCTCGACTTGTCCGGAGCGCAGGTTGGCGACGGCGGCCCTCAGGATCGCCTTGATGTCGACGCCATCGTGCTCGAAGTAGCGCTCGTCTTCGATGGCGACAATCGCCCTACGCATGTCGGGGGGAATCGTCTTGAGTCTCGATATCACGGTGCGGTTCTCGACGCCGTGGAGGTCGGTCAGAAGGGTGCCGTCGGAAGAAAAGATGCGCGAGGACTCGGCGGGCTGATAAGAAAGATCCGCCTTTCGGAGCCGGGGCAGGTCGGTCAGCTGGGCGCAGGACGCCGAAAAGAGCGCCGCTGCTGCACACAACGCGGCGGCAGCTCGAGTGTGGGAAGTGGGCATGGAACCAGCTAGTTTACCGGTGTCGCCCGTTTCGGTCGTGGAATACCATTCGCGCCTCATGAGCACCGCCTACGAACGCCTGATCTCGAACGCCGAGCACGTCATCACCGGCCAGCACCTCCAGGCCCGGATCGAGGGGGGCAAGCGCTTGCGGGTGAAGCTCGGGGTCGATCCCACCGCACGGGAGATCACGCTGGGATGGGCCGTGCCGCTGCGTAGGCTGCGGCGCTTCCAGGACGAGGGCCACACCGCGGTGCTCATCATCGGCGACTTCACGGCACGCATCGGCGATCCCTCGGGCAAGTCAGAGACGCGGCCCCAACTGTCTCTGGAGCAGGTTTCTGCCAACGCTGAGGCGTGCGTCGATCAGCTGCTCGACATCCTTTCGGAGGACAACCTCGAGGTGCGGTGCAACTCGGAGTGGCTCGAGAGCCTGGACCTGGGCGAGGTACTGAAGCTGACCTCCAGCACCACCGTTGCTCAGATGCTCGAGCGAGAGGACTTCTCCGCCCGTTTCAAGGCCAACCGGCCGATCTCCATGATCGAGTTCATGTATCCCTTGCTGCAGGGATATGACTCCGTCGCGATCGAAGCCGACGTAGAGCTCGGCGGCACCGACCAGCTCTTCAATCTCCTGATGGCGCGCGACCTGCAGAAGGCCCACGGCCAGGAGCCGCAGGTAGCGCTAACGATGCCGCTGTTGGTGGGCCTCGACGGCTCCGCCAAGATGTCGCAGTCGCTCGGTAACTTCGTCGGCATCAGGGAGCAGCCCCAAGAGATGTTCGGCCAGCTCATGAGCATCCCCGACCATCTCGTGCGGCAGTACGCGTTGCTGGCGGCCGAGCTGACCGCGGAGGAGGCGGATGCGCTGGGGGACGCCGCAATCGCGGGGGGACCGCCGGCGGCCGGGGCGAAACGGCGGGTGGCGCGAGCGGTGGTCGAGCTCTACGCCGGGCCGGAGGCGGCGACGGGGGCCGAGGCCGCCTTCGACCGGCAGTTCAAGCTTCGTGAGGCGCCCGAGGACGTGGCGGAGGCCGCCATCCCGCCCGGGGCCCTCAGGGGCGATCAGCTGGATCTCTCGCGCGCCTTGGCGCTTCTGGGTCTGGCCGCGTCGCGTGCCGAGGCCCGCAGGTTGATCGCCCAGGGCGGTGTGAGGCTGGACGGCAAGACGGTGGGGGCCGAGGAGTTGCCTGCCGCGGAGGCCGCAGGAGCACTCCTCCAGGTGGGTAAGCGGCGGTTCGTGCGTCTGCGCTGAGGTCATCTACCTGCAGGAAGGGTTTGACCCCCAACGCCGATGCTGGTAGATTCATCTGTGCCCCACGGCAAGAACGTTGGAATGGGAGCCTTCATCGAGAAGCGATCGAGGCGGGGTTCCCCCGAGAGGACAAGGGAGTTATCCATAGGCACCTGAGGAAATCGAACAGGTAGCTAGATGACTCGCCGGTGCCTCTTGGGACCGGCGTTTTTGCTTGTCCGGGGAAGAAGTCGCTCCTTGAGAGCTGAATAGTGTGCCTGCCGAGAAACTCGCAGTCGGTCGTCTAGGCGATCGTCGCAATGTGTGGGTTGATCGGAGATCAGTGGACCCACGTCAAGGACGAACAAGCGCTTCGGCGCTTGTGAGTGCTTTGACGGACGTACCAATGAAATAAATTCGGAAATACGTCTGAACCTTCGAGGTTCAAGCGTTCTCCGGGTTCAATTCTCTACGGAGAGTTTGATCCTGGCTCAGGACGAACGCTGGCGGCGTGCTTAATACATGCAAGTCGAGGGACGAAACCAAGATGGGCAACCATCGAGGCTGAAACCGGCGAACGGGTGAGTAACACGTGGGTAACGCACCCCAGACACAGGAACAACAACGGGAAACCGTTGCTAATGCCTGATAACCCCTGCGTACCGCATGGCGTGCAGGGCAAAAGCTCCGGCGGTCTGGGACCGGCCCGCGTCCTATCAGCTTGTTGGTGGGGTAATGGCCTACCAAGGCGATGACGGGTAGCTGGCGTGAGAGCGTGACCAGCCACACTGGGACTGAGACACGGCCCAGACTCCTACGGGAGGCAGCAGTAGGGAATCTTGCACAATGGGCGAAAGCCTGATGCAGCGACGCCGCGTGAGGGATGACGGCCTTCGGGTTGTAAACCTCTTTCAGCGGGGACGAAGCGAAAGTGACGGTACCCGCAGAAGAAGGTCCGGCCAACTACGTGCCAGCAGCCGCGGTAACACGTAGGGACCGAGCGTTGTCCGGATTTATTGGGCGTAAAGCGCGCGTAGGCGGCTGTCCACGTCGGATGTGAAAGCTCGGAGCTCAACTCTGAGAGGCCATTCGATACGGGACAGCTAGAGGCAGCTAGGGGAGAGTGGAATTCCTGGTGTAGCGGTGAAATGCGCAGATATCAGGAGGAACACCGGTGGCGAAGGCGGCTCTCTGGGGCTGTTCTGACGCTGAGGCGCGAAAGCTGGGGGAGCGAACAGGATTAGATACCCTGGTAGTCCCAGCCGTAAACGTTGGGTGCTAGGTGTGGGGAGGCCTTCAACCCTTTCCGTGCCGAAGCTAACGCATTAAGCACCCCGCCTGGGGAGTACGGCCGCAAGGCTAAAACTCAAAGGAATTGACGGGGGCCCGCACAAGCGGCGGAGCATGTGGCTTAATTCGATGCAACGCGAAGAACCTTACCTAGGCTTGACATGCTAGTTAAAGCGGGTGAAAGCCCGTGTCCGTAAGGGGCTAGCACAGGTGTTGCATGGCTGTCGTCAGCTCGTGCCGTGAGGTGTTGGCTTAAGTGCCGCAACGAGCGCAACCCCTGCCCTTAGTTGCCAGCGGGTAATGCCGGGGACTCTAAGGGGACTGCCGGGGACAACTCGGAGGAAGGTGGGGATGAGGTCAAGTCAGCATGACCCTTATGTCTAGGGCTGCACACATGCTACATTGCGCGTTACAAAGGGCTGCGATCCCGCAAGGGGGAGCGAATCCCAAAAAAGCGCGCCTGGTTCGGATTGGGGTCTGCAACTCGACCCCATGAAGGCGGAGTCGCTAGTAATCGCAGATCAGCAACGCTGCGGTGAATACGTTCCCGGGCCTTGTACACACCGCCCGTCACACCACGAAAGTGGGTAACACCCGAAGCCGGTGGCCCAACCCTTTGGGAGGGAGCCGTCGAAGGTGGGATCCGCGATTGGGGTGAAGTCGTAACAAGGTAGCCGTACCGGAAGGTGCGGCTGGATCACCTCCTTTCTAAGGAGCATTAAGACTCCTAGTTGAAGACATTGATCTCCTCCGGCAGGCACACTATTGAGCTCTCGGGGATGACTCTAGGCAAGATTGGCGTTCTACCCACATGGGGTGTGGCTAGGGATCCAAAGTTCGTGCTGCGTGACTCATTTCGCACGGAAGTCGCTAGCGGCGACCCTCTCCGCGTCGTCTTCTTAGCGCGGCCTGCCGGCGGGCACCGGGGGAGAGTTGCGAACGCTCGGCCGCCACTTCTCTCAAGCCTCTGAGCTCGCGCCGCGCCATGTCGGCGGCGCAGGAGTGGTGCCAGTGCTGGTGTTGGGAGAGGGTTTCGTGGCGGACGAGGACGTGCTCACTGCCGACCTCGATTCGCTCACCACAGCCGGGGCAGCGATACAGCTTCTTCGCCACTACGAGCGACATGGTCACCGGCTCGCCGTCGAGGTCCGTGCCCTTGAGGCTCTGTCTTCTGGTCACTAACATGAGAGCGATCACACTAGAGCCCGCGAATGCAGTCGCTCGCTCGCATAGTTGAAGGCTCGCGACGCGCCTTGAGACTAGGGATTCCGTACCCCAAAGGAGCGATGTGCCCTCACGGTCTGCTCGCCTCGAGTCTGCTGGACGGCAACCGCTACCGTAGCGAGGACGACGATGGCCGCGCCTGTCCATTGACGGCCCGCGAGCCGTTCCCCGACGAGGTAGCCCGCCGCGACACCGAAGACAGGGATGAGTGGCAAGAAGGCGCCGGCTACGGATGCGGGTACCTGGCGCAGGGCGGCGAGATAGAACCAGAATGCAAGCCCGTAATAGAGAACCCCCGATGCCGCCGCGGCGACCCATGTTGCGCTCGGCAGGTTTCCTATCGACCATCCGTTGCCGGTGGCCAATTGCACCGCCGTGGCAAGTAGCATTGCGAACACGAGCGCCGCGACTTGTTGTGCCAGCACAAGAGGCAGAGACTCGTCGTCGAGGAGTAGGCGGCGCGTGAGCACGGTGTAAAGGGCGCATGCGCCGACCGCGGACACGGTAAGGGCGACTCCGGCGGCGTCGCCGGCGGTGCCGGGCTGATAGACGACCAGGAGTACTCCGACGACCGCAGTTCCGAGAGCGGCGGCGAGGGCTGCCGGGATGTGCTCACGGAGCAAGACAGCCGCAAGCAGCAGGATGAGGACGGGTTCGGCTGCCCAAAGGAGCACCGACATGCTGGCGCTAATGGAGGTCAGGCCGAGGAGGCCGAGGGCGTATGCGAGGCCGGGGTTAAGGACGCCGAGGGCGGCGAGCCTGCGTGTCTGGAGTGACCACCTGAACCGATCGCTGCGGGCGCGCCGGGTGCCGGCAAGTACGGCGACTGCGGCGAGCAGCAGGCAGCTGGCGGCGAGTTGAATGGGCAGGAGGGTGAGCGGAGCAACGTCGCCGAGGACTTGCTTGGTGACGACGGTCCCGACTCCCCAACAGGCGGTGGCCGCGACCAACATAGGGACGCGGCTATATACGGGGTGGTTGGGCATGACCGTGACCTCCTGAATAGGAGTGGTGAGGACGGACCTATTGCGTGGTTGACGCGCGGGCGTCAGTCCGCTGGGTCTTCCTCGTCACAGCGGTCGTAGGCCGGCAGGCGGCCCGGCTTGGGGGGTCGTCGCGACTCCATTGCCGAAATGCTAACCGGCGCTACGCCAAGCGGCACAGGTGCCTCCCCATGTTGGTCCGCCTACATTGAGCCTGTACCCACATCGCGTGTGGGCAGGGATGCAAAGCTGCATTGCGGATCCCGCTGCTTCCTTTTCGCGCAAGGCATCGGAGGCAATCCTCTCGAACGAGAACGTCCTCCTTTCACATACTTTAGTCACCTATCGCCATCCTGGCAGGTCATCGCCTAGCCGGATGAGGCCGCGCCCCCAGGGCCGACTCGGGCGACGACCTGCAGGATGATGGGGAAGGGGGCGCCGCGTGTCCGGGTCTGCCGACCACCACGTCATTCGCATTCCGGCGGCAGCTCGAGCACCCACCCGGGCCTGATGAGGTTCGGAGTCGCTCCGATCAGGTCGCGGTTGGCGCGATGTATGCGAGGCCAGTAGCGGGCGATGAGCCGGGGATCGTCTGTGTCGAGAACCCTGCCGGCGATTGTCCACAGAGAGTCGCCTGGAACCACTTGGTAGCGCCCGCGGCAGTCGCCTGAGGGACCAGGACGCGGATCGCTCGGTTGCTCGGTGACTGCGGGGGGTTGGGGTCCGGGCTCGACACGGCTGGGAAAGAGAAGGGTTCCTTGCCCCCGTCCTTCGCGCCCGTGTCCACTCCCCGGGGCGGCCGGGTTCGGTTGTTGCAGCGGCCGGTAGGAGGCGCCCGCTCCGTAGCCGTCGAGGTCGACAATTTCCTCATCATTGGGTGGTTCGATTGCCCTGGCCGGGACGAGCGGGCGAAGAGGGGGGAACCCGCTCGTCCGTGACCAGGGGGGCTCGACCGACCGGCGGGGGGAGGGCGCCTGGTCCGCCGAGAAGGCAGGAGGTGTGCTCAGAAGCGTCGCCGCGCAGCTGAGAATCGAGGTGAAAGGGGTCCGCAGGCGCGGGGCGCGGGTGCGTGGGAAAGCTCTGCGCGGCCTCATGGGCAGCGACGTGAGTATCCGCAGAAGCGCCCAGAAGCAAGAGGCCCCGAGCAATGGAGCGGACACCGCTTCTGCCCATGTGTCTTCCAGCAACATCTAGTAGCCTCCGTTTAGCCTCATTTGCATTCGTTGTTGGCTGTATGCTTGCATCGAGCATCAACCGTTGTCAAGAAATTCCTCTTGATGACTGGAGTCGCGAGAAAGTATGGAAGAATCACCCTTTCTCTGGGAGAAGGTGGGCATCGATAATGGGAGCTGAGCCTCCCGAGCTGGATCCAGTTCTCACGAGCCTGGCCGCCTCGTTCGAGGCAGCAGTAGCCCGCTCGGAGGAAGAGGCCGCAGCGGATCTGGCGCTCAGCCTTCGTCAGGGTCGAGCGCTGATCGAGTTGCTTCAGCAAGCTGACGGCCTCGAGGCGCACCTGGCCGGGGGCGCCAGGTATCCCGTGACTCTGGTGGGCGACGATTTCTGCGGGTTGGGTGAGCCGGTGACCAGGGTCGTTGCCTGGGACAGCGCTCTGTTCCAGTCGACGGCTTCGCCTGTGGTCGCGAGGCGTTTCGATGGCGACCTGATCACGCTTGCCCGAGATTGGACGCGCCTGGGCGCCTACATAGAAGTTGTCACTGCAGCCGGCGGGCTGCGGGGCAGGCTTGCCGAGGCGGGCTCAGATTATCTCTGCGTGATGGCCAAGGCCGGGCCGACCTACGTCCCCCGGGCCGCCCTCAAAGAGATGACTCTTCTGCTCGAGAGGTCATCGGATGCGTACTGATCCACTGTTTGGTCTCGGCGTGGAGCCGTTCGAGATAGGCTTCGAGCTGCTCCTTGTCGATCCGCCAGACGCCCCGGCCCCCAAGTTTTATCGCCGGCAGCTCATGGCTTCTCACCAACGCGTAGACCTGCGCGACGCTGACGTTGAGGTAGGTAGCGACCTCCTCCAGAGTCATGAAGCGGGCTGCGACACCGGGCCCCTCGCCGGTGTCTTGCATTTTGCTCATAGCGGAAGCTTAGCAAAGCTAGCCTCTGTTTGGCTGGACTCGCGTGCGTTGGCGTCCACAGACATCGGGAGGACTCGGGGTTGGTGGACGTTCCGGTAGCTCGCCGCCTCTCCAAACCGGCCTGGATCAACCTGAGGAGCGCTCTCGGTCTCGTACTCTTCTGCGCCGCGTTCGCCGGCGGCCAGCGAGTGTTGAACGAGGCGCGCGCGACCACGCTGGTCTGGGCGGCGGCGAGGGATCTTCCGGCGAACTCCACCTTGACCCCTTCCGATCTGGAGCCCGTCGCGGTCAAGCTTCCGTCGACGTTGCTGGTTCGCTACGCGCCCGCCGCCACGGAGGTCAAAGGGGAGCTGACGACCCGTTCCTTGCGCGAAGGGGAACTTCTTCCCGCGCTCTCTCTTGCGCCCGCGGGATCGGCTTCGGGAATCAGCTCGATCAGCATCCCGGTGAGCCCCGAGCACGCCGTGGGTGGCTCTCTTCGCCCGGGAGATCGAGTCGACGTCTACGCAACATTCGATGCGGCCGATGTACGAGCCCGTACCACATCGATATTGCGCAACGCCGAAGTCTCGGACGTCATCGAGGCGTCGGGATTGGTAGTGGGCGGGGAAGCCGCTGTGGGGATCGTGGTGTCGGCAACTCCCAGGCGGGCCGCTGCGGTCGCCTTCGCCTTGCGTACCGGGGAGATAGACGTCGTCCGCACTGTCGGTCCCTCCGAAGGACCCTCGACCATCACGATTCGAGCCGGCGACTTCGAATGAAGGCTCTGCGGGTCGTGACCCTCAGCGGCGATCCACAACTGGAGCCCTCCCTCGCGGTGCGCCTCGGATCCCATCCCGTGGTCGAGCTCGTCATGCGATGTCTCGACCGCGTTGAGTTGCTTGGTGCAGTTCGGGGACTCGAGCTCGATGCAATCGTCTCGGTGGGGGCACCTACCTGGCTCGACCCCCAGACGATGCAAGAGGCTTCAGACGCCGGCGTTCGCATCGTCGGTGTGAGCGACGACCCGGCAGCGGTGCACGAACTCTCTTCTCGAGGCGTGAAGGTGCTGGGCTCCGAGCAGGATGACAATGACATCGTGGCTGCTTGCCGCACACAATCTCTTGCTCCGGCGGCAAGCCTTGAGCATTCCTCGCGGCGCGGCAGGCTGATTGCTGTGTGGGGTCCTAAAGGCGCCCCGGGGCGCACGATGATCGCGATTCGCCTCGCCCTCCAAATAAGCCGTGGATCGCCGGACACGCTGCTGATCGATGCGGATCCCTACGGTGGAGATGTCCTTCAGGCGTTCGGGATCGTCGAAGAGCTGCCCACGGTCGTATGGGCCGCCAACGCTGCGGCGAAGCAGGGTTTCGATGCCCAAGCGCTGGCCTCAGACTTGCGCCGCGCGGCCCCCGGGGGCCCGGTAGTGGTTCCCGGTCTGCCAAGAGCAGAGCTGTGGGCGGAGGTATCCGACTTTGGCTGGCGCCGGCTGCTGGATGCGGCGCAGTCCTTCTTCGCCTTCACCGTCTGCGACGTCGGTTTCTGTCTCGAACCGGATCTTTCCCCCTATCCCGGGATGGGAGAGGGACGCAACCGCATGGCCCGCGCCGCCGCGGCTGCAGCCGACCATGTCGTTGCAGTGGTGCGCGCCGACGCCCTCGGTATCAAGTCGTTTCTGTGGGGATTCGAGAGCCTCACCCAGATCTGTTCCGAAGAACGCGTGATCGTGGTGCTCAATCGTGTGCGCCGTGGTGAGGAGAATGAGGTCGCCGAGCTGGTGCGGCGCCATACGGGCAAGCGCGTGGGGGCCGTCCTCTTCGACAGGCCTCAACTGTGTCTGGAACGCTTGGAGCAGAACGGAAAGTGGAGCAGCCTTGAGCTTCCTTCTGGAATCAGGGATCTGGCCGCGGCCGTTGGAGCAGTCGTCCCTCCGCAGGGGGTGCTCACCAGGATGGCAGGCCGGCGATAGATGGAAAAAGCTTTGGTCCTCGTCGAGGAGGAGGTCCGCGAGCTCGTCAGACGACGCGGAGTCGATCCAGCCACTGATTCATCTACCTCGGTGGGTCGCTTGGTCGACGAGGTCTTGGGCGAGTACGAGCTCCGCATGCACTCGAGCAACCTTCCAATCATCCGCGATCGAGCGGCCGTGCGAAAGGCGGTGTTGGATCGCGTTGCGGGCTTCGGCGCTCTTCAGGAGCTCATCGACGATCCCGAAGTAGAAGAGATCTGGATCAACTCCCCGGCGAGCATCTTCTGCGCGCGCGGAGGCCGTCATGTGCTAACGAATGTGACGCTTGAGCCGGAGGAGATACGCGACCTCGTAGAACGCATGCTTCGCACCAGCGGACGGCGACTCGATCTCTCCACTCCGTTCGTCGACGCAACACTGCCCGATGGGTCACGGCTTCATGTCGTGATACCCGACATTACGCGCCGTCATTGGGCTATCAACGTGAGGAAGTTTGTGGTTCGCGCACATCGCCTGGAAGAGCTTGTGCGCCTTGGCTCCCTGGATCCAGTCGTCGCCGCGTTCATGGACGCATCGGTCAGGGCAGGACTGAACATCGTCGTGTCGGGAGCTACCCAAAGCGGCAAGACAACGATGCTCAACTGCCTCGCCGGCTGCGTACCAGGCAGCGAACGCGTCATCTCCTGCGAGGAGGTGTTCGAGCTTCAGGTGGGGCTTCCCGACGTTGTTTCCTTGCAGACTCGTCAAGCAAACCTCGAGGGCAAGGGTGAGATCGATCTCAGACGACTCGTTGTCGAGGCCCTACGAATGCGCCCGGATCGAATCATCGTGGGGGAGGTGCGGGGCAAGGAGGCATTTGACCTACTCGTCGCCCTGAACTCCGGGTTCCCTGGGATGACCTCCATACATGCAAACAGCGCCCACGAAGCGCTCGTAAAACTCCAAACGCTGCCTTTGCTTGCCGGTGAGAACGTCAGTCATTCGTTCGTCGTTCCCACGGTCGCCGCGGCGATCGACCTGATCGTTCATCTCGGCCAGCGAGAAGGCCGCCGGCGCACGATGCAGGTGCTGGGTGTGACCGGGCGGATCGAGGCAGACCGGATCGAAACCACGTCGCTGTTCGAGCGATCTCAGGCGGGGCTTGAGTGGACGGGCCATCGGCCTCCTCATCCTGAGCGCTTCGAAGCAGCGGAAATCGATCTAACCGAGCTTCTCCGATGAGATCCGTCGTAGCGGTTCTCGGTGGCCTCGGATTGCTCTTGCTCTACGACGGCTTAACGGCGGCAGGCAGTGCCCGCGGCAGTCCGCTGGCAGGCCTCGACCGGTTGGCTGCTGAGGCTGGGCTGCCTGCACTGTCGGGCTCCCGGATGCTGCTCGCAAGCGCGGGGGCGGGCGTCGTCGCGCTGGTGGTGGTCGCCGGTATCACCGCTTCCTTCGTTCTTGCCACCGCCTTTTCGGTGGTGGCGTCATGGATACCTTTCGCCTGGGCCCGAGCCCGTCGACGTAGTCGCGCGCATTCGTTCAGAGAAGCGTGGCCGGATGCGATCGCATCGGTAATCGCCGGCGTGCGTGCTGGCATCTCTCTGCCCGAGACCTGCGCCTCACTGGCCCAGCGCGGCCCCCAAGATCTTAGGCCGGGCTTTACCTCTTTCGCCGCCACCTACGCCGCTTCGGGGAGCTTCCATGCCGCACTCGATCGCTTGAGATCAGAGTTGTCTGATCCGGTGGGGGATCGGGTTGTTGTCTCTTTGGGACTTGCTCACGATGTCGGTGGTACCGACTTGGTAAGAGTGCTCAGAACATTGAGCGACTTCGTCAGAGAGGACCTGCGCGTGCGCAAGGAGGTCCAGGCTCGTTGGTCATGGACGGTTACCGCGGCGCGCGTGGCGGCCGCAGCGCCGTGGATAGTCCTGCTGTTGATGTCTGCGCGACCGGAGGCTGCGGCGGCTTTCAACTCATCGACGGGCGCCATCGTAGTTGCGACCGGCGCTGTCGTTACGACTTTGGGGTATCGGCTGATGCTGAGAGCAGCCCGGCTTCCCGAACCGGGGCGGTTGAGCGAATGATCACCTTATTCGTGGCGCTCTCGGCCGCAGGGCTCACTATCATGGTTCTCGCACTCCCTCCGTTTGCCGGCTCCCGGCTATCTGATCGTGTCGAGCCTTATCTAAGCGGACTGCGCGGAAAGCCGAGCTCGTTGCTGGCTCGCCCTCGGCGAAGCCAAGGAGTTCTTACGCAGAGATTCACGGCGGCTGTGTCGAGCAGGCTCCCCGGCTCCCGAACTGCGCTGGAGCGCCGTATGGAGGCCGCTGGAAGGGAACCCGACGCCGAGCGCTTTCGCATTGAACAGCTTTTCTGGGGTGGAACCGTTCTTGTGTTCGGTTGGCTCTGTGCTGGAGCAGCGTCCGCTGCCGGGGCTGCCCTCGATGTGCGCGTGATCCCGGTCCTGAGTGGCTTGATGTTCGCCTGCGGATTTCTCGGCTGGGACTGGTTGTTGAGCCGTGCCGTCGAGCGTCGTCGCGAGGTTCTCGACGAAGAGCTTCCCACCGCCATCGACTTGATGACATTGGCGCTGATGTCGGGTGAATCGGTGCCCGCGGCATTTCAGCGTGTCGCTCTGATCCTCGGCTCAGGCATCGGCACAGAGTTGTCGGGAGTGATAGCGGAAATGAGGGGCGGGGCGTCGGTCACAGAGGCCATCGAGGGTTTGAGGCAAAGAGTCCCGGGCCCGGCCACGGCCCGACTGGTCGACGCTCTGGTAACCGGCATCGAACGCGGAGCGCCGCTGGCGGATGTGCTGCGGGCACAAGCAGAGGACGCCCGAGACGGGCGTCGGCGCGCTCTGCTCGAAGCGGGAGGCAAACGAGAGGTCTTGATGCTGCTTCCAGTGGTGTTTCTGATCATGCCGGTAGTGGTGGTCTACACGCTCTATCCCGGACTCGTATCTCTTGATCTATTGGCGCCGTAGCGGACTGTCTAGCTGCATGAGGAAGGGAGAAGCGGTGGGGTTTGTGTGGTCGTGGATCTGCTCTTTGCTCGAGGACGAGCGAGGAGACGTCCCAGGCTGGGTGCTCATCGTGCTGATGACGAGTGCTCTTGTCGTGGCGATATGGACGGTAGCGCGCGGCCGGCTGGTGGGCATTGTTGAAAGCGCGCTCGATACGGTGTGCGGAAGCGTCGGCTGTTAGCTCCAGCTCCGCCCGCCCGTGTGCAGGGTGCGCAGGCCGGTTCGGCCCTGCTCGAGAGCATTTTTGCATTGCTCTTACTGCTGGTACTGGTTCTCGGAGCGATTCAGGTGGCCTTCGTCCTCTATGCGCGCAACGTCGTGGCGGCGTCTGCTCACGAGGGGGCGCGGGCGGCCGTGGAGCTGGGGCGCAATGCCGATGACGCGCGCACCGTGGCCTCAGAAGTGGTCAGGTCCTCCGCCGGTGGCCTCGTGGAGCAGATGGAAGTGGCCGTTTCGGTCCAGACCGTCGGCGACCTCTCGGTCGTGCGCGTTCGGGTGACCGGGCGGCTCAAGAGCTTCGGGGTCGTCCCCGTACGCATCCCGGTGGGCTCGGTGGCAACGTCGGTACGCAGGGAGGCGCCCGTTTGAGGCTCTCAGACCAACGGGGCCAGGCTCTGATCGAGTCGCTGCTCCTGGGAATGCTGCTGCTGGTGCCGCTTATCTGGGCGCTGGGTGTGCTGGCCGATCTCCATCGCAGCGCGCTCGCGACTGCGGCGGCCGCTCGTGAAGCCGGCTTCGAAGCGGCCACTGCTTCATCTGATGCCCTAGCGGCCGCGGCGGTCGACGCCGCTGTGGCACGCGCTCTCAGAGACGGCGGCATCGATCCCGCGACGGCGCGCGCATCGTGGACGGCGATTCCGCGTTTGGAGCGTGGCGCCGCCGTGGAGGTCGAGGTGTCGTACCCGGTAACGGTTCTTCAGGCCCCCTTTCTGGGCCGGGTGGCGGGGCCTTCGATCTGGGTCACCTCCCGGCATGTGGCGCGCGTCGATCCCTACCGCAGCTTGTAATGAGCCGGGCAACCAACGAGCGAGGGCAGGCCACGGTGCTAGTCATCGGCCTGTCGCTGGTCGTATTTGCCATCACCGGCCTGGCGGTGGACGGGACTCGGGCGTTTCTCTTTCGGCGGAGCTTGCAGAACACCGCCGACGCGGCCGCTCTGGCGGCGGCTGCAGAGCTCGATGAGACCGCCTACTACGCAAGCGGCGGCGAGGTCGCGGTGCTCGACCAGAATGCCGCTCGCAAGTCGGTAGCGGAGTGGTTACAGAGGCGGGGCCTGCCGCTGAAGGCCGAGGTGGCCATCGCGCCCGACCGAGTCGAGGTCGTCGTCAGAGCAACCGTTCCCACTACCTTTCTGGGCCTCGCCGGAATCACGGAGATACCCGTGGCCGCGCGCGCCGATGCCTCTCCCATTGGCGGTGGCCCCTGATCAATTTCGCGGGCTCCGACTTTGTAGGCCCGACAAGGGAAATCCGACGACAGGGCGGCGACAACCTATATGGTGGGCCGGTAATCCCCAGAAGGGTAGATGTGAGGGCTGAGAAGAGGAGGCGCCTTGAACAAGACTGAGCTGATCGATTCTGTCGCCAAGACGACGGGCGAACCAAAGCGAGTTGTAGGCGACGTGGTCGATGGAGTCGTGGAGACGATCCAGAAGCAGGTGAAGAAGGGGGACAAGGTCACGCTCCCGGGCTTCGGCACCTTCTCACGCAAGCAGCGTGCGGCTCGGCAGGCGCGCAACCCCCAGACCGGCGAGGCCATCAAGGTAAGGGCCACCAAGGTTCCCGCCTTCAAGCCCGGAACGTCATTCAAGACCGTGGTTTCGGGGAGCCGCAAGAAGAAGGCTTAACGCGGAGAAGATTTGCCGCAGAAGGAGCGGAGCGCAAGAGCGCCGGGCTATGCCCGGCGCTTTTTGTGCTCGAGCGCTTTCTAGAGGGCCCGCGGCGTACAAGCGGCGGATCTCGCAGAGTCAGATGAGTCTTGCGGCCCCGAAGGCGACGATCGACAGCGTGAGCATCGTTCCGGCGGAGGCGGCGATGAACACGCGCGTCTGCTCACGCAGGGCGCCGTGGAGGTCGTGCAGCCGGTCGTCGAAGCGCTCCATGTGCCGCTCCATGCGATCCATGCGCTTGTCGATGCCGTCCACGCGGTGGTTGATCCCGTCCACGCGCTGGTCGATCCCGTCCATGCGGTGGCCGAGATCAGTTTTGAGTTCCCGCAAGTCGCTCTTGGTCGCCAGGTCACTCGGGTGGGGCGGCAGGTATTGCATCAGCGTGGCGGCATGATCGTCTCCGATCACCTCCTTTAGTGCACCTTTGCGTAAGTCCCGTCGCACCAGAACGTCCCTGCATCGACGATGGCGGCGTTCCACGGCTCCGCCGAGGTCGGAATTGGGATTCTTTCTGTCGCTCACGTACCCTCCGGGTACGCTCGACTCCTCGCGCCTTGCCCTCGTCGCGCAGTGCCGTCCTGGACGCTGACGCTACTTCCGCGCAGGAGCACTCCAGCCGATCATACAGAGCCTGCCGAGCCCGTTCCTCCGTTGCCATCTTCAACCTCCTGCTCAGGCCCTCTTCGGGGGTTAAGGATGACGGGAGGGTATGACAGTTGGATGGGATCAGTCGTCGGGCTCGTCGCGTTCTCCGCCCACACTCTCGAGCAGGCCCCTGATGAGTGCGCGTCGCTCGCGGTCGTCGAGGCGTGCTTCGGGGTTGGCGAGTGCGTAGCTCAGAGGAGGCATCTCGTTGTCGGCCACACTCTCGGCCGCCTTGTTGCCGTCGTCCTCCTCTCGTTCCCACTCCGAGAAGTTGAGTTCCTCGCGGCCCCCATCGACATCGCGTTGGGTAAGCCACGATAGCGGCGCGACATTCGAGTACCAGGGCCATTCGGTCTCGTTGCTGTGACAGCTATAGCAGGCCCCTACCGCCAGCTCGCGGGTCTTGTTCGAGCTCCAAGGCGGCTCCCTGACCACGGGTGGGTTGGAATGGTCGCGCCCATACGGCACGAGCTGGATAAGCAGGAAGACCCCAAGCCCGGCCATCACGAGGCGTTTCAGCCAGGGCTTCAGGCTTTTCACGGCGGCCATTTTATAAGCGTGCGGGCCGCTATCGTGGGCCTGTGAAAAGGTCCCTCGGTGGAGGCGCGCACCGCGGCCCGGTGGCGCATGCGCGCCAGCGACGCTCGGTCCGGATAGTGCAGGCCCTCTTGGTGCTTTGCGCGGCGGGCTTGTTGCTGTGGGCCGGTTTTGCGTGGGGCCTGAGGTCCGGCTACGCGCGAGGCGCGCAGGCGTCGGAAATCGATCCACCCGTTCGCTCGAACATGGCTCAGACGGTGGTGCTCGGAGTGCTGGGGGTAGGGGCGCTGGGAGCCGCGTTGGCGTTACAGGGCCCCGGCGTGCGTATCCCTGTACCGGCCCGGCTCGATGACCTCACGGCGCGCGCCGAGAAGGCGGCGGTCGAGCGAGCCGAACGAGCCGCCACGGACCGCGACTGAGGAGTCAGTCCCGGCCGGCGCGAGCAGTCCAGTGGGCCGCGGCACGTCCGGATGCGGTTTCGGCTGCCCCCGGTCGTTCCAGCAGGTCGGCGATGTCGTCGGGCCGGTCGATGTCGAGCTCTAGACGGGGGAGCCGCAGGATCGAGCAGCGGAGTTTCGCAGCGGAGGCATGTGCGAGGTGAGCCTGCAGGCTGCGGGGACCGAAGGCGGGCTCGATGAGCCCGGCTCGGCTCATGTAGAGGGCATTCGTGCCGCCGTCGCGCAGGGCCGGAACCACGACCATCTCTGAGGTCGCGCCGACGTCGAAAATATCCAGCAGATCGTCGCGCGTTCCCAACGGCACGTCGGCAGGGACGATCGTGATAGATGTCGCTCCCCGTTCACCTGCGTAAGCGACCGCGGTCCTCAGTGCCGGGTTGAGGCCGCCGCCCGGATCCTCGATCACGCCGAAGCCGAAGCCCCGGGCCCGGCGCTCGACCACGGGGTCGGCCGTCACCACCCACCACCGAACCCAGTCACCGGCGGCGCACAAAGCGAGCGCATCGTCCAACAAAGCACTCGCCAAGGCGCGACGCGCCTCGTCGCCAAGGTTGTGTGCGATGCGCTGCTTGGCGAACAGGAGACTCTTGACAGGAAGGATGCCCATATCCACGAGGCCCGGAGACTACGCTGCCGGTAGGGTGTCGTGCGGTCGAAAGAATGGTGTCGTGCGGTCGAAAGAGGGAGCGGAGTGGACAGCGACGCGCGCAAGCACTGGAAACACCTCTATGAGGAGGTCGTTGCCACAGAGATCTGCTGCGGCTGCTCTGCCTGCATCGTCGCTTGTCCGCACAAGGTCCTTGAGCTTCGAGACTTCGATCCCGTGCAGACCGACAACCGCTCCCCCTTCGACAACTGCATCCACGGCGAGGAGGGCTGCTCGCTGTGTGCCATGGCGTGCCTGAGGCTGGAGCCTGCGCTCCAGGCCATCGAGAGCTCTGTTTTCGGGCGGCGGCGCAAGGAGTCCGAGCCGGAGGGCGCCTATCGTTACAAGACGCTGGCGCGCGCCACCGACGAGCGCGTGTTGGCCCGCGGCCAGGACGGCGGCGCCGTCACTGCGTTGCTAAAGTTCGGCTTCGATCAAGAGAAGCTGGATGGTGCGGTGGTGGCGGCGCCCTCCGAGGACGTCCCGTGGCTGGACGAGCCCAAGCTCATCCGCAGTTCCGAGGAGTTGCTTCGGACCGCGGGCTCGCGCTACACCTACTGCGCCACGCCGCTGGGGCTCAAGCAAGCCGCTGCAGCCAAATGCAAGGATGTTGCTCTTGTGGGTGTCTCGTGTGAGTCGACCGCGGTGCGCGAGCTGGCGGCTGAGGGGATCAAGCGGTGGGTGCGCTCGCTGAGGCTGGTGATCGGGTTGATGTGCTGCGAGACCTTCGACTACGGGGCCTTCATGGTCTCGAAGGTGGAACGGGAAATGGGCCTGGCACTGGATGCCGTGACGAAGGTAAACGTCAAGGGCCGCGTGATTGTCACGATGGAGGACGGGCGGGACGTGGAGATCCCACTGAAGGAGGCGAGGCCGTACGCCAACGAGTGGTGTCACCACTGCCCCGACTTCGCAGCCGAGCATGCGGACCTCTCCTGCGGCGGCCTGGGAATGGAGGGGTGGACGATGATACTGGTCCGCTCCGAGCGAGGTGCGAGCTTCCTTCAGGGGGCGATCGATGCCGGGGTGCTTGAACTGCGGGATGCGGAGGAGGCGCCGCAGGCGCTCAAGGTGATGGACAGGCTGGCGAAGAAGCAACGAGAGCGCATCAAGGCTTTCGAGCCACATGCGGCGGCTCGCTGGCCGACGGAGCAACTGCTGGCGGCGGCGCGCAGCGAGGAGTCCTCAGCCTCGGCCAATGGGCGAGGCGACCCACTTCTTAATCGGTAGTCAGTCGCGGGCGGGGCGGCGGTGGCGCCGCAGACGAAGCTGTGGCCGGCACCGAGATCTTGCCAGGGTGGGATCGCGTGGTTTGCGGGGGCCGTCGAGGAGCCCCTCGGCGTCCTTCAAGGCGAACACCGCCAGAGATGGCAGGCGGCAGCGAAACCGTCCCCGTCCTTGGTGACCCTTGCCTTGCTGTGGAGCTGCCATTGACGCGGTTTCCTCGCCGACGCGGTGAACGATCCTTACAGGAAATATTTACCACTTAGCCCCCGGCCCCGCCATCCGTAAAGTAGGCCACCGCCACCAAACTTTCCTGTGGCAGTGGGCATGGGTGGTGCAGGGCAGCCGCACGTCCGGGTGGCGAGAGAGGAAGGGGTACATCGCGGATAAGTGCCCATTGGGACGCAATTGGCGGCGCGCGGGGCACGCTCAGCCCGCTCGAGATAAGCGACTGAGGAAGGCGGGGCGTTAGAGCGAGTGCAGCTAGGCTGCGCCCTCTCGCTCGCCGCCGAGGCATTCGGGGCACTTGAACACGCTGGTGGCGCCGGTGCCGGGCACGTGGACGCTGACGAAGCGGCCGGCGGAAACGGCCGCAATCTTGCGGCACCAAGCGCAGCGAGCAGTCATGCCCTCGGGGTAGTCACCTTCAATGATAGCGGCACGGGCGCGATGAGCTTCAGGTTCGGTCAGTCTCCTCATGGCCTCAGTATATAGAACGCGAGTTCGCTATCCAAATCAATAGGCGAGAATGGCCCTATCGACTCGAGGTTAACCCGCTGCCGGCTCCTCGGCCGCCGCCATGTCGGCTCGCCGGAGATCGATGTGCCCCATCATCTCGGAGGGGGTGATGAAGTCTACCGGGACCCCGTAGTTCTGCAGATCCTCGTACAAGGGCAAGTGGCGGTTCACCAGGTTCCCGATGAGGCTTTTTACGATGAACAGCTCCGCCGGATAGGCATATTGGGCCCGCCAGCCGTGCTCACCGGGGATCACCTTGCCCCACATCTTTACCCTGCCGACGACCGCCGGATAGCGCTCGATCTCGAGGCGCGACCACAGCTTGCTCCAGGTGTCGTACACCTCGAGCAGGCGCGGGAGTGAGTCGACCGCGTAGAGACCGCATTTGCACTTGGGATCAGGAGCGTTGTGGTCCCCGCCCGAGTGCGTCAGCTCGAACCGGAAGCCGAGGGTCTGGGTGCAGTCGGCGACCTGGGCTTGGCGCGGCCTCCAGAAATCGTCGCAGGTCACACTCCGGAGCAGGTAAGGCCCCGTCTTCTTACGGCGGACGCCCCAGGAGTTGTCGAAGTAGCGGATGACGTGGCGCCTGGCTATCCACAGGCGCCAGCCCTCGACCGTGCCGGGGTAGTCGGCCACGCCGCCCCCCGGGTCGTCGGAGAACCTCATACCGGGACCGTGGCCGGCTCGGGGGTCTCCTGCGGTTGCGGCGTGGGAATTGGAAGATGCTCCGGGATCGGCGTAACGGTTGGCTCCCAGGTCTCCGGTAGTCCCTCCTCGCCGATGTCTAGAGCGCGCGGCCCCCGCCGAGGGGGTACGGAGTTACGGCACCCGGCTCTGCCCTTGCCTGTCCCCATTACAGCCCCCCTGTAGCGTTACCGATGTTGTTCCTCCAAATAGTGCCAGGAAAAGGGGAAAATTTCTATGGCCGCTAAGGATGGTCTTGGTGGTCCAAGCGGGCTAGTCCCTGCCGATCGCGCTGGGCTGGCCCGGGATTACCGAATGGACCCAGGGGAGCTTTGGGCGCGTTGAGCACGGGGGTGGAGTGAGGCGGGAGACCGGGCTCAGCCCAAGGAGTCGAGGGCGCGGATGAGGTCTGAGATGATGTCCGCAGGATCCTCCAAACCGACCGAGAGGCGGCAGAAGCCCTCGGAGATGCCCGCGGACTCCAGCTCCTCGGAGGAGAGCTGCGTGTGGGTAATGCTGGCCGCATGGACGAGCAGGCTGTGATGGCCCCCGAGCGAGGCGGCTGGGGTGACCAATCGCAGCGCCTCCTGGAAACGAGCGGCGCGCTCCCGGCCGCCTGTCACCTCGAATCCGAGCACGCCTCCGCCGCGCCCCCCGAGAAGCTTGTCGGCCAGGACATTGTCGGGATCGCCTTCCAGAGCCGGGTAGTGGATCGCCTCGATCGCGGGATGGCGTTCCAGGGACCGTGCCACCGCCAGCGCAGAGCTGCAGGAGCGCTCGACCCGAAGGCCCACGGTAGCCAGGCCGCGCACGGCGAGCCATGCGTTGAACGGGGACAGGGTGGCCCCGAAATCACGCCCCAACTCCTGCAGCTCGCGAATGAAGCCTCCATCTCCACACACGACGCCCCCGAGCAGGTCGTGATGCCCGCCGAGGAACTTGGTGGCAGAGTGGACGACGGCGAACGCGCCGTGCTCCAGCGGCCGGCACAGACAGGGGCTGGCAAAGGTGTTGTCGACCACAAGGGGCACGCCGGCATCTGCAGCCAAAGACGCGAGTTGGTCGAGGTCGGCAACGCGCACGCGTGGGTTCCCGATCGTCTCGCAGAAGAGCAGTCGAGATCCTTTGAGCGCCTCGGCGATTCCGTCGAAGTCCGCGACGTCGAAGATCCGGGCCGAGATCCCGTAGCGCGGCAGTCTCGTCTCCATCAGCTCGTAAGTGCCTCCGTACACCTGACGAGCCGCCACGAAGTGGTCTCCGGAGCTGCACATGGAGAGGAAGATCGCAGTGATGGCGGCCATTCCCGAGGAGAAAGCTTCCGCCTCTGCGGCCCCCTCGAGGTCTGCGACCGCGGCCTCGAACGCGTCGACTGTGGGATTGGCCCAGCGGCTGTAGGTGTAGCCCGCGCCGACCTTCTCTGCGGAGGCATGCGCAAAGGCGTCGGCATCCGAGAAAGAAAAGGTGGTGGACGGGTCGAGGCTCAGGGCGAGGGGCACCCCGGGTTGCGAGGGAGGGCTCGGAGGGTGGACGGCGCGCGTCTGAAGCCCCCGCTCGGCTTCAGGGCTCAGAGGTGCACCACCGGGCACGTCAGGGTGCGGGTGATTCCTTCGACCGACTGGATCTTGGCGACGACGAGCTTGCCGAGATCGTCGACGTTGGGCGCGCTGGCTCTGACGATCACGTCGTAGGGACCAGTCACGTCCTCCGCCGCGTCGACGCCGGTGATCTCGTTCACCTCAGTCGCCACTTGAGCGGCTTTGCCGACTTCCGTTTGGATCAGGATGTACGCCTGAACGTCCGCCACCCTCGCCCTCCCTTGTTTGTCTGCCTTGTGCGGTCGATGATTCCCCGTTGCCTGGACTGCCCCGGCCGCCGTTTGTGTCTGGACGGTGCGGAAGACTAAGGGTAAGCCAGACCAGCTCTTGGCGTAAAGGCTGTTGATGCCCTACCGGCTACACGCCTGCAAGCCGCGGTTAGGCTCGCCGTTCTGGGGGCTTCGGTCGCCGAGGCAAGGAGCTCATGAATTGGTCGGGTCGTGGAGATGCAGTCGGGAGAAGGGCGCGTTGGATGAGTGATGAGGTCAGCGGAATCCAGACGACCGGCAGGGTCATGCGGAACCAAAGCGCCCCCGAGCTGGTGGAGCTGGCAACTTGCAGGAACGAATCACGACTGGCGGCGTCGGGCGCGTTGGTTGCACTCACTGGTGAGCGCACCGGCAGGTCACCGAAGGACAAGTTTTTCGTGCGTCACGGAGACAGCGCCAAGCAGATCGCGTGGAGCGCGACCAACCAGGGGGTCGAGCCCGAGGTCTATGACGCGCTGTTCGAGCGAGCAAGAGACCATCTGGCGGACAAGGACCTATTCGTCGTCGACGGTTACATCGGCGCCGATCCCAAGCATCGCATCAGGCTGCGGGTTATTTGTGAGCTTGCTTGGCACGCACTGTTCGCCCGACAACTCTTCCGGCGCCTCGAGGAAGAAGAGCTCGAGGGCTTTCAGCCGGAGTTCACGGTGGTGGCGGCTCCCGGCTTCCAGTGCCGGCCCGAACGGGATCACACCAACACGAACGCGTTCGTCGGCCTCGACCTCGAGCGCAAGCAGGTTCTGATCTGTGGCACCTATTACGCGGGTGAGATAAAGAAGTCGTTGTTCACTGCGGCCAACTACCTCATGCCTCAAGAGGGAGTGCTTCCGATGCACTGCTCCGCCAACTTCTCGGATCGCGAGGGCGTTGCGCTGTTCTTCGGCCTTTCGGGGACTGGTAAGACAACCCTGTCGGCGGATCCCGATCGCCGGCTGATCGGTGACGACGAGCACGGTTGGTCGGACGACGGAATCTTCAATTTCGAGGGCGGTTGCTATGCCAAGTGCATCAATCTCACTGAGGAGAGTGAGCCGCAGATCTGGAATGCGATTACCTTCGGTTCGGTCGTCGAGAACGTCGTCATGGATCCGCGGACACGATCCGTCGACTTCGACGACGATTCCCTTACCGAGAACACACGCGCCGCCTACCCACTCGAGATGATCCCAGGTTACGTCCCCGAGGGCAGGGGAGGGCATGCGGAATCGATCGTGTTCCTTACCGCCGACGCCTTCGGCGTCCTGCCACCGATCTCGATTCTGAATCCAGCAAGCGTGGCTTATCACTACCTGTCGGGCTTCACCGCCAAGCTGGCCGGGACCGAGGCGGGGATGTCGGACGAGCCCGAGGCCACCTTCTCGACGTGCTTCGGCGCACCGTTCCTGCCGCTGGCCCCCGGCGTCTACTCGAAGATGCTCCAAGATCGAATGAGCCGCCACCGAGCGCGGGCTTTCCTTCTCAATACTGGCTGGACCGGAGGTCCCTACGGCATCGGCTCGCGGATCGACCTCGAGCACACACGCGCGATGGTGCGGGCTGCGCTGGGGGGAGAGCTCGAAGGCGTGGCCACCAGGACGCACCCGGTGTTCAATCTCGAGTATCCGGTGACCTGCCCAGGGGTGCCCGATGAGATCCTCGACCCTCTCAAGGCGTGGGCCGATCCCGAGGCCTACGAGACCCAGGCAAAGGAGCTCGCCCGGATGTTCGTGGAGAACTTCGAAGCATTCTCCGGGGAAGTACCGCCCGAAGTAGTCGAGGCGGGGCCGCGCGCGAGCTGAGAAGCCTCGCTCGCACAAACGACCCGCTGGAGGATCGCGGTGACTAGAGTGGGAGAGCTCGGAGAGCGCGCCCTGATTCGCAGGATCATCGAGCACCTGCCGCCTGCGCCCGAGGGCGAGTGGTGGGCGGGTGATGATGCCGCGGTCGTGACCGTCGGTTCTACACGGCTCGTGCTCACGATCGACACGCTGACCGACAAGCTCGATTTCGACCTGTCGAGCGGCTTCGGCGGCTCAGGCAAGGACGCGGGGTGGAAGGCGATGGCCGCGAACGTTTCCGATATCGCCGCCATGGGCGCCAGGCCGCGCCACGCCGTGGTGTCGCTCAGCCTGCCCGCAGAGGCCGCCGTCGCCGACGCCGACGATATAGCCGCCGGCTTAGCCGAGGCCGCCGCGCGCTGGCAGGTGGGGCTGGCCGGCGGGGACGTCGGAGCGGCCTCCGAAATCTCGATCACGGTCGCCCTCACGGGGGAGGTCGGGGTGCACGGCCCGGTGCTGCGTTCCGGCGCCGCAGCAGGCCAGGCTCTGTGCGTGACCGGCTTTTTGGGAGGAGCCGCTGCGGGCCTCCGCAGCCTGCGGGGCTCGACCGGCACAGAGCCTCAGGCCCACGAGGCGAGGCTGCGCACCCGCCAGCTGCGACCCCAGGCGCGCCCCGAGGCGGGGCTCGCGCTGGCAGGCCTGGCCACGGCCATGATCGACGTCTCCGACGGACTGGCAGTGGACCTCTCCAACTTGCTCGACTCCTCCGTCGCGGGGTGCGAGATCGATCCGGAGGAGATCCCGGTCGATCCGGATCTATTGGTGCTGGCGGCAGAGCCTCAGTGGGAGGAACTCGACCCCCTGCTCCTGGCTCTAACGGGAGGGGAGGACTACGAGCTCTTGTTCGCTCTCGAGGAGGCCCACCTCGGCTCCGCCGAAGAGGCATTGCGCGAGCTGGGGGTAGGGATGTCACGCATCGGCACGGTCGTGGCGGATGGTAGGAGAGTGGGCGACGAAGATTTGGAACACTTCAGGAGCTTGGGATGGCAGCACCTGCAAGACCGCTAGAGAACGTACCCACCGCGCTGACCATCGCCGGGTCCGACTCGGGGGGAGGGGCGGGGATCCAGGCCGACCTCAAGGTGTTCATGGCGTTCGGCTGTCACGGAATGAGCGCCGTGACTGCGTTGACGGCCCAGAACACGATCGGGGTCACGGGCGTGCACGAGGTCCCCGCCGCCTTCGTGGTGGAGCAGATCCACGCGGTCGTTAGCGACCTCGGTGTCGACGCCGCCAAGACCGGCATGTTGGCCTCGGCCGAGATCGTGGAGGCCGTCGCCGAAGCCGTTGCCGTTCACCGCATCTCTCCATTGGTAGTGGACCCGGTGTCGGTGTCAAAGCACGGGAGCCCCCTCCTGTCACAGGATGCAGTCGATGCCCTGAAGACGCGGCTGCTCCCTCATGCCGCTCTCGTCACTCCCAACCTGCCCGAAGCCGAAATGCTCCTGGGTCACTCGGTGAGTTCACTCGAACAGATGAAGGAGGCCGCTCGCCGGCTGGCCGACCTCGGCTCCGGGGCGGCGCTGGTGAAGGGTGGGCACCTCCAGGGCGAGGACGCGGCCGTCGACGTCTTCTTCGACGGGGCCTCGGTGGAGGAGCTGCGCGGCCCCCGCTTCGAGACCCAGGACACGCATGGAACTGGTTGCGTCTTGGCGGCGGCGGTGACCGCAGGGCTGGCGAAGGGGGCCGACATGGCGCACGCGGTGGCCGACGCCAAGGAATTCGTGTCCGGCGCCATCGAGAGAAGCCTGCGCCTGGGCTCGGGCTACGGTCCGGTGAACCCGGGCTGGCGGCTGAGCTGAAGGGAGCCTGCACCATGCAGAGTCGGATCCGGGCCAACTCCGTGCCGGACTGTGCCTTAGGGAGGTAAGCCCTTCAGCCGATCAACCTGGGCGTGCGGACGAGTCCATTGCGGCCCGACGCGCGGCGTCGAGCGCGTCCTCGTCGAGGTCACCGGCGCGCGTCCTGAGGTCGAAGTAGAGGGCCGCCATCAGGGCTGTGAGGAAGGGCACCATCACGAGACCCATGAACGCCGCGCTCGCGGCCCCCTGCAGCACGGCCAGTGAGCCACCGCTCCATCCGGCCCCCGACGCCACGCCGAGGGCCGCGGAGTAGAGGATGCCTTCGAACAGCCGCAGCCCCACCACGACCGGCAAGAGATAGGTGAATGAGCGCAGAGTCTGGCCCGCCAGCAGGGCGCGGGCCCGTGGCCTCGCCTCGGCGAGCGGCCGCTCCTCTACCGCCACCACGTGCGCCAGGGCGGGAGGGCCCAGCAGGACCAGAGGCAGGATGAGGCCGAGGAAGGGAACGAGGTGGGCGAACCCGCCCATGAGCATGGAATAGAGGGCCGCCCCCAGCAGGGATGCGCGCAGAGGACGAAGCTCCCTATAGGCGTCTGCGAGCGAGCGGCGACTTCCCACGAGATCGGCCGCGATCAGCGCAGCCCCGAGCGCCACGAGGATGCTGGCGAAGAGCTGAAAGAGCGACTCGCGAGCTATGAAAATGCCCACCCACAGCGAATCCGGGGCGTTTGTGCGCCATAGGCCGAAGCCCGCCAGCGGCAGCCAGAAGAGGATCACCCCGAGCATGAGCGAGGCAGGCGCCAAGCGCCACACCGAAGCGCGGTAGAGCCCCAGAGCCGAAGAGACGAGCTGCTTGAAGGACAGGGGAAGCCGCCGGTCTCTATCCGCCACGGATCGAGGAGTGGCTAGCGGCCGGCGCGGCGCTTGGCGAACCAGCCCACCAGCAGGAGACCCGCGCCGGCGGCGGCTCCGACTGCCAGCTTCTTGCCCGCCTCGGTTGCCTCGATGCGGGCGCGGCCCATGAGCTCGTCGACCTTCTGGGCGAGGTCGTCTCTGGTCTCTTCTATCTCGGTGACTGTGGTGCGGGAGTTCTGCCCCATACCTGCCCCTGTACGCCGTCCAAATCCTGCCGAGCCCAAACCCTACCCGAACGATGCACCGGTTCGACGCCGGTCTAGCTGGTCGGCTAGACGCCGGACTTTGCGGTGGCCGACCCCGGTCTCTTGCGCAGCGACTTAGCGAGTTCCACGTCGTCCTTGATCGTCTTCTTGGTGAGGTCGGTCTTGAACGGCGCCTGCAGCTTCTTCTTTGCGATCAGTGCCCCGATGCCGCCGCACACCAGCAGCACCAGCGCGGTCACGAGGTCGGCTACCCACTGCCACAAGAACGTGTCGAGACCGTCCCTTAGTGCCAGCAGCACGAACATCAGGGCAAGCAACCCGAATACTCCCGCTATCGCGATGATCACTGCGCCCTTGGCCTTGACCGCGATCGACTCGCCCACTTCCTGCTTGGCGAGCTCGATCTCCTTGCGAAAGAGAGTCGAGATGTCCTCGGTGATCTCCCTCATGAGCTGGCCGACGGACCGGTTTCCCGGCCGCTCATTTCGGTAGTAGTCCTCGGTTGATGGTCTGGTGCCTGTCGTGGTCATGCTCCCCCTCCTGTCTGGGTGGGTCTGCTGGAACTGATGGGTATCGGACTCGGTCGTCGGGTGAGGCGTCGTTCGGCCAGCACGACGTTGAGCTCGGCCGACAAGAGCGTAATGCGTGAGATCAAAAAGGCGGCGATGAGGAACGTTGCCGCGGTCGCGAAGGCGCCGAACGTTGCCTCCCTGCTCTTGGCGCCACTGGCAAGGTAGAGCGAGCTCAGCGCCTTCAACAGCTCGAACGCGACCGCTCCGGCGATGGCGCCCGGAAGCACCGCATGCCACGACCGCCGCGCACCGCCCAGGTTGCGAAAGGCGCTCGCGAACAGGCCGGTGCTCACCAGAAGGCCGCCCAACAGGCCGACCAGCGCAAACAGCCGAGCGAGGGCGGAACCTTCCCCGAAGGTCTGATCCGAAAAGTTCGCCACGCCCCCGAAGGCGGCGGTCAACACCGCCGCCGGGCCCAGCAGGGCGAGCCAGAGCAGGGACTTGAGCCTCTTCTGCACGAAGGTGCCCTCCTCCGTGATGTGGTCGAACCGATTGAGAGAGTGCTCCAGCGCCACGACTGCGCCCGAGCCCGTGTAGAGAGACAGAGCCACCGCGGTGAAGGCGAGGCTGCCGGCCCTCTCCTGAAAGAACCCCAATCCCGCCTCCTGCAGCACGTTTGACAGGAGGGGAACCGCGCCCACCCCCGCCTCCAGAAGGTCTTTTCTGAGTTCCTCGTTGCCTCGGGCGACGAAACCGAGAACCGATACTGCGAACAGAAGCAAGGGGAAGATCGAGAAGAAGATGTAGTAGGTGAGGGCCGCAGCGTGGGTGGCGCCGTCGTCCTCGGAAAAGCGCTTGAACGTGGTCATGGCGATGTCGATCACGGAATAGCGAGCCCGCGCCCGCTCGAGTCTCAGCTTGGCCTGGGAAACCGCGGTGGTGACGGCGCTCAGGGCGCTATCCGGCGCGCAGGACTTTGTTGGCCTTGAGGCATTTCGTGCATACGTTCAGCCTCTTGGCCGTGCCTTCTACCAGCACGCGCATCCGCTGGATGTTTGGGTTCCAGCGCCGGCGTGTGAGCCGGTGCGAGTGCGAGATGTTGTTGCCGAAGCCCGGCTTCTTTCCACAGATATCGCAAACCGATGACATAGCGGGCAAGGGTACCGCATGGCGGCGTGGCCAGAGGGTGGCCAACCGGCGATCACGGCCGCCGGTGGTGGCCAGAGTGCGATGGTCTACCGCTAACCACCCGAAACGGTGGTTGATGTGAGACCGTCTACGACTAGCCTCCGGGCCCACCCCCCTGCCTCGGGCCAGACGAGAACATTCCAATACGAGTGAGGAGGGGTGCCCGGCGCTAGGCTAAAAGACATGGCCGAGATCATCACGCTGCCCGTCAGAGGGCTCGAGCTCTTCGCCGCGCCCACCAAGAGAACCCCGCTCAAGCGCAAAGAGGGCGCCCTCGAGAAGCTCGGCATTACCAGCGTCCAAGACCTCTTACAGCACTACCCCCGCTATCACGTCGATCGAACGCAGCTGAGGACGATCTCGGAGCTGGGCCGGGCGCCGCAGGACAACGAGGTCCAGATGCACGCTACGGTCAAATCGATCAAACCGCCCTTTCGCACCAAGTCGGGCAAGAGGATGATCGTGGGCCGCATCGGGGATGAAACGGGCGTGTTAAGCGTCACCTGGTTCAACCAGGACTGGGTGGCACGGGCACTGCGGCCGGGAACCGAGGCTTTCTTCTATGGGCGCGTTAGCCGCTACAAGGGCAAGCTGCAGATGACCGCCCCTCGCTTCGAGATCGTCCGCTCGGGCCGCGAGCCCTTCAATGTCGGGCGCATAGTCCCCATCTATCCGGCCACGGCCGAGCTCTCGAGCGATGGCCTGCGCCGCCTGATGTGGGACGCACTGCACGAGCACTCAGCAGTTGCGGACCCGTTGCCCGACGGCCTCAGGCGCTCGCTGGGACTGCTCCAGAGGCGCGAAGCGATAAGTCTCATCCACTTTCCCGAGACAAAGAAGGACGTCCTCGCCGCCCGCCGCCGCCTGGTATTCGACGAGGTCTTCACGCTCCAACTAGGTCTCGTCTATCGCAAGCGCCGGGTCGAGCGCACCGTGCGGGGTCTGCGCCAGACGGAGTCGGGTGAGGGCTCTCTGGCGGAGACGTTCATGCACGCGCTCCCGTTCGAGCCCACCGGGGCGCAGCGGCGCGCCTGCGCGGCGGTAGCCTCGGACATGGCCAAGCCCTACCCTATGCACCGCCTTGTCGAAGGCGAGGTCGGTTCGGGGAAGACCGTGGTCGCCCTCTTCGGCTGTCTTGTCGCCATCGCCAGCGGGCATCAAGCCGCTTTCATGGCTCCCACTGAAGTGCTCGCAGAGCAGCATTACCTGACGGTCACAGAGCTGCTCGGCCGGGCGTTTGGCGCCGAGGAGGCTCGTAACCTCTTCGCCTCGATCTCGCGCCGACCCGTTGTTCGTCTCTTGACCGGCTCGACGCCCGAGGCGCAGCGCGCCGAGATCCTCGCTGCCACCACCGCCGGTGAAATCGACCTTCTGATCGGCACGCATGCGCTGATTCAGAGCACGGTCGACATCCCCCAGCTGGGGCTGGCAGTGGTGGACGAGCAACACCGCTTCGGCGTGCATCAGCGCAAGGGGCTGGGGGCCAAGTCCTTCGCCGACGGCGAACCCGACATCCTGGTGATGACGGCAACACCGATACCCCGCACTCTCGCGGTGTCGATCTACGGCGACCTCGATATCTCGATACTTGATGAGCTTCCATTGGGCCGGCGGCCGGTCCAGACGTCGATCGCCCCCACTGAGGCGGAGCGGCAGGCGGCGTACGAGCTCATTCGGTCTGAGGTCATGGCGGGCCGCCAGGCCTTCGTGGTCTATGCGCTGCGCGAGGAGTCCCGCACCACCGATTTGCGGGACGCCAAGAGCGAAGCCCGGCGCCTGCAGAAGGATGTCTGGCCGGAGCTCTCGGTGGGCCTGGTCCACGGCGACATGAAGGCGCAGGACAAGGAAGCGGCCATGTCGGCCTTCAGAGAAGGCTCGACCCAGGTTCTGGTTGCCACCACGGTCATCGAGGTGGGAGTCGATGTGCCCAACGCCACGGTGATGTTGGTAGAGGACGCCGAGCGCTTCGGGCTCGCCCAGCTGCACCAGCTACGAGGCCGTATCGGTCGCGGCGAGCACGACTCCTATTGCGTGCTGGCGACCGGCATTGACCTCGAGGCTGCACAGGAACCCTCCGCGCGCGCCGCCGCCGAGCGCTTGACCGCGATCAGGGACACCACCGACGGCTTCCGTCTGGCGTTGGTCGACCTTGCGCAGCGAGGCGAAGGCCAGCTGTTCGGCGCCCGCCAGTCGGGCATGCCGCAGCTCAAGATGACCCGCGTGCTCGAGCATCAGGACGCGATCATCGAGGCGCGTGAGCTGGCGGTTAGGTTGTTGGAAGAGGATCCCGAGCTGCAGCACCCGGAGCATCGTGCTCTCGAGCGCGAGATGAGAGCCCGGTTCCCCGAACGCTCTCTGGAGGTTGTGCAGTCGGGCTGAAAAACCTTAGCTGACTGAATTGGGGGTTATGTTGAACCTATGCGAGTAATAGCGGGTAAGGCTAAGGGACGCCGGCTGCGCGCTCCCACCTCCGGCACGCGGCCCATGACCGATCAGATGAAAGAGTCGCTATTCTCCGCGCTCGGAACCATGGACGGTTTTCGGGTCCTGGACCTCTATGCGGGGTCGGGCTCGCTCGGACTGGAAGCATTGTCCCGGGGGGCAAGCGCCACCACGTTCGTCGAAAGCGCGCACGAGGCGATAGTCAAACTCCAAGCGAACATCGAGGCGACCGGGTTGGGCGCTCGTGCCGAGGTGCAGTGGACACAGGTCGCCTCCACTCTGGTCCGTCCCGCCGACGAGCGCATGGACCTGATCTTCATCGACCCTCCCTACGGCATGCCGCTGGCGGACGTGAGGCGCGACCTCGAAGCGGTCGTTATGGGTGGGTGGCTCGCGGATGCAGGCAGAATCGCCCTCCATCGTCCCCTCAAGGAGAGCCGTATCGAGCCGTTTGGGCTGCAGCTTGTGTGGGAGCGCGACTATGGCCAGGCGCATCTCTATGTGTTCGCCCACGAGGACGAAGAGGGCTCGTCAGAGGACTCGGAGTAACCTCCAATGGTGAGGGCCCTGTGTCCGGGGTCGTTCGATCCGGTGACCAACGGCCACGTCGATGTGATCGAGCGGGCCTCCCGCTACTTCGAGGGCGTAGTGGTGGCAGTCAACAGAAGCCTTTCCAAGAACCCCATGTTCACGCTCGAGGAACGCACGGCGATGGTGTGCGATGCGCTCTCCGGCCTCGGCAACATCGAGGTCTCGTCGTTCGACGGCCTCCTCGTCGACCATGCCCGCACGCTCGGGATCAGCCTCGTGATCAAAGGACTACGGGCCGTGTCCGATTTCGAGTACGAGCTACAGATGGCACAGATGAACTCACGACTCGCGCCCGAGCTCGACACGATGTTCATAACCGCCAACCCCGAATGGGCGTTTCTGTCTTCGAGCCTGGTCAAGGAGGTCGCGCGCCACGGGGGCCGGGTGGAGGGCCTCGTCCCCAAGGGAGTCCAGAGCGCGCTCGAGGAGATAGTCGTAAACGGGCAATGAGCATGGCAATCTAACTAAATAGGACCAAGCTGGGTCGTTCTGCCACAGAGCAGCCGGGGACACGGATAGCGGGAGAGGGGATCGATGGATATCGTTGAACGTCTGGAGGAACTGCAGGTTCTTGTGGAGGAGGCGAAGTCGGTCCCATTCTCCTCCAGCGCGGTGATAGATCGAAACGAGTTCCTGGAACTGATTGCGCAGCTCAAGCAGGCTGTCCCTGATGAGGTGAGGCAGGCTCGCTGGATGGCGCGCGACCGGGACGAGCTCTTAGCGCGCGCTCGCAAGGAGGCGGACCGCCTCTTGGCCGAGGCCCGGGAACAGCGCGACCGGCTTCTGTCGCGCTCCGAGATCGTTCACGAAGCCGAGCGCGAGTCTGAACGCCTGGTCGACGAGGGTAAGGCGAAAGCCGCTCGGACGCGGCTTGAAGCCGAGGACTACATCGACCAGAAGCTCGCCGGCTTCGAGATTCTGCTCAACAAGACCCTGGCCACGGTCGCCCGTGGCAGAGAACAGCTCATCGCCCCCCGGGGCGAAGAGGGGGAGGAGCCGAGGGAGCAGGACCCCTTCGACGGCGCCCACCTCAACGAGCCCGCTCTTTAACAGCCGAACCTCTCCGAGTGGCGGATAGTGGTTGCTGTACAACGTCGACCACCACCGGCAAGCTAGCCCCGCCAAATCCTGGCAAAAGGCGCCTCTGATATCATTTGGCTACCTCGCGGGCCGCATGGAGAGCCCGCAGCGCGCGCAAAAGGGGCGACTCGTTAAGTGCCTAATTTAGTCATCTCGGTCGACGACATCCTCGGCCAGCCCGGTCTGCGGCGGGAAATCGTCGTGGCAGCACCTATCCCTGATGCCGGGGTGACACTGGCGCGTCTCAGCGATAAGCCGGTGGAAGCAGAGCTGTGCGCTCAGAGCGTCGTCGAAGGAGTGCTCGTCACCGGTCGTGTGCGGGGCTCCGGAGGTGCGGACTGCGCCCGCTGCGCTCGCCCGGTTCCGCTCGACATAGCGCTCGAGCTTTGCGAGCTCTTCGTCGAGCCCGGCCACGAGCTCGCGGACGAGGCCTATGAGCTGTCGGGAACAGACATCGATCTCGAACCCGCCTTTCGTGACGCCGTGACACTTGCCCTGCCCCTCAACCCGTTGTGCGATGCCGGCTGCAAGGGTCTCTGCCCCCACTGCGGCCGGGACCTGAACGAGGGGCTGTGCTCGTGCCGCGTGGAGAGCTCAGACCCGCGCTGGGCGCCATTGGAGGAGCTCAAGATGAAGCTGTCCCAGACAGCCTCGGAAGGATAGACCTGAGCAAAGAGGGATCGACCTAGAGAAAAGGAAGGTTCCGGAAGGGCGAGATCGAGCGGCGAACGCCCGTGCCGGACGGCGAGGAGGAAGCAGTGGCCGTACCCAAGCGAAGAAAGACGAGATCGAAGATGCGCATGCGGCGCTCCCACTGGCGCGCCGAGGCCCCCACCTACTCGTCCTGTCCCCATTGTCGTCAGCCCAAGCTGCCCCATCGAATCTGCCCCAACTGCGGCTACTACGCGGGTCGCCAGGTTGTCGAGACGGACTAACACTTCGGTTGTTCTGGGGGCTTTGGGGCTTCCGGCCCCTCCCGGGTCCATCTATGAGCAGGCGCTGACTCACCGGTCGTACGCATTTGAGCGGCCTGAGCCGGGCGAGCACAACGAGCGGCTTGAGTTTCTTGGGGACGCCATCCTGGGGGCACTGGTCACCGACCTCATCTATCGCACCAATCCGGAGCTCG
Source organism: uncultured Actinomycetes bacterium (assembly GCA_963849115.1). Lineage (GTDB taxonomy): Bacteria > Actinomycetota > CADDZG01 > CADDZG01 > WHSQ01 > JACDAL01. Next base: position 29,219 of record CAWKGK010000001.1, on the reverse strand, counting down.
ATGAAGGGCACTTGGCGAGGTTGCGTGCTTCGCTTGTCAGCACCCAGGCGCTGGCCGCGCTCGCCCGTCGGTTGGGGCTCGGCAACCACATGTTGCTGGGCCGGGGAGAGCGAGCGTCGGGAGGGTGCGACAAGTCTTCTCTTCTGGCCGACACCTTCGAGGCGCTGGTGGGCGCGGCCCACATCGACAAGGGCAGCGAGCATGTCGCTACGGTTCTGGTTCCGCTCTTCACTGCGCGCATGGTCGAAGTCGCGGCCGAGGGCGGTGGCCACGATTCGAAGACGGCGCTGCAGGAAGTGATCGTGCGCCTGTATGGGACCAGGCCTCTCTACCGGGTCGCTTCCAGTGGGCCCGACCATGCCAAACGTTTCAACGCGGATGTCTTCGTCGAGGACCGACCATGCGGCAGCGGGTCGGGGAACAGCAAGAAGGAGGCGGAGCAGAACGCGGCCCGTCACGCGCTGGGCAGGATGGCCGAGTGGACTGTGGAGGGAGATTCTGGTGCTCGAGCTAGTTGAGGCTTGTCCACAGTCCGTCGTGATGCCCGGGAGGTCGAGCGTTGGAGGATAGAACCAGAGTGCACGTGTTCGTCGACGGCGAGCTCGATGCCAGTGACTTCCCTAAGGCCGTCGCCGACAAGGCTTCCGAGTTGGGCGTCACGGGCTGGGTACGCATGCTTCCAGACGGCCGGGTCGAAGCCGTGCTGGAGGGGCCGCGCGACGAGGTCTATCGGGTCGTCGGGCTATGCCGGGCCGGGCCCAACGGGGTCAGGGTGGCGGGGGTCCAGGTCGACCGCGAGTCGCCGCAGGACGAACAGACCTTCACGATCAAGTAGCCGCGCGGCCGCCATTCGCGCCGGGTGGTGGATAAAGGTTGCCGGCAACCACCAATGACGGCTGGACCCGCCCGTCGCCCACGCTCCCAAAGCCGAGGCCGCGTCGGGGGCCGCTGTTAGGTTGACGCCATGTTCGTGAGGTTCCTGAGGCTGTCGGGTTTCAAGTCGTTCGCGCACCCCACCGTGCTCGAGCTGGAGCCGGGCATCAACGTGATCGTGGGCCCCAACGGCTCCGGCAAATCCAACATCGCCGACGGCTTCTCCTGGGTGCTCGGCTCCCAGGCCCCCTCGAGCCTGCGGGGAGCCTCTATGGAGGACGTCATCTTCGCGGGCTCCGCCGAGCGGCCGGGACTGGCTGTGGCCGAGGTCGAGCTCACCCTCGACAACGGCTCGCGTACCCTGGGCCTGGACGTGTCCGAGGTGACCGTCAGCCGCTTCGCCGACCGCACGGGGAGCTCCGAATACCGGATCAACTCGGCCCCCTGCCGCCTCCTCGACGTCCAGGAGCTGTTATCCGACGCGGGGGTGGGGCGGAGCCTCCACACGTTGGTGGGACAGGGCCAGCTCGACCAGGTTCTGCACGCCCAGCCCCTGGAGCGGCGGGCCTTGATCGAGGAGGCCGCCCAGATCGGCAAGTACCGCAAGCGCAAGGAGCGCTCGCTACGAAAGATCGAGCGGGTCGACGACAACCTGATGCGACTCGCGGACGTGCTCTCGGAGCTAAGACGGGCCCTGCGGCCGTTGCGGCGTCAGGCGTCTGCGGCCGCCCGCCACTCGGAGCTTGCGGCCGAGCATCGTGAGCTCAAGCAGCGCCTCTGTGCGACGGACCTGCGTGCGCTCGAGCTCGAGGACGCCGAACGCAACCTCCAGATGCAGACCCGGCGGACTGAACTGGCCCGCGACGAGCTCGACGGTGTCCGCACACGTCTCCAGAGCGGGGGCGCCGAACGAGAGGCGGCCGCCGAAGGCGCCGAACAGGCTCTGCGATGTGCCCATGGTATGGGCCGAGTGACCGACCGACTCGACAGCTTGAAGCGGCTCGCCGCGGAACGCGTCGCCCGAATCGAGCTGCGTCTTCGTGCCGAAACCGAGGAGGGCTACAGAGAGCGCATCACCCTGCTCGAGGCGGAGCTCGAGCGGTGGGGCGGCAGAGCAGCCGAGCGAGCGGTGGAGGCAGAGCGTGCCCGCGAGCGTGCCCGCGAGCGACACGAGCAAGCCGCCGCTGCCGCGGCCGCCTTGGTGGAAACGCAAAGGACGGTAGGCGAGGCCAGGGTGCGCGAAACCACGGCGGCGCAGGCCGTGGTGCGGGCCGAGGGCGCAGAAGCGGCGGGCCGGGCCACGATCTCCTCCTACGAGGCCCGCACGGCGGCCGTGCGGCAGCGACGTAACAGCGCTCAGGCAGGGCTCGAGGAGGACGCGGCCGCCATCCGGCGAGTGCGGGACGAGGTGGCTTCTTTCGAACAGCGTCTGGACGAGGCCACTGAAGCGGCAGCGCGCGCCGAGGCGGCGCTGGAAGAACAGCGCCAGGAGGAGGAGCGCCTGCGCGAGGCGCGGAGCGTTTCTGGCTCCCAGCGAGCCGCCGCCGACGCCCGCGTCGAAGCCTTCGAGCAGGTCGAGGCGCTGTTCGCCGACCACCCTCGACTCCAGGAGCGACTGTGGCCGCTGCTGGAGGAGGCGCGCACTCGAGCGCGTCTGGCGGCGGCCGACACCGAAGAGGCGGGCGCGATCCTGCGCCAGGCTCGAGTGCGTTCCGAGCAGCGGTGGGAGGAGGTCGCCGTCCTCGACGAGCAACTCCGGAATCACGATGCCCTTCTGGCGGCCGCCGCCGACCGGCTGGCGGCCGCTCGGCGCCGCTACGACAAGCGGGAGACCGAGCTTGCGACCCTTGACGAGGAGCTGGCGCGGGTGTCCGACGCCCTGGCTTCGGCACAACGCGCGGCGCTTGACGAGCGGACTGCGTTGCCGGCCCACCGTTCGGCTCAGAGCCAGGCGGCCGAAGACCTCGAGCGGCTCCTGCGCTCGGCCGAGAACGTGGCCGACCAGAGTCGTTCCCTGACGATCGAAGCTAACGAGGCCGAGATAGAGGCGCGTGGGGCCGAGGAAAGAGCACTGAGTGCCCGTCATCGTGTGGAGGAGGCAGAGGCGGGAATCGCCGATGCGAGAAGCTCCTTGAGCGGGCTGGCCGAGGTGCGCGACCGGCTCGAGCGCGAGCGTGAACGGGTGCTGCTCCTGGCGAAAGTGGTCGCGGACGTGTCCGCTAGGGCAGCGTCGTGGTCGGAGCAAGCCCAGGCTCAGGCGCAAGAGACGCGCGAGCAGGCCCGAGCCTCGGAGCGGCGGATGACCGAGCTCCGTGCTCGCGAGTTGGAGCTCGACCAGGGCCTGGCTGCCTCTGAACGGCTACGAACTGAGCTCGACATAAAGCGGGCGGAGGCGCGCGCTCGCGCCGAGGCGCTGGCCCAGAGGGCGCTCGAGGAGTGGGGGCTCACTGCCGCAGAGCTGGGAGCATTGGACGCCCTCGGCGAGGACGAGGTCAACGCCCGGAATCGCGCCCAGCAATTGGAGTCGCAGATAAGACGCCTGGGGCCGGTTAACCCTCAGGCGGCCGAGGAGTGCCGTCAGGCCGAGGAGCGAGAACGGTTCCTGGTGGCGCAGACAGAGGATCTGGAGTCCTCGAAAATGGACCTGTTGAAGATCGTGGCCGAGGTTGACGAGACGATCGTGCGGGTCTTCTCCGAGGCCTTCGAGGACGTCGCGCGCGAGTTCGAGGTGGTCTTCGAGCGGCTCTTCCCTGGAGGCAGAGGCCGCCTGGAGTTGAGCGAGGGACAGGACATGCTGGGCGGCGGGGTCGAGATCGAGGCGCGGCCCCCGGGCAAGCGGGTCAAGAAGCTGTCGCTGCTGTCGGGAGGCGAGCGGTCTCTCGTTGCCCTTGCCTTCCTGTTCGCGATCTTTCGGGCCCGGCCCTCGCCCTTCTACCTGCTCGACGAGGTCGAGGCGGCGCTCGACGACATCAACTTGCAGCGCTTCATCTCGCTGGTACACGAGCTCGAGGAGCGGGCGCAGGTGCTGATCGTTACCCATCAGAAGAGGACCATGGAGGCCGCCGACGTGCTCTACGGGGTCACGATGGGAGCGGACGGGGTTTCTGAGGTGATCGCCCAGAGGATGCAGGAGTCTCCTGCCCTTACTTAGTCAGTCAACGGGGCGGTTTAGCCTGTGAGGATGCTCGAAGAGCTCCTCCCCCAAATATTGGTCGGCCTTGCGCTGGTCGTGATAGTGGCCGGCGTGATCGTGGCGCGCCGCCGCCGCCCCTCCGGACGGCGCGGGGCCACTCGCATGAAGGACTTCGAAGCGATGGAGCGGGCGGGGCGAACTGCGATCGAAACGCCCAGCCGCCGTGAGGACGAGGAGCGCGAGCAAAAGGACTCGGATGCAGAGCCGGTCACAAAGGCCGAGGCTCCGCCGGAGGAGCCGACGCGAGAGGCCCCGGTGCGACCCACTTTCCGCGACCGCCTGGTCAAGAGCAGGCGCTTCTTTGCGGCGCGCCTGGCGGAGGCCTTCGGCGGAGGGGTCGATGAGGACACCTGGGAGGACCTCGAGGCGGCACTCATACAGGCCGACGCCGGCGTCGAGACCTCCACCAAGATCGTGGCCCGGCTGCGAGTGGCGGCTAAGGAGCGCGGAGTGACCGACGCCGCCGAGCTGAAGGGCCTGCTCGCCGAGGAGCTGATAGCACTGTTCGAGTCTGTCGACCCCGGCCGTGACCGGGCGCTCACGTTCGCTCCGGAGCCGCCCACCGTGTGGCTGATCGTGGGTGTCAACGGCACCGGCAAGACCACGACCATCGGCAAGCTGGCCTCGGATCTCGCGCACCGGGGCCAGGGCGTTGCACTGGCGGCAGCCGACACCTTCCGCGCCGCCGCCGACGAGCAGCTTCAGGTGTGGGCGGCACGCTCCTCGGCTCACCTTGTCAGGCACCAGCCGGGGGCCGATCCCGGAGCGGTGGCATTCGACGCCGTCCGCTTCGCCCGCGCCCGGGGCCTTGATGTGCTCCTCATCGACACTGCCGGGCGGCTCCACACCAAGACCCCCTTGATGGACGAGCTCTCAAAGATCCGGCGGGTGGTCGAGAAGGAGGGATCTGTCACTGAGGCGCTTCTCGTCCTCGACGCGACTGCGGGCCAGAACGGGCTCGCCCAGGCGCGCAAGTTCACTCAGGCGGCGGGTGTCACCGGAATCGTGCTGACCAAGCTCGACGGCAGCGCCAAGGGTGGGATCGCGCTCGCCATCGAGTCCGACCTGGGGCTGCCGATCAAGCTCATCGGAGTGGGTGAGGGCATCGATGATCTCGAGCCCTTCGACCCCAAGACCTACGTCGACGCCCTGCTCTCTTGATGTTCGACACGTAATGTTCGACACCCTGTCCGGCCGCCTCGACGAGATCTTCACCCGGCTGAGAGGGCGCGGCCGCCTCAACGAGAAACAGGTAGACGAGGTCCTGCGCGAGATCCGTCTGGCCCTGCTCGAGGCGGATGTCTCGCTGAAGGTCGTGAAGGCATTCGTGAAGGACGTACGAGAGCGGGCCGCGGGAGCCGAGATTCACAAGAGCCTCACTCCGGCGCAGCAAGTGATAAAGCTGGTTCACGCAGCCTTGATCGACATGCTCGGAAAAGAGGCCAGCGGGTTGGCGCACGCCGACCGCCCGCCCCGCATCATTCTGGTCGCAGGTCTTCAGGGCTCCGGAAAGACGACCGCGGCCGCCAAGCTCGCCCGCCTTCTGAAGTCCCAGGGCCGACGTCCGCTACTGGCCGCCTGCGATCTTCAGAGACCCGCAGCCATACGCCAGCTCCAGATACTCGGCGAAGAGGCCGGAGTCCCGACCCACGCCGAGGCGGACGCGGCGGACCCTGTGGCGGTCGCCGGGCGCGCCCTCACCTTTGCGCGCGACGAGGGCTACACCGACCTGATCGTGGACACGGCCGGGCGGCTCAATGTGGATCGAGAGCTTATGGCTCAGCTCGCCCAAGTACACGACGCACTCGATCCCACCGAGACGCTGCTGGTGTGCGACGCGATGACGGGTCAAGACGCGGTCAACGTGGCCGAGGCCTTCAGCAACGAGGTCGAAGTTACCGGTGTCATCCTCACCAAGCTCGACGGCGACGCACGCGGCGGGGCGGCGCTGTCCATGACTTATGTGACAGGACGCCCTATCAAGTTCGCAGGAGTGGGGGAGAAGCTGGCCGACCTGGAGCCGTTCTACCCTGACCGTATGGCCTCTCGCATCCTCGGGATGGGAGATGTCCTGACTCTGATCGAGAAGGCCGAGTCTGCGTTCGATGAGACCGAGGCCAAGAAGATGGAGGAGAAGCTCCGCAAGGCCGACTTCACCTTCGAGGACTTCCTCGGCCAGATGCAGGCGCTCAAGAAGATGGGTCCCATGTCCCAGGTCCTGGGGATGTTGCCGGGCATGTCGAAGCTGCCGGTCGGAGACGTGCAGATCGACGAGCAGCTCCCCCGCATCGAGGCGATAATCCGCTCGATGACGATGCAGGAGCGCAACAACCCCCATCTCATCAACGGAAGCCGCCGCTCACGTATCGCCCGAGGGTCGGGAACGAGTGTCCAGGAGGTGAACAAGCTCGTCAAGCAGTTCGACGACGTCCGCAAGATGGTCAAGATGATGTCTGCGGGCAAACCTGGGGGCCGCATGCGGCTTCCCGGCGGCCTCAAGGTTCCGCCGAACCTGGGCCTGTGAGCCCGCCAGAACCCCGCAACCCTGCTGCTAGAATCTGGTCAATCCCATTTCTGACGATGTTTTCGAGGCGCGAAGTCGCCGCCCCCGATCGAGGAGAACCGTGGTCAAAATCAGGCTGATGCGAACCGGCAAGAAGAAGAGAGCCTCCTATCGGGTCGTGGTAGCCAACGTCACCAGCCCGCGTGATGGACGCATCATCGAATCCATCGGGCACTACCAGCCCCGTGCCGATCCCTCCGTGGTCGTGATCGACAACGACAGGGCGGTCTACTGGTTGCGGCAGGGGGCCCAGCCATCCCCGCCGGTCCGTAAGTTGCTCGACATTTCCGGGGCGTGGGGAGAGTTCTCCGGCCATCCCGGAGTCACCGCCTCGGCTGCCGGGAGTTCCGAGGCTGCGGCTGCACCTGTGGGCGCTCGCCGTGCGACGCCGGCGGCCTCGGTCGCCGAAGCCGACGAGGAAGGGTCCACTGCGGAGTGACGCGGGCGCTGGTCGAGTACGTCGCTCCGTGGCTGGTCGAGCATCCCGACGCGATCGAGATCGAGGAGGTCGAGAACGAACGGGGCACGATCGTGGTCGAGGTCACCGTCCATCCCGATGATGTCGGCAAGATCATCGGAAAACGTGGCCGCATCATCAGAAGCCTCCGCACTCTGGCCAAGGCGTCGGGACAGCGAGAGGGAGAGAGCATCACGGTCGAGGTGGTCGATTAAGGACGGCGAGCTGCGTGTCCCGCCGGGGTTGCTGCTGGCGGGACGGGCGGGAAAGCCACACGGGCTCTCCGGCGAGCTCTACGTCACTCCGATCTCCGACGACCCCAGGCGCTTCGAGCCGGGCGCCGTCCTCGTCGGTGCACGGGGTGAGCTCCTCACCGTGGAGCGCTCCCGCGGGCTCCATCAACGGGTTCTGGTCAAGTTCGAAGGTGTCGACGACCGCACCGCCGCCGAGACGATGCGCGGCCCCCTTTACGTGCAGCCGAGTGATGTGCGCACCCTCGAGGAGGGCGAATGGTGGGAGCACGAGCTGATCGGCATGAGTGTGGAGGACCCGGAGGGACGCGAACTGGGACGGATCACGGGGGTCATGTCCAGGGTGGCCCAGGACCTGCTGGTAGTCGAAACGCCCGTGGGCGAGAAGCTTGTCCCCTTGGTTGAGGCCATCGTGAGTGAGATCAACAGGGACTCCCGTCGAGTGGTCGTCGATGCGCCGCCCGGCCTCCTCGACTAGTGCCTTGCTAGTGCACCTTTGCGTCAGTCCCGTCGCACCAGAACGTCCCTGCATCGACGAGGGCGGCGTTACTCGTCGCTCACGTACCCTCCGGGTACGCTCGACTCCTCGCGCCTTGCCCTCGCCGCGCAGGGCCGCTCTGGATGCTGACGCTACTTCCGCGCAGGAGCACATGAACATCGACGTGATCACGGTCTTTCCCGGGCTCGTCGAGGGCTTCGTGTCCTGGGGGGTGCTCGGCCGCGCGCTCGCAGCGCGACGCCTGAACGTGCGCGCCCACGATCTCAGGGAGTGGTCGACGGACAAGCATCGCTCGATCGACGACGAGCCCTATGGGGGTGGCGCCGGCATGGTCATGAGCCCGGCCCCCTTTTTCGAGGCGGTCGAGGCGGTGCGGGAACCGGGTGGGCATGTCGTGCTGTTGTCCGCCAAGGGACGAAAGCTCGACCACCAAGGTGTGGCACGGCTCGCCGGGCATGCCCAGCTGGTCCTTCTGTGCGGGCGCTACGAAGGCGTCGACGAGCGGGTCGTCGAGGTGTGCGACGAGGAGCTGTCGATCGGTGACTTCGTGCTGGCCGGCGGTGAGCTCGGCGCGCTGGTGATCATCGAGGCCGTGGCCCGCCTGCTGCCCGGGGTGCTCGGCAACGAGCAGTCGCTGAGCTTCGAGTCGCATGCGGCCGGGACTCTGGAGTACCCGCAGTACACACGCCCAGCCGAGTACCGAGGGCTGCCGGTACCGCCTGTGCTGTTGTCGGGGGACCACGGCGCGATCGAGCGCTGGCGCCGGGAGCAATCCGAGCGGCTGACCCGGGAACGGAGCAGGCCGGCTCCGAGAGCGGCCGAAGGATGAGATCCAGCGAGCAGCCACCGCCCCGCACCTCCGCTGATGTGTTTCGATTGCGGAGGACATGACACAGAGCGCGCTTGCGAGGCCGGAAACCGGCTCGATACCCACAGCCGCGGGCGTCTACTTGTTCAGGGACGTTCAGGGCCGCGTCATCTACGTGGGCAAGGCGAAGACGTTGCGGTCCCGCCTGTCCAATTATTTCGGGCCCGAGCTTCACCCTCGCACGAGGGCGATGGTAGAGGCTGCCTCGGAGGTCGACTGGATCGTGACGGACAACGAGGTCGAGGCCCTTCATCTCGAGCTCAACCTCATCAAGGAGCACCGTCCCCGTTACAACGTGCGCTATCGGGACGACAAGAGCTATCCCTATCTCGCGGTGACGCTCGACGAAGAGGTTCCCCGAGCGCGAGTGATGCGCGGATCCAAGCGCAAGGGAGTCAAGTACTACGGGCCCTTCGCCCACGCCTATGCAATTCGCGACACGCTCGATCTCTTGCTCACGACGTTTCCCATCAGGACCTGCTCTCAAGGGGTATTCGATCGCTGTCACAGGCGCAATCGCCCCTGTCTTCTATACGACATCGAGCGCTGCTCGGGACCGTGTGTGGGAGCGGTGTCTCCGGACGAACATCGCGCCATCGTTTCGGAGCTGTGCGACTACCTCGACGGGCACACACGCCCGGTGATCGACCGCCTCGAGACCGCGATGAGGGAGGCGTCGAACAGGGAGGAGTACGAGCTTGCCGCCAAGCTGAGGGACCAGCTCGACAATGTTCATCGGGCCATCGAGAAACAGCAGATGGTGTCCTCGGAGCGCGACGACATCGATGTGGTCGGTTGGCACGAAGACGATCTCGAAGCCGCGGTGCAGGTGTTCTTCGTCCGGCGCGGCCGGGTCACCGGGCGCAAGGGCTACATCGTGGACAAGGTCGAGGATCTCGCAACAGCGGAGCTGGTCGAGGGATTCCTGGAGCGTCTCTATGCGGACTCGGATGTCCCGCGGCGCGTGCTCGTGCCGGTGCAGCCAACAAACCGCGCGCTCGTCGAGGCGTGGCTGTCGGAGCTCCGGGGCGGGCCCGTGACCCTGTCGGTGCCCCTGAGGGGAGCAAAGCGTTCGTTGCTCCAGACGGTTACCGACAATGCCAAGGAAGCGTTCACCCGCCACCGGCTCAAGCGTTCGAGTGATTTCGCCGCACGCTCCCGTCAGCTCACCGAGTTGCAGGAGGCGTTGGGGATGAACCAGGCTCCGCTTCGCATCGAGTGCTTCGACATCTCCAATACGGGCCCCTCTGAGGCGGTCGGCTCCATGGTGGTGTTCGAGGACGGCGTGCCCAAGCGATCCGACTACCGGCGGTTTCAGATCAAATACACGAGCGGACCCGACGACTTCGCAATGATGGGCGAGGTCGTGAGGCGGCGGTTTCTGCGCTACCGGCGGGACGATTCGGAAACCGAAACGAACCGGAAGTTTGCCTACGCACCCAACCTGGTGGTGATTGATGGAGGTAAGGGTCAACTGGGCCGGGTGGTCGAAGTAATGCAGCAGCTGGGGATCGACGACGTCGCGGTGTGCTCGCTCGCCAAACGGATGGAGGAGGTCTTTCTCCCCGATCGGGCCGAGCCAATCGTCATTCCTCGCAGCTCCGAAGCGCTCTATCTCTTGCAGAACGTTCGGGACGAGGCCCACAGGTTCGCGCTGGCCTATCATCGCCTGCGCCGCAGCAGGAACATGACGCGCTCCGAGCTCGACGCGGTACCGGGGCTGGGCGACGCCCGCCGCAAGAAGCTCTTGAATCACTTCGGCTCGGTCAAGCGAATCCGGACGGCAACGGTGGAGGAGCTTTATGAGGTGCCCGGACTTCCGCGTACGGTGGCCGAAGCTGTATTCGCGGAGTTCTCAGATCCCACCGCCGTTCAGCAGCAGGCATCATGACCCTGAGACAGCGTGCGCAGGGGGTCGACGTCTTAGTGATAAGCGGGCTGTCGGGAGCGGGGAGGTCCGAGGCCGCAAATGCACTCGAGGACCTCGGGTGGTTCGTGGTCGACAACCTGCCGCCGGCGCTGATCAAGACGATGGTGTCCCTCGCATTGGCCCCCGGCAACGACATCGATCTCATCGCCTTGGTGATCGACGCGCGCGGCGGCACCTTCTTCTCCGAAGCTATGAAGGAACTCGAGAAGTTGAGACGAGATGTATGCAACTATCGACTTGTTTTTCTGGAGGCTTCCGACGATGTCTTGGTGAGGCGCTTCGACGCCTCCCGGCGAAGGCATCCGCTGGCACCGGACGATCGCGTGGCCGTCGGCATCCAGCGAGAGCGCGACCTCATGAGGCCGTTCCGAGAAGGCGCCGACATCGTCATGGATACCTCGGATATGTCTGTGCGAGCGTTGAGGTCGAGGTTGGGTTCCTACTTCTCGGATGTGCGTGTGTCGGACGGGCTCAGCACGACGGTGATCTCATTCGGCTACAAGTACGGGCTGCCGCTCGACGCCGACCTCGTCTTCGATGTTCGGTTCCTTCCCAACCCGCACTGGGTGCCCGACCTTCGCCCCTTGACCGGGCTCGAGCAGTCGGTCAAGGACTATGTCCTCGGCCAAAACGTGACGACCGTGTTCATGGACCGCCTCTGCGATCTGCTTGCGGTGCTGCTGCACGGATACCAGGAGGAAGGTCGTCACTATCTCACCGTGGCGATTGGCTGCACCGGCGGGCGCCATCGCTCTGTGGTGTTGTCTGAGGCAATCAGTGCAACGATTCGCGATCTCGGCTTCCGGGCCAAGGTCGTGCATCGAGACGTCGAGCGCCCGCAGGCTTAGTTGCGAACTAGTTGAAAGTCACCGGGGTCGGGGGCGGGCACGGCCTCGCCGCCACTCTCAGAGCGGCGCGCCTCTACGCCGATGAGGTCGCTGCGGTGGTCACCGTGGCCGACGACGGAGGCTCCTCGGGCCGCTTGACGAGGGAGCTCGGCATTCCTGCCCCCGGAGATATCCGCAACTGCCTGGTCGCGCTGTCCGAGGACTCGGCGCTCGCCCGCCTCTACCAGCACCGTTTCGGCGATGGGACGTTGAGCGAACACGCTCTCGGCAATCTCGTGATCGCAGGATTGACCGAGATGACCGGTGACTTCGCCGCGGCGGTCACGCAGGCTGGGGAGCTGCTGGGCGCCTCCGGGGTCGTCCATCCCGCCACCACGGAGGTGGTCTCGCTACGGGCGCGTGTCAACGGGGAGGTCGTACGCGGCCAGGTGGCCGTGCAGAGCGCGGGAGCGCCCATCCAGGCGGTCTATCTCAAACCTGCGAACGCCGCCGCCTACGGAGGGGCGGTGCGGGCGATCCTCGAAGCCGACCAGGTAGTGCTGGGGCCGGGGAGCCTGTTCACGAGCCTGATAGCGACCGTGATCGTGCCGGGCATCAAGGAGGCACTGAGTAGGACCGGGGCTCGCAAGGTGTTCGTGTGCAACAGCTGCACCCAGCCGGGGGAGACCACCGCCCTCAGTGCCGGCGGGCACCTCGAGGCGCTGCTGGCGCATGCCGGTCCCTACGCGGCCGATGTGGTGGTGGTGCAGTGCCCCGTGCTGGAGCCGGCCGGCGTGGTCGTCGATCGGGAGACGCTCGAGTTCTGCGGGGTCAGGGTGGTGGAGGCCGATGTGGCCGCCCTCGACGGGGGCCACGACCCCGCCCGGTTGGCCGAGGTGCTGCGGACCCTGGCCTGACCTCAAGCCCTCGCCCACCACCTTTGGCGTGGCCAGACGCACAAGTTGTGCCCCCGAGCACCGAATCGGTGGCCACAAGCACACCTTGTGCGATGCACCCCCTCGGCCTCCGTGCTCGGCTTAGGATGGCGCCAGATCTGAGTCCGACCGCTAGATGAAATGGGAGGTGTCGTCGATGACGACGCGAGTAGGGATCAACGGCTTCGGGCGCATCGGTCGCAACTTCTTCCGGGCGTTCACCTCCAAGGGGGCGGACTTGGAGGTTGTGGCGGTCAACGACATCACCGATCCGGCCACGATCGCCCATCTGCTCAAGTACGACACCGTCTTCGGCCGCCTCGGCAAGGAGGTCAAGAGCTCCGACGAAGGCTTCTCGGTCGACGGCACCGAGGTGAGAGTGCTTTCCGAGCGAGACCCCGGCTCGCTGCCGTGGGGCGATTTCGGAGTAGACATCGTGGTCGAGTCGACCGGTCTGTTCACAAAGCGAGCCGACGCGGCCAAACACCTCGACGCGGGGGCCAAGAAAGTGATCATCTCGGCCCCCGCAAAGGATGAGGACATCACGCTCGTTATGGGAGTCAACGACGATGACTACGACCCGGGGCAGCACAGCATCATTTCGAACGCGTCATGCACCACGAACTGTGTTGTTCCGATGGCGAAGGTGCTGCAAGACAACTGGGGTATCGAGAAAGGCTTCATGACCACCTGCCATGCCTACACCGGCGACCAGCGTCTGCAGGACCTGCCGCACTCCGACCTCCGCAGGGCGCGCGCCGCGGCCCTCAACATCATCCCGACCTCAACCGGCGCGGCAAAGGCCTCGGCGTTGGCGCTGCCGGAACTCAAGGGACGCCTCGACGGCATCTCCTTACGTGTCCCCGTGCCCGACGGCTCGGTCACGGACCTCGTGTGCAACTTGGGGGCCGAGGTAACGATCGAAGACGTCAACAACGCTTTCAGAGAAGCGGCTCAGTCGGCGCGCATGAGGGGGATCCTCTATTACACCGAGGACCCGATCGTGTCGTCCGACATCGTCGGCGACGCGCACTCGTGTGTGTTCGACAGCCTCTCGACGATGACCAACGGGAACATGGTGAAGATCCTGGGCTGGTACGACAACGAGTGGGGCTACAGCAACCGCCTCGTGGACCTGACGGAGATGGTCGCAAGCAAGCTGTGACCTAGTGGGACGCTCGCCCTCACGGCCCCGGCGGCCCCCGCTCGGCATCCGGGTCTGGAGGTGTGAGCTTTCCTGTTCTCCGATCCTCTGCGGTCTTGTTCTGATGGCATCCGTAGCACCGCCACTTGAGATTGGTGGTCGAAGCAAAGCCTCCGGCGACATGAGGCGCGCTGTGGTCCTTCTCGTTGCGAAAGCGGCGGCCGCAATCGATGCACTAGACCCCGTCGAACTCCGGCGGCTCCCCCAGTTGCAGTGCCAACAGGACGTCTACGGGAGTGTTTCGGGTCCAGCGGCGAAAGTGACGCAGGTCGGTGCCGTCATAGAACAGCCCGCTCAGAAAGGCGTCGGAGGCGATCTCTCTGGCCGTCTCGGGTGAGATGGGGCCGACTCCGGGAATCTTGCACACTTCGCCCTCTTGCACGTCCTTCCACCCCCGCTGGGTGATCTCGTGTGACACCAGCACCACCAGCTCGGGCTTGCGAGCCGGGATCGTGGTCCCTGCAGAGAACAGACACCGGCGTAGGCGTCTGCGAGGTGGCGCTCGAAGGGCTCTTGGCGGCCGTCCCTCTTGGCGGCACGGAACCGGCGCCCCGCCTCTGTCTCGGCCCGGTTGACGATGGGCACCCCGACATGAGGCTCCAGCAGCAGGTTGATTGAGATCATGCCGAGCTCGTCCCGGTAGCTGCGGGCCCTGCGGGCCTGGTGCTGGCGCTCAGCCAGGCCCCGATGCTGCTCGGCTTCCAGCACGACCTTTCTCGACTTCTCTCTGAGCGTCTGGAAGGACTCATCCTGGGCCAGCTTCAATAGCTCTGTCGAGGAGCCGGGCGAGGCGTTCTCCGCCGTGGCGATCTCTGAGGCTTGGTCCACAGAGATCTCGCCCGATTTGAACGCCTCTCGGACTTCGTCGGCCGACTTCAAGGAGTTTCCCGTGTCGACCGCGGCCTTGGCCTTGCCCACAGACACTCCGGTGGTTCGCGCCACCATCTCCAGCGTCGCCGAGCTTTGCCGCCAGCATGGTCTCGCCGTAGGACACCAGCTTCTTCGCCTTGGCATAGCGAGACAGAAGCTCGCGCACCGCATGAGCATCCATCACCTCGGGCTCGAGATCGATGTTGGACTTCTCGATCTGCCTGATCGCCTCATCCATCGAAGGAAACTCCATGGGAATCACTATGACAAAGAGGTGTGACAACTCAGGGGTCGAAACTGGCCTTCGGAAGAGGATTTCTCAGATTTCTTTGGGGTCCTTTTTCGAAGAGTCGATGTCTGGACGTGGAGAGAGGGAGGTCGCTATCCTTCGACGAACCAACTGATAAAAGGGGATCACATGGCCGACAACCTTCCACACAAACTGTGGGGCGAGATCGAGGGCATCTTCAAGCACATACTCGAGCATCCCTTCCTGCGAGGCCTCACCGACGGCAGCCTCGACCAGCAGAGTTTCCGCTTCTACGTCGTGCAGGATTCGCTCTACCTTCGCGAGTATGCCCGCGCGCTTGCGATCTGCGCTGCCAAAGCTCCCGAGGATGAGACAATTCAGATGTTCGCCGAGCATGCCGCCGGGGCCATCGCGGTGGAGCGAAGCTTGCACAACAGCTTCTTCGATGACTTCGGATTATCGGTGGAAGAGGTGCGCACTACACAGATGGCACCCACCACACTTGCCTATACCTCCTACTTGCTGGCGGCCACGAGTCGCGGCTCTTTCGCGGAGGCTCTCGGAGCGATACTTCCCTGCTACTGGATTTACTGGGAGGTAGGTAAGGTGCTCGGCGAACAGGGCTCTCCCAACCCCCTCTACCAACGGTGGATCGACACCTACGGAGGAGACGAGTTCGCTGCAATAGTTAGTGCGGTATTGGAGCTCACCGAGCGCGTCGGTAAAGGATTGAGCTCTGATGAGGAAGCGAGGGTCAGAGAACATTTCGTGGCGACATCCCGGTACGAGTGGATGTTTTGGGATGGGAGCTGGCGGCGCGAGCAGTGGCCCGTGTGAGCCGCTTGGAAGGTTTGTGAATCACGCAGCGCGGGGAAAATCATGATGTCGGCAAGAGTCGACTTAAACGCCGGATCGACCTAGTGAAAGGGCGGAGTTCATGGCCACCGAGGACAAGGCACGCAACAAGGGCGAGGAAGCAAAGGGCAAGATGAAGGAGAAGGCCGGTCAGGCTACTGGAGACCGCGAGTTGGAGCAGCAGGGTCGCCAGGATCAGTCGAAGTCCAAACTGAAGCAGGCCGGCGAGAAGGTCAAGGACGCGATCAAGGGCGCCTGACCCAACAAGGTTCAACTTTGCGAGCGGGCCCAGTCACTTTCGGCGGGCCCGTTCGTCGCGTCTGGTCTGGAGTGCCTGACTATGTGCGTTCGCCTGCTGGTCGCCCACGCCGTAATGTCCAGCTTCTACCCACCCGAGGGCCTGAAGTAGCCTCAGCGCCATGTCCGACCCCGCCGCGCTGAGTCTCGCCGCCGCCGCGTCGGCCCTCGCCCGCGAAGATCTTTCTGCGATCGAGCTGCTGGACGCGTGCCTTCGGCGCGTCGAGCAGCTCGAGTCGGCTGTCCGTGCGTTCGTGACTCTCGACCTCGAGGGAGCGCGAGCGCGTGCGCGAGAGCTGACGTCTCACGATCCGCAACGCCCCCTCCACGGAATACCCGTCGGGGTCAAGGACCTGATCGACGTCGCCGGTCTACCCACCACCGCTTCCTCCCGAGTCCTGGCCGGCAACGTCGCCGCTACAGATGCGCCGGTCGTGTCGCACCTGCGCCGAGCGGGGGCGATAGTCATTGGAAAGACCAACACGCAGGAGTTCGCCTACGGTGTGGTGAGCGCCCCCACCCGGAATCCCTGGGACCTAGAACGCATCCCCGGCGGCTCTAGCGGAGGATCTGCCGCGGCGGTCGCAGCCGGCATGTGCCCGGGGGCGCTGGGCTCCGACACCGCCGGCTCGGTGCGAATTCCGTCGTCACTGTGTGGGATCACCGGGCTCACGCCGCGACAGCGCGTTGTGCCCATGGCGGGGATCGTGCCCCTGGCGTGGAGCCTCGACGTGTGGGGACCGATGGCGGCCGACGCGGTCTCGGTCGAGCGCATGTGGCGAGGCCTGACCGGGGCGGCCCCCATCTTTCCCCGGCTCGAGGGGCTTGTAATGGCTACGCCTCCCTGGGACTCCACCCGTGCCGACGCAGAGGTCCTCGAGTTGGTGGAGCAGGCGGTCGAAGTCCTGTCCCGCCTGGCGCCGCGCTCCGAGGTCGCGCTTCCGGAGTTCACCGACTGGGACCGGCCCCATGGCATCTTTCTCAACTGCGAGGCGTTGACCGCCCACCGGGAGGCGGGCTGGTACCCGGATCGCTTGGATGACTACACCGAGGAGACCAAACGCGCGTTGCGGCACGGCGAGCGATTCACCGCGGTGGACTTCGTGACTGCCCGGCGCGAGCTGGAGCGGCTCGGCGCCGCGTGGGAGGCGTCCTTGGAACACACCGACCTTCTCGTTCTGCCCACGACTGAGATGGCCGCTCCTCGAGTCGACGAGCTTGATGCTCTGAAGGGAAAGGGTTTCAGGCCCGAGGTGGCCGTGCGGTTGACGAGACTATGCCGCCCGATCAACTTCTTGGGCCTCGCTGCGGTGAGTGTCCCCTGCGGGTTCACGCCCACCGGGATGCCGGTCGGCTTGCAGCTGGTGGCTCGAGACGAGGCGACCGCGCTGGGGGCCGCGCTGGCCTATCAAGAGTTGAGTGATTGGCATACACGCCGCCCCCCGCTCGCCGGCTAGAGGTGTTCGTGCCGGGCATCCGCTGCTTGTTCAGCCATCAAGAGCCCGAGGCCGAGGGCAAGCACCCCGATGGCCAGAGACGCAGTCCCGGCGTACAGCAGCAGGATGAGTCGGTTGGGTCGAACCGCGTCGCGTCCCATCGAGGACAGGAAGAAGCCTGCGGGCATGAGGATGGCGGCGAGCGGCACCCCCGTTTCGGGCCGCGATCGCGGCCGCCCCGTCGAGGCCCGCGGCGTTGGCCCACGAGCACTACAGCGGCGTGCGGGCCGCCCCTTACACTCCCGGACAATGGTCGCCGGCCGCACCAACTCCACTCTGCCGACCCTCGACGAACTCGAGGTCAAGGACCGGCGTGTGCTGGTGCGGGCGGATCTCAACGTTCCCCTGGAGAACGGCGCCATCACCGACGACCTGCGCGTGCGGGCCTCGGTGCCGACGCTCGAGGCGCTGCTGGAACGCGGCGCACGGCTCGCGGTTTGTTCCCACCTGGGGAGGCCCAAGGGTCAGGTCTCAGAGGAGCTGCGCCTCGCCCCTGTGGGCACACGCTTGGCCGAGCTTCTGCGAACAGATGTGCTGGCGCTCGATGAGGTGATTGGCCCTGAGGTGGAGCGTGCCTGTGCCTCAGATGCCGAAGTCGTTCTGCTCGAGAACCTTCGCTTCGAGTCCGGCGAGGAGTCAAACGACGCCGGTTTCTCGGCCGCACTCGCAGGCCTGGCTCAGGGCTATGTCAACGATGCCTTCGGCTCTTCCCACCGGGCGCACGCATCGGTGGTGGGAGTTCCCGCCCTGCTCCCCTGTGCCGCAGGCTTACTCCTGTCACGAGAGGTGGCAGAGTTGGAACGACTGCTGGAGGACCCCGACCGTCCCTTCGTCGCCGTGCTCGGTGGCGCCAAGGTCTCCGACAAACTGGGCGTCATAAGCAACCTGCTCGAGCGCGTGGACTCGGTGGTGGTCGGCGGCGCCATGGCGTTCACGTTGTTGGCGGCTCAGGGCCACGATGTCGGTGGCTCCCGGGTCGAGCGAGACCGGCTCGACGAGATCAGGTCCACTCTCGAGGAGGCCGAGGCCAAGGGCGTGGTCGTGCTGCTGCCCTCGGACGTGATGGCGGCCGAGGGGATAGAGGAGGGCTCGCCTCACGAGGTGGTCCCGCTGGGGGACATCGGGGCGCGCATGGGCGTCGACATCGGCCCGGAAACTGCGACCCGTTTCTCCGACGTCATCGCCGCCGCCCGCACCGTGTTGTGGAACGGGCCGATGGGCATTTTCGAGATAGACGACTACGCAACCGGCACCAAGGCCGTCGCGCGGGCCCTCGCGGAGGCCACCTCCAAGGGCGCGTTCACGGTTGCGGGTGGGGGAGACTCGGCGGCCGCGCTGGTCGAGCTGGGCATGACCGACGCGGTTTCGCATCTGTCCACCGGAGGCGGGGCCTCACTGGAGCTGCTCGAGGGTAAGGAACTCCCCGGAGTGGCGGCGCTGAGAAAGGGAGAAAGCTGAGAACTCCTCTGATTGCCGGCAACTGGAAGATGAACCTGACCCACCTCGAGGGAATGCGCTTGACCCAGGCGGTGGCGCACGAGCTCGCCGGGCACGACTTCTCCCGGGTCGAGGTCGTTCTGTGTCCCCCGTTCACCGCCCTCCGCACGATGCAGACACTCATCGACTCCGACCGTTACGAGTTCGGCCTCGGCGCCCAGAACCTCTACCCCCGCCCCGACGGCGCCTTCACCGGCGAGATCTCGCCGGTGATGCTGCAAGCGTTGCAGGTCTCCTACGTGATCGTGGGCCACTCCGAAAGGCGCGAGCTGTTGGGCGAGAGCGACGACGAGGTCAACGCCAAGGTCAAGGCGGCCCTGTCCCACGACTTGATCCCGATAATGTGCTGCGGTGAAACCGAGGCAGAGCGTGCCGCGCACGAAACCGAGGCCAAGGTCAGGCGCCAGGTGAACGCGGGCCTTGCCGGCCTCAAGCCCGAGCAGGGACGGCGGGCCGTGGTCGCCTACGAGCCCATCTGGGCGATCGGGACCGGGGCGACCGCCACGCCCGCCGACGCCCAGGAGACGATCTCGATCATCAGATCGGCGCTGTCGGAGCAGCTCTCCGAAGAGGTGGCCGGAGCCATCCGCATCCTCTACGGAGGGAGCGTTAAAGCCGGCAACGCAGCTGCCCTCACCTCGCAACCCGACATCGATGGGGCCCTGGTGGGCGGGGCGTCGCTCGATGCGGCAGAGTTCGCCGCCATCGTCAAGGCGACCAAGTCGTGAGCCCGCACCGGATCATGTACGTCATCCTCGACGGGCTGGGAGACGATCCTCTCGTCCCGCTCGGGGACAGAACTCCTTTGGAGGTGGCTCACGCGCCGCACCTGGACGGGCTTGCGAAGAGGGGCCGCAACGGGATCGTGACCACGGTCGGCAAGGGCATCGCCCCCGAGTCCGACATAGCGGTATTCGCCATCCTCGGCTACGACCCGCACCAACATCACACCGGGCGCGGCCCCCTCGAGGCTCTCGGGGCTGGGCTCGAGATCTCTCCCGGTGACCTCGCCTACCGGGCTAACTTCGCCACGGTCGAGAGAGATGGCGACTCGTGGGAGATCATCGACCGCCGTGCGGGCCGCGACCTCTCCTCCGAGGAGGCCGAGACGCTCGCAACCGAGGTCCAGGACAACGTCCGGCTCTCCGGCGCCGACTTCGAGTTGCGGGCCACCTCGGGTCACCGTGCCGCGCTGGTGCTGCGCTCCGAGACCCTCCGGCTGTCCGCCGAGGTCGAGAACTCGGACCCCGCCTATGGACGTGAGGGCGCGCTCGGGGTGGCCAAGGAGACCTTCGAGAACCGGGTGGTGGAGGTCGCCCCGCTGGCGGGCCACGAGGAGGACGACTCCGCGGTGGAGGCGGCCCGGCTCTCCAACGAATGGATCCAAGCCGCCTACGAGGTGCTGGACGCCTCCGAGGTAAACCGGAAGCGGCGCGTTGCCCAGAGGCTGCCGGGCAACTTCATCCTCACGCGCGACGCGGGCGACCACCTGCCCGAGCTCGAGCCCTTCAAGTCGAAGTTCGGCCCCGAGTTCGCCTGCTTCGTGGAGATGCCGGTCGAGCTCGGGATCGCCAAGCTCACGGGAATGGGGGTGGTCGAGGCGCCCACCGGTATGGGCGCGGCCGAACAGTATGAGGCGTGGGCGGAGCTCGCCAACGAGGCGATCGAGGGTTTCGACGGCCTCTACATCCACATCAAGGGACCGGACGTGCCCGCCCACGACGGCGACCACGAGGCCAAGATCAAGAGCATCGAGGACATTGACGCCCATTTCTTCGCCCCTCTGCTCGGGGGGCTCGACGACCGGCGCACGATCGTGGCGGTCACCGCCGACCACTCCACGAGCTGTGCCCGTAAGTCACATACCGACGGGCCCGTGCCGCTGCTCGTGTGTGGGCCGGGCGTGAGTTCGGACGCGGTCACGACCTACGGCGAGACCGCCGCCCGCTCTGGAGCCATCGGCCACATTATGGGGACGGAGATCATGCCGGGCCTGGTCGCAGCCGCCCGCGGCTCCTGAAGCCCTATCCGCGTTTTGAGCGCCTCTCGGCGCGGTTTTCCGCGCTCAGAGGCCCATAGAACCTCCAGAGGTTCGGCTTGTTGTAAATTTGGTAGATGAACATCCTTACCGCAATCATCGTGGTGCTGCATGTGATCGCATCGATGACCATGATCTTGTTCGTGCTGCTACACGCAGGGCGGGGCGGGGGAGTGTCTGAGATGTTCGGCGGAGGTATGCAGACCCAGGCGATGGGCTCGACGATGATGGAGAAGAACCTCGATCGCATCACCGTGATCACCGCCATCGTCTTCGCCGGCACCACGATCCTGCTGGCCTTCCGGCTGCAGTAGCCAGCGTGTCCCGCCGCCTCGGCGCGGCGCTCCTGTCGGTGCTGTGGCTGCTCGCCGCCTGCGACTCGGGCCGCGTCACCTCTCCTCCCCGATCAAGAGACAAACCGAGCCCGGCTAAGTCGCCGCCTGCCGCACCGAAGGGGGAGATCAGGGTCGGAGTACTGGGGGAGCCCGCCACCCTCCACCCCTATTCAGTCGACGCTTCGGACCTCACCCTGGCCCTTAGCCGTCCTCTGTATCCCTCTCTCTTCCGACTGCTGCCCGACGGCGAGGTCCGGCCCGAACTGGCCCTGTCCCTCGATGAAACTCCCTCGGGCGCTCGAATACGCCTGCGTGAGGCGTCCTGGAGTGATGGCCGCCCCATCACCGCGCACGACGTGATCGCAAGCGTCGAGGAGGCCCACGCGGGCAGCGGCTTCGCCCGGGTCCGCACGGCCTCGGCGCGGGGGCCACGCACCGTAGTGCTGACGGGCGAGGTGGCGGACTGGCCCCTGACGCTGGCACGCGCCGCGCCCGTCGTCCCCTTCAGGCGAGGGGTCTACGGAGGTCCTTTCGTGCTGGCGCACCGCACGCCCGGCCTCGAGCTGGTGCTGGAGCCCAACTCGGATTGGTGGGGAGGGTCCGTGGGGCTCGAGCGGGTCCGCGTGCGCCACATCGCCTCGCTCGACATCATGATCTCCCTGCTGAAACGGGGCGAGCTCGATGTGGGCGCCACGCCGTCGGGCCTGAACCTCTCCGGCCGCCTCGACGCTGCGAGCCTCGAGTGGGCCCAGGCCCTGGGGTGGGAGAGCGTTTGGGCGGACTTCGGGGCCGCAGACGTCAGCCCTTCGGAGCGACAGATTGTGGTCGAGTCGCTCGACCTCGCAAGGATGGAGTCGGTGTTCCTCGGCGGCTTGGGCCGGTTGGTTACCACTCAGGATCCCCCGGGGGCCGGGAGTCGGCCGCTGCAAGAGCTCGACATTGCGGTGCCACGCGACGACGAGCTCTTGGTGCTCTATCAGGAGGCCATTTACGAGCAGCTGAAGGGGGCCGGGATCGCCTCCGAGCTGAGCGCCATCGAGAGCGACGAGTTCTACGGCGGCTGGCTGCGGGACAATCCGGTCGACGTCTCACTGAGGCGCTCGACCGGCGTGCCGGGTGCGCTTCCCGGCGTTGGGGCGGCCGACGCTCTGCCCCTGGCCCGGGTGAGCACGGTGCTGGCATGGCGACCGGGAATCAAGGGGCCGCGGCCTAACCCCACACTGGAGGGGCCGCTGTGGAACCTCGAGAGCTGGAGCTTGGAGTCCAAAGGGGGCTGAGGGCCGGGGACGATCGAGGTGGGCTCGTGCAGCGATCGCCACTCGGCGAGCGACGCTTCTGCTTGGTCGTCCGGAATATAGTTGTCGTGGCCCTGAGCGGCTCTGCCGAGCGGGGCCTTTTCCACGTCGGAGTGGCGGAATTGGTAGACGCGCTAGGTTGAGGGCCTAGTGTCCTTATACGGGACGTGGGGGTTCAAGTCCCCCCTCCGACACCAAAGAAGTCCAGGTCAGAGCCGGTGAACATGCGTTCGACCAGGCTTCGGAAACGGCCCTCAAATGGCAGATGTCAAACGGATGTCAAACAAACGGGTGCTTGTTTTGAGGGGGCGTCTGGGCGACGTGCTCGAGGGGTGGGTGGACCGTGAGACGTGCGGGTGCGCCTCGACCCAACAGGGTCGCACCCACGACGCCCTCAGGCGTACTTGGGAGCGCTGCTACGTGGCGATCGGCGGGCGGCCGAACACGAGTGCGGCGAACTTGTCGCTTGCGTCCTCGGCCATGCCGGGTACGACGTGTTGGTAGACCTCGAGGGTGATCGACACCGAGGCGTGGCCCAGCATCTCTGACACCACCTTGACGTTGACTCCAGCTTGCAGCATGGCGGTCGCGAAGGTGTGCCGGAGGTCATGCAGTCGTATCTCGGGGAGGTCGGTCTGTCGCACCAGTTTCCCGAAGCGGCGAGAGAGCGTCGAGGGATGCACCAGCGTCCCGTCCTCACGACGGAACACCAGGTCGCTCTCGGCGTAGTCGGGCCCGAGGCTCATCTTCTCCGCGAGCTGCCGCTTACGGTGAGCTCTGAGCGCGGCGACAGTCTCCGGCGATAACGCAATCGAGCGCCGACCCTTCGCGGTCTTGGTCTCTTGCAGAGCGGGCTCGTTGCCGACGAGCACCAGCGCCTGATGCACAGACACCCGCGCATGGTCGAGCGACACGTCCCGCCAGTGCAGTCCCAGAGCTTCACCGCGCCGCATCCCGGTCGTCGATAGCAGCATCCACACGGGATAGAAGCGGTCGTCGCCCACCTGCTCGAGGAAGCTACGCAACTCGTCGGCGTTCCAGGTCTTCATCTCGGTTTGCGCAGCGCTGCGTATCTTCGGATCATCCCGCCCTTCCACCCGTCCGCTCGCATCTTCGTGGCTCACGACGGCGACGAGCGGCTGCACTGCCACCCCTGCGGCTGGGACGGCGACGTGATCGACGTTGCACGAGCGCTGGGGGAACCGGTGGAGTTGCGCAACTCCGGGCCAGTGACGGTGGCCCAG
Source organism: uncultured Actinomycetes bacterium (assembly GCA_963849115.1). GTDB lineage: Bacteria > Actinomycetota > CADDZG01 > CADDZG01 > WHSQ01 > JACDAL01. The sequence continues at coordinate 5,442 of CAWKGK010000001.1, read as the reverse complement.
GTCGAGCGTCGTCCCGGCAAGCTCGCTCGCTCCTTTGCTCGAGCAGTCGCAGCCCGGCCGGAGTTTGCCTTCGAGTGGGAAGCCACCAAGCATCTTGCTCAGTTGCCCCCGTACTGGGCCCGTGTCGAGGTCGCTCACAACTTCGACTACCTGCGGGCCGGTGGCGATGTGGAATTGATGCTGCAGGGCGCGTATCTCGTGAGAGGCGTCGCCTTCATGCGATTCTGCACCGCCAAAACGGCCCGAGACCTGGGCGCCGTGGCGCGTGCCGTCCGGCGCTTGCTCGACGAGGTGGGCGCATGAGCGAGCGGGCCATGTCCATCGAACAGATCGCAGACGTATTCAATGCGGAGGTTTTGAGTTATGAGGAAACAGCACAGTTGGCCGAACGGGTCGAGCTTGCCCGTCAGAGCGATTGGGTGGCGGAGTCGACGGGCACGTCGGCGTGAGAGCGCCGGAACCGCCCGACGAGGCAACGGCGGAAGTGCTGCGCCTGCTTGAGAGCGACGGGCTAGTTACGCCCGGCGAGACGTACGAGGAAGCGTTGTCGGTTATCGAGGCGGCTAAGAACGGCGAGTCGCCTGAGAACGAAGAGCCCTCTACCGGAATCATGCTGATCGACGCTTCCTCGGTCAGACCTCGCCCGGTGACGTGGGCTTGGGAAGGGCGGCTCGTCCTCGGCGCTCTCAATCTGCTTGTGGGTCTGCCCTCGAAGAACAAGAGCACGCTCGCCACAGACCTTGTTGCCCGGCTCACCAGAGGACAACTACCGGGCGACCTCAGTGGCAAGCCGTCGCTGTGCTTTATCGCTTCCGCCGAAGACACACGGGATCACACTCTCGTCCCCCGGCTCATGGCGGCCGGTGCCGACCTCTCGCTGGTGCGCTTCCTCACCTACTTCGTGGACGACACGGAGACGGGCATCATCCTGCCGAAGCACGTGGATCAGCTCGAGGTCGAGATGAGAGAGCGTGGCGCTGCGTTCACGGTCATAGACCCGGTTGCCGCCCACTTCGATACGGCCATCGACTCGCACCGAGATGCCAGCATCCGTGCCGCCCTCGCCCCGCTGCATCATCTCGCCGAGCGAACCGGAGCGGCGGTACTGGCGCTTGCCCACCTCAACAGAGCCAGTCCACCGATCTGTTCGTGAAGGTCGGCGGTTCGATCGGGATGAGCGCTGCGCCACGTTCGATCCTTCTCATGGCGTCAGACCACGAGGCCGAAGAGGAGAGCCCCAATCGCCTGCTAGTGCACGGCAAGAGCAACCTCTCGGCTCCGGCTCCAACCCTGCTTTCGAGCCGAGTCTCGCTCCATCGAGGGCTGGGACGGCGAACAGATCGACACGGTCGGCCTGGCGTGGCTCGGCGAGGCCCCGGACGTAAAGGCGTCGGACGTGCTCTCACCGGCGGGGGACGACGACAAGAGCGCCGTGGATGAGGCGGGAGCGTTCCTCGACGACCTGCTCGCTGACGGCCCGGTGCCATCGAGAGAGGTTCAGCGGCAGGCGGATGAGGCGGGCATCTCTCGTAGCACTCTGCGCCGAGCCAAGACGGCTCGTGGCGTTGTCGTACGCAAGCAAGGCGGGCGCTTCGGTGACGAGAAGCAGCGATGGGAGTGGACGCACCCGGCCGCCGAGGCACTGACAGAAACTAACAACAACGCAGAAGGTGCTAATGAATCGCAGAAGATGCCCAACTCTGAGACATGGTCATATTCTGCAAAGGATGAGCACCTTCTGCACGACGACCCTCCCACGCTGACATTTATTGACAGCGAGCACCGGCCGGAGGAGGGGTCGTGACAGCACTTCGCCGGGCACCTGTTGCGAGCGTTGCGACTGTTGCGTTAGACGACGCCGACCCCATAGAACGCAACACTCATAACACGCAACACCCATACAAGGCCGGGCTAGTGACGATGCATCGGGCACACGACGACAGTGCACACGACCCGTCGAAGGCTGGTGTGCAGCACCGTCACCGACCTGGCGTCGGAGTACGGGCGGGAGTGTAAAGCACGAAGCCGCAGGTCAGCGCGGTGATTAGGCCCGAGCGGCGTCAATGGGCAAGACCAACGAGCACTGCACTAGTTATCGTATCTAGTGACGTACGTTGCATCGTCGCACGTCAGACCGTGTATGCGCTCGAATGTCAAACACGATTGTCAAACGCACATGCGGTATAGCCGTGGTGGTGGCTGCAATCGTGAACCGTTTTCCGTGCGTGATGCCCGCACATCATCACCCCGAAGATTCCCCCGAGCAACCCCCGCCCCGCCCCCGATTGTCTACCTTGCATCATCGCAAGCATGTCAAGGATCCTTTCTTCGATGCTGCTTCGAGCTTTGTCGAGATATGCAGCAGTCAGAGCATCGTGCGATCGCTTCTAAGCTCTTAGGCCCATGTCACACGTAACCAGCACAGCGTTCGACAGAGAGGTGAGCCATTAGAACGAAGCGCAAGCAACAGCGAAACCCGAGCGGCGCGTCCCTGCCTTGGTCTAACCGTGCCGAAGCACACGGTAGATCGTCTCCGACTCGGGGGCCGGACGCTGTTCCTTGTACCAGCCGATGTCATCTGCCTTCTCTGCGATCACTGCCTTCACCGCGCTGATGTCCACGTCGTCCTCGAAGAAGGCGATCGAGAGACCGTCGCCGGTGGTTGGGTCAATCAGGTGGTAAGCGTCAAGGACCCCAGGCACTGTTTTGGCAGCGTCGATGACCCACTGACGGTCATCGTCAGGCATGGGCTTCCAGACTGCCACGCGAGCGATCACGGCTACCTCCGGGTCAGGTCTTCACTGGGCACACAATTCTTTCTCATATATTGTTGCAAAACGTGAAGGTTACCCGCGTCGGGTCGGCTTCGCGCGCCGAAAGATCGCCGAACGACCGGCTCTGGTGCGAATGGACAAGCATAACCCACACGCCGTGTCACAAGCTCGCCGACCCCGGCCAGCCGTTCTTTATCTATCACTGCGCTGCGGTGTTCGGCATGGCGCGTGGCGCATCGGTGCCAGACCCACAGACGCGCGCCAAGTTCGAGACTGTTTGGGAGCACTATGTAGATGCGGACGACGACCGGGAGGTCAGGCTATGAGCGACGAGCTGCGCGATGTACCGCCCAAACGCGAGCCTCTGAGTTGTTTTCGCCCGTTGTGCTGGCACAGATCGACGCCTTCCGCGCATCGGTGCACGAGCAACTTCGAGCGCGCGGCATCGACCCGACCTCCGAAGAGTGCGAACTCACCTGGATGGTGGCTGGTGGGACTTTGGCGCAACTGCTTGCCAGCACAGAGACCATGGACATGCTCTGCGACGTTATGGACGACGTGCGCCGCGCTGCTATCGCAGCGAATCTCTTTTGGTCTGCCGGTATATCGCCGCACCCGACCGAGACGAGGCTGCGATGACCGGTCCCTGAGAAACTCAAGTGGGAGGGGCAGGTGGAGCCACAACACCCAACTGGATCATCGCCTTGAGATCCTCTCTCACGGCCCAATGTTCCGCGATCCAACCGTCCTCGATCCTGAATATGTGGACGTGTTCGTACTTCCAAGATCGGTGGGTGGGCTCCAGGCCGACGAAATCGCCATCGTGAACGCCCGTCATCTCGATTCGAGCCATCACCTTGTCACCCTCAGCAAGAAGGTCGAGAATGTCTACTCGCAGGTTCGAGAAGCCTCGCCGGAGCCATTCGAACGTCCCCTGAACCTCACGAGGCCCGAACGGGACACCCTCTTCTGGCCACTCTGAAAGGTCGAGGGCCGATTGGGCATGATTGCGCCCTTGAGGATGGTGGACTTTGTCGAGCAGTTGGTAGTTCTCGTCGTTCAACGCTTGGAAGTGGGTTCGTACGAGTTGCTTGCTGGCTTCAAGCGGCTCCACGATCTCTCCTATCCCTAAGCGACGCGGGTCAGCCATCGTAGGATAAAGGCATGGGAACATCCGCGTTTTGTTTGCATCGCTGCCAGACTTGTGGGTAACATCTAGCCGTAAGAGCACACGCCGCCCTGCCGTCGTCCGGTCACGAGCAGCCGCCGGTACCGCCACAGAGTCGCGGAGCGCGAGTAGCAGAAGTCACGGGCGCACGCGTCGGTGAGTTTGTAGTGCGGTCGCTCACCGGCGAGATCCGTGCCCACGTGGCTACTGTTCCCCCTAGAACGACTCTTCTCGGAGGTTTTCAGTGACCATGCACAAACGCAGAACCGTTGCAGACATGCTCGCCGACCCACGCCCCATTGCAGGCGGGGACGGCACCCTGAGCAAGGAAAGGATAGACACCATTGTCAGCGCGCACGGCGAAGGCATCCGTAAAGCGCTCGAGGACTCCGGTAAGGCACGCGGTTCAGGCAGCGCCAACCGCGCACCTATCTACCCCAGTTCCGGCCGGGTGCCGGGCAAACAGCACAGCAGCATCGGCGACGCCTTCATCGACTCCGACGCCTACAGAGGTTGGGTCGAACGCTTCCCGTCCGGAGGCCCCTCGGGGCCGGGTGAATATCGCAGTGACCCGGTACAGCTTCCGTTGTCGATGCAGGATGCCTCCCGGCAGATCAAGGCCCGTTGGCTGTTCACGCTTGCAGACACTTCCGGTGGAGCGCTGTCGGATACCCAGTTCGCCGGGCTCTTGGCTGGCGGGCTCGTACGGCCGCCGAAGATCCGTGACCTTCTGACCGTGATCCCGGTTGTCTCGGATCAGGTCGAGTACGTGAAGGAAGCGTCTTGGACTGCAGGTGCGGCAGCGGTTGCAGAGGCCACAGCCACTACCGGCGCAACCGGATTGAAGCCGGAAGGCGGCATCGTTTTCGCCAAGGTCACCGAAGCCGTGCGCACTATCGCTCTGTGGGTGCCGGCCACCACGCGTGATTGCAGATGCCCCGCAGTTGCGTGCCTACATCGACGAGTATCTCCGGGCGGACATTCAGACTGAGCTCGAGGATTTGATTGTCTCGGGTGACGGCATCGAGAGAAGTTCTCCGGGATCATGACCGTTGCCGGTACGCAGACGCTCGTGGCTCCCGTCGGCCCGGCCAGCAATCTCGACAGCATCCGCAAGGCCATGACCCTCATACGGGTCAACGCGCGAACCGAACCCACCGCAGTCGTGCTCAACCCGACAGACGCTCAGAACATCGACTTGCTCAAGGTCAACGCTGAAGCCAATCACTTTGCAGGCCCCGGCCCTTACGGCGTTGGCAGCCCCAGTCTGTGGGGCATCCCTGTGGTGGAGACCGATGCACTCGCCGCCGGTACTGCTCTGGTCGGTGACTTTTCCAAAGCGGTGCTGTTCGATCGTCAGTCGCTGAACACCTCGCTCGGCACTATCAACGACCAGTTCGTCCGCAACATGATCACGGTGCTGGGAGAGATTCGGGCGGGATTCGGTGTCATCCGCCCGAGCGCCTTCTGTAAGTGCACGCTGGCGTGATCCATGCAGAG